>NZ_OZ480212.1:0-3197900 GCF_984668525.1 Burkholderia torrens
ATGGCCACGACGAAGCGCGCCAAGAAAACCGATGTGGATGTGGTGAGTGCCAGTTCAGCCGAATTGCGCAAGGCCGTCGAGGCGATTGCCATTCAGCCGAAAAGCGGCAAGATCACGCTCCTCACTCGCAAGCTGTTCAATGTCCTGCTGGCCGTCGCGCAGCAGGCCGACGACTCGGGCGACACGTATCGCGCGCTGCTGTCGGACATCGTCGCCAACTCCGCTTTCGATTCGAACGACACCGCGCTGGTGAAGGAACACCTGCGCCGCATGGTGTCGGTGCAGGTCGAATGGAGCACGGGGACGTCGAGCCAGAAGCCTGGCCGCAAGTGGGGGATCTCGACGCTGATCGCCGACGCGGAAATTCTCGAGGATCCGACGACGCGCCGCGTGTGGGTCGAATTCTCGTTCGCACCGAAGATCAAGAAGAAGCTGCTCGACCCGGTCCAGTACGCGCGCCTGAGCCTGCAGTTCCAGAGCCAGCTGCGCAGCAGCGCCGGTCTCGCGCTGTACGAGATCTGCGTGCGCTACCTGACGAACCCGAGCCACCTGACGATGCGCGAGCCGTGGGAATGGTGGCGGCCGATCCTGTCGGGTACGCCCGATACGGAAGCCGGCGACGAGGCGAAGCGCGAGTACAAGTACTTCAAGCGCGACTACCTGCGTCCCGCGATCGCGGAAGTCAACGCGGTCACCAACATCTTCGTCGAGCTGATCGAGCACCGCGAAGGGCGCCGGGTGGCCGAGATCCAGTTCCGCGTGACCGAACGCAAGCAGCCGATGCTCGCGCTCGATGAACACCCGAACGTGTTCGACAGCACGCTGGTCGACCGGATGGTCAAGCTCGGGATTCCGCTGAAGGAAGCGCAGACGCTCTATGCGGACAGCGAGGAGAACCGGATTCGCGCCGCACTGCAGATGACCGAACAGCGGATGCGCAGCACGACGCTGCCGCCGGTGCGCAGCGCGCCGGCGTTGTTCAAGGATGCGCTGAAGAAGGGTTATGCGCCGCCGGTCGAGTCGGTCGACGCGCTGCCTGTCGGCACGCCGTCCGCGAAGGTCGCGGCGGCCCAGCCGGACGATCTGAAGGCACGCCTGCTGAGCGAGTTCGCGGCGTTCCGCCGCAAGGAAGCGAAGGTACTCTACGAAGAGCAGGGCGACGCGGAGCGCGACGTGGCGCGCGAGTCGTTCGAATCGGAGGCGCTGCCGACGATGGGTTCGCATCTGCGCGACGACTGGCGCAAGCGCGGCCTCGATTCCAAGCTGGCCGAGACGGCCTTTTTCGACTGGCTGGCCCAGAAGACCTGGGGCGAGCCGACGGACGGCGACCTGCTGTCGTTCACACTGAACCAGTCGCGGGCCGCCTGAGGCCCGCTCAGGCCCGCTGACGGGCCGCCGCCGGCCTCGCCCCTCAGTGGGGCGGGCCGGTGTCCTCACCAGGCCCTGCCGGCCGTTTCCATCACTCCGACAACAGCATCCGCTCGAGCTGCTCGAGAATCGCGTCGCGCTTGTCCTTCGGGAGGCCGCGCAGGCGCAATTCGATACGATCTTCGCCATACGACTTCAGGTCGCCGACCGATTTACCGCCGAGCTTGATCTCGAGACGCTGCGCATAGCGCTGACGGCCCGCGACCTTCGGCGTTTCCTGCGCCGCGACGCGGCCCTTGACGATGTCCGACACCTGGCGCGTGCTGAGATCGTCCGACACGATCTTGTTGATCAGCCGCAGCGTCGCCTCGGTACCGCGCGCGTTGTGATAGCGGCCGACCTGATACGCCATGTTCGAACCGAAGCGGTCGGGGCGCGCGACCATTTCCTGCATGATCGCTTCCGGCAGCTTGCCGATCGACAGCGCGACGGCCACAGTCGACTCGTCGAGGCCGAGGTGCTCGGAGAGCTCCTTCTGGCTCTGGAAGTGCTTGTCGTCGAGGAAGCGTCGCCACACGACGGCGTTGTCGAACACCGTCTGCGAATCGCGCTGGACGTTCAGGTCGTAGCCGAGCTTGTAGCTCTGGATGCCGATCGGCACGTCGATCACGATCGCCTTGACCGACTCCTTGTTTGCTTCCTTCAGCGCCCGCACGCGGCGACCGCCGTCGCTGACGAAATACGTGCCCGGGTTGTCGTAATCCGGAATCACGTGGATGGCCTGCTGCTGCCCCTGCTTTGCAAGGTTGACCGCGAGTTCGGCAATCGACGACTTCAGATAGAAGTGCCGCGGGTTGAACGGGCTATGCTTGATCGCCTTCAGCGACAGCTCGATCACCTGGCCCGGTGCGTAGCGATTCTCGAGGCGCCACGCGCGATATTGCGGCGACTCGTCGATCGACGGATCGATCGTCAGTTCCGGAGCGGGCGGCGGCGCGATGTCTTTCTTGGCGGATTTGGTCGGCGTCGGCGTGGGCGTCTCGGACTTGACGATGCCGTCGATCGCATTGAGCCGGTCGAGCGCCGTGCGCTTCTCGCTCGTCGTGATATCCGGGCGCGCTTGGAATCCTTTGGCAAATTGGGAGGGTTTCATGTGACTCCTTTATGCGCATAAAGTCAGGGCAGCATGGCGACGATTTCGTCGGCACATGCGCGTATTTCGGTGGCGGCCAGCTTGCCGCCGCGATCGTTCATCTGCAGCACGGTCTGACCGAGCGCCATCGCCTGCTTGTACGCTTCCCGTGTCGGGATCTGCGTTTTCAGCAACGGGAAGCCGAGCTCCTCGAGCGCGCGCTTCAGCTCGCGGGTCAGCATGCGCTTCTCTTCGGTCTTGTTCAGCAGGAAGACCGCGCGGAGGTCTTCGTTCATGACCTGCGCCTGCTGGATCAGCTTGACCAGCCCGACGCTCGACCAGTAATCGGCCGGCGACGACGAAGTCGGGATCACGGCAATCGATGCGGCCAGCAGGACGACGCCGGAGACCTTCTCGGTGATCGACGGCGGGCAGTCCACGACGATGATGTCGTAGTCGTTGATGAACTTCTTGATCTCGCGATGGATCTGGCCGTCGGCTTCGGCAAGGTTGACGACCGGAAACGGGATGCCGTTTTCGCTGTCGCCGGCTGCGCTCGACCAGTGAACCAGCGTGTTTTGACGGTCTGCGTCGATGACGAGGACGCGCTTCCCTTTTTCATGGAACGCGGCGCCGAGGTGCATGGCAATCGTGCTTTTGCCGACGCCACCTTTTTGTTGAGTGACTGCAATGATTTCCGCGGCCAATTTTCACTCCTGTTTTGGTCGTTGGAATTCTACAGGACGATATTTGAATTTCAATGAAATTGTCGTTCGACAACTACGCATTAGCCATTCGGGCTATCGGTTTATGCGCATAAACGAGTCTGAGGAGATCGGTGACTCGATTGGATGGTGCCGCGGATACCTTGCTTCGTTGATGGACTGCTGGATGGATGTGTCATCGCGTGCCGTGTCGTCGGGCGAGTGATCGCGCTCTGCGATATCCCGGATGCACTGCCCTTTCGATGGATGGGGCGCGTGTCAGAACTCCGGTGAGTTTGTGCGCATAAACTCGACCGAACTCGAGCGGCCAACCTTGTGTTGCAACAGCTGGGCTTCACGAGCGAGGGTTGTTCTTTGGGTACTTCACCTCCGCATTGCGCTCCGGTGCTGCGTGCCGTTGAACGCGCATGCGCGGATGTGAGGTCCTGTTCAGGCGCGATGTTTATGCGTATAAACCGGTGGCGCTCGATGGCGAGCAGCGATGAGCCATGTGCAGCACCACGTGAATCCGATGCGCGATGATGCCGTGGCGACGCCGCGTATCGATACAGCGGTCCCTCGGTGCCGTGATGTTATCGACTACGGTCACGCCGTGGATCGCGACACACGCCCACCGACGATCGCAGGCTTTATGCGCATAAACCAATCGGCTCACGCTATCCCCTGTACCACTCGCTCAGCGCTGAGGCTGTCACGACGCATTGGCTCGTAGATCCATCCCGCTCATCCCGCGACAACGCACCGCCTGCCTTTATGCGCATAAACACGTCCATTCTTCGACGCGCCCTTTCCGGACAGCACTCCCCTATCGAGACTTCAGGCCATCATGCGCCGCCGCGCGAATCGCCTCAGAGATTCAACGAATCCACACCCGACCACCCCTTCGAATCCCCATCCCAGACTGGCTACAATACCGGGCTCTACCATCCAGGCCTGAATGATGATCACGATCTACCACAACCCCCGATGCTCGAAGTCGCGCGAGACGCTTGCGTTGGTCGAGTCGCTGAATGCCGCCGGTAAGCCGTTGAATGTCGTCGAGTACCTGAAGACGCCGCCGACGGTCGAGGAACTGGAAACGTTGCATCGGCAGCTCGGTCGCCCGGTCCGTGACATGCTGCGTGACGGCGAAGAGCCGTACAATGTGCTGGATCTGGCGCGCACCGATTTGACCGATGCCGAAGCCTATGCCGCGATTGCCGCGCATCCGATTCTGCTGCAGCGGCCCATCGTCGTGTATCGCGGCAAGGCAGCCATTGGCCGGCCGCCCGAATCGGTGAAGGCGCTGTTCGAATAATTCTTGCCCGCCGTATTTTTCTTATTGCATCAGCCCAGCGTACGCACCGGCATTCACCGCCGGCGCGATCGCCGGGCAATCCTCCGCCCGCGACGCGAACGGTCGCGGCACCACGAACCGAGTCTCAACGCTCCCCGGACGACGCACCGCCATCGTCCGGCTCCTGCCCCGCCGCCGCTTTCGCGGCCGTCCGCAACAGCGAAATCTGCCCGCGATAGGCTCTGCATCCGCTGCAGGTCGGCAGATGCACGCGCACCTGCAGTCGCTCGTGCAGTGTCAGATGCCTGTCGAGCGCATCCGACAGCAGTCGCGTGATGTCAGTACATTTCCCCGGCAGCATCTTCGGTCGTCAGTCCTTTTTCGCTCAGGCAGGTTCGCAGGCGCGTGCGCGCCCGATACAACAGCACGCTGCAATGATTCGTCGTCAGCGTCAATTCGCTGCAGATATCCGGAATCTCGACATCGAGAAATTCGCGCATCATGAACACGCGCCCGATCTGCTCCGGAAGGTGGTCGAGGCAGACCTGGAACAGCGTCCAGAACTGCTGCTGCTGCAACAGCGTCTCGGGCTTCGGCCACGGTCGCGGCTTCGCATGCGCGGCCCAGTGTCCGTTCTCCTTGAACAGTTCGCGATCGAGCAGCGATTCGCCGTCGAGTTCGGCGTCGAGCGCGGACAGGTTGACCGTCCGCTGCCGCGCGCGCAGCACATCGATCAGCTTGTTGCGCAGGATGCCGAACACCCAGGTCTTGTGGGCCGACAGCCCGGCGAAATCGCCTGCGTGCGACCACGCGGCGGTCAGGGCTTCCTGCACGGCGTCTTCGGCAGCGTCGGCATCGCGGAGCTGGAGTCGCGCGAAGCGCAGCAGGTCGCGCCGCAGTTGCGCGAGATAAACGGGATCGTCGTAGTCGGACGGCATGTCTGGGTTGGGGTGTTTCGAAACGATCGCGCCCGCGCCATCGCGCGCGCGCATCGTGGTGCGAGCAGCTTACTGGGCGCGCCGCCTGCCCGCAACGCATGTTCCGTCACGATTTCACGAAATCGGCCGGCGCGCTGCGCTATGCTTGCCGAACCCCGGCTCGCGCGTCGACGGCGCCGCGCGGCTGGCAATCTGTAACGTCAGAACATAACGGTCGAGTTATCCACAATTTCTGTGGAAAACCTTGTGGAAAGTCGGCCGGACGGCCCCGTGGGACGGCTCGCGGGCTGGCTTGCCTATAAACAGACCTTTGTCGCCCATTCGGAAGCAATCGATCCGATTCCTCACTCACCGGAAGGAGAATGCCATGTCCTATCGTATTGCGGTCGTCGTCGGCAGCCTGCGCCGTGCTTCGACGAACCGTGCGCTCGCGCACGCCGTGATTTCGCTCGCCCCCGCCGATTTTTCGTTCGAGTTCGTCGAGATCGGCGAACTGCCGCTGTACAGCCAGGACTACGACGCGGATTTCCCGGAAGTCGCGAAGCGCTTCAAGCAGTCGATCGAAGCCGCCGACGCGCTGCTGTTCGTCACGCCCGAGTACAACCGGTCGGTTCCGGGCGTGCTGAAGAACGCGCTCGACTGGGGCTCGCGCCCGTGGGGTTCCAACTCGTGGTCGGGCAAGCCGGGCGCGGTGCTCGGCACGTCGCCGGGCGCCGTGGGCACCGCGCTCGCGCAGCAGCACCTGCGCAACGTGCTCGCGTACCTCGACGTGAAGACGCTCGGTCAGCCCGAGATGTTCATCAAGCACGATCCGGCACGCATCGACGATCAAGGCCAGATCGTCAGCGAGGACACCCGCAAGTTCCTGCAGGGCTTCGTCGATCGCTACGCGGGCTGGGTGCGCCTGCTGAAATCGGCCTGATTGATGACGCCGGCCTGAGCGTCACGCTCGTCCAGCCGCCGGCGCCGGCCCGCATGACGCGGGTCACGCGCCGGCGTGCCGCGCGTCGCGCGCCTCGCGGATGCCCAGCAGGATCTCGTCGAGCAGCGCGATGTCGAACGGCTTCGACAGCACGCGGACGTTGACGGTGCGCGTGCGGTCGAGCTCCTCCGCGTAACCCGTGACGAGAATCACGGGCAGCTTCCCCGGCCGCTTGTCGATCGCTTCCGCGAGGTCGATGCCGTTCAGGCGGCCCGGCATGTGGATATCCGAAATCACGAGGTCGAACGCATCGTTCGCGGCCGCGCTCTCGATCAGGCGCAACGCGTCGTCGGCGGTAGGCGCGTAGGTCACGCGGTGTCCGAGCAGCGACAGCAGCGCCTCCGTGCCGGCCGCGACTTCGCTGTTGTCCTCGACGAGCAGCACGTGCAGGCCCGCGAGCGCGCCGGTGCCTGCGTCGTGCGCGACGGCCGGCGGCCGCGCGACGACGTCCTCGGCCCGTGCGCGCGGCAGGTACAGGCGCACCGACGTGCCGGCGCCGACCGCGCTGTCGATCGTCGCGAGGCCGCCCGAGCGTTCGCAGAACGCGAACACCTGCGGCAGGCCGAGCCCCGTCCCCATCCCCTGCGCCTTCGTCGTGAACAGCGGTTCGAAGGCCCGCGCGAGCACGTCGGGCGCCATGCCCGAACCCGTATCGTCGAGCGAGATCTGGACGAAATCGCCGGTCAGCGGGAAGCCGTCCTCGCGACGCAGCGTCACGTTGCGCGCGCCGACCGTGAAGCGCCCGCCCGTCACCATCGCGTCGCGCGCGTTGACGGCGAGGTTGATCACCGCGAGCTCGAGTTCCGCGACGTCGACGCGAATCGGCCAGACGCCGGGCTCGATCGCGACGACCAGCGACGACGTCGAACCGAGCGACGTCTTGAGCAGTTCGCGGCAGGTGCCGACCCATTGGCCGACGTCGATCGTCTCGTTGTGCAGCGGCTGCTTGCGCGCGACGCCGAGCAGCTGGCGCGTGAGCGACTGCCCGTTCTTCAGCGCGCGTTCGATCGCGCCGAGTTCCTTGTCGAGATGCTGGACGTCGCGCCGCCGCGCGATCTGCACGTTGCTCGAGATGATCATCAGCAGGTTGTTGAAGTCGTGCGCGACGCTGCCGACGAGGTTGCCGAGCGCCTGCATCTTGCGCGACTGCCGGTAGGCCGACTCGATCGAACGCCGCATCGATGCTTCGGCCTGCCAGCGATCCCACGCCTCCTCTTCCGCCTTCAAGCGCTTGAGCGACAGCCAGATCACCGACCACAGCGCGATCGACGGCGCGAACATCGAGAGGAACAGCACGCTCAGGTGTTCGTACCATTCATGCCAGATCGCCGACGTGCGGTACGAGCAGGTCACGTACACGGGATAGCTGCCGACCTGGCGGTACGCGACGATCTCGCTGCTCGCGCCGTCGTGGCGCACGCGTACGACACCTGCACGCGCATCGTTGCGCGCGTTGCCGAACGTGACCGAGCGATCGGTGTGCGCGAGCGACGGCGGCGGCGGATACGACGCGATCACCGCGCCGTCCGAGCGCGCGAGCGCCATCGTCATCGGCGTGCTCGCACCGCCGAGCAGGTCGCGATAGAACGCATTGAAATACGACGACTTCAGCGCGATCGACACCATTCCGGCGAACGAACCGTCGCTATGACGGCGCGCGACGCCCGTGTTGAACACCGGAATGTTCTCGAGCTTGAGCGGCCCCATCATCAGCCGCGAGATGTGTTCGATGACCTTGCCGTCGCGGATGCCCGCGAAGTCGTCGCGGTTCGCGATCGACGCATACGGCGCCGGGTAGTAGAGGCTGTTGGCGAGCAGCATCCCGCTCGCGCCGAAGATCGACACGGCGGCCACCTGCGGATAGCCGCCGCCGATCGTGTTCAGCGCTTCGTGGATGTCGGATTCCTTGTTGCGCACGGTGGCGTCGTCCATGTCCTGCACGAGGTCGACGATGCGCGCATCGAGCGTCTCGCTCAGGTCGAACACCTTGAGCGCATGCTCCTCGGCGACCCGCACCGTGCGCATCGTCACGTCGCTCGCGGCGGCCTCGCGCGTCTTCAGGTCGTTGTACGCCATCACCACCACGTAGATGCACGGCAGCACGATCGCCGCGACGAGCAGCACGATCAGCGTCACGCGGCGCACCGCGAAATCGTGTTCGGGTGCGCCGGACGCGTAGCTGCCGTCGTCCTGCCAGTCGTCGGCGGGCGGGGAGGCGGGAGCGTGGGAGTCGGCAGGCCGGTCGGACGTCATCGAAGCAGAGGGTGAAGCGGAGGTGCCTGCCATCATAAACGAGTTGCGATGCCCCGCCGCGCAGCCCGCAACGACGCGATCCTGTCGGTTTCGACAGGGGGGAAATGTCAGATTGAAAACGCGACGAATCCGGCAGCGCAAACGTACACAAGGAAAAATCTTGCGTGCTTATCTCGAAAATAATCGGGACTGTTTCCGGAATGGCGCGCGATCGGAGCGATTCTGTTCGAAATGGTGAAAATGGCGAGTTGCATCGCCTCCGGTTTACTCCGAGAATCGCGCCTTGCTTTCCCTATGACAGATATATGCGCCCGCCGGCGATCGCCGCGCGGGCGTCGCGCGCACCCGCGTCGCGACGCCCGCGCACGGCTGCAAGGCGGTTGCCTGCGCCCGAACGCACGGCCCCCTAAAGAAGTGCGCCGCGCGGTCGTTAACGCGAGAGAGACCATTCCGTATACTGCATCGCCCCATGCCTTTGCCGATTGTAATTGCCGACGATTCGCTGCTCGCTCGCAAACTTCTGACAAAGGCGCTGCCGGGAGACTGGGACGTTGAAGTCGCGTATGCCGCGAATGGTCGCGAGGCCTTGGCGCTCTATCGTGACGGCAAAGCTTCCGTGATGTTTCTGGACCTGACGATGCCCGACATGAGCGGATATCAGGTCCTCGAGACACTGCGCCACGAAGATCTGAACACGTTCGTGATCGTGGTATCCGCCGATATCCAGCCGCAGGCGCAAGCACGCGTGCGTGAATTGGGCGCGATCGCATTCGTAGCCAAGCCCGTGACGTCGGAGGCATTGCTGCCCATTCTCAAGGAGTATGGGTTGTATGCCTGACTCGGTGTTCACGGCGGAGCAACGCGACGCGTTGCAGGAGATCGCCAACCTTGCAATGGGCCGCGCCGCCGCGCGGCTTGCGTTGCTGCTCGGGCGCTTCATCGAGTTGTCGGTGCCGCGCGTGCGCGTCGTGAAGGCAGCCGACGCGGGCAACGCGCTGCGCGAGATGACGGGCATTCACGACAACGTGACCGCCGTGCGCCAGGGTTTCCGGTCCGACATCAAGGGCGAGGCGATCGTGCTGTGCCGCACGTCGGGCGTCGCGCGGCTCATGTCGGTCGTCGACCGCACGTTCGGCGACGGCGTCTACGGCGGGATGGCGACGCCCGACGAACTCGTGTTCGACGTTGCAAACGTGCTGATGGGCGCATGCGTCGCGTCGATCCTCGACGAGCTCGGCCGCAAGCCCGTGTTCTTCCCGCCGGGGCTGCTCGGTGCGAACGTTTCGTTCGACGACGTGTTCGAGCCGAACGCGCTCGCGTGGAGCGACGCGCTGCTGCTCGAGGTGAACTTCGGGCTCGAGGACCACACGTTCCGCGCTCACTTCGTGATGCTGATGGCCGAGGATTCGATCCGGCTGATGGGTGACGCGCTCGACGCGTTGCTGTCCGCGCTATGACGGCCGCCGCTCCGTCGCTGAGCGACCTCGTGATCGAGCGGGTCGGCTTCGGGCTGTTCGTGCTCGACCGCTCGATGACCGTGCTGATGTGGAACCGCTTCATGCAGGATCACAGCGGCATTCCGGCGGCCGACGTGATCGGCCGCAACCTGTTCGACTGCTTTCCGGATCTGCCGCACGCGTGGCTGTCGCGCAAGCTCGAGAGCGTGTTCCAGCTCGGCAGCTTCGCCTTCAGCTCGTGGGAGCAGCGGCCCTACCTGTTCCGCTTCGAGCACGACCGCCCGATTACCGGCGGCGTCGACTACATGCAGCAGGACTGCACGTTCATGCCGCTCACGCGCGGCCGCGACGTCGAGGCCGTGTGCGTGACGATCTCGGACGTCACGCATGTGAGCGTGATGCAGCGCGAGCGCGAGGAAGCGGTCGCGAAGCTGCGCGAACACGCGAATCGCGACGGGCTGACCGGCATCGCGAACCGGCGCTTCTTCGAGGCGCGGCTCGGCGACGAATTCGCGCGCTGGCAGCGCTACGGCGGCGACATGTCGGTGCTGCTGTTCGATCTCGACCACTTCAAGACGATCAACGACCGCTTCGGGCATGCGGCCGGCGACGCCGTGCTGCGCGAGACGGCGCGCCGCGTCTCGTCGATCGTGCGCGCGCAGGATACGTTCGGCCGCTTCGGCGGCGAGGAGTTCGCGCTGCTGCTGCCGTGCACGAATCTCGACGAGGCGATGCGGGTGGCCGACAAGGTGCGCGACGCGATCGGCAGCGTGCCGGTCGATGCCGAGGGTGTCAGCGTGCCGGTGACGGCGAGCGTCGGCGGCACGTGTGCGAAGGCGGGCGTGCCGACCAGCGACGTGCTGGTCAACGAGGCCGACGCCGCGCTCTATCGCGCGAAGCGCCTCGGGCGCGATCGTTCGGTGGCCTACGCGTAGACCGCGCCCGCCCCGCTCAGCTTTTCGCGATGTCGGCGAGCACGCCGGCCAGCACGGCCGGCTGCGACACGAACGGCGAATGGCTGCTGTCGAGCTGGTGCACGTGGGTCGGATTGCCGGGCGCGAGCGCGTCGGCTTCGTCGATGAAGCGCTGCTGCAGCGCGGGCAGGATCACGCGATCCTCGAGACACTTGATGTAGTGACGGTCGATCGCGCCCCAGCGCGCGGCGGTGGTCGGGATCGCGGTCGCGAACGGCGCGGCCGGCACGTCGCAGGTCATCAGGTTCGCGACGGCGTCGAAGTCGGCCTGCGGCACGTCTTCATACAGCGCACGCTTCATCGTGTCGCGATACGCGGCGTCGCCGCTGTGCGGATCGATGCGCAGCGCACCGGCGACGCGCGGGCTCGCGAGCATCAGCGGGCCGAGCATCTCGCCCTTGTTCTCCGGCGCGCGCACGTAGTCGAGGCCCGGCACGCCCGAGCCCGGCATGAAGGCCGCGAGATAGACGATCTTTGCGATCTTCTCCGGTGCGCGCTCGGCGGCCGCCGTGATCGCGAGGCCGCCCATGCTGTGCCCGACGAGCACGACCTTGCCGCGACCGAGCGCATACGCGTCGTCGACGGCCTGCATCACTTGCGTCGCGTAGTCGTCGAGCGTCGTGTTCGCGACCGGCGAAGGCTCGGCGCCGAACGCATCCTTGTCGAGCGGTCGTTCGAGATACGACGCGGGAAAGCGGGCGTTGATGCCGTGCGCGGGCAGGTCGCGCGCGATCGACAGGTAGCCGCGCGCGGCCAGCGCAGCCGCGACGTGCGTGTAGCACCAGGCGCCATGCCAGGCGCCGTGCACGAGCACGAAAACGGGATGGCCGGACTGCGGGGTGGCGGTGTCGTTCGTCTCCATGATGTCCGTATTTTTTTCGGGAAAGGTGTCATCTTAGACGAACCGGCCGACATCCAGATGCGGATGCGCGGCCGGTCGCGATCCGTCCCGCTTGTCTCGTGCAGGCCACATTTCGTTCGTATCCGATTTGAATTTGTGCCGAAGCACGCTAATTTGTTGCTTTACTTGCGATTGCGCCCCATGAACGTCGACTATCTCTTCTACCGGAAGCCGGACAAACCCGGCCCCTATTCGCTCGACGACCTGGGCGACATCGCGCCGCCGATCGGCCCAGGCGACCTGGTGCGCGCGGGCATCGCGCGCGTGTTCGAACAGATCGACTGGAAGGAATCGGCCGACGTGCCGGGTGCGTGGTTCGGCACGGGCGGCGCGATGTTCCAGTTCACCGCGGAGCCCGACGGCCGCGTGACGAGCTTCATGGGCTCGCGCCTCGAACGCCGCTCGATGCTGCAGCTCACGCGTGAAATGGGGCTCATTGCGCTCGATCTGCAGCGCGACATCGTTTACGGCTGACGCGCCGCCGGTGCCGCGCGGCGCCGGTTCCCGCCGAGGCCGGCCGCGCCGGCCTCCGGCGCCCCGCCGGGCGTGGCGCGTGTCCGCCATCGAACTTCAAAGATTGCTATACTTTCGCCCAATTCCGGCTTCCGGCCGGTAATTTGTGCCTGTCTGCGTCGATCGTTCGCATATCTCGCACGCATTTGACACCCTGACCATCCCAGCCGGGCATGGCTTCTTCAATCGCCCCGCGTGGGTGTCTCCGTGGAGCTCGTCTTGGCCGTTTCCAATTCCGTCGTGGACGAACAAGAAACCGACGCCGCTGCCGTTACATCGGGCAGTTCTTTCTACCTGGCGATGCGCATCCTGCCGGCCGTGCAGCGCGATGCGATGTTCCAGGTCTACGCGTTTTGCCGCGCGGTCGACGACATCGCCGACAGCGACCTGCCGCGCGCGCAGCGCAACGCGGGCCTCGATCGCTGGCGCGCGGACATCGACGCGTGCTTCGCGGGCCGACCGCCGCGCCACCTGGCTGCGCTCGACCGCGAGATCCGCGCGTTCAACCTGCAGCGCGCCGATTTCCACGCGATGATCGACGGGATGGCGATGGACGCGGTCGAAGATATCTGCGCGCCCGACGAGCCGACGCTCGACCTGTTCTGCGATCGCGTGGCGAGCGCGGCCGGCCGGCTGTCGGTGAGGATTTTCGGGATGCCGGAAGCCGAAGGGATCACGCTGTCGCACCACCTCGGCCGCGCGCTGCAACTGACGAACATCCTGCGCGACATCGACGACGACGCGGCGATCAATCGCTGCTATCTGCCGCGCGAGCTGCTCGAGCGCGAAGGCATCGCGATCACCGATCCGGCGACGATCGTGCGCGATCCGGCGCTGCCGCGCGTGTGCGCGACGCTCGTCGAGCGCGCGCTCGAGCACTTCCGCCAGGCCGATGCCGTGATGGATACCTGCCCGCGTGCGCAGGTGAAGGCGCCGCGCATCATGTCGGGCGCATATCGCTGCATTCTCGAAGCCGCGATCGCACGCGGCTTTGCCGCGCCGCGCGCGCCGCTGCGCAAGCCGAAGGCGCGCATGCTGATGATCGCCGCGCGCTACGCGCTGTTCTGAACCGGCCGAGTCGATGCCCAGAACCGTCCACGTGATCGGCGCCGGACTCGCGGGCCTGTCGGCCGCGGTCGAGCTGCAGCGCCGCGGGCGGCGCATCGTGCTCCACGACGCGCACGCGCATGCGGGCGGCCGCTGCCGCTCGTGGTTCGACGGGACGCTGAACTCGACGCTCGACAGCGGGCTGCACACGGTGTTCGCGGGGCAAGCGGCGACGCAGCGCTACCTGCGCGCGATCGGCGCGGCCGACCACCTCGCGGGGCCCGCGCTGCCTGAATGTCCGGTCGTCGACATCGCATCGCTGCAGCGCTGGACGCTGCGCTTCGGCAACGGGCGCTGGCCGTCGTGGCTGTTCGACGCCGCGTCGCGCGCGCCGGGCACGACACCGCTCGACTACCTCGCGCTCGCGCCGCTCGCGTTCGCGCGCACGGGCCGCTCGCTCGCACAGACGATGCGATGTGACGGCGTGCTGTGGGATCGTTGGCTGCGGCCGTATTTCCTCGGTGTGCTGAACGTCGAGCCGCGCCACGCGAGCGCCGAGCTCGCGCGCGCCGCGCTGTGCGGCACGTTTGCCGCGGGCGGGCCCGGCAGCCGTCCGCTCGTCGCGCGCCACGGGCTCGGCAGCGCATTCGTCGAGCCGGCACTGCGGATGCTGCAGCACGGCGGCGCGCAGATCCGGCTGAATTCGCGGCTCGACGCATTCGAATTCGGCGTGCACGGCAACGCGGTCGATGCGGTTTCGGCCGGCGGCGAGCGCATCGATCTCGCGCCGGGCGACGCGGTCGTGCTGGCCGTGCCGCCCGAGGTCGCGCAGCCGCTCGTGCCCGAACTCACCGCGCCCGACACGTTCAGCGCGGTCGTGACCGCGTATTTCGCGGTCGAAACGCCGGCCGGTCATCCGCTGCAGACGACCGTCGTCAACGGGGTCGTCGATGCGGTGCGCACCGGCGGCGGCCAGCTCGCGGCGACGATCCGCGACGCGGGCCGCTGGCTCGACATGCCGCGCGACACGCTCGCGCGGCGCATCTGGGAAGACGTCGCGCGCGTGACCGGCGCGAACCCGGAAACCATCCCCGCGTGGCAGCTCGTCGTCGAGCCGCGCGCGGGCTTTGCGGCGGTGCCGTCGCAGGAAATGAAACGTCCGGCCGTGCGTACGCGCTGGACCAATCTCGTGCTGGCGGGCGACTGGATTGCCACCGGCTTGCCCGCCACGATCGAGGGCGCGATCCGTTCCGGCCAGCTGGCTGCGGACGTGCTCCAGACACAATAAGAGAGGGACCGATGAACGATCTCACCGAAATGGCTACCTTGTCCGCCGGCGCCGTGCCGGCCGGCGTCGACGCGGCTGTCGCGCGTGCGACCGACGCGCTGCTGGCCGCGCAGCAAGCGGACGGACACTGGGTCTACGAACTCGAAGCCGATTCGACGATTCCGGCCGAATACGTGCTGCTCGTCCACTATCTCGGCGAGACGCCGAACCTCGAGCTCGAACAGAAGATCGGCAACTATCTGCGCCGCATCCAGCAGGCCGACGGCGGCTGGCCGCTGTTCACCGACGGCGCGCCGAACATCAGCGCGAGCGTGAAGGCGTATTTCGCGCTGAAGGTGATCGGCGACGACGAGAACGCCGAGCACATGCAGCGCGCGCGCAAGGCGATCCACGCGATGGGCGGCGCCGAGATGTCGAACGTGTTCACGCGCATCCAGCTCGCGCTGTACGGTGCGATTCCGTGGCGCGCGGTGCCGATGATGCCGGTCGAGATCATGCTGCTGCCGCAGTGGTTCCCGTTCCACCTGTCGAAGGTGTCGTACTGGGCGCGGACCGTGATCGTGCCGCTGCTCGTGCTGAACGCGAAGCGCCCGATCGCGAAGAACCCGCGCGGCGTGCGCATCGACGAGCTGTTCATCGATCCGCCCGTCAACGCCGGCCTGCTGCCGCGCCAGGGCCACCAGAGCGCCGGCTGGTTCGCGTTCTTCCGGGTGGTCGACCATGCGCTGCGCGCGGTCGACGGTCTGTTCCCGAGCTATACGCGCGAACGGGCGATCCGCCAGGCCGTGTCGTTCGTCGACGAGCGCCTGAACGGCGAGGACGGCCTCGGCGCGATCTATCCGGCAATGGCCAACGCAGTGATGATGTACGACGTGCTCGGCTACGCGGAAGATCATCCGAACCGTGCGATCGCGCGCAAGGCGCTCGACAAGCTGCTCGTCGTGCACGAGGACGAAGCGTACTGCCAGCCGTGCCTGTCGCCGGTGTGGGACACGTCGCTCGCCGCGCATGCGCTGCTCGAGACGGGCGATGCGCGCGCGGAAGAAGCCGTGCTGCGCGGCCTCGAATGGCTGCGTCCGCTGCAGATCCTCGACGTGCGCGGCGACTGGATCTCGCGCCGCCCGCACGTGCGGCCCGGCGGCTGGGCGTTCCAGTACGCGAACGCGCACTACCCGGACGTCGACGATACGGCCGTGGTCGTGATGGCGATGGACCGCGCGCAGAAGCTCAAGCAGTCGGATACCTATCGCGATTCGATGGCGCGTGCGCGCGAATGGGTCGTCGGCATGCAGAGCAGCGACGGCGGCTGGGGCGCGTTCGAACCGGAAAACACGCAGTACTACCTGAACAATATTCCGTTCTCCGATCACGGCGCGCTGCTCGATCCGCCGACGTCCGACGTGTCGGGCCGCTGCCTGTCGATGCTGTCGCAGCTCGGCGAGACGCCGCTGAACAGCGAGCCGGCCCGCCGCGCGCTCGACTACATGCTGAAGGAGCAGGAACCGGACGGCAGCTGGTACGGCCGCTGGGGGATGAACTACGTGTACGGCACGTGGACCGCACTGTGCTCGCTGAACGCGGCCGGCCTGACGCCGGACGATCCGCGCATGAAGCGCGGCGCGCAGTGGCTGCTGTCGATCCAGAACAAGGACGGCGGCTGGGGCGAGGACGGCGACAGCTACAAGCTGAACTACCGCGGCTTCGAGCAGGCGCCGAGCACGGCGTCGCAGACGGCGTGGGCGCTGCTCGGCCTGATGGCGGCCGGCGAAGTGAACAACCCGGCGGTTGCGCGCGGCGTCGACTACCTGATCGCGCAGCAGAACGACGAAGGCCTGTGGGACGAGACGCGCTTCACGGCGACGGGCTTCCCGCGTGTGTTCTACCTGCGCTACCACGGCTATCGCAAGTTCTTCCCGCTGTGGGCGCTGGCGCGCTACCGCAACCTGAAGCGCGGCAACACGACGCGCGTCACGGTCGGGATGTAACGCGTGGGCGTGTCACGACACAACGGCGCATTGCCCGTCATCGCGGTGACGGGGATGGCGTTCGAGGCACGCATCGCGCGCGGTTACGGCGTCGAGGCCGTGTTCGCCGCGCGCGCCGACCGGCTCGAACGGGCGCTGGCCGACGCGACCGCACGCGGTTGCGCGGGCATCGTCAGCTTCGGCACGGCGGGCGGGCTCTCGCCCGACCTGGTGCCTGGCGCGCTCGTGATCGCGAACGCGATCGACGGGCCGTTCGGCCGCGTGGAGACCGACGCGGGCTGGAGCACGCGGCTCGTCGCGTCGCTGCACGACACGCCGGTGTGGGCACGCGTCACGCGCGGCACGATCGCGGCCGTCGGCGCGCCGGTCGTCAGCGAACAGGAGAAGACGTCGCTGCACCACACGAAGGGTGCACTGGCCGTCGACATGGAGTCGCACATCGCGGCGGCCTTCGCGGCGGCGCGCGGCGTGCCGTTCGCGGTGTGCCGCGCGATCGTCGATCCTGCGTGGCGCACGCTGCCGCGTGCGGCGACAGCCGGCCTGCGCGACGACGGCAGCACGGCGATCCTGCCGATCCTGCGCGAATTGCTGAAGCAGCCTTCGCAGCTCGGCTCGCTGCTGCAGGTCGCCAGCGACGCGCGCGCCGCGCGCACCACGCTGATCCAGGCGCGCCACGCGTTCGAGCGGACGGGCGCGATGCGGATCGTCTGAGCGGGCTGCGCCGCTTTCCCCCTCTTCCCGTTTCGGACGGACAAAAAAAGAGCGCTGCATCATGCAGCGCTCTTTGCTTTTGCGCGGCCGCCGTTGCAGCGTTACTGCGCGGCCGGACTGCTTGCGGGTGCCGCCGGTGCGGCCGGAACCGTAGCCGAGCCGGACGACGCCGGCACTGCGGCCGACGCCGCGGCCGGTGCCGCAGCAGGCGCACTCGCGGGCATCGCATTGTCCGCACCCGGATCGTCGTACTGCGGCAATCCCGGCGCGGCCGGCGCATTGTTCGGCGCGGTACCCGATGCACCGCCCGACTCGCCCGGATCCTCGTAGTTCGGCAGCCCCGGCACGGCCGGCGTCGCGGCCGGCACGGCGCCCGATTCACCCGGCTCGTTGTAGGCCGGCAGCGCGGCCGACGACGACTGGCTGCGGTACGTCAGCGACTTGCGCTGCTGCAGGTACGCGTCACGCACGAACGAATACGGATCGAGCGCGGCCTGCTTCAGCAGGTCGGTCGCACCGAGCAGGTCCGAACGCGCGCTGATGAACTGCGCGATGTACATCGGGTTGCGTGCGGCCGGCTCGATGTAGTTCAGCAGGTTGAAACGCACGTCCACCGCGCGGCCGACGCCGTCGCGGATCGTGCTCGGCCCGAACACGGGCAGCACGAGGTACGGGCCGGACGGCATGCCCCAGCGCGCCATCGTCAGCCCGAAATCCTGGTGGTGCTTCGGCAGCCCGGCCGGCGTCGCGATGTCGATCAGGCCGGCGACGCCGAACAGCGAGTTCATCGCCACGCGCATCAGATCCTGCGTCGCATCGGTGATGCGCAACTGCAGCAGGTTGTTGGCCATGTTGCCGAGATCGCCGAGGTTCGAGAAGAAGTTGCTGATCGCGGTACGCACCGGCGTGGGCGTGACCTTCTGGTACCCCTTCGCGATCGGCTGCGCGATGTTCGTGTCGACCGTGTCATTGAACTTGTACATCGCCCGGTTCATCGGCTCGAGCGGGTCGTTGGGATTGCGGTTCGGTCCCGTCGCGCAGCCGGTCAGCATCGCGCTGGCGGCGACGGTCGCCGCAATGATTCGCACCTTATTCATTGATTCCTTGCGATTGGTTCTTGGCGCGTTTGACGCGCGGTTTGCCCATCAGGACGGGCTGGAACACCACGGCGCCGATCAGCGTGCAGGTCAGGGCCAGCGCGAGCAGCTTGCCCATGCTCGACGTGCCCGGATGGTGCGACAGCCACAGGCTGCCGAATGCGGTTGCCGTCGTCGCGGCGCTGAACAGCACGGCATGCGTGAGGCTCGAGTGCAGCAACCCCGTCTGCCCCGCGCGCCACGCCATCACGAAATACACCTTGAACGCGACGCCGACGCCGAGCATCAGCGGCAGCGCGATGATGTTCGCGAAGTTGAGCGGCATGCCGAGCACGACGCACATCTCGAGCGTCACGATGCCCGACACGAGCAGCGGCACCAGCGTGCGCAGCACGTCGCCGAAGCGGCGCAGCGTGATCCATAGCAGGACCGTGATCGAGATGATCGACCACAGCGCCGCGTGCAGGAACGCGTTGATGATGGTGTCAGCCGAATGCAGGATCGAGATCGGCCCGCCGGTCGCGCCCGGCTCCGCGGCCTTCACCGTCTTCGCGAAGCGGCGCAGCATCGTGTCGTCGTTCGGGTCGACGCCCTTCGGCACCTTCGGCGAGATCTGCACGAGCGCGTGGCCGTCCGGCGCGACCCAGTCGTGCACGAGCTGCGGCGGCAGCGATTCGCGCGTGACGTCCTGCGGCTGCAGCAGCGACGCGAGCTGGTTGAGCGCGATGCGCAGCGTATCGCCGAACGCGCGTTCGGCGCGGTCGCGCGTCGCGGCGTCGGCGGCCGCGAGCTTCGCCAGCGATGCGGACAGGTGCTGCGCGGCAGCCGCGCCGGGGCCCGGGTGATCTTCGGCCGCATAGCCCAGCAGGTCCGACACGCGCTTGAGCGCGGCGACGCGCTGCGCGTCGGTCGCGGGCGGCGCGGCCGGCTGCGTCAGCGCCGGCAACAGGTTGCTTGCGGCCGCGGCGATCGCCGCGCGCTTGGCCGGCTGGTCGGCGGGGATGAAGGTCGACAGCGTGGTCGTGCGGCCGACTTCGGGCAGCGCGTCGAGGCGTTTCGCGGCCGCGTCCGCTTCGGCGAGCGACGGCGCGAGCAGCGTCACGTCGTTGACGGCGGCTTCCGGCGAATCCTTCAGCGCGAGCAGCGTGGCCATCGATTCGCTGTTCGGATCCTTCAGGTGCAGCGGATTGAAGTCGAAGCGCAGGAACGCGAGCAGCGGCAGCGCGCCGATCACGACGACGAGCGTGCCGATCAGGATCGGCTTGCGATGGCGATCGAGGTAATCGTCGACCGGTGCGAGCCACGGGAAGCCCGGCGTCTTCGATTCGCCCGGCGGCGCGAACAGGCGCAGCAGCGCCGGCAGCAGCGTGATCGTGGTCAGCAGCGCGACGAACATCCCGACGCCCGCGATCAGCCCGAGCTCGGACACGCCGCGATACGCGGTGGGGATGAACGAGAAGAAGCTCGCGGCGACGGCCGCGGTGGCCAGCGCGAGCGGCATGCCCATCGAGTGCGCGGCGCCGATCAGCGCGTGATCGATACGCGGATCGCGGAAGCGTTCCTCGCGGTACTTCACGCCGTACTGGATCGAGAAGTCGACACCGAGGCCGACGAACAGCACCATGAACGCGACCGAGATCATGTTCAGCGAGCCGACCATCGCGAGGCCGAGTGCCGCGGTCACGACGAGGCCGACGAACAGCGTGACGAGCACCGAGCCGATCATCCGCTTCGAGCGCAGCGCCAGCCACAGGATCACGAGCACGGCGAGCAGCGTGAGCGCGCCGTTGAGCGCGGCGCCGTCTTCGACCGATGCGAATTCGTCGTCGGCGAGCGGCTGTTCGCCGGTCAGGCGCACGGCCGCGCCGTAGCGCTTCTCGAGGTCGAGCGCACGGGCCGCGTCGCGGATCACCTGGCTCGTTTCCGCGCCGGCCTTCAGCGCGCCGTAGTTGACCACCGGCTGCACGGTGACGAACGCGCGCGCGGGCTGCCGCGCGGCATCGTTGTCGACCAGCGCGCGCCACGAGAACGCGGCCGGCTTGCCGGCCAGCACGTCGTCGACCGTCGCCGCGCTGCGCGCGAGCAGCTTCGCCATCGTGGGCAGTTTCACCTGGCCGGTCAGCAGCGGCTGGCCGAGCGTGGTGGCCAGTGTGGTGGCGAGCCCGGTCAGGCTCGGGTTCTTCGCGAGTTCGTTGACGAGCGGGCGCGCGCTCGCGAGCTGCGACGTCGTGTCGGAGACGTCCTGCGGCGACAGGAACAGCAACCCGTTGTGCTCGAAGAACGGCCCGCCGCCGGGCTCGGCGACCTGGCCGATGCGGCCGGCTTCGGCGTCCTTCTGCAGCGCTTCGGTCAGCGCATGCGCGGCGGCATTCGCGAATTCGGGCGCGGGCGCCTCGACGACCGCGAGGATCGTGCCGTTGCGCTGGGGGAACGCCTTGTCGACGGCCTGGCCGAGCGCGGCCCATTGCGGTTCCGCATCGACGAGCTTGCTGATGTCGGTGTTGATCTTGAAATGCTGCGCGACGTAGACGCCGCTGACGGCGGCGATGACGAGCGACAGGACGACGACCCAGACGGGGCGGCGCACCGACCACGCAACGAGTCGGACGATGAGAGATGTCACCATGTGGCGGTGGGGAGCGGCTGGCAAGGGCAAAGTAGCCAAGTATACCGGCGCGGCGTGGCGGCGGTCGTGACGTTGGGGAGATTCGGGGCGGGAAGGATATTTGCTCGCGACGCTGGAATCGGATTGCGCGGCCGGTTCATTTGTATGGGGATATTTACATAATCGGCGCGGGGCTGCGTTGCGTGTGACAAATGAAGCTGAAAGGTAACAGTCGGTCACCGCACGGCAACCGGGCTTCAGGCCCGGTATACTTTGCTCCACCGGCCGATGCAAAGAGCCGGCCGTCTTTTCCCATCGAGTGCGAAATTCGTATGAAACGTCATCTGTTTGCTTTCGTCGCGGCCGCCGCCGTGTCGGTTTCCGCTTTCGCGCAGAGCGCGCCGGTCGACATCGTCCGCAATGCGGTCGAGGGCACCGTCAATGCGATGAAGGCCGATCCGGCCGCGCGCGGCGGTGACATGGCGAAGGTCTCGGCCGTCGTCGAGCAGCGCTTCCTGCCCGCGACCAACTTCGAGCGCACGACCCGCATCGCGGTCGGCGACGCATGGAAGCAGGCCACGCCGCAACAGCAGCAGGAGCTGTACAAGCAGTTCAAGCTGCTGATGACGCGCACCTACGCCGCGTCGCTCGCGCAGCTCGGCAGCCAGGACGCGAAGTTCTCGTTCAAGGCCGGCGGCGCGTCGGGCGCCGACGCGCTCGTGCAGTCGACGGTCTCGACGCCGGGCGACAGCCAGTCGGTCGGCTATCGTCTCGGCAAGGTCGGCAACGACTGGAAGATCTACGACATCGACATGTCGGGTGCGTGGCTGATCCAGGTCTACCAGGGCCAGTTCAAGAGCCAGCTGGCGTCGGGCGGGATCGACGGCCTGATCGCGTACCTGCAGAAGCACAATTCGCGGACGAACTGACGGCCGTTGCAAGGCCGCAGTCCGAATGCATGAAGGGCGCCCACGGGCGCCCTTTCTTCATGGTGGCGCGTGGCCTGCGCACGTGTTCGCGCCTACCGCCGCCGATGCTCGACCGCGAACTTGATCAGCTCGGCCTGCCCTTCGATCTCCAGCTTGCGCTTCAGGTTGAGCCGGTGCGTTTCGACCGTGCGCACCGACAGCCCTGTCTGCTGCGCGATCTGCTTGCTCGACAACCCTTCCGCCAGCGCATCGAGGATGTCGCGTTCGCGCGGCGTCAGCCGGTCCAGCGGTGACGCGGTCGCGCTCGCCTGGATCATCCGCGCGGCGAGCCCTTCGCTGAAGAACGTCTGCCCGGCCAGCACCGCGCCGATCGCGCGGACGATCTCGCTCGCGGGCGAATCCTTCAGCAGGTAGCCGCTCGCGCCGGCCCGCACGGCCTGCGTCACGTATTCGACGTTGTCGTGCATCGACAGCATCAGCACGCGGATGCCGGGAAAACGATCGTGGAACACGCCCGCGAGCGTGATGCCGTTCATCCCGTTCATGCCGACGTCCATCAGCGCGAGGTCGGGTTCGAGCGACGCGGCGAGCGCGAGCGCCTCGTCGGCGTTGCCGGCTTCGCCGACCACCGACAGGTCGGCCGCTTCGAGCCGCATCCGCAGGCCGTCACGCACGAGCGGGTGATCGTCGACGAGCAGCAGTCGGGCGGCGGGCCGGGCGGTGTCGGGGGCGCTCATGCGTGAAAGGTCTCCTGTCATGGGGCGTATCGTCACGCCGCACTGCGCAGCGGCACGCGCGCGGCAACGATCGTGTGGCCGACCTGCGACGTGATCGACAGCATGCCGCCGAGCGCGTCGAGGCGCTCGCGCATGTTGCGCAGGCCGATGCCGCGGCGCGCGTCGGCCTGCGAGCGTTCGGCGTCGAAGCCGCAGCCGTTGTCGGCGATGGTCAGCGTGACGAAGTGCGCACCGACGTCGAGCGTGACGGCCGCGCGCGATGCGTGCGCATGATGCACGATGTTGCTCAACGCTTCCTGCGCGATCCGGAACAACGCGGTGTTCACGGCCTCGGGCAGCGGCTGCGTGCCGCTGTGCGCAACCTGCGTATAGCCGATGTCGATGCCGCTTTCGGCGCCGAGCTCGCGCACGAGCTGTTCGAGCGCGGCCGCGAGGCCGAGATCGTCGAGCATCGACGGACGCAGCGCATGCGAGATACGCCGCACTTCGCGCAGCGTGTCGCCGAGCCGACCGACACCCGACGCGAGCGCCTGCTCGGCCTCGGGCACGCGCGACGTGCCGCGCTCGAAGCGCGCGAGTGCGGATTCGAGCATCAGCTTCGCGGACACCATCATCTGGCTGATCCCGTCGTGCAGCTCGCGCGACAGCCGCGCCCGCTCCTGCTCCTGCGATTCGACGACGCGCTGCGCGAGCAGCTTGAGCTTCGCGTCGGCGCTGCGCGACTCGCTGACGTTCAGCACCAGGGCGCACACGGCGATCGCCGCCGCGCCGGTCAGTGCGATCGCGGTGAGCCAGCTCATCGTGCGCTCGATGTTCGCGGACGCGCGCGCGTCGATGCGTTGCAGCGCGGTGTCGACATCGTCGAGATAGATGCCGGTGCCGACCATCCAGCCCCAGCGTTCGAGCGCGACGACGTAGCCGAGCTTCGGCGCGACGCGGCCCGTGGACGGCCGCTGCCATGCATAGCGCACGTAGCCGCCGCCGCTCGACGCGGCGCCGATCAGCTGCTGGATCGTCAGCGCACCCTGCGGGTCGCGCATCGACCAGTAGTTGTGGCCGACGCGTTCGGGCTCGCGCGGATGCATCAGCGAATTGCCGTGCAGGTCGTACACGAAGAAATAGCCGTCCGGGCCGAAATCCATTTTCTGTAGCATCGCGAGCGCCTGCGTGCGCAGCAGCGCGTCGTCGCGCGCGTTGCGGCCGCTCGCGTCGTAGAGCGGCATGATCGCGCTCGTCGCGAGCTCGACGTAGTGCTTCAGCTCGACTTCCTTGCTCGACAGGTACGCGGCCTGGATCGTCGCGTGCTGCGTACGCGCAAGCGACGTAGCCTGCTGGCGCACGCCGAAGCCGATGCCGGCGATCGCGAGCAGGAACGGCACGATGGCCAGAAGGAAGATCTTTGCCTTGAGTCTCATGGTGGTGCGAAGCGGCCGCGAACCGGCGCGGGCCGGCCGGGCGCATCAGCCGCGCGGCGGCGCGGTGGCGGAACGAGCCGACATTGTCGGCGATTTTGCGCGCGGGCGGCTGCAGCGGCCCGGGCACCCGGGCGCTCAGGCCCGGCGCGATTCGAGATGGCTGGCGGACGCGGCCGTCTGCACGACGATGCGGTTGCGCCCGGCTTCCTTCGCACGATACAGCGCGTCGTCGGCGAGCTTCAGCGCGCCCTGCATGTCGTCGTCGCGTTCGGGATAGCTCGTCGTCACGCCGATGCTCACGGTCAGGCGGCCGGCCGTGCCGGCGTCATGCCGGATGCCGAGATCGAGGATGCCCGTGCGGATCGTTTCGGCGATCGTCACCGCACCGTCCGTGTCGATGTCGGGCAGCACCACGACGAACTCCTCGCCGCCGTAGCGCGCCGCATAGTCGGCCGGGCGGCGCAGGCAGCCGGCGATGCAGTGGCCGACCGCGGCGAGCGCGTCGTCGCCGGCCTGGTGGCCCTGCGTGTCGTTGTAGCGCTTGAAGTAGTCGACGTCGATGAACAGCAGCGACAGCGCGTGCTGCGAACGGGCGGCGCGGCGCCATTCGCGCGCGAGCGTGACGTCGAGCATCCGGCGGTTGTCGAGGCCGGTGAGGCCGTCGGTGCGCGCGAGCGCCTGCAGTTCGGTTTCCGCGCGGTGGCGCTTGCGCAGCTGCACGTCGAGCAGCAGCGACAGGCCGACGAAGCCGATCGCGAGCGCGGCCATCGCGGAGCCGATCGGAATCGCGCGGTCGTACCACGCGGCGTAGGTGTCGGCTTCCGAGCGCGCGACCATGATGATGAGCGGCAGGCGCTCGAGGTGCCGGAACACATACAGGCGCCGCACGCCGTCGATCGACGCGGTGTCGGCGAAGCTGCCTTCGTTGGCCATCATGAAGCGCCGGAACGTGCTGGCATGGCTGATGTCGCGGCCGACGATCTTGGGGTCGTACGGCTCGCGCGCGAGCATCTTGCCGTCTGTATTGATCAGCGCGATCGAGCCGCGATCGCCGAGCGACAGCCGCGAGAACAGGTTCTGGAAATATTCGAGCCGGATCGACATCACCGCGACGCCGCCGAATGACCCGTCGGGTTTCGTGATCCGCCGGCTGAGCGCGATGCTCGGCGAGCCGCCGCGCAGCCGCGAATGGTATGGCGGGCTGACGTACAGGCCGACGTCGGGGTGGTCGCGAGGCACGACGAAGTACGGTTCGTTGGCGAAGTTGGCCTTGCGCGGCACGTCGCCCTTGCCGTCGACCGAGATGTCGCCCTTCGCATCGAGCACGTAGATGCCGCCGAGGTACTTGGCCGTCGTCGCCCGGTCGAACAGCACCTGGCGGCGCAGCGGCATCGGCAGCTTGACGACGTCGGGGTCGTTCTCGCCTTCGACGACGGCCTGCAGCGACAGCGAGTAGATCTCGATGTTGCGTTCGATGTCCCACGACGCCATCAGCGCGAGATTCTGCTGCATGGCGATCGAGCGGTCGCGCGCGTCGATGCGGCCTTCGTACAGCACGATCCCGCACAGGAACAGCAGGATCAGCGCGATCAGCAGCCCCGTATAGAAGATCAGGTGCGGCAGCAGGAACCTGCGCAAATGAGCGGCGACACGGCTCGTCAGGCCGGATTCGCTGGGCATTGCGTAGTCGGTTTCTGCCATGGTCCGAGGATCGATGGGCATCGTCGCCAGGCGGCGGGCCGATGCGATTGTTCGTATGACGTGTCGGCGGCGATCCGGTGCGCGGCTCTTCCGGCGCCTCTCCGCCGTTCAGCGGAGAAAATGGACACCGATTATCGGCAATCGCAGCCAGATAAACCGGTAAATCATTGATTCACCGGCAACATCTGCCGCGATTCGACGATCCGGGGAATCGGGCGGCGCGGATTCAACGGAGTATAACGCGCGCGTTCGCGTGCGCGGAAAATGTTGCGACCCGTTGATCCGGATCAAATTACCGTGAATACCCGAACTTGCAAATATCGGCGAGATCGTTGCAGCGCAAGGCTCTGCGGTGTGGAGGATGCGTCCGCGATGCGCTTGACCGTCAATTCAGCCGGTTTAACGGCGCGCGCGCGCAAAAATTGAATGCGGGAGAGGCGTACCGATTATCGGTTTCAACGGACGATTTCAACGGGCGTGCGAAAGTGAATATGAAAACGGGCGGCCGCGCGGGCCGCCCATTTCATGACGCCGGCTGGCATGCGGGTCTGGCCCGCATGCGCTTGCCTCAAGCGCCGTGCTGTTGCGCCTTGAATGCGAGGCGGAACTGGTGCAGCAGCGGCTCGGTGTAACCGCTCGGCTGCGACGTGCCCTGCAGCGCGAGCGCGCACGCGGCCTTGAACGCGGTCGACTGGTCGTAGCCGGGCGCCATCGGGCGATAGTTCGGGTCGCCGGCGTTCTGCTGGTCGACGACGCGCGCCATCCGCTTGAACACGTCGAGCACGAACGCCTCGGTGATCACGCCGTGGCGCAGCCAGTTCGCGATGTGCTGGCTCGAAATGCGCAGCGTGGCACGGTCTTCCATCAGGCCGACGTCGTGGATGTCGGGCACCTTCGAGCAGCCGACGCCCTGTTCGACCCAGCGCACGACGTAGCCGAGGATGCCCTGCGCGTTGTTCTCGACTTCGCTCAGGATCTCGGCCTCGCTCCACGCGGCGCGCTCGACGACCGGCACGGTCAGCAGCCCTTCGAGCAGCGTGTCGCGTTCGCTGGCATACGGCGTCTTCTCGAGTTCTTGCTGGACGGCCTGCACGTCGACGAGGTGGTAGTGCAGCGCGTGCAGCGTCGCGGCGGTCGGCGACGGCACCCAGGCCGTGTTCGCGCCGGCGCGCGGATGCGCGATCTTCTGCTCGAGCATCGCGTGCATCAGGTCCGGCATCGCCCACATGCCCTTGCCGATCTGCGCGCGGCCGCGCAGGCCGGCCGACAGGCCCGCGAGCACGTTGTTGCGCTCGTACGACTGGATCCACGCAGACGATTTCATGTCGCCCTTGCGGATCATCGGGCCTGCTTCCATCGCGGTGTGCATCTCGTCGCCGGTGCGGTCGAGGAAGCCGGTGTTGATGAACGCCACGCGCGCGGCGGCGGCGGCGATACACGCGGCGAGATTCACGCTGGTGCGTCGCTCCTCGTCCATGATGCCCATCTTCAGCGTGTTGCGCGGCAGGCCGTACAGATCCTCGATGCGCGCGAACAGCGTATCGGCGAACGCGACTTCGACCGGGCCGTGCATCTTCGGCTTCACGATGTAGATCGAGCCCGTGCGCGAATTGCGCTTCGCCTTCAGGTCGTGCAACGCGCACAGCGTCGTGACGACGCCGTCGAGGATGCCTTCCGGAATCTCGTTGCCGTCGCGGTCGAGCACGGCGCCGTTGGTCATCAGGTGGCCGACGTTGCGCACGAACAGCAGCGAGCGGCCGTGCAGCGACAGTGTGCCGCCGTCGGGCGTCGTGTACTCGCGATCGGCGTTCAGGCGGCGCGTGAAGCTTTTGCCGCCCTTCGCGACTTCCTCGACCAGCGAGCCCTGCATCAGGCCGAGCCAGTTGCGGTAGAGCTGGACCTTGTCTTCGGCGTCGACCGCCGCGACCGAATCCTCGCAGTCGATGATCGTGCTGACCGCGGCTTCGAGCACGACGTCCTTCACGTTCGCGAGATCGGCGCGGCCGATCGGCGTCGAGGCATCGATCTGGATCTCGAGGTGCAGCCCGTTGTGCTTCAGCAGGATCGCGGACGGTGCGTCGGCGGCGCCCTGGTAGCCGACGAACTGCGCCGGCTGCGCGAGATGCACGACGCCCTTGGCGGTTTCGACGGCGAGCTGGCCGTCCTGCACGCGATAGCGCAGCGCGTCGCGGTGCGAGCCGCTCGCGAGCGGCGCCGCGTTGTCGAGCACGTCGCGCGCGTAGTCGATCACGCGCTGGCCGCGCGTCGGGTTGTAGGCGGCGGTGCGTTCGGCGCCGCCGTCTTCGGGCAGCGCGTCGGTGCCGTACAGCGCGTCGTACAGGCTGCCCCAGCGGGCGTTCGCGGCATTCAGCGCATAGCGCGCGTTCGACAGCGGCACGACGAGTTGCGGGCCGGCTTGCGTGGCGATCTCGCTGTCGACGTTCGCGGTGGTTGCCGCGACGTTCGACGGGACCGGCACGAGGTAGCCGATTTGTTCGAGGAACGCGCGGTACGCGGCGTGGTCGCGTACGGGGCCCGGGTGTGCACGGTGCCACGCGTCGAGTTCCTGCTGCAGGCGGTCGCGTTCCGCGAGCAGTTCGCGGTTGCGCGGCGCGAGATCGTGCACCAGGGCCGAGAAACCGCTCCAGAACGCGGCCTTGTCGATGCCGGTGCCCGGCAGCGCTTCGTTTTCAATGAACTGGCTCAGCGCTGGCGCGACTTGCAGTCCTGCTTGGTCGATCATCGTGATTCCTCCCGGGGAATGAAAAACGTGCGCGCGTTGGCTGGCTATGCCACGACGCTTTGTGTACCGGCGCGGGCGATCTGCGCGTCCTGCTCGGACTTTACGCCAGACACGCCGATCGCGCCTGCGATCCGGCCACCGACCGTGACCGGCACGCCGCCTTCGAGCAACCCCGTCAGCGGCGCGCTGAGAAACGCGGTGCGGCCACCGTTGATCATATCCTCATACGCCTTCGTCTCGCGACGGCCGAGCGCCGCCGCGCGCGCCTTGTCCTGCGCGATGGTGCTGCTGGCCGGCGCCGCGCCGTCCAGCCGCGCGAACGCGAGCAGGTGGCCGCCGTCGTCGACGACGGCGATCGACACGGCCCAGCCGTGGCGCTCCGCTTCCGCGCGGGCGGCGGCGAGCATGCGGTCGGCATCGGCGAGTTCGAGTTCGGGTTTGGTCTGCATGGAAGTCCTCCGGAATCAGTCAGTTGACGAGTCGGTTGTCGACGAGCTCGATCCAGTGGCGCACGGGCGTGCGGCCCGCGCCGTTCAGGTGAGTCTGGCAGCCGACGTTCGCCGTGACAATCAGGTCCGGCCGTGCGGCTTCAAGCGCATCGAGTTTGTTGTCGCGCAGTGTCGTCGCGAGTTCGGGCTGCGTCAGCGAATACGTGCCGGCCGAGCCGCAGCACAGATGGCCGTCGGCGACATTCGTCAGATCGAAGCCGAGCCGCGTCAGGAGGCTCTCGAGCGCGCCGCCGAGGCGCTGCGCGTGCTGCAGCGTGCACGGACAGTGGACCGCGACACGGCGGGGCGTCGAACCGGCCAGCGCGTCGAGCGGCTCGGCCGCGATCACTTCGGCGAGATCGCGCGCGAGCGCACTGACGCGCCGCGCCTTCTCCGCATAGACGGGGTCGGAGCGCAGCAGGTCGCCGTATTCCTTCACGAACGCGCCGCAGCCGCTCGCCGTCAGCACGATCGCTTCCGCGCCGGCCTCGATCGCCGGCCACCACGCGTCGATGTTACGGCGCGCGCGGGCAAGGCCCGCGTCCTGCGCGTTCAGGTGATATTCGGTCGCGCCGCAGCAGCCGGCTTCGCGTGCCGGCGTGACGCTGATGCCGAGCCGGTCGAGCACGCGCGCGGCCGCCGCGTTGGTGTTCGGCGACAGCGACGGCTGCACGCAGCCTTCGAGCATCAGCACGCGCCGCGCATGACGCACGGCCGGACGCGGCGCGGCCGTGGGGACGGCGGCCGGGATCTTGTCCTGCAGCGCGCCGGGCAGCAGCGGCCGCAGCGCGCGGCCGGCCTTCAGCAATGCGGCGAACGTCGCCGGGCGCGGCACGACGTGACGCAGCCCCGCGCGCAGCAGGCGTTCGCGCGCGGGCCGCTGTGTGCGCTTCTCGGCTTCCGCGCGGCCGATGTCGAGCAGCGTGTGATAGCGCACGCCGGACGGGCAGGTCGTCTCGCAGTTGCGGCACGTCAGGCAGCGGTCGAGATGCTGCTGCGTGCGCTCGCCGCACGGCTCGCCTTCGAGCAGCTGCTTGATCAGGTAGATGCGGCCGCGCGGCCCGTCGAGCTCGTTGCCGAGCACCTGGTAGGTCGGGCAGGTTGCATTGCAGAAGCCGCAGTGCACGCACGCGCGCAGGATCGCTTCCGCTTCGTCGGCCCGGGCGAGGGCCTTGCTTGCTTCGCTGAGATTGGTTTGCATCGGCGAGTCGGGATCGGGTTCGCGTCAGAAGTCGGCGTAGAGCCGGCCGGGATTGAAAATCGCGTGCGGGTCGAGCTGTGCCTTGAGCTGCCGGTGGACGCGCAGCAGCGCGGGCGGCAGCGGCTGGAACGGCTCGTGTGTGGCGCCCGGCGTGAAGCAGGTCGCGTGGCCGCCCCACTGCGCGGCGAGCCGCTGCACGTCGGCCGGCGCGGCGTCGCTCTTGAGCCAGCGCTGTGCGCCGCCCCAGTCGACGAGCTGCGTGCCGGTCAACACGTCGAGCGGCGCGGCGGCCGGCACCGACACGCGCCACAGCGGGCGCGGATCGTCGAAGAACGGCAGCGCGAGGTCGCGCAGCCGGGCCCAGAACGCGTCGCCGCTGTCGTCCATCGGATCGCCGCCGATCGTGTCGCGTGCGGCCTTCACCGAGCCTTCGCCGCCTTCGATCCGCACGCGCAGCATGTCGTCCGCGTGGCACGCGCCCGCGAGCGGCAGCCCCGCGCGCCGCCACGCGGCGACACGCTGCACGGCCTCGGCGGCCGTGAGCGTCAACGCGAGATCGCACGTTGCGCGCGGTTTCGGCAGCACCTTCAGCGACACCTCGGTCACGACGCCGAGGCAGCCGAAGCTGCCCGCGAGCAGCCGCGACACGTCGTAGCCCGCGACGTTCTTCATTACCTCGCCGCCGAAACGCAGGTGCTTCGCGTGGCCGGTGATCACGCGGCAGCCGAGCACGAAGTCGCGCACCGCGCCGGCCCACGGGCGGCGCGGCCCCGACAGCGCCGCCGCGAACATCCCGCCGACCGTTGCCGCGCCGCCGAACGACGGCGGCTCGCACGGCAGCATCTGGCCGGCCGCGTCGAGCATCGCGTCGAGATCGGCGAGCGGCGTGCCCGCGCGTGCGGTGACGACGAGTTCGGTCGGGTCGTACGACACGACGCCGCGATGCGCGCGCACGTCGAGCGTGCGGCCTTCGACGGCGCGGCCGAGAAACGCCTTCGTGCCGGCGCCGCGGATGTGCAGCGGCTGGCGGTCGTGGATTGCCGCGTCGACCTGAGCGACGAGCGCCGCGCTGTCGTCGATCGATTCGATGTCGCGTCGCATCAGAAGCGCTCCAGTTCGGGAAACGGCAGCTTGCCGTGATGGACGTGCATCGCGCCGAATTCGGCGCAGCGGTGCAGCGTCGGGATGTTCTTGCCGGGATTGAGCAGGCCCTGCGGATCGAACGCGGCCTTCACCGCGTGGAAGAACGTGATTTCGTCGGCGTTGAACTGCACGCACATCTGGTTGATCTTCTCGCGCCCGACACCGTGCTCGCCGGTGATGCTGCCGCCCGCCGCGACGCACAGCTCGAGGATCTTGCCGCCGAGCGCTTCCGCGCGGTCGAGCTCGCCGGGCCGGTTCGCGTCGAACAGGATCAGCGGGTGCATGTTGCCGTCGCCCGCGTGGAACACGTTCGCGACCGGCAGCCCGTATTCGGCGGACAGCGCGGCGATTCCTTCGAGCACGCGCGGCAGTTCGCGGCGCGGAATCGTGCCGTCCATGCAGTAGTAGTCGGGCGACATGCGGCCGACCGCGGGGAACGCGTTCTTGCGGCCGGCCCAGAAGCGCTGCCGCTCGGCTTCGTCGCGCGCAATGCGGATCTCGGTGGCGCCCGCGTCGCGCAGCAGCGCGGCGACGCGTTCGGCATCCTCGTCGACGTCGCTCGCCGCGCCGTCGAGTTCGCACAGCAGGATCGCCTGCGCGTCGACCGGGTAGCCCGCGTGGATGAAATCCTCGGCCGCGCGGATCGCGAGGTTGTCCATCATCTCGAGGCCGCCGGGAATCACGCCCGCGCCGATGATCCGTGCGACCGCGGCGCCGGCCTCGGCGACGTCGTCGAAGCTCGCCATCAGCACCTTCACGCTCGGCGGTTTCGGCAGCAGCTTCACGGTCACTTCGGTGACGATGCCGAGCATCCCTTCGGAGCCGGTGAACAGCGCGAGCAGGTCGAAGCCCGGTGCGTCGAGCGCATCGGCGCCGAGCGTGAGCGTGTCGCCGTCGATCGTCAGGATCTCGACCTTCAGGATGTTGTGCACCGTGAGCCCGTATTTCAGGCAGTGCACGCCGCCGGCGTTCTCGGCGACGTTGCCGCCGATCGAACAGGCGATCTGCGAAGACGGATCGGGTGCGTAGTAGAGGCCGTGCGGCGCGGCCGCCTGCGAGATCGCGAGGTTGCGCACGCCGGGCTGCACGCGTGCGATGCCCGCGTCGGGGTCGATGTCGAGAATCCGGTTGAACTTCGCCATCACGAGCAGGATGCCTTTTTCGAGCGGCATCGCGCCGCCCGACAGCCCCGTGCCGGCGCCGCGCGCGACGACCGGCACGCTGTGCGCGGCCGCGACACGCAGCACCGCGCGCACCTGGTCGACCGTGTCGGGCAGCACGACCGCGAGCGGTACCGTGCGGTACGCGGCGAGGCCGTCGCATTCGAACGGCTTGAGCGCCTCGCGTTCGTGCAGCACGTCGAGGCCGGGCGCCGCCGCGTGCAGCGCGGCGACGAGCGTGTCGCGGCCGACGGTCGCCAGCGGGCCGTCGATCCGTTCGTCGTAGATGAAACTCATTGGTCTGTCTCCACCATGCGGGTGGCCGCGCCATGCGCGACACGCCGGAAGGGGGATTCTTGGCGGGCGGCGCGAGCGTGTCCAGACGTCTTCCAGGTGGTCATACCAGTTTTTGATAGAGCCCTTGTACGGTGCTGGATCGAGATCGTGAAGTTCCAATCTGAACAAGGCTTTGTGCGAAAATCACCGATATCCGTCCAAAGTGGTCATACCAGTATGGGAATGCAGGATCGAGAAGGGCCGGCGCGGCGTGTGGCCGACGTCGTCGCCGAGCGGATCGAGCAACTGATCGTCGACGGCGTGCTGAAGGCCGGGCAGGCGCTGCCGTCCGAACGGCGGCTGACCGAGAAGCTCGGCGTGTCGCGCACGGCCGTGCGCGAAGGAATGAAGCTGCTGCACGCGCGCGGGATCATCGACACGACGCACGGCAAGGGCTCGTTCGTCGCGAGCCTGACCCCGCAACGCGAGATCACGCCGATGATGCACCTGCTCGGCTCGCAGCCGCGCACGCTGTACGACCTGTTCGAGGTGCGCGGGATGCTCGAGGCCGAAGCCGCGCGGCTCGCCGCGTTGCGCGGCACGCCGGCCGATTTCATCTTGATCCGGCGCCGCTACGAGGAAATGACGGCAGCCGACGCGCAGGATCTCGATCCTGCCGCGCGCGCGAAGCTCGATCACGCGTTTCATCTCGCGATCTGCGAGGCGTCGCATAACCCCGTGCTCGTCAATACGCTGCAATCGCTGACCGACCTGCTGCTCAGTTCGGTGTTCGCGTCGGTGAACAACCTCTATCACCGCGAGCCGCTGAAGAAGCAGATCGATCGCCAGCATGCGCGGCTCTACAACGCGGTCACGGGGCGGTTGCCCGACCAGGCGCGCAAGGCCGCGAGCGAACATATCCGCCAGTGCGTCGAGTATCTGCGCGAGATCGAGCAGGAGGAGCAGCGGCTCGTGCGCTCGACGTTGCGGCTCGAAGGGTGGACTTGAGCCGGCGTGGCTGCGCGGCGGAGCGCACGGGTCGCAAGCCGCGCCGTAACCGCTAGAATTGCGGTTTTAGCCCGGAATACGTCCATGTCCTTTGCCTCGCTTGGCCTGATCGAGCCGCTGCTGCGTAACCTGCAGGGCCTCAATTACCAGACACCTACGCCGGTGCAGGCCAAGGCGATTCCTGCCGTGCTCGGCGGCAAGGACGTCATGGCCGCGGCGCAGACCGGCACGGGCAAGACGGCCGGTTTTGCGCTGCCGCTGCTGCAACGGCTCGTGCAACTCGGCCCGGCGGTGTCGAGCAACCGCGCGCGCGTGCTGGTGCTTGTGCCCACGCGCGAACTGGCCGAGCAGGTGCTGCAAAGCTTCGTCGAGTACGGCAAGGGCCTCGATCTGCGTTTCCTGGCCGCCTACGGCGGCGTGAGCATCAACCCGCAGATGATGAAGCTGCGCAAGGGCGTCGATGTGCTCGTTGCCACGCCGGGCCGTCTGCTCGACCTCAATCGCCAGAACGCGGTGCAGTTCGATCAGGTGCAGACGCTGGTGCTCGATGAAGCCGACCGCATGCTGGATCTCGGCTTTGCGCGCGAACTCGACGCCGTCTTCGCCGCATTGCCGGCTCGGCGCCAGACGCTGCTGTTCTCCGCGACGTTTACCGACGATATCCGCGCGATGGCAGCGAACATCCTGCGCAATCCGGTCGATATCAGCGTCAGCGCACCCAATGCCACAGCCAGCAAGATCAAGCAGTGGGTGGTGACGGTCGACAAGCGGAACAAGCCCGACCTGTTCATGCACCTGGTGGCCGAGAACAACTGGGAGCACGCGCTGGTGTTCGTCAAGACCCGCAACGGCGTGGATTACCTGGCGGCCATGCTGGATGAAGCGGGCTATGCGGTCGACACCATCCACGGCGACAAGCCGCAACCCGCGCGCCTGCGTGCGCTGGAGCGCTTCAAGGCACGCGAGGTCCAGATGCTGGTCGCCACCGATGTGGCGGCGCGCGGACTCGATATCGACGATCTGCCGCTGGTGATCAACGTCGATCTGCCGATCGTCGCGCAGGATTACGTGCACCGTATCGGCCGTACCGGCCGAGCGGGCGCCAGCGGGGTGGCGGTGTCGCTCGTGTGCGCCGACGAGGCACCGCAGCTGGCCGCGATCGAGGCGTTGATCCGGCAGACGCTGCGGCGTGAAGAAGAGCCGGGCTTCGAAGCCGAACACCGTGTGCCGGAAACGAGCGCGACGGGGCAGATCATCAAGAAGCCGAAAAAGCCGAAGAAGCCGAAGGTGCAGCAAGCGGCGCCGGTTGCCAAGCAAGCGCCGGGCAAGAAGGCGCGCCCGCAAACGCAAGGCGGGGAAGGCAAGCGCAAGCCCGCCGCGCCGCACGAGAAGCCGGCCGGTAACGGAGTGGATTACACGATCGGTAGCCCGTTCAGCGTGCAGAAGCCGCGCAGTAAGCCTGCTGGCAAGGCGGGTTCGGGGACAGGCAAGCCGGCGGGGAAACCCGCTGGTGGCCGTGGCAAACGCTAACCCTGATCCGAAATGAAAAAAGCCCGCCAAGGCGGGCAACCTCACGATGCGGAGGGGGAGATACGAAAACGCCGGCCGTGCGCGTTCAGCCTTTCGTCGCGCCGAACGTGAGCCCTGCGACGAAATGCTTCTGCATCGCGAAGAACATCGCGACCGACGGCAGCGCGGCGAGAATCGAGCCGGCCGATACGAGATTCCACGACGTCGTCCATTGCCCCTTCAGCGCCGCGACACCCGCCGTGATAGGTGCGGCCTCATCGCCTTGCGTGAGACACAGCGCCCAGAAGTAATCGTTCCACACGAACGTGAACACCAGGATCGCCAGCGCAGCCAATGCAGGCCGGATCAACGGCAGCACGATCCGCCAGAACACCGTCCATTCGCCGGCGCCTTCGATACGCGCGGCCTCGATCAGCTCGAACGGCAGCTGCTTGATGAAGTTGCGCAGGAACAGTGTGCAGAACCCCGTCTGAAACGCGACATGAAACAGGATCAGCGCTTCGACGGTATTGAACACGCCGAGCCTCAAGGACAGATCGCGCACCGGAATCATCAGCACCTGCACGGGCACGAAGTTGCCGGCGACGAACGTGCCGAACAGCGCGACATTGCCGCGAAACCGGTAGGTCGCGAGCGCGAAGCCGGCCATCGACGCGAGCGCGATCGAGCCGATCACGGACGGCACCGTGATCTGCACGCTGTTCCAGAAGTAATGCAGCATCGGCGACGTGGTGAGCGCATCGCGATAGTTCTCGATCATCGAGAAATGCCGCGGCCAGCCCCAGTAGTGGCCTTCGACGAGTTCCTCGGTCGAGCGCACCGACGTGACGAACACGGCGATCATCGGCAGCAGCCAGATCACGAGCGCGACGGGCAGCGACAGCTTGTACAGCCGGCGCGATACCGGTTTCCAGTGGGCAACGGGTGTCGGAAACATGGTGAATGAACTCCCGAAAGGTCACTGTTCGTTGCGCAGCATGCGGCGCAACTGGAACACGATGTACACGAGCATGATCGCGAACAGCACGACCGCAATCGACGCGGAATAGCCGAGCCGGTAGTACTTGATCGCCTGGTCGTACATGTAATACGCGAGCACGGTCGAGCTTTCGAACGGGCCGCCGCTCGTCATCACCGAGATCAGGTCGAAGCTGCGCAGCGCGCCGATCACCGTGACGACGATCGCCATGAACGTGGTCGGCCGCAGTTGCGGCAGCACGACGTGCCACAGCAGCGCGAAGCCGCGCGCGCCTTCCATTCGCGCGGCTTCGATCTGTTCCGGGTTGACCGACGTGAGGCCGGTCAGGTACAGGATCATGCAGTACGCCGTCTGCGGCCACAGCGCGGCGAACACGACGCCGAGCGTTGCATAGCGCGCGTCGCCGAGCACCGGGATGCCGTGCCCCGCGAGCAGCGCGAGCAGCCCGAAGGTCGGATCGTAGAACCACGAGAAGATCAGGCCGACGACCACGCCGGACAGCACGAACGGCGCGAAGAACAGCGATTTCACGAGCCGGATGCCGCCGACCGCCTGGTTCAGGTACAGCGCGAGCGCAAGGCCGAGCGGCGGCGCGAGCATGAAGAGCGCGAGCCAGATCACGTTGTTGCGCAGCGCCGTGTAGAACGTCGGCGCCTGCAGCAGTTCGGCATAGTTCGCGAAGCCGACGAAGGTGCGTTCGGTCATCCCGTCCCAGTTGTACAGGCTCAGCCACAGCGTCGACAGGATCGGCCAGATCACATAGACGGCAACCATTGCACAGGCCGGCGCGAGAAACAGCCACGCGGCGCGCCGTTGCCGCCGCACGGCAGGCGACGGGCGGCGCGCGGGCAACGTGGTGGCGGATGTCCCGCGCGGCGGCGCGGTGCCGGCGGGCGGGGTGGACGTGATCGGACTGGACACGGCAAGCCTCCTGAACGGACACGGCGGCACGCGGCCGCCGGTTGGGTCACGCGGTCACTTCTTGTAGATCCGCTTGCGGGTCTGTTCGAGTTGCGCGAGCACCGTATCGAGCTGCGCGGGATTCGCGAGGAACTGCTGCATGCCCTTCATCCCCTCGTCGGCCATTTCCTTCGTCATGTCGCGGTCGTAGAACTGCGCGACGCCGCCCTTCGTGTCGGCGAGGATCCGGAAACCGATGCGCGAGATCGGATCGGCCGGTTCGGGCGACTTGCTGTTGGCCGACAGCGAGCCGAGGCCTTCCGCGAGCTTCGCGCCCATCTCGGGCGTTTCGACGAACGCGAGGAACGTGTGCGCGTCGGCCTTGTTCTTCGCCTTGGTCGGGATGTGCAGCGATTCGACCGGGCCGTCCTCGGCGGTCGGCACCTTCGGGTCGATGATCGGGAAGCGGTAGTAGCCCATTTCCGGCTTCACGTTCGGCGGGAAACCGGCCGCGATGAAGGTGCCCATCAGCATCATCGCGGCCTTGCCCTGGAACAGGAACGGCTGCGCGCCGTCGAGATCGTAGGACAGCGCGTTGTCGATGAAGTAGCCAGCGTCGATCAGCGACTTCCACGTCGTGTAGACCTTCTTCACGCGCGGGTCGGTGTACGGCACGTCGCCGGCCATCAGCTGCTGGTGGAACGCGTTGCCGTTCAGGCGCAGGTCGAGATAGTCGAACCAGCCGGCGAGCGTCCATGCGTCGCGGCCGCCGATCGCGACCGGCGTGATGCCGGCCGCCTTCAGCTTCTTGCACGCGTCGAGAAACTGGTCCCAGGTCTTCGGCTCGTCGGCGATGCCGACCTTGCGGAACAGATCCTTGCGGTAGAACAGCCCCCACGAGTAGTAGACGGTCGGCGCCGCGTACTGCTTGCCGTTGTACGACGACGCGCTGCGCGTCGACGCATACATCGCGTCCCAGCCGTTCTTCGTCCAGTCGCCGCTCAGGTCCTCGAACAGCCCGCGCTTCGCGTAGTACGCCATCCGCTCGCCCGCGTGCCAGTTCACGACGTCCGGCGCGACGGTCGTGAGCCACGCGGGCAGCTGCACCTTGTACGCTTCCTCGTCGACGAAAGTAGGCTTCACGTCGATGTCGGGATGCGCCTTGTGGAACGCCTCGATCGTCGATTGCCAGACCGCGCGCTGGCTCGCGCCCTTGAACGCGATGTTGATCGTCAGCGTGCCGGCATCGGCGGGCGCGGTCATGCCGAGCGACGCGAAGGCGACGGCGGCGGCCGTGGCGAGCCGTGCGGCGGCGCGAAGGGGGCGATGTGTCATGCGTGTCTCCAGTCCTGGGTGTCGTTGTGCGTGACCGGCGCGGCGTGGCGCCGGTGGCGGGGGGCTACGAACGGCTTCGATACACGGCCACGTCCTGCGGGCCGACTTGCGCGGCGCCGAGCACGAACGCTGACGGCGGTACCGCATCGATCGTGTGCGGCGCGTTGCCGTAGTTGAAAACGTAGGTCAGGCCGCCGCGCCGGCTCACGCGCACGCCGTCGCCGAGCGGTGACGGCGCGAGGCCTGCTTCGGCCGCGACATCGGCGAACAGCTTCACGGTGGTCGTCTCGTCGAACAGCGCGGCCCAGTAGTGCAGCGCGCCATGCGACACGCAGGCCGGATGACCATCGGCGAAGCGTGCGTGCACGACGCTGCGCGTGTCGTCGTGCAGCTCGACGAAGTCGCGCCAGTGACGCGCGTGGCCCGCGAGCGGCGAACCGTCGCGCAGCGTGCCGTCGATCCGCTCGGTCACGTTCGGCCGCAGCGACTCGACGCGCCACACGCGCACCGGCAGGCTCGATGCGAGCGGGCCGGGCGGCAGCGTCGGCGGAATCTGCAGGTCGACGGTCTTCGAGCCGGTGCGCGGCCCGAACACCGCATGCGCGCCCGAGGCGGCGAGCCGTGCCGCGAAATCGTCCGGGACGACGGGCAGCGGCGGGACGACGACGAGACGGTAGCCGTCGAGCGGCGCGTGCGCCGACACGATGTCGACGTCGAGGCCGAGCGAGCGCAGCGCCGAGTAGTACTCGAATGCGAAGCGCGGGTAGTGGAAATCGGCGCCCTGCGGCTGCACTTCGAGCAGCCACTTCGCCTCGTAGTCGAACACGAGCGCGACGGGTGCACGCACCGTACCGTTCGCGTCGGCATCCGCGCCGGCGTCGAGCACGGCGGCGATCTCCTGGGCGACCCGCTGCGCTTCGCGCCCGCCTTCGTCGAGCCGGTTGTCGGGCGTGTTCAGGCCCGCATGCATCTGCTCCTGCGCGAACGGCGCCTGCCGCCAGCGGAAGTACGACACGCAGCCGGCGCCGTGCGCGAACGCTTCCCAGCTCCACAGGCGCACCATGCCCGGCAGCGGCGCGGGGTTCCACTGCGCCCAGTTCACGGGCCCCGGCTGCTGCTCCATCACCCAGAACGGCAGCTTCGACATGCCGCGATACAGGTCGTGATTGAACGACGCGAAATCGGGATGGCCGGTGCGCAGCCAGCGCGCCTTCACGTCGGGCGCGAACCATTGCTCCTCGAGCGCACCGAGCGGGTAGCTGTCCCACGTCGCGATGTCGAGGTCGCGTGCGACCTCGTAGTGATCGAACTCGGTGAACAGCTGCATGAAGTTGTGCGCGACGGGCCGGCCCGGCGAATGCGCGCGGATCACGTCGACCTGCATCCGGTGATAGCGCGCGACCTCGTCGGACGCGAAGCGCCGGTAGTCGAGGCGATGCGACGGATGGGCTTCGGTCACGGTACCGACGGGTGCATCGACTTCGTCGAAATGGCGATATTCCATGCTCCAGAACACGGTGCCCCACGCGCGGTTCAGCGCGTCGATCGTGCCGTAGCGCGCCTTCAGCCACGCACGGAAGCGTACGAGCGCGGCCGGCGAGTAGCTGACGACCGTCTGGTGGCAGCCGAGTTCGTTGTCGGTTTGCCAGTAGCGCACGGCCGGGTGGCGGCCGTAGCGTTCGGCGACCGCCGTGCAGATCTGCCGCGACGCTTCGAGATAGGTCGGCGACGAGAAGTCGTAGTGGCGGCGCGAGCCGAACGCGCGCGGCCGGCCGTCCGCGCCGATCGCGAGGATGTCGGGATGGCGGTCGACCAGCCACTTCGGCGGCGTCGCGGTCGGCGTGCACATCACGATCTCGAGGCCGGCCGCGCCGAGCACGTCGACCGCACGGTCGAGCCAGCCCCAGTCGTATTCGCCCGGCGACGGCTCGATGCGGCTCCACGCGAATTCGGCGATCCGCACCTGCTCGATGCCGAGCGCTTTCATCCGGCGGGCGTCATCGGCCCACATCGATTCCGGCCAGTGTTCCGGGTAGTAGCAGACTCCGAGGCGCATGCCGATCCTTATGCGTAGTGGTGGACGTGGAGGTCGGCGCACGCGGGCACCGCGCGGCCGTCTTCGGTGAAGAGATGGCAGGCCGCGGCCGGCGCGTGCACGCGGACGCGCTCGCCGGTGCGCACCTGCGCGTCGCCGGGCACCTTCGCGATCAGCGGTGCGCCGCCGGGCGTGTCGAGGTGCACGTAGGTCTGTTCGCCGAGGCGTTCGACGAGCGCGACATCGCGCGCGAGCGTCGTTGCGTCGAGCGCGGCGCCGAGCGTCAGGTGTTCGGGGCGAATGCCGAGCGTCACGGCGGCGCCGGCACCGAGCGCCGAGCCGTCGCGCTGCAGCGTGAAGGTTTCGCCGGACGGCACGAGCGTGACCGTCGTGCGACGTGCGTCGCACGCGGTGACGACGGCCGGCAGGAAGTTCATCCGCGGCGAGCCGATGAAGCCCGCGACGAAGCGGCTGGCCGGGTGGTGGTAGAGGTCGAGCGGCGCGCCGACCTGCGCGATGCTGCCGTGTTGCGCGGTGTCCGCGCCGGCGTGCAGCAGTACGATCTTGTCGGCGAGCGTCATCGCCTCGGTCTGGTCGTGCGTCACGTAGACGACGCTCGCGCGTTCGAACTGCCGGTGCAGCTTCGCGATTTCGACGCGGGTCTGGCCGCGCAGCGCCGCGTCGAGATTCGACAGCGGTTCGTCGAAGAGGAACACGCCGGGCTCGCGCACGATCGCGCGGCCGATCGCGACGCGCTGCCGCTGGCCGCCCGACAGCGCCTTCGGCTTGCGGTCGAGCAGCGTGTCGAGCTGCAGGATGCGCGCGGCGTCGCGCACCTTCCGGTCGATCTCGGCTTTGGGCACGCGGGCGAGCTTCAGCCCGAACGCCATGTTCTCGTACACCGTCATGTGCGGAAACAGCGCGTAGCTCTGGAACACCATCGCGACGCCGCGCTCGGCGGCCGGCACGTCGTCGACGCGGCGGCCGTCGATCGACAGCTCGCCCGCGCTCAGGTCCTCGAGGCCCGCAATCATGCGCAGCAACGTCGACTTGCCGCATCCGGACGGCCCGAGGAACACGCAGAACTCGTGCGCGCCGATCTCCAGATCGACGTCGCGTATGACCGGCGCGTGCTCGCCGTAGGCTTTCTGCACGCGCCGCATCGAGATGCTCGCCATTGTCTCCGCTCCATGTTTTAATGCGCCGTACAGCTTGATTAAGCGCTTAATCATCGCGATCAAAAAAAGGGGCGATGCGATCGCGGCCGAGTCGCGCCCGTCGGGCGGGCGGCAAGGTGTGCGAGGATAGTGCGCCGCTTCGGTGAGCGAAGCAAATACTGGATCGGTGTCTCATATAGTGAGCAAGCGATGGCAACACTGGATGAAGTGGCGCGTCGCGCCGGCGTGACGGCCGCGACGGTGTCGAACGTGCTGCGCGGCCGTGGCCGGGTGGGCGACGCGACGCGTGCGCGCGTGCTGGAGACCATCGAGGCGCTCGGGTACCGGCCGCATCTCGCCGCGCGGGCGCTGGCGGAAGGGCGCGCGCCGACGGTCGCGCTGATGGTGTCGAGCATCGCGAACCCGTTCTATCCGGAGTTCGCGCTGGCGGTCGAGCGGGCGGTGCGCCGCAACGGGCAGTTCCTGATCGTCTGCAATACGAACGAAGATCCGTTGCAGGGGCGCGCGTATCTCGACCAGATCGCCGGCACGATTTCCGAGGGGATACTCGTGACCAACGCGAACCTGCACCTGCCGGATCTGCTCGACGTCGCGCGGCGCGGCGTGCCGGTCGTGCTGTGCCTGTGGGAGCGGCCCGAGGCGCCGCCGGACGGATTGCCGTGCGTGGCGATCGATTTCCGCGAGGCGGGACGGATCGCGACGCGGCATCTGCTCGAACTCGGCCACGAGAAAATCGGCGTGATCATCGGCGGGTCGGCGAGCGGCGTGCAGGCGGCGCGCTACGACGGCTTCGTCGACGTGATGCGCGAGGCCGGGCTCGACGCGTCGATCGTCGCGGCCGAGCCCGATTCGATCGAAGGCGGCGTGCGCGCGGCGGGGTGGCTGCTCGATGCGCATCCGCAGCTGACCGCGCTGGTGGCGACCAACGACTTGCCGGCGATCGGCGCGCTGCACGCGGCGGCCGATCGCGGCAGGCGCGTGCCCGATGATTTGTCGATCGTCGGGATGACCGACATTCACCTCGCCAGCGATACGCGCCCCACGCTGACGACCGTCGCGATCCCGACCGCCGAGGCGGCCGGCCTTGCGGTCGAGCTGCTCAATACGTTGCGCGAGGCGGGCGGGCAGAGTGACGAGGCGTCGCGCGTGCGTGTCGCGTCGTTGCCGAAACTGAAGGTGCGCGGGACGACCGGGCCGGTACCGCGCGCGGCATAGCGAAGCGCGAGCTGTCGCGCGCTGGCCTCAACCGCCTTCGACGAGCCGCATCACGATGCGTCGGGCCGACTCGAGATGCGCGACCGTCATCGAGCGTGCCGCACGTGCATTGCGCTCGCAACATGCCCGCAGAATCTCTTCGTGCTCGACCTGGAACGACGGCGTATCGGCGAGCAGCGTCGTCTGCAGGCGCTCGTAACGTTCGACCTGGCTGCGCAGTTCGGCAATCGACTTCAACTGCCGCGCGTTACCGCAACACGAGTAAAGCAACGCGTGGAATTCGCGGTTCAGTTCTCCCTGCCTGCGCGACACGGTCGCATCGCCGAGCAGGCGATGCACGAGTTCGGCGCGCGCGAGCGTTTCGTCGTCGAGCCGCTTCACGCTCCGGTAGATCGCGTCGCCTTCGAGCAGCACGCGCAGATCGTAGATTTCCTGCACGTCGGACGCACTCAGCATCCGCACGACCGCGCCGCGATTCCTGAAGATATCCAGCAAGCCTTCGCGTTCCAGTCGCTGGATCGCCTCGCGCATCGGAATCCGGCTGATGCCGAACCGCTCGGCCAGGTCGCGCTCGACGAGCCGTTCGCCGGCCGAAAGCTCGCCGTTGATGATCATGTCGCGCAGCGACGCGGCGACGGCGTCCGCCGTGGAGTCGAGTTTGGCTTCCATGCCTGCATGTTTCGTCAATTTGGAATAATGGTATACCAAACGGCAATCCAGTGCCACAATGACGGCACACCGGCGGTGTGCTGCAAAACGGCATCCGGCACGGTCGAAGCAACCGACATCAATGGAGAGCGAGATGGCATCAGGCGAACACATGTATCGCGTCGCAGTGGAGTGGACAGGCAATCGCGGCACCGGCACGTCGGGATATCGCGAGTACGGCCGCGATCATGTGATCCGTGCCGGATCGAAGCCGGATATCCCCGGTTCGTCGGACGCGGCGTTCCGCGGCGATGCCGCGCGCTGGAATCCGGAAGACCTGCTGCTCGCGTCGGCATCGGCATGTCACAAGCTCTGGTATCTACATCTGTGCGCCGAGGCCGGCATTCGCGTGCTGGCCTATGTCGACAACGCGGAAGGCACGATGGTCGACAGCGCCCAGGAAGGCCGCTTCACCGAAATCGTGCTGCGCCCGCACGTGACCATTCAGGCGGGCGACGATCGCGAGAAGGCGACGCATCTGCATCACGATGCGCATGCGAAGTGCTATATCGCGAACTCGGTCAATTTCCCGATCCGCTGCGAGCCGGTGATCGAGTTTGCCGCTGCGTAAGAAGCCGCAGCCGCATCGTCACTGCACGACCCCATAAACCTCCCGCGCAGCCGCACGAATCGCATCGGCCATCATCGCGACGGCCGGCGAATGCAGCCGGTCGGTGCGCGTGATGATCCCGAAATCGTCCATCCGGCAATCCATCTCCAGCGGCAGCAACGTGACGATCCCGTGCCGCGCGTAATAGCGCGCGACATCCTCGGCGAGCACCGCGATCATGTCGCTCTGCTCCAGCAGTTGCGTGATGAACAGCAGCGCTGCCGTTTCGACGAGGTTCGCCGGCGGCGCGAGGCTCGCGCGCTGGAACACGAGCTCGAAGCGGTGCCGCAGCACGCTGCCGGCCGGCGGCACGACCCACGCGGCGCGCTGCACGTCCGCGAGCGACAGCGGCGCCTGCGCGAGCAGCGGATGGCCGGGCCGCACGACGGCGGCGACCGACTCGCCGGTCAGCGGCTCGTAGCGCAGGCGCAGCTTGTCGTGTTCGGCCGAGAGCCGGCCGAGCACGATGTCGATCTTCTCCTGCGCGAGATGTTCGAGCAGCACGTTGCTGGTGTCGATCTCGACCGACACGTGCAGGCCCGCATGCGTGCCTTTCACCGCGGCGACGGCCGGCGGCACGAGCCGCAGCCCCGGCGACGTGATCGCGCCCACCGCCACGTGGCCGAGATGGCCGGCCTTCAGCGCGGCCAGCTCCTCGTGCGCCTGGTCGAGGCTGCCGAGCGCCGCACGCGCGTGGCGGATCAGCGCGTCGCCGTACAGCGTCGGCCGCATCCCGCGCGGCAGGCGCTCGAACAGCACCGCGCCGATCGATTCCTCGAGTTCGCGCAGCAGCTTCGACGCGGCCGGCTGCGTCATGTTCAGCGCGGCCGCCGCGCGATGAATGCTGCCTTCGTCGGCGAGCGCGACGATCAGCAAGAGCTGCCGCGTCTTTAGGCGGCCACGGTTTCCCCACGGACTGGCTTCGGGCATCGTACGGGTTTATATCGATATCGGAATCTATATCGTAATCGCCAAAAACGTCATTAGCCAGTTATCAAAATTCTGCCTAGACTGCGCCGGTATCCCGTCACCACAGGACTGACGATGTCGGCAACAAAACCCAGGCTGCGCTCCGCCCAATGGTTCGGCACGAACGACAAGAACGGCTTCATGTACCGGAGCTGGATGAAGAACCAGGGCATCCCCGATCACGAGTTCGACGGCCGGCCGATCATCGGCATCTGCAACACGTGGTCCGAACTGACGCCGTGCAACGCGCACTTCCGCAAGCTCGCCGAGCACGTGAAGCGCGGGATCTTCGAGGCCGGCGGCTTCCCGGTCGAATTCCCGGTGTTCTCGAACGGCGAATCGAACCTGCGGCCGTCGGCGATGCTCACGCGCAACCTCGCGTCGATGGACGTCGAGGAAGCGATCCGCGGCAACCCGATCGACGCGGTCGTGCTGCTCGCCGGCTGCGACAAGACGACGCCCGCGCTGCTGATGGGCGCGGCGAGCTGCGACGTGCCGGCGATCGTCGTGTCGGGCGGCCCGATGCTGAACGGCAAGCTGGAAGGCAAGAACATCGGCTCCGGCACGGCCGTGTGGCAGCTGCATGAAGCGCTGAAGGCCGGCGAGATCGACGTGCATCACTTCCTGTCGGCCGAAGCCGGGATGTCGCGCTCGGCCGGCACCTGCAACACGATGGGCACCGCGTCGACGATGGCGTGCATGGCCGAGGCGCTCGGCGTCGCGCTGCCGCACAACGCGGCGATTCCGGCCGTCGATTCGCGCCGCTACGTGCTCGCGCACATGTCGGGCATCCGCATCGTCGAGATGGCGCTCGAAGGGCTCGTGCTGTCGAAGATCCTGACGCGCGCGGCGTTCGAGAACGCGATCCGCGCGAATGCGGCGATCGGCGGCTCGACCAACGCGGTGATCCACCTGAAGGCGATCGCCGGCCGCATCGGCGTGCCGCTCGAACTGGAAGACTGGATGCGCATCGGCCGCGACACGCCGACGATCGTCGACCTGATGCCGTCGGGGCGCTTCCTGATGGAGGAGTTCTATTACGCGGGCGGGCTGCCGGCCGTGCTGCGCCGGCTCGGCGAAGGCGGGCTGCTGCCGCACCCGGACGCGCTGACGGTGAACGGCAAGTCGCTGTGGGACAACGTGCGCGAAGCGCCGAACTACGACGAGGAAGTGATCCGCCCGCTGGACCGTCCGCTGATCGCGGACGGCGGCATCTGCATCCTGCGCGGCAATCTCGCGCCGCGCGGCGCGGTGCTGAAGCCGTCGGCGGCGAGCCCCGAACTGCTCAAGCATCGCGGTCGCGCGGTGGTGTTCGAGAACCTCGACCACTACAAGGCGACGATCAACGACGAAGCGCTCGACGTCGATGCGAGTTCGGTAATGGTGCTGAAGAACTGCGGGCCGCGCGGTTATCCGGGCATGGCCGAAGTCGGCAACATGGGGCTGCCGCCGAAGCTGCTGCGCCAGGGCGTGAAGGACATGGTGCGGATTTCCGACGCGCGGATGAGCGGCACCGCATACGGCACGGTCGTACTGCACGTCGCGCCGGAAGCCGCCGCCGGCGGGCCGCTCGCGGCCGTGCGCAACGGCGATTGGATCGAGCTCGACTGCGAGGCCGGCACGCTGCATCTCGACATTACGGATGACGAACTGCAGCGCCGCCTGTCGGACGTCGATCCGACCGCGGCGCCGGGAGTGGCCGGCCAGCTCGGCAAGGGCGGCTATGCGCGGCTGTATATCGATCACGTGCTGCAGGCCGACGAGGGGTGCGACCTCGACTTCCTGGTCGGCACGCGCGGCGCGGACGTGCCGAGCCATTCGCATTGAGCGGCGGGCGGCGCGACGTGCGCCACCGCCGGTGGCGGACCGTTCCGGTCCGCGCAACGTGAAACCGTGAACGCAAGACGGCCGGTCACCACCGAGGCCGAAGCAGGACGCGAAACATGACATCGAGCAGCACGCCGCGCTATCGCGGCATCTTTCCCGTCGTCCCGACGACGTTTACCGATTCCGGCGAGCTCGACCTCGCGAGCCAGAAGCGCGCGGTCGATTTCATGATCGACGCGGGCTCGGACGGGCTGTGCATCCTCGCGAACTTCTCCGAGCAGTTCGCGATCACCGACGACGAACGCGACGTGCTGACGCGCACGATCCTCGAACACGTCGCGGGCCGCGTGCCGGTGATCGTCACGACGTCGCACTACAGCACGCAGGTGTGCGCGGCGCGCAGCCTGCGCGCGCAGCAGCTCGGCGCGGCGATGGTGATGGCGATGCCGCCGTATCACGGCGCGACGTTCCGCGTGCCGGAAGCACAGATCTTCGATTTCTACGCGCGCGTGTCCGACGCGATCGCGATCCCGATCATGATCCAGGACGCGCCCGCGAGCGGCACCGCGCTATCCGCGCCGTTCCTGGCAAGGATGGCGCGCGAGATCGAGCAGGTCGCGTACTTCAAGATCGAGACGCCGGGCGCGGCGAACAAGCTGCGCGAGCTGATCCGGCTCGGCGGCGATGCGATCGAGGGGCCGTGGGACGGCGAGGAGGCGATCACGCTGCTCGCCGACCTGCATGCGGGCGCGACCGGTGCGATGACGGGCGGCGGTTTTCCGGACGGGATCCGGCCGATCCTCGAAGCATGGCGCGAAGGGCGGCACGACGATGCGTTCGCGCATTACCAGGCGTGGCTGCCGCTGATCAATCACGAGAACCGCCAGTCCGGGATCCTCACCGCGAAGGCGCTGATGCGCGCAGGCGGCGTGATCGCGTGCGAGCGGCCGCGGCATCCGATGCCGGAACTGCACCCGGACACGCGCGCGGAGCTGCTCGCGATCGCGCGCCGGCTCGATCCGCTCGTGCTGCGCTGGGCGCACTGAGCGATTCGCGAAGGAGACATGCACGATGAGTGATCCGATTTCGCTGGGTGTCGTCGGGATCGGCAAGATCGCGCGCGACCAGCACCTGCCGGCGATCGCCGCCGAACCGGGCTTTGTGCTGACCGCGTGCGCGAGCCGCCACGCGGAAGTCAGCGGCGTGCGCAACTATCAGGATCTGCGCGCGCTGCTGGCCGCCGAGCGCGAGCTCGACGCCGTGTCGCTGTGCGCGCCGCCGCAAGTGCGCTACGCACAGGCGCGCGCGGCGCTCGAAGCCGGCAAGCACGTGATGCTCGAGAAGCCGCCGGGCGCGACGCTCGGCGAAGTGGCCGCGCTGGACGCGCTGGCCCAAGAGCGCGGCCTCACGCTGTTCGCGACCTGGCATTCGCGCTGTGCGAGCGCGGTCGAGCCCGCGCGCGCGTGGCTCGCGACGCGCACGATCCGCGCGGTGCAGGTGCGCTGGAAGGAGGACGTGCGGCGCTGGCATCCGGGGCAGCAGTGGATCTGGGAACCCGGCGGCCTCGGCGTGTTCGATCCGGGCATCAACGCGCTGTCGATCGTCACGCGGATCCTGCCGCGCGAGCTCGTGCTGCGCGAGGCGACGCTGTTCGTGCCGAGCGACGTGCAGACACCGATCGCGGCCGAGCTCGATTGCGCGGATACCGACGGCGTGCCGGTGCGCGCGGAATTCGACTGGCGGCACGGCCCTGTCGAACAATGGGAGATCGCGGTGGACACGGCCGACGGCGTGCTCGCGATCAGCCGCGGCGGCGCGCAATTGTCGATCGCGGGCGAGCCGGTCGAGATCGGCCCCGAACGCGAGTATCCGGCGCTGTATGCGCATTTCCGTGCGCTGATCGCGCGCGGTGAGCGCGACGTCGACGTGCGGCCGCTGCGGCTCGTCGCCGACGCCTTCCTGTTCGGCCGGCGCGTGCAGACCGACGCGTTCGGCCGCTGAACGAGCGCGGAGCTTCGGCTCGACGCGCGCATGACGTATCGATTTCGGCACACATCACGGCACCAGCCGACATAAAGGAGACACCGCATGAACCGCACGACTCACACGATTCGCCGCCATACGTTGCGCGCGCTGCTGGCCGCGCTTTGCATCGCACCGCTCGGCATGCAGGGCGCCGCGCGCGCCGATGCGCCGCTGAAGATCGGCTTCCTCGTGAAGATGCCCGAGCAGGCATGGTTCATCAACGAGCAGAACGCGGCGTCCGCGCTCGGCCAGAAGGAGAATTTCTCGGTGGTGAAGATCGGCACGCCGGACGGCGAGAAGGTGCTGGCCGCGATCGACAACCTCGGTTCGCAGGGCGCGCAGGGCTTCGTGATCTGCGCGCCGGACGTGCGCCTTGGCCCGGCGATCGCCGCGCGCGCGAAGCGCTACAACATGAAGTTCGTGACGGTCGACGACCAGCTCGTCGACTCGACCGGCAAGCCGCTGACGAACGTGCCGCACCTCGGGATGTCGGCGACCAAGATCGGCAACCAGGTCGGCCAGGCGATCGCCGACGAGATGAAGCGGCGCGGCTGGAAGCCCGAGGAGGTCGGCGCGCTGCGGGTCACGAACTACGAGCTGCCGACCGCGAAGCTGCGCACCGACGGCGCGACGCAGGCGCTGCTCGCGAATGGCTTCCGCAAGGAGAACATCTTCGACGCGCCGCAGAAGACGACCGACGACGAAGGCGGCTTCAGCGCGGCCGCACCCGTGCTCGCGCGCCATCCGAACGTGAAGAAATGGGTTGTTTACGCGCTGAACGAGGAAACCGTGCTTGGCGCGGTGCGCGCGACCGAACAGCTGCACATCCCGTCGTCCGACGTGATCGGCGTCGGCATCAACGGCGCGGGCGAGGCGTTCGCCGAATTCCAGAAGAAGGAGCCGACCGGCTTCTACGGGACGATCGCGGTCAGCTCGACGAACCACGGCAAGGACAGCACGCAGAACCTCGTCGACTGGATCCGCAACGGCAAGATGCCGCCGGCCGATACGCAGACGAGCGGCAAGCTGATGACGCGCGCGAACTGGCAGGCCGTGCGCACCGAGCTCGGTATCTGAGCGCACGAGGCGAGAACGCGATGACGATGCAGACGATGACGGCCGTGTCCGGGCGCGACGCCGAAGCGGGAATGCCGACGCCGGATAGCCCGCTGCTCGCGCTCGACGGCATCACGGTGACGTTCCCGGGCGTGCGTGCGCTCGACGCGGTGTCGCTGTCGGTGCGGGCGGGCGAAGTGCACGGGCTGATGGGCGAGAACGGCGCGGGCAAGTCGACGCTGCTGAAGGTGCTGTCCGGCGTGAACCAGCCGCAGGCCGGCACGCTGATGCTGAACGGCGCCGTGCAGCGCTTCGCGTCGACGCGCGCGGCGCTCGAGGCCGGCATCGCGATCATCTACCAGGAGCTGCATCTGGTGCCCGAGCTGACGGTCGCGGAGAACCTGATGCTCGGGCAGCTGCCGAGCCGGCTCGGCGTGGTCGACGAGCGCACGCTCGCCGCGCGCGCGCTCGATGCGCTGGAGCGGCTCGGCGAGCACATCGATCCCGGCATCCCGGTGAAGTATCTGTCGATCGGTCAGCGCCAGATGATCGAGATCGGCAAGGCGCTGATGCGCGATGCACGCGTGATCGCGTTCGACGAGCCGACGAGTTCGCTGTCCGCGCGCGAAACCACGCAACTGTTCCGGATCATCCGCGCGCTGCGCGCGGAAGGCCGCGCGATCATCTACGTCACGCACCGGATGGAGGAGGTCTATGAACTGTGCGACCGCGTGACCGTGTTTCGCGACGGCCGCCGCATCGACACGTTCGATTCCGTCGCCGATCTCGATCGCGACCGGTTGATCGGCTGCATGGTCGGCCGCTCGATCGAGGACGTGTACGGCTATCGGCCGCGCACGGCCGGCGACGTGCTGATCGAGGCCAAGGGGCTCGCGGGGCCCGGCCTTGCGGAACCCGTGTCGTTTACCGCGCGGCGCGGCGAGATCGTCGGCTTCTTCGGGCTCGTCGGCGCGGGCCGCTCGGAGTTGATGAAGCTGCTGTACGGCGCGGTGCGCCCGAGCGCGGGGCATGTCGAGCTGAACGGGAAGCGCGTCGCGTTCGGCAGCCCGCGCGACGCGGTGCGCGCCGGCATCGCGCTGTGCCCGGAAGACCGCAAGCAGGAAGGCATCGTCGCGATCGCGTCGGTGGCCGACAACCTGAACATCAGCGCGCGCCGCCATTTCAGCCCGGCGCGCGTGCTGCTCGACGGACGGCGCGAACGCGAACTCGCGCAACGCTACATCGAGCGGCTGGCAATCAAGACCCGCGACGGCGATACGCCGATCGGCGCGCTGTCGGGCGGCAACCAGCAGAAGGTCGTGCTCGCGCGCTGGCTGGCCGAGCGCATCGACGTGTTCCTGATGGACGAGCCGACGCGCGGCATCGACGTCGGCGCACGCGCGGAAATCTACAACCTGTTCTACGAACTCGCGGAAGCGGGCCGCACGGTGATCCTCGTGTCGAGCGATCTGGCCGAGGTGATCGGCGTGTCGGACCGCATCATCGTGATGAAGGAAGGACGGATCGCCGGCGAGGTCGCGAAGGCGCACGCGACGCCCGACGCGCTGATCAAGCTCGCACTGCCGCGCTAGCGGCGCGCTGCAACAACCGGAACGCATACGACATGAGCCAGGCCATGCAACCCCAACGCACTTCCCCGTCACCCGATGCCGCCGCCGTGCCTGCACGCGCGCGCAGCGGCGTGTGGCAGCTGATCAACCGCTCCGGCATCGTGATGGTGTTTCTCGTGCTGTTCGCGACGCTGTCGCTGACGGTGCCGGACTTCCTCACGCCGCGCAACATCCAGGGCCTGCTGCTGTCGGTCACGCTGATCGGCTCGATCGCGGTGACGATGATGTTCGTGCTCGCGCTCGGCGAAGTCGACCTGTCGGTCGCGTCGATCGTCGCGTTCGCGGGCGTCGTCGCATCGACGCTGATCACCGCGACGCACAGCGTCGTGCTCGGCATCGCGGCCGGCGTGCTCGCGGGCGGCACGGTCGGGCTCGTGAACGGCGTGCTGATCGCGCGCTACCGGATCAACTCGCTGATCGTCACGCTCGCGATGATGGAAGTCGTGCGCGGGCTCGCGTTCATCACGTCGAACGGCGACGCGGTGATGATCTCCGAGGAGCGCTTCTTCGATCTCGGCGGCGGCTCGTTCCTCGGCATTTCGTATCCGATCTGGAGCAACATCGTCGGCTTCGTCGTGTTCGGCTTCCTGCTGCGCAAGACGGTGTTCGGCAAGAACGTGCTGGCCGTCGGCGGCAACGGCGAAGCCGCGCTGCTCGCGGGGCTGCCGGTGATGCGCATCAAGATCACGGTGTTCGTGCTGCAGGGGCTCGTGACGGGCTTCGCCGGCGTGATGCTCGCGTCGCGGATGAGCCTCGGCGACCCGAAGACGTCGGTCGGCCTTGAACTCGGCGTGATCTCCGCGTGCGTGCTCGGCGGCGTATCGCTGACGGGCGGCGTCGCGACGATCTCCGGCGTGCTGGTGGGCGTGCTGATCATGGGCTCCGTGCAGGATGCGATGAGCCTGCTGAACGTGCCGACCTTTTACCAATATCTGATACGCGGCGGAATTCTGTTGCTCGCGGTGCTGTTCGACCAGTATCGTCGCAACCAGCGGCGCGCGATGAAGATCTGACTTCGACCACGCGCGGCCGCCTGCAAATACGACGAATATCGGGAGACGGCATGCAACAGACTCAACCGGCCGCGTCGGCGACGCTGCTGGCCGACACCCGCAACACGCTCGGCGAAGGCGCGACGTGGTGCGACAAGACGCACGCGCTGTACTGGGTGGACATCGAAGGCGCGCGGCTGTGGCGCTGCCGTGCGGACGGCGCCGACCTGACGTCGTGGGCGATGCCCGAGCGGCTCGCGTGCTTCGCGCTGACCGGCGATCCGGACGTGCTGCTCGTCGGGCTCGCGACGCATCTCGCGTTTTTCGACCTGCGCAGCGGCGCGTTCACGCGGATCGTCGACGTCGAGCCCGAGTTGCCGACGCGGCTGAACGACGGGCGCTGTGACGGGGCTGGCGCATTCGTGTTCGGGATGAAGGACGAGGGCGGCGAGCCGCCGCGCGCGGTCGGCGGGTTCTATCGGCTCAATCCGGATCTCACGCTCGAACGGCTTGCGTTGCCGGCGGCGGCGATCGCGAACAGCATCGGGTTTTCGCCGGACGGCTCGAAGATGTATTTCTGCGATTCGCTGGTGCGCGAGATTTTCGTGTGCGATTACCGCGCGGGAGGCGACGTCGCGAACGTGCGGCCGTTCGCGCGGCTGACGGACGTCGACGGCGACCCGGACGGCTCGATCGTCGATCGAGACGGCGGGCTGTGGAATGCGCAGTGGGGCGGCCGGCGGGTCGTGCGCTACGGGCCGGATGGGGGCGAGACCGAACGCGTCGCCGTGCCGACCGCGCAGCCGAGCTGCGTGGCGCTCGACGGCGACGGCCGGCTGTACGTGACGAGCGCGCGTGTCGGGCTGAGCGACGCCGCGCTGGCGAGCGATGCCGATGCCGGCGGCGTGTTCGTGGCCCGGACGCACCATGCGGGGCTGCCGACCGCGCGCTTTGCGGGCCGCGCCACGGCCTGAGTACGGCGGCGCGGCAGCGTACGACCGGCTGCCGCGCTGCGTTCACCGCGATCGTCGCGCTTCCGGTTCCTCACATCCCCGCATCGACGCGTGACGCCTGTTCCGCGTCAAGCCCCAGCAACGCCACCGCGTTGTCCTTCAGGATCAGCGGATGCACGTCGGGCCGGAAGCCGGCGCCCTGGAAATCCTCCAGCCAGCGATCCGGCCGGATCAGCGGAAAATCCGATGCGAACAGGACCTTGTGCCGCAGCAGCGTGTTCGCATGCTTGACCAGCTCCGGCGAGAAATACTTCGGCGACCATCCCGACAGATCGATGTAGACGTTCGGCTTGTGCAGCGCGATCGACAGCGCCTGCTCCTGCCACGGCCACGACGGATGCGCGATCACGATCTTCATGTCGGGAAAATCCGCGGCGACATCGTCGAGGTGAATCGGTTCGGAATACTTGAGGCGCAGCCCGCCGCCGCCGCGCATGCCCGATCCCATGCCTGAATGGCCGCTGTGAAACACGGCCGGCAACCCGTATTCGGCGATGACTTCATAGATCGGATAGGCGATCGGGTCGTTCGGATAGCACCCTTGCATCGTCGGGTGGAACTTGAAGCCCTTCACGCCGTGTTCTTCGATCAGGCGACGCGCCTCGCGCGCGCCGAAGCGGCCCTTGTGCGGATCGATGCTCGCGAACGCGATCATGATGTCGCTGTTCTCCTGCGCAAAACCGGCGATCTCCTCGTTCGGAATGCGGCGCCGGCCGATGTTCGTCTCGCAGTCGACGGTGAACATCACGAAGCCGATGCGGCGCTCGCGGTAATACGCGATCGTCTCCGGGATCGTCGGCCGGCGGCCCTGCTTCAGCACCGTGCCGAAGTACTTGTCGGCCGCATCGTCGAATGCCTTCGCGAACAGGTCGGGCGGCTGGCAGCACGACACTTCGGCGTGCACGTGCGTGTCGATTGCAATCAGGTTCCGGATGTCCAAGCGTGTCTCCTCATGTCGTGATTCGTCGCCGTGGCGACGTGTTTTTCGTGTGTTTGCGCCCGATTAGGGGTTTCTCCCGAGCCGTTTCCATTCTACTTTACATATCAGGCTACCTGATAGTAAATTGGCGACGAGTCGCGTAGGGCGGCACTGTCATTGGAGAACGAAGATGAGTTACGAAGGTCGCTGGAACACCGTGAAAGTGGCGGTCGAGGGCGGGATCGCATGGGTGACGCTGAACCGTCCGGAGAAGCGCAACGCGATGAGCCCGACGCTGAATTCGGAGATGATCGACGTGCTGGAAACGATCGAGCTCGATCCGGAAGCGCAGGTGCTCGTGCTGTCCGGCGAAGGCGACGCGTGGACGGCGGGGATGGACCTGAAGGAGTACTTCCGGGAAATCGACGCGGGCCCGGAAATCCTGCAGGAAAAGATCCGCCGCGACGCGAGCCGCTGGCAGTGGCAATTGCTGCGCATGTACGCGAAGCCGACCATCGCGATGGTCAACGGCTGGTGCTTCGGCGGCGGCTTCTCGCCGCTCGTCGCGTGCGATCTCGCGATCGCGGCCGACGAAGCCGTGTTCGGCCTGTCGGAGATCAACTGGGGCATCCCGCCGGGCAACCTCGTCAGCAAGGCGATGGCGGACACGGTCGGCCATCGCCAGGCGCTGTACTACATCATGACCGGCGATACCTTCACCGGGCAGCAGGCCGCGCAGATGGGGCTGGTCAACAAGAGCGTGCCGCGCGCGCAACTGCGCGACGAAGTGCTCGCGCTGGCCGCGAAGCTGCTCGACAAGAACCCGGTCGTGATCCGCAATGCGAAGCACGGTTTCAAGCGCTGCCGCGAGCTGACGTGGGAGCAGAACGAGGACTACCTGTACGCGAAGCTCGACCAGGCGAACCATCGCGATCCGGAAGGCGGCCGCGAGCAGGGGCTCAAGCAGTTCCTCGACGACAAGAGCATCAAGCCGGGCCTGCAGGCGTACAAGCGCTGACGCGCGAAGCGGCACGCAAACGGACTGAGGGGAGACAGCGAAATGCACGAAGTGAGTTTGTTGATCGACGGCGTGTCGCGCGGCGCGTCGGACGGCGCCACGTTCGACCGGATCGATCCGGCGACGGGGCAGGTGGCCTCGCGCGCCGCGGCGGCGACGCTCGCCGATGCGGATGCCGCCGTCGCGGCGGCGGCGCGCGCGTTCCCGGCGTGGGCCGCGCTCGGGCCGACCGAGCGCCGTCGGCGGCTGCTGGCGGCGGCCGACCGGATGGATGCGCGCGCCGGCGAATTCATCGAGACCGGCCGGGCCGAAACCGGCGCGATGGCGAACTGGTACGGCTTCAACGTCATGCTCGCGGCGAACATGCTGCGCGAGGCCGCCGCGATGACGACGCAGATCGACGGCGCGGTGATTCCGTCCGACGTCCCCGGCAGCATCGCGATGGCCGTGCGCCAGCCGTGCGGCGTCGTGCTCGGGATCGCGCCGTGGAACGCGCCGGTGATCCTCGCGACCCGCGCGCTAGCGATGCCGCTCGCCTGCGGCAACACGGTCGTTCTGAAGGCGTCCGAAGGCTGCCCCGGCGTGCACCGGCTGATCGGCAGCGTGCTGCATGAAGCGGGGCTCGGCGACGGCGTCGTCAACGTGATCACGCACGCGCCGCAGGACGCACCCGCGATCGTGGAGCGGTTGATCGCGAACCCGGCCGTGCGGCGCGTGAACTTCACCGGGTCGACGCGCGTCGGCCGGATCGTCGCGACGCTCGCCGCGCAGCACCTGAAGCCGGCGCTGCTCGAACTCGGCGGCAAGGCGCCGGTGCTCGTGCTCGACGACGCGGATCTCGATGCCGCGGTCGACGCGGTTGCATTCGGCGCATTCTTCAACCAGGGGCAGATCTGCATGTCGACCGAGCGCGTGATCGTCGACCGCAAGGTCGCGGACGCGTTCGTCGACAAGCTCGTCGCGAAAGCGCGTACGCTGAAGGCCGGCAACCCGGCCGCGCCGGGCGTCATGCTCGGCACGCTCGAAAGCGCGGCGGCCGCGCAGCGCATCGCCGCGCTGGTCGCCGATGCGCGCACGCACGGCGCGGCGTTGCCGCTCGGCTGCGAGGTCGACGGCGCGGTGATGCAGCCGACGATCGTCGACGGCGTGACGCGCGACATGAAGCTTTACGCGGACGAATCGTTCGGGCCGGTCGTGACCGTGCAGCGCGTCGACGGCGACGACGCAGCGCTCGCCGCCGCGAACGACAGCGAATACGGATTGTCGGCGGCGGTGTTCAGCCGCGACATCGCGCGTGCGATGCAGGTCGCGAAACGGATCGAGTCGGGCATCTGCCACATCAACGGCCCGACCGTGCACGACGAGGCGCAGATGCCGTTCGGCGGCGTGAAGGCGAGCGGTTACGGCCGGTTCGGCAGCAAGGCGTCGATCGCCGAATTCACCGACCTGCGCTGGATCACCGTGCAGACTGGGTCGCGCCACTACCCGATCTGAGCGGGCCGCCGCCTCGCGGCAAACACGACGACAACGACACAACGCAGTGTCCGCCGGCGCGGCCCAACGCGCCGGCGGAACCGACTGGAGACAAACCTTGGATGCGGATCCGACTCCCCTGCGCGGCACGGCCGCCGTGCAGCCCGACCTCGCCGGTTACCGTCCCGTCGCGATCGGCGCGGCGCCGCCCGAGATCGCGCAGCGCGACGGCTGCTGGACCCTGCGCGCAACGACCGCGCTCGGCGCGTATCCGCGCCGCCTGACCGACCGGCTCGTCAGCGGCGCGCAGGCGCACCCGGACCGCTGGCTCGTCGCGCAACGCGGCGCCGACGGCGCATGGGTCGGCATCAGCTATGCGCAAATGCTCGAACGCGCGCGTGCGATCGGCCAGGCGCTGCTCGATCGCGGGTTGTCGGCCGAGCGTCCGGTCGCGATCCTGTCCGGCAACGATCTCGAACATCTGCAGATCGCCTTCGGCGCGATGTGGGCCGGCATTCCATACGCACCGCTGTCGCCCGCGTATTCGCTCGTCTCGAGCGATTACGGCAAGCTCCGCCATGCGCTGGCGCTGCTGACGCCGGGGCTGGTGTTTGCCGCCGACGGCGACGCGTTTCGCGCGGCGCTCGATGCGACGGTGCCGGACGACGTCGAGCGCGTGGTCGTGTCGGCGCCGGACGGGATGCGCGGCGTCACGCGCTTCGCGGCGCTGCTCGACACGGCGCCGCACAGCGTGGACGCGGCGCACGACGCGATCACCGGCGACACGATCGCGAAATTCCTGTTCACGTCCGGATCGACGCGCATGCCGAAGGCCGTGCCGACCACCCACCGGATGCTGTGCAGCAACCAGCAGATGCTGCTCGAAACGTTTCCGCAATTCGGCATCGAGCCGCCGGTGCTCGTCGACTGGCTGCCGTGGAACCATACGTTCGGCGGCAGCCACAACGTCGGCATCGCGCTGTACAACGGCGGCACGCTGTACGTCGACGACGGCAGGCCGGTGGCGGGCAAGTTCGACGAGACGCTGCGCAACCTGCGCGAGATCGCGCCGACGGTGTATTTCAACGTGCCGAAAGGCTGGGAGGAACTCGCCGCCGCGCTCGAAACCGATGCCGCGCTGCGCGCGACCTTCTTCTCGCGCGTGAAGATGTATTTCTTCGCGGGCGCGGGGCTGTCGCAGGCCGCCTGGGACCGGCTCGAACGCGTGACGCTCGCGCACTGCGGCGAGCGCATCCGGATCATGGCGGGTCTCGGGATGACCGAAGCCGCGCCTTCCTGCATGTTCACCACGGGGCCGATGTCGGGCGCCGGCTACATCGGGCTGCCCGCCCCCGGCTGCGATGCGAAGCTGGTGCCGGTCGACGGCAAGCTCGAAGCGCGCTTTCGCGGGCCGAACGTGATGGCCGGCTACTGGCGCGCGAGCGGCGACGACGCGCGGGAAGTCTTCGACGACGAAGGCTACTACCGCAGCGGCGACGCGGTGCGTTTCGTCGACGCGCAGCGCCCGGAGATCGGGTTGATGTTCGACGGCCGCATCGCCGAGGATTTCAAGCTGTCGTCGGGCACCTTCGTGAGCGTCGGGCCGATGCGCGCGCGGATCGTGTCGAACGGCGCGCCGTATGTGCAGGACGCGGTCGTGACCGGGATGAACCGGGACGACGTCGGCGTGATGATCTTCCCGCGTGTGGACGAGTGCCGCCGTCTTGCCGGCGCGGGGCCGGACGCCGACGTGCGTACCGTGCTGCAGGCGCCGCGCGTGCGGGCATTCTTTGCCGGCCTGCTGGCGCAGCTGAACCGCGAGGCAACCGGCAGCGCGACGTTCATCGCGCGGCTGTGCCTGCTCGACACGCCGCCTTCGCTCGATCTCGGCGAAGTGACCGACAAGGGGTCGATCAACCAGCGCGCGGTGCTCGCGCAGCGCGCGGCGCTCGTTGACGCGATGCATGCGGCCGACGCCGCCGACGCGGGCGTGCTCCTCGCAGGCCCGCGCGGCGCGTGACGCGCGCGAGCTGAATGGCCGGGCAACCGGTATCGCGCGTTGAGGCGCGACAGGCCGTTCGTCATCGGCGAACGGCCCGACACGCTGGCGCGGAGGCGAACGAATTTCCCAGGCAGACGGCGCGTCTCACGCGTCGCACGTGCCCCGAATGCGGTCCCGTCGAGGACACCGATCGAGGCACGTTCGCAAGCTTGTCATCAACGTGAACAGGCACCGGGCCGCGTGCTTCGCGACCGGGCGCCGCTTCACGGACACCTTCACAGATCCAGCACCAGCATCGGCGTCACCGCGCGCGAGCAGCACGGCAGCATCTGGTCGTTGGCCGCGCGTTCGTCGTCGGTCAGATAGACGTCGCGATGATCGGGCGTGCCGGACAGCACGCGCGTGAGACACGTGCCGCAAACGCCCTGTTCGCACGACACCGGCACGTCGATGCCGCAGCCGCGCAGCGCTTCGACGATCGATGTGCCGGCGGGCACGTCGACCACGCGTCCCGATTGCGCGAGCGATACCTGGAAAGCTTCGTCGCCGCCGCCGGAAGGTGCGGCATCCGCATCCGGGCCGACCGGGCCGAAGTGCTCCCGATGCACGTTCGCCGGGTCCCAGCCTGCGTCGGTCGCCGCCGCCAGCGCGGCGCCGATGAAGCCGCCGGGGCCGCACACGTACAGATGCGTGCGGGGTGCGGGGCTCGCGAGCAGCTGCGCGAAATCGATGCGCCGGCCGGCCGGCGCGTCGTCGAACCAGAGCCGCGTGCGGGCCTTCAGCCCCGGCGTGTCGAGCCGGTCGAGAAAGGCGGCGCGCGCCGGCTCGCGCGCGCAGTAATGCAGTTCGAACGACTGTCCGGTCTCGATCAGGTGTGCGGCCATGCTGAGCAACGGCGTGATGCCGATGCCGCCGGCCAGCAGCACGCTGTGCGCGGCATCGGGGGCGAGCGGGAAATGATTGCGCGGGGCGCTGACGTCGAGCGTCGCGCCGGGCTCGCACGCATGCATGGCGCGCGAACCGCCGCGCGACGCGGGCGCGTGCAGCACGCCGATCCGGTAGACGCCCGCTTCGGACGGGCTGTTGCACAGCGAGTACTGGCGGACGAAGCCGCCGACGTGAACGTCGATATGCGCGCCGGCCTTGAACGGCGGCAGCGCGGCGCCGTCGGCGGACGCCAGTTCGAACACGCAGATGTCGGTCGCGGCGGGAAGCTTGCGGGTGACGGTGACTTTCATGGGAAGAAGGGAGTGAGCGACCTGCACCGCCGCGGCGCGACGGTGCGGGTCGCGGTCAGCACGACAGCGCGGCGGCGCGCTCCTGGTCGATCAGCCGGTCGAGCACGCGCCGCGACTGCACGCCGCCCGCGTCGATGTTGAGCTTGAGGAGCGGCCGGTCGGGCCAGGTCAGCAGGTTGCGCTGCTGCGCTTCGAGCATGTCGAGATCCTCGGCGAAGATCGCACCCTGACCGTTGCGGATCGTCTCCGTCAGCGAGCGATCGTCGACCGCGAAGCTGCGCGCCATGCCCCAGAAGTACCAGATCGACGTTTCCGTCTCCGGCGTGATGAAGTCGACGACGATGCTCGACACCTTGTCGCGCGGGTCCGCGTCGTAACCGCCCTTGCCCGCATGCGCGACGCCCACCTCGATCATCACGTGGCTCGGCGGCGTGAAATGGCAGATCTGCCAGCGGTCGCAGCGCACGTCGTCGGCCAGGCCGTTGCCGCGCAGTGCGGCCGCCCAGAACGGCGGCGGAACGATGCCTTCCATGAATCGGCTGGTCGTGACCGTGTCGCCGTTCACTTTCGTCGCAGGCGGTGCTTCCTCGATCTCCGGCTGCCCGATGCTCGACGCATGCACGTAGGTTTCGTGCGTGAGGTCCATCAGGTTGTCGATCATCAGCCGGTAGTCGCAGCCGATGTGATACAGGCCGCCGCCGTAGGCCCAGCCCGGATCGTCGGCCCAGTCGAGGCGGTGGATCGCGGCCGGATCGGCGCGCTCCGGATCGCCGGGCCACACCCACACGAAGCCGTACCGCTCGACGGCCGGATAGGTGCGGATCGCGGGAATGCCGCCGACGCGCTGGCACGGCATGCTCGTGCACTTGCCGTTCGACGCCATCGTCAGCCCGTGATAGCCGCACACGAGCCGGCCGTCCCGGACGGTGCCGAGCGACAGCGGCGCACCGCGGTGCGGGCAGAAATCCTCGAGCGCGGCGACCGCGCCTTCCGCGTCGCGAAAGAACACCATCCGCTCGCCGCAGATCTGCCGGCCGAGCGGCTTGCCCGCGAATTCGTCGGGCGTGCACGCGACATACCACGCGTTTTTCAGGAACATGCGTCTCCTCCATGGCGTGCGCGCACGCCAGGCGTCTCGTTGAATGAACGGTGCCTCATGCTTCATGCACCGTGCGAAGAGGCCGCGCGCCGGTCAGCCGGCGTCGCGGCGAATCAGGTTGCCGCCCTTGAGCCGCGTCATCGCGCGCTGGTTGTCGAGTACGCGCCGCAGGTTGCCGTGCGCGATCTGCGCGTGCTCCCGCATCAGCGCTTCAGCGCGCGCACCCTGGCGGCATTCGATCGCGTCGAGCACGGCGCGATGCTGGGCCTGGGCGACGATCAGCGTGTCCCGCGCGCGCGGATCGAGCGATTGCACGACGACGAATGCGCTCGCGGACGCGAACGGCAGCGTCGCGACCTTGTCGATCTGCCGCGCGACCACGTCGCTGCCGGCCGCCGCCGCGAGCAGCCGATGGAAACGGGCATTCGCGTCGACGTAGCGGGAGAACGTGTCGTCGGTCAGCGGGCCGGCGAGCAGCACGTCGATTTCGTCGGCGCACGCATGCAGGTCGCGCAGGATCGACGGCGGCACGCCGCGCTCGGCCGCGAATCGCGCGGCGAGCCCTTCTAGCGTGCCGCGCAGCTCGATCGCGTCGCCGATCTCGCGTGCCGAGAACGCGCGCACCGCAAACCCGCCGGTGGCGATCGGCTCGATCAGCCCTTCCTCCTGCAGCCGGATCAGTGCCGCGCGCACCGGTGTGCGCGACACGCCGAGCCGCTCGACGACCCACAGTTCGGAAATGCGCGCGCCGGGCGCGAGTTCGCCGCTGACGATGAGCTCGCGCAGGCCGAGCAGCGTACGGACGGTTTGCGACGGGGAAGCGGTGCGAAGGTCGGAAGGTGAGGTGTCGAGGTCGGTCATGGCGAGTATCGGGGCGATGCCGCAACGTCTGCGTCGACGTGCGTCGTTATCAGGTTGCCTGAGAAAATTGTATACATCGCTGCTGCACGATCAAGCAGAATCGTGCGGATCCTCGGGTAAACGACGATCGAAACAGCCGGAAACCTGGGGGCGTGTATACAGTGCGCCGGCCGCCGTGATCGAGTCCTCGCGCGCCTGTCCGCCGTGCTGGCCGCGTGAGGTAAGATGGCCCGCGATATTCCTCCCGACACGTTCATGAGTTCGACTCCCGTCAAACCGGCCGGCGCGAAACGCGCTGCCCGCGCCACCGAAGCCAAATCGCCGATGCGTGCACAGCAGCGGCTGACTTACCTGATCGGCAATCTCGACCGGTTGCTGCGCCGCCAGATGAGCGATGCGCTCGCGCCGCTCGGCGTGACGCTCGCGCAATACACGGCGCTGTCGGTGCTGGAGGCACGCGGCGCGCTGTCCAACGCGCAGCTCGCGGTGCGTTCGTTCATCACGCCGCAATCCGCGAACGAGGTGATGGTGGCGATGGCCGCCCGCGGCTTCGTCACGCGCGAGGCCGATCCGAACCACGGCCGCGTCATCCTGTTGCGCCTGACCGGCGAAGGCTCGGCGATCCTGCGCGACTGCGAACGGGTGCTGCGCCCGCTCGAGCGCCGGATGCTCGGCGACGACGTGACCACCGACGAAGTCGCACAGGTTCAGCACACGCTCGAACTGTTCGTGCGCAACCTGCGCGACTGAGCGTCCGTCCCTTTCGGCACATTGCGCGTTCCGCGCGGCCGTGTCCGGCCGGTTTCCGCGCGCCTTGCGGGTTAACACCGGCGCTCCGCACACTTGAAATATCAGGTTACCTGTTATTAAATCGTCCCGTCCCGTGAAGGGATGACGATCCGTACGGCCCGCTGCCGAGCGGATTTTATTTCGGACACTGAATCAGGTTGCCTGATATTTTGTGGTACGTGATCCGATCATGAAAAATGACCCCGCGCATGCATTAGGGCATGTCGCGCAAGTCAAGGCTTGGAGACGAAATGGATACTACCGTTGCCGCAAGGCCGGCCGTCGCGACGACGCTCGGTCTGTGTTTCGCGATCGCGCTGCTGGAGGGGCTCGACCTGCAGTCGGTGGGCGTAGCCGCACCGCGCATGGCGCATGAATTCGGGTTGACGGTGTCCCAGATGGGGCTCGCGTTCAGCGCGGGCACGTTCGGCCTGCTGCCGGGCGCGATGCTCGGCGGCTGGCTCGCCGACCGCGTTGGCCGCAAACGGGTGCTGATCGCGTCGGTCTGCCTGTTCGGACTGCTGTCGATCGCGACCGCGCAGGTGTCGACCTTCGCGATGCTGGTCGTGGTGCGCGCGCTGACCGGCCTCGGGCTCGGCGGCGCGATGCCCAACCTGATCGCGCTGTCTTCCGAAGCCGTCGACGCACGCTCGCGCAGCAGCGCGGTGGCCGTGATGTATTGCGGCATTCCGTTCGGCGGCATGATCGCGTCGCTGATCGGCGTGCTGCTGGCCGGCGACACCGAATGGCGGCACATCTTCTACGTCGGCGGCGTCGGGCCGCTGCTGCTCGCTCCGCTGTTGCTCGTCCTGCTGCCGGAATCGCGCGCGTTCCTCGACGTCAGCGCGTCGGGTGCCGCGCGTCCGGGCGTCGCGCACACGCTGTTCGGCGGTGCGCGCACGGGCACCACGCTCGCGCTGTGGCTCAGCTATTTCTGCACGCTGATCGTGCTGTATTTCCTGCTGAACTGGCTGCCGTCGCTGATGGCGGCGAAGGGGCTCGCGCGCAGCCAGGCCGGGATCGTGCAGATCTTCTTCAACATCGGCAGCGGCCTCGGCGTGCTCGGCATCGGCATGTCGATGGACCGGATGAAGCCGTCGCGGGTCGTCGTCGGGATGTATGCGGGGATCGTGCTGTCGCTTGCCGCGCTGGCGGTCGCGCCGGGGCTGGTCTGGCTGTCCGTCGCGGCATTCGCGGCAGGGATGTTCGTCGTCGGCGGCCAGTCGGTGCTGTATGCGCTTGCCGCGATGTATTACCCGACCGCGATGCGCGGCACCGGCGTCGGCTCCGCGGTCGCCGTCGGCCGGCTCGGCTCCGTCGTCGGGCCGCTCGCGGCCGCGACGCTGCTGGCCGCCGGGCGCAGTGCGCCGATGGTGATCGGCGCGAGCATCCCCGTCACGCTGGTCGCCGCTGTCGCCGCGCTGGTGCTGATCCGGCGGCCGCAGGCACACGACTGAGTTCCGTTTCTTTCATCCACGAGCGCCGACAGAGCGCGATATCGACACAGGTCTGGAGACACCCATCATGAAGCACACCAAAGCCTTGCTGGCAGCCGGCGCATGCGCGCTGGCCGCGACCGGCGCGCATGCGCAATCGAGCGTGACGCTGTACGGGATCATCGACACGGGCGTCGAATACGTGTCGCACGCGAACGCGGCCGGCGACCACGTCGTGCGCATGCCGGCCGTGACGGGCGAACTGCCGTCGCGCTGGGGGCTGCGCGGCAACGAGGATCTCGGCGGCGGCTATCAGGCGGTATTCACGCTGGAAAGCGGCTTCAACGTGCGCGGCGGCGATCTCGGCCAGGGCGGCCGGCTGTTCGGCCGGCAGGCGTTCGTCGGGCTGAAGGGCGGTTTCGGCACGCTCGCGTTCGGCCGCCAGTACACGATGACCTACCTCGCGCTGCAGGGCGCGGACATCATCGGCCCCGACATCTACGGGCTCGGCTCGTTCGACGCCTACGTGCCGAACGGCCGCGCCGACAACGCGGTGACCTACCTCGGCACCTATCGCGGCGTGACGCTCGGCGCCGCGTATTCGTTCGGCCGCGACGGCGCGGGCACCGGCAACTCGCCGGGGCAGGGCACGTGCGCGGGGCAGGTGCCCGGCGACGCGGTCCAATGCCGCAACTGGTCGGTGATGCTCAAGTACGACAGCGCGAACTTCGGCGCGGCGGCGTCGTATGAAGAGCAGCGCGGCGGCACGGGCGCGGCCGCGAACTTCTTCGACGGCGTCGCGCCGGTCGCGTTCACGAGCCACGCCGGCAAGGATGCGCGGGTGCACGTGAGCGCGTATGCGCAGGCGGCCGGCGCGAAGATCGGCGCGGGCTGGATCGGGCGGCGCGTGTCGACCGGTTCGCCGGCCGCGCCCGGCGCGCATTCCGACCTGTTCTTCGTCGGCGCGTCGTATGCGGTGAAGCCCGATTTCGTCGTCGACGGCGAAGGCTACCGGATCGTCAATACCGCGCACGACACGCGCGCGACGATGGCGACGCTGCGCGCGACCTATCTGCTGAGCAAGCGCACGGCCGTCTATGCGCAATCGTCGTATCTGTGGAACAGCGCGCATGCACGCTACGCGGTCAGCGGCGGCGGGCCCGGCACGACGCCCGGCGAAGGGATGGGGCAGCTCGGCGCGATGGTCGGCGTGCGGCACATGTTCTGATTCACCGGCGTGACGAACCCAACGGGAGTTATCTTGAACAGGAAATCTGCATTCCTCTGTATCGCGCCGCTCTCCGCTGCGGCCGTGCTCGCCGGTTGCGGCGGCGACGATTCGGTCAGCTCCGCGCCGACGCATCTGAGCGCCGCGACGCCGGCCGCGATGGCGCAGACCTGCGACGCGCTCGCCGCGAAACTGGCGTATGCGAACACGTCGTTCACGTCGGTGACGACCGCGGCCGCCGGTGCGCTGACGGTGGCCGGCAAGCCGGTCGCCGAGCACTGCGTGATCGCAGGGAAGATGAACGAGCGCGTGAGCGCGGTGGACGGCAACACCTATGCGATCGGCTTCGAGATGCGGTTGCCGAAAGCGTGGAACGGCCGCTTCTTCTACCAGGCGAACGGCGGGCTCGATGGCAGCGTCGTCACCGCGACCGGCGCGATCGGCGGCGGCGGGCCGCTGACCAATGCGCTGAACCAGGGCTTTGCGGTGATCAGCTCGGATTCCGGGCACAGCGCCGCGCAGAATCCGCTGTTCGGCCTCGACCCGCAGGCGCGGCTCGACTACGGCTACGGCGCGGTCGACGCGCTCACGCCGATGGCGAAGCAGGTGATCCGGCTCGCTTACGGCAAGGCGCCCGATCGCAGCTATTTCGGCGGGTGCTCGAACGGCGGCCGGCATGCGATGGTCACGGCCGTGCGCAATCCGGCCGACTACGACGGGATCATCGCCGGCGATCCGGGTTTCCATCTGCCGAAGGCGGCGATCGGCGAGATGTACGGCGCGCAGCAGTTCGCGAAGATCGCGTCGGCCACCGGCTCGAACGGGCTGCCGGACATCCGCAGCGGCTTCAACGATGCGGAGCGGCAGTTCGTCGGCGCGAAGATCCTCGAGAAATGCGATGCGCTCGACGGCGCGGCCGACGGGATGGTGCAGGACGTCGCCGCATGCCAGGCGCATTTCAGCGTCGATGCCGATATCCCGACCTGCGCGAACGGCACGCGCACGGGCGCCTGCCTGACGCCCGCGCAGAAAACCGCGCTGGAGAACGTGTTCGCGGGGGCGCGCAACAGCGCGGGCACGGCGCTGTACGCGAGCTTTCCGTACGATCCGGGCGTGGCCGCCGGCGGCTGGGCCGCATGGAAGCAGTCGAACTCGGTCACGCTCGATCCGGCCGCGATGGCGTTCACGTTCATGACGCCGCCGAAAACCGCCGCGACGCTCGCGAATCTTGCCGGCTTCGCGCTCGGCTTCGACATGGACAACGATGCGCCGGCGATCTTCGCGACGAACGGCACGTACACGCAATCGTCGTGGTCGTTCATGACGCCGCCCGACGAGACGAACCTGTCCGCGCTGAAGGCGCGCGGCGCGAAGCTGATCGCCTATCACGGCACGGGCGACCCGGTGTTTTCGTTCAACGACACGCGCGACTGGTACGCGAAGGTCGCGCAGGCGAACGGCGGCGATGCGTCGGATTTCGCGCGCTTCTATCCGGTGCCGGGGATGAACCATTGCTCGGGCGGGCCGGCGACCGACCAGTTCGACATGCTGACGCCGCTCGTCGCGTGGGTCGAGCAGGGGCAGGCGCCTGCCGCGATCGTGGCCGCCGCGCGCGACACGACCAATGCGGTGCCGAGCGCGGACGTGCCCACGTCGTGGGGCGCCGGACGCACGCGGCCGCTGTGTCCGTATCCGCAGGTCGCGCGCTACAACGGCTCGGGCGACGTGAATTCGGCCGCGAGCTTCAGTTGTCGTTGACGTAGCCGTCGATGGGAAGCGGCCGGCGCGTGCAGTCTCGCGCCGGCCGTTTCATGCCTGCAAGCGGGCGCTCACTCACTCGCCGGGATCGACCGGCACGTCGAGCCCGACCTTCACGCGGCTCATGCTCACGAGCGTCTTGAACCGCTTCACGTTGTTGTTCGCGAAGAACAGCTCGCGCGTGAGCGCGTTGTACTGATCCATGTTGCGCACTGCGAGGATCAGCACGAAATCCCATTCCCCCGTCACGTAGTAGCACTGCTGGATCTGCGGGCAGCGCTCGAACGCGCGCTTCATTGCGTCGAGCTGGTCGATCTGCTCGCTCTCGACTTCGACGTTCACGACGATCGTCAGCGGATGGTCGACCTTGTCCGGCGCGATCACGGCCGTGTAGCGCTCGATCACGCCGTCTTCCGCGAGACGCCGCAAGCGCCGGTTCACGGCGGCGGTCGACAGGTTGACGCGCGCGCCGAGCTCGGCCTGCGGCGTTTGCGCGTCGCGCTGGAGTTCCATCAGCAGCTTGCGGTCGAACGCATCGAGTGGGGTCGTCATGATGGCGCGTGAAACCTCGAAAGAATGAGAAATTTTTGCGTTGAAGCCGTCGATTTGGCGATTTTATTGTCTGGCGTGCGCAATATTATTTTCCAACCGACGGCGAGCGCAACCGGCGCCTACCCGATCCGACCCACCCGACAGGCCGCCCGCGCGCGGTCCCGCTCAGGAACCTTCCGCCATGCTGATCGCCAACCCGCGCGCGTCGCGCACCGCCTACCCGAACGCGCTGCGCCGCGTGATGAACATCGCCTCGGCCGACGAAAGCGGCGCGTGGCTGTCGCACTGGCCGCTCGTCGGCCACGCGCGCACGCCGCTGCGCGCGCTGCCCGATCTCGCCGCGCGGCTCGGCGTCGCGAGCGTCGGCGTGAAGGACGAATCGTGCCGCTCGCCGCTCGGCAGCTTCAAGGCGCTCGGCGCGCCGATCGCGCTGGTGCGGCTCGTGAAGCGGCTGCGCCGCACGCAGGATCTCGATCCGCAAGGGCTCGTCACCGGCGCCTATGCGTCGGCGCTGGCCGACCTGACGGTGATCAGCGCGACCGACGGCAACCACGGCCGCGCGCTGGCCGCCGCCGCGCGCGCGATCGGCTGCGGGTGCGTGATCGTGCTGCACGCGAACGTCGACGCCGAGCGCGAACGCGCGATCTCGGCGTACGGCGCGCGGATCGTGCGTATCGCGGGGAACTACGACGAGTCGGTCGTCTGCGCCGCGCAGCTCGCGCAGGCGAACGGCTGGTACGTCGTGTCGGATACGTCGTACGACGGTTACGAAGCGATTCCGCGCGACGTGATGCAGGGCTATGGCGTGATCGCCGCCGAAGCGGCCGCGCAGGCGGCGCACGACGACGGGCGGCCGTTCACGCACGTGTTCCTGCAGGGCGGCGTGGGCGGCCTCGCCGCGGGCGTCGCGAGCTATCTCTGGGAGCGCGACGGCGTGCAGCGGCCGCGCTTCGTCGTCGTCGAGCCGCGCCAGGCCGATTGCCTGTACCAGAGCGCGCTGGCGGGGCGCGCGACGAGGGCGACCGGCAGCGTCGATTCGGTGATGGCCGGGCTCGCGTGCGGCGAGGCGTCGCCGCTCGCGTGGGATTTCCTCGAGATGTGCATCGACCACTTCATGCTGATCGACGACGAAGACGCGGTGCAGGCGATGCGCGGTCTCGCGGCCGGCAGCGACCGCGACGTGCCGCTCGTCGCCGGCGAATCGGGCGCGGCCGGCGTCGCGGGGCTGGCGGTGCTGATGCGCGACCCGGCGCTCGCGCGGCAGGTCGGGCTCGACGCGAACGCGCGCGTGCTGGCGATCAATACCGAAGGCGCGACGGCGCCGTCCGTGTACCGGCGCTGCGTCGGCGAGACGGCCGACGCGGTGCTCGCCCGGCAGCGCGACTGGCTGAACCGCACGGCGGTGGCCGCCTGAACGACATGACGACCGACGAGGCGAACGCAATGGACCCAACCGACGCAAGCGAAGAAAGCACGCTCCAGGGGCGACTCAAGACCTGGCGCCGCCATCTGCACCAGTATCCGGAGACGGGTTTCGAAGAAGTGAACACGTCGGACTACGTCGCGCGCATCCTGAAGACACTCGGGCTCGACGTGCATCGCGGGATCGGCGGCACGGGGCTCGTCGCGAACCTGACGGCCGGCACTGGCTCGCGCGCGATCGGCATCCGCGCGGACATGGACGCGCTGAACATCGCCGAGCACGCACCGGGCCGCGAACATGCATCGCGCACGCCGGGCAAGATGCATGCGTGCGGGCACGACGGCCACATGTCGATGGTGCTCGGCGCCGCGCAGCTGCTGGCCGAGCGCAAGGATTTCGACGGCACGGTGCGCTTCATTTTCCAGCCGGCGGAAGAGCATGGCCGCGGCGCGAAGGCGATGATGGCCGACGGTTTGTTCGAGCGCTTTCCGGTCGATGCGATCTTCGGCGCGCACAACATGCCGGGCATGCGTGCAGGCACGTTCTCGACGCGCGCGGGCGGCATCATGGCGAGCGAGGACAATTTCGTGATCCGGATCGACGGGCGCGGCACGCATGCGGCGCGGCCGCACATGGGCATCGATCCGATCGTGATCGGTTCGCAGATCGTGCTCGCGCTGCAGACGATCGTGTCGCGCAATCTCGACCCGGGCCAGCAGGCCGTGATCTCGTGCACGGAATTCATCACCGACGGGCTGCGCAACGTGCTGCCGTCGACGGTGACGATCAAGGGCGACACGCGCAGCTATTCGCGCGACGTGCAGGCGTTGCTGGAAACGCGGATGCGCGAGATCAGCGAAGGAATCTGCCGCACGCACGGCGCGGCCTGCACGTTCGAGTACACGCACGAGTTCGCGCCGACGGTGAATTCCGCGGAATGGGTCGACACGGCCGTGCAGGCCGCCGCGCAGATTGCCGGCGCCGACGCGGTGAACGCCGACGTGCAGCCGATGATGATCTCGGAGGATTTCGGCGCGTTCCTGCAGGCGGTGCCGGGCAATTTCGTGTTCATCGGCAACGGCGAAGCGGCCGGCCACGGCGGCGTGCCGCTGCACAACGCGACGTACGATTTCAACGACGCGATCTTGCCGGTCGGCGCGCGGTATTTCGCGGAAGTGGCGCGGCGCGCGTTGCGGGCGGTCTAACGGAAGTAGCAGGCGAAGCGGCACGGCGCGCACGCCCCCGCCCGGGCGGGCGCCGTACCGTGCGTCAGCCCCTCACACCAGTTCGCCGAGGCACGCGTCGAACTGCGCGACGAGCCGGTCGACATCGTCGGCCGTCGTCTGTGGGCACACGAGCATCATGTTGTGGAACGGCGTGATCAGCACGCCGCGATTCAACAGGTACAGGTGCACGATGTGCTCGAGTTCGCTGTCGAGCTGCGCGCCGGCCAGCGTGCCGTTGCGCGGCGGCACGGGCGCGAACTGGAATTCGGTGCGCGCGCCGATGCGCGTCACGCACCACGGCAGCCCGTGTTTCGCGATCGCCTGTTCGAGGCCCGTCGCCAGCCGCGCGGCGAGTTCGAACATGTGCGCATACGCGGCGTCGGTCGCGACGTCGGCCAGCGTCGCGCGCATCGCATGCATCGCGAGCATGTTCGCGGTGAGCGTCGTGCCGATGCCCGAATGGCCGGGCGGCGCGTTCAGCTTCGCCTGCTTCGCGCGTTCGGCGAATTCGGCGCTGAAACCGTACACCGCGCACGGCACGCCGCCCGCGATCGGCTTGCCGACCACCAGCATGTCCGGTTCGAGATCGTGCGCGACCGCGTAGCCGCCGGGGCCGCTGCTGATCGTGTGCGTCTCGTCGATCACGAGCAGCGTGCCGTGGCGGCGCGTCAGTTCGCGAGCGGCCTCCCAGAAGCCCGGGTCGGGCAGCACCATCCCGATGTTCGTCATCGCGGGCTCGGCGAGCACGCACGCGACATCGCCATGTTTCAGCGCGGCTTCGAGTGCGGCCAGGTCGTTGAATTCGACGACGCGCGTGTTCGCGAGCAGGTCGTAGGACTGCCCGAGCAGGCTGTCGCGCTGCACCGGGCGGCCGTCGACGAGATCGACGAACACGTCGTCGACCGTGCCGTGATAGCAGCCGTTGAACACGACGATCGTATTGCGGCCGGTGGCCGCGCGCGCCCAGCGCAGCACGAAGCGGTTCGCGTCGCTGGCGCTCAATGCGAATTGCCAGACCGGCAGCCTGAAGCGGCGTGCGAGTTCGCGCGATACCCATGCGGCGTCCTCGCTCGGCAGCATCGTCGTGTAGCCGCGCGTGGCCTGCTCGACGAGCGCGCGGGCGACCGGTTCCGGCGCATGGCCGAACATCGCGCCGGTATCGCCGAGGCAGAAGTCGACGTAGCGATGGCCGTCGACGTCGGTGAACGTCGCGCCGCGCGCCTCCTTCACGTACAGCGAGAACGGTGTCGACCAGTCCTGCATCCAGTGCAACGGCACGCCGAACAGCAGGTGCTCGGACGCTTCCGCGGACAGCGCGCGGGAGACCGGCATGGCTTCGGCGAACGCTTGGCGCTCGCGATCGAACAGCGCGCGGGCGCGGATGAGGTCGACTCCGTGGCGGGAAGGCAAAGGCAGCTCCTGGGCTGTGAAGAAGGGGAAACGATAGCGCGGGCGGCAGGGGGCTGAACAGAGGCGGAATTACCGACGCGGGGTGGCGGTGGACGCGGAGAGAACCATACGGATGGATAGGTTAGCCGGAGAGGCTTGGTTGAAGTTTTTGCGCATAAACATACGACAACGTATCTCTAAATGCGCGCTTTAATACGTGAGTGTGCACATACATACGATGCATAAAGTCATTAGAGAAAGCGTCATCGACGAATGCATGCCTCGCCTCAATTGCGTCTGGATCCAGCAATGTAATACGACGACGTATGAATTGTGATCTGCCGAGCGGCGCATCGATGCTCCCTTGTCTTGCAGGAGTGCCCATTGCCGCCGTTCGAAACGGTATCGCGCCGCGCCTTCATCGGCTGGACCGGCGCGCACGCTGACGGTCAGTCACGTCGCCGGGGCCGATCGATGCGTTCAACGTGCGCGCGATGACGCTGGCAAACGTGACGATCACCGGCAAGCGGTGATGCAATGAGGTGAGGCAGGAAGGGCGTTCGCGTGCGGGGTGGCCGCTCGATGCACGCGAACGCGACGGCACCGGCAAAAGCAAAAGCAAGCGAACGTGAACGCGTTACGCGAGCGTCTTCACCATGTGGTGCTCGTCGTAGAACTTGCCGTCGACGAACAGCGAGCGCGGTTCCGTGCCGAACCGCACGAACCCCTGCGACGCATACAGCCGCTCCGCGGTGCCGTTGACCTCGTTCACGCACAGCATCAGCTGCTTGCAGGCCCACGCCTGCGCGGCATGCCCGGTCGCGCTTTCGAGCAGCGCCTGCGCGATGCCTCGCCCGCGATACGCGGGATCGACGAACACGCCCCAGATCGTCGCCTTGTGCGCGATCTTCACGCGTGCATCGCGGCGCACGCCGGTGATGCCGACGAGCGTGTCGCCGTCGAACGCGCCGAACACCGCGCGCTCGTGGGTCGGCGTGATGCGCGTCGCGAATTCGTCGACCGGCACCTGCGATTCCTCGTCGAGCGTCGGCAGGAAAGACGTGGGTGCGGTGTCGACCGCACGCAGGCGAACGGTCTGAAAACGGGCGGCGTCGGCCGCATCGAGCAGGCGGGTCGTGATCGTCATCGGCTGGATTCCGGTTGAAGGTCGTGCATGCCGGCGCGCGCCGCTGCGGCCGCAGGATGCATCGTGCCTATCCTAATCGGAATCCGGATCACGCGTGATCGCGTTCGGCGCGTGGCGCCGGCTTCAAGGAAGGGATGGCGTGAAGCGCGCGTCATCGTGTCGAATCCGCGCGCGACGTCGAACGTGCAACGTGCGCGCGCTCAGGTCACGCGCACGCAACGGGCATCGATCAATAGCGCGACAGCTGATTGCCGTTGATCTGCACGCGGTCGCCCGGACGCAGGTTGCCCGGCGACTGCACGTCGAACGAGCGCATCGAGCCGTCGCTGACCTGCACGTCGATCCGGTAGCTGCTCGGGCCTTGCGCGGCGCCCATCTGCTGGCCGATCTGGTTGCCCGCGACCGCACCGCCGAGCGCGCCGATCACGGTTGCCGCATCGCGGCCATGGCCGCGGCCGAACTGGTTGCCCACCAGGCCGCCGACCAGCGCACCGACGACGGTGCCGGCCACGCCCGACGGGCCGACCGAGCCGTTGACCGGCTGGATGTTCGACACGGTGCCGTACTGCGTGCCGTACGGGGTCGCGTATTGCTGTTGCTGATTGCCGTACTGGTCATACGGTTGCGATCCGTACTGCGGCTGGTTGCCGTATTGATCGTACGGCTGCGGCGCCTGGTTCGGGTAGGCCGGCTGCTGCTGCACGTAGCCCGGTTGCGAGTACGCGGGCTGCGCGTAGCCGGGCGTCGCGTATTGCTGCTGCGGATAGCCCGGTTGCGCGCCGTAGTAGCCGGGCGCGACACAGGCGGTCAGCGGAAGCGCCGCCACGGCGACGAGCGAGGCGAACAGAACGGTCTTCGTGGAAGGCATGCGCATCATGATGTTTCCTGCATCGGCAACGTGTTCGCCGATGGATTCCCGTCAAGGGTGGCGAACTCGGCGTGAGTATAAGGAATGGCCGGATGCGCGTCCGGTGCGGCCGGGTAACAACGTGTAAAGTCTGTTGCCGCGTAAATCGCCGCGCGGATGGGCCGTTCCGGCCATGCCCGGCAAGGGCGCGCGGCGGTTTCCGGCCAGCCGTGTGACGGTGACGCGGCCCACGTGTTTCAGGCGGCATTGCCGTCTTCTCCCCGGCGATCGAGCCCCGTCGTCGCGCCAGGCCCGGCGGGAATGTGCGCCGCGCATCGCGAAATCGAATGCGCGGCATCGCGACATTTAATTGGCCTCGGGCGACAGCGTCCGATATCGTGGCCGGATTCCCTGCCAACGGTCGCGCCGCGCCGGCTGCGGTTCCTTCCCCTGTCCGCGCCGGTGTCGCGCAGCGACCGCCCATATTCCAAGCCATGACCGAACGACTCTTCATCAACGCCGTCGATGCCGGCGGCCAGCCCGTCAACCTCGTCGTCCGTGACGGCCGCTTCGCCGCGATCGGCGCCGACTGCGCAGCCGCGCCCGGCGCGCAGACGATCGACCTCGGCGGCTGCGTCGTGCTGCCCGGTTTCGTCGACGGCCACATCCACCTCGACAAGAGCTTCGTCGGCGATCGCTGGGTGCCGCACGAATCGGCCGGCTCGCTGCGCGAGCGGCTCGCGGTCGAGAAGCGCCAGCTCGCCGCCGCGCCGCCGATCGTCGAGCGTGCGAACGCGCTGATCGCGCAGGCCGCCGCGTTCGGCACGATCGCGATGCGCAGCCACGTCGACGTCGATGCGACGACGGGCCTGTCGAACCTGCAGGCCGTGATGGCCGCGCGCGAACAATGGCGCGGGATCGTCGACATCGAACTGGTCGCGTTTCCGCAGGCCGGCGTCGTGACGTGCCCGGGTACGGCCGAGATTCTCGATGCAGCCGTGCGCGAAGGCGCGGACGTGGTCGGCGGGATCGACCCGACGACGCTCGACGGCGATGCGGACGGCCAGCTCGACATCGTGTTCGGCATCGCCGAGAAGCGCGGCGCGAAGATCGACATTCACCTGCACGAGCCGGGCGAAACCGGCATCGCGCAATTGCTGCGGATCGCGGCGCGCACGCGTGCGGCCGGGCTCGGCGGGCGTGTGAACGTGAGCCATGCGTATGCGCTCGGCCAGGTGAGCGATGACGACTTGCAGCGCACCGCGGCTGCACTCGCCGAAGCCGGCGTGTCGATCCTGACGAATGCGCCGGGCGATTGCGCGTTCCCGCCGGTACGGCAACTGCGCGACGCGGGCGTGCACGTGTTCGCGGGCAACGACAACATTCGCGACGCGTGGTGGCCGTACGGCAACGGCGACATGCTGCAGCGTGCGATGATGGTCGGCTACCGGTCGGGCTTCTACACCGACGAAGCGCTCGGCATCGCCCTCGACATTGCGACGCATGCCGGCGCACGCGCGATCGGCAAGGAACGCTACGGCATCGCGGTCGGCTGCGACGCGAGCTTCGTCGCGGTGCGTGCGCCGAACGCGGCGGCGGCCGTCGCGGGCGTGCCGGCCGAGCGCTGGGTATTCCGTCGCGGCGAAAGCGATACGCGTGCGCCGTTTGCGCCGTCGCTGCGCTTCACGCGCTGATTCACCGACCGGCGGCGCGGCATGCGCCGTGCGCGCTTCGCACTGACCGACCCCACCGGAACCGACATGACGAACCTGCTGATCCGCAACGTCCGCACGAGCGCCGATACTGCGCTCGACCTCCTGATCGAAGGCGACCGCATCGCGCGTGTCGGCCCGTCGCTCGACGCGCCCGCCGGCTGCACGATCGAGGACGGCGCGGGCGCGCTTGCGCTGCCTGGCCTCGTCGAAGGCCACACGCACCTCGACAAGACGCACTGGGGGATGCCGTGGTATCGCAACCAGGTCGGGCCGCGCCTCGTCGACCGCATCGAGAACGAGCGCCACTATCGCGCGACCAGCGGCCACGACGCGGGCGCCGCATCGCTCGCGCTCGCACGCGCATTCCTCGCGGCCGGCACGACGCGCATCCGCACGCACGTCGACGTCGACACCGAAGCCGGGCTGCGCCATCTGCACGGCGTGCTCGCGACGCGCGAGACGCTGCGCGGGCAGGTCGAGATCCAGATCGTCGCGTTTCCGCAATCGGGCGTGCTCAAGCGGCCGGGCACCGATGCGCTGCTGTCCGACGCGCTCGACGCGGGCGCCGACCTGCTCGGCGGGCTCGATCCGTGCGCGATCGAAGGCGATCCGGTCGAGGCGGTGGACGTGCTGTTCGCGATCGCCGAGCGCCACGGCCGCGGGCTCGACATCCACCTGCACGAGCGCGCGTCGATGGGCGCGTACTCGCTCGACCTGATCCTGCAGCGCACGGCCGCGCTCGGCATGCAGGGGAAGGTCACGATCAGCCACGGCTTCTGTCTCGGCGATATCGCCGAACGCGAGCGCGACGCGCTGCTCGCGCGGATGGCCGAGCTCGGCGTGGCGATCGTCACGACCGCGCCGGCGGCGGTGCCGGTACCGCCGGTGGCAGCATGCCGCGCGGCCGGCGTGACCGTGATCGGCGGCAACGACGGCGTGCGCGATACGTGGACGCCGTACGGCTCGCCCGACATGCTCGAACGCGCGATGCTGATCGGCATGCGCAACGACTTCCGCCGCGACGATGCGCTCGAAGTCGCGCTCGACTGCGTGACGCACAGCGCGGCGCGCGGTTGCGGTTTCGCGGCTTACGGGCTGGAGCCGGGCAGCCGCGCGGACGTCGTGCTCGTCGATGCGCTGACGTTCGCCGAAGCCGTCGTCGCGCGGCCGGCGCGGCGTCTCGTCGTGTCGTCGGGGAAGATCGTCGCGCGCAACGGCGCACTGGTCTGAGCGCGGCATCGCCCCGGTATGATCCGGTTTTCAGCCGGATTTCCGGGAGACGACGATGCGACGCACGACAGCGGCACGGGCCGCACGATGGATGGCGGCGGCCCTGTTCGCCGTGACGGCCGCGCATGCGGTGGCGGCCGGCCCGGCCGACGCGCAGCAGGAAGCGAACCGGCGCGCGGTGCTCGCGTTCTACGAGAAAGGCCTGAACGAGAAGGACGCCGACGCCGCGCTCGCGTATGTCGGCGATCGCTACGTGCAGCACAATCCGAACGCGGCCGACGGCCGCGACGGCTTTCGCAAGTTCGTCGCCTTTCTGCGCGACAAATATCCGCAGTCGCACAGCGAGATCAAGCGCTCGTTCGTCGACGGCGACTACGTGATCCTGCACGTGCACGCGGTGCGTGAACCCGGCACACGCGGCAGCGCGATCATGGACATCTTCAAGCTGGAAAACGGCAAGATCGTCGAGCACTGGGACGTCAACCAGCCGGTGCCCGAGCAGGCCGCGAACGGCAACACGATGTTCTGATGCGCGCGGGGCGCAGCACGCCGCGCCCCGTTCCCCGCTCCCTGTTGCCGAATGAAACCCGCTTCGCTGTTGCCTACTGACGCTCGAGCTCCAGCATCGCGGCCAGCGTCTTCGTCAGCTCGCTGACCATCGGGTCGGCCGTCGGCCGGTGCAGGATCGCGATGTCCATGTGCTCGATCGGCGCGAAACCCTGCTTCGCGGTCAGCACGACGTGCTCGTCGGTGACCACGCGCGCAGGCAGCACGCTGATGCCGAGCCCGTCCGCGACGGCCGCCTGGATGCCGCTCAGGCTCGACGTCGTGAAACTGATCCGCCAGCGGCGGCCGCGCTCCTCGATCGCCTTGATCATGTCGTCGCGGTAAAGCCCGCGCGGCGGAAACACGACGATCGGCACCGGGTCGAGATCGATCGACGGATGCTTCGCGCTGTCGATCCAGCGCAGCTTCTCGGGCCAGCGCGCGACGGCCTCGCGGCTGTCGCGCCGCTGCTTGATCAAGACGAGATCGAGTTCGCCGCGATCGTAGGCGGCGCTGATGTCGCGGCTCAGCCCGCACGTCACTTCGAGCTTGACCTGTGGATGCTCGCGCTTGAATGCGGCGAGCGCATGCGTCGTGCGGCCCGCCGCGAAATCGTCGGGCACGCCGAGCCGGATCGTCAGTGCGACCGTCGCGCCCGACAGCGCTTCCAGCATTTCGTCGTTCAGCGCGAGCATGCGCCGCGCATAGCTGAGCACCGTCACGCCCGCGTCGGTCGGACGGACGTCGCGCGTGCCGCGGTCGAGCAGGCGGTGGCCGGCGATTTCCTCGAGCCGGCGCACCTTCTGGCTGACCGTCGACTGCGTCGAATGCAGGCGCGCGGAGGCCGTCGTGAAGCTGCCGCAGTCGGCGACCATCACGAGCGCACGCAACAGGTCGAGGTCGAACAGGGGTCTATTCATTTCTGCACTTTTGCGGATTCGAGCATTTCATTTTCAAATGCGTGCGACGACTTTTAACATGGCAGGACGCCGTGGACAATCGCGGTTTTGCCGGACTGGGCGAGGTCTCGCGGGGCGCCTTTGAAGCGCATGACGACGTTCCGCGGATGACGTTCGCGTACGCTGCTCGACGCGGGCGTGAACGTCGACCACGTGAACCTGCTCGGCTGGACCGTGCAGCTGGAGGCGATCATGCTCGGCGACGTCAGCGAGCGTTATGTGCGGATCGTGAAGTTGCTCGTCGACGGGCACGCGAACGTCGATCTGGCCGATTCGAACGGTGTGATGCCGCTGCGGCATGCACGGCAGCGTGGGTGCGGCGCGATCGAGCGGGTGCTGGTGGCGGCGGTGGCGCGGTGGGGGTTTAGCGGCGGCGAGATTTTGATTCGGGTGCCCCACCGGGAAGTTTTCGCAGGAATGCTTCGGCGAGTTCAACACAATAGTCGAACGACGGCGTGTAGCCGAGTGTCCGGATGTCGTCGAAGCGCGGTTGTACGAAGGCGCGATGCTCTTTGAGCAGACGCAGAAACGTGTCGCGATGCCGAACGAGGAACGCACCGGCTTCCTTCAGGCTTTCCGGTTCCCGCTCGATGACCAGGCACAGATCGAACAGGTCCCGCGCGGTCGGACGATCGCCGCGGTGCCACATTTTCTTGGCGACGATTTCCGCGGAAGTCTCGACCTTGACGACGCGATCCATCAGCATCCATTCGTCGTAGCCGGGCGACGTCAGATTACGGGAGACCACGAAATCGATTTCGCCGTCCGGCAGCACCAGCTTCACGAACCCCGCGTGTTCCTCGTAGTTCGACGTGATGTCGGACGCCGCGTCACTGATGCGGGGATTCACGTACCCGAGATACTGCGGATCGGGTACGAAGATGTCGACGTCTTTGCTGACGCGATGGCCGTGGCGCAGCATCAGGACGGTGCCTCCGCCAAATGTCCAGAACGGATTCGACGTGCCATGTTTCCGTATCTCGTCGATCAGTGTCAGTGCGTGGCGAAAAAGGCCTTGCCACGGGCCGTCGGGCAACGTGGATGGTGAGGTCATGCCCATACCTCCCGATACAGATGAAGGTCCTTCGACCAAGCGGCAAGATTTTTCCAGATGGACCGCAGCGGAGTACCCGAGCGCTCGGCAGCCTCCTCGGCCGCCTTCACCACGACAGGCAGCGGCACCTCATCGAGGATGACGGAAAACTGTGATTCAAATCCCTCCGGAATCCGTCCTGTGGTCAATGCATCAGCCAGCAGTCGTTCGGTCAGTTCGCCCTTGTAGCTGACGTTCGCGCTCACGACGGCTTTGTAGAGACCGTTTTGAGCCTGCCGCGGAAGCGCCAGCAGTTCGATACCGAGCACGCTCAGCAACGGGATCAGCTTGTTGATGCCGAGGTCCTTGACCTTGCCGGATTCGAGCTGATTCACGGTGAGACGAGACAACCCGGCAAGCTTGGCAAGTTGCGCCTGCGTGAGGTCGAGTTCGGCACGCCGTTTCGCGACGGCCTGACCGATTTCATAGAGTTGCATGGCGACCTCCTGACGAGGATTCAGTGCTTTACGATGTAAGGTATATTTTACATCTTGAGGTGAACTATCGTCGCCAAAAAAAACGATCGCGGTATAGGACGCATCGCCCATGCGGCGCAAGGAACATCGGGTGACGTATCGCCGTGGTTTCCGGTATAGGCATCCTAACGCAGCGAACATCCGGAAAAACGCGCGCTGTCGCGGATGCACGTCGCGCAGGGTAAACACCCAAAAATCCCGCAAAAAAACCCACAATCAAGCGCGATCCCGCCTTCCCGGTCTCCATCTCCCGCCAATCTGCCGGACGCCCTCGTCCACCCGCTTGCGCTCGAAAATCAAGCGGTCTAGACTGCATCGCAGTTTCATCGAAGTCCCCCGTCTTTCGCGCCCCGCGCCGGCATCCCGGCGCGGCGCCTCCACCGGACGCCGGCGTCGCCCGCCGCGTCGAGACTTTCAAGGACACGCCATGAACCGCACTGCAAAGCTCCTCGTTTCCACGCTGGCGTTCGCGCCGCTCGTGACGTTCGCGCAGGACACGTCGACGATCCGCTGGGGTATCGACCCCACCTATCCGCCGTTCGAGGCGAAACAGCCCGACGGCTCGCTCGCCGGCTTCGACATCGACCTGCGCAATGCGATCTGCGAGCAGCTGCATGCGAAATGCGTGTGGGTCGAGCAGGGCTTCGACGGGATGATTCCGGCGCTGCGTGCGCGCAAGTTCGACGTGATCATGTCCGCGATGACGGCCACCGACGAGCGGCTCAAGCAGATCGACTTCTCGAACAAGCTGTATGCGTCGCCGGGCGCGCTCGTCGCGCCGGCCGGCTCGAAACTGCTGCCGACCGCCGCGTCGCTCGCGGGCAAGCGCATCGGGATCGACCAGGGCACGACGCAGGAGGCCTACGCGAAGGCCGAATGGGCGACCAAGGGCGTGACGATCGTCTCGTACCAGAACCAGGACCAGGTGTACCAGGATCTCGTCAACGGCCGCCTCGACGCGACCTTCCAGGACAAGACGCAGGCCGGCTACTCGTTCCTGAAGACCCCGCGCGGCAAAGGCTATGCGTTCGCAGGCCCCGACGTGACCGACGTGCGCATCACCGGCTACGGTGTCGCGATGGGCGTGCGCAAGGGCGACGCCGACATGAAGAAGCGGCTGAACGACGCGATCGTCGCGATCCGCGCGAACGGCACGTACCAGAAGATCGCCGCGAAATACTTCGACTTCGACATCTACGGCACGAAACAGCAGCTGACTTCGGCACCGTGATTCCGTGACTCATTCCATCGACAGGCACACCATGACGAGTATCCAGGACCGCGTCGCGCAAGCCGTGACGCCCGAACTGATCGCCGCGTTCCGCGAAGAAGGGGCGGTCTGCATCAAGGGCATCTTTTCACCCGACGAAGTGGCCGCGCTGCGGGCCGGCATCGACGCGAATCTCGCGCAGCCGAGCGAGCGCGCGAAAGTGGCGAGCCGGCCCGACGATCCCGGCTGGTTCTTCGAGGATTTCTGCAACTGGCAGCACAACGACGCGTATCGCGATTTCATCGTGCGCTCGCCGGCGCCGTCGGTCGCCGCCGCGCTGATGGGGACCGAGAACGTACGGCTGCATCACGACCACCTGCTCGTGAAGGAGCCCGGCACGCGGCAGCGCACGCCATGGCACCAGGACCAGCCGTACTACAACATCGAAGGCGACGACAACGTCAGCATGTGGATTCCGGTCGATCCGGTGCCGCTCGAATCGACGCTGGAATTCGTCGCGGGCTCGCATCGCGGGCCGTGGCTGATGCCGCGTACGTTCATGGACAAGGAAGCGAAGTGGTTCCCGGAGGGCAGCCTGGCGGACCTGCCGGACATCGAAGCCGACCGCGCGGCGTTCCCGATTCGCCACTGGGCGCTCGAACCCGGCGACATGGTCTGCTTCCGGATGCTCACGCTGCATGCCTCGGGCGGCACGCAGAACCGCCGGCGCGCGTTCTCGATCCGCTTCGTCGGCGACGATATCCGCCACGCACCGCGCCGCTGGAAGACGTCGCCCGAATTCCCCGGGCTCGCTGAGCAACTGGCCGACGGCGCGCCGCTTGACCACCCGCTGTTCCCGGTCGTATGGTCGCGTGGCGCGGGGCAGGCTCGCGCGATCTGAACCACGCAGGTCACGAACGCGGCGGCCGTTTCAGCACGAAACGGCCGCCGTGCACTTTGATCGGGTGATAAAGGTCAGGTCGGGTGACGCCCCGCGCCCGGCTTGAAGCGCGAGCCGAGCCGGTAACGGTTGCCCGGATGCAGGAAATGCACGAACGTGACGGGCAGCCCGTCCGTCCAGGTGCGGCGCGTGAGCGTGAGGCACGGCTCGTCGGCGCGCATGTCGAGCAGCCGTGCCTGCTCGACGGTCGGCAGCGACGCGTCGACGACGTGCTCGATTTCCAGTTCGTAGTGCGACACGTTGTTGAACAGGTATTCGGAGGGTGGCTCGGCCTGGAAATCCTGGTCGATGAAGCCGGGCGCGGCGGCCGGGTTCACGTAGCGGTCCTCGAGCTGGATCGGGCGGCCGTTCTCCTCGTGCACGCACACCACATGAAAGACCGGTGTATTGACCGGCAGCCCGAACGCGGCCGCGACGTCGAACGACGCGGGCTCGCTCGACCGGCTCAGCACGCGGCAGCGATATTCGTGCCCGCGTGCGCGGATTTCATCGCGGATATGCGCGATCATCAGCAGGTTCGACTGCGGCTTCACCTCGGCGACGAAGGTGCCGACGCCCGCGATGCGCTTCAGCACGCCTTCCTCGGTCAGCTCGCGCAGCGCGCGGTTGACCGTCATGCGCGCGACGCCGAACTGCGCGGCGAGATCGAGTTCCGACGGAATGCGGTCGCCGGGGCGCCAGTCGCCGGACTCGACGTTCTGGCGAACGAGCGTCTTGATCTGCTGGAACGGTGCGGTGGCCTTGGTGACCATCGGGGGTCCTTGCGCGAAGAAGTGACGAGGCTAGTCGTCGTGACTGACGATGACCAGGATCTCCGCCTGCGCGGTGCCGAGGCTGCGCGTGCGGTGCGGGATGAGTGCGTTGAAATAGACTGAATCGCCGGTCTTGAGTTGCACCGTCTCGTTCGGAAATTCGATTTCGACGCGCCCCTTGTGCACGAACAGGAATTCCTCGCCTTCGTGCTCGCGGAACGTCGACGCCACGAATTCGTGCGGCGGCTGCACGACGAACGGCAGCATCCTCTTCGGCGCGACGCCGGCCGCGATGCTTTCGAAGCGGTGCGCGTGGCGGTCGGCCGCCGCGCCCATCGCCGTGCGCTCGCCGGCGCGTGTGACCGTGATCAGCTCGCGGTTGTGGCTTTCCGAGAACAGCTGCTCGACGTCGACGTTCAGCGCCTTCGACAGCTTCAGCGCGACCGCGATCGACGGCACGCTCAGGCCGCGCTCGACCTTCGACAGGTAGCTCTTGGTGAGGCCCGTCTCGTCGGCCAGCACATCGAGCGTCCAGCCCTTCTGTTTTCTGAGCAGCTTCAGGCGAATCGTCATGGGGCGCCAGGTGTCCTTCGAAAAACCGATTGTAACGCATGACACAAAGTGTCCTGTGGTGTATTGTGTGTCACGTGATGCCGGAAAACGGCCGCGGACGGCGCGGCAGACCCGGTCCAATCAGGAGGCGAACATGGCGGAAACGCTGAACTTGACGAAGGAAGCGCTGGTCGCGCTGGCGGAGCGGCGGCTCGAGAACGAGGTGGGCGACAGCGGCTGGACCGCGCGGCAGAAGCTCGCGCTCACGTGCAGGATCCTGTTCGATGCCGGCCACGACTCGGGGCTGGCCGGGCAGATCACCTGCCGCGCGAGCGACGCCGGCACGTATTACACGCAGCGGCTCGGGCTCGGGTTCGACGAGATTTCGGCCGCGAACCTGCTGCATGTCAACGAGGATCTCGACGTGGTCGACGGCGAGGGCATCCCGAATCCGGCCAACCGGTTCCATACGTGGATCTATCGCGAGCGCCCGGACGTGAACTGCATCATCCATACGCATCCGGCGCATGTCGCGGCACTGTCGATGCTCGAGCAGCCGCTCGTCGTGTCGCACATGGACACCTGCCCGCTGTACGACGATTGCGCGTTCCTGAAGGACTGGCCGGGCGTGCCGGTCGGCAACGAGGAGGGCGAGATCATCTCGAAGGCGCTGGGCAGCAAGCGCGCGATCCTGCTGTCGCATCACGGCCAGCTCGTGGTCGGCAAGACGATCGAGGAAGCGTGCATCCTCGCGCTGCTGATCGAGCGCGCCGCGAAGCTGCAGCTGCTCGCGATGTCGGCCGGCGAGATCAAGCCGGTGCCGCCGGCGCTGGCGCGCGAAGCGCATGACTGGATCTCGACGCCGAAGCGCGATGCGGTGACGTTCGACTATTACGCGCGCCGTGCGCTGCGTACGCATCGGGACTGCGTCGCGTGAATGCGTGCTTCGTTTCGATTGCATCCGGTAATCATTGAGGAATACATATCGTGTCCGTCCTGCTGCAAGGCATCATTGCCTACCCGGTTACGCCGCTCTCCGCCGACGGCGGCGTCGACCTGAAAGCGCTCGATGCGCTGATCGAGCGACTCGTTGCCGACGGCGTCCACGCGATCGCGCCGCTGGGCAGTACCGGCGAGAGCGCGTACCTGTCCGACGCCGAATGGGACGCGGTCGCCACCGCGTCGATCCGCGCGGTACGCCGGCGCGTGCCGACCGTCATCGGGATTTCCGACCTCACCACGGCCGGCGCGGTGCGCCGTGCGCGTTTCGCCGAGCAGGCCGGCGCCGATGCGGTGATGGTGCTGCCGGTGTCGTACTGGAAGCTCGGCAACGACGAGATCGTCGCGCACTACCGCGCGATCGGCGATGCGATCGGCATCCCGATCATGCTGTACAACAACCCGGCGACGAGCGGCGTCGACATGTCGCCCGACCTGATCGCGACGATCTGCCGGACCGTCGACAACGTGACGATGGTCAAGGAGAGCACCGGCGACATCGGCCGGATGCACCGGCTCGCGCAGTTGAGCGACGGGACGATCCCGTTCTACAACGGCAGCAACCCGATGGCGCTAGCGGCGCTGGCCGCCGGCGCGGCCGGATGGTGCACGGCCGCGCCGAACCTCAATGCCGCGTTGCCGCTCGCGCTGGTCGACGCGATGCGCACGGGCGACCTGATGCGCGCCAGGTCGGTATTTCAGGCGCAGTTGCCGTTGCTGCAGTTCATCGTCAACGGCGGGTTGCCGGTGACCGTGAAGGCTGGGCTGCGGCTGCGCGGCTTCGACGCCGGCGAGCCGAGGAAGCCGCTGCTGCCGCTGGGCGACGCGCGCACGCGCGAACTCGAACGCCTGCTCGCGGCACTGCCGGACGGTGTGACGGCATGAGCGAAGGCGCACGGCCGGCGATCGCGGCTGCCATCGCCGAGGTGCGGGTCGGCACGAGCCGGCCGCTGCCCGGCACGCCGCATGCGAGCGCGATCGACAAGCAGCCGGTCGATGCACGTGTGTGGCTGGGCACGCTCGGCTTTGCCGGCGACGAGCAGGCCGATGCACGGCATCACGGTGGCCCCGACAAGGCCGTCCACCACTATGCACATGACCACTACGCGTGGTGGTCCGGGCAGATCGGCGTGCGCGACGTGCTCGCGCAGCCGGGCGCGTTCGGCGAGAACCTGTCGACGCACGGCGTGACCGAGTGCGACGTCTGTCTCGGCGACGTGTTCACGCTGGGCGGCGCGGTGCTTCAGGTGACGCAGTCGCGGCAGCCGTGCTGGAAGCTCAACGCGCGCTTCGGCCATCCGCGGATGGCCGCGCTCGTGCAGCAGAGCGGCCGCACCGGCTGGTATTACCGCGTGCTGCACGAAGGCTGGGTAGAGGCGGGCGATGTGCTGGTGCTGCACGAGCGCCCGTATCCGCAATGGCCGCTGTCGGCGGTGCTCGATGTGCTCTACCGGCGCACGCTCGACATGGCCGCGCTCGATGCGCTGTGCGACGTGCCGCTGCTGCCGCCCGGCTGGCGCAGGATGCTTGAAAAGCGCCGGACGGAGCGGCAGGTCGAAGACTGGACGAAGCGGCTCGATGGGTGACGGGCCGCGCCGAGGCTTATCGGGCCGGCAGGTTCCGCACGTCGGCTGTCGGCTCGGTGCCGAACGCGTCGCTCAGCGCATAGCCGATCAGTTGCCGTGCGGCTGCCGCGGGCGTCGCGAGCGCGCCGCTCGACTTCAACTCGTCGAACTTCTCGCGCATCGGGAAGTTGTCTTCGCTGGTCGAGCGGATCGTCGCCTGCATACCCGTGTCGACGACACCGGGCGCGACGCTGCAGATCCGCAGCGTGCCGTTCGCGTCGAGCGCGACCGCGCGTGCATGGTGATCGAGTGCGGCCTTGGTCGCGCAGTAGATGCTCCAGCCCGCGTATGCGTTGCGCGCCGCGCCGCTCGACACGTGCAGGATCCGGCATTCGGTCGTGGCCGTTGCCGCTTGCGCGAGCGCGGCCGACAGCATCAGCGGCGCCGCGACGTTCAGGCCGACCGCGCGCGCGACGATCGCCGGGTCCTGCGTGGCGAGCGGGCCGATCGGATCGACGATGCCTGCGTTGTTGAACAGCAGCACGAGCGACGCGCCGTCGACGAAGCGGCGCAGTGTGTCGCCGGCCAGCCAGGTTGCGACGGCCGCGGAGTCGGACAGATCGATCTCGACTTCGGAGAAGCGGTCGCCGGCTTGCGACGCGAGCGACGGATGACGGCTGCGCGACACGCCGAGCACGGCGACGCCTTCCAGCAACAGTTGTTCGGCGAGCGACGCGCCGAGGCCGCGCGTGTGTCCGGTGACGATGGCGCGTACGTGCGGCGCGGAAGAGGATGCAGTCATGGCGGTGAACCGGTGAAGGGGTAAACGGTGTTGACGAGCGGCGTGGATGCGCGGCGGCAGCACGTTCAGGACGAGCGATGCGTAGAATCGGCGTGTGAAGACGGCCGCGCGCGGCGCCGCGGATATCGGGGGGAACGCACATCGTAGCGCCGGCGTGCGCATCGCGCAAACGCCGGGGCATGCGCGCACGCATCGCCGCGCGGCACTGCGCGGTATCGAGCGCGCCGACAGGTTGGACGAAAGCCCGCTGCGGCAAGTACGCGTGCCGGCGGGGAGAGCGGTGCCGGGCTACCCGTCGCGAGCTATCATATGGCTCGCCCGTGCGCGATGCCGGACGGGCCGCGACCGTTTCCCTTCACCCGCTGCACGCTGCGAAGCTACTCATGAACACCACGCCGGACATGCCCACGCCACGCGCCCTGCGCGAACTCACGCCCCTCGAGGCTCGCATTCTCGGGGTGCTCGTCGAGAAGCAGCACACGGTGCCGGATACTTATCCGCTATCGCTGAATGCGCTGACCGCGGGCTGCAACCAGAAAACCGCGCGCGCACCGGTGATGAACGTCAGCGAGGACGAAGTCACGACCGCGCTCGACGGGCTGAAGCACCTGAGCCTCGTGATGGAGGGCAGCAGCAGCCGCGTGCCGCGTTTCGAGCACAACATGAACCGCGTGCTCGGCATCCCGAGCCAGGCGATCGCGCTGCTGACGATCCTGCTGCTGCGCGGCCCGCAGACGGCCGCCGAGCTGCGCCTGAACAGCGCACGCCTGCACGGCTTCGCGGATATCTCGTCGGTCGAGGCGTTCCTCGATGAGCTCGCGGCGCGCGCGCAGGCGCTCGTCGTCCGGCTGCCGCGTGCGCCGGGGGCCCGCGAGAACCGCTGGATGCACCTGATGTGCGGTGAAGTGAACATCGCCGACTTCGCAAACGCGGAGGCCGGCGGCGGCGCGGATTCGGTGCCGCCTTCCGAGTTCGAGGCACTGAAGGCCGAGCAGAAGCGCCTCGCGGACGAAGTGGCACGGCTGAGTGCGCTGGTTCAGCGGATGGCGAGCGAACTCGGCATCGATGTCGACGCGCCGGGCGAAGCGTCTTGATGCCATGACGGCGGTGCACGCGCACCGCCGCGCTACTTCAGTTTCACGCCCGGCACGAGATAGCGCGCACCACCCGATTTCAGGATCGGTGCGAGCGTCGCAAACGGCGCGTCGAGCTGCGGCCCGAGACAGGCGCCCGCCGCGTGGACGATCCCGGATACGACGAACGACAGCTTGCCGGGGGCATCGAGTTCAAACGCCAGATATTGAGGGAATACGTCGGCACACGACAGCGAGTTGCCTTCGCCGTCGGTCGCCTGGTTGCGCGGGGCCGCCCCGTCGCGCAGCCGCGTGATGAAATTCACCAGCGCGGGGCTTGTTGCCGATTCGCCGTCCTTGTCGGCCGTTGTCGAGTCGATCACGTGATTCCAGTCGAGGTACGCGCCGCGCAGCAGATCGAACGTGACCGGATCGTAGTGATTGTCCGGATACGCGCCGCCGCAGAACGTGCTGCCCGATTCCACGATGCTCAGCGCCGCGTGCGACAGCCACGTGACCGTCACTTGCTCGTCGTCGTAGCCGCCGAGCGTTCCTGCGGCCGGCCCGTCGTCGGTATAGCGTGTCGACGCGCATTCAAGCGCCGCGAGATTCATCCGCCAGTGCCTCTGTTCGAGCAGATGGTTGATGCGCGCCATTACGGCCGGATCGGGGTGGCGGCTCAGCCGCGGATACGCGAACACCGTACGCGAATCGCGCCACATCCGGTACGCGACCGCGCCATCGCCGATTTCGCGACCGGCCGGCCGTGCGTGCCCTGCCAGCTTCAGCGTGACATAAGGCGCATGCTTCATGTCGATGTCCGCGCCGCGGGCGATGCCGCTGCCGACCCCGCCCGCGGAGACCGCGGTAATCTCCTCGACCGGGCTGGGCGCGATTGCATCCGGATCGTATTCGGCCACGCGGCGCAACGTGAAGGTGCGCACGTTGCCCGAGCGGGCGTCGGTCCAGCGGCCGCGATAACCATCCTTGTCCCGCGTGCCCTGCCAGGTTGCAGCGACATGATCGAAATCGGCGTGCTCGTGGAATGTCGATGAGTCGCGCGCATTGTCCGGCAATTGCGTACGCGCGAGCGGCTCGACCAGTTGCGCGGGTTTGCCGTGCAGTGGAATGTCGACGCCGAACTGCGCGTAGAAATAGCGGCCAGAGAGCGTGCCGTCCGCGGCCGGCAGCGTATCGAGTTCCATCACGACGGTGCCCGCACCTTGCAGCGTTCCTTCGTAGACCGTGCGCGGCGCGCCATCAGCGAAGCCCGCGTGCAGCGCGATCAGTACCGCAGCCATCCGGATCGACGGGCGCATCACCAGCGGCACCCGGTTTGCTCGGACGCGTCGACATCCAGTGCGCGACCGAACGAAGTCTTCTTGCCGGTGCGCGCGGAGGTGTAGGTCATCGAATAGATCATCGCGCCCTGGCTCATCATTTCGTACCGCCCGTTGATCCTGCCGTCCACCAACTCGACCCAGGTGGTCGTGTACTGGTGTGGGCGATCTTCCGCGAGCACTTCGTCCTCTTCATGTTCGATCACCAGAGGGAGTGCCGTTTTCGCGTTCACGTACCGGACCATGCCTCCCGACCATTTGACCGCATCGTCGTAGTAGGTACGCATCTCGAAGCGCACGGGTTTGTCGCCATCCGACCTGAAGCAAAATACTTCGGTGGAAACCGTGGCGAGTGCCGGCAACGAGATGCATAGCAGCAGCGCGGCGAGGAGTTTTTTCATGAGGGTAGGTTACCGATGACGAGCGATATTAACCGACACTGATCCGCGTCGCACCCGCATCGACGAGCCGGAACAGCAGATCCTCGACGGCCGTTTCGGGCGCGGAACCGAGATCCGCATTGACGCGCCACCCGTGCTCCGTGCGAACCGGTTCCGACAGGTAATGCACGATGCCATGCAGCCCGTCTTCGGCCGGATCGTTCTCGTCGTCGACATCGAACCACGCGAGGAACCACGTCTTGAACGCATCGGCGGCCGCGCTTTCGTCGAGACCGTCGGCCTCGACCACGGCCCAGTCCCACACGAACGGGCGGATCGACACGGCCGCCGTCTCGAGGTCGAACTCGAGCGGATCGAAATCCAGCTGCGTGGTCGAATCGATCATCACGGGCTGGCCGGCCGCTTCGCCTTCGGCGGCGATGGTGTCGGCGCGGCACGGCAGTGCGAGCGGCCCTTCGGTGGCGAGCGTGCCGTCGGCCTGCCGGTAGGCCGGCTCGACGATCACTGACGGTTGCGTGGCCGCATGCGCGAGCAGGTCGGCGTAGGGTTGGCGGATGGCGCGGAGCAGTTCGGATACGGTCATCGTGGCGTGTCGGTCGGGCAGGGACGATCGGTTGCGGGCAGGCGGTGCACGGTGCGGCCGTGCGTCGTGCGACGGGCCGCTTCGTTACCGGACAGCCATGATCGTATGGTACTTCGGCGGCTCGCGAACAGTCGGCCGAACGGCCGGTGCGTTCGCACCGACTGGCAACGGTTTAGACGTTTACCTTCAAACAATCGAAAACCGGCATCGAACGCGTTCGCGCTGTGCTTCAATGAAATCCGGTTTGTACTCCTACTAAAACAGAATATTCAGAACAAACCGGATCATTCATTTACAGGAGACAGTCGATGGCACGGATGCGCATTTGAGTCGGCAAGCGAGATGGTCTGCAATACCGCCGAACTTCCTTCGATGAAAGCAGGTTATCCCAGGGGCCCCACCCATGTCCTCCAGACGAGTCATGACCGTCGCGGCCGCCGTGTGCGCCGCGCTGGCCATCATCGCACCGTCGGCCGGCACCGCCGCGCCGACCGTGCCCGATCCGTTCTATACGTACACCGGCAGCACGCCGCTGGCATCGATTCCACCGGGCACGGTGCTGAAGACGCGCAACGTCACCTATCACGTGGCCGGCGTCCCGACGGCCGTGACCGCGCAGCAGTTGCTGTACCGCACCAACGACGCGCGGAACCAGCCCGTCGTCAACGTGACGTCGGTGATCCGCAGTCAGGTCAGCAACGGCCAGGCCATCTCGTACCAGTCGGCCTACGATTCGCTGAACCCGTACGACGAGCCGTCGCAGGTGATCGCCGGCGACCGCGACGTGACCAAGGTCATCAACATCGGCACGCTGCTCTACAGCGCGGAATCGATTCCGCTGTCGACGCTGCTGCTGCTCGGCTACAACATCATCGTGCCCGATACGGAAGGCCAGACGGCCGACTTCGCGGCCGGCCCCGAATACGGGATGACGACGCTCGATTCGATCCGCGCGGCGCTCAATACACCGTCGACCGGCCTGAATCCGTCGAGCAAGGTCGCGATGATCGGCTATTCCGGCGGCGCGATCGCGACGAACTGGGCCGCGCAGCTCGCGCCGAGCTATGCGCCCGACGTCAACAAGCAGCTCGTCGGCGCGGCGGAAGGCGGCGTGCTGGTGGATCCCGCGCACAACCTGCGTTACGTCGACGGCAGCATCGTGTGGGGTGGCGTCGCGGCGGCCGCGCTGGCCGGCCTGTCGCGCGGCTACGACTTCGACCTGACGCCGTATCTCAGCGAGACGGGCGTCGCCGTGTTCAAGGACATCCAGAGCCAGTCGCTCGCGTACATCCTGCCGAAGTACACGGGGCTGCACTGGGGCACGCTGTTCAAGCCGCAATACGCGAACGACATCAACAGCATCCCGGCCTACGTGACGTATGCGAACAAGGTGAATGCGGGCCTGGCCGCGTCGCCGACGATTCCGATGTTCATCGGCCAGGGCACGGCCGGTGCGCTCGACGGCACCTTCAGCAGCCAGGTGGGCGACGGCGTGATGCTCGCGTACGACGTGCGTGCGCTGGCGCAGAAGTTCTGCGCGAGCGGCACGCCGGTCACGTACACCGAGTATCCGCTGGAACACGCGGGCGCGATCGTGCCGTGGGTGGCCGGGATGCTGCCCTGGCTCTACGACCGCTTCAACGGGAAAGCCGCGCCGAGCAATTGCTGGCTGACGTCGCTGCTGCCGAGCAACTCCCTTGCGCCTGAGACGCTGCACTAGACGCGGCGGCGTACGACCTGACGCATGACCGGGCGACCTTTTTGCGGGCCGCCCTTCTTTTGACGACGATTCGACGTCGGTCGCGCGATCGCAGCCACCGCCACCCGTGTTCCGCCACCTTAACCTTCTGCCACCGTCTCCGGGTGCCATAATCGAGCCTGCCCATCATTCCAGACGTCCCCCGGAGAAGCACCATGCAGAACCTCGACAATCCTTCCCATGATCGCGAGGTAGGCAGCGCCGACGCGACGCAGGACACCACGCGCATCGACGACGTCCGTATCGGCGCCGTGCGCCCGCTGATTTCGCCGGCACTGTTGCTGGACGAGCTGCCGGTGCCGGCCGGCACGCAGACGCTCGTCGAGGATACGCGCCGCGCGATCGGCGACATCCTGCACGGCCGCGACGACCGGCTGCTGCTCGTCGTCGGCCCGTGCTCGATCCACGACCACGACCAGGCGCTTGACTACGCGCGCCGCCTGAAGGTCGCCGCCGATGCGCTGAAGGACGACCTGCTGATCACGATGCGCGTCTACTTCGAGAAGCCGCGCACGACGGTCGGCTGGAAGGGCTACATCAACGATCCGCGCCTGGACGGCAGCTTCCGCATCAACGAAGGGCTGCGTGCCGCGCGGCAACTGCTACTCGACGTCAATGCGCTCGGCCTGCCGGCATCGACCGAATTCCTCGACCTGCTGAGCCCGCAGTACATCGCCGACCTGATCGCGTGGGGCGCGATCGGCGCGCGCACGACCGAGAGCCAGAGCCATCGCCAGCTCGCGTCGGGCCTTAGCTGCCCGATCGGCTTCAAGAACGGCACCGACGGCGGCGTGCAGGTCGCGGCGGACGCGATCGTTGCCGCGGCTGCGAGCCACGCGTTCATGGGGATGACGAAGATGGGGATGGCCGCGATCTTCGAGACGCGCGGCAACGACGACGCGCACGTGATCCTGCGCGGCGGCAAGACCGGCCCGAACTACGACGCCGAGCATGTCGACGCGTGTTGCGCGGTGCTGCGCAAGGCCGGGCTGCGCGAGCAGGTGATGGTCGACTGCTCGCACGCGAATTCGAACAAGTCGCATGACCGGCAGGTCGACGTCGCGCAGGATCTCGCACGGCAACTGTCGCAGGGCGAGCAGCGGATCGTCGGCGTGATGGTCGAGAGCCATCTCGAGGCCGGGCGCCAGGACCTGAAGCCGGGCGTGCCGCTGAAGTACGGCGTGTCGATCACCGATGCATGCTTGAGCTGGTCGCAGACGGAGCCGGTGCTCGACGTGCTGGCGGAGGCGGTGCGGCAACGCAGGGCGTATTTGCGGAATGCGTGAGGAAACGGCGGCGGGTTGGCACCCGCCGCCGTCACGCTCGGCACGGCAACGACCATTGGTGCCGAATTAGTCGCTTCATCTCGCCGGACGCGCGCTGGCCCGCGTATCCGACGTCACATCGCGCGCAGGCATCCTGCCCGCGCATCTTCCCGTCTCGATTGCCCGGTAGCAGCGGTCGGTGTCTCGTGCGCCGCTCCACTCGGCAACTTCTTGCGAGTGTGTTTTCCCCGTGGCCCATCGCGCTTCTTCCCGCTATGCCGATCGCGGGTATTTAGGCCTTTATAGAAGGAATAGTCCTAATGATTGGCGCAGATGCTTCAAATTTAGGACGAATCCTATATTCCGGCCCCCGCTGATTAGTCAGAATCCTAATCAAGCAATGCGTTGCGATAGCCGGTGTGCTTGGCATGGCACCACGGGATATGCAAACGCGCTGGAGATTCCATGGTCGCCCGAATGATTGGCTGCCGCTTGCAGCCCGCATCGACGAAGGGCGTCATGACTCGCTTCCTATCCGCGGTGGAAGTGACTGACTGAGCCGTTCCGGGCATGTCGCCAGTCATTGGGACGTCGCCTGGAATTTGACCCGAGCGAGGTACGACTGCCCGTGAATACGTGAAATGGATTCTGTATCGATAAGTTATGCAAATTATTTTTAAGAAGAAACACCGTTCGTACCGGATGCCGCTTGCCGCAATCGCGATGTCGCTTGCCTCGTCGATCGCGAGCGCGAACATGCTGGTCTATCCGATGGCGGCGTCGATCGGTGCCGGCAAGGAGTCGGCCGCGGAGTTGCGCATCTTTTCGAAATCCGACGCGACGCAATACGTGAAGGCGATCGCGAAGCGCGTGATCGATCCGGCAACGGATCACGAGCGCGAGCAGGCCAGCATGAATTCCGGCGATGACGCGATCGTGATCTCGCCGGCGAAGTTCGCGCTGCCGGCCGGCGGCACGCGCCTCGTGCGGGTGATTCCGCTCGGCGTGCCGCAGAAGGAGGTGCTGTATCGCGTCTACCTGCAGCCGGTGGCGGCGCCGTCCGACGACGAATCCACGGCGACGGACGACGTGTCTGGCAAGGTCAACTTCAGCCTCGTCTGGGCGCCGCTCGTCCGCGTGCTGCCGAAGACGCCCGTGCCCGATTTCGACGTGTCGAACGGCACGCTGACCAATACCGGCAACGTGCGGATCGGCTTGCTCGAAGCCGGAACCTGCCAGTCCGGGCAGGACGATTCGTCATGCCAGTGGACGAAATTCGACCGCAGTGTCTACCCGGACCAGCACTTCAGGCTGGAGGGGCTGCATTCCGCACCTTATGTGCGAATCCGATATCGAGTGGGGGGAATGACAGATGTGCAGCAGAAGGTTATGCGCACGCATTCCGTCGACGCGATGAACGCGCCGAGCGCGAATAACGAGACCCGGACGGGCCATACCATTGTTTCAACCAACCAGAAGGACTAACCCATGCTGAAATACGTTCCGATCGCTGCTGCTGCTCTGATGTCGATGTCGGCTTACGCCGTCCAGAAGGACATTACCGTCACCGCCAACGTCGACACGACGCTCGAAATGCTGTCGGCAGACGGCTCGGCACTGCCGACGACCATGCAGATGCAATATCTGCCGGGTACGGGTCTTCAGGCAGCTGTAGTGAACACGAAGATCTTCACGAACGACAAGGCAAAGGATCTGCAGATCCGCCTCGCGACTGTCCCGGCGCTGAAGAACCAGACGAGCCCGGGCGCGGCGGAAATTCCGCTGTCGGTCAAGCTTGGCGAAACCGAGCTGACCACCACGGCCGCGACGCTGAAGACGGCAGAGCTCTTCCCCGGCGAACTGGCACAAGGTTCGAACGTGCTGGCGCTGTCGATCGGTCAGAAGAAGGTCGAAGCCGTCACGGCGTCCGGCAGCTACCAGGGCCTCGTCAGCGTGATCGTCACGCAGAGCGCGGCTTCGGGTAGCTAAGCCCCTCCGCAGTATCGACGGGGCGCGCCTGAATGGCGCGCCCTGTTTTTTGTAGCACTCCTGAAAACAATTTCCTATTCCCGCATGATTCCATTCGACCTCAAGAAGACCGTTGTCGCATGCCTGAGCGCTCTGTATGTGATGGACATCGCGTCCGTCGCTCAGGCCGCTTCGGCCGTGCCGCCGGGCTTCGAGGACATCATGACGGGGCATGACGAACGCATCAACGTCAATTTTCTCGGCAAGCCGCTCGGCTTGTTTCGCGTGTTCGTGACGCCTGACGCGGTGCGTTTCGAGGATCCCGCGCGGCTGCTGCAGGCGCTCGACTCTCAGGTGAAACCGGCGACGGACGTGTCGACGATCGGCGACGCGCTGTCGAAGTCGATGGCGCGCAACGGCAACCTGGCTTGCGCGGGGCAGGCGGGCATGAACGGCTGCGGGTATGTCGATACCGACAGCGCGGCCGTGATCTACGACGAAGGCGAAGGGAACATCGAGTTATTCCTGTCGCGCGACTGGGTGAGCACCGAAGAGCGCGACCAGCGGTTTCGCGAGCCGTCGCCGCTGACGGAAAACGCGCTCATCCATCAGCAGACGATCAACCTGTCGGGCGGGCGCGGCTACGAAAGCTTGTCCGTGTCCGGCACGGGTGCGCTCGGCATCACGCCGAAGAGCTTCATCGGCGGCAACTGGAATTTTTCCCATACGGGCTATTCGAGGGGATCGGAGAGCCACGTCCAGCTTCAGGATCTCTATTACCGTCACGATCTCGGCACCGAGCACTACGCGCAGGCCGGCCGGATGGACAACCGCAACCTCGCGAGCGCGCTCGGCGGCAACTTCGGGTTCACGATGCTGCCGGTCGGCACGCTCGACGGCGTGCGCGTGGGCACGACGCTGGCCTATGTGAATCCGGAAGTTGCGCAGCAAGGCACGCCCGTCATGCTGCTGTTGCCGCGCGATTCGCGCATCGATGCGTATCGCGGGCAGGAGCTGCTGGGCACGATCTACATGAAGGCCGGCGTCAATGCGCTCGATACGTCGCGCTTTCCGGAAGGCACGTATCCGCTGACGCTGCGCGTGTTCGAGAACGGCGTGCAGGTGCGCACGCAGACGACGCCGTTCACGAAGACCGGCGGCGGCATCAATTCGCGCACCGCGCAATGGTTCGCGCAGGCAGGCCGACCGACCGACCGGGATGCACCCGACGGCATGGCCGCGGCAGCCGGTGTGCGGATTCCGCTGTTGTGGGAAATGGCGCTGACGAGCGGTATCGCGAGCGTCGGCCAGCACGTGTACAACGAAACGGCGCTGGAGTGGCGCCATGCGTTTCCGCTGGGTGTGCTTTCCGCCGGCGGTTCGTTCTTCGTCGGGAACGATGGGTCGCGCGGCAACACGCAGCAGATTTCGTTCGCCGACGGCGTGTCGTGGAGCGTGTACCGCTACCAGATGCGCGGCGCGGCGTGCAATGGTCCAGCCGTGTCGTATCGCGACATTGGCTGTTATGACATGCTGAACGCGACCGTGTCGTTTCCGCTCGGCAGCTGGTCGGCGATGCTCGGCTACACGTACAACAAGAGCGTCGGGCGCGCGCAGGACTGGCAGCCCGACACACCGGACCGTCCATGGGCAACGCCCGTGTTCCGTCACGGAGACCAGGTGTCGCGCGCGCTGCAGGCGTCGCTGTCGCGATCCGTCACGTGGCGCAAGATCAGCGCGAACCTGCGCATCGGCGCGTATGCGAACCGCAACACCGGCGCCCGCAGCGAGTATGGCGGCTATGTCGGCGTGACGCTGTCGATGGCCGAGCCCGCGATGCGGCCCGGAAGCGCGTCCGCGTATACGTCGGCGGGCGTCGACGTGCGCACGGACCGCAACAGCACGACGACGAACTACACGCTCGACCGCAACTGGAACTGGCAGGGCGACACTTACCGCGAAGTCGCGCTCGGCCTGTCGGGATATGGAACCGACAGCCTGACGGGCACCATGCAGGGCCGCTGGAAGGGTCGCTACGGCGACATCACTGGGTCGGTCGCGAACAGCTACAGCCGCGACAGCGGCGGCAACAATCCGTCGGTGACGGCGAGCTATTCGTCGTCGTTCGCGGTGGCGCGACAGGGCGTATTCCTCGGCGCGTCCGCGTCGCAGTCGGATCCGCTCGCGGGCTTCGCCGTCAGGGTCGGCAAGCGCGAGGATGCGAAGGGCATGGCGGCCGAGGTGCGCAGCGATTCGAGCGAGCGGATCAAGGTCGGGTTCGGGCAGCGCGCACTGCTGCCAGTGTCGGCCTTCACGCCGGTGACGACCGAAGTGAGCGACGCGGGCGCGCATGCTTCCGCCGGTGCAACGAGCGTGACCGAGGGGCTCGGCAAGCGCACGCTGTTCATGGTGCCCGGGCAGCTCGCGCTGCGCGACGTCGACGCGAAGGTGACGTACACCTATGTCGGCCAGGCATTCTCGAAAGGCGGCATGCCGCTGTCGGACAGCGTGATTCTCAACGGCGCGATGCCGTTGATCGACAGTCAGGGCGGCTTTATTGCCGAACTGGACCATAAGGAAAACGAATTGTTCGTCGTGGATGGTCCGACGCTGATGCGTTGCCCGCTGCACGTGAAGCGTCGGCAGGACGTGCTGATGATGGTCGGCAAGGTGCGCTGCGAAGTGGCCGGGCCGGATGCGTTGCCGGAGTCGCTGCGTAAGCAGGCGCGCGTGCGCAAGCTGCTGGAGCATCGCTATGTGATGTCGATGCGGGCGCGGACGACGGGTGTGACCGACGCGTCGCAGTGACGCACACGACGCGTGCCGGCAGGCATTGCACGCCGCCGCTTGCGATGTCGAAAACACAAGGAAACAGCCATTCAAATGCTTCAGATCAATCGAATTCGCTGCCGGGAAATCGTTCTGGCGGCCGCGCTGGGCGTGCTCTCGCTAAATGCATCGGCGGTCATGCAGGCGCCCGCGGATCGTAACGATACGGCGCAGGCCACACGGGATCGTGGTGCGCCGCTGGGCGATGTCGTGATCTTCGACAGCGCATTGGGCGGTTACGATTCGAGCGACGCCCTCAAGTGGGGGCGAAATGCGTGGACTTGCCAATCGTCCACCGACACGGCGACCGGTGCGTGCCCGACCGAACCCCTATGGTTCGTTTCGGGCGAGTCGACCGTCATCAAGCTTTCGTTCAAGGAAGAAAAGTCTGGGGCGACGGCTGTGCTGAATCTTCAGGGCGCAAACGCATACGTTCGTACCCGGGATTGCAGCGGCAACACCGTTGCGCCGGTCGTGTCGACAGCCCGAAGGCCGATGGAAATGGCGCAGTCCGGTACCATCTCCGGTTGCGACACCATTACTTGGGACGGGCGCGCACTATTCGTCAAGATTCCCGCCGCGGAGCTCAAGAAACTCCCGTCCGGCGGAACCTGGAACGCGAACCTGCGGTTGAACCTGAGGCTGTGGAGCTCCAGTGCAGCCGCGAAGCTCGCCATCTTCAAGGCGGCGATCAAGCTGGACACCACCGACAAGAACAATATCCAGGTCTATCTGCCGGAGTTCACGAGCGCGACGCCCACCGTCGACCTCAAACTGCGCAAGCTCCCGAACGGCAGCCGGATGTCGGGCACGTCGAACGTCGACATGTGCCTGTACGACGGCTACAACTCGCAGAGTACGTGGTTCGACGTGTCGGCGAGCGATGGTCTTACGATCGACCGCCGCGATAAAGGTCAGTATTCCACGTTGCTCGACAAGGACAAGAGCGGTGCCTACGAATCGCGTATCGACTACACCACGAGCTTGACCTACGCAGGCCAGAAGATCGCGCTGCCGAACAACGAGACGGTGCGGCTTCAGGGCGTGAACAACAGCGCCGGTCGCTCGGTCACGCTGCCGGGCATTTCGGTGCCGGTCGTCTGCACGCCGACGCCACTGACACTCGAGACGCCGGAATTCCAGTCGGTCTGGAAGCGTCCGGGCAAGTACAGCCACAAGCTGACGATCACGTTTACGCCGTCGTCCGCCAGTCTCTAGCGCGATCGGCACCCGTGAAGCGGGTGCCGATCGCCTCTATCCCAAGCGAATCGATCATGGAAGCAAGGTTCTCCGCGCATCGCCCGGTGTGGCGCATGCTTCGCCACGTGTTGACGACGATGCTGCTGACCGTCTCGGTCGGCACGGGCGCCGCGACCGCCTGCTGGAAGCCGATCTTCACCGACGAGGAACTCCGCTGGATCGGCGACCACCCGGTCGTCCATATCGCGGTCGAGGCGAACTGGCACCCGATCGAATACATGCGCAACGGCAGGCACGCGGGACTCGTCGCGGGTTATCTGAGTGCGATATCCAAGATGACCGGACTCGCGTTCCAGACGGTGCCCGGCACCGAATGGGGGCACGCGTACGATGCGCTCGCGGCCGGCAAGGTCGACTTGCTTCCGGGGGTCTGGCGCGAGCTGGTTCCGGACCGCATCGGCGCCGGTGCGTTGGTCAGTGCTCCCTATCTGGTCGGGCGACTGACCGTCGTGTCGCGCAACAATTCCGCGATGATCTTCGGCCTGCAACGGCTGAAGGGCCGGCGCATCGCGATCAAGGGGCGCGGTGCGGTCGAATACTTCGTTCGCCACAGCGGCGTGCCGCTCCACGTACTGACGTTCGACAGCGAAGAGCGCGCGCTCGCCGCGGTCGCGAACGGCGAAGCCGATGCCGCGCTGGGCATCGACGTCACGATCCTGCCGATCGTGCGCCGGCAGTTCACCGGCCAGCTGTACATGTCCGGCATGCTGGCCGACCGCCCCGTGTCGCTCGCGATGCTCACGCGCGCCGACCTGCCGATCCTCGCATCGATCATCGACAAGTCGCTTGCGGCCATTCCGGTCAGCGAGACGGCCGGGATCACGCGCGACTCGATCGAGCTGGGCGACTACGGCAAGCCGACGATCCGCTCGATCGTGCACTATCGGGCGCCGGTCGTGCTCGGGGTCGCGTTGGCATTGCTGACGTTCGCGGCGCTCGCGTACCTGATGTGGAAATCCCGCGCGGCGGCCATCCGTAGCAAGCGCGCCAAGGCGATGTTCCTCGCTTTCGTCAGTCACGAGATCCGCACGCCGATGCAGACGGTCCTGTCGTCGCTCGAATTCCTGCAGCGTTCGCGGCTTTCCGTGCAGCAGGGCGGCCGGGTGAATGCGGCCGCATCGGCTGCCGAAACGCTGCTGACACTGCTCGACGATATCCTCGACTACTCGCGTCTCGAGTCGCGCAAGGTCACGCTGTCGCCGCAAACGGTCGAGCTCGACGCGTGGGCCCGTCAAACCGTCGACATGGTGCGCTGGCGTGCGGATCGAAAGACGCTGGCGTTGACGCTCGATGTTGCGGGGCCTCCATCGGTGCACGTGTCGATCGATCCGGTGCGTGTTCGCCAGATCGTGCTGAATCTGCTCGTCAACGCGATCAATTTCACGGCGGCCGGGGCGGTTACGCTGCGCGTCCGTTACTTGGCGGCGCGCCACGGCCGTAACGGCACGCTTTGCCTCGAAGTGCGCGACACTGGCATCGGTATCGCTCCCGATCGTCTCGGGCACGTCTTCGAAACATACTGGCAGGCCGATCGCGCGCCGCAACCAGGCAGCGGCGGCAGCGGGCTCGGGCTCGCGATCTGCCGGGAGCTGGTCGAGCTGATGCACGGCTCGATCGCGGTCGACAGCACGCCGCACGTCGAGACGGTGTTCACGGTGCAATTGCCCGTCCCGGCAGCTGACGGCGCGCCCTTGGCAAAGTCGGCCACCGCGGCGCAGGCTTTGGCGGATGCCACCGCCGCGCCGGTGCATCGCGGCGCACCGCGCGTCCTGATCGTCGACGATCACGAGACGGTGCGCGCCGCGCTGCAGGATCAATGCGATGCGCTCGACTGCGTCGGCATCGTCGCCGGTTCGGGAGAAGACGCGCTGCGGCACCTCGCACAGGGCGGAATCGACATGGTGCTGCTCGATTGCAATCTGCCCGACATCGATGGTTATGCACTCGCGCGGATGATCCGTCAGGAAGAAGCCGCGCGAAAGGCCCGGCGCGTGTCGATCATCGCGATTTCGGCGGAGTCCGGCGATATGCACAGGATGCTTTGTCTGGAAAGCGGCATGGACGGCGTGCTGGGCAAGCCGTTGCGACTCGACACGCTCCGCCAGGCGATCACGCGGTGGTATCCGACCGATGCGGATAGCACACTGGAGGCGTCCACCGTGTCCTAGGCGCGCGTCCCGCGGTCGGGTTTCCGGCCACGCGGGCCATCTATGCGTCGGGGCCGCCCGATTCGTGCTCGCGTGTGTCCGGCCCGGCCATGTCGGCGCGATGCCGGCGCAACAGTTCGTCACCGAGCGCACGGATGCTTGGCGGCATGCCGCCGGATGCCAACAGCAGCCGGCGCTCGAGTTCGGCTGCCAGCTCGCTCGTCGCGGCATGGCCGGCAATGGCTGCTGCGCCCTTGATTCGGTGAGAAGCATGACGCGCGCGCTCGGCATCGTCATTCGACAACGCATCGCCGAGCACCGTCAGATCGGCTTCGACGCTCTGCCGATAGATCGCCCGGAAATCGGCTTTCGCCGATTGCGTGTCCCCCGCCGGTGGCGCGATCTCGTCCGCGACGCCGGCCGGACACCACAGGTCGATCATCTGGCGCAGCGTATCGAGCCGCAGCGGCTTGCCCAGCACGCCGTCCATGCCGCTGTCGAAGCACCGTTCGCGATGCGCGTCGCCGGTCGACGCCGAGATCGCGATGATGGGCGTGCGCGCCTGCTTTCGCAGGCGTTCGCTGTCGCGCATGCGTCGCACGACCGTATAGCCGTCGATGTCGGGCAGGTCGCAGTCGAGCAGCACCATGTCGAACGTCGCACGCTCGAACTGCGCGAGTGCATGCTCGCCGGTGTCGGCAACGGTCGAGCGGCACGCGAGCGCGTCGAGCTGGTGCTGGATCGCGTGTTGAACCGCTTCGTGGTCGTCGACGATCAGGATCGTCGGCCCGTTGCCGGCCGGCGGCGGCGTGTCGGCGTCCGCCGGCGCCTGCGCGCGCACTGGCGACGACGATTCGTGCGTCGCCTCGCGCGCGTCGGCCGTGCCGGCTGCCGGCGCGTGTGCGATGCGCCGCGCCGGCAGGATCACGGTGAAGACGGTGCCCTTGTCGGGGCTGCTGCTGACGGTAATCACGCCTTTCATCAGGTCGACCAGTTCGCGGCAGATCGACAATCCCAGCCCGCTACCGGCGACGCGGCGGTTCCCGGCCTGCTCGACCCGCTGATAAGGCTCGAAGATGCGGCGCTGGCGTTCGGGCGGAATGCCGATGCCGGTATCGCGAACTTCGAGCACGAGCGAGCCGGCACGGTCCGGTTTGGCGTCGAGATAGTCGGCGCGCAGCGCAATCGATCCGGCCGATGTGAACTTGATCGCGTTGACGAGCAGGTTCAGCACGATCTGCCGCGTGGGCACCGGGTCGATCAGCACGCACAACCCGGGCGGGCACGCGAGTTCGAGCGCGAAGTCCAGCTTCTTCTCGTCGACCCGCCAGCGCACCATGTCGGCGCTGCGTTGCACCCAGGGTTCGACGTGCGTGGGCTCGGGCGTGAGCGTCACGTTGCGGGATTCGAGGCGCGAGTAGTCGAGGATGTCGTCGAGCAGCGTCAGCAGCGATTCCGAAGCGGCCACCGCCGCGTCCGCGCGACCGGCTTGCTTCGGCGGCAGCTTCGCGCGTTGCAACAATTCCAGCGACGACAGGATCGTGTGCATCGGCGTGCGGATTTCGTGGCTGATGAACGCGAAGAACATCGCCTTGTCGCGCGCGCTGCGTAGCGTCAGGGCGCGTGAGCGCCACGAAGCGAATGCGATCGCGGTCAACGCCAGCAGGCCGGCTGCGGCAGCTGCAACCTGCCAGCGCCGGTAGTAGAGGATCGAATGCAGCGACGGCTTGCCGTAGTCGGTCGATTCGATCCATTGGCGAGCAATGATTTCGGCGTCGCGCGCCGAAATTGCGGCGAGCGACTTCTCGAGGATGGACGCGAGCACGGGCATGTCACGGCGCGTTGCGATCGCGAGCGCATACGGGTTGTCCGGCAGGCCGCCCGACACGAACAGCTTGTTGCGGTATTGCCGCTGCAGCAGCGGCAGGACCGACATGTCGGGGCCGATGGCGACGTCCGCGTCACCGTCGGAGACGGCCGCGAGCGCGTCGCGCTCGTCGTCGTAGGTGAGCAAGGTCACCGGGATGTCGCCGCGGCGGATCGCGGCTTCCAGCGCGCCGCCGCCCTTGATCGCGACACGCCGGCCGGCCAGATTGCGGGAGTCGACGAACAGGTTCATGTGCTCGGGCGCGACGACCAGAACCGTGCCGACGAAATAGGGGCGGCTGACGATGGTGTTGCTGCGCAGCGATGTGGCGTCATCGCTCGCCGTCACACCGGCTTTGGCGCCTGGGGCGGGCTGTTTCGGTGCATCGTACGCGCTGCGCCACGTCACGTCGGGAACGATGTCGATCCTGCCAGCGCGCAATGCATCCACCGAATCGCGCCATGTGATGTCGTCGACATACTCGAAGCGCAACCCGCTGATTTGCGAGATCGCCGCAAGAAACGACGGCACCACTCCGACCACCTTGCCGTTTTCGCGAAATTCGAACGGGCGCCATCTCGAATCGGCGCGGGTTCGCACGACGGGATGCGCGACGATCCATGCCTTTTCCTCCGCCGTAAACTGCGGCGCGCCGATCGCCCGACCGGGCGCCGGCATCAACCCGATCATCATGCCGATCAGGGCGGCGCGACCTTTCCGACTCACCATGTTCACGTCCTTCTCTCGCGTTATCGGCGCGGCGCGCAACCGACCCGTTTCCCGAGCGGCGGCGGTGCCGGTTTCTCGGGCGTCGTGGTCCCCGCCGCTCGCGGCGCACGGCGGCCGGGCCGGCATCGCTCGACGCCCCGAACACGGGAACCGCCGAAAAACGGGGCCCGCCATCATAGGTCGCGCGCAGCGCATGCGCAACGCAGCGCGGGCCGCCTAGGCTGGAGATCGAACCCTATTTGTTCGATGGGGTTAAAAATTAGCCGGAAAGCCGGTAAGCTCATCCCAATAAACGATGGCATCGGCCGCGTGCGACCACAAGCAACGCGGCGCAGCCGGTCACGGCCGTCCTGAAATAAAGAAAGGGTTAGCAATGAGGCCAGAGCACCAACCGATCCGTGTCGTGATCCTGGACGATCACGCCGTCGTTCAGCACGGGATCGCCAGTTACCTGACGGAGAAGATCGGCATTGAAGTGGCCGCGAGCTTCGCGAAGTCGCGCGATCTGATTCGCTGGCTCGAGGCAAATCACGCGGACGTCGTGCTGCTCGACTATACGCTCGGCCCCGGCGAGATCGACGGTCTCAATCTCGTCAAGCTCGTCAATACGCGCTTCCCGGATTGCCGGATCCTGATGATGTCGAGCAGCGATACGCCGGCAACCGTCAACATGACGATGCGCTCGGGCGCGCTCGGCTTCTTCGGCAAGAGCGAGGATCTCGGCGAGCTTGCGCATGCGATCCGCGTCGTGGCGAACGGCCGTCCGTACATCAGCGCCGAGCTGGCCGCGCGGATGGAATCGAGCGCGACGCCCGACCCGCGCATGACCGATACGAAAGTGGAGGGCGGGGAACTTGCGCAGACGGTCGAGTCAGGCTTGTCAGCCGACCTGCGCCTCAGCCCCCGCGAGCACGAGGTGCTGCGCTGCTTTCTCGCCGGGATGTCCGTCTCCGACATCGCGTCGAAATTCTCCCGCAGCCCCAAGACGATCAGCGCGCAAAAGCAATCGGCGTTTCGCAAGCTGGGCATTCGCAGCGATGCCGAACTATTCGCGTCGCGCAAGCTGATCGAGGAAGGCCGCACGGCGTGATCGACATGCGGCGGCGGATGTCTTTCCCTGCCGCGCTATCCGCACGGTCATTGATCTTCATCCGGCCCGACCCGCCTTCGGCATTGCACCTTGAACGCACGGTCCGGCGAATGCCGCTACCATGATCGCCGTGTTGCACGCTGCGGCCCGGCCACACCGGTCCGTGATGCACACACGCCGTGGCGGTGCGGCCGGCCGCCACGCGACCGACGAAGCGCGGGGCGCTCACCGATCAGCCGTTGCGCCCGCGTCGCTTCGCTCCCGGAATCAACGATAACCGAACCGGAGTGCAACGCACATGAAGTTCTACAAGACCCTCATCGCAGCAACCATCCTCGCCTCGAGCGTCAGCGCGCATGCGCAGATCGCGGGTGCGCAACCGATCAGCGTGACCGTCGAGCAATCGCAGGCGCTGCTCGAAGGCTGGAGCGTGAAGAAGAGCGTGCTCGGCAAGGCCGTGTACAACGACGACAACCAGAAGGTCGGCACCGTGCGCGACCTGATCGTCGCGCCGGACGGCTCGGTGTCGGCCGCGATCGTGTCGGCCGGCGGCTTCCTCGGCGTGGCCGCGCATGACGTCGCGGTGCCGATCGCATCGCTCGACGTGCGCAAAGGCAACATCTACCTGCCGGGCGCGACGAAGGAGGCGCTGAAGGCGACGCCGGCGTTCCAGTACGCGAAGGTGCCGTCGCCGCCGAAGCCGAAGAAGATCGACGAAAAGCAGTGATGCAGGCGGCCCGGCACGCCCTGTGCCGGGTCATGCCGACCGCGCGTCCGGGATCGCTGCGCGAGTCGGCATCGCGATTCCCTCCGCAGGACTCATGCCGGCGACCGGCTTGCCGCTGCCTCTCCGGCCACCCACACCGCGCTGAACCCGAACGCAACCGGCCCGCTCAGGAACACGCTGCCGGCGCCGTCCCATTGAACGGTGACGTCGCCGCCGTCGCAAGTCACGCGTACCGTCTCGTCGAGCAGCCCGCGCCGGATGCCGTTGACCACCGCGCCGCACGAACACGAGCCCGACCCGAGCGGCACGCCGCCGCCGCGCTCCCAGATGCGCAGGCGAATGTGCGAACGGTCGATGACCTGCACGACATGCACGTTGGTTTTCTGCGGAAACAGCGGATGCGTTTCGATTGCGGTGCCGAACGATTCGAGGTCGACCGTATCGACATCGTCGACGAAGAATGTGCAGTGCGGATTGCCCATGCTGCACGCGGCCGGTGCGCCGGGCAGCGGCAGCGCGAGCGTGTCGGCGGCTGCGGCGACGGGCACGTCCTGCCAGCCGACGCGCGGCGCGCCCATCTCGACCTTGATCAACCCGTGCGCGTCGTGCGCACACAGCAGGCGCCCGCGATTCGTGCGCAGCACGACCGACGCCGCGCCGGTTTCCCGCATCAGCTTCCATGCGACGCCGCGCGTCGCGCTGCCACAGGTATCGAGCGCGGAACCGTCGGGATTCCAGAATGCGATGTGCGCGGCCGCGTCGTCGCAGTCCGTGATCACCGCGAGCTGGTTGAAGCCGATGCCGTTATGCCGGTCGCCCATGCGCCGCACGAGGTCGCGATCGATGCGCGGCACGTGATCCCGATCCTGATCGCGCAGGTCGACGATGACGAAGTCATCGCCGTTCGCATTCATCTTCTGAAATCCGATCGGCATGGCGGTTCCGGAATGGAGGCAGGCGAATACTGTACGTGGCTCGCCGTTCACGTTCAATCGCATGGCGGACAACGCATGCGCAACCGGCATCTACGTAATTCTACGTAGCCCCGCATACGTAGTTAACCGCTTGTAAGCCGCCCCCGTCACACGGAATACTACGGCCCATCGTCGCGGCCTTTGCGAGGCTGCGGCACGACGCATCGACGTCACGCGGGTTCGGCGCCTCGCCGCATCCACTCAAAAACACATTGGAGACCAGGAGACGCCATGAATCGGGCTTCCAGTACCCTGCTCTGGATCGCGGTCGCGCTGCTCGGCGCGTTCTCGTTCGGAACGATCGCACTCGCGCACGGCGAGCGCGTCAGTGCCCTCTGGATCGTGATCGCCGCAGTCTGCGTGTATCTGATCGCGTATCGCTTCTACAGCCGTTTCATCGCCAGCAAGGTCATGCAGCTCGACGGGCTGCGGATGACGCCGGCCGTCAAGTACAACGACGGCCTCGACTACGTGCCGACCAACAAGTACGTGCTGTTCGGCCATCACTTCGCCGCGATCGCCGGCGCCGGCCCGCTCGTCGGGCCCGTGCTCGCCGCGCAGATGGGCTACACGCCCGGCATGCTGTGGATCCTGGCCGGCGTCGTGTTCGCCGGCGCCGTGCAGGACTTCATCGTGCTGTTCATCTCGACGCGACGCGACGGACGCTCGCTCGGCGACCTCGTCAAGATGGAACTCGGCACGGTGCCCGGCGTGATCGCGCTGTTCGGCGCGTTCCTGATCATGGTGATCATCCTCGCGGTGCTCGCGCTGATCGTCGTGAAGGCGCTGACCAACTCGCCGTGGGGCACGTTCACCGTCGCCGCGACGATTCCGATCGCGCTGTTCATGGGCGTCTACACGCGCTACATCCGTCCGGGCCGCATCGGCGAAGTGTCGATCATCGGCTTCGTGCTGCTGATGGCGTCGATCGCGTTCGGCCAGCATGTGCACGATTCGCCGACGCTCGCCGCGTGGTTCACGTTCACCGGCACGCAGCTCACGTGGATCCTGATCGGCTACGGCTTCGTCGCGTCGGTGCTGCCGGTGTGGCTGCTGCTCGCGCCGCGCGACTACCTGTCGACGTTCCTGAAGATCGGCACGATCCTCGGCCTCGCGATCGGCATCCTGGTCGTCGCGCCGGAACTGAAGATGCCCGCGCTGACGAAGTTCGTCGACGGCACGGGCCCGGTGTGGTCGGGCAACCTGTTCCCGTTCCTGTTCATCACGATCGCGTGCGGCGCGGTGTCGGGCTTCCACGCGCTGATCTCGTCGGGCACGACGCCGAAGCTGATCGACAACGAAACCAACGCGCGCTTCATCGGTTACGGCGCGATGCTGATGGAGTCGTTCGTCGCGATCATGGCGCTGGTCGCCGCCTGCGTGATCGAACCGGGCATCTACTTCGCGATGAACGCGCCGGCCGCCGTGCTCGGCTCGACGCCTGAAGCCGTCGCGAACACCGTCACGCAATGGGGCTTCGTGCTGACGCCCGACATGCTGACGCAGACCGCGAAGGCGGTCGGCGAAACGACGATCATCGCGCGCGCGGGCGGCGCGCCGACGCTGGCCGTCGGCATGGCGCACATCCTGCACCAGGTGATCGGCGGCGAAGCGATGATGGCGTTCTGGTATCACTTCGCGATCCTGTTCGAAGCGCTGTTCATCCTGACGGCCGTCGACGCCGGCACGCGTGCGGGCCGCTTCATGCTGCAGGACCTGCTCGGCACGTTCCACCCGGCGCTCAAGCGCACCGAGTCGCTGCCGGCGAACCTCGTCGCCACCGCATTGTGCGTGGCCGCGTGGGGCTACTTCCTGTACCAGGGCGTGGTCGATCCGCTCGGCGGCATCAACACGTTGTGGCCGCTGTTCGGCATCTCGAACCAGATGCTCGCCGCGATCGCGCTGGTGCTCGGCACCGTCGTGCTGTTCAAGATGAAGCGCGAACGCTATGCGTGGGTGACGATCGTGCCGACCGCGTGGCTGCTGATCTGCACGCTGACGGCCGGCTGGCAGAAGATTTTCGACGCGAACCCGAAGGTCAGCTTCCTCGCGCACGCCGCGAAGCTGCAGGCCGCGGTGGACGAAGGCAAGGTGCTCGCCCCGGCGAAGTCGATCGCGCAGATGCAGCGGATCATCTTCAACGACTACATCGATGCGGCACTGGCCGGGCTGTTCATCTTCGTGGTCGTGGCGATCGCGGTGTACGGCGTGATCGCCGTGCTGCGCGCGCGCCGCGAGTCGAAGCCGACCGTGCGCGAGACGCCGTACGAAGCGATGCCGGCCGCGCAGGCGCTCGGCAGCGGACGTTAAGGGGAGGCCGCGATGTTCAGCGATCTTGGCAGCGACCTGCGCAGCGCGGGGCGTTACCTCGGGCAGGCGTTGCGGCTGATGGTCGGCCTGCCCGACTACGACACCTACGTCGCGCACATGCGCGAAACCCATCCGGATCGCGAGCCCATGACGTACGAGGAATTTTTCCGCGAACGCCAGAATGCGCGGTACGGGTCGGGGGCAGGGAAGTGTTGCTGACCCGGGCTGTTCAAACCGTTCGGTAACGGACAGGGAAGGCGCCGCGAAGCATTTCGCGGCGCTTTTCTTTTGGGCAGCCGGCGGAGCGGCCGCCTTGCCGTTTGCCCGAGCGCAGCACGGCGAAATCCGGTCACCGGTATCATGGAACTGTTTCTATTCCGATGGACCCGCAGGAGAACACGTCGTGCATGTCGGTGAGCGTTTCAACAGCATTTCCCACCTCGTCGGCGCGGTGCTGTCGGTGGCCGGCCTCGTGGCGCTCGTGACGATGGGCGCGCTCGAAGGCGATCCGTACAAGGTCGTGAGCTTCAGCGTGTACGGCGCGATGTTGATCCTGCTTTACGCAATCTCGACGCTGTATCACAGCGTGCGCAATCCGCGCCTGAAAGCGATCCTGCAGAAGTGCGACCACTCGGCGATCTACCTGCTGATTGCCGGCAGCTATACGCCGTTCACGCTCGTCACGCTGCGCGGCCCGTGGGGCTGGTCGCTGTTCGGCGTGAGCTGGGGGCTCGCCGTGTTCGGGATCGTGCAGGAGCTGACGCTCGGGCGCCGCACGCGCATGCTGTCGATGATCCTGTACGTGCTGATGGGCTGGCTCGCGCTCGTCGCGGTGCGCCCGTTGATCCACGCGCTGCCGCCCGTCGGCACCGCGTGGCTCGTCGCCGGCGGCCTGATCTACAGCGCCGGGATCTACTTCTTCATCAACGACGAGCGCATCCGTCACGGGCACGGCATCTGGCATCTGTTCGTGCTGGCAGGGAGCCTGTGCCAGTTCGTCAGTGTCGCGATGTACGTTGCGTAAGCGGCGCATCTGCCGCGGCATGCGCTAGCGGCGCGTGGCGGCCGCCTGCAGCTGTGCGGCCGCTTCGCCGGCTGCCGGTGCCGGCCGCGTCGTGATCGTGATCCACCACGTTGCCGCGGCGAGCGCCGACAGCGCGATCGCCATGACCAGCGCCACCCGCATCGCCACCGGAAACGGCTGCAGCGTCGCGATGCATGCACCGAAGATCGCCACGCCGAGCGCCGAACCGCTCTGCCGCGCCGCGTTCAGTGCCGCCGCCGCCACGCCGGCGCGGCGGCGGTCGATCGTCCCGAGCGCCGGCGACGTCGCGGCCGGCGAGATGAATCCCGATGCGAAGCCGATCGCGAGCATGGGCGCGACGGCGAGCCATGCGGGCGTCGTCGCGCCGATGGCCGTCATCCCGAGCGCGCCGGCCGCATAGAGCCCGAACGCCGCGCACATCGTGCCGCGCGCGCCGAAGCGCGCCACCAGCCGCCCCGAACCCAACCCGCCGAGCGCGACCATCGCGGTCATCGGCAGGAACGCGAGCCCCGTGTCGAGTGGACTCGCGCCGCGCACCTGCCGATAAAAGAGGCTGAGCACGAACAGCAGGCCGTAGAACACGAACGCCGATGCCATCGACACGAACGTCGATCCCGCGAACAACCGGTTGCGGAAGAACGCGAGCGGCAGCATCGGCTCGCGGCGCCGTGCTTCGATCGCGATGAACGCGATCCACGCGACGACGCTCGTCACGGCACCGCCGACGATCGGCGCCGAGCGCCAGCCGAGCGACGGGCCTTCGATCAGCGTGCCGATCAGCGCGGCGATCGCGACGATGGCGGCGGCCTGGCCGGCCCAGTCGAACTGCCGCGACGTGTCGGCGGCGGCGCGCGCGACCGTGCGGCCGAGCCAGATGCCGGCGAGCCCGAGCGGCAGGTTCACGAAGAACAGGCTGCGCCACCCGAACAGATCGATCAGCAGCCCGCCGATCAGCGGGCCCGACGCCATCGCGATGCCGCCGCAACCCATCCACAGGCTGATCGCCGACGCGCGGGCGGCCGGTGCGGGGAATGCGCGGTTGATCAGCGCGAGCGAGCAGGGCACCAGCATCGCGCTGCCGACGCCTTGCAACGAGCGAGCGGCGGCGAGTGCCGGGAGGGTCGGCGCGAGGCCGCACAGCACCGACGCGGCGACAAATACCGCGAGCCCCGCGACATAGACGGTGCGGTCGCCGAGCCGGTCGCCGAGCGTGCCGCCCGTCAGCAGCAGGCTCGCGAACGCGAGCGTGTAAGCGTTCACTATCCATTGAAGGCCAGCGACGTGACTGCCGAACGTGTGCGCGATGTCGGTGAGCGCGACGTTGACGATAGACGCGTCGAGCAACACGAGCGTGTAGCTCACGCAGGTCGCGGCGAGCACGCGGCGCGCCGCAGCCCGGTCCGATGCGGCGGCCGTCATGCGCGATCGGGCGACGGTGTGGCGGCCCGCAGCGCATTGAACCCGACCCATCCCCAGTACACGCGGTGATGCGCGATCAACCCGTCGCGCAGGTCCATCACCTCGACGAGATCGACCTGGTCGCCGTCCGGTGTGGCGCGCGGGTATTCCCAGACGAGCTGGCGGCCGTTCGAGAAGAACAGCCCGGTCCGGTACCAGCGCCCGAGCTTGTTGTCCGGATTGCGCAGGCCGGCCGCGAAGAACGCGCCGATCGCGGCCTTGCCGTGCAGCACGCCCGAGCCGTGTTCGGGCAGCGTGGCGACGACGAGCGGCGTTTCGAGCACCGCGTCGTCGGCATACAGCGCCATCAGCGCGTCGAGGTCGCGCGCGACGACGGCGGCGTGCCAGTTTTCATGGATGCGCCGGGCGTCGGCGTCGGTCTCTGCGGGTGTCATGGCGGGTGTCCGGAAGCGTCGTTGACGGAAGCCCACTGTATGGGCGCACCGTCGCGTGACGTTTCACGTCGACCCGAAACGTGGATGCAGCGTCGAACAGGCTGCGCCGTGGCCCGCCCTTACCCGGCCAGCGCGTCGAGATTCAGCGCATAAGACTTCCCGATCCACACCGCGCAATCGCGATGGTCACGCAGTTCGTCGTTCGTATTCGGATGCAGGAAGATGTCCAGCGCGCCGTGATTCAGCACGAGCCACGGCACGATTTCGTCGAATCGGGCGGCGTCGAACGCGATCTGGTACGACCAGGCCGGATGCGGGCCGACGAGGCGCTCGTGAAAGCGGCCGAGTTCGATGACCGTGCCGAACCGTTCGTCGACGACCTGGCGAAACGCCCAGGCTGCGTCGCGGCTGGCCGCATCGAAATAGACGTGCGCGTGCCAGCTTGCGATGGCGGTGGTGTCGAGGGCAGCCATGGAAGGACTCGATGAAAAAGAGAATGCATGAAAGGCCGTGCGAAACGAAGCAAATGGCCGATGCGTGATTATCGCGCGTCCTTGCCGGGCACGTCGCGACGCGGTCCGGCAAATCGGTGCCGATGACTTGTCCTGTATCAGGGAACCGCCGGTCCGACGAAATCGCTTCTGCGGTATCCGCGTGCGCGATATCACGCGGGAACCCTTGCCGGCAGTGGCGCGGGCCGGGATCGGACCGGCAACACGTCATTTCGGAAATTGAAAAAGCGGGCGCTCGCCGCTTCCGGTCGCGCGCAAAAGCGCGATCAGGTCGTTGAATGAAATAAAGAAATTCTCGTTGGAAAGGATTCGCGAAGGGCGCGTTCGAACGCCCGATTCCGAAGCCGAAAATATCAATTGCGGATTCGTCTATTCAAGCAGCATGCGGTACGACATACGATGAATTCAACGCATCGACGATCGAGATCGATGCGGAGACAACCATCTGGAGGCCACCATGCGATCCCTCGTTCCCGTTGCTGTTCTTTCCTGCGCACTCGTCGCGCTGCCTGCCGTCAGCTTTGCACAGTCGACCTGGTCGGCGGCGCGCGCCGAAACCGATGCGCAACTGATGCAGATGGCGCGCGCCGGCTACCACGCGACGACGGCCGGCAACCAGGACTATCCGCTTGCGATGCAGCGCGCACTCGAGCGTGTCCACCATCCGGTGCCCGACCGTTCGCGCGAAGAGAAGGCCGCGATGGAAGCGCGCGCCGTGCGCGACGCGCAGAGCGGCCATCCGGTGAAGGCGTTCTTCGTGAAGACCGCGTACTACCTGAAGGGCGAGAACACGTTCTGATGCAGGAGACGAGCATGGCATGCCCGATCCGATTGGCCGGCGTCGTGCGCGCGTTGGCGCTGCGCCGATTGCCGGACGTGCGCGAAACGTCGCCACGCAGCGAAGCGCCCGCCCGCGGGCAAGAGCCAGAGTCATGAAGGCCGCCCGGAAAAACCGTCGCCACGTGGCGCTGACGCGCGAGTGGCTGCTGCCGCTGCCTCCCGCGCATGCACGTGACATCTCGTTGAAATGCCATATGGCGCTCGTCGCGCTGCGTGGCGAGCACGGCAACGAAGCGCTGCTGATGCGGTTGCGCACGAGCGTCTACCTGGTGTTCCTCGCGCTCGACGACACGCGGTACGGGGAAGCGGACATCGACCTGTGCGTCGACGCGGAGCGCGTGCTCGAAGCCGGTGTGGCGCGCGCGGCACAAAGCGGCGCATGGACGCTGCACGATGACGAATGCGCGGTGCTTGAGCGCGTGCTCGTCGCACACGACACCTGCGTTGCGACGCTCACGCGGCATCGGCTGGCCGAGCTGTGGCGTCATGTCTGCACGTTCGCGTCGTGCGGGCAGCCGGCGCTCGTCGCGAGCGCGGCTCAGAAGATGCGCGCGCACCTGATCGACTCGCTGGCCGCATAGCACCGCACACCGGTTTTGCAGGGAGGATGGAGGAGACAGGGCCGGCCGCACCGGCACGACCGATGCGATCGCGCGGCTTCGACGATGGCACGGCCGTCGCGGCAACACGGTGACGGCGAAACGCAGGCCCAAAACAAAAGCGCCACGGAGCGAACTCCGTGGCGCTTCATTTTCATCCGCTGCGCGGAGGCATGGCCCCCGCGTGGCGAAACGCGCTCAGGCAGCCGTTGCCGGCTTCGCCGGCTTCTGCAGCTTGCCCTTGCCGGCGCGCTGGATTTCCTCGAGCTTGATCTCGACGTGGCGCGAGAACACGTACTCGGCCGGACGCTGCTTCGCGATCGAGATGTCCGGTGCGAACGGGCCGTCGGTCTTGATGCCCTTGCGGCTCACGCGCAGCGCCTTCAGCGGGTTCGAGATGGTGTCCATCACGGCCGTCGCCTCGAAGCCGCAGTGGACCATGCAGTCCGCGCACTTCTCGTAGTTGCCGACGCCGTAGTTGTCCCACTCCGTCGTTTCCATCAGTTCCTTGAAGGTCTTCACATAACCTTCGCCGACCAGGTAGCACGGCTTCTGCCAGCCGAACACCGTACGCGCCGGGTTGCCCCACGGCGTGCACTTGTACGTCTGGTTGCCGGCCAGGAAGTCGAGGAACAGCGACGACTGGCTGAACGACCAGCGCTTGCCGCCTTCGCCGCGCTTCAGGATTTCGCGGAACAGGTTCTTCGTCTTGTCGCGGTTCAGGAAGTGCTGCTGATCCGGCGCGCGCTCATAGGCGTAACCCGGCGACACCGTGATGCCGTCGACGCCGATCGGGCCCAGCGTGTCGAAGAACTTCGCGACGCGCTCCGGCACGGCATCGTTGAACAGCGTGCAGTTGATGTTCACGCGGAAGCCGCGGCGCTTCGCTTCCTTGATTGCCGCGACGGCCTTGTCGTACACGCCTTCCTGCGACACCGAGTGATCGTGCGCTTCCTTGTCGCCGTCGAGGTGGACCGACCAGACGAAATACGGGCTCGGCTCGTAGTCGTCCATCTTCTTTTCCATCAGCAGCGCGTTCGTGCACAGGTACACAAATTTCTTGCGCTTCATGATGCCCTTGACGATTTCCGGCATCTCCTTGTGGAGCAGCGGCTCGCCGCCGGCGATCGACACGACGGGCGCGCCGCACTCGTCGACGGCCTGCAGGCATTCCTCGACGGACAGGCGCTGGTTCAGGATCGGATCCGGATAATCGATCTTGCCGCAGCCGTTGCACGCGAGGTTGCAGCGGAACAGCGGCTCGAGCATCAGCGCGAGCGGATAGCGTTTGTTGCCGGACAGGTGCTGGCGCACGATGTAGGCGCCGACACGGACTTGCTGGAGCAGCGGAATAGACAAGGGATGTCCTCCTTAAACTTCGCGGGCGACAGCTTGCGTGAGCTTCGCCGGCAGCTTGAATTCGACTTTTTCTTCACGGCCCGCCATCGTCGCGACATCGACGGGCCCCAGTGCGCGCAGCGCGCCAATTACATCCTCGACCATCTCTTCGGGCGCCGACGCGCCGGCCGTCAGGCCGACCGTCTGCACACCCGCGAACCATTCGGCCTTCACTTCCGAGCCGTCGGCGACGAGATAGCTCGGCACACCGCTTTCGGTGCCGATCTCGCGCAGGCGGTTCGAGTTCGAGCTGTTCGTCGCACCGACGACGAGCAGCACGTCAACCTGTTCGCTCAGCTCGCGCACGGCGGCCTGGCGATTTTGCGTCGCGTAGCAGATGTCGCGCGTGTCCGGGCCGACGATGTCGGTGAACCGGCGCTGCAGCGCTTCGATGATGCCGCGCGTATCGTCGACCGACAGCGTGGTCTGCGTGATGTACGCAACCGGCGTGTCGACGGGCAGCGTCAGCGTATCGACTTCGGCTTCGCTCTGCACGAGGATCACCTCGGCCGGAATCTGGCCGATCGTCCCCTCGACTTCCGGGTGGCCCGCGTGGCCGATCAGGATCAGCCGACGGCCGGCCCCGACATACTGGCGGCCCTGCACGTGCACCTTCGTGACGAGCGGACACGTCGCATCGAGCACGTCGAGCCCGCGCGTTTCCGCGTCGCGCTCCACCGTCTGGGCGACACCGTGCGCGCTGAAGATCGCGACAGCGCCGTGCGGCACCTCGTCGAGCTCCTCAACGAATCGTGCCCCTTTATTACGCAGATTTTCTACGACGTGCCGGTTATGCACGATTTCATGGCGTACATAAACCGGCGCACCGTGCTGCTGCAGCGCGCGATCGACGATCTCGATCGCACGGACAACCCCCGCACAAAAGCCGCGGGGCTGGGCAAGGATGACTCGCATAGGTGAGCGAACTCCGACGACAGACGCCGGGGTTCGAGAGCTGGCACTCGCTTGCTCGCCCCGGCTTGATGTTATGAAGGCAGGAACGAACCGGCCGGCCAGGCCCCGGTACCCCGAATTAATCGCGCATTTTAACCCTATCGCGCCGTCCGTGCTTTGGTGCTGTGCCAGCACTGTTGCAATTGCGGGAGAGCCGCGTCGGCGCTGGCGCGCGCGGAACCCGGTAAACTGCGCGGTTTCGCGGGCGGCCGCTCCGGCTGCCCGGCGTCGCGCTCATTTCAAGGCCATTCGATGACCGTCGATTCTTACGCGTATTGCCCGGCCGCCCCTGCGGTTTCGGGTGTTTTGTTCCAGACCCCAATTAAGCCTGGGCGAGCTGGCACCCGGCAGGAGGCATGCCGATGATGCTGGTGATCGCTTTCCTGGTGTCCGGCCTGTCGCTGGTGATCTGGCTCGTGCTGCTCGTCGCGCGCGGCGGCTTCTGGCGTGCGCAGCCCGCGCGGCCGCTGCCGCCCGAGGCACGCGGGGCGGCGGCCGAGGCCGGCTGGCCGGCCGTCGTCGCGGTCGTGCCGGCGCGTAACGAAGCCGACGTGATCGCCCGCGCGGCGACTTCGCTGCTCGAGCAGGACTACCCGGGCGAATTTCATCTGATCATCGTCGACGACCACAGCGACGACGGCACCGCCGATGCGGCCCGCGCGGCCGCGCTCGCGATCAACCGCGCCGACCGGCTGACAGTGCTGAGCGCGAAGCCGCTGCCGGTCGGCTGGTCGGGCAAGGTGTGGGCGCAGTCGCAGGGGATCGCCGCGGTGCAGACGCTCGGCCTGCCGGCCGACTACCTGCTGCTGACGGATGCCGACATCGGCCATCCGCCCGACGCCGTCGCGCAGCTGGTCACGCGCGCGCAGGCCGAGAACCGCGATCTCGTGTCGCTGATGGTGCGGCTGCGTTGCGACTCGTTCTGGGAAAAGGCGCTGATCCCGGCGTTCGTGTTCTTCTTCGCGAAGCTGTACCCGTTCTCGTGGATCAACAACCCGCGCAACCGCACGGCCGGCGCCGCCGGCGGCTGCATGCTCGTGAAGCGCACGGCGCTCGAGGAAGCGGGCGGCATCGAGTCGATCCGCGGCGCGCTGATCGACGATTGCAGCCTGGCCGCGCAGATCAAGCATCGCGGCAGCGGCCGCCATCCGATCCGGCTCGACCTCGCCGACCGCAGCGTGTCGCTGCGCCCGTACGACAGCTGGCGCGACATCTGGAACATGATCGCGCGCACCGCGTTCACGCAGCTGCACTATTCGCCGCTGCTGCTGGCCGGCACGCTGCTCGGGATGACGATCATCTACCTCGTGCCGCCCGTCGCGGCGCTCGCGTACGGCGCGCGTGCATGGCCGGCCTGGCTCGCGTGGGCGTCGATGTGCGCCGCGTATGCGCCGATGCTGCGCTACTACCGTCGCTCGCCGCTGTGGGCGCCCGCGCTGCCGCTCGTCGCGCTGTTCTACGTGGGCGCGACGTTCGCGTCGGCGTGGCGCTACTGGCGCGGCAAGGGCGGCCAGTGGAAGGCGCGCGTGCAGGCGCCGGTGGATCGCTGAGTATTGATTGCCCGGGAGGTACGTCTCCCGGCAGCCCGAAAGCAAACAGCCCGATCGGTGCGAACCGGTCGGGCTGTGTCGTTTTCGGCGGGGCCGCCGACGGTGCGCGTGCTTACCGCTGGGTCAGCATCATGTACATCTGGACCACGACGTCCGGCGAGAACGTGAACGGCACCCAGCCGTAGCCGGTGTGGCGCGCGACCAGCAGGCGGTCGCCGTTCGATTGCTTCTGCACGGCCATCATCGGGTTCTTCGTCGTCACGAAACGCCAGCCGGCCGGGATGCCGGGCGGCGGCTCCGGCTGCATCGACGCGCGTGCGTGCGCGAGCTCCTCGATCAGCTGGCCCAGTTGCTCCGGATGCAGCGTGATCGACTGGCCGTTAACGGTCAGCGTGAGTTCGTTCTGGGACGGGCGCGCGACGTGCAGCGTCGCCTTGTCGGCCGGGGCGGCTTCGACCTCGACCTCGGCCTCGATCGCGGGTTCGGCTTGCGCCGCCGGGACGATCGCAGTACCGGCTGCAGCCGCAGCGGAAACGTCGGCCGTTTCTGCCTCGACTGGTGCAACTGCGCTCGCGACCGGTTCAGCCGCCGGCGTATCCGCCGGTGCCGCTTCGACGACTTCGGCCGCAGCGGCCGCAGCGGCCGCAGCGGCAACCGCGTGCGTCGCGGCTTCCTTGACGACGGCCTCGACCAGCGCCTCCGCGTCGGCGATGGCCTTCGCGTGGTGCTGCGCGGCCGCTTCGGCCTGCGCGATCGCTTCGGTATGGCGCTGCGTGACGGCCTCGGCCTCGGCGGTCGCCTGTGCGTGACGCTGTGCGGCGGCTTCGGCTTGCGCGATCGCTGCCGCGTGGCGCTGCGTGACGGCTTCGGCCTCGGCGGCCGCGTCGGCGTGACGCTGCGCGGCAGCCTCGGCTTCGGCGATCGCCTGCGCGTGACGCTGCGCGAGCGCTTCAGCCTCGGCGATCGCAGCCGTATGGCGCCGTGCGGCAGCTTCGGCCTCGGTCGTCGCTTCCGCGTGGCGCTTCGCGGCGGCTTCGGCTTCGACCGTCGCGGCCGCATGGCGTTGTGCGGCCGCGTCGGCTTCGGTCGCGGCGGCGTGATGACGCTGCGCGGCGGCCTCGGCTTCGGCGATCGCGGCCGCGTGGCGCTGCGACGCGGCTTCGGCATCCGCGTGACGCTGCGCGAGCGCTTCGGTCAGCGCGGTGGCTTCCGCATGGCGCTGCACGGCCGCCTCGGCTTGCGCGGCGGCATCGGTGTGACGTTGGGCGGCAGCTTCGGCGGTGGCGGTCGCGGCGGCGTGGCGTTGCTGCGCGGCTTCGGCGTCGGCAGCAGCGGCCGTGTGGCGCTGCGCGGCAGCCTGCGCTTCGGTTTCCGCGGCGGCGTGACGCTCGGCCGCGGCCTGGGCTTCCGCCGCGGCGGCGCGCGCGAAGGCTTCCGCGCTGCGTGCCGCCTGTTGGGCGGCGTGGTGATCGTGGAGGAGCTGATCGACGCCCGTGGCGAGCGAAGCGATCTGATCGTTCAGGTTCATGCGTGTCTTCTCTGCGTAAGACCCGCGATTTTAACCGCTGCGCCGGTGCCGGTCCGCGCGGGACGTGTAACAAAGTGCGCGAAGCGGCGCGAGCGGCGCCGCTTTGTGTTACTTCAGGTAGCCCGCCGAGCCGAACCAGTCGAGCGCATCGCGCAGCCCTTCGCGGTACGGACGCGCACGGTAGCCGAGCTCGCGCTCGGCTTTCGCGGACGTGAAATACATCTTGTTCTTCGACATCCGCAGCCCGTCCACGGTGACGAACGGTTCCTTCTTCGTGAACTTCGCGACCGCTTCGGCACCGACCGCGAGCGGGTACAGCGGCCAGCGCGGCAGCGCGATCGTCGGCGCCTTGCGGCCCGTCATCTGCGCGATGTCGGCGAGCATCTGCTGCAGCGGCAGGTTCTCGCCGCCGAGGATGTAGCGCTCGCCGATCCGGCCGCGCTCGAGCGCGAGGAAGTGGCCGTGCGCGACGTCGTCGACGTGCACGAGGTTGAGCCCCGTATCGACGAACGCGGGAATCTTGCCGAGCGCGGCTTCGACGATGATGCGGCCGGTCGGCGTCGGCTTCACGTCGCGCGGGCCGATCGGCGTCGACGGATTGACGATCACGGCCGGCAGCCCTTCGTCGGCGATCATCCGCTCGACCGCGCGCTCCGCGAGCACCTTGCTGCGCTTGTACACGCCGATCGCCTGCTCGGCCGTGAGCGGCCGGTTCTCGTCGGACGGGTCGCCGGCGCTCGTGACCTTCAGCGTCGCGACGCTGCTCGTGTAGACGATCCGCTCGACGCCCTCCGCGCGGGCCGCGCGCATCGTCGCGACCGCCCCCTCGAGGTTCGCGCGCTCGATTTCGTCGGGATCGGGCGCCCACAGCCGGTAGTCGGCCGCGACGTGCAGCAGGTAGCGCACGCCGCGCAGCGCGGCGCGCATCGACGCCTCGTCGCGCATGTCGCCGGTGACGATCTCGGCATCGAGATCCGCGACGTTCGTGCGCGGGCTGGTCGGGCGCACGAGCAGGCGCACCGCATAGCCTTTCTGCTGCGCAATGCGTGCGACGGCCGAGCCGACGAAACCGGACGCGCCGGTGACGAGAACGAGATCGCGGGAGGTATCAGTCATGCGTTTCCTTCAGGGCCGCGCGCGGGCGGCGCGGCGGTTGGGCATCGGCGAGATTGTACGTGGTCGGCGCACGCGGCGACGCCTGGCCGGCGCGTGTGCGAAGCCGCCGACGCGACTACAATGCCGGGCTTGAATGCAACGGGAGGGCGACGCGATGAGCCGCAATGAACTGGACGAACGGATCGAGACCTACTACGTGCGGGTGCGCGGCGTCGTGCAGGGCGTCGGTTTCCGTCATGCGACGGTGCGCGAGGCGCATGCGCTGAAACTGCGCGGCTGGGTCGCGAATCTCGAGGACGGCACCGTCGAGGCGATGATCCAGGGCCCCGGCGCGCAGATCGACCGGATGCTCGCGTGGCTGCGTCACGGGCCGCCGGCCGCGCGCGTGACCGAAGTGACGTTCGAGGAGCGCCTGACCGAAAGACGCTTCGAGCGTTTCCAGCAGCAGTAAGAGGCACACAACGATCATGACGGGGTATCCGGAAGCCGGGCGCGGCCTCATGCTGTCGGTGATGGCGTCGACGCTGTTCGCGCTGATGTCGGCTTACGCGAAACTGCTCGCGCCGCTCACGGGGCTCGACATCTTCGCGTGGCGCGTATTGTGGACCGCACCCGGCGCATTCGCGCTGATCGCGCTGCGCGGCCGCTGGCCGTCGCTCGTCGAGCTCGCGCGGCGTACCGTGCGCGACTGGCGCCTGCTGATCGCGCTGCCGGTGAGCGCGGCGTTGCTCGGCGTGCAGCTGTGGCTGTTCCTGTGGGCGCCGCTGCACGGCCGCATGCTCGAAGTGTCGCTCGGCTATTTCCTGCTGCCGCTGACGATGGTGATCGTCGGCCGCTTCTACTATCACGAACGGCTCGACCCGCTGCAATGGGCGGCGGTCGCGTGCGCCGCGCTCGGCGTCGCGCACGAAGTGTGGGTGACGCGCGCGTTCGCGTGGCCGACGCTCGTCGTCGCGCTCGGCTATCCGCCGTATTTCGTGCTGCGCCGGCGGATCAACGCCGATTCGCTGGCCGCGTTCGCGATCGAGATCGCGCTGCTGGGCCCGGTCGCGTTCGCGGTGGTCGCGACGAGCACGACTCGCGTCGCCGCGCATCCGGTGCTGTGGGCGGTGCTGCTGCCGGGGCTCGGCATCCTCAGCACGCTCGCGCTCGCGAGCTACCTGAAGGCGAGCCGGATGCTGCCGATGGCGCTGTTCGGGATCCTCGGCTACGTCGAACCCGTGCTGCTCGTCGCGGTGTCGCTGCTGCTGCTCGGCGAGACGCTGAGCGTCGCGAAGCTCGCGACGTACGGGCCGATCTGGGTCGCCGTCGCGCTCACCGCGTGGCACAGCGCGATGCTGATGCGGCGTCTGCCCGCACGCGGATAACCGCATCGTCGCGATGCGCCGGCCGTGCGCAACGTGCCGCGCATCGCGCATCGTCCGGCCCTCGAACCGCGTTCGTTCCGCTGCCACGTCCCCTCGAATCCGTCGATACTGACCGCCGACTGACGCCGCGCTGACGCGAATCTGGCGACGCTGCCTGCTTCGCCGCGCCACGCTCACGCTTGTAATCGAAGAGAAGATTCAGTTGCATTTTGTTACTTAAGGTCGCCCCTGATCGGCCATTAGACTGATCCGATCGACTTCCCTTCGTATGCAGCTTTTCATTGACGTCCTCCGCTCCCCCTAAAGGGAGAGGATTCCCACACCTGGCGATGCACGTCCGTATCGGAGAATGTTCAGCGCAGCGTTGATATCTCGATCATGCTCGACACCACATCTGCTGCAGGCCCACTCTCTTATTCGCAGTCCCGCGATACCTTTCGGCCGCGTCGTGCTGTCTTTCGACCCGCACGACGAACAGGACTAGGTCGAACCGCTTTCGTCCACTTCCTCGAACGTGGCTCCGTGCGCGATCGCTTTGTAGCGGAGCTTGTTTCGGAAGGACGACCAGGACGCGTCGTAGACGCTCTTCGCCATCCTGGTTCTGGCGAGCTTCGCGGCCGACACGTTGCCGACCGCGATGTAATCGAACCGCCGCACCAGATCGAGCGCGAGCTTGTGCTGGAAGTCGGCGCGGGCATTCGCGACCTTGGCGTGCAGCTTCGCGATATGCCGCCTGTGCTTTCGCGCCCGTTGCGCTTTCGCGAGTTTCTCGGCCGCGCATCGACCGAACCGATCGTTAGGCAGCTTCTCGCCGGTCGAAAGTGTGGCGAAGTCTTTCAAGCCGAGATCGATGCCGACACCGGAACGGATAGGTCGGGCCTGCACATCGGGCATCTCGATCACGATGTTGAGAAACCAGTTGCCGCGCGCATCCTGCGCAAAGTTGGTCCCGTCCTTGATCTTGCCTTCGGGAAGCGGGCGGCTGTTGAACACGCGGAAGGTGTTGCCGGCGAAACGAAACGCGTCGCCCTCGCGCTTCAAGTCACGCCCCTTCAGCGGCACCCAGCCCAGCGATTTCCTGCCTCGATAGCGCAGGTAGGGCCGACGGTGCTGACTGCGCGACTTCGCATATTGCTCGCATGTCGCGTTGATCGTGCCGGAGTGAATACCGAGTTCCTTGCTGTTGCCGGTCGTCAGCACGTTCAGGTCGAATCCCGTCGGCCACTTCTTGTTCCACTTCAGCGCGTGCTTCTGCGTGTCATTGCAGAAGTTCCAGACGTAGTTCACCGCGCGGCTCTGCTTGTTAAGCAGTCCGTTGAGCGATTTCACCCGGTAGCGATAGACAAGGATCATGCCGGCCATTCTAACGGTGGAATGCCGCTGTCAAACAGCGGCGCTCCTTTCCTCCCCGACCTGAAGGACAGGGGTTCTCGGGAGCAACTGATGAACGGTCACCTCCGTGCCAAGCCGGCCGGGTTGGCGCGATACGGGCATACTCGTATCGTCCCCGATCGCGCTCGCCTTCTCCTTTCCTCCGATCCCTTCCCCGGTGCGTGCCGCACCGCCGTCGTGCAGGGGCGCTCATGTCGTTGAGCCTTCCATCTTCCGCCGCGGGCCAGCCGCCACGCAGCGGCCGCCTGATCGAAATCGACTTCTTCCGCGGGCTCGTGCTGTTGATGATCGTCGTCGATCACATCGGCGCGAGCGTGCTGTCGCGCGTGACGCTGCACGCGTTCGCGCTGTGCGATGCGGCCGAGGTGTTCGTGTTTCTCGGCGGCTTCGCGACCGCGAGCGCGTACGGCGCGATCGCCGAGCGGCACGGCGCGCGCGCCGCGCAGGAGCGGTTCGTGCGCCGCGCGATGCAGATCTACCGCGCGTTTCTCGCGACGTCGACGCTGATGCTGGTCGTGTCGGCCGTGCTCGACCATTACGGGATCGATGCGCCGAACCTCTCGCTCGACGACGTCAGCGTGATGCTTGCGTCGCCGCTCACGGGCCTGGCCGAATTGCTGACGTTCCAGCGCCAGCCGTATCTCGCGTCGGTGCTGCCGATGTACGTGCTGTTCGCGCTCGCGTCGCCGGTGCTCGTGCCGTTCGCGCGCCGCCATCCGTGGCTGCTCGTCGCGTTCAGCGTCGCCTCGTGGATCGCGGCCGGCTGGCTCGGCCCCGAGCTGCTGGACACCGACGGCTTTCGCTGGAGCTTCAACCCGTTCGCGTGGCAGCTGATGTTCGTCGCCGGCGTGCTGTCGCGCTGCCAGCCGTTTTACCGGCACGTCGCGCTCGGGCGCTGGGGCGCGGCGGCGACCGGGCTCGCGTGCGCGGTCGTGCTCGGTTGCGCGAGCTACAAGCTGTTCTCGGGGTTGCCGCTGCCGGAAGGCGTGTTCAAGCGCGACCTCGCGCTGCCGCGCGTCGTGAGCTTCGCGGCCGTCGCGTGGCTGATGGCCGATTGCGTGCGCTTCGGCTGGATCGCGCGGATCGCACAGGGCGTACGGCCCGTCGTGGCGATCGGCCAGCGCGGGCTGATCTGCTTCGTGGCGGGCGCGGCGATCTCGCTCGTCATCGATTCGCTGCTGCATCCGGTCGCAGGCAGCGCCGACCTGCGGCATGTCGGCGTGGGCCTCGTGGCCGACGCGTGCGCGCTCGGACTGATGATGGCCGTGGCCGGTTCGGGAACGTGGATCGCGCGGTGGCGCAGTGCGGCCGCGTAGGCGGCGCGGGAGGTGGCGCGTGCGGCACGGCATGCGCCGCGCGGCGTCAGTGAGGTGAGTCGATACGGGAGCGGGGCACGACGGTTGCGTCGTCGGGTTCGGTGTCGTCGCGTTCGTCCTGCGCGGGATCGTCGCGTTCCGCGAGTACCGCGTCGGCTTCGGCTGCGGCCCGGGCGGCGCGCGTCGCGGTGCAGCGCTGAGCGTGCCGGATGTCCGACAGTATTCTCAGCAGCCGCGTGGTCTTGTTTTTCATGGGTTTCTCCCGCCAGGCGCATCGCGGGAAGCGGATGCACGTCCTGCAACCAGTGTAGGACGCGTTCGCGTGCCTAGCGGGAGAATGTGGCGTGCAGGCCGCACGCCAAGGGATAGTACTTACTGGGCCGCGGCGACGCCCTGCGCCTGCAGCGTTTCTTCGCGACGCTCTTCCACGCAGCGCTGATGCTGGCGCGACAGGCGGTTCATCAGCGGCAGCAGCAGCAGGGCGAGCACCATGCCGATCGCGGCGAGCCAGCCGAGCTTCTCGAACAGCGACAGGTAGAGCGGCAGCGATTCGGTGGCCGGCAGCTCGTGCGACGGCATCTGCGCGAAGTTCGCGACGACGCTGCCCAGATACTGCGACACGCCCGTCGCGACGAAATACGCACCCATCATGAAGCCGCTCATGCGCGCCGGCACGTAGCGGGCGATCATCGCGAGGCCGAGGCCGCTCACCAGCAGTTCGCCGAGCGAGTAGAGGCCGTAACCCCACACCATGAACCACGACGACACGCGGCCGTCCACCGCATAGCGGCCGCTGATCGTGAACACCAGGTAGCCCGCGGCCACCGCACCGAAGCCGAGCGCGTACTTCGCGGCGACCGGCAGGTCACGGCCTCCCTTCGCGACGGCGTTGTAGATCCACACGAGCACCGGGCTCAGCAGCATGATCCAGATCGGGTTCAGCGCCTGGAACTGCGCGGCGCTCCACGTGAACAGCGTCGTGCCGAACAGCATGAAGCGCGGATCGACGTTGCGCAGCGCGAACAGCGTCAGCGACGTCGACATCTGCACGTAGAAGATGAAGAACAGGATCACCTGGCCGATCAGCACGAGTGCCGCGATCAGGCCCGCGCGCTCCGAGCGCTCCGACTTCGCGATCATGTAGGCGAAGATCGCGAGGATCGCGAACGCGGCCGTCCACACGCTGGCCACGGCGAGCTGCTTGTGCTGCAGCACGTACAGCGTGACCAGCGCGAGCCCGACGCCGCCCAGCGCCACCGCGCCGAGGCGCTTCCAGCGGATCGGTTCGTCGTCCGGCTGCGAGCCGACGTGTGCGAGCGTGCGATGCATCAGCATGAAGTTGAGGATCGCGAGCAGCATGCCGCCGCAGCAGACCGCGAACGCGGTGTGCCAGCCCCAGTGATCCTTGATCCACGGCGTCGCGAGCATCGACACCGTCGAGCCGATGTTGACCGCCATGTAGTAGATCGTGAACGCGCTGTCGATGCGCGCGTCGTCGCCTTCGTAGATGCGGCGCACGAGGTTCGCCGCGTTGGCCTTGAACAGGCCGTTGCCGACGACGATCACGCCGAGCGACGCGTACATGTACGCCAGGTGGTCGTTCGGTACCGCGAGCATCAGGTAGCCGGCGCACAGCACGGACGCGCCGATGATCATCGTGCGACGGGCGCCGAGCACCTTGTCGCCGATCCAGCCGCCGATCGACGGTGCCGCATAGACGAGTGCGGTGAACGCACCCCAGGTCAGGTTCGCATGGCTGTCGGTGAAACCGAGCCGGTCGACCATGAAGAGGACCAGGAGCGCGGCCATGCCGTAGTAGCCGAAGCGCTCCCACATTTCGATGAGGAAGACCGTCGTGAACGATCGGGTTTGTGAAACAGGTGAATGCATCATCAATCTCGGTTGAAACGGACGGCACGGATCGCGCGTCGTCTTGGGGGTCGAACTGGCGCCGGAGCACGGTGGCCGGGTAGGCTTTGCGTCGGCGATGGAGCAGTCGGGCGGTTAGCCCGGGCCGGGGTCTGACTCCGCGCAGGAAGGCGGGGCGAGACCCCGACCGGCGCGCGAATGGTAACGTTCGCCGGTCCGGTGCGTCAGGTCCGCGCCACTTAGGGAAACTCCCGATATGGCAGCAGCTTTCAGGAACATTCGTCTCATCATTTATTTGTAAGCTTCGCACCCGTTCTCCGCAGATTCCCGGAGAGCCGCTTGCAGCTTGCCTGTGAAGCCTGCGAGTCTGGCAAGATAGCGCGTCGTTTCGCTCGCTTCGGGCCCTGTTTAGTGCACCGGGCTCAACGCCGAAGGCGTGTGCGAACCCGAAGATTAAGCTATCTCCAATTAACTTAGTTACTTTCCATCAAACATTTTTTGACGACCACTTTTCGGCCTGCTATGGTTCCCCCCACTGAAAACTCGCGATCGGCAGACGCTGTCGCACTTGGCAGCAAGATTCGCGCGTTGCGCCAACGTCTGAAGCGCACGCTCGACGACACCGCTACCGCCGCCGGGATTTCGAAGCCGTTTCTGTCTCAAGTCGAGCGCGGGCTCGCGTCGCCGTCACTGACGTCGCTGGCCGGTATTGCGCACGCGCTCGGTGTGACGGTGCAGTACTTCGTGGATACGCCGAGCGAAGAACGCTCGGTCTGCCGAGGCGATCAGCTGCGCTTCTTCGGGTTTGCAGATTCGGCGAACCTGTTCGCAAGGCTGACGAACGTGTCCGAAGGGCGCCAGCTGGAGGCGATCCTCGTGAGGATGCCGCCGGGGCAGAAGCGGTCGGAGGTGACGACACATGCAGGAGAGGAATTCCTGTATGTGATTGAAGGGGAAGTGTCGCTGACGCTGGAAGGCAAGACGTTCGTCCTGCAGGCCGGCGACAGTTCGCATTATCAGTCGACGGTGCCGCACAGTTGGGTCAACACCGCGAAAGTCGAGTCGGTGGTGGTCTGGGTAGGTACACCTAGGCTGTTCTAACGCACAGGTATTCCTTCGTTTCCAAGACGGGATGCCTGTCGAAAGAAACGTAAGGAATACTAAAATGCTACACGAGAATCACGGGCCTCCTCAATCGCTGCACCCGTCAGCGTCTCACGCGTAAGCCGCGGCATCCGCCGCGCGACGCTCACCGAATAAACCTTCTCAAGACTGCCACGATGAAATCCTTGCATGCCATGTCGGCCGTGCTGGCCGCGCTCGCCCTGACGACGCCTGTTGCCCACGCCGTTACCGTCCCGTCGAACGTCGCGCTCGCTCCCCAACAGGACCTGACGCGACAGGTGCCCGCCGAAATCGAGTCGCTCGACCCCGCGCACATCGAATCGTGGACCGGCAACACGATCGGCCTCGACCTGTTCGAAGGGCTGGCCCGCATCGACGCGGCCGGCCAGGTCGTGCCGGGCGTCGCGCTGTCGTGGGAGCGCAAGACGCCGCAAACATGGATCTTCAAGCTTCGCCATGACGCGAAGTGGAGCAACGGCCAGCCGGTGACGGCCGCCGATTTCGTCTATTCGTGGCAGCGCCTCGTCGATCCGAAGACGGGCTCGAAGTACACGATCCTCGTCGAGTTCGTGAAGAACTCGAAGGACATCATCGCGGGCAAGGCCGCGCCGTCGACGCTCGGCGTGCGCGCCGTCGATCCGTACACGCTGGAAGTGACTACCGACGTGCCGGTCGCTTTCTTCCCGGAACTGACGGCCATGGTGCCGCTCGCGCCGGTGAACAAGGACACGGTGACGAAGCTCGGCGACGCATGGACGCGCCCGGGCAACATCGTCAGCAACGGCGCATACCAGCTCGTCGACTGGCAGCCGAACAACCGCATCGTGATCTCGAAGGATGCGAAGTACTGGAACGCGCCGAAGGTCGTGATCAACAAGGTCACGTACCTGCCGATCGAGAGCGACGAGACGGCGATGCGCATGTACCAGGCCGGCCAGATCGACTACAGCTACTCGATCCCGTCGGGGATCTTCCAGCAGGTCAGCAAGCAGTTCGGCGGCGAACTGCGCCAGGGCCTGCAGCTCGCGACCTATTACTACTACCTGAACAACAGCGATCCGGCGCTGAAGGACAAGCGCGTGCGCCAGGCGCTGTCGATGGTGCTCGATCGCGACGTGCTGACGCAACGGCTCACGCAGGCCGGCGAGAAGCCGATGTACGGCCTGATGCCGAACGGCACGAAGGGCGTGCAGCCGTTCACGCCGGATTGGGCGTCGTGGCCGATGGCCAAGCGCGTCGAGACCGCGAAGAACCTGCTGAAGCAGGCCGGCTACTCGGATGCGAAGCCGCTGTCGTTCACGCTGACGTACAACACCAACGACCTGCACAAGAAGGTCGCGCTGTTCGCCGCGTCGGAATGGCGCACCAAGCTCGGCATCAATACGAAGCTCGAGAACGTCGAGTTCAAGGTGCTGATGAAGGAGCGTCATGACGGCAAGGTGCAGATCGCCCGTGACGGCTGGTTCGCCGACTACAACGACGCGATGACGTTCTTCGACCTGCTGCGCTGCGGCAGCGCGCAGAACACCGTCGGCTACTGCAACAAGCAGGCCGACGCGCTCGTCGACGAAGGCAACCAGAAGCTCGACGACAAGGCACGCGCCGCGCTGCTCACGCAGGCGCACGACCTGGCGCTGAGCGACACGCCGATGGTGCCGCTGTTCCAGTACTCGGCCGATCGTCTCGTGAAGCCCTATGTGGGCGGCTACTCGCTGAAGAACGTGATCGACATGCGTGCTTCGCAGGACATGTACCTGATCAAGCACTGAGCGGAGCGATCATGCTGGCCTACGCATTGAGGCGCACGTTGTGGGCGGTGCCGACGATCCTCGCGGTCGTCACCGTCTGCTACCTGCTGCTGCACTTCACGCCCGGCGGTCCGTTCGATACGGAAAAGCAGTTGTCCGCCGCGACGCTCGCGAACCTGAACGCGAAGTACCACCTCGACCAGCCGCTGTGGAAGCAGTACCTGATGTACCTCGATTCGCTGCTGCATGGCGATCTCGGTCCGTCGTTCCGCTACGTCGACTGGTCGGTGAACGACCTCGTGAAGAAGGCGCTGCCCGTGAGCCTCGGCGTGGGCGGCGTGTCGATCCCGATCTCGATCGGGCTCGGCGTGCTGCTCGGCACTGTCGCGGCGGTGCGCCGCGACAGCTTCATCGACCGCGTCGTGATGCTGATCGGCAACGTCGGCAACGTCGTGCCGCCGTTCGTGCTCGGCCCCGTGCTCGTGTGGATCTTCGCGATCCTGCTGAAGACGTCGGCCGGCAACGGCTGGCTGCCGGCAGGCGGCTGGGGCGACGGCGGCTGGCAGTACCGGCTGCTGCCGATCGTGCTGCTGACCTTCATCAACATGTCGCTGCTCGCGCGCGTGATGCGCGGCTCGATGATCGAGACGCTGTCGAGCAACTACATCCGCACCGCGCGCGCCAAGGGCCTGCCGGGCTCGACGATCGTGCTGCGCCATGCGCTCAAGCCCGCACTGATGCCGGTCGTGTCGCTGTTCGGCACGGTCTGCATCTCGTCGATCACGGCGGCCGTCGTCACCGAGTCGGTGTTCGCGCTGCCGGGCCTCGGGCAGCTCGTCGTGAACGGCGCCATCAACCGCGACTACACGCTGGTGCTCGGCCTCGTCGTCCTGACCACCGTCTGCGCCGTGCTGTTCAACCTGCTGGTCGACCTCGCGTATGCGTGGCTCGATCCGCGCATCCGTTATTGAGCGAGGCACCGCGATGACTCCGACTACTCCCGTCGTCGGCCTGCCCGTGCAGACCGATTCGCCGCCCCGTTCGCGCTCGCCGCTCGCGCTCGCGATGGCGCGCTTCCTTCACAACCGCGCGGCCGTGTTCAGCCTCGTGCTGCTGGCGCTCGTCACGCTCGCCTGCTTCGTCGGCCCGTGGCTGCTTGCGGCCGATCCCGCCGCGAGCGACTGGGGCGCGATCAGCCTGCCGCCGACCTGGGCGAACCAGCACTGGTTCGGCACCGACGAGCTTGGCCGCGACCTGCTCGTGCGCACGCTGATCGGCGGCCGCGTGTCGATCGAGGTCGGTGTGCTCGGCACGCTCGTGTCCGGCCTGTTCGGCGTCGCGTGGGGCGCGACCGCGGGCTTCGCGGGCGGCCGCGTCGACTCCGTGATGATGCGCGTCGTCGACATGATGTACGCGATCCCGTACCTGCTGATCGCGATCCTGATGATGACCCTGTTCGGCCGCTCGTTCATGCTGGTCGTGCTGACCATCAGCGCGTTCTCGTGGATCGACATGGCGCGCGTCGTGCGCGGCCAGACGCTGTCGCTGCGCAACCGCGAGTTCGTCGATGCGGCGCGCGCGATCGGCGTGACGCCGGCCACGATCGTGCGGCGCCACGTCGTGCCGAACCTGCTCGGCGTGGTCGTCGTGTACGCGACGGTCTCGGTGCCGGGCATCGTGCTGACCGAATCGGTGCTGTCGTTCCTCGGCCTCGGCGTGCAGGAGCCGATGACGAGCTGGGGCGTGCTGATCCAGGACGGCGCGCAGAAACTGGAATCGATGCCGTGGCTGCTGCTGGCCCCGGCCGTGATGCTGTGCGTGACGCTTTACTGCGTGAATTTCGTCGGCGACGGCCTGCGGGACGCGCTTGACCCGAAGGATCGTTGAGATGGCTGCACTACTCGAAGTAGAAAATCTCGGCGTGCGCTTCACGCGCAAGGACGCACCGCCGATCGACGCCGTGAGCGGCGTGTCGTTCTCGCTCGAAGCCGGCAAGACGCTCGGCATCGTCGGCGAATCGGGTTCGGGCAAGAGCCAGACCGTGATGGCGCTGCTCGGCCTGCTGGCCGGCAACGGCACGACGACCGGCGCCGCGCGCTACCGCGGCGACAACCTGCTCGACATGGACACGCGCGCGCTGAACGCGGTGCGCGGCGACCGGATCGCGATGATCTTCCAGGATCCGATGACGTCGCTCAATCCGTTCCTGACGATCGAGCGGCAGATGACCGAGACGCTGCAACTGCATCGCAAGCTGTCGCGCAAGGAAGCGACGAAGCGCGCGATCGAGGCGCTCGAATCGGTGCGCATTCCCGACGCGGCGCGGCGCATCCGCATGTATCCGCACGAGTTCTCGGGCGGCATGCGCCAGCGCGTGATGATCGCGATGGCGCTGCTGTCCGAGCCGGAAATCCTGATCGCCGACGAGCCGACCACCGCGCTCGACGTGACCGTGCAGGCGCAGATCATCGACCTGCTGCGCGAACTGAACCGCGAGCGCGGCACCGCGATCGTGCTGATCACGCACGACATGGGCGTGGTCGCCGGCCTCGCGGACGACGTGATGGTCATGTACTCGGGGCGCACCGTCGAATACGCGCCGGCCGAATCGATCTTCGCGGCGCCGTCGCATCCGTACACGATCGGCCTGCTCAATGCGCTGCCGCGCCTGACCGACGCCGACGACGCGCCGCTCGTCGCGATTCCCGGCAATCCGCCGATGCCCGGCACCGCGCCGGCCGGCTGCGCGTTCGCGAAGCGCTGCACGTATGCGGAAGAACGCTGCGGCACGGCGCGCCCCGCGCTCGAAACCTATGGCGCCGTGGGCGCGGTGCGCGCATGCCACCGCCCGGTGGCCGATCTGACGGGAGGTCTGCGATGAGCGTCAATGAACGCCGCGATGCCGGCGCGACGAACGACACGCTGCTGTCCGTCGACAATCTGAAGGTGCATTTCCGCGTGCCGCTCGGCGGCTATCCGTGGTCGCCGAAGGGCACGCTGCGCGCGGTCGACGGTGTGTCGTTCGACGTGAAGCGCGGCGAGACGGTCGGGCTCGTCGGCGAATCGGGCTGCGGGAAGTCGACGCTTGCGCGCGCGCTGATCGGCCTCGTGCCGATGACGGCCGGCTCGGTGAAATGGCGCGGCGAAGCCGTCGCGCCCGATCACCTGCGCGGCAACGCGATGCGGCGCGAAGTGCAGATGATCTTCCAGGATCCGCTCGCGTCGCTCGACCCGCGCATGACGATCGAACAGGTCGTGGCCGAGCCGATCGTCACGCACCAGGCGGGCCTCGGCCGTACCGAAGTGCGCCGCCGCGTGGTCACGATGCTCGAACGCGTCGGCCTGAACGCGCATCACCTGCTGCGTTATCCCCATGAATTTTCCGGCGGGCAGTGCCAGCGCGTCGGTATCGCACGGGCACTGATCGGCGAGCCGAAGCTCGTGATCTGCGATGAACCGGTGTCGGCGCTCGACGTGTCGATCCAGGCGCAGATCGTGAACCTGCTGCGCGACCTGCAGCGCGAACTGTCGTTGTCCTATCTGTTCGTTGCACACGATCTCGCCGTGGTGAAGGCGATCAGCCAGCGTGTGCTCGTGATGTATCTCGGCCGCGTGATGGAGTTCGGCACGCGGCATGACGTGTACGGCGTGCCGCAGCACCCGTACACGAAGGCGCTGCTCGATGCGGCGCCGACGCCGGAGCCGGCGCGCGAGCGTGCTCGCCGTCCGATGCTGCTGGCGGGCGAGATGCCCTCGCCGCTCAACCCGCCGTCCGGCTGCGCGTTTCGCACGCGCTGCCCGGTCGCGATCGACGCGTGCGCGCAGGACGTGCCGCTGCCGGAAGTGCGGCAGGGGTCGGCTGCACGTGTCGCGTGTATCCGCGCGGGCGCGGCGTGATGTGAAGTAACTCGGCAAATAAAACCAGGCAGGTCAACAGGGGCAGTGGCGGCGCGAATGATCTTCGCGTCGCGGGTACAGGCGCGTCCTTAGCCGGGCGTGCCGGGGGGCCGGGAGCGGATCGCGACCGGCGTGGACGGATATCAAACAAGACGAGAATGACGATGAAAAAACAGAAGACGATCGGGACGGCATCGAAGATGCTGCTTGCATGGGGACTGCCGGCACTCGCCGGCGTCTCGCTGACGGGCGTGGCGCACGCCGACGATGCGGCGCCCGCGCCGCTGACGGTCGCGCAGGCCGCACCGGCCGCGACCGTTGCGCAGGCGTCGACCCCGAACGCCATCATCAACGCCGAAGCGAACCAGGCCGTCACGCCGCCGGACGAGCCGTCGGCGCAGTCGAAGTCGAACGGCTTCATTGCCGACAGCCATCTCAACTTCCTGTTCCGCAACTACTCGGACGTGCTCGACAGCAAGGGCGGGCCGCATCGCCACGCGTGGGTCCAGGGTGCGATGGCAAACTTCGAGTCGGGCTTTACGACGGGCCTGATCGGCATCGGCTTCGACGCATCGCTGTATGCGGCACTGAAGCTCGACGGCGGCCAGGGCGCCGGCAGCATGGTGCACATCGCGAAGGGCGGCGGCGGCGGCAACCAGCTCGCGTGGGCATACCCCGGCATCTACGACATCAAGGCGCGGATCTCGAACACGGTGGTCAAGTACGGTCTGCAGGCCGTCGACAACCCGTTCATGGAGCAGCACGACAACCGTGCGCTGCCGCCGACGTTCCTCGGTGCGACGATCGTCAGCAATGAATTCAAGAACGTGATGCTCGAGGCCGGCAGCTTCACGAAGACCGACGCGCGCGGTCACACGACGCTCACCAACCTGACGACGCAGTACGGCGGCACGCGCATCGATCGCCTGACGTATGTCGGCGGCACGTGGGACTACTCGCCGAACGGCGAAGTCGCGCTGTACGCGAACCAGGCCGACGACGTGTGGCACCAGTACTACGCGTCGGTGAAGCACAGCATCGGCAGCCCGCAGACGATCAAGTGGACCGGCTTCGGCAACGTCTACTCGACGCACGACACGGGCGACGCGCGGCAGGGCAAGATCGACAACAACGCCTACAGCCTGTCGGTGGCCGCGCAGCACGGCCCGCACGAACTGCTGCTCGGCTTCCAGCAGGTGCTCGGCGATCAGTTCTTCGACTACCTGAACGAAACGAACGGCATCTTCCTGACCAACTCGATGGACGTCGACTACAACGCGCCGCACGAAAAGTCGCTGCAGCTGCGTTACACGTTCTACGGCAAGGAAGCGGGCCTGCCGGGCTTCAAGGCGATGGTCTGGGGCGTGACGGGCTGGGGTGCGGACGGCAGCGCGGGCGCGGCCAACGACCCGAGCAAGTCGAGCATCTACTGGGCCAACGGCGCGCCGGTGCAGGGCCGTCACCACGAGTTCGGCTTCATCCCGTCGTACACGTTCCAGAGCGGCAAGCTGAAGGATACGAAGGTCACGTTCATCGCGATGTGGCACAACGGTTCGGCTCACTACTCGGACGCGACGAACCGCGAGTACCGCCTGGTCGTGAACCTGCCGCTGCACGCGTTCTGATCGAAGGGGGACGGCGGCTCCCCCGCATCGCGCAGCCGGCCGGCCCGCAGTGCGGTCAGGCCGGCTTGTGCAGCCCCGCGACGGGATCGTTCGCGGCGGGCATCTCTTCCACGAGCGCCGTGAGCTGGCGGCCCGTATCGCGCCAGGCGTCGAGGCCGCCGCGCAGCGCGAGCGCATCGGTGAAGCCTGCGTCGAGCAGGCGCTTCGCCATCAGCGCGGCCGTCACTTCGTTCGGGCACGAGCAATACACGACGAATTTCTGCGACAGCGGATAGCGCGCGACGATGTCGCCGATCTGCCGCTCGTCGGCGAATTGCGCACCGGGAATCGTGAACGGGTCGAGCTTGCGGTGCTCGGGCGAGCGCACGTCGAGCACCACCGGCGCGGCGGTGTCGCGCAGCAGCACGTCGAGTTCGTCGACGCCGATCCGCGCGTTCGCGAGCTGGCGGATCAGCGCGCGGCGGCGCATCCAGCGCACGGCCGCATAGATCGCCAGCAGCGCGACGATGACCAGCAGCACCGCGCGGCCGAGATGGCTCGCGCCGGCGAACAGCCAGTCGATCTGCCGGTAGAACACGAGGCCGGCGATCAGCCCGACGATCGTCCACAGCGCGGCGCCGAGCGCGTCGTAGCCGGCGAACGTGCGATAGCGCGTGCCGAGCGCGCCGGCCATCGGCACCGACACCAGCGACAAGCCCGGAATGAAGCGTGCGACCGCGAGCACGCGCACGCCGTAGCGGCCGAAGAAGCGCTCGGTCTTGCGCACGCAGGTATCGCGCGACAGCGACAGCCGGCAGATCGTCTTCAGCGTCGTGCCGCCGTAACGGCGCCCCGCGACGTACCAGACGGTGTCGCCGATCAGCGCGCCGAGCACCGACAGCGCCACCACCGTCACGAGCTGCGACCCGATCATCGCCGGGTGCATCGCGGACATCGCGCCGAACAGCACGAGCGTCGGCATCGCGGGCACCGGCAGGCCGATGGCCGCCGCGAGCACGTTGGCGAACACGAGAAGCGGCCCGTACTGGGCGACGAGGTCACGTAGGAGCATGACGGCTGGCCGAAAAGGAAACGCGTGGGCAGGAAACGCAGATGGGCCGATTATCGGCCTTTTTCAAGACAACGGCGGGAATGACGCAAAGCGCCTGACGGCGGCAGGGCGATACCGGTGAGCCGGCGCGCTGCGCGCGGCTCACCGATCAGGATCAGGAGGGGGTGCGGGCGAGCGACGCGGCACCGTGGTTTTCGCCGGGCAGCTCGGCGCCGTGCGAGCGGATCGCCGCGATCAGTTCGGCCGGCGTGATCTCGTAGCGGACCTCGCGGTGGATGCCGGGTTTGCGTTCGTCGATCTCGATCAGCAGCACGCTTTTGCCGTCGCCCGTTGCTTCCAGCCGGAGCGAGCGCAGTTCGCGGCCGTCGGCCGGGTCGTGTTCGGTGAGCAGGGTCATTGCCCCGGATGAGCCGGTAGTGCGCATCGAACCTATCCTCGTATCGTGTCGTGGATGCCGTAAAGGCAAAGATGTCTTTGTTGACTACAGCTTGACGCAGTTTAACGCGAACGGGCCGCGGTACGGAGCATTTTCGTGCGGTGAAATGAGGGCTGCACCACCGATCCTTCTGATGTTTGAGCCGCGCCGGGCGGGCGTTTCAGCCGGATCGGCCACAGCCGCGGCCGGCGCTTGAGCGGCGTGCGCGGTTGCACCGGCGCGGGTGGCGACACGCTGGGCGAAGCGTGTCGCCGTGGTGCGGCCAGACCCATCGCCGGGGCGCCGACCGAGTGGCGGCCGGTTTCGACGCGCCGGCCACGCGGCGCGAGAAGCTCGCGTCGCTGTCGGCAGTGACGATGAAGTCGTACCAGTGGCCGGTCGAGTCGCGTTTCCGGTGCAGCTCGGCCCGGTCGCCGGCGCGTACCGTGACGGTCCACGTGGGACCGGTACCGTGGCCGCGACCCAGGCTGTTGCCGTCCTCGTTGCCGTGGCCATGACCATGATCGTCGTTGCCGCGGTTGCCGGCGAGCGGGCCGTAGACCGGGATCGACTTCGCACCGTGCCGTCGCCGCCGCCGTCGTTGCGCAGCCGCGGTGGAGGAGGTGCGCGCATCGCGTTCGACACGCGGTGTCGCGCGAAGGCAGCGGCCATCGTCCGGATTCCGTTCGACTCTCCTTGCCACGTTCGTTGCGGGTGCAACGTGATGCGCGAGCGTGACGCCCATGTTTCAAATGCGTGAAATCGGATAAGCTCGACACGTTGCTGCGCCCATGCGCAGTCCGCGCCTTCAGCGCGATTTTTCGGAACCGGCCTACCCATGACCGACATCACGATCCGGCACAGCGAGACGCACGACGTCGACGCGATCCGGCACATCGCCGCGCATCCCGCGGTGTACGGCAATACGTTGCAGTATCCGTTTCCGTCGCTCGAAAAATGGCAGAAGCGCATCGAGAACGTGCATGAGCGCGGCGTGAGCCTCGTCGCCGAAATCGACGGCACGGTCGTTGGCCATCTCGGCCTGCAATTCGAGCCGAATCCGCGCCGGCGCCATGCAGCGGGGCTCGGCATGATGGTCGACGCGGCTCGTCACGGGCACGGCATCGGCAGCCGGCTGCTTGCGGCCGCGATCGACCTCGCGGAAAACTGGCTGAACCTCACGCGTCTCGAGCTGACCGTATTCACCGACAACCGGGCGGCGATCGCGCTCTACGAGAAGCACGGTTTCCGGATCGAAGGCGAATCGCCGGGCTACGCGTTGCGCGACGGCGTGCACGCGTCCGTGTATCACATGGCGCGGGTCAAGGCACGGCAGTGAAAGGCCTTCAGACGCGCACGCGACGGCACATGCGGCCGCGATAGCGCGCGTCATATTCATTCGAGAATTCGTTCGTTTTCCACCGGCTGTACCCGTCGTATCGTTGAATGATTTGCCGGCCGCTTCGGCCGGCGTTCGCTATTCCGACTCGATGCATGCGCGGCGTCGCACGCTGGCCAGCTTCATCGTCATCGCTTCCCGGCCGTCGTCTCGCGCGCCGCACTGTCCCGCAACCGCCTCCTTCAACGGAACCCGCTTCGATGAAAACCGTTCTCCGGAATCTGACTGCCGCCTGCCTGTTCGCTGCCGCCGCGGGTGCGGCGTTTGCCGCCGCCACGCCCGCCGCCGCCCCGCTGGCGAGTGCCTCGCCCGACGGTGCGCACCTGCCGCCCGGCATCGCGTGGCAGCACGGCGACGTCGACGCCGCGTTCGCGCTCGCGAAGCGCACCGGCAAGCCGCTGCTGCTGTACTGGGGCGCGGTGTGGTGCCCGTCGTGCAACCAGGTGAAGTCGACGATCTTCAGCCAGCAGGCCTTCAAGACGCGCTCGTCGTTCTTCGTGCCCGTGTATCTCGACGGCGATACCGAAAGCGCACAGAAGCTCGGCGAGCGTTTCAAGGTGCACGGCTATCCGACGATGATCCTGTTCCGCCCCGACGGCACCGAGGTGACGCGGCTGCCGGGCGAAGCCGATCTCGACCGCTACATGCAGGCGCTGTCGCTCGGGATGACGGCCGCGCATCCGGTGCGGCAGACGCTGGCGACGGCGCTGAAGAACGGCGCGTCGCTGACGCCGGACGAATGGCGCCTGCTGGCCGACTATTCGTGGGATACGGATGGCGCACTGCCGGTGCCGGCCGATCGCGTCGCCGAGACGCTGCAGTCGCTCGCGCAACGTGCGCGGGCGGCCGGCGCGAAGGCCGAGGCGGCACGCTTCGCGTTGAAGTCGGCGGTGGTCGCCGCGTCGGACGATCCGGCGCAGGCTGGTGCGCTCGACAAGGCGGCGCTCGCCGATTCGCTGCGTACCGTGTTGCACGATCGGGCGCTGTCGCGGGCCGATTCGGACGTGCTGGTCGCGGCGCCCGCGCGCGTGGTCGCGTATCTCGGCAGCGGCGACGCACAGCGTGCGACGTTGCGCAGCGCGTACGACGCTGCACTCGCGCGCCTGTCGACCGACACGACGCTGTCGTCGATCGATCGGCTGATGGCATTGCACGGTCGCGTGCTGCTCGCGCACGGCGACGCGAGCAAGGGCGCGCCGCTCGCCGCGCCGGCGCTGGCCGATACCGCGCGCAAGCAAATCGCCGCATCGGTGCAGCAAGCGGCGAACGCGTACGAGCGGCAGGCGCTCGTCAGCGAAGGCGCGGACACGCTGACCGACGCGGGGCTGTACGACGAGTCGGATGCGTTGCTGAAGGCCGAGCTGCCGCGTTCGTCCACGCCGTACTACTTCATGTCGGGGCTGGCCGCGAATGCGAAGGCGCGCGGCGACAAGGCCGCCGCGCTCGACTGGTATCGCAAGGCATACGACGCGGCGAGCGGGCCGGCGACGAAGCTGCGCTGGGGCGCCACCTACTTTGCGAATGCGGTCCAACTGGCGCCGGACGATTCGGCACGTATCGAAGGAATTGCCGCGAGTGTGCTCGCGCAGGCCGACAAGACCCGCGACGCGTTCTACGGCGCGAACCTGCGCGCGTTGACCAAGGTCGTCACGCAACTGAACCGCTGGCGCGGCAGCGGCGCGCACGATGCGTCGGTCAAGTCGGTGGTCAAGCAGTTCGACGGCGTATGCGGAAAACTGCCCGCAGGCGATCCGCAGGCAGCGGCGTGCGCCAAGCTGATCCAGCCCGTGAAGGCGTAACGTCGCAGGGATGCATCGTCGGGCGGGCCGGACGCGGGATTACTGGCCCGACTCCGACGACGCGCCGCGATCGCTGCCGTATCCGGCGTCGTGCTGGCGGGCGATTTTCGCTTCGGCGGAAACGATGCTGGCGGGGTAGAACCAGTCGCTCGACTGGAAGCCGGCCTGCTTCAGCGCCTTGACTTCGGCGCGGACCTGCGCGCGCGTCAGCGGCTGGTTCGACTGGGCTTGCGCGGCGAGCGGGGCCGAGATGGCGAGGGCAATGGCAACGGCTTGGATCAGGCGCTTCATGATCGGGACCTCCAGGATTCCGGTGAATCGCTGCACTTCGTTCATCGAAGCGCCGTGCGACGTTGAACCCAGTGTAGGCCGGGGCACGCGCGCGAAAAATGCGATCGCGCCCAACGCAGTGTTTTGTTGCGGGCAACAATGGTTGCGCGGAGGCGGAGGCGGAGGCGGAGGCGGAGGCGGAGGCGGAGGCGGATGCCGGATGCCGGATGGCGGATGGCGGATGGCGTCGCGGGCGCTGCGCAGGCGCCTGGCGGTACGGATTCGACAAGGTTCGCGAGCGGGGAAATGAAATCGGACCGGATGCGAATTCCGGATTCCGTTCCGGTTCGCATGCGGTCCGAGCCTGACGCGCAGATGAGGCGGGAGGCGGCGTACGAGTGCCGCCTCAGGCAGGCACTTACACGAGCCCCGTCGCGTAGTACACGGCGATCACGAAGAACACCGCGAGCGTCTTGATGACGGTGACCGCGAAGATGTCGCGATACGACTCGCGGTGCGTGAGGCCCGTGACCGCGAGCAGCGTGATGACGGCGCCGTTGTGCGGCAGCGTGTCCATGCCGCCGCTGGCCATCGCGACGACCCGGTGCAGCACGTCCATCGGGATGTTGGCGGCCTGTGCGCCCTTGATGAACAGGTCCGACATCGCGGCGAGCGCGATGCTCATGCCGCCCGACGCGGAACCGGTGATGCCGGCGAGCGAGCTGACCGACACGGCTGCGTTGACGAGCGGGTTCGGGATGCTCTTCAGCGCATCGCCGACGACGAGGAAGCCCGGCAGTGCGGCGATCACGCCGCCGAAGCCGTATTCCGACGCGGTGTTCATCGCGGCGAGCAGCGCGCCGCCGACGGCGGCTTTCGAGCCGGCCGCGAAGCGGTCGCTGACGCGCTTGAACGCGGTCAGCACGACCAGCACGATGCCGAGCAGCAGCGCGGCTTCGACCGACCAGATCGCGACGACGGTCTTGATCGACGTCGTGACCGGCGTATGCACGCCCGGCAGCACGTCCGGCGCGACCGTGTACGACGCGGCGCCGTACCACTGCGGGATCAGCTTCGTGAACGCGAAGTTCGACACGCCGACGAGGATCAGCGGCAGGATCGCCAGCGCGGGATTCGGCAGCGACGTCGCCTCGACGCGCTCCGGCTCGTTGACGAGCGACGTGCCGTAGCCTTCGCCCTTCGCCATGGCCGAACGGCGGCGCCATTCGAGATACGAGAGGCCGACGACGATGATGAACAGCGAGCCGATCGTGCCGAGCGCGGGCGCGGCCCATGCGGTCGTCTTGAAGAACGTGGTCGGGATGATGTTCTGGATCTGCGGCGTGCCGGGCAGCGAATCCATCGTGAACGAGAACGCGCCGAGTGCGATCGCGCCGGGCATCAGCCGCTTCGGGATGTTGCTCTGGCGATAGAGTTCGGCCGCGAACGGATAGACCGCGAACACCACGACGAACAGCGAGACGCCGCCATAGGTGAGCAATGCACACACCGCGACGATCACCGCATTCGCGCGCGAGCGGCCGATGTAGCGGATCGCGGCGTGGACGATCGACTCGGAGAACCCGGACAGTTCGATCACCTTGCCGAACACTGCGCCGAGCATGAAGACCGGGAAATACAGTTTGACGAAGCCGACCATCTTCTCCATGAAGATGCCGGAGAAGACCGGTGCGACGGCGGCGGGTTCGGTCAGGAGCACCGCGCCGAGCGCGGCGATCGGCGCGAACAGGATCACGCTGTAGCCGCGATACGCGGCGAACATCAGGAACGCCAGCGCGGCGAGGACGATCACGAAAGACAAGGGGAGTCTCCTAATGGCTTTGGTTGTTGTTCGATCGCGCGATGCGCCGCGGACCGGCTCAGGTTCGTGCAGGTTTCGTGCCATCGGCCGGATTGCGCCGCCGGACATGGGTCCGCCGGAGGCCGGCGGGCCCGCGCCGGCCTATGTCTGACGATTCTACATAAAACGTCTCCGCCTGGAGACGATATGGCCGTCCGGCCAGCCCGTGAAATCGGGCAGGGCATTCCTGGACAACGTATTGCGGCATGTCTCCATAATGAGATAATCCGTCTCGTTCCGGAGACATCCGGTCGAAAATACGCGGAGACGAAGACACGATGATGAACGACTGGGCCCGCCTGCCCGTCAACTACGGCGACGTGCTGCGGCGCGCCGCCGAGTCGCTGTTCCGCACCTTCGAGGATTCGAGCGCGGGCACGGTGGTCGTCGATCGCGATGCGCGCGTCGTGTGGATGAACGAGCGCTACGCGGCACGCTTCGGCTTTGCCGATCCGCAGCAGGCCGTCGGCCTCGACTGTGAAGCCGTGATTCCGAACAGCCTGATGCGCGAGGTCGTGTCGACCGGGCAGCCGATCCTGCTCGACATCATGGAGACGGGCCGCGAGCCGCTCGTCGTCACGCGCCTGCCGCTGAAGAACGAGGCCGGCGAGACGGTCGGCGCGATCGGCTTCGCGCTGTTCGACCAGCTGAAGACGCTTACGCCGATCTTTTCCCGCTATGCACAGCTTCAGCAGCAGCTGATCGCGACGCAGCGTTCGCTCGCGCAGGCGCGCCGCGCGAAATACACGTTCGCGAGTTTCGTCGGCACGAGTGCCGCGAGCCTCGAAACCAAGCGTCAGGCGCGGCGCGCCGCGCAGGTCGATTCGCCGGTGCTGCTGCTCGGCGAGACGGGCACCGGCAAGGAACTGCTCGCGCACGCGATTCACGCGGCGTCGGCGCGTGCGCTTCAGCCGCTCGTTACCGTCAACGTCGCCGCGATTCCCGATACGCTGCTCGAAACCGAATTCTTCGGCGCGGCGCCCGGCGCATACACGGGCGCCGACCGCAAGGGGCGCGTCGGCAAGTTCGAGCTGGCCGATCGCGGCACGCTGTTCCTCGACGAGATCGGCGATATGCCGCTGCCGTTGCAGGGCAAGCTGCTGCGCGTGCTGCAGGACAAGGAGTTCGAGCCGGTCGGCTCGAACCGGATCGTGCGCGCGGATGTCCGGATCATCGCCGCGACGTCGGCCGACCTGCCGGCGCTCGTCGCGGCCGGGCGCTTTCGCGCGGATCTCTATTACCGGCTGAACGTGCTGACGATTCATGCGCCGCCGCTGCGCGAGCGCGCGTCCGACATCGCGGCGCTCGTCTACGCGACGCTCGAGGAACTGGCCGCGCAGCACGGACGCGCCGCGCACTGCGAACTGACCGACGACGCGTTGCGGATGCTGTGTGCATATCCGTGGCCCGGCAACGTGCGCGAGTTGCGCAATACGCTCGAGCGCGCACTGATGCTGTCGGATCGTTCGGTGATCGATGCGCGTGCGCTCGCACCGTTCCTCGGGCCGGTGCGTGTCTCGGCGGACGGCGCGGCTCCTGCGCTGCGGGTTGCCGCGATGCCTGTCGAGCCGCGCGCGGGCGATGCGTTCGGCGTACCCGGTGCGCCGGCTGCTTCGTATGCCGATGCGTTGGCGGCGTGGGAGCGCCAGTTCCTGACCGATGCGCTCGCGGCCTGTGACGGGAAGGTCGTCGAAGCGGCCGCGCGCATCGGGATCGGCCGCGCGACGCTGTACAAGAAGCTGGCGGCGCTGGGCATCGACCGGTAGGCCGATCGGCGATGCCGATCCGGCCGGACGTGAAGCATCGAACAGGAGATCACGATGAGGCGGATCGGCATCGCAGGGTGGCTGACCATGTTGCTGGCGACTTCCGCGCTCGCGCAGTCCGGCGACGCCGACGCGCCCGAGGCGCGGCGCAACTGGTACAACGATCCGTTCATCGCGCTGTCGCGGGACGTGGCCGAATGCCCGTTGCCGCTCGGCCCATGGATGACGCGGGCCGAGATGACGGACGACGCGCACTACCGCGCCGAACGCGGCACGACCTGCTGGCTCGCCCACCGCTGCACGAAGCCGAACTCGTATATGTATGACGCGTCGATCGCCGATGCCGCGAAAGCGCACTTCGCCGGCTCGGATCGCCTGCGCGGCACGAGCCTGTGGATCACCGTGCAGCGACGTTTCATCTACGTCGAAGGATGCGCGGAGACTGCGTTCGATCGTCAGGCGCTGCAGCGCGAATTCGAGGCACTGCCGGACGTCGAGCAGGTTTTCGTTCGCATCACCGAAGATCCGCGCCGGAGCTTGCCGTACAAGGCGCGCGGGCAACCGGACCGGGTGCCGAACTGACGGTGGAAGGGCTGCGCATGGCATACTCGCGACATTCAAAAAAAGGTTGACGGGAAGAACAATGAAACACATGCTTGCGTCGGTCTGTCGGCGGTCTCGGGCGGCTGCATTGTTGGCTCTGGTGGCGGGGCTTGGCGGGTGTGGCGGCAGCGCGCCGCTGTTCACTTCGGACGGGCGCCCGACGACACAGGTGCAATGCACCGGCAGCGACTGGAGCAACTGCACGGACAACGCCCGCGCGATATGCAACGGGGATTTCGAAGTGATCCAGCAATCGACCGATGACGCCGTACGAAATCTTCTCTTCGCATGCAAGAAGAAAAGCGGTTATTGATCCCGAAATGACCGGCTGAGGAGACCACGATCGGGCGAAGCGCTTTTCCATTTGCTTGGTGTTACCTATTTTTCACGAATAACACTCACGGAGTCCCATCCATATGGCGACCTACAGGCAACTGTCCGCACAGCTCGAACGGCTTCAGCAAAAGATCGACAAGGAACGTGAAAAGGCGATTGCCGACGCGATTGCCGAAATTCGCGCGAAAATCGAGGAATACGACATTACGCCCGAGGAGCTCGGTTTTCGTCCGATTGGGGCCGCCGTTGCTGCGACCGCGAAGCCGAAGCGGTCGTTGCCGCCGAAGTACCTGAACCCGAAGACCGGCGAAACGTGGAGCGGCCGCGGGCGGGCACCGACCTGGCTCGGCAAGAACCGCGCACGTTTCCTGATCAAGGATTGACTCCCGAAAATCCTCACCTTTCGTGTGCCGACTGACGGTGCGAATGACCCTACGGTCATCGCACCGTTTTGTTTTCGTGCGGTCGCCGAGCGATTTTCTCCGTTGAATGGATGCGCAATTAACGGATCCCGTTTTGCGAATTCGCCGCGATCCGGCCGCATATCGCGGCGAATTCCCGTAAACAACCGTGCAATTGCGCAGCGCATGCGCATGGGCATTCGCGATTTTCGCGGTGCATGCGTGCCGTGGATTCTCATCACCTTTCGCGTGTTCGCGTGCTGCGTCGTGCAAATCCCGAAGAGTCTCACCATGGCTCCTGTAAATCCTCACCTTTGAGGAAGCGGACGCAGCGTCGTGCCGCGTTGCCTGCGTCGTGCGGCGATGCGTCGCCGCGTGTATTGCAGGTCCATGGTGCAAGCGTTGACGCTCGTCGAACAGTCAGCCGTTCGGCATATAGGCAGTCGCATGCGCTTCGCCTATGCTTGGGATTCGCGTCGATCGGCACCCGGTCTCTCGGGCCGCATGCCGATCGTGTCGTCTTTCGTCACCGCAGGGAGCCGATGTGACCGTTCGCCATCTCGATGCGTTGTTCCAGCCCAAGTCCGTTGCAGTCGTCGGCGCGTCATCGCGTGCGGGCAGTATCGGCGCGATGGTGTGGTCGCGCGTGCTCGACGGCGCGTTCCAGGGGCCCGTGTGGCCCGTCAATCCGAAGTATCGCGAGCTCGACGGCCATGCGGTCGTGCCGGACGTCGGCCGGCTGCCCGCGCCGCCGTCGGTTGCCGTGATCTGCACGCCGCCCGCGACCTGGGCCGGCATCGTGCGCAAGCTCGGGGAGCTCGGCACGCGCGTCGCGGTGATCGTCGGCGAGGCGCGCACCGATGCCGATCGCGCCGCGGTCGATCGTACGTTGAAGGCGGCGAAGCCGTTCGTGCTCCGTATCGTCGGGCCCGGCAGCCTCGGTGTGTTGTCGCCCGCGCGGCATGCGCATTTCGGTGCGCCGGCCTATACGGCGCGATCGGGCGGCGTCGCGTGGGTGTCGCAATCGAATGCGCTGACGAACGCGGTGCTCGGCTGGGCCGATGCGCGCGGTCTCGGCTTTTCGCATGTCGTCGCGCTCGGCAGCGAGTCCGACGTCGACGCCGGCGACGTGCTCGACTATCTGGCGAGCGATCCCGGCACGCGCGCGATCCTGCTCGAACTCGATACCGTGCGGGCCGCGCGCAAGTTCATGTCGGCCGCGCGTGCGGCCGCACGCAACAAGCCGGTCCTCGCGTTGCGCACCGGGCGCGCCGATCCCGGCGACGCACTCTATACGGCGGCATTCCAGCGCGCGGGCATGGTGCGTGTCGATGCGCTCGACGATCTGCTCGACGAGATCGAGACGCTCGGCGTCGGCCGCGTGACCGCGCGCGGCGCGGCGACGCTCGTCACCAGCGATGCGGGTGTCGCGAAACTCGCGGTCGATGCGGTCGCCGAAGTGCGCGACGTGCTGGCCGACTGGTCGCCGGCGGCAACGTCGGCCGTGTCGGCCGCGCTGCCGCATCTCACGGCGCCCGGCAATCCGCTGACGCTGGGCGACGACGCACGCCCCGAACACTTTGCCGCGGCGATCAAGGCGCTTGCGCCGTTCCCGCAAACGGGCACGCTGTTCGTCGTCCATTCGACGTCCCACAGTGCGCCGGCCGATTCGGTCGCGCGCACGCTGATCGACTCGCGGCAGTACGCGCATCGCGGCATCCTCGCGTGCTTCTTCGGTGCCGTCGACGCCGCGACGCGCGATGCGCTGCACGCGAACGGCATTCCCGTGCATACGACACCGCAGCGGCTCGCACGCGCGTATGCGCGTCTCGTCGACTACAACCTCGGGCGGCAACTGCTGATGCAGACGCCCGAAGGCACGCCGCCGCAGCCGGCCGAGTGCGTCGCTTCCGCGCTGGCGGAAGCGCGCCGGATGGTCGAAGCCGGCCAGCATGAACTGGCCGGCGATGCCGCGCTGCGCTGGCTGTCCCATTTCGGTCTGCAGGGCGAGCAGGCTTCCGAGCCGGCCGGCAAGAAGGTTGTCGATGTCACGGTCGACATGTACGACGATTCGAACTTCGGTCCGGTGTTTCGCTATGCCGTGCCGCCCGCGGACGGCGTCTCGGCGCCATTCGTCGTCTACGGCCTGCCGCCGCTAAACACCGTGCTTGCCCGCGCGGTGATGGAGCGCTCGCCGTATGCGCGCAGCACGCCCGTCGAGCCGACGCTCGACGCGTTGACGGCGTTGTCGCAGGTCGTCTGCGACGTGCGCGAAGTTGTCGCGCTGTCGGTCACGCTGCGCGTGCTGTCCGACGGCGCGCGCGTGATCGCACCGCGCATCACGCTGGCCACGGGGCGCAGCCGGCTCGCGATCATGCCGTATCCGCGGCACCTCGAACAGACGCTCGAGTGGCGCGGCGAGACGGTGACGATCCGCCCGATCCGCCCGGAAGACGAGGCCGCGCACAACGAACTGCTCGCCGCGATGACGCCGGACGATCTGCGGATGCGTTTCTTCGGCGCGGTGCGCAGCTTCGATCACTCGCAGGTGGCGCGCATGACGCAGATCGATTACGACCGTGAGATGGCTTTCATCGTGTCGTTCACCGATGTGTCGGGGCGCGACCATACGCTCGCGGTGGCGCGCGCGGTCGCCGATCCCGACAACGAGACGGCGGAGTTCGCGATCGCGGTACGCCCCGATCAAAAGGGCAAGGGGCTCGGCAGGCTGATGATGGCCCGCATCATCGACTACGCGCGCTCGCGCGGCACCGCCTGGATGATCGGCGAGGCACTGCGCGAGAATTCGGCGATGATCTCGCTCGCGAAGTCGTGCGGCTTTGCGGTGTCGAGCACGGAGGAGCCTGGTGTCGTGGGCTTCAGGATGAAGTTGCAGCCGTAGCGGCTGTCGGCTGCGCGAAGCGAGGAGGCATCGTATGCAGGTGGATGTCTCCATTCATTCACCGTGTAACGCACGTATTCACTCAGGAATGCAAAATATTTGAGCAGACTTTCGCAGGCGGCGCCTGAACCTGTCGAGCCGGTTGTCACGCCGATCCAGACAGCGTCTGAAGGCATTTGCCGAGCACCGCGTTATCCGCCCCGCGTGGTCATTTCGCGCGATGTGTTCTAGCGTTTCGAGCACCGCATTCCGGCCTCGCCGATTCGGATCGATCGCAAAGGTGAGATTTTTCGGGAGCGGTAAGTGAGCGTTTCCGGGAACACGTGGTGAGCCGATACGGGAGCGTTCGGTGAGCCTTCCCGGGAGTAGCCGGTGAGCCCTTGCGGGAGCCGCTGGTGAGCCTTTCCAGGACGTATCGGTGAGCGCTTGCGGGAGCATCCGGTGAGGACATTCGGGAGCCGTTGGTGAGCGTCTTCGGGAGCGTTGGGTGAGCTTGTCCGGGAGGTGTCGGTGAGTGCTTGCGGGAGGCTGAGGTGAGACTTTTCGGGAGCAGGCGGATGGCCGCTCCCGCGAGCGCGGCACCAGCCAATGCGGGCGTCGCGCGAGGGTTCGGGCACGCATGAACCGTGCCCGATGCCACATTTACGCGGCGAGTTTCGACGCCGCGTCGTTCACCTGATCGCGAGAAATCGCGAGTTCGTCGAGGTGCGGATCGGCATAGACGGCACCGGTTTCGCGCTCGAGGCGGGCGATCGTCAGCGCACAGCGCGCGGTATCTTTCGGCATCGCAATGAAGCGCTTGACCGACTCACCGGCCGTGAATGCTTCGAACAGCGCGCCACGCACGTCGTCCGGAAGCGTCTTGGTCCATTGATAAGGCTTGCCGTTGAACGTGATCGACGGCGGCAGCGTGCGTTCCTTCTTGGTCGCCGTGATGAGCCCGTAGGTGCGGGCTGCGTCGCCGATCTGTTCGGGCGAGAAGAGTTCGTCAGGCGTGATGTCGAACTGCTCGATGTAGTTTTCGATCGTCTGCATTGCGGCAGCACGATCGTCGCGCTTCTGCTGCGCGCGCGCGACGATATCGCGCAGCTCGTCCGCTTCGTCGGGCGTGATCGTGAAGCTTGCCTGCTTCTGCTGAAGTTCGGAGAAACGCTGGAATTCTTGATCGTTCAGAAGTTTGGCCATGACATCCATCGGACACGACGGCCGCGACAACCGGCCGTCGTAGTTTTTGAGAGGGCCGCTATTTTAGCGTAGCGCCGCGGGCGCACGATATGACACCGCATATCGCGCACCGCACGGGCGTCGCGCGCAACCGGGGGCCGGCGCTGCCGCGCCGCGCCCGGTGCGTTTCGTGGAAAAATCCGCGGGTCAGCAGATCTCGGTGCGGCCCATCGACAGATGGGCGGCCGTGTCACGCAGCCCTTCGACGACGAGGTCGACGGGAGGCGCCGCGTGCGCATCGATCCGGCGCATGTACGGGCAGGTCAGCACCGCGATCGCATGGCCGGACGGCCCGAGGATCGGTGCGGTCAGGTCGGTCACGCCATAGGCCTGGCGGCTGTCCTGGCGCAGGTAGCCATCCTGCCGGATGGACTGGCACGCATACGCGAGTTCCTGCTCGTTCAGCGGCGCCTCGCCCTTGACCTTGCGATGCTCGGTCAGCATGTGCGCACGCTGCTCGGGGCCCTGGAACGCCAGCATCACGCGTCCCGACGCCGTATCGGCGAGCCCGACGCGCGAGCCGAGCCGCACCGACACGCCCCACGGGCCAGGCCCGTCGACCTGGGCGATCACGAGCAGGTTGCCGCGATCGTAGACGGACAGGTGGCACGACTGTTCGGCTGCATCGGCAAAGCGCTGCATCGGCGGCAGCGCTTCGGCTATCAGCCGGCTCATCGGCGGGTGCCGGTGCGCAAGCGCGAACAGCTTGAGGCTGAGCGTGTAGCGATCGCCGCCGGTCGAGCGCATCACGTAGCGGCGCGCGACGAGGCGTTCGAGCATCCGATAGATCTCGCTCGCGTTTCGGCCGAGCTCCTTCGTGATTTCAGTGCGGGTGAGTCCTTCTTTCTGCTCGGCCAGGAGCTCGAGAATGTCGAGTCCCTTGTCGAGCGCGGGGGCGCGATAGCGGTCGATAGCGGCCATCGATTCCCGTGCGTCGCAGCCGGGAAGCGGGTCGTTGGTTGTCTGCATTGTCGGTGTGAGGTTGGGGATTACCGTCGATCGGCTGGCGACGCACGCTGGCCGGTTCTGCACGCGCATAGGGTGGGCCCGCGTATGGCGATGAAAGCCATTCGTACGAGCTTAGCAATAAACATACAGTGTGCAATGCAGCGTCTTTTTACCGATCATTACCGGACAAGAACGGATTGGCAAACGTTCTCGATGACAGGGGCACCCCGAATATCCAGTATTCATGGTCTGATGGCAGGCGATGCCGGCAATCCCGACCGGTCGGTCGACGTATGCGCATCCAATGCTGCACCGCAACGTCCGCGGGCGCACCAATAGTCGGTATCCGTCGCGTGTCATTTCACGGCGCGCGGCCGATGGTACAAAGGCTGGCGGGCCAACGACGGCACGGCCGCGCGTGAAGCCGGCCGGCATGGGCCGGCACGCGTCGCGGGTGCCGGGCCGTCGTCGCCGATGCGCAGACCGGCGGCCGCCCGTTCGATGCGCGCCATACTCTCCGTGCGGCGCCGCGATCGCTGCGCCCGCGCGACCCTCGCGCGTCGAACCGCCTGCCGGATGCGGTGCCGACGTGCGCTATCGACGATCGACAATCAGTCCGGCGCGCGGCCGCGAAAGGTCGCGTCGGCCGCTATCCTGTCCCATTCGACAACAGAGGTGAGCACGATGAAACTGCTTCGCTATGGCCCGTCCGGCCAGGAAAAGCCCGGTATTCTCGACGCGGACGGCCGGATTCGCGACCTGTCCGCGCACGTGCCGGATCTGGCCGGCGATGCGCTGTCCGACGCCGGTCTCGCGCGGCTGCGGGCGATCGATCCGGCCACGCTGCCGCTCGTATCCGGTGAGCCGCGCATCGGCGCGTGCGTCGGGCACGTCGGCAAGTTCATCGGCATTGGCCTGAACTATGCCGATCACGCGGCCGAAGCCGGCATGCCGGTCCCGAAGGAGCCGGTCGTGTTCGGCAAGTGGACGAGCTCGATCTGTGGCCCGAACGACGGCATCGACATCCCGAAGGGTTCGGTCAAGACCGACTGGGAAGTCGAGTTGGGCGTCGTGATCGGCGCGACGTGCAAAGACGTCGCCGAAGCGAGCGCGCTCGATTACATTGCGGGCTATTGCGTCGTCAACGACGTGTCCGAGCGCGAATGGCAGATCGAGCGCGGCGGCCAGTGGGACAAGGGCAAGGGTTTCGACACGTTCGGCCCGATCGGTCCGTGGCTCGTCACGCGCGACGAAGTGCCCGATCCGCAGCGTCTCGACCTGTGGCTCGAAATAGACGGCCACCGTTATCAGAACGGCAACACGCGCACGATGGTGTTCACCGTCGCGCAGCTGATCGCGTATCTGTCGACCTGCATGACGCTGCAGCCGGGCGACGTGATCACGACCGGCACGCCGCCGGGCGTCGGCATGGGCATCAAGCCGTCGCCGGTGTTCCTGACAGCCGGCCAGACGGTGCGCCTCGGGATCGAAGGGCTCGGCGAGCAACTGCAGCACACGCGCGGCGCGCAATAACCGGTCGCTTGCGCGCTAGAACCGAGGGCCCGATTCCGCATTGCACGGAATCGGGCCCTCGGCATTGGTACGCGATATATGCAGCGGCGTCACACGACGTTGTCGAGCTCGCAATGCGCTTCCAGCCGATACCCGTCGGGATCGACGACGAACGCCGCGTAATAGCCGGGGCCGTAGTGTTCGCGCTTGCCGGGCCCGCCGTTGTCCTTGCCGCCGTGCGCGAGCGCCGCACGGTAGAACGCGTCGACCTCGACCGGCGAAGCAGCCTTGAACGACAGATGCAATCCGGAATCGGGATCGGCGACGACGGGCCGAGCCGCGTGCTCCAACCACAGCTGGGGCTCGGTCGTGCCGTACCCGACGGCGCCGTCGTCGCTATATAGACGCTTGTAGCCGAGTGCGCCGAGCGCGCTGTCGTAGAAGGTGCGGCTGCGGTCGATGTGGGCAACGCCGAACGAAAGATGGTCGATCATCTGTGGCTCCTTGAACCGAGAGGGGGACGTCAGTACGACAAGCCTGCTTACAGGCACCATGCCAGCCGCTTGTAGCGAAGCGCGCCGAGCGTGCTGTCGTCGTACGTGCGGCCGGCGGCGGTGTGGATAACCCTGAACGAAATGCGATCGCTCATCTGTGTCTCCTTGGATTGAAAGGGGCGTCAGTGCGGCAAACCTGTTATTAACCACCATGCAGGTTATGTTAGAAATCGCTTGGGCGCTTGTCAACCGGCATGATGGTTAGATACGATCGCGTCATGAGCAAAACGCAACCTTCCGTCACGACGGACTATCTGATTCCCGCGCCGTCCGAAACGTTGAGCCTCGATTTCGCGAACACGCTGTACTGGCGCGGCAGCGACCCGCCAACGGAAACCTTCGGCACGATGGACGACCTGCTGGCGTGGTGCCGCGATCAGGCGGGCGTACCGGCCGCACTGGCCGACGCATGTCGCGTGCCCGACAAGGAGAAATGGAAAGAAAAGGGCGACGAGCCGGCGATGCTGGCGCGCGCACTCGCGTTGCGCGAGGCGCTATACCGGCTCTTTCATGCGCAGGCCGAGCAACGCGAGCCGCAGGCCGACGATCTCGCGCTGCTCGGCGGTTTCCTGGCGGAAGCGTCGCCGCGCGTCGCGCTGGCGCGCATCGACGGCCGCTATGCGTGGCGGATCGACGCGTCACGCGCCACGCTCGCGGGGCTGCTGAGCCCGGTGCTGTGGTCGGCGATCGACCTGCTCGGCGGCGCGCGGCTCGGGAAGGTCAAGCGCTGCGCGAACGATGCATGCCAGTGGCTGTTCGTCGACGACAGCAAGAACGGCAGCCGCCGCTGGTGCTCGATGTCGTCGTGCGGCAATCGCGCGAAGGCGTACCGCCACTATCACAAGGCCGACTGACGGGCCGGCCGCGCGCCGGGCCTATTTCGCCGACAGCTTCCGCCACAGCGTCGTCTTGCTGATGCCGAGCATCGCGCACGCACGGTCGCGGTCGCCGCCGCATGCGTCGAGCACCGCGCGGATCTCGTCGGCTTCCGCGCGGCGGCGGCGCGCGTGCAGCGTCTGCGCATCGCTGGCGTCGGTGTCGGCCGCGTCGGGCGGCGCGGCGAACAGCTCGGGCGCGATCGCCTGCAGCGCGTCGGGATCGAGCGCGGCGCACGCGGCGGCAGGATCGCTTTCGTCGACTGCCTCGGCGAGTTCCACCGCGATCCGCTCGATCACGTTCTGCAGCTCGCGCACGTTGCCGGGCCACCGGTAGCGCGCGAGCGTGGCCTGCGTCGTGCCGAGCACACGCGCGGCATCGCCGGCATCGCGCAGGCGTTCGGCGAGCCGCGGCTCGCGCCGCGCAGCCTGCACGAGCAGTGTCGCCGCGAGCGCGGGAATGTCGGCCGCGCGCTCGCGCAGCGGCGGCAGGCCGACGTTCAGGATGTTGAGCCGGTAATAGAGATCCGCGCGGAACGTGCCGGCCTCGACGGCCGCGAGCAGCGGCCGGTGTGTCGCGGCGATCACGCGCACGTCGATGCGGATCGGCTCGGTCGAGCCGAGGCGGATCACCTCGCGCTCCTGCAGCACGCGCAGCAGCCGGCTCTGCAGTGACGGCGGCATCTCGCCGATTTCGTCGAGGAACAGCGTGCCGCGGTGCGCGGCCTCGAACAGCCCGGTCTTGCCGCCGCGCCGCGCGCCGGTGAACGCGCCTTCCTCGTAGCCGAACAGCTCGCTCTCGAGCAGCGCCTCCGGAAACGCGCCGCAGTTGACCGCGACGAACGGGTAGCTGCGCCGCGCGGACAGCGCATGCAGGCTCTGCGCGATCATTTCCTTGCCGGTGCCGCTTTCGCCGAGCACGAGCACGGTCGCATCGGATTTCGCGTAGCGGCGCACGAGGTCGCGCACGCGCGCCATCGGCGCCGACGCGCCGACCACGTCGTCGAGCGCATAGCGCGCGGCGAACTGCTGCGTGGTCGGCTGCGACCGCAACGCGCGATCGAGCCGCTCGACCGCGCGCGATTCCTGGAACGTCAGCACGCTGCCCGACGTCACGCCGCGATCGACGAGCGGCCCGCGATGCACGACGTAACGCACGCCGCGTACGGTCGCGAGCGCGTCGCCGTCTTCACCGCGCAGCGTACGCAACTCGGGGCGCAAGTCGACGAGCGCGCGGCCTACGGCCGCCGCGGGTTCGACCCCGAGCGCCGACGCGAGCCGTTCGTTGATCGCCTCGACGCGGCCGTGCGCATCGAGCGCGACGACGCCGTCGCGCAGATGCTGCAACAGCGTGTCGAGCCGCTGGCGGCGGAACGCCTCGGCATGCGTCGCATACGCGACTTCGAGCGCCGTCTCGACGGCCTTGCGCACCGAGGCGTGCGAATACAGGAATACCGCGCCCATGCCGGCACTCGCCGCGAGATCGGTGACGAGGCCCGGGCCGACGATCGTTTCGATGCCGCGATCGTGCAGGTCGTGCACGCAGGCTTCCGCTTCCTGTGCCGACTGATATGACGCAAACTGCACGTCGAGGCCGTACGCGGCGACGAAGCGGCGCACTTCGGGCGGCGTTTCGCCGGCGCTGACGAGCGCGATCCGCGACGCATCGCGCCGGGCGCGCGCAAGCGCCTGCATCACGTCGAAGCCGGTCGGCGATACCACCACCACCGGCACCTGCGCACGCGTTTTCAGGAAGCCGCCGTTCGAGCCGGCCGCCACGATCACGTCGGGCCGCGCGGTGCCGGCCTCCGCGATCGCGCTCAGCGCATCTTCATAGGCGCGCGTGACGATGCGCACGTCCGCGCGTTCGTCGAATTCGCCGGCGATCTCGCGAAACAGGTCGCGCAGGCGGCTGATACCCATCGCCCAGATGCGCGGGCGCACCGTGCGATCGGCCGGGCCGACGGGCTTGGTCGAGGAGAGGTCCATGACGGTCGATTATGCGCGCGCGATTTCATTTTTGAAACACGAAATTGCTGAATTGAAATGGCGGGGCGCGGCGTCGCGCGGGCCGGTTGCTTAAGAATCAGTGGGTTAGCGACGTTTCGCGAGCTGGCCCGGACCTTGCTGTTATCGGGCATTCCATCAGGAGGCCGTTCATGAGCAATACGCATCTTCAGAGCGCCGGCGCGAAGTTCCGCGCGGCAGTCGCGGCCGAGCAGCCGCTGCAGGTGGTCGGCGCGATCACCGCGTACGCGGCCAAGATGGCCCAGGCCGTCGGCTTCAAGGCCGTGTACCTGTCGGGCGGCGGCGTCGCCGCGAACTCGCTCGGGATCCCCGACCTCGGCATCAGCACGATGGAAGACGTGCTGATCGACGCGAACCGGATCACCAACGCGACCGACCTGCCGCTGCTGGTCGACATCGATACGGGCTGGGGCGGCGCGTTCAACATCGCACGCACGGTCCGCTCGTTCATCAAGGCCGGCGTCGCGGCCGTGCACCTCGAAGACCAGGTCGGCCAGAAGCGCTGCGGCCACCGTCCGGGCAAGGAAGTCGTGCCGATCGAGGAAATGGTCGATCGCGTGAAGGCCGCGGTCGATGCGCGTACCGACGACCAGTTCGTGATCATGGCGCGCACCGACGCCGCCGCCGCCGAAGGGATCGACGCGGCGATCGAACGCGCGGTGGCCTACGTCGAAGCCGGCGCCGACATGATCTTCCCGGAAGCGATGAAGTCGCTCGACGACTACCGCCGCTTCAAGGCAGCCGTGAAGGTGCCGATCCTCGCGAACCTGACCGAGTTCGGCTCGACGCCGCTGTTCACGATCGACGAACTGCGCGAGGCGAACGTCGACATCGCGCTGTACTGCTGCGGCGCGTATCGCGCGATGAACAAGGCTGCGCTGAACTTCTACGAAACGCTGCGCCGCGACGGCACGCAGAAGGCGGCCGTGCCGACGATGCAGACGCGCGCCGAGCTGTACGACTTCCTCGGCTATCACGAATACGAGCGCAAGCTCGACGAGCTGTTCGCGCAGGGCAAGAAGTAACGCGGCCCGCACCCCCGATACACATTGGAGAAAGGAAACATGAGCGAGACGAAAGACGCAGCAGCACCGGCCGCCGCAGGCGCATTCAAGCCGAAGAAGTCGGTGGCGCTGTCGGGCGTGACGGCCGGCAACACGGCGCTGTGCACGGTCGGCAAGACCGGCAACGACCTGCACTACCGTGGCTACGACATTCTCGACGTCGCCGAATCGTGCGAATTCGAGGAAATCGCGCACCTGCTCGTGCACGGCACGCTGCCGAACCTGACCGAACTGGCCGCGTACAAGACCAAGCTGCGCGCGCTGCGCGGCCTGCCGAGCGCGCTGAAGGTCGCGCTCGAGCAGATCCCGGCGTCCGCGCACCCGATGGACGTGATGCGCACGGGCGTGTCGGTGCTCGGCACCGTGCTGCCGGAGAAGGACGACCACAACCTGCCGGGCGCGCGCGACATCGCCGACCGCCTGATGGCGTCGCTCGGCTCGATGCTGCTGTACTGGTATCACTTCTCGCACAACGGCAAGCGTATCGAGACGGAAACCGACGACGACTCGATCGGCGGCCACTTCCTGCACCTGCTGCACGGCAAGACGCCGTCGAAGTCGTGGGTCGAGGCGATGCACACGTCGCTGATCCTGTACGCGGAGCACGAATTCAACGCATCGACGTTCACGGGCCGCGTGATCGCGGGCACGGGCTCGGACATCTACTCGGCGATCACCGGCGCGATCGGCGCACTGCGCGGCCCGAAGCACGGCGGCGCGAACGAAGTCGCCTATGAAATCCAGAGCCGCTACAGCTCGCCGGACGACGCCGAAGCCGACATCCGCCGCCGCGTCGAGAACAAGGAAGTCGTGATCGGCTTCGGCCACCCGGTCTACACGATCTCCGATCCGCGCAACAAGGTGATCAAGGGCGTCGCGCACAAGCTGTCGAAGGAAGCGGGCGACGTGAAGCTGTACAACATCGCCGAGCGCCTCGAATCGGTGATGTGGGACGCGAAGAAGATGTTCCCGAACCTCGACTGGTTCAGCGCGGTGTCGTATCACATGATGGGCGTGCCGACCGCGATGTTCACGCCGCTGTTCGTGATCTCGCGCACGTCGGGCTGGAGCGCGCACATCATCGAGCAACGCGTCGACAACAAGATCATCCGCCCGAGCGCGAACTACACGGGCCCGGAAGACCTGCAGTTCGTGCCGATCGAGAAGCGCTGAAACGCCCGCCGCACGCGCCGGCGCCCGTGATGCGGGCCGCCGGCGCGCGCGGAACGTCATACCCCGAATTCCGCCCCACATCATGAATACCGCCAACCGCAAACCCCTGCCCGGCACGTCGCTGGACTATTTCGACGCGCGTGCCGCGGTCGACGCGATCGCACCCGGCGCCTACGACACGCTGCCGTACACGTCGCGCGTGCTCGCCGAAAACCTCGTGCGCCGCTGCGACCCGGCGATCCTTGCCGATTCGCTGAAGCAGATCATCGAGCGCAAGCGCGAACGCGACTTCCCGTGGTTCCCGGCGCGCGTGGTATGCCACGACATCCTCGGGCAGACGGCGCTCGTCGATCTCGCCGGCCTGCGCGACGCGATCGCCGACGGCGGCGGCGACCCGGCGAAGGTGAACCCGGTCGTGCCCGTGCAGTTGATCGTCGATCACTCGCTCGCCGTCGAATGCGGCGGCTTCGATCCGGACGCGTTCGCGAAGAACCGCGCGATCGAGGATCGCCGCAACGAGGATCGCTTCCACTTCATCGAGTGGACGAAGAAGGCGTTCGAGAACGTCGACGTGATCCCGCCGGGCAACGGCATCATGCACCAGATCAACCTCGAGAAGATGTCGCCGGTGATCCAGGCGCAGGACGGCGTCGCGTACCCGGACACCTGCGTCGGCACCGACAGCCACACGCCGCACGTCGACGCGCTTGGCGTGATCGCGATCGGCGTCGGCGGGCTCGAAGCCGAGAACGTAATGCTCGGCCGCGCGTCGTGGATGCGCCTGCCCGACATCGTCGGCGTCGAGCTGACCGGCAAGCGCCAGCCCGGCATCACCGCGACCGACGTCGTGCTCGCGCTGACCGAGTTCCTGCGCAAGGAAAAGGTGGTCGGTGCGTATCTGGAATTCCGCGGCGAAGGGGCGGCGAGCCTCACGCTCGGCGACCGCGCGACGATCTCGAACATGGCGCCCGAATACGGCGCGACGGCCGCGATGTTCTTCATCGACGGCCAGACGACCGACTACCTGCGCCTCACCGGCCGCAGCGACGAGCAGGTGAAGCTCGTCGAGACCTATGCGAAGGCAGCCGGCCTGTGGGCCGATACGCTCGCCAACGCGCAGTACGAGCGTACGCTGACGTTCGACCTGTCGAGCGTCGTGCGCAACATGGCCGGCCCGTCGAACCCGCACAAGCGGCTGCCGACGTCCGATCTCGCTGCACGCGGGATCGCCGGCCAGTGGGAAGAAAAGGCAGGCGAGATGCCCGACGGCGCGGTGATCATCGCCGCGATCACGAGCTGCACGAACACCAGCAATCCGCGCAACGTGATCGCCGCGGCCTTGCTCGCGCGCAACGCGAACGCGAAGGGCCTGACGCGCAAGCCGTGGGTCAAGAGTTCGCTCGCGCCCGGCTCGAAGGCGGTCGAGCTGTATCTCGAAGAAGCGAACCTGCTGCCGGAACTCGAGAAGCTCGGCTTCGGCATCGTCGCGTTCGCGTGCACGACCTGCAACGGGATGTCGGGCGCGCTCGACCCGAAGATCCAGCAGGAGATCGTCGATCGCGACCTGTACGCGACGGCCGTGCTGTCCGGCAACCGCAACTTCGACGGCCGCATCCACCCGTATGCGAAGCAGGCGTTCCTCGCGTCGCCGCCGCTCGTCGTCGCGTATGCGATCGCCGGCACGATCCGCTTCGACATCGAGAAGGATGTACTGGGCCATGACCAGGACGGCAAGCCCGTCACGCTGAAGGACATCTGGCCGACCGACGAGGAGATCGATGCGATCGTCGCGTCGAGCGTGAAGCCCGAGCAGTTCCGCAAGGTCTACGAACCGATGTTCGCGCGCAGCGCCGATGCGGGCGAGCGTGCGGCGCCGCTGTACGACTGGCGCGCGCAGAGCACGTACATCCGCCGTCCGCCGTACTGGGAAGGCGCGCTGGCCGGCGAGCGCACGCTGCAAGGCATGCGCCCGCTCGCGGTGCTCGGCGACAACATCACGACCGACCACCTGTCGCCGTCGAACGCGATCCTGCTGGATAGCGCGGCCGGCGAATACCTCGCGAAGATGGGCCTGCCGGAAGAAGACTTCAACTCGTACGCGACGCACCGGGGAGACCACCTGACCGCGCAGCGCGCGACCTTCGCGAACCCGACGCTCGTCAACGAGATGGCGGTCGTCGACGGCGCGGTGAAGAAGGGCTCGCTCGCGCGGGTCGAGCCGGAAGGCAAGGTCATGCGGATGTGGGAGGCGATCGAGACGTACATGAATCGCAAGCAGCCGCTGATCGTCGTGGCCGGCGCCGACTACGGCCAGGGCTCGTCGCGCGACTGGGCCGCGAAGGGCGTGCGGCTCGCGGGCGTCGAGGCGATCGCCGCCGAAGGCTTCGAGCGGATCCACCGCACGAACCTGATCGGGATGGGCGTGCTGCCGCTCGAGTTCAAGCCCGGCACGAACCGGACGACGCTCGGCATCGACGGCACCGAGACCTTCGACGTGATCGGCGAGCGCACGCCGCGCGCCGACCTGACGCTCGTGATTCACCGCAAGAACGGCGAGCGCGTCGAGGTGCCGATGACGTGCCGGCTCGATACGGCCGAGGAAGTGTCGATCTACGAAGCGGGCGGCGTGCTGCAGCGTTTCGCGCAGGACTTCCTCGAATCGTCGCAGGCGGCCTGACGGGCGCACATTGGGAACACAGACATGGCTCACATTCCTCAAATCAGGATTCCCGCGACCTACCTGCGCGGCGGCACCAGCAAGGGCGTGTTCTTCCGGCTGCAGGACCTGCCGGACGCCGCGCAGGCGCCGGGCGCCGCGCGCGACGCGCTGCTGCTGCGCGTGATCGGCAGCCCCGATCCGTACGGCAAGCAGATCGACGGGATGGGCGGCGCGACGTCGTCCACCAGCAAGACGGTGATCGTGTCGAAGAGCACGCGGCCCGGCCACGACGTCGACTACCTGTTCGGCCAGGTCGCGATCGACCGTGCGTTCGTCGACTGGACCGGCAACTGCGGCAACTTGTCGGCGGCCGTCGGCCCGTTCGCGATCAGCGGCGGGCTCGTCGATCCGGCGCGTGTGCCGCGTGACGGCATCGCGACCGTGCGGATCTGGCAGGCGAACATCGGCAAGACGATCGTTGCCCACGTGCCGATCGTGAACGGCGCGGTGCAGGAGACGGGCGACTTCGAGCTGGACGGCGTCACGTTCCCGGCCGCCGAGGTGCAGCTCGAGTTCATGGACCCTGCCGCCGAGGAAGAAGGCGCGGGCGGCTCGATGTTCCCGACCGGCAACCTCGTCGACGATCTCGCGGTGCCGGGCGTCGGCACGCTGAAGGCGACGATGATCAACGCGGGCATCCCGACGATCTTCGTCGAGGCGGAAGCGATCGGCTATACGGGCACGGAGCTGCAGGACGCGATCAACGGCGATGCGAAGGCGCTCGAGAAGTTCGAGACGATCCGCGCGCACGGCGCGCTGCGCATGGGCCTGATCGATACGCTCGACGAAATCGCGACGCGGCAGCACACGCCGAAGATCGCGTTCGTCGCGAAGCCGGCCGATTATGTCGCGTCGAGCGGCAAGCGCGTGAACGCGGCCGACGTCGACCTGCTGGTGCGCGCGATGTCGATGGGCAAGCTGCATCACGCGATGATGGGCACGGCGGCGGTGGCGATCGGCACGGCCGCGGCGATCCCCGGCACGCTCGTCAATCTCGCGGCAGGTGGCGGTGAGCGCAATGCGGTGCGGTTCGGCCATCCGTCGGGCACGCTGCGCGTCGGTGCGGAAGCGCAACGCGAGAACGGCGAGTGGACCGTCACGAAGGCGATCATGAGCCGCAGCGCACGTGTGCTGATGGAAGGCTGGGTGCGGGTGCCGGGGGATGCGTTCTGATCGTTGCCGGTTACGGCGATGGCGATGCGGGCGGCTTCGGCCGCCCGCGTCGTTTTCGTCAGCCGTGCAGCAAGCGGCGCAGTGCGTCGTGGCTCAGGCGGCGTGCCGTTTCGGATACGCGCGCACCGGGCACGATGTCGAAGCCGTGTACGCCGCCGGGCAGCACGTGCAGCTCGGTCGGTACGCCCGCGCGGAGCAGGCGCTGCGCGTAGTCGAGATTTTCGTCGACGAACAGGTCGAGCGAGCCGACCGACAGGAACGTGGGCGGCAGGCCGTCAAGCCGCGTGGCGCGTGCAGCGGCCGCGTACGGCGACACGCCGTCGATGCCCGGCGCGTGACCGAGCAACGAGGTCCAGCCGAACCGGTTGTTGGCTGCATGCCAGACGAATTCGCCGGCATGCGGATGCGGCGGGCGCGTGCAGGTGCGATCGTCGAGCATCGGATAGACCAGATGCTGGAACGCGAGCCGGTACTCGCCGCGGTCGCGGGCCAGCAGCGCCAGTGCGGCGGCGAGCCCGCCGCCCGCGCTTTCGCCTGCCACGCCGATGCGCGATGCGTCGATGCCGAGCGCATCGGCATCGCGGAAGACCCATGCGAGCGCCGCGTAGCAATCCTCGATCGCGCCGGGAAACACGGTTTCCGGCGCGAGCCGGTAGTCGATCGAGATCAGCGCGCAGCCGAGCTGCGTCACGAGTGACCGATGAACCGCTTCGAGATCCTTCGCCTTGCCGCGCACGAAGCCGCCGCCGTGCATGTGGACGATTGCCGGGAGCGGGCGCGCGTGATCGTCGGGCAGGTAGACGAGCACCGGGACGTCCGGCGCGCCGGCCGGACCGGGCACCGTGCGGCGTTCGAGCGTGCTGCCGGCAAGGTCGGGAGGCGGCAGCGGCAGCACGCGTTCGCGCGACTGCGCAAGGTTGTCGATGCCGAGCGTGACGGTCGGCCAGGTCTCGAGCAGCGGGCGGATTTCGGGATCGACGAGATGCAGGGTGTCCAACGCGTAGCTCCATCGTGAAGGTGGGGGCGCGCCGTGGTCAGAGTGCGCTGCGCGCGATGACCCAACGGTGCACCTCGGTCGGGCCTTCGAAGATGCGCATCAACCGCGCCTCGCTGGCCATCTGCTGCAATGGCATTTCCTTCGTCATGCCCATCGCGCCGAGCGTCTGCATCGCATGATCGATGACGCTCGATGCCATTTCGGTGGCGAACACCTTGACCATCGAGATCTGCGTGCGCGCATCCTGTCCGGCATCCACGCGCGCAGCCGCTTCGTAGGTCATGAGGCGGCACGCGTGGATCTGCGTGAGCGCGTCGGCGACCCACCACTGGACCGCCTGGCGCTCCGCGAGCGGCACGCCGAAAGTCTTGCGCTGTTTCGCATGGTCGCACAGCATCGCGACCGCGCGCTCGGCGCGGCCGATGCACCATGCGGCCATCTCTAGCCGCCGGTTCGCAAGCCGCGCCTGCATCGGCGCGAAGCCGGCGCCTTCCGGGCCCAGCAACTGCGCGGCGGGGATGCGACAGTCCTCCAGCACGATTTCGTAGGTCGACAGCCCGCCGATCATCGGGATCCGCCGTTCGATGACGAAGCCCGGTGTGTTGCGATCGACGATGAACGCCGTCATGCCGCCGCGCTTGCCCTTGCTTCGATCGGTGAGCGCCATCACGATCGTCCAGTCGGCCTCGGGCGCGTGGCTGATCCAGATCTTCCGTCCGTTCAGCACCCAGCTGTCGCCGTCGCGCACGGCCGTCGTCGACAGCGCACCCGGATCCGAGCCGGCGCCCGGCTCGGAGATCGCCATCGCGGCGCGCGTGACGCCGCGTGCGTACGGTTCGAGATAGCGCGCGCGTTGCGCGTCGTCGGCCACTTCGCACAGCATCCGCAGGTTTGGTGAATCGGGCGGCAGGATGTACGGCGTCACGGTCGTGCCGATCGCTTCGTTCACGCCGACCATCGCGACGGCCGGCAGGTCCGAGCCGCCGGCGTCGAGCGGTGCGTCGAGGCCCCACAGGCCGAGTTGCCGGGACCGCTCGTCGAGATGCGCGCGTTCATCGTCGAGCAGCCCGAAGCGCTGGCCGTCGGCCTCGCGCGCCATCACCGCTGCTTCGAGCGGAATCAGCTCGTCCTTCACGAAACGTGCGACGAGATCGCGGATCATCCGGTGTTCGAGTTCAAGGTCGAAATTCATGGGAGTCGATGAGTGTGAGGAAGGAGAGGCGGATGCCATCAGTGGGCATTCACAGGAGCCGATGCCCTGGCCCGTAGCGTGCCGAGCAGCGCGACGGCGCCGGCCGCGAGCAGCGCGGCGTTGAAATAGAGCCCGCCGCGCATCGACCCGGTGGCCGTGTTGAGCACGCCCATCAGGAACGGGCTCGCGAACCCGCCGATCGCGCCGGACATCGTGATCGCCGCGATCGCGACCGCCATCGAACGCTTCGGCAGCGCGAGCCCCGGCAGCACCCAGAAAGCGGGCAACGACGCGGCGTGCGTGGCGACCGCGATGCAGAGCGCGATCATCAGGTGCGATGTGCCGCCGACCCTCGCCAGCCCGGTAAGCGCCACCGCGCACGCGAACATCGCGACTGCACCGTGCCCGCGCCATTCGCGCCGGCGCTCGGTGCGCCAGCCCATCGCGAGCATGCCGACGATGCCGCACAGGTACGGCAGCGCGGACAGCAGTCCGATCTGCATCGCCCCATGCAGTCCGCCGCGATGCAGGATCACGGGCATCCAGAACACGAGCGCGTAGCCGGCGGCCGCGATCGCGAAATTGGCCGCGCACAGCAGCCAGAAGTCGCGGTGCGCGAGCAGCGGCCGCGCCGCGTTTGCGTTCGGCGTGCCGGCTTCGGCCTGCGCGTGCGCGGCGCGCAGCGCGGCCTTGTCGGCATCCGACAGCCAGCGTGCGTCGTCCGGCCGGTCGTCGAGAAAGCGCAGCGCGACGAGACCGAGTACGCTGCTCGGCAGCCCTTCGACGACGAACAGCCATTTCCAGCCGCTCAGGCCGGCGGCACCGTCGAAGTAGGAGAGGATGGCGCCCGACACGGGGCCGGCGATCAGCCCCGCGAGGTACAGCGCGGTCATGAACAGCGCGAACGCCTTCGCGCGTTGTCGCGGCGGATACCACGCGCCGAGATAGAACAGGATGCCGGGGAAGAAGCCGGCCTCGAACACGCCGAGCAGGAAGCGGCACGCATAGAACTGCACGGGCGTCGTGACGAACATCGTCGCGGCCGAGCCGAGCCCCCATAGCACCATGATCCGGGCGATCGTCCTGCGTGCGCCGATCCGCGCAAGCAGCGCGTTGCTCGGAATCTCGAACGCCATGTAGCCGATGAAGAAGATGCCCGCGCCGAGCCCGTAGACGGCGTCGGAGAAGTGCAGTTCGGCCGCCATCTGCGCGTGCGCGAATCCGATGTTGATCCGGTCGATGAACGACAGCGTGTAGCAGAGGATCAGGAACGGCAGCAGCCGGCGAGAGATCCGCCGGTAGAGCGCCTGCGTCGCGCGCTCGTCGATGGTGGCCACGTGAGTGGAAAGGGTCGGGGTCATGGACACTCCGTCAGAAGCGGTGGACGATGCCGAGCGCGAACACCTGCTCGGTGCCGCCCGGTTGCGGCTGCAGTCCGGCGACGACCGTGTTGCGGGCGACGCCGCCGTTCTTCATGTACAGATAGCGCGCGTAGAGCGACGTGCGCTTCGACAGCGGATGGTCGTAGCCGGCGCCGAGCGCGGTCGCGTCGTTCGCCGAGCCTTTCACGTCGCGGCGCACGATCGAGACGAGCAGGCGATCGAGCGCACCGACGTTGATCGACGCACCGACGCTCGCGGTCGAGAACGCGGGCAGACGCGCCGCCGTGCCGACGCCGTACAGGAACGCGGCGTACAGCTTGACCCGTGCGAACGCGTAGTTGGCCGCGAACACGTAGTGGCGGGTCGTCGACGGCGCGACGACGGGTGCGAGGTTGCCGGCCGACGTATCGCCCTGGAAGCCGGCGCCGACGTAGAGCCCGCCGATCCGGTACTGCAGCCCGGCGCCGTAGTTGCGTCCGGCTTGTGTCGACAGCGCGTTCGGCGTCGGGAAGCCGTACGTGGCCATCACGCGCAGGCCGTTCCAGTCGGGGCTCAGGTACGACGCCGCCTGGTTGAAGCGCGGAATCGGCGGCGTCGTGTTGCTCGTGATCGTGTCCGTCGACGTCGCGAGCAGCGCGAGCGGCGACAGCCGTTCGTTGAGTCCGAACGGATCGCCGTCGTACACGACGTAGAACGCGGGTGTGTATTGCCGGCCGAGCCGGAGGTCGCCGTAGCGTGTGTTCTGCAGCGACACGTAAGCCTGCCGGTAGAACAGCGTGCCGCCCTGGAACGATCCGTCGGCCGGCGAGAAGCCGCTTTCCAGCACGAACTTCGTCGAGGTGCCGCCGCCGAGATCCTCGACGCCCGTCAGTCCGAAGCGGCTCGTCGACGAGCCGCCGCCGCTTTGCCGCATGCTCGACAGGCTGCCGATGCGATCGAATTCGACGTAGCTGTCGACGATCCCGTACAGCGTGACCGACGACGCGTGCGCCGACGTGGCGCACAGCGCGCACGCGCCGATCAGGAGTGCTTTGCGTTGCATGAAGGCGTCTCCTTTCCATGTCTTTTTTGTGGCGCGCCCGCGTTCTGGGAGCGGTTGCGCGCGTGGTGCCGCCGTGTCGTGTCGGGTTCAGCGCCCCTTGAATACCGGTTTGCGCTTCTCGAGAAACGCGCGGGCACCTTCGATCCGGTCCTCGCTCGCGTAGACGTCCGGGCCGACGTCCAGCCGCAGCGCAGCGGCCACCGGAAGCCCCTGGCTGCGCGTCGCGGTTTCCTTGATGCGGCGGATCGTGAGCGGCGCGTTCGCGGCGATCGTCTGCGCCAGTTCGCGCACGGTGTCGTCGAGTGCGGCGCCGGGGACGACGCGGTTCAGCAAGCCGACCCGCTGCGCTTCTTCGGCATCGAAGCGGCGGCCCGTGAACAGCAGCTCCATCGCGATCGCGCGCGGCAGCATGCGCGGCAGCAGTACGCTCGCGAAGTTCGCGCCCATCCCGACCCGCGCTTCGGGCAGCGCGAAGGTCGCGTGATCGGCGGCGATCCGCAGGTCGCACGCGAGCGCGATTTCGCAGCCGCCGCCGATGGCGTGGCCGTTGATTGCCGCGATCGTCGGCTTGCGCAGTTCGAGGATCAGCTCGTGCACGTTGCGGGCGAGCCCGCGCATCGGCTGCATCCCGCGTATCTCGGGATCGCCGAGATCGACGCCCGCGCTGAACGCGCGTTCGCCCGCGCCGCGGATCACGATGACGCGGATCGTCGGGTTGTCGTCGAGCGTGACGAGTTCGTCGCACAGGCGCCGGATCGCTTCGGCGGACAGCGCATTGGCGACATCTGGACGATGGATCGTCAGCCATGCGATGCCGTCGTCGTCGTTGCGCAGGATCGACGGCGCGTCGTCGCCCGTCAGCGAGGAGAACGAGCCGGATGCGCTCATGACGTGCTCCCGGTGGCGTCGGCGCGCGTGTCGTGGAGCACGCCTGCCTGCCGCAGCGCATCCCGGCGCGCCGCGTCGATGCCGAGCGCGTCGAGCACGGTGTCCGTATCGGCGGCGAACGGCTGGGGCGGCCGGCGTATCGAGCCGGGCGTGCGCGACAGTTTGGCCGGAACGCCCGCGCCGATATACGTGTCGCTCTTGATGAACATCGCATTGCGGGCCGCCTGCGGATGGTTGAAACCATCGGCGATGGTGTTGACCGGCCCCGTCGCGACGCCGGCGCGCATCAGTCGATCGACGACCTCGTCGGCGAGCAGCTCGCCGGTCAACTGCCCGATCAGCGCGTCGAGCGCATCGCGGTGCGCGACGCGCTGCGCGTTGGTCGCGAAACGCGGATCGCGGGCGAGCTCGGGCACGCCGAGCGCTTCGACCATCCTTGCGAACGTGCGGTTGTTGCCGGCGCCCGTTGCGACCGGCTTGTCCTTGCACGGATAGACGCCGTACGGTGCGATCGCGGCGTAGACGTTGCCCGTCGCGACGGGCACCTCGCCGGTCGCCATCCAGCTCGTGCTGACCGGATGCAGCATCGACAGCGCGGTGCTGAACAGGTCGATGTCGACATGCTGCCCGAGGCCGGAGCGCGTCCGTTCGACCAGCGCCAGCAGGACGCTCGACACGGCACTCAGGCCCGCCGCGAAATCGACGACCGGAAACGGCACCTTGAGCGGCACGCCGCCCGGCTCGCCGTTGATCGACATGAAGCCGGCGAGGCCCTGCGCGACGGCGTCGTAGCCCGGAAACCGCGCGAGCGGGCCGTCGGTGCCGTATCCGGAGATCGAGCAGTGGACGAGGCGCGGGAAGCGTTCGCGCAGGCAGACTTCGTAGCCGATGCCCCAGCGTTCGAGTGTGCCTTGCTTGAAGTTGTCGATCAGCACGTCGGCTGTTTCGAGCAGACGGAACAGCACGTCGCGTCCGTCGGGATGCGACAGGTCGAGCGCGAGATTGCGCTTGTTGCGGTTGAGTCCCCAGTAGTAGCTGGACAGGCCGTTCGGCATCGCGGGCCCCCAGTCGCGCGTTTCGTCGCCCTGCGGCGGTTCGATCTTGATGACGTCCGCGCCGTGGTCGGCGAGCGTCTGCGCGCAGAACGGCCCCGCATAGACGCGGCTCAGGTCCACCACACGCACGCCTGCGAGCGCGCCTTCGTTACTGCTGGTCATGACGATGTCTCCTTCGATGTGGATTCGATGCGCCGGCTGCGCGGCCGTGATGCGTCGCGGGCGCGGGTTCAGCCGCGTGCGGCGAACAGTGCGTTGACTGCCGCTCGATGTTCAGGGGTCGCGTGCGCGAACGCCTGGTACGACGCGGACAGGTCGAGCAGCGTATCGAGACTCGCGTGGCGGCCTTCGCGCAGCAGCCGCTTGGTCAGGCGCAGTGCGGTGCCTGAATGACGGGCGATGCGGCCGGCCAGCTCATGGGCGTGCGCGAGGAGATCGCCGTCGGGCACGACGCGCGACACGAGCCCGCAGCGCAACGCAGCCTGCGCGTCCAGCGCATCGCCCGTGAACGACATTTCCGCGGCGACGGCGGCGCCGACGATCCGCGGCAGGAACCATGCGCCGCCGTCGCCGGGCACGAGGCCGAGGGCGATGAAGCTCTCGGCGAAGCGCGCGCGATCGGCAGCGATGCGGATGTCGCACATGCACGCGAGATCGGTGCCGGCGCCGATCGCCGGGCCGTTGATCGCCGCGATGGCAGGCACTTCGAGGTGCTGGAACGCCTGTGCAAGGCGCTGGATCCCGCGGCGATAGCTCGTCCGGATCGCGGCGGGATCGTGCGGGTCCGATTCGATGAACGCGCGCATGGCCTTCACATTGCCGCCCGACGAGAACGTCGTGCCGGCGCCGGTCAGGACCAGCACGCGGATCGATTCGTCGCGGTTCGCGTCGTCGCAGCATTCGGTCAGTGCGTCAATCGCATCGGTGTCCGAAATGGCGTTGCGGGTTTCGGGACGGTTCATCGTGACGGTCAGGATCGGGCCCTGCCGTTCACGGATCAGAAAGGCTGCCATGGTGTCTCCGTGTGTTCCGTGCCGCGGGACTTCACGCCGCGGGCCGAAGCCTAGTATCGTCACGACGGTTGGCGGCGGGAAATTCCGTTCCACATATGTGGAAGGCCCGTCCCGGTAGCTGCGGAGAGGGCGGGATGAGCGGAAACGTGGTCAAGAGCGCGGCGCGCGTGTTCGAGGTGCTGGAACTCTTCAGTACATTGCAGCGGCCGCTGAGCGTGCGCGAGATCGCCACGCGCTGCGGGTATCCGGGGTCGAGTGCGGCGGCGCTGCTGACCAGCATGAAGACACTCGGCTATCTCGCGTACGACGACGCGACTCACGCTTATGCGCCTACTGCACGGCTCGTCAATCTCGGCGAGGCGCTGGTCGACTCGGCGGCCGGCAGCCGGCGACACTGGCGTGCCGTCGCGAAGCGGCTGGCGGCCCGCACGCACGAGGCTGTCGTGATCGCGGTGCAGAGCGATCTGTACGTGCAGTACATCGATGCGGTGGAGGGCTCTCATACGATTCCGATCCAGTTCTACGCGCCGATCGGCACGCGTCGCGAGATCTGCATGTCGGGGCTCGGCTGGGCGCTGCTGAGCCTTCAGCCGGACAGCGCGATCCGCCGGCTCGTGTCACGCAGCATCCGCCGGATCGGGAAGTCGGGCAGGACGATCGACGAGGATGTCGTGCTCGACAAGGTCGAACAGACGCGCCGGCTCGGCTACTCGTATTCGGCACATACGGTCACGCAGGGCGCCGCGATGATCTCGATGGTGATCGCGGACGGCTGGAACGGCCTGCCGCTGGCGATGGGGGTGGCCGGGCCCGTCGAGCGGATCGACGCGCGTCGCGACGCGATCGTGACGGCGATGCTGGAGGCGCTGGACGCGCAGCGTCGGGATGCGGCGGCTGGCTGATCGGACGATGCGGACGCGCGCAGGCATTCGCATAGAATCGGGAGGTTTCGCCGCTCTTGTGCCGGCTGCATTTCAGCGAGGTCGTCGCCATGTCATTGAACGCGCCGCTTTCCGGCATCCACATCGTCGAATTCGAAGGTCTCGGCCCCGGCCCGCTCGCGGGCTGGATGCTCGCCGGGATGGGCGCGCGGATCACGCTGATCGCGCGCCCGTCCGGCCGCACGAGCGCGCCGGATGCGCTGCGGGCCCGCGACGGCGACCTGCTGCGCGAAGGCAAGACGATCGTCGAGCTCGACCTGAAGGCGCCGGCCGGCCGTGACGCCGCGCTCGACCTGATCGCGCAGGCCGACGCGTTGATCGAGGGCTTGCGGCCCGGCGTAATGGAGCGGCTTGGCCTCGGGCCCGACGATTGCGCACGCCGCAACCCGAAACTCGTGTACGGGCGGATGACCGGCTGGGGCCAGCACGGCCCGCTCGCGGCCGCGGCCGGGCACGACCTGAACTACGTCGCGCTGACGGGGCTGCTGTCGCTGTCCGCGCCGCGCGACGGCCGGCCCGGTGTGCCGCCGACCGTCGTCGGCGATGCGGGCGGCGCGCTCGGGCTCGCGTTCGGAATCGTCTGCGCGCTGTTCGACGTGCGCGGCGGCGGGCCGGGGCGCGTGGTCGACGGCGCGATCGTCGACATCGTGTCGATGCTCGGCTCGCTCGCGCTGTGGGCGCGCGCGAACGGGCAGCTCGACGGCGCGCAGCCGAGCCTCTTTCACGATGCGCCGTTCTACGACGTGTATCGCTGCGCGGATGGCGAATGCGTGACGATCGGCGCGCTCGAGCCGCCGTTCTATGCGCTGCTGGTCGAACGGCTCGGGCTGACCGACGTCGATCCGGCGTCGCAGTACGACCGCGCGCACTGGCCCGCGTTGAAGGCGCGTTTTGCCGACGTGTTCGCGCAGCAGCCGTCAGCACACTGGCGCGCGCTGCTCGAAGGCACCGACGCGTGTTTCGCGCCGGTGCTGAGCGTGGCTGACGCGGCCGTGCATCCGCATAACGCGGCGCGCGGGATCTATCGGACGGATGAACACGGGACCGTGCGGGCGAGGGTGGCGCCGCGGTTTTTGCCGTTGGCGGGTGATGAGGGGGGCTAGCGGAGGCGACTCCGGTGCGTCGCGGCCGGAAATAGCGTGCGGGCCGTTCAGGCCGGTTTCACGCCGTTTCCTCCGGCGCATCCGGCATCTTCCCGTCGCCGACGCGATTGATCGTGCCTTGCGCGATCGCGACGAGCCGCTCGTGGTCGCCGTCGATGACGAACACATGGCACTGGCACGTCGCCTGATGCCGGCCCGCGTAGACGAGCTTCGCGCGCGCGACGAGCGTGCCGTTCACGGCCGGCCGCAGGTAGTTGATCTTGTATTCGGCGGTGATCACGCGCGGGCCGAGCACGAGCGCGCCGGCGAATGTCAGCGCATTGTCCGCGAGATAGCTGATGACGCCGCCGTGCACGAAACCGTGCTGCTGCCGCAGTTCCTCGCGCACGGGCAGGCACAGCGACACTTCGTTGTCGCCGATATGCATCAGCTCCGTCCCCAGCAGCATGCTGAACGGTTGCGCGCGCAATGCGCCGCGCGCGTGGTCCGTGATGTCGGTCATCGAACTTTCCTCGAAATGAGTGCCCGCTTGCGCTGAACTCTAGGAAGGGGCCTCCGGATAAGCAAGGAAATTCGTCCGCGTTTCCTGCAAATTCAGAAGCGATGCGACGCGATTATTGCGTCAAATACCGAAGATCTCGCGGTTTGCGGGCGATTCCGCGGGGATGCGCGGGCAACGCGAACTTTGCCGCCTTCCATTCCTAAAGTCCGACGAAGAAATGCCGCTAATGCCGGGGCATTGCCTCATCGTCCGCTCTCCAGGAATCTCCCCATGTTCGGAAAAATCAAGCTCGCGTCGGGTCTGCTCGGCGTGTTGACCGTGTTCTGCCTGTTCCTGCTCGCGATCGAAGCGCTCGGCTTCTGGACGCTCACGTCGACGCGCAGCGGCGTCGACGACCTGTCGAACGTCGCGATCGCGCAGGTCGATGCGGCCAGCCGGGCGACCGAGCAGCTGCTCGACGCGCGCATCAACCTGTCGCGTGCGGGCACGCGGATGGTGCGCGGCGGCCCGAAGCCGGAAGACATCATCCGCCATGCGGGCGCGTCGCTCGCGGAAGCGGACAAGGCGTTCGCCATGCTGACGGCCGCGCCGGCGGTCGACGACACGAACCGCGCGCGCGTCGCCGCGCTCACCGAGCGCTATCGCGCGCTGCGCGGCGCGCTGGGCGAACTCGTGCAGTTCCTCGACGCCGACAACATCCAGGCCTTCCTCGACCAGCCGACGCAGAGCATCCAGGATGCCTATATCGCCGAACTGCACCGCTTCACCGACTATGGCGGCGCATCGAGCCGCGCGGCTCTCGACACGATCGACGGCGGCATGCGCTGGTTCAAGTCGGTCGGCATCGTGCTGCTGGTGGCGATGCTCGCGGCGAGCGCCGCGATCTACGCGGCTGCACGGCGCGCGGTCGTCGCGCCGCTGGAAGAAGCCGGCCGCCATTTCGAGCGGATCGCGCAGGGCCGGCTCGATGAAACCGTGCGGGCCGGCGGCGTGTTCGAGATCGACCGGATGCTGCGCGGCCTCGCCACGATGCAGACGAGTATCGCGGGCACCGTGCGCACGGTGCGCCAAGCGTCCGACGCGATTCACCTCGGCGCGGGCGAGATCGCGGGCGGCAACGCCGACCTGTCGGCGCGCACGGGCACGCAGGCCGCGTCGCTGGAGGAAACGGCCGCGAGCATGGAGGAACTGACCGCGACGGTCCGGCAGAACACCGACAGCGCCCGCGCAGCCAGCGCGCTGGCCGATGCGGCGCTCGAAGCGACGAGCCACGGCGGCGGCGTGGTCGACAGCGTGATCGACCGGATGCGTGGCATCGCACAGAGTTCGGGGCGGATCGCGGAGATCATCTCGGTGATCGACGGCATTGCATTCCAGACCAACATCCTCGCGCTGAACGCGGCGGTCGAGGCCGCGCGGGCCGGCGAGCAGGGGCGCGGGTTCGCGGTGGTCGCGGGCGAAGTGCGCTCGCTCGCGCAGCGCAGCGCGCAGTCGGCGAAGGAGATCAAGGCGCTGATCGAGGATTCGGTCGCGCAGATCAACGGCGGCGCGGAGCTCGTGGAGCGCGCCGGCGATGCGATGCGGACGGTGTCGGCGTCGATCACGCGCGTCGTGCAGACGATGTCGGAGATCACCGCGGCGTCGGTCGAGCAGACCGTCGGGATCGAGCAGGTAAACCAGGCCGTCACGCAGATGGATCAGCTGACGCAGCAGAACGCGGCGCTGGTCGAGGAAGTCGCGGCGGCGGCCGCGTCGCTGAACGACCAGACCGCGCACCTGATGCAGGCGGTGTCGGTGTTCGAGCTGGGTGACGGACGCGCCGCGCACGGCGAGCGCGCGGCGCCGTCGTTCGCCGGGACGCCTTACGAACCGGCCGGCAGCGCCGCGTAGGCGGTCGCGAGGTGGTAGGGCGTCGTCGACGGCATGTCGGCGCGCGCGACCTGCCCATCCGCCGTCTTGCACTCGAACCAGCCGCGCGGATGCAGGAAGCGCGCGGCGAACCGCTCGATCTGCCGCGCGAGCGGCGCGGACGCCGGCGTGCCGCCGTGCGTCGCGAGCGCACGCAGGTATTCGGTCTGCGCCCAGATCCGCTGCGTACCGTCGATGCACGCGCCTTGCGCGTCGAGCGCCGCGCACACGCCGCCCGTCTGCGGATCGACGCCGTATTGCTCGGCGAACGCGAACGCACGCGACAGCGCGGCGGGGAGCCCCGTCTGCGCGAGCCGCGCGCCGGCCGCATCGACCAGGTAGAACCATTCGAACTGATGGCCGGGCTCGAAACGGTTGTCGGTCGCCCCGAGCGGCAACTCGGCGACGCAGCCGGTCGTCGCATCGACGAACGTGCGCTCGACGGCGTGCGCGGTGCGCGCGAGCGCGTCGTCGAACGCCGCGTCGCCGAAAGCATCGGCGGCCGCGAGCCACGCTTCGGTCAGGTGCATCAGCGGATTCTGCAGCGCACCGCTGCCGGAGGGCGAAAAATCGGCATGGCGGGCCGCGTCGAGCAGCGCGTCGCCGGGGTGCGGCGCGAAGCGGTCCTGGATCAGCGCAGCGGTTTCCTCGGCCACCGCGCGCGCAGCGGCGTCACCCGACGCCGCATACCACGCGGCGCACGCGAACACGATGAAGGCGTGCGTGTAGAGATCCTTGGTCGTGTCGAGCGGTGCGCCCTGCGCGTCCACGCTGTAGTGCCAGCCGCCGTGGCGCGGGTCGCGAAAGTGGCGGCCCAGCGCGTCGAACAGCGTGGCCGCGTGCGCGGTGTCGCCGGCCTGTGCGAACACGAACAGTTGCCGTGCACAGGCCATTGCGCGATAACGGGTCACGGGCAGCGGCGCGTGGGTGGCCGGATCGACGGCTTCGAACGGCAACTGTAATGTCTGGTCGAACCCTGAACCCCGCCAGATCGGCAAGACGACGTGCGCGAAATGGTGGCGCAGCTGGGCGGCCTGGGCGGAAGCGGAGTCGGAAACGGGCATGACGGGGTTGAGCGCTTGGATCGAAACGTGTCGGCGCGGCCCGGAGGATCGGCGCGGCCGGGGCCAAGGATAAAACATTCCGCGCGGCCGGCACCAGAAAAAGGAGAGAAAGCGGATGCTCAGCAACCTGGAACTCGTGATGCGGCTCGTTCTCGCGGCGGCGCTCGGCAGCGTCATCGGCTTCGAGCGCGAGCGCCTGTCGTGGGCGGCCGGCCTGCGCACGCACATGCTGGTGTGCGTCGGCTCGACGCTGATCATGATCGTGTCGGCGTTCGGTTTCGCCGACGTGCTCGGCCGCAGCGACCACATCGTGCTCGACCCGTCGCGGATCGCCGCGCAAGTCGTGTCGGGCATCGGCTTCCTCGGCGCGGGCTCGATCCTGCTGCGCGGCGAGATCGTGCGCGGGCTGACGACGGCCGCGAGCCTGTGGTCGGTCGCCGCGATCGGCCTCGCGGTGGGCGGCGGGCTCTACGTGGCGTCGATTTCCGCGACGATCATCATCCTGATCATCCTGGCCGGCATCAAGCCGCTGGAGCGGCGCTACTTCACGGTGCGCCAGCGGCGCCAGCTCGCGCTGACGGTCGTGAGCGGCGCCTTGACGTTCGATTCGCTGCACGCGGCGCTCGGGCCGTCGAGTGCGCGCGTGAAGCAGTTCATCGTGCAGCGTGCCGACGATACCGGCGAGCACGACGAAGTGCGCATCGCGCTCGCACGGGTGTCGGAACTCGAATACCAGGCGATCTGCGACAAGCTGCGTGCGCTGAAGGGCGTCACGCGTTTCGAAGAGGGCAACGGGCTGTCGGGCGACGAATAGCCTGAATCGGCAACGGACCATGCGACAATGGCCGACCACCGATTCCGTTCGACATCCGGCTCCGCGCCCGCGGGCCCCGCCATCCGATTTCCATGACCGAATCCGTTTCCTCGCCTCGCTCCCGCTCCCGTTCCATTCGTTCGTCGACCCGTTCCCGCCGGCGCTCGGCCGCTGCCGCGGGCAGCACGTCCGCGAGGGCGACGGCGCGGCCCGGCAATGCGCCGGCCGGCGATGCGCCGCGGGACGAACGGACGCTCGACCTGTTCGGCGATCCGGTGCTCGAGCCGGGCGAGCGTGCGCCGGTTGCGGCGCGCGACGAGGCCGCCGCGGAAGCCGACGCGGCGGCGGGTACCGCGGACGGGCGCCAAGCCTCGCTGGACGGGTTCAGCGTGCCGGAGGAGGAGGCTGCCGCCTCGGCCGGGCACGCGGAAGCGGAAGGTGCGGCGACGCCGGATCTCGTGGTGGCCGCCGAGGGTGTTGCGACGCCGGAAGGTGGTGCGACCGCGAACGTCGACGGCGCATCTGCCGGTGGCGGCGCCACGAAGGCAGCCGATTTGCCTGCGGCCGATGGCGTGGCAACGAAGGCTGGCGTGCCTGCGGCCGACGCCGCCGTGAAGGTGGCGGCCACGCTGCAATCGGCTGATGTCGCTGCGGCGCATGCGGCCGAATCGCCAGCGGCGGATGCCGAAGTCGCGAAGCCGGCCGCCGAGGTGGTGGCCGTCAAATCCCGCGAAGGAAAATCGGCCGGCGATGCCGTGAAGGAGCGCCGCCCGTCGTCGGGCGGCAAACGCCGGGCGGCTGCCGGCGCCAGTGAAGCGGCGCCGATGCAATCCGCGCCGACTGCGACGAGCGTTGACGCGGCGCCGGAAGCGGCTGAATCGACCCGCTCGCCGGACGTTGCCGCTGCGCCTGCCGAGCCGCAGACGCCGGTACAACCTGCCGAGCCGGCAATTGCCACGAACTCCGCGCCCGCAAGGGAAGCGACCGCGCAGCCTGACATTGCGCCGTCACTCGTTGCCCAGCCTGTGGCTTCCGCTGCGTCCTTCGTCACGAAGCCGTCGGCGGAACGCGCGCAACCGGCCGCGCCGGTCTTCGACCCGGACACGCACCTGCGCCCGCTGACCGACCGGTTCGCCGCGCTGCAGGCTGATGTGGACGGCCTGACGCACGCGGCCGATCGCGAGATGCGCCGCGTCAACCGCCTGCTGCTGGCGCTGGCTGTCGTCGTGCTGGCCACGCTCGTCGCGCTGGTGCTGCAAACGCGACAGATCGCGCACCTGAAACAGGACGTGGCCACGAAGCAGCAACGGATCGATCGCCTCGCGGCCGATCTGTCGACGCAGCAGGCGACGCTGATGACGCTCGAGGAACACCACGAAGCGCTCCTGTCGCAAGTCGACCGGCTGCAGCGCACGGCGAACCGCGAGGCGGCCGTCGCGAAGCGTGTTCGTCGCACGCGTTAATCGTTTCGACCCTATCCTGAAAGCCCGACGGAGCAAGGATCGCCGTTCCGCGGCGGCGATCGGCTGTCGCGCGCCTGCGGCAAACTGATGCGGCTCACTGGCAGAGTTCAGGGAAAACCCTTAGAATGAAGGTCATCTAAGGGAAAACCCTAGTCACATCTGTCAGGAGTCTCACATGAGCTTCATCCTCGCCCTGCTGCAAAAGATCGACGACCTGTTCGTGTCGCCGCACCTGCCCCTCGACGCCGAATACTCGTACGCAGCGCGTCATGCCGAAGCCGAGCGCGTGCGCCGTGCGCATCTCGTGCCGATCGTCCTGTACCGTCGCTGATTCGCTGATTCGCTGATTCGCTGATTCGCTGATTCGCTGATTCGCTGATTCGCTGATTCGCTGATTCGCTGATTCGGCGCGGCGCTCGCCGCACCTGCCTGCCCGCTTTCCACCGCCGCATTGCGCGCCGGTGCGACCGTCCCGCTACACTGGAAGTCCGATTCCCTCGACGGCGACCGGGCCATGCTGCAGATGCGGCCGATGACGGCCGGCGAATTCCACGCGTACCGCACGCGAGCCATCGACGGCTACGCGCGCGATCTCGTTTCATCCGGACAAAACGCTGCCGAAGACGCCGCCGATCGTGCGCGCGCCTGTTTCGACACGCTGCTGCCGGACGGCCTGCTGACCGCCGGCCAGACCCTCGTGATGCTCATCGACGGCGCCAGCGGCGACGCGGTGGGCGACCTCTGGTACGCAATCGTGCCCGAAGGGCCGAACCGCACGCTGTTCATCTACGACCTCGACATCGTCCCGTCCCGGCGCCGCCAGGGCTGGGCCACGCGCACGCTCGATGCGCTCGACGCCGAGGCGCGCCGGTACGGCGTCACCGAGATCGGTCTGTCGGTGTTCAATCACAACACGGCGGCCCGTGCGCTGTATCGCGCGTGCGGCTTCGCCCCGATCACGACGACGTTGATCAAGCCGGTCGTTTCGGACTGAAATCACCGGCGCGGTACGCGCTGCCGATCCGGCGTGTCGCAACCGGCCGACGCCGGCAATCCTCCCGAACCTTCCTGCTGGCCGCCGGCCGATAGCCGAACGGCCACTCTCCCGTCCGGCCATCGCCTTCGCCACCGCCACGCATCAGCGTGCGCGGCCTTTCCATCTCCGCAGCAGCAACGCGTTGGTCACGACGCTGACGCTGGAAAACGCCATCGCCGCGCCCGCGATCACCGGGTTCAGCAAGCCGAATGCCGCGAGCGGCACGCCGACCAGGTTGTAGACGAACGCCCAGAACAGGTTCTGCTGGATCTTCCGGTACGTGCGTCTGGAGATGTCGATCGCGTCGGCGACGAGCGCCGGGTCGCCGCGCATCAGCGTGATGCCGGCCGTATGCATCGCGACGTCCGTGCCGGTCGCCATCGCGATGCCGACATCGGCCGCGGCGAGCGCGGGCGCATCGTTGATCCCGTCGCCGACCATCGCGACGACCCCGCCGTGCGTGCGCTTCAGCTCGGCGACGACGCGCGCCTTGTCGTCGGGCAGCACTTGCGCATGCACTTCGCCGATGCCGAGCGACGCCGCGACGGCCGCCGCGCTGCCGCGGTTGTCGCCGGTCACGAGCGCGCTGACGACGCCGCGCGCCGACAGCGCTGCGATCGCGTCGCGGGCGCCCGGCTTCACGGTGTCGCCGAACGCGATCAGCGCGAGCAACGCGCGCGGCGCATCGGCACGCATCAGCCACGAGATCGTGTTGCCGGCGCGTTCGAGTTCGGCTGCGCGGGCGTCGAGCTCCGGCGGCACCGCGAGGCCGAGCTCGTCGCGCCAGCGCGTGCTGCCGAGCGCGAGCAGGTGCCCGCCGACGCGCGCTTCCACGCCGCGTCCGGCCACCGCGCGCGCGTCGACCGCGACGGCCGGCGGTGCGGTGTCGCCGCGCGCGGCCACGTCCGCATCGTGCGCCGCGACCACGGCCCGCGCGAGCGGATGGTCGCTCTGGCGCTGCACGGCCGCCGCGAGCGCGAGCGCTTCGTCGCGCGGCATGCCGACGGCTTCGAATGCCGTCACCGACGGCTTGCCTTCGGTCAGCGTGCCGGTCTTGTCGAACGCGATCACGGTCGTGCGCTGCGCGAGTTCGAGTGCCTGCGCGTCCTTGATCAGCACGCCGTGCCGCGCCGCGACACCGGTGCCTGCCATAATCGCGGCGGGCGTCGCGAGGCCGAGTGCGCACGGGCAGGCGATCACGAGCACCGCGACCGCGTTGAGGATCGCGGCTTCCGTCCCGGCACCGGCAATCAGCCAGCCGGCCAGCGTCAGCACCGCGATGCCGAGGATCGCCGGCACGAACACTTCGCTGACGCGATCGACGAGCCGCTGGATCGGCGCCTTCTCGGCCTGCGCGGATTCGACGAGGCGGATGATGCGCGCGAGCGTCGTTTCCGCGCCGATCGCGGTGGTTTCGACGACGAGCGCGCCTTCGCCGTTGATCGAGCCGGCCGTGACGGGGTCGCCGGCGTCTTTAGGCACGGGCAGGCTTTCACCGGTGATCAGCGATTCGTCGATGTGCGAGCGTCCCGACAAAATCCGGCCGTCGACGGGGACGCGTTCGCCCGGCCGGATGCTGACCTGCGTGCCGACGCGCACCTGCGCCAGCGGTACGTCGCGTTCGACGCCGTGCTCGATGACGCGCGCGCGGTCGGGGCGCAGCGCGTTCAGCGCACGGATCGCCTCGGTGGTCTGGCGCTTCGCGCGCGATTCGAGCCATTTGCCGAAGCGCACGAGCGTGACGATCACGGCCGACGCCTCGAAATACAGGTGGCCGGGATGCGCGGGATCGCGCAGCAGCATCCACAGGCTCAAGCCGTACGCGGCCGACGTGCCGAGTGCGACGAGCAGGTCCATGTTGCCGGTGCGCGCCTTCACCGCATGCCAGGCAGCGCGGTAGAAGCGTGCGCCGAAGCCGAACTGGACGATCGACGCGAGCACGAGATGGAGCCAGCCCGGCAGCATCAGGTCGATGCCGAACGGCGCGACCAGCATCGGTGCGACGAGCGGCGCGCTCAATACCGCCGACCAGATCACGAGGTTGCGTTCGCGAACCGCTTCGCGGCGCTTGCGGGCGTCGGGGTCCGGTGCGGCGCTGGCCGGCTGCGCGTCGGCGCTGGTCGTTGCGCCGGCTGACGGCGCGGCGGCGAGTGACGCACGGTAGCCGGCTGTGGTGACCGCCGCGATCAGCGTGGCGGTGTCGAGTGCGCCGGCGCCGTGCACCGACGCGCGCTCGGTCGCGAGGTTCACGGATGCGCGCGCGACGCCCGGCACGGCGGTCAGCGCCTTTTCGACGCGGCCGGCGCAGGACGCGCAGGTCATGCCGCCGATGTCGAGTTCGAGGTCGGCGGAGGCGGGCGAGGCTGCGGGCGGCGTGGCGACGGCGACTGGCGTCGCGCCGTAGCCGGCCTGTTTCACCGCTTCGGCGAGCCGTGCGGCGGATACGTCGGCCGACGCGTCGACGGTGGCGCGTTCGGTCGCGAGGTTGACCGACGCGTGCGTGACGCCCGGCACCTTCGCCAACGCCTTCTCGACGCGCGACACGCAGGACGCGCAGGTCATCCCGTCGATGTCGAGTTCGATGCTGGCGGGTGCGGTAGGTGTGGCAGATGTAGCGGGGACGGCGGCCGGGAGCGTGAGATCGGCCGCCGTCGGCGTCGCGTCATAGCCGGCCTGCTTCACGGCATCCACCAGTTGCGACGCGGAAACGCCAGCCGACGCGTCGACGGTGGCGCGTTCGGTCGCGAGGTTGACCGACGCGCGCGTGACACCCGGCACCTTCGCCAGCGCCTTTTCGACGCGCGACACGCAGGATGCGCAGGTCATCCCGTCGATATCGAGTTCGATCGTGGCCGCGGCGGGAGGAGGTTCAACTGCTGCCGACGGCGTTTCGTCGCGCAGCGCAGGTGCCGCACGCACGGCCGCGACGGCTTCGACCGCCGCTTCACGCACGGCCGCGCCGTAGCCGGCCGCGCGAATTGCATCGACGAGCCGGCCGGGCTCGACCGTGTCCTGCGCGGTGACCGTCGCCGCCTGCGTGTCGAGATCGACCGCCGCATCGACGACGCCCGGCACGGCGGCCAGCGCGCGCTGCACGCGGCCCGTGCAGCCGCCGCAATGCATGCCGTCGACGCTCAGTTCGATCGTTTGCAGCGCTGCGGAGGCAAGTGGTTCAGTCATGTCGGATTCCCCAAAAGCGCGGTTCGTGCCGCGAATGGTTCCAGTATCAACATTCCCATGATGGTAAGGTCAAGCGTCGGCGGCGATGCGACGCATGTCGATGTACACAGGGTGTCACAACGTGGAAAAAACAAACGCCCGGCTTCCAGACGGACAGCCGGGCGGTCGTGCGTTGCGCTTGATTACGTGGTCAGGCGCAGAGCTTGGCGCTTGCGAGGCGATTCAGGCTGACGCCTTGCTCGGCGGCCTGGATGACCAGCGCACGGTGCGCCTGTGGCGGGATGCGAACCTTGAACTCGCCGCTGTAGGTCCGGTCGGCGATCGGATCGGGCACCTTCTCGCCGTTCGCGGTCATGTCGCGCACGACATCGGCGACGAGCCGGCGAATGCCCGTCAGCGCGCCTTCCGGCGTGGCGTCGAGCCACGAAAGAGACGGAAACTCCGCACAGAGGCCGACGTGCTCCCCGTCGTCCGGGGACCACGTTACGCGGTACGTAAAGTGGTCTTGGGTCATGATTTCTGTTCCTTCAGTCGATCGATCGCGTCGAGAACCTGTCGCATCGGGTACGCCTTCGCTTTCCCGCGATCATTCTGGATATTCACTCGAGGATCGCCTTGCCACGGTGTCTTGAAAATAGCGTGGCTGGAACCCGATTGGCGGGCCGCTCCGAAGTGTGCCTCGCAGACCTTGAACAGGTCGTTGAAACGCACATTCGCGGGCTCGCGCCTCATTTGATCGAGAATCTTCCATTCGCTTGCCATAGCAAATGGTGTCAATAATGACACCATTTGTCCGCGCTGGTCACGAACCCTCTGCCACCGCCCTTCCCGCCGGCAACCGAACTAGCGCCCGCCCTGTTATTCGGCATATTGGGGGATGCCCTTAGGCGCTATGATACCGGCCTGACATCAGCGCCCACCGTTGCGAACCGTAGCGAGACGGTATCCGGGCAGGCTGGGGTGCCTTGCATTCGCCGTTCGCGAGACGAACAAGGCGTTGACTGAAAAGAACGATATTCGGCCAGTAATCGATGATTGAAAACCTGCAGGAATCAGTTTCTCTGCGGCGCGCGTGCGCGTCGCTGGCCTTGGCGGCATTGCTCGCCGGGTGCGCGTCGCAACCGGACGCGATCCAGCGGAAAACCGGCTGGATGCGCGCGGAAGTCGCCGACTCCTATGTCTATGCGTATCCGCTCGTGCTGATGGACGTCGCGAAGGAAGCGGCGACGGGCGGCGACGGCGCGCAACCGGGGCAGGCGCCGCTCAACACGCTGCGCCACGCGCAGGCGCTGCCGCCCGTCGGCGCGGTCAATCCGCCGCTGCCGGGCGTCGATACCCTCGACTCGACCGGCTGGCTCGACGTCGCCGCCGAACCCGTGATCGTCACGCTGCCCGACACGCGCGGCCGCTACTGGGACGCGCGCGCGCTCGACATGTGGACGAACGTGCTGTGGTCGTCGTCGACCGTCGCAGTACGCACGGCACGCGGCGGCGCGCGATCGCAAACGATTGCGTTCGCCGCGAAGGGCTGGCAGGGCACGCTGCCGAAGGGCGCGCTGCGGGTCGACGTGCCGTCCGCCAACGCGTGGCTCGAAGTGCGGCTGCAGACGAGCGGCGGGCGCGACCTCACGGACGTGAAGAAACTGCAGCGCGCGATTCGCGTGGTGCCGCTGTCTGTTTACACAGGCGCGACGCGCGGTGCGTCGGTCGCGGTGCATGCGGGCAGCGCGCCGTCCGAGGCGGCGGGCGGCGGCACGCCGGCCGAGCAGGTGGCCGCGCTCGACCCGAAGGCGTTCTTCACGCGCTTCGCGCAGGCGCTGCAGGACAACCCGGCGTCGGGCGACGATGCGCACGCACAGGAACTGCTCGGCGACATCGGCGTGACGGCCGGCTACCCGGTGCTGTGGACGGGCGACCGCCTCACCGCCGCGACGGCCGGCGTCGCCGAGGCGCGTGCGCGGCTCGCGACGCCGCCGTCGAACCTGCTGAACGCGAACGGCTGGAACTGGATCGGCGACACGGCCGGCAAGTACGGCCAGGACTACACGCTGCGCGCGTACGCGGCCTACTCGCAGTTCGGCACCGCGACGCGCGACGACGAGACGCTCGCGGTCGTCCGCGTCGACAGCGACGGCCATCCGCTGAACGGTGCGAACCGCTACGTGCTGCATTTCGCGCCGGGCGCGCTGCCGCCGGCCCGCGCGTTCTGGACGCTCACGCCGTACACGACGAACGGCGCGCTGCCCGACGTCGGGTCGGCGCGTCGCTCGCTCGGCGATCGCGACCGGCTGCGCCGCAACCGCGACGGTTCGATCGACATCGTCGTGTCGGCGTCGCCGGGCGGTGCGCACGCAGGCAACTGGCTGCCGGCGCCGCGTACCGATTTCGCGCTCGCGTTGCGCCTGTACGCACCGAAGCCGCAGGCGAGCGACGGGTCGTGGATGCCGCCCGTCGTCGTGCGGAAATGAACGGATGACCGGCGCCGCTGTCCGACCGGCGGGCGCGACGGCGCCCGAACCCCGTACCGTCACCTCCTGAGCCTATACTTTCGGGATAGCGTGCGCGGCCGCCCGGTTGTCCGGCGCGGCCCGGCATCCATTCCCGAGGCATTCAAGCATGGCAAGCGCAGACAAAGAAACCATATCCTCGACCCTCCATGCCCTCGGTGGCGTTGCACGCTCGCGTCGGACCCGGCGTATCGGCATCGGCGTGCTGATCTTCCTCGTATTGTTCGGACTGCTCGGGTTCTTCGCGGCGCCGCCGTTGATCCGCCATGTCGCCGAACAGCAGCTGAGCAAGCAACTCGACCGGCCGGCCACGATCCAGCGGATCGCACTGAACCCGTACACGCTGAACCTCGAAGCCGACGGCATCCACCTCGGCGAGCGCGGCGGCCAGGGCGACTTCGTCGACATCGGCAAGCTCGTCGTGAGGCCGTCGTGGTCGTCGCTGTTCCGCGGCGCGCCGATCGTCAACGAAATCCGGCTCGATTCGCCGCGCTTTCACATCGTCCGCTACGACGCGCAGCGCTTCAACTTCACCGACCTGATCGAGAAGTTCTCCGCGCCGTCGCCGAAGCCCGCAAGCAAGCCGACGCAGTTCTCGGTGTCGAACATCCAGGTCAACGACGGCCGGATCGACTTCGACGACCGCCTGCTGAACGAGCAGCACGTCGTCGACAACTGGACGCTCGGCATTCCGTATATCGCCACGCTGGCGTCGAAGACCGACATCTTCGTCGAGCCGAAGCTGCGCGCGCGCTTCGACGGCAGCCCGATCTCGATCGACGGCAAGACCAAGCCGTTCGCGCAGTCGCGCGAATCGGAGATCGCGCTGAAGTTCGATCGCCTCGACGTGCCGAAGCTGATCTCGTACGTGCCGGCGAAGCTGCCGGTGGTCGTGACGAGCGGCCTCTTGAGCAGCAACCTCGCGGTCAATTTCGTGATGAGCGGCGAGACGCCCGCGCTGCGCGTGTCGGGCACCGTCGACCTGAACGACGCGAAGGTGACGGACCATGCGTCCGCGCCGCTGTTCGCCGCGCGCGGCGTGCACGTCGCGGCAGCCAGCCTCGAGCCGCTGCGCAACGCGATGCACTTCGACGAGATCCGGATCGACCAGCCGGTGGTCGACCTGGCGCGCGACAAGCAGGGCGTGCTGAACGTCGAGAAGCTCGTCGCGCAGCCGGCCGCCGCCCCGAAGGCCGAAGCCGGCAAGCCGGCCGCATCGGCCGCCGCCGCTTCCGGTACCGCCGTCGCCGCGGCCAGCGGCGCCAAGGCCGACAGCGCCGCCGCCGCGAAGGAAGCGCCGCCGCTCGACCTGACGATCCGTCATTTCGCGATCGACGGCGGCACGATCAACGTCGACGACCACGTGCCGGCGACGCCGACCGTGATGTCGCTGACGAAGCTCGCCGCGACGCTCGACGGTTTCTCGCTGCAAGGCAAGACGCCCGCGAAATACACGCTGTCGACGTCGCTGTCGCGCGGCGGCGACGTGACGGCCGAAGGCGCATTCAATCTCGCGGACAAGCAGGCCGACACGAAGCTGACGGTCGCCGCGCTCGCGCTGCCGGCACTGCAGCCGTACCTCGGCGAGGCGACGCGGGCGCGTGTGCTCGACGGCACGCTCGGCGCGACCGTCAACGCGAAGACCGACTGGAGCAAGACGCCGCTCGCCGCGGAAGTCGCCGACAGCACGATCGGCCTGAAGTCGCTGAAGATCGCTGCACCGGACAACAAGGCGCCGGCAATCGTGCTGCCCGACGCGAGCGCGAAGATCGCGAAGGTGGACGTCGCCGCGCGCACTGTGGAGATCGCGAGCGTCGACGCGAGCGGGCTCGCGCTCGACGTGAAGCGCCTGAAGGACGGCAAGATCGACCTCGCCGCGCTGGCCGAACCCGCGCAGGCGGCGGTGCCGCAGCGCACGGTCGCGCGCAAGGCCCAGGCCGCCGCGCCGTCGTGGCACTACCGGATCGACGCGCTGAACGTGAAGGATTCGTCCGCGAACTTCACCGACCTGTCGACGCCGCGCCCGGTGAAGCTGGCGATCAAGCCGCTGGAGCTGTCGGTGCAGAAGCTGAGCGACGACATGACGAAGCCGCTGCCCGTGCAGTTGAAGGCGACGCTGAACCGCAAGGGCTCGCTGAACGTGACGGGCGACGTGACCGCGCAGCCGCTGAAGCTCGGCCTGAAGATCAACGGCAACCGCCTCGACGCGGCCGCGTTCGAGCCGTACTTCGGCAGCGCGCTGAACGCGACGATCGCGAGCGCGCTGCTCAACGCGCAGGGCAACCTGACGTTCGCGCAGGTGAAGGACACGCCGCGCGCGACCTATCGCGGCGACGTCGCGCTGGTCGACGTGCGAATGCTCGACAAGGCGACCTCCGACCCGTTCGCGGGCTGGCGCTCGCTCGCGCTGTCGAACCTGAAGGCGAACTACGACGAGAAGGGCACCGACGTCGACGCCGCGCGCGTGACGTTCTCGAACTTCTACGGCCGCGTGCTGCTCGATGCGCAGGGGCGGCTGAACCTGAAGGACGTGGTCGCGAAGGAGTCGGGCCCGGCGCAATCGCTCACGCGCGACGCGAGCAAGGGCGAACCGGTGCCGCTGTCGCCGGGCATGACGCCCCCGGCCGCCGCGCAGGCTGCATCGGCTGCCGCCTCCCAGCAGGCGTCCGTGCCGGCCGCCGCGTCCGCGACGGTGGTCGTGAAAGCCGCGCCGCCGCCGCAGAACCCGGTGCGGATGCACTTCGGCCAGCTGCTGCTCCAGAGCGGCCGCGTGACTTATACCGACAACTTCATCAAGCCGAACTACACGGCGAACCTGGTCGCGATCAACGGGACGGTCGGCGCGTTCGGCACCGATTCGACGACGTCCGCGCCGGTCGACGTCGCCGCGAACCTCGCGGGCAACGGGCCGATCTCGATCAAGGGCTCGGTGAACCCGCTGATCGAGAAGCCGGCGCTCGACCTGACGGCGACCGCGCACGACATCGAGCTGACCAACCTGACGCCGTACTCGGCGAAGTACGCCGGTTACCCGATCACGAAGGGCAAGCTCAACGTCGACCTGCACTACCAGCTCGCGAACGACCAGCTGTCGGCGAACAACCACATCTTCATCGACCAGCTCACGTTCGGCGATCACGTCGAGAACGACACCGCGACGAAGCTGCCGGTGAAGCTCGCGATCTCGCTGCTGAAGAACACGCGCGGCCAGATCGACGTGAACCTGCCGGTGTCGGGTTCGCTGTCGAACCCGGAGTTCAGCGTCGGCGGACTGATCTGGCATGCCGTGCTGAACTTGATCGCGAAGGCCGTCACGTCGCCGTTCACGCTGCTCGCGAATGCGTTCGGCGGGAGCGGCGAGGATCTCGGCTACGTCGAGTTCGCGCCGGGCACGTACGAGCTGACCGACGCGCAGCAGAAGAAGCTCGACACCGTCGTGAAGATGCTGACCGAGAAGCCGTCGATCCGCCTCGACCTGATCGGCCGCGTCGATCCGGCGCAGGACACGCCGGGGCTGCGCGACGCGTACGTCGAGCGGCTGGTGCGCCAGCAGAAGCTGAAGGACGTGGTGGGCCAGGGCGAGAGCGTCGACCCGATGTCGGTGAAGGTCGACAAGGCCGAATACTCGAAGTACCTGGCGCGCGCATACAAGGCCGCCGACTTCAAGAAGCCGCGCAACCTGGTCGGCCTGCAGAAGACGCTGCCCGATGCGGACATGAAGCAGGCGCTCGCCGATCACGCGCCGGCCGACGACAACGCGCTGCGTGCGCTCGCGCAGCAGCGCGCACAGGCCGTGCGCCAGTACCTCGACGGGAAGATCGATTCGAGCCGCGTGTTCGTCGTCGCGCCGAAGCTCGACGCGAAGGGCATCTCGGACAAGGGCGCGACGACGCGCGTCGACTTCGGGCTGCAGTAAGTTTTACCGTCATCCGCCGCCGCGCCTGCACCTGCCGGGCGCGGCGGCTTTTTTCAGCGCGCGGCGATCGCCGGTTCGCGCTTGTCCAGTTCCTTCCTCGCGGCCAGCGGCAGACGCGCGTCGTCCCACTGCGTCAGCCATTCGATTTCCTTCGTGGTGAACACCGGTCCGTGGTTGCGCAGCGCGTACTGCAGCGCGTCGACGACGTGGTGGCGAATGATTTCGGGGGTACGTGCATCGTCCAGCACGAACCGGAGAGCTTCCAGGGTCGACATAGTCGTGCTCCGGGTCAGGGAAAACCCTTTATTACACGCCAATAGTCGCCGGCCAAGCCGAAAAAAAATCCCGCCGCACGGGCCGGTGCACGCAACGGCCGTCCATTGCGACCGATTCGTGTCGCTTGCGATTGGTTACGTTTGACAGAGAACAGAAAGCCGCGCTTCACGCGGCCGCCGCACGATCCGGCGATATTTTGCGCGCCTGAAGGCAAGTCGTGCGGTTCAACGTCAATCGATGAGGTGGGGTGATGATTTCCAGGTTCGTCAAGCAACGAAAAATGGCGGTGATGGTGGCGGGCGCGCTGGCGCTCGCAAGCGTGGGCGCATATGCGGCGCAGCAGGACGGCAACAGCCAGGGCGAGGGCAACGGCAACGGCCGTGCGAGCCGCGTCGTGAAGCACGTGCTGCTGCTGAGCATCGACGGCCTGCACGAGCAGGATCTCGCGCGCTGCATCGGCGCGAACACGTGCCCGAATATCGCGGTGCTCGCGAAGAGCGGCGTGACGTACACGAATGCGTATACGCCGGGCCTGTCGGATTCGTTCCCGGGCCTCGCGGCACTGGTGACGGGCGGCTCGCCGAAGACGGCCGGCCTGTTCTACGACGTCTCGTATGACCGCAACCTGTACGCGCCGAGCGATACCACGTGCTCGGGCAAGCAGGGCTGGAACGTCGTGTTCGACGAGACGACCGGCATCGACGCGCAGAACGGCGGCGCGCTCGTGCATCTCGACGGCGGCGGCGCGTTCAATCCGCAGGCGATCCCGCATGCGAAGGTCAACGGCCAGTGCGTGCCGGTCTACCCGCACAACTACGTGAAGACCAACACGGTGTTCGAGGCCGTGAAGGCCGGCGTGCCGAACGCGCACACCGCGTGGGCCGACAAGCACGCGTGGGGCTACGACTGGCTGAACGGCCCGTCGGGCACCGGCGTCGACGACCTGATGCGCACCGAAATCAATTCGATCGACCCGGCGACCAACACCGCCTACACCGACGTCTATTCGCACACCGCGCGCTTCGACAACCTGCACGTGCAGGCGCTGATCAACCAGATCGGCGGCCGCGATTCGACCGGCACGAAGACCGCGCCGGTGCCGACGCTGTTCGGCGCGAACTTCCAGACGCTGAGCGTCGCGCAGAAGGCGCCGGTCGCGAAGGGCGGCGGCTATCTCGACGCCGACTTCACGCCGAACGGGCAGGTCGCGAACGCGATCACGTATGTCGATGACGCGATCGGCCACGTCGTCGCGGCGCTGAAGCAGGCGAACCTGTATTCGTCGACGGCGGTGATCGTCACGGCGAAGCACGGCCAGTCGCCGAGCGATCACACGAAGCTCGTGAAGAACGGCGACACGCTGACGAAGCTGCTCGAAGCGAACAACTTCATCGATCCGAACGGCAACTTCGGCCAGAACAACACGACGACGGGCAACCTGAACGACGGTTCGGGCCTGGTCGGCACGGGCTTCGTGCAGACCGACGACGTCGGCCTGATCTGGCTGCGCGACCGCAGCCAGCGCACGGCCGTGGTCGAGAAGCTGAAGGCGAACCTGGGCTGCAACGCGCCGGGGATCTGCGCGGACGGCCCGCAGGCTTACGTGCTGTACGGCGCGGCGCTGGCCGACCGCTTCGGCGATCCGGCCAACGGCCGTACGCCGGACATCGTCGTCCAGCCGAATCCGGGCGTGATCTACACGTCGAGCACGAAGAAGGACGAGGAGCACGGCGGCAACGCGCCGGACGACAGCCACCTCGGCCTGCTCGTGTCGTATCCGGGCGTCCATCGCGCGCGCACCGTGAACGATCTCGTCGGCACGAAGCAGGTTGCGCCGACGATCCTCGGGCTGCTCGGCGCCGACCCGCGCCTGCTGCATGCGGTCGTGGCCGAGAACACGCGCGTGCTGCCGGGGCTCGGTATCGGGCGCTGACGCAGGATGCCGGACGCCGCGCGGCGTCCGGCGCAGGGCGCGCGCGGCCGTGCGGCGGCGCGCGCCGTTCCCGGCCTATGCACGTCCGGATTCGTCCAGCATCCAGTCCCTGAACCGCCGCAACGCATCGCTCGTGTCGAGGCGCTCCGGCGCATAGCAGAGATAGTGCCCCTGCGCGTCCACGTCGACCGGCGCATCGAACGGCTCGACCAGCGTGCCCGCCGCGAGATTGTCGAGAATCAGGAAGCGCGGCACGAGGGCGATCCCGAGCCCGGCCTGCGCGGCCTGGATCAGCACCGAATACTGCTCGAAGCGCGGCCCGGCCAGCGCGTTCATCTGCGACGCGCGATGACGCTCCGCCCATGCGGACCACGCGATCTCCGCCTGTTCGTGCACGAGGCGCGGTGCCGCGACCGCGTCGGCGGGCGCGTGCAGCGCATGCCGCTCGGCGAATTCGCGCGAGCACACCGGCACGAAGGTCCGCCCGCCCAGGTAATCGCTTCGCACGCCTTCCCACCCGCCGTCGCCGTAGCGGATCGCCGCGTCGAGTCCGAACGGAAACACGTCGCCGGGCGCGAGATGGCGGCGAAAACTCAGCGTGACGTCCGGTGCCGTGGCGAGAAAGCGCGTGAGCCGCGGCAGCAGCCACTTGGTCGTGAACGTCGGCACGCTCGCGATCGTCAGCAGGTCGCTGTTCTCGCGTGCGCTCAACAGCTCGATCGACGCGTTGCCGATTTCGCGCAATGGCCCGACGACGCGTGCGTGATACACCTGGCCCGCCCGCGTGAGCGCGAGGCCGCGCCCCTCGCGCACGAACAGCTTCACGCCGAACAGTGCCTCGAGGTTCGCGATCTGCCGGCTGACCGCGCTCGGCGTCAGGCCCAGTTCGCGGGCCGCGTAGGAGAAGTTCAGGTACTTCGCGGACGCGGCGAATGCGTGCAGCTCCGCCACGTTCGGATACAGGTGCTTCATGGCGGGCTGTTCCGTCCTTGCACAGGTCGATGCGCGCTTTTTACGTTTTTTTCATGACGATGCCATGTCGAAACCGCACACTGCGCCGGCTTCGACAACGCAAGCGGGCCCCGTCCGGCGGGCGTCGTGCGAGGTATTCCCCGATCGTCAGCGAGTGAGTTCATGCATCCGTCAACCGCCCCGGCATTGGCCGACGGTGTTCCGATTCGTCGTAACAGAGCGGCTCGTCCGCGTGTCGGCCGCCTGTTGCTGCAGGCGCTGCTCGCGGTGTTCGCGCTCTACCTGCTGCTGCCGATCGCATTGCTGCTGATCGGCGCGGTGGGCGAATCGTGGACGAACACGTTGCTGCCCACCGGCGTCACCGGGCACTGGTTTGCCGACCTGGCCGCGAACCGGAGCTTCACCCGCGCGTTCGGCGTGAGTTTTATCGTGGCGCTGGCGTGCTGTGCGCTCAACGCGGTGATCGGCCTGCCGCTCGCCTACGCGCTGCATCATCGCGCGCAGGCCGGCGGCGGGTTCGCGACGCGCATCGTGATGCTGATGCCGGTCGCCGTGCCGGCGCTGACGCTCGGCTTCGGCTACATCGCGATCTTCAGCGGCGACACGCTGCCGTGGCTCGGCACGTTGCCGCTGATGATCGCGGCGCACGCGGTGCTGACCTTGCCGTATCTGCTGCAGACGCTGCTCGGCGACCTGCGCCACCTCGGCCTCGCGCGGCTCGAGGCCTGCGCGGCGACGCTCGGCGCGACGCCGCTGCGCCAGTTCGTCACGATCGTGCTGCCGAACCTGCGGCACAGCCTGTTTTCCGGCCTCGTGATGGTGGCCGCGCTGTCGATCGGCGAATTCCAGATCTCGAACCTGATCGCCGGCTTTCGCTACCGGAACTATCCGATCGTGTTGCTGCAGGCGTTCTACGGCGCGACGGGGATGGCGTGCGCGGCCACCGTCGTGCTGCTCGTGCTCGCCGTGCTCGCGACGCTCGTGTCCGTCGGCACCGTGCAACGTCTGAAGTGAGTCATCCATGAGCCTCGAATTCGAACACGTCAGTTTCCAGTATCCGGGCGCCCGTCATGGCGTCGAGGACGTCACGCTGTCCGCCGCGCAGGGCGAACTGCTCGCGGTGATGGGGCGCAGCGGGTCCGGCAAATCCACGCTGCTGAGGCTCGCGGCCGGGCTGCTCGACGGCTGGCGCGGCCGCATCGCGATCGGCGGCGACGACGTGGCCGGCGTGCCCGTGTGGCGGCGCGAAGTGGGGATGGTGTTCCAGCACTACGCGCTGTTCCCGAACCTGTCGGTGGTCGACAACGTCGCGTACGGGCTGCGGATGCGCGGCGTCGCGGCCGATGTCCGGCGCCGGCGTGCGCTGGACATGCTCGAGCGGGTCGGGCTGTCGGCCCATGCGACGCGCGGCGTCGCCATGCTGTCCGGCGGGCAGCAGCAGCGCGTCGCGCTCGCGCGGGCGCTCGTGATCGAGCCGAAGCTGCTGCTGCTCGACGAGCCGCTCGCGGCGCTCGATGCCGGCATCCGCCATCAGCTGCGCGACGAGATCCGCGCGCTGCAGCGCGCGTGCGGCGCGACGACGCTGTTCGTCACGCACGACCAGGACGAAGCGCTGAGCATGGCCGACCGCGTCGCGATCGTCGACGGCGGCCGCGTGCTCCAGGCCGGCACGCCGCGCGAGCTGTACGAGCGCCCGGCCACCGCGCAGGTCGCGCGCTTCGTCGGGCATTCGACGCTGCTGCGCGGGCGGGTGCTCGCGCACGGCGAAATCGACGTGAGTTTCGCGACGCTGCGCGCGGATACGGGCGCGCATCGGACGGGCGACGAAATCGCGGTGCTGGTGCGGCCCGAGCACGTGCAGGCCGATCCGCCGGCACAGAGCGCCAACCGCATCGAAGGCCGTCGCGGGGACGTGCGTTACTTCGGCGCGACGCAGCGCTACGACTTCATTCCGGACGGCTCGGCCGACGTGCTGCTGTGCGAAGGGCGTGAGCCCGCCGCGCGCAGCATCGCGATCGACCCGCGCCATCTGCTCGTGCTGCCGGCCTCGCCGGACGCGCGCTGACCCTTTTCGTTCAACGGAGATTCACGATGCTTGCAGGCTCCCCTCTTGTGAAGGCCATGCGCGCCCGCGTGCTGGCGCTGTGTGCGCTCGCGGCGCTCTCTTGCGCGGCGGCGCAGGCCGCGCCGCTGTATCCGGGCGAAGACGCGCTGTACGCGAAGGCGGCCGACGAAGGGCTCGTCGTGTCGTTCGATACCGGCCCCGAATGGGCGAACTGGAAGGCGCTGTTCGCGGAATTCCGCAAGCGCTACCCGAAGGTCGAGATCACGTACAACGACATCGGCTCGGCCGCGACCGTCGTCGCGCTCGACAAGTCGCGTCGCCGTCCGCAGGCCGATACCGCGTACTACTTCGCGGCGTCGGCGCTCGATGCCGCGGGCAAGGACGTCGTGGCGCCGTTCCGGCCCATCAACTTCGACAAGCTGCCGGGCGTGTTCCGCGCGGCCGACGGCCGCTGGTTCGCCGTGCATTCGCTGAACATCGCGTTCCTCGTCAACCGGAAGCTCGTCAAGAACGTGCCGCAGCGCTGGTCCGACCTGCTGAAGCCCGAGTACCGCAACGCCGTGGTCTATCTCGACCCGCGCTCGACCGGGCAGGGCCAGGTCGCGGTGTTCGCGGCCGCGTATGCGAACGGCGGCGGTGTCGAGAACCCGAAGCCGGGCGCCGACTTCTTCGGCAAGCTGAAGCAGGCCGGCAACGTGCTGCGCGTCGAGGGCACGACGCCGTACGCGAAGTTCGTGAAGGGCGAGATCCCGATCCTGATCGGCTACGAGAACGACGGCCTCAAGGCGAAGTACGCGGACGGCATGGGCGACGCGGCCGACATCGTGATTCCGCAGGACGGCAGCGTGTCGGCGCCCTATGCGATGAGTCTCGTGAAGAACGGCCCCAACCCGTCCGCCGCGCAGCTCTGGCTCAACCTCGTGATGAGCGACGTCGGGCAGGCGCTGTTCGCGCAAGGCTATGTGCGTCCGGCGGTGCCTGGCACGCCGGTCGCACCGGAGGTCGCGGCGAAGCTGCCGAACGCGCCGCAGGTGCGCCCGCTCGATGTCGCGAAGGCGGCGGCGCGCAAGGCCGAGGTCGACCAGCTCTGGTCGCAGGCCACGCTCGGCCAGTAAGGGGCGCGGGATGCAGGCTTCGTTACCGGAACGCGGCGTGCTGCGCCGCTTCGGCGCGCTGCCCGCCGCGGCGTTGCTCGCTGTGTGCTTCGTGCTGCCGCTCGCCGCGCTGGTCGATGCGGCGTGCGCGGGCGGCGGCCGCGCGTTTGCGGCGGTGTGGCGCGATCCGCTCGTCGCCGACGCGATCGCGCGCTCGCTGGCGCTGGCGATCGGCGCCGGCACGCTGTCGGTCGGCGTGGGCGTGCCGGTCGCATTCGCGCTGGCCGGGCAGTCGCCGGCGCGCCGCCACTGGTCGCTCGCGCTGCTCGGCGTGCCGCTGGCGTTTTCCGGGCTGGTGATCGCGTACGGCTTCATCCTCGCGTTCGGCCGCGCGGGCTTCGTGACCACGCTGCTGGCCGCGCTGGGCGCCGATCCGACTGTGGTCGGCGGGGCGATCTACACGATGCCGGGGCTCGCGGTCGCCTATGCGTACTACCTGATCCCGCGTGTCGCGTTGATGATCTATCCCACGCTCGCGAATCTCGACCGGCGGCCGCTCGAAGCGGCGCTGACGCTCGGCGCGCGGCCGTGGCGCGCATGGCTCGACGTCGCGTGGCGCGAGCTGTGGCCGTCAGTTGCGTCCGCCTGGTGCCTCGTGACCGCGATCGCGCTCGGTACCTACGGCACGGCGATTGCGCTGGCCGGCACGCAGATCAACATCCTGCCGCTGCTGATGTACCTCAAGCTGTCGGACGGGCAAACCGATTTTTCGCAGGCGGCCGTGCTGTCGATCGTGCTGACGGCCATCTGTACCTGCGTTCTGGCACTGGGGGAAGGCCTTGTTCGGCAACGGCGTCATTGAAAGTGCGTGGTCCGAAGCGGCACGCGACGCGCTCACGCGACTGGCGCAACGGCAACGCGGCGCGTGCCGGCACCGGATGCCGGTCGGCGTGATCGGCCCGCGCGACGCGACGGACGAGCAGATGCGCGTGGCGGAACGGATTGCACACGCGGTGGCATCGACGGGCGTCGCGCTCGTCGGCGGCGGCAAGCAGGGCGTGATGGAGGCCGCCGCGCGCGGCGCGCACGCGGCTGGCGGCTGCGCGATCGGGCTGTTGCCCGAGGACGATGCGACGCTTGCGAATCCGTACCTGAGCGTCGCGCTGCCGACCGGGCTCGGCATCACGCGCAATGCGCTCGTCGCACGTGCGTCGCTGTGCTTGATCGCGGTCGGCGGCGGGCTCGGCACGCTGTCCGAAATCGCGCTCGGGTTGCAGTGGGGAAAGCCGGTGTTCACGATTTGCGGTGCGCCGCAGGTCGCGGGCGTCGAATGCTTCGACGAAGCGGACCGGCTCGTCCTGCGGGTCGCGCAGTGGCTGGCTGATTCGGCGTAGCGCGGGGGTAACGGCGCGGGGCTTTGCCCGGCGAGTGTCGTGCCCGGGCTTGAAACGGGGCGTGCAACCCGCCATATTGGTCGGGTGTCACCCGTTCAACGACGTACCGAGAGGATCGTTCATGCGCCTTCTGCTTGCCCTGCTGCTGCCGTGGTTCCAGTTCTTCACGATCGGCCGCCCGATCGCCGGGATCATCTGCCTGCTCCTGCAACTCACGATCATCGGCTGGCTGCCGGCCGCGATCTGGTCGGTGTATGCGCTGAGCCAGTACAAGACCGATCGCAAGATTGAAGCGGCGCTACGCGGGCGGCCGTAGGAGGGGAGGGAAACGGCGTCGCGTCACTGGCCGGCTGGCGGGATCCGTTGTTGCGAGCCTGCCGGAATCGGCCATCAACGACAAAACGGCCGCCCGGTCCATCGTTCGTCCCGGGCGGCCGCTCCGCCTACTTCACCGCAAACAGCGTCAGGTTCATGAAGATCTTGAACGCATAGCCGAGCGTGACGGCGCCGATCACGCCGCCCGCCCACAGAACGACGAACCACATCCAGCCGCGCATCCGCGGCCGTGGCGCCTCGGGCGGGCGATCGGCGGAATCAGTGGTGGTAGTAATGCTGGTCTTCATGGCGCACCTTGCCTCGGAATACCCAATAACCCATCGTCGTGTAGGCGATGATGATCGGGAGGATAACCGCTGCGCCGACCAGCGTGAAGGTCTGGCTCGAACGCGGCGCCGCCGCTTCCCAGATCGTCATCGTCTGAGGAATCGCATACGGGAACAGCGTGACGAGCAGGCCGACATAGCCGAGCAGCACCAGCGCCAGCGCGAGCACGAACGGCGTCATGTCGTGCCGGTCGCGCACCGCGCGGCGCATCCACACCGCGCACCCGGCGACCAGGAACGGCACCGGCAGCAGGCGCCAGAACAGGCCCGATTCGAACCAGCGCTGCGCGATGGCCGGGTCCTGCAGCGGCGTCCACAGGCTGACGACCGCGATGAAGCCGAGCAGCACGACGGTCAGCGGCCACACGACGCGATGCAGGCGGCGCTGCAGGTCGCCTTCGGTCTTCGCGACGAGCCAGCAGCAGCCGAGCAGCGCGTAGGTCACGATCAGGCCGAGGCCCGTCAGCAGGCTGAACGGCGTGAGCCAGTCGAACGCGTCGCCCGCGAACACGCCGTCCTTCACGTTGATGCCCTGCAGGAACGCGCCGAGCGCGATCCCCTGGAACAGCGTCGCGCCGGCCGAGCCGCCGATGAACGCGAGATCCCACAGCTGCTTCGTGCGTCGCGCCTTCGCGCGGATCTCGAACGACACGCCGCGGAAGATCAGGCACACCAGCATGAAGATCAGCGGCAGGTACAGCGCGGACAGCACGGTCGAATAGACGATCGGGAACACCGCGAACAGCCCGGCGCCGCCGAGCACGAGCCACGTCTCGTTGCCGTCCCACACGGGCGCGACCGTGTTCATCATCAGGTCGCGTTCCTTCTCGTCCGGGAAGAACGGGAAGACGATGCCGATGCCGAGGTCGAAGCCGTCGAGCACGACGTACATGAAGAGCCCCAATGCGATGATCGCGGCCCAGATTACGGTGACGTCCATAGGTTTTCTCGTATGCGAAAGGGGTGGGCTCAGACGGTCTCGATCAGTTCGTCGACGGCCGACATCGGGCGGCGCGCGGTGTGATCGGGGCGCGTGTCGGGCGTGTCGTCATGCTTCACGTCGGGCAGCGCGGGGCCGGCTTTCATCAGCTTCAGCATGTAGTACACGCCGGTGCCGAACACGAGGAAGTACACGATCACGAACGTCATCATCGACAGGCTGACCTGCTGCACCGACAGCGGCGACACCGCGTGCGCGGTACGCATCACGCCGTAGACCACCCAGGGCTGGCGGCCCGCTTCGGTCGTCACCCAGCCCGCGAGCAGCGACACGAAACCGGTCGGGCCCATCACGAGCGCGAAGCGCTGGAACCACTTCGATTCATACAGGCGGCCACGGCGGCGCAGCAGCCACGCGAGCGCGGCGAGGCCGATCATCGCGAAGCCGAGGCCGACCATGATCCGGAAGCTCCAGAACACGACCGTCGAGTTCGGCCGGTCTTCCGGCGGGAAGTCCTTCAGTCCGCGGATCTCGCCGTCCCAGCTGTGCGTGAGGATCAGGCTGCCGAGGTGCGGCACCTTCACCGCGTAGCGGGTCGTTTCCGCCTTCATGTCGGGAATGCCGAACAGGTTGAGCGCGGTGCCGCCCTTTTCGGTTTCCCACAGCCCTTCGATCGCGGCGATCTTCGCGGGCTGGTGCTTCAGCGTGTTGATGCCGTGCTGGTCGCCGATCAGGGCCTGCAGCGGCGCGAGCACGAGCAGCAGCCACAGCGCCATCGAGAACATCTTCTTCACGCCCTTGTCGCGGCGGCCCTTCAGCAGGTGCCATGCGCCCGTTGCGGCTACCACCAGCGCGGCGACGATGAACGCGGCGATCGCCATGTGGAACAGGCGGTACGGGAACGACGGGTTGAAGATGATCGCGAACCAGTCGGTCGGCACGACGCGGCCGTCGACGATTTCGAAGCCCTGCGGCGTCTGCATCCAGCTGTTCGACGCGAGGATCCAGAACGTCGAGATCAGCGTGCCGATCGCGACCATCAGCGTCGCGCCGAAGTGCGCGCGCGGGCTGACACGGTTCCAGCCGAACAGCATGATGCCGAGGAAGCCGGCCTCGAGGAAGAACGCGGTCATGACCTCGTACATCAGCAGCGGCCCGGTGACGGCGCCGGCGAAGCTCGAGAAGCCCGACCAGTTCGTGCCGAACTGGTAGCTCATCACGACGCCGGAGACGACGCCCATTCCGAACGCGACCGCGAAGATCTTCGACCAGAACAGACAGAGGGTCTTGTAGTACTGCTTGCCGGTCTTGAGCCAGCGGTATTCGAGCACGGCGATGAAGCTGGCGAGGCCGATGCTCAGCGCCGGAAAGACGATGTGAAAGGAGACGGTGAACGCGAATTGCAGGCGGGCCAGATCGAGGGCCGAAAGTGCGGTGTCCATACCAGATGACCGAAGCTGACGATACCCGCCGACGGGTGCCGGCGGACCCCGGCGGACAGGCGTCGGGGTTGGCTGGAGTATGGGCCGCGATGTTGCACCGCGAAATGCGCCAACTCGTCGCAGATGTCCAGCCTGCCGCGCGCGATTTCGGGATAAATCGTTGATTCGTATCAAGAAGGCCGTTCGCGTCGCGCGCGGCCGCGGCGTGGCGGTCTGACGCACGTGCGTCAATATGGCGCGCTGCGTCATCGGAACGGTTTTGCGCAGCCGAACACGCGGCGGCGGGTAGCGCGGCGCCGCCGCTGCCGCCCGCAGGCGTCCGGCCGCCGCCGCCGCGATACTGACGCGCGCGATTGCGGTTCTTCGGCCGGCGCGCGCTGCGTGAATTGCGTACACTCTGAGTCTCGTTTCGGCAGGGCCGGACGCAGGGATGCCGGTCCGCGTTTACTCAGGGCATAGCGATGATCGATTTACGCAGCGATACCGTGACACGTCCGAGCCAGGCAATGCTGGCCGCCATGACCACCGCCGAGACCGGCGACGACGTCTGGGGCGACGACCCGACCGTGCTGCGCCTGCAGGCGGTGACGGCCGAGCGGGCCGGCAAGGAAGCCGGCCTGTTCTTCCCGAGCGGCACGCAAAGCAACCTGGCCGCGCTGATGTCGCATTGCGAGCGCGGCGACGAGTACATCGTCGGCCAGCTCGCGCACACCTACAAGTACGAAGGCGGCGGCGCGGCCGTGCTCGGCAGCATCCAGCCGCAGCCGATCGAGAATGCGCCGGACGGCACGCTGCCGCTCGCGAAGATCGCCGCGGCGATCAAGCCGCTCGACAATCACTTTGCCCGCACGCGCCTGCTCGCGCTCGAAAACACGATCGGCGGCCAGGTCTTGCCGGACGGCTATGTGCAGGAAGCCGTCGCGTTCGCGCGCAGCCGCGGGCTGTCCGCGCACCTCGACGGCGCACGCGTGTGCAATGCGGCCGTCGCATCGGGCCGCCCGATCGCCGAGCTGTGCGCGTCGTTCGACACCGTGTCGATCTGCTTCTCGAAAGGGCTCGGCGCACCGGTCGGCTCCGTGCTGGTCGGCAGCCGTGCGCTGGTCGAGCGCGCGCAGCGCTGGCGCAAGGTGCTCGGCGGCGGGATGCGGCAGTCGGGCATTCTCGCGGCGGCGTGCCTGTATGCGCTCGACCACAACGTCGAGCGGCTCGCGGACGATCACGCGAATGCCGCGCATCTCGCTGAAGGCCTCGCGCGCATCGATGGCGTGAAGGTGCTGTCGCACGCGACGAACATGGTGTTCGCGCAATTCCCCGAAGCCGATTGCGCGCCGCTCGAGGCGTGGCTCAAGGAACGCGGGATCCTCACGCAGATGCTGTATGCGTCGCGCTTCGTCACGCACTGCGACGTGTCGCGTGCGGACATCGACACGTTCCTCGGCGCGGTCGGCGCGTATTTCGCGCAGCGTCGCGCGTGAAGCGGAATGCGCCGGCCGGCGACGGGCCGGCGCGACGTGGCATGACGCACGATACGGAAGGGTGACGCGCCGCGTCGTCGGTCGATCCTTGCCGTGCCGGCGGATTACGCTTGCCGCGGTGTATCGACGGGCGGCGTGCCGTCGCGGAACAGCGATTTCAGCTGCGTGCGCAGTTCGGCGCTGTCGGTGTGCTGGTGCACCGAGACCGCATGTTGCACGGCGGCCTCCAGCAGTTCGTTGTCGGAATCGGCGGAAATTGCGACCGAGCAATTCGTCGCGCTGGGAAACTCGCGGCAATCGATAAAGCGGCGGGACATGATGTTCTCCTCACATGAAAGGGAACGGCCGGACCTGGACGAGCGGCCGCGCGGCGCGTTCGCGAAGCCGATGGAAAAAGTATAGGCGGCGCGGCCGGCTTTCTCGTCGCCGTGCGTACCGCGCCGGCAGTCTCGATCGCCGCCGCGCTACGGCAATGGCGAGAGCAGCCGGCGTGCCGCTTCGACCACGCGCGCGGACAGCGACGCCATCGTCGGCGACTGCACCGTCCACGCGTGCCAGTACAGCGTGACGTCGGTCGGATGCGCGGGCGCGAGATCGACGAGCCCCTGCGCATCGAGCGGCGTCGTGCCGATCAGCGGCTCCGGCACCATCGCGTAGCCGAGCCCGTGCCGCACCGCCGCAAAGTGCGAATGGGTGCCCGGCACGTAGTGGCACGGGTACGCGCCGTCCGGTAACCCGAACTTCTCCTTCAGGAACGACGACTGCAGCGTGTCGCGCCGCGAATACGCGACGACAGGCGCCTTGCGCGCGCTCGTGCGGTTCAGCCCGCGCGGAAACCAGCGCACCGCGAACGCGGCGGCCGCGAGCAGCCGGTAGCGCATCGTGCCGAGCGGCGTGGCGATGCAACCGCGCATCGGCTTCGGCTCGGTCGTCACGCAGCCGACCGCCATCCCGCTTTCGAGCAACGCAAACGTATGGTCCTGGTCCTCGATGATCAGCTCGAACAGGATGCGCTCGCCCGCGAGCACGGACGTCAGCGCGGGCAGGAACCAGGTGCCGAGGCTGTCGGCGTTCAGCGCGATCGTCACGGAGATCGGCGATTCGCGCTCGGCCGCGAGTGTGCTCTGCAGGTCGGCCTGCAGCAGCGCGACGCGGCGCAGGTGCTGCAGCACGCGCTGGCCGGCCACCGTCGGGCGGCACGGCCGCGTGCGCAGCACGAGCGGCGTGCCGAGGCTGGCTTCCAGCGCGCGGACCCGCTGCGTGACGGCGGATGCGGTCACGTGCAGGCGCACGGCCGCCTGCTCGAAGCTGCCGGTGTCGGCGACGGCCAGCAGCGCGGCGGCCTGCTTCGGATCGATCGTCATCGACATGTATCGGATGGACCGAGACGGATTGTTGTGCTCAAAACGATGAAGCCCTGCTAGTCATGGCGTTGCGGCCGATTATGACGCGTGGCGATCGATTGTGACATGGAAATCGGTCCCGCCTTGGGACCACACCGTGACCGATTCGGCATGTCGTGCCGGATGGTCAGGCGCAAGGTTCGCATACCGGAGAACCCTGTCGTCAAGAGATATCGAGAGATCTTGATCGACGAGCCGGTCGAATGTCGAGGTGAAGAGCGGCATGCGCTGCGCGAATTCCGTCAGCGCTGCATTCGGAATCCGATGCTGGCCGAAGCGCGGAATGTGCGACGACAGATGCGCACTGCCGCGAGCAGTGCGCATCCCTCGGGTGTCGGCGATCAATAGGCCGCTACCTTTTCGGTGTTCTGTCGCTCATCGGTCGTCCTGGACTTTGCCAATGCCGTGATAAACAACATGGTGGCGATTCCACCTGCGATCAGTGCCGGGTAAGCTGCCAGGATCTGGATCAACGAATACTTCCAGCTCAACGGGCGCCCGACGCCGAGCATCGCCGCATAGAACCACGAGACGGCGGAAATCACGCCCGCGAAAATGGCAACCATGCGCCGTTCGAAGGAGAGCTTCAGCAAGGATCCCGCTTTCTCCAACGCCGGGAGAACCGCGGAGTGCAAAGCGATACCGTTGAAGGTCAGCAGGGCGACGATGCTTATCTTGGCCTGCAGCTTGGGATTGCCGAGATACCCGAGACCCTGAGTCCGCATATCGAACGCAATGATCGCGATGCCGGTGATCCAAAGCACCGTCAGCGCCAACGAGACGGTGCGCTGCAGGCTGGGCAGGTGGACCTGGGCAAGGTCGGTAGATGCGTCGGAATCCAATAGTCGCTTGACCATGGCGATGTCACTGGTCAGCACGAGACCGATCGCGACACAGCAGGCGATGAGATGAACAAAGACGATTCCCATTCGTACGAATTCCATTTTCTGTCCTCTTTCGGCGCGTTGCGCAAAGTTAAGTCGTACCGTCGCAGATCTGGGTGAATCTCGGCGGTACATTCAGGAGTGCGACGCAAATAGTGGGATTCGATCGTGAATCCCGCTATCAAGCTGGCTCCAGTTCGGCATGACAGGAACGACTCGGCGAGCCCGCTACGGCGCGTCGAGTCCCAACAGGCTGCTTGTAATCGAATCGATACCCATTGCGAGTTCGACCGCTTGATCAAGCCCGCACGGCGTGCAGGCTTGCAGTGCCGGATGGCTGACCATCCAGGTATCCGGCACGTCGCGATTTGTAGAATGAAACGTCGCCCAACTACCGGACGCTGCTGGGCGACGGCCGAAATTTAAAACAGCACGTCCTGACGAATCAACCCGACTTGTTACGAAATGCAAAGGACGTAACGAGCGGGAAATGAGTGCGAGAAGGGTCCGACCCATGCGCAACATCCACCAGTCCGGAGTATGCAGAATTGTTCTGACCTGGATTCGGGCACTGATTAATGAGTCACTTCCTTTTACATTTTAGAGAAAATGCTAAAGGGGTCGTAGTTCACAATGCGCGTTGCGAAATTTTTATGTGTCGATTGGAGGAGATTAAGTCAATCAAAAAATAAATGGAGTATCGATTTTCTCAGACGAAACGACGGGGGCATCGGGCTTTGACGCACCGGCTGGCACCTGAAAATCTGCGCAGCTTGCCGAGAGATATTTCGGTGGTCTCTTCGCGTCGGCTACCCGAGTCAAAATTGCCAAAATCGAATGGCGTGGATTTTTTGGGGATTATGGCTCACGCCTTGTGATTAATTTTCGATGGAAATCGATAAATCCGGCTGGATCTGAATTTATCGTTGGCGACGGCTGAAGAAGTCGAGTTTTATTCGCAGCGATTCGGTCATTGGTCAGAGTTTTAGCGGTCGCCATACATCAGCGATCGCACGGTTCGATGCGGGTTGGTCGTGCGCCGGGTAGCTGCGACCAGACGGCGCCGGCGATGAAGAACGGTAGTCCGGAAATTCAATAAAATCCGGATAGCCAGCGTTTTGATAGGCGCGAGTCCAACGATTAAAAATCAAACGTTTACGTGACTGTTCATGAGATCGATCGTCAGCGACATGTCGACAGGAATACCACCCGTGAACGGAGTCGAGAACAGGCCATAGTGCAAGGCAGCTCACGCTACCGTCCGGGCGCCGCGAATCGTCCGCCGTGCGCCATTCGTCATCGGAATCGGTTGCCGTATATGGGACGCCGGTGGCCCATGTATTTTGATCTACGCTATATCAAGGTGCGAAGCGCGGCAGGTACGATGCCGGCCGCCCGGCGGCGATGTCATCTTGCCGAAGTCGATTCCGGACGACGATGTGCAGCTGACGCAGCCGTGATCGTCCGGATCATGCGGTGCGGTAACGTTTACGGACGGCGCGGCACTCGAGCTCACGCGCGCACCGGCGACGCACGGCACGTGGGCTGCACAATACCAACCTGGACAGGCGACGGAGCGACTTCGCGATGATCTTCCGGCAACTTTTCGACCCGCAATCGTCGACGTATACGTATCTGCTCGCCGACAGCGCATCGCGCGAAGCGCTGCTGATCGATCCGGTGTTCGAGCAGGTGCGCCGCGACGCGGCGCTGCTCGACGAACTCGGGCTGCGGCTCGTCGCGACCGTCGACACGCACGTGCATGCCGATCACGTGACGGGCGCGTGGCTGCTGAAGCAGCGCACGGGCAGCGCGATCGCGATCTCGGCCGCGAGCGGCGCGCAGGGCGCCGACCGTTACCTGAACGACGGCGACCGCTGCGCGTTCGGTGCGCGCTACCTGACCGTGCGCGCGACGCCCGGCCATACGAGCGGCTGCATCAGCCTCGTGCTCGACGACGAGTCGATGGCGTTCACCGGCGATTGCCTGCTGATCCGCGGCACCGGCCGCACCGACTTCCAGCAGGGCGACCCGCGCGCGCTGTATCGCGCGGTGCACGGCCGGCTCTTCACGCTGCCGGCCGCGTGCCTGCTGTATCCGGCTCACGACTATCGCGGGCTCACGGTGACGAGCGTCGGCGAGGAGCGGCGCTTCAATCCGCGCCTCGGCGGCGATCTCAGCGAAGACGATTTCGCGGGCTACATGCGCAACCTCGGGCTCGCGCATCCGCGCCAGATCGACGTCGCCGTGCCGGCAAACCTGCAGTGCGGCGTCGCCGCGAACGCACCCGATGCGCAGGCGGCGCCCGACTGGGCGCCGCTCGTCTATACGTTCGCCGGGTTCTGGGAAATCGACCCGCAGTGGCTCGAGGATCACCTGCCGGCCGTGCAGGTCGTCGACGTGCGCGAACCGGACGAATTCGCGGGCCCGCTCGGCCATCTGCCCGGCGCGACGCCGATTCCGCTCGGCGAACTGGCCGCGCGTGCCGGCGAGATCGCGCGCGACCGGCCGGTCGTGACCGTGTGCCGGGCCGGCGGGCGCTCCGCGCAGGCGACCGTGATCCTGCTGAAGGCCGGTTTCGACGCGGTCGCGAATCTCGGCGGCGGGATGCTGCGCTGGCGTGCCGAAGGGCGCGTCGTGAGGGACGGCCGGTCGTAGCGGTCCGAAGAAACCGAAAAAAATTTCCGGGCCGATGTCGAAACGGCTCGGCGCCGTACGTCGTCAAGGTATCCGATCACGTGGCGCCGCATGGCGTGGCGCCCCAACCCCGAGAGACACGCGATGATGCCGACCCTTTACGCCCATCCCTTTTCGTCCTACTGCCAGAAGGTGCTGACCGCGCTGTACGAGAACGGCACGCCGTTCGAGTACCGCCTGCTCGCGCACGACGATCCGAAGCCGATGCAGGAACTGACCGCGCTGTGGCCGCTGAAACGCTTTCCGGTGCTGGTCGACGCGGGCCGCACGGTGATCGAGGCGTCGATCATCATCGAGTATCTCGGCCTGAACCATCCGGGCCCCGTGCGCCTGCTGCCCGACGATCCGCACGCCGCGCTCGAGGTGCGGATGATGGATCGCTTCTTCGACAACTACGTGTCGACGCCGCAGCAGAAGGTCGTGCATGACGCGCTGCGCAGGGAGTCGGAACGCGATGCACGCGGCGTCGCCGATGCGCGTGCGATGCTCGACACGTCGTATGCGTGGCTGGACAAGAAGATGGCCGATCGCGAATGGGCGGCCGGCGATCGTTTCAGCCTCGCCGATTGCGGCGCGGCGCCGTTCCTGTTCTATGCGGACTGGACGCACCGGATCGATCCGGCGTTCGCGAACGTGATCGCGTATCGCAAGCGTCTGCTGGCGCGGCCGTCGTTTGCACGCGCGGTCGACGAGGCGCGGCCGTTTCGCTCGTTCTTTCCGCTCGGCGCGCCCGACCGCGACTGACGTGCGCGGCCGTCGCGCGGCGTGCGGCTGCCGCGCATGGCCGGCAGCGCGTGCCGGGGCGACGGAACGTCAGCAGCAAGGGCAGCATCGCGGCACCGACCCGTCACATCGTATGTGTGACCGACTGCGCGAGCGTCAGCAGTTCGTCGAACTGCGTGATGAGCTCGAAGCACAGCAGGAACGCGAGCGTATAGGCCGGCGCGGGGAAGCGCCGGATCATCTCCAGCACCTGCGGCGCGAAGCGCGAGCGGATCGCGTCGCGCGTCAGCAGCCACGCGATCGCGATGCCGATCGCGGCGCCCGCGATCAGGTCGGTCGGGTAGTGAAAGCCGAGGTACGCGCGCGGCAGGCAGATGAACACGACCGAATACAGCAGCGCGACGATGCCGATGCGGCGCGCGATGATGAAGATGCCGGTTGCGATCGCCATCCACAGCATCGCGTGATCGCTCGGAAACGAGCTCCATGCCTGCAGCGTCGCGGCGCGCAGTCCGGCCGACGGGAAGTGCAGGTGCAGGTCGGGGTTGTAGATCGGCCGCACGCGGAACGGTAGCACCTGCGCGAGCACCCGGCCGATCGCGAGCGCGACGAGCCCGCTCGCGATCGTCGCGACGACCAGCTCGCGTTGCCGCTCGCGGTTCGGGCCCGGCTGGAACCACAGCCAGCACAGGACGGGAATGAGCACGAAGCCCTTGAACGTGTACAGGCCGGCGATCACGCGGATCGCGTGATTCATCAGCGGGCCGAACGTCACGTGAGTGAGGAAGATCTGGATCGTGGTGTCGAAATTGTTCATGTTCTGCGACCCCGGCGGACGCGCAGTGCATGACGTGCGGCCGGCAGGATCTGGAAGCGCGCTCGCCCGGAGCGCAACGGGGGGCAAGTATGTCACCCGTTATTTCGAAGAAAATGCGAAAAAATACCGGGAATCCCCTGATAAAACGGGTTGGTATGGTGGGGCCGGATGGGCGAGCGCCATGCGGCAAGGCAAGGTCGAATCGTCCGACGTTTGCGCGCCCGCACGCATCGCCGTTGTAAAAATAATTGGGTGAACTGGACAATTCGGCAGGCCGGTGCAGACCTTGCGCCGGATGAGCGATTGCCGCGCGTGCCGTGCAATATGCGAGCAAATCTGCCGGGCCGCGCGGCGTCATGCCTGCGCCGATCGAAAATAAAAGAAAAGGCGGGCAAGCCCTGCAGGCCTGCCCGCCTCGCCTGCGCGATGCCGGATGTCAGTTGCGCCAGACCCGCACGGCGAGCGCGGCCAGCGATGTCGAGACGGCCAGCGCGGTCACCGCATTCCAGCCCAGTTGCGCGAGCAACAAACTGCCGATCGCGGCGCCGGCCGCCATCCCGATGAACATGCCGACGAACAGCACCGCGTTGAGGCGGCTGCGCGACGCAGGATCGATCCGGTACACGATTGCCTGGTGCGCGATCAGCGTCGCCTGCACGCCGAGATCGAAGCCGATCGTCGCGGCCGCGAGCAGCACGAGTTGCGCATGCGGCGACATCAGCGGCGCGGCGGCCATCGATGCGAACGACAGCATCGCGATGCCGATGCCGATGCGCGTGACGCGCTCGGGGCCGTGATGGTCGGCCAGGCGTCCGGCGATCGGTGCACCCAGCGCGCCGGCGGCACCCGCGAGGCCGAATGCGCCGGCCGCCGCGCTGCCCAGATGGAACGGCGCGCCGTGCAGCATCACCGCGAGCGTCGACCAGAACGCGCTGAAGCCGATGGCGAGCAGCCCCTGCGCGAGTGCGGCGCGGCGCAGTGCCGGATGATCGCGCCACAGCGCGCCGAGCGAGGCGATCAGTGCGCGATACGGCAGGCGCGTGGTCGGCTCGAAGCGCGGCAGCCCGCGGGCGGCCACCGCGCCGATCGCGGCGACGCTGACGGCCGCGAGTGCGAACATCGCGCGCCAGCCGGCCGTTTCCGCGATGAAGCCGGCCACGACGCGCGACAGCAGGATGCCGAGCAGCAGCCCCGTCATCACCGTGCCGACGATGCGGCCGCGATGCGTGTCGTGCGTGAGCGTCGCGGCAGCGGGCACGACGTCCTGCGCCATCGTCGCGGCGAGGCCGATCGCGAAGCTGGCCGCGAGCAGCAGCCCGAGCGACGGCGCGATCGACGCGAGCAGCAGCGCGACGACCAGCGCGGCAGCCTTGGTCACGATCACGCGGCGCCGGTCGAAGCGGTCGCCCAGCGGCGCGAGCAGCAGGATGCCGAGCGCATAGCCGAGCTGCGTGAGCGTCGGCACGAAGCCGATCGCGCGCGCCGACGCGCCGAGATCGGGCCCGAGCGCGCCGAGCATCGGCTGCGCGTAGTAGAGCGGGGCGACGCCGAGGCCTGCGGCGGCCGCGAGCAGCAGCACGAGCCGGCGATCGGGCATCGAATGGGCGGCCGGATGGGCCGGGGCGTGCGCCACACGGGGCGCGGCGTCGAGACGGGTCGGGGTGGACATGGTGTGCATCCTTGGCTGGATAACAGGATGGATGCGAGTGTGGCGGCACACGGTCGAGCACGGTAGTGCCATCTGGCGCAGATTTGTTATACGCTCCACGAATGACCGATAAATCCTCTCCTTTTCCCGCCACTGGCGGGTCTCGGCGCATTCAGGCCGTGCCGGTGGACGGCGCAGGCTATCGTTTCGAGCTGATGGAAACGTTCGTACGCATAGTCGAGGCCGGCAGCCTGTCGGCCGCCGCCGCGCAGTTGCATACGACGCAGCCGACGATCAGCCGGCGGCTGCAGGCGCTCGAACGTTCGCTCGGCATGCGCTTGCTGCAACGGACGACGCACACGATGCGGCTGACCGTCGACGGCGAGCGCTGCTTCAAGCGTGCGAAGGAACTGCTGGCGAACTGGGCGGCGTTCGAAGCGGACTTGCGCGGTGCGCAGGAGGAGCCCGACGGGCTGCTGCGCGTCGCGGTGCCGCACGCGTTCGGGCAGGAGCGTTTCGTCGCGCCGCTCGCGCGGTTCCTGCGCGACTATCCGCGCGTATCGGTCGAGTGGCTGCTGCAGGACGAGGTGCGCGATTTCGTCGGCAGTGGCATCGATTGCGCGATCCAGGTCGGCGAGCCGACCGATCCGGGCGTGGTCGCGATCCGGCTCACGAAGGTGCCGCGTTTCGTGGTCGCCGCGCCGTCGGTGCTGAACGGTGCCGACGTCCCGGCCGACCCCGACGCGCTGGCCGCGCTGCCGTGGCTCGCGCTGCGCACCTACTACCTCAACGAGCTCGCGCTGACGCATGCGGTCACGGGCGATACGCGGCGCATCGCGATCCGGCCGCGCATCACGACCGCGAACCTGTATGCGCTGCGCAGCGCGGCGCTGCTGGGCGTCGGTGCGTGTGTCGGCTCGTCATGGATGCTCGCCGGCCATCTCGCGCGCGGTGAGCTCGTCCATCTCGCACCCGAGTGGCAGGCCGCGCCGCTGCCCGTCTACCTGACCTATCCGCATGCGCAGTTCTATCCGTCGCGGCTCGTGCGGTTCGTCGCGATGATGCGCGAGGCCGTGCCGACGCTCGTCGAAGGGCGCGAGGGCGATCCGGCCGGCGCGTGACGGCCGCCGTGCCGTCAGCCGCGCCGGATTCCTTCCGGCAGCGCGCTGATGCGACGTACCTCGGGCGAGTCGAGCCACGCGCGTGACGTCGCGCAGTCGGCAAACATGTCGGTCGCGTCCTCGCCCCAGAACAGGTCGCCGTCGAGTGCGAAGGTCGGCACGCCGAATACGCCGTCGGCGATTGCCTGATCGGTGTTCGCGCGCAGCGCGTCCTTCACCGGCTGTGCTTCGACGGCCGTCACGCCCTCCGGAAAACCGACGGCTTCGCACAGCGCGGCGAAGCCTTCCGGCGTCGACACGTCGTGACCGTCGCGCCAGATATGCCGGAAGATCCGCTGGATCGCGTCGCGCGAGCTGCCCATCGCGATCGCGAGGCGCAGCGGCCTGATCGGATTGAATGGATGCGCGGGCGGCATCCGGAATGCGATGCCGAGCTTGTCCGCGCGGTATTGCGCGTGGCGATAAGTGAAGACGCGCTTGGCCGCGATCTCGGCCGGCGCTTTCTGCCCCCAGTGCGCGAGCAGCGCGCCGAGCACGATCGGCCGCGGCTCGAACGCGGCGGCCGGCGGCAACCGGTCGAACTGTTCCTGCTGCAGATAGGCGAACGGCGAAACGAAATCGAAATACCAGGCGGCGGGGCGTGCGGCGTTCATCGCGAGCGTCTCCTCGTGCATGTCCGGTTGGCGGCGGCACGCACCGCGCGCCCGCGGGCGTCGCGCGATGCGTGCATCGGCGGCCAGTGTCGCATGCGGCCGTGTTTCGCGCTCCCTCATGCATCGCCGGCCCGGCGTAACCGGTGCGCTACGACGATGCGTCGTCGTCGGCCGATGACGCGAGCCGCGCGAGACTGTCGCGCACGGCGGCTGCATCGTAGCGCGCGCCGGCGCCGCCGAGCGCGACGGTCGCCTTCTGCGCGAGCGGCAGCAGCATCGCGAGCGCCGCCGCCATGGCCGGCGCGGCGGCGAGCCGCGATTTCGGGCCCGACACCGTCAGCGCGCCGATGCATTCGCCGGCCGCGTCGAACACCGGCACGGATGCCGATGCCGTCTCGGGGTCGCGCTCGCCGTACGACGCGGCCCACAGCTGTTCGCGCACGTCGTTCCAGCGGGCGTCGTGCGTGTCGGTGAAGGCCAGCAGCACCTTCCCGGATGCGCCCTGGCGAACCGGAAATTCCTCGCCGACGCGAATCGACACGCGCACCGCGCGTGCGGGCTCGACGCGATAGAGCACCGAGCGCATGTCGCCCTGGCGCACGTAGAACGACGCCGTTTCGCCGAGTTCGCGGCTCAGCGCCTCGAGCAGCGGCTCGACCACCGGACCGACGCGGAACGACCGCTGGTACAGCGCGGCGAGCCGCAGAGGCTCGTGCCCGATCGCGTACTGGCCGTCGTCGAGCTTGCGCATGAAGCCGCCGTGCTCGAGCGCCGCGAGCAGGCGCAGGAGCGTGCTCTTGTACAGCCCCGTGCGGCGCGACAGCTCGGCGAGCGACAGCCGGTCGTCGGTCTGCCCGAACGCACGGAGGATCGCGAACGCACGGTCGAGCACGGCGACGCCGCTGGACGCTTCTTCGGCCGCCGGATCGCGAACGTCGCCGGCGAGATCTGCTTGATTCGTGGGCACTGCGTGCTTCCTTCGAATGATGGTCGGTCGACTATATCGTTCTGTCTGACAGAACGCAAGTTCCATAAAATCGCAATTTCACGGGTATACCCCGCTTATCGTCCATTCGATGTGCGCCTAAAGTTCTGTCAAACAGAACAATGTTCTTTTAGATAGAACGGTGAGGTGTCGAATGAGCGTTTCCGAAATACCGAAGGTGCTGGTCAGCGAGGTCGGTCCGCGCGACGGGCTGCAGAGCATCAAGGCCGTGATGCCGACGGCCGGCAAGCTGCGCTGGATCACCGCGCTGGCCGCGGCCGGGCTGCGCGAGATCGAGGTGGGGTCGTTCGTGCCGCCCCGGCTGTTGCCGCAGATGGCCGACGTTCGCGAAGTCGTCGCGCATGCGCTGGCGATTCCCGGGTTGCACGTCGCCGCGCTCGCGCCGAACCTGCGCGGTGCCGAAGGCGCATTCGACGCGGGTGTGCACAAGCTGACGCTGCCGGTCTCGGTCACGGAAGCCCATTCGCTGGCGAACATCCGCAAGACGCCCGCGCAGATGATCGACGAAGTGCGCGCGGTCGTCGCGCTGCGCGATGCGCGGTATCCGTCGGTACAGATCGAGGCCGGCGTGTCGGTCGCGTTCGGCTGCACGATCGCCGGTGCCGTCAGCGACGACGAGACGATCGCGATGGCCGTCGCGATGGCCGAATGCGGCGTCGACGAAATCGGCCTGTCCGACACGAGCGGCTATGCGAACCCCGCACAGGTGCGCCGGCTGTTCGCGCGCCTGCAGCGCGAAGTCGGCGACAAGGCCGGCGGCGCACATTTCCACAACACGCGCGGGCAGGGGCTCGCGAACGTCGTCGCGGCGCTCGACGCGGGCGTGACGACGATCGACGCGAGCCAGGGCGGCCTCGGCGGGTGTCCGTATGCGCCCGGCGCGACCGGCAACATCGTCACCGAGGATCTCGTGTTCCTGCTCGAAGCGATGGGGTACGACACGGGCATCGACGTCGACGCGCTGCTCGCCGCGCGCGCGATCCTGCACGCGGCGCTGCCGTCCGAGGCGCTGTACGGCCACGTGCCCGACGCCGGGTTGCCGAAGGGGTTCCGCTATGCGGACGGCCGCGCGCCGACGGCGGCGCAACCGGAAGGATGCGTGACGGGAGTCGCGCAATGAACGATCGCCAACCAAATTCCGCGCTGCCATACGCAGGCGTGCGCGTGATCGAGATGACGCACATGGTGATGGGGCCGACCTGCGGGATGCTGCTCGCGGATCTCGGGGCGGAAGTGATCAAGATCGAACCGATCGCGGGCGACAGCACGCGGGCGCTGCGCGGTTCCGGCGCGGGCTTCTTCGGGATGTTCAACCGCAACAAGAAGAGCCTCGCGGTCGACGTGAAGGATCCGCGCGGGCTCGAGATCGTGCTGCGGCTCGTCGCGACGGCGGACGTGTTCAGCGAGAACTTCAAGAGCGGCACGATGGACCGCATCGGCCTCGGTTATCCGGCGCTGGACTCGCTGAATCCGCGCCTCGTGTACGTGTCGCACAAGGGCTTCCTGCCGGGGCCGTACGAGCATCGCACCGCGCTCGACGAGGTCGTGCAGATGATGGGCGGCCTCGCGTACATGACGGGCCCGGAGGGGCGGCCGCTGCGCGCGGGCACGAGCGTGAACGACATCATGGGCGGCATGTTCGGCGCGATCGGCGCGATGGCCGCGCTCGCCCAGCGTGAACGCACGGGCCGCGGCCAGCAGGTGCAGAGCTCGCTGTTCGAGAACAACGTGTTCCTCGTCGCGCAGCACATGATGCAGTTCGCGGTGACGGGGCAGGCCGCGTCGCCGATGCCGAGCCGGATTTCCGCGTGGGCCGTCTACGACGTGTTCTCCGTCAAGGACAACGAACAGATTTTCCTCGCGGTCGTGTCGGACACGCAATGGGGGCTGTTCTGCGATGCGTTCGGGCTGGCCGCGCTGAAGGACGATCCGCGTCTCGCGACCAACAACCTGCGCGTGCAGGCGCGCGAATGGCTGCTGCCCGAGCTGCGTTCGCGGCTGGCGTCGTACTCGGCGGCGGAGATCGGCGCGATCTTCGAATCGACCGGCCTGCCGTATGCACCGATCACGAAGCCGCAGGACCTGTTCGACGATCCGCATCTGCTCGCCACGGGCGGCCTCGAAGCCGTGACGCTGCCGGCCGATGCGAGCAGTGCCGGGCGGCCGGTCGAGACGCGCACCGCGCTGCTGCCGCTGACACTCGCGGGCGAGCGCCTGCGGCTGCGCTCGGCGCCGCCCGCACTCGGCCAGGACACGTGCGCGCTGCTCGGCGAACTTGGCTACACGCCGGACGATGCGCGTGCGCTGATCGATGCCGGCGTCGTTGCGGGGCGGTACGGTGCCGACGAGGCAGCGAACGGCGACGGGCCGGGCGGCGGCGCGCCTTCGCCGAACGAAGTGGCGAGCGCGTAGCGCGGCCGCGATTCATCGAACGAACAAAGGCGTCCCGGCCGCGCACCGCGCGGCAGAGGATCGCCTCATCCACGGAGACAACCATGACATCCGCTTCCCCGGCACTGCCCGCCGATCGCGAGACCGACGCATCGGTCGAGCAACGCGCGGTGCGCAAAGCTGCGTGGCGCTTCATCCCGCTGCTCGCGCTCGCGTATTTCTTCAACTACCTGGATCGCACGAGCGTCGGGTTCGCCGCGCTCACGATGAACCGCGATCTCGGGCTGACCGCGACGCAGTTCGGCTGGGGCGCGGGGATCATGTTCGCGGGCTACTGCCTGTTCGAGGTGCCGAGCAATCTCGCGCTGTACCGCTTCGGCGCGCGCCGCTGGCTCGCCCGCATCATGATCACGTGGGGGCTGATGGCGGCCGCGACCGCGCTCGCGACCGGGCCGACCAGTTTCTACGCGATCCGGCTGCTGCTCGGCATCGGCGAGGCCGGGTTCTTTCCGGGCGTGATCTTCTTCCTCGCGGTGTGGTTTCCGCCGAGCTACCGCACGCGCGTGCTGGCGTGGTTCACCGTGTCGACGCCGCTGTCGTCGCTGATCGGCGGCCCGCTGTCGACGTGGCTGCTGCAGCTCGACGGCGCGCTCGGGCTCGCCGGCTGGAAGTGGATGTTCATCGTCGAAGGGCTGCCCGCGTGCGCGCTCGGTTTCCTCGTGCTGAAGCTGCTGTCCGATTCGCCGGCGAACGCCGCGTGGCTGTCGGACGACGAGCGAGCCGCGCTGCAGCGGGCGTTCGAGCGCGACGGCGCGGCGGCCGGCCGCAAGAAGCAATTCGGCGTCGCGCTGCGCGACGTGCGTGTGTACGTGCTTGCGTTGATCTCGTTCGGTTTCACGATGGGCTCGTACGGGATCGGCATCTGGCTGCCGCAGATGCTGAAGGCGCACGGCATGTCGACGATGCAGACGGGCTGGCTGTCCGCGGTGCCGTACTTCTTCGCGACGGTCGCGCTGCTGTGGTGGGCGAAGCGCGTGGATCGTCGCGGCGGCCCCGTCGTGAACCTGGCGATCGGGCTGTTCATCGGCGCGGTGGCGCTCGGCGTGTCGACGCATTTCCTGACGCTCGGGCCGGCACTCGTCGGCATCACGCTCGCGCTGATCGGCACGATTGCCGGCCGCACGATCTTTTACACGCTGCCGTCGCGTTTCCTGTCCGGTCAGGCGGCGGCCGGCGGCCTGGCGCTGATCAACTCGATCGGTGCGCTCGGCGGCTTCGCGGGCCCCTATCTCGTCGGCTACCTGAAGGACAGCTTCGGCACCTTCACGGCCGGCATGCTCGGCCTCGCGGTCGTGCTGGCGATCACGACGCTGCTCACGCTGTCGCTGTATGCGTTCGACCGGAGCGAATGACATGGACACGACGATTTCGATCAAGCGACGCCGGCTGCTCGGCGCGGCCGCCGCCTCGCTCGCGCTGCCCGCGTTCGCCGAGACGCCGGCCCACGATGGAGTTTCCCGCATGACGACGCAAAGCAACTATCTCGCGGTGCGCCCCGACTGGCTCGCGTCGGCGCTCGAACCCGCGCTCGAGCCCGACCTGCCGATCGTCGATGCGCATCATCACTTCTACGAGCGGCCGGGCTGGATCTACATGCTCGACGACTACCTGCAGGATGCACGGTCGGGTCACAACATCCAGGCGTCCGTCTACATGCAGGCGCAGACGCGCTATCGCGATTCGGGCCCGGCGGAACTGAAGCCGGTCGGCGAGACCGCCTATGTCGCCGGTGTGACCGAGCCGCTGCAGCACGGCCCCATAGCCGTCGCGAAAGGCATCGTCGGCCATGCGGACCTGCGGCTCGGCGAACGCGTGCGCGACGTGCTGGAAGCGCATCTCGAAGCGGGGCGCGGGCGGTTTCGCGGCGTCCGGCACCTGACGACGTGGGATGCCGATCCGACGCTCGCCAATCCGCTGTCGGCGGTGCCGCGCGGGCTGCTGCTCGATCCCGTCTACCGGGCCGGCGTCGCGCAGCTCGCGCCGCTCGGGCTGTCGTACGACGCGTGGCTGTTCTTTCCGCAGTTGCCCGAATTGTTCGATCTCGCGAAAGCGAACCCCGACACGCGGATCATCGTCAATCACTGCGGCGGCGTCGTGCGGATCGGCAGCTATGCGGACAAGCGCCCGGAGGTGTTCGAGCGCTGGTCGGCGTCGATGCGCACGCTCGCGCAGTTGCCGAACGTGTACGTGAAGGTCGGCGGCCTCGGCATGCGCATCAACGGTTTCGATTTCGAGAAGGGCGCGAAGCCGCCGTCTTCCGCGCAGCTTGCCGACACGTGGAAGCCGTGGATGATGACCTGCATCGACGCGTTCGGCCCCGGGCGCTGCATGTTCGAGGGCAATTTCCCGGTCGACAAGGGCTCGTATTCGTTCGTCAACGGGTGGAACGCGTTCAAGCGGCTGACCGCGCAGGCCAGCGCGGACGAGCGCGACGCGCTGTTCCGCGGCACGGTCACGCGCGCGTACCGGCTCGGCTGACGTGCGGGCGCAGGCTCACACCGCTTCCACCAGCGCCGCGAGCCGCGCCAGCGCCATCTGCCAGCCGGTTTCGTTGTCGGCGGCCGGCACGCCGGGCGGTACGCCGTCGTGCACGGCGTCCACGCGCGTACCGCCTGCTTCGTCGGACAGCGTGATCGTGATCGTCATCGCGCCGCGCAGCATCGGGTCGTCGGTTTCGAACACGTCGATCTCGACGATCCGCTCGTTCGGCACGAGCGTGACGAAGCGGCCGTGATAGGTGTCGGTGCGCGCGCCGGACTTGCCGGTGCCGCCCGATGGCGCGTCGTAGCTCAGCGACACGCGCAGCGCGCCGCCTTCGCGCGCATCGTATGCATGCACGCGGCACGTCATGCCGTCGGGCACCTTCCACTGCTCGACCGCGTGCGGGTCGAGCAGTGCGCGGTAGACGCGCCCGCGTGGTGCGTTCAGATGCCGGCTGACCCGGGTCGAATGCGTGTGCGTATGCAACATATTGCCTCCCGCGGAATGCGCGCGACGGTGCACGCCGGCGGCCGGCGTGTCGTCATGCTTCCTTCAGGAATCCTAGGCGCGGGCGCGGCGGCATGCAATGGCCGCCCGTGCGGGCATGCCCGACCGTTCAGCGCAGGGCGGCCGCGAACGCGTCGAGCTGCGTGATGCAGGTGTTCCAGCCCTCGAAAAACCCGAGTGCTTCGTGGCGCTCGCGGGTCGCGGCGTCGGGATGCATCACGCGTGCCTCGTAGCGGCTGCCCGCATCGTCGTCGGCCATCGTGATGATCGCCGTGAAGCCCATCCACGGCGCCTGCGGCCGCCAGCCGCCGGTGAGCATCGACGTGAACACGATGCGCGATTCCGGCACGATGTCGAGGAAACAGCCGGGATTGTCGCTCGTGCCGCCGTCGGGGCCGCGCATGAACGTGTGGAAAGCGCCGCCCGGCCGCAGGTCGAAGGCGCGCACCTCGGTGGTCCACGGCTTCGGGCACCACCATTCCTTCAGCAATTCGGGGTCGGTCCACGCGCGCCACAGTGCGCGGCGTGGTGCGTGCAGCGTGCGCGTGATGACGAGATCGTGGGCTTCAACGGGTTCGACGTGGCTGGCTGACATCGTGCTCCTCCTGATGGTGGCGTTCGACGAATTCGACGAGACGGTCGGCACGCGCTTCCCACAGCGCGCGTTGTGCGGCGAGCCATGCCTCGGCTTCGGTCAGCCGGCTGCCGACCAGTGCGCAGGTGCGTGAGCGGCCGGTTTTCCGGGTCTGCACGAGGCCGCTGCGCTCGAGCACGGCGACATGCTTCATGAACGACGGCAGCGCCATGTCGAACGGCGCGGCCAGCGCGGAAACGGTCCGCTCGCCTTGGCCGAGCGCGCTGACGATCGCGCAGCGCGTCGGATCGGAGAGGGCATGGAATACGTCGCTGATGCGAGGGTGAAGGTTATCCATTTGGCTAAGTGTAGGCGATGCCGACGCCGATGCAGCGAAAATTCTCGTCGCGTAGGATAAGGGGCGGTAACGCGCGCCGACCGGGCGCCGCGCTGCCGGACGCCAGCCGCCGTCATGCACGCATCGACGGCGGCTGGCGCGCTTTCTATCGCGGCCCATGCCGAACCCGCGCATGCGGCCCCGCCTGACTACCGGAGATGGCATGACCGAATCTGTTACCGTCCGCCGCGTCGATGCGCGCGAAGCGATGCGCTGTGTCGATGCGCTGGCCGATGTGCTGATCGATTGCGTGGAAGGCGGCGCGTCCGTCAGCTTCATGCTGCCGATCGAGCGTTCGACCGCCGTCGCGTTCTGGACGCGCGTGGCCGAGGGCGTCCAGAACGACGAGCGCATCCTGCTGGTCGCCGAGGATGCGGCCGGCCGGATCCTCGGCACCGTGCAGGTCGTGACCGCGCAGCCCGAGAACCAGCCGCATCGCGCGGACATCGCGAAGATGCTCGTGTCGCGGCACGCGCGCCGGCAGGGCATCGCCGCGCGGCTGATGGCGGCGGCCGACGCGGCTGCACGCGATGCCGGCAAGACCGTGCTCGTGCTCGACACCGTGACGGGCGGCGACGCCGAGCGGCTGTACGAGCGGGCCGGCTGGCAGCGCGTCGGCGTCGTGCCGAACTATGCGCTGATGCCCGACGGCGCGCTCTGCGCGACGACGTACTTCCACAAGCAGTTGGTGTAATGGCATCCGTCATGCATCCGGTCGCCCCGGTGCTGGTGTTCTTCACGTTCGCGGCGGGTGAATGAAAATCCGGGCCGGAAGCGTCGCCGGTCCGATATATTCACGCCGGAAGACTTCAACGAAACGCCACGGAACCGCCGCCCGGATGAAACGCTCCCACGTCGCTTTCGCCCTCACGGGCCTGCTCGTCGCGCTGCCGATAGCCGCGTATGCGCTCGTCAAGCCGCTGCGCATCGTCGCGCCCGCGCTGATCCCCGGCGTGTCGTGCCCGAGCGCCGACATCTGTACGGACGATGCCGCGAAGCTCGGCGACGCACGGCAGCTCTATCGCGACGGCTATGCGCGCGCGGCGGCGGCCGTCGGCCCGTTCCGCGAGGCGCCGCGCGTCGTGTTCTGCTCGACGCGCACGTGCGCCGATGCGTTCGGCCTCGGCCAGCGTGCGGCGCTGACGCTCGGCAATTTCGGCGTGGCCGTGGCACCGCGCGGCTGGACGACCTACTTCATCGCGCACGAGCTGATCCATCATCGCCAGGCCGAAGTGCTCGGCAACGTGGCCGTCGTGACCAAGCCGCGCTGGCTGATCGAAGGGATGGCGTATTCGCTCAGCGACGATCCGCGCCATCCGCTGGCCGAGCCGTTCGAGGCGTGGCGCACGCGTTTCGCCGCGTGGCATGCGGCGCTCGGCGGGCGGCCATTGTGGGATGCCGCACGGGCGGTCGAGTAGCGCCGACGGGCGGCGCAGCGTTACGCAGGCGTGCCCTGGGCGCCGCGTCCGCCGGCCAGCGTCTGCCGTCCCGCGTCGAGGATCTCGTCGGCCAGCGCGGGATCGGTGCCCGCGATCGCGCGCGACAGCACGAGCGCGCCGACCATCTGGCTGAAGACCGCGAGCGCGTCGCGACGCGTCTGCTCGGGCGTTGCACCTTCGGTCGCCACCATCGGTTCCAGCCGGTCGAGATAGGCGGCCAGGCCGTGCGCGTAGCATGCGCGCGCTGCGTCGGTCAGCCGCGGCGCATCGCCGGCGAAGCCGGACAGCGGGCACCCGGCTTCGATGTTGTCGCGGTGCGCGGCCGACAGGTACAACGCCACCTGTGCGTCGAGACTGCCGGCGTTCGGCGAATCGGCGCGGTCGTGCATCGCCTTTTCCATCACTTCGGCGACGAGCGCGTCTTTCGACTTGAAGTGGTTGTAGAAGCCGCCTTGCGTGAAGCCGGCTTCCTTCATCAGCTCCGTCAGCCCGACGGCATCGACGCCGCGCGCGCGGAACAGCCGCTCGGCCGCCGCGACGATCGCGCTCCGGTTCTCGGCGGCCTGCTGTCTTGATACCCCCATCGATCTCTCCCTGATTTTACCGATCACGTCGATTGGAAAACACAATGGCGATCGCCATTGACATACCGGTGCGGCGCGAACAGAATGCACCGCAAAGACAATGGTGATCGACATTGACATCGAGTGTAGCCGACCTGGCGGGCAATGCAAAGCCACGGCCGGCCGGACATGGATGGCAATCGGTCGCGTCTTTGGCGCTGCGGGATGACGGGCAGCGGACGGCTCGCCGTCTGCCCTCGGCGGCGTACCGGTTCGGCAAGCAATGGCAACCTCGTTTTCCACCGGATCTCATGCGCGCGGCGAGCCGGCGCGCAGGTGATTCATCATGCGAAAGGAAGGATCATGAAGATCGAAGGTGCAGTCGTTTTCGTGACGGGCGCAAACCGCGGGCTCGGGCTCGAATTTGCGAAGCAGGCACTTGCCCGAGGGGCGCGCAAGGTCTACGCGGCGGCGCGCGATCCGGCCAGCGTGACGCTGCCGGGCGTCGTGCCCGTGAAGCTCGACGTGACCGATCCGGCGGCCGTCGCCGCGGCGGCCGATGCGGCACGCGACGTCACGCTGCTGATCAACAACGCCGGCATCGCGCGGCTCGGCAGCCTGACGGACGACGGCGCGCCCGACGCGTTGCGCGACCACTTCGAAACCAACGTGTTCGGGATGCTGGCGATGTCGCGCGCGTTTGCCGGCACTCTCGCCAGCCACGGCGGCGGCGCGATCCTGAACATCCTGTCCGTCGCGAGCTGGGTGAACCGGCCGATCCTGTCGGGCTACGGCGTGTCGAAATCGGCCGCGTGGGCGCTGACCAACGGGCTGCGCCATTCGCTGCGCGAGCAGCACACGCAGGTCGTCGGGCTGCATGCCGGCTTCATCGACACCGACCTGACGGCCGGCCTCGACGTGCCGAAGGCTACGCCGGCCGACGTCGTGCGCCAGGCCTACGACGCGATCGAGGCGGGAGAGGAGGAAGTGTCGACCGACGAGTTCACGCGGCAGGTGAAGGCCACGCTGTCGTCGGGCGTCTATCTGGAAGAACCGGCGCCGCGTTGACGCCGCCGGCCGCGCGAATCCGCCGCCCGTGCGTGCGCACGGCGGTGGCGCGTTTCGTCAGACCGTCGTGTCGATGATGCCCGGGATCTTCACGTCCGGGTTCACGTCCGCGTCGTAGTCGACACCGGCGATCTCGAAGCCGAACAGGCGCAGGAACTCGGTCTTGTAGCCCGCGAAGTCGGTCATCTCGTACAGGTTCTCGTTCGTCACGTGGTCCCACATCGCGACGACCTTCGCCTGCACCTGCGGGTCGAGTTCCTTGTAGTCGGCGCGCAGGCGGCCTTCTTCGTCGATGTGCGGCGTCGCGCCGTACAGGCTGTCCTTCAGGAGCCCGTACACCTGCTCGATGCAGCCTTCGTGCGTACCGGTTTCCTTCATCACCTTGAACAGCAGCGACAGGTACAGCGGCATCATCGGGATCGCCGAGCTGGCCTGCGTGACCACGGCCTTCAGCACCGACACGCGGGCGTCGCCGCCGTGCGCGGCCAGCTTGTCGCGGATCGACAGCACCTTCTTGTCGAGATCCTTCTTCGCTTCGCCGATCGAGCCGTTCCAGTAGATGTCGTGCGTGATCTGCTCGCCGAGATACGTGAACGCGGTGGTCTTCGCGCCGTCGGCCAGCACGCCGGCTTCGGCCAGCGCGTCGATCCACATCTGCCAGTCCTCGCCGCCCATCACGGCGACGGTGCCGTCGATCTCTTCCTGCGTCGCCGGTTCGAGCGACACTTCACGGATCACTTCCTTGTCGGTGTCGAGGCCGCGGAACGTGACGGCCTTGCCGATCGGCTTGAGCGTCGAGCTGATGGTTTCGCCCGTCTTCGGATGCGTGCGGCGCGGTGCCGCGAGGCTGTAGACGACCAGGTCGACCTTGCCGAGATCCTGCTTGATGGTGTCGATCGTGACCTGCTTGACCTTGTCGGAGAATGCGTCGCCGTTGATGCTGCGCGCATAGAGCCCCTTCTCGGCGGCGAATTTCTCGAACGCGGCGCTGTTGTACCAGCCGGCCGTGCCGGGCTTCGTCTCGCTGCCGGCGCGCTCGAAGAACACGCCGAGCGTGTCCGCGCCCGAGCCGAATGCGGCCGAGATCCGGGCGGCGAGGCCGTAGCCGGTCGACGCGCCGATCACGAGCACCTTTTTCGGGCCGTTGGCGATCGGGCCGTGCGAAGTCACGTAGTCGATCTGTTCCTTGACGTTGGCTTCGCAGCCGACGGGATGAGTCGTCACGCAGATGAAGCCACGCACGCGCGGTTTGATGATCATGGAAACCTCTTATCAGAAAGGCGGAGACGGCCTGAAATCGGAAAAATCCCGCGCATTGTAAAGGAAGCGGCCGATCGCGGGCGGGCGCGGCCGGAAGGTGCCGGATCGTCCGGTTATTTCTCTCTTGACAGAAATAACTGAAATGAATAAATTTGCCGACATGGAACTCACACCGATCGCCGAACGATTCATTCTCCACTGGGGCGAAATGGGCTCGCGGTGGGGCGTCAACCGCACCGTCTCGCAGATTCACGCGCTGCTCTACCTGGCCGGGCGGCCGGTCGCGGCCGACGAGATCGCCGAGACGCTCGACGTCGCGCGCTCCAACGTCAGCACGAGCCTGAAGGAGCTGCAGGCGTGGCGCCTCGCGAAGGTCGTGCACGTGCTGGGCGATCGCCGCGACCACTTCGAGACGTCGACCGACATCTGGGAGTTGTTCAAGCTGATCGTCGAAGGGCGGCGGCAGCGCGAGATCGAGCCGACGCTCACGGTGTTGCGCGACTGCCTGACGAATCCGGAGATCGCGAACGAGAGCCGCGAGACCGAACAGCGCATTCGCGACACGCTGCAGTTCGTCGAGACGCTCACGACGTGGTCGGACGAGATGCTGCGGCTCAAGCCCGATACGCTGATGAAGGCGCTCGGCATCGGCGCGAAGATCAGCCAGACGGTCAGGCGCAAGCCGTCGAAGTAAGCGGTAACGGAAGTGCGGGCGGACAGCCCGCTTTTTTCGGGATTGATATTTCTGTCTGTACAGAAATAACTGTAAATAGAGGATGAAAATGAACGCAGTCCTGCCGTCGACCTGCCAGCCCGATCGCACCGGCGCGCGCAGCATGACCGTTCTCGTCTGCGGCGCGAACGGCTTCATCGGGCGGGCGCTGTGCGCGCAGCTCGAAGCCGGCGGCCATCGCGTGCTGCGCGGCGTGCGGCACGCGGCCGGCCCGCGTGACGTCGCGATCGACTTCGCGAAGGACGTCGATCCGGCCGCGTGGCTCGCGCGGCTGAACGGCGTCGACGTGGTGATCAATGCCGTCGGCATCCTCGCCGATCGACGCGGCGCGACGCTCGACGCCGTGCACCGCGCCGCGCCGTGCGCGCTCTTCACCGCGTGCTGCGGTGCGGGCGTGCGCCGCGTGATCCAGGTCTCGGCGCTCGGTGTCGAGCGCGGCGATACGCGGTACTTCGCGAGCAAGCACGCGGCCGACCGCTTCCTGCAGACGCTGCCGATCGATTTCCGCATCGTGCGTCCCGCGCTCGTCTACGGCACGGCCGGCACGTCGGCGCGGTTTTTCCGGATGCTCGCGAGCCTGCCCGTGCAGGTGCTGCCGGCGGGCGGCCATCAGCGGCTGCGCCCCGTGCATGTCGACGATCTCGCCGAAGTCGTCGCGCGGCTCGTCGTGGAACCGGGCGATGCGCGGGCGGCCGGCAGCCGGGTGATCGACGTGGTCGGCAACGACGAAGTCGAATACCGCGAGATGCTGGCCGGCTACCGTGCCGCGCTGGGATTTCCGCCGGCTGCCCGCGTATCGCTGCCGGGCCCGCTGGCCGGCGCGGCGGCCGTGCTGTCCGGCATGCTGCCGGGCGCGATGTTCACGCGCGACACGTGGACGATGCTGCGCGGCGGCAACACCGGCGATCCGGCGGCCACCGCGGCCGTGCTCGGCCGTCCGCCGCGCGGCATCGGCAGCTTCATCGGCGCGGATGCCGCCGCACTGCTGCGTCGCGACGCGCTCGCGATGTGGCGGCGCCCGTTGCTGCGGGGCGCGCTCGCGATCGTGTGGATCTGGACGGCGATCGTCAGCGCGTTCATCCATCCGCTGCACGCGAGCCTCGCGCTGCTCGCGCCTGCGCACCTGACGGGGCTGCCTGCACTGATCGCGCTCTACGCGGCCAGCGCGCTGGACTTCGCGTTCGGCATCGCGACCGTTGCCGCGCCGTCGCGGCGGCTGTGGGCCGCGCAAGCGGCGCTGATCGTCGCGTACTCGGCCGTCATCGCGGTCACGATGCCCGGCTTGCTGGCCGAACCATTCGGCCCCGTGCTCAAGAACGTGCCGATTCTCGCGATCCTGTTGATCCTTTTTTCAGAAGAAGAACAAGCATGAATACCTATCTCGTCATCAAGGCGCTTCACATCCTGTCCTCGGTGCTGCTGGTCGGCACGGGGTTCGGCACCGCGTTCTACCTGTTCTTCGCGAACCGCACGCGGTCGGTGCCCGCGATCGCGGCCGTGTCGCGGCTCGTGGTGCGTGCGGACTGGTGGTTCACGACGCCGGCCGTGATCTTCCAGCCGGCGTCCGGGCTGTGGCTCGCGCATACGGCCGGCTGGCCGTGGCATACGCCGTGGCTGTTCGCGTCGATCGTGCTGTATGCGGTCGCCGGTGCGTGCTGGCTGCCGGTCGTGTGGCTGCAGCTCGAACTTGCCTCGATGGCGAAGCTCGCGCACGCCAACGGCGACGCTGCATTGCCGGAGCGCTACTGGCGCTACGCGAAGCGGTGGGAACTGCTCGGCTATCCGGCGTTCTTCGCGATGCTGACCGTCTACTTCCTGATGGTGGTCAAGCCGATGTAAGCGTGTCGCCGCCGTGCGGAGCCAGCGCGGCGGCGACACATACCGGAAAGCAGTCGATCGATCGCTTCATGATGCTTGCGACAACAAGAAGGAGTGCGAAGCATGAGCGCAAGTGAACTGGTTCTTTACTTCGACGGACGCTGTCCGTTATGCGTCGCGGAAATACGGCATCTCGGGGCCCGCGACGAGCGGCACCGGCTGGCGTTCGTCGATATCGCCGAGCCGGGTTTCGACCCGGCGCCGCTGGGCGTCGACCTGCCCGCGCTGAATCGCGAACTGCATGCGCGCCTGCCCGACGGACGCATGCTGACCGGCGTCGACAGCATCGTGGCCGCCCATGCGCTGGTTGGGCGTCGCGGGTTCGCCTGGCTGCTTCGCGTGCCGGCGATGCGTGCCGTGTTCGCGCCGCTGTATCGCCGCTTCGCACGTAACCGGTACGCGGTTTCGCGCTGGCTCGGGTATCGCGCCGAGGCGCGCTGCGACGATGCGGCGTGCGGTATCGGCGAGGCCGCCGAAAGCAGGGAAGCCGACCGCCCTGCGCGCGACACGCTGCGACGCATCGTCGTGAACTGGATGATGGCGGCAGCGATCGTGCACCTGCTGGTCGGCGCAGTCGTGCCGTGGGTGGCCGGCGCGCCGTGGCTCGATGCCTATCACCGCGGCATCGAGCTGCATTTCCGGGCGGGAACGATGCCCGATGCGGCGCGTGCCCAGCAGATCTGGTGGATGTCGCTGCTCGGCGCGACGGTGCAGTGCGCGTCGGTCTGGATGCTCGCGCTGGTCCACCTCGGCAACCGGTTGCGGAAACGGGAAGTGTGGGGCTGGCTGCTGGCCGGCCTGTTGATCTGGGCGCCGCAGGACATGCTGTTGTCGTGGCAGGCGCATGTGTGGGGCCATGTGGCGATCGATGCCGTCGCGCTTGTCGCGATGGTGCCGCCGCTGGTCTGGCTGTGGAGGAGGGATACCGAATGAACACCTTGCCTGCTTTCGACTGGGCGCTCAACCTGCTGATCGTGCAGGGCGCGATGGGCGCATTCGATACGCTTTATCACCATGAGCTCACGCAGGACCTGCCGCACAGCCCGCGCGCACGGCTCGAACTGGCGATTCACGCGGTGCGTTCCGTGCTCTACGGCCTCGTGTTCGCATCGATCGCGAACGTCGCGTTTCACGGCGCGTGGGTCGCGGCCCTCGCCGCGGTCGTGCTCGTCGAAGTGGCGCTGACGTTATGGGACTTCGTCGTCGAGGACCAGAGTCGTAAGCTGCCAGCGACCGAGCGCGTGCTGCATACGCTGCTGGCCGTCAACGGCGGCGCGTTGTTCGGGATGATCGCGATGCAGCTTGCGGTCTGGTCGCACGAGCCGACCGCGCTGCAGCCGCTCGACCTAGGCTGGCGCGGCTGGCTGCTCAGCCTGTTCGCCGTCGGCGTGACGGTGTCGGGCATCCGCGACGGCATCGCCGCGTGCCGCATCGCGCACCGCGCGCCGGCCACCAATCCGTTCGCGGGGCAGCCGGCCGGCAACGTGCTCGTGACCGGCGGGACCGGCTTCATCGGCGAAACGCTCGTGAACCAGTTGCTCGCTGCAGGGCACACGGTCACGCTGCTGGCGCGCGATCCGCTGCGTGCGGCCTACGCGTTCCAGGGCCGCGTGCGCAGCGTGACGTCCGCCGAGCAGTTGCAGCCGCACGAGCGCTTCGACACGGTCATCAATCTCGCGGGCGCGCCGGTGCTGGGCGCGCGCTGGAGCAAGCGCCGGCAGGCGGTGCTGCTCGCGAGCCGCGTCGGCGTCACGCAGGCGCTGATGCGCTGGGTCGACGCTGCCGAGGTCAAGCCGCGCACGTGGATCCAGGCGTCGGCGATCGGCTACTACGGCGTGCGGCCGGGTGACGAACGGCTCGACGAGGGCAGCCGCGCCGGCACCGGCTTCATGGCCGAACTGTGCCGGCAGTGGGAGCAGTCCGCGCAGCCGCTCGAACGTCACGGCGTGCGCTCGGTGGTGCTGCGGCTGGGCATCGTGTTCGGCCCCGGCGGCGCGCTGCGCCCGATGCTGCTGCCGCATTACTTCGGGATGGGCGGACGATTCGGCGACGGCGCGCAGGTGATGAGCTGGATTCACCGGGACGACGTGCTGCGGATCGTCGCACGTGCGATGTCGAACGCAGGCATGCACGGTGTCTACAACGCCGTCGCGCCGGTGCCGGTGACCCAGCGCGAGTTCGTGCAGGTCGTGACGAAGGTGCTGCGCCGCCCCGCGTGGCTGCACGTGCCGGCCGCGCCGCTGCGCGCCGCGATGGGCGAGATGGCCGAGCTGCTGCTCGACGGCCAGCGCGTGATGCCGGCGCGGCTGCATCGGGACGGATTCATGTTCCGGTTCCCGACGGTCGAGCACGCGCTGCGTGACCTGACGAATCGGCCGCACACCGATTTCGCGCCCGCGGCCTGCCGTTTGCCGCGAGGTCGTGTATAAATTCGGCGTGAACGCGTTCGTGGCGTGCCCTGCGCCCCGAACGCTCCGCATCCGACCTCACAAGGAGACTGCATGCTGCACGTCCTCGGCAAGATCCCGTCCATCAACGTCCGCAAGGTGCTGTGGCTGTGCACCGAACTGAACCTGCCGTTCCAACAGGAAGACTGGGGCGCGGGCTTCCGCACGACCAACGATCCGGCCTATCTCGCGCTGAATCCGAACGCGCTCGTGCCCGTCATCAAGGACGACGACTTCGTGCTCTGGGAATCGAACACGATCATTCGCTATCTCGCGAACCGCTACGGCGGCGATGCGCTGTATCCGGCCGAGCCGCAGGCGCGTGCGCGGGTCGACCAGTGGATCGACTGGCAGGGTGCGGACCTGAATCGCTCGTGGGTCGGCGCGTTCCTCGGCCTCGTGCGCAAATCGCCCGATCATCAGGATCCGGCCGGCATCGCGCAGTCGATCGCAGGCTGGACGAAGCACATGCACGTGCTGAACGCCCAGCTCGAAAAGACCGACGCGTACGTGGCCGGCGATACGTTCACGCTGGCGGACATTCCGATCGGCCTGTCGGTGAACCGCTGGTTCGGCACGCCGTTCGAGCATCCGGATCTGCCGGCGGTGTCGCGCTACATCGAGCGTCTCGCGACGCGTGAAGGTTTCAAGCAATACGCGGGCAGCGCGAACCCGTGATGCACGGGCGGTAGCGCGTGAAGCGGCAGTGTTGCCATCGCCGCCGCTTCACGCGTGAATCATCGATTCACGCGCCAGGCGCCGGCACCGCAGCGAGCACGCGCGCGAGAAACGCCTCGTGATTCCACGCGGATTCCGGCCGCGACAGCCCGAGCCGCACGACCACCAGTTGGCGGCTCGGCACCACGCTCACGAACTGGCCTTCATGGCCGACCGCATGAAACGCGTCGGCCGGCATCGCGCTCGCCTGCGGATCGCGATCGTTGAACGGCTCCGGCACCTTGACCCACAGCTGCGCGCCGAACTCCTGGCGCGACGACTGCGGCGTCGCGCGCGTCAGGTAGCGCACCCAGCCTTCCGGCAGCAGCCGCTGCCCGTTCCACGTACCGTCCTGCAGCATCAGTTGCCCGAAACGCGCCCAGTCGCGCGCGCTCGCATACAGGTACGACGGAGCGACGAGCGTGCCGGATGCATCGGGCTCGAACACCGCGCTGCGCATCGCGAGCGGCGCGAACAGCGCGCGGCGCGGATACGCAAGGTAGTCGTCCTCGCTGCCGCCCAGCGCTTCGCGCATCACGCGCGCGACGATCGCGCTCGTGCCGCTCGAGTAGTACCACTGCGTGCCGGGTGGCGCGGCGAGCGGTTTCGCCGATGCGAACCGTGCCATGTCGGGCTGCGTGAACAGCATCACGGCGACGTCGGACAGCGGGTCGTCGTAGTCCTCGTTGAACTGCAAGCCGCTCGTCATCCGCAGCAACTCGTCGAGCGTGATGGCCGCGCGCGGGTCGCCGCTGCCGCGCCACTCGGGCAACAGCGCCGCTGCATCGGGCGACAGCTTGTGCTGCGCGACGAGCGTGCCGACCAGCGCGGCCGTCACGGTCTTCGTCATCGACCAGCCGGGCAACGGCGTGTCGGCCGTGATGCCGGGCGCGTAGCGTTCGGCGATCACCTGGCCGCGCCACATCACGACGACCGCGCGCGTGCGGCGCGGCCGTGCCGGATCGGGTTCGTCGAACGCGCGGTCGAGCGCGGCCTGCAGCTTGTGCGCGTCGATGCCGGCGGGAGGCGTGGCAGGTGCAGGCGGGTCGGACGGCGGATCGGGTAGCGGCGGCAACGCGGCCGGTAGCGTGGTCGGCGTCGCGGCGGGCGCGAGCGTGCAGCCGAGCCCCGGCCGGAAGTCGGCTTCGCGCTCGGCGAAACCGGCGAAGGTCGCCGTCGCGCGATGGTGGTCGCGATCGATCGACGGGCGTACCAGCTTCAGCAGCGGATGGACGCCGGCCATGATGTCGACGTCGATCACGGACGCGGCCGGCCGGCCCGACACGAACACGCCCGAACACAGCGCCTTCGCCGCATAGCCGGTCGCGATCGGCGCGAGCCGGGACAGCATATAGCCGGCGTAGCCGACCGCGGCGACGAGCACGAGCGCGACGCCGCGCAGCATCAGCTTCTTGAGAGGGATCGTCATGCGCGAGCGTCCTCGGTGGCGTGCCGGCCGGCAACGATCCGGCAGTGTCGCAGGTTCGGGCGATACGTGGCAATCGCGGCCGCGTGACGATCGGTTCGCGATGATTCGCGCTGGACGGCTCGACCTGCTGCGCCGCGCGAGTTGAAATCGAGCCGGTCGCCGACCGATAATCGTCCGTCACTGCCCTCCCGGCCCACTGTCCAACCGATATCGGAAAACGCCATGTCCTACGACAACAACAACCCGTTTGCCAGAATCCTGCGCGGCGAACTGCCTTGCGTGAAGGTCGCGGAAGACGACGCGACGCTCGCGATCATGGATCTGATGCCGCAGGCCGACGGTCACGTGCTCGTGATCCCGAAGGAGCCGGCCGCGCAGATCTTCGATCTGTCCGGCGACGCGGCCGCGGCCGGCATCCGCATGACGCAGCGCGTCGCGGCGGCCGTACGTGCGGCGCTCGAGCCGGACGGCGTGTTCATCGGCCAGTTCAACGGCGCGGCAGCCGGCCAGACGGTCCCGCACGTGCATTTCCACGTGATCCCGCGCTGGGAAGGCGCCGAATTGCGGATGCACGCCCGCGAGATCACCGACGCGGCGACGCTCGAAACGCTCGCGCAGCGCATTCGTGCGCGTTTCGTGTAACGGGTCGATGGCACGAGGCACGGCAATGGCCCGCCGGCCGGACGCCGCGCCGCCTCCGGTTGTTTCGGCGGTCATGCGAGGTAACACGTGTAACCGCCGGCGAAACTCGTCCGGCCAGGCCCGGCGCTAGACTCCGCGCATTGCATCATCGAGCGACATGAAGGGCGGATCGCCTCTTCGTGCCGGTCGCCGCTCTTCGAGGCGGCGCGGTTTTCGCGAGGTGCCATTCGTCTTTTGCGCCGGGAATCGAGCCATGACCAGACTTCTCATCACGCTTGCCCTGATCGGCGGCCTGTCCGGCTGCTACGTCGCGCCGCCGTACGGCTACGCGCCCGCGCCGGCCTATTACGGCTATGCGCCCGCGTACTACGCGCCGCCCGTCAGCGTCGGGATCGGCGGCAACTTCCGCATCCGCTGATCCGTTGCAGCGCGCGCGAGCCTCGGCCGCACCGGCCCGGTTCGCCGCCCTGCACCGGATGATTCGCGCAGGTTCACGCGCCGCATGACGGCCGCGCACGACACTTCGTGTGCGCACTTCCTATACTTCACAGGAACGCGCATCCCTGTGAGGCCGTCATGACCGTCACCCGCAAGGCCGTCGTCCTGTCGAGCCTGTCCACGCTCGTCTATCTCGGGCTTGCCGTGCTCGGCAGCGGCGGGTTCGCCGCGTTCTTCTCGCATCCGCAACTGACCGTCGTCACGATCGCGACGCTCGCGATGGCCGTCGCCGCGCTGTTCTCCGAAGGCAACCTGAGCAGCGGCGAGCGCGAGAACCGCGACAACCGCTGGGTGCTCGCCGCATTCGCGGCGAGCGGCTTCCTGCTCGCGTACCTGCCCGCGCTGACCGACCGGCTCGAGGTCTGGACCTTCGGTGGCGAGACGGTGCGCTGGATCGGCGTCGTGCTGTTCATCGCGGGCGGTGTGCTGCGCATGTGGCCCGTGTTCGTGCTCGGCAGGCGCTTCAGCGGGCTCGTCGCGATCCAGCCGGGCCATACGCTCGTGACTGGCGGCATCTACAGCCGCATCCGCAATCCGAGCTATCTCGGCCTGATCGTCAATTCGCTCGGCTGGGCGCTGGTGTTCCGCTCGGGCGTCGGCGTGCTGCTGGTCGTGCTGACGCTGGTGCCGCTCGTCGCGCGCATCCGCTCGGAGGAGGCGCTGCTGCGTTCGCAATTCGGCGCCGAATACGATGCGTATTGCGCGCGGACCTGGCGGTTGCTGCCCGGCGTGTACTGACCCCGTCATCTCCCCCCCCCCGATCGTTGCGCGGGCACCTGCGCACGCCGCGTACCCGATGTGTTGCCACGTGTGTCGCAAACCTGCGACGCCGCGCATGGCCGGCGTGTTGCGCCGCAGGGCCGGACCCTCTCGAAAGCCAATACCGGCGCGGGTTTCGGGCGAATCCGGCGGGCCCGTTCGACGTCCTTTATCCGTAAACAACTTGTTACCAGAATGTCCACGGCAAGGAAGTGGGACCGGTGCTATTCTTCGCCGCAAGCTCATTGAAATGAATTGGTCCGCGGTTCGGCACAATGCCCGACCGGATGCCGATCGATTCAGATCGGCGTACCGAGCGGACCTTCAATAACCAGATCGTGAACAAGGAAGAATACGGGAATGTGGAAGAAAATCGCCCCCACTCTCGTCGTCGCCGTGCTGACCGGCGCGACGTCGCTGCCGGCACTGGCCGGTGACCTGAACAACGCACTTGGCGGCGCGCTCGGCGGGGTAGCCGGCGCGGCGGTCGGTGGTGCAGTCGGCGGCAGCACCGGCTCGGTGATCGGCGGCGCCATCGGCGGCGGCGCCGGCGGCGCGGTGACGTCGAACCGTCGCGAGCGCACCGGCGCGATCATCGGCGGCGCACTCGGCGGCGGCGCGGGTACCGCGGCAGGCAACGCGATGGGCGGCCGCACGGGCGGCCTGCTGGGCGCGGCCGTCGGCGGCGGCGCAGGCGCGGCACTCGGCGGCAACATGTCGCGCAACTCGTACGAGCGTGATTACGGCGGCGACCGCGGCTATCGCCACCACCGCAAGCATCGCCATCACCGCGACTGGGACTGATCGCCGCGGGCGCGGCACGGTGCGCGACACGCGCACCGGCGCGCCGACGGCGTCGGCACCCTACGCGAGATTCGGCCCGGCGGCCTGCCGGGCCGTCATCGCCGGCCTGACCGGCGACCCCTTCCGGCTTCATCAGCCGCTGCCATGCGCCCGATCGACGGGCCGGCAATCACCTCCCACCGTGTTTCCCCCTCCATCGACGACCTGACCTGCCGCGCATGAACGCGCTTGGTCAGAATCGGCATGCGCCATCACGGATCGTGCTTCCGCCCGTACCCGCCTGACGATCCCGACACGGCGAGCGAGCCGCTGGCGCGAGCACGTCGTCGCCGCGCCGATCCGCATGTCCGGATGTGCCGCGACCCCGCCGCATCCGTCAGGATTTCCCTGATAGCCCGCGTGCCGCGCAACGCCCCTTCACCGCGCATCGCGGATGCCGGCAGGTAGTGGGAAATCGAATGCATGCCATCGCAACATTTAATTGGTCGATCGCGATCGACTTCGCTATCGTCGGCGATGCTCGCGTATCGAGTCGAACCGTGCCGCCGTCCGCGCCTCGCCGCATGATCGCGAGCGCCGCGGCCCGGCCATCGGCCCGACAACCCGGGCCGCCGCGTCCGATGAACCGGACGGACCCGACGCGAAGCCTGGCCGACCGAACGAAGGCGCATGCGCTTTCAAGCCACCCCGGCAACGATGTCCCGCCGCCGCATGCGTGCCCCACGCGCGTGCGAACCGCCCGATGCCGTTTGCGCCAGGGGCCGGACCAACCCATTGCCTGGATGCAATATGTCTAAGACAACGTATTACGCGCCGCATGGCGGCCACCCGCCGCAGACGGATCTGCTGACCGATCGCGCGATGTTCACCGAGGCGTACGCGGTGATCCCGAAGGGTGTGATGCGCGACATCGTCACGAGCTGGCTGCCGTTCTGGACGAACACGCGCCTGTGGGTGATCGCTCGCCCGCTGTCGGGTTTCGCCGAAACCTTCTCGCAGTACATTGTCGAAGTGAATCCGGGCGGCGGCAGCGACAAGCCCGAGCAGGACAAGAACGCCGAAGCCGTGCTGTTCGTCGTCGAAGGCGAAGCCGAGCTGACGCTGCAGGGCAAGAAGCACACGCTGAAGCCGGGCGGCTACGCGTTCATTCCGCCGGGCGCGGACTGGACGCTGCACAACGTCAGCGATGCCGCGGTGCGCTTCCACTGGGTGCGCAAGCACTACCAGGCCGTCGACGGCATTCCGCTGCCGGAAGCATTCGTGACCAACGAGCAGGACGTCGAGCCGATCCCGATGCCGGGCACCAACGGCGCATGGGTGACGACGCGCTTCGTTGACATGAGCGACATGCGTCACGACATGCACGTGAACATCGTGACGTTCGAGCCGGGCGGCGTGATTCCGTTCGCGGAAACGCACGTGATGGAGCACGGCCTGTACGTGCTGGAAGGGAAGGCCGTCTATCGCCTGAACCAGGACTGGGTCGAGGTCGAAGCGGGCGATTTCATGTGGCTGCGCGCGTTCTGCCCGCAGGCCTGCTATTCGGGCGGCCCTGGGCGGTTCCGTTATCTGCTGTACAAGGATGTGAACCGTCACATGAACCTGTTGCTGAATCCGGCGCGTTAAGCGCCGAGCAGGTCGGATACGAAAAGCCCGCCGGCGGATGCCGGCGGGTTTTTTTTTGGTTCTTCGTGGGTTGATGAGGATGTCGGTTGCCGAGCCGCTACCTGCGAGGCGCGACAAGTGTGGACGTTGATCGACATTCGGCTGGTGCAGATCCTCAGTCGATGAAGGCGAACAGCTCGAGCAGCCTTCCCTGGCGGGTGACTGCTATGTCGATTCCGGTCACGGCTGTCCTGTTTGCTTCGGGCCCATATCCCCATGCGAGGCGGCCGATTCCATGCATGGCCTGAATCGGCCCACGCTCGACGAACTCGAAACCCGGGAATCTCGCCTGCAACTCATCGACCCTGCGATTAATCGCGTCGAAGCCGGTATACCGGCCGTCTGGATCGACGAAGACACCTTCCGGCAGCCAGATCGTTTTCAATTCAATCAAGCGTGCCGCGGAATCTCGCTCGCCAAAGACCGAACGCAGGTTTCGCTTCAGAAGCTCATTCACCGAAAAGCCCATCGTGGATTCCCTCGCGTCGCCGGAGATCTGACCGAACCGTGTCCACGCTCCCGACGAGCCGGTCCGTTGAAGGCGGATGTTGCGCGTCAGTGTCGGGCAGCAGCTGATACGGCGAAGCTGTCCTCCAGCATCAGGAAGCTCGCGATCTTTTCGCCGGAGAAGGTCAGGACGATCGCAAATGCACTGTCGATCAATTTTCCGGTGGCGTTGACCCGCGTGTTGAGGTGGCCGAGAATCACGGCCCGATCGTCGCCGGCGAGCACATCCTCGACGTCGAGGCTGATGCGCTCGATCATCGTCTGCGTGTCGCGAATGAAATCCGCCAGGGCGTCGCGTCCTTTCCTCCGGCCAACCCATGGCAACACGCCTGCATCGCCGGGGATATTCCAGTCCAGATCGGGCGTGCACAACGCAGCGATTTCCTCAGCATTTGCGCCCGAACTCATTTTTTCAAGAAACAGATGGGTAAGGCGAAGATTGTCCTGCGAACGCATGGTGTTCTCCTTGATACGTTGCGGCGAGCGTCAGACCTGAACGCGTCCGCCGTCGACGAACATTTCGATACCGGTGATGTAGCTCGCATCGTCGGACGCGAGGAAAGAAACCGCCTTGGCGATCTCGTCGGTGGTGCCGACCCGGCCAAGCGGTGTCGTTTCGGCCACTTCCTCGCGATACGCGTCGATCTGTTCGTCAGTCATCCTGAGTTCGGTTTTGTAAGCCGGCGTCACGACGACGCCCGGCGCAACCACATTGACCCGGATGTCACGGCCTTTGAGATCGGATGCCCAGGTTCGTGCGAATGATCGCAGGGCCGCCTTGGTGGCCGCGTAGACACCGAACGACGGCACGCCCTGTATCGACGAGATCGACCCCGTGATCACGATCGCGCTGCCAGGCAGCATGAACGGCAGTGCGCTTTGCACGGTGAGCAGCGTCCCTTTCACGTTGATGCCGAAGTATTTGTCGAATTGCGCTTCGGTGATGTCGCCCAGCCTCGCAAATTCTCCACCGCCGGCGTTCGCGAACAGGATGTCGATTCTCTGGTGGACCGACGTGACCGTCCGTACGATGCGCTCGAGATCTTCTGCGGACGAAATGTCGCCGCGAATCGCGTGCGCACCGTGACCGATCTCGGATACCGCCGCGTCCAGCTCGGCCTGTCGTCGCCCGGTAACGAACACCGTGGCGCCTTCGCGCGCCAGGCGCTTTGCGGTGGCGAGGCCGATTCCGGTACTGCCGCCGGTGACGAGCGCGATCTTTCCCGCATGCTTCGTCGAATGGATGTTGTCGTAAAGGGAGGTTGTCATCTCAAGGCGCCCGATTCAGTTAGCCGATGACTCATCCTAGATTAAGCACATATGCAGATAAATGGGTAAATTGTGCTTTATCTATTCACATCTGTAGATAATCGGAGCCAGACGATGGACCATTTGCAGGCGATGCGCGTGTTCTTCCGCGTTGTCGAGACAGGCGGGTTCGGGCGGGCGGCCCATTCCCTGAACATGCCGAACGCCACAGCGAGCAAATGGGTCAAATCGCTGGAAGCGCATCTCGGCGTCAAGTTGCTGGAACGCAATACGCGGCGGGTCAGCGTGACGACCGATGGCGCGGCCTACTATGAGCGCGCGCGGCAACTGCTCAGCGAGCTCGACGACATCGAGGCCACGCTCGGCCAGGACCAGGCGAGTCCGCGCGGTGCACTCAGAATCGATGTCGGCGGGTCGACCGCAAGCGGCATCCTCATTCCCGAGTTGCCGGCCTTTCTTGCCCGCTATCCGAATATCACGGTCCAGCTTGGCGTGACCGACCGCACCACGGATCTGATCGCAGAGAACATCGACTGTGCGATCCGAAGCACGTCGGATGACCCGGATCTCGTGACGCGTCCGATCGGTACGCTGGCGTGGACCACCTGTGCGAGTCCGGCGTATCTCTCGAAGCATGGCATTCCGAAACATCCGCGGGACATCGTGGACAGGAACATGCCGGTGGTCGGATATTTTTCCGCCAGTACCGGTATGACGCAGCCCCTTGCGTTTCGCCGAGGCCAGGAGTCGATTACGCTCGGGCAGGTGCGCAACGATGTTCTTGTCAGCGAGAGCAATGCGCATCTTGCAACCGCACTGGCTGGTTTGGGCATCGTCCACACGCTGGACTTTATGGTTCGCCCGTTCATTGAGCAAAAGAAACTGGTGCCCATTCTCGCGAGATGGCGACCGGACCCGCTCGAGGTCTATATCGCATATCCGCCCAGCCGACGATACAGCACCAAGGTACGTGTGTTCGCGGATTGGGCCGCGACACTTTTTTCATCCACGTGAGTCTTTGGTCAACCGTCGGTACGCATCCTCGGCCACGGGGCGGCACTTTCGTGCGGGACTACTCGCCAGGACGCGATGCTGAAAGCGGCTACCGGTGCATCCGCGACGGCTTGCGTCCCGATTCGGGGCGCGTTGCTACAGGCCGAGTGCCGCTGCTGCCAGCGTCGCAACCTGCAGCCGCGTATCGGGCGGCAGCCCGTCCTCCATCAGCCATACCGCGGACAAGCCTGACCACGCGAGAATCCACTGCAATAGCCGGTGCCGGTCCAACTGCGCGGCGTCGGCCACGACCGTAACGCGCCGCTCGAAACGCACGGGATCTACCGCGATGTCATGCGCGGGATTGCAGAACAGGTTCGCGTAATCGAACGTGCGCTCGCCGCGCAGCGCTTTCGGGTCGATCGCGAGCCAGCCGCGATCGCCGAAATGAAGGATGTTTCCGTGATGGATGTCGCCGTGCAGGACGACTTCGTTGACGGGCGGAGCTGTGTCGGCCAGCAGTCGGCGCGTGATCGCGGCCGAGTGGCGCAACACGTCATGGTCCGCGTCATTCGACAGCAGCGCGCGGAACCAGTCGTGAAGCGGCACGACCTGCGCAGGCGGCCGCGGTGCACGATGCGCGTGCAGCCGCGCGACGACGTCGCATGCGATGCGCATCGTGTCGTCGTCGTGGCCCGCTGCGGACAAGGCGGCCAGCGACGGCGCGGGCTGCGCGCGTTCGAGCAGGATCGCGTCGCCGTCATGCAGCCACACGCGGGCGGCGCCTTGCCCGTTCCACCAGGCCATCAGCGCATTGCCGCGCCGCTCTTCGTCGCACGTGGCGACCTTCAGCATCGCGGGCCGGCCTTGCCAGACGACGGGCAGCAGGCCGCCATTCGCGGTCAGGATCGGGCCGCCGTCGGGAACGAGGCCCCACAGGCCGAGGTATCGATCGAACATCCGACGATGGTACAAGCGAACCGGTTCGCGCGCCCGGCGCGCGCGGCCGCGACGACATGCCGCAGATCCACATACACGGTGCGTGCGGGCCCCGAAGCGCTTTCCTAAATAAAATTTAGCCAGCCAAACTTTGGCTAAAGAATCTTCCGGTTTCGGGTCATCCCTTCGACAATGCGCGCCTTCCGTGACCGGTCGGCGCCCCTCTTGCGCCGGCCGTCGCGGGCACTGAAGAAGGAGCCCGACATGACCGACCACACCGCCAACCCTCCACCGCCACCTGCGCCGCCGCCACGCCGCCGCCGCGTGTGGCGCACGCTCGCGGGCGCGCTGCTGGGTCTGACGCTCGCGTGCGCGGGCATCGGCGCATGGACGATCGATCGCATCTGGACGCAGCTGCCTTCCGTCGAGCATCTGGCCGTCTATCGTCCCGCGCTGCCGCTGCGGATCTTCTCGCGCGACGGCGACCTGCTCGCCGAATACGGCGTCGAGCGGCGCGAGTTCGTGCCGCTCGAACGCATCCCGCCGCTGATGCGTCACGCGCTGCTCGCGGCCGAGGACGCGAAGTTCTACGAGCATGGCGCGGTCGACGTCGGCGGCCTCGCGCGCGCGACGTTCGCGAACGTCGTGACGGGGCAGCCGGGGCAGGGCGGCAGCACGATCACGATGCAGGTCGCGCGCAACTTCTACCTGACGCGCGACAAGGTGCTGAGCCGCAAGCTCGCCGAGATCCTGATGGCGGCCAAGCTCGAACGCGAATACAGCAAGGACAAGCTGCTCGAGCTGTACATGAACGAGATCTACCTGGGCGAGCGCGCGTACGGCTTCGCGGCCGCCGCGAACGTGTATTTCGGCAAGCCGCTCGATGCGCTGAGCGCGGGCGAAGCGGCCGTGCTCGCGGGGCTGCCGAAGGCGCCGTCCGCGTTCAACCCGGTCGTCAACCCGGCGCGTGCGACCGCGCGCCGCAACTACGTGCTCGGCCGCATGCACGCGCTCGGCCAGCTCGACGACGCGACGTATCGCGCGGCCGTCGACGCGCCGATCGCGCTGGCGACCACGCCGCCGCCCGGGATCATCGCGGCGCCGTACGTCGCCGAGCGTGCGCGCCGGATGATGGTCGAGCGGTTTCATGACGACGCGTACACGCTCGGCCTCGACGTGACGACGACGATCTCGATGCGCGACCAGCGCGCGGCCGAAGCGGCGCTCGAGCGCACGCTGAACCGGCAGCCGCGCGTGAAGCGCGATGCGCGCAACGGGCTCGAAGGCGCGCTCGTGTCGCTCGATGCAGCCACCGGCGACATGCTTGCGCTGGTCGGCGGCGCGGATTTCAACCGCAACGTGTTCGACCATGCGCTGCAGGCGTATCGCCAGCCGGGCTCGAGCTTCAAGCCGTTCGTCTATTCGGCGGCGCTGGAGAAGGGCTATTTCCCCGGCGTGCTGGTCGATGACACGCAGCGCACGCTCACGCGCGCGGAAACCGGCGCGCAGCCATGGCGGCCGCGCAATTTCGGCAACCGCTACGAAGGCTTCATTCCGGTGCGGCGCGGGCTCGTGCGCTCGAAGAACCTGGTTGCGGTCAGCCTGATGCAGGCCACCGACGCACGCTACGTGCAGCAGCACGCGGTGCATTTCGGCTTCGACGCGCAGCGCAATCCGGCGTCGCTGCCGCTCGCGCTCGGCGCGGGCGCCGTGACGCCGCTCGAACTCGCGAGCGCGTACAGCGTGTTCGCGAACGGCGGCACGCGGATGGAGCCGCGCCTGATCCTGTCGGTGAAGCAGCGTCACGGCGGCGCGATGTACGAGGCGACCACGCCGTCGGGCGAGCGGGTCGTGTCGGCGCGCAATGCGTTCGTGATGGACAGCATGCTGCGCGACGTCGTGCGGGCCGGTACTGCACGCGGCGCGCTCGCGCTCAGGCGTGACGACGCGGCCGGCAAGACGGGCACGTCGAACGGGTCGAAGGACGTATGGTTCGCCGGCTATTCGTCGGGCATCGTCGCGGTCGCGTGGCTCGGCTACGACACGCCGCGCCCGATGGGGCGCGCGACCGGCGCGACGCTGGCGCTGCCGGTCTGGCTCGACTACATGAAGACGGCCGTCGACGGGCGCACACCGGTCGATGCGACGCCGCCACAGGACGTCGCGCTCGTCGACGGCGACTTCGTCTACGCCGAATACACGCGCGGCACGTGCACGGCCGACGTGCCGGCTTATATCCGCAGCCGCTTCGCATGCGGCGGCATGGCGGCGGTCGATGTGCCGAACGCACAGGGCGGCAACGGCAAGCCTGGCGAACCGATGCCTGCGGCCGTCGATGCGGCCGAGCGCGAACGCGTGCTCGACCTGTTCCGGACCGACGACTGACGCGCACCATGCATACGCTTTATCTGATTGCGATCGTCGCGGAAGCGATGTCGGGCGCGCTGATGGGCATGCGCCGCGGGATGGACCGCTTCGGGCTCGCGCTCGTCGGCGCGGTGACGGCGCTCGGCGGCGGCACCGTGCGCGACGTGCTGCTCGGCCACTATCCGCTCGGCTGGATCGCGCACCCGGAATACCTGGTGATCACGCTGGTCGCGGCGACCGTCGCGTCGTGGGCGGCACGGCACGTCGCACGGATGAAGGCGCTGTTCGTCACCGTCGATGCGATCGGCCTCGCGGCGTTCACGATCATCGGCTGCGACGTCGGCGCGTCGACCGGCACCGCGCCGATCATCGTCGTGCTGGCCGGTGCGATCACGGGCGTCTGCGGCGGGATGCTGCGCGACCTGCTGTGCAACGAGATGCCGCTGATCCTGCGCGAAGAGCTCTATGCGAGCGTCGCGTTCGTCACGGGCGGGCTGTATGTCGGGATGCAGCATCTCGGCATCGACGCGGGTTTCGCGACGATCGTCGCGCTGGCGGCCGGGTTCTCGATGCGGATGCTCGCCGTGCGGCTCGGGTGGAAGATGCGGACGTTCGGCGCGGCGGATCTCGAGCACTGAGTGCTCGCGGCCGCGCCAGCCGCGCCGGAATTCAGTCGGGCTGCATCACCTGAAATACGTTCCCTTCCGGATCGAGCCCGTCGAACATCCGGTACGGGAAGCCGTCGTAGCGCTTGAGATCGCGCACGGTCACGCCGTCGCGGGCGAGCCGGTCGCGATGCGCGGCGATATCGGTGCCGATGCCGAAGACGAGTTTCACGTTGCTGATGTCTGCATTCGTACGCGCAGGCGTGCCCGCATGGCGGAAGGCGGGGCCGGCCAGATGCAGTGCGAGTTCGATCGCGCCCGCGTCGAGCACGACCCATTCGCCGTCGATCTCCTCGATGACCGGTAGCTCGAAATGCCGCTGGTAGAACGCCTTCAGCAGCGCGACGTCACGGACGTACAGGATGATGCGGGTCATCGGAAGCGGCACGTCGGTCTCCTCGAAGGGGATGTGCGGTCGATCTTGATCGAAAGGTGCGGACGATGGCAACGCATCGAGCGATGCGGCGTCCGCGTGCTACGCGGGCACCATCACCGGCGGCGCGCCGTCGCCGGTGTCCACCATCTTCACCGCGAATCCGTAGCACTGCGCGATATGCGCGGGCGTCATCACGTCGCGCGGTGCGCCGTGCGCGACGATCGTGCCGTCGGCGAGCATCGCGATCGTATCCGCGTGCCGCGCGGCGAGGTTTGGATCGTGGACGATCGCCAGCACGCCGAGCCGCCATTCGCGCGCGACTGCGCGCACGGTGTCGAGCAAGCGATGCTGGTGCGCGAGATCGAGCGCGGCGGTCGGCTCGTCGAGCAGCAGGTAGCGCGGGCCGCCTTCCGTCGCGTCGTCGTCCGGCCATAGCTGCGCGAGCACGCGGGCGAACTGCACGCGCGCGAGTTCGCCGCCCGACAGCGTCGTGACGTCGCGGCCGACGAGCGCATCGGCGCCTGCACGCTCGAGTGCCCGCCACGCAATGTCGCGATCGCGGTGCGACGTCGCGCCGCTGCGCCGCGCATGCGGATAGCGGCCGAGCAGCACGATTTCGTCGACGCTGAACGGGAAGGCCGGCTGCGCGGCCTGCGGCAGCACCGCACGCAGGCACGCAAGCCGCGGCGCGTCGATGCGCGCGAGCGGTTCGCCGTTCAGCGTGACGTCGCCCGCCACGCGCACGCCGTTCGGCGCGACGCTGCCGGTCAGTTCGCCGGCGAAGGTCTTCAGCAGCGTGCTCTTGCCCGCGCCGTTGCGGCCGAGCAGCGCGGTCACACGGCCGGGTTCGATCGACAGCGACAGGTTGCGCAGGATCGTGTCGTGCCGGCGGGCGACGTCGAGATGGTGAGCGGTCAGCATGGTTCGTCGTGAAGAAAGGATTACCCGCCGAGCGCACCGCGGCTCTTCCACAGCAGCACGAGGAAGAACGGCGCGCCGAGCAGCGCGGTCAGCACGCCGAGCGGAATGTCGGCCGGTGCGGCGACGGTGCGCGCGGCGAGATCGGCGGCGAGCGTGAGCAACGCGCCGAGCAGTGCGGCGCCGGGCAGCACGATGCGCTGGTCGGGGCCGCACGCGAGGCGCACGCAATGCGGCGCGACGAGCCCGATGAAGCCGATGATGCCCGCGCACGACACCAGCGCGCCGACCGCAAGCGCGACCGCGACGAGCACGCGCCGCTTCAGCCGCTGCACGGGCACGCCGAGGTGCAACGCCTCGGTTTCGCCGAGCTGCAGCGCGTTCAGCGCATCGCGTTCGCGCGCGAGCAGCATGCAGCCGATCGCGACGCATGGCGCGACGGCCGCCAGCGCGGACCATTGCGCGCCGCCGAGACTGCCGAGGCTCCAGAAGGTCAGCGAGCGCAGCTGCGCGTCGTCGGCGACGAACGTGAGCAGCCCGATGGCCGCGCCGACCAGCGCATTGATCGCGATGCCGGCGAGCAGCAGCAGCGGCAGCGCGAGCCGGCCGCGCGACGCGGCGAGCCGGTAGACGAGCGCGGCGACCGCGAGCGCGCCCGCGAACGCGGCGACGGGCAGCGCGGCGGCGCTCGCGTGCGTGGCAAAGAGCGCGGGGCCGAGCACGATCATCGTCGTCGCGCCGAGTGCGGCGCCGCTCGACACGCCGACGAGGCCCGGATCGGCGAGCGGATTGCGGAACAGCGCCTGCATCGCGGCGCCGGTCGCGCCGAAGCCGCCGCCGACCAGCAGCGCGAGCGCGACGCGCGGCGCGCGGATGTCGAACAGCACCGCGCGCGCCTGCTGCGCGGCGGCATCGCCGGTCAGCGCGGCCCACGCTTCCGCGAGCGGAATGCGGTACGCGCCGACACACAGCGCGACGACGGACATCGCGCACACGAGCACGGCGAGCGCGGCCAGCGCGAACGGGGCAACGCGGCGCGACGCGCCGACGCGCGCGGCGCCGGCGCGCGAGGCGGGCGACGGCGTGGTGAAGGGTGAAGCGTGAGCGGGCATCGTGGCGATCCGGAATCAGGCGAGCGCATCCGACAGGCGTCGGTGCAGGGTCGTGACGGCGAGCGGCAGGCGCGGACCGAAGCCGAGCAGGAACAGCGCATCGAGCGACACCACGCGTTGCGCGCGGCCGGCCGGCGTCGCGCTGAAGCCGGGCGTTGCCAGCAGCGCGGCGCGACCGCCGACGGCAGCGAGCCCTTCGTCGGAGATCAGCACGACGTCGGGCGCGGCGGCCGCGAGCGCCTCGGTCGTCAGCGGCTTGTAGTGATCGAAGCCCTGCATCGCATTGCGCGCGCCCGCGTAGCGGATCATCGCGTCAGCGGCCGTGCGCTGGCCGGCGACGAGCGCCTGGGTGCCGGTATGGTTCAGCACGAACAGCACGCGCGGCGGCTGCGCGCCGCCGGGCGCGCGTGCGGCGACCGCGTCACGCGCGGCCTGCCAGTCGCGATTGAAGCGTTGCAGCAGCGCGGTGCCTGCGTCGCGCACGTCGAGCGCCTGCGCGATGCCGGTGATCTTCGCGCGTACCGATTCGACGTCGTGGCGCTCGTCGAACGTCGTGACCGTGACGCCCGCGCTTTTCACCTGCGCGATCGCGGTCGGCGGGCCGGCTTCCGCCGACGCGAGCACGAGATCGGGCCGCAGCGACAGCAGCCCTTCGGCCGACAGCGCGCGCTGGTAGCCGACTTTCGGCAAACGCTTCGCGGCGTCGGGATACGTGCAGGTCGTGTCGGCGCCGACGAGCCGGTAGCGCGGCGTCTCGGCACCGCCGAGCGCGAACGCGGTTTCCGCGAGCGCGCCGCCGATCACGACCACGCGTTTCTGCGCGGCCGAAGCAACCTGCGCGAGCACGCTGCCGGGCAGCGCGCCCGCGAGCGCACCGGCCGCCGCGCCGGCGAGTACTGCGCGGCGGCGCGGATCGAACGGCCGCGCGCTCACCGCGCGTCCCCGCGCGCGGCCGCCGGCAGCGTCGCGACGAGCGCACGCCAGTCGTCGCGTTCGACCTTGCCGGGCTTGCGCTCGCCGAACAGCAGCGCGACGTGGTCGCCCTGCCGGTCGAAAAGTTCGAGCGACGTGACGATGCCGTCGCTCGTCGGCTTCTTCACGACCCAGGCGGCGGCGATCAGGTCCTCGCGCACATGCAGGTTGAAGTCGGGGTCGAGCACGTTGATCCACGCGCCGACCTCGCGCACGTTCGCGACGGGGCCCGTGTGGATCTGGATCATCCCTGCGTTGCCGACGAACACCATGATCGGCTGGCCGCTTCGTGCCGCCTGCTGGAGCACGTGGCGCAGCGCACGCGCGGTCTCGACCGGATACGCATAGCGCGGCTCGGCAAGGCGCAGCGCCTGCATGCGGCTCACGCCGAAGCGCTGCGTGATGCCGAAGAACTGGTGCGTGTCGGTCATCGCGTCCCACGCGGCGCGGAAGCCCGCGACGTCGATCTCGGTATCGGCGCGCTCGGGCGTTTTCGGTACGGCGGGCGCGACGTCGAGGCCCGGCTCCTGCGACGGTGCGCGCCAGCGTTCGACGAACGCGTCGTACGCCGCATGGTCGCTGTGCGCGCGCAGGTACACCTTGTGGATCGCATGGCCTTGCGCGTCGAAGAACTGCAGGCTCTTCAGCGGGCCGTGCGCGGTTTCGTCGCGCACCGCGAACGCCGACACCCAGTGGCGATAGAAGATGCGCAGGTCGATATTGCCGAGCGCGAGGCCGACGGGGCCGTCATGGCTCATCTGCGCATATTCGCCGTCCTTCTCGTGGACGGCCGTGTCGTTGCGCGTGAGCGCCATCACGCGGCCGAGGCGCGGCATTTCCTCGAACATCGCCGGAAAGCGCGCGTCGAGCCGCACGACGTGCTCGCCGACGAACGCGGCGAGCGCCTCGCCTTCGCTGACGCCGAGCGCCTGTGCGACGTCGCGGTTGCGCAGCTGGCGCTCGGTCTTGAGCTTGATGAACGCGTCGCGCAGTGCGGCGGCCGCGCGGGCCGGCGTGGCCGGTTGACCGGGAAGGGCGGATTGCATCATGTCGGACTCCTTCGTGTAACGGTTGGGGTGGTTGCGCGGGCGGCGCGCATCAGAAATCCACTTTCATGCTGACGGCGACCGTGCGACCGGGCGACGAATACGCATCGAGCACCTGCGAATCGGCCGCGATGCCGCGCACGTCCGACCAGTTCCAGTACTTGCGGTCGAACAGGTTGCGGATGCCGATCGTCGCGCTCACGTGCTTGTTGAAGCGATAGCCGCCGCGCAGGTCGACGACGAACGACGACGGCGGCGTGAAGCACGCCTTGTTCGAGCAGTCGGACTTGTCGACGTCCTTGTCGCGTTTCGCGGCCTGGAACAGCAGGTCGCCCTGCACGAACCAGCGTTCGCCGGGCTCATAGCGCACGCCGAATACGGCCGAGAACGGGTTGACGGTGTTGAGCGGCTGGCTGGCCGCGCCGTCGTTCTGCGTCGAGCCCTTCGTGAACGCCATCGCTGTCTTCAGCGTGATGCCGTTCGGCATCGCCCATTCGGCGCGGCCGTCGAGGCCGTGGATACGTGCGTCGGCGAAGTTCACGTACTGGAACACGAACGGGTCGGCCGGCCGGCCGCTGCCCGCGATCGTCGTGCGCGAGATGAAGTTGCGGTAGCGACCCGTGAACGCGGCCGCGCTGTAGCGCACGACGCCGTAGCCGGTGCCGGTGCCGGCCTTGCCGCGCAGGCCGGCTTCGAACGTGTCGCTCGTCTCGGGTTTCAGGTTCGGGTTGCCGATCGACGTGTAGCCGTACACGGGGTTCGAGAAACTGCTGTTCACCTGATCGGGCGTCGGCGCGCGGAAGCCGTGCGCGTACTGCACGTACGGTATGACCGCCGGCGTGATCTCGTAGAGCACGGCGACGCGCGGCGACAGTTCGTTCGCGCTCGTCGACACGGCCTTGCCGGTGAACAGCGGATCGTTTTCGGTCGGGCTCAGCCGGTACGTGTCGAAGCGCAGGCCCGGCGTGACGAGCAGGCGGCCGTAGCCGATCTGGTCCTGCACGAACGCGCCGAACAGCGTGTAGTCGGTGTCCGGGAATGCCTTGTTCGGGAACGCCTCGCCGACGCCCGGCACCGTGCCGTCGCGCAGGTTCGTCACGCGCGACAGGCTGCCGTCCACGCCATACAGCAGCTTGTGCGCGAACGGGCCGGTCGCGAACCCGCTTTCGGCGAACGCGGAGCCGCCGAACGTGCGTTCCTTGTACTGGTTGTCGCGCGAGCGCGAAGGCTGCCTGCCGCGCGTCTCGAACGCGTACTGGTCCTGCTTCGCGTCCTGGTAGTAGAACTGCACGTGCGCGGTCTGGAACCAGCGGAACGCGTCGTCGCGGAAGTCGTAGTCGACGCTGAAGCGGTTGCGCTCGAGGCGGTCGTGGGTCGTGAGGCCGAGCGTGGCCGGCGCATTGATCGCGGACAGCACGTCGGTGCTCACGCGACGCTGCACCGTCTCGGCGGTGAACTTGATCGTGTCGCGCGTGGTGGGCGTCAGCACGAGCTTGCCGAGCAGCGATTCCGAATAGACGTCCTGCGGGTTCGACGTCGTGCGCAGCGTGCTCGCCGAGTTGTTGCTGCCGCGCGTGTCGACCTCGTGGCCGCGCCGGCCGTCGGCGATGATCATCCCCTGGATGCGATCGTTGCCGCCCGCGGCCGATACGGTCGCGCCGATGCTGCGGTCGGCCGAGTCGTAGCTCGGCCGGAACGAGAAGTAATAGGGCTTGTTGTAGACCGACAGCAGGTCGCGCGGATCCTTCGTGATGAAGTTCACCGCGCCGGTCAGGCCGTCGCTGCCGTACAACGCCGACGCCGGCCCGCGCAGGATTTCGATGCGCTTGAGCGTGTCGAGATCGGCGTAGTCGCCGCGCCCCGCTTCGAGCGGGCCGAACGAGAACGCGCTCGGCAGGCGGATGCCGTCTTCCATCAGCAGCACGCGATTGCCTTCGAGGCCGCGGATGTTGATGCTCGAATCGCCGTCGCGGCCGCCGCCGAGCGCGGCGCTGCCGGGCCGGTACGCGGTGCGGCGCACCGTGATGCCGGGCTCGTAGCGCAGCGCGTCCTTGATGTTGGTGGCCTGCTGTTCCTCGAGATCCTCGTCGGTGATCACCGACACGGACGCCGCCGTGCGGCTCGCAGCGGTGGCCGTGCGGGTGGCCGTGACGGTGACGGGGTCGAGCAGCGCCGCATCGCCGCGTGCGGATGCGGCGACGAGGACGGTGGAAGGCAGGGTGGCGCCTTGCGGCGACGAATCGGCGTGAGCCGTGGCGGCGGACAGGCCGAACGCGCCGAACAGCGCGGCACAGATCGGCCGCCGCGCCAGCGTATAGCAATGCACAGGTGGTCTCCCATTGACGATAACAAGCCCGAAGGCTGGCTGGGTGACGCGTTCACCTGGCTGGCCCGTTTGCGCGCGGCAGGCGGCAAACGGCGAATTGAAAGGCAACTGACAACTTTACCAGTGTAAATGAGAATTATTATCAATACAAGGACGAAACACGGCGCACGTGAGTGAGCGCTCGCCTGCGGCCGGCGCGAGCCGCGGCGGGGCATTCCGGGGAAATCGCCGGCCGGTCAGGCCAGCGACTCGATACGGATCAGCAGGTTGCGCGCGTGCGAGATGAACGCATCGTGCGTCGCGCGATCGCTGTGGACGTCGAGGCCCGCCTGCTCGGCGAACACGATCTGTTCGGTGTAGAGGTCGACGAGCGCACGGCGTGCGTCAGGGGGAAGCGCGCGGATCATCGACACGATCAGCAGCTCCTGGGCGCGGAGCGTGCCGGACAGCGATTGAACGTTCATGCTGGCCTCCTCGGACGATGCGGCGGCGAGCCGCTCTTTCCATACTAGGCGGTCGGCGCATGCAACGCAGGCGCGAGGCAGGCGATCACGTGGAGGAATGCGAGTCGACGGGAACGCCACGCGCGACGAAATGCGTCGCGCGCGGACGGCAATCGCGGATCGAAGCGTGCAGCGTGCGCTGCGAACGGACTCAGCCGGCGGGACTGGCGGCCTTCGCGGCCTGCGCATCGCGCACGACCTGCGCGACGCGTTCGACGAACTCGGGGTCGGCGCTCGACAGCGCTTCGCGCTGGCCGTCGGGCATCTCGACCATCAGCCGGTACGTGATGTCCTGCGTGGCCCACGAGAGATAGCCGACGACGACGAGCATCACGCCGACGACGAGCGCGGCGCTCGACGCGCCGATGCCGCCGGCGACGGCAGTGGCCGCGCCGATCAGCGAGATCAGCGACGGAACGAGGCGGTTCTTCGGAATCTTGACGACGTCGACCTGGCGGATGTCACGCAGTGCGAATACCTGCCCTGAGGCCGACAGGCCGTTGCGCGTGACCATGACGCCACGTTCGTTGAATGCGTTTTCCATCGTGTGTTGCGTGGACGAAAACGCGCAGCGTAGCAGGTTTCATTGCCGCGTCAAACGAGACCGACTGCCGCACGATGCGTGCGGCAGGGCCGGAAGACTGGAAGCGGGTGGCGCGGGAAGGCGTTCAGAACTGCAGCCGGCCGTCGCCGTAAAGCCGGCCCGGCACGTGCGAGGCGACGACCTCGGCGATCTCTTCGTCGGTCGATTCGGCCGGCACGATCTGGCGCCGCGCGGGCGCGTCGAGGTGCATCGTCCATTCGACGAGCCGATACGGGCGGCCCCATGGCCGCTGCATTTCAACCGAGACGCGGCAACTCTGGACCGGCAGCGAGTGTTGGCACGTCAGAATCGCGTGCAGATGGCTGAAAACGGTATCTTCGATCATCATGGCCTCCGATCCTGTCTTGTGGGCAATCGATGGCGGCGCCGTCGGCGTGTCTAAAAAAAAAGCCGCCGATGCTCAGGCGGCCAACAGGGGGGGTGAGAGCATCCTCTCAGCCCAGAATTAAGCGAAACTTAAAAGCCCATAAAAAAGCGCCCCGCGTGGAGCGGGGCGCTTCTTGCCGTCGTGATCCGCGAGTTAAGCGGATGCTTTAGAACTTGTGACGGATACCGATACGTGCGGCGATCTGGTTCTTCGAACCCGTGCCCGACGTGTTGAAGTAGCTCGTGCTCGAGCCGATCTGCGCTTGCACGCCCTTGCCCGAAGCCTGCTGGTACACGACCAGGCCGTACACGTCCGTACGCTTGCTGAGTGCGTAGTCGGCGATACCGTTGACCTGGTTCCAGTGCCACGAGTTGCCGTTCTGCGTCGCGTTCGTGTACGTGTAGCCGAGGCCGCCCGACAGTGCCGGCGTGAAGGCGTACTTCGCGCCTGCTTCGTAGGCGTTGTAGAACGTGCCGCCCGCGCCCGAAACGGTCGAGAACTGCGTACGCGTCCACAGCAGCCATGCCGTTGCCGGGCCCCAGACGTAGCGGCCACCGACGCCGTACGTGCGCAGGTCGCGGACGTTGCCCGTGCTCAGGTTCGCGATCGTCGTCGAGAAGCCCGGCGTCGACTGGCTCGGGTAGCGGATGTCCGTGTACGCCGCGCCGACCGAGACCGGGCCGTTCGCGTAGTTCAGGCCGAAGCTGTATGCGCGCGACGAGCCTGCGGTCGTCGTCGTGCCCGTCGTCGTGGCCGGTGCGCCGGCGAAGTCCGTCGAGTTCGAGAAGCCGTACAACGCGCCGAACGTGAAGCCCGAGTAGTTCGCGCTCTGGAACTTCACGGCGTTGTTGATGCGGCTCGACGTGAGCTGGTCGATGTCGTTGACGTGGTACGCGTAGTTACCCGCGACGGTGTTGCCGCCCGTCGAGTAGTTCGAACCGAGGATGTCGGTCGAGAACGAGTACTGGCGGCCGAACGTGACCGTGCCGTATTGCGACTGGCTCAGGCCGACGTAAGCCTGGCGGCCGAAGATCGCGCCACCCTGGCCGATCGTGCCGTTGCCGCTGTTGAAGCCGTTTTCGAGCACGAAGATCGCCTTCAGGCCGCCACCGAGGTCTTCGGTGCCGCGCAGGCCCCAACGGCTGCCCTGGGCAACGCCGTCGTCATACTTGAACAGCTTGCCCGTGCCGCCGTTGGCGGTCTTGCTGTGGTTCACGTAGCTGATACCGGCATCGATGACGCCGTACAGCGTCACGCTGCTTTGTGCGTGCGCCGTGCCGGCCGTTGCTGCCAAGACGGCGATGGTCAACAGTTTCTTGTTCAAAGGATTCTCCGAGCGAATGAATGGCGTGTCCAGTTGCGGTTCCGGCGCTCTCTCTGGGCGCTTTCACGGACCGGCGGCAACTTTATCGGCGGGCCACGTAATGAATATGACAGCGACTGTCATATGAAGAATGTGTGGCGCCGATGCGACACTGAATTCTGCCCGGGTTGTATAGCGGGGGTTATACCGATTTCGGCTGTCATTCGATTCCGAGCCGGAATATGCACATGAAATAAGCTTGGTTTGCGGCGCCTGCGCGCCATGCCACGATCCGTCCTCCAACAAACGACATGGGACAAGAGGACACCACATGCGACGCTCGATTCTGACCGGCCTCGGCGCACTCGCCGCCGCGCTGGCATTCGCCGCACCCGGCGCGCACGCCGATTCGCAAACGCTGAAGATCGGCACGATGAGCGGCCCCGACGCACAGATCTGGACCGAAGTGACGAAGGTCGCCGCGCGCGAAGGGCTCGCGATCAAGGTCATCGAATTCAACGACTACGTGCAGCCGAACGCGGCGCTCGATGCGGGCGATCTCGACGCGAACGGCTTCCAGCACCAGCCGTTCCTCGACAGCCAGATCAAGCAGCGCGGCTACAAGATCGTGAACGTCGGGCTCACCTACACCGCGCCGATGGGCTTCTATTCGAAGAAGCTCAAGTCGCTGAAGGACTTGCCGGTGGGCGCGAAGGTCGGGATCCAGAACGACCCGTCGAACGGCAACCGCGCGCTGCTGCTGCTGCAGAAGTACGGGGTGATCAAGCTGAAGCCAGGCGTCGGCGCGAACGGCGTGAACGCGACGCCGCTCGACATCGCCGAGAACCCGAAGAAGATCAAGATCGTCGAGCTTGATTCCGCGCAACTGCCGCGCGCGCTGCCCGACGTCGATGCCGCGTCGATCAACACCGACTACGCGGTGAAGGCCGGGCTCACGCCGGTGAAGGATGCGATCGCGATCGAGGATCTGCGCGGCCCGTACGCGAATCTGATCGCGGTGCGCGCGCAGGACAAGGACAAGCCGTGGGTGAAGAAGCTCGTCGCGGCCTATGAATCGGACGACGTGCGCAAGTTCATCGACCAGAAGTTCGGCGGTGCGATCGTGCCGGCCTTCTGATCGGTCTTCACGCTGAACGGCCGGCGGCCTGAGCGGCCGCCGCGCCACGCTCTCCGGAAAGCAAATCGCCCGCGCAAGCGGGCGATTTCGTTGGTGCGTGCGATGCGCGCCGTGACCGGGCGCGCGGGCCGGCCGCTCAGGCCGACAGCAGCGAACCCGTACGGATCGCAGTCGCGCCGGCGATCCGTGCGACTTCCATGCCGGCCGTCGCGAAGCGCACGATCTGGCGCGCGTACAGCACGCCCGATACGCTGCTCTTCAACGTGACGACGCGATCGGTCAGCGGGTCGACGATGTCGGCCACGGCCTCGCCGGCCTCGATCATCGCGCCGACCGGCGTGCGGAACACGATCACGCCCGACACGGGCGCGACGAGCGGATCGGTGCCCGCGAGCGGCGTGGCCGGATGCGCGAGCGGCGGCAGCGGCGCCGGCGTGCCGTCGACAACGCCGCGCTCGGTCAGGTATTCGACGATCGCCTGTGCATCCTTTTCGGCGAACTCGTAGGACACGTCGCGTTCGCTACGCAGTTCCACCGTGACGGAAATCGCGCCGTTCGGGATCGGGAAGCGGTCGCCGAAGCGGTTGCGCAGATCCGACCAGCAGAAGCTGTGGATTTCGTCGAACGGATTGCCGACCGAATTCAGCGCGAGCAGCGACGCCTGTGCGTCGAGATAGCGCGACAGCGGCTCGACGTCCGGCCACAGGTCGGGATTCGTGTAGAGGTGCATCACCGCATCGCTGTCGCAGTGCAGGTCGAGCACGATATCGGCGTCGAACGACAGCTTCTGCAGCGCGAGGCGCTGCGAGTCGAGCTCGGTGCGCGGCTTCTGCTCGTCGAGCGCTTCGCGCATCGCGGCGCGCACGGCGACGAGGTTGCGTTGCGCATCGTTCGTGAGGTGGTGTTCGACGCGCGGCAGCACCAGTGCCGCGAGATCGTAGAAATTGCGGTTGAAGTTCTGCATCGAGCCGAGCTCGAAGCGGCCGAGATGATCGCCGAACACGTGCTGCGACAGGCCGATCGGGTTCGGCACGGGCACGATCACGACTTCGCCGCGCAGCTTGCCGGCCGTCTCGAGCGCGGCGATCTTGCGGCGCAGCAACGTGGCGACCAGCATGCCGGGCAGTTCGTCCGCGTGCAGCGACGACTGGATGTAGACCTTCTTGCCGCCGCGCGGGCCGTAGTGGAAGCTCGTGATCTGTCGTTCGGTGCCGACGGCGGGGGAAATCAGCGGATGGGTCTGCGTTTGCATGATGAGGGGAGTGCGGCGCAGCCGCGAATGATCCGGTGTGCGTGGAAGATCGATTGTACGTTGCCTTCCTCGCCGCCATCAAACCGGCGCCAGAACATTGCGTTTTCCGTTGTGAATCATCAGGTTGGCGCGGAAAAAATAACGTTGCATCCGCCGCGCGCGCAAACGAAACGGGCGCCTCGCGGCGCCCGTTCCGTTGCGGCGCATGGTGCGCCGGCTGGCCGTGTTACTTGCCGTAGACGTCGAAATCGAAGTACTTCTTCGCGATCTTGTCGTACGTGCCGTCCTTGCGCATGCCGGCGATCGCGCCGTCGATCTTCGACTTCAGGTCGGTGTCTTCCTTGCGCAGGCCGATGCCGGCACCGTTGCCGAGCGTCTTCGGATCGTCGATATCCTTGCCGGCGAAGTCGAAGTTCGCGCCGCGCGGCGTCTTCAGGAAGCCGATCTCGGCCTGCACCGCGTCCTGCAGCGCGCCGTCCAGACGGCCCGAGATCAGGTCGGCGTAGACCTGGTCCTGGTTCTGGTAAGGCACGACGTTCACGCCCTTCGAGGCCCAGTACGTCTTCGCGTAGGTTTCCTGGATCGTGCCCTGCTCGACGCCGACCGACTTGCCCTTCAGCGATTCAGCCGTCGGCAGCAGGCCCGTGCCCTTCTTCGTGACGAGGCGCGTCGGCGTGTTGAACAGCTTCGCCGAGAAGGCGATCTGCTCCTGACGCGCCGGCGTCATCGACATCGACGACAGCACGCCGTCGAACTTGCGGGCCTTCAGCGCCGGGATCATCCCGTCGAAGTCGTTTTCGATCCACACGCACTTTGCGTTGATGCGGCGGCAGATTTCGTTGCCGAGATCGACGTCGAAACCCACAACCTTGCCGTCAGCGCCTTTCGATTCGAAAGGCGGGTAGCTCGCGTCGACGCCGAACCGCACGGTCGACCAGTCCTTTGCGTACGCGCCGCCAGCCGATACGGCGAGCAGGGCAACGGTCACAGCCGCAAGAATCTTTTTCACCAGGTGACTCCTCGTTTTGTTCGATGGGTGCGCGGTTGTGCCGCGCCGTAAGCCTTCGGTCCGCCGCGGTTTCGCGTCGGACTGTCCGTTTCGCCCACCCGATGCGGGCGCGCGACGTGCGGAAGATTATCAAGACAAAATACCGGAAGGGCGCCTAGGACAAGCCCCGATACCGGGCCCGGCGGCGGCGCGTCGCGGGCGCCGCCGTTTCAGACACAGGAACGATTCAGCCGAGCGTTTCGTTGACCGCGCGCTGCAGGCACGTGACGAATTGCGATACGGCGGGCGTGGGCAGCAGGTCGCGCCGCGCGATGATCGACAGGTCGAAGCGCGGCATGCTTTCGTCGAGTTCGGCCGTGCGGATGCCGAGCGGCGCGACCATCTCGGCCAGCGGCCGCGTGAAGCAGCCGATCACGTCGGAGCGCGCGACGAGCCCGAGCGTCACCGCGAACGACATCGGCGAGCGCAGCAAACGTTTCGGCAGCGGCAGCCCGTGCGTCTCGAACATCCCGACCATCACGCTGTGCGGAAACTGTTCGGCGCCGACAGTGACGATCCACTCGGCATCGAGCAGTTCCTCTAAACGGCGCGCATGCGCGAGCGGATGGCCGTCGCGCATCACGATCGTGAATTCGGTCGACAGCAGCGGCGATTGCGTGAAATCACGGTCGAGCGCGGGCACATGGTGCATCGCAGCGATGTCGAGCGTGCCGTTGCGCAACTGCGCGAGCGCGTCGGGCACCGTCACCTCCTCCAGATGCAGGCTCACGTTCGGCATCGACCGGCGGAAGGCCGTGACCGCATGCGGCAGCGCGGTTAGCGCGATCGACGGCATCGTGCCGACCGCGACGCGCCCCGCCATCTCGCCCTTCACCTGCTCGACGGCCTCGACCGTGCGGCGGATGTCGCCGAGCAGCTGCTCGGCGCGCGGCAGCAGCGCCTGGCCGCACGCGGTCAGCTCGACGCCGCGCACGCTGCGCGCGAGCAGCTCCGCGTTGAGCGCCGTTTCGAGCTCGCGGATCGTATGCGTGATCGCGGGTTGCGTGACGCCGAGTTCGCGCGCGGCAGCGCGCAGGCTCTTGAGGTGCGCGGCGGAGACGAACGCCTGGAGCTGCGCGATGTTCAGGGGGTTGCGGATGCGGGTCATCGGTCGGGTCCGGTTGGCGCGGGAGGGGGCGACGGTTTCATGCCTTACGTAGCGATCCTGATGAAGGTCACGCGCCGGCGCGTGCGCGGAACGTCTGGCGATAGCGCTGCGGCGACGTGCCGACGATGCGTGCGAACCGCTCGCGAAACGCGGTGACCGAGCCGAACCCGGCTTCCGTCGCGACATGCTCGATCGACAGTTCCGTCACTTCCAGCAACTGCTGTGCGTGCCTGACGCGAGCGGTCTGCAGCCATTGCCGCGGCGACGTGCCGGTCTGCTCCTGGAAACGCCGCGTCAGCGTGCGCACGCTCGTCGACGCCTTGCGGGCCATCGCGTCGAGCGTGAGCGGCTTGCGCAGGTTCGCCTGGAGCCAGTCCATCAGGTCCTGCAACCCGTCGCCGCCGGCCGGCCATTCGGGCGCGATGAACTGCGCCTGCCCGCCTTCGCGCACGCGCGGCGCGACCGCGCTGCGTGCGGCGTCGACGGCCACCGCCGCGCCGTAGTCGGCCTGGATCATGTGCAGGCACAGGTCGAGGCCGGCCGCCGCGCCGGCCGACGTCAGGATCTGCCCGTTGTCGACGAACAGCACGTTGGGATCGACGTCGACGTCCGGATAGCGGCGCGCGAGTTCGGCGGCCGCGAGCCAGTGTGTCGTCGCGCGCAGTCCGTCGAGCAACCCGGCTTCCGCGAGCACGAACGCGCCGCTGCAGATCGACGCGATCCGGCAGCCGCGCGCGGCCGCCGCGCATAACGCCGCGAGCACGCGGCGCGACGTCGGGGCGAGCGGCACGGACGTGCCGGGGACCATGATCGTATCGGCATCGGCCAGTGCGTCGAGACGAAACGGCGGGCGCAGCTCGAACAGGTCGCCGGCGACGCGCGGCTGCTCGCTGCACACGCGCACGCGGTAGGCAGGCGCGCCGCCGCCGGGCAAGCACACGCGCGCGAACGTGTCGCATGCGACGCCCAGGTCGAACGGCACGACTTCGGGCAAAGCGAGAACGGCGACCGTGTGCATGACATCCGAGGCCGTGGCCAGAATCCGTTGAAAGATGTCATTCTAGCCAATGGCTCGAACCCGCACCACACGGGACAATCGCGGCGGATCAACCTGGAGCCTGCCGATGAAACAAGACGATCGCAATGCGTTGCGGAACCTGCAGTACCTGTCGCTGCTCGAGGCGGCCACGCTCGTCGTGCTCGTGTGCGTCGCCGTGCCGCTCAAGCATCTGGCCGGCTATCCGGCCGCGGTATCGATCATGGGCCCGGTGCATGGGATCGCGTTCGCGATGTACGTGTGGGCGGTCGTCGGCACCGCGTCGAGCGGGCTGTGGAGCCGGGGCGAGGTCGCGCGGCTCGTGCTGTCGGCCGTCGTGCCGTTCGCGGGGCTGGCGAGTGCGGGATGGATCGCGCGCAAGCGGCACGCACGATGATCTACCTGGAACTGAAGGCCGTGCACGTGGCGGCCGTCGTCACGTTCGTCGGCGGGCTGCTGATGTTGTCCGTCGGTATCAGGATCGCGAACCTCGCCGTGCATCGCGCGGTGCGGCGCTGGGATCGCACGGTGACGGCGCCCGCGCTTGCGCTCGTGTGGATCACGGGGATCGCGATCGCGCTGAACGGTCACTGGTTCGGTGCCGCGTGGCTGTCGGTGAAGCTGGTGGTGGTCGTCGCGCTGTCGGCACTGCACGGGATGCTGGCCGGCACGCTGCGGCGCATGGAGCGTGACGATCTGGTTGTCGTGCCGGCACCGTGGCTCGGGCACGCAGCGGGCGCGGTCGTGGCCGCGACGGCGATAGTCGTCGGGCTGGTCGTGGTCAAGCCGTTCTGATGCGTCGTGCCTAGGCCAGCGCCAGCTCGACCGCCGCCAGCGTACGGCGCCGGATCCAGCCGCTCCCCAGCCGGATCGCGAGCCAGTAAGGCATGAACAGCCAGCGCGCTCGCGCACTCGGGCAATGAACGAAGGTTTCGGTGCGCAGCACGTGCGCACCCGATGCGAGCCCGACGACCTCGAAGCGAAGCACCAGCTTCGCATCGAGCGGGTCGTCGTGGCGCGCGAAGGCCGCTGCGTCGGCGATCGCGCGTACGTCGAGCGTCGGGCGCCAGAAGCGTCCGATGAGGCCGAGCGACAGCGACGTATCGTCGCGCTGGAGCGGTGTGAACGTGTGGAGGCCGAAGCGCGCCCGCTCGTCGCGGGCCGGCCGGTGGCGGAGCGTGCCAACGAGCGTCGTCGGGAGTTCGCGCACCGTGAGCAGCGCGTTGACGACCGGATCAGTGCGCATGTCGAGCGACGCGACGGCGTCGATGATGCGCGCGGGCGGTGCGCCGATCGGCTGCGATTCATGCACTTCGTGGAACCCGAACGACGGAATGAACGGCGGCTTGCGCGCCGAGTTGCGGGTGGTCGATTCGGAGACGATGCCGAGCGCGTTCATCGCGGCTCCTGAAGGGGCAATGCGCGATCGTAGCACCGGGCGCGGATTGGCGTCACGGCGTTTCCGCGCAGGACGCCGTCCCGACAAAAAAAGCCTGGAAACTCGCGTTCCCAGGCCTGGAGACCATCAACGATGATGGTGGAGGAGACGTCGTCGTCCCGATGCGCGCCGCCCTTCTGCCGGCGACGTCGCGCATGTGTCGCGGTCAGATCGCCCAGCCGCCGAGATAGAAGGCGACGAGCACGGCCGCGATGAGCACGGTGCCGACGTTGAGCTTGCGGAATTCGCCGCTGGCGATGCGGCCGATCACGAGCGTCGAGAAGCCGAGCATGATACCCGTCACGATGTTCGCGGTCAGCACGATGAACACCGCGCACACGAGGCCCGACATCGCGTCGACCATGTCGTCCATGTGCAGCTTGCTCACGCTGCCGAGCATCAGCAGGCCGACGTACATCAGCGCCGGTGCGGTGGCGTACGACGGCACGAGGCCCGCGAGCGGCGAGAAGAACATCACGACGAGGAACAGCAGGCCGACGACGGCGGCCGCGAGGCCCGTCTTTGCGCCAGCGGCCACGCCGACGCTCGACTCGATGTAGGCTGCCGCCGGCGCGCCGCCGAGGAACCCTGAGAAGATCGAGCTGATCGAATCGGCGGTCAGTGCGCGGCCGCCGTTGATGATGCGGCCGTTCTCGTCGAGCTGGCCGGCTTGGCCCGCGACTGCGCGGATCGTCCCGGTCGCGTCGAACACGGCGGTCATCACCAGTGCCAGCACGCTCGGCAGCACGGCCATCGAGAGCGCGCCCTTGATGTCCATCGCGCCGATCAGCGACGCATGGCCCGGTGCGCTCAGCGACGGCAGCGCGAAGATGCCGTGGTACTTCACGGCCGGATCGAAGACCAGGCCGAAGATCGAGATCGCGATCACGACGAGCAGGATGCCGCCCGGCACGCGACGCTTCTCGAGGCCGAAGATCGCGGCGAGGCCGACGATCGACATGATGACCGGGAGCGCGGTGATCTGGCCGAGCGAGACCGGCAGGCCGGCGCCCGGGTTCTTGATCACGAGGCCGACATCGTTCGACGCGATCAGCAGCAGGAACAGGCCGATGCCAATGCCCGTGCCGTGCGCGACGCCCGCGGGCAGGTTGCGCAGGATCCACGAACGTACGCCGGTGACCGAGATGCCCGTGAACACGAGGCCCATCAGGAACACGGCGCCGAGCGCGACGGTCGGATGCAGGCCCTTGCCGAGCACGAGGCCGAACGCGGTGAACGCAGTCAGCGAGATCGCGCAGCCGATCGCGATCGGCAGTTTCGCCCACAGGCCCATCAGCAGCGAGCCGAACGCGGTCGTGAGGCAGACCGCGACGAACACGGCGCTCGTGTCGAAGCCGGCCTTGCCGAACATGCCGGGCACGACGAACACGGAATAGACCATCGCGAGGAAGGTGGTGACGCCGGCAACGATCTCCGTGCGCTGCGTGCTGCCGCGCGACGAAATGCCGAAGTACCGGTCGATGACTCCCTGGGTGCCAAAGTCCGTTTCTGCCGAGCCGACGTCGACCGTCGGCTGCACCGGGGTATCACTCATGAGCTTGCTCCTTTATCAGCATGCTGAAACGGCCCGTAGCGAACCGTCGTCAGGGTGTCTCGTATCTAGTTGGGATTTGTCGGCAACGTCGTGGGGACGAGTGACGCGTGATGCGTGTCGTTACGTGCGAATCGAAACGATCGCGAGGGTGTCGCGTCGGACGACGCGTGGTGTGGTCGACCCCGTCACGTGTGCTTTGCCGTAGCGAAGGTTAGGCGAGCCGCCCATCACGTCCCATCGGGGGAAGAGCATGCAGCGCATGTCGCAGCGCTTATATCGGCGTGCAACGGGGCTTCGTTGCGACGGCACGCGTGTATACGCCTAGTTCGAATCCGTTAAGGCGACTATTTGAATGCGGGGTCGGCGGGCAGGGCGGAAGCGGGTACGGCATCGAGTCTTACGAATATCTTTCATTGGGGCTGCACGCGCGCATGAAAACGACGGCGTGCGACGCGATGCGCGGCCGTGCGCCAGCGGCACCCGGATGATACCGGTGCCGCGCGCGGCCTGCGCTCGCGCGCGTTCCGGCCCCCGTCGCGTCAAGTGCGAGTGAGATGCGCGAGGTACGTGCAGAACATGTCGGCCATCGCGTTCGAATAGGCATCGATTTCCGCCGGCGTGCGCGCAGTTTCGGAGAATGTCTTGCCGCCCGACGTGAGCGTCGTGATGATCAGCTCGCAGACGAGCGCATGCGTGGCGTCGGGCACGCCGGGCAGCGCTTCCCGCATGAACGCGCTGAAGACCCGGTTGCCCTCGGCCCGCACTTCCTGCGCCTCGGGGGCGTCGCGATAGAGCGGCGCGGCGTCGTCGAGTGCGATGCGCATGCCCGCCTCGTCGCATTCCGAACGGATGAACGCATGGACGGCCGCGCGCAGCCGCTCGGGCGGCGTCTTCCGCATGTCCTGCAGTATTGCGCACAGCATGTCGGACGTCTGCCGCCATTCGTCGTGCTGCAGCCGGAACAGCACGGACGCCTTGTTCGGGAAGTACTGGTACAGCGAGCCGACGCTCACGCCGGCGCGCTCGGCGACGCGCGCCATCGTGAAACGCTGCGCGCCTTCGGCAGCCAAAACCTGAATAGCGGCTTCGAGGACGTCCTCGACGAGACGGGTCGAGCGCGCCTGCCGAGGCAGTCTGCGCGTGGCGATCGGGGCGTTGCGGCGGTCGGTCATGGGTGGTTCGCCAATGCGAATAGTAAAACCTGAATAGTTCGTCATATTCTAGTCGGGCGCACTGACGCGCTCAACCTGACACCGGAGATCCGCATGACCACCCTGATTCACGACCCGCTGGCGTCGCTGCTCGCGCGCCTGTTCGACGAAGCCGAGGCGTCGTCGCCCGCGACGAGCCCGGCCTTCGCCGGCGTGTCGCGCGACGAGCAAGCGCGGCTGATGCGCAGCAAGACGGACTACGCCGATCTGTATGCGCGCCTGAAGGACTTTCCGCTTCCCGTGTCGCGCGAGACGGGCACGCTGCTGTACATGCTCGCGCGCAGCGGCGGCGTGCGGGCGATCGTCGAATTCGGCACGTCGTTCGGCATCTCGACGCTGCATCTCGCGGCCGCGTTGCGCGACAACGGCGGCGGCCGGCTGATCACGAGCGAATTCGAGCCGTCGAAGGTCGCGCGCGCACAGGCGAACCTGACTGCGGCCGGGCTCGCCGATCTCGTGGAGATTCGCGAAGGCGATGCGCTGCGCACGCTGGCCGCCGATCTTCCGGATGCGGTCGACCTGTTGCTGCTCGACGGCGCGAAGGCGCTATATCCGGAAATCCTCGCGCTGGTCGAACCGCGCCTCAGGGCGGGTGCGTTCGTCGTGGCCGACAACGCGGAATACAGCCCCGAGTACCTCGCGTACGTGCGCGCACCGGAAAACGGCTATCTGTCGGTGCCGTTCGGCGGCGACGTCGAGTTGTCGATGCGGATACGCTGAGCCGCGCGGAACGAAGGCGTCGATCGTTTCACTTTTCCATGCATGAAAGATAGGAAAACTGATTGAATGGAAGCGTGACGGAAGGCACCGGGACGATGCTCGGTACGTGTGAAGCCGTGCGTCACTTCAGGAACACGTATCGCGCGAAGTACGGAAAGCGGCCGACCGCATGCTCGGTCGTGCATGCCGCGGCCGGCGGCGTGCCGCCCGCCGTGTCGAGCCGCTGCACGAAGCGCACGCCGGCGAGCGTGCCTGTTGCGGCCGGCGTCGCCGCGAGCAGCAGTTGCGGAATGCTGGCCGGGCTTGCGCTCGGCGTTTCCGCGAGCTTCTTGCCGGTAATGCGGCTGCCGTCGAGCGCTTCCCACGACGGCCCAGTGCCGTGCCGGACGACGAGTGTGCCGCCGGCATCGAACAGCAGTGCTTCGGGGTGCTGGAATGTCCACGCGAGCCGGTGTTCGGCATCGTATTCGCACGTGTAGACCTGCAAGCCGCTCGCGCTGGTCGACAGCACCGGCGTGGCCGGCGCTGGCGGCGCGAGACCGGCAGCGTCGTCGGCATGCGCGGGCGCGGTGAATGCCGCGCAGGAAAGACCGGCCGCAAGGGCCAGCAGCATGTCGCGTGTCGGGGAACGGCTTGGCATGGCGGGGCGTCCTTTCAGGTCCGGTGACGGTCGTGTGGAGTCGATCCTGTCAACACTAGACGCCGATTGCGTGGGCCGCAACCCGGAAATGACAATCGCGGCGATAGCGGCCGCGATTGTCGGGGGGCGGACATGCGATCAGCGGATCGCGGCGAGTGCGAGCCGGGCGAGCGTTGCTTTCGTTCCAGCTTCCCGTCGATCGTTACGCCGCGGCTTCCGTGAGCGTCGGGTAGTCGGTCAGGCCGCGGGCGCCGCCGCCGAACAGCGTGTTGCGGTCGTGCGGCGCGAGCGTGGCGCCGGTGCGCAGCCGCTCGGGCAGGTCGGGGTTCGCGACGAACGGGCGACCGAAGGCGACGAGGTCGGCCCAGCCCGCGGCGATCGCTTCGCGTGCGCGCTCGGCAGTGTACGCACCGGCATAGATCAGCACGCCCGGGAACGCGGCGCGCAGTTGCTGCTTGAATGCGACCGGCATCAGCGGCGCATCGTCCCAGTCGGCTTCCGCGATGTGCAGGTAGCCGACGCCGAGTTCGCCGAGCAGCTTCGCGGCCGCGAGATAGGTCGTTTCCGGATCGTCGTCGACACAGCCGTTCAGCGTGGTCAGCGGCGCGAGGCGGATGCCGACGCGCGATGCGTCGCCGGTGCCTTCGATCAGCGCTTGCGTGACTTCGCGCAGGAAGCGCAGCCGGTTCTCCAGCGAGCCGCCGTATTGGTCGGTGCGCGTGTTGGCGTTCGAATCGATGAACTGGTTCACGAGGTAGCCGTTCGCGCCGTGCAGCTCGACGCCGTCGAAGCCGGCCTCGATCGCATTGCGTGCGGCGGCGCGGTACTGGCCGACGATCTCGTGGATTTCATCGACCGACAGCGCGCGCGGTTCGGACGCCTGGACGAAACCCGGCGTGCTGCCGTCCTCGCCGGCGACGAACACGTTCACGCCCTTTGCCTGGAGCGGCGAAGACGATACGGGCTGCGCACCGCCGAGCAGGCTCGTGTGGCTCAACCGGCCGACGTGCCACAGCTGCGCGAAGATGCGGCCGTGCGCGGCATGCACGGCGTCCGTCACCTTGCGCCAGCCCGCGACCTGCGACGGCGTGTGAATGCCGGGCGTCCACGCGTAGCCCTTGCCGAGCGGCGCGATGTAGGTGCCTTCGCTGACGATCAGGCCCGCACTCGCGCGCTGCGCGTAATACGCGGCCATCAGTTCGTTGGCTTCGTCGCCGGGCTGGCTGGCGCGCGAACGCGTCATCGGCGGCATCACGATGCGGTTCGGCAGGGTCAGTGCGCCGAGTCGCAGCGGTTGGAAAAGCGGGTCCTGGGTCATGGTGGTGTCCTTTCGGTGCCGCGGCCGGCTGGCCGCGGGCGGGTCTTGTCGAACGAGGGCGCGGTGCTAGGGCCTGTTCCCGCTAATAACGGGCTTGCGAACGTGCCTTGCCGGCTGCAGTGCAAGAAGCAAGGAGCGCCGTTTGGCCGAGCCAAACAAGCGACGCGCGACGCCGCAATGCGGCCGGCAAGGCACGTTCCCCTGTTTGGAAAAATTCATTCGTGGGGCTGGCCCCCAGAAGGGCCGATCGCCGCGTCATACTCCTCACGAATACGTCGAGTATTCGCTTCGTCGCAATCCTTGCGCTCGGCCCTTCTGGGGGCCAGCGCAAGCCCGTTATTAGCGGGAACAGGCCCTAGTCCCACTTCGGCGCGAGGCCGGCCGGGTCGACTTCGCGGCCGTTGCGTTCGAGCGCGGCGATCTGCGCCATGTCTTCGTCGGTCAGGCGCAGCGTCTGCGCGAGCAGGTTGCTCGCGAGGTTCTCGCGCTTCGTCGACGACGGGATCACCGAGTAGCCGAGTTGCAGCGCCCAGGCGAGTGCGACTTGCGCGGGCGTCGCGTCGTGACGCTGCGCGATCGCGCCGATCACCGGGTCGCCGAGCACCTTGCCGTACGCGAGCGTCATGTACGACGTCACGTGGATGCCTTCGGCGTTCAGGAACTCGACGAGCTTGCGGTTCTGCAGGTACGGGCTCAGTTCGATCTGGTTCGTCGCGATCGCATCCTTGCCGACGGCCGCGATCGCTTCCTTCGTCAGTTCGATGTTGAAGTTGGAGATGCCGATCTGGCGCGTCAGGCCCTTCGCCTTCGCGTCGGCGAGTGCGGTCATGAACGCCTGGATCGACACCCCGTTGTCCGGGGCCGGCCAGTGGATCAGCGTCAGGTCGACATGGTCGGTGCGCAGCTTGCGCAGGCTTTCCTCGAGGCTGGCGACCAGCTTTTCCGGTGCGTAGTTGTCGACCCAGATCTTCGTGGTCAGGAACAGGTCTTCACGGCGCACGCCCGATGCGGCGATCGCCTCGCCGACTTCGGCTTCGTTGCCGTAGATCTGCGCGGTGTCGATCGCGCGGTAGCCGACTTCGAGGCCGTTGCGGACCGAGTCGATGACCACCTGGCCCTGCAGGCGGAAAGTGCCGAGGCCGAATGCGGGAATCTTGCTCATCATGTGCTCCTGGGAGGGATGGAACGGTTGCGGTATGGGAGTCATTCTGGTGCTTGAGACTGATGAGATAAACGCCTTTAGAGGTCAAAAATATTTGATTTAAAGTCAAATATGGATCGTGCCCCGGGCCTGCCGGAGACCGTTGCCGGCCTTACGCGGCGTGCGTTTGCGCGTTCGTCTTCGGATGGAAGGCGGGTAGTACGTCCGACGCGATCTCGGCCATCGTCTCGTCGAGCGGGCGGCGGTTGCGGCGGAAATGCAGGCCGATGTGCAGCACACCCGCGTCGCGCATCGCCGCGAGTTCTTCCGTCAGCGCGATGCGCCCCGCGCGGGCGCCGAAGCGGTGCCGCTGCAGCGGCTCGTGCGGATCTTCCGCGAGGTCGAGGTGGATGAAGCTCACGTACGGCTTGTCGCCGGCCACCGCGCGCCAGTTCGCGGCGCGCTGCGCATGGTCGGCCGGGGTGCCCGGATACGCGAGGCAGCCATCCATGTGCTCGCCGATCCACGCAGGCGTCTGCTGCGCGAGACCCGCGACGAGCAGCGGCACCGGCGAACGGGCGGCCGGCAGCACTTCCAGTCCGGGCGGCAGGTGGCCGCGCGCGCCGTCGCGCAGCAGTTCGACCTGGTCGCGGAAATTCGCGCCGCGCGACGCGAAATCGCGGCCGAACAGCGGATATTCGACCGGCCGGTCGCCGCTCGCGACGCCGAGCATCAGGCGCCCGCCGCTCAGCTCCTGGATCGTCGCGGCCGATTTCAGCGTCAGCAGCGGCTCGCGCAGCGGCAGCACGACGGCTGCCGTGCCGAGCAGGATGTCGTTCGTGATCCCCGCGAGGTAGCCGAGATACGAGAACGTTTCGAACACCTGCGCGGCGTCGCCGAACGACGGGTCGTACAGCGGCACGTCGCGCACCCAGAGCGCGCGGAAGCCGAGCGTGTCGGCCAGTTGCGCGAGCTCCGCGTGGATCTCCAGGTCGGGCACGCCGGGGCGGCGGCCCTGGTGCTGGCGTTTCGCGTCGCCGGCCGGCGACCAGTCGTTGTCGAGCGGCAGTTCGATGCCGACGCTGAAGCCGCCGTCGGCGAGTGTGTCGAGTGAAGTGGACATGTCGGGCTCCGTTCAGACCGCGCGCAGGCTGCCTTCGAGACGGTGGAAATCGAGCGACGACGCGGTGAAGAACGAGCGCGACGTGCCGGCGGCGAAATCGTCGATGTGCACGACCGTCGCGCGGTCGGCTTCCTGCCACGAGATCGCGTAGGTCTCGCCGGCGATCGGCTGCCACGTGTATTCGACTTCACCCTTCGCGCCCGCGTACGGGCCCTCGGTGATCTCGTAGCGCATGCGGCGGCCGTCCTCGTCGTACGCGTTGAGCGCGGTGAGGCCGTCGTAACGGACTTCGAAAGTCTTGCCGGCGAACGGCGGACGTTGGGTCGATGCGTTCATGCGGAGGTCGCTCCTGCAGAAAATGACGTTCAATGGGCGAGTTCGACGGGTTCGGCCGTGCGTGCCGGCAGCCCGTGGCGGCGGTCGAGCCGGCCGCTCAGTGCGGTGAGCGCGAATGCGCCGAGCGTGACGACGGCGGCGATCCACGGCGTGTGGCCGAGGCCGACGTTCGCGACGATCAGGCCGCCGAGTGACGAGCCGCCGGCCACGCCGAGGTTGAAGGCGGCGATGTTGAAGCCCGATGCGACGTCGGCGGCGTCCGGCGCGAAGTGGCGCGCCTGCTTGACGACGTAGACCTGCAGCCCCGGCACGTTGCCGAACGCGACGGCACCCCAGGCGAGCATCGTCAGCACTGCCAGCCATTTCACGTGGATCGTGAAGGTCAGCGCGAGCAGCACGATCGCGAGCAGCAGGAAGATCCGCTTGAGCGCCTTCACGGGGCCGACGGCATCCGCGAGCTTGCCGCCCCACACGTTGCCGAACGCGACCGACACGCCGTAGCCGACGAGCACGAGGCTGACCTGCGACGGCGTGAAGCCGGCGATCTGTTCGAGCAGCGGCGCCATGTACGTGAACGCGATCAGCGAACCGCCGTAGCCGACGGCCGTCATCGCGAAGACGAGCAGCAGGCGCGGCTGGGCGAGCACGCGCAGCTGGCGGGCGAGCGGCGCCGGCGGCGTCTGCGGCAGCCCGCGCGGCACGAAGGCGACGGCGCCGAGGAACGCGACGAGGCCGAACAGCGCGACGATCAGGAACGTCGCGCGCCAGCCGAAGTGCTGGCCGATGAAGGTGCCGAGCGGAATGCCGGCGACGAATGCAACGGTCATGCCGCTGAACATCGTCGCGATCGCGCTGGCGGCCTTGTCCTTCGGCACGAGCGTCGTCGCGATGATCGAGCCGACCGAGAAGAACACGCCGTGCGCGAGGCCGGTGAGGATGCGCGCGACGATCAGTGATTCGTAGCTCGGCGCCTGCCAGGCGACGAGGTTGCCGACGGTGAAGAGCGCCATCAGCCCGGCGAGCAGCGTCTTGCGCGGCACGCGGCCGGTGAGCGCGGTGAGCAGCGGCGCGCCGATGGCGACGCTCAGTGCATAGAGGCTGACGAGCAGGCCGGCCGACGGCAGGCTGACGCCGAGATCGGCGCCGATCGTCGGGATCAGCCCGACGATCACGAATTCGGTGGTGCCGATGGCAAAGGCGCTGATGGTCAGCGCAAGCAGGGCGAGTGGCATGGTGGGATCCGGGTTCCAGTAAGGATGGATCGCAGTGTGCCGCCTTTACTTTTGCGGAAAAACTGGGCTATAAACCAAATTGTTTTGATTTAAAATCAACAATGAAGATCACGCTCGACGAACTCCAGGCCTTTGCGGCCGTGGTCGACACCGGTTCGATCACCGCTGCCGCCCAGCAGCTCGACCTCACCGTGTCGGCAACCAGCCGCACGCTCGCGCGGCTCGAGGAGAAGCTGAAGACCACGCTGCTGCGCCGGACCACGCGCCGGCTCGAACTGACCGAGGAGGGGCGTGCGTTCCTGCAGGATGCGCGCGCGATCATCGAATCGGTCGAGAACGCGGAGGAGCAGATGCTCGCGCGGCGCGAGATGCCGTCGGGGCGCCTGCGCGTCGACGCTGCGACGCCGTTCATGCTCCACGTGATCGTGCCGCTCGTGCGCGGCTATCGCGAACGCTACCCGAAGGTCGAGCTGGAGTTGAACAGCAACGAGGGCATCATCGACCTGCTGGAGCGGCGCACCGACGTCGCGATCCGGATCGGCCGGCTGAAGGATTCGACGCTGCACAGCCGGCGCATCGGCAACAGCCGGCTGCGCATTCTCGCGAGCCCCGCGTATCTCGAAGCGCACGGCCAGCCGCGCAAGGTCGAGGATCTCGACAAGCACACGCTGCTCGGCTTCACGCAGCCCGAATCGCTGAACGTGTGGCCGATCCTCGGCACCGACGGCGAAGCGTGCCGCATCGAGCCGGACGTCTGTTCGTCGAGCGGCGAGACGCTGCGGCAGCTTGCGCTGGAGGGCGTGGGCGTCGTCTGCCTGTCGGATTTCATGACTGCGCAGGATCGCGAAGCGGGGCGGCTCGTGCAGGTGCTCGCGCGCCAGACGCTCGAGGTCGAGCAGCCGATCCATGCGGTGTACTACCGCAATACCGCGATCTCGTCGCGGATCGCGTCGTTCGTCGACTACCTGATCGAGGTGCTGGGCGGCGGCAGCGGCAGCGGCGATGCGCCGGCGCGGCGCAAGGCCGCATGGATGGAGCCGCAGTAGCGGCGCAGGGCAGGTAGCGCTGCCCTTCGGGAGCGGGCGTGCCGCGCGGGCGGCACGCCGTCGTGCTGCGGTTACGCCTCTTCGGCCCAGGACATCCCGTCGCGCGCGAGCAGCGCCGACGAAGCCGCCGGCCCGAACGTGCCGGCCGTGTACAGGCGCGGCCGGTCGCCGAGCTGCTTCCAGCCTTCGAGGATCGGCTCGACCCACGTCCACGCGGCTTCGAGCTCGTCGCGACGCATGAAGTGCGTGAGGCGGCCGCGGATCACGTCGATCAGCAGGCGTTCGTACGCTTCCGCGCGCCGCTCCGGAATCGCCTGCTGCAGGTCGAGGTTCAGATTGACCGGCACCATGTTCATCCCGCTGCCCGGCTCCTTCGCGAGCATCTGCAGCTGGATCGACTCTTCCGGCTGGAGCTGGATCACGAGGCGGTTGCCGTAATTGCGCGGGCCGGTCGGGATGATCGAGAACGGCATGTCCGCGAACTCGATCACGATTTCCGACTGGCGGCGCTGCAGCCGCTTGCCCGTGCGCAGGAAGAACGGCACGTTGGCCCAGCGCCAGTTGTTGATGTGCGCCCGCAGCGCGACGAAGGTTTCCGCGCGGCTGTCGGCCGGCACGTTGTCTTCCTCGAGATAGCCCTTCACCGGCTGGCCGTCGACCGCGCCGGCCGTGTACTGGCCGCGCACCGTGTCGCGTGCGACGTCCGATAGCGACATCGGCCGCAGCGAGCGCAGCACCTTCAGCTTCTCGTCGCGCACGGCGTCAGGGTCGAGCGACACGGGCGGCTCCATCGCGACGATGCACAGCAGCTGCAGCAGGTGGTTCTGCACCATGTCGCGCAGCGCGCCGGTATGGTCGTAGAAACCCGCGCGGCTACCGACGCCGACCGTCTCCGCCACCGTGATCTGTACGCTGCGGATGTTCGGCGCCTGCCACAGCGGCCCGAAGATCGGGTTGCCGAAGCGCAGGACCATCAGGTTCTGCACGGTTTCCTTGCCGAGATAGTGGTCGATCCGATAGATCTGCGATTCCTCGAAGTGCTTGCCGACCGCGTTGTTGATCGCCTTCGCGGACGCGAGATCGTGACCCAGCGGCTTTTCGAGGACGACGCGCGAGCGTGCGTCGACGAGGTGCGCGGCCGACAGGTTGTCGCAGATCGTCGTGAACAGCTCGGGCGACGTCGACAGGTAGAACACGCGGATCGCATCGCCGCGCGCCGCTTCCGCGAGCCGCAGATAGTCGTCCGGCGCGTTCACGTCGATCAGCACGTACTTGAACAGGTCGAGGAAGCGGCTCCACGCGTCGGCGTCGAACGCCTTCTCGTCGATGAACGGGCGCGACTGCTCGTCCATGAACTTGCGATAGCCGTCGATGCCCCAGTCGCGGCGGCCGACGGCGATGATGCGCGTCTCGGGCGGAAGATTGCAGTGCAGGTGCGCCATGTACAGCGCGGGCAACAGCTTGCGGGCGGCGAGGTCGCCGCCGCCGCCGAAAATGATCATGTCGACGGGCCGGTCGGCCGCGGTCTGGGAAGGCTGATTCGTCATGGGAGGTTCGCGGTTTGAAACGGTGAACGTGAAACGAACGTCGAGGCATCGGGCGCCGGATGGCCGGCGCCGGTACGGCAAAACGCTAATAGTGCACCGTTTTGATGGATTGCGTATGCGTTCCCCCGGATGTAACAGGGCTTGCGTTCCTGATGACGGGTTGATTATGATTGAGCGCTCACTCATTAAAGGAGCCGAACGTGGCCCGACCGCGCAGTCCCGACAAGCACGAAGCCATTCTCGCCGCGGCCGCGCGCGCGCTCGCCGAAGACGGCGCGACCGCGACGACCGCGCGGATCGCGAGGCTCGCCGGTGTCGCGGAGGGCACGGTATTCACCTATTTCGAAACCAAGGATGCGTTGTTGAACGCGCTGTACGTGAGCCTGAAGGCCGACATGCGCGAAGCGATGATGACCGGGTTTCCGGAGCACGCGCCGGCCGAGCAGGCGGTGCGGCATGCGTGGAACGGCTATGTGTCGTGGGGCGTCGCGAATCCGGACGGCCGGCGCGCGCTGCAGCAGCTCGGCGTGAGCGGTCGCATCGACGACGCGCATCGGGCCGCCGGCTCGGAAGGCTTCGGCGCGATCGGCACGCTGCTGCGCGAGCAGGTCGCCGCGTCGGGCGCGTTGAGCCGCGACGAAGCGCATGCGTTCTGCGCGGCGTTGTTCACGTCGATCGCGGAAACCGCGATGGAGTCGATCGCGCGCGATCCGGCGCGGGCCGATGCCTACCGGGAAGCCGGGTTTCGCGCGTTGTGGGCCGTGTTGCACGCGGTGTGAGTCGGGAATGGGCGTCGTGGCGGTGCATGCCGCAACGACGGGCAGGGTGTTTCAGGCAGGGCGATGCAGATCACGAAGGATCGATGCGTCGCCCATATTAATGAGTGAGTAATCATTCATTAATATGGTTTAACCATGATCAAGGAGTGGAAAATGTCGAAAGTCTGGTTGGTAACGGGGGCCGCCCGCGGCCTGGGGCGAGCGATTTCGGAAGCGGTGCTGGCAGCGGGCGACCGGCTGGTGGCCGGGGCGCGCGATCCTGCGCGACTGGCCGATCTGGCCGAACGGTACGGCGACCGGTTGTTGCCGGTCGAGCTCGACGTTACCGATGAAGCGGCGGCGGCGCGGGCCGTCGCGGCGGCACATGCGGCGTTCGGCCGTATCGACGTGCTGGTGAACAACGCGGGTTACGGCCACACGGCGCCGTTCGAGCAGACGAGCGCCGACGCCTTCCGCGACCAGATCGAGACGAACCTGTTCGGCGTGGTCAACCTGACGCGCGCGGTGCTGCCGGCGATGCGCGCGCAGCGCGCGGGGCACATCTTCCAGGTGTCGTCGGTCGGCGGGCGCACCTCGACGCCCGGATTGTCCGCGTATCAGGCGGCGAAGTGGGCGGTCGGCGGATTCAGCGACGTGCTCGCGAAGGAAACCGCGCCGTTCGGCGTGCGTGTGTGCACGCTCGAACCGGGCGGAATGCGCACCGAATGGGCCGCGCAGGCGAAGCGCGGGATCGACGACCTGCTGCCCGACTACCAGCCGTCGGTCGGGAAGATCCTCGACCTGCTCGGCATGTATGGCGGCCACGAGATCGGCGATCCCGCGCGAATTGCGGCGCTGATCGTCGACCTGTCGCGCCGCGACGACGTCCCGCTGCGCCTGCTGCTCGGCGGCGATGCGCTGTTCGTCTGCGAGCAGGCGGAGCGGCAGCGCGCGGAAGAGGCCGCGCGGTGGCGGGACGCGACGCTGTCCACGCAGTTTCCGGATGCGAAGCTGCCGGACGGGCTCGATGCGTTGAAGGGAATCGACTGAACCGGGCGGTTCGTTGCCGGCAGCATCCGTATCCGGGGATGGGCGCAGCGGGCCGCGAGCCCGCGCGCTCGGTTCGGTTCACGGTTTCATGACGGTCGTGCTGCCGGCCGGACGTCACACATACCAGTCCAGCGTCTTCACGATCCCCGTTTCGAAACTCTCCGCCGGCCGCCATTGCAGTTCGCGGTCGAGCTTCCCCGCATCGATCGCATACCGCCGGTCGTGACCGGGGCGATCGGTGACGAACCGGACGAGACGCGCATGCGGTGCGTGTTCGGGCCGCCGCTCGTCGAGCAGCGTACAGATCAGCGCGACGATGTCGACATTGCGCCATTCGTTGCAGCCGCCGACGTTGTAGGTCTCGCCGACCGTCCCGCGCCGGATGACCGCGTCGATCGCGCGGCAATGGTCGTCGACGTACAGCCAGTCGCGCACGTTCGCGCCGTCGCCGTACACGGGGATGTCGGTGCCGTCGATGCAATGACGGATCACGGTCGGAATGAATTTCTCGCCGTGCTGGCGCGGCCCGTAATTGTTCGAGCAGTTCGTCGTGGTGACGGGCAATCCGTACGTATGGAAATAGGCTCGCGCGAGATGGTCCGAGCTTGCCTTGGTGGCCGAGTACGGAGAATTCGGCGCATAAGGCGTCGTTTCGGAAAAGGGCGGGTCGTCGGGGGCCAGCGAGCCGAACACCTCGTCGGTGCCGATATGGTGAAAGCGGCGGCGCGCGAGGGCATCGCCCCTGCCGAGTTTTTGATCGTTCAGCCATAGCTGGCGGCAAGCATCGAGCAGCGTCCAGGTGCCGAGCACGTTCGTGCGGACGAATTCGCCGGGGCCGTCGATCGAGCGGTCGACGTGGCTTTCGGCCGCGAAATGGACGACGGTGTCGATCGCATGGTCGCGCAGCAGCGACTCGACGAGCGGCCGGTTGCAGATGTCGCCGAGGACGAAGCGATGACGATCGGCGCCCGGCAGGTCGTCGCCGAGATTGTCGAGGCTGCCCGCATAGGTCAGCAGATCCAGCGTGATGACGCTGACCTGCGGGTCGCTTTCGAGCAGATGACGAACGAAATTGGCGCCGATGAAGCCGGCACCGCCCGTCACCAGCACGTGTTTCGGTCGATAGCTCATGAGGTTCGGTTCCAGGTGGCAAGCACTTCGGAGAGGCCGGCGAGCCACGAAGGCGATGCGATGCCGAAGTGTTCTCGCAGGCGGCTGCAGTCGAGCGCGGAATTCGCCGGTCTCGGCGCAGGCAACGGATAGGCGTCGGTCCGGATCGGCCGGACGAACGGCACGCGATCGATGAGGCCGGTGCGCCGCGCCTCGGTGAAGATCGTCTCCGCGAAGCCGTGCCACGTCGTCACCGGCGTGCCGCACAGGTGATAGGTGCCCCAGCGCAGCGTCTCGCCGGCCCGGTATCGCGCCGCGATCGTCAGCAGCGCATCGGCGATCGCACCGGCATGCGTCGGGCCGCCGTACTGATCGGCGACGACGCCGACGACATCGCGCTCGCGCCCGACGCGCAGCATGGTTCGCACGAAATTGCTGCCGTGCGCGCCGAATACCCATGCGACGCGCAGGATCAGGTGACGGTCGGGCAATCGCGCGCGCACCGCGTCCTCGCCGGCGAGCTTGCTGCGGCCGTACACGCCGAGCGGCGCGACGGCGGCGGTCTCGGCATACGCGCCCGGCATGCTGCCGTCGAACACATAGTCGGTCGACAGATGGATCAATGGAATGCCGCGCGCGGCGCACGCGTCGGCCAGCACGGCCGGGCCGTCGCGGTTCGCCCGCCATGCAGCATCGGGCTCGGTCTCCGCACGGTCGACGGCCGTCCATCCCGCGGCATTGATCACGAGCGTGGCGCGGTGTTCGTCGAGCGCGCGGCGCACCGCGTCCGCATCGGCGATGTCCAGCGCCGCACGCGACAGCCCGACCAGCGGCTGCCCGCCCGCGCGCAGCGCCAATTCGCGCCCCACCTGGCCGAGCGCGCCGGTCACGACGATCGTCATCGCGCACTCCCGTATGCCGGCAGCATCGCCGGCGCGTCGGCGGCCAGTTCGGCGAGCGGAGGCTGCCGCCGATCCTTGTCCGACAACTGATACGGCGCGCCGGGATCGGGCCAGTCGATGCCGATCGCCGGATCGTCCCAGCGCACGCCCGCGTCCGAATCGGGATCGTAGTACTGCGTGCACTTGTACGCGAAGTCGGCCTCGTCGGACAACACGCAAAAGCCGTGTGCGAAGCCGGGCGGAATCCATAGCATCCGGTGCGATACGTCGTCGAGCTGCGCGCCGAACCAGCGGCCGAAGGACGGCGAACCGCGCCGGATGTCGACGGCGACGTCGTAGACCGCGCCGCGCGCCGCGTGGACCAGCTTGCCTTGCGGATTCACCCGCTGGTAGTGCAGCCCGCGCAGCACACCGCGACGCGAGCGCGACTGGTTGTCCTGGACGAAGCTTGCGTCGACACCCGCTTCGCGCAGCCAGCTTTCCCGGAAGCTTTCGACGAAAAAACCGCGTGCGTCGCCGAACACGCCGGGCTCGATCATCAGCACGCCGGGCAGCGGCGTTTCGATCACCCGTGTCATGCGGCGACCTCCTTGCTCAGCAGGTCGAGCAGATAGCGGCCGTACCCGCTTTTCGCGAGCTTGTGGGCGAGCGTTTCGAGCTGCTCCGCATCGATCCAGCCGAGCCGGTACGCGATTTCCTCGGGACACGCGATTTGCAGGCCCTGCCGCGCCTGCATCACCTGGATGAAATTGGCCGCATCGAGCAGCGATTCGTGCGTGCCGGTGTCGAGCCATGCGTAGCCGCGCCCGAGTATCTCGACATTCAGCGCGCCGCGCGCGAGATACGCGAGATTCAGGTCGGTGATTTCCAGCTCGCCGCGCGCGGACGGTCGCACGGCCTTCGCGAGTTCGACGACGTCGTTGTCGTAGAAATAGAGGCCGGTGACCGCATAGTGCGACTTCGGCTCGCGCGGTTTCTCCTCGAGGTCGATCGCGCGGCCGTGCGCGTCGAACGACACGACGCCGTAGCGCTCGGGATCGCGCACGTAATAGCCGAATACGGTCGCGCCGGTGGTCCGTGCGGCGGCTTGTTGCAGCAGCGACGACAGTGCGGGCCCGTGATAGATGTTGTCGCCGAGCACGAGCGTCGCTGCATCGCGACCGATGAACGGCGCGCCGATCACGAATGCCTGGGCAAGACCGTCGGGGCTCGGCTGCGCCGCATACGAAAAGCTCATGCCCCACTGGTTGCCGTCGCCGAGCAGTTGCTGGAAAGCGTCGAGATCGCGCGGCGTCGAGATGATCAGCACGTCGCGGATACCCGACAGCATGATCGTGCTGAGCGGGTAATAGATCATCGGTTTGTCGTACACCGGCATCAACTGCTTCGATACCGAATGCGTGAGCGGATGGAGCCGGGTGCCCGAGCCGCCCGCCAGAATCAGTCCTTTACGGCCAATCGCTGTTTGCATGAGGTCCCTCGCTTCAAGAGGAAAAAATGCGTGCGTGATACGCGGAATACACCGAATGCGTCGATTACGCCGGTTGCCGTCGATATCCGTGCGCGCCCGGCTACGGCTGCTCGGCGCCCCCGGCGTGAATCGCGCGAAATACGACCGCGAAGCCGAGCGCGTACAGCGCGGCGATCACCGCGAAGCCGACAGCCGTCGCGCGGTTCGGATCGTCGATCACGTGCAGGATCACCGATGCGATCGCGATGCCCACGAGCGAGCCGATCTGCCGGCTCGCGTTCAGCGATGCGGCGGCGAGGTTCGCGTCCGCCGCATCGGCCGACTGCATCACGACGAGGTTCATTGCCGGAATGGCCTGGCCGGCGCCGAAGTTGGCGACGCCGACCGCGACGGCCAGCAGCGGATACGGCATCGCCGCGACGCCGACGAGCGTCACGCTGCCGAGCGCGGCGAGCGCGAGCCCGATGAGCAGTGTGCGGCGCGTGCCGAGCCGGGCGCTGACCTTCGCGGACGCGAGATTGCCGATGCCGAACATCGCCATCAGTGGAAACAGTTCGAATCCGGCGACGAGTGCGCTCGCGCCGCGGACGTTCTGCAAATAGAGGCTCAACAAAAAGATTTCGGCGAGGATTCCGAAGTTGATCGCGAGGCCCAGCGTGCTGCCCGCGACGAAACGCCGGTGCGCGAGCAGCGCCGGCGACAGGATGCGCGAGTTCGCGTAGCGCTCCCGTAATGCGAATGCCGCGGTTGCGGCCAATGTCGCGGCCACGCCGGCGATGATGGACGGCGAGCGCCAGCCGGCGCTGGGCCCTTCGATCAGCGTGAAGCTCAGAGCGGCGAGCGCCAGCGCCCCGAACAGATGACCGAGCGCATTCAACGGGCCGGGATGACGCGGCGCCCGCGCGATATGCCGGTACGTGAGCCACAGGCCGGCGGCACCGACCGGCAGGTTCACCCAGAAGATGCCGCGCCAGCCGATCGCCTCGACCAGCATGCCGCCGACGCAGGGGCCGAGCGCCATCGCGGCCGACACCAGCGCGCCCCAGATGCCGATCATCCGCGTGCGGGTCGGTCCCGGCGGGAACGCGAGCGTGAGCAGGCTCAGCGAACTCGGCATGAAGAGCGCCGCGCCGACACCCTGTGCGAGGCGCGCCGCGACGAGTGCGCCGCTGGACTGCGCGGCCGCGCACAGCACCGACGCGCCGACGAACAGCGCAAGCCCGGCGACGTAGACGGCTTTCGATCCGTAGCGGTTCGCGAGCGCGCCGCCGAGCAACAGCAGCGCCGCGAAGCTGAGCGTGTACGCATCGACGACCCACACCAGCGCGGTCAGCGACATCGACAGGCTGGTTTCCATGGCCTTCAGCGCGACGTTGACGATCGTCACGTCGAGCATGGCCATCACGAAGCCGCACGCGAGCGCGACCATCACTAGTACGGGGCGCGCGGCCGCGGATGCGTAAGCGCCGGCGGCCGGCGTGGCGCTCCCGCCGTTCATGCGGCCCGCCCGCCGAGGTACAGGCGCCGCATCTCGTCGCTGTCGAGCAACTCGGCAGCAGGCCCTTCGAGCGCGACGCGCCCCATCGTCAGCACGATGCCGCGATCCGCGATGCGCAGCGCCTCGATCGCATTCTGCTCGACCATCAGCACGCCGATATGCTCGGTGTCGCGCATCCGGACGATCGCGTCGAACACCTCGTCGACCATCTTCGGCGACAGGCCCGCCGACGGCTCGTCGAGCAGCAGCAACACCGGGCGCGGCATCAGCGCACGCGCGAGCGACACGATCTGCCGCTCGCCGCCGGACAATGCGCCTGCCGGCGACCGGTAGCGACGCCGCAGGACCGGATACTGCTCGCACAGCTCGTCGATCCGTGCCTCGCGCGGAAACGCGGACATCGACTGGCCGCCCAGCATCAGGTTTTCCCGCACGGTCAGCGACGCGAACACGTTGTCGGTCTGCGGCACGAAGCCGATGCCGTACTCGCGGATCTTCCGATGGACCGGCACACGCGCCACGTCGGTGCCCTGGATCGTCACGCTGCCCGCACGAGGCAGGACGAAGCCCGCGATCGACTTCAGCAGCGTCGATTTTCCGCAGCCGTTCGGGCCGAGGATCGTCACGATGTCGATGGCGCCGACCGTGAGCGACACGCCATGCAGGATGTCGACTTCGGGTGTGTAGCCGGCGACGAGTTCGCACACGTCGATCATGAGGCCTCCAGTGGACGACGAGCGGCATGTGCGCGGCCGAGATAGGCATCGAGTACGCGACGGTTGCGTTCCAGTTCCGTCGGACGGCAGTTCGCGATCGCCACGCCGCGATCCAGTACGACGCAGCGGTCGCATAGCTCGCGGATGAAATGCATGTCGTGTTCGATGACGACCAGCGTGACGCCCTGTTCGCGAATCCGCCGCAGCTCGTCGATCAATTCGCCGCGCAGGTTCGGGTGCACGCCGGCGGTCGGCTCGTCGAGCAACAGCAGCTTGGGCTCGGTCATCATCGCGCACGCAATGCCCAGCAGCTTCTTCTGGCCGCCGGAGATCGACGCGGCGGGCAGGTGCGCGACGCCGGACAGCTTCAGCTCGTCCAGCAGCGCGACGGCGCGCGCACGGGTAGCGGCATCGAGCACGCGCGTCGCGCGGCCGCGCCAGAGTGCGGCGCCGATTCCGTGGCGCGCGGACGAAGCCGCCATCGCGAGTTCGAGCACCGACATGCGCGCGGGCATCGACGGCAACTGGAACGTGCGGCGCACGCCCAGCCGGGCAATCTTGTGCGGCGACAGCGCGTCGATCCGCTGACCGTCGAAGCGGATGGCGCCCGCCGCGAGCGGCGCGAAGCCGGTGATCGCGTTGAGCGCGGTGCTCTTGCCGGAGCCGTTCGGGCCGAGCAGCCCGACGATCTCGCCGCCGTCGACCGACAGCGTGACCCCGGACAAGACGACGTTCTCGCCGTAGCGAATCGTCACGCCGTCGAGATCGAGCAGCGCGCTCATGGCCGCACCTCCAGGCGCTCCGGCACGAGCCCGTGCGGGCGCCAGAGCACGCACGCGAGCAGCATTAGGCCGACCAGGCCGAGCCGCACCGCACCGGTCAGGTCGCTGCCGACCGCGAGCCAGTCCTTGAGAAACGGCGCCAGCGCGTAGACGGCCTGCACGATCAGCGTGCCCACCAGCACGCCCGCGTGGCTGCCGAGGCCGCCGACCATCACGACGGTCCAGAGCGCGAAGGTCTCGGACGCGATCATCGCGTCCGGCCCGACATAGCCGATGTACCAGGTGGCGAGCGCCCCGGCGAGCGCGGCGGGGAGCGCACCGGCAATGCATGCACGCGTTTTCAGCGCGAGCGGATCGTAGCCGAAGCAGACCGCGAGCGCGGGTTCTTCGCGCATCACCTTCAGCGCCCGGCCGAAGCGGCTTGCGGTCAGGCGCCGGTACGTCGCGTAGGTGAGCCCGAGGCAGCCGGCCGTGACCGCGAGGAAGGCGAGATCGGCCCACGGCGCCCGCAGCCCCGGGAACAGCGGCGCGATGCCGCCGATGCCTTGCGCGCCGCCGGTGAGCCAGCTTTCGTTGAGCGCGATCGTGCGCAGGATCTCGGCGATCGCGAGCGTCGCGATCCCCCAGTAGTCGGCGGTGAGCTGCCGTCCGAGCCGCGCGACGACGAACGCCAGCGCGCCCGCCGCGGCCAGCGCGAGCGCCAGCGCCGAAAACAGCGGCCAGCCGAGCTGCGACGCGATGCCGGCCGCGTACGCGCCGAGCCCGGCGAACGCAATGAAGCCGAAATTGACGAGCCCCGCATAGCCGGCCTGCAGGTTCAGCCCGAGCGCCATCGTCGCGTACAGGCAGCCGATGGTCAGCAGATGGATGACGAAGCTAGACACGCCGCACCTCCCGATCGAAGATTCCGTAGGGCCGGAAGATCAGCGCGACGAGCAGGATCGCGAACGACACTGCGCCGACATACTCGACCGGAAAGAATTGCATCGGCCGATCGACGAGCGCACCGAAATCGACGTTCAACGCGACGGTTTCGGCGAGGGCGATCAGGAGCGCGCCCGCCGCGGCGCCGAGCGGATTGCCGAGACCGCCCAGGATCGCCGCGGAGAACACCGGAATCAGCAGCCCGTAGCCGAGATTCACATGCACGCTCTCGGTGGCGCCGAGCATCGTGCCGCCGAGCGCCGCCAGCACGCCGCTCGCGAACGTGATCACGTTGGTCACGCGCGTCGCGTCGATGCCGGTCGCGAGCGCCAGCGCGCGATTCGACGCGAGCGCCCGCATCGCCCGCCCGAGGCCGGTGCGGTACAGCAGTGCCGCGAATATCGCGAGCGCGCCGGCGCCGCACGCGATCGAGCCCAGCTGCGGCACGGACAGCGCGATGCCGGCGATCGACAGCGGCGGATGCACGTCCTGCGCATACTGCTGCGGCCGCGAGCCGGCGATGCCGAGCACCAGCGCGACCGCGAGCATCGAGATCGCGAGCGAGCCGATCATCGCCACCGCGCTGCCCGAACGCAGGAGCCTCGCGAACACGAACAGGTTCAGCAGCGTCGCGGCGGTGCCGATCAGCACGCAGGACACGGCCGTCGCGAGCGCGAACGGCAGCCCTGCGCGCTCCAGCCAGAGCGTCGCGAATGCGCCGAGCATCGCGTACTGGACATGCGCGATGTTGGGAAAGCGGATCAGCGAATAGAGCGTCGACAGGCCGACCGACACCAGCATCAGGTCGGCGGTGCGGATCAATACGTCGACAATGAATGACAGCATGGCGATGTCCTCGGGTTCATCAAGGCGGGCGGCCGCTCACTGCTGCGCGACGACCGATTGGCGATAGACCACCTTCTCGTAGGGCTGTACTTCCCGCTGGCCGTCGGCATCGAACGCGATCGCGCCGGTCACGCCGGCATACGACTTGCCCAATGCCGCGAGCGCCGTGCGAATCCTGGCCGGGTCGGTGGACTGCGCACGGCCGATCGCCGCGGCAGACAACAGCGTCGCGTCGTACGCATAGCTGCCGAACGCCGATCGCGGCGCCTCGTTGTACGCGGCTTGATAAGCGCTCGCATACGCTTTCGCGCCCGCGCCGAGCGCGGCGACTTCGAGGCCGATCTGGCCTTGCGCGATCTGCGAAGGCGTGTCGCTCGTGCACATCGTCAGGTAGATGCCGTACCACGGATGCTGGTTGAGCTGCATCTCGAATGCCTGCCGGTTCAGCGTCGCGGCCTCCTGGCCATACGCGCTGTAGACATACGCGTCGGGCTGCGCGCGCGACGCCTGCTCCAGTTCGCGGCGATAGGTCGACTGCCCTTCCGTGTAGAGCACCGTCGACACCACCGTGCCGCCGAGCGCCTCGAAACGCTTCTTGAATTCGCCCGCGATACCCTGGCCGTAGCCGTTGTTCGGCGCAATCAGCGCGATGCGGCGCAGCTTGCGGGCGTACACGTCCTGGGCGGCGAAGCGCGCGGACAGGTCGTCCAGCCCGATCACGCTGAACGAGCCCGCGCCGATCTTGCGCACTTGCTGGCTCGACGAGCCGATGTTGATGTGCACGTCGCCCTGGCGTACCAGGAACTGTCCGACCGGAATCGTCACCGACGACGAAAACTCGCCGAGCACGACCGGCACGTGCTCGACGGTCGCGAGCTTGCGCGCGGCGTCGAGTGCGGTATTGGCCGAGCCGCCCGAATCCTCGATCCGCACGGCGAGCTTCTGGCCCAGCACGCCGCCCTTCGCATTGATCTGCGCGACGGCAAGCTCGATGCCGCGGCGCTGGTCTTCGCCGATGGACGCACTCGCGCCGGTCAGCGGCAGCACCGCGCCCACGCTGACGTCGGCCTGCGCAGCGCCTGACGCAATCGCACCGAGCGCGATCCAGATACCGACACTCCACTGACTTGTCTTCATCTTCGTTCTCCCGTCGTATGGTCGGCCGCACGGATGGCGGCGTGGTTTGATATACAGAAGTGTCGACAGAATCACAGATCAAAAATCGTTTGAATATAAATTTTCGAACTGCTGTGAAGAATTGCGAAGGCCTCGGAGGTGATAGAAAAATCGCCCTGTTTTCATGCATTTATGCACGCGGATAAAGAGCGTGGATAGTCGTGGTGCACACTCGCGCCACGATGGAGCAATTGAAGGTATTTCTGAAAAAAGTGTATACAGAGGTGAATTGCGGTGCTTAAATTTGCCCAACTCGACACGACATCGGAGGGCGGTCAGATGGTGGAGATCAAGCGATACGGCGTAAGTGAACGGATGAGCCAGCTGGTGGTCGCGGGCGGGCTGGCATTCGTCTCAGGGCAGGTGGCGGACGACACGTCGCTCGACGTGGCGGGCCAGACCCGTCAGATCCTCGACAAGATCGACCGGCTGCTCGAAGACGCGGGGCTCGACAAGCGCCGGATCGTGTCCGCGAGCATCTGGCTGGCCGACTATCGCAGCTTCGCCGAGATGAACGGCGTATGGGACGCGTGGGTGCCTGAGGGCGAAGCCCCGGCCCGCGCGTGCGTCGAATCGAAGCTCGCGTTTCCGCAGTACACGGTCGAGATCGCGGCGATCGCCGCGAGCTAGTACAGGAGAATCGGCGTATGAAGACGATCGTGCTCGGCGGCGGCATCGTCGGCGTGACCACTGCGTACTTTCTCGCGAAGGCGGGCGACGAGGTGACGGTGATCGAACGTCGCAACGGTGTCGCGCTCGAAACGAGCTTCGCGAACGCGGGGTTGATCGCCCCCGGTCATTCGTACACCTGGGCGTCGCCGCGCGCGCCGAAGATTCTCTTCAAGTCGCTGTTTGCCGAAGGCCAGGCGCTGCGGCTCAAATGGACGCCCGACTGGCGAATGTGGGCCTGGTGCGCGCTGTTCCTGCAGAACTGCACGGCCGAGCGCTCGCGACGCAACACGTCGATCAAGGTACGGCTGTGTCGTTATGCGCAGCAGCGGCTTCAGCAGGCGACGCGCGACGAACTGCTCGAGTACGACCGGACGAGCGGAGGGCTGTTGTACCTGTACCGCGATCCGGCGTCGTTGGACCGCGGCGTCGCGAACATGCGGATCCTGACCGACAACGGTCTGCCGCTCGACATCCTGGATGCGCGGGCCACCATCGAACGCGAGCCGGCGCTACGCCATGCGGCGGGTGCGATCGCGGGCGCGATTCACTGCCCGACCGACGAGAGCGGCGACGCGCATCTCTTCACGCGCGCGCTCGCCGAGCGCTGCCGTGCGCTCGGCGTCGAATTCCGCTTCGACACGTCGATCGACGGCGTGCGCGCGAGCGCCGATGCGATCGACTACGTCGAGACGTCGCACGGCCGCGTGACCGGCGATCGATACGTGCTCGCGCTCGGCTCGTATTCGCCGGTCGTCGCGCGTTCGCTCGGTTACCGGTTGCCGATCTATCCGGTCAAGGGGTACTCGGTCACGCTGCCGATCGGCGACACGCACGAGCCGCCCGCGCTCGGCGGCGTCGAGGAAAACCAGCTCGTTGCATGGGCCCGCTTCGGCGACCGGCTGCGGCTGACCGCGACAGCCGAGTTCAGCGGCTACGACACCATGCATTCGCCGGCCGATTTCACACACATGCTGGCGACCGCGCAGGCACTGTTCCCGAACGGCGCCGACTACTCGAAGCCGTCGTACTGGGCCGGGCTGCGGCCGATGACGCCGGAGGGCACGCCGATCATTGGCGCATCCCGGCACCGCAACCTGTTCTTCAACACCGGCCACGGCCATATGGGCTGGACCATGTCGTGCGGCACCGCGAAGATCGTGGCGGATCTGATCCACGGCAAGCGGCCCGATATCGACATCACCGGGATGACCTTGCAATGAGCGAACTTCTCTCCACCTCCCAGGATCCGGGCATCGGAGCCGGCGCGGTGCACGACGCCTACGCCCGCTTCGATTTCTCGCTCGACGCCGGCATCGCGCGGCGTGCGGCGATCGGTCTTGTCGTGCTGGCGACCGATCATACGATCGAATACGAGTGGCGGCGTCTGCTCGCCATCGACGGTGTCGCCTTCTACGAAAGCCGGATCGCGAATTCGGCCGAGATCACGGCCGAGACGCTCGCGCGGATGGATGGCGGGATCTGCGCCGCGGTCGAATTGATCCGGCCGGGCGAGCGCCTCGACGTCGTGGCGTTCGGCTGCACGTCGGCGTCGACGGTGCTCGGCGAGGAACGCGTATTCGAGCGCATCCGCGAGGCGCGGCCCGGCGTCGCGTGCACGACGCCGATTACCGCGGCGCGCGTCGCGCTCGCGGCGCTCGGCGCGCGCGGGGTCGCGCTGCTGACGCCGTACGAGCGCGCGATCAACGATGCGATGGCCGCGTATTTGCGCGCGCGCGGCGTGGATATCGTGCGGGTGGGCTCGTTCGAGCACCGCGACGACAACGAGGTCGCGCGGATCGAGCGCGCGTCGATCGAGCACGCGGTGCTGACGCTCGCCGCCGATCCGGCCGTCGATGCCGTATTCGTGTCGTGCACGAGCCTTCGCATCGTCGATGCGCTGGCCGAAATCGAAGCACGTGCGGGCAAGCCCGTTCTGTCGAGCAATCATGCGCTCGCATGGCACGCGCTGCGGCTCGCGGGTATCGACGATCCCGTGCCGGGCTTCGGCAGCCTGCTGATGCGCTGATGCACGGCTCGTGCAGGTAAAAAGACGCGCGCTGGCAAATTGCCGATGGATAATGACGCGCGGTGACAACAGGTGGAACCAGGAGACGAGATGTCGACTTCCGTTATGGCTGGCCGGGAGACCGCGGCGCCGACGCGCACGGGCCTCACGGTCAACGAGATTTACGAGCAGCTGAAACAGATGGCTGTGCTGTACAAGATTCGACCGGGCGAGCGGTTCAACGAGCTGGAACTCGCCGAGCGCTTCAACGTGAGTCGCACGCCGATTCGCGAGGCACTGAACCGGCTCGTTGCCGAAAACCTGCTGGTGTTCGTGCCGAACCGCGGTTTCTTCATTCGGGAACTGGAGGGGAAGGATGTGTTCGATCTGTTCGAATTGCGTCGCTCGATCGAGACGACCGCGGTGACGCTGGCGTGCGAGCGTGCGTCGGACAACGACATCAAGGCGCTGCGTCGCTTCTGGAAGCAGGTGATGAAGAATGCCGCGCGGATGTCGTCGTCCGAGCTGGTCGTCAAGGACGAGCAGTTTCATCTGGAGCTCGCCGCGTTGTCGGGCAACGCCGAGATCGGCCGCGTGCTGCAGGGGATCAACGCCCGGATTCACTACGTGCGGTGGGTCGATGTCGATCAGCGACGCAACGAGGCGTTCACCGAGCATCTCGAGATTCTCGACGCGCTCGCCGAACGCGACGCGGCGCGCTGCGCGACATTGACCGACACGCATATCCGCTGGCGGATGGAGGAGATCACGCGCGTCGTCCAGGCGAGCGTCGTCAAGCTGTACGCAAAATAGAGAAAGACCGGCGGCAGCGCCTGCGACGGCCGCGTGCGGCACGCGAACAGGCGGGACCAGGACGGTCGGCGAGACAAGCAGTCGTGCAAAGGAGGACGGGCCGCCCGGATCGACCGGCGCGGCGCATCGCTACTTGATCGTCACGAGGTGCCGTCATGACACACGGTACGTTGGTCACGCTGTACAAGCCGTCCGCAGCGCAGATCGAGCATTTGCTGACCTTGCCTGCGAAAAGCCCCGCCGTCGTCGCGGTCGACAATTCGCCTGCCGCCGATCGCGCGCTGTACGCGCGTCTCGCGGCAGGCGGCGTCGATGTGATCGCGAATCACAATCGCGGCGGAATCGCCGGTGCGTTCAACGCCGGCGTCGAATTCCTGATCGGCCGCGGCTGCGACGTCTTTTTCATCTTCGATCAGGATTCGCACGTTCCGGACGACTATTTCGATCGGATGCTGGCCGGCTGCGCGCGGGTGGGCGACAGCCGCTTCCTGGTCGGCCCGCGGATCTTCAACCGCAATTTCCAGCGCGACCTGCCGTTGTTCACGGTACGCCGCTGGTCCGCGCAGATCACGCCGATCCACGGCGGCGCGCATGGCCTGCTGTCGTGCTCGGTCATCATCTCGTCGGGCACCGCGATTTCGCTCGACGCATATCGCGCACTCGGCCGTTTCCGCGAGGATTTCTTCATCGACCACGTCGACGCCGAATACTGCATGCGCGCGCAGGCGCACGGCGTGCCGGTGCGCGTCAACGCCGACGTGTCGCTGCCCCACGAGCTTGGCAGCCCGTCCGCGCAGCAGCACTGGCCGCGCGTCGAGATATTCGATCAGAGCGCGCTGCGCCATTACTATGCGGCGCGCAATTGCATCCTGGTCGCCCGCGACTACTGGCGACGCTATCCGGCCATGCTGCTGATCAATCTCATCACGCTCAAGCACGTGGCGTTCGTGCTGCTGCATGCACGCAACAAGCGTCTGAAGTTGAAGGCGATCTATTGCGGCGTGACGGACGGGCTGCGCGGCCGGTACGGCCGCGTGTGACGCACGCGGCAGCGCGCGTATCGGCGCATGACGAATGCGCCACATAATTTGGACTTCTTATTATAAAGAGGGATTCGCGATGACCCAGACTACGCCGATTCACCGCCGCTATACGGGCGCGTTCTCCGTCGCGCCAACGATCTTCACCGACGCGGGCGAGATCGACATGCCGGGCCAGAAGCGCTGTGTCGACTTCATCATCGACGCAGGCGCGGACGGCCTTTGCATCCTGGCGAACTACTCGGAACAGTTTTCGCTGACCGACGACGAACGCGAGCGGCTCATCGCGGCGATCCTCGAGCATGTGGCTGGACGCGTGCCGGTGATCGTGACGACCACGCATTTCAATCCGGCGATCTGCGCGGCGCGCAGTCGCGCCGCGCAGGCGGCCGGTGCGGCGATGGTGATGGTGATGCCGCCGTACCACGGCGCGACGATTCGTTGTGGCGAGGCCGCGATCGAGCAATTCTACGCGGCGCTTTCCGATGCGATCGCGATCCCGATCATGTACCAGGACGCGCCGATGAGCGGCACGCAGGTATCGGCCGCGTTTCTGGCACGCATCGCGCACACGATTCCGAATCTGCGCTATTTCAAGATCGAGGTGCCGCAGTCGGCGGCGAAGCTGCGCGAGCTGATCGCGCTCGGCGGCGACGCGATCGAAGGGCCGTTCGACGGCGAGGAAGCGATCACGCTGCTCGCCGATCTCGATGCGGGCGCGACCGGCAGCATTCTCGGCGGCGGCTATCCGGACGGGCTGCGGCCGATTCTCGCCGCGTATCTCGCCGGGCGGCGCGACGAGGCGGTTGCCCAGTACGAGCGATGGCTGCCGTTGATCAACTACGAGAACCGTCAGGCCGGCTTGCTCGCGGCGAAGGCGCTGATGAAGGAGGGCGGCGTGATCGCATCGGACGCGCCGCGCCGTCCGCTCGCGCCGCTGCATCCGGCGACGCGCGCGGGCCTGATCGAAATTGCGCGACGGCTCGACGCGCTGGTGCTGCGCTGGGCACGCTGACGCGACGATCTCGCAGGACGACGTGGCGATTTGCGCCGCAATCCGTGCGCACGACGCGTACGGGCGGCTTCCGGACTCGACGACCCAACCAAGGAACCCGAAGAATGAGCATGCCGACGATACGCGCGGTCCGCGCGCTGACGGTGCGTGGTGGCGGTGCCGACTACCACGATCAGGATGCCGGTCACTGGATCGACGACCACATTGCGACGCCGATGTCGCGCTACCCCGAATACCGGCAGAGCCGCCAGTCGTTCGGCATCAACGTGCTCGGCACGCTCGTGATCGAAGTCGAGGCCAGTGACGGCACGGTCGGCTTTGCCGTGACGACCGGCGGCGAGATCGGCGCGTTCATCGTCGAGCGGCATCTCGCGCGCTTCATCGAAGGGCAGCGCGTGACCGACATCGAAAAGATGTGGGATCAGATGTTCTACGCGACGCTGTACTACGGGCGCAAGGGTGTCGTGCTCAATGCGATTTCCGGCGTCGATCTCGCGCTGTGGGATCTGCTCGGCAAGGTGCGGCAAGAGCCCGTGCACCAGCTGCTCGGCGGCAAGGTGCGCGACGAGCTCGAGTTCTACGCGACCGGCGCACGGCCGGATCTCGCGAAGGAGATGGGCTTCATCGGCGGCAAGCTGCCGCTGCATCACGGCCCGGCCGAAGGGGACGCCGGCCTGCGCCGCAATCTCGATGCGCTCGCCGACATGCGCTCGCGCGTCGGCGACGATTTCTGGCTGATGCTCGACTGCTGGATGAGCCTCGACGTGCCATATGCGACGCGGCTCGCGCACGGTGCGCACGCGCTCGGCCTGAAATGGATCGAGGAATGCCTGCCGCCCGACGACTACTGGGGCTATGCGAAGCTGCGCCGCGATGTGCCGCGCGGCATGCTCGTCACGACCGGCGAGCATGAGGCGACCCGCTGGGGCTTCCGGATGCTGCTGGAGATGGAGTGCTGCGACATCATCCAGCCGGACGTGGGCTGGTGCGGCGGGCTCACCGAGCTGATGCGCATCTCGGCGCTCGCCGACGCGCGCGGCGTGCTGGTGATTCCGCACGGGTCGTCGGTCTACAGCTATCACTTCGTCACGACGCGGCACAACAGCCCGTTCGCCGAATTTCTGATGATGGCGCCGCAGGCGGATCGTGTCGTGCCGATGTTCGATCCGCTGCTGCTCGACGAGCCGGTGCCCGTCGGCGGGCGGATGAAGGTGCCCGACACGCCCGGCTTCGGCGTGCGCCTGAATCCGGACGTGCGCATGCAGCGCCCGTATGAACACTGAGCGCGCGCAGGTGCACGCCGGCATCGCGATGCCGGCGGCTGCCGAAGGCGTGATGGCCAAAGTAGAAGGGGGCGCAATGACGAAGTTGCTCGAAGACAGGGTCGTCGTCGTGACGGGCGGATCGCGCGGGATCGGCCGCGCGATCGCGCTGGCGTGCGCGCGGCATGGTGCGGACGTCGTCGTCAACTACTGGACGAACCCGCTGCTGCCTGCGCAGGCCGATCACGAGATCGATGCGCTCGTCGACGCGATCCGAGCGACAGGGCGCCACGTGCTTGCCGTGCCTGGCGACGTCGCGCAGCCCGGCACGGCAAGCACGCTGGTCGCGGCAGCGGTCGAGCGATTCGGCCGGATCGACGTGCTGGCGAGCAACGCCGGAATCTGCCCGTTCCACGGGTTCCTGGATTTGCCGCCCGATCTGCTGCAAAGAACGATGGAAGTGAACCTGCACGGTGCGTTCTACATGACCCAGGCCGCCGCACGGCAAATGGCCGCGCAAGGGCGCGGCGGCGCGATCGTCGCGACCAGCTCGATCAGCGCGCTGGTCGGCGGCGGCATGCAGACGCACTACACGCCGACCAAGGCCGGCGTCCATGCGCTGATGCAATCGTGCGCGGTCGCACTCGCGCCGCATCGGATCCGCTGCAATTCGGTGCTGCCGGGCACGATCCGGACCGAGATCAACGACGACGATCTCGCGGCGCCCGGCAAGACCGAGTACTTCGAGCGCCGGATCCCGCTCGGCCGTCTCGGCGAGCCGGACGACGTCGCCGACTGCGTCGTGTTTCTCGCATCCGACATGGCGCGCTACGTGAATGGCGCCGCGCTGCTCGTCGACGGCGGCATGTACGTGAACCTGCAGTGAAACAGCGAGGCATGGCCATGGAAACGATCGCCTTCAGGATGCGCCTGCACCCCGGCAAGCGGGACGAATACCGGCGCCGGCACGATGCGATCTGGCCGGAACTGGCCGACGCGCTTCGTGCGGCGGGCATATCGGACTACCGGATTTTTCTCGACGACGATACCCATCACCTGTTCGCCGTGCTCAAGCGGCCGGCCGATCACAGGAGCGCGCAGCTCGCCGAAACGGACGTGATGCGTCGCTGGTGGGCGTACATGGCCGACCTGATGGAGACCGGGCCGGACGGGCGTCCGGTCGAGAAATCGCTGGAGCCGATGTTTCATCTGGAATGAGGCCGGCGCTTTCCTGGGCGCGCGGCGCGTCACCGATTCGCATGAACTGACGGAGCCGTCATGCAGATTGTCGATCCACACGTCCATTTCTGGGACGCGGACATGCTCAGCTACAGCTGGCTCGATCGCGCGCAGCCGGCGTTCTCCGGCGCGGTCGCGGATTTGCCCCGGCGGTACGGGCCCGCGGAGTTGCGCGCCGACGCCGGTGCGGATATCGACGTGTTGAAGGTCGTGCACGTCGAGGCGATCCACGACGCGTGGACGACACCGAGCGAAGTCGACTGGCTGCAGGCGCTTGCGGATGCGCCGGCGAGCGGCGGGATGCCGGACGGCATCGTGGCGGGCGTCGACCTGTTCGCGCCGGATGCGCGCATCCGGCTCGCCGGCGCGGCGGCACATCCGAACGTGCGCGGCATCCGGCAGGTATTGAACCGGCATCCGGACCCCTGGTACAACTACGTCGACGTGGACTATCTCGCCGAACCGCGCTGGCGCGAAAATTTTGGAATGCTTGACGAATTCCGGTTGTCGTTCGACCTGCAGCTGTACCCGGCCCAGGTCGGTGCGGCGCTCACCGTGATCGATGCGCATCCGGACACGCCCGTGATCGTCAATCACACGGGCATGTTCGTCGATCGAGCCAGCGTGCACGGCTGGCGCGAATGGCGCGACGGACTGCGCGGGCTCGCGCGGCGTGCGAACGTGACGATGAAGCTCTCCGGGCTCGCGATGTTCGACCATCGCTGGACGGTCGAAAGCTTCCGTCCGTACGTGCTGGAGGCGATCGACGTGTTCGGCGCGACACGCTGCATGTTCGCGTCGAATTTCCCGGTCGACCGGCTCCATGCCGACTACCGGGCGCTCTGGCGCGCGTATGCGGCGATCGTCGCCGGCGCCAGCGAGGACGAACGCGACGCGCTGTTCGCCGGCACCGCGCTGCGGGTTTATCGGTTGTGAGCCGTGTGGCGTGGTGCGAACGTATCCGCAATCAGGCGACGCACGGCGTGTCGGCCTGAACCGTGCGTTTGTCGAAGCGGCGATCAGGTGCCGTAGAGGTGATCGCAGAGCGCGACGCTCGCCCCCAGCTTCCGGGACAGATCCGCGGCCGCATCCAGTTGCGGTCGATCCAGCTCGCCCGACTCGTGCGCGACGCTGAGGCGAGACGCAGGACCGGAAAGCGTCAGCGCCGCCATGAACTTGTCGCCGGCGCCGAAGATCGGCACCGCGAACGCTGCCGTGTGCACGTCGCGCGCACCGGCGGTGAAGAGGGGCAGTGCGGGCGGCTTGTCGTAGATCGGTTCGCCGAGTCCCCAGAAACGGATCACCTGGCTGATGGCGGTGTCGTCGAGCGGCAGCATCGTCCCCGCGAGCCGCGTTTCACGCAGACCTTCGGACGGCTCGACCCGAAACAGGCAAAGCCGATGCCCGCTGTCGTGCACGTAGTACGATGCGCTTTCTTTCGTCAGCGCGGCCAGCGCATGCAGCGCCGGTTCAACCACCGTGGACAGATGGAAGGACTGCTCGTACAGCTTGCCGAGGTACAGCACGCGATGTCCGAGCGAATAGTTGCCGGATTGCGCGCGTACGACATAGCCCATTCGCTCCAGCGAATTCATCAGGCGATAGACCGTCGTCTTGTGCATGCCGGATGCCTGCGACAGCATCGCGAGCGACTGCGATTCGGCGCCGGGCTTGAAGCAGTCCAGCAGCGAAAGTGCTTTTTCCACGGCAACCACGCCGTCGTTTCCCATTCCTTCTCTCCCTTCGTCACTCGACAAGAATTGTACAGAGTAAAACGCTGGTTTACCACGTAAAAGGGTAAACGCCAGTGCCGTGGCGCGAGCCCTCTGGTTATAGTGGTTTCACCATGTACACCAGTGTTGTACAGAGTACAACGCATAACCCGAGGTCGAGTCATGAGCAACCCATCCGTCAGCACTTCTCCGATCAATCGCGACATCGAGCGCGTGCCGCCCGAGCTCGTTCAGGCCGCCGCGCGCTACCAAGCTGCGATCCTGGCCGATGTCGCCGGCCGCCGCGGCACGGTGCATGGCCGCGTTCGGCCGTTGTCATCGAAGATGAAGGTCGCCGGCCCGGCGCTCACGGTCGAGGTCCGCGCGGGCGACAACCTGGCGATCCATGCGGCGCTCGCCGTCGCGAAGCCGGGCGACGTGATCGTGGTCGATGGCAAGGGCGACATCTCGTGCGCGCTGCTCGGCGAAATCATGGCGGCGCAGGCGAAGGCGAGCGGCATTGCCGGCATCATCATCGACGGCGCGGTGCGCGATTCGCATGAGCTGGCCAACGGCGACTATCCGGTCTTCTCGGCCGGCCTCAATCCGTGCGGCCCGACCAAGAGCATCGCGGGGCGCGTGAATGCGCCGATCTCGCTGGGCGGCACGGCGGTCAATCCGGGCGACCTGGTGGTCGGCGACGCCGACGGCGTCGTCGTCATTCCGCGCGACGACGTCGCGCGCATCGTCGATCTCGCGCAGAAGAAGCTCGACGTCGAAACCGCGCGTATCGCGGCGATCCACAAGGGCGACCTTCGTCCGGGCTGGGTCGAGAAGGAACTCCGCGCAGCGGGCATGCTGGCCGAAGGCGAGGCGCTGTGATGCCGACCGCTTCGCACAAGCCAGTGGTCCTCGTGACCGCCGCCGACCTTGCACCGCAAGCGCTCGACATGCTCACGCCATTCGACGTCGTGTTCGCCGGCAAGCAACCGACCGAAGACGACCTCGTGGCGCTCTGCACCCAGCACAAGCCGGTCGCGATCATCGTCCGGTACGGCAAGGTCAACGCCCGCATCATGGACGCGGCCGAAAACCTGCAGGTGATTTCGAAGCACGGCAGCGGCATCGACGTGATCGATCAGGACGCTGCCGCCGCACGCGGCATCGCGGTGCGCGCCGCGGTCGGCGCGAATGCGGCCGCCGTCGCCGAGCATGCATGGGCGCTGCTGCTCGCATGTGCGAAGTCCGTTCCGCAGCTCGATATCCGCATGCGCGAAGGCCATTGGGACAAGTCGACGCACAAGTCCGTCGAACTCGACGGCCGTACGCTCGGCCTCGTCGGACTCGGCGCGATCGGCCGGCGCGTGGCTGCGATCGGCGCGGCGTTCGGCATGAAGGTACTCGCGTTCGATCCGTTCGCGAAGGAAGCGCCTGCCGGTGTGAAGCTGGTGCCGCTCGACACGCTGTATGCAGAGGCGGACGTTGTGTCGCTGCATTGTCCGTTGACGGCCGACAACCGCCGGATGCTCAACCGCGACACGCTCGCGCGTTTCAAGCGCGGCGCGATTCTCGTCAATACCGCACGCGGCGGCTTGATCGACGAAGCCGCGCTTGCCGACGCGCTGGCGAGCGGCCAGTTGCGCGCGGCCGGACTCGACAGTTTCGACGTGGAACCGATGACGGCGCCGCACCCGTTCCAGCAGATCCCCAACGTGATTCTGTCTCCGCACGTCGGCGGCGTGAGCGATGCCGCGTACGTGAACATGGGCAAGGGCGCGGCCGCCAACGTCCTCGCGGTGCTCGACGAACGCGCGCACAGCGCGGCCTGAACCCTGAACTTCGAGGTACGCATGTTTTATCTGACGAACCCCGACGTGCGCGAAGCCGAAGTATTCACGCGCATGCCGGAGAAGTTTCGCAAGCCGGACGTCCGCACGGAATGGGCGCGCGCGAATCGCGGCGGCATGGTCACCGATTCCTTTCTCGAAGGGCCGGTCTGGGATCCGGACGGCTACCTGTTCGTCACCGACATTCCGCACGGGCGCATTTTCCGCATTTCGCCGTCGGGCGACTGGGATCTCGTCGTCGAATACGACGGCGAGCCCAACGGGATGAAGCGCTTCGACGCATCGCACCTGATCATCACCGACTACCGGAACGGCCTGATGCTGCTCGATATCGAGCGCGGTGAAGTGCGCCCGTATCTCGAGCGCCGCAACACCGAGCGCTTCAAGGGCGTGAACGACCTGACGTTCGACTCGGCCGGCAACCTCTATTTCACCGACCAGGGGCAGACCGGGCTGCACGATCCGACGGGCCGCGTGTATCGGCTCTCGCCCGACGGCAAGCTCGACATGCTGCTCGGCACCTGCCCGAGCCCGAACGGGCTCGTGCTGTCGCGCGACGAGAAGGTGCTGTTCGTCGCGATGACGCGCGGCAATGCCGTGTGGCGCATGCCGCTGCAGGCCGACGGGTCGGTCACCAAGGTCAGCCAGTTCTTCACGTCGTACGGGCCGAGCGGCCCCGACGGCCTCACCGTCGATCTCGAAGGCCGCCTGTTCGTCGCGAATCCGGGGCTCGGCCGTGTGTGGGTGCTCAACCACTGCGCGGAGCCCGTCGAGATCCTGACCGGGCCGAAAGGAGCGTCGCTCACGAGCGTGTGCTTCGGCGGTGCCGACATGAAGACACTCTTCATCACCGAATCGACATCCGGTTCCGTGCTGAAAGCGCACATGACCGTCGCCGGCCCGCTGCCGAAACAGGCAGCCAGGAAGGACTGAGACCCACGAGCCGGGAAGCCGCTCGCCGGTTTCCCGCCCGCATGCCGAAAGATCGCGCCGCCAGCCGCGCGACGAAGGAGACAAGCATGACCATTTCGCACGCGCTGCATGCCGGCGACGACGCACCGCGCGTCGCCTCGCCATCCGCGGAGCGCCTGGCCGCCGACGATTACGCGGCCAGCGAGCGCACGCTCGCCAAGGCGTTCCGGCGCATTCTGCCGTTCATCTTCGTCTGCTACGTCATCAGCTATCTCGACCGGACCAACGTCGGTTTTGCCGCGCTCACGATGAACAAGGATCTCGGTCTCACGGCCGAGCAGTTCGGTGTCGGCGCCGGGCTGTTCTTCATCGGCTATTTCCTGTTCGAGATCCCGAGCAACCTGATCATGCAGAAGGTCGGGGCGCGCGTGTGGATCGCGAGAATCATGATCACGTGGGGCCTGTTCTCGATGGCGACGGCGTTCGTCGTCGGCCCGAAGAGCTTTGCGGCCGCGCGCTTTCTGCTCGGGCTCGCCGAGGCGGGGTTCACGCCCGGCATCTATCTGTATTTCACGCACTGGTTTCCCGGCAAGTGGCGCGCGAAGGTGACGGCCGCCTTCCTCGTCGGCATCCCCGTCGCGAACATGATCGGCTCGCCGATTTCCGGTGCGTTGCTCGAACTCGGCGGCCTGCATGGGCTGCGCAGCTGGCAGTGGCTGCTGCTGATCGAAGGCGTACCGGCCGTATTGCTCGGCATCGCGTGCCTGTTCGTGCTGGCCGACCGTCCCGAGAAAGCCGCGTGGCTCAGCGACGAAGAGAAGGCGTCGCTCGCGAAGCGCCTCGCGTTCGAGCAGCGCGACATCGGCGCGAAGCACGGCAGCAAACTGCGCGATGCGATAACGAACTGGCGCGTGTTCGTGCTCGCGTTCGTCAACTTCTGCGGGATCGTCGGCTCGCTCGGTGTCGGCTTGTGGATGCCGCAGATCATCAGGCAGTTCGGCGTCGAACACGCGGTGGTCGGCTGGCTGACGGCCATTCCGTATGCGATCGGTGCCGGCGCGATGCTCTGGTGGGCGCGTCTTGCCAATCGCGCGGCCAACCGCATTCCGTATGTCGCCGGTGCACTGGCCATCGCCGCCGTGGCGTTGTGCGCGAGCGCCTTCCTTCATGCGCCGGTCTTCAAGCTGCTCGCACTGTGCGTGACGGTGAGCGGGATCCTCGCGTTCCAGTCGACTTACTGGGCCATCCCGTCGGGCTTCCTCACCGGCCGGGCCGCCGCGGGCGGACTCGCGCTGATCGTGTCGGTCGGCAATCTCGGCGGCTTCGTGGGGCCGTCGATGATCGGCGCGCTCAAGCAATTCTCCGGCGGCTTCACTACGCCGCTCATCGCCGTGTCGGGTGTGCTGCTGCTCGGTGCTTTGATCATCGCGTGGCTCGGCGATCCGGGCTCGGGCGCAGGCGAAGCGCCTGTCGCCCGCGAGCCGTGAATTTTTCTTCGTCACACAACCCACAAAAACAGTTTGGAGACTTCATGTTGTCGAATCAGGCCAGCCAGTATGCCCGCCCAACGTCCCGCTTCGTGCGCAGCGCCGTCACCGTCGCGAGCGCGACCTTGTGGTGCGGCGCCGCGCATGCGCAAAGCAGCGTCACGCTGTACGGCATTGCCGACGTCGGCATCGAGCACATCAACAATACGAGTACCGGCGGCGCGCAGACGCGCGAAGCGTCGGGCAATCTGTCCGGTTCGCGCTGGGGACTGAAGGGCGTCGAAGATCTCGGCGGCGGCATGAAAGCCATTTTCCAGCTGGAAAACGGCTTCAACATCAATGACGGCACGACTGCGCAGTCGACGAAAGGCCTCGGTTCGAATGCCGCCACGACTTCGCGATTGTTCGGCCGGCAGGCGTGGGTCGGGCTGTCGTATCGAGGCCAGCAGCTGACGTTCGGCCGCCAGAACTCGCTCTTCTACGAACAGGCCGTGGCCTTCGACCCGATGGGCGCGTCGTCGCGATACTCGGTGCTGTCGCTCGACTATGCGGCGGCCGCGCGTATCGACAATTCGGCGAAGTACACCGGCGTGTTCGGTCCGCTGACGGCGCAGGCGATGTACAGCACCCGCTACGACACCGGGTACGGCGCCGAGGTGCCAGGCGCGCAACTCACCGGCCGCTTCTTTAGCGGGGCGCTGACTTTCGCGCAAGGGCCGCTCGCCGCGAGCGTGTCGTACGAGCAGCGCAACAGCAACACCGTCGCGACGAACACGGGTACCGAGCGTCGCGCCACGGCCGCCGCGTCGTATGCGATCGGACCGGTGAAGGGATTCGCCGGTTATCGCTATCTTCATGCGTCGAACGCGTTCCTGCCCGCGAACCCGATCCGTATCGCGAACGGGTCAGAAGCCAGCGCGGCGAACCTGTACTGGGCCGGCGCGCAATACGCGGTGTCGCCGGCGTTCGTGGTCACGGCAACGGCCTATTACCAGGACGTGCATTCGACCAGTGCCGATCCGTGGCTCGCCGTGCTCTGTGCGGACTATCTGCTGTCGAAGCGGACCGATATCTACGCGACGGCGGGATTCGCGCGCAACAAGGGCGGTTCCGCGCTCGGCGTGAACGGCTACGGCACGGTCGCGCCCGGCCACGACCAGACGGGCGTGGTGATCGGCATGCGCCAGAAGTTCTGAGGGCGAGTGCGATGCAGACCGTTCACGCGCCCCATCTGCCCGTCCGGCCCGAGTGGCTCGCACTGCGCGACGAGCCGGTGCTCGACCCCGAGCTTGCCATCGTCGACGCTCATCACCACCTGTGGGACCGCCAGACCGGGCGCTATCTCGCGGACGAGTTCGGCGCGGACGTGCGCAGCGGCCATCGGGTCGTGTCGACGGTCTACGTGCAGTGCCGGTCGATGTTGCGTGCAAGCGGGCCGGATGCGTTCAAGCCGGTGGGCGAAGTGGAATTCGCAAGCGGCATCGCCGCGATGTTCGACAGCGGCGCTTACGGCTCCACGCGATGCTGCGAGGCCATCGTCGGCGGCGCCGATCTTTCGCTCGGCGTGGAACTCGATGCGGTGCTCGACACGATGCTGCAGGTGTCCGGCGGCCGACTGCGCGGCATCCGCAATCCGCTCGCGTGGCATGCGAGCCCCGACGTGCGATCGAGCCCGGTGACGCCGCCGCGCGACCGGATGTCCGATCCGGCCTTCCGGCAGGGCGTGACGACACTCGGCCGCTACGGGCTGTCGCTGGACGCGTGGGTGTATCACACGCAACTCGACGATCTGTACGAACTCGCGCGCACCTGCGAGGGCGTCACCGTCGTCATCGACCATTTCGGCGGTCCGCTCGGCGTGGGCCCGCATGCCGGCCGGCGTGCGGAAGTTCATGCGCAATGGAAACGGCAACTCGCGCGTCTCGCCGCGCTGCCGAACACGCGCATGAAGCTGGGCGGGGCGGGCATGAGCGTGTTCGGTTTCGACTTCGCCGCACGCGACCTGCCGCCGTCGTCGCAGGAACTGGCGGCGGCGTGGCAGCCGTATTTCGACACCTGCGTCGAACTCTTCGGCGTCGATCGCTGCATGTTCGAAAGCAACTTTCCCGTCGACAAGGGGATGTTCGGCTATCGCGTGCTGTGGAACGCCTTCAAACGACTCGCGTCCGCGATGTCGGCCGATGAAAAGGCCGCGCTATTCAGCCGGACGGCCGCATCGACGTATCGCGTCGCGATTCCCGGAGACAACCGATGAAGACGAGTGCAACCGTGGCGACGCAGGACATGGCGTCCGAAGCCGCGGAACAAGAGTCCACGCGCATTACCGGTACCGAGTGGCGTTCGCTGTCGCTCGCGGGGCTCGGCTGGACGTTCGAGAGTTACGACTCGTTCCTGCTTTCGCTGCTGCTGCCGACGCTCGCGCTGCAGTTCGGGCTGAGCAAGGCGCAGCTCGGCGTTTTCACGAGCGTCACGGCGGCCGGACAGATCGTCGGCGGCATTCTGTTCGGCTTCGTGTCGGACCGGATCGGGCGCGTGCGCACCGCGCTGCTCTGCGTCGGCATCTACTCGTTGTTCTCCGGCCTGATCGCGTTTGCGCCGGACGCGCACTCGTTTGCCGCGCTGCGCTTCTTCGGCGCGCTCGGCATGGGCGGAACCTGGACCGCCGGCGCGGCGCTCATCGCGGAAACCTGGCATCCGAGCCGGCGCGGAAAGGGCGGCGCGCTGATGCAGATGGGCTTGCCGATCGGCGCGATTCTCGCGATCGCGATCTCGGGCATCGTCGGCGCCGCGCATGGCGGACTGGCCGGCGACAGCTGGCGTCTGCTGTTCCTGATCGGTGCGTCGCCGTTCTTCATTCTGTTCTGGGTCGCGCGCAAGACGCCGGAATCGCCGATCTGGCTCGAACGCCGGCACGCGAAATCGCAGGCCCGCAAGCCCGGCACGGCAGGTCACGAGAAGCTGAACGTGCGCGGCTTGTTCACCGCCTTCTGCTTCATCTTCTTCCTGCAGTACCTCTACTGGGGCGTATTCACGTGGACGCCGACGTTCCTGATCACGGTGAAGCACCTCGACTTCGTGCATAGCCTGAAGTTCGTGCTGGCGTTGCAGTTCGGCGCGATCACCGGGTTCCTGCTGTTCTCGGCATGGGTCGACCGGATCGGCCGGCGCCCGATGTTCCTGGCGTACCTGCTGGTCGGTGCGCTGGCCGTCGGCGTGTATATCGTGTCGGCGAATCCGTTGCTGCTGATGGCCGCCATCTTTCTGACCGGCTTCAGCGTGAACGGCATCTTCGCGGGGGCCGGCCCGTTCCTCGCGGAGATCATCGGCAACACGGCATCGCGCGGGTTCTTCATGGGCCTCGCATACAACGGCGGCCGGCTCGGCGGCTTCATCGCGCCGTTGGTCATCGGTGCGCTGGCGTCGACGTCGGGCGGCTTCGCGCTCGGACTCGCGACGACGATCGTCGCGTTCATCGCCGCGGCCGCGGTCGTGCTGTTCGCGCCCGAAACGCGCGGGAAGACGCTGTCATGAACGTGGCAACGCAATCGGGATGGGTGAACAAGCTGTTTCCCGCGCTGACCGAGGCATCGCTGCGGCGCTATCTAAGCGGCCAGGTCGCGTCGGTGCTCGGCAGCTGGACGCAGAACGTCACGCTGAATCTGCTGATCTATCACCTGTCCGGCTCGGCGGCGATCCTCGCGCTGCTCAACTTCCTGCTGTACGGGCCGCAGTTGATCGTCGCGCCGGTGGCGGGCTCCCGCATCGGCTCGGCCAACGCGCGCCGCGTGACGCTCTGCGTGCTGATGACGTCGCTGCTGCTGACGGGCAGCCTCTTCACGTTGTCGCTGCTCGGCCTGCTCGGCGTGAAGCTGATCCTCGCGCATGCGCTGGCGATCGGCGTGTCGAGCGCGGTGGAAACGCCGGCGCGGCAGGTGCTGCTGCTGACGAGCCTCGAGGATGCGACGCACACCTCCAACGCGGTCGCGATGAATACGATGGTTTACAACGTCGGGCGCATGGTCGGCCCGACCATCGCCGGATTCGTCTATCCGACGCTGGGGCCCAGGACGTCGTTCGCGATCTATGCGCTCGCGCTGTGCTTCATGGCGACGTGCGTGCGGTCGATCCGGACTGCGGCGGTGGACCGCCCGTCGCGCGTGGAGAGCGGCCTGCGCGACGCGGTCGGCTATGTGCTGTCCGACGCGTTCTCGGCCCGCTATCTGCCGATTCTCGCGTGCATCGGCCTGTTCGCAGGCAGCTACCAGACGCTCGTGCCGCTGCTCGCGGACCAGGGCTTTCACGACGCGGCGCGCTTTACCGGCGTGTTCTTCGCGTGCGCCGGCGCAGGCTCGTTGAGCGCGGCGGTGCTGCTGTCGTCGGCGTTCGGGCCGCGCGCATCGCGCCGGTTCATCGCGTATGCGCCCTGGACGGCAGTCGGCGCGCTGGCCGTGCTGGCCGCGACGACCGATGCGGCGGGATCGATTCCCGCGTTCTATGCGCTCGGCTTCAGCCTCACGTTCGCGGCCACGTCGACGAACGCGACCATTCAGCGCCAGTGTCCGGAACACGTGCGCGGCGGCCTCGTCGGCATGTACGGCATGGCCTACAACGGCACGATGCCGTTCGGTTACCTGCTCGTCGGAAGCGCATCCGAGGCGCTCGGCGTGCGCCACACCTTCGCCGCGATGGCCGCCGTGCTCGCGTGCGGCGTCATTGCAATCGTCGCGTGGCAACGATTCACAGCAACGCGCTCAGGCGCACAATAAACGGAGACAACATGCAAGCCGGTTCCATGGAAGCGTCCGCGGTCGAGCGCCGGACCATACGAAAGGTCGTCTGGCGACTCATTCCCTTTTTGATGATCTGCTACCTGCTTGCCTTCATCGACCGGGGCAACGTGGGGATGGCGTCGCTGCAGATGAACCACGACCTCGGGATGTCGGCGACGGTCTTCGGCTTCGGCAGCAGCCTGTTCTTCATTTCGTACTTCTTTTTCGAAGTACCGAGCAACCTCGCGCTGCAGAAATACGGCGCGCGGATCTGGATCGCCCGGATCATGATCACGTGGGGCATCGTGTCGGCGGCGACCGCGCTCGTGCACAACGCGACGACGTTCTACGTGCTGCGCTTCCTGCTGGGCGCCGCCGAGGCCGGCTTCTTCCCGGGCGTGCTGCTTTATCTGTCGTACTGGATTCCCGCGCAGTACCGTGCGCGGATCGTCGCGACGTTCATGGTCGCGATTCCGGCCGCGAGCTTCATCGGCTCGCCGATCTCCGCGCTGCTGCTGCAGATGGACGGCGTCTGGGGCCTGCGCGGATGGCACTGGCTGTTCATCCTCGAAGGCATTCCGACCGTGCTGCTCGGCATCGCGTGCCTGTTCATGCTGACGAACAAGCCGGAACACGCGCGGTGGCTCGACGACGACGAGCGCGCGTGGCTCTCGAGCGCGCTCGCGGCCGGCCATAAGACACGCAAGAAGGTGCCGTCGCTGCCGCTCACGCAGCTGTTCCGCAACCGCTACGTGCTGTGCCTCGCACTCGTCGACACGTGTGCTTCCGCGGCAGGCAGCACGCTGTCCGTGTGGCAGCCGCAGTTGCTCAAGTCGTTCGGCCTGACCGTCATGGAGACCGGCCTGCTGAATTCGGTGCCGTACGCGGTGGCCTCCGTCCTGATGGTTTACTGGGGCCGGCGCTCGGACCGCGTCGGCGAACGGCGCTGGCACACGGTCGTACCGATGCTGCTGATCGGCGTGGGCCTGTTTGCGACGTCGCTGAGCGGCTCGCTGCTGCCGACGGTCTGCATGCTCTGCGCGGTGCTGGTCGGCGCGTATTCGTTCAAGGGGCCGTTCTGGGCGCTCGCGACCGACATGCTGTCCAACAGCACCGTGGCGGCCGGGCTCGCGACGGTCAATGCAATCGCGAACCTGCTCGGCGGCGGGCTGATGGTGAACGTGTACGGTTGGGTGAAGGCGGCGACGGGCAGCTACGCGCTCGCGTTGATGCCGCTCGCGATCCTCACGCTCGTGAGCGTCGCGACGCTGTTGCTGCTCACGCGCAATCACGCGTCCGGCAAGCTGGTCGGCAAGACGGGGACCATCTGATCATGGCGTGCATCGCGAGACGCAGGTTCCTCCGGATCGCCGGCGCGACACTGGCTTCGGCTGCATTGCCGAGGCCGGCCGCTGCCGACGAAACGTGGTCGAGCGGCATCGAGCGCCCGGCGTTCCGGCTGCCCGAGGGCGCGATCGACTGTCACATGCACATCTACGACGACCGGTTCCCGGTCGCGCCGGGCACGACGCTGCGCCCGCCGAATGCGACCGTCGCGCAATACCGGAGCGTGCAGGCGCGTATCGGTGTGAAACGCAATGTGGTCGTGACGCCGTCGACGTACGGAACGGACAATCGCTGCACGCTGGCGGCGCTCGCGCAGTTCGGCGACGGCGCGCGCGGCGTCGCGGTCGTCGACGGTACCGTGAGCGACGACGAACTTCGGGTGCTCGATCGTGGCGGCATCCGTGCGATCCGGTTCAACCTCAGCTATCCGGGCGCGACGACGCTCGACATGCTGGCGCCGCTCGCCGCTCGCCGCTCGCCGCGCGCATCGCGAACCTCGGGTGGCACATCGAGCTGGTGGTGCAGGGCGCGCGGCTGCCGGAGCTGGAGCGTCATCTTGCGGTGCTGCCTTGTCCGCTCGTGATCGACCATATCGCGCATGTGCCGCAGCCCGGCGGGCTGTCGTCGGCCGCGTTTCGGACTGCGCAACGCCTCGTCGAAAAGGGCCATACGTGGATCACGTTGTCGGGGCCGTACGTCGACAGCAAGACGGGCGCGCCTGCCTATGACGACGTCGCACCGGTCGCGAAGGCGCTGATCGAGATGGCGCCGGAGCGCATGCTCTGGGGCACCGACTGGCCGCACCCGACGCAGAAGACGGACAAGCCGGACGACGCAAGCCTGCTGGACGTGATCGCCGGCTGGATCGGGCGTCCGGACTGGCAGCAACGGATATTCGTCACGAACCCGGCGAAGTTGTACGGATTTGCATAGATCGAAAGCTGCACGGCCAAACCGAGGCATCCGTACTAACCCTGATTAAAAATTCTTATCATGGTGAAAAATTCAGCATCTTATTGAACCGATATCGGCTGGATATAGTGGCTCGCTTTCCCGCACGCCTCCCCGGCGTGCGCAGACGAACGGCAGGAGCCCCTTTGATGACCACCGATACCCGCTTCACCGAAGTCGAGGATCTGATGCCCGCCGCCGGCGGGCTGCGCGAGATCCGTCACCACATCCATCACCATCCCGAACTCGCCTACGAAGAGCACGATACGGCCGCGCTCGTCGCGGACAAGCTCGAGCAATGGGGCTGGCAGGTGACGCGCGGGGTCGGCAAGACGGGTGTCGTCGGCACGCTGCGCGTGGGCGACGGCGCGCGCAGCATCGGCATCCGCGCCGACATGGACGCGCTGCCGATCGTCGAGGCGACCGGCCTGCCGTATGCGAGCGGTACGCACGGCAAGATGCACGCGTGCGGCCACGACGGCCACACGACGATGCTGCTCGGCGCCGCGCAGCATCTCGCGAAGACGCGCAACTTCTCCGGCACTGTGCACCTGTATTTCCAGCCGGCTGAAGAGCACGGCGTCGACAGCGGCGCGAAAAAGATGATCGACGACGGCCTCTTCGAACGCTTCCCGTGCGACGCCGTGTTCGGCATGCACAACCATCCGGGCGCGGCGCCCGGCGTGTTTCTCACGCGGCGCGGCCCGTTCATGTCGGCCGGCGACAAGGCGATCATCACGATCGAAGGCGTCGGCGGCCACGCGGCGCGGCCGCACCTGACGGTCGATCCGGTCGTCGTCGCCGCGAGCATCGTGATGGCGCTGCAGACGATCGTCGCGCGCAACGTCGACCCGTCGCAGCCGGCGGTCGTCACGGTCGGCTCGATGCACGCGGGCACCGCGAACAACGTGATTCCGAACGGCGCGCGCCTCGACCTCAGCGTGCGTTCGTTCAGCCCGGAAGTGCGCGCGCTGCTCAAGCGCCGTATCACCGAGCTGGCCGAGACGCAGGCCGCGAGCTACGGCGCGACCGCGAACGTCGAGTACATCGAAGGCTATCCCGTCGTCGTCAATACGGATGCCGAAACGGATTTCGCGGCGCAGGTCGCACGCGAACTCGTCGGCGATGCGCACGTGGTCGAGCAGACCGACCTGCTGATGGGCAGCGAGGATTTCGCGTTCATGCTGCAGAAGCGGCCGGGTTCGTTCGTGCGGCTCGGCAACGGCGAAGGCGAGGACGGCTGCATGGTGCACAACCCGAAATACGACTTCAACGATCGCAACCTGCCGATCGGCGCGGCATTCTGGACGCGCCTCGTCGAGCGCTACCTCGGTCGGTGATCGCAACGGCGGCGCGCGGCCGGCGCTTCCGGCCGCATTGAGTGGAGACGACAAATATGCAGAAAGACCATCTCGCGCTGCACCCCGCGTCGACGGGCGCCGCCGCAGCCGGCGTGCCTGCCGCGCCTGCCGTCACGCGGCGCGGCGCGATCGCCGCGGCCGTGATCGGCAACTGGCTGGAATTCTTCGATTTCACCGTGTACGGCTTCTTCGCAGTGCTGATCGGCAAGCTGTTCTTCCCGTCGAGCGACGCGACAACGTCGCTGCTGTTGTCGGTCGCGACGTTCGCGGCCGGCTTCTTCACGCGGCCGCTCGGCAGCGTCGTGCTCGGCGTCTATGCGGACCGCAAGGGACGCAAGGCCGCACTGAACCTGACGATCATGCTGATGGCGCTCGGCACGGGCCTGATCGCGATCGCGCCGACCTATGCGCAGGTCGGCGTGGCCGCACCGCTGCTCGTCGTGTTCGCGCGGCTGCTGCAGGGCTTCTCGCAGGGCGGCGAATTCGGCGCGGCGACGACGACGCTGCTCGAACAGGGCGGCACGTCGCGGCGCGCGTTCCGCGCGAGCTGGCAACTGGCGACGCAGGGCGGCGCCGCGCTGATGGGCTCGGGCTTCGCGGCGCTGCTGTCGAACACGATGACGAAGGACGCGCTGGAAGGCTGGGGCTGGCGGCTGCCGTTCCTCGTCGGCGTGCTGATCGCGCCGGTCGGCATGTACTTGCGCCGCCGGCTCGCGGACGACGCGCCCGGCGACCGCCATCACGGGATCGAGCGCGGCGTGCTGCACGAGCTGTTCTCGAAGCACACGCGCACCGTGGTGCTGCTGATGCTCACGGTGATGGGCGGCACGGTGTCGACCTACATCCTGACGTTCTACATGCCGACTTACGCGATCCACACGCTCGGGCTGCCGATGAAGCTGTCGATGTTCGTCGGCGTCGCGTCGGGCTGCGTGATGCTGGTCACGTGCCCGCTGTTCGGCTGGCTGTCGGACACGCTCGGCAGCCGGCGCCTGCCGATCTTCATCGGCCGCGGCGTGCTGGTTCTGCTGCTGTTCCCGGCGTTCTGGCTGATGAACCATCACCCGACGCTGTCGGTGATCCTGCCGCTGACCGCGCTAATGCTGCTGTTCTATTCGCTCGGCTCGGCGTCGGAAATGGCGCTGATGTGCGAGTCGCTGCCGCGTCACGTGCGGGCGACCGGCATCTCGATCGCTTATGCGCTCGCGGTGACGATCTTCGGCGGCACCGCGCAGCTGATCGCGACCTGGCTCGTGAAGACGACCGGCAGCAAGCTCGCGCCGGCCGGCTACGTGGCCGCGTGCGTGGTGCTGTCGCTGATCGCGGTCGCGATGCTGCGCGAGACGGCCCAGGAGTCACTGGACTGACGCGCGACGCGGGCGGCGGCGCACCCTCGTGCGCTTACCGCCCGCGCACCATCCTCAGGTACGACGCGAGCATCGTCGCGAGTTCCTGCGCGGCCGGCGTCAGCGGCACGGCCGCACGCTGCAGCAGGCAAATGTCCTGCGACTCCGCCTGCTCGCGCACGGGCACCTTCACGAGCGCACCGGCGAACGGCCCATGCTGCGTGATGGCTTCGGTTTCGAGCGCGAGCGAATCGGTCTGCGTGACGATCTGCAGCGTTTCGAACATCCCTTCGACGGTGGCGAGAATCTTCGGCGGCGGCTGGCCATGCGCGTCGAAGTACGCGAGCAACCGGTTGACGACCGGGTCGGCGCTGAGGTTCGGCGAGCGCGTGGACACCCATCCGTAACCGGCCAGCTCCGCGAGCGATTGCGCGTGCATCGCCGGATGCCCGTGGCGACAGACGACCACCGGCGCCGACGCGCGCAGCGGCGTGACCGCGAGATCGGTCGTGTCGGTCTGCTTCGCGACCAGCGCGATCGCGAAATCCACCGCGCTTTCGCGCAGCCAGCCGATCATCATCCGCGACGTGCCGGTGCGCAGGTGCACGTCGACCTTGTCGAAGCGCGCGCGGAACGCGGTCAGCACGGGCGCGAACGCGTCGATCAGCGGCTCGGCGACGAGGCCGAGCGTGACGGTGCCTTCGTACGCGCCGCTCAACTGACGGATCTCCCGCTCTACCTGCTCGCATTCGCCGAGGATCGAACCGGAGCGCGCGAGCAGCCGCTGGCCGACGGCCGTCGGCACGATCCCGCGATTGGTGCGCGTGAACAGCGTCGCGCCAAGCGTCGCCTCGAGGCTCTGCAACTGCTGCGTGACGCCGCTTTGCGCGAGATCGAGCGCGCGTGCGGCGGCGCGCAGGCTGCCGTGCTCGACGACGGCCTGGAAGATTCGGAGCTGGGACAGCGTGAACGCCATGAGCGAGCGGCGAGGCCGGTGATCGGAAATACCGATCATGATAAGGCAGTCGATGGTTCCGGCGACGGGCCGTGACGCCTACGATCGCAGGCAGTCCGGCTCATGCCGTTTGCGTCTCTTTCCACCCTCCGTCGACCATGAAACGTTTCCTCGTCCCGCTCGTTTCCCTGTGCCTCGGCCTGGCTACCGCATCCGCGTCCGCGCTCGACACGCACGTCGTGCGGCTCGGCATCGACCCGACCTATCCGCCGATGGACGCGAAGGCGCCCGACGGCAGCCTGAAGGGCTTCGACGTCGATCTCGGCAACGAGATCTGCCGCCGCGCGCAGTTGCGCTGCCAGTGGGTCGAACTCGAATTCTCCGGGATGATTCCGGCGCTGCAGGCGCGCAAGATCGACGCGATCCTGTCGTCGATGGCGATCACGGAGAAGCGCGAGAAGCAGATCCTGTTCTCGTCGAAACTGTTCCGCTTCAAGTCGCGGCTCGTCGCGCGGCCCGACCTCGGGCTCGGCAGCACGACGGCGCCGCTGGCCGGCAAGCGCGTCGGTGTGCAGTCGGGCACGCAGTTCGAATCGTGGGCGCTCGCGCACTGGGCGACGGCCGGCGTGAGCGTCGTGCCGTACAAGAGCCAGGACGACGTGTTCGCCGATCTCGTCAACGGCCGCCTCGACGCGGCGCTGCTCGGCACGGTGGAAGCCGACTACGGGTTCCTGCGCCAGCCGCGCGGCAAGGGCTTCGCGTTCGTCGGCGCACCGCTCGACATGGGCGATCGCGGTGTCGGCATCGGCATGCGGCAATCCGATACGGCGCTGAAGGCGTCGATCGACGGCGCGATCGCATCGATGCTGAAGGACGGCACGTACGACCGGATCGCGAAGAAGTATTTCGACTTCAACCCGTACGGCGACTGAGCGCCGCGCCACCTCGCCGTTTCACCCGCTTCCCTGATTTCATCCGTTCGAGACCATCGATGCAGATTCGCACCACGCCGCTCCTGTCGCCGTCGATCGGCACGCAGCGCACGCTGACGAGCTTTCATTTCGGGCCGGCCGATACCGGCCGCAAGATCTACCTGCAGGCCGCGCTGCACGCGGACGAGACGCCCGCGATGCTCGCGGCGTTCGTGCTGAAGCAGCGTCTCGCACAGCTCGACGCCGAAGGCCGGCTCGCGGCCGAGATCGTGCTCGTGCCGGTGTCGAACCCGGTCGGCCTCAATCATCATCTGCTCGGACAGTTCATCGGCCGCTTCGACCTGGCGAGCGGCCGCAACTTCAATCGCGGCTTCCTGCCGCTCGCGGAGATCGCCGCGCGTGCGCGCGACCGGCTCGGCGCCGACGGCGAACGCAATCGCGCGATCGTGCGCGAATGCGTCGGTGCGACGCTCGACGCCATCGAGCCGCGCACCGAATTCGACGCGCTGCAGCTCGCGCTGCTGAAGCTGTCGCATGACGCGGAAGTCGTGATCGACCTGCATTGCTCGCTCGAAGCGGTGATGCACGTGTACACGAGCGACACGGCGTGGCCCGAGATCGAACCGCTCGCGCGCTATCTCGGTGCGGAGGTGTCGCTGCTCGCGGAGGATTCGGGCGGGCATGCGTTCGATGATGCCCATCACCTGCTGTGGGCGCAGTTGCGCCAGCATTTGCCGGATGGCACGCCGATGGCGGCCGGCACCGTGGCCGTGACGGTCGAGTGCCGCGGCCAGCGCGACGTGACGTATGAATATGCCGAACGCGATGCCGACGCGCTCGTCGACTACCTCGTCTGGCGCGGCGCGGTGCAGGGCGAGCGCACGCCGCTGCCGCCGCTGGCCGCACCGGCCACGCCGCTGGCGGGCAGCGAGCAGTTCTACGCGCCGGTGAGCGGAATCCTCGTGCACCGCGCGGCGATCGGCGCGACGATCCGTGCGGGCGACCCGCTGTTCGACATCGTCGATCCGCTGACGGACGCGATCACGACGATCTCGAGCGCGACCGACGGCGTGTTCTACATGCGCCGCGCCATCCGCTTCGTGACGGCCGGCGCGCCGCTCGGCCGCGTGACGGGCACGGTGCCGGTGCGCACGGGGATGCTGCTCGGCGCGTGAGCGGCGCGGTGTCCTACGAGCCGGGCGCAATTTCGTTCTCGTCAGATTGACCGGCTTTCCGCGCGTCACTAAATTGTGTGGCGCGGAGTGTGCTCCGTGTTCCGTGAGACGAACGTTGCAATGAAGTCAGAGTTTGAGCGGGCGGCCCAGGCTGCCCGCTTTTTTTTATTGGCGAATCGTCGTGCGGCCGGTACGACAATCGGCAAGGCGCTCAACCGCGCCGCGCCACCAGCTCCGACACCGTCTGCGCGGCCTGCTGCAACGGCCCGAGAAACTCCTTCACCATCTGCTTCGCGGTATGCCGCTGCGCATTGCCGCTGATGTTCATCGCCGCGATGATCTGCCCGCGCCGGTTGCGGATCGGCGCGGACAGCGACATCAGGCCCACCTCGAGTTCCTGGTCGACCACGGCCCAGCCCTGCTGGCGTACTTGCGCGATCGTTGCCTTCAGCTCGCCGAGATCCGTGATCGTGCGCTGTGTATGCGCGCGGATGGCGCTTTGCGCGAGCGTTTCGTCGAGTGCCGCGTCGTCGAGCGCGGACAGCAGCACGCGGCCCATCGACGTGCAGTACGCGGGCAGCCGGCTGCCGATCGACAGGTTGATCGTCATGATCTTGCGGGTCGGTACGCGCAGCACGTAGACGATCTCGGTACGGTCGAGCACCGCGGCCGAGCAGCTTTCGTGGATCTGGGCGGACAACTGCTCCATCACCGGGTCGGCGAGATTCCAGAACGGCATCGAGGTCAGGTACGCGAAGCCGAGCTCGAGGATCTTCGGCGTGAGCCGGAACAGCCGGCCGTCTGCCTCGACGTAGCCGAGCGTCTGCAGCGTGAGCAGGATCCGGCGCGCGCCCGCGCGCGTGAGCCCGGTGGCCGACGCGACTTCGGTGAGCGTCTGCTCGGGGCGGGCCGCGTCGAATGCGCGGATCACCGCGAGGCCGCGCGCGAACGACTGCACATAGGAGTCGCCGGGTTTAGTCTGAGTGTCTTCGGTTGTCATGAGCGCCTGGAATATCGTGCAGCCGAGAAGATAGCGCATGGGGCCTGACACGCCAACCGCGCGGCGGACCGCGCGCTTGACAGGTCGTCCCTGCACTCCCTATGATGCGTTGAACGTTCGATACACGATCTTATGTTCGTATATAGAACATTTAAGCGCATCCCGGCGGGCAATGCAAGGGGCGCGCCCTGTTCATTTCCCAGCCTTCATGGGACCGGAGACACTGATGACCGAAGCTTTTCTGTGTGATGCGATCCGTACGCCGATCGGGCGTTACGGCGGTGCGCTGTCCGGCGTGCGCGCCGACGACCTGGGCGCGGTGCCGCTCAAGGCGCTCGTCGAGCGCAACCGCGATGTCGACTGGACGGCGGTCGACGACGTGATCTACGGCTGCGCGAACCAGGCCGGCGAGGACAACCGCAACGTCGCGCGCATGTCGGCGCTGCTCGCGGGCCTGCCGCAAGGCGTGCCGGGTTCGACGATCAACCGCCTGTGCGGTTCCGGGATGGACGCGGTCGGCGTGGCCGCACGCGCGATCAAGTCGGGCGAAGCTGCGCTGATGGTCGCGGGCGGCGTCGAGAGCATGACGCGCGCGCCGTTCGTGATGGGCAAGGCCGCCAGCGCGTTCGCGCGCCAGGCCGACATCTACGACACGACGATCGGCTGGCGCTTCGTCAATCCGCTGATGAAACAGCTGCACGGTGTCGACTCGATGCCGGAAACCGCCGAGAACGTCGCGGTCGACTACAACATCAGCCGCGCGGACCAGGACCTGTTCGCGCTGCGCAGCCAGCAGAAGGCCGCGCGCGCGCAGCAGGACGGCACGCTCGCCGAGGAAATCGTGTCGGTCACGATTGCCCAGAAGAAGGGCGATCCGGTGGTCGTGTCGCGCGACGAGCATCCGCGTGAAACGTCGCTCGAGACGCTCGCGAAGCTGAAGGGCGTCGTGCGCCCGGACGGCTCGGTGACGGCCGGCAACGCGTCGGGCGTCAACGACGGCGCCGCCGCGCTGCTGCTCGCGAACGAAGCAACCGCGAAGCGCTTCGGCCTGACGCCGCGTGCACGCGTGCTCGGCATCGCAACGGCCGGCGTCGCGCCGCGCGTGATGGGCATCGGCCCCGCACCGGCCACGCAGAAGCTGCTCGCTCGGCTCGGGATGACGATCGACCAGTTCGACGTGATCGAGCTGAACGAGGCGTTCGCGTCGCAGGGCCTCGCGGTGCTGCGCATGCTGGGCGTCGCCGACGACGATCCCCGCGTGAACCCGAACGGCGGCGCGATCGCGCTGGGCCATCCGCTCGGCGCATCGGGTGCGCGCCTCGTGACGACCGCGATGTACCAGCTGCATCGCACGAATGGCCGCTTCGCGCTGTGCACGATGTGCATCGGCGTCGGCCAGGGCATCGCGATCGCGATCGAACGCGTCTGATCGGCGCGATGGGGTGAAGCGGCCGGATACGCGCCGCTTCGTCGCTGCGCTGTTTCCGCCACGATGGGCGGCACGAGATTGCTCGTGCCGCCCATTGTCGTTAGCCGGCCTGCGACAGTCGCCTGAGGCGCGCTTCATCCGCGCGCCGGACCGTCAGGCCGCCGGCCCTTCCAGATGAAGATCCTCGGGCTCGAGCGCGTAAAGCTCGGGGTCGGGCGAAGCGCTGACGGTGAAGCCGAGCCGCAGGTAGAAGTCGATCGTGCGCTGCGACGGCGTGGCCGACACGTACAGGCGCTCGGCACCCATCGCACGTGCCTGCACCCGGGCCGCGCGATAGAGCTGCTCGCCGAGCCCGCAGCCGCGCCAGTCGTGGCTCACGTGCAGGAACTTCAACTGCAGCATGTCGCGTTGCGGGCCGAGCGGCCGGCTGTCGACGACGACCGCCGCGACGAGCCTCGCGCCGTCGAACCTGCCGAGGAACCAGCCGCCGCGATCGTGGCAGTCGAGCAGGATCGGCGTGTAGTGATCGGCTTCGCCGTCGGGCCAGCCGGCAACGTCGTAGAACTCGGGCACGAGGTGCAGCGTACCGTCGCGCAGCACGTACAGGTGCTCGATGATCTCGCGCCGGTCGATGGTCCACACGAGCGGCACGTCGTCGCGCGCAAGGAGGCGGGTGGACAGCGCGTCGCGCTCGGCGGCGGTGCGGCGCATCATGCGGCCACCCGGTGCGCGGCGATCCCGTACATCAGCGGCAGGCGCGGCATGCCGTCGGGCGGCACCATCCGGCGGCCTTCCAGTTCGCGCATGCCGTCGAAGCCCTTCCAGCCGTTTGAGTACGGATATTCGGTCAGGCGGTCGATCGCGAGCCCGGCCGACACGAGCGCATTCACCACGTCGCCGATGCCCCACATGAACTCGTAGCTCGGATGCGGGTTCGAGAAATCGACGACACCCGGGTGGTCGTGCTGCGCGCCGAGCCCCGTGCCGGATGCCGCCACGTAATCGCCGACGCCCGCGGGCTCCTCGGTCGCGTCGCCGTTGAAGTAGTCGTAGCGCGGCTGCCAGTGTTCGTCGAAATACAGCGAGAACGGATGGAACTCGACCATCGCGAAGCGGCCGCCCGGCGCGAGCAGCGCGGCGATGCCGCGCGCCCATGCGCTCAGGTCCGACAGCCAGCAGATCGCGCCGTACGACGTGAACACGCGATCGAAGCGCTCGCCGCGCGCGGCGGCCTCGGGCATCCAGTCGAGCACGTCGGCGCGCTCGAAGCGCGCGGGCAGGCCCGCGTCGGCCGACAGTTGCCGCGCGAAGCCGATCGCTTCGTCGGAGATGTCGACGCCGGTTGCGTCCGCGCCGTCGCGCACGAGGCTCAGCGTGTCCTGTCCCGCGTTGCATTGCAGGTGCAGGAGCCGCAGGCCCCCGAGCTCGCCGAGCAATTCGCGTTCTTCGGGAAACAGCGTCGAGCCGCCATTGCGGAAAAACGCGGCCTGATCGCCTTTATGGCTGTTATGCGCGACCGTCGCCGTATTCCAGGACAGCCGATTCAGTTCGTGCAATGCCTTTTTCATCGAATTTGAATTCCGGTGGAATGGAGCAGGATAGGCCAAATCGTTTCGCCGCGCGCAACGGCTGCCGGCATTGGCGCTCCGGGCGGCGCGTTGTGGCAGGCGGATGAACGCGCGCGGCGATTATCGCCGGAATACTTGATCGAAATCATGGTAATGGCCGGATTGCATATTTTGTGCGCGACAGGATTAAGGTTTTGCGATGAATTGCCGACAGTAAGGACGAGAGTGTCGTAAAGCGATCAACCGTTTTTCGGCTACTGAGCGTGATTTTCAGCGCGGCGCGGACAACAGATCCGCCTTTCGGAGCCTTGCATGCGCAATAACCAGCCCGTTACCCAACAGGAATTCGATTTTCCCGACGACGTCACGCTGATGTCGACGACCGATGCCGACAGCACGATCACCTACGCGAACACGACGTTTGCGCAGGTGAGCGGTTTCTCGAACGAGGAGCTCGTCGGCCAGCCGCACAATGCCGTGCGCCACCCCGACATGCCGCGCGAGGCGTTCGCCGACATGTGGGCGACGCTCAAGCGCGGCGAGCCGTGGACCGCGCTCGTGAAGAACCGCCGCAAGAACGGCGACCACTACTGGGTGCGTGCGAACGCGATTCCGGTGATGCGCAACGGTGAGCCGCAGGGCTACATGTCGGTGCGCACGAAGGCGCCGAGCGATGAAACCAAGGCCGCCGATGCGCTGTATCGCGCGTTTCGCGAAGGCAAGGCCGGCCAGCGCCGGTTCCACAAGGGGCTCGTGATTCGTACCGGGCTGCTGCGCGTCGCGTCGCTGCCGCAGACGATGTCGGTGCGCGCACGCGTGCATTCGGCGCTGTGCGTGCTGGCGCCGGCCGTCGTCGGCGCGGGGTGGGCATGCGGGTTGTCCGGCGGCGGGCTCGCGGCGTTTGCCGGCGTGACGGTCGGCGTGGCGGCCGCGGCCGGCTGGTGGCTCGACGCGCAGATCGTGCAACCGTTGAAGCGGCTGCACGAACAGGCGCTGAATGTCGCGACCGGTGAAAGCCGGCGCGGCGTGCGGATGAACCGCATCGACGAGATCGGCATGACGCTGCGCACGATCAACCAGCTCGGGCTGATGTTCCGCTGGCTCGTCGACGATGTCAGCGAGCAGGTGCACAACGTGCAACGCGCGAGCAACGAGATCGCGCAGGGCAACAACGACCTGAGCGCGCGCACCGAGCAGGCCGCGTCGAGCGTGCAGGAAACGGCCGCCTCGATGGCCGAGATGACGGCGACGGTGTCGAGCAATGCGGAGACGGCGCTGCAGGCGAATCAGTTGTCGGTTTCCGCGAGCGATGCAGCCGAGCGTGGCGGGCAGGCGGTGAGCGAGGTCGTCGCGACGATGAACGACATCACCGACAGCTCGCGCAGGATCGCGGACATCATCGGCGTGATCGACGGCATCGCGTTCCAGACCAACATCCTCGCGCTGAACGCGGCGGTCGAGGCCGCGCGTGCGGGCGAGCAGGGGCGCGGTTTCGCGGTGGTCGCCGGCGAGGTGCGCGCGCTCGCGCAGCGCAGTGCGAACGCGGCGAAGGAGATCAAGACGCTGATCGGCGCGAGCGTCGAGCGGGTCGAGTCGGGCGCGCGGATCGTCGATGGCGCGGGCAAGACGATGGAGGACATTGTCACGCAGGTGAAGCGCGTGTCGGATCTGATCGCGGAGATCAGCTCGTCGACGGCCGAGCAGAGCACGGGTGTCGCGCAGGTCGACCAGGCGGTCGTGCATCTGGACAACATCACGCAGCAGAACGCGGCGCTGGTCGAGCAGAGCACGGCGGCGTCGGAAAGCCTGAAGCAGCAGGCGACGCGGCTCGTGGATGCGGTGAACGTGTTTCGGTGATGAGCGAGGAGAGAGGTGACGCGGGCACGACGGAGAGGGATGCCGGCCCGCGTCGGACCGCCCGGTTCCGGCCGGGCGGTCAGGGCCTGTCGCCGAAGCGGCAGGCCCTGAACCGTCAGACGGCCAGGCAGAGGTACTTGATCACGACGTAGTCGTCGATGCCGTAGTGCGAGCCTTCGCGGCCGAGGCCCGACTGCTTGACGCCGCCGAACGGCGCGACTTCGTTCGAGATCAGGCCCGTGTTCACGCCGACCATCCCGTATTCGAGCGCTTCCGCCACCTTCCACACACGGCCGATGTCGCGGCTGAAGAAGTACGCGGCCAGGCCGAACTCGGTGTCGTTCGCGAGGCCGATCACTTCTTCGTCGCTGCTGAACTTGAACAGCGGCGCGAGCGGCCCGAACGTCTCTTCCTTTGCGACCTTCATCGCCGGCGTGACGCCCGTCAGCACGGTCGGCTCGAAGAAGCCGTGGCCGAGCGCGTGGCGCTTGCCGCCCGTCACGACGGTCGCGCCCTTCGCGAGCGCGTCCTCGATGTGCGCCTCGACCTTCAGCACGGCCGCCTCGTTGATCAGCGGACCCTGCGTGACGCCCGGCTCGGTGCCGCGGCCGACCTTCAGCTGGCCGACGGCTGCCGCGAGCTTCTGCGCGAACTGGTCGTACACGGCTTCATGCACGTAGAAGCGGTTCGTGCACACGCACGTCTGGCCGCTGTTGCGGTACTTCGACGCAATCGCGCCCTGCACGGCCGCATCGAGGTCGGCGTCGTCGAACACGATGAACGGCGCGTTGCCGCCGAGCTCCAGCGACACCTTCTTGACCGTCGCCGCGCATTGCGCCATCAGCAGGCGGCCGACCGGCGTCGAGCCCGTGAACGACAGCTTGCGCACGATCGGGTTCGACGTCAGCTCGCCGCCGATCGCCTTCGGATCGCCCGTGACGACGCTGAACACGCCGGCCGGCACGCCCGCGCGCTCGGCCAGCACGGCCATCGCGAGCGCGGAGAACGGCGTGGCCTCGGCCGGCTTCACGACGATCGGGCAGCCGGCGGCGAGCGCCGGGCCGACCTTGCGCGTGATCATCGCCGCCGGGAAGTTCCACGGCGTGATCGCCGCGCACACGCCGATCGCTTCCTTCGTCACGACGATGCGCTTGTCGCTCGCCGGCGTCGGGATCGTGTCGCCGTACACGCGCTTGCCTTCTTCCGCGAACCACTCGAGGAACGACGCCGCATAGCCGATCTCGCCCTTCGCCTCGGCCAGCGACTTGCCTTGCTCGGTGGTCAGGATCAGCGCGAGGTCGTCGGCGTTTTCCATCATCAGGTCGTGCCACTTGCGCAGGATGACCGCGCGTTCCTTCGCGGTCTTCTTGCGCCACGCCGGCCAGGCGGCGTTCGCGGCGTCGATCGCGTGACGCGTCTCGGCCGTGCCCATCGCCGGCACGGTGCCGAGCAGGCCGCCCGTCGCCGGGTTGCGGACTTCGAACGTCTCGCCGTTCGTTGCGCCTTGCCATTCGCCGTTGACGTACGCCTGCTGGCGGAACAGCGACGGATCTTTCAGTGCCAGGGTTTCCTGAACGGTGCTCATATGAATCGCCTGCTTTGAAAAGGACGGATAAGGGCGGAAGAAAACGGCCGCCGCCGTCTTCACGACGGCGGCGGCGCATTCAGTTGAAGTGGGCGGGAACTCAGGCCGGCACGCCGACCGTTTCCTTCAGCACTTCCTCGAGGATCACGAGCGCTTCGTCGAACACGGCCTGCGGGATCGTCAGCGGGAACAGGAAGCGCACGACGTTCGAGTACACGCCGCACACGAGCAGCAGCAGGCCGCGCTCGAGCGCACGCGTCTGCACGCGCTTCGTGAACTCGGCATCCGGCTCGCCCGAACCGGGCTTCAGGAACTCGACCGCGATCATCGCGCCCGGGCCGCGCACGTCGGCGATCTGCGGCACGTCAGCCTGCAGCGCATTCAGCTTCGCCTTCAGCGCGTCGCCGAGTTGCGTCGCGCGGTCGCACAGCTTCTCTTCGTCGATGATCTCGAGCACCGCGTGCGCCGACGCGACGGCCAGCGGGTTGCCCGCGTAGGTGCCGCCGAGGCCGCCGGGCGCTGCCGCGTCCATCACGTCCGCACGGCCGACGACGCCCGACAGCGGCATCCCGCCCGCGAGGCTCTTCGCCATCGTGATCAGGTCGGCCAGCACGTCGTAGTGCTGCATCGCGAACAGCTTGCCGGTACGCGCGAAGCCCGTCTGGACTTCGTCGGCGATCAGCAGGATGCCGTGTTCGTTACAGATCTTGCGCAGCGCGCGCACGAATTCGGCCGGTGCCGCGTAGAAACCGCCTTCGCCCTGGACCGGTTCGAAGATGATCGCGGCGACGCGCTTCGGATCGATGTCGGCCTTGAACAGCATCTCGATCGCCTTGATCGAGTCGGCCGTCGTCACGCCGTGCAGTGCGTTCGGGTACGGGGCGTGGAACACGTCGCCCGGGAACGGGCCGAAGTTCAGCTTGTACGGGGCGACCTTGCCGGTCAGCGCCATGCCCATCATCGTGCGGCCGTGGAAGCCGCCCGAGAACGCGATGACGCCCGGACGGCCGGTCGCTGCACGCGCGATCTTGATCGCGTTCTCGACGGCTTCGGCGCCGGTCGTGAAGAACGCGGTCTTCTTCGGGAAGTCGCCCGGCGCGCGGTCGTTGATCTTCTCGGCCAGCTCGACGTACGACGCGTACGGGACGATCTGGTAAGCGGTGTGCGTGAAGTTGTTCAGTTGATCCGCGATCGCCTTGACGATCTTCGGGTGGCGGTGGCCCGTGTTCAGCACCGCGATGCCGGCGGCGAAATCGATGAAGCGGCGGCCTTCGACATCCCACAGTTCCGCGTTCTCGGCGCGGGCTGCGTAGAAATCGCACATCACGCCGACGCCGCGCGGGGTGGCGGCGTTCTTGCGGGCCTGCAGGTCGGCATTCTTCACGGTCATCTCCTTGATGTTCTTTCCGGTGGGTAGAAATCGGGCGCCTTGGCAGCCCATGGAGGCGACTATAATCACATTTGGCTCTGGCAATCAGAGCCATTTCAATAAATATTCAGGAGCCAATCATGCGCGCGAGCGTGCTGTCGGACTGGCTGGCGCAGCGCCTCGTGCGCGGCGGCGAACAGCCGATCTACCGGCAGCTTCACCGGCTGCTGCAACAGGCGATCCTGTCGCGCGAACTGCCGGCCGGCACGCGCGTGCCGTCGTCGCGGCTGCTGGCCGCCGAACTCGGGATCGCGCGCAACACGGTCACGCAAGTTTACGAACAGCTTGCACTCGAAGGCTACGTGAACTCGGCGACCGGCCGCGGCACGTTCGTCGCCGACAGCGCGCCGGACGAGATCGTCGGTGCACCGCCCGACGCGGCGGCCGGCCCGGCCGTCGTGACGCCGTCCGCCCGGCGGCTGTCCGCGCGCGGCACGCGGCTCGTCGAAGGCGCCGGCGTGTCGAAGCGCCAGGGCGGCGCGTTCATGCCGGGCGTGCCCGATGTGTCGCGATTTCCGGCGCGCGTGTGGACGCGGCTGCACAACAAGTACTGGCGGCGCCTGCGCCCCGACCTGCTGACCTACGCGCCGGGCGGCGGGCTCGCGCTGCTGCGCGAGTCGCTGGCCGACTACCTGCGCACGTCGCGCTCGGTGCGCTGCACGCCCGAGCAGATCGTGATCACGACCGGCATCCACCAGTCTATCGATCTCGCGGTGCGGCTCTTGACCGATCCGGGCGACGCGATCTGGACCGAAGACCCGTGCTACTGGGGCGTGCGCAGCGTGCTGAACGTGTCGGGGCTGACCACGCGGCCGATTCCGGTCGACGACGAAGGCATCGCGCCGTCGGCCGCCGATCTCGCCGAACCGCCGAAGCTGATGCTCGTCACGCCGTCGCACCAGTATCCGCTCGGGATGGTGATGAGCCTCGCGCGGCGCCGGATGCTGCTCGAATACGCGCGCCAGCACGGCTGCTGGATCATCGAGGACGACTACGACAGCGAATTCCGCTATGGCAGCCGGCCGCTCGCGTCGCTGCAGGGCCTCGATACGGCCGGGCAGGTGATTTACGTCGGCAGTTTCGGCAAGACGCTGTTCCCGGGGCTGCGGGTCGGCTATCTCGTCGCGCCGGAGCCGCTCGCGGAAAGCTTCGCGACCGCGAGTGCCGAGCTGTACCGCGAAGGGCAGCTGCTGCAGCAGGCCGTGCTCGCGGAATTCATCGCGGAAGGGCACTTCGTGTCGCATATCCGCAAGATGCGCACGTTGTACGGGCAGCGCCGAGAAGTGCTGCTCGATGCGGTTGCGCGCCGCTACGGCGACACGCTGCAAGCGCTCGGCAGCGACGCGGGGCTGCACCTGGTCACGCAACTGCCGGAAGGCGTCGACGACCGCGCGGTCGCGCAGGCCGCGCTCGAACGCAACATCGTCGTGCGGCCGCTGTCCGGCTACTACGCGGATCGCGAGCGCGCGGCATCGGGGTTGCTGCTCGGCTATGCGTGCGTGCCGGAGGACGAGATCGCGACCGCGTTCGCGACGCTCGCCGAGGCGATCGACGAGCGGGCGTTCGGTGGGGCCGTCGCGGTGGCTTGAAGGGAACGGTGCAACGGCATGGCTGCGGCGTGGTGCAGGTTATGGATGCGAGGCCGACGCATGCGTCCCACCGCGCGGATCGCCTGCATGCGATGCGCTTAAAGCCGGATCAGCGCCGCGCCGGCCACCACCAGCGCGCACGCGGCGAGCCGCTGCGCGCCGGGCCGCTCGCGCATCACGAACCAGCCGATCGCGATCGCGAAGATCGAGCTCGTTTCGCGCAGTGCCGACACGGTCGCGACCGGCAGGTGCCGGTACGCGAGGATCACGATCCCGTAGGCGGCAAGCGAGATCGTGCCGGCGATCGCACCCTGCACGAGCGCGGTGCGCGACGCGAGTACCGCGCGCGGGCCGCCGCGCAGTGCGCAGACGAGCACGAGCTGCGGCACGCTCCACAGCAGGTACACCCACGCGATGTAGCCGAGCGCGCTGCCGGAAATGCGCGAGCCGATCCCGTCGCAGATCGAATACGCGGCGATGAACACGCCGGTGAGCAGCGCATACGGCACGCCTTCTCCGGAGAACCGGAAGCCGCGCCGCAGCGCGAGCGACATGATGCCGAACGACACGAGCGCGATGCCCGCGAAGCCGAACGGCGTCGGCCGCTCGTGCAGCAGCGCGAGCGCCAGCACCGATACGAGCAGCGGCGAGAGGCCGCGCGCGATCGGATAGATCTGCCCGAACTCGCCGCTGCGGTACGCGCGCGCCAGCGTGAAGCAGTACGCGACCTCGAGCGCGGCCGATGCGGCGATGTACGGCCACGCGGCGGGCACCGGCGCGGGCAGCAGCGTGGCGCCGGCGGCGCCGAACGCGAGATACGGCAGCGCCATCGTGCCGAGCTGGACGAGCCGGTCTTCGCTGACATGGAGGAAGGCGTTCCAGATGGCGTGCAGCAGCGCGGAGCACAGCACGAGGCCGATGAACAGGTGATCCATGAACGAAGGTGCGGACGGAGGCGGGGGCGGGACAGCGCCGTCAATTATGTGGGTATCCGGCGCGCACGCACGGAATTGTCGATAATAGAACGTTGTTATTCACCGGATGCCGACGATGACCGAAGCCACCCAAGCCCAGCCTGCCGTTCCGCGCCTCACGAGCCTATCGCACGGGGGCGGCTGCGGCTGCAAGATCGCACCGGGCGTGCTGTCCGAGCTGCTGAAGCGCGCGACGCCGCCCGCGCTGTTCCCGGACCTGCTGGTCGGCACCGAGACGTCCGACGACGCGGCCGTCTACCGGCTCAACGACGAGCAGGCGATCGTCGCGACCACCGATTTCTTCATGCCGATCGTCGACGATCCGTTCGACTTCGGCCGCATCGCGGCGACCAACGCGCTGTCCGACGTGTACGCGATGGGCGGCAAGCCGATCCTCGCGCTCGCGCTGGTCGGCATGCCGATCAACGTGCTGCCGCACGAAACGATCGCGGCCGTGCTGCGCGGCGGCGAATCGGTATGCGCGGACGCGGGTATTCCGGTCGCGGGCGGCCATTCGATCGATTCGGTCGAGCCGATCTACGGGCTCGCGGCGATCGGCGTCGTGCATCCGTCGCGCGTGAAGCGCAATGCGGCCGCGCGCGCGGGCGACGTACTCGTGCTCGGCAAGCCGCTCGGCGTCGGCGTGCTGTCGGCCGCGCTGAAGAAGAACCAGCTCGACGCCGACGGGTACGCGCAGATGGTCGCGACGACCACCAAGCTGAACCGGCCGGGCGCGGAGCTGGCCGCATTGCCGGGCGTGCATGCGCTGACCGACGTCACGGGCTTCGGGCTGCTCGGCCATACGCTCGAACTGGCGCGCGGCGCGCAGCTGACCGCACGCGTGCACTATGCGTCGCTGCCGTGGCTCGCCGGCGTCGAGACGTTCGTCGCCGATGGTGTGTTCACTGGCGCGTCGGGCCGCAACTGGGCCGCATACGGCACCGACGTGCGGCTCGCCGACGGCCTGCCGCCTGTCGCGCAGGCGCTGCTGACCGACCCGCAGACGTCGGGCGGCCTGCTCGTCGCGTGCGCGCCGGACGCGGTCGACGACGTGCTCGCGTGTTTCCGTGCCGACGGTTTCGACCGCGCGGTCGTGATCGGCGAGATGGTGGACGGGCCCGCACGCGTCGACGTCGCCTGACGCTCGATTCACACACCGGATCGTTTTGGCGTCGCTAGAATCGATGCCTTTCCTCGAAGGCATCGACGACCGGTGAACGACTTCCTGTTCGGGCTGATGATCGCGCTGTCGGTCGGGCCCGTCGCCTTGATGATCGCGAACTACGGCATGCGCGCCGGCACGGCGACCGGCGTGCGCGCGGCAATCGGCGTGGCCGCGGCGGACGGTTGCTATGCGGTCGTCGCGTTCACGATCGGCGCGCTGCTCGCGAGCACGCTCGCGTCGCATCTGTCGCTGTTCCGCGGCGTCGGTGCGCTCGTGTTGCTCGCGATGGGCACGCGGATGCTGTGGCAGGCACTGCGTGACCGTCGGCGCACGCTCGACGGCGACGCACCGCCGCCGCCGGGCGATCGCCCGTTCATTTCGATGTTCTTCGTCACGCTCGCGAACCCGCTGACCATCCTGCTGTTCTACGGCTACGCGACGGCCGCCGCCGGCGCGCACCGGCACTGGCTGCTCGGTGCCGCTTGCGTGTTCGCGGGCAGCCTCGCGGGTCAGCTCGTGTTCGCGTTCGGCGGCAGCGCGATCGGTCGCTTCGTGAAGTCGCCGCGGTGGCTCGCGGCGAGCCACGTGATCGCCGCACTCGTCGTGCTCGGTTACGGCGTCGCGGGGCTGATGCGCGTGTAGTACCGGACGAAACGATCGACGTCGCACGTGGCGGCCAACCCGATAGCATTCCTGATGTTTGCAATGCGGCGGCGAACGCGTGAATTCCATCACGCAACACGCATCCATTCGCACGAAACACCGCTGGCCGTTTCGTAGTCGGGTTCCGCATTGCGTACGCCCGTTCTATACTCCCTCGCGCAGTCTCCGACAGCCGTTCTCACCCAACATCATCGAAACAAGGAACGCCGATGCTGACTCGCTCCATTCTTTCTGCTGCTGCCTTCTCGCTCGCAGCCTGTGCCACTGCGCCTTCGATCGCGCAGGACAACCAGGGCAACAACGCGGGCAACAACGCATTCGCCGAGACCGATGCACAGGGCCGCCCGGTCAAGGTCATGATCATCACGATGTTCGGTCCGGAGGGCCAGGCGTGGCTCGACCGGCTCGGCCCGTGGCGCGACATCACCGTGCCGGGCCTGTCGCCCGACTACCCGGCCGTTCATTGCAACAAGCAGGACGTGTGCGTCGTGACGACCGGCATGGGCTATGCGAACGCGTCGGCGACGATCATGGCGCTCACGTTCTCGCAGCGCTTCGATCTGCGCCGCACGTATTTCCTGATCTCCGGCATCGCGGGCGTCGACCCGGCGCAAGGCACGGTTGGCTCGGCCGCGTGGTCGAAGTACCTCGTCGATTTCAGCCTGCAGTGGGAGCTCGATGCGCGCGAGATTCCGGCCGGCTGGAATACGGGCTTTCTCGGCATCAACACTAAGAGCCCGAACGACAAGCCGCCGCTCGACTATCGCACCGAAGTGTTCCAGCTCAACCCGCAGCTGACCGACGCCGCTGTCGCGCTGTCGCGCAACGTCGTGCTCGCCGACAGCGCGCAGGCACAGGCCGCGCGCGCGAAGTTCACGTATGCGCCGGCGAACCGGCCGCCGACGGTGATCCAGTGCGACACGTCGTCGGGCAACACGTGGTTCTCGGGCACGCTGATCGGCGAGCGCGCGCGCCAGTGGACGAAGATCCTGACCGACGGCAAGGGCACCTACTGCATGACCGCGCAGGAAGACAACGCGACCTATGAGGCGCTCAAGCGTGCGGCGAGCGTGAAGCGGGTCGATCTGTCGCGTGTGGCGGTGCTGCGTACGGGTTCCGATTTCGACCGGCCGTATGCGGGGCAGACGAGCGCCGACAACCTGCTGAACTACGCGGACCAGGGCGGCTTCGCCCCGGCGACCGAAAACCTGTACCGCGCGGGCAATCCGCTGGTGCAGGACATCGTCACGCACTGGGGCGAATGGCGCGACGGCGTGCCGCACCGGTGAAATCCACGCGACGTCTCAGTCGAGGGTCAATGCGAGTGCGGGGCCGAACGGAACGGCGTCCAGACCGGCGTGGTGTCGTCCCAGTGATCGAGCGGCGAAGGAAGTTGGTCGTTCATCATGTACTCCTGCAACTAACTGACTCAACGAGTCGTCGATAGGTGTGTCGCGACGCCGCGCGCGGGCAACCCGCTGCGCGGCGTTGCACGTTTACCGGCCACCGCCGGCGAGCTGGTTGCTTTCCGGCGTGGGGCGATACGGGCCTTGCGCGAGTTCGAGCCCCTGCGGATACGAAGTCGCCTTGCGCAGGTACGCGAGCGTGCCGTCCTTGCGTGCCTGTTCGACTTCCGCACTCACTTCGGCGCGCGTACGCGGGCCGTTGTGTTGCGAGTACCACGACGTGTTGCCGTAGTCGCCGGCGTGCGGCGTGCCTGAATCTGCGAAGGCCGGGGCGGACACGGCGAGCGTGAGAGCGAGTGCGGAGAGAAGATGGCGGCGGTTCATGGCATAACTCCTATGTCGATATGAGTTAGCGCTTCAGCGCTTACTCAGATCCCATGTCGGAGCTGGCGCCTGAGCGCTTACTCCGGTCCCAATAAGGGGGATCTGTTCGATGCGCAACGAGGTGCGCGACAGGGTTTACTCTAGGTATCTGTTCCGTCGCGATAAATGCGGCAGACGCGAATTGATTTGTCGTCGCAAAGGAACAATCGACATCCGCACGGACTGCAGGGTTATGCGGAAATCGCCGGCAGCCCCGCGCAGCGGGGCTCACGCGGCTACGACAGCCACGCGCAGCGGCGCATGCGGGCGATTGCTGCTCGCGGCACAAAGGTTTGCTGCGGAATCGGGAAGGATCGGATGCGCCGCGCGGAGCGGCGGTGCGGAGGCGGGATGACGCGCGGGCCGGGCGGCCCGCGCAGGCAGGTCAGACGATTACGCGACCCACTCGTTGATGACCGGCGTGTCGAGCGCCGGCGCGCGTTCGGCTTCCTCGAACGTGCGCTTGCTGCACGTTGCGTCGAGGCTGCCCTTGCCGCTCAGCAGCGGGCAGCGGTCGAACACTTCGGCGACCCAGTCGACGAACACGCGCACCTTCGGCGACAGATGGCGGCTGTGCGGATAGACGACCGAGATCGGCATCGGCAGCGGCTTGACGCCGGGCAGCACTTCCTTGAGCCGGCCTTCGCGCAGGTGCGGCAGGACCATGAACAGCGGCGGCTGGATCAGGCCGAAGCCTTCGATCCCGCAGGTCACGTACGCATCTGCGTCGTTTACCGACACGATGCCCTCCATCTTCATCTCGACTTCCTTGCCTTCGATCAGGAAGGTCCAGTCGATCGTGCGGCCAGTGCGGCTCGAGAAGTAGTTGACGGCCTTGTGCTGACTCAGGTCGTCGATCGTCTGCGGCTCGCCGTTGCGTTCGAGATAGTCGGGCGACGCGACCGTCACGCATTCGAACAGGCCGACGCGGCGTGCGACGAGCGACGAGTCCTGCAATGCACCGACGCGGATCACGCAGTCGACGCCTTCCTGCAGCAGGTCCACCGGCCGATCGGACAGGCCAAGCTGCAGGTCGATGTCCGGATAGCGCGTATGAAATTCGCACAGCGACGGAATCACGAGCAGCCGCCCGATCGAACCGGGCATGTCGATACGCAACTTTCCGTGCGGCTTCCGGTTATTGGCCTGGAAGCTCGCTTCGGTTTCCTCGACGTCCGCGAGGATCCGCACGCATCGTTCGTAGTAGGCGGCGCCGTCCGGCGTGAGCGACAGCCGGCGCGTGGTCCGGTGCATCAGCCGCACGCCGAGGAAGGCCTCGAGATTCTGGATGATCGTCGTGACGGACGCCCGCGGCAAGCCGAGCGTTTCTGCTGCCTTGGTGAAGCTGCTTGTATCGACGACGCGAGTAAACACCTGCATGGCCTGAAGCCGGTCCATCACAACCTCCGCAATCTAATGAGCCGCCGGAACAACAAGGCTGCGCTACCTCGTGGGTGAACGCAGCCTCGGATTGTTCGGGGGCGTTGAATTGTGTTGCCGGATTATAGGCATTTATCCCAATGTCTGCCGGACCCAGAATTCGTTCCATCTCGAAATGGATGCTGCATCGTCATGGACGCTTCTGAATTCAGCAAATTCCTGAAAGCCACGCTGCCCGCCCAAGCCTTGGCAGGCGCGGCGCTGACGGTCGCCGAAGTGGAAATTCCCGGCTACGCGCAGGACATCGTGCTGCGCCTCTACCGCCGCCCGGACAAGACCGGGTTGCCTGTAGTGCTTTATTTCCACGGCGGCGGCTTCGTCCGCGGTTCGCTCGAAGACGCGGATTTCGCTGCGCGTTTTTTAGCAGAACGCTTACCAGCGCTCGTAGTGTCGGTCGAATATTCGCTCGCGCCGGCCTTTCCTTTTCCGGCTGCGCCGGAGGATGCGTATCGCGCGGCCGTCTGGGCGGCGACGCGCGCGCGTGCATTCGGCGGCAACCCGAAGAAGATCGGGGTCGCGGGCCACGATGCGGGCGGCCAGCTCGCGAACTGCCTTGCCTTCATCGCCCGTGACCGCGGCGAAGTGTCGATCGCCGCGCAGGCGTTGTTCGGGCCGATGCTCGATCCGAGCATGACGCGCATCGGCGACGCCGAGCGTCTCGCGTCCGACATCACCGCGCGCGAATGCGCGGCCTGCTATCGCGCGTATCTGCCGCAGGCGGCGCAGCGCATGCATCCGTATGCGGCGCCGCTCGAATCGGTGCGCCTCGCGGGGCTGCCGCCGACGCTCGTCGTCACCGCGCAGAACGACGTGCTGCACGTCGAAGCGGAGAAATATGCGAGCTGCCTGATCTCGTCGGGCGTGCTCACGCAGGTGATCCGCTATCCGGACATCACGCACGCCGCGCTCGCCACGCACGAAGCCGCATTCGAGGAAGCCGTGCGCTTCTTCCAGTGCCGCTTCCAGGCGCGCCAGCCGAACCGTTCCGAATAACCAAAAACCAATCCACGTTTACTGGAGATCCACATGGCCATCCTACGCACCTCCCGCTCGCGAATCGCCACCGCGGCGATCGTGACGCTCGCCGTCGTCGGCCTCGGCACGTTCGGCGCCATGCGCGTCAACGCGAACGCGCCCGAGAAAGCGGCGGCACCGCTGCCCGAAGTCGACGTCGCGACCGTCGTGCCGCAGACCGTGACCGACTGGCAAAGTTATTCGGGCCGCCTCGAAGCGGTCGAGAAAGTCGACGTGCGCCCGCAGGTATCGGGCACGATCGTCGCCGTGAACTTCAAGGACGGCGCGCTCGTGAAGAAGGGCGACGTGCTGTTCGTGATCGACCCGCGCCCGTACCAGGCCGAAACCGATCGCGCGGCCGCGCAGCTTGCCGCCGCCCAGGCGCGCAACGGCTATGCGCAGACCGACTGGCAGCGCGCGCAGCGGCTGATCGGCGACAACGCGATCGCGAAGCGCGACTACGACGAGAAGCAGAACGCGGCGCGCGAGGCGGCGGCGAACCTGAAGGCCGCCGAGGCCGCGCTGGAAACGGCGCGCATCAATCTCGGCTATACGCGGATCACCGCGCCGGTGTCGGGCCGCGTGTCGCGCGCGGAAATCACGCTCGGCAACGTCGTGTCGGCCGGCGCGTCGGCCGCGCCGCTGACGACGCTGGTCTCGGTGTCGCCGATCTACGCATCGTTCGACGCTGACGAACAGACCTACCTGCAATACATCAACGGTGCGCGCAACGGCCGCAAGGTGCCGGTCGAGCTCGGGCTCGCGAACGAAACCGGCTACTCGCGCAGCGGCGAGATCGATTCGGTCGACAACCGGCTCGACACGTCGTCCGGCACGATCCGCGTGCGCGCCCGCTTCGACAATGCGGACGGCGCGCTGGTCCCGGGCCTGTATGCACGCGTGAAGGTGGGCGGCAGCGCGCCGCACGAGGCATTGCTTGTCGACGACGCCGCGATCAACACCGACCAGGACAAGAAGTTCGTGTTCGTCGTCGACCAGCAAGGCCGCGTGTCGTACCGCGAGGTGCAGCAGGGGCTGCAGCACGGCAACCGCCGCGTGATCGTGAGCGGGCTGACGGCCGGCGATCGCGTGATCGTGAACGGCACGCAGCGCGTGCGCCCCGGCGAGCAGGTGAAGCCGCACATGGTCCCGATGACGGGCGGCGATGCGCCGTCCGCGCCGCTCGCGAACAACGCGAAGCCGGCTGCACCGGCGAAGGCGGATTCGTAAGCGGCCCGCCGCTTCGCATCCGCGTTCAACCAGACAGAGCCACACATGAACATTTCCAAATTCTTTATCGACCGGCCGATCTTTGCAGGAGTCCTATCGGTGATCATCCTGCTCGGCGGGGTGATCGCGATGTTCCTGCTGCCGATTTCGGAATATCCGGAAGTCGTGCCGCCTTCCGTGATCGTGAAGGCGCAGTACCCGGGCGCGAACCCGAAAGTGATTGCCGAGACAGTCGCGTCGCCGCTTGAAGAGCAGATCAACGGCGTCGAGGACATGCTCTACATGCAGTCGCAGGCGAACAGCGACGGCAACATGACGATCACCGTCACGTTCAAGCTCGGCACCGATCCGGACAAGGCCACGCAGCTCGTGCAGAACCGCGTGAACCAGGCGCTGCCGCGCCTGCCGGAAGACGTGCAGCGGCTCGGCATCACGACGGTGAAGAGCTCGCCGACGCTGACGATGGTGGTCCACCTGATCTCGCCGGACAACCGCTACGACATGACCTACCTGCGCAACTACGCGCTGATCAACGTGAAGGACCGCCTGTCGCGGATCCAGGGCGTCGGCCAGGTGCAGCTGTGGGGTTCGGGCGACTACGCGATGCGCGTGTGGCTCGATCCGCAGAAGGTCGCGCAGCGCGGGCTGTCGGCCGAGGACGTCGTGCAGGCGATCCGCGAGCAGAACGTGCAGGTCGCGGCCGGCGTGATCGGCGCGTCGCCGTCGCTGCCCGGTACGCCGCTGCAGCTGTCGGTGAACGCGCGCGGCCGCCTGCAGACGGAAGACGAATTCGGCGACATCGTCGTGAAGACCACGCCGGACGGCGGCGTCACGCACCTGCGCGACATCGCGCGGATCGAGCTCGACGCATCCGAATACGGGCTGCGCTCGCTGCTCGACAACAAGCCAGCCGTCGCGATGGCGATCAACCAGTCGCCGGGCGCGAACTCGCTGCAGATCTCGGACGAAGTGCGCAAGACCATGGCCGAGCTGAAGCAGGACATGCCGGCGGGCGTCGACTACAAGATCGTCTATGACCCGACGCAGTTCGTGCGCTCGTCGATCAAGGCCGTCGTGCACACGCTGCTCGAAGCGATCGCGCTGGTCGTGATCGTCGTGATCGTGTTCCTGCAGACCTGGCGCGCGTCGCTGATTCCGCTGATCGCGGTGCCGGTGTCGATCATCGGCACGTTCTCGCTGCTGCTGGCGTTCGGGTATTCGATCAACGCGTTGTCATTGTTCGGGATGGTGCTCGCGATCGGGATCGTGGTCGACGATGCGATCGTCGTGGTCGAGAACGTCGAGCGGAACATCGAGGGCGGGATGAACGCGCGGCAGGCGACCTACAAGGCGATGCAGGAAGTGAGCGGGCCGATCATCGCGATCGCGCTGACGCTCGTCGCCGTGTTCGTGCCGCTCGCGTTCATGTCGGGCCTGACCGGCCAGTTCTACAAGCAGTTCGCGATGACCATCGCGATCTCGACGGTGATCTCGGCGTTCAACTCGCTGACGCTGTCGCCGGCGCTGTCCGCGATCCTGCTGAAGGGCCATGGTGACAAGGAAGACTGGCTCACGCGCGTGATGAACCGCGTGCTCGGCGGCTTCTTCCGCGGCTTCAACAAGGTGTTCCACCGCGGCGCGGAGAACTACGGCCGCGGCGTGCGCGGCGTGCTGTCGCGCAAGACGCTGATGCTCGGCGTGTATCTCGTGCTGGTGGGCGCGACCGTGCTCGTGTCGAAGGTCGTGCCGGGCGGCTTCGTGCCCGCGCAGGACAAGGAATACCTGATCGCGTTCGCGCAGCTGCCGAACGGTGCATCGCTCGACCGCACCGAGAAGGTGATTCGCGACATGGGCTCGATCGCGCTGAAGCAGCCGGGCGTCGAGAGCGCCGTCGCGTTCCCGGGGCTGTCGGTGAACGGCTTCACCAACAGCTCGAGCGCGGGCATCGTGTTCGTCACGCTGAAGCCGTTCTCGGAGCGGCATGGCAAGGCACTGTCGGCGGGCGCGATCGCCGGTGCGCTGAACCAGCAGTACGGCGCGATGAAGGATTCGTTCGTCGCGGTGTTCCCGCCGCCGCCGGTGCTGGGCCTCGGTACGCTCGGCGGGTTCAAGATGCAGATCGAGGATCGCGGCGCGGTCGGTTACGCGAAGCTGTCGGATGCGACCAACGATTTCATCAAGCGCGCGCAGCAGGCGCCTGAACTCGGCCCGCTGTTCACGAGCTACCAGATCAACGTGCCGCAGCTGAACGTCGATCTCGACCGCGTGAAGGCGAAGCAGCTCGGCGTGCCGGTGACCGACGTGTTCAACACGATGCAGGTGTATCTCGGTTCGCTGTACGTGAACGATTTCAACCGCTTCGGGCGCGTGTACCAGGTGCGCGTGCAGGCCGATGCGCCGTTCCGCCAGCGTGCGGACGACATCCTGCAGCTGAAGACCCGCAACGACAAGGGCGAGATGGTGCCGCTGTCGTCGCTCGTCACGGTGACGCCGACGTTCGGCCCGGAAATGGTCGTGCGCTACAACGGCTATACGGCGGCCGACATCAACGGCGGCCCGGCGCCGGGCTTCTCGTCGGGGCAGGCGCAGGCCGCGATCGAACGCATCGCGCATGAAACGCTGCCGCGCGGCGTGCGGTTCGAATGGACCGACCTCACGTACCAGCAGATTCTTGCGGGCGATTCGGCGATGTACGTGTTCCCGATCAGCGTGCTGCTCGTGTTCCTCGTGCTCGCGGCGCTGTATGAAAGCCTGACGCTGCCGCTCGCGGTGATCCTGATCGTGCCGATGAGCATTCTGTCGGCGCTGACGGGCGTGTGGCTCACGCAGGGCGACAACAACATCTTCACGCAGATCGGCTTGATGGTGCTGGTGGGGCTGTCGGCGAAGAACGCGATCCTGATCGTCGAATTCGCGCGCGAGCTCGAACACGACGGCAGGACGCCGCTCGAGGCCGCGATCGAGGCGAGCCGGCTGCGGCTGCGCCCGATCCTGATGACGTCGATCGCGTTCATCATGGGTGTCGTGCCGCTCGTCACGTCGACCGGTGCCGGTTCGGAGATGCGTCATGCGATGGGTGTCGCGGTGTTCTTCGGGATGCTGGGCGTGACGCTGTTCGGGCTGATGCTGACGCCGGTGTTCTACGTCGTGCTGCGAACGCTCGCAGGCGGCAAGATCCACGTCGCCGGCAAGGATTCGGCAGGTTACGGCGTGCCGGCTCCCGATGCTTGAGGACAACAAAATGAACAATTTGTACAACACGAACGGCCTGATGCGCTTCGCGAAGGTGGCCGCCGCGAGCACCCTGCTCGCGACGCTGCTCGCCGCGTGCGCGGTAGGCCCCGACTACAAGCGACCGGATGCCGCGGCGCCCGCCGCGTTCAAGGAAGCGCCGACGCTCGCCGCCGGCGAACAGGCCGGCACGTGGAAGACGGCCGAGCCGGCGGACGGCGAACATCGCGGCGAATGGTGGAAGGTGTTCGGCGACCCGGTGCTCGATTCACTCGAGACGCAGGCGCTCGCCGCGAACCAGAACCTGAAGGCCGCGGCCGCGCGGGTCGAGGAAGCGCGTGCAGCGACGCGTTCGGCGCGTTCGCAATGGTTCCCGCAGGTCGGTGCCGGGTTCGGGCCGACGCGTGAAGGGCTGTCGTCGGCGTCGCAGTTCCAGCCGCAGGGCACGGGCCCGACCAACGCGACGCTGTGGCGCGCGCAAGGCACGGTGTCGTACGAAGCCGACCTGTTCGGCCGCGTCGGCCGCAACGTCGAGGCGTCGCGTGCCGACCAGGCGCAGAGCGAAGCGTTGTTCCGTTCGGTGCAACTCGCGCTGCAGGCGGACGTCGCGCAGAACTACTTCGAACTGCGCCAGCTCGATTCGGACCAGGACCTGTACCGCCGCACGGTGGAGCTGCGCGAGCAGGCATTGAAGCTCGTGCAGCGCCGCTTCAACGAAGGTGACATCAGCGAGCTCGACGTGTCGCGCGCGAAGAACGAACTGGCCAGCGCGCAGGCCGACGCGGTCGGCGTCGCGCGCCGCCGCGCGGCATCCGAGCATGCGCTTGCGATCCTGCTCGGCAAGGCGCCGGCGGATTTCGGGTTCAAGGAAACGCCGATCGTGCCGGTCGCGGTGAAGATCCCGCCGGGCCTGCCGTCCGCGCTGCTCGAACGGCGTCCGGACGTGTCGGCGGCCGAGCGTGCGATGGCGGCCGCGAACGCGCGGATCGGCCTCGCGAAGTCCGCGTACTTCCCGAAGCTCGATATCACGGGCGCGTTCGGGTATGAGGCGTCGACGCTCGGCAACCTGTTCCTGTGGTCGAGCCGCACGTTCCTGCTCGGGCCGTTCGCCGGCACCGCGCTGACGCTGCCGCTGTTCGACGGCGGGCGCCGTGCGGCCGGCGTGCAGCAGGCGCGCGCGCAGTACGACGAGCAGGTCGCGAACTACCGGCAGCAGGTGCTCGTCGCGTTCCGCGAGGTCGAGGACAATCTCTCCGACCTGCGCCTGCTCGACGACCAGATCCGCGCGCAGGATGCGGCCGTCAACGCATCGCGACGGGCGGCGACGCTGTCGCGCACGCAGTACCAGGAAGGCGAAGTTGCCTATCTCGACGTGATCGACAGCGAGCGCTCGGTGCTGCAGTCGCAATTGCAGGCGAACCAGTTGACGGGTGCTCAGGCGGTATCGACCGTCAACCTGATCCGCGCGCTCGGCGGCGGGTGGGGCGCGGCGCCGACGGCCGTCGGCGATGCGGCTGCTGTCAAGGCGGAGGTCGCGGCGCGGTGAGGCGTTAATGGCGGGCGATTCGTCGCTCGCCGGCCGTGAAGCGAAAAAACCGGCATGCAGGCGCAGGTCTGCATGCCGGTTTCTTTTATGAGTTATCGAGAATTTTCCGGGAGGAGCGATCGGTGATCGACGGCTGATTCAACCGGGCGATGCAACACACTCCGGGATTCGAGAAGCTGCTGACGCGGTCGTCGTATGCGGGTCGTGTCGACGACATTCGAATCTCAAACCTGGCCGATACCACCGTCGGCCATCAGATCCGCGCCCGTCACATAGGAACTCTGGTCGGACGCAAGGAACAACGCTGCGTTGGCGATCTCCTCCGCGCGTGCGAGCCGGCCGAGCGGAACCATGCTCCGATACATGTTCACCAGTTCCTCCCGACCCATCGTCTGCGCGTCCAGGATCGGCGTGTCGGTTACGCCGGGGCTCAGCATGTTGACGCGAATGCCGCGATCCTTGAACTCCGCCGCCCAGGTTCGGGCATAGGAACGCAGGGCCGCCTTGGTTGCCGCATAGGCCGTATGGCCCGGAATGCCCATGACATGCATGGCTGAAGAAACCAGGACGATTGAACCACCCCGCGTCATCATCGGCAGTTGTTTCTGCACGAGAAAGACGGGGCCGCGAGCCATGAGGTTGATCACGATCCTCGATCAATTCATCAACGAGGTCAGAGACGTTAGCCTGGTCTGGCCGAGACGTCGATTTGTGCCGGCGCGAGTGCGTCGCGTGACGGAGTTTTTTGCCAAAGCGCTTCCGCAGCGCATTTAGGTGAGTGGATCAAACTCGCTTGCCGATTTACGGTGGTATCGGAGCGAGTCGGTCATGACGCAGTATGCGTGCTTGACGTCCGACACCGATGATCGAACTCACTGTCCAATTGAGCGCTGCATGACGATCAGATCGCCGGTAAATTCCGGACTGCTTGCGCGTCGAATCTCCTCGAAGCCTTCGCGTTGCCAGAATGCAGATGCACGAGGATTGGTTGAAACGACTGCGAGTTGTATGGCGCGATAGCCGCACTCGCTTGCCATTTCGATCAACAGCCTTAAAGCTGCCTTTCCATAGCCTCGACCCTGATTCGCTTCGGTGAGAAGCATCAGGCCAATCCATATGCAGTCGTCCGTTGGATACGAACGGATCACGTCCGCGCAGCCAATCATCTCCCGTTCGACAAAGAATCCGCAGACTGATTTTTGTGCTGCTTCCGTGCCCGCTGGCTTGCCGAAGAAGAAATCATCGAGGTCTTCAGGTGAGGGCGATCGGCCTGCAACGAGTTCCGTGTACGAAGCTGCTTCAGTGAAGATACGCAAGACGTTTGCGCGGTCGCTGGCGGATTCGCTGACAAGTGGGCGCGCTGTGAGCATCGGGTACTCGAGCGAAATGGACAATTCGATTCTAAGCCGGCTCATTCGGCAGTAGTGCATTGCACCTTCGCCGCGAACGTCCGCTGGGAGGAAAGTCGAGTGGCATCTTCAGGGCGCCTGCCGTCGACTTCGCGCGCAAGCGCCTCGTTCGACGCGCGTCGCGGACGAGCCCACGCCGATAGACGTGAGAGTTGAATTCCGGTCTCTGTCTGCGCAGCTGCCGTCTGTTCGTGGAGTAGTATTTCCCCATGTCGTTATTGCCCGGACTCGACGGGGCACAGCGGACCCATCCGCGATGACGGCGTTGATGGGAACACATCATGTCAACCGAGTGGAAGCATCGCGTCAGACTGTTTGTCCAGCGTTTCTGGCAGCCGACCAGTGCGTGCATGACGTGCATGCCGGGGAGCTGGGGAAATATCGCGAGCCTTGCCCACTGGACCATCGCATTTCATACGGGTCTGCTGACCGGACTCCTGGCCGTACTTTTGACTTTCACACCTGTGGGGAAGCTCTACGCGCATCGATACGGCAATGCGCTGGTCGTTGGTGTCCTAACAGCGTTGGGCGATGCATATTCACATACGAGTCACTACCGTATCCCGTATGTCGAGCACATCTTGACGGGTGCAATTTCAGGTCTCTTGACGCTTGCGGCCTCATATCTCCTCGAAGACCGCGCGCGACGACTTCGCGCGGTGTGGGCTCGGGTTTCCGGACAGCTTATCCGCTGACTTTTCGAGCAAGGTGTCGATAAGTGACCACGCCGGGCGCCGGCTACAGCCGAACGCATTGGGCGGCATCCGGCCACAAACTGCAGGTCACATGCGCCGCCGGCAGGCCGCTCAGGCGTCGGCTCTGCTTCGCAACCGGCCATCTGGTTGTTGCAAGACGAGCGCTCGTTCAGCGGCCAGCAGGGACATCAATCTGAGCGGCCAACGACGCCCAGCTCCATCAAGCGAAGGCGTCTCCCCTGTCAATCCCCGTCAGCTTGCCGGATTTCGTGCCATGACGACCCACGCCGCGCCGTTGATCAACACCGGCCCCTCGCCGGGGAGGCTCGCGAAGGCGGCACGAACTGCGGCTGCGGCACGGGCGCGGATGTCGTCGGGCTGACCAGCGAGCGCACGCGACAGCGGGCCGACCTCAAGCGTCATCCTCACTGCGTCGGCGATCGCGGCGTCCCGCGTTTCGCCCTCGCCGAATGGGACGGCCGCGTCGAAGGGCGAGATAACGATTTCGGTGAAACCGGCCGCCGTCAGGATGCGCGCCACGTGCTCCCGGTCGCCGAACGAAAACGGGCCGGGCGCTTCGGGATCGGGCAGCGCGCTCGGCGGGACGATGTCCTTGAGCGCGCCCACCGGCAGTCGCATCCAATCGTTCTCGGCCGCACCGCGCCAGCAGACGAAAGCGACCCGGCCGCCCGGCCGGAGCGCGCGTCGCATATGGGCGAACGCCGCTGTCGGATCGGGGAAAAACATCACGCCGAAGCGCGAGAACAGAATGTCGAACGCGCCTTCGGGCAGCTCTGCGCTGCTGGCGTCGGCCACCTGAAACAGGGCTGGCGTATCGTGGCGCGCAAGCGCGCGCGCTCGATCGATCAGCGGTTCGGATATGTCCACGCCCAGCACTTGGCCCCCCGCGCCGACGCGAGCGGCCAGAGCCAGACTCGACGCACCCGCGCCGCAGCCGATGTCCAGCACGCGCTCACCCGTCGCGGGCGCGGCGGCTTCGATCGCGGCCTGGCCGAACACCGCCACCAGAGCGTCGAGCCGGGCCTGGTTGGCGACCCAGCGCTCCCCGCTTTGACCATTCCAGTCACCCACCTGATCAGCACTCTGCTTTGCCATGTCATCTCCTTGACTCGACGATCCGCCTTTCGCCGCGTCGATCTACGCCAACCTTTTCGAAGGCGACGACGCAACGAGAGCAGGGATCTGTGCTCTCAAACCACCATCGACTGCTGGGCGAAGATACCCGCCATGGCGCCCTGCGATGAAGCCTGGGTGACCGAGGGCAAGAAGGGCGTGGCGAGGTCGCCAGCGGCGTAGATGCCGGGCATGCTGGTTTGGCGGCGCTCGTCGACTTTGAGGACGATGCCGGTGGGCGTATCGACCGTGACGAGGCCCAGTGATTCATGCAGGCGTGCGGACGGCTTGTTGCGCGGCTGGGCGAACAGGACGTCGACCGCGACATTGCGGCCGGTATCGAGATTGACGGTGGCGATATGGCCGTTGTGATGGGCGATCTCGACGATCCGGCCATCGGCGACAGGTATGTTGCGACGCGCCAGATCGGCCTGGATGTCGGGCGCAATGTCATGACCATCGGCGAAGACAGTCAACTTGTCAGTCCAATCGCGGAACAGCCTGGCAGACTGGTGCGACTGCGGGCTGGACCAGACGAGGCCCCAACGCTGGCCGGCGACCTCAAAGCCGTCGCAATAGGGGCAGGGCACGATGGACGTGCCCCAGCTTTCGGCAAAGCCCGGAACATCAGGCATCTGGTCGGCGACACCATAGCTCAGGATCACGCGGCGCGCGCTCAGGCTTTCGTGATCGTCAGTGACGACGCAGAAGTCGTCGATGGCGCCCGACACGCTCTCGGCCCGGGCATCGACGAGGCTGATCGTTGGATAGCGCGCCAGTTGCTGCCGCGCCTCGACCAGGATGTCCAGCGGCGGCTTGTGATCGTGGCCGAGCAGGCCATGCGAGTGGCCGGCAAAGCGGTTACGCGGCCGGCCGGTATCGAGAACGGTGACCTTGCGGCGGGCACGGCCGAGCTGCAGCGCGGCGGCGAGGCCGGCAAAGCTGCCGCCGATGATGATGACGTCATTCATGGTGATGGGCTCCGTGTTGTGGATGGAAGGTTGGGCTGAGCGTGGTGTGCAACCTCGTCCGGCGATACGCGTTTGAGACGGTCAGCGAGCACGTCTTCGACATTGGCAAGAAAGTTGCCCATGGCTGTCTTGACCAGCCCGACAATGCCGCTCGATATCGCCGGACGGCCCGGGGGAAACCTGCCCTTGGCTTGCATATTACGATACTGAATGGTATCGTAATGCGTGAATTTGAATACTGTCAAGTACTGGAATTGTCGTGACCGAAAATAGCCAGGGCCGGCGCGGTCGGCCCGCCAACGAAGCGCTTCGCCAAACGATCGTCGACGCCGCCTGCGAACTCTTTGTGGAATTGGGTTTTCAAGCGACGACCATGGACAAGGTCGCGCAGCGGGCGAAGATATCCAAGCTCAGCATCTATCGGCACTTCGAGAACAAGGAGGCGCTGTTCAGCGCGGCCATGGTGGCCCACTGCCATCAATTTGCACCCCAGGCCCTTTCTGAAAGCGTCGACGGTTCGGCCGAAGCTCAGCTCATGGCGGTGGGATCATCCCTGCTTCGCACGCTTTTGAGCCCGGACGTCCGCAGTGTCGAAGCCATGGTTTTGGCCGACAAGACGAATCAAAAGTCGTTGAGCAAGCTCCATTACGAAGCCGGGGCCGCCCATGTCATCGCCCAAATCGAGGCCGTGTTGCGTCAGTTGCACGCGAAGGCGATTCTGAACGTACCCGATGCTCGCCGATCCGCCCGCTTGTTTGCCGCGCTTTTCAAAGGATCCGATCTTCTGCTCATCGCACGCTTCGATGAGGCGAGAGCAGAGGACGACAACGAAATCGAATCCTATTGCCGGTCGGCCGTCGCCATGTTCGTCGCCGCGCACGGTGGCATCTAAAGGTGCGCTATCGCGGCTTGATGAAGAACCCGCAGAATTGCACACGCTGTTCGCTCCAAGCAATCTGCGGATGACGCGCGAACGACTGATGCGCGAGGCCGCTGCATGAGCGCAAAAGCTGCCCGCGCGGGCAGCCAAGCCGCCTCACCAACTCACGGGTCTAAGTGTCCGCAGAGGCCGATGGCTTGTCCCCTAGGCGACGGCACGGAACGACCTCCCACTCCGATACCTACCCTTAGAACAGAGGCTGCTCGACCGGCTGCAACGGGTCGGAAAGCGACGTCCCCGAAAATCCCCGAAGCCCCTTTCCATTGGCCGTCCGTCACGCCTGCTGCTCGGGCTGTACGTCGGTACGCTCGGCGATCACCACTGCGTAACGGCCGACCGCATCGGCGATGCGCTGCGCCAGTTCGGGATCGCGCACCGCACGCGCGAGCGTGACGCCGCCCGACAGCAGCGCGAGGAATGCGATCGCGCGATCGTCGTCGGGCGTCTCGCCGAGCCCGGACGACACTTCGTCGACGATCTGCCGCAACGCCTGTTCATACGCATCGCGCGTGTCGTCGTCGGCGCGCATCACTTCGGGCGACAGGCTCGGCAGCGCACAGCTTTCGCCGAGCGCGCAGGTGCGTCGCGGCCCCAGGTAGAACGACACGAACGGGCGCCGCCAGCGCGCGCCATGCTCGGCCTTGAATGCCGCGACGCCTTGCCGGAGCTGGTCGAGGCCGTCGAGCACGATCTGGCGGAATGCTTCGCCCTTGGATTTGAAGTGCCCATAGAACGCGCCGTTGGTGACGCCCGCCGCTTTCGTCAGCGGACCGATGCCGGAGCCGCCATAGCCCTCCTGGCGGAACAGGCGGCTCGCGGCTTCGAGGATGCGCGTGCGGGTTTCGTTCTTGTGCTCGGCGGAATAACGCATGACAGGCTCGCTTCAGAGCGATCGCTCTTTATCGCTTGCATAGAGAGCGATCAGTGTCTAATGTATAGAGAGTGACTGGTATTTATATCACGTCACGATTCCGATGACTTTCAATGACCTGACCTGGAGAAAGTGCGATGCCGATTACGCTGACAGTATCCGAAGGAGTTTTCACGCAGGAAGACGAAGGGCCGGTGTTTGCCGAACTGACCGATGCGCTGCTGGATGTCGAAGGGCTGACCGGGAACGCATTCCTGGCGCCGAACGTGATCGGCACGCTCAATGTGCTGCCGCGCGACCGGACCTTCGTGCAGGGTCGTGCGGAGCCCGCGGCGTTCGTCGAGCTGAAGCTGCCGGCAGTCGCGCTTGCCGCGCCCGACACGCAGCGGCTATTTGTCGAACGGGCCACCGAGATCGTATTGCGCCGCGCGGGCGGACGACTCACGCCCAGGCAGGTCTGGGTCAACGTCGTTCACGCGGTCGACGGCGGATGGGGTATCGCCGGACGACGTTACGACAACGCAGCGCTGGTCGATTCCATCCAGAGCGCGGCGGCGCAGTGACCGCAACTAACGGTCAAACCGTCGCGCGTTGACGGACGGTGCGGCGATTCCATCGCCGCACCGCTCAATGCTGGCCGTCTTCAGCGCGGAGCGCCCGCACGAGTTCCCCGGCGGCCTTGCCGATCCCGGCATGTTTCAGCCGCCGCAAAAACACGGGCAACGACAGCCCGTTGCGGATGTTCGCGAACACGAGCGGCGCGAGTTCGCCGTCGGCGACGTAGGGGCCGATCATCGACTCCGGCAAGTTCGCCCAGCCATGCCCGGCCTTCACGAGTGCGATCGCGGTCGCCATGTCGGTCACTTTCCACGTGCGGTTGCCGATCAACGGCCGCACGTCGGTCAACGGCCGTTCGGGATCGGCGATCACGATCTGCCGGAAGCCCGACAGTCGCTCGATCGCCTCGGGTTGCGCACATTCGGCGATGGCCGGATGGCTCGGCGCGGCGACCGCGACGAGCGTCTCGGTCCACAACGCGTGAATCTGTTCCTGCGGATGCAGATCGAGCCCGCCGAACGCGACGCAAAGGTCGACGGCGCCGCGATGCAGCGCATCGACGATCGTATCCTGCGGCGCCGTGACGATGCCGATCGCGAGCGCCGGATATTTCGCGGCCACGGCCGTGAGCGCACGGGCGACCGGCGCGCCGTCGAGTTCGGCCGCGAGCCCGAGCCGCAGCGTGTCCTCGACACCTTCCGACAGGTGCTGCGCATGCGCACGCAGCGCGTGCAGCCGTTCGGCGATCGAGCGCGCGTCGGGCAGCAGCGCGGCCATTGCGGCGGTCGGCGTCGGCTCGCGCGTGCCGCGGTCGAACAGCACGAGGTCGAGTTCGGCCTCGAGGTTCGCGATCGCCATGCTGACCGCCGACGGCGTACGGCCGAGCGCACGCGCGGCAGCCGAGAACGAGCCTTTGTCGATGACGGTCAGCAGCATGTCGATGTGATCGCTGGTCAGCATGGTCAGCCGCCTCCTGTCAGAAAAATTGAAAGGACCTGACTTTTGCGGACGCCAGGCCCGCTGTAGTCTCGCCACCTTGTTCGAAACGAAGGTGGTCGGTCATGCAAGGATGGAAGAGACGCATAGTCTACGTCGTGACGTTCGAGGTGCTCGGCATCCTCGTCGCGTCGTCGGTGCTCGGCATGCTCAGCGGCGCGAGCGCGGCGACGAGCGGGCTGCTCGGCGTGATGATCTCGACGACGGGCGTCACGGTCAATTTTCTGTACAACCTCGGGTTCGAGGCATGGGAGCGACGGCGTGCGGAAACGACGCGCACAGTCGGGCGGCGCGTCGTGCATGCGATCGGGTTCCAGGTCGCGCTCGTGACGTTCCTGATCCCGCTGATCGCGTGGTGGCTCGACGTGTCGCTGCTGCAGGCGTTCCTGTACGACGCGGTGCTGATCGTGTTCTTCCCGATCTTCACGTTCACGTACAACTGGGCGTTCGACAGCGTGTTCGGGTTGCCGGATGCGGTCACGCGCAAGGCGGCGCCGGTGGCATGATGCAGAGGGATGCGAAACGATCCGACGCGGGCAATCCGCGTCGTTTCGTTTCGATAGCCGTGTGGCAACAGCAGGGGAGACGGGCGGCGCGCAGGCCACCCGCGACGTTACGCGGCGACGAACTCGTGCACGTAGCGGTTGAACACGGCAGGGCTCGCGGCATTCATCCCGTGCGATGCGCCGGCGACGGTCTGCCGTTGCGCGTTGCCGATCCACTGCGACAGCGTATCGACGTTGTTGCGGAACATCTTCGGGCTGCGCTGGCCGTCGATCAGCAGCGTGCGGCATGCGATGTCGCCGGCCGCGTGCTGCGAGTATGCGGGCAGCGGGTCCCGCAGCTGCTTCGGCAGCGTGCTCGCGTTGTCGATCGCCATCGTGCGGAAACGCGACGTGCTCTTCTTCCATGCGCCCGGCAGGCTCACGGAATCGACGAACATCTCGAGGCCGGCTTCTACGTCGCCTTGCCCGATCAGGTTCACGGCCTTCGTGCGCAGTGCGAGCGCGGCGGCCGGCAGCGCGGCTTCGCGCACGCCCGGCTGTTGCAGCGGGCCGCCCGGATCGGCGAGCGTCAGCGATTCGACGAGGTGCGGATGCTGGCGTGCGACGTTGAACGCGACGCTGCCGCCGCGCGAATGGCCGACCAGGTGCACGGCGCCGAGATCGAGCGCATCGATGAATTCGGCGAGCTCGTCGACATGGTTCTGCCAGCTGAACTCGTCCTGGATGCCCGCTTCGACGGCCGGCCAGTAATGGCTCAGGCTCGGCGCGATGCAGCGGTAGTGGGCCGACAGCGCGGCGAGTTGCGGATCCCAGTAGCGGTAGTCGCACAGCGAGCCGTGCACGAACACCATCGGCGCACCGCTGCCCCGCTCGACATACGGCAGGCTGATGCCTGACGAAAGCGTCGCAAATTGCAGGTCGGGGTTCGCGAGCACGGACGGCTCGATTCGCATGTTCATGACTGAAAGACTCAAAGGTGCGTCAACACGACGCAACTATGCATCATGGCGACCTGCAAGGAAAACGCATAATTTTCATCGTGACGATCAATTTTTTTGATGGCTGCGCCGGAAACCCTTGTCGGAGCGTGGACATGTGTCGAAGCCTTCAATCGTCTGACAATTCATTCCGCCGCTGAAAGGGCGAGCGGCGGCCTGCGCGCACGCGCCTTTGCAGCGGAAAAAGGGGGGAGCGCGTCAGCGCACCGTCAATGCGGGTGCGGTCTGAAGCTCGACGGGGAGATCGTTGTCGGCGGCGAACTGCATCGCGAAGTCGAATGCATCCGCGCACACGGTGCGCAATTCGTCCGACACGAACAGGCATTTGACGTTGCCGTCGACGACGGGCATCGCGAGCCGCGACAGCGCGCACGGATAGCCTGGCCGCCGTTCGCCGACGAACAGCGTGATGACGCCCGCGAGGCGCTCGGGCCAGTCGCTGGGGCGGAAGGTTTTCTGCGCGCGGGTGACGCCGCGGATCAGGTGGCCGGCGATGCGGCCGTGTTCGGTGACTTCGATGCGATCCATGCTGTTCTGCGTATCCTCGTTCGCGTCATTCGCCGCCGTCGGCCGCCGCATCGCCGCGCGCGGGGATCCGCAGGTTGCGCAGCTTGTGATAGAGCGTCTTTTTCGGCATGCCCAGCGCGACGCTTGCGTCCGCAACGTTGCCGTTGTGACGCTGCAGCATGTCCTCGATCAGCATCCGCTCGAAATACGCGAGCTGTTCCGCGAGCGTGTCGCCGACGGCCGGCGCCTCGCCGGACGACAGCAGGCTGTCGCCGGTCAGCCCGAGCACGAAGCGGTCGGCCACGTTCTGCAGCTCGCGCACGTTGCCGGGCCATGCATGCGTCATCAGTTCGGATACCTGCGCGGCCGTGACGACCGGCGCCGGTTGCCCGAAGCGCCGCGCGGCCGCGAGCACGAAGTGCTCGAACAGCAGCGGCACGTCCTCGCGCCGTTCGCGCAGCGGCGGCAGCTCGATCTGCGCGACGTTGAGGCGATACAGCAGATCCGCACGAAAGCGCCCGTCGGCCGCGAGTTCGGCGAGATCGGCCTTCGACGCGGCGACCACGCGGCAGTCGACCGGAATCAGCTCGTTCGCGCCGAGCCGCTCGACCACGCGCTCCTGCAGCACGCGCAGCATCTTGATCTGCAGCGCAACCGGCATCGTCTCGATCTCGTCGAGGAACAGCGTGCCGCCGTCCGCCCATTCGATCTTGCCGATGCGCTTCTTGATCGCGCCGGTGAACGCGCCGGCTTCGTGGCCGAACAGTTCGCTCTCGAAGATCTGCTCGGGCAGGCCGCCGCAGTTCAGCGCGACGAAATGCGCGTCGCGCCGGCCGCCGAAGTCGTGCAGGCTGCGCGCGATCAGCTCCTTGCCGGTGCCCGTTTCACCGGTGATCAGCACCGACACCGACGTATCGGCTAGGCGCAGGATCTTCTTGCGCACGTCGGCCATCGCGGGCGACTTGCCGAGCACGAACGCCTCGATGCCCTGCCAGTTGTTCAGCGCCGCGCGCAGCCCCTGCACCTCGAGCGTCAGGCGGCGCTTCTCGACCGCGCGCGCGACGCGGCCGGCGATCACGTCCGACGAAAACGGCTTCTCGATGAAGTCGTATGCGCCGACCTGCATCGCGCCGACGGCCGTCGAGATGTCCGCGTGGCCGCTGATCAGCACGACCGGGATCTGCGCATCGATGGCCATCACGCGGTCGAGCAGCTGCAGCCCGTCGATGCCTGGCATCCGCACGTCCGACACGATCACCACCGGCGCGCCGGGCGCGACGTGCGCGAGCGCGTCGGCAGCGGACGCGAATGCGTCGACCGGGAACCCGGCGAGCGCGACGGCCTGCTCGACGCCGATCCGGACGTTTTCATCGTCCTCGACGACCAGCACGCGAATCTCATCTTCCATGCTCTATCCTCTGTTGCGGCGTCGCCGCCGCGAATTCGATACTGAACTGCGCGCCGCCCTCGTCGCGGTTCGTCGCGTCGATCTTCGCGCCGAACGCCTCGACGATGCGCGACGTGATCGCCAGGCCGAGCCCGAGGCCCTGGCCGCGCGGCTTGGTCGTGACGAACGGCTCGAACAGGTGCGGCAGCACGTCGGGCGCGATGCCGGCGCCGCTGTCGGCCATCGTGAAGCGCACGCGGCCGGCGTCGTCCGGCCCGCTGGCTTCGATGACGATGCGGCGCACCGGCGCGTCGTGCACCGCGTCGAGCGCGTTGCCGAGCAGGTTCACGATCACCTGCTGCAACTGGCTCGATTCGGCCGACACCGTCGTGCCGGGCGCGATGTTCACGTCGAGCCGCACGCCTTCGTCGCGGATCCGCGCATCGTAGATCAGCCGCGCATGGGCGACGGCCTCGTTCAGCGACACTGCGACGCGCTCGACGTCGGGCTTGCGCGCGAAGGTCTTCAGCTCGCCGGTGAGCACGGCCATGCCGTCGACCAGCTTGCCGATCCGTTCGAGGTTCGCGAGCGCCGGCGCCGGCTGGCCGCGCTCGAAGAACGTGCGCGCGTTGTCGCACAGCGTGCGGATCGCGACGAGCGGCTGGTTCAGCTCGTGCGTGAGGCCGGCGGCCATTTGCCCGAGCACCGCGAGCTTGCCCGCATGCACGACTTCCTGCTGCGACGCGCGCAGCCGCTGCTCGGTGCGCTCGCGCTCGACGATCTCGCGCTGCATCCGCTCGTTGGTTGCCGTCAGCGCGGCCGTGCGCTGCGCGACGGTCAGTTCGAGCCGGTCGTTCGCGCGGCGCAGCGCGTCCTGCGCATTCAGCCGCGCGACGATCGCCCGGCGCCGCTGGATCGCGTAGCCGGCCAGCAGCCCGGCGATCAGGAACGCGCCGGTGACGAACACGAAGGCCGTCTGCTGCTGGCGCCGCGCACCCGCGATGTCGAGCAGCACCATCAGCGAATCGCCGGCCTGCGGCGCGGGGCGCGACATCACGAGATAGCGCGTGGTGCGGCCGGTGTGGCGGGGATCGGGAAAGGTGCCGAACCACGCGGCCGAGCTGCGGTCGCCGATGCGGCGGTACGGCAATGCGTCGACTGTGCGGCCTGCATATTGGCGCGATGCCTGGATGTCGCGCTGCTGCTGCGCGGTTATCGGCCGCAGCGAGGTGAATTTCCACGCGGGCTCGGTCGAGATCACGACCACGCCGTTGCTGTCGACGACCATCGCGGCGACACCCGGCGCCCGCCATGCCGATTCGAGCGGATCGACGCTGATCTTCACGGCGGCCACGCCGATCGGCACGCCGTCGTCGCGCACCGCGCTCGCGAAGTAGACGCCCGGCACGCCCGTGTTTGTGCCGATCCCGAAGAAGCGGCCGCTGCCGCGCGCGAGCGCGTCCTTGAAGTACGGCCGGTACGACACATTGGTGCCGACGAAGCTGATCGTCTCGTTCCAGTTGCTGGCGGCGATCACGTCGCCTTGCAGATCGATCACGTCGACCGCGCCGCTGCCTGCGTCGCGGTTCACGGCCTCGAGGTAGGTGTTCACCGTATGCACGAGCGCGGGCGCTTCGTTCGGCGCGGCTTTCAGCATCGCACGCACGCCGTCCTGCCGCGCGACCAGGCCGGGCAGGATCTCGAAGCGGCCGAGCTCGCTCTTCAGGCTCGACGCATACAGGTCGAGCCGGTGCGCGCCGGCTTCCTCGAGCGCGTCGATCGCGCGTTCCCACGCGAAATCGACGGCCGCGCCGGCCACGCCGACATACAGCACGGCGGCCGATGCCCAGCCCCACCACGGGATTCCCTTGAAGCCTTTCTGCACGTTCGCCCTCGTCGATGCCTGCTACCGGTCCGTCGCAACCGTGAGCCGGAACGACGCGCGCCGCACGCCGGCAAGGCCGGCGGCGGCGCGTGCGAAGCAGCCTGCGCGACGGTGCGCGCGGCCGCGCATCATCCGAAGTGCGCGACCAGGATCAGCGTCACCGTGACGACGATCGCGCCGCCGATGCGGGTGGCGATCTGCGCGAACGGCATCAGCTGCATCCGGTTCGCGGCGGTCAGGATCGCGACGTCGCCGGTGCCGCCTTGCCCGCTGTGGCAGGCGTTCACGATTGCGGTGTCGATAGGGTACATCTTCAGCAGGCGGCCGACCACGAAACCGGTGCCCATCAGCGTCGCGACGGTCGACACGATCGTGACCACGTTGACGATCGTGAACGCGGCGGTCAGCTTGTCCCAGGGCGTCATCGCGACACCGATCGCGAACAGCAGCGGATACGTGACGGCGGTCGAGAAGAACTTGTAGACGACGAACGCGCCTTCCTGCAGCGGCGGCGACACGGCGCGCGCGAGCTTCACCAGCACCGCGAGGAACAGCATCGCGACCGGCGCGGGCAGGCCGAACAGCTTGTGCGCCATCAGGCCGACCAGGTACAGCGTGATCGCGGTGATGCCGGCGCCCGCGATGTGCGTGACGTCGACGTGGCCGCGGATCTCTTCGTTTTCTGGCGTCATGTCGCCGCTTTCGCCGACCTGCAGGCGGCCGTTGCCGGTCAGGTGCGGCAGGCGCTTGCCGAGCATGTCGAGCGCGCCCGACAGGATGATCGCGGTCAGGCTGCCGAGCATCACCGGCGGCAGCACCATCGCGAACATCTCGCCCTGCGGCAGGTGCATCAGTTCCGAATAGCCGATCGACAGCGGAATCGCGCCTTCGCCGACGCCGCCGGCCATGATCGGCACGACGATGTAAAGCAGCGTGTGGCGTGCGCCGAGGCCGAGCGCGGTGCCGACCGCCGTGCCGACGATCGCCGCGGCGACCGAGCCGGCCGCGAGCGGGATGAAGATCTTCACGAAGCCCTGGATCAGCACGCGGCGATCCATGCTCAGGATGCTGCCGACGATGATCGACGCGATGAACAGATACAGGAAGTTGGTCGACTTCGTGAATTCGACCGTCAGGTTCAGCACCGGCTTCGGCAGCACGTGGTAGTAAGTGAGCGCCGACGGCACGAAGGTCGCGAAGATCGCGGCCGCGCCGATGTTGCGCAACAGCGGCAGGCGCTTGCCGAGTTCGGCGCAGGTGAAGCCGAAGAACGCGAGCACGGCGATCGCCATCGAGATCTCGCCGGGCACCTTGCCCGTCACCGCAAAGCCGACGATCAGCGCGAACAGGATCACGTAGACCGGCAGCGGAATGATGCCGATGCGGATTTCCATCAGCTTCCACCAGCCTTCCGGCCAGAAGCGTGCGCGCGTGGCGGGACCGGCTTCGGCAATCGGCTCGGGATGGGACGGGGTATGGATAGAGGTCTGCAAGACGTGTCTCCTGATGTTTGGAATGCCTGCATTGCTTCGCGGCATCGTGTGACGTCTATTACGCAACCCCCGTGCCAGAATTCCGGCCTGCCGGAATATTTTCAATGCCTTGATTCATAAGGGATTTGTTTCGTCTGCGGAAAGGGTTGGCCGGCAGGCTGGCCGAGATTTCGGAATTCGTCCGGCGCCCAGGCCGAGATTTCGGCCAGAGGGCCGGCCGGGCCCGCGACCGAGCCTGGACGCCCGCCATATCGCCGCGCGCGATTTTCTTCGCACAATCGCTTCGTAGACCGCCTTCCCGCCGCTCTCTATCATCGCCTGATCTATTTCCGATGCGACGACGACCGTCCGGAGAACGCCCGTGCGTTCGCCGCGGTGCCGCTCATCCATCGATACCGTCTTTGGACAGGAGAGTGGTTCCATGCTGCATCTCGTTTTTTCCGCCCGCTTTTCCGCCGGCCGTGCGGCCCGCGTGCTGATTGCCGCGCTGCTCGGCGCCGTATTGCTGAACGGCGCGCGCGCCGACACCGCGCCGCTGAGGGTCGGCATCTCGACCAGCCCGCAGATCGAAGCGCTGAAGATCGCCGCGAAGGAGGCGAAGGAGCAGGGGCTCGACGTGAAGATCGTCGAGTTCACCGACTGGAATACGCCGAACGCCGCGCTCGCGAACAAGGACATCGACGTCAACTACTTCCAGCACATCCCGTTTCTCGAGAACGCGAAGAAGCAGGGCGGCTACAACTTCATCTCGATCGCGCCCGGCACGATCATGAAGATCGGTCTCTATTCGAAGAAGGTGAAAAGCTTCGCCGAGCTGAAGGACGGCGCGCGCGTCGCGATCGCGAACGATCCGGTCAACGGCGGGCGCGGGCTGTTGCTGCTGCAGCGCGCGGGGCTCATCACGCTGAAGCCGGGCGCCGACTACCGCGCGACCACGCACGACATCGTCGCCAACCCGAAGCACCTGAAGATCATCCCGCTCGAAGCGTCCCAGCTCGCGCGCTCGCTCGACGACGTCGATCTCGCGCAGGGCTATCCGAGCTTCATCAAGCTCGCCGGCACGACCGACCCGAACAGCGCGCTGCTGTTCGACGGCACCGAGAACAAGAACTTCGCGATCCAGTGGGTGGTGCGTCCCGAAAGCGCGAACGATCCGCGCATCCGCAAGTTCATCTCGATTTACCAGCACTCGCCGGCGGTGCGCAAGGCACTCGACAACGCGTTCGGCTCGCTGTACGCGATCGCGTGGTGACGGAGGCAGGCATGACGACGGCGAACCGCAAGAAGATCCTGCTCAACGCGTTCAACATGAACTGCGTCGGGCACATCAACCACGGGCTGTGGACGCACCCGCGCGACCGCTCCGCACACTACACCGATCTCGACTACTGGGCCGATCTCGCGAAGACGCTCGAGCGCGGCAAGTTCGACGGGATCTTTCTCGCGGACATCGTCGGCGTGTACGACGTGTTCGGCGGCGGCCCCGACGCGGCGCTGCGCGAATCGGTGCAGGTGCCCGTCAACGATCCGCTGCTGCTCGTGCCCGCGATGGCGCAGGTCACGCGGCATCTCGGCTTCGGCGTGACCGCGAACCTGACCTACGAGCCGCCTTACCTGTTCGCGCGCCGCATGTCGACGCTCGATCACCTGACGAAGGGCCGCGTGGGCTGGAACATCGTCACCGGCTATCTCGACAGCGCCGCGCGCGGCATGGGCCTCGCGCAGCAGATTGGCCACGACGACCGCTACGAGCGCGCGGACGACTACATGGACGTCGTCTACAAGCTGTGGGAACAGAGCTGGGACGACGACGCGGTGATCCGCGACGCGCAGGCGCGCGTGTTCGCGCAACCGGGCAAGGTGCGGCGCGTGAAGCACGACGGGCCGTTCTATTCGATCGACGCGATCCACCTGAGCGAGCCGTCGCTGCAGCGCACGCCGGTGCTGTACCAGGCCGGCTCGTCCGCGCGCGGCGTCGAGTTCGCGGGCCGTCACGCGGAATGCGTGTTCGTGAACGGGCAAAGCAAGGCCGCGGCGCGCGCGGCGACGCTCGACATCCGCGCGGCCGCCGCACGGCAGGGGCGCGACCCGGCGTCGATCAAGATCTTTGCCGGCGTGAGCGTCGTGACGGCCGAGACCGAACTGCTCGCACGAGAGAAGTTCGACGAATACCGGCGCTATGCGAGCCCCGAAGCCGGCCTCGCGCATTTCGCGAGCTCGACCGGCATCGACTTCGCGCAGTACGGCCTCGACGAACCGATCTCGTACGTGAAGACCGATTCGATCCAGTCGGCCGTCGACGCGATCTCGCGCAAGAGCACGACCGGCACGTGGACCGTGCGCCGGATGCTCGAACAGATGTCGCTCGGCGGCCGCTACGCGCCGATCGTCGGCTCGCCGTCGCAGGTCGCGGACGAGCTGCAGTCGTGGATCGACGAGACCGGCATCGACGGCTTCAACCTGACGCGCACCGTGATGCCCGAGTCGTTCGAGGATTTCGTCGACTGGGTCGTGCCCGAGCTGCAGAACCGCGGCGTCTACAAGGAAGACTACGATCCCGCGCCGACGCTGCGCGAGAAACTGTTCGGCGCGGGTCCGCGCCTGCCGGCATGGCACACCGGCGCGCAGCACCGGCCGGCCGCCGTATCCGAACCCGCGCATCCCGCGCATGCCTGAACCTGACGGAGCGAAGCGATGACGCAATTGTTCGATACGCTGGGTTTCATCGAGCCGTCGGCCGTGCGGGCCGGCGCCGCTGCGACGGCATATGAAGAAGCGGGCGCGTCGGCCGCCGGCGGCGCCGCCGTGTCGCTGGAACAGGTCGGCAAGGTATTCGCGACGCCGCGCGGCCAGGCCGCCGCGCTGCGCGACGTGACGCTCGACGTACGGCGCGGCGAGGTGTTCGGGATCATCGGCCGCAGCGGCGCGGGGAAGTCGACGCTGCTGCGGCTCGTGAACGGGTTGGAGCGGCCGAGCTCGGGCCGCGTGCGCGTGCAGGGCGTCGACGTCGGCGCGCTCGACGAGGACGGCCTCGTCGCGCTGCGCCGCCGCACCGGCATGGTGTTCCAGCATTTCAACCTGCTGTCCGCGAAGACGGTGTTCGAGAACGTCGCGCTGCCGCTGAAGATCGCCGGCGTGCCGAAGGCCGAGCGCGTGCGCAAGGTCGAGGCGCTGCTCGACCTCGTCGGGCTCGCCGCGAAGCGCGACGCGTATCCGGCGAGCCTGTCGGGCGGGCAGAAGCAGCGCGTCGGCATTGCCCGCGCGCTGGTGCACGATCCCGAGGTGCTGCTGTGCGACGAGGCGACGTCGGCGCTCGATCCCGAGACCACGCAATCGATCCTCGCGCTGCTCGCCGACATCAACCGCCGCCTCGGGCTGACGATCGTGCTGATCACGCACGAGATGGAAGTGATCCGCGCGGTGTGCGACACCGTGGCGGTCATCGAACAGGGAGAGGTCGTCGAAACGGGCCCCGTGTGGCGTGTGTTCGGCGATCCGCGCCACGGCGCGACGCGCGCGCTGCTCAGCACGCTGCAGCACGACCTGCCGGCCGAACTGGCCGCGCGCGTGCAGCCGCTGCCCGAGCAGGCCGCGCTGCCCGCCGGCGCGCAGGTCGTGCTCGACGTCCGCTATACGGGCGAGAGCGGCGGCGAGCCGGATGTCGGCGCGCTCGCGGCAGCGCTCGGCGGTTCCGTGCGGTTCCTGCACGGCGGGATCGAACGCATTCAGGGTCATGCGCAAGGGCGGCTCGTGATCGCCGCGACGCCGCGTGCGGAAGACGCCGACCCGTCGGCGCCACGCGGCGGCGCGGTTGCCGCGCTGCTCGAACGCGCGCGCCGCCACGCGAATCACGCGGAGGTGCTCGGCTATGTTTGAGCTCTGGTGGCCCGAACTGCTCGACGCGATCCGCGACACGCTGTCGATGGTCGCCGCGTCGGCCGCGATTGCCGCACTGCTCGGCATCCCGCTCGCGGTGATCCTCGTGACGACCGCACCGGGCGGCATCTATGCGCGGCGCGGCGTGAACGCGGTGCTCGGCGCGCTCGTCAACGTGTTTCGTTCGACGCCGTTCATCATCCTGCTCGTCGCGCTGCTGCCGTTCACGCGCGTGCTGATCGGCACGACGATCGGCGTGTGGGCGGCCGTCGTGCCGCTGTCGATCGCCGCGATCCCGTTCTTCGCGCGGATCGCCGAAGTGAGCCTGCGCGAAGTCGATCGCGGGTTGATCGAGGCCGCGCTCGCGATGGGCGCGAAGCGCCGCCACATCGTGTGGCACGTGCTGCTGCCGGAGGCGCTGCCCGGCATGCTCGGCGGCTTCACGATCACCGTCGTCGCGCTGATCGGTTCGACCGCGATGGCAGGCGCCGTCGGCGCGGGCGGGCTCGGCGATCTCGCGATCCGCTACGGCTATCAACGTTTCGACACTACCGTCATGGCGACCGTGATCGTGATCCTGATCGCGCTCGTCTCGGCCGTGCAAATCACGGGCGACCGCCTGGTCCGACGCGTGACCCGGCGTACCTGAGCGACGCCACAAGCGTCCGCTCGCTTCATTCACGATTCTGAGAGAACCAAAAACATGACCTTGCCCATCGGCGCGCCGCGCGAATGGAACGGACAATTCGAGGAAGCGCTGTTTCTCGACGTGGCGCGACGCCATCGTCCGGACTTCCCCGACAAGGCGGCGACGCCGCCACGCGAGCCGCGCAATGACGACGAACTGGCCGCCGTCGCCGACTACTACACGAAGATGGCGTCGCACGACCTGTTCATCGTGCAGGTCGTCGCGAAGGCGATCGACACGCTGTTCCGCGACGATCCGCATTTCCAGCTGATCCTGTCTCGCCAGCTCGGCGACGACGGCGCGCACGCGGTGATCGGCCGCGAACGCGTGACCGAACTGACGGGGCGCGATCCGCTGCCGGAAGTCGACCGGCTCGTCGCCGCGCACTGGGCGCGCATCGGCGACATCGCGGTACGCGACGTTGCGGGCTTTCTCGCGTTCGAATGGCATTACGAGCTGCACATCCTCGCGAAGCTGTGGATCCAGCGCAAGACCGGCCGCATCGGCGACGGCGCGATGCGCGAGCACGGCGAGAACCGGATCCGGCCGGACGAGGAGTGGCATCGCGTGCAGATCGTCCAGTGGTGGTTCGACACGCTGCAGGCGCTGCCGGCCGCCGAGCGCGACGCGCTGATCGATCGCGTGATCGCGGCCGACGAGGAAATGCAGGCGCGGCTCGACGGCTATCTGCACGACGAGTACGCGCATACCGCGCTGGTGTTCGGCGCGGATATCGCCGAATATCGTGCGATCTACGACGACTGGCGGCACGAGATCCTGTCGCGGCTGACCGGCCGTCCGCTCGGCGCGCTGGTGCCGCTGTCGGGCACAACCGTTGAACAGGAAGCCATTGCATGAACGATCCACGCGGCCCGGCGACGCTGGCGCCGGATACCGATGCACCGGCCGTCGACCGCGAGGCGCTGGCGCGCGCGATCGACGCGCTGCGCGTGACCGCCGCCGAGCGCGACCGCGCGGGCGGCCACGCGGCACAGGAGAAGCAGTGGCTCGCCGACGCGGGCCTGCTGACGCTCGCGGTGCCGCGCGCGTTCGGCGGACAGGAAGCCGCGTGGCCCGCGATCTACGACGCGATCCGGCAGGTCGCGCGCGTCGACAGCGCGCTCGCGCATCTCGTCGGGTTCCAGTGCCTGCAGGTCGTGAGCGTCGACGTATGGGGCAGCGCCGCGCAGCGTGAACGCTATCTGCGCGGCACGGTCGACGAGCGCTGGTGGTGGGGCAATGCGGTCAATCCGCTCGATACGCGGCTCGTGGCGACGGCCACGCCCGACGGCGGCTATCGGCTCGACGGCGTGAAAGGCTTCTGTTCGGGCACGCGCGGGTCGCAGCGGATGACGGTGTCCGCGCACGATCCGGCAATCGGCCGCACCGTCTTCGGCGTCGTGCCGACCGATCGCGCGGGGATCACGGTCAACGACGACTGGGATCCGGTCGGCCAGCGCCAGACCGACAGCGGCAGCGTGCGCTTCGACGGCGTGATACTCGCGGCGGACGAAGTGCTGCACCGTTCCGAGTCGCCGCCGACGCCGCGCGCGACGCTGCGCACGCTCGTGTCGCAGCTCGTGCTGACGAACCTGTTCGTCGGGCTGGCGGAAGGCGCGCTGGCCGAGGCGCGCGATTACGTGCGGCAGCATGGCCGCCCGTGGATCCACTCGGACGTCGAGCGGGCCGAGGACGATCCGTACACGCTGCAGCGCTTCGGCGACATGCGCGTGCGTGCGGTTGCCGCGGCGGCACTGGCCGATCGCGCGGCCGATGCATTGCAGCGCGCGTGGGCGCGGCAGGATGCGCTGACGGCCGACGAACGCGCGGAAGTCGCGCTGGCGGTATCGGAAGCGAAGATCGTCGCGCAGCGCGCGGCGCTCGACAACGGCGAAGCGCTGTTCGATGCGTGCGGCGCGCGCGCGACGGCCGCATCGCTCGGCCTCGACCGCTTCTGGCGGAATGCGCGCACCCATACGCTGCACGATCCGCTCGACTATCGGCTGCGCGATGTCGGCCGGTTCGCGCTGACCGGTGAACTGCCGCCGGCGTCGCTCTATACGTAAGTGAGCGCGTGCTCCGTCGCCGTCATTGATCGCCGGGAGGCGGGCCTTCCGGTGCGCCGGCGGCGGGCGCGGGCCTGCTGGCCAGCGGCATGACAATGTCCGTTCCGGCGCGCTTGTACGACGCCAGTTCGTCCGAATAGCGCGCCGTCCGTAAGCCGTTCGCGTCGTAGTACTCCTCGACCGACTTGACCCAGCGGCCCACGGCCGGCACGTACCAGAACGCCTTGTAGGTCTTGCCGGTCTGTTCCGCCGTCCCGTTGTTGCGGCTTTGCATCACGATCGTCGAACCGCCCGCGTTGCGGGACACGCCGGACGTGATCGACTGCCCCGGCGCGGATTGCGCCTTCCACGTGCCTTCGGCCTCGATCTTGATCGCGTCGAACTTGCCGCCCGTCACCGTGACGGTGTCGGAGCCGACGACCTTGTAATGCGTGTCGTACGCTTCCGACGCATGCTGCGGATTCGGGTGCGCTTCGCTATACCTGATCTCCCAGGTCTTGCCGGCCGTCAGCGGAAACGCCAGCGGGCGGTTCACGACGGTTTCGGTGCCGTTGACGCTGCGCGAACGGCTCCAGTCCGAGTCGACGATCATTTCGCGCGGCGCCTGCGTCGTGCCGCTTTGCTGCGTTTCGACATAGATGTGGTCGGACGTGGTGCGCTGCACGGAAATCTGGTCGCGCGTCTGGCGCCAGCCGTTCGGGCCGATTTCGACGGTATTGATGTAGGTCCAGGTATCGCCCGGCTTCAGCGCCGGGGCCGCGATCGATTGCGCGAGCGCGATGCCGGGCAGCATCGCGCAGAGTGACAACACGGCAAGGTCGTTCTTTTTCATGGTTGGGTGTGGGCAGCCATCGGTCTCGCCGACGAGCTTATCAAGCACACCTTTCATTCGGCATGACATGGGCGGTGCCGCCGCCGCCTTCGGCTCGCGTCGAACCGGAGCGCTGGAGGCATCGTGAATCGCGCTCGCTGCATACGACCTGCTGGACGCCTGAAATGATATGTTATATCGTTGCGATACAATATATCATTCCCACTTCGACGTCCTCTTCCGGAATCGCCCGATGCGTACCGCACTCCAACCGCCCACGCGGCTTCCCGTGACCGTCCTGTCCGGCTTCCTCGGCGCGGGCAAGACGACGCTGCTCAACCACATCCTCAACAATCGCGAGGGCCGGCGCGTCGCGGTCATCGTCAACGACATGTCCGAGGTCAACATCGATGCGGCGCTCGTGCGCGACGGCGGCGCGGGCTTGTCGCGCACCGACGAGAAACTGGTCGAGATGAGCAACGGCTGCATCTGCTGCACGCTGCGCGAGGATTTGCTGATCGAGGTCGACCGGCTCGCGCGCGAAGGGCGCTTCGACCAGCTCGTGATCGAATCGACCGGCATTTCGGAGCCGCTGCCGGTGGCCGAGACGTTCACGTTCGAAGGCGAGGACGGCCGCAGCCTCGGCGAAGTCGCGCGGCTCGACACGATGGTGACGGTGGTCGACGCATTCAATTTCCTGCGCGACTACGCGTCGCGCGACAGCCTGCAGTCGCGCGGCGAATCGATGGGCGACGAGGATGCACGCACGGTCGTCGATCTGCTGATCGACCAGATCGAGTTCTGCGACGTGATCGTGATCAACAAGATCGACCTGATCGACGCCGGCGCGCGCGAGCGGCTGGTCGCGCTGCTGCGCGGGCTGAACCCGCGTGCGCGGATCGAGATCGCCGAGTTCGGCAAGGTGCCGCTCGAGCGCGTGCTCGACACCGGGCTGTTCGATTTCGACGCGGCGTCGCGCGCGCCGGGCTGGCTGCAGGAGATGCGCGGCACGCATACGCCGGAGACCGACGAATACGGGATCCGCAGCTTCGTCTACCGCGCGCGGCGGCCGTTCCATCCTCAGCGCTTCTTCGCGCTCGTCGAAAGCGAATGGCCGGGCGTCGTCCGCTCGAAGGGGTTCTTCTGGCTGGCCACGCATCCGACCGTCGCCGGGTCGTGGTCGCAGGCCGGCGCGGTCGCGCGGCACGGGCCGGCCGGCCACTGGTGGGCGGCCGTGCCGCCCGAGCGCTGGCCGCAGGACGCCGAAGCCGTCGCGCAGATCCGCGCGCGCTGGGACGAGCACGTCGGCGACGCACGCCAGGAACTCGTGCTGATCGGCATGGACATGGACGAGCCCGCGCTGCGCGCGCGCTTCGACGCGTGCCTGCTGACCGACGCCGAGATGGCCACCGGCCCCGAACACTGGACCACGTGGGACAACCCGTTTAGCGACTGGTCCTGACCTGAACGCGCGCTTCCTGCATCGATCCGGATGGAGAAGGCGCTCCACCGGATGCCGAGCATGAATGCAGCCCTTCCCGATGTTTCCCTGACCGATGTCGCGCCGGGCCGCCGCCCGCTCGAATGGGTCGGCATGCAGGGCATCGACCTGCCCGTGAGGGTGGCCGAACCCGGCTGCCGGCGCGACGTGCACGCGCGTGCCGACGTGCAGGTCGATCTGCCTGCGCCGCATGTGAAAGGCATCCACATGTCGCGGCTGTACGGGCTGCTCGACCGGCTCGCGGATGGCGAAGCGCTGTCGCCGGCAGGCCTGCGGCGTGTGCTGCGAGCGATGGTCGACAGCCACCGCGACTGCGACACGCGCAGCGCGCGCGTGCGGCTGCGTTTCGACCTACTGGCCCGTCGCACGGCGCTCGTGACCGAGGGGCTGGCCGGGTGGAAGGCCTATCCGGTTCAGGTCGATGCGACGCTGGCGGGCGAAGCGTTCGAGCTGCGCGCGCAGGTGACGGTTGCCTATTCGTCGACGTGTCCGTGCTCGGCCGCGTTGTCGCGGCATTGGGTCGAACAGGCATTCCTGACGGCGTTCGGCCGCGCGGATCGCGTGGAGGCGGCGGCGGTTGCCGCGTGGTTGAAGCAGCATGCGACGGCGGCCACGCCGCACAGCCAGCGCAGCGAAGCCGTCGTCAGCGTGGCGCTGCCCGCCGATGGCGCGGCGCTGGGGCTGATCGACCTGATCGATCGCGTCGAGCACGCGCTCGGCACGCCGGTACAGACGGCCGTCAAGCGCGCGGACGAACAGGCGTTCGCGGTGCTGAACGGCGAAAACCTGATGTTCGTCGAGGATGCGGCGCGGCGCGTGCAGGCCGCGCTGGAACGTCATCACGCGAGCCCGCGCATTCACGTGCGCCATCTGGAGAGCCTGCACCCGCACGATGCGGTGGCCTGGGCCGCGCCGGTTCCGGAAGGTGCCGACGCATGCTGATCCGAAAGCTGTTCCGGTTCGAGAATGCGCACGTCGTGCGGGGTTGCAGCACGCGGCGCTGCTCGCATTCGATCCACGGCCATTCGTACCGCGTCGAGCTGCTGCTCGAAGCGCATGCGCTGGATCGCGGGCAGATGATCTACGACTTCGGGTTGCTCAAGGGCGACGTGCGCGACCTGATCGACGCGTTCGACCATGCGGTGACGCTGTGGTCGGACGACGATCCGCGCTACGTCGAGAGCATGCGCCGCCATTCCGAGCGCTGGGTGCTGCTGCCCGTATCGCCGAGCGCCGAACAGTTCTCGCGCGTGTTCTTCCGTCTCGTCGACGCGGCGCTGTCGTGCGCCCGCATGTCGAACGGCGAAGCCGACGTGCGGCTGCATTCGGTCATCGTGCACGAGACCGAGACCGGCTACGCGCAGTGCTTTCGCGGCGATGCCTTCAATCCGCGCATGGGCCGCATCGACCTCGATGCGATCGTGTTCGCACCGGCCATCGCCGCGCAGTGGCGCGATCCGGGCCTGTTCGAGCGGCTCAAGCGCGGCCATCTCCTTGCCAAGCAGGAATCCTCATGATCCGAAAGAACCCGCGCGGCGACTTGCCGCGGATTCATCCGAACGCGTTCGTCGACCCGACCGCCATCCTGTGCGGGCTCGTGATCGTCGAGGAGAACGTGTTCATCGGCCCGTACGCGGTGATCCGCGCCGACGAAACGGATGCCGACGGCCAGATCGCACCGATCGTGATCGGCGCGCATTCGAACATCCAGGACGGCGTGGTGATCCATTCGAAGTCGGGCGCGAGCGTGACGATCGGCCGGCATACGTCGATCGCGCATCGCGCGATCGTCCACGGGCCGTGCAAGGTCGGCGACGGCGTGTTCGTCGGGTTCAACAGCGTGCTGTTCAACTGCACGATCGACGACGGTTGCGTGGTGCGGTACAACGCGGTCGTCGACGGCTGTCACTTGCCGCCGGGCTTCTACGTGCGTTCGACCGAGCGCATCGGGCCGGAAACCGACCTCGCCGCGTTGCCGCAGGTCACGGCCGACGCGAGCGATTTCTCCGAGGACGTCGCGCGCACGAACAATGCGCTGGTGCTCGGCTACAAGCATATCCAGAACGAGTTTTGAGTCATGGGCGAGCGGCTGCGACGTGAAGCCACCGACGTGCCGAAGCGCCGCCACGTCGACCTGCTCGTGCAGGGCGGCACGGTGATGACGCCCAACGGCGCCGAACGGATCGACGTCGCGTGCGCGGAGGGCCGCGTGGTCGCGCTAGGCGCGTTGCACGGCACCTGGAGCGCCGACGTCGTGCTCGATGCCGGCGGATTGCATGTGCTGCCGGGCGTGGTCGACAGCCAGGTGCATTTCCGCGAGCCGGGGCTGACGCACAAGGAAACGATCGAGGCCGGCACGCGCGGCGCGGTGCTCGGCGGCGTCACGACGATCTTCGAGATGCCCAATACGCATCCGTTGACGCTGAGCGGGCAGGATCTGCAGGCGAAGCTGGATCTCGCGCACGGCCGTGCGTGGTGCGACCACGCGTTCTACATCGGCGGCTCCGCCGTGAACGCCGAACGGCTGCCGGCGCTCGAGCGCCTGCCTGGCTGCGCGGGCGTGAAGGTGTTCATGGGGAGTTCGTTCGGCGATCTGCTGGCCGACGACGAAACCGTGTTGCGGCGGATCCTGCGCAACGGGCGGCGGCGCATGGCCGTGCATGCGGAGGACGAGGCGCGGCTGCGCGAACGCAAGGCGATCGTGGAAGCGAGCGGCGACGTGCACGACCATCCGCGCTGGCGCGACGAGGAAAGCGCGCTGATCGCGACGCGGCGCATCGTCGGGCTGGCTGCCGAGACGCGGCGCCGGCTGCACGTGCTGCATGTGTCCACGGCGGACGAAATGGCGTTTCTTGCGCAGCATCGGCGGCGCGTGACGGTCGAGGTCACGCCGCATCACCTGAGCCTGCATGCGCCTGATTGCTACGAGCGGCTCGGCACGTTCGCGCAGATGAATCCGCCCGTGCGCGACCGGCATCATCGGGATGCGTTGTGGCAGGCCGTCCGCGAGGGTGTGGTCGACGTGATCGGCAGCGATCATGCGCCGCATACGCGCGACGAAAAGCGCCGCCCCTATCCGCAATCGCCGAGCGGGATGACCGGCGTGCAGACGCTGCTGCCGCTGATGCTCGACCACGTGCATGTGGGCCGCCTGAGCCTGGAGCGGCTGGTCGACCTGACCAGCGCCGGGCCGGCGCGCATTTTCGGCATCGAAGGGAAGGGGCGCATTGCGGCGGGCTACGACGCCGATTTCAGCATCGTCGACCTGCGCGCGCGGCGGATCATCCGCGACGAATGGATCGCCAGCGTGAGCGGCTGGACACCTTACGACGGATGCGCGGTCACGGGCTGGCCCGTGCATACGGTCGTGCGCGGGCAGGTCGTCGTGCGCGATGGGGAGTTGAGCGGGCAACCGGCGGGGCAGCCCGTGACGTTTCTGGAGGCCTAGATCGGCAGGCGAACCGTCTGCTTGATGCGCTTCAGCGGAATCTCGGTCTCGACGTTGCGGACGCCTTCGATCTGCGTGAGCGTCTCCATCTGGAAGCGTTGATAGTCGTCGAGATCTTTCGCGATCACGCGCAGCAGATAGTCGTAGCTGCCGGCCATCAGGTGGCACTCGAGCACTTCGGGCGCCTGTTCCATCTCGCGCGCGAAGCGTTCGACCGTCGTCTTGTCCTGACGCTCCAGCGTGACGCGCACGAATGCCATAAAGCGCAGTTCGACGGCTGCCGGGTTCAGCAAAGCGACGTAGCCGTCGATCACGCCCTGTTCCTCGAGCAGGTGAACGCGGCGCAGGCACGGCGTGGGCGACAGGCCGACCTGTTGCGCGATGTCCGCGTTCGTCTGATTCGAATTCTGCTGCAACGCACGCAGAATGCGTCGATCGATCGCATCCAGTTTGATTGGCATTTTTAGCTACCGATAGTGTCAAGATTGGAGAATAACGCCAAATCGTCGCCCGAAAGTAGCCGTGTTTGCATCCAATCTCCACCGGAAGTTGCCGATAATCTGACGACTGCCCGGCCTCCCGAGCGCGCGATCCCCGCCCGCTCTGGCGCCGCTTTCAGGAGTTTCCCGATGCCGCACGTCGCCTGGTTGCCGTTCATGGCCACATCCCTTCTGATCATTCTGACGCCCGGCCAGGACATGGTCCTCGTGATGTCGCGCACGCTGTCCGGCGGCACGCGCGCGGGCCTCGTGACTGCCGCGGGCGTCAGCGTCGGGCTGCTCGTGCATACGACGCTCGCGACGCTCGGCCTGGGCGCGCTTCTTCAGGCATCCGAATGGCTGTTCACGGCGCTGAAGGTGATCGGCGCGCTTTACCTGCTGTACCTCGGCATCACGCTGTTGCGTTCGTCGGGCGAACTGACGCTCGCGAGCAGCAGCGGCGCGCAGGTATCGCGGCTTCGCACGTTCGCGCAAGGCGCGCTGTCGAACGTGTCGAATCCGAAGGTCGCGCTTTTCTATCTGGCGTTCCTGCCGCAATTCGTGCCGGCGGGCGCCGCGCATCCGATGCTGTCGCTGTTCGTGCTGGGTGCGACGTTTGCCGGACTGACGTTTCTCGTCAAGGGGCCGGTCGCGTTGTTCGCCGGCCTGCTGTCGGCGTCGATCCGCCGCAACCCGCGCATCCTGACGCGCATGCATCGCGTCAGCGGCGTGGTCCTGCTGGGACTCGGCGTGAAGCTGGCGCTCGAACGCCGCTGATCGCGGCCGCGGCGCCGGCGCGCCTGCCGGCTTCATTCCACCGGCAACGCGTCCGCCAGCGCCCGCATCGCCTCCACCGTCTCCGGATTCGCCGGAAAGAACGCCTCGATCGCGAGTTCCGACAGCGTCACGTCGACCGGCGTGCCGAACACCGTCGTCGTACTGAAGAACGTCAGCTCGCCGGTCGCCGTGCGTAGCCGCAGCGGCACCGCGATATCCGCGAAGTCGGCGCGCGCCGGCGCGTCGTCGGGCTGGCCGGCCGGCGCCGGATAGGCGGCGAGTTCGTCGCGCAGCGCATGCAGCGTGCGGTCGCCGCTCGCATCGATCTGCCGCTGCAGCCGATGCAGGATGTGCGCACGCCATTCGTGCCAGTTGACGATCTGCGACGCGAGGCCGTCGGGATGCAGGCTGAGCCGCAGCACGTTGACGGGCGGCTGCAGCAGCGCGGGATCGGCCTGCGCGACCAGCGCACCGAGCATCCGGTTCGCGGCGAGCAGCGTCCAGTGGCGGTCCACCGCGAGCGCCGGGTACGGCTCGTGGCCGCGCAGCACGGCTTCGACCGCATGTCGCGCGGCATCCAGTTGCGGGTCCGAAAACGGCCGTTCGCGAAACAGCGGCGCGAAGCCGGCCGCGACGAGCAGCGCATTGCGCTCGCGCAGCGGCACGTCGAGGCGTTCGGCGAGATGCAGCACCATCTCGCGGCTCGGCTGCGCGCGGCCCGATTCGACGAAGCTGAGGTGGCGCGCGGACACTTCCGCGTCGAGCGCGAGCGCCATCTGGCTCAGGCGCCGGCGTTGCCGCCACGTGCGCAGCAGCGGGCCGATGCCGGACGCGCGGCCGGCGGACGGGGAGGGCGAATGGAGGGCGGCGGTCGAGTTCATTGTGCAGATGATAGGCAATCCCGCGCTGCTTGGGCATTACCTGCGAGGTAAGCGCCGCGCGCCGCCCCGGTGGCGTTTGGCCGCTGCGTTACCATAGCCCCCGTGCCACCTGAGAGGCGGTGCCGGACCCGCGACGACAACGCATGGGCCGGTTGCCGCGCACATTCACAACAAGGCATTCCAGGGGAATCCAACAATGAAAAAACTTGCCGTCCGGCTCGCCTGCGTGGCGACGCTCGCACTCGCCGCGACCAGCGGCCACGCGCAGACCGAAGCTGCGCAGGTGGAAATGAGGGCCGCCGCCGCGGCCGCCAACGAAGCGGTCGTGAAGGGGCCGACCGACATCGACGTGAAACACGAAGCCGTGCTGAAGCTGAAGGCCGGCGAGTCGTTCGTGCCGGCCGCCGAAGCCGGCCGCTACCTGCGCTCGATGGGCAACTCGATCGACGAATCGAAGCTGGTCGGCCTCGTGCTGCCCGACGACCCGGACGCCGACTGGATTTCCGTCGTGTCGTTCGAGCCGAGCGGCTATATCCGCGACGACGACGCGAAGGACTGGAAGCCCGACGAGCTGCTGAAGAGCCTGCAGTCCGGCACCGAGGAAGACAACCCCGGGCGCAAGGAGCGCGGCCTGCCGGAAACCGAGGTGGTCGGCTGGGCGAAGGCGCCCGCGTACGACGCGGCCACGCACCGGCTCGTGTGGTCCGCGATCATCCGCGACAAGGGCGCGGCGCCGAACGCCGGGAACGATGGCGTGAACTACCGGACGCTCGTGCTGGGCCGCGACGGCTACCTGTCTTTGACGATGGCGTCGACGCTCGCCGACCTGCCGAAATACAAGGCATCGGCCGACGACCTGCTGTCGAACATCAGCTTCAACGACGGCAAGCGCTACGCCGATTTCAACAAGTCGACCGACCACGTCGCCGAGTACGGCCTCGCGGCACTGATCGTCGGCGTCGGCGCGAAGAAGCTAGGCCTGCTCGCGCTGATCGGTGCGTTCGCGGTGAAGTTCTTCAAGATCGGCGCGGTCGCGCTCTTGGCCGGCGGCGCGGCGCTGAAGCGCTTCTTCGGGCGCAAGCCGAAGGCGGCCGCGGTGCCGGCCGTCGCCGACGCATCCGACGCGGCTGCCACGGAGCGCAAGGAATGACGAAGCTGTTGCTGCTGATCTTCGGCGGCCTGAAGCTCGGCAAGGTGCTCGTGTCGGCGGGCACCATGCTCGCGTCGATCGCGGTCTACGCGCTGTTCTACGGCTGGCGCTTCGCGGCCGGCTTCGTTGCGCTGCTGCTGGTGCACGAGGCCGGCCACTACCTCGCCGCGCAGCGGCGCGGGCTCGACGTCGGGCTGCCGACCTTCATCCCGTTCGTCGGCGCATGGATCCAGCTGAAGGAGATGCCGCACGACGCGGAAACGGAAGCGTACGTCGGGCTGGCCGGACCGTTCGTCGGCACGCTCGGCGCGCTGGCCTGCTACGCGGCTGCACGCCACTACGACAGTAACCTGCTGCTCGCGCTGTCGTACACGGGCTTCTTCCTCAATCTGTTCAACATGATTCCGCTGTCGCCGTTCGACGGCGGGCGGATCACCGCAGTGCTGTCGCCGCGTATCTGGTTCGCGGGCGTGCCCGTGCTGATCGCACTGTTCGTGTATCGCCCGAGCCCGCTGCTGATCGTGATGGCGATCCTCGCGCTGCCGCAGTTGAAGCGCGCGTGGCGCTACGATCCCGACGCGCCGGAGAACCGCGTGTATTACGCGACGTCGATCGAGACGAAGACGACGTACGCGCTCTGCTACGTCGGCCTGCTCGCGTTTCTTGCGCTGATGACGTCCGGCGTGCACGACATGCTGCGCGTCGCGCATGCGTCGACCTGATGTCGACCTGATGCAAAAACGGCGGCCGCTTTTACGCGGCCGCCGTTTTTTTAGCGTGAACTTCAAGCGTCGCGATGACGCAATTCGACGCGCTTGATGTCCTTCACGATCACGAGATAGCTGAACACGGTAACGAGCGCGTTCAGCCCGACGAACACGAGCGCGCCGTTGAACGAGCCGCTCGCGCCGACGAGGTAGCCGATCGCGATCGGCGCGACGATGCCGGCCGTGTTGCCGAACATGTTGAACAGGCTGCCCGACAGGCCGATCGCTTCCTTCGGCGCGGTGTCCGCGACGACCGCCCAGCCGAGCGAGCCGATCCCCTTGCCGAAGAACGACACGGCCATCAGCACGATCACCAGCGCTTCGCTGTCGACGTAGTTGCAGCCGATGATCGCCATCGACAGCGCCATCCCGCCGACGATCGGAATCTTGCGTGCGAGCGTCAGCGACACGCCGCGACGGATCAGCGCGTCCGACAGCATCCCGCCGAGCACGCCGCCGAGGAATCCGCAGATCGCGGGCAGCGACGTCATGAAACCGGCCTTCAGCAGCGACATCCCGCGCGCCTGCACGAGGTAGATCGGAAACCACGTGAGGAAGAAGTACGTGAGCACGTTCACGCAGTACTGGCCGAGGTACACGCCAATCAGCATCCGGTTCGACAGCAGCTGGCGCACGTAGTACCAGCCGGCCACGCGGCTGCCTTCCGCACGCGCGCCGCCGGTGCCGCGTGACGCGGTCGGTCGGCCCGTCGACCGCACGAGGCCGCCGCCCTGTTCGATATGGTCGAGTTCCGCGCGGTTCACGGCCGGATGGTCGGCCGGGTCCTTCATGACGCGCAGCCACAGGAACGCGAGCGCGATGCCGGCCAGGCCGAGCCACAGGTACACCTGGTGCCAGCCGTACGCATGCGTGAGCCATGCCATCAGCGGCGAGAACACGACGGCCGCGAAGTACTGCGCGGCGTTGAAGATCGCCGACGCGGTGCCGCGCTCGGCGGTCGGGAACCAGCTCGCGACGACTTTCGCATTGGCGGGGAACGCGGGCGCCTCGGCGATGCCGACCGCGAAGCGCATCGCGAACAGCGCGGCGACCGCGAACGCGGCGCTGCCGCCGAGGCCGATCGCGCTCTGCAGCAGCGTGAACGCGGACCACAGGAAGATGCTCGCCGCATACACGCGCCGCGCGCCGAAGCGGTCGAGCAGCCAGCCGCTCGGCAGCTGCGCGAGCACGTACGCCCAGCTGAACGCCGAGAAGATGTAGCCCATCGTCACCGGGTCGATGCCGAACGCCTTGCGGATCGGCGTGCCGGTGATCGACAGCGTCGCGCGGTCCGCATAGTTGAGCGTCGTGACGACGAACAGCATCGCCAGGATCCAGTAGCGCACGGCGGTCCGGCGCGCGGTACGCGCGAGATCGAGCGGAAGATCGCGAGGGGAAGTCTGATTGTTCACTTTAAATGTATGTCGTCGTATGACATGGCCTAGAGTTTATTGAGGATGGTCGCATTCAGAAACCTCGGGTTTTCCCTTTGAAAGCCGTCGTCACAGTGTGGGAAGGTCGCGATTCTCTGGCCAGGCAACGCTTTCGGATGTATCGTCGGCGCCTTCGCAGGCGGCGACAGTGATACGACGAAGTCGGCAGACATCGTATCTGTTGGGTTACAATGAGCAATCCATTCCCGAACCACGGAGCAACCCCATGCAACTGACAGGAGAGATGCTGATCGGCGCCGACGCGGTGGCCGGCTCGGCCGGCACCTTGCACGCGTTCGACCCGACGAAGGGCGCGCCGATCGACGCGCCGGCGTTCGGCATCGCGACGCAGGCCGACGTCGACCGCGCGTGCGAACTCGCACGCGACGCGTTCGATGCGTACCGCACGCAGCCGCTCGCGGCCCGCGCGGCGTTTCTCGAAGCGATCGCCGATGAAATCGTCGCGCTCGGCGACGCGCTGATCGAGCGCGCGCACGCTGAAACGGGCCTGCCCGCCGCACGGCTGCAGGGCGAGCGCGGCCGCACCGTTGGCCAGCTCCGGCTGTTCGCGCGCGTCGTGCGCGACGGGCGCTTCCTCGCCGCGTCGATCGATCCCGCGCAGCCCGCGCGCACGCCGCTGCCGCGTTCGGACCTGCGTTTGCAGAAAGTCGCGCTCGGGCCCGTCGTCGTGTTCGGCGCGAGCAACTTCCCGCTCGCGTTCTCGGTGGCCGGCGGCGATACGGCGTCGGCACTCGCGGCCGGCTGCCCGGTGATCGTGAAGGCGCACGAAGCGCACCTCGGCACGTCCGAGCTGGTCGGCCGCGCGATCCGCGCCGCCGTCGCGAAAACCGGCATGCCGGCCGGCGTGTTCTCGCTGCTGGTCGGCCCTGGCCGCGTGATCGGCGCGCCGCTGGTCGGCCATCCGGCGGTCCAGGCCGTCGGCTTCACCGGTTCGCGCCAGGGCGGCATGGCGCTCGTGCAGATCGCGAACGCGCGCCCGCAGCCGATTCCCGTCTACGCGGAAATGAGCAGCATCAACCCCGTCGTGCTGTTCCCGGCCGCGCTTGCCGCGCGCGGCGACGCGATCGCGACGGGCTTCGTCGATTCGCTGACGCTCGGCGTCGGCCAGTTCTGCACGAACCCGGGCCTCGTGCTCGCGATCGACGGCCCCGATCTCGATCGCTTCGAAACCGTCGCCGCACAGGCGCTCGCGAAGAAGCCGGCCGGCGTGATGCTCACGCCCGGCATTGCCGATGCGTACCGCAACGGCCGCGGCAAGCTGGCCGAACTGCCGGGCGTGCGCGAAATCGGCGCGGGCGAGGCGGCGCAGACCGACTGCCAGGCCGGCGGCGCGCTGTACGAAGTCGGCGCGCAGGCGTTCCTGGCTGAGCCGGCATTCAGTCACGAGGTGTTCGGGCCGGCGTCGCTGATCGTGCGTTGCCGCGATCTCGACGAAGTCGCGCGCGTGCTCGACGCGCTCGAAGGCCAACTGACGGCCACGCTGCAGATGGATGCAGACGACAAGCCGCTCGCGCGCCGGCTGCTGCCGATCCTCGAACGCAAGGCCGGGCGCTTGCTCGTCAACGGTTACCCGACCGGCGTCGAGGTGTGCGATGCGATGGTGCACGGCGGGCCGTTCCCCGCGACGTCGAACCCGACCGTCACGTCGGTCGGCGCGACGGCGATCGAGCGTTTCCTGCGGCCCGTTTGCTATCAGGACTTCCCGGACGACCTGCTGCCGGAAGCGTTGCAGGAAGGCAATCCGCTGGCGATTCCGCGTCTGCGGGACGGGAAGGCGGAATAAGGTGCGTAGTCGTTGAAGGCAGCGTCCTGCGAGGGACGCGTTCCGGCACGTTGAAACAAGGCGGCGGTGCCTGCTGGCTCCGCCGCCTTGTTTTCTTCAGCGCGGGCCTCTGTGCTGGTTGTGCCCGGTCAATGAGCAGGGTGGGCGACGAGTTGCAAGCGCTCCGCTGCAGCCAGCAGGCGCCGGTCGCGCGTCCATAGCTTGGTGCCGTCGGTCAGCCTGGCCGAGGCGAGCAGGTGTGCATCGACGTAACCGATGCCGAGCCCGTGAAGCGGTACAACGTCGATCATGCGTTGGACTTCGTCGTCGGTCGCTGGGGTTGCGGCGGGAAGGTCGCGCAGCGCATCCAGTACGGTCTGGCGATTGCGCATGCTGCCGAGCGCGAGTTCACCGACGATGAACGGATGGATCAACACTCGCTCAGCTTCCAGCAATGTTGTGAGCGCTGCGTCGCCGGCCCGCAAGTGGTCGATCCAGACTGACGTGTCGACAAGAATCATGCGGGCTCCGACGGGCGGCGCGGAACCGATTCAAGGTCGGGCTCGGTACCGCCGAGGCGAGCAAGTCGCCGCGCGCTTTCGCGGGCGATCAATGCGCGCAGCGCTTCTCTCACGAGCGCCGATTTTTCGGTGACGCCCGTCAATTGCTGCGCTTTGGCGAGCAGCGCGTCGTCGAGGGACAAGGTGGTGCGCATGTGCGGCTCCCGAGAAATTCGATGCATCAATTATGGCATCAAACGGTGCTTATGTTGATGCTCTGCCGAGGCGAGGTCGGCTTTCCTGTCTCCCGATTTTCTCCTACAGTAGCGATGCCTCGGGCCGCCCGGCCCGCAGGCGAGCCTGAGAGACCGACAAAAGACAACGAGGGAACCTTCCAATGAACATCAACAAGCGTGGCGATCACCTGTTCGCGGCCGGATTGTGGAAAGCGATCGGCGACGTCGCGAAATCCGTGCGCACCCAGATCGGCCAATACAGCGAAGGGCGCGTGCTCGCGAACGCGCTGCAGGAATTCCAGCACGACCTCGGCGGCAGCGAATTCGACGTGACGATCAACCAGGGGCGCCTCGTCACGGGCGCCGATGCGCATTCGCTCGTGTTCGGGCAGGCCGTGCGCCGCTTCCGGCAGGACATGGAAGCGCTGGTGTTCGCGCTCCAGTACCGGCGCAGCATCGACGAACGCGACCCGAACCTGCGCACCGAAGCGCTGATGCAGGCGAACAGCCAGCTCGCGACCGCGAAGCAGTCGGCGACGATCACGGTCGGCCGGTTCTTCGATGCGGTCGTCGACCGCGACGTGCTCGGGCAGATCCTCGACGGCGAATCGAATGCGCGCGCCCGCACCGGTGCGCAGGGCCAGATCGAGGCGACGCGGGTGAAGCTGGGGAACGTGCGCTACCGGATCGTCGGGATCATCGCGCAGATGTGACGATGACGGCATGCATCGCAGCGGATGCATGCGTCATGACCGAAAAAAGCAACGAACAAGCGATCGCGGCCGGCACGCGCCGCCGGCCACGCCCGCTTACTGCGGGCCCATCTTCTTGATCAGCACGTCGAGTTCGGCCGCTTCTTCGTCGGTCAGGTCGACGAGCGGCGCACGCACCGGGCCCGCGTCGTGGCCGACGAGCTTCGCGCCCGCCTTGACGATGCTGACCGCATAGCCCGCGCGGCGGTTGCGGATCTTCAGGTACGGCAGGAAGAACTCGTCGATCAGGCGGCCGACCGTCGCGTGGTCGTCCTTCGCGATCGCTTCGTAGAATGCCATCGCCGTCTTCGGGATGAAGTTGAACACGGCCGACGAGTACACCGGCACGCCGAGCGCCTTGTACGCGGCGGCATAGACTTCCGCCGTCGGCAGGCCGCCGAGGTACGCGAACCGGTCGCCGAGGCGGCGGCGGATCGTGACCATGCTCTCGATTTCGCCGACGCCGTCCTTGAAGCCGATCAGGTTCGGGCAGCGGTCGGCGAGGCGCTCGAGCATGTCGGCGTTCAGCTTCGAATTGGCGCGGTTGTACACCACGACGCCGATCTTCAGCGCGCGGCACACCTGCTCGACGTGGTCGGCGATCCCTTCCTGGCTCGCTTCGGTCAGGTAGTGCGGCATCAGCAGCACGCCGCTCGCGCCGAGGCGCTCGGCCTCCTGCGCATATTCGATCGCGACGCGCGTGGCGCCGCCCGCGCCGGCCAGGATCGGCACCTTGCCCTTGCAGGTTTCCGTCGCGACGCGGATCACGTCCGAATACTCGCGCTGCGTGAGCGAGAAGAATTCGCCGGTGCCGCCGGCCGCGAACAGCGCGCTGGCGCCGTACGGCGCCAGCCATTCCAGGCGCTCCGCATAGGTGGACGGGCGGAAGCTGCCGTCGGCGTCGAAATCCGTCAGCGGAAACGACAGCAGGCCGTGGGAGATGATCTGTTTGAGTTCTTGCGGTGAAGTCATGGTTGGGGTCGTCCGTCTAGCGCGAGTGCTGGGTTCGTCGGGAACGGCATACGAGCCGAATTGGCGATGTCGTTGTATGTCATCGTACAACGAGGGAAAAGGTGGCGCAAGCGGTTTGCTGGTCGGTCAAGGGTAGGGTCTTTCCGGATAAGGGTTTACGCAGCATCGCCGGTTGAGGTTGAATGTCGTATGATGACTAACGATATGGCCGATAGCCCTCAGGAATTGCAATGACCGCTTCCCCTCTCTACATCCGCGTGCACCCGGACGACAACGTCGCGATCGTCGTCAACGACGGTGGCCTGCCCGAAGGTGCGACGTTCGCCGACGGGCTGACGCTGTGCGAAGGCGTGCCGCAGGGGCACAAGGTCGCGCTCGTCGATCTCGCGGCCGGCGACCCGGTCGTCCGCTACAACGTGGTGATCGGCTACGCGCTCACCGACCTGCGGCGCGGCAGCTGGGTCAACGAGCGCACGATGCGCATGCCCGAGCCGCCGGGACTCGACGACCTGCCGCTCGCGACGCGCGCCGCGCCGCCGCTCGAGCCGCTCGAAGGCTATACCTTCGAAGGGTTCCGCAACGCCGACGGCTCGGTCGGCACGCGCAACATCCTCGCGATCACGACGACCGTGCAGTGCGTGTCGGGCGTCGTCGAGCATGCGGTGAAGCGGATCAAGGACGAGCTGCTGCCGCGCTACCCGAACGTCGACGACGTGGTTGGGCTCGAGCACACGTACGGCTGCGGCGTCGCGATCGACGCCCCCGACGCCGACATCCCGATCCGCACGCTGCGCAACATCAGCCTGAACCCGAACTTCGGCGGCGAGGTGATGACCGTGAGCCTCGGTTGCGAGAAGCTGCAGCCCGAGCGCCTGCTGCCGCCCGGCGCGATTCCGGTGACCGCCGACGGCGCGGCCGGCAACGGCGGCGTCGTGTGCCTGCAGGACGCCGCGCACGTCGGCTTCAACTCGATGATCGATTCGATCATGAAGATGGCCGAAGCGCATCTCGAGCGGCTGAACCGCCGCCGTCGCGAGACGTGCCCGGCGTCGGATCTCGTCGTCGGCGTGCAGTGCGGCGGCAGCGACGCGTTTTCGGGGCTCACCGCGAACCCGGCCGTGGGTTTCGCGGCCGACCTGCTGGTGCGCGCCGGCGCGACGATCATGTTCTCGGAAGTGACCGAAGTGCGCGACGGCGTCGCACAGCTCACGTCCCGTGCGGCGAACGAAGAAGTCGCGCGCGAGATCATCCGCGAGATGGACTGGTACGACCGCTACCTGCAGCGCGGCCGCGTCGACCGCAGCGCGAACACCACGCCCGGCAACAAGAAGGGCGGCCTGTCGAACATCGTCGAGAAGGCGATGGGGTCGATCGTGAAGTCGGGCAGCGCGCCGATCGCCGGCGTCGTGCGTCCCGGCGACCGCGCGCGGCAGAAGGGGCTGCTGTATGCGGCGACGCCCGCGAGCGACTTCATCTGCGGCACGCTGCAGCTCGCGGCCGGCATGAACCTGCACATCTTCACGACCGGCCGCGGCACGCCGTACGGCCTCGCGCAGGTGCCGGTGATCAAGGTCGCGACGCGCAGCGATCTCGCGCGCCGCTGGCACGACCTGATGGATCTCGACGCGGGGCAGATCGCGACCGGCGCGGCGACGATCGAGGACACCGGCTGGGCGCTGTTCCGGCTGATGCTCGACGTCGCGAGCGGCAAGCGCCGCACGTGGGCCGAGCAATGGAAGCTCGCGAATGCGCTGACGCTGTTCAATCCGGCGCCGGTGACCTGAAACGCGCGGCCATGGCCGGCAAGAGGATGCGGGCGCCTTCGGGCGCCCGTTTTCGTGGCGGCGGCGCGGGTGCGGCGCGCGAGATTTCCTTACCTGTCGCGTAATCGACCGTCCGCGTGCACCCGGCGACGATAGCGGCACGCGGACCCGAAACGTTCGCGCCCCCGTCCTCTCATCGACACAAGGAGCCTCGCCATGAACACCGCCCAATCCGCTTCGTCCGTTCACGCCGACCTGATCGACCGCTACTTCGACGCATGGAACGAATCCGACGTCGCGCGCCGCCGTGCGCTGATCGACGCGACCTACGCGAGCGACGCGACCTACCGCGATCCGCTGATGGCCGGCGACGGCCACGCAGGCATCGACACGATGATCGCGGCCGTGCAGGCGCGCTTCCCCGCCTACCGTTTCCGCCGCACGACCGACGTCGACGCGTTCGGCCAGCACGTGCGGTTTTCGTGGGCGCTCGAGTCGCCCGACGGCGCGGCGATCGTGAAGGGTTCGGACTTCGGCACCGTCGACGCCTCGGGCCGTCTCGCGGCGGTCACGGGTTTCATCGACGAAATGCCGGCCGCGGCGTCGTGACGCGAACATTGCATGCGCAACGGCCGCCGGGATCGGGTAACGTTATGCGGTTTGTTCCTGATCCCGGAGACTAGCCGACATGCTGAAGAATCTCGACCCGCTGCTGCACGCCGACATCCTGCACACGCTGCGTGCGATGGGCCACGGTGACGAAATTGCGATCTGCGACGCGAATTTCCCGGCGGAATCCGTCGCGGAGCACACGGTGGTCGGCCGCGCGCTGCGGATCGACGGCGCCGATTCGGCGCGCGTCGTGCGCGCGGTGCTGTCCGTGCTGCCGCTCGACACGTTCGTCGACACGCCGGCATGGCGAATGGAGGTCGTCGGCGACGCAACCGCGGTGCCGCCCGTGCAGCGTGAAGTGCAGGCCGAGATCGACCGCGCGGAAGGGCGCACGGTGCCGCTGACCGGCGTCGAGCGTTTCGCGTTCTACGAACGCGCGCAGCAGACGTACGCGGTGATCGTCACCGGCGAAACGCGCGGTTACGGCTGCTTCATCTTCAAGAAAGGCGTGCTGTTGAGCGACGCGGGCTAAACGCGTTTTGCGCCGCGCCGGGCCGCCGGCACCGCCGCCGCAGTGTAAAGATTTGCTACAACCTTTTTCTTGGACACGGCGAAAAGACCCTCTATGCTGGCCCATTTGCCGCGCGCCCTCCCGGGCCGCGCGGCGCTGAACCGCACGGGCGCGCCCGGCGCGGCCGGCCGAATTGCATACGAGGAGAGAGGCATGACGCGTACCGTCGATTCCGGCGTCATTTTTTTCGCACGCCTGGCGCTGGCGGCGTTGTTCTTGTGGGGCGGCATCATGAAGCTGCTCGGCTACAGCGACTTCGTCGCGTATCTGCACGGGATGAACGTGCCCTATCAACAGGTCGTCGCGCCGATCGTCGTCGCGATCGAGGGGCTCGGCGGCCTGCTGCTGATCGTCGGCTACAAGGTGCGCCCGCTCGCGTTGCTGATGGCGGTCTACACGATCGCGACCGCGATGGTCGGACACAATTTCTGGGACGCGACCAACGCCGCCGTCCAGCACGACATGGTGATCCACTTCTGGAAGAACGTCGCGATCGCCGGCGGTTTCCTGCTGCTGTTCGTCACTGGCGCCGGCGGCGCGAGCATCGACGCGCTGCGCCGGCCGAGTTCGTCGTACGGCGTGCTGCGCTGATCGCACGCGTACCGCCGCGCTGAAGCAAAGACAAAGGGCCGAATCCCCGCGGGATTCGGCCCTTTCTTCATGGAGCGTGTGCCGACGCCGGCGTTCCGCTCAGCGCGCGTCCTTCACGTCCTTCGCATCCTTCGAGAACTGCACGGCGATCGCGCCGAGCACGCAGATCGCCGCGACGTACACGACCGGTGCGAGCGGATTCGACTTCATCATCAGCGACACGATCACCGGCGTGAGGCCGCCGAAGATCGCATACGCGACGTTGTACGAGAACGAGATGCCCGAGAAGCGCACGACGGCCGGGAAGCTCTTGACCATCACGAACGGCACCGCGCCGATCGTGCCGACCATGAAGCCCGCGATCCCGTAGTAGAGCGGCAGCGTCGACGCGTCGGCCGCGACCTGCACGAACAGCAGGTAGTAGCACGCGGCCAGCCCGAGGCCGCCGATGGCGAGCACGCGCTTCGCGCCGATCCAGCCCGCGAGCGAACCCGCGGTAATGCAGCCGGCCGTCAGGCACAGCGTCGCGACGCTGTTCGCGAACAGCGTCGTCGCGGGCGTCAGGTGGAACTGCTTCTGCAGCAGCGCGGGCGTCATCAGGATCACGACGACGATCGCGGCCGACAGCATCCACGTGAGCAGCATCGACACGATCACCGCGCGGCCGTGGTCGCGCAGCACGGCCTTCAGCGGAATCTCGGCCGCGAGCGCCTTCTTCGCCTTCATCTCGGCGAACACCGGTGTTTCGTGCAGCCAGCGGCGCAGGTACACGGAGAACAGCCCGAACACGCCGCCCAGCAGGAACGGGATGCGCCACGCGAACGCGCCGACTTCGGCGGCCGAATAGCGGCTGTTGATGCCGGCGGCGACGAGCGAGCCGAGCAGGATGCCGGCCGTGAGGCCTGCCGTCAGCGTGCCGCACGCATAGCCGATGTGGCGCGACGGCACGTGCTCGGACACGAACACCCACGCGCCCGGCACTTCGCCGCCGACTGCCGCGCCTTGCAGCACGCGGAACAGCAGCAGCAACACCGGCGCGAGGATGCCGATCGTGTCGTAGGTCGGCAGCAGGCCCATCAGCAGCGTCGGCACCGACATCATCAGCACGCTCAGCGTGAACATCCGCTTGCGGCCGAACAGGTCGCCGAAGTGCGCCATGATCACGCCGCCGAGCGGGCGCGCGAGATAGCCGGCCGCGAAGATGCCGAACGTCTGCAGCTGGCGCAGCCAGTCCGGAATGTCGTGCGGGAAGAAGAGTTGTCCTATCGCCGGCGCGAAGAACACGAAGATGATGAAGTCGTAGAACTCGAGGGCGCCGCCGAGTGCGGCGAGGCCAAGGGTCTTGTAGTCGCTGCGCGTGAGCGCGCGTTCGGCGGCGCGAGGCACGCCGCTCAATTCGGAAGCTTGCATGGTCAGGACGATCGGTTTTCGAATGTAGTTGTCGGTGCTGCGTCTCCAGGGCCCGCTTTTCGGCATGGACTGGCAAGGCGCGGCTTGCATCGTCGAAACGTGGCGCGTGCCGGGTGAGGCACGAAACACGCGCCGCCGCACCGGGATGGGGCACGGCGGGGACGAGGCGTCAAAGCGGGTTGGGGGATTCTACAGGAGCGCGAAATGCCTGCGCGCGAGTGCGCGCCGGGGACGGCTTCGGACCATGCGGCCGAAGCGAGCGCGGCGCGGGCGGCCGGTGAGCCGCCCGCGCGCCGTGCGAGAGGGTGTCGGCGTATCCGCCGGGTCAGTTGCCGGCGATCGTGTCGACCGGCTTGAACGCGCCGCGCTCGACCTTGTAGATCGTCACCGGCGCATCCCTCAGGTCGCCCTTCGGGTCGTACGCGATGCTCGGGGCCGACACGCCCTTGACCGACACCTTGCCGAGATACGGCGTGTACACCTTCGGATCGGTCGAGTTCGCGTCCTTCATCGCGGTGAGCAGCGCGATCGTGCCGTCATACGAGTACGGCGAGTAGGTGATCACGTCCTCGTTGAAGCGCGCCTTGTAGCGTGCCGCGTAGCCGGAGAAGCCCGGCATCTTTTCCTTCGGCAGCCCGCCCATGTAGACGATCGCGCCTTCGGCCGCGTCGCCGCCGACCTTCAGGAACGTCGGCGAGCGCGACATCTCGCCCGTCACGAACGCCGACTTCATGCCGAGCTGGCGCATCTTGCGGATCATCGGCGACGATTGCGCGTCGCCGCCGCCATAGAAGACCGCATCCGGGTTCACGCCCTTCAGGTTGGTCAGGATCGCGGAGAAATCGAGCGCCTTGTCGTTCGTGAAGTCGCGCTTCACGATCGTGCCGCCGGCTGCTTCCACGGCCTTCGCGAATTCGTCGGCGATGCCCTGGCCGTAGGCCGTGCGATCGTCGATGATCGCGATGCGCTTGAAGCGCAGCGTCTTCACCGCGTACGTGCCGACGATGCGGCCGGCCTGCGCGTCGCTCGTCAGCAGCCGGTAGGTCGTCTTGTAGCCGCGCGCCGTGTATTGCGGCGACGTCGCCATCGAGATCTGCGGCAGCCCCGCGCGATCGTACAGGTCGGATGCCGGAATGCTGGTGCCCGAGTTGAAGTGGCCGATGATCCCGCGGACGTTGTCGTCGATCAGCCGTTGCGCGACGGTCGTGCCGGTGCGCGGGTCGGCTTGGTCGTCCTGCGAGTCGAGCTGGAACGTGACGGGCTTGCCGCCGATCGTCGGATGCGTCGCGTTGAAATCGGCGATCGCGAGTTGCACGCCCTTCTGCATGTCCGTGCCGTAATTCGACTGCGGGCCGGTCAGCGGTGCGGCGAAACCGATCTTGACGACGTCGGCGGCGATGGCGTGTGCGCCCGACAGTGCGCAGGCAGCGGCCAGCGCGACGTGCGATAACTTCAGCTTCACTTTCACTTCCCCTTGATGGCGTGGTTGGGCCGCCGCCGGCATGCGGGCCGGCGCCGGTAAACCGGGCGAGACGGTTCGGTCGGCAGGCCGATGCGCCGGCCGTCCAGGCGCGCCGCGTGCTGCGCGTGCTGTGCCGGAATCGGCGTGCGCGGCGGCGCTTGTGGCGGGCCTTGCGTGCCGATCGCAGCAGCAGCGAGAGGTCGTCTCGTGACCGTGAAGCGAAGTCTAGTTAGCGAAAATGCGGGCGTCTTGCGCGTTCGATGCGCAGCCGGCGACGATATCGGCATATCGTCGATAACCCTGATATATGCTGAAATCGTCATGTCGAATGCGCAATCGCGCCAAGACTCGGGGCGTGCGCATTTTTAGGATAGTGAATTCGGGCGTGCGTACTCGGCACGCCTTCGGCGAGGGGAGGCGTAACCGTAGCCGGCCGCGCGCACCTGTCGAAGTGGTTGTGTGCGCAACCTGTTGCGCATGGCCGATGCCGACCGATCGCGATGCGCGATGCGACCGGCGGAACATCATCAGCCTGCTTGCCCCACGCTCGGCGCGCCGCGATCGAAGGGGCGCTTCTATAATCGTCGCCATCTGCCACTCGCTTCGCGGTTGCCGGGATGACGACCTTGCTTGCCGTACCGCCCATGAGCCTGTCCGAACCGTTGCGCTACCAGCCCGACAACGCCGATTTCGGCGCGATGCTCGCGCACTTCCGCCTGCTCGAACCGGTGTTCGATGCGCTGCCGGACGTCGCGTTCTTCGTGAAGGATGCGAGCGGCCGCTACGCGATCGTCAATCGCACGCTGGCGATGCGCTGCGGCTACAAGGACAAGCGCGACCTGCTCGGCAAGACCGCCGACGAAGTGTTTCCGCGCCGCTTCGGCCGCAGCTATTTCGAGCAGGACATGGCGACGATCAACGCCGGCCAGCAACTGATGGACCAGCTTGAGCTGCACCTGTATCCGGGCCGCCAGCCGGGCTGGTGCCTGACCTGCAAGGAGCCGCTGCGCGACGCCGCGGGCAGGGTGGTCGGCCTCGCGGGCATCTCGCGCGACCTGAAGGCGCACGAGGGATCGCACCCGGCGTACAGCCGGCTCGCCGACGTGGTCCAGCATATCCAGGATCACTACGTGCAGCCGCTGAACCTGAAGCAGCTCGCGCAGATGGCCGGGATGTCGGTCGCGCAGCTCGAACGCTACTTCCACAAGGTGTTCCACCTGACGCCGCGCCAGGTGCTGCTGAAGACGCGGCTCGACGCGGCCACCGCGCTGCTCGTCACGCACGACAAGGTCACCGACGTCGCGGCGCTATGCGGCTATACGGATCACAGCGCGTTCACGCGCCAGTTCAAGGCGACGGTCGGCGTGACGCCGACGGAATACCGGTTGATGCTGCAGGAGCGGGCGGGGTGACGCGATTCGCCGGCCGGGCCGGCGCATCGCAGGGATCGGGGGTGCTGCGGGGTACTGTGGGGAATCGGGGATGCCGTAAAAACGGCGGCTCAGCGGTAGCCGAGCCCTTTCAGGACGGCCGTGCCGTCTTCGGTCAGCCGGAAGCTCGGGGCCGTATCGGGGTCGAGCTTGACCATCTCGACGAGACCGGCTTCCTGCAGTGCGGGCAGTTCGGGTTTGGCGTTCGCGCCGATCGGTGCATGCAGCAGCACGAGCAGCGTCGCGATTTCATGATGACTGAGCAGGCGGCGCAGCATCGTCTTCTTTGCAGGGGGCGCGGCCGGGCGGCCCGCGGGTGCTTCTACGGCGCTCATCGCTTTCCTCCTTTTCGAGATAACCATCGGGTACTGGTTGCGGATGGTGCCGTCGAAGACTTAAGCGATTCTTAAAACCGTGGCGGGTGACGGGATGCTGCGCTGCGGTATCCGTTACGGCATGTAACGTCATACGCAGCGCGGCTCCCGGCCCGGTCGCGGCGAGCCGCGCGGGCGGGTCCGCGGCCGACCGATTCACCACGATGGTGCGCAGATGATGCGGCCCTTTGTATCGACCGCGGACTCCATCCACGGTCCGGCCCGCGATGCCCGGTTCGTTTCCTTCCCTTATTTCCTGCGCTGCGCCTGCGCGGCGAGCCGCACGGCCGCGTTCGTCGCGCCGTAGCCGTCGTATCCGCCGCGCCGCTCGACGATTTCGAGCGAGAAGCGGTTGTCGACCAGCTCTGTATACGCGTGCAGGAATTCGCCGCCGTGCTCGTCGCGGTCGTACAGCAGGTGGTGCGTGCTCAGCGTGTCGATCAGTTCGTCCGGCAGCGCATAGCGTGCGGCGAGATCGTCGTAGTAATTGGGCGGAATGCGCAGGAACGGCACGCCGTCGGCTGCGAACGCGGCGACCGTCTTCACGATGTCGTCCGTGCGGAACGCGACGTGGTTCAGCCCCGTGCCGTGGTACCGGTCGAGCGATTCGGCGACGGCCGTATGGCGATCGACCGATGCGTTCAGCGCGATTCGCACCGAGCCGTCGGCGCTGCGCACCGCGCGGCTGCGCATCAGCCCGTACGGGTCGGGCACGAGCCAGCTGCGCTCGGCCTCGAAGCCGAATGCCGTCTTGAAGAACAGGATCCACGTGTCGAGCGCGTCGCCCGGCAGCGCGAGGCACACATGGTCGATGCCCGTCAGCGGGCCGACTTCGCTCGGGCCGTCGATGTCGGTCAGCACGAAGTCCGATTCATACAGCGTCGGCGCGTTCGGCGCTTCGTCGACGAAATACTCGAGGCTGCCGTCCGGCGCCTGCACGCTCGGCAGCACGCGTTCGTTCGGCCCGACACGGCCCGAGAACGGCGCGTAGCCGAAGCCGGCCGCGCGTTCGAACGCCACTTTCGCATCGTCGACGCGGAACGCCGACGCGCACAGCGACAGCCCGTGCTGCTGGAAAAACGCATCGGCGAACGAGTCGCGCTCCGCATTCAGCACGATCGACGCGGCGCCGTGCTGGAACAGCGTCACGTCCTTCGACCGATGCCGGCCGGCGAGCCGGAAGCGCATCCGGCCGAGCCATTCGCCGACGGTTGCCGCCGCCTGCGCGTCGACCGCGAATTCGATGAACTGGAAGCCGACGTGCGCGGGCGGCGCCGGCGGCGCGAACAGCGGCTGGCCGGCGGCCGGCGCGCGGCCGTCCTGCGCGAGCCGCGTGCGCGTCAGTTCTTCCAGATAGAGCAGCGAGCGATGGCCGTCGGCAGCCGTGATCGCGGTCGGCGCCGCGCGGAAGCCGTCGTTGAAGATCTCGAGCGACAGCGGCCCCGTATAGCCCGACTCGATCACCCGCGCGGTGAAGCGCGCGAGGTCGAAGTCGCCCTGGCCCGGGAACGAGCGGAAGTGGCGGCTCCATTCGAGCACGTCCATCGCGAGCTTCGGCGCGTCGGCGATCTGCACGAACGCGATCCGGTCGCCGGGGATGTCGGCGATCGCATCCGGCGAATCGTCGAGCGACAGCGTATGGAAGCTGTCGAGCGCGAGGCCGAGGTGCGGGCTGTTCACCGCATTCACGAGTTTCCATGCATGGCCGTACCGCTTCACGACGCGGCCCCACGCGAGCGCTTCGTACGCGGCGACCACGCCGGCCTGCCGCGCCGCTTCGGCGAGTGTGCCGAGCTGGTCGACGAGCAGCCCGTCGTCCGCGATCGTGTCGGCCGACACGCTGCTGCAGACGAGGATGCGGTCGGTGCCGAGCGCATGCATCACGTCGAACTTGCGCTTGATCCGGTCGAGGTTGCGCGCGAGCTGCGCCGGGCTGACGCCCTCGAAGTCGCGAAACGGCTGGAACAGCACGATGTCGAGGCCGAGATCGGCGGCCATGCGCCGGACGTCGGCCGGCGATCCGTCGAAGTAGACGAGATCGTTTTCGAAGATTTCGACGCCGTCGAAGCCCGCGGCCTGGATGGCGGCGAGTTTCTCGGCGAGCGTGCCGGACAGTGACACAGTGGCGATCGAGCGCTGCATGGCGATTCCTGCGGATGAGCGGGGCATGACGCCGCACGAACTGGCCCCGAATGAACCAGTCGTTGAGTCGCGAGCGGACGCCATATCCCGAATTTACTAGGCTAGTAGCGCATATTGTACAAACTAACTAGATGGTACAAATCAGCGAAAACCCGAAAAGACAGCATCCCTTCACGGGCGCACACTAGCGCCAATTCCCCAAGTCTTCGGGGCGGCCAGCCCTGGTCCGCCCCTGTTTCAGGAGCAGAATCACCATGAGCAAGCACAAGGTGCTGGTGCTGAACGGCCCGAACCTGAACCTGCTGGGCACGCGCCAGCCCCATATCTACGGCGCCGAAACGCTCGCCGACGTCGAGCAGCGCTGCCGTACGGCGGCAGAAGCGCTCGGGCTGGAGATCGAGTTCCGCCAGTCGAACGCCGAGCACGAGCTGATCGACTGGCTGCATGCCGCGCGTCTCGACACGCACGGCATCGTCATCAACCCGGCCGCCTATACGCATACGTCGGTCGCGCTGGCCGACGCGCTGTCCGCGATCGCGAAGCCGGTGATCGAAGTTCATATCTCGAACGTGCATCGCCGCGAGGCGTTCCGCCACCATTCGTATGTGTCGGCGGTCGCCGAAGGCGTGATCTGCGGTTGCGGCACCGAGGGCTACGTGTTCGCGCTGCAGCGCCTGGCGACGTTGTTCGCGCAGGAGGCCGCGCGATGAGCCGTCCGTCGTTTCTGATCGGCCTGATCGGCCAGGGCATCGGCGGGTCGCTGTCGCCCGCGATGCACGAGGAAGAAGGCTTCCGCCAGGGCTTCGGCTACGTGTACCGGCGCATCGATCTCGATGTGCTCGGCGTGAGCGCCGACGCGCTGCCGCAACTGCTCGATGCCGCGCAGCGGATGGGCTTCAACGGGCTGAACATCACGCATCCGTGCAAGCAGCGCGTGATCGAGCACCTCGATGAACTGTCGGACGACGCGCGCGCGCTCGGCGCGGTGAACACCGTGCTGTTCAAGGACGGCAAGCGGATCGGCCACAACACCGACTGGTCGGGCTTCGCGAAGTCGTTCCGCCGCGGGCTGCCCGACGCGCGGCTCGACAACGTCGTCCAGCTCGGCGCGGGCGGCGCCGGCGCGGCCGTCGCGCACGCGGCGCTGCAGATGGGTGCGGCCGCGCTGACGATCTTCGATGTCGACGGCACGCGCGCCGCCGCGCTCGCGGCCGAACTGCAGCAACGCTTCCCCGCCGCGCGGGTCGTGCCGGGCGGCGCGCTCGCGGCCGCGATGCACGCCGCGACCGGCCTGATCCACGCCACACCGACCGGCATGGCCAAGCATCCGGGCCTGCCGCTGCCGGCCGAGCTGCTCCATGCGGGCATGTGGGTGGCCGACATCGTCTACTTCCCGCTCGAAACCGAACTGATCCATGCCGCGCGTGCGGCCGGCTGCGCCACGCTGCCGGGCGGCGGGATGGCCGTGTACCAGGCCGTCGACGCGTTCGAGCTCTTCACCGGACGCACGCCCGACGCCGAGCGGATGTTCGATCACTTTCAGTCGCTCGTCGCGCGCTGACCCCCTTGCAGACACAGAAAGAGAGACCAGGAGACAATCATGCAGCACACCACCCACACGAGCGCCGCGCCGGCGCAGGCGGCCGGTACGGTCCGGCGTACGTCGGCGCGCTACAAGATCCTCGCGCTGCTCGCAATCGGCACGATGATCAACTATCTCGACCGCACCGTGCTGGGCGTGGCTGCGCCGCAGCTCACCAAGGAGCTCGGCATCAACGCGGCCGTGATGGGCATCATGTTCTCCGCGTTTTCGTGGACGTACGTGGCGATGCAGGTTCCCGGCGGCCTGTTCCTCGACCGCTTCGGCAGCAAGGTCACCTATTACTGGTCGATGACGCTGTGGTCGCTGTGCACGTTCCTGCAAGGCTTCGTGCCGGGCGTCGCGACGTTGCTCGCTTGCCGGCTCGGTCTCGGCGTGACTGAAGCGCCATGCTTCCCGACCAACAGCCGCGTCGTCGCGACGTGGTTCCCGCAGAACGAGCGCGCGATGGCGACGGGTACCTATACCGTCGGCGAATACATCGGCCTCGCATTCTTCAGCCCCGTGCTGTTCGCGCTGATGGGCGCATTCGGCTGGCGCTCGCTGTTCTGGGTCGTGGGCGCGGTCGGCATCGTGTTCGGTCTCGTCTGGTGGAAGTTCTACCACGAGCCGCGCAACCACCCGGGCGCCAACGCGGCGGAGCTCGCGTATATCGAGGCGGGCGGCGGCCTCGTTCACGGTGCGCGCAAGAGCGGCGACAAGGGCGACAAGCCGGCGCAGGCCAAGTTCAGCTGGGCGATGGTCGGCCAGCTGGTGAAGAAGCGCCAGCTCGCGGGCATCTGCCTCGGCCAGTTCGCCGGCAACTCGACGCTGGTGTTCTTCCTGACCTGGTTCCCGACCTATCTCGCCACCGAACGCCACATGGGCTGGCTGAAGATCGGCTTCTTCGCGGTGATGCCGTTCATCGCCGCATCGGTCGGCGTGATGTTCGGCGGGATCTTCTCCGACTGGCTGCTGCGACGCGGCAAGTCCGCGAACCTCGCGCGCAAGCTGCCGATCATCGCGGGCCTGCTGCTCGCGTCGACGATCATTCTCGCGAACTACGTGCAGAGCAACGAGGCCGTGATCGCGATCATGTCGGTTGCGTTCTTCGCGCAGGGGATGGCCGCGCTCGGCTGGACGCTCGTGTCGGACATCGCACCGGACGGCCTGCTCGGCGTGACGGGCGGCATCTTCAACTTTGCGGCGAACCTTGCCGGCATCATCACGCCGCTCGTCGTCGGCTTCATTGTCGCGTCGACCGGCTCGTTCGTCGGCGCGCTCGTGTTCATCGGCGTGATCGCGCTGGTCGGCGCGCTGTCGTACATCTTCGTCGTCGGCGACATCAAGCGGATCGAACTGTAAGCACCGGCTCCACGCACAGCCCGTGCGTTAGCCCGGCGGCCAAGCGGCCGCCGGGCTTTTTTGCTTGCGCGCGCCGGCTGGCACGCGGCGCTCACGCGCGCTGCACGGCGATGCCGAGCGATTCGACGGCCTGCGCGATCGCCGCGACCGCACGCAGGATATCGTTCGAATCGATCGCGCCGATGCAGCCGACGCGGAACGTCTCGAGCTGCGTGAGCTTGCCCGGATACAGGATGAAGCCCGCGTCGCGCACTGCGTCGTAGAAGCGGCGGAACGCATAGGCCGGATGGTCGGGCGCATGGAACGTGACGATCACCGGCGCCTGCACGCTCGCGTCGAGGAACGGCACGAAACCGAGCGCGCGCATCGATTCGACCAGCGTCCGGCAGTTGTCCACGTAGCGCGCGCCGCGCGCCGGCTGGCCGCCTTCGGCGAGATACTGGTCGAGGGCGGCGCGCAGCGCGGCGATCACGTGCGTCGGCGGCGTGAAGCGCCACTGGCCCGTCTTGCGCAGGTACGCGTACTGGTCGTGGAGGTCGAGCGCGAGCGACGGCGAGTTGCCTTCGCATGCGTCGAGCGCCTCGCGCCGCACGATCGCGAACCCCATCCCCGGCACGCCTTCGAGGCATTTGCCGCTCGCCGAGACCAGCGCATCGATGCCGCTGTCCGCGAGCGTGATCGGCAATGCGCCGAACGAACTCATCGCGTCGACGATCAGCCGCTTGCCGTGGCGCCGGCACGCGGCCGCGATCGCGTCGAGCGGATTCAGGATCCCGGCACTCGTCTCCAGATGCACGAGCGCGACGTGCGTGATGCGCGGTTCGCGCGCGAACGCGGCCTCGACCGCCGCCGCGTCGACAGCCGCGTCCTCGCCGAACGGCAGCGCGATCGCGTCGATGCCGAGCCGGCCGAGGATCTTCAGGATGCGCGCGCAATACGCGCCGTTGTCGGGCACGAGCACGACGCCGTCGCGCGGTACCAGCGTGCCGAGCGCGGCTTCGACCGAGAACGTGCCACTGCCCTGCATCGGCACGCACACGTACTCGTCGCCGCCTTTCGCGATCGCGACGAGGTCGGCGCAGACGCTGGCCGTCAGTCGATTGAAAGCGGCGTCCCACGACCCCCAGTCATGTTGCATTGCGTGGCGCGTTGTGGCGGACGTGGTGAGCGGGCCGGGCGTAAGCAGAATCGGGTCGGACATGGTTTTTCTCCAGCAGAGGTCGAACGAAACGCCGGGCGGCATTTCTGAATGACTTGCATGATATTGGCAAAATGTGTCATTTTTTGGAAATTGTGGCATTCGTCACGGGTTTGTCATCGAACGCTGTGATCCTTCGGTTGCCGCGCGAAGCCAACCGCGGCGCGGTAGCGCGGCGGGCCGTCGTTCGGCCTGCCCCGAGATAACAGGAGAGCCGGATCGTGCCCCGGCCGTTTGGTGTTCCGCCTACGGAGAAGTGAGATGACACTGCAGAAACCCTCGCGCGCCGCTGCCGGCGCGTTCCGCAAGCTCGCGCTGGCCGCCTGCGCCGCCGGTCTGCTGCAAGGTGCCGCGATGCCGGCGCATGCGGCGAACGCGGTCGTGCTGTACACGGCGGACGGTCTCGAGAACCTCTATCGCGATGTGCTGCCGGCCTTCGAGAAGAAGGAAGGCGTCAAGGTCAACATCGTGACGGCGGGTAGCGGCGAGGTCGTGAACCGCGCGAACATCGAGAAGAATTCTCCGAAGGCCGACGTGATCGTCACGCTGCCGCCGTTCATCCAGCAAGCCGGCCAGATGGGCCTGCTGCAGCCGTACCAGAGCGTGAACTACAAGAACGTGCCGGCCATCGCGAAGGCCGAGGACGGCACGTGGGCGACGTTCGTGAACAACTACTTCTCGTTCGCGATCAACCCGGACGTCGTGAAGAACCAGCCGAAGACGTTCGCCGACCTGCTGTCGCCAACCTACGCGGGTAAGGTCGCCTACTCGAACCCGGCCACGGCCGGCGACGGGATGGCCGTGCTGATCCTGACGACGTCGCTGATGGGCGAGGACAAGGCGTTCGACTACCTCGCGAAGCTGTCTCAGAGCGTGAAGTTCCACACGAAGGGCACCGGCTACCTGAACGTGCTGCTGTCGCGTAACGAGATCAGCGTCGCGAACGGCGACCTGCAGATGGACCTCGACGACGCCGAACACGGCGCGCTGTCCGTCAAGCCGATCTTCCTGGCCGCGAAGGACGGCGACCAGCCGACCACGTTCCAGCTCCCGTACGGCATCGGCCTGATCAAGAGCGGCCCGAACCAGGACGCCGGCAAGAAGCTGATCGACTACCTGATGTCGACGGATGTGCAGTCGAAGGTGCCGGACATGTACGGCATCCCGGGCCGCACGGACGTGCCGCTGGCCGGCAAGAACGGCGAGGCGGTCAAGAAGGCGATCGCGGGCGTGAAGCTGATCCCGGTCGACTGGACCCAGGTGATGGCGAAGAAGCCGGTGTGGATCGAGCGCTGGAAGAAGGATGTGATCGGCAGCTCGGGCAAGCAGCTCGACGTCGTCAAGCCGAAGTGATCGGCGCACGCCGCCTGCATTAGTGAGCAAGAGGATGAACCCGGTGGAAACCACCCTGACCCATCCCGGCGCATTCGGCGCCGCCGAACCGCACGCGACGCTGCGGTCCGGCGCGCCGGGCGGCGTGCAGATCGAACACCTGAGCGTGCGCTACGGCGCACGCACGGTGCTGGAAGATCTGTCGCTGTCGATCGGTGCCGGTGAATTTCTGACCGTGCTCGGCAAGAGCGGCTGCGGCAAGACCACGCTGCTGCGCTTCATCGCCGGGTTCGTGAAGGCCGACGGCCTGACCGGCACGCTGACCGTTGCCGGGCGTGACCTGACCTATGCGCCGCCGCACAAGCGCAATCTCGGTCTGCTGTTCCAGAATTACGCGCTGTTCCCGCACCTGTTGGTGTTCGAGAACGTCGCATTCGGGCTGCGCGCACGCGGCATGGCGTCGTCGGAAGTGACGCGCCGCGTCGCCGACGCGCTGAAGCTCGTGCAGCTCGGCGATGCGGGCCATCATCTGCCCGCGCAGCTGTCGGGCGGGATGCAGCAGCGCGTCGCGCTGGCGCGCGCGCTCGTGATCGAGCCGGACGTGCTGCTGCTCGACGAGCCGCTGTCGGCCCTCGACGCCAACCTGCGCGCGTCGGTGCGCAGCGAACTGAAGGCGCTGCACGAGCGCCTGCCGAACCTGACCGTCGTCTGCGTGACGCACGACCGCGACGACGCGCTCGTGCTGTCCGACCGCGCGCTGCTGATGCGCGACGGCCGCATCGCGCAGCTCGGCACGCCGCAGCAACTGTACGACGCGCCGCAGGACGGCTACGTTGCACGCTATCTCGGCCCCGCGAACCTGCTGCCGCCGCACGTGATCTTCCCGCTTGGCGATCCGCGCCACGACGTGCGCGGCAAGGTCGCGTGCGTGCGCCCCGAGCGCCTGACCGTGATGCCGCCGTCGGCCGGCGGCCTGCACGGCACGGTCGCGTCCGTCGAATGGCAGGGCGCGGACCTGTCGATCGCGGTCGTGATCGACGCGGCGCCCGACGAGCCCGTGCGCGTCACGATGCAACGCGGCCGCGGCGCGGCTCCCGAGCGCGGTGCGCGCGTGTCCCTGCAATGCGAGGCAGACGATGTCGTCCTTATCGAGCCCTGAAGCCGGCCTGCCGCCGCACGTGCTCGCGTCGGCCGCCGCGCATGCCGCCGCCGCACGGCGCCGCAGGCGCATGGGCGATCTGCACCTGGCCGCACTCGCGATCGTCGTGCTCGGCCCGCTCGTCGTCTATCCGCTGGTGCGGCTCGTGCTGCTGAGCGTGTCGGGCGATCACGGGTTGAGTTTCGCCGCATACCGGACCTTCTTCGGCAACCCCGACACGCGCGGCGTGCTGCTGACGACGCTCGGCGTGCTGTTCGCGAGCGCCGGAACCGCGTCGGTGCTCGGCGTGCTGCTGGCCGCGCTGCTGTTCTTCAAGCCGTTCCCGGGCGCATCGCTCGTCACGCGCTTCCTGGAGCTGTACGTCGCGTTCCCGTCGTTCCTCGTCGCGTTCACGCTGATCTTCCTGTACGGCTCGCAAGGGTCGATCAGCATCGCGCTGCAGCACCTGTTTCATCTCGAGAACCCGCCGCTCGATTTCCTGTTCGGCATCGGCGGCGTGATTCTCGCGCAGACCGTGTTCTATACGCCGTTCGTCGTGCGGCCGACACTCGCGTCGTTCGCGACGCTCGACCTGCGTCTGATCGAGGCCGCACGCAGCCTCGGCGCGTCCGGCTGGATGCTCGCGCGCCGCGTCGTGCTGCCGATCGCGTGGCCGGGCATCGCTGCCGGCACCGTGCTGTGCTTCCTGCTGACGCTGAACGAGTTCGGGATCCTGCTCGTGCTCGGCAGCGCGCGGCTCGTCACGCTGCCGGTCGCGATCTACAGCAGTGCGACGGTCGATCTCGACCTGCCGACCGCGTCGGCCGGTGCGGTCGTGATGCTGGCGTTGTCGCTGGCGCTGTATGCGGTTTATCGCCGGGTGAACCGGCGTGCGACGGGAGGGAACGATGTCCGCTGAATATCGTATCGGGCAAGCCGTGCCGCGCCACCGGATCGGCTGGAGCGATACGCTGCTCAAGCATGCGTCGCGCGCCGCGCTCGCGCTGGCCGCATTCGCGTGCTTCTGGTTGTTCGTGCTGCCGGTCGTCGTCGTCGCGCTGTCGAGCGTGTCGACCCAGTGGTCGGGCACGATTCTGCCGGCCGGCTACAGCCTGCGCTGGTTCGAACGGCTCGGGTCGCCGGAATACGACGCGCTGCTGACGAGCCTCGAAATCGGCTTCGGCGTATCGGCGATCGGCACGATCCTCGGGCTGTGGCTCGCGCTGGCGCTCGAAGGGCGCGACCGGCGCGGCCTCGGTGCGGTGGTCGACGCGCTCGTGATGGTGCCGAACGGCGTGCCGAGCGTCGTCCTCGGGCTCGCGGTGCTGATCGCGTATCACCAGAAGCCGCTCGACCTGTCGAGCTCGGCGGCGATCGTCGTGCTCGTGCAGCTCGCGCTGATCTTGCCGTTCTGCTATCGCTGCGCGGCCGCCGCGCTGCGCCCGGAACTGACCGTGCTGCGCGAAGCCGCGGCGAGCCTGGGTGCGCCGCCCGCGATGGTGCTGCGCCGCGTGCTGCTGCCGCAACTCGTGCCGGCGCTGCGCGCGAGCCTCGCGCTCGGCTTCGCGCTGTCGCTCGGCGAGCTCGGGGCGACGCTGACGGTCTATCCGCCCGGCTTCGCGACCGTGCCGATCGTCGTGATCGGCCAGGTCGAGCGCGGTTACTACCTTCCGGCATCGGCGCTGTCGCTGCTGATGCTCGGCGCGTCGCTCGCGGCGCTGCTGCTGATCGCTGCGCGCGTGCCGCGCGGCAAGCGGGCGGCATCATGAACGCCGCGTTCGCATTGCGCCAACCCGGCGACGCGTCGGCGGCCGGTACCTCGACCGGGCTTGCGGGTCGCTCGGTCGACGTCAACGGCCGGCGCTACCGGCTGCCGGTCGAGCCGACCGTCGTCGTCTGCGTCGACGGCTGCGAGTACGACTATCTCGAACGGGCTGTGGAAGCAGGCGTCGCGCCGTTCATCGCCCGGATGATCGCGGAAGGCACGGCCTGGCGCGCCGATTGCGTCGTGCCGACCTTCACCAACCCGAACAACCTGTCGATCGTCTGCGGCGTGCCGCCGTCGGTCCACGGGATCTGCGGCAACTATTTCTGGGATCCGGCCGCCGACGGCGGGCGCGGTGCCGAAGTGATGATGAACGACCCGGCCTACCTGCGCGCCGGCACGCTGCTCGCGGCGGCGTCCGACGCCGGCGCGCGGGTGGCTGTCGTCACCGCGAAGGACAAGCTGCGCCGGCTCCTCGGCTGGCGGCTGAACGGCATCTGCTTTTCGGCGGAGAAGGCCGCGCAGGCGAATCTCGCGGAAAACGGGATCGTCGACGTGCTCGACTGGGTCGGCCTGCCGTCGCCGGACGTCTACAGCGCGGCGCTGTCCGAATTCGTGTTCGCGGCCGGCGTGCGGCTCGCGCAGACCCGGCAGGTCGACCTGATGTACCTGTCGACCACCGACTACGTGCAGCACAAGTGCGAGCCTGGCAGTGTGGGCGCGAACGCGTTCTACGCGATGATGGACGGCTACCTCGCGCAGCTCGACGCGCTCGGCTGGGCGATCGGCCTCACCGCCGACCACGGGATGAACGCGAAGCACGACCCGGCGACGGGCCGCCCGAACGTGATCTATCTGCAGGATGCCTTCGACGGCTGGTACGGCGCGCAGGCTGCGCGCGTGATCCTGCCGATCACCGACCCGTACGTCGTGCACCACGGCGCGCTCGGCTCGTTCGCGACGATCTACCTGGCGCCGGGCGTCGACCGGGCCGAGGCAATGTGGCGTGTCGGTAGCCTCGATGGTGTCGAACTCGTGCTCGACAACGCGGAAGCTGCCGCACGTTTCGAGCTGCCGGCCGACCGGATCGGCGATCTCGTCGTGATCGGCCGCCGCGACATGACGCTCGGCACGCGCGAGCGCGAGCACGATCTGTCGGGCCTCACGGTGCCGCTGCGTTCGCACGGCGGCGTGTCGGAACAGGAAGTGCCGCTGCTGTTCAACCGGCGCATCGAGCGGCACGATCCCGCGCGTCGCCCGCGCAACTTCGACGTGTTCGATTTGGTACTGAACCGGGCCACGACATGATGGCGCATCCCCGGCAAGACCATCCGGCGTTCCGCGCAGAGGCGCTGCGCTGGTGCGGCACGCGTGCGACGCGCGCACGCACGCTCGACGTCACCGACCCGTACACGGGCACGCGCGTCGGCACGGCGTCGCTCGCGAGCGTCGACGACGTGCGCGCCGCGTTCGATTACGCGATGGCCTACCGGCCGAAGCTCACGCGCTACGAGCGTTCGCAGATCCTCGAACGTGCGGCCACGCTGCTGCGCGAGCGCACCGAGGAAGCGTCCGACCTGATCACGCTCGAATCGGGGCTGTCGAAGCAGGACTCCCGCTACGAGGTCGGCCGCGTCGCCGACGTGCTGAAGCTCGCGGCGGTCGAGGCATTGCGCGACGATTCGCAAAGTTTCTCGTGCGACCTGACGCCTCATGGCAAGGCGCGGCGCGTGTTTTCGCAGCGGCAGCCGCTCGACGGCGTGATCGTCGCGATCACGCCGTTCAATCATCCGATGAACCAGGTGGCGCACAAGATCGCGCCGGCGATCGCGACGAACAACCGCGTGATCGTGAAGCCGTCGGAGAAGGTGCCGCTGTCGGCGTTCTATCTGGCCGACCTGCTGTATGAGGCCGGGCTGCCCGAGCCGATGCTGCAGGTGCTGACCGGCGACCCGGCCGAGATCGCGGACGAACTCGTCACGCATCCGCATGCGTCGCTGATCACGTTCACGGGCGGCGTCGCGATCGGCAAGGCGATTGCCGCGCGGGCCGGCTACCGGCGCATCGTGCTGGAACTGGGCGGCAACGATCCGCTGATCGTCCTCGACGATGCCGATCTCGAACGCGCGGCATCGCTGGCGGTGCTCGGCTCGTACCGGAACTCCGGCCAGCGCTGCACGGCCGTCAAGCGGATGCTGGTACAGCGCTCGATCGCACCGGCATTCACCGAATTGCTCGTCGAGAAGACGCGCGCATGGAGGTATGGCGATCCGTTCGATCCCGCGAACGAAATGGGCACGGTGATCGACGAGGCGGCGGCGCGGCTGTTCGAGGCGCGCGTGGACGAGGCGGTCGCGCAGGGCGCGCGCCTGCTGACCGGCAACGTGCGGCGCGGCGCGTTGTATTCACCGACCGTGCTCGACAACGTTGATCCGTCGATGACGATCGTGCGCGAGGAAACCTTCGGGCCGGTGTCGCCGGTGATCACGTTCGATACGATCGACGATGCGATCCGGATCAGCAACGGGACAGCGTTCGGTCTGTCGTCGGGCGTGTGTACCGACAGCACGGCGGCGGTCGTGCGGTTCGTGAACGAACTGAACGTCGGTACGGTGAATGTATGGGAAGTGCCTGGCTACCGGATCGAGTTGTCGCCGTTCGGCGGGATCAAGGATTCGGGGCTCGGTTACAAGGAAGGCGTTCAGGAGGCGATGAAGAGCTTCACGAACCTGAAGACGTTTTCGCTGCCGTGGGAGTGAAGGAATGGCATTGACGGTGGAAGCGATCCACGGGCTGTACCGCGAGCATGGCCATGTGGCCTATAGCGGAGAGCCGGTCACGCAGCTCGAGCATGCGTTGCAGAGCGGCATGCTGGCGGAGGAGGCGGGCGCGAATGAGGCGCTGGTCGCGGCGGCGTTCCTGCACGACCTCGGGCATCTGCTGAATCGCCAGGGCGAAACGCCGAGCGCGCGCGGGATCGACGATCTGCATCAGTATTACGTGCTGCCGTTCCTGCGGCCGCTGTTTTCCGATGCGGTGCTGGAACCGATCCGGCTGCACGTCGATGCGAAGCGCTGCCTGTGCCGCACGGACACCGGTTACTTCGAGAGCCTGTCGCCGGACTCGGTGCGCAGTCTCGCGCTGCAGGGCGGCATCTTCAGCGAAGAGGAGACGGTGGTGTTCCTGCAGCGCCCGTTCGCGGAGGATGCACTGCGTCTGCGCCGCTGGGACGACACGGCGAAGGAGGAGGGAAAAGTGACGCCGGATCTCGATCACTATATGGAGATCGTTGCGCGCCAGGTGCGCACGGCCTGACGGTTCGGCCGCCTCTATATAAGGCTCCGCACGCGGCAGCGTGCGGAGCCTTATATTTTTTGCGAAACCCCTTGCGCGATTGTCGTCAGGTGCATAGAATCACGCCTCTTTCGCGCTAACGGAAACGCGGCGCGGGAGGAAGGGAAGCGGTGCTGTTGGGGCCTGGTGGTAGCGGCCTCGGCGGTACAAGAAGTCGAGCCCCGCAGTCGCAACGACGTGATGTAAAAAGTTGTTGACGAACTGCGAAACACGGTTCATAATCTCGCTTCTCTGCTGCTGAAAACGCAGCGCTGCTGAGAAACTTCAGGTTCTTCGCAGAATGCTCTTTAAAAATTAACAGCCGATAAGTGTGGGCGCTTGATGGAAGCGAGCTGATCTTCGGATCAGATAGCGAAAGTATCAAGAGTCTCACACTAAAGTAAGTCAGGTTTATGAAGTGATTCATATTCCTGTCAGCTTTGAGTGAGCGACCGGTTCTTAACCGAACCGAAAACAGTAACAGGTTTGAACTGAAGAGTTTGATCCTGGCTCAGATTGAACGCTGGCGGCATGCCTTACACATGCAAGTCGAACGGCAGCACGGGTGCTTGCACTTGGTGGCGAGTGGCGAACGGGTGAGTAATACATCGGAACATGTCCTGTAGTGGGGGATAGCCCGGCGAAAGCCGGATTAATACCGCATACGATCTACGGATGAAAGCGGGGGACCTTCGGGCCTCGCGCTATAGGGTTGGCCGATGGCTGATTAGCTAGTTGGTGGGGTAAAGGCCTACCAAGGCGACGATCAGTAGCTGGTCTGAGAGGACGACCAGCCACACTGGGACTGAGACACGGCCCAGACTCCTACGGGAGGCAGCAGTGGGGAATTTTGGACAATGGGCGAAAGCCTGATCCAGCAATGCCGCGTGTGTGAAGAAGGCCTTCGGGTTGTAAAGCACTTTTGTCCGGAAAGAAATCCTTGGCTCTAATACAGTCGGGGGATGACGGTACCGGAAGAATAAGCACCGGCTAACTACGTGCCAGCAGCCGCGGTAATACGTAGGGTGCGAGCGTTAATCGGAATTACTGGGCGTAAAGCGTGCGCAGGCGGTTTGCTAAGACCGATGTGAAATCCCCGGGCTCAACCTGGGAACTGCATTGGTGACTGGCAGGCTAGAGTATGGCAGAGGGGGGTAGAATTCCACGTGTAGCAGTGAAATGCGTAGAGATGTGGAGGAATACCGATGGCGAAGGCAGCCCCCTGGGCCAATACTGACGCTCATGCACGAAAGCGTGGGGAGCAAACAGGATTAGATACCCTGGTAGTCCACGCCCTAAACGATGTCAACTAGTTGTTGGGGATTCATTTCCTTAGTAACGTAGCTAACGCGTGAAGTTGACCGCCTGGGGAGTACGGTCGCAAGATTAAAACTCAAAGGAATTGACGGGGACCCGCACAAGCGGTGGATGATGTGGATTAATTCGATGCAACGCGAAAAACCTTACCTACCCTTGACATGGTCGGAATCCTGCTGAGAGGTGGGAGTGCTCGAAAGAGAACCGGCGCACAGGTGCTGCATGGCTGTCGTCAGCTCGTGTCGTGAGATGTTGGGTTAAGTCCCGCAACGAGCGCAACCCTTGTCCTTAGTTGCTACGCAAGAGCACTCTAAGGAGACTGCCGGTGACAAACCGGAGGAAGGTGGGGATGACGTCAAGTCCTCATGGCCCTTATGGGTAGGGCTTCACACGTCATACAATGGTCGGAACAGAGGGTTGCCAACCCGCGAGGGGGAGCTAATCCCAGAAAACCGATCGTAGTCCGGATTGCACTCTGCAACTCGAGTGCATGAAGCTGGAATCGCTAGTAATCGCGGATCAGCATGCCGCGGTGAATACGTTCCCGGGTCTTGTACACACCGCCCGTCACACCATGGGAGTGGGTTTTACCAGAAGTGGCTAGTCTAACCGCAAGGAGGACGGTCACCACGGTAGGATTCATGACTGGGGTGAAGTCGTAACAAGGTAGCCGTATCGGAAGGTGCGGCTGGATCACCTCCTTTCCAGAGCTTCTCGCACAAGTTGAGCGCTCACGCTTATCGGCTGTAAATTTAAAGACAGACTCAGGGGTCTGTAGCTCAGTCGGTTAGAGCACCGTCTTGATAAGGCGGGGGTCGTTGGTTCGAATCCAACCAGACCCACCATTGTCTGACGTGTCGGTGATCGTTAGCGCTTCAGCGCTTACGAGCAGCCCATGCCGATAGGCTGAAGTACACCTGAGGTCATCTGTACATGGGGGCATAGCTCAGCTGGGAGAGCACCTGCTTTGCAAGCAGGGGGTCGTCGGTTCGATCCCGTCTGCCTCCACCAATCCTCAATGCTAAGAGTTTGCTGAAAAATCAGCGAGCGCTTTGCATTGGCGATTGAGCCAGTCAGAGGATATCAACAGATATCGGCTGTCGTTCTTTAACAATCTGGAAGAAGCAAGTAATTTGGATAGCGGAAGCGTCTTGAGATGGACGTGGAAACTATCCGGGTTGTGATTGTATCGATGTATCTCAAGATGATTCGAACTTAATGTTCGGCTCAATTGGAATACGGCACAACGCGAGAACTCAACCTGTAGCGACTGTCGATGAGACAGACTCGTTATAGGGTCAAGCGAACAAGTGCATGTGGTGGATGCCTTGGCGATCACAGGCGATGAAGGACGCGGTAGCCTGCGAAAAGCTACGGGGAGCTGGCAAACAAGCTTTGATCCGTAGATGTCCGAATGGGGAAACCCACTCCTTTTGGAGTATCCATGGCTGAATACATAGGCCATGTGAAGCGAACGCGGTGAACTGAAACATCTAAGTAACCGCAGGAAAAGAAATCAACCGAGATTCCCAAAGTAGTGGCGAGCGAAATGGGATGAGCCTTGCACTCTTTATTTGTATTGTTAGCCGAACGCTCTGGAAAGTGCGGCCATAGCAGGTGATAGCCCTGTAGGCGAAAACAGTATGAAAGAACTAGGTGTGCGACAAGTAGGGCGGGACACGTGAAATCCTGTCTGAAGATGGGGGGACCATCCTCCAAGGCTAAATACTCGTGATCGACCGATAGTGAACCAGTACCGTGAGGGAAAGGCGAAAAGAACCCCGGGAGGGGAGTGAAATAGATCCTGAAACCGCATGCATACAAACAGTCGGAGCCTCGTAAGGGGTGACGGCGTACCTTTTGTATAATGGGTCAGCGACTTACGTTCAGTAGCAAGCTTAACCGTATAGGGCAGGCGTAGCGAAAGCGAGTCCGAATAGGGCGTTCAGTTGCTGGGCGTAGACCCGAAACCAAGTGATCTATCCATGGCCAGGATGAAGGTGCGGTAACACGTACTGGAGGTCCGAACCCACTAACGTTGAAAAGTTAGGGGATGAGCTGTGGATAGGGGTGAAAGGCTAAACAAACTTGGAAATAGCTGGTTCTCTCCGAAAACTATTTAGGTAGTGCCTCGTGTCTCACCTTCGGGGGTAGAGCACTGTCATGGTTGGGGGGTCTATTGCAGATTACCCCGCCATAGCAAACTCCGAATACCGAAGAGTGCAATCACGGGAGACAGACATCGGGTGCTAACGTCCGGTGTCAAGAGGGAAACAACCCAGACCGCCAGCTAAGGTCCCCAAATATAGCTAAGTGGGAAACGAAGTGGGAAGGCTAAAACAGTCAGGAGGTTGGCTTAGAAGCAGCCACCCTTTAAAGAAAGCGTAATAGCTCACTGATCGAGTCGTCCTGCGCGGAAGATGTAACGGGGCTAAGCTATATACCGAAGCTGCGGATGCGTGCTTTGCACGCATGGTAGGAGAGCGTTCCGTAAGCCTGCGAAGGTGCGTTGAAAAGCGTGCTGGAGGTATCGGAAGTGCGAATGCTGACATGAGTAGCGATAAAGGGGGTGAAAGGCCCCCTCGCCGTAAGCCCAAGGTTTCCTACGCAACGTTCATCGGCGTAGGGTGAGTCGGCCCCTAAGGCGAGGCAGAAATGCGTAGCTGATGGGAAGCAGGTCAATATTCCTGCACCATTGTTAGATGCGATGGGGGGACGGATCGCGGAAGGTTGTCCGGGTGTTGGAAGTCCCGGTCGCTGCATTGGAGAAGGCGCTTAGGCAAATCCGGGCGCGGAATTCAAGGGTGTGGCGCGAGCTCCTTAGGGAGCGAAGCAATTGGAAGTGGTTCCAAGAAAAGCCTCTAAGCTTCAGTCTAACGATGACCGTACCGCAAACCGACACAGGTGGGCGAGATGAGTATTCTAAGGCGCTTGAGAGAACTCGGGAGAAGGAACTCGGCAAATTGGTACCGTAACTTCGGGATAAGGTACGCCCTTGTAGCTTGATGCCCCTGCGGGCAAAGGGTGAAGGGGTTGCAATAAACTGGTGGCTGCGACTGTTTAATAAAAACACAGCACTCTGCAAACACGAAAGTGGACGTATAGGGTGTGACGCCTGCCCGGTGCCGGAAGATTAAATGATGGGGTGCAAGCTCTTGATTGAAGTCCCGGTAAACGGCGGCCGTAACTATAACGGTCCTAAGGTAGCGAAATTCCTTGTCGGGTAAGTTCCGACCTGCACGAATGGCGTAACGATGGCCACACTGTCTCCTCCCGAGACTCAGCGAAGTTGAAGTGTTTGTGATGATGCAATCTACCCGCGGCTAGACGGAAAGACCCCATGAACCTTTACTGTAGCTTTGCATTGGACTTTGAACCGATCTGTGTAGGATAGGTGGGAGGCTATGAAGCCGGAACGCTAGTTTCGGTGGAGCCGTCCTTGAAATACCACCCTGGTTTGTTTGAGGTTCTAACCTTGGCCCGTGATCCGGGTCGGGGACAGTGCATGGTAGGCAGTTTGACTGGGGCGGTCTCCTCCCAAAGCGTAACGGAGGAGTACGAAGGTACGCTAGGTACGGTCGGAAATCGTGCTGATAGTGCAATGGCATAAGCGTGCTTAACTGCGAGACCGACAAGTCGAGCAGGTGCGAAAGCAGGTCATAGTGATCCGGTGGTTCTGTATGGAAGGGCCATCGCTCAACGGATAAAAGGTACTCTGGGGATAACAGGCTGATACCGCCCAAGAGTTCATATCGACGGCGGTGTTTGGCACCTCGATGTCGGCTCATCTCATCCTGGGGCTGTAGCCGGTCCCAAGGGTATGGCTGTTCGCCATTTAAAGAGGTACGTGAGCTGGGTTTAAAACGTCGTGAGACAGTTTGGTCCCTATCTGCCGTGGGCGTTGGATATTTGAAGGGGGCTGCTCCTAGTACGAGAGGACCGGAGTGGACGAACCTCTGGTGTACCGGTTGTCACGCCAGTGGCATCGCCGGGTAGCTATGTTCGGAAGAGATAACCGCTGAAAGCATCTAAGCGGGAAACTCGCCTTAAGATGAGATATCCCTGGGGACTAGATCCCCTTGAAGGGTCGTTCGAGACCAGGACGTTGATAGGTCAGGTGTGTAAGCGCAGTAATGCGTTCAGCTAACTGATACTAATTGCCCGTAAGGCTTGATCCTATAACAAGTCTGCCTTGTAGATCGGCGTCGTGCGAAAGCACCGGCCGCGATCCAGAGCGACAAGTTGGATTCTCGTGTGTGATACACACAACTCAAGATTACTGCTTCTTCCCAGATTGGTTGTGCTGCGAAGCAGCGCAACAACCCTCTTTGCCTGATGACCATAGCGAGTCGGTCCCACCCCTTCCCATCCCGAACAGGACCGTGAAACGACTCTACGCCGATGATAGTGCGGATTCCCGTGTGAAAGTAGGTAATCGTCAGGCTCCCTAAGCCAGAAACCCCCGCCCGACCAGGCGGGGGTTTTTGCATTGGCGCGGCGGAAATGTACGCAGGCCGTGCCGGCCAAGCGCAATGCGGCTCGAGCTGAAGCGTCGATGACCTCGAATCAGGATCTTCGCGGCCTCGAGCGATAGGTCGTCAGGCACCCAAGAAATCCTCGGCACGTTCTTCTACGGACTACGCCAATCCAACTTCAGTCAGTGTCCGGTCGATGTCGACAAATCCAGCGGCGATGCCTTGATGGATGATAATGACCGACGTTCGTCGACAATAGTCGACAAATGCCGCTTTTTACCCCAAAACTCACCGCGCCATCCACCTATCTTTCGACGCACCAGATCGACCTGATCGTGCGTGTTCCCGGCGAACGCGCTAGAAATCTCCATAAAAATCTATGCGCATAAAGTCCGTTTGCTCGACATGCGCTGCAGAGCGGTGAGCAGGTCCTTCGGGGTAATATCGGCATTCGTCCCGATTCGCGGCATCTGCCTGCATCTGCCGGCGATCGGTGTCTTCTGCATTTCTTCTCCCGCATCGTTCATGACTGACAGCCCAGCCCAAGGTGGTCGGACGACCGACTTCTTGCCGTATCTCGTCGCCGCAACGTTCTTCATGGAGTACCTCGACACGACCGTGATCGCGACTGCGCTGCCGCAAATGGCGCGCTCGTTCGGTGTCGGTCCGAATGCGCTGAGCCTCGGCATGACGGCCTACATGCTGGCGTTGGCGGTGTTCATCCCGATCAGCGGCTGGATCGCGGATCGCTATGGGTCGCGCACGGTATTCGCAAGTGCGATCGTCGTGTTCACCGGCGCGTCGGTGCTGTGCGGGCTGTCCGACGGTGTCGTGACGTTCACGGCTGCGCGGCTGCTGCAGGGCGTCGGTGGGGCGATGATGGTGCCGGTCGGACGGATGATCGTCGTGCGGAGCACCGAGAAGGCCAGGCTGATGCGTGCGATCGCGACGATCACGTGGCCGGGCATCGTCGCGCCTGTCGTCGGGCCGCCGATCGGCGGCTTCATCACGACTTACGCGTCATGGCGCTGGATCTTCCTGCTGAACGTCCCGTTCGGTATTGCCGCGCTCGTCTGCACCTGGCTGATCGTGCGGAACACGCGGGCCGACGAGCAACGGCCGCTCGACTGGGTTGGATTCGTGCTGGCCGGTGGCGCACTGACTTGCTTGCTGATCGGCACCGAAGCGGCCGGGCAGCAGGATGTCGACTTCACGCGCGCGGGCGTCCTGGTGGGGGCGAGCGTGCTGTTCGGTGCGGCCGCGTGGCTGCATGCACGACGCTGCGCACATCCGCTGCTCGATTTCACGACGCTGAAGGTGCCGACGTTCTCGGTGACCGTGATCACCGGTTCGGTCACGCGGATGGCGATCAACGCCGTGCCATACCTGCTGCCGCTGCTGTTTCAGATCGGCTTCGGGCTCTCGCCGTTCCAGTCCGGCCTGCTGCTGCTCGCGAGCGCGCTCGGCAATCTGGGGATGAAGGCGGGAACGTCGTGGATTCTCGACCGATATGGCTTCCGGCGCGTTGCACTCGTCGACGTGACGATCGTCGGCTTCTTCACGATCGCGTGCGGCTGGCTGACCGCGTCGACGCCGCTGGCGATCACGCTGTTCGTCGTATTCGTCTACGGACTGACGCGGTCGATGCAGTTCACGACGCTCGCGACACTCGCCTATGCGGATATCCCGGCACATCAGACGAGTGCGGCCAGCACGCTGTGGAGCGCCGCGCAGCAGATGACGATCGGGATGGGGATCGCGTTCGGTGCGTTGTCGCTGCGGCTCGCGGCGTTGGTGCGCGGCGATGCGGCCGGCATGCATTACGTGCTCGACGATTTCCGCTGGGCATTCGTCGCGGCAGGTGTGCTCGCGCTGCTGACGTTGCCGGGCTATGCACGGCTGGCCTCCGATGCAGGCGATCGACTGCGGGCGACTATGGCGCGAGGGTAGGCCGAACGGCTAATCGAATCTGCACCACGACAGGTGAGTGTGCCTGTTTTCCGCTGCTCACCTGAAACGTCGATCCGTTGCGGTTGCGATGGCCCGACGGTCCGCGCAACCGGTCATTCGTCGCGGCTGCAATCGCGTGAGCGGACCACGCGGCGCGCCTGGCGCGAACCTGAAATCAGCCGCGCCACGAATGTCGAGACGGCACCAAGCTCATCCCGGCTGTTGTCACTGCGCGTCATGAAAGATGATGCCGACCGTGTGGCGATGGCCGCTGCGGATCCGGCTCACGCCGTGGCGCAGGTTGACGCGATAGACGCCGCGCGTCCCCTGCACGGGTCTGCCGTGCACGGCGAAGATCACCGCGTCGCCCTGCATCAACGGCACCACTTCGGTACGTGATTGCATGCGTGGCCGCTGTTCCGTCAACACGAATTCCCCGCCCGTGAAATCGCGGCCCGGCGCCGACAGCAGGATCGCGACCTGCAACGGAAACACGTGTTCGCCATAGAGATCCTGATGAAGGCAGTTGTAGTCGTCGGGACCGTATTGCAGGATCAGCGGCGTCGGTCGCGTTTGTCCTGCCGCGTGGCAGCGATCGAGGAATGTCGCGTGGTCGTTCGGATAGCGGACGTCGATTCCGAGTGCCTGGTTCCAGCGATTCGCGATGGGTGCGAGATGCGGATAGATCGTCGCGCGCAGCTCGGCGATGGCCGCAGGCAGCGGGTACGCGAAGTATTTGTATTCGCCGCGGCCGAATCCGTGCCGCGCCATCACGACGCGCGAACGATAGAGTGCATCCCGCGGATAGAGCGACGCAAGCGCATCGCATTCGTCCGTCGAAATCAGGCCCGGCACATGCGCGCACCCATAACGATCGAGCTCGGAACCGACGGTCCGCCAGTCGATGGTGTCGACGCGTTGCGCGATGTCCGGCGATTCGATGGCAGGTTGCAGATCGGCGATGTTCACGGGCGTCCCTCGGTTCGTCAGCGATGTGGCGCCGCGCGGAATGCTCGGAAGCGTTGCGTGCACGGTTGCAGCCACAAAAAAATGATGGCCCCAGTCTAGCGACGTTCGAGCACAGATGCGCTCCAGATCTTGCGCTTCAATTCGGAAGGGGGAGGAGGGCATGCGGCGCGCACGATACATCGAAGGCTGCGACGTATCAGTGCGGAAAGGCGGGGAAGCGGAGAAGCGAAGCTGCGAATCCTCCACGACAGGCGGCCGGCGCATACCGGCCACCCGTCGCAACGCGAATCAAGCCATCGACCGGAACAACCAGTAGAGCGCGCCGGCAAGCACGATCGACGCCGGCAGCGTCAGCACCCACGCGAGCACGAGGCTGCGCACCGTGCCCCATTGCAGCCCCGACCCGTTCGCCGCCATCGTGCCCGCGACACCCGACGACAGCACGTGGGTCGTCGACACCGGCAGCCCGTACACGTCGGCGGCGCCGATCGTCAGCATCGCGACGAGTTCGGCCGACGCGCCCTGTCCGTAGGTCAGATGCTGCTTGCCGATTTTCTCGCCGACGGTCACGACGATCCGCTTCCAGCCGACCATCGTGCCGAGGCCCAGCGCGATCGCGACGGCAACCTTCACCCACGTCGGAATGAATTTGGTCGCGTGGTCGAGCTGCTTGCGATAGTTGTCGATCGCAAGCTTGTCGTCGGCGGCGAACGCGGGCTGGCCCGACTTCTCGATCAGGCGGATTGCTTCGGACACCAGATACATCGTGTTGCGCACGTTGTCGACGTCGCGCTGCGGCACGGCGGCCATCGACCCCGACGCGCCGACGGCCGTCGCGAGCGACGTCGACAGCTGCTGCACGGCCGGCAGCACGGCGGGCGTCAGTTCACGACGCTGCACGTAGTGTTCGACATCGGCGCGCGGGTTCGCGGACGGTGCGACGCCGTTCGTGTACTTGCCGAACGTCGCGGCCGCCTGGTTCGCGACGGCCACGAAAGTCTGCGATTCGGCCGGCGTGACGGCCTTGTTCAACGCATACGCAGTCGGCACCGTGCCGATCAGGATCAGCATGATGAGGCCCATCCCTTTCTGCCCGTCGTTCGAGCCGTGCGCAAACGACACGCCCGTGCAGGTCAGGATCAGCAGGCAGCGAATCCAGAACGGCGGCGGCTGATCCTTCGGCGGTTCCTTGTACAGCTCGGGAATCCGCACGAGCGTCTTCAGCACGAGCAGCAGCAGTGCCGCGCACAGGAAGCCGACGATCGGCGAGAACAGCAGCGACTTGCCGACGCCGAGCGCCTGGGCCCAGTCGACGCCGCTCGTGCCGGACGGCCCGTGCATCAGCTGGTTCATCAGCCCGACGCCGATGATCGACCCGATCAGCGTATGCGAGCTCGACGACGGCAACCCGAAATACCAGGTCGCGAGGTTCCAGACGATCGCGGCGATCAGCAGCGCGAACACCATCGCGAAGCCCGAGCCGCTGCCAACCTGCAGGATCAGCTCGACCGGCAGCAGTTGCAGGATGCCGAACGCGACGGCGCCGCTCGAGACCATCACGCCGAGGAAGTTCCACATGCCGGACCAGATCACCGCGACGTTCGGCGTCAGCGAGTGCGTATAGATCACGGTGGCGACCGCGTTCGCGGTGTCGTGGAAGCCGTTGACGAATTCGAAGCCGAGCGCGATCAGCAGCGCGGCGCCGAGCAGCAGGTACGGGAACAGCTTCCCTTCGCGGACCGGCGACAGATCGTCGATCAGGTGCGTGGCGATATAGATCGCGCCGAGCGCGAGCACCAGCAGGAAGACGGCATAGCCGACCTGCCTGGTGCGTTCGACGGAGCCCGAATTGTTCGGTGCGGACGAAGCAGGTTGATTCATGACGGCATCTCGTAAGGGAACCGCGTCCGATCCTATCTGCGGCCAGCAGACAGTTTGATGACAGTCGGGACCACGAACGGTGTGCGTTGTCGACACGTAAGGAAAATGAAGGCATGCATGCGCGACGCGAGGTACCGGCCCGCATCGTCATCCACATAGTGAGCGCAAGACGGGCCTATGCGTTGTCGTCCGTGCTCAACGTCCATCCATGTGGTGATGCGACGAGCGTCGTGCAGGACAGCGGCGCGATGTCGAGGCGGGTTGCTGTCTTCGAATCCATCCGCAACGCATGCGCGACGGCCGCGCGAACGATCGTCGCATGCGTGACCGCAACGATGTCGCGGTCGCGCTGCAGCGTGTCCAACCAGGTGCCGACGCGGCGCATGGTGGCGTCGAACGATTCGCCGCCGTGCGGCGACGCTGACGGGTCGCTGATCCACGCACCCAGTTCGTCCGGCAAGTCGCGTGCGAGGTCGTGCAAGCGCTTGCCGCGCCAGTTGCCGTAGTCGATGTCGCGCAGTGCGTCTTCAACGTCGGCATGTAACCCGAGTGCGTCGGCGGTCTGCCGCGCACAGCGCGCAGGGCTGCACAGCACGAGCGAGCCGTTAACGCCTGCCCACCGGTCGCGCAGTGCAGCGGCTTCGGCGAGCCCGCGGGCATCGAGCGGATCGTCGTCGGGAAACGTGCCGGTGCGCATCGCCCGGGTCGGCGCGTGTGCGATCAGGTGCAGCGAGGCATGCAGGGTCATGTCGGTTTTCGGGGAATCCGGAGCGGGACGCAATCGTCACCGTGCGATCACTTCAATACGCGAACGTTCGCGCGTACAATTCGCCCGATACGAAACGCGGAAGCCGGTGCAATTCCGGCGCGGTCGCGCCACTGTAACCGGGGAATCGACGATCCCGGAAGCCAGACCTGCCTTCGTACCCATTCAACATTTGTCGGGGCGCGAATCCCCTGAGGTGCATCCATGAGCGAAGCAGTGCTGAAGCCGGCGGCCGTGCCGGCACCCATCCCCGTCCGTGAACTGTTGCCGTGGGCCGTGTTCGTCGGCCTGATCCTGTTGCTCGCGCTTTATTTCGTCGGCGCGGAACAGGGCGCGACGTCGCTCGTGCCGGGCATGTACGTCCACGAGTTCGTCCACGACGGCCGCCATCTGCTCGGCTTTCCCTGCCACTGACGCGGAGGCCGTGATGGTCGGAAAGCTGCTCATGCGCGGGATGCTCGCAGGCATCGCCGCAGGCCTCCTCACGTTCGGTTTCGCCAGAATCGTCGGCGAACCGCAAGTCGATCAGGCAATCTCCTTCGAAGAAAAAACCACCGCCGCCAGTGGCGAGGCACCGGAGCCCGAGCTGGTCAGCCGCCGGACGCAGGCGGGCCTCGGGCTGCTGACGGGTGTCGTGACCTACGGCGCGGCATTCGGCGGGCTGTTCTCGCTGGTTTTCGCGTTTGCCTACGGGCGAGGCAGCCGCCTCCCCGCACGGCCGCTGGCCGCGTGGCTCGCGCTGGCGGCATTCATCGCGCTCGTGATCGTGCCGAACCTCAAGTACCCGGCCAATCCGCCGTCGGTCGGCGATCCCGACACGATCGGCTACCGCACGGGCCTGTTCTTCCTGATGATCGCGATCTCGGTCGCGACGATGGTGTTCTCGGTCAGCGTGCGCCGCCATTTGCTGGCGAAGCTCGGCCAGTGGAACGCGTCGATCGTCGCCGGGCTCGTGTTCGTCGCGATCATCGCGGCCGTGCAGGTCGGGCTGCCGTCTGTCAGCGAGTTGCCGGCCGATTTCCCGGCGGCCGTGCTGTGGAAGTTCCGCGTCGCGGCGATCGGCATGCAGGTGATCATGTGGACGACGATCGGCCTGTTGTTCGGCGCCTGGGTCGAGCGCAGCGAGCGCATCGGCTTGCGCGCCGCCTGACGCGCAGCGCAGCGGGGCGCGCCTAGCGCAGCATGCGCGGCGCGCTCCCCGTCGATTCGCGCGCCAGCGCGACGAACGCGGCCAGATAGTCGATCGATGCGTCCGCTTCGCGGATGCCGAGGAAGATCTGCTTCGCGATCCCCTTCTTGCCGAGCTTGACCGGCACGACCGCCATCCGGTCTGCATACTCGTCGGCCAGCCATCTCGGCAGCGCGGCCACGCCGCGTTCGCTTGCCACCATCTGCAACATGATGTCGGTCGTCTCGATCGACTTGTGCCGCCTCGGCACGATGCCGGCCGGCGTCAGGAACTGGTTGTAGATGTCGAGCCGGTCGGTCTCGACCGGGTACGTGATCAGGATCTCGTCGGTCAGTTGCTCGGGCGTCACGTAGTCGGCGTTCGCGAACCGGTGCGAGTCGGCGACCACCAGCACCTGCTCGTAATCGAACACGGGATCGAAGCGCAGCCCCGGCTTGTTCAGCGGATCGGGCGTGACGAGCACGTCGATGTCATAGCCGAACAGCGCGCCGATGCCGCCGAACTGGAAGCGCTGCTTTACGTCCACGTCGACGTCGGGCCAGCGCGACAGGTAGGGCGAAACGACCTTCAGCAGCCACTGGTAGCACGGGTGGCACTCCATCCCGATGCGCAGCGTGCCGCGCTCGCCCTTCGCGTACTGCTTCATCCGCTCTTCGGCGAGTTCGAACTGCGGCAGCAGCCGGTTCGCCAGCTTCAGCAGATATTGCCCGCCCTGCGTGAGCCGCAGGCCGCGGCCTTCGCGGTCCCAGATCGGCGTGCCGAGCTGCTGCTCGATTTTCCGGACGGTATGGCTGAGCGCCGATTGCGTGAGGTGCAGCGCATGGGCGGCCGCGGTCAGCGAGCCCTGGCGCTCGACTTCACGAATGACGACGAGATGGAATCGTTCCAGCATGGATTTCGCTCGCGCAACGAATGCATGAACAGTTTTAATGGATGAATGAAATAATGCCATTTTATTTCATGGTTTGAAATCCCTATGATGGCTGCCGGATCTTCAATTCTTCTCTGGACGGCAGCTTATGGTGACGACACACAACCTCGGTTTTCCGCGCATCGGCGCGAAGCGCGAACTCAAGTTCGGTCTCGAACGCTACTGGAAGGGCGAGTCGTCGCGTGACGATCTGAAGGCGCTCGGTGCCGAGCTGCGCCAGCGCCACTGGCACGACCAGCGCGATCTCGATCTCACGCCGATCGGCGATTTCGCGTTCTACGACCAGGTGCTCGACATGAGCTTCACGCTCGGCAACCTGCCGAAGCGCGTGCAGGATTTCCATGGCGACGCGCTCGACAACTATTTCCGCGTCGCGCGCGGCCGCTCGGCGCAGTCGGCGGAAGAACATGCGGCATGCTGCGGCGGTGTCGCGGCCGGTGAAATGACGAAGTGGTTCGACACGAACTACCACTACATCGTGCCGGAGTTCCACGCGGACACGAACTTCTCGCTCGACCCGTCGCGCCTGCTGCAGCAACTGGCCGAGGCAAACGCGCAGGGTGTGAACGCGAAGCCCGTGATCCTCGGCCCCGTCACGTACCTGTGGCTCGGCAAGGCGAAGGACGATTCCGATCGCCTCGCGCTGCTGCCGAAGCTGCTGCCCGTGTACGGCGCGCTGCTCGATACGCTGACCGCACAAGGTGTCGAATGGGTGCAGATCGACGAACCGATCCTCGTCACCGAGCTCGACGCCGAATGGCGCCAGGCCTTCCGCACCGCATACGCGGCGCTCGAAACACGCCGCATCAAGCTGCTGCTCGCCACGTACTTCGGCCAGCTTCAGGACAACCTGACGCTCGCGGCGTCGCTGCCGGTCGACGGCCTGCATGTCGACGCGATCAACGCACGCGACGAAATCGACGCGCTGGTGCGCGAGCTACCTGCCGAGCGCGTGCTGTCGGTGGGCGCGATCAACGGCCGCAACATCTGGAAGACGGACCTGAGCGCGACGCTCGACTGGCTCGAGCCGCTCGCGAAGCAACTGGGCGATCGGCTGTGGCTCGCGCCGTCGTGCTCGCTGCTGCACGTGCCGGTCGATCTCGCGAGCGAGGAGAAGCTCGATGCGGAAATTCGCTCGTGGCTCGCGTTCGCGCTGCAGAAGCTCGATGAGCTGAAGGTGCTCGCGACCGCGCTGAACGAAGGCCGCGACAAGGTGGCCGATGCACTTGCCGCGAACGCCGCCGCGATCGATTCGCGCCGCCGCTCGCCGCGCGTGAACAACCCGGCGGTGAAGGCCGCGATCGCGCGCATCGACGCGCAGCTCGGCAACCGCGTGAGCCCGTATCCGCAGCGTGCGTCGAGGCAGTCGGCGCGACTGAACCTGCCGGCTTTCCCGACGACGACGATCGGCTCGTTCCCGCAGACCGCCGAGATCCGCCAGGCACGCAGCCAGTTCAAGGCCGGCGCGCTGGACGAAGCCGGCTACCGCACGGCGATGCAGGCCGAGATCGCGCGCAGCGTCCGCGAACAGGAATCGCTCGAACTCGACGTGCTCGTGCACGGCGAAGCCGAGCGCAACGACATGGTCGAATACTTCGGCGAACAGCTCGACGGCTACGCGTTCAGCCAGTTCGGCTGGGTGCAGTCGTACGGTTCGCGCTGCGTGAAGCCGCCGATCCTGTTCGGCGACATCAGCCGCCCGAAGGCGATGACGGTCGAATGGATCACGTACGCGCAGTCGCTGACGAACAAGCCGATGAAGGGCATGCTGACGGGCCCCGTGACGATCCTGAACTGGTCGTTCGTGCGCGACGACCAGCCGCGCTCGGTATCGTGCTACCAGCTCGCGCTAGCGATCCGTGCGGAAGTGCTCGATCTCGAGAAGGCCGGCGTACGCGTGATCCAGATCGACGAGGCCGCGCTGCGCGAAGGCTTGCCGCTGCGCCGTGCGCAGTGGGGCGAGTACCTGAAGTGGGCGGTCGAGTCGTTCCGCATCACCGCGAACGGCGTGCAGGACGATACGCAGATCCACACGCACATGTGCTATTCGGAGTTCAACGACATCATCGCGTCGATCGCCGACATGGATGCGGACGTGATCACGATCGAGACGTCGCGCTCGGACATGGAGCTGCTCGACGCATTCGACGACTTCAAGTATCCGAACGAAATCGGGCCGGGCGTGTACGACATCCATTCGCCGAACATCCCGACGCAGGATCACATCGTCGGCCTGATGAAGAAGGCGGCCGAACGGATTCCGGCGGAACGCCTGTGGGTGAACCCGGATTGCGGCCTGAAGACGCGCCAGTGGGCGGAAGTGATTCCGGCGCTGACGAACATGGTTGCTGCCGCGAAGACATTGCGCAACCAGGTGCAGTAACGCAGCGAACGCTATGCGGCGCCGTCGCGACCGGTGACCGGACGGCAAGGAAAACGACCCGCGGAAGCGGGTCGTTTTGCGTCATGCGGGCACTTGCGTTACGCGGTGCGTGCGGCGTGCGGCAGCACGTCGTCCTGCTTGCGCGGTGCACCGGCATCGTCGATGCTGACGCGGCGCGAGATCAGCCACACGCACAGCGACGACAGCACGGCCGCGCTCGTGTACTGGATCGCGAGCGGCCACCATTGCGGTGCGGTGTTCTGCGCGATGACGGTCGCCACCAGCGGCGTGAGGCCGCCGGCGAGCGCGCCGCACACCTGGTACGCGATCGAGATCGCCGTATAGCGGATCCGCGCGACGAAGATGCCGCTCACGAAGCCCGCGACGACCGAGTAGTAACCCGATTCCGCGAGCGTCGCGAGGCCGACGCCGACCGTGATCGACACCGGCGTGCCCATGTGCACGAGCGGCAGCATCAGGAACGGGACGATCGCGGCCCATGCGCCGGTGATCAGCAGCACGCGCGTGGTGCCGAAGCGCTGCGCGAGGAACGCGGCCGCGAGCTGTACGACGAACTGCAGCACCGCGACGATCGTCATGCAATGCAGCACCATCGACCGGTCGAGCGACAGGAACTGCGTCGCATAGCCGATCATGAAGATGTTGCTGAAATACACGCCGGCGATGCCGTACACGTTCGCGCCGATCGCGAGCAGCAGCAGCGGCCAGACCTTGAGCGCTTCGCGCAGCGGTTTTTGCGCGATGTTGCCGCTCTTCTTGACTTCCTCGAACTCGGGCGATTCGGACACGCTCGCACGGATCACGAAGCCGACGATCAGCAGTACGGAACTGGCGAGGAACGGCACGCGCCAGCCCCAGCTCATCATGTCGTCCTTCGACAGCGTGCTGATCGCGCCGAACGCGAGCATCGACAGGATCAGGCCGCTCGCGCTGCCCAACTGCGCGAATGACGCGAAGAACGTGCGCTTGCCTTCGGGCGCATGTTCGCCGGCGAGCAGCACCGCGCCGCCCCATTCGCCGCCGACGGCGATGCCTTGCAGCACGCGCATCAGCACGAGCAGGATCGGTGCGATCACGCCGGCTTGCGCATGGGTCGGCAGCAGGCCGATCGCGACGGTCGACACGGCCATCAGCATCAGCGTCGCGAGCAGCGACCGCTTGCGGCCGAACCGGTCGCCGAGATAGCCGAACATCACGCCGCCGAGCGGCCGCGCGAAGAAGCCGACCGCGAACGAGCCGAACGACGCGAGCAGGCTGATGAAGCGGTTTTCGCCGGGAAAGAACAGCGGCCCGAACACGATGGCGGCGGCGGTCGCGTAGCTATAGAAGTCGTACCACTCGATCGTGGTGCCGACGAACGACGCGAGCGCCGCCCGCTTCGGTTGCTTGACGGAAGTCCCCATCTTGATGTGTGCTCCTCTGGAATCCTTTGATTTGGAATAGTGGCGGTGCCGGGATCAGTCGCGGTACGCGACGCCCGGCAGCACGCACAGCAGCTCGTACGCGAGGTTCGCGCCGAGCAGCGCCGTGGTGCCGAACGGGTCGTACGGCGGCGCGACTTCGACGAGATCGCAGCCGACGATGTTCAGCCCCTTCGCGCCGCGGATGATCTCGAGCGCCTGCGGCACCGTGAGGCCCGCGATTTCCGGCGTGCCGGTGCCCGGCGCGTAGGCCGGGTCGATGCCGTCGATGTCGAAGGTGATGTAGACGGGCGTGTCGCCGATGCGTGCGCGTACTTCTTCCATCAGCGGCGCCAGCGACTTGTTCCAGCATTCCTCGGCCTGGACGACGCGGAAGCCCTGCTCGCGGCACCAGTCGAAATCCTCGGCCGCATAGCCGGTGCCGCGCAGGCCGATCTGCGTGACCTTGTCGCCGTGCAGCAGGCCTTCCTCGACCGCGCGGCGGAACGGCGTGCCGTGCGCGATCTTTTCGCCCATCATCGTGTCGTTCACGTCGGCGTGTGCATCGACGTGGATCAATGCAACCTTGCCGTGCTTGCGGTGGATCGCGCGCAGGATCGGCAGCGCGATCGTATGGTCGCCGCCGAGCGTGATCGGCTTGCAGTCGTGCTCGAGGATCGCGTCGTACGCGGCTTCGATGCGAGCGATCGAATCGTGCAGGTTGTACGGGTTGATCGCGACGTCGCCGATGTCGGCGATCTGCAGCGAATCGAACGGCGCGGCGCGCGTGGCCATGTTGTACGGGCGCAGCAGCACGGATTCCGTGCGGATCTGGCGCGGGCCGAAGCGTGCGCCGGTGCGGTTGGACGTGCCGAGATCGAACGGCACGCCGACGAAGCAGGCGTCGAGGCCTTCGGCGCTCGCCACGTGCGGCAGGCGCATCATCGTCGCGATGCCGCCGCAGCGCGGCATTTCATTGCCGCCGAGCGGCTGGAAATGAGTGTGGTCGTTCATGGGGATGCCTCTTCCGATGTGGGGTTGCCGTATCATGCGACGCGGCCTGGCGCACAGTTTTACGCGCTCCGCCGGGAAAGAAGAATGCGAAGATATCGACGTAAACATCGATTTTCATCGATGTATGGAAGGGGATGAACGTGCTGGGGAATCTGTCGACCCTCGATCTGCGGTTGATCCGCGTGTTTCTCGCAGTCACGGACGCGGGCGGCGTATCGGCCGCGCAGGCCGTGCTGAACGTCGGGCAGTCGACGATCAGCGCGCAGCTGTCGTCGCTCGAGACGCGGCTCGGCTACCGGCTCTGCGAGCGCGGCCGCAGCGGTTTCCGGCTCACGCCGAAGGGCGAGCGGTTCCACGCGATGAGCCGCAAGCTGCTCGCGGCGCTCGACGAATTCGGGATGGCCGCGCGGCACATGGACCGCCAGCTGGTCGGCACGCTGAACATCGGCCTGATCGGCCATACGCCGGTGAGCCAGAACGCGAGGATCGCCGAGGCGATCGCCGCGTTCCGCACGCGCGACGAAGCCGTGCGCTTCTCGATTTCGGTGCGCGCGCCGGGCGACCTCGAGGAGAAGCTGCTGAGCGACGAGATCCAGATCGCGGTCGGCTACTTCTGGCACCGCGTGCCGTCGCTGCACTACACGCCGCTATTCATCGAGCGCCAGATCGCGTATTGCGGCCGCGGCCATCCGCTGTTCGACGGCGCGGGCATGCTGACGCCTGCCGATGTCGCGGGCTTCGAATGGGCGTGGCGCTCGTATCCGCTGCCGGAGGCGCAGCTGTCGACGACGCCAGACCGCGTGACCGCGACCGCCGACAACATGGAGGCCGTCGCGCTGCTGATCCTGTCCGGCCACCACCTCGGCTACCTGCCGCAGCACTTCGCGGCGCCGTATGTCGCGCAGGGGCTGCTCGCGCCGCTCAATCCGGACGAACTGCGCTATGACGTGACGTTCCACATGGTCGTCGCGCGCAACGGGCGCGGGAATCCGCTCGTGGAAGCGTTTCTCGAGGATCTCGAACGCGCGCACCAGGCGCCCGACATCGCATGACGCCGGTGCCGCCAACAATGTGAACCAGTGTTACGACGGCGCGTTTCGTCACGCCGCGCCGCGCATCATGGCACCGGCAAGCCCGCGTCGTGCTTCACCTCGCGCAGCGACAGCGCCGATTCGATCGACGTCACGCCCGGCAACGTCCGCAGCGAGTCGCGCAGGAACGTGCCGTAGTCGTCGAGGTCGCGCGCGACCACCTGCAGCAGGTAGTCGGCCGTGCCCGCGACGTTGTGGCACGCGAGGATCCGCTCGATGCCGAGCACTTCGCGTTCGAACCGGTCGGCGACCTTGCGGTCATGCGTCGCGAACCGCACGAGCACGAACGCGACGACGCCGAAGCCGAGCGCCTGCCGCGACAGCTGCGCGCGGTAGCGCTCGATGTAGCCGTCGCTTTCGAGCCGCTTGAGGCGCCGTGCGCAAGGCGTCTCGGACAGGCCGACGGATTCGGCGAGGCGCGCGATCGGCAGGCGGCCGTCGCGCTGCACCGCAGCGAGGATCGCGCGGTCGGTTTTGTCGAGCTCGGTCATCGTGACGGAATCCTTGTTTCAATTCCGTTATTGTGGAGGATTCCGCTACGTAACGCGAATCCAGAGCCAAAGATGGCCAATAATCTCTCCTCCTTCAGCGGCAACATATCGTCATTGAAGGACGGGGGCAGACCATGATTTCCACGCATTTGCTGTTGATTTATCTCGCCGCGCTCGCGGCCATCTATGCGGTGCCGGGGCCCGACATGGCGCTCGTGCTGCAGACCAGCATCGGCCGCGGCGTACGGCCGGGCATGGCGGCGGCGGCCGGGTTGTCGCTCGCGCGCACCGCGCACGTGACGCTGTCGGCGTGCGGCGTCGCGGCGCTGATCCGCAGTGCGCCGTGGCTGTACGAGGTGATCCGCTACGGCGGCGCGCTGTATCTCGCCTATGTCGCGATCCAGGTGTTCCGCTCGCCGGTGTTCGCGCTCGGCGACAGCGACGCGGCGGCGACGGCCGGCGAACTGCGGCAGTCGTTCGTGAAGGGGCTGCTGACGAACCTCCTGAACCCGAAGGCGCTGCTGTTCTGCTCGGTGCTGCTGCCGCAGTTCGTGCGGCACGAGGCCGGACCGGTCGTCCTGCAGATGTTCGAACTCGGCGCGCTGCTGGTCGCGGCCGGCGTGTGCTTCGACCTCGCGTGCGTGTTCGGCGCGTCGCGCATCGCCGCGTGGATGCGTGCGCATCCGCTCGCGCAGACCGTGCAGCGCTGGACGTTTTCGGCGGCGCTGATCGGATTCGCGCTGCGCCTTTCAATGGACTGAACGCGGTTGCCGCGCCGCTCGCCGCGTGTCGCGCGCCATGCCGGCCTTCACGCGCACGCCTTGCGGCAGAAGGGCGTGCGCGCAAATCGTCTGACTGTTCTAAACTTCCCCTAACTTCGCGCAATCGCGAATCGACTGACCGAACGGAACCGACTTCCGCCGGCTATGTCCGATTTCCTGGCTGTTCCGTGCAACGCGGTACCAAGGAGGGTCTGAACATGGCAAGGCATCTTCACGCCGACCGTGAACCCCGAATCGTCGCCGAGTCCAAGTGCCTCGGCCCGTGCGATCCGGCAGAACGCATCCACGTCACGATCATGTTGCGGCGGCAGGAAGAAGGGCAACTCGATACGTTGGTCCACCAGCTCGCCACCGGCGAAGCACAGGCGAAACCGCTGTCGCGTGAAGCGTTCGCGCAGCGTTTCTCCGCCAATCCCGACGACATCCGCAAGACCGAGGACTTCGCGCGTCATCACCAGCTCACGGTCGATCGCGTCGATCCGGTCGAGAGCGTCGTCGTGCTGTCGGGCACGATCAAGCAGTTCGAAGCCGCATTCAGCGTGAAGCTCGAGCGTTTCGAGCATCGTTCGATCGGCCAGTATCGCGGCCGCTCGGGCCCGATCGCGCTGCCCGACGATCTCGGCGACGCCGTCACGGCCGTGCTCGGCCTCGACAGCCGTCCGCAGGCGCGTCCGCACTTCCGGCTGCGCCCGCCGTTCCGGCCCGCGCGCGGCGGCGCGGCGGGCGTCACGTTCACGCCGGTCCAGCTGGCATCGCTGTACGGCTTTCCGGCTGGCGATGGCGCAGGCCAGTGCATCGCGATCGTCGAACTCGGCGGCGGCTATCGCGCGGCCGATATCCAGCAGTATTTCCGCGGGCTCGGCATCACGACGCCGCCGGCGCTCGTCGACGTGAACGTCGGCACCGGCCGCAACACGCCGACCGGCGACCCGAACGGCCCGGACGGCGAAGTCGCGCTCGACATCGAGATTGCCGGTGCGATCGCGCCGGCCGCGAAGATCGCCGTCTACTTCGCGCCGAACAGCGACGCGGGCTTCATCCAGGCCGTCAACGCGGCCGTGAGCGACACGACCAACAAGCCTTCCGTGATCTCGATCAGTTGGGGCGGCCCGGAAGCGACCTGGCAGGCGCAGTCGGCGCAGGCGTTCAACCGCGTGCTGCAGGCGGCCGCCGCGCAGGGCGTCACGGTCTGCGCGGCATCGGGCGACAGCGGCTCGGGCGACGGGTTGCAGGACGGCGCCGATCACGTGGACTTCCCCGCGTCGAGCCCGTACGTGCTCGGCTGCGGCGGCACGCAGCTCGACGCGCTGCCGGGGCAGGGCATCCGCAGCGAGGTCGCGTGGAACGACGAGGCAGCCGGCGGCGGCGCGGGTGGCGGCGGCGTCAGCACGCTGTTCGACGTGCCGGCGTGGCAGCAGGGGCTCGCGGTCACGCTCGCCGACGGCAGCCGCACGCCGCTCGCGAAACGCGGCGTGCCCGACGTGGCCGGCGATGCATCGCCGCAGACGGGCTACGAGATATCGGTCGCCGGCACGGCCGCGGTGATGGGCGGCACGAGCGCGGTCGCGCCGCTGTGGGCCGCGCTGATCGCGCGGATCAATGCGGCGGCCGGCGCATCGGCCGGCTGGATCAATCCGGTGCTGTACAAGAATCCGGGCGCGCTGCGCGACATCACGAAGGGATCGAACGGCACCTATGCGGCCGCCTCCGGCTGGGACGCGTGCACGGGCCTCGGCAGCCCGAACGGCGCGCAGCTCGCCACGATCCTCGCGCGCAAGCCGTCGAGCTGACGCGCGGGCATACGCCTTTCCGTTCGACGCGGGTGTCCTGCCCGCGTCTTCTTTCACCTCCAGGAGCAGCACGATGGGCATCGATTCCGCATCTTCCGGCGGCGTGTATCCGCTGCATCACGGCGACCACAATTCGCATGGCGTGCCGCCGACCGTCAACCCGGTCGCGCTGAGCCACGGCCGCGACCAGCCGTTCTTCGATCCGGTCGCGTACGGCAACGGCCCCGACGATTCGGTGACCGACACGACCGAGGCGGCCGCGATCACGCATCACACGATCCTGATCGACGGCAAGCGCATCGCGTACACGGCGACGGCCGGCCACCTCGTGACGGTCGACCCGAGCAGTTCGCAGCCGGCCGCGAAGCTTTTCTACGTCGCATTCACGGCCGACGGCGCGAAGGAAGAAACGCGCCCGGTGACGTTCTTCTACAACGGCGGCCCCGGTTCGTCGTCGGTGTTCGTGCTGCTCGGCTCGTTCGCGCCGAAGCGCATCAAGACGTCGATGCCGGGTTTTACGCCGCCCGCGCCGTACCAGATGGAAGACAACCCGGACAGCATGATCGACCACAGCGATCTCGTGTTCATCAACCCGGTCGGCACCGGCTATTCGGCGGCCGTCGCGCCGAACAAGAACCGCAACTTCTGGGGCGTCGACCAGGATGCGGATTCGCTCAAGCAGTTCATCAAGCGCTACCTGACGAAGAACAACCGCTGGAATTCGCCGAAGTACCTGTTCGGCGAGTCGTACGGCACCGCGCGCAGCTGCGTGCTCGCGTACAAGCTGCACGAGGACGGTGTCGACCTGAACGGCGTCACGCTGCAGTCGTCGATCCTCGACTACCGGCAGGCCGGCAACCCGGTCGGCGCGCTGCCGACCGCCGCGGCCGACGCGTGGTACCACAAGAAGCTCGGCGTCACGCCCGCGCCGACCGACCTCGGCGCGTTCGTCGAGGAAGTCGCGCAGTTCGCGCGCACCGACTACCTGAAGGCGCTGCGCACGCTTCCGCATGCGGACCCGGCGGCCGTGCAGAAACTGTCGCAATACACGGGCATCGACACGGCGACGCTGCAATCGTGGAGTCTCGACGTCGCAGGCTACGACACGCGCGGCAATTCGCTGTTCCTGACGACGCTGCTGCATGCGCAGGGGCTCGCGCTCGGCTCGTACGACGGCCGCGTGACCGGGATCTCGTCGGGTATCGCCGGCAAGATCGACCCGAACTCGGGCGGCAACGATCCGACGATGACGGCCGTGACGGGCGTTTATACGGCGATGTGGAACAGCTACCTGAACGAGCAGCTGAAGTTCACGTCGAATTCCGCGTTCACCGACCTGAACGACCAGGCGTTCCGGAACTGGGATTTCAGCCACATCGACCCGACCGGCGCGCAGCAGGGCATCGATGCACAGGGGAACGTGATTCTCTATACGGCCGGCGATCTCGCCGCGGTGATGGCGTTGAACGTCGACCTGAAGGTGTTGTCGGCGAATGGCTTGTACGATTTCGTCACGCCGTTCTACCAGACCGTGATCGACCTGCAGCAGATGCCGCTGGAGGACCTGAAGGTGCGGCAGAACCTGTCGGCGCGGTTCTATCCGTCGGGGCACATGGTGTATCTCGACGGCGGCTCGCGCACCGCGCTCAAGCGCGACCTCGCGACGATGTACGACGCGACGGTCAGCGATACGGGTGCGCGGATGCGGATTCGCGCATTGCAGGCGAAGAAGACGGGCGGGCACGCGTAGCGTCGCCCGTCGCAGGGGGGCCGCGCGCAGCCTTGACGGCTCGCGCGCGGTATTTCAGCCGCAGCGGCCGGCTTACGCGGCCGGCCAGTCGAACGGCGTGTACGGCAGCGCGCGCTTGTGGCGCGAACCGTCGTAGAAGCGCAGCACCGTTTCGTACACGCGGTCTTCAACCGGCTTGCCTTCGAGGAAATCGTCGATCTCGTCGTAGGTCACGCCGTACGCGTGCTCGTCGGGCCGCAGCGGGCGCAGTTCCTCGAGGTCGGCCGTCGGCACCTTCATCACGATCAGTTCCTCGCCGCCGAGCGCACGTGCGACCGCACGCACGCGACGCTTGCTCAGGCCCGCGAGCGGCAGGATGTCCGCACCGCCGTCGCCGAACTTCGTGAAGAAACCCATCAGCGATTCGGCCGCATGGTCGGTACCGATCACGATGCCGCGCCGCGCGCCGGCCACCGCGTACTGCGCGATCATGCGCTCGCGCGCCTTGATGTTGCCGTGCACGAAATCCTGCTGCGCCGGCGTTTCGAATGCGTGGCCGGAGGCGACCAGCGAGCGCAGCATCGCGTCGGCGGCCGGCTTCACGTCGACCGTCAAGACCTCGTCCGCGCGCACGAACGCGAGCGCGCGTTGCGCATCTTCTTCGTCGTTCTGCACGCCGTTCGGCAAGCGCATCGCGATGAAGCGCGCATCGTAGCCGCCGGCGCGCAGGTGCTCGACCGACAGTTGCGCGAGCCGGCCGGCCGTCGACGAATCGACGCCGCCGCTGATGCCGAGCACGTAGGTCCGCAGGCCGGTCGAACGCAGGTACTGCGCGAGGAACTCGACGCGTCGGGTGATTTCGGCTTCGGCGTCGAAGTGCGGGGCGACGTTCAGTTCGGCAATGATCGCGCGTTGGCGGCTGGCGTAATCGGCGGATGTCATGAAGGAAGTTCCGGAACGAAATGCAAGGCGCTCATCATAAGCGCAATCGCGGCGCGCCGCCGCGCCGGGCGTGCGTTGCGGCGGTTTCGCGTTGCATCGGCGAGACGCGCTGCCTCGCCATGGTGCACGGCGCGCCGGGCGGGTGCAGGACGCCGCGCGACGGGCATCCGCGCTCGCCCTTTCGACGGGGATGCCGACCGGATGGCCGAGATCAGCGCCGTGCGAGCACGACACCCACCAGCGCGAGCGCGAAGCCGGCGAGCTGGATCGCCGCGAGCGTTTCGCCGAACAGCCAGTAGCCCTGCAGCGCGGCCAGCGGCGGCGCGAGGAACAGCAGCGACGTCGCGCGCGCCGCATTGCCGCGGCGCAGCATCCACATCAGCATCGTGACCGCGCCGCCGGACAGGAACACGACGCCCCACACCAGCGACACCCACAGCGCCGGCGCGCCGATCCAGCGTGTTTCATGAAGCAGCGCGACGAAGACGGCCGCGACGAGCGCCGCGCCGAAGTTCTGCACGGCAACCGCCGTGCGCAGGTCGCTCTGCGCGAGCTTGCCTTTCTGGTACAGCGAGCCGGCCGTGATCGACCCGACCGCCAGGACCGACACGGCGACGACGAGCCATGCAGGCGCCGCGCCCTGCGGCGGCGCGACGCCGCCCGTGACCTTCGGTGCCAGCACGAGCGCGACGCCGGCGAGCCCGAGCGCCATCCCGAACCAGCCGCGCCTGGGCAGGCGTTCGTTGAACAGCGGGACGGCGAGCACGGCGGTGGCGAGCGGCTGCAGCGCGCCGAGCAGTGCCATGACACCGGCGTTCAACCCTTGCGCGACGGCCCAGTAGCTCGCGCCGAGATAGACGCCCTGCAGCAGCGCGCCCGCGATCAGGTGGCGCGGCCATTCGCGGCGGGCCGGCCATGGTGCGCGCGCGACGAGCGCCACGGCGCCGAACAGCACGGCGGTGCCCGCGAAACGCGCGAGCAGGAACAGGTTGGGATCGGCGTAGGGCTTGATTGCCCGCGCAACGATGAAGCCGGTGGACCACAGCGCGACGAACGCGGCGGCGACGATCGAGGTAAGCATGCGTGACGGGCCGCGACGCGGCCGGACAGAACCAGGAAGTCCGCCAGTATCGGGGGAAGCGGTGCCGGCGTCTTGTCGAATCCTGCACTCGTGCCGCGTGATGCGTGGCGTTGGCCGGTGGTCATGGTGCGCCGGGTTGGCGGCGCGGATAGGGATGGGTGCCGCGCCGCACGATGCGGCGCGGGCTGCCGCGAAGCCGCGGCGATCTGCCGAATCGGCGGAATCAGTCGATCGAGAACGTGTCGAGCGGCTGGTTCGCGCGCGCGTCGGTCGCGAAACGCGCGGCGAGCTGTTCGTAGAGCCGGCGCGCCTCGTCGAGCGTCAGGTCGATCCAGTACGGATCGCCGGCCGCGTCGTTGAGGCGTTCGGGCGGAAACTGGATTTCGATCACACTGCCTTTGCGATACATGGCGCGAGCCCCTTTGCTTGATCTGTCGTTCGGCGAAACGCAAAGTGTAGCAACCGGCATCGCGCCGATTCGCGCGCGTCAGGCAATACAGAATTTCGCTTTCGGGAAACGCGGCCGGCCCCGGCCGACCCCGTTTCGCGCCGCCGTCAAATGCCGGTCAAACGACCGTAATACAATGGCCGGCTTACCCATTACAGTCGCCTCGGGCGCACACGCGATGCTGGCGGAACAACGTCATCAATACATCCTGTCAGAGCTCGGACGGTCGGGCGCGCTGTCGGTCGCGGAACTCGTCCGTTCGCTCGACGTGTCGCGCGAGACGATCAGGCGCGACCTGAACGCGCTGGCCGCGCGCGGCCTGCTCGTGATGACGCACGGCGGCGCGCTGGCCGCGGATCGCCGCGAGCCGAGCCTGTCCGAGCGCGAAGCCGCGAACGCCGAAGCGAAGCGCACGATCGGGCGGCGCGCGGCCGAATTCGTGCCCGACGATGCATCGGTGCTGATCGATTCGGGCAGCACGCCGCATGCGGTCGCGCTTGCCCTCGCAGACCGGCACCGGCTGTCGATCTACACGAACGACTGGCGTACCGCGTTCGTGCTCGCGCGGCGCAACGGCAACCGCGTGACGCTGCTCGGCGGCGAGCTGTCCGACGACGAGGACGCCACCTTCGGGCTCGACACGATCCACCAGCTCGCGCAATACCACGTCGATTTCGCGTTCGTCGGCGCCGGCGGCATCACGCCCGACGGCGAATGCACCGACTACTCGCGGCTCGCGGCCGAAGTGCGCAGCAGGATGATTGCGGCGGCCGGCACGGCGATCATCGTCGCCGACCATTCGAAATTCGGCCGCGTGACGCCGGTGCGGATCAACGGCACAGGTGCCGCCCGCTATCTCGTGACCGAGCGCGCGCCCGACAAGGCCGTGCGCCGCGCGCTGACCGCACGCGGGATCGAACTGCTCGTGTGCGACTGACGCGCGTCCGACATACAAGGTTCATCGAACCGTCATTCCGCGGGAAGAACCGCCGTCAACACTGACCCATTCATCTCGACCGGCCGTCAGGCCAGGGAGCAACGAATGACCGTCAGCGTGCGCAGCTATCTTTCCCCCACCTTGGTCCTGCTGGCCTTCGACTGGCCCGATGCGGCGTCGCGGTCCGATTTCCTCGGCTTCGCGATCCGGCGCACGCCGGGCTTCTGGTCGGCCGACGGCAAGACGCGTGCGCCGGACAGCTGGCTGCCGAACCGCCTGACGTTCGACGGCCCGGCCGCCGACACGCAGGGCGACGCACCGACCGACCAGGCGCCGATCCAGAAATTCATGTGGTGGGATGCGCGTATCGATCCTCAGGACCGCGGTGCGTCGTTCCGCTACGACGTCTACCCGGTCGTCGGCACGCCGGCGAACCTGCAGGTGCTCGACGCGCAGGCCGGCGTGTGCGATGTCGTGCTGCCCGCGCACATCGAGGACGGCATCGGTACGTGGTTCAACCGCGCGGTGGTCAGCTCGCAGGCGTTCTCGAAGCAGGTCGCGGCGCTGGGCCTCGAGCCGAACGAGGCGCCGGGCGCGGCGCAGGCGCTGAAGCTGCGCACCTGGCTCGCGAACGACTTGGAGCAGGTGTTCGCGGAGATGCTCGACCCCGCGTCGCGCGCGGCGTCGGCCGTCTATCACCTGACCGACACGCTGTGGGCGCTGCCCGCGTTCGAGGCATTCGGGCGCAAGCACGGCGAAGCGTCGCTCGCGATCGTCTATGACGCGCACACCACGGCGCGCAAGGGCAAGCCGCCGCTGCCGTCGCCGAACCAGCCGGCCGTCGACGCGCTGCAGGGCCTCGCGACGCTCGCGCCGCGCGACAAGACACACATCATGCACGACAAGTTCATCGTGACCGACGCACCGTCGAATCCGGCGCCCGCGCGCGTGTTGACGGGTTCCGCGAACTTCACGACCGAGGGGCTGACCGAGCAGGCCAACGTGCTGCACGCCTTCGACTCGCCCGCGCTGGCCGCGCTGTACAACGACCGCGCGCATGCGCTGGCCGGGAATCCGTCGATTACGGAGACGGCGAAGCTGACGTCGGGCTGGTCGGCGCCGATGACGATCGGCAGCGCGCAGGTGCGCGTCGCGTTTTCGCCGGAGCCGGCGGGGCAGCGCACGGAGATCGACACGATCGTCGCCGCGATCGCGGCCGCGAAGCATTCGGTGTCGTTCTGCTTGTTCATGCCGACCGACGCGGCGCTGCGCGACGCCTGTTTCGCGGCCGGCGACCGCGGGCTGATGATGTTCGGGCTGGTGAACAGGATCAACGTCGGCAGTGCGACGAAGGCCGATACCGCGCAGCAGGCGGGCCAGGCGCTCGATGCGGCGACGCTCGCGAACCTCGAGCTGTATCACCGCAGCCGCGACAACCACGACGTGATCGATGCCGCGTATTTCTCGCCGGCCACCGTGCCGCAGGGCTTCACGCCGGAACTGCGGCTCTTTCCGGGCGAGCCGGCGCCGGCCTTTCCGCCCGTCGTGATCCACCACAAGTTCATCGTGATCGATGCGGAGGGTGCGCATCCGGTCGTCTATACGGGCTCGGCGAACATGAGCCGCAATTCGGAGCAATACAACGACGAGAATCTGCTCGAGATCCGCGACCAGCGGATCGCGGCGATCTATCTCGCGGAATTCCTGCGGCTCTACGAGCACTATCGCGCACGGGCGCTGGCGATCAACGCGAAGCAGCACGGCACGGATGCCGGGACGGGCGCGCATGCGCGGCTCGCGCTCGCGCCCGATTCGAGCTGGGCGAAGAAGTATTACGTGGCGGGAAGCCCGGAAGAGAAGGCGCGGATCGCGCTGGCGTCGACCGCGCCGACGGACTGACGCGCTGAAGCGCGAGGGGCGCGGATGGCGCGTGCCGCGGCCGGCGGTAATCGCTGCTTACGCGGCGACGTAGCGCAGCACGGCGTCGGCGATCGTGTCGCGATGCCGCGCGCGCAGGCGCGGCGCCGACGGATCGCGGCCGAACGCGGCGCCGAACGTGTAGCGGTTCGACACGCGGTGGAAGCAGAACGAGCTGATCAACAGGTGCAGGTCGAAGGCGTCGATGTCCTTGCGGAACACGCCGCTGGCCGCTCCGCGCTCGACCAGTTCCTCGAGCGTCTTGATGATGCTGACGTTGCGGTTCTTGAACGACTTCAGCTGTTCGACATACTTCGCGCCGTGGATGTTCTCGATCGACACGAGGCGGACGAAGTCGCGATGCTTGTCGTGATAGTCGAACGTGAATTCGACGAGGCGGCGCATGCCTTCGCGCGGCTCCATGTCGCCGACGTGCAGTTCCTGCTCGAGCGCGCGGATGTCGCCGTACACCTTCTCCAGCACGGCCTCGTACAGGCCTTCCTTGCTTTCGAAGTAGTAGTAGAGCATGCGCTTCGTCGTGTTCGTGCGCTCGGCGATCGCGTCGACGCGCGCACCGGCGAGGCCCATCGCAGAGAATTCCTGCGTGGCGACATCGAGGATGTTGCGCTTGGTTTGCTCGGGATCGTATTTACGCCGCGCTTCGGACGCAAGCGCGCGGGTATCGGACGTGGCGGCCTTGCTTCCTGCTTTCATGTGACTTTGTTGTGGCTTCGCGGCGGCTTGGAAAAGGCATTCTAGCATGCGGGAAATCGCCGCCCGGCCGACCTTCCGCTCTAATCGGCAAGGCCGCCCGGCGGGCCGTTTCCGCTGCCGCGGCCGCTCAGCGGCGGCAGGACGCGAGTGCGTCGCGGGCCTGGTACGCGGTGTACGTGAGCTGCGCGGCGGCGAGGCCGGCCAGCCCGAACGTGCGCGTGAGCCCGAACGCGGCGAAGCCGTCCGGCACCGGCCGGCCTTCGGCCAGCGCGGCGGCGAGCGCTTCGCCGGCCACCGTGGTCGGCGCCATTCCGTGGCCGCCGAACGCGATCGCGTGCCACACGCCGTCCGCGTCGCGCCCGATCTGCGGCATCTTGTGCCGCGCGTAGCTCATCAGCCCGCCCCACGCGTAGTCGACCTTCACGCCTTCCAGTTGCGGATACACGCGCAGCAGGTCGCGCCGCAGCAGGCGCGCGATCGCGTCGGGACCGCGGTCGAGCACCGAGATCCGGCCGCCCCACAGGATCCGCGTGTCCTTCAGCGGGCGGTAGTAGTCGAACGCGAAACGCGTGTCGTAGATCGCGTACGGCGCGTCGATCGCGTCGGGCAGCCGCGTGCCGAGCGGTTCGGTCGCGATCACGTAGGTCGCGATCGGCAGCACCGCGCGCTCGATGCGCGGCGACACGCCGCGCGCGTAACCGCCGCCGGCGAACACGACGTCCTTTGCGCGCACCGCACCCTGCGCCGTGCGCACGACGTACCCGGCGCCTTCGCGCGCGATGCCGAGCGCCGCCGAGCGTTCATACACGCATGCGCCGCCGCGCGACGCGGCCGCTGCGACGCCGAGCACGTACTTGAGCGGATGGAAGTGGAACGCGTTCGGCTCGAACAGGCCGCCGTAGTAGCGTTGCGTCTTCAGCCGCTCGCGCAGCGCGCCGGTCGGGACGGGTTCCCAGTCGACGCCGAGTTCGTTCTTCATCAGCGTGCGCACGCCGTCGAGCCGCGACGGGTCGTCGAACCAGTTCGCCAGCATCACGCCCTGGTCGACGATGTCGCAATCGATGCCATAACGTGCAATGCGCGTGCGGATCAGGTCGACCGCATCGACGGTGAGCCGGTACAGCCGGCGCCCTTCGTCGCGGCCGAGCGTGCGCAGCAGGTCGGCGTTGTCGAGGCTGTAGCCGCCGAACACGAAGCCGCCGTTGCGGCCCGACGCGCCGAAGCCGACCCGTTCGCTGTCGAGCACGACGACGTCGCGCACGCCGCGCTCGACGAGGCCGAGCGCCGTGCACAGGCCGGCGAGGCCGCCGCCGACGATGCAGACCTGCGTGTCGATCGTGCCGGTCAGTTGCGGGTAGGGCTGGCGGGTAACGGTGGCTTCGTAGAAGTTCTGCATGCGATTTCGATGATTCGTGACGGCGGAGAAACGGACGGCGCGCGTCGATCTTGCCTGAACGCGCGCGCCGCGTCGAATGGGGGTTGTCAGGGGCCGGCCGCCGCGGTCGGGCGGCAGCCGGCGCGAAGCGTGACGTCAGGCTTCAGGCGCCCGGCGTCGGGTTGGCCGGGCGCGCGACGTAGCCCGCGTAGCCGGTGTCGGCCTGCGGCGCGGTTTCGGGCGTCGCGTTGCGTTCGATCCACGGCGCGATCTCCATGTCTTCGTAGCGCACGAGGCGGCATTTGCGCACGACCGCATAGCCGAGCCAGATCGCGAGGAAGAACGGCAGGCCGATGTAGGTCGCAGCGACGCCGACCCAGTCGATCTTGTCGGAGAGGAACGCCTGGTAGTCCTGGCCGAGCGCGACGATCGCGCACAGCGCGAACGCGAACAGCGGGCCGAACGGGAACCACTTCGACCGGTACGGCAGCTGGTCGAGCCGGTAGCCCTGCTTCAGGAAGCCCTTGCGGAACCGGTAGTGGCTGACCGCGATGCCGAGCCACGTGATGAAGCCGGCCATGCCCGACGTGTTCAGCAGCCACATGTACACGGTCTTGTCGCCGTACAGCGACGTGAGGAAGCACAGCGCGCCGACGGCGGTGGTCGCATACAGTGCGTTGCGCGGCACGCCGCCCGGCGACAGCTTCGCGAACAGCTTCGGCGCGCGGCCTTCGACCGCGAGGTTGAAGAGCATCCGCGTCGACGCGTACATGCCCGAGTTGCCGGCCGACAGCACGGCCGTCAGGATCACCGCGTTCATCACGCCGGCCGCGAAGGCGAGGCCCGCGTGGCGGAACACCAGCGTGAACGGGCTCACGCCGATGTCGGTCACGTCGCTTTTCAGCAGGCTCGGGTCGGTATAGGGAATCAGCACGCCGATCACGAAGATCGCGAACACGTAGAACAGCAGGATGCGCCAGAAGATCTGGCTCACCGCGCGCGGAATCGTCGTGCGCGGGTTCTCCGATTCACCGGCCGCGACGCCGATCATCTCGGTGCCCTGGAACGAGAAGCCCGCGATCATCGCGACGCCGAGCATCGTCGCCCAGCCGCCGGCGAACGGTGCGTCGCCGATCGTGAAGTTGCCCCAGCCGGCGCTCGGGCCGCCCTGCATGATCCCGAAGATCATCAGCAGGCCGACGCCGACGAACGCGAGCACCGTCAGCACCTTGATCAACGCGAACCAGTATTCGGCTTCGCCAAAGCCGCGTACCGACAGCGCGTTGAGCGCGAAGATCAATGTGAGGAACAGCGCGCTCCACCAGACGCCCGGCACATGCGGGAACCAGTAGCCCATCACGAGCTGCCCGGCGACGAGTTCCACCGCGATCGTCACGGCCCAGCTGTACCAGTAGTTCCAGCCGAGCGCGAAGCCGAAGCCTTCGTCGACGAACTTCGCGCCGTAGGTCGCGAACGAACCCGACACCGGCATGAACGCAGCCATCTCGCCGAGGCTCGTCATCAGGAAATAGACCATCAGGCCGATCACCATGTACGCGAGCATCGCGCCGCCGGGGCCGGCCTGCGAGATCGACGCGCCGGACGCGACGAACAGGCCCGTGCCGATCGAGCCGCCGATCGCGATCATTCGCAGATGGCGGGCCTGGAGCGCACGGTGGAGGGACGGCTTCGCGGGCGGCGAGCCGGAAGGACGGGGCGAATCGGGGCGGGCATCTGAATGCATGGCGGGCGCTGGGCGCTGTCTCCGGGATTGTTTTTCGGTGACGAAGCGCGACGCGTTGCCGGGCGCGGGCCGGGCAGCGGTGATACGGTGCGAAACGGGCCCGATGAACCGGGCCGCGATGCGTGTCGCGTTCGTCTGGCGTCCGGCTGCCCTAGCGGCGGCCGGCGGCGCGCCGGGTGCGCTGCACCTCGACGCCGCCCCGATTGTGTGTGCCCGATGCGCGGCGGGCAAACGATATTTCCGAACAGGGTGATGCAGGTTTGTCATCAACTTGCATCGTGTCGCGACGCGTCCCGAACCCCGGTTGCTGGCTTTGGAGGCGTCCCAAATCGGCACGTATAAGTAACGGGGTGGCCGATTGGGTTGTTGCGTTTTCGGAATGAAGTCGTGAGTTAATATCAATAGCGGCCCGACTTGTGGCCATCGACAATGTGTTTCATGGATCGTGCCTTGCGAGGCGGGTGTGCGCCGTCCGGCCGGGCTTCCGGCGGCGGCGCAGCGCGATGCGCCGTACGGCGCACCGGGCCCGCCGCGCGGCGCATCCGCTTGCACAGGGCGCGCGAACGCGCTCCAATCGAATCACGCGGGCGGCGCTGCCGCCGCACCGATCAATCTGTCCCTGAAGAGGAAGTGATGCAATTCAACGACATTCTTGCCGCGCTCGACATCGATCTCGCCCAGTGGAAAGGCAATGTGCTGACCGCGCGTTCGCCGCTCGACGGCGCGACGCTCGCGACGCTGGCTGTCGACACGCCGGCCGATGCGGAACGCAAGATCGACGCCGCGCACGACGCATTCCTCAAGTGGCGCACGGTGCCGGCGCCGGTGCGCGGCGAACTCGTGCGCGTGTTCGGCAACGTCCTGCGCGAGCACAAGGCCGAGCTTGGCCGCCTCGTCACGCTCGAGGCCGGCAAGATCACGTCGGAAGGCCTCGGCGAAGTGCAGGAAATGATCGACATCTGCGACTTCGCGGTCGGTCTGTCGCGCCAGCTTTACGGCCTGACGATCGCGTCCGAGCGCCCGGGCCACCGGATGATGGAAACGTGGCACCCGATCGGCGTGTGCGGCGTGATTTCGGCGTTCAACTTCCCGGTCGCGGTGTGGGCATGGAATGCGGCGCTCGCGTTCGTGTGCGGTGATTCGGTCGTGTGGAAGCCGTCCGAGAAGACGCCGCTCACCGCGATCGCGTGCCACGTGCTGCTCCAGAAGGCGCTTCGCGAGTTCGAGAAGACGCATCCGGGTGTCGCGCCGGCGGAGCTGAGCCAGCTGGTGCTCGGCATGCGCGATGTCGGCGAGGTGCTGACGGCGTCGAAGAAGGTGCCGGTCGTCAGCGCGACGGGCAGCGTGCGGATGGGCCAGGAAGTCGCGAAGGTGCTGAGCCAGCGTCTTGCGCGCGGCATCCTCGAACTCGGCGGCAACAACGGGATGATCGTTGCACCGAGCGCCGATCTGGATCTCGTCGTGCGTGCCGTGACGTTCGCGGCGGTCGGCACGGCCGGCCAGCGTTGTACGACGCTGCGCCGCCTGATCGTGCATCGCAGCCTGGTCGAGCAGCTGCTGCCGCGCATCGAGAAGGCCTACACGTCGGTGAAGGTCGGCAACCCGCTTGAAGAAGGCACGCTGGTCGGCCCGCTGGTCGATCGCGCATCGTTCGACGCGATGCAGAAGGCGCTGGGCGATGCGCGCGAGCAGGGTGGCGAAGTGAAAGGCGGCGAGCGCGTCGATGTTGGCCATGCCGATGCGTACTATGTGCGTCCGGCAATCGTGCGGATGCCGAAGCAATCGGCGGTGGTCGAGCGCGAGACGTTCGCGCCGATCCTGTACGTGATGGTCTACGACAACTTCGACGACGCGATCGAACTGCACAATGCGGTGCCGCAAGGCCTGTCGTCGGCGATCTTCACGAACGACATGCGTGAAGCCGAGCAGTTCATGTCGGCGGCCGGCAGCGATTGCGGGATCGTCAACGTGAACATCGGTACGAGCGGCGCGGAAATCGGCGGCGCGTTCGGCGGCGAGAAGGAAACGGGCGGCGGCCGCGAGTCGGGTTCGGATGCGTGGAAGGCGTATATGCGTCGTGCGACGAACACGATCAACTACAGCCGGCAGCTGCCGCTGGCGCAGGGGGTGAAGTTCGACGTATAAGTGCGGGCGCCTGGCCAGGGCGCTTCGACGGTCGAATGACAAGGGCCGGTTGCCGCGGAAGCGGTAACCGGCCCTTGTCGCTTATTGCGATGCGTGCGGCGCGCCGATCGATCGCGAGCGTACCCGCTCTCAATGGCTCGCTTACGATTCGTGCCGCGTGGAGCCGTCGTTCGCCGGCATGTTCTGCACGACCAGCATCTGCGGGCTCGACAGCGTGATCCCTGCCGCGCGCAACTGCTTCAGGATCTCGAACAGCAGATCGCTCTTCGTCGAACTCGCAATCCGAGGGCTCGACACATAACCCGTCACGCTCAGCGTGATGCCTTCCGGCGTGAGCTGGCTGAACGTCACCGACGGCGCCGGCTTCTCGAGAATCGCAGGGTGCTCGCGATACGCATCGAGCAGCAGGTCGCGCACCTGCTCGGGATCGGTGTTCAGCGGGAAGGTCAGCACCAGCGTCGCGACGCCCTGCGTGCTGTTGCCCATCGTCACGTTGCGCACGTTCTGCGAGATCAACTGCGAATTCGGCACGATCACGGTCGAGCGGTCGCTCAGCTGGATCTCGGTCGCGCGCACGTTGATGCGGCGAATGTCCCCTTCGACGCCCGCGATGCTGACCATGTCACCGACCTTCACCGGACGCTCGGTCAGCAGGATCAGCCCCGACACGAAGTTCTTCACGATCTCCTGCAGGCCGAAGCCGATACCCACCGACAACGCACTGACGATCCACGCGAGGTTGCTCCACCGGACGCCGAGCAGCCCGAGCGTCATCAGCACGAGCAGCACGTAGCCGACATTGGTGAACAGCGTGATCAGCGACACGCGCATCCCCGTATCCATGCCGAGCGCGGGCATGAACTCGCCGTCGAGCCAGCGCCGCAGCGAGCGCAGCAGGTAGAAGCCGATCGCGAACCCGATCACGGCGTTCAGAATCCGGTCGGGCATGATGTTCAGGCTCTGCAGCCGCTGGCTGCCGATCATCGCGACCGCGCTGTCGAGCAGGTCGCCCGGCGTCGTGCCGAAGCCGCCCGTCAGCAGCGCGATGGCGGCAATCAGCATCAGCAGGCTCGTGCCGAAACCGGACAGGACCGTGCGCGCCTGGTCGAGGTGGCGGTCTTCGAGCGCGAACAGGTGCTTGATCTGCTGGCCCGTCGACAGGCTCGTCGAGAACAGGCTTTCGCTCGCGTCGCGCGTCAACTGGATCAGGATGTAGGTCGCGCACAGCACGATCTCGAACCACACGAGTTCGTACGTGATGAAGCGCGCGACCGTGATGTAACCGATCAGGAGTGCGATCAGCGATGCGATGATCGCGAGCGTGACGCCGGCATGGATCAGCCCCGCGAGCGTCGAGCGCTGCTCGGGCGCCTCGCCGGCCGCCGCAAGCGCGGTGCGTGCGCGGTTTGCGCGCAACAGCGATGCGCCGACCGTCAGCGCGACGACGAGCGATACGATGCCGCGACCGAACAGCGTGACCGACAGGCTGGTGTCGACGATTCGGTTGATCGATTCGAGCGTGCCCGACACCAGCAGCAGCGCAGCCAGGATGGCGGGGAACGGCTTCATCGCGAGCGCGACGGGATCGGCGAGCGCGGGCAGGCGCCACGACGGATGCTTCGTACAGAGCAGGGCGCGGCCGAGGCCGGCGATCAACGCGCAGGTCGCGGCGAGCTTCGCGAACTGGTCCCACAGATCGGTCAGCGACGGCGTGAGCTCGTAGTGGCGCGCGACGGCGAGGTAGAGGATCTGAATCGCAATGGCCGTGGCCAGGAAGGTCGACAGGGCTGTCGTCAGCGCCAGCGCGCTGCGGCGCAAACGGGAGGGCGGCAGGCGGTTCAGCGCGATCCAGGCGAGTCCGCGCTCGATGAGCCTGCGGCCGCCGAGCCACGCCGCGAATGCGGCAATCAGCAGCAGCGTGGTGATCGTCCGTTGTCCGGGCACCCACGACGAACGCAGCATGTCGAACAGTTCGCCGTTGAAATCATCGAGCCGCTGGCGGTCGTCCGGCGACAGGTGGAACAGCGGCAGCCAGAACTGCGCGCTGAAGATGCTGCCCGAACGGAACGCGAGCTGGTTCTTCAGCAGGCCGCGATGGAGCTTCGCGAACTGCTCGGTCAGGTTCGTGAGGCTGGTCTTCTGGTCTGCCGCCTGCTTCAGCGCCGCATCGATCTGCGTCTTGCGCGCGTCGAGCGTGGCCCGTTGCTTCGCGACGGCCGCCGTTTCCGGCGCGGCGCCCTCGGCCGGCGGCGGGCCGAGCACATCGAGTTGCGCCTGGATCTGCGCGCGTTGCGGCGTGAGTTCGCTTTGCAGTTTCGCGACGTCGCTGCTCAGTTCCTGCGCCGAGTCGCCGAGCGCATCGAGTTCCTTGCTGTTGGTCGACGTCGAAGTCTGCTGCTTGATGCGGTCGAGCTCGACCTGCATCTGCTTGAGTTGCGCGACGGCGTCGTTCAGCGAGATGGTCGGCACGGGCGCGCCGACGCCGCTCGCGCCCGGGGCGGAAGCGGCTGCCGGAAACGCCGACGCCGTGGCGATCGCGGCGAACTGCAGCAACGCGATCAGCGCGATCCGGCGGGCGTACGTGGAGAGTCGTTGTATGGACATGGAATTCTTACGATTTGCCGACAATGCCGGATGCCGAAAGGCAGCCGGAAGCCGGTAGTTGGCCCGGTAGCATGTTACCGGGGTGCGGAGGTGAACGACTTCCGAATCTGCGTCCGGGGTGTCTGGGAGGCGGGCATGGATGACGGCGCGGACGAAGTCCTGTTCACCCCGTCGCGTCGGGGCCGTGTCGATCGAGTCGCCTTCGGAAGGGCGCCGTTTTCAGCGTCCGGCGGCCGTTGTCGCGGGGACAGACGGTTACGAAATTTACATAAAGTCGGTGCGACGGCGAGTCGTGATAAATAGGGTTCAAACGATGAGGCCGGCTACCGGGAGGCGGACCTTTCATTTTCCCGTCGCGCAATCGTCGGTACAATGCCGCGAGCCGTGGGCAGGCCGTCCGAGACACGAGAGAAGGGGGGGGCCGCCGCACATCAAGAAACGAACAACCAGAAGAATCCTGAGAGCATGGCAGATCAAAAACTCCCTCCGGGCGCGGAGTATGAGCAGGCCACCCCGTGGTTGACCGATGTTCATCCAGACGACGTCGTCGCATCCGGCGAAGGCTTCAACGCGTGGCTGATCAGCGTGACGCATGGCTACGTGGACGTCGATCGCTTGAAGACGGTCGCGAGCATGATTCCGGTGCTCAACAACCTGATGGCGCTGGCCGATGCGCTCACCGACATCGTCTCGATCATCCGCAAGCGCGGCGGCGAACTGCTCGACTATCTCGGACTCGCGATCAACCTGATCGGCGTGATTCCATTTCCGCCGGTGCTGGCCCCCATGCGTCTCACGGCGCGGCCGCTGCTGGCGCTGATTCGCAATGAAATCCTGATTCACAAGCGCGACATCGGCGCCGCGCTCATATCGATCGTCGTCACGCATGTCCAGGCGTCATGCGCGACCGAGATCGAGGATTTCCTGACGAAGCTGCAGGCCGTGCTCAACGACGTGATCGACCACTGCGCGGCGAAAGCACGGGAGATCCTGACAAGTCTCGCGGACGGCATCGATGCGGTGTTGGCGGGGCAACTGTTCGATCCTGCGGAGAACGAGCGGCGGGCCGCCGAGTATCGTCAGCAGATGAAGAAGAGCGGATGGTTCAGCAAGGATCTGGTAACGGGGGCGTGGGGATATCTGGCCGAGTCCGAGAAGGCGCTCGGCAAGCGCGGCGTGAACGCCGCGACCAGCACGGCGGCCGGGCTCGTTCCCGAGGAGTACGTCGCACCGATTCGCCAGATTGCCGTGTCCTTGCGCACGCTCGCTCCGGTGGTGGTGGGCAAGATCAACGAGCTGAAGGGCAGCGACGAAGGCAAGCTGATGTGGCTGCTGTTGAAGCTGGTCAATGCGTTGCGGCACAAGCGCGAAGCGATGCGCACTGCATCGATCAAATCGCAGGGCACGACGGAAGCAGAGGCCCGGCGGCCGCAGGTGCCCCTTGCCGCGACGAAGAAGGAGACGCGAGCGAAAGGCTCGGGTGTGGACCACTGCGAAGAGTGCGGGGTCGGCGCGTCGGGCGGTTCGATCAGCTACGCGTTCGGCGACGAGACGTTTTCTCATGCCGATTTCGAATTGCCGGGTGCGATGCCCGTCGTCTGGATACGCGTCTATCGGTCCCGGCTGGCCGGATACGATGGCGGCGAACTGGGTGCGCGCTGGCTCTCGCCATACATGACGCGCATCGATGTTCGGGATGGCAAATGGATCTACAGCGATTCAACCGGCCGCAACATCGAATATACGGCGCTCGCGGCAGGCGCCGTTCACGACGACCGCGTGGAAGGTGTGACGCTGAGCCGGCTCGACGACACGTGGGCGACTGTCGCGTACGGTCACAATTTGCTGCACGTCTACGAGAAGCGCGGCGATTCGTTCCGTCTCGCGTTGCAGAAGGATCGCGCGGGAAATACGATCGCGCTCGATTACGATGACGCGAATCGTTTGGCGCGGCTCGTCAGTTCGGCCGGCCATACGCTCGCGTTTCGTCACGACAGCCGCGGACGTATCACGACGATCGAACAGATCGTCGACGCGAACACGCGCACCACGCTTGCCCAATACCAGTACGACGAGAACGGCGATCTCGTGCGCGCAGCGGATCGTTACGGCAACGTGCGCCAGTATGCGTACGACCGTCATTTGATCACGCGTTATACGGATCGCACCGGCCGCGGCATGAATCTCGAGTGGGAAGGGGCGGAGCGCGACGACAACACGAATGCGCGGTGCGTGCGCGAATATGTCGATGACGGCAGCCACGACATTCGTCTCATGTGGCATCCGAACATCCGCCTGACATATGTCACCGATGCGCTGGGCAACGTCACGCGGTACTACTACAACATCCGCGGATACATGTACCGGATCGCGTATCCGGATGGCACCGAGGAGTGGATGCGGCGCGATCAGGACAACAACCTGGTCATGCATGTTCATCGCGACGGCGGCATCGAGGAGATGGACTACGACGCACGCGGGAACATGACGAAGCATTACCGCGTCGACGGCGCCGTGGTCGAGATGGGTTACGACGACCGCGATCAACTCGTTCGTCTCAAGGATCCCGAAGGATGTGTGTGGGAGCGCTCTTACGATGACGCGGGTAATCTGGTCGCGCAGAAGGACCCGCTCGGGCACGAGACGAAGTATGCGTACAACGCCGCCGGGATGCCGGTCAAGATGGTCGACGCGAAGGGCGGTGCGAAGGTACTTGTCTACGATGACGCGGGACAATTGCTTCAGTACACCGACTGCTCGGGCAAGGTGACGAAGTGGCGCTACGATGCCGACGGGCGACTGGCGCAGTCGATCGATGCAGAGGGCAATGCCACGGTTTACCGGTATGGCCAGAATGGGGCGGTCAGCGAGATCTCGTCTCCAGCAGGCACCTATCGATACACGCACGATGCCGAAGGCCGTCTGCTGTCCCATACCGATCCGATGGAGCGCGTGACGCGTTTTTCATACGACGTCGCGGGGCGCGTGGCCAGCCGCGTCGATGCGCTCGGCTACACGCTCGCCTACTGTTACGACCGCCTCGGTCGCTTGACGGCGTTGACCGATGCGAATCGCGCGACCTATCAATTTCACTATGATCCGGCCGGGCGATTGCTGGAAGAAATTGGGTTCGACGGCAAGCGGACGACATACGGATACAGCGAGGGCACGCTGCAGCCGGTGAAGATCGACGAGGGCGGGGAGGTGACCGAACTCGAATTCGATCAGGCCGGCCGCATCGTATGCCGGACCTCGGGTGCGAGCAAGGAGCGATTCGCGTACGACGCCAGCGGGCGACTCATCGAGGCGCTGAACAGCCACAGCCGGACGCAGATGTTTTTCGATCCGGTCGGCAATCTGGTGCGAGAACATCATGCTTATCGGCTGTTCGGCGAGTCGCGCAGCTATGTGTGGCATCACGAATGCGACGAAATCGGCACGCGGATCAAGACCGTCCGCCCCGATGGCCATGTGCTGGACTGGTTGATCTACGGGTCGGGACACGTGCATGGGCTCGTGCTCGATGGCGAGGAGCGAATCCAGTTCGAGCGCGACGATTTGCACCGCGAAACCGGGCGGATACTGTCGAGCAAGGTGGGGCAGCAGACGCAGTACGATCCGGCCGGCCGAATCACCCGGCAGGCCATTCGGCGAGCGAATGCGCCGGCCGCGCTGGCCGAGCGCCGGTATCGGTACGATGCGGTGGGGCAGCTCGAGCATATCGAGGACAGCCGCAAGGGGCTGATCAACTATCGTTATGACCCGGTTGGTCGCCTCATCGCGGCGATCGGGCCGCTCGGCACGGAGACTTTCGCCTTCGACCCGGCAGGCAACATCATCGATCACGGCAGTCCCCGGCACGCTCGTACTCCGGGGGCGGTGAAAGCGAGTCCGGTGGTGCCGGACAGCGTGGACAGCACATTGCCGGCGGAAGTGCCGCGCGTGCTCGGGAATCTGTTGAAGGAATATGCCGGTACCCACTTCGAATACGACGCGCGAGGGAATTTGATCGGCAAGCGATCGCCGTCGGGCCGGCAGGAATACGAATGGGACGGATTCAACCGGTTGAGAGTGGCGCGTGTCGAGGAGACCGGGCGGCAGCATGAGGCGCGGTATTTCTACGATTCCTTCGGGCGCCGGATCGGCAAGGACGTGGATGGCGTGCGGACGGTGTTCGGCTGGGATGGAGATCAACTCGCCTACGAAAGCAACGAAGCCGGTGCGACGCAGTACGTGTACGAGCCGGAAACGTTCGTTCCGCTTGCCCAATATGTGACGGCGCAACCGGTCGCGGGGATCCAGACGCCGGTGTGGCAGGAAGGCGAGCCGTATGTGCCGGAGAAGGATCTGCTGCAACGTGTGCCGGAAAGACAGTCGGACGCGCATTTGTTCTATTACCACTGCGACCAGATTGGGACGCCGTTGCTGATGACGGATGAGGTGGGAGAGGTGGTGTGGGAGGCGTCGTATCGAGCCTGGGGCGAGGCGCGGGAGGTGATTGCGCGGGTGTCGAAGGCGGCGGGCGTGGAGCCGAGGAACCCGATTCGGTTCCAGGGGCAGCAGGAGGATGCGGAGACGGGGCTGAGGTATAACCGCAACAGATACTATGATCAGGTGACGGGGCGGTTCATCAGCGAGGATCCGATTGGCCTTGCAGGTGGCATCAACCTTTTCCAATATGCACCCAACCCTATCCAGTGGACCGACCCACGGGGACTATGTAGTTCTACCTTGAATCGCAATCTCGGTGGAGTGACCGGCGATCACATGCAGGCGCATCATTTGATTCCGGAGGAAATATGGGGAAAACATCAGGCGTTTTTCGACGACATTGGGTTGAAGGGAAAGCGTGACGCTAAAGAGAACGGTTTGCTCATGCCTGATAGTGAGCAAAAAGCCAAATCGATGAAACGGAAATTTTATCACTGTGGTTCGCATGCAATATATTCGGCCGGAGTCAATTTGCAGGTCGATCGTATCGAGTCCGCGTTCAAGCGTGGTGCTATTGATGCGGCACAGGCGCGCGATAAAATTTCTCAGTTACAAAATTCCAGCCGGATTTTGTTAATGTCGCCGGGGGCGAGCCCGGTTCGCATCAGTTGAGGTTGATATGTCGAACTATTACGTGTTACTCGAAAAGAAAGAGCGCGGTTGTCCGGTTGGTGCGATGCAGGGGATCGTTTATGACAAGTTTGTTGAAAACGTTCTTGATGTGAATTATGGGGAGAAGCCTTGGTATAACTATCGGGACTTACCTGGGGAAATGTTTTCGGATGATATGTTCCTAATATCTCGTGACAAGCTCATTTCATATGATATTAGAGCGAGTGGATCAAATTCCAAGTTTCATATTGTTAGCCAAGGTTTCTTGGGGATTTTGATTGACTTCTCTGTTCCCATTCGGGAAAGTCGACCCATAGCAATCGTCGATTCGAAAGGGAGGGGCATTTCAGAAAAAGAATATCGCATAATATCCTTGGGGTCTGGCGTCTATAAGGAAGATGTGCTGGAGAAGTCTTCGATAATTGGGTTGAATGAATTCGGGGACCGTTTTGTGGTTGGTTCGGTTGATTTTAAGTCGGGTTTTGAATCTGATTTCTTTAAGATAAAGGATTTGGATTTGGCGCAAAATGCAATATTTTGTTCTGAGAAATTTGTCGAGGAGGCGGTAAAAAGAAAGGTTGTTGCAGGTGTTGAGTTCAAAAGAATTGATGAAATCGATTGGGCGTCGACGTCTCCGGATAATTTTATGAATTTATTGGGAGGGGGTAGTGAACCTTTGCTTTTCATTCACTAATTCTTGTCAAAGAGTTACGGGCGTGATGCCGTATGCTGGTTCCTATTCAGCGGCTAACTGAGGTGTGCAAGGTCATTGTGCGATGCATGTCCTCGTGTTGGGGGTGGGGTTGTGTGGCGTTGCGAAGCCGACATCTGTGACCGATTATGAGGCGAGTTGCGCATAACTCAGGTTTCTCGGGTAAGTAATCAGAGAGATTTTAGTAAGGGGCTGCATGAACGGCCCTTGTTTTTTGCCGTGTCCGATCCACGTGAATCTGATCAAAAAACGCTCGCCGTCAAATGCCAGAAGGAACGGTGCTCAAGCGGGGGCAAGCAATCCAATGAGTTGCTGGGTGGTTTGTACTGTTGCGACTAAATTGGGAGGCGTCTTATGATCAAGAAAATACTTTTCTCTTCTGACTCCGCAAGTCTCGATCAAGCACATGCGGGCGGGGGGTGTCTATTGCCAAGTGGCTATCCTTGGCCGAAGGACACGAAGGGAGGAGAGCTTCTTCATCTCCTATCGATTCCTGCTGGTTGGATAGATGAATCTATCGATGGGTGGGTGTCAGTATTTACGCCATTTTCCACAGACGATCCGTTTCTGCATTGGGAGGAGTTGACGTCGGACGGTGATAACAATTCCGTTGTGATTTTTCATGATAACGACGGTGTGGAGAGAAATGAGTATTCCGGATTGGTCTCTCAGGCGAAGCGGGTTAGCCTGGGCGTTACTAATGAAGACGATTCGGATAAGAATTTCGAGTCAAAAATATGCGGAATTCCAGCCTGGCTGCAGGACAAGGAGGCGATTGTTGATCATGAGTGTCTTTTTGCAATAAATGGAGATGATTTCGATATTGTATTTGAGGAGGAGCCCGGAATTTTTTCTGATGATGTGGTTTACGTGTTTTTGAAGAATAATTTTCATGTGGCGAGTAAGCCGAGTGCTCAGGGTCTAATTACTTTTCAATTCACGTAATCTGGGCGATGTTGGAGGTGAGGCGATTGAGCGCTTGATTATTCGATAGTCGGATTTGTCGGGACGCGAGCTGTCTGCCGTGAAGTATTACGTTCTATCTCAAAGCGCGGCTCCAGGATGCCCGGCCGGCATGCTGAATGGAGCGCTATATGATAAGTGCTATCAGGATTTCGCGAATGTAGATGTTGGATACTTCCCGTGGTACGCGAACCCGTCACGGGGGAAGAAGCAAGAAAGATTTCCCGTCGACTGGCCAGCGGTGAAGCCTGTTTGACGTTGTGCTCCGTTCGCCGGCGATAGTGGCGCCGGCTTGATCCCGGCTGCTCCTGCGGATCCTCGGATGCCCCCGCACATCACCCGATTGATGTGCTCCCGCACGCGCCTCGCTAAAATGCGCGAAGCCGCTCGCCAGTTCCCCTCTGCTTGCGCCAACGACAATCAAGAATCCGGAGACTTGCCACCATGGCATCCACCCAGCCCGACCCGCTCACGGCAGCAGGCGACGCCCGCCTCACGGCGATCGACCCCGGCTCCATCTCGGCCCGCCTCGACCGCCTGCCGCCGACGCGCAGCGTCTGGAAGCTCGTCGTGCTGCTGAGCCTCGGCTTCTTCTTCGAACTCTACGACCTGCTCTACAGCGGCTACGTCGCGCCCGGCCTCGTGAAAAGCGGCATCCTGTCGGCGACGACGCACGGCCTGTTCGGCACCACGGGCGTCGCGAGCTTCATCGCCGCGCTGTTCTCCGGGCTCTTCATCGGCACGATCGCGTGCGGCTTCCTCGCCGACCGCTTCGGCCGCCGCGCGATCTTCACGTGGTCGCTGTTGTGGTACACGGCCGCCAACGTCGTGATGGCGTTCCAGGACACCGCGGCTGGGCTGAACTTCTGGCGCTTCGTCGTCGGTCTCGGCCTCGGCGTCGAGATGGTGACGATCGGCACGTACATCTCCGAACTCGTGCCGAAGCAGATCCGCGGTCGCGCGTTCGCGTGCGAACAGGCGGTCGGGTTCGTCGCGGTGCCGGTGGTCGCGTTCCTCGCGTACCTGCTCGTGCCACATGCGCCGCTCGGCCTCGACGGCTGGCGCTGGGTCGTGCTGATCGGCGCGCACGGCGCGCTGTTCGTGTGGTGGATCCGCCGCGAACTGCCGGAAAGCCCGCGCTGGCTCGCACAGCAGGGGCGCGTCGACGAAGCCGATCGCATCATGCGCGCACTCGAGGCGAAGGTCGAAGCCGAGTACGGCCGGCCGCTGCCGACGCCTGCGCCGGCCGAGCCCGTGCCGCCGCGCGGCAGCTTCCGAGACATGTGGGTTGCGCCGTATCGCAACCGCACGATCATGATGACGATCTTCAACGTATTCCAGACGGTCGGCTTCTACGGTTTCGCGAACTGGGTGCCGACGCTGCTGATCAAGCAGGGCATCACGATCACGTCGAGCCTGATGTATTCGAGCGTGATCGCACTCGCGGCGCCGATCGGCCCGCTGATCGGCCTCGTGATTGCCGACCGCTTCGAGCGCAAGTCGGTGATCGTCGCGATGGCGGCGGCGATCGTCGTGTGCGGGTTGTTGTTCAGCCAGACGACGGTGGGCGCGTTCCTGATCGTGCTCGGCATCGGCCTCACGCTCGCGAGCAACATCATGTCGTACAGCTTCCACGCATACCAGGCCGAGCTGTTCCCGACGTCGATTCGCGCGCGGGCCGTCGGCTTCGTCTATTCGTGGAGCCGCTTCTCGGCGATCTTCTCGTCGTTCGTGATCGCGGCCGTACTGCGCGGCTTCGGCACGTTCGGTGTGTTCGCGTTCATCGCAGGCGCGATGGTGATCGTGATGGCCGCGATCGGTTTCATGGGCCCGCGCACGAAGGGCATCGCGCTGGAAACCATTTCGAAGTAGTCGGCAGGTGCGCACGCGTGTCGCCTCGTTTATGCGGCATGCGTGCGATGTGGTGTCAATGCGGACATCGCATCGCCATAATGATTTGACATGCGAATTGATTGTGCCGGAGCATGCGTTTCGTATCGAAGGCACGGGCGCCGGGGTCCGCGCGCCAAACCGTCCAACCTATAAGCGTGACGCGCAACGAAGCCGCAAAGGGCAACGAGTTGAAACAAAGCGTGACGAAGCGAAAAACTGCCGTAGAACCACGACTTTTGCCGCTGCTGAATCCTGCACTGACGCGTAAAATGAAGGGCCTGACGACTCATTAGCCGCCATCGGACCGCACGCGTTGCATCAGCGAACGGCTCCGCCGCAAAGAGGCGTCGGCGCCGGGCGCACACGATGCGCCGGACGTGTCGATGGCTCGCGCGGAAGATGCGCCGCTCGCAACAGCACCATGCGGCGGCCGGATCGGCCGATGGCTTCGAACGTATGATCCTTTCCAGCCCGAAGCGGCCATTTGCGAAGCCGAACCGTCTTGCCCGCGCGGTGGCCATGTACGTGTGGCTTGCGGCCGCGCTGCCGATTTCCATTCTTGCCGGGCGGCCGGCCTTTGCCGCGTCCGACGTATCGTCGCCGGTTGCTACGTCATCCTCATCAGCTGCGTCGCCCGCGTCGGCGGTTTCTCATGCGCATCCAGCCTCGGCTGCGCATGCGTCGTCGGGCGCATCGTCCGCGCCTGCGGCGCCCGCCGCGTCACATGCGCATCCCGCGGAGCCGGCCAGCACGGCATCGGGCGCATCGGCTGCTTCCGCAACATCCGCAGCGGAACCGGCGTCGGCCGCATCGGCGCCCGCGGCCAGCGAGGCTGAAGCACCCGCGCCGACCCCGCCGCGTCGCCATCCGCCACTCTCGGCCGATGAAGCAAAGAACGCAACGGAGCGCGCGGTCGACATGCGCAAGCGCTTCATGCAGGAAGTCACGCGCCGCCTGAACGTACCCGCGAGCGAGCAACGCGCCTACGGCGAGCGGCTCCAGAAAGCACTCGTCGATGCGGACCTCGGCGACCTCGCCGGCGAATACGTCGCGATGGTCGACCGCACACCGAACGTACAGGCGCTCTTCATCTACTTCCGCGCAACACCGGCCAACGCATGGATGATGATCGGCGCATCGCCGGTCGGCACCGGGCTGCCGGGCAAGTACGATCACTTCCTGACGCCGCTCGGCGTGTTCCATCACTCGCCCGACAACATGGATTTCCGCGCGGAAGGGACGACGAACGAGAACGGCATTCGCGGCTACGGGCACCGCGACATGCGTATCTACGACTTCGGCTGGGTCGACGGCGAGCGCGGCTGGGGCAAGGGCGGCGTGTCGCCGATGCGCTTCCAGATGCATGCGACCGACCCAGACCGCCTCGAAGCGCTGCTCGGCATCCGGCACTCGAAGGGCTGCGTGCGGATTCCGGCGTCGCTGAACACGTTCTTCGACCGTCACGGGCTGCTCGACGACGACTATCAGGCGCGCGTCGAGGCCGGCAAGTCGCTGTGGGTGCTGCGCCGCGATCGCGACATCACGCCGATCGCGGGCCGCTACCTGGTCGTGATCGACAGCGCGCGCAAGGCCCGCCCGGCCTGGGCGCCGATGCCGGGGCGCAAGGCATGGTCGAAGGTGCCGAAGGGCGGCGACACGGCGGACTGACCGCCGGTGCGCCGGCCTGGTGGAGATGCAGGGATGAGAATAAATCCGTTTTATTGAACCATAACAAAAGCAAACTTTTATTATCCGATCGGGATTCGTATAGTCGGGTCCAGTTTCGCGGAACCCTGCCGCGCCTGGACCACCACCGACCACACGACCCGCATGAAAACTCTCTACAAGCTCGCTCCGCTCGCGATGCTCGGCGCCTTCGCGACCCATGCCTGTGCGCAAAGCAGCATCACGCTGTACGGTCTCATCTCGGCCGGCGTCGGGTTCGCGACCAACCAGGGCGGCAAGAACGCCTGGCAGGCGCTGTCCGGCACGAACCAGAATCCGCGCTGGGGGCTGAAGGGCAAGGAGGATCTCGGGCAGGGGCTGTCCGCGGTCTTCCAGCTCGAAAACGGCTTCAACGTGATGACGGGCACGGCCGCGCAGAACGGCCGCGAATTCGGGCGCATGGCCTACGTCGGCCTTGCCGACCGCACCTACGGCTCGCTGACGTTCGGCCGCCAGTACGATGCGATCCACGACTACATCGGGCCCGTGATCATCGCGAGCAACGGCGTGAACATCGGCGACAACGACAACGGCTACAACGACATCCGCGTGCAGAATTCGGTGAAGTACGTGAGCCCCGTCTATTACGGCCTGAAATTTACCGCGCTGTACGGCTTCAGCAACGCGACCGGTTTCGCGAACAACAGCGCATACAGCTTCGGGCTCGGCTACGAGCAGGGCGCGCTACGCTGGAGCGCGGTCTATGCGCAGTACAACCATCCATACAGCGCGACGAACCAGGACGGTGCGATCGCGAACGACTACGCGTCGCCGCTGCTGATCTTCAGCAAGAGCGCGATGACGCCGGCGGCGTACGCAAGCCGGCAGCGGATCGCGGGCACGGGCGGCTTCTACACGATCGGCCGCGCGCAGTTCGCCGCGATGTTCACCGACGTGCGCTACGATTACCTCGACAATTCGCACCTGCACCTGCAGAACCTCGGCGTGAACGTCGTCTACACGATGACGCCGCAGCTCTTTCTCGGCGCCGCGTATGCGTTCACGAACGGCAAGTACGACGTGATCGACAAGCGTCCGAAATGGCACCAGGTGAACCTGCAGGCCGACTACTTCCTGTCGAAGCGCACCGACGTCGCGCTGACGGTGATCGCGCAGCAGGCGGCCGGCGACGCGGACCATGCGCAGATCTTCGCGTACGCACGCTCGACCGGCACGCGCCAGATGATGGCAACGCTCGGCGTCCGGCACGTTTTCTGAGTTCGACCATGACCCATCCGATCGCATCCCGCCGCACCTTCCTGAAACTGTCCGCTGCGCTGGCCGGCACCGCGCTGCTGCCCGAAGCGGGCGCGTTCGCGGCCGGCGGCGACGCCGCGCGCCGCACGGTGATCATCGATACCGACCCGGGGCAGGACGACGCCATCGCGATCCTGCTCGCGCTGGGCGCGCAGGACCGGCTCGACGTGCGCGCGCTGACGGCCGTTGCGGGCAACGTGCCGCTCGACCTGACCGAACGCAATGCACGAATCATCCGCGACTGGGCCGGTCGCACGAAGACGCTGCCGGTCTACGCGGGCTGCCCGCGTCCGCTCGTGCGCGACCTCGTGACGGCCGCGAACGTGCACGGCAAGACAGGGCTCGAAGGCGTCGAACTGCACGAGCCGCGCGCGCCGCTTGCTGCCGGTCACGCCGTGTCGTACCTCGTCGATACGCTGAGCCGCGCGGCGCCGAACAGCGTGACGCTGTGCGCGCTCGGCCCGCTGACGAACATCGCGACCGCACTGGTCGAGGCGCCGCAGATTCGCGGCGCGCTGCGCGAGATCGTGCTGATGGGTGGCGCGTTCTTCGAGCGCGGCAACATCACGCCGGCTGCCGAGTTCAACATCTACGTCGATCCGCAGGCGGCCGAAGTCGTGTTCGGCAGCGGCGTGCCGATCGTCGTGCTGCCGCGCGACGTCGCGGTGAAGGCGCCGATCACGCCGGCGCGCGTTGCGCCGTTCCGTGCACTCGGCAACCGTTGCGGCGCGATCGTCGCGGACATCATGGATGCCGAGCTTGCATACAACAAGAAGCGGCGCGGCGTCGAAGAGGCGCCAATGTACGACCCGACAGCCGTCGGTTATCTCGTCGACCCGACGCTGTTTGGCGGCCGGAAGGTGAACGTGGTGGTCGAGACGGCCGGGCAGTGGACGCTTGGCGAGACGATCGTCGACTGGAACGGCCGCAGCGGCCGCGCGGCGAACGCGACGTGGGTCAACGAGATCGACGCGGACCGTTTCTATGCGACGCTCGTCGAGCGCATCGCGACGCTGCCCTGAGCACGGGCCGTTGCAACGCAATCGGGATCAGATGTGTTTCGCAATCCACTCGCGGCATGCGCGCACGTGCGGGCCGCGATCGTCGGCGGCGAGCGAGATCAGCGAGATCGCGCGCGTGACGCGCGGTTTGTCGACGCGCAGCGCGACGAGTTCGGGATCGTGCAGATGCATCGTGTAGAGGCTCGGCAAGACGGCGGTCGCGAGGCCGTTGCGCGCCAGCGCGTAGAGCGGCTCGGTGTACTCCATCCGGTACGTGACGTTCAGGCGCAGCTTTTCGGTGCCGCCGGTGCGATGCAGCGATTCACTGACGCTGCCGCGCACGAATACCGCGAGCTCGCGATCGACAAGCTTCGCCCACGTGACGCTCTTCGCGCGGGCGAGCGGATCGTCATGCCGCACGACGATCACGATCTCGTCCTCGAACAACTGCTGGTAGCGCAGCGTGCCGTCGTCGCTGTCCGGCTCGCGCACGCCGATGCCGAGATCCGCGACGCCGTCGCGCACGGCTTCGACGAGCGCGCTGTTCGGCAAATCGGTGAGCGTGAAGCGCAGCGTCGGGTGCGTGCCGCGCAGTGCGTTGAGCGCGGGCAGCAGGCGGCCCGCGACCGACGGGATGAACGCGATGCGCACGGTCTGGATGCGTTCGCCGATGAGCCGCGTCATGTCGTCGAAAGTGCCGCGCGCCTGGTTGAGCAGGCGTTCGGCGAGCGGCAGCACGGCTTCGCCCGCCGTGGTGAGCGTGAGGCGATGCGCGGTACGCGCGAACAGGCGGCCGCCGAGCAGGAATTCGATCTGGCGGATCGACGCGGTGAGCGCGGGCTGCGTGAGCGACAGCGCCTGCGCGGCCTGCGTGAAGCTGCGTGCGTGGGCGAGGACGACGAAGTGCTGGACCTGCCGCAGCGTGAGCGCGGGCAGCAGCGACGAGCGGTCGGACGACATCGGGCAATGACGGTCGGGATGCGGTACGCGGCAGTATAAGACCTGCGCCGCGGAAAACGACACAGGACAATATTCGGAATCACAGGAGAACCACCATGTCAGCGACTGACACGATCCCGGTGCGCGCGCCGGCCAACTGGCTCGAACGTCGCTTCGCGCTCGCCGCGCGCGGCACGAACGTGCGCACCGAGACGATCGCGGGCGTCACGTCGTTCCTCGCGGCCGCGTATCTGCTGGTCGTGATCCCGTCGCTGCTCGCGACGGGCGGCATGGAGCGCGGCGCGGCGACGACCGCGACCATCATCGTGTTCGTGCTGTTCACGACGCTGATGGGGCTCTACGCGAACCTGCCGTTCCTCGTCGGCCCCGGCATCGGCGGCTCGGTGATCATCGGCGTGACGCTCGCGACGACGGAACACGTCGGCTGGCAGACGGGGCTCGGCATCGCATGCGTGTCGGGCGTGCTGTTCTTCCTGCTGACGATACTTGGCGCACGCGGTGTCGTCGTGCGGCTGATACCGGTGCAGATCAAGCTCGGGCTCGGCGCGTCGGTCGGGCTGTTCGTCACGATGCTCGGGCTGCGCAATGCAGGCATGGTCGTCGCGAACGCGAAGACCAACGCGTTCGCGCTCGGCGACTTCTCGCGTCCGGGTGCGCTCGTCGCGCTGATCGGCGTCGCGGTGGCGATCGTGCTGCAGGCGCGCAAGGTGCCCGGCGCGATCCTGATCGCGATCCTCGTCGCGGCCGCGGCCGGCGTGCCGCTCGGCGTCACGCACCTGCCCGCGTCGTTCATGTCGCTGCCGCACAGCATCGCGCCGATCGCGTTCAAGCTCGATATCGGCAGCGCGTTGAGCCTGGCCGCCGCGCCGTACCTGTTCGCGTTCTTCGCGGCGGAATTCTTCTCGACGCTCGGCACCGCGCTCGCGGTCGGCGCGAAGGCGAACCTGCTCGACGAACACGGCAACCTGCCGAACATCAACCGGCCGTTCCTCGTCGATTCGCTCGCCGCGACGCTCGGGCCCGTGTTCGGCATTCCCGCGCTCACCGCGCTGATCGAATCGGCTGCGGGCGTCGAGGCCGGCGGTCGCAGCGGACTGTCGTCGCTCGCCGCAGCCGTGCTGTTCGCCGCGATGCTGCTGTTCGTGCCGGTCGCGCTCGCGATCCCGAAAGAGGCGACCGCACCGGCGCTGATCCTGATCGGGCTGTCGATGTTCGCGACGATCCGCCATACACATTTCGACGACTTCACCGACGCGCTGCCCGTGATGTCGATGGTGCTGCTCACGCTGATGTCGAACAGCTTCGGCACCGGCATTGCGGGCGGGCTGCTGTGCTACGTGCTCGTCAAGCTGCTGGCCGGCCGCTGGCGCGACGTGTCGTGGGGGCTCGTCGTGCTTGCGATTCCGCTCGGCTACTACTTCTGGACCGTCGTGAAGCCGCACTGAGAGACGGCTTTCGCGACGCAATGGCACTACCTGAAAGAGACTGACATGAAGGCAACACCAGGCAACGTCCCGGCCGCGCGCACGGGCATCGAGATCACGCCGGCCCATCGGGCGTTCTTCCACGCACTGCCGAAGGTCGAGCTGCATTGCCACCTGCTCGGCGCGGTGCGGCACGACACGTTTATCGCACTCGCGGAGCGCAGCGGCGCGCCGATCGAGCGCGCGGAGATCGACGCGTTCTACGCGCGCGGCGAGAAGCCGGTCGGCGTGCTGCACGTGCTGCGCGCGCTCGACAAGTACCTGCTCACGCAGCCCGACGACCTGCGGCGGATCGCGTACGAGTATCTGGAGGACGCCGCCGCGCACAACGTTCGGCATGCAGAATTCTTCTGGAATCCGACCGGCACGGTTCGCGTTTCGGGCATTGCGTATGCCGACGCGCAGGCCGCGATCGTCACCGCGATCCGCGATGCCGCGCGCGACTTCGGGATCGGCGCGCGCCTGATTCCGAGCGTCGACCGTGAGCAGGATCCTGACGAAGCCGTTGCGATCGTCGAGTGGATGAAAGCGAATCGCGCGGACGAAGTGGCAGGGATCGGCATCGACTATCGCGAGAACGACCGGCCGCCGGAACTGTTCTGGAAGGCGTACCGCAATGCGCGCGCGGCCGGCTTCCGCACGACCGCGCATGCGGGCGAGTTCGGGATGCCGTGGCGCAACGTCGAGACGGCCGTCGACCTGCTGCAGGTCGATCGCGTCGATCACGGCTATACGATCGTCGACAACCCCGAGCTGTGCGCACGCTATGCGGAGCGCGGGATCGTCTTCACCGTCGTGCCGACGAATTCGTACTACCTGCGCACGCTGCCGCCGGAGCAATGGGCGGAACTGCATCCGATGCGCAAGATGCCGGGGCTCGGGTTGAAGATCCATCCGAACACCGACGATCCGACGCTGCACAAGGTGAACCCTTCGGAAGCGTGGGAACTGATGTTCAGCCATTTCGGCTTCACCGTGGCCGAGTTGAAGCAGTTCGTGCTGAACGGGATCGACGGTGCGTGGGTCGATGACGCGACGAAGGCGGCGTGGCGTGGGGCGTGGGCGCCGGAGTTCGACGTGCTGGCCGATATGTTCGCGGCGGGCTGAGCGCGCCCGCGCATGCTTTCCGGCCGGTCGCTCGACCGGCCGTCACTTCGTCCAGACGGCCCCGGGCCGTGCACGGCCGGAGCAGGATGCCGCGCACGCGTCCTGTCGTCTCTCCGCACCGCACCGCGCTGCGCGCGTCAGGCTGGCATACCTCGATCGCATTCGCTATATTGGCGTCCGGCAGCGCCCGGGCGTGTCGCTGCCGCCGCGCGCGCCTGCGCCGGCATTCCGACAATAATTCGAATCTGAGAGGCTCCACGTGCGTATCCCCGTTTTCTGTCTGATGTTGTTCGTCTCGCTGTCCGCGCGAGCCGGCAGTGCCTGCGATGGGCTGCTGGGCGATTACGCGCCGGCCGCCGGCAAGCCCGCGACCCTGCGGGTGGAGAAGGCGGGCGACGGCTTCGTGCTGCGTGCGCGTGATGCCGGCCGCTGGAGTACCGAAACGGCCCCGGCGCGCGTGGCGGAACTCGATATGGACGGTCCGGAGAAGCCGCCTGCCGACGCATGCGTGCTCGACGTGCCGGGCGGCGAGTTGATCAGGATGCCGATCGGCTCGCCCTATCAGGTCACGTCGATCACGGGCAGCAACTTCACGACGAAGCATTCGACCACGGGTTTCCTGCTGTTGATGGTGCAAGGCTTTCAGGTCGACGGCATCGAGCTCCATCCGGTCGCGCGCAGCGGCGATTCGCCGACGGCGCCGTGAAGGCGGTTGCCGCGCGCTGACGGCGCGCGGACCGGCGGGTTGCTGCACACGACGACACGACAACGAGGCGATTCCTTCCGATGGGCAATCGAGCATGGCTGTATCTCCAGTCAGGTGACGGAGACGACGCGCGAACGGTCGAGTTCGCGGAATCCAACAATCACTTCCCGCTGCTGTGGCGTGTGCTGCTCGCCGACGGCGGCGCGGGCGACGCGATTACCGATCAGCGCGTGTTCGGCGACGCGGGCACGCCGAATCTTTCCAGCGACGCACGCGCCGCACATGCGCGCATCAGCCGGCTCGCGGCGTTCGTCACCGCGTATCCGCTGCCGGGCGACGATCCGGCGCTCGCGCGCCAGTTCGATGCGCTCGTGCGCCATCTCGGCGAGTCGATCGATGCGCTCGGTGATGCGCAAGGTGCGCCGCGGCTGTCCGCGAACCTTGACGAGCTGTCATGGCTCGACGACAGCGATCCGGACGATTTCATCAACGACGAACGCGACAACTGCACGCGACTGTGGTGGCAGGTCGCGAACTGCATGGACTTTCGCGATGTGCGCGGCGTGCGCGATGCGCCCAAGATCGATACACCCGCGGACTGGGGCGACTGGGCGTGGGGCTTCGGGTTCGGCGGCGTGTCGCATCACTATTTCCGGCGCCAGAAGCCGCCGCGCGGCGTGACGTTCGCCGAGATGTTCGACGCCGGCGAACTGCACGGCAACTGGCTCGATCACGACACGTTCAGCTTTCGCGGGCGCAACGGACTGTGGGGCGTGCGGCGCGAAACCGACGATGCGTGGGACGTGATCGTGCCGCCCGAGTGGACGAACCTGTGGGCGAGCGGCGCACGCGACGACCGGCTGCTGTGGGCCGCGAGCGACGGGAAGGTCGGCTTGCTGCTCGCCGATGGCGACGGCGGCGAGACGCGGATCGTGCGCGAACCGGCGTTCGACGCCGTGTGGGATTTCAGTGGTGACGTCACATGCGTACGCGTGGGCGAGCGGTTCGGGCTCGTGCGGACGGACGGCACGTGGGTGCTCGGACCGACGCTCGACGATTTCGGCGAATTCTCCGGCGGTCTGGCGTCCGCGAGCGTGGGCGGCCGCTGGGGCTTCGTCGATACGCACGGCGCGTGGGCGATTCCGCCGCGTTTCGACGATACGCACGAGTTCGTGAACGGCACCGTCGTCGCGGCATGCGAAGGCGAGCGCTGGGGGCTGGTCGGCCGCGACGGGCAATGGCTGACGAAGCCCGAATGGGCGTCGCTCGAATGGTCGTCCGAGTGCGGCGCGTTTCTCGCACAGCGGGACGACGATCACGTCGGTCTCGTCGACCTGAACGGTCGCATGGTCGTCGAGCCGCGTTACGCGGAAATCGCGAAGCTCGACGACACGCCGACGGAGCGCGTGGCAGACCTGGGCGCGATCCGCCATATCGTGCGGCGCGACGACGGGCGTTGCGCGATCGTCGACGGGCACGGCCGCGCGTTGGTGCCGTTCGATTTCGTGAACCTCGGTGCATTGTCGTGGTTGCCCGAGGACGAAGCGGTGCCGGGTGCGCTGTCCACGCGTTTCGCGCTCGGCGTCCTGCCGGGCGAGCCGGTGCAGCTGGCGATCTGCGATCTCGATACGGGGGCGACGATCGTGCACGGGCCGTACGACGATGTATCCGGCCTGTCCTGGGGCGCTGATCACGGCTGGCTGGCCTATGTGCAGGACGAAGACGGCGACGACGTGCACGCGACGATATTGCGTGCGGACGGCACCGTCCTGCATCCGGCCCGTTACATGCGGATCGGCGACGGCGCGCTGTTCGACGGGACGGCGCAGGCATTCCTGATGCCGTGGTATGTCCGCCGCATTGCGATCGCGCAGAACTGGCGCAACGGTGAGCCGGTGGCGGCTTTGCGCGACGACGGCGTACCCGTCTGGCTGTATGCGGACGGGCACGTGTCGACGACGCGCCGGTAAAACGGGCCGCCGGCGTGACCGGCCGGCGGTATCGCGATCAGCGAAAGAACCTCAACCAGTCGAACAGGCCCGAATGCGGTGCGCGCCGCTTCGGCGCCGGCGCGCTGCGCGGCCGGAAGTCGGGCGAGAACTGCACGTGCGAATCGATCGCCCGCGCGCGCAGCGCCGCGTCGTAGAACGAGCCGACGATCGGCAGTGCGCTGTGCGCGCCCGCGCCCCAGTAGTCGCTGCGCAGCGTCACGCTGCCGTCGTCGAAGCCGACCCATGCGCCGGCCACGAGCTGCGGATGCATCAGGACGAACCAGCCGTCCGTGTTGTCCTGCGTCGTGCCGGTCTTGCCGGCAACGTCGATCCGGATTCCATAGCGCGAGCGAATGTCGGCACCGGTGCCGTAATCGACGACCCCGCGCATCACGTCGACGAGCGTCTGCGCCGCGGCTGCCGGCAGTGCGCGTTCGGGCGGTGCGCTGCCGAAGGCGGCGAGCACCTTGCCGTCGCGGTCCTCGATGCGCGTGATCATCTGCGGCGCGACGTATACGCCGCGGTTCGCGATCGTGCCGTACGCGGACACCATTTCCTTCAGCGTGACCGGGCTCGTGCCGAGTGCGAGCGACGGCACCGCGTCGAGCGGGCTGTCGCGTACGCCCATCGCGCGCGCAAGCTGCGCGACCTTCGCGGCGCCTTCGTGCTGCATGACCTGCGCGGTGATGCGGTTGCGCGACAGCGCGAGCGCGTCGCGCAGCGTCATCGGCTCGCCGGTCGGCGGCTCCGCGTCGGTCGGATGCCACACGGCACGGCCGCCGATCGGAATGGCGACGGGGCGGTCGACGAACGTATCGTCCGGCCGCATGCCGTCCGCGAACGCGGCGCCATAGACGAACGGCTTGAACGTCGAACCCGGCTGGCGGCGCGCCTGCGTGACGTGGTCGAACGGCTCGCTGCCGAAATCGGGACTGCCGACCCATGCGCGGATCGCGCCGTTGCGCGGATCGATCGCGACGAAGCCGGCCTGTACCTGGGTCTTGCGCTCGCACAGCGCGCGCATGAACGCGCGGTTTGCGCCGAGCTGCTTCAGCGCCGGCACATCGGCAACGCCCGCGTCGCGTGCCTGGCGGTATTCGGGCGTCTGGCGGATGAAGCCGCGGAACAGATCGTTGCGCAGCCCGCAGCCGGACGGCCCGCGCCACGCGCTGTCGGCGATCGACTGCAGCCGTTCGGTCTGCCGCGTCAGTGCCTGCGTGGCCATGTCCTGCAACTGCGCATCGAGCGTCGTGCGCACGACGAGCCCGTCGGCGTAGAGATCGTAGTTGTTGCGGTCGGCCCACGCGATCAGCCACTTGCGCAGCTGGACCGCGAAATGCGGCGCGAGGCTCGGCTGCGCCGTCTGCGGTTCGAAGTCGACGCGCAGCGGCTGGCGCTGCAGTTTCGCGAGCTGCTGCGGCGTGAGCATGCCCATCTGCGCCATCCGGCCGAGCACGATGTTGCGCCGCTGGACCGCGCGCTCCGGATTCAGCACCGGGTTGTAGTAGCTGTTGCCCTTCAGCATCCCGACGAGCGTGGCGCTTTCCGCGATGTCGAGCTGGTCCGCCGACTTGCCGAAGTAGGTACGCGCGGCCATCTCGACACCGTACGCGTTGTAGAGGAACGGCACCGTGTTCAGGTAGGTCTCGAGGATCTCGTCCTTGCTGTACACCGACTCGATCTTGAACGCGGTGATCAGCTCCTTCACCTTGCGCGTGAGCGTCGGCGCGCGGCCGACTTCGTCCGGATACAGGTTGCGTGCGAGCTGCTGCGTGATCGTCGAGCCGCCCTGGCGGTCGCCCGAGAAGGTATGCAGTCCGGCCGCGAGCGTACGGCGCAAGTCGATGCCGTGGTGTGAATAGAAGCGGTGGTCTTCGGTCGCGATCAGCGCGTCGACCATGTGTGGCGAGATCTGCTTGAGCGGCACCCATTCGCGGTTGACGGGCCGGAACTCGGCAATCAGCTGGCCGTCGGCCGACAGCACGCGCGCGGGGCGGTCGATGCGCGCCTTGCGGATGTCGCCGATGCTCGGCGTGAACGGGACGAACGCAAGCAGGACCAGCAGGCCCAGCACCGGTATCGCGGCGAGCGTCAGCGCCACGCCGCGGCGCGTCGGATGGCGCAGGCGATGCAGCACGCCCGCGCACAGTGCGCGGAGGCGCGCGCGGCAGGCGGCGAGCGGTGCGACACGGGCGCGGCAACGGAGCCACGCGTCTCGGAGAAACGGCACGAAGCGATTCAAGGCGGCAGGAGCGCGGATGGAAGACGCGCGATCCTAGCAAACGGCGCACGCGCGCCGGCGGCCGAAACGGCCGTTTGCTTGCAGGATTTACAGACGATTACGTTTGTTGCCCGCCGACAACCTTTTGTGGTGCAGCCCGGCGCGATTCTCCTGACGAATTGTGGCCTCGCCCGCGATACCCGGGAGGCCGGACGCAACGCGGTGGTCGGAAGAGATGTGCAATGGACCCGATAGATCCGGACAGGCCATCACGACGATTCAGGCTTTGAGTCGAGACAAATTGATGCAGGCAACGATGATCAGGATGCCGCCGACGATTGATCCAGTGTCCATCGATTCATGCCAGAAGATCCAGCCCCATGATGCATTGAAAACGATGCCGATGTAGCGTGTTACAGCGACGACGGATGCTTTTTCGTGTGTGAATGCTTTTGTGAGGAACAATTGCCCGAACAGCGAAACGCCTCCGAGTGCCAGCAAGAGGCCGTATTGGCGCGGCGTATCCGGCCAGACAAAATCTTTCCACATCAGCGGAACCGAAACGAGCGCCGCAATGGCAAGAAAGTAGAAAACAATCTCGTACGCGTGATGCCTGGCGCTGAGCTGGCGAATGGCGACGTGTGCGCCCCCCGCAAACACCGCACTCAACAGTCCGAGCCCTGCATAGATCGAGTAGCTCGAGTATTGGTAGGGCTTGATGATCAGGACGGCGCCGGCAAGGATGGCCGGGAGCAGCAGCCACACGTGTCTGGGAATGTGCTCCTTCAGAAAGACGGCCGAGAGCAGGATGATGAAAACCGGGGAAAGGTGCGCGAGGATGCTTGCATCGGCGAGCGGAATGTGCGCGATTGCATAGAAGTAACAGACGAGATAGAACGCTCCGAGCAACCCGCGCACGATAAGCATCGACAGGTCGCTGCGGGAAAATGACACGTTGCCGCGTCGCATCAACAAGTACACGAGTGCCGCACCAATTGTGCCGCGAAAGAAACCGATTTCGGCCGGTGGCAGTGTCGCGCTGATTTCCTTTACCAGCGCATTCATGATGCTGAAGGTGAAGGAGGCCAGGACCGCTAGCAGGACTCCGCTTTTCCAAAGGTCGTTGACCATTGACGGTAGATCGTTGCCGCCTGTGCCTGTGTGCTCTCTTGAAGGATGGTCGGGTGACAATTGGCAACTCCTTTTTCGCTGATGAAGCGCTGTATGGCGGTCTCGTAATTGAATAGCAGTTCGCACGCGTGCGGCATCGGCAGGTCGAAGCATTGCCCGAGACAACGGATGAGGGACAACTTGCGATGATCCTCGAGCGGCACGCGCGGAACCTGCCACAGGCCGTCTGCGTCGAGATGGGCGCGGCGGAACGGAACTGCGGAGAAGTCGAAATATCGGCCGCGTTCGTCAGGCTGCGAAAATGGATCCACGAGCAGTGCGCTGTAGCGGACGAACAGGAGATACTCCTGGTGCAACTCGTCGAAGTCGGGAAAATGGGCGATCGCGTCCCGCTCGAGCATGACGTCGTCGACCGGATAGTTGTCGTCGTTGAGGAACCTGAGCAGGTTGACAGGCTGCGCGCCCATTCGCTCGAGCAACGTCGATATCTCTTTCCAGAGCCGGACCATGCTGCGCATGACTTGCGGTGTAATCGGCCCCTCCGGATGGAGCTTGTAGATGTAGCGGTCCGGTCCGTTTGAAAACAGGACATGCTCCAACGCCGGGGGGCAGAGGACGAGCGGACTGTGAACGTATGTCGTGATGCTGCGCGCTTCCGCTTCCAATGGCGAACGCATGATGACGACTTCGATGCCGTGGCGTTCCACGGCGCGCCGCACGGTATGCAAGGTCGCACATTCCCGATTCGCGGCAATGAAAATCCGGCGCTTGAATGCCTTGGTCGTGGCGGCTAGGGGCTGGGTGGCATCGAGAATTTTCGTGTCGCCGAAATAACTGGACAGGCAGATCACGTTGAACTGCCTGTTCGCCGGCAACGCGGCTTCCACCAGCAGTGCTGCCCCGAGGAACGGCGACATCAATACGATCGAGCGTACGCGCGTCAAGCGATCCCAGGGCAGTCCCTTGAGCACGTCCACATAGCAATCCGCCGGTGTGCAGAGAATCAATGTGTCCCACTGATCGTCGAGACAGTTTCCACCTTCATGGAAACTGTCGATCGGCATGCTGACACGCTCGCTCAAGGCCCGTCCGCGCCCCTCCAGCGAAAGGGGCTGGCCCGCCGCGATTGCGTCGCGTATGAGACGGCTGCGCGCACCGGGACGGCTCATGAATCCCAGCATGCCGTCGGACACGCTGCGAAGATCGAACGCAAACTGGATGGCTACGGCGCCCAGTCCGATGAAGAGAAAATCTTCGGCCGTATTGCGGTGGTCACGCATGGCAGGGCTTCTCGAGGACGATCGTATCGAACATCGAATGCACGATGGCCGGGCCAGCAACCTTCCAGCGACGGAGGCAGGCCGGATCGATCGAGTAATTGAACAGTTCCTTGATGCCTGTCCCGTATCGCACCAGCACCTTCGCACGATCGTTCATCACTTTCCAGATTTGCTCGAGCACGGAAGCCTTGCCTTCTACGAGCGAGGCGACCATGAAATGCGTGGCATGCCGGGCAAAAGGAAGCGCGTCAACGGTGAGGCTCGTAAATTCCATGAGCCCGCCAAGGCCCTGCCGATTGGCGATTTGCAAACCAAGCAGCGTTGCCTCGTCGTCAATATCGACGCAGCACAGTTGGGCCTTGGTCTCGCGGGCGATCAACATCGCGGATGTGGGGAATGCGCCTGAGCCGATGAACAGGATGCGTGCCTGATCCGTAATGCCTACGCGACCTATTTCGGCACGAACCGACAACGCGAGCGAGTCGAGGTAAGGGCCGAGATCCGTGCCCTCGCGCAGCATCCGTTGGCACAGGTACTTTTCGAGGCTGCACAGAGCCGTGACGGCGGAGTCCCGCACCCTGTGGACCAGACTCGATTGCTCGACGTCGTTCCGTGCCGATACCCAGCCTGGCGGGTCCATTTCGTTTGCGATGAACTCGCTGAGTTCGTCGATCTTGCGTTTCAGAATCTCGTAGCAGCCGTCGGCTTCTCTCGCGTACACGGTCAGGAGTCGAAGCTCACTTTCGAGTTGCCGAAGCATTTCCGTTTCGTCGATACATGTGCTCATGGGACCAGTCCTCGGGGAATCAGCATTGCCTGTCGATTCGACAAGCGCTCTCAGTCATGTCGACCGTGTTGGCCGATCTATATCGATAGTGGATACTTGACACGCAGATAATGCGTGATCAGATACTTTGTTCCCAATGCAGTTTTGACTTGCAGGTAGTCGCCATTGATATAGGTGATGTCGATGAATCCACGCCAACTCGAAGCTTTCCGGGCTGTCATGACGACCGGCACGACGACCCGCGCATCGGACCTGATGCACACGTCGCAATCGGCGATCAGCCGGCTCGTCAGCCAATTGGAAGCGACGTTACGCCTCAAGTTGTTTGACAGGGATGGAGCCCGGCTGCGCCCGACGCCGGAGGCCAAGGCGCTCTTGATCGAAGTCGATCGCATGTTCGCCGGGATGGACGTGATCCGGGAGCGGGCAACGAGTCTGCGGGAAGGGCGGAGCGGAATCCTGACGATTGCCAGTCTGCCCGCGCTGGGATATGGGCCGTTGCCCGCCTTGATCACGCAATTGCGATGCGACATGCCGGATCTGCTTATCCGCTACGAAATTTATTCGTCCCAGGAAGTACGCGAGCGTGTTTCGAGCGGGCAATGCGACGTAGGATTTGCCGCCGAACTGATCGACACGCATGGGTTAGTCGCCCGATCAATTGCAAGGCGGCGAGCGGTCCTTGCGGTGCCGACGGATCATGTCCTTGGACAACAATCCAGGGTGTCGCTGTTCGATCTGGTGGACTACCCGTTCATTGCGCTTTCGTCGAGGGATACGTCACGCCGTCAACTCGATGCATTGCTGGCGAATCGGGGCGAGAAACTCAATGTCGTCATCGAGGTCGCCTACGCGCTGACCGTTGCTTCCATGGTGTGTCACGGTGCAGGCATAGGGCTTGTTGATCCGCTTTCCGTCGAGATGTTCGACTGGCACGGCGTGAGATTCATCGAGGTCGACGAACCCATATGGTTCAACACCCTTGCGATTCACAACATGTCGACACCGCTTTCGGCGCCTGCCAGCAAGCTTCTGGCCTTGGCCGATGCGGCCTGGAATGGCGACGGACATGAGCACTGATCAAGCTTCCGCTGACGAAACCACCGCCGCGAGCCGTTGCGCGGCGGCCTCCATCTGCGCGCGGCCGAACCCGCCGAAGCCGAGCACGAGCCCCGGTCGTGCCGTGCCGGGCGCGAACATCGGCGACACCGCGCGCACCGCGACGCCGGCCTGCGCGGCGCGCGCGACCACGTCGAGATCGTCGATGCCGTCGGCAAGCCACAGCACGACGTGCATTCCCTGGTCGCCCGGCTGCACCCATGCGCGTTCGCGCGGCAGCCGCGCGCCGAGCGTGTCGATCAGCAGCGCGCGCTGTTCCGCGTACACGCCGCGCACGCGGCGGATGTGGCGGTCGAGATGGCCTTCCGCGATGAACGCGGCGAGTACGTGCTGGTCCGCGGTCGGCGCGTGGCGATCCATCAACACGCGTGCGCCGCAGAACGCGGGCACGAGATCGTCGGGTGCGATCACGTAGCCGAGCCGCAGCGACGGAAACAGGATCTTGCTGAACGTGCCGAGATAGATCACGCGGTCGGGGTCGAGCCCCTGCAGCGACGGGAACGGGTAGCCCTCGTAGCGCAGCTCGCTGTCGTAGTCGTCTTCGACGACCCATGCGCCGTGCGCGCGCGCCCACGCGAGCAGCGCGTTGCGCCGCGCCATGCTCAGCGGCATGCCGAGCGGGTACTGGTGCGAAGGCGTGACGAACGCGGCGCGCGCATCCGGGGCGAGCCGCATGCCGGCGTCGACATCGAGGCCGTCGGCATCGACCGGCACGCGCACCATCGCCTCGCGCCGCCCGGTGCTTTCGAGCAGCGCGGTGATGCCGCGATAGGCAGGATTCTCGACCCATGCGCGGTCGTTGTCGCCGAGCAGCACCTGGCTCGCGAGATGCAGCCCCTGTTGCGTGCCGCTCGTGATCACGACCTGGCCGGCATCGCAGCGCACCGAGCGCGACCGGCGCACATAGTCGGCGATCGCTTCGCGCAGCGGCAGCGCGCCCTGCGGATCGGCATAGCCGGACGGCGCGCCGGCGCCGCGGGCGCGCAGACGGTTGCCGAGCCGGCGCCAGATGTCGTCGGGCGCGGTGAGGCCGACCGGCACCGAGATCGCGAACGGCATGGCCGGCAACGGGCTGAATTCGCGGGCGATCCGCGCGAAGGTGGCGGCGGGTTCGGGCAGCCCGGCGTGCGCCGGGCGCTGGCGTTGCGCCGGCGGCTCGGGCGCGTTGCCGGCCGGTGGTTCGGCGAGCGCGTTCGCGACTCGCGTGCCGGCGCCGCCGCGCGATTCGAGAAAGCCTTCGGCGATGAGCTGCGCATACGCATCGACGACGGTGCCGCGCGCGACCTGCAGCGCCGCTGCCAGCAGCCGCGTGGACGGCAGCGTGTCGCCTGGCCGGACGTCGCCGCGGCGCACGGCGTCGCGCAGCGCCTGCGCGAGCTGGCGGCTCAGGTCGCCGGCCGCGCGGTCGAGCGCGCCGAGCGACGGGATTTCGACGATCCGGGCCGTTCTTGCCATGATTCTGGTCTGCTGAAATTGTTCCAAACCGGCTCTACAGCATAAACCAGTTTGAGATCACAATCGGCGCATGACGGGCCCGCGCCCGCGCCATTTCCAACCCCGTACGACCGTGGAGCCGACATGTACGTCCCCGCCGATTTCAACGAGCCCAATCCCGACGCGCTGCGCGAGCTGATCGTGCAGCATCCGTTCGGCAGCCTGATCACGCACGGGAAAAGCGGGCTCGACGCGAACCACATTCCGTTCGAACTGCTGCCCGCTGATGGCGGGCTCGGCGAATTGCATGCGCACGTCGCCCGCGCGAATCCGGTCTGGCAGGACGTCGCGGACGGCGACGACGTGCTCGTGATCTTCCGCGCCGGCGACGCGTACATCTCGCCGAACTGGTACCCGAGCAAGCACGTCGCGCACCGGCAGGTGCCGACGTGGAACTACGTGGTCGTGCATGCGCACGGCCGCATCACGGTGCGTGACGACGAGAAGTTCGTGCGCGGCGTGGTCGCGCGGCTCACGCGCACGCATGAGGCGTCGCAGCCGGTGCCGTGGAAGATGGGCGACGCGCCGAAGGACTACATCGACACGATGCTGCAGTCGATCGTCGGGCTGCAGATCGAGATCACGCGGCTCGTCGGCAAGCGCAAGCTCGGGCAGAACAAGGCCGAGGCCGATATCCGGGGCGCCGGCGAAGCGCTGGTCGCGGACGGCAACCTCGCGATCGGCGAAGCGATGCTCGCGGCGGCCGACGCGAAACGCGAGTGAGCGAGGGCATGCCGCGCCCGCATGCCGCACGGGTCACTGCGTGCGCGTCGCGTCCTTAGCCGATGTGCCGGCCTGTGCGAGCGCGCCGCGAATCGCGGCCTCGGTCTGGTCGTAGCCGCCTTCGCCATAGCGCGTATAGACGACCTTGCCGTTCGCATCGATCAGGTACAGCGCGGGCCAGTACTGGTTCCCGTACGCGCGCCACGTGTCGTAGCGGTTGTCCTGCGCGACCGGGTACCGGATGCCGAAGCGCTTGATCGCGTCGGCGACGTTGCCCGCGTCGCGCTCGAACGGATATTCGGGCGTATGCACGCCGACCACGACGAGCCCCTGGTCGCGATACTTCCGGTCCCACTCCTTCACGAACGGAATCGTATGAATGCAGTTGATGCACGAGTACGTCCAGAAATCGACGAGCACGACCTTGCCGCGCAGCTGGCCGAGCGTCAGCGGCGCGCTGTTGTGCCAGCGGTCGATGCCGGTGAAATCGGGCGCGGTCATGCCGGCCTGCGAGGCCTGCATGCCCGCGTCGTCGCGGGTGCCGGCGAAGGCGGCGAGCCCCGCCGTGGCGGCGAGGGCGATGACGATGGCGGCGGTCTTGAGTCGGGGCAGCATGGCGTTCTCCTGATCGGGGGGCCGCTGCTCGGGGGCGCGGCCGGACGGGTTTCGACAGGCCCCATTAGGCGGCGCCGACGTATCTGCGATGTGTCCGGCCAGCCGCCCGTATGCAATGTTGTGTGTCGTCACGGCGGCGCGATACATTGGGATACAAACGCGTGCCTGCCTTGCGGTATAACAGCGGACATCGCCTGCCCGAACCCCGACACCGACCACGACTCATGGACAAGATCGACCACGTGCTGATCGTCGACGACGATCGCGCGATTCGCGAACTGATCGCGGACTACCTGGAAAAGAACGGCATGCGCGTGTCGCTGGCCGCGAACGGCCGCGAGATGCGCAACGCGCTGGACGACGGCGCGCCCGACCTGATCGTGCTCGACCTGATGATGCCGGGCGAGGACGGCCTCACGCTGTGCCGCGACCTGCGCGCCGGCAAGTTTCGTACGGTGCCAGTGCTGATGCTGACCGCGCGCGGCGAGGAAACCGACCGCATCATCGGCCTCGAGATGGGCGCCGACGACTACCTGGCCAAGCCGTTCGCGGTGCGCGAGCTGCTCGCGCGGATCCGCTCGGTGCTGCGCCGCGCGCGCATGCTGCCGCCCGGCATGCAGGTGACGGAAACGGCCGGGATGCTCGCGTTCGGCGAATGGCGGCTCGACACGACGGGGCGCCACCTGCTCGATGCCGAAGGCACGCTGGTCGCGCTGAGCGGCGCCGAATACCGGCTGCTGCGCGTGTTCCTCGACAATCCCCAGCGCGTGCTGACGCGCGACCAGCTGCTCAACCTCACGCAGGGGCGCCAGTCCGACCCGTTCGACCGCTCGATCGACCTGCTCGTGAGCCGGCTGCGCCAGCGCCTGCGCGACGGCGCGCGCGAACCGCGCTACATCAAGACGCTGCGCAACGAGGGCTATGTGTTCTCGTCGGCCGTGACTGCCGTCGACGGTACGCCATGAGCGCGCGCATGCCGTGGCACTGGCCGCGTTCGCTGTTCGCGCGGCTCGCGCTGATCCTGTGCGTGGGCCTCGCGCTCGCGCAGACGCTGTCGTTCTGGCTCACCGTGACCGAGCGCGACCAGGCGACCACCAACCTGATGATGGGCTACATCGAGCGCGAGGTCGCGAGTTCGGTCGCGCTGCTCGATCATCTGCCGCCGGCCGAGCGCGCCGCGTGGCTGCCGCGTCTCGCGCGGCGCAGCTATACGTTCATCCTCGGGCCCGGCGAGACTGGCACGCCGCCGGAAGCGCGGCTGTCGGCACGCGTCGAGCGCTCGATCTCGGACGGCATCGGCGGCGACTACCCGCTGACCGCGAACGCGATCCCCGGTGACCGCGAGCATCTGCAGGTGCATTTGCGCCTGACCGACGGGTCGCCGCTGACGATCGACATCCATCCGATGTCGACGGTGCCGCTGTCGGGCTGGTTGCCGGTCGTGCTCGTGCTGCAGCTCGCGGTGCTGGCCGCGTGCTGCTGGCTCGCGGTGCGGCTCGCGACGCGGCCGCTCAAGCAGCTCGCGCAGGCCGCCGATGCGCTCGGCCCCGACCTGAAGGGCGAGCGGCTGAACGAAGGCGGGCCGTCGGAAGTCGCGCGGGCCGCGCGGGCGTTCAACGCGATGCAGGACCGTATCGCGCAGTACATGGCCGAACGCATGCAGATCCTCGCGTCGATCTCGCACGACCTGCAGACGCCGATCACGCGGATGCGGCTGCGCGTCGACGTGATGGACGACGACACGCAGGGCGCGAAGCTGCGCCAGGACCTGATCGAGATGGAGCATCTGGTGAAGGAAGGCGTCGCGTACGCGCGGACGCTGCACGGCACCGAGGAAGCCGCGCGCCGCATCGATCTCGACGCGCTGCTCGACAGCATCGTGTGCGACTACACGGACGCGGGGCAGGACGTCGCGCTGCACAGCCGTGCGCCGCTCGCGCTCGTCACGCGGCCGAAGGCGCTGCGCCGCATCGTCGGCAACCTCGTCGACAACGCGCTGAAGTTCGCGGGTGCGGCCGAGATCGACGTGCGGGCCGCGCCGGACGGCGGCGCGGTGATCGCCGTGCTCGACCGCGGGCCCGGCATTCCGGCCGATCAGCTCGACGCCGTGTTCGAGCCGTTCCGGCGCGTGGAGACGTCGCGCAACCGCGATACGGGCGGCACGGGGCTGGGCCTGGCGATCGCGAAGCAGCTCGCGCTCGCGATGGGCGGCACGCTGACGCTGAACAACCGGCCCGACGGCGGCGGGCTGGAGGCGCGGCTCACGCTGAGGAGCGCGGGGTGACGCGACGCGCGGGCGTCGCGGTTGCACGGCTTCAGGCTCATGCCGGCGTGCAAGCCGAACCCGAAGCGCGCGATGTCACACGCGCTGCAGATGCGCGTCGACGAGCGGCGCGAGCGCTTGCGCATGCACGGCCGCGAGGTCGTGGCGGCCGCCCGGCACGACATGCAACTGCGCATCGGGCAGCCGTTCGAGCAGGCGCCGGCCGGCCGCGACGGGGCTGATCGGATCGTCGTCGCCCCACAGCAGCAGCGTCGGCTGCGCGATGCGGCCGATCTCGTGCGAGAAGTCCGCGCGGAACGTCAGGAACCAGTCGGGCAACTGCGGGTTCGCTTCGGCGAAGCCGGCCCGCCAGTCCTGCGCACCGAGCGCTGCCATGTCGAGGCCGCCGGACGTGACCGTCAGCACGAGGTGCGTGACGAGCCCGGGCTTGTCGAGCGCCGCGCGCATCGCGATCACGCCGCCCATCGATTGGGCGATCACGGCGGTCGGCCGGTCGATCTTCGCGAGGACCTCACGCACGAGGCTGTCGAAATCGTCGACGGCCGGATCGCGCGGCGTGTCGCCGAAGCCCGGATAGGCGACGATCCGCCGCTCGGCCGGATGCGTCAGCAGGGTGGCCAGCGGCTGCCAGAAGGCGGTGCTGCCCGATGCGCCGGGCAGGAAGAGCAGTTGCGACGGAACGGGCATGGTGCTCGGTTTTTCCTGTGATTGAAGAGAAGCGGGATGACGGGGCGATGCGTGCGTGTCAGCATCGGCCGGTGCGCAACGCGACGGCCCAGTCGTCGCGCCCGCGCGAAGCCGCGGTCACGGCGGCCGTGTGCCAGTCGTATTCGACCGCATGGAATTCGACGTTCCAGCCGGCCGCCGTGCGCGACACCATCGCGTAGCGCGCATGCGGCGAGCCCGTCTCGATCCAGTGCGGATGCGGGAGGTCGTCCGCGTACGCCTGCAGCCCGACGCTGCCGGGATTGACGATCAAGCGGCCGTCGTCGAGCTTCGCGGTGCGCGGCACGTGCGTGTGGCCGCACAGGATCAGCGATGCCGCCTCGTCGCCCGCGCGCTGCGCGACTTCGGCGGGCGTCGCCGCGCGGCAGCCGTCCGGCGTGACCGTTTCGAGGAAGTAGACGAGATCGCTGTCCGGCGTGCCGTGCACCATCAACACGTCGTCGTCGAGCATCACGCGTTCGGGCAGCGCGGCGATCCACGCGCGATGGTCGTCGCGCAGCGTGTCGTGCGCCCAGCGATCGGACAGCCGCATCGCTTCACGATCGCAGGTGAGCAACTGCCGTTCGTGATTGCCCCTGACGGTCGGCAAGTCGAGCGCGATCAGGCGGTCGGCCGTTTCGGCCGGATGAAGCGCCCCCGACACGATGTCGCCGAGATTGACGATCACGTCGGCGCCGCGGCGGCGGACGTCGTCGAGCACCGCGTCGAGCGCGGCGAGGTTGCCGTGGATGTCGGAAAGCGCGGCGATTTTCATGGCGGAGCGTCGATGAGGGGAACGGCGATTGTCGCCAATTCGGCACGGGTCGTCCAATCGCTTCACGGCATCGGCGCGCGATCCCGCGTACGGCGCGTCAGTCGGTCGCGAGCCGCGCGTACATCGCGAAATCGCCCGGCGTGCCGCGCACCATCCTGTAGGCGCGCAACAGGCCCTCGTAGCGGTAGCCGCACTTCTGCAGCACACGCGCGGAGCCCGCGTTGCTGGTCAGCACGACGGCCTGCATGCGCATGAAGCCGCCGTTCGCGAATGCCCACGCGGTGACGGCTTCGCACATCGAGCTCGCGATGCCGCGCCCCCAGTGCGACGGCGCGAGGTCGTACGCAATTTCCGCCGAGCGGTTCACGGTGGATATCGTGTGCAGCCCGATCGTCCCGGCGAGCGCACCCGATGCGGTATCGACGATCGCGAGGCGCCGGATCGAATCGGGGTCGGCCGATTCGATGTCGTCGAACAGCGGCAGCAGATCGTCGGGCGAGCGCAGGTTCCAGCTCGTGTGGCGGAAGACGTCGGGGTTCGTCAGGTACGCGTACCACGCGTCGAGGTCGGCGCGTTCGAGTTGCCGGAGCGACAGGCCGGGAAAGCCGGAGCGGGGCGGTGCGGCAATTTTCATCGGAACCTGCTCCTACGCCGCATGACGCCGGTACAGCGCCAGCGAACCGGCGAGCGCGAGCAGCATCGCGCCGCACGTGCGTTCGAGCCACAGCGCGCCCGAGCGCTTCAGCAGCTGCACCGCGCGTGCGCCGAGCAGCGCATAGCCGAACATCACGACCCCGTCGAGCAGCGCGAACGTGACGGCGAGCGCGACATACTGCGGCGCGAGCGGTGCGGACGGATCGAGGAACTGCGGCAGGAACGCGGAGAAGAACAGATAGCCCTTCGGGTTCGTCACCGCCGTGAGGAAACTCTTCGTGAAGATCGACGCGTTGCGCCCGGATGCCGCGCCACCGTGTGCGGCGGCGACATCGAGCGAACCCTTCGACATCAGCAGCCGGATGCCGACATACGCGAGGTAGGCGGCGCCGAGCCACTTCACCACCGAGAACCAGAACGCGGACGCCATCAGCAGCGCGCCGAGGCCGAGCGCGACCGCGACGATCAGCACGAAGTCGGACAGCATCGCGCCCGCGAAACCGTAGGCCGCGCGGCGCACGCCGTAGCGCGAGCCGTTGGTCAGCGCGAGCAGCACGGTCGGGCCGGGTGTCGCGATGCCGACGAACGCGACGGCGGCAAAGATCAGCAAGGTCGTTTCATGCATGACGGCGCTCCCGGCGGAAGGTGTGCGCTCGATTATCGGGTGCGCCTGCCCGCGCTGTACAGGCGCGGCAGCCATCAACTTCCGCCGTGCGCCGACTATCTCGATTTTGGCAAAAAACTGTTGTCGTTATTCCACTGTGGAATAGAACCGGTTCCATCTACCATGGCGGCCGCAGCGGGCATGCCCGCCGCGTCGTCGCGCGCGGACGCCGCCGGCCTCGCACCGCCGGCGGATGTCGGCGCCCGCGCGCGCTACTCGCAACAGCAAGCCAGAACAACGGGTTCACCGCCCGGAGACATAAAACCATGAACAAGCAACTGATCGCAGCGCCACTGCTGCTCTCGCTCGCGGGTATTGCCGCCGCGCAAAGCTCCGTCACGCTGTACGGCATCGTCGACGCGGGCGTGACCTATCGCAGCAACGAACGGGTCGGCTCGGCGGGCGCGTACACCGGCCATTCGAACGTCGGGCTCACGACCGGCAACCTGTCCGGCAGCCGCTGGGGCATCAAGGGTTCCGAGGATCTCGGCGGCGGGATGCGCGCGCTGTTCGTCCTCGAGAACGGCTTCGACATCACGAACGGCACGTCGGGCCAGGGCGGCCGCCAGTTCGGCCGCCAGGCGTTCGTCGGCGTCGGCAGCGACCGCTACGGCACGGTCACGCTCGGCCGCCAGTACACGTCGCTCGACGATTTCGTGAGCCCGGTCGGGCCGTCGTCGTTCATCGGCGGCTTCGGCGCGCACCCGGGCGATATCGACGATCTCGACCAGACCGCGCGCGTCGACAGCTCGATCAAGTACACGAGCGCGAACTACTCGGGCTTCACGTTCGGCGCGCTGTACGGCTTCGGCAGCCAGCCGGGCAGCATGAAGCAGCGCAACACGTGGAGCGTCGGCGCGGCGTACGCGGCGGGCCCGCTGCGCGTCGGCGTCGGCTACGAGCGCTCGGACAACAGCAAGACGGGCGCGGCCGACCCGACGGCCGGCAAGTGGCGAAGCACCGACGACGGTCTCTTCAACTCGTCGATCAACGAAGGCTATGCGAGCGCGCAATCGCAGCAGGTGATCGCGACGGGCGCGACGTACGACTTCGGCCCGGCCGTCGTCGGCGTGAACTACAGCAACGTGCAGTACCGCAGCGGCGGCCAGTCGCTGTTCACCGGTCACGCGACGTTCAACGTCGCGGGCGTGTTCACGCGCTGGAACGTGCAGCCGCAGACCCAGCTGTTCGCGGGCTACAGCTACACGCGCGGCAGCGATGTCGACGGCATCGACGACCGCGCGCAGTATCACAACGTCACGCTCGGTGCCGTGTACGACCTGTCGAAGCGCACCAGCGTGTACCTGCTCGGCGCGTACCAGCATGCATCGGGCACGACGCTCGACGCGCTCGGCCGGCCGGTGGCCGCGACTGCGTCGGTGTCCGACAAGGCGAACGGCCACTCGTCCGACTCGCGCTCGCAGGCGATCGTCAGCCTCGGGCTGCGCCAGAAGTTCTGACGCAGCGGTCGTTGCGGCCGCAACGGGGCCCGCGGTCGATGCGGGCCTCGATGCATGCTCCTATACTGCCGTCTCCCTTTCACAGGAGACGACATGACCCGAACGTTTTCCGCGCGCTGCCTGTGCGGCGCCGTGACCGTCACGCTGAGTGGCGAACCGGCGGCGCGCGCGAACTGCCATTGCGCGACGTGCCGCGATTTCTACGGCACGCCGATGCTGTCCGCAACCGCATGGCCGCCGGAGCAGGTGAGCATCGACGGCAGCCACGCGACGTTCCCGCATCCGGAGAAGTCGATGTCGCGCACGTGGTGCGCGTCGTGCGGCGAGATCGTGTTCGGGACGAACCGGCTCGACATGCGTGTCGTGCCGAACAGCCTGGCCGCGCGCGCGCACGGCGGGCAGCTGCCCGGCGACCTGCAGCCGACGATGCACCTGTTCTACCGGCAACGCGTGATCGACGTCGTCGACGCGCTGCCGAAATACGTCGACGGCTGGGATGGCCCGACGCTCGACCCGGCGACCTGAACGATCGCTGCCGCCTTCCTCTTTCCCTGCCGTTTATCCGGTGCGCCGAATCGCGAAAAAGCGATTGCGCCGGATATTATTTTTTCCCTTTCATTTCAATTTCGATTTGTAATCATTGAAGCGATTTCCGGGGAATGAAAATGCAATGCGGGCATGTCAGAAAAAATGACGTATCCGCATTGGATGGCCCGGAAGAAAATGCCGGGAAAGGCGCCGAAATCGCGCTGCCGGCATCCCGTTGCGGCGTGGTTTCGCGGGTTTGACCTTCGTTGACGAAAAAGCGCCGGACGGCAAAAGGCGCGGAGTGAATAATTCGGGATGCCGGCGAATACGGATTTACCGGAATCACCAATATTTCATGCGCCGCGATTTACAGTGTCGACCATTGATCGTCTGGGAGCATTATTCATGTCAATGAAACAAATTCGCGCGGCGTTGCTGGGAATGTGCATGGCGATGCTGGCGCCGGCGAGTCACGCACAGGTGCAGTACTCGACGGACTGGCTCGCGAACACGTACGGCACGCTGGTCTCGCACGTCGGCAACGGCGCGCGCTCGATGTGGGTCGCGCCCGAGGGCGTGATCTACACGGCGTCGCGCTGGGACGAGAACGCGGGCGGCGTCGCGATCTACCAGAACGGCCAGCCGCTCGGCACGATCGGCATCCACGACGAATTCCAGGGTGGGGCGATCACGGGCAATTCGACGTCGCTGTTCGTCGCGCTCGGCTACAACCGCACGTTCGGCAGCGGCTCGGTGGGCCGCTACAACCGAAGCTCGAACCAGCGCGACCTGCGCATCCCGGTCAGCACGTGGACGGGCATCCAGTACGCGGACGTGATCACGGGCCTCGCGACGGGCGGCAACCTGCTGTACGTGAGCGACTTCTACGGCAACCGCGTGCGCGTCTATACGACCGACGGTGTATGGCAGCGCGACATCGGCGTATCGGGACCGGGCGCGCTGGCGCTCGATGCGGCCGGCAACCTGTGGGTCGCGCGCAAGAGCGCGGGCGTCGTCGCGCAGTTCAGCGCGACCGGCGCCGCGATGAGCACGATCCAGATGGCGGCCGGCGCACGGCCGGCGTCGCTGTACTTCGATGCGTCGCTGGGCCGGCTGATGGTGGGCGACGAAGGGCCCGACATGAACATCAAGGTCTACAGCGGGCTGCTCGGCCTGCCGGTCCAGGTCGGCACGTTCGGTGTGCAGGGCGGCTATCTCGACACGACGACGGGCATCAAGGGGCAGGTCGGCGACAAGCGCTTCACGCGCGTCGCCGCGCTCGGCAAGGATTCGGCCGGCAACCTGTACGTGCTGAACAACGCGTGGGGCGGCGGCTGGGATCTCGGCCGCAACGGCAGCACCGACCTCCATTCGTACAGCCCGACGGGCGCGCTGCAGTGGAAGCTGCAGGCGTTGAACTTCGAGGGGATCGCCGCGCCCGATCCGGTCACGGACGGCACGTTGTTCTACAGCGGCAACAACGTATATACGGGCTCGGCGGGCGGCACGTTCGTCGCGAACACGGTTGATCCGTTCACCTATCCGAAGGACCCGCGCCTCGACATGAACGACTATCAGCGCGGCCAGCATTTCGGCCAGCTCGTGAACGTCGGCGGCAACCGGATCCTCGTCGCGTCGGGCCAGAACCCGGGCAATTTCAACTTCTATTACTTCAACACCGCGAGCGGCTACATCGCGATCCCTGCCGGTTCGCTGCCGGGCAAGCCGTTCAACACGACGCTGCAGGTCACGGCCGGTTTCGACATCGACGGCAACGGCGACGTGTGGGCCGGGCTGAACGGGTCGAACGTGATCACGCGCTACCCGATGACGGGCTTCGACGCGACCGGCAAGCCGTCGTGGGGCAAGCCGACGACGACGCCCGTGCCGACCGGCGTCGCGCCCGTCACGCGCATCATCTACCAGGCCGACAGCGACACGATGATCCTCGCGCAGGGGCTTGCGGGCAATTGGGACTGGACCGCGATGAACGGGCACATCGAGGTCTATCACGGCTGGAAGAACGGCAATACGAGCGCGCCGAACCCGGTGATCAACCTGACGAGCGCGAACCCGAAATCGATCGCGGCGGCCGGTCACTACCTGTTCGTCGGCTACGTGCACACGGTGCCGAACATCGACGTGTTCGACCTGAACACCGGCGCGCTCGTCACGACGCTGACGAACTCGAACACGTCGGCGATGGACGTCGGCAACGACGTCGACTCGATGTACGGTGTGCGTGCGTACCTGCGCTCGACCGGCGAGTACGTGATCACGAAGGATAACTACAACGGGTCGAGCATCGTCGTGTACCGCTGGCATCCGTGACCGTGGCGGCCGGGCGGTCGCATCGACCGGCCCGGCCGATCGTCAGGGCGCGCCGAGCACGCGGCCGTTCACGCTGCGCCCGTACATCGAGTCGGGCGAATCATGGAACTTCGCGCGTGTGTCCTGCACGGAGCCCGTGAAGCGCGGGTCCTGCGGGCGTTCGTGGCTGTCCATGAACGTCGCGACGTCCCACGCTTCCTGATCGGTCAGCGTTCCGCCGAGCCCGAGCGGCATGTTGGCCTTGATGAAGCCGGCCGCGTTGCGGATGTCGCCCATCCCCGCGCCCCAGTTGAACGAGCGCGCGCCCCACAATGCCGGGAACACCGGCTTGCCGCCGCTCGACTGGCCCTGGCCGTCCGTGCCGTGACACAGTGCGCAGTGCTGCGTGTAGACGGCCGCGCCGCGTGCGTAGTCGGCCTTCTGCGCGGGCGGCGGCAATTTCGGGAATCCCTGGCCCGGCAGCTTCGTGCCCACCGGCGCGCCCTTCGCAAGCCAGTACGAATACGTCTCGAGCGCGACGAGGATCGGGTCGCCGGCCGGCGGCGCCTTGCCGTTCATGCTGTACCGGAAGCAGCCCTGCAGGCGTTCGGAGAACGTGTTCACGTGGCCGTTCTTGGCGCGGTACGCCGGATACAGCAGGTACGCGGCCCACATCGGGCTCGAATCGGGCCGGCGGCCGGCGTCGAGGTGGCAGCTCGCGCAGGTCAGCTTGTTGCCGACGTACTTGCCCGCGAACTCGGGCGTGTGCAGGAAGATCTGCTCGCCGAGCCTGACGGTCTTGCCGAAGTCGTCGGCCGGGATCGCCGATTCGGGCGGCGGTGTGAACGGCCTGGCCGCCGGCGCGGCGACGGCGGGCAGCGTTGCGGCGGCGGAAGCGGCAGTCGGTGCGTCCTGCGGTGTCGCCGCGCACGCGAGCGCGGGCAACCAGGCTGCGCCGAGCAGCGTCGCGCGGGCGTGGCGGATCAGCGTCGTGCGGTCGATCATCGCTTGTCTCCTTGGGCGGCGCCGCCGCGCGCATAGTAGGCGGCCACCGCGTCGATGTCGGCGTCGGACAGCTTGCCGGCGATCACCGGCATCAATCCCATCGGCCCGGGCGGCCGCGTGCCGTGTTTCCAGCCGTTCAACTGGCCGGCGACATACGCGGCCGGCTGGCCCGCGAGCGGCGGGAATGCGGTGCCCACGCCGAGGCCGCCGGGGCCGTGGCATTGCGCGCACGCGGGCAGGCCCTGCGACCAGCGCCCGCGCGTCGCGAGCCACGCGCCGGTGTTTGCCGGATCGATCGATGCGTCGTCGGGCGTGTAGACGCCGGCCGGCGCGGGCTGGCTCGCGAAGTACGCGGAGACTGCATCGCGCTCGCGCGGCGACAGCAGTTTCGAGAGCGGCTGCATGACCGGGTTCTGGCGGCTGCCGTCCGCGAACGCGGCGAGCTGCGCGGACAGGTACGCGGCATTCGTGCCCGCGAGGCGCGGGAAACCGGCTGCCGCGTTGCCTTCGCCCTGGCCGCCGTGGCAGCCGATGCAGGCGGCGACGCCCGTCGCCGTGCCCTGTGTCGCGATCGTCTTGCCGGACGTGGCGTCCTCCGCGTGCGCATTACCTGCCAGCAGCGCGGCCGCGGCGAGCAGCAGCGGCGCGAGCCGGCATCGCGATGGTCCGCGCCGTGTTTCGACCGTATCGTTCACGTGTCCCCCTCCTTGTTGTATGTAGCTTGCGCGCCGGGCGATGGCGAGGCCGTCAGCCTGCGGGCCCGTCCTTCTCCGGTGCGAGGTGCTGGGTCGGCTGGTTCGCATCATATCGGCCGAAGCCGTAGCGCGCGAAGATCCGGAACGCTTCCGGCGACCGGATGAACGCGAGCCATGCGCGCGCGGCTTCCGGGTGCGGCGCGTCCTTCACCATCGCACCTGCGTAGATCGCCGTCGTATTCTGCTCGGCCGGAATGTTGATGTGCATCAGCGGATGCCCGGCCTGTTCCTGGAACGCGGCTTCGGATTGCCACAGCACACCCGCGTCCGCGCGCCCCTGCATCAGGAACAGCGCGGTTTCCCGATGGTGGATGTGCGTGAGTTCGGTCGTGCCGGCGTGCACCTTGTCGTCGTAGACGGTGCGGGCGAGCGTGTCGCCGCCGGCCTTCACGAGCGACGCGCGGATCTGCCGCGCGACGCCTTCGAAGGCCGGGTTCGGCATCGCGAGCTTCACGTCGGTCCGCGCGAGATCGTTCAGCGACGCGATGCGCTTCGGATTGCCGGCGCGCACCATGATCGTCAGCTGGTTCGTCACGTACGGCACGGCCGGGCCCGCGAGCGTGCCGTCCGCGATCAGGCCGTTGATCTTGCCGAGCCCCGCGAAATACGCGTCGGGCTTGACCGTCCACGTCATGTTGCCGACGGTGATCGTGCCGCCTGCCTGAATTTGCTTCACGAGCAGGCCGGGCGGGATCGTTTCCCAGTAGATGCGGCCGCGGTACTCCGGATGGTCTTCCTCGAACTTCGCGACGAGCGGCGCCATCGCGAAGAAGTAGTTGCCGCCGACGTACAGGACGAGCTTCGGCGCGGTGAGGTCGCCATGGAAATCGGCGAGCACGTCGACTTGCGGCACCGTGAATTCGAGGCCGCGATGGATCGCGTCGTTGTTGCGGCCGTCCTGCCAGGGCGGAAAGAAGGTCGCGTCGTCGGCGGCGGGTGCGGCGAGCGCGAGCACCGATACATTGCACAGCCAGGCGGCCAGCGCGGCGCGCAGCGTGCGCGTGCGGCGGCGCGAAGGCGATTGCAATGGCGGCTTCGTATGGATCGTTGTCATCGCGGATCTCATTTCGCGTACGTGAAACCGGCCTGCTGCAGCTCGGGCAGCGTGCCGACCGCACCCGGCGTGACGATTGCCGACGGGATCACGTGGTTGGTCAGGTCGGCCGCCAGTGCGTCGAGCGGCAGCTTGTCGGGGTTCGCGTTCGCGCCGTCGAGCCGTTCCGCCAGTTCCCAGATCGCGTTGTGGCACGACAGGAACACGACGCCGCGCTGCTGTAGCGCGGCGAGGCTGTTGTGATGCGACGAGAATGCGCCGTCGGGTGCTTCATGGTCCTGCGCGCCTTTCGATTGCGCGGGCCTTGCGTCGAGCAGCGTGTTGGTCGGGAACGCGGCACCGGCCAGTTTCGCGAGGCCATATTTGTCCCACGCGGTCTGGTCGAACAGCGCGAGATGCGCGCTGCCGTGCGTGGCCGACACGACGAGGAAATCCGGATGACCGTACGACCAGATCTGCGCGTTCAGCGAATTGCGCATCAGGTTCAGCCACGGGCCGCCGAGCTCGGTGTTGTCCCACACCTGCTTCGGGCCGCCGCGATAGCCGATCACTTCGGCAAGCGCCGCGTGATCCCACTGGTCGGGGTGTTCGAGGATCATCGGCACCGTCTTGAAGTCGCGTCGTCTCGGTGCGGCCGCGAGGCGGCGCGTGAGGTCGGCGAGGTGCGCGGCGCCGCCGGGCAGCAGCGCACCGGTTTCGGGTGCGGCGGCGTGCGCATGGCGCGCAGCGGCGAGCAATGCGGTGCCGGCCGCGAGGCCGAGTGTCTTGAGCGCGCCTCGGCGCGCCTGCCGGTCGGACATGGATATCTCCCGGAATCGTTTTTGTGGAGGCGTGCCGCGTTGCCGTGCGGCGGCGCGGCGTCACTGTCGCGTAGCCAGTCTAGAGGCGCGCGATCGACACCGGAAATCGCGATATCGGATGGGAGATATTCGGAGGGCCGATGATTGGGCAGGAGGGGGCCGGATTGCCATGCTTTTCATTTTGATCCGTGGTGATCCATGCGAACCGAATACGCCGGCTGTATTGTTAAAACTCTCAACCGGTCGATGGAAATCGCGGGTACTGGAATGTCGCGAAATATTTTTTGATATGGATACCTGATGATATATGTCGGAGTGCGGGGGATCAACTTGTATAATTGCCGACAAAGAATGCAAAAGTGCTTTACCGAGAGAGAACGTTATTCATGAATTGGGACGATGCACGCGTCTTTTTGGCAGTTCAGCGCGCCGGGACGCTGCGCGAAGCTGCAGTCGTTCTGGATGTCGATCAGGCAACCGTGGGGCGGCGGCTGACGGCACTGGAGAAGGCGCTGGGTGCGAAGCTGTTTCTCAAGACGTCGTCCGGCTATGTCGTGACGCAGATCGGCGAGCATTCGCTGCAGGCCGCGGAAGAGATGGAGCGAGCGGCATGCGAGTTCGAGCGCCGCGCGCATGGCTCCGACGACCGGTTCGAAGGCGAGGTTCGGGTGACGACAACCGATTCGCTGGCGATGGATTTTGTCGTTCCCGCGATACGGTCGTTACGACGGAAATATCCCGCGATACACGTGGTCCTGACGACTTCGGTGCAGGTGCTCAACCTGACGCGACGCGATGCGGATCTCGCGATTCGAACCGTGATGCCGGAAAATCCCGATCTCGTGCGCAGGAAGCTGGCCGAATGGGAGGTCGGGTTGTTCGCGAGTCGCGAGTATCTGGATGCGCGTGGTGCCCCCGCGATCGGTTCGGCTTTCGATGGCCATGATCTGGTGGTCTACCAGCCCTCCATCACCTCCAATCAGGGGCTCTCGCTGTGCGGCGAGTCGATGGAACGAGGGCGCGTCGTCGCGCAAGTGAGTTCGAGCCTGATGCTGGCGACATCGATCCGGTCGGGCATCGGAATAGGCGAGCTCCCGGTGTATATGGCGCAGGCGGACGATTCGCTCGTGCGAATCTGGCCCGGCAGGACTCGAATCGCGCCGTATCAGGTCTGGCTCGTGTCGCATACGGACCTGAACCGGACGGCGCGCGTTCGGGCCGTCACCGACGAGATCGCTGCTACGTTCGACCGTTATCGATAGCGGCCGGGATCTCGCCGGTGCAAGGTCCGCTGCTTAACGCGGCAGGGTCTTGCGCATCGAAAGCGCACGCCGCGCGGCATACCAGCGGGGAACGATCGCGATCGCGGCGACGATCGCGAAGAACGGAATCGCTGTCGCCAGCACGTGGCTGCCGGTACCGAGCAGGCCGCTGGACACGGTGGCCGCGAGCGACGCGCTGCCTATCTGGAAGAAACCGACCAGTCCGGACGCCGTGGCGGCGCGCCCATGTTCGCTTGCGATGGCGCCCGAGACGGCGAGCGACAGCGACGATCCGTTTGACAGGCTGACCAGAAACATCGGCACGACGATTGCGATGATGCCTTTGAAATGCCATGACTCGCACAAGGCGAACGCCATGCCGCCGGCGACGAAGCAGCACACCCCGGCGGCGACGATCGAGTCGTAGGGCATCCGGTCGAGCATGCGGCGCGAAATCATGTTGGCGGAAATGATGCCGGCGGTCAGTGGCAGATAGAGCCAGCCGCTTTGCTGTTCCGAAAGACCGAGGCCCGCAAAGATGAAGGGCGATTGCGTCAGGTAGACGAACCACGCGCAATAGATTGCGCAGACGACGAGCGTATACCGGATGAACACGCGATTTGCGAGCACGTCGGAGAAACCGGCCAGCGGAACTGCGCGATATTGGCCCGGCGCGACAGGCGGCCGCGTTTCCTTCAGAAGAAGCTGAGCCAGCGTGAGCGCGACTACGCCAAATCCGGCGACGAAAATGAAATCGCTCCGCCACCCGAACCACGCGGCGAGATATCCGCCGATCGCCGGAGCGATCGCCGGAGACAGCGAGACGAGCGGATAGACGATGCTGTAAACCTTTGCCGATTCCTTTTTGTCGCAGGTGTCGGCAATGATCGCGCGGCCGATCACGAGACCGGAGGCCGCGCCGAGGGCTTCGAGCACTCGCCATCCGAGAAAGCTCGCGAAGCCGCCGGCACTTGCGCAGCCGATCGAGCCAACAATGTACAGAAGGATTCCGACCGTCAGCACGGGTTTGCGCCCCCATCGATCGGAGAGGGGACCGTAGAACAGCTGTGCACAGGCGAGCGCGATCAGGTAGGCCGATACTGTCTGCGGCATCTGCCATGCACCGATGGAAAACTCATGGGCCATCGACGGCATGGCGGGCAGGTAGACGTCGGACGCGATCAGGCCAAAGGCGCTCAACATTGAGACGACGAGTATGAGTGAGAAGTTGGACATGTTCGCTGGGTTGTTGTGGCGAAACGCGTAAGCGGATAGAGATGACGACGCGCACTGGGCGGCCTCGAGAAAAGGCCGGGAGGATCATACGGCGTACGATGCGGTTCGAGATCAGACGGAATTGCATCGCTGGGATGCATTTTCGCGGTCGTCGGGGTTGACGCCGGGGACGCATGCGAATGACGGCGTCAGGTGTCGCGCGGGCTGCCTGTCGATGAGAATCCGGCGCTGTCGCGAGCGAATTTCCGTCGTCGCGCTTTCTTCCGGCACAACGCGCATGCGTGTGCCGCGACCGATCATGACGCGGCCGAGATGCTGCGCGGAGGGAGGAAGGGGCGAGCCGCCGCATGGCGGGAGCGGCGCATCGATGCGGGGTTTGGGCGTGGGTCGCCGCTTGCGACCGGCCCACGCGCGCGTCAGGACGTCAGAACGTCAGAACGACACCGTCGTCGTCAGCGTGACGAGCCGCGGCTCGCCGACCGCGACGATCAGGTTGTTGTTGCTCGACGGGTAGTAGGTCTTGTCGAGCAGGTTCTTCACGTTGAGCTGGAAGCGTGTCGGGAACTTGCCGATCGTCGTTTCGTACGCCGCGAACGCGTCGACGGTCACGTAGCCGGGCAGCGTGAAACTGTTCGCGGTGTCGCCGGAGCGTGCGCCGACCAGGCGCGCACCGCCGCCGAAGCGCCAGCGGCCGGGCAGGTTCGCGATGGCCGTGTCGTACACGGCGAACAGGCTGCCCGTGTGCCGCGCGACGTTGACGAGCGGCGTGTTGCTGTCGCGATCGGTCGCGTTCGTATATGCATAGCTGCCGATCACGCTCAGGTGGCGCGTGATCTGCCCCGCCACGTCGAGCTCGATCCCGCGCGAGCGCGCGGTGCCGATCGTCGACGTGAGGTCGCCGACCGTGACCGCGACGTTGCGCTTGTCGATCTGGTACACCGCGAGCGTGCCGGTGATCGCGGGCTTCAGGCTGAACTTCAGCCCGGCCTCGAGCACGCGGCCGTACTCCGGCGCGAGCGGTGCGGCGACGTTCGATGCGACGTTCGGCTTGAACGAGCGGCTCACGTTCGCATAGGCGGTCAGTGCCGGTGTGAGCGCATACGCGAACCCGAACTGCGGAAGCCAGACGCTGCCGCGCGAGCGGTCGGCGAACACGAACGGCCGCCCCATTCCCGATTCCTGCTGCCAGTTTTCCCAGCGCAGCCCGCCCACTGCGGTGAGGCGATCGGTGATCTTCACCGAGTCCTGCACGATCGTCGAGTAAGCATGCACGACCGAGCGCGAATCGCTTTGCTTCGCGTTCGGCGTACCGCCCGCCGCGAGCAGGCCGTATACGGGATCGTAGAGATCGAAGCCCGTCGTCGCCTTGCCGCGGATGGTGTCGCCGCGGAAACTGCGCTGCCGCTCGTATTCGCCGCCGACGTAGATCGCGTGGTTCATCCCCGCGAGCGTCACGTTGCCGAGCAGGCCGAGCGTCGCGATCTGGTCGGAGTCGTTGCGTCCGAGGTTCGCATCGGACGAGCGCGTCAGCGCGCCGGTCCTGCTGTTGAACGCGGTGGCGCGGGTGATGAACTGGTCGTAGCGGTCGCGCCCCCAGCCGTAGGTCGCGCGGACGCGCCAGGCATCGGAGAAGCGGTGCTCGATGCGTGTGCGCAGCGTTTCCTGGATGCCGCCGCTTTGCGACCACGCTTCCTCGTAGCGGCGATAGCGCAGCGCATCGTCGAGCTGGCCGTTCACGAGCACGGTGCCGCGGTCGAACGGCATCGTGTAGTCGACGTACTGGTAGCTGACGTCGATCGACGTGTTCGCGTCGTGCCACGACAGCGCGGGCGCGATCAGCGCATTGCGTTCGCGACCGAAGCTGCGCCAGTAGCGGCTCGTGTCGTATTCGCCGGTCAGCCGGAACGCGAGCGTGCCGCCCGCGACCTGGCCGCGCTTGCCGAGCGGGCCGGTGAGATCGAACTGCGCGCTGCTGCCGCCGTGGTTCGTGCGCGACGCGGAGATCGAGCCGCCGAACGTGTCCTCCGGCTTGCGCGTGACGAGATTGATCACGCCGCCGGGATCCTGCATCCCGTACAGCAGCGAGGCCGGGCCCTTCAGTACTTCGACGCGGTCGATCGTCGCGAGATAGCTGTGCAGCACCGGCGTGCGTACGCCGTCGACGAGCACCGAGCCGTCGTTGTTCGAGCCGAAGCCGCGCTTGATGAACGCGTCGCGCGTGCCGCCGAGCGTATTCGTCTGCGTGACGCCGCTGATGTTGCCGAGCACGTCGTCGAGCGAGCGTGCCTGCTGGTCCTGCAACACGCTGCTGCTGACCACCGCGACCGATTGCGGAATCTCCTTCAGCGGACGGTCGTCGCCGCCCGCGATGCCGGTGGTGCGCGGCTGATAGCCGACCGTTGGCTCGACGGCCGACGATGCGTTGACGCTGATCGCGGGGAGTTCCTGTCCGGTGGGTGTCGTGGGAGTCGATGCGGGCGTGGTGGGTTCGGCGTCGGCCGCATGCGCGCCGCTCGCGACGCACAGGGTGATCAGGGCAGGCAGGCTCGTGCGCCACGGACGCAGGGTCCGGGCGCGGCGGGGTGTTCGACGGGATGGCATGAATCGAGGCAGGAGGAGTACTAAGAATCGTGTCGCGGGCCGCAGCGTTTTGTTGCAGTCAGGTTGCGCATGATATATGTAATGAGAATCATTTGCAATTGTAATGACGTGCCCGACTGTGCGCGGCCATTGGTTGCCGGGCCGTCGGCCGTCTGCTACCGTAGCGGCCAAAATCAGACGCAGTGAAAACCAATGAGAGAGCCGGGGGCCGCACCATGTCATCTTCCTGTCACGTCGCGTTCCGCGCGGCGCTACGCACCGCGCACGACCATGCGGGCGACGAAGTGATCGCAGCCGTATTCCGCCATTCGAACGATTAGAGCAACGGAAGCGAATTCGGCCGGCACGAGCGCCGGGCTTCAATCACTTCAACCACCACGCTAGACGGGAGACCACCATGAAAAAGATTTCCGCGCCGTTCGCGGCGGCCGCGCTTGCGGCCTGCACGCTGCTGGCAGGCATTCACCAGTCCGCTTGTGCGGCGTCGGACGCCGAACCCGCGATCGACGCGCACTACGGCGCCGTGATCGAGGCCTATACGCAGGACATGGCCGCCGCGAAGACGAAATACGACGGCAAGCGCCTCGTGTTCGTCGGCGCCGTGATCCGGATGGGCGGCGACCCGGGCGGCACGTACTTCGGCGCACTGACGGCCGACGGCGAGCAGTTCGATACGCATTTCGACGTGGACGACCAGGCTGCGCTGAAGCCGAAATTCCCCGGCGGGGAGATCAAGCCGTTCGTCACGTCGGCGGCGTTCCAGTTCAGCTGCGTGAACGAGGGCTACATCGATGCGCCCGTGTTGCCGGGGTTGAAGCTGGCGCACTGCCGTCTCGCCAACTGATCGACTGCGATTGCGACCGCACGCTGCCGCGGCCGCGTCGCGGCGACGCAACCCGCCTGCCGCGCGTCACGCGCGCGGGCCTTCGGCTTCCAGCCGCCGCACGGCTTCCGCGACTTCGTTCCTGAAGCGCACGAGCGCCGCCTGTTCCGGCGCCGGCGGCTGCACGGCGGCCCACAGCATGTCGATCAGCTGCGCGGCCGTCGTTTCCGTATCGAGCTTGCGGTGCCCGAGGATCGCATCCCACAGCACGTGCTCGATCGGCCCGAACACCATCGAGCGCAGCAGGCTCAGCGGCAGGTCCGCACGCACCTGCCCGGCTGCCTGGCCGCGTGCGAGCACGTCCATCAGCGGCGCCGTGTAGCGGCGCTGCAGCGCGGTGAGCTCGTCGCTCAGCGCATGCTGCTTCGCGCGGCCTTCCGATAGCACCAGCGCGCACAGCCCCGTGCCGTTCACCAGCATCAGCCGCAGGTGGGTGCGCACGATGAACGCGAACTGCTGCTGCACCGACGCATCCAGCGGCATCCCGTGCTCGAACGCGGCGATGATTTCGTCGTACCAGTCCGCGATCACGCGTGCGCACAGCTCGCGCTTGCCGCGGAAGTAGCTGAACACAGTCGCCTCCGACACGCCCACGCGCTGCGCGATCTCGGCGGCCGTCGCATGCTCGTAACCCTTTTCAGCGAACACTTCACGACCGGCGCGCAGGATGTCCTGCACGCGCTGCTGGGACTTGCGCCCGGCGGGGGCGCGCGGCGCGTCGGCGCGGTCGGCTTTAACGGTGTCGGTCATGGTGTCGGCGGTAGCGGCTGTCATGTTCGCATGATATCTGAGTGTCACTCAAAAAACTATTGACGCCGAACCCGGCGAGGCGCGAAACTGTGCAAAATTTACGCTGTATTTGTCAATGAATCGGTGCATTCATTTGATTTGAGCGAAACTCAGAAATCGGTGAGTGCGACACACTTTCTGGAGACGGAGGAGACATGATCAACCTGCCCGGCGTGCAATTCATGCTCGGTGAAGACATCGAGATGCTGCGCGACGCCGTCGCGACGTTTGCGGCGAAGGAAATCACGCCGCGCGCGGCGGAGGTCGACCGCACCGACCAGTTTCCGATGGATCTGTGGAAGAAGTTCGGCGATCTCGGCGTGCTCGGCATGACGGTCGCCGAGGAATATGGCGGCGCGAACATGGGCTACACCGCGCACATGGTCGCGATGGAGGAGATCTCGCGCGCATCGGCGTCGATCGGCCTGTCGTACGGCGCGCACTCGAACCTGTGCGTGAACCAGATCCACCGCAACGGCACCGAAGCGCAGAAACAGAAATACCTGCCGAAGCTCGTGTCGGGCGAACACATCGGCGCGCTCGCGATGAGCGAGCCGAACGCCGGGTCCGACGTCGTCAGCATGAAGCTGCGCGCCGACAAGCGCGGCGATCGCTACGTGCTGAACGGCACGAAGATGTGGATCACCAACGGCCCCGATTGCGACACGCTCGTCGTCTACGCGAAGACCGACATCGAAGCCAACGCGCGCGGCATCACCGCATTCATCGTCGAGAAGGGGATGAAGGGCTTCTCGGTCGCGCAGAAGCTCGACAAGCTCGGCATGCGAGGCTCGCACACGGGCGAGCTGGTGTTCCAGGACGTCGAGGTGCCGGAAGAGAACATCCTCGGCCAGTTGAACGGCGGCGTGAAGGTGCTGATGAGCGGCCTCGACTACGAGCGCGCGGTGCTGTCGGGCGGCCCGACGGGCATCATGGCCGCGTGCCTCGACGCCGTGGTGCCGTATATCCACGATCGCAAGCAGTTCGGCCAGTCGATCGGCGAATTCCAGCTGATCCAGGGCAAGGTCGCGGACATGTACACCACGTTCCAGGCCTGCCGTGCCTACCTGTATGCGGTCGGCCGCCATCTCGACTCGGCAGGCAGCGACCACATCCGCCAGGTGCGCAAGGACTGCGCCGGCGTGATCCTCTACACGGCCGAGAAGGCGACGTGGATGGCCGGCGAGGCGATCCAGATCCTCGGCGGCAACGGCTACATCAACGAATACCCGGTCGGTCGCCTGTGGCGCGACGCGAAGCTGTACGAGATCGGCGCCGGCACGAGCGAGATCCGCCGGATGCTGATCGGCCGCGAGCTGTTCGCGGAAACGATGTAACGCCCCACGTCACGCGAACGGAGCCCCGTCGATGCCGATCATCGAATCGAAACTGAACCCGCGTTCGGAAGACTTCCGCACGAATGCCGCCGCGCTCGAGGCGGTCGTCGCCGACCTGCGCGCGAAGATCGAACAGCTTGCGCAGGGTGGCGGCCAGGCCGCGCGCGACAAGCACCTGTCGCGCGGCAAGCTGCTGCCGCGCGACCGCATCGCGCAACTGCTCGATCCGGGCGCGCCGTTCCTCGAGTTCTCGCAGCTCGCGGCAAACGGCATGTACAACGACGATGCGCCGGGCGCGGGCGTCATCACCGGGATCGGCCGCATCGCCGGCCGCGAATGCGTGATCGTGTGCAACGACGCGACGGTCAAGGGCGGCACCTACTACCCGGTCACCGTGAAGAAGCACGTGCGCGCGCAGGAAATCGCCGCGGAAAACCGGCTGCCGTGCGTGTACCTCGTCGATTCGGGCGGCGCGAACCTGCCGAACCAGGACGACGTGTTTCCCGATCGCGACCACTTCGGCCGCATCTTCTTCAACCAGGCGACGATGTCCGCGGCGGGGATCGCACAGATCGCCGTCGTGATGGGCTCGTGCACGGCCGGCGGCGCGTACGTGCCGGCGATGAGCGACGAGTCGATCATCGTGAAGGAGCAGGGTACGATTTTCCTCGGCGGCCCGCCGCTCGTGAAGGCCGCGACCGGCGAGGAAGTGAGCGCCGAGGATCTCGGCGGCGGCGACGTGCATACGCGCCTGTCGGGCGTGGCCGACCATCTCGCGCAGAACGACGCGCATGCGCTGTCGATCGCGCGCAACATCGTCAGTCACCTCGCACCGAAGATCGCGTCTCCGGTGGCGCTGCGCGAGCCGAAGCCGCCGCGCTACGACGCGAAGAGCCTGTACGGCGTGATTCCCGTCGATACGCGCAAGCCGTTCGACGTGCGCGAGGTGATCGCGCGCATCGTCGACGATTCGGAGTTCGACGAATTCAAGGCGCGCTACGGCACGACGCTCGTCACGGGCTTCGCGCACATCTGGGGCCATCCGGTCGGGATCGTCGCGAACAACGGCATCCTGTTCTCGGAATCGGCCGTGAAGGGCGCGCATTTCATCGAGCTGTGCTGCCAGCGCAAGATCCCGCTCGTGTTTCTGCAGAACATCACGGGCTTCATGGTCGGGCGCAAGTACGAGAACGAAGGCATCGCGCGGCACGGCGCGAAGATGGTGACGGCCGTGTCGAACGCGAAGGTGCCGAAGTTCACGGTGATCATCGGCGGCTCGTTCGGCGCCGGCAACTACGGGATGTGCGGCCGCGCGTTCGGCCCGCGTTTCCTGTGGATGTGGCCGAACGCGCGCATCTCGGTGATGGGCGGCGAGCAGGCCGCGTCGGTGCTCGCGACCGTGCGTCGCGACGGCATCGAGGCGAAGGGCGGTTCGTGGTCGACCGACGAAGAGGAAGCGTTCAAGCAGCCGATCCGCGACCAGTACGAGCGCCAGGGCCATCCGTATTACGCGAGCGCACGTTTGTGGGACGACGGCGTGATCGATCCCGCGCAGACGCGCGACGTGCTCGGCCTCGGCCTTGCCGCATCGATGAACGCGCCGATCGACGATACGCGCTTCGGCGTGTTCCGCATGTAACGCCCGGGAGGACTGACCGATGCGATACGAAACGATCAAGGTAAGCGAAGCCGGCCGCGTGGCGACCGTCACGCTCGCACGCCCCGACGTGCGCAACGCGTTCAACGAGACGACGATCGCCGAGCTGACCACCGCGTTCGAATGGCTCGATGCGCACGAAGGCGTGCGCGCGATTGTGCTCGCGGCGGAAGGCGCCGCGTTCTGCGCGGGTGCGGACCTGAACTGGATGAAGAAGATGGCCGGTTACTCGGACGACGAGAACCGTGCCGATGCGCGCAAGCTCGCGCGGATGCTCGAGGCGATCCATCGCTGCGGCAAGCCGGTGATCGCGCGCGTGCATGGCGACGCGTATGCGGGCGGCGTGGGCCTCGTCGCGGCGGCCGATATCGCGATCGCCGCCGACGGCGTGAAGTTCTGCCTGTCGGAAGCGCGGCTCGGACTGATCCCCGCGACGATCGCGCCGTATGTCGTGCGCGCGATGGGCGAGCGCGCGGCGCGGCGCTACTTCACGACGGCCGAGGTGTTCGACAGTGCGCGTGCCGCGTCGCTCGGCTTCATCCACGATGCGGTGCCGGCCGATGCGCTCGACGAAACGGTCGCGAAGCTGGCGGCGACGCTCGTCGCGAACGGTCCCGACGCGGTGAAGGCGTGCAAGCGGCTCGTCGCCGACGTGGCCGGCCGCGCGCTCGACGCGACGCTGATCGAGCAGACCGCCGACTGGATCGCCAAGACCCGCGCCGGCGCGGAAGCGCGCGAAGGGATCGCGTCCTTCCTCGAAAAGCGCACGCCGTCGTGGCGTGAATGATCGCGCATGATCGCGTGACCCCCACTCTCCGGACGACATCGAAGCCATGTTCGACAAGATTCTGATCGCCAACCGCGGCGAAATCGCGTGCCGCGTCGCCGCGACGTGCAAACGTCTCGGGATCGCGAGCGTCGCCGTTTATTCCGACGCGGACGCGAACGCGAAACACGTGGCCGCGTGCGACGAAGCCGTGCATATCGGCGGCTCGGCCGCGGCAGACAGCTACCTGCGCATCGAGCGCATCATCGAGGCCGCACGCACGACCGGCGCGCAGGCGATCCACCCCGGCTACGGCTTTCTGTCGGAGAACGAAGATTTCGCGCATGCATGCGAAGCGGCCGGCATCGTGTTCATCGGGCCGCCGGTCGATGCGATCGCGGCGATGGGATCGAAGGCCGCCGCGAAGGCGCTGATGCACGCGGCCGCGGTGCCGCTCGTGCCCGGCTATCACGGCGACGACCAGGACGCCGGCAACCTGCATCGCGAAGCCGATGAAATCGGCTATCCGGTGCTGCTGAAGGCGAGCGCGGGCGGCGGCGGCAAGGGGATGCGCGTGGTCGAGCGCTCAGGCGATTTCCCGGCGGCGCTCGCGTCGTGCCAGCGCGAAGCCGCGAGCAGCTTCGGCAACGACCGCGTGCTGATCGAGAAATATCTGACGCGCCCGCGCCACGTCGAAGTGCAGGTGTTCGGCGACACGCACGGCAATACCGTGTACCTGTTCGACCGCGACTGCTCGGTGCAGCGCCGTCACCAGAAGGTGCTGGAGGAAGCGCCGGCGCCGGGCCTGCACGACGACGTGCGCCAGGCGATGGGCGAAGCGGCCGTCGCGGCCGCGCGCGCGGTCGGCTATGTCGGCGCGGGCACCGTCGAATTCATCATGACGGGCGACGCGTTCTACTTCATGGAAATGAACACGCGCCTGCAGGTCGAGCATCCGGTCACCGAGATGGTCACGGGGCTCGATCTCGTCGAATGGCAACTGCGCGTCGCGTCCGGCGAACCGCTGCCGCTGAAGCAGGACGAGCTGCGCGTGCAGGGCCATGCGCTCGAGGCGCGCCTCTATGCGGAAAACCCGGCGCGCGGCTTCCTGCCGTCGACGGGCACGCTGAAGCACCTGCGGCTGCCGGCCGGCGTCGAGTTCTCGATCGGCGCGCCGGTGCGCGTCGACAGCGGCGTGCGCGAAGGCGATGCGATCACGCCGTTCTACGATCCGATGATCGCGAAGCTGATCGTTCACGGCGCGGATCGCGCGGAAGCGTTGGGCCTGATGCTGCGCGCGCTGCGCGCATGCGAGGTGGTCGGCCTGCATACGAACGCCGCGTTCCTGCAGCGGATCGTCGCGTGCGAACCGTTCGCGACGGCCGATCTCGACACGGGGCTGATCGAGCGCAACCACGATGCGCTGTTCGCGCCGCAACAGCCGCCGCGCGCGACGCTTGCGCTCGCGTGTGCGGCGCTGCTCGCGCGCGAACGCGGCGCCGCTCACGGGGCATCGCCGTGGGGCGCATTGCCGGACTGGCGGCTGAACGGCGGCTATCGCCGCACGCTCGCATGGCATGCGGCCGAACGCGAAGCGGACTTGACGGTCACGTATGAGGACGACGGCGCCGGTGCGCGTATCGCGACCGGCGACGCAGCCGCGCAACCGTTCGCATGGGCGCGCGGCGCCACGCCGCTCGATTTCGACGTGACGCTCGGCGGCGTGCGCAGCAGTGGCCGCGTCTATGCGGACGGCGACACGTTCCACGTGTTCACGCAGGGCGTGGCCGAAACGTTCGAATGGCGCAACCTGCTCGCGCATGCGGGCGATGCGGAGCAGGGCGGCGGACGCTTGACCGCGCCGATGCCGGGCAAGGTGATCGCGGTGCTGGTCGAGCCGGGCCAGAAGGTCGAAGCCGGTACGCCGCTGATCGTGATGGAAGCGATGAAGATGGAGCACACGATCGGCGCGCCGAGCGCGGGCGTCGTCGCGGAAGTGCTGTACGGCGTCGGCGACCAGGTCGCGGATGGCGCGCAGTTGCTGATGATGGCGGAAGGCTGAGCGTGGCCTTCTCGCTGTGAACGGGCCGGCTGCCTTGGCTGCCGGCCCCAAAAAAACGCGTCGCGATTCCCCGCGCGACCGCTGTCGAATCAGGCCGGCTTCGATCGTATCGACATGCCGAAGCAGTGCGAATCTTTCGATCGCATTACATCATCCGCCACATCCACGCCCCCTCATGTCACCGCTCGTGCGCACATCGCGCTACGCTGTCCCGCGACACCATCGTGTAACAAGTCGAACTTAGCATCTCGCCGTCGATATGACCGGTGCGCACCCGCGCCTGTGTCACGTCATCACCCCCACGGAGAACCGTTATGCGAAAGTCGGCCCTGCGGCCTTTCGCGGTCGTTGGTCTGATCGCGCTGACAGCACTCCTCGGCGCCTGCAACGACGACCTGACTGCACCCGCCGCGCCCGTCGCGCAGCAGAAGGCCGCGTGCGGCGGCGCCGCCGTCGCCACCGCGCAGATGCACTGCCCGCCGGGTTTCACTGCACCGGCATCCTCGCCCGCTTCCTGATACCGGCCGTTTCCACCAGAAATCCAATCAAGAGCAACCAGCATGGCCACCCATTCGCGACGCGACTTTCTGAAGTTCTCCGCCGGCCTCGCCGGCGCGACCGCCGCCACCGCACTGCTGCCGGAATCGATCCGCAAGGCGCTGGCGATCGAGCCGAATTCCGTGACGGGCACGATCCAGGACGTGCAGCACATCGTCGTGTTCATGCAGGAGAACCGCTCGTTCGACCACTACCTCGGTCACCTGAGCGGCGTGCGCGGCTACAACGACCGCTTCCCGGTCACGCTGCCGAACGGCAAGCCGGTGTGGTTCCAGCCGCGGCAGGAGGACACGTCGAGCGTGATCGCGCCATTCCGCTACGACACGACCAATCCGGGCGTCAACGCGCAATGTATCGGCGGCCTGCCGCATACGTGGGCGACGACGCACGGCGCGATCGACAACGGCCGCGCGGACCAGTGGGCCGTGCAGAAGTCGAACATGACGATGGGCTATCACGTTCGCGACGACATCCCGTTCCACTACGCGCTCGCGGATGCGTTCACGGTATGCGACAACTACTTCTGCTCGATCCCGGGCAACACGCATCCGAACCGCATGTACCTGATGACGGGCATGGTCGATCCGCTCGGCACGGGCGGCGGCCCGCTGCTCGACAACACCGACTACATCGACAACCAGTTCGACAAGATCAAGTTGCCGCCCTTCAACTGGACGACCTACCCGGAACGGCTCGAAAAAGCGGGCATCTCGTGGCAGATCTACCAGCAGGGCACCGGTTTCGACAACTTCACCGGCAACTACGGCACGAACATGCTCGCGTGCTTCGACAACTTCGTGAATGCGCCGGCCGGCTCGTCGCTGCAGACGCGCGGGATGAGCACGCGCCCGATCACGCAGCTGAAGGCCGACGTGCAGGCCAACGCGCTGCCGCAGGTGTCGTGGCTGCTGCCGCCCGCCGCGTATTCGGAGCATCCGAAGTTCACACCGCTGTACGGCGCGTACTACCTGTCGACGATCCTCGATGCGCTGACGTCGAATCCGGAGGTGTGGAGCAAGACCGTCCTGCTGATCATGTACGACGAGAACGACGGTTTCTTCGACCACGTCGTGCCGCCGTCGGCGCCGACGCTGCCGGGCTCGGGCATGAGTACCGTGGACGTGTCGCTCGAGCGGCACGACGTCGTGACCGCGACGCAGGCCGGCACCTATACGGCCGACAACCTGCCGTACGGCCTCGGCCCGCGCGTGCCGATGTTCGTCGTGTCGCCGTGGTCGAAGGGCGGCTTCGTGTGCTCGCAGGTCTTCGATCACACGTCGGTGCTGCAATTCATCGAGAAGCGCTTCGGCGTGGTGGAAACCAACATCTCGCCGTGGCGCCGCGCGATCTGCGGCGACCTGACGTCGGCGCTCGACTTCTCGAAATCGGATGTCACGCTGCCGTCGCTGCCGAGCACGCAGGCCTATGTCGCACAGGCCGACCTGCAATGCTCGCGCGCGTCGTCGCAGACCGCACCGGCCAGCACCGCGCAGCAGGTCGTGACGGCACAGGAAGCCGGCACGCGGCCGGCTCGCGCGCTGCCGTACGAGCTGCACGTGACGGGCCAGCTCCAGGCGCAAGGCTATGCGGTGACGTTTGCGAATTCGGGCACGCAGGGCGCGCACTTCTGGGTCTATACGGGCGATCCGGCCGCGATGCCGCGCCGTTACACGGTCGAGGCCGGCAAGCAGCTGACCGACACGTGGGCACTCGACACGAACGGCAACTACCTGGTGAGCGTGTGGGGGCCGAACGGCTATTTCCGGCGCTTCGCGGGTTCGGCCGCCGCGGATGCTGCCGCGAAGCCTGAAATCACGCCGTGCTACGACGTGGCGAACGGCGATGTCTACGTGACGATCGCCAATGCGGGCACCGGCCCGCTCACGGTCACGGCGACCGATGTCGCGTACGGCGGCGCGGCGCGCACGCTGACGATTCCGGCGGGGCAACGCGTCGAAGCGCACTGGGATCTGTCGTGCAGCAGCCAGTGGTACGACCTGCAGTTCGCGGTGGCCGGCAATGCGGGCTGGACGCGCCGCATCGCAGGGCACGTCGAAACCGGCAAGGCCAGCATCACCGACCCGGCGGCTGTGGCGCCGACGATCACGCCGGTCTGACGGCAACCGGTATGACGACGCGCCGGCCCGGTGACGCCGGCCGGCGCGTTTTTTTTCGGTATCGATGCCGAAGCGGCCGTGTCAGCGCAGCAGCCCGTCGTCGTGCGCCATCATCAGCGCGCGCATCGCGGACCACATTCCGTAGTAGTGCACGATGTAGCTGTCCGTGCGGCGGAACAGCCAGGGCGTGTTGACGCTGACGAGATCGGCCACGCCTTCGCCGTGCAGCTGCCCGTCGCGCTCCATCGCGCGAATGAAATGCAGCTGGTCGCCGTCGCTCGCATAGACGCTCGACCGGTCGTGCAGCGCGGCGATCGTCGTCATCAGGTCGTGCAGCATCGCGTCGTTGCGTTCGGTGCGGCGGAACGCCATCACGCCGGAGTTGAACGCCCACTGGGCGATATCGTGCGCGAGCAGCCAGTCGCGCCCCTCGAACAGCGGCTCCAGCGTTTGCTGCTGGTTCGCGATCAGCACGTCGGCATCGAGCCACACGACCCATTCGTGATGCTGCAGGTACGCATGGAGCAGCCACGGCTTGAACCAGTTGCCCGTCGCGTTCAGCCCGATCTCGGCGGGAATGTCGCGGTGCACGTAGAGCGTGTAGCCGTGCGCATCGGCATAGCGCCGGAAATTGCGCTCGGCGACGCGTGCGTAGCTGCCGATGTTCGGCGTGTACAGCATCATCAGCGCAATCGGGCGGCCGGGGTTGTACGTGCTGCGCTCGGCGGCTTCGTCCGGTGCGGCGGTGTCGTGATCGAACGAGAACATCGGCCGGCCGGCGGCGCGGCATCGATTGACGTACGCGACGAGCGTGTCGCGAAAGCGCGGCGTCGTGCCTTTGCGTTCGGGGTCGTGCGGCGTGTCGTCGATGCTGATCGCGAACGTCGGTTCGCGGCTCCACATCGGATCGAGGTCCGGGCCGCACGGCATGACGGCGTATAGTCCGTCGATCAATGTCATGTAGCGATGCGTGTCGAGCCCGGCGAACAGCGCCGCTTCCGACGTCAGCCTCGGCTCGCTGCCGAGCTTGCAGTGCTGCACGAGCTGCATCACGATCGCGCGCACGTCCGCCGTGTTGCGCCAGATCTGCACGTCGACCTGCGGCAGCGGCGACGCGAACGCGTCGACCAGCAGCCGGTCGCGTCCGGCCATCAGGCGTTCGAGCGCGACGGGCTCGATGATCGCCGCGTCTTCGCCGAGCAGCAGCACGAGTTCGTCGGGCTGCGCGTTGCGCAGCACATGAAGCAGCGATTCGTAGCGATACAGCGGCCGCAACGGCAGCGCCTGCGGCATCGCGGATGCGTCGACGATCTCGTGTCGATAGCCGTGCACCTGCGCGTACCAGCGGTGATTCTCGAGGCTGGCGGGTGCAGGCTGGCTGAAGTGACTGAGGACGATCATCGCGCGCTCCGCGGGCAGAGAAGCGGCGCACGGCGCGCGATTCGCGCGGCGTGCTTGCGTACGGACCTGCCGCCGGCCATGGAGCCCGGTGCGTGCCGCGCCTGTCCGTGGCGGACGGCACGGAAGATTTGCGCGGCGTCGCGTTCCATTCTGTCAGCCCTGTTTTCCGATGGCGTTGCTGTGGAGCGTTGCTCGCCCGTTCGACTGCGCGCCCGGTGGCGCAGCCAGTCGCCGGAGTATCGCATAACCGTTTCGCGGATTCGCAGGAGCCGGCCGGCGGCTGACACTGCCTGACAGTGTGCCGCCCGCGCTCCGCTAGAATGCCGGGTTGGTCGCCGCCGCTTGACGCGGCCGGCGCTTCGCGCGCTACACTGCGCCATGCCACTCCCGCTCAACCTTCCATCCTGCCGACGATGACGTCTCCTGTCCTGAACGGCCTGCGCATCGGTATCACGATCGGATTGCGTGCCCCCGACGAAAGCCTGTGGATCAACGGCATCAAGCAGAACGCGCTGTTTCTAGCGAAGCTGCTGATGGCGTCGCCGCACGGCTACCGCGTGACGCTGGTCAACACCACCGACGTGCCGCTCACCGATGCGCTGCCGTGGGATCGCAACGTGTACGACACGCGTGCGTTCGCCGACATGAAGGATGTGCTCGACGTCGTGATCGAGCTGGGCGGGCAGATCGACGGCGAGCAGACGGCCTACCTGAAAGCGCGCGGCGCGAAGCTCGTCAGCTACTGCTGTGGCGTCGAGTACATCAACGCGATGGAGTCGATGTTGTTCGGCCGCCGGCTGTGGGATTCGCTGTTCATCAACCGCGGCTACGACGAGGTGTGGGCGATTCCGCAGATCGCGCCGTCGTCGCTGCCGTTCCTGCAGTCGCTGCGCCGCTGCCCGGGGCGCGTCGTGCCGTTCGTGTGGGATCCGATGTTCCTGAGCGCCCGGGCGCAGACGTTGCCCGAGCACGGCGAATATCGGCCGCGCAGCGAGCCCGGCAAGCGGCTGACGGTGATGGAGCCGAACCACAACGTCGTGAAGTTCTGCGTGTATCCGATGCTGATCATCGACGAAGCGTATCGGCGCGACCCCGACGCGATCTGCTTCGCGCACGTGACGAACGCCGATCGCCTCGCGCACGACAGCCCCGAGTTCGTGATGCTGATGAATTATCTCGACATCGTGCGCGCGGGCAAGGCGAGCTTCGTCGGTCGCTTCGACACGCCGCTGTTCCTGGCCGACCTGACCGACGTCGTCGTGTCGCACCAATGGTCGAACCCGCTGAACTACTTCTACTTCGACGTGTGCTGGCAAGGCTATCCGCTCGTGCACAACGCGAGCCTCGCCCCCGATCTCGGCTACTACTACCCGGACAACGACGTGCAGCAGGGCGCCGACGCGCTGCTGCGCGCGCTGCATACGCACGACGACGACTGGGAAGCGTACACGCGGCGCCAGCGCGAGATCCTCGGCCGCTATACGTCGGCGAATCCGGCGCTCGTCGCCGAATACGACGGGCTGCTCGCGAACCTGATCGGCGCGCCGGCCGCATAAGGCCCGATTTTCCGCGGCGCATGTTCATTGCGCCGCCGGCCGCCATCGGGATTGTCCCGCCCTCATGTCTGACGAAATAATGCCGTTAAAAAAGAAACCGCCGAACCCGATCGGTTCGACGGTTTTGAAGGCACGAAATCGACGGCTCCGAGGGAAGTCCGTCAGAAATAATTTTATAGGTTAACAAGTCTTTAAGATTGTTAAAGATGTTTCAATTCATAATCATCATATAAATTAAACTTGATATTATTGATTCAATGCAGTCGATTCTGTTTTGAGATTAATTAATATCGTTTGAAACACGAAAATTGAATGCTGCGGCGATCGAATGATGTGCGGCAGCCGGTTTTCATTGGCTGGCGGCCCGAGTCGATGGCCTTTGCCGCGAGCCCGGACGCCAAGAGCGGGCGGTGCTTCATGGATGTGCATTCGTCTGATTAATTAATGATTTTCCGATTTGCAGTACCGTATATCGCGTAAGAAGCCGATTCGCATAAAGCGGTCCGGGCGGTGAAAATAAACGATCAGAATTCGTGGTTCCGTGCTTTGTGTTGTGTGACCTGTCGCACTGTCGGAATGGTCCGCGCATGGTGTATTGGCGGTAACTGTATATCGTTGAAAATATCGAATTTGACGGCGCGCCGAAGCGAACAGTACGCTCCCGGAAAAAATCGACATAACAGGATGGGCCGGGTAGGCGGCGGAGCGTGTCAGGGTCGGTTTGCTCCGCATGTTTGTTGAGGTCGAGCCGCGATCGGCGGCTCGCCATTTGCCGGAGCACCGGATGAATGCGGTCGAAGCTCGCCTGGAGGCGAATCGGGAAGCGAATCGTGACGAAATCGATCTCGTGTTTGGCGCTCCCGACGATCATGCCGATTTCGCATCGGTACGCAGTTTCGTGGAAAGCCGGCTCGGGTTCGCGCATGAGCCGGTGTGCCGGGCCGACCTGTCGGGCGGCGTGCTGTACCAGGAGCGCCTGGCGCGGTTGCGGTGGGGCGAGCGCGATGCGCTGCCGCCGCTCGCCTTCCTGCCGCGCCTCGAGGCGCTCGGGCTGATGCGCTGGTTCGACCGGCTCGTGGTCGGCCGGACGATCGACGCGCTGCGCGCCGATCCAGCCGCGGTTTACGGGTGCAACGTCGCGGCCGCGAGCGCGGTCGTCGACGACGCGTGGCTGGCGATCTTCAGGCGGCTCGAGCGCGAGCCCTCGGTGGCGGCGCGGCTGGTGGTCGAGATCACGGAGACGGGGCCGCTGAACCCCGTCGCGGGCCGGTCGTTCGTGAACCGCTTCCAGCAGGCCGGTTGCCGGATCGCGATCGACGATTTCGGCGTCGGCTTCAGCGCATTGAACAATCTGGTGGTCGGCAATCCCGACATCGTGAAGCTCGACCGGTCGATCTTGTCGATGATCAAGCGCAACGCGATCGGGCGCTACCAGTTCCGCAGGCTGATCGCGTTCGCGCACGAAGGCGCGCGGCACGTCGTCGTCGAAGGCGTGGAGAGCGAGATGGACCGGCAGATCATCGTGGATGCCGGCGTCGCATGGGCGCAAGGTATCCGCTTTTCATGGCGGTCGCCGGCCGCCGCGTGACGGCGTGGGAACGGGCAGGGCGGGACGAATCGCAAAGGGGTGTGGCATGGCGGGGACGAAGGCCGGAGTCGGAACGGGCACGCAGGCAACCGATGCGCGCGACCTTGTCGCGCTCGCCGAGCTGGCCGACATGCTGTGGCAACTGGGCGCCGAGTCGACCGATGTGCCGATCGACGTCGCACCGTATCTCGACGGCCTGAAAGCCGTCGCACGCGGTATCCAGCGGATGAAACCGCTCGATGCCAACGACCGCGAGCTGGCCGCGCGACACTATTACGCGGGCGTCATCGCCGGCGCGTGCGGCGACGATTCGGCGATCGCGCGCGGCGTGTCCGACAGCCTCGTCAGGCAAGCCGGCAGTGCAGGCGGGCAGGCGCTTCGTCGTTTTGGCGTGCTCGCCCGCTTGGGACGGCGGCATGGCCGCATGTTCGCCGCGCAAAGCGGCGATCGCGTGCTGGTGTAGCGCAGCCGGCGCGCGTCCGAAGGGCCGGTCAGCCGAGCGCGCGGCCGGCGAACAGCGTCTGGATCTGCTCGGAGTATGCGCGGACGTTGTGCTCGGCGAGCGTGTCGACCTGGTGCAGGCAGCGGCGGGCCGCGGCCGCGTAGTCGTCGAGCCGCGCGTCGTGCGTCTGCGCGGCGGTCGCGATCGCGCGCGCCGCATCGAAGATCTCGAAGTCCGGATAGTAGTAGCCGACGTCACGCAGGAACGGCGAGTTGTGCACGAGCGGGTAGTTGCCGTACAGCGCGTCGTACAGCAGGTAGTTGAGGCCGTTTTCCCAGTGGTGCGACACGACGATGTCGGTGTGATGCGCGGCCCATGCGACGAACGGCGCGCGCACGTCGGCGGTTGCCTTGCCGTCCCGCACCATCTCGAGCCCGAGCGCGAGATGCTTGAAGGCGACGTTTTCCTTCTTGTCGAACGTGTTGGTCATGTACACGTGCTCGACGAGCTCCGGGTGCTCGACGTAGCACGCGTTCGCGGCGAGCATCGGCACGATCGCGCTTTTCACGACGTTCAGGTTCGGCTCGAAGAACGCGATGCGCTTGGCCGGGCCGTGGTTGCGGTAGCCGAAGCGCGCCTTCAGTTCAGGGTCGGCGTCGAGGCTGCGCTCGATGAAATACGGCGACCAGATGTGCGGCAGTTCGATCACCGGCGCGCGATACACGGCCTGGAAATAGGCCGCGCACGTGTGCATGTGCTGAGGGTTGGTCCAGATCTCGTCGAACTGCACGCGGTGCGGGTTCGGCCGCCAGTCGTTCTTCTCGAAGTTGATCGTCTCGACCGCGATCACGTAGTCGTTGCCGAAGCGATACGACACGCACTTGCCGCCGCGCTGGCGCACGACGTCCGTGTGCGACGGATCGACGAACGCATTCATCTCGATCAGCAGGTCGGTCTGGTGGACGACGGCCGACAGCGGCCGCAGCGCGTCGCCGAACGCGTCCATCATCAGCGCCTGCGGATACTCGGTGATGCCGTTGTCGTGTGCAAGCCAGACCTCGCCGATCAGCGGCGACTGCTTCAGCAGCATGTACAGGTACACGCAGTGCTGGTTCGCGCCGTTGTACCAGATCGACTGCGTCGCGTCGCGCTGCACGTTCATCGTAATCGCGACATTGAGTTTCATCGGATCGGCTCCGTGGGGCGGGCGGCGCGCGGCTTATTGCGCGAAGTTTTGCGACTGGCGCGGCACGTAGCCCGTCAGGTGCCAGCGGCCGTCGTCCTCGAGGCGGAAGCTCAGCTTCTCGAACACCGTGGAGCCGCTCGTCAGCGTCGTCGCGTAATCGACGTTCGCGTAGAGCCCGTCGGGCATCCCCGGCGTACGTTCGTAGCGGATGCGCGTGACCTGCGCCCAGCCGCGATGGCTGACCGTACCGACCGACTGGCGGGCATGCTGCATGTCGGCCGCGAACTGGTCCTGCTTGATGCGCGCCTTCACGAACGCGGCGGCGTCGGTCCACACCGCGCCGTACTGGCCGGCGTCGAGCTGCTTGAACACGGCATCCGAGTCGCGGAGCAGCGTGTCGGCCGATTCGCCGGCGGCTTGCGCGTGCGCACCGATCGCGATCGAAGCGGCGGCGCAGCCGATCAGCCATTTGGCGCGGGTGAGGAGCGGGCGTGCGGTCATGTCGGAGTCCGTAATGGGCGGCGCGTCACGCGTCGCGATAGAGGGAAGCGATCGCGTCCGTATAGGCCGCGACGTTCTCGGGGTTGTAGATGCTGACCGAATCGAGCACGTGCTTCGACTGCTCGCGATAGGCGTCGAGATTCGCATCGTGCTCGGCGAACGCCTGTAGCAGCGCGCGGCCGCCCGCCTGGCAGTCGAAGTCCGGATAGAAATACCCGGCCTTGCCGAGGAACGGCGAGTTGTGGATCAGCGGATAGTCGCCGTACAGCAGTTCGTAGTACAGGTAGTTCTGCGCGTTTTCCCATGTGTGCGACACCACCGCGTCGCCGTACGCGGCCATGAACTCGTACACCGCATAGCGGCTTTCGAACGTCGTGATGCCGTGGTTCACGATGTCGAGGCTCTTCGCGAAGTGGACGAACGTCGCGTGATCCTTCAGGTGGATCGTGTTGCACACGCGCACGAACTCGAGGAACGCCGGATTGGCGCGGTACGCCTCTTCCGTGACCAGCATCGGAATGACACTCGTCTTCACCATGCAGATGTTCGGCTCGAACATCGTCACGCGCCAGCGCGGCTTGCCGGGCTGATAGCCGAACGTCAAACCGGCGCCGAGCGTCGCGCGCGCCTTGTCGAACAGCATCGGATGCCAGATGTGCGGAACGATCGTGACGGGCGCGCGCAGGCCGGTCTGGTAATAGTGCAGGCACGAGCGCTCGAACTCGGGAATCGTCCACACAGCGTCGTACGGCGCGCCCGAGAACAGGAAGCCCGACGGCTTGTCGAACATCGCGCGTTCGATGTCGATCACGTAGTCGTTGCCGACCCGCATCGTGACGACCTTGCCGCCGCGATCGCGGAACGCGCGCAGGTAGTCCGCGCCGAACTGCGCGCTCATCTCGATCAGCACGTCGCAGCGCTCGAGCGCTTCGTCCATCGACAGCAGCGGCACGTCCCACTCGCCGAGCATCATCTGCGGATCGGCGACCTGCTCGCCGCCATTCACCATTACCGCTTCCGCGACGAGCGGCGACTGGCGCAGCAGCAGGATCAGCAGCAGGCAGTTCTGGAAGATGCCGTTTTCCCACAGCGACTGGCCGGCGCCGCGCACGAACAGCGACACGCCGACGACGAGACGCTTGCCCTCGCCGGGCGCTTGACGGGCATTGGAGTCCGACATGCGTATGCTCCGGTTCAGGCGACCAGACGCGAGACGAACGCGTCGAGGTTCGCGGGGTTGTCGATCGAGACCGACTGCAGCAGCCGGTTCGCCTTCGCGCGGTAATCGTCGAGGCGTTCGTCGTGATGCAGCCACGCTTCGAGCAGCGCGCGGCCGCCGGCGGCCGAATCGAAGTCCGGATAGTAATAGCCGGCGTCGCCGATCAGCGTCGAGTTGTGGATCAGCGGATAGCCGCCGTACAGCACGTCGTAATACAGATAGTTCTGCCCGTTTTCCCAGTGGTGCGACACGACCGCATCCGCGTGGCGCGCCATGAAGCCCGGTAGGTCGAGGCGCGGTTCGAAGGTCGCCTTGTGCTGGCGCACGAGATCGAGGCTGTTCGCGAAGTGCACGAAGGTCGGATGCTCCTTCATGTGCATCGCGTTGACGACGAACATGTGCTGCACCGCGTCCGGCCGCGCACGGTAGAACTCGTCGCACGCGAGCATCGGGTAGTGGCAGGACTTCGCGACCGAGATGTTCGGTTCGAGCATCGCGAGGCGCCACGGGCGGGCGCCGGGCTGATAGCCGAACGTCGCACCTTCGCCGGCGATCACGGCGACGCGGCGCTCGAGGAAGTACGGCGACCAGATGTGCGGCATCAGGTGGACGGGCGCACGCAGGATGGTCTGCAGCATCGGCGCCGCGGTCTTGTCGTATTGCGGCAGCAGCCATACTTCGTCGAATGGCGCGCCGTTGAACACGTGTCCCGACGGTTTCCCGAAGATCGGCGTTTCGCACAGGCCCGCATAGACGTGCCCGCAGAAGAACGCGGCGATCTTCTTGCCGAGTGCCTTCATGTGCCGGAGCCATTCGACCGGCAACTGCGCGCCCATTTCGATCACGACGTCGAGTTCGTGCGTGACGTCGGCGGGTTTCACGAGCGGGATGTCGAGGCCGTCGAGTTCGAGGCCGGCCGGCAGCGCGTTCGCATCGCCGCCGTTCAGGAAGTAGACGGGGCCGACGCGATCCGAGCGCTTGAGCATCATCGCGAGGAACGCGATGTTCTGGTGAATGCCGTTTTCCCAGATCGCCTGGCCGTCGCGCGCAAACAGCGAGATGCCGACCGCCGGCCGTTGCTTGCGGGTGCCGCCCGCGGCGGCTTCATTGATGTCCGTCACCGGTTGGTTTCCTCTGCGGCGTCGTGCGTCCGGGCATCGCGTCGAGCGTCTGGCCTGGAAGCGGCGCGCCGTGGGTTGTCATGGTTGGATTCGCGCCGGTGCGCCGCGGCACGCGAATCGGGCGACGAGGTTCGCGAGGGCGGCAGCCGGATTCCGGCGTGTCGTCGGGCACGCCTGGCGCGGCGCGCGATTCGGGCGGGCTGCCCCGGCGACTGTCTGCGGCGATTGTGGCATGGAAATCGCCGGTTTTGGCAGGACGTGACGAACTTTGACATCCCCGCCGGCCCACGGGAGCGGGGCGCCGGCGTTGCGGCGCCCGCGTTGTCCAGCGCGGCGCTGGCGGCCTGCCGGATCGGCCGCCGCAGGTGCGGCGGCCGGCTGCTCAGTGCTGCAGCCGGATTTCGACGCGGCGGTTGCTCGCGCGGCCTTCGGGCGTCGCGTTCGATGCGACCGGATCGGCCTTGCCGCGGCCCGACACCGTCATCGAGTCGGTCTTCAGGCCGTGTGCCTTCAGATAGGCGGCAACCGATTCGGCGCGGCGCTTCGACAGCGCGAGGTTGTAGTCGTCGCTGCCGACCGAGTCGGTAAAGCCGGTGACCGTCACCTGCGAGTAGGCGTGGTCCTTGCGCTCGTTCAGCAGCCGGTCGAGCGATTCGCGCGCGGTCGGCGCGAGCGTCGCGTGATCGGTGGCGAACAGCGCGTCGCCCGACAGGTTCACCTGTTCGACGGCGGCGGTTGCCGGTGCGGCGGCCGAGGCCGCTTCGGCCGGCGCCGCGCCGCACTGGAAGACCAGCGTGGCCGGATCGGATTTGTTGCGCAGCGCGCGGGCCGAATCGACGGCGCGCACGGGCTCGTCGCCGCAGATCTTTCGGGCGGCCTTCATGCAGGTCTGCGGGCCCGACAGCAGGCCGTGGCAGTCCACCTGGAACGTGCGCACGCCGTCGCGCGGCTGCAGTTCGGAGGCGCTGAAGGTCGGGCCGGAGGCGGTCGAGCACGCGGCGAGGACCGTTGCGGAAAGCGCGAGCGCAAGAGCGAGTTTGTTCACGGTAACGTCCTTAAAGCTTGGGTTGACCGGGCCCGCCGCAGGGTGTGCGGCGGGCCCGTCCTGCTGTCGGGGCCGCAGGCCGTCCGGCTGGCGAGCCGGGCGGCGGGCGGCGCGACGCGTTACTTCCACTGGTACAGCATGCCGGCGCCGATCACCTTCTGACCGCCGCTGAAGCCGCCGTTGATCGACGCCTTCAGGTTCTCCGTGATGCGCGCCTGCATGTTGACCGCCATCGCCTTCTGGCCGAGGAAGGTCGACGTGCCCACGCCCATCCCGAAGTTGGCGTCGCGATCGAGCTGCGGGATCGACGCCATCGCGCCGACGGCCGCGATACCCTGCTTCGCCATCTGGTCGGTCTGCTGCAGTTGCGAACCCAGCGAGTTGATCTGCGCCTGCTGGCCCGACAGTGCCGTCGACAGCGTCGTCTGCACCTGCGTCAGCTGGTTCACGTTCACCGCGTCGGTGCCTTGCGTACCCGGCGCGACGTTCGTGATCTGGCGCTGCTGCTGGTCGCTGCCGACCGACACCACGTTCGAGCGGCCGCCGTCATTCGAACCCGCACCGATCGCTACCGAGTTCGAGCCGGCGGTGACGGTCGGGACGTCGGTGCCCTTGCCGTTCATGTCGGCCGCGATGCCGTTGTTGTTCACCGCACGCGTCGTGTTGTTGTTGATCGTCGTCGACAGCGAGTTCAGCGTGTTGTTGATGTTGTTCACGCCGGTCGACAGCGACGCCACGTTGCTGTTCGTCGTGCTCAGGCCGGTGGACAGCGAACCGATGCCCGTCGAGGTCGATGTCGACAGCGAGTTGACGTTGCTGTTCGTCGTGCTCAGGCCCGTCGACAGCGAGTTGATCGCGGTCGAGGTCGACGTGGACAGCGACGCCACGTTGCTGTTCGTCGTGCTCAGGCCGGTCGACAGCGAGTTGATGCCGGTCGACAGCGACGCGACGTTCGACGCGGTGGACGTCGACAGCGTGTTGATCGCGTTGTTCGTCGCGTTCAGCTGGCTGCCGTTGATCGCGTCCGTGCTCGTGGCCGAGATCCGGCCCGCGGCGACGTTCGTGACCTGGCGTTCCTGGCCCGGTGCGCCGACGCTGACCACGCCAACCGGCGAGCTGCCCGCGAAGGAGTACGTGACGCCGCCGATCGTGGCGCCCGAGGTGCCGACTGCCGCGGCCGTGACCGAGTTGGCACCGAGTGCGATCGAGTTCGCGACGTTCGCTTGCGCGTTCGTGCCGAAGGCGAGCGCGTCGGCGGCCGTGGCCTTGGCGGCCGAGCCGTAGGCCTGAGCGCCGGTGGCGCTGGCCGTGGCCTGGCTGCCCAGCGCGATCGTGTTGTCCGCGGTGGCCTGGTTCGAGCTGCCGAGGGCGAGCGCGCTGGCGCCGGTTGCCGTGTTCGCGTTGCCGAGCGCCACCGCGCCGTTGCCGGTCGCCGTGTCGTTCGCGCCCAACGCCACCGCGCCGGTGCCCGTCGCGATGCTCGGGTCGCCGATCGCGACCGCGCCGTCGCCGGACGCCGTGTTGCCGGAGCCGATCGATACCGCCTTGCCGCCCGTCGCCGAGGCGTTCTGGCCGATCGCGACGGCGCCCGCCGACTGCGCGTTCGAGCCGTCGCCGACTGCCACGCTGCTGGCGCCTGCCGCGCTGGCGTTCACGCCGGCGGCGAGGGCGTTGGTGCCGGTGGCGCCCGTGTTGTCGTAGTTGGCTTGCTGCACGCCGTTGTCGTTGACGCTGTAGTAGTGCGTCTTCGCGGCGTTGATCGCGGTCGAGGTCGAGGTCGACAGCGACGACACCGAGCTGTTCGTGCTGCTCAGGCCGGTGGACAGCGAGCCGATGCCGGTCGACGTCGAGGTCGACAGGGACAGGATCGTGCTGTTGGTGCTGCTCAGGCCGGTCGACAGCGAGCTGATGCCGGTCGACGTCGAGGTCGACAGGGACGTGATCGAGCTGTTCGCCGACGACAGGCCGGTCGAGGTCGAGGTCGACAGCGAGCTGATCGAGCTGTTGGCGGACGACAGGCCCGTCGACGTGGAGGTCGACAGCGACGACACCGAGCTGTTCGTGCTGCTCAGACCGGTGGACAGCGAGTTGATGCCGGTCGAAGTCGAGGTGGACAGCGAGGTGATGGAGCTATTCGCCGACGACAAGCCCGTCGACGTTGAGGTCGACAGCGACGACACCGAGCTGTTCGTGCTGCTCAGGCCGGTCGACAACGAGTTGATGCCAGTCGAAGTCGACGTGGACAGCGAGGTGATGGAGCTGTTCGCCGACGACAGGCCGGTCGAGGTCGACGTCGACAGCGAGGTGATCGAGCTATTGGCCGACGACAAGCCGGTCGAAGTCGACGTGGACAGGGACGTGATCGAGCTGTTTGCCGACGACAGGCCCGTCGAAGTCGAAGTCGACAGCGACGTGATGGAGCTGTTTGCCGACGACAGGCCCGTCGAGGTCGACGTGGACAGGGACGTGATCGAGCTGTTTGCCGACGACAGGCCCGTCGAAGTCGACGTGGACAGCGACGTGATGGAGCTGTTTGCCGACGACAGGCCCGTCGAGGTCGAGGTGGACAGCGAGGTAATCGAGCTGTTAGCCGACGACAAGCCGGTCGACGTCGAGGTCGACAGGGACGTGATCGAGCTGTTAGCCGACGACAGGCCCGTCGAGGTGGAGGTCGACAGCGAGGTAATCGAGCTGTTAGCCGACGACAGGCCCGTCGAGGTCGACGTGGACAGGGACGTGATCGAGCTGTTAGCCGACGACAGGCCCGTCGAGGTGGAGGTCGACAGCGAGGTAATCGAGCTGTTAGCCGACGACAGGCCCGTCGAGGTCGACGTGGACAGGGACGTGATCGAGCTGTTTGCCGACGACAGGCCCGTCGAAGTCGACGTGGACAACGACGTGATCGAGCTATTGGCCGACGACAAGCCGGTCGAAGTCGACGTGGACAGGGACGTGATCGAGCTATTCGCCGACGAGAGGCCGGTCGACGTCGAAGTCGACAGCGAATCGATCGAACTGTTAGCCGACGACAAGCCGGTCGAGGTCGACGTGGACAGCGACGTGATCGAGCTGTTCGCGGACGACAAGCCGGTCGAGGTCGACGTGGACAGCGACGTGATGGAGCTGTTTGCCGAGGACAGACCCGTCGAAGTCGACGTGGACAGCGAGGTGATCGAGCTGTTGGCCGAGGACAGACCCGTCGAAGTCGAGGTGGACAGCGACGTGATGGAGCTGTTTGCCGACGACAGGCCCGTCGAGGTCGACGTGGACAGCGACGTGATCGAGCTGTTAGCCGACGACAGGCCCGTCGAGGTCGACGTGGACAGGGACGTGATCGAGCTGTTAGCCGACGACAGGCCAGTCGAAGTCGACGTGGACAACGACGTGATCGAGCTGTTGGCCGACGACAGGCCGGTAGAAGTCGACGTGGACAGCGAGGTGATCGAGCTATTGGCCGACGACAAGCCGGTCGAAGTCGACGTGGACAGGGACGTGATCGAGCTATTCGCCGACGAGAGGCCGGTCGACGTCGAAGTCGACAGCGAATCGATCGAACTGTTAGCCGACGACAAGCCGGTCGAGGTCGAGGTGGACAGCGACGTGATCGAGCTGTTGGCCGACGAGAGGCCCGTCGACGTCGAGGTCGAGAGCGAGGTGATCGAGCTGTTAGCCGACGAGAGGCCCGTCGACGTCGAGGTGGACAGTGACGTGATCGAACTGTTAGCCGACGACAAGCCGGTCGAGGTCGACGTGGACAGGGACGTGATCGAGCTATTAGCCGACGACAGGCCGGTCGAAGTCGACGTGGACAGCGACGTGATGGAGCTGTTTGCCGACGACAGGCCCGTCGAGGTCGACGTGGACAGCGACGTGATCGAGCTGTTTGCCGAGGACAGACCCGTCGAAGTCGACGTGGACAGGGACGTAATGGAGCTGTTCGCCGAGGAGAGGCCCGTCGACGTTGAAGTCGACAGGGAGCCGATCGAGCTGTTTGCCGACGACAAGCCCGTCGAAGTCGAGGTGGACAGCGACGTGATCGAGCTGTTGGCGGACGACAGACCGGTCGAAGTCGAGGTCGACAGGGACGTGATCGAGCTATTCGCCGACGACAGACCCGTCGAAGTCGACGTGGACAGCGACGTGATGGAGCTGTTTGCCGACGAGAGGCCGGTCGACGTGGAGGTCGACAGCGAGGTGATCGAGCTATTCGCCGACGACAGGCCCGTCGAGGTTGACGTGGACAGGGACGTGATCGAGCTGTTTGCCGACGACAGGCCCGTCGAAGTCGACGTGGACAACGACGTGATCGAGCTGTTGGCCGAGGACAGGCCGGTCGACGTGGAGGTCGACAGCGAGGTGATCGAGCTATTCGCCGACGAGAGGCCCGTCGAGGTCGACGTGGACAGGGACGTGATCGAGCTGTTTGCCGACGACAGGCCCGTCGAAGTCGACGTGGACAGCGAGGTGATCGAGCTATTCGCCGAGGACAGACCGGTCGAGGTCGAAGTCGACAGCGAATCGATCGAACTGTTAGCCGACGACAAGCCCGTCGAAGTCGAGGTGGACAGCGACGTGATCGAGCTATTGGCCGACGAGAGGCCGGTCGACGTCGAGGTCGACAACGACGTGATCGAGCTGTTAGCGGACGACAGGCCGGTCGAGGTCGACGTGGACAGCGACGTGATGGAGCTGTTGGCCGACGACAGGCCGGTCGACGTCGAAGTCGACAGCGAGGTGATGGAGCTATTCGCCGACGAGAGGCCCGTCGAAGTCGAGGTCGAGAGCGAGGTGATCGAGCTATTCGCGGACGACAGACCCGTCGAAGTCGACGTGGACAACGACGTGATCGAGCTGTTGGCCGACGACAGGCCGGTAGAAGTCGACGTGGACAGCGAGGTGATCGAGCTATTCGCCGACGAGAGGCCCGTCGAAGTCGAGGTCGAGAGCGAGGTGATCGAGCTATTCGCGGACGACAGACCCGTCGAAGTCGACGTGGACAGCGACGTAATCGAGCTGTTGGCCGAGGACAGGCCGGTCGAAGTCGACGTGGACAGCGACGTGATGGAGCTGTTAGCCGACGAGAGGCCAGTCGAGGTCGAAGTCGACAGCGACGTGACCGAGCTGTTGGTCGAGCTGAGGCCAGTCGACAGCGAACCGATGGAACTGTTGGCCGACGAGAGGCCCGTCGACGTGGAGGTCGACAGGGACGAAATCGAGCTATTCGCCGACGACAGACCCGTCGAAGTCGACGTGGACAGCGACGTGATGGAGCTGTTTGCCGACGAGAGGCCGGTCGACGTGGAGGTCGACAGCGAGGTGATCGAGCTATTCGCGGACGACAGACCCGTCGAAGTCGAAGTCGACAGCGACGTGATCGAGCTGTTCGCCGAGGACAGGCCCGTCGAGGTCGACGTGGACAGGGACGTGATCGAGCTATTCGCCGACGACAGACCGGTCGAGGTCGAGGAGGACAGCGATGTCACCGAGCTGTTGGTCGAGCTGAGGCCCGTGGACAGCGACGTGATGCCGGTCGAAAGCGAGGCAATGGCGCTGCCGGACGTCGACACCGTGGTCGACAGCGAGTCGACGATCGAATTGGTTGCGAACAGCTGCGAGCCATTGATCGCATCGGTGCTGTTTGCGGTGATTTGACCGGCTGCAACGTTGGTGACCTGACGCTCGGCGCCAGGTTTGCCGACGCTGACCACGCTGGTTGGATTGCCACCCGCGAACGTTGCGGTTACACCGCCGATGGTGCCGGTCGGCGTCGGGTTCGCCGTCGACGTGGTGGAGCCGCTGCCGAGTGCGACGTCGCCTGCATTGTTGGCCGTGGCGTTCTGGCCGATGGCGACTGCGCCGTTCGCCTTCGCGTTCGCGGTGTCGCCGACGGCAACGCTACTCGCACCTGCGGCGCTTGCAGCCACGCCAGCCGCGAGGGCGTTGGTGCCCGTTGCGCCGGTGTTGTCGTAGTTGGCCTTCTGCGTGCCACCGTCGTTGACGCTGTAGTAGTGCGTCTTCGCGGCGTTGATTGCGGTCGAGGTCGAGGTCGACAGCGAGGTGACCGAGCTATTGGTCGAGCTCAGGCCGGTGGACAGCGAATTGATGCCGGTCGAAGTCGAGGTCGACAGCGAGCCGATCGAGCTGTTGGCCGACGAGAGGCCGGTCGACGTGGACGACGAAAGCGACGTGACCGAGCTGTTGGTTGAGCTCAAGCCGGTGGACAGCGAATTGATGCCGGTCGAGGTCGACGTCGACAGCGAACCGATCGAACTGTTGGCCGACGACAGGCCGGTCGACGTGGAAGACGAAAGCGACGTGACCGAGCTGTTTGCCGAGCTGAGGCCAGTGGACAGCGAGTTGATGCCGGTCGAAGTCGAGGTCGACAGCGAACCGATCGAACTGTTGGCCGACGACAGGCCGGTCGACGTGGAAGACGAAAGCGACGTGACCGAGCTGTTTGCCGAGCTGAGGCCAGTGGACAGCGAGTTGATGCCGGTCGAGGTCGACGTCGACAGCGAACCGATCGAGCTGTTTGCCGACGACAGACCCGTCGACGTGGACGACGAAAGCGACGTAACCGAGCTGTTTGCCGAGCTGAGGCCGGTCGACAGCGAGTTGATGCCAGTCGAGGTCGAGGTCGACAGCGAGCCGATCGAGCTGTTCGCGGACGAGAGGCCGGTCGACGTGGAAGACGAAAGCGAAGTGACCGAGCTGTTTGCCGAGCTGAGGCCAGTGGACAGCGAGTTGATGCCAGTCGAAGTCGAGGTCGACAGCGAACCGATCGAGCTATTAGCCGACGAGAGGCCGGTCGATGTGGAAGTCGACAGCGACGTAACCGAGCTGTTTGCCGAGCTGAGGCCGGTCGACAGTGAGTTGATGCCAGTCGAGGTCGAGGTCGACAGCGAACCGATCGAGCTGTTGGCCGACGACAGACCCGTCGACGTGGAAGACGAAAGCGACGTGACCGAGCTGTTGGTCGAGCTGAGGCCAGTCGACAGCGAGTTGATCCCGGTCGAAGTCGACGTCGACAGCGAACCGATCGAGCTGTTAGCAGACGACAGACCCGTCGACGTGGAAGTCGACAGCGACGAGATCGAGCTGTTGGCCGACGACAGACCCGTCGAAGCCGACGTCGACAGGCTCGTGATGCTCGACGTCGTCGTGCTTGCTACCGAGTAGAGCTGGCTACCGTTGATCGCATCGGTGCTGGTCGACGTGACGAGCCCCGCGGCGACGTTCTGGATGCGACGCTCGTTGCCCGCCGTGCCGACGCTGACGACGCCGTTGGCAGCACTTGCGCCGGCAAAGTTGCCGAACGTCTGGCCGCCGATCGTGGCGGAGGTGACCGAGCTGGTGCCGCCGGTCGCCGTGGTAGTCGCACCAATCGTCGCCGAATTGTTGCCAAGGGCAACGGAGTTTGCCACGTTGGCCGTCGACAGGTAGCCAAGCGCCATCGCGTTGCCGGCCGAAGCGGTAGATTGATAGCCCATCGCGACCGCATTGCCGTTGCCGCTGGCCGTCGCAAACGAACCGATCGAAATGTTTCCGGCCTGGGAAGCCGCGGCTTGCTGGCCGATTGCAACGCTCTGGAGCGCACTGGCCGTCGCCACGCCAAGCGCCACGCTGCCGCCGCCGGCCGCGCTGGCATTGACACCGATCGCGGTCGCGTAGTTCGCCGTCGCGGAACTTCCGTTCCCGAAAGCGGAGGCAGGTGCCGACGCCCCGCCCGCGTACGAGGACGCACCGATTGCGCTCGAACCCGCATAAGCCGCGGTGGCGCCGCTGCCGATACCGACCGAACCCGCACCCGTCACGCTGTTGCCACTGCCCAGCGCAACCGCGCCGGTGCCGTTCGCCGAGTTGCCGCTGCCGAGCGTGACCGCACCCGTGCCGCTTGCCGAGTTGCTGGTGCCGAGCGCGACCGCGCCGTCGCCGCTGGCCGTTTGCGCGCGGCCGATGGCCACGGCGCCGCCGGTTGCGGTACCGCTGTTGGCGGTCGTGCCCGACGAGCCGATTGCGACGTTCTGACCGGTTGCGCCGGAAACGATGCCATCACCTTGCGCGATGCCGTAGGCGCCGCTGACGGTTGCACCGCGACCGAGCGCGATACCCGAGGTCGCGGCCGAGGAGATGAGTGATTGACCGCCGAGCGCAATCGAATTGGTCGCGGTAGCCGATGCGCCCGCTACGCCGTTGTTGCCGATGGCGATGGCGCCGGCGGCATTGGCAAGCGTCTGGGTGGTACTCGGCGTGCCGGTTGCCGTCGAACCGCCGATGGCGACCGAGTTTGTTCCGGAGGCAAGGGCTTGGCTGCCGACCGCAGTGGCGAAATTGGCGTTGGCAGTCGCTGCCTGGCCCAGTGCGACCCCGGCCGCGCCGGATGCAGTCGCGGAGCGGCCCATCGCCAGCGTATTGCCGCCGCTCGCTACCGCATTGGCGCCAATGGCCGTACTGCTGTTGTTGCCGGCCGTTGCGTTACTGCCGATGGCGGTTGCATAGGCGTCGGAGGAGGTCGCACCCGCCCCGATCGCCGTGGAGTTGTTGGACGAGACCGTCGAAGAAGGGCCGATAGCGACCGAATTGGAACTCGTGGTCGAGCCGCCGCCGGCGGCATAGTACTGCGCATGGGCCATGTTGCTGGCCAGCGACCCCGCTGCGAGGACTGCGGTTGCAACGGCCTTCACCACGGCCGACTTGTTCGGCTTGCCCCGTGCCGAATCGTGTTCCGATGCCGCGACCCAGGCGCCAAGAGCTTCGTTCCAGATCGAGCGGTATGTGCGGTTCATGTCCTACTACCTCCAAATGTGCACGCCACACACCGGTCTCTTTTGTTAGAGGATTACTCCGTGCGCTCGCGCGAATCTCAAAATTGATGGGCGGAGTTTATTGGAGGTGGTTTTTGTAGATTGACAAACAGTGATAAATAAAGTGTTTTAAAAGTTAAAAGATGGTTAATGCGTTGCGTTTTGATGCGTCATGAGTGAATGATTTTGAAAGACATGGGAATGTGCGATGTAGGGTTTGAATTTCCGGGGTGTCTTCCAAATTTATTCATACAAATCAATATGTTGCGTGTGTTTTGTGCGGTAGGTAACACATCGGAACGCTCGAAAAGTAAGACAAATGAAATAGCAAACGTTTGCGCACAGGCAAATCCTTTCTGGAGTGTAATGTCAGCTCGAGGTTCGGTTGATAACTCTTTGGATAAAATATTAATTTGTTAAGTTATTGATTTTTTGGAAATTGGTTTTTGTATTAATCTTATTTATGTAAATCAATTAAATTTGAAATTGAGAACATCCGGCTGTGCCGATTTGCGCATCCCGCCCGGCGCGGGCGCCCGTGTGGCGGGCGTTCCGGGCGGTCTGGTTCGTGGAATTTGTAATAAATTGCTACAAAACGATGGATTGTGTCGTCAGCACTCAACTATCGGATTTGTCCTATTGACGATATCGGCCATATCTGAACTTGAGCGGAATTGGGGAGCGTGCCGGGCAACCCGGGGAGGCGGTCCCGCCGCGGTATCCCGCACGGCGTCGACACGGGCGTAACAGACCGCCGATGAGCGCCGGGGACGGCGCCCCTAAATGTCAGATTCCGGGTGCGACAATGTGTCCGGCCCGCTGGGGTGGACCGAAGCGTCGCAAGAAAAAAGGGATGGAGTGAGTGTATCGGGCGCGCCACATCCGATCGGCGGACACGAGGCCGAACCGGTCGCTCGCCTCCGGCCACGAAGGCGTGCCGGCCGGCATGACCGGCGGCAGCCAGCCCGGCGTTACTTCTTCAGAAACCGCAGCGCGAACCGCGCCATGCGCGGCACGAACATCGGGCGCAGCAGGCGCCTGTCGTAACCGGCCATGCGCCTGTCGTTCTCGGCCAGACACAGCTCGATGAGCTCGCGCGGGTTCAGCGCGTCGCCGATATCCGCCGTGCCGGTGGCCGGAAAGTTTGCATCACGCGCGACGCCATCGGCATCGATGCCGCGCGCGATGCCGATGCGGTCGCGGATCAGTTGCACCCACACGGCCGCGACACGCGCGAAGAACCATGGCCGGCGCCACCACGGCATCGTGCGCCAGTACCACGCGTACCAGTTCGCGAAGAACAGGATGTGGCGGCCTTCTTCCTGGATCACGGGCTCGAAGGTGTCGACGAGTTCGGGCGGGAAGTAACCGGAGCGCTGCGCGGAGCGGAACAGGCCGAATGCGAAGAAGCTGTCGATGCATTCGCTGAAGCCCGTCATCATCCACGACCATTCGGGATCCTTCGGCGCCGGATAGGCCGGCTCGGGCGCGAGCCGGATGCCGTATGCCTCGACGAGCTTCGACAGCACGACCTTGTGGCGCGCTTCCTCGCCGCCGTCCATCTCGAGCGCGCGGCGCAGCAGCGGATCGTCGACCGTCGCCGCGTAGGTCGCCACGCGGATCGACGCGCGGCCTTCGGTCTGTACCGCGATGTCCCAGATCGGCAGCGACGTGAGCCGCCTGAGTTCGTCCGGCTTGAGCGCCGGCCAGTCGATCACGGCCGGCTTGTACGGGTTGTGTGTGTCGAGCAGCATGCGGCAGAACATCTGCATGTGCGCATCGGAACCGATCCGGACCGGACCTTGCCTCTCGAAGGTCCAGTTGCGCATAGCGTGATCTGCGGCTGCGTGCTCTTCCTGCAGCGTGTCACTCATGGCTGTTGTTATTCGATTACGGGTCGAAAGATTCTTGCATAGCTTCCGTAATCGCGTATTTTCGAGCGGCCATGTGTGCGCCGGCCAGGCGCGCGTCACGCGTTCGTGTCGACCCAGAGGCGGCCCCAGCGCGACGCATAGGCGAGCGCGTGCTCTTCCTCGAAGAAGAAATCGATCGCGTCGAACGACACGGAGCGCGGCGACGGGCCGCTGCTCGCCTTCTCGATCGTCAGGTTGGCGGCGAACAGCCCGTTCGGCAACCGGGCGGCAGCGGGGGCGACTTCGTAGCCCTTGTAGCGGATCGTACGGTTCATGGCGTGCGCGGAGAAAGTTCGGACTTCCAGCGTACGAAAACCTGCCGGTGCCGTGAACCAATCTTTCGGCCAATGCTAATCACGCGGCAGGCCGGATCGTTATCGGGGCGGTACGCAGGGGTGGGGCAGCGCGGGGAAGGCGACGGCGTGCATGGCGCATCGCCACGCATCGGAAGAAGCGCCGCGCGCGCCCGTCGAGCTGCGTCGACCGGGCGCGCGCGGCGCAATGCAGCGGAGATCGGAGCTTACTGGTTGGCGATCTTCAGCACGGGTGCGAGCGCATCGACCAATGCCGCATGCGACGCCGCACGATGCGATGCGAAGGCGAGCGCGAACTCGGCCGCTTGCGCGCCGACCGTCTCGAGCTGCGCGGCGACCTTCGGATCCGAGCAGCTGTCGGCGCTTTCGAAGCGCGTTTCGAGCGTGTTCACGGTCGCGCCGAACGGTGTCGGCCAGCCGCGCAGTGCGTGGACGATCGAACGCACCGACGTCAGCACGGTGCCGGCCGCCTGCCAGCCGTACGCGGTGACGATCAGGCCGACCGCACGGCCGTCGAGATAGGGGCGCTCGTCGGCGCGCAGTTCCTCGAGCGTGTCGAGGGCGTTCTTCACGAGACCGGAGACGCCGCCGTGATAGCCGGGCGTCGCGATGATGATCGCGTCGGCCTGGCGCACGGCGTCGATCAGCTCGCGCTGCGCGTCGGTCAGCGTCTTGTGTTCGGGGGCGTAGTGCGGCAGCGTATGCAGGAACGGGCCGTCGAACAGGCGCGTCCGTGCGCCGGCGGCCTGCGCGCCGCGCAGCGCGAACGACAGCGCGCGTTCGGTGGACGACTCGGCTCGGGTGGTACCGCCGATGCCGACGACGAACGGGCGTCGGTGTTGATCGAATGCAGTCAAGGGGCGCTCCTCGGGGATGGCTTGCCCGGCTAAGCACAGGCTTAAAACCAGATGGTAACGACCCCATCGCCACTCTGAAAACGACTTTTCGTTCTATCGATATGCCGCGCGGCGGGGGCAATCGTGTGCGCGGCCGCGCAGATCGATAGCAGAAATGCTTGGTTGGGGCGGTGCGCCACGGTCGATAAGATGGGCCCGTCTCCTCCATGATGTCTCTACTGACATGGGTTGGCCCCGCCGCGCGGATGCAGGCGGGGCTTTTTTTCGTCCTCGGCCGGAAAACGGGGCGCGATGCGCAGTGGCGCTGCCCGTTACTCGAACACCGGCCGGAAGAAGCTGCGCTCGTAGCTGACGATGCAGCGGGTTTCCTCCGCGTAGCGGAACGCGGCCTGGCAGACCGGATCCTCCTTCGAGCGTTCGCGGTAGCGCTCGTATTCGGCGAGGCTCGAGAACGAGAACATCGCCAGTGCGATGTCGTTCGCGCCTTCGGACGGCAGGAAGTAGCCGTGATGCGTGCCGCCGAACTTTTCGACGAGCGGAATCCACATCTTGCCGTAGCTTTCGAACTCGGCGAGCTTGTACGGATCGATGACGTAGCGAAGGAAGCAGGTGACCATGGGCGCTCGCATTGCGATGAAGGAGCAGCGAGTCTGGATCGCGTTGCCGCACGTGTCAACGGCATGCGTGCCGGACGTCGATATCGACGCGTGACGCGTTGCTTGCGCGAGCAACGATCGATGCGCTTTCATGCGTTCGCAACGACGCGTGCGGCGCGGCGGGAAGCGCGATCTTCATCGCGTCTGCCACGCCCGTTTCCCCAAACTTTTACGACATTTTTTCTTGCGACAGCGGCTGGCGCGCTCATAGACTTCGGGCATCCCAACCACGGAGCATTGCAATGTCGATACCCTGGAACGCGATCGCCGAACGTCCCTCCGCCGCGCCGCCTTCCGTGTGCGCCGACCGGGTGGTCGTACGGCGTTTCGATCCGGCATCCGACAGCTATGCACAACTCACGCCGATGCTGCATCGCGCGTTCGCGCGGCTCGGCGCGATGGGGCTCAACTGCACGTGCGTCGATCAGGACGAAGATGTCACGCGCCGCCGTGCGGAAGCCGGCGAGTGCTACGTCGCCGTCTGTGGCGGGCGTGTCGTCGGCACGGCCACGCTGTATGCAACCGATCCATCGTCGGCCTGCTCGCTGTACCGGCGCGAAGGCGTCGCGAGCGTGCGCCAGGTGGCCGTGGACCCCGATTGCCAGAGCCGCGGGATCGGCGCGTTGCTGCTGTCGTTCGCCGAGCAGTGGGCCGCGTTGCGCGGCTATACGCTGCTCGCGCTCGATACGCCGCATCCCGCTGCACACCTGCTGGCGTTCTATGGCGCGCAGGGCTTCGAGGTCGTCGACGTGATGCGTTTTGCCGGCAAGCGCTACGACAGCGCAATCCTCTGCAAGCGGCCCGTCGCGCACGCCGCGCGCCGCGTGTCGCCGGCGTCGCGGCTGGCAGTACGTGTCGCGGCCGTGCGGCGTCTTGCGTATGCATTGCCGTCGCGCGTGGTCGCGGTGGCCCGGCGCGACCGGCACGTGCGCCGCGGTGCAGGCTGGGCCGCGCGTCGCGCGGCCGGCGCCGCGAGCTGCCGCTCGTCGCCGTGGCGGCCACGCCAGCACGGGCGCTACGCGTTCTGCTGAGCGCCGCGCGCCGGTTCCTGTTCTTGTTCCTGGTTTTGCCGCGTAAGCGTCTCGTGAGCGGAGTGTGGCGCTCCCGCTCGTGTACGGCCCTCGAGACACCCCCGCCGCGTCGCGGCGAACGGACGTTTACGCGCTTTTTATGCGCTGGCGCGATCCTTCGCCGCGATCTTCACGCGCGCCTTCACAAGATGGTTGCGTGGAAACGGAAACCTCGCGTGCGACGACGCGCGTTGCGTCACTCGTCGCGGCCGCGCGTGTCGCCGCCGCCCTTCGCGAGCCGCCATGCGATCGTGCCGAGCACACCGACCGCGACGACCAGCGCGCCCCACAGCACGTAGCGGCGCGGCGCGTCCGTATCGGCGGCCGGCGCTGGTGCGACCGCCGACACCGGCAGCGCCGCGCCGACCCGTGCAGGCCGCACTTCGGGCGCCATGCCGACCAGCAGCGCATCGCGGCTCACCGCCGACGACACCAGCGATGCGTCGCCGACGCCGAGCGTGAACGGCGGCGTGCCGCGCGCGACGAAGGTCAGCGCGGCCGGATGCCAGCCGATCGCGACGGCCGGCTGGCCGCCGCCGAACCCGCCGTTGCGCATGTCGACGACGATCCGCCACGCGCGATCCGTGTTCGCCGCGAATTCGAGCGGCGGATTGCGTTGCTCGCCGGCCTTGCCCAGCAGCCGGAACAGCACGGCGCCCGCGACGTCGCGCCACGGCGCCTGGGCATCGGTACGGCTCTGCAGCGTCGCGCGCGCGACGGTGTTCGGCTGCGGCAGGTCGATGCGCACGCGATCGACCGGATACGCGCCGTCGGTGTCGAAGAGATACTCGCCCGGTGTGCTGCCGGCACGCACGTGCACCGCGTCGCGCCACTGGCGCGGCACGGACGCGGTGTCGGTACCGCGCGCGTCGCGCGGATGCGTCTCGACGTCGATCGACGCGATCGCGGGCGCGCCGTCGAGCCAGTCCAGCCGCAGGTAGCGCGGTGCGGCGCCGTCGAGCGCGATGCGTTCCTGCACGAGCATGTCGTCACCGTGGCCGACCTTCAGCAACTGCGTGCTGCCGAGCGACCGCCAGCTGCGCAGGTCGTCGCTCGCTTCGATCGCGACGCGCCCCTGGTAGCTGTCGTCGCCCACGTGCACGAGCAGCGCGTCGAGGGTGCCGTCCGTATGCGACAGGTCGACGAGATCGGCGCCGTGCTTCGTGCGCGCCGGTGCGGCGGTCGCCGCGCGCAGCGCGCCGTCCGGGCCGACCGTCACGCCGAGCGGCGCGCCGCCGTTATCGGCGCGGGCCGGCGGCAGCGGAAACCAGTGCACCGGCGCGCGCGTCGGCGGCACCGCGGGTGTGGCCGCGACGGGTGCGTCGAGCGAATACGGCACCGGTTCGCCCGCGCCGTTGAAGATGCGCACGTCGCCGAGATCGTCGCGCCGGCTCGCTGCATACACGGGCTGCGGCACGGTGAGCTGGTAATACGCGGCGCTGCCGTCGAGGTCGAGCGCGAAGCGTTGCGTGACGCGTCCGGCGTCAGGTGTGCCGTCGGCCGCCGCGAACGACGCGAGCAGGCTCAGTCCGAGCAGGGCGGCGAGCCGCTTCATGGCCGGTCGTCCTGTTGCGCGGCAGCCTTCGGCGGCAGCGGCGAGAAATAGCCGATCAACAGCAGCAGCACGCCGATACCGATGAACGACACGATGCGCTCGATCCCGGTCACGTGCGACAGGTCGAACAGGAACAGCTTGACGACCGTGAGCGCGAGCAGCGCGGCGCCGACGAACCACAGCGGGCGCAGCCCGCGGCGCGTAGCCCAGATCGTGATCGCGAGCGCGCAGAGCGTCCAGTACACGGACACCGATGCCTGCACGAGCGTCGATTCGGCCATCGCGCCCAATTCGTACGGCACGCCGGCCCAGTGATGCAGCGTGCGCAGCAGGATCGCGTTCAGCCACAGGAACGCGGTGGCGCCGGCCGCGCTCAGCAGCTCGACGCGATACGTGCCGAACGACCAGCCGAGCTTGCGCGCGCGGACGAACCACGACGCAGCGAGTGCATAGACGACCGCGAGCACGAGGTCGAGCGGGTTGAGGAGCGGTACGCGCGCCCAGCTTCCGCCGTCCTGCGTGAAGTTCGCGTAGAAGGTCCATACCCACATCACGACGATCAGCGGCAGCGACGCGAACGCACAGAGGCGGGCGATGCCGTCGCGGCGCGTCAGCCACATCCCGGCGAACGCGAACAGGCTCCAGCCGACCATGAACACCTGCTGGATGCCGAACGACGACAGCACGGTGTCGATGTCGTAACCCATGTGGAAGCGGTGGTGCAGCGTGCGCAGCATCAGCGCGTTGAACCACAGGAACACGGTCGCGATGGCTGCATAGTCGACGGTGCGCGGATGCCACGTGATGCCGAGCGCTTTCAGGCGGCGCAGCCACACGGCGAATGCGACGAAGACGAGACATTGCGCGATGTCGAGCGGATTGAGCAGCGGCAGCCAGAAGAGCGGTGCGGCGCTGCCGTCGCTGATCGTGCTCGCGATGCTCCACAGCCATAGCAGCGCGGCGAGCGGCGCCGCGCCCCATACCTGGTAGGCGCGCGGGAACGCGGCGACGGGCCAGCGCAGGCGCGAGCCGGGGCCCGACACGAGCAGAAGCAGTGCGCCGAAGCCGTACGCCCATGCGCTCCAGCTCCATGCGCCTTCGGGGACGAACGCGCGCAGGCGCCAGAAGCCTTCGAGCGACAGCAGCCCGCACAGGATCCAGAACGTCAGCGTATGCAGCGGCGCGATGATGCCGGCGGCGATCGACGGTACCGTGCCGTTCGCGGTATCGGCGCCGGCCGTGCCGCGCGACTGGCGCCGCAGCAGCGCGAGCGCTGCGCCGACGGCGACGGGCCACGCGAACGCACCCATCCCCGACAGCGGTGCTTCGTGTGCGTCGAACGCACGGAGCGCGAGCAGCGCGAGCACCGGCGTCAGCGCAAGCGCGGGCCATTCGGCGAGCGGCCACTTGAGCCGGCGGCGCGCGACATGGGCGAGCCACGCGGTGCCGACCGCGAACAGCGTGGTCGTATCGACGACGAAGCGATCGACATGCAGGTCGACGTGACGGCTCGCATGGACGAGGATCTCGTGCAGCCCGCCGCTGACCCACCACAGCAGCCCCCACGCGGCGGCAGCGGCGCCGATCTCGGGCATCCATGCATGCCACGCGCGCGCTTCGTCGCGTCCGTGCAGCCACCAGCCGGTGAACAGGCCGGCGAGCGCGATCAGCAGCATCGCGATGTAGGGGCCGTTGAGCACGGGCAGCGTGGTGGCGTCGGCCGGCCCGAGCAGGCTGGTGAAGAACGCGCCGGCCGCGGCGACCTGCATCAGCAGACCGAAGCCGAACGCCAGCAGGCGTTTCTGGCGCGCGCCGAGCCACACGACGGCCGCGCCTTCGATCGCCCATGCGGCGCTGGTCGTCGGGCCCGAGAAGGCGAGCGGCACGGCCAGCGTCGCAAAGATGACCGCAAGCGCGAGCATCGATTCGAACAGCAGCCCGAGGCGGTCGCGGCGCCGCGCGAGCCATGCCGCGACCGCGACGTAGAACGCGGACAGCGCGACGGCGCTCCACGCGAGCCCGAACGGCATGCCCTTCACGAGCGATGCCTGCAGCGCGGTCGCGACGATCGGCGTGCCGAACACGAGCGTGCCGTCCACGTAGTGCCGCAGCGCGAGTTCGCGTTTCACCGCATACAGCAGTGCGATGCCGACGTACATCAGGAAGAACAGGATCAGGAACGGTTCGGTGCTTGCGAACAGCGCGGGACGATAGGCCGTCACGCCCCACGCCGAGCCGATCGTGAACGTGAACACGAAGCCGAGCAGGTTCAGCGGGCGCCACGCCTTGAACCACGCGATCGCGAAGATGCCCGCATTCAGCAATGCGTAGTAGCTGAACAGCGCCACATGATTGCCCTGGCCGGTCGACAACAGCACCGGCGCGAGGAAGCCACCCGCACTGCCCATGAACGCGAGCGGCAGTGCGTTCTGCCGCACCGCGAGAAACGCGCTCAGCGCGCAGACCGCGACCATCAGCGGGAACGCGGCGCCGACGGGCAGCAGCGCGTAAAGCTTGGTTGCGGCGAAGATCGTCAGGTACAGGATGCCGATGCCGCCGCCCTGCAGCACGAGGCCGTATGCCGCGCGGCGCGCACGCACGCGCCAGCCGATCGCGAGCAGCGCGGCCGCGGCGAGCGCCGTGCCCGCGAGGCGGAACTCGATCGGCAGCATGTTGTTGTCGGCCGCGTACTTGAGCAGGAACGCGACGCCGAAGAACAGCACGATGATCCCGACGCGCACGACCGTGTTGCCGCCGAGCAGCCAGTCGCGCGCGGCGCCGAAAGCACGGTCGACGATGCCGGGTTCGCGCGGCACGGGCGGGGCAGGGCGGACCGGTGCGGCAGGCGGGCTTGCCATGGTATTGGCGGGAGCAGGCGCAGGTGCGGCCGGGCGCGCTGCGGTTGCCGGCGCGGGCGTCGCGGCAGGTGCCGGTACAGAGGTCGAGGCGGGTGTGCCTGCCCGCGCGACGGCAGGTTGTGCGGGTTGTGCCGGTTGTACGGGCGGTGTCGGGACGGGCGTCGACGGCGGCGCGGATGCCGCGCCGGCCGACGCCGTTTGCGCGATGCTGCCGGCGGTGGCCGCACCTGCCTTCGCGCCGGCCAACTGGGCGCGCAGCGTGTCGAGTTCGCGCGTGAGCGTGTCGACGGTTGCTTCGAGGCGCGCGACGCGATCGGCGAGCGGCAACGGCGTGGGCGACGGTGTCGCGGACATCGCGAACGCATCGGGCGCGGCAGGCTTGTTCTTGAGCTTGTGCTGCTGCAGCGCGTGACCGATGCAGAACCCGACGGCGGCCCCGAGCAGCGAGCCGTTCGCGGCCGAGAAATCCCCGATCAGGGCGGCGATGCCGCCCACGACGAAACCGATTACGGCGAATGCCCAGTTCAACGCCTTGCTCCCTCTCGCTATCGTTATCGTCCATCGATCGCGGATCGCACCGGATCGAGGCGGTTTCAGCACGGCCGGCAGGCGAACCGGCATGCGCGTGCGGCATGGGCGGACCCCGCGGCAACGTCGCTATCAGCGTGTTTGCGGGGAATGTATCACAGCGGCCCGTCGCGGATTTCCGCGGTTGGTGCGGTATCGCGGCGTGCGCCGTCCGGTGTCGCCGAACGGCTTTTTGCACGGTCATGCTTTTTACCGGTGAATGCGACGGGCGCTTTCGTCTGAACAGACCGCCGTCGGATCGGACGTGGATTTGTCGCAAAGCGACGTGCGGCCGACCCGCATTGGCGCAAAATCTCATGCGATGCGCGCCGCGCTGCTGCGCACAAGTCGGACGCGCGATGCCCGCCGTTGCTGGATGTGCGCGTATTGCGCCGCCGCAATCGGGTGCTGCCGCGTGGCGCGGCCCGCCAGGCGGGGCTGGAGGCCGTGTCGTATTTGCGCAAGCGTTTGTCGTAATTCGTCGGCAGGTCGGGGTTTTTTCTGGCAACTATGTAGGCACGCTATGACAAGCGCGAGTCCCCGCTACACGAGGAGAAGGTTTCGATGGATGCCCCCAAGGTCGTGGTCGAAGGTCTGTGCAAGGTATTTGGAAGCAACCCGCAGCAGGCGCTCGACATGCTCGCCGCCGGCGCGACGAAAGACGATGTGCTCAAGCGCACCGGTCAGGTCGTCGGCGTGCACAACGTCTCCTTCGATGTGCAGGAAGGCGAAATTTTTGTGCTGATGGGCCTGTCCGGCTCCGGCAAGTCCACGCTGATCCGCCTCGTGAACCGGCTGGTCGATCCGAGCGCCGGCAAGGTGATGATCGACGGGCTCGACGTCGCGTCGGCACGCCGCTCGGCGCTGACCGCGCTGCGCCGCAAGGACATGAGCATGGTGTTCCAGTCGTTCGCGCTGATGCCGCATCGCAGCGTCGTGTCGAACGCCGCGTTCGGCCTCGAAGTCGCGGGCATGGGCAAGAAGGAACGCGAGCGCCGTGCAATGGAAGTGCTCGAGCAGGTCGGCCTCGCGCCGTTCTCGCACAAGCTGCCGTCGGAGCTGTCGGGCGGCATGCAGCAACGCGTCGGCCTGGCCCGCGCGCTGGCCGTGAATCCGTCGCTGATGATCATGGACGAGGCGTTCTCCGCGCTCGATCCGCTCAAGCGCCGCGAAATGCAGGATGTGCTGCTGCAACTGCAGAAGGAACAGCGCCGCACGATCATGTTCGTGTCGCACGATCTGGAGGAGGCGCTGCGCATCGGCAACCGCATCGCGATCATGGAGGGCGGCCGCCTCGTGCAGGTCGGCACGCCGCAGGACATCATCGCGAACCCGGCCGACGACTACGTACGTGCGTTCTTCGACGGCATCGACACCAGCCGCTACCTCACGGCCGGCGACCTGATGCAGACGGGTGCGGTGCCGGTCGTGTCGAAGTGCGACGCCGCGAACGTCGCGGCGACGCTGAACGGCAGTGCCGAATACGCGTTCGTGCTCGACGCCCAGCGCAAGATCCGCGGCTTCGTCACGCGCGAGGCGATCGGTCAGGACACGCCGTCGGTGCGGCCGATCGAAAGCATCCGGCGCGACGCGTCGCTCGAACATGTCGTCGCGCGTGTGGTCGCGAGCCCGAATGCACTGCCCGTCGTCGACGACGACGGCTGCTACTGCGGCTCGGTCGATCGTGCGCTCATCCTGAAGGCCATCACGCGTTCGCGAGGCTCCCATGTCTGAAATGATTCCGCTCGGTAGCTGGGTCGACCAGTCCGTTCACTACCTGCTCGACCATGACGCGAAGACGTTCGACGCGATCGGTCAGGCGATCGAGGGGCTCGCCGCATTCGTCGAGCACAGCCTGCAGGCGATCCCGATGTGGCTGATGATGGCGATCTTCATCGGTGTCGGACTATGGCGGGTGGGCTGGCGCTTCGCGCTGTTCACCACGCTGTCGCTGCTGCTGATCTTCGCGACGGGCTTCTGGGATCAGACCGTCATCACGCTCGGCCTCACGTTGTCGTCGACGATCATCAGCCTCGTGCTCGGCATTCCGCTCGGCATCTGGGCTGCGAAGAGCAAGTGGGTCGCGGCGATCGTGCGTCCGATCCTCGACCTGATGCAGACGATGCCGGCCTTCGTCTACCTGATTCCGGCCGCGATGCTGTTCGGTCTCGGCCGCGTGCCGGGGATCCTGTCGACGGTGATCTTCGCGATGCCGCCGGCCGTGCGCCTGACGAGCCTCGGCATCCGCCACGTGAACCGCGAGATCGTCGAAGCCGGCCAGGCCTTCGGCTGCACGCCGTGGCAGCTGCTGTACAAGGTGCAGTTCCCGAATGCGCTGCCGTCGATCATGCAGGGCGTGAACCAGACGATCATGATGGCGCTGTCGATGGTGATCATCGCGTCGATGGTGGGTGCGGGCGGCCTCGGCAACGACGTGCTCGCGAGTATCCAGCGACTCGACATCGGCCTCGGTTTCGAAAGCGGTCTGTCGGTCGTGCTGCTCGCGATCATTCTCGACCGCATCACCGAAAGCTTCGGCCGCGCGCCAGGCACCGTGAAGGCGCCGCTGTTCGCCGGTCTCAAGCAGCTCTTTCGCGTGAAGGCTGCACCCGCACAGGCCTGAGCGCCGGCGGCCGGCGTGCTACCGGCCGCTCACCCTGAATAGATAACGGCCTCCGCGGCTTGCGCCGCGGGGTTGGCCCCCTGCAACCTCCTCGCCAGGAGACCGATGTGACGTCCGCCGTCGCTGTTGCGCCCGCCGCCTGCGTTTCACCGGTTTCGTCCCTTGCCCATTTCGGCTTCCTGACGCTGCCGAACTTCTCGATGATCGCGTTCTCGAGCGCGGTCGAGGTGCTTCGGATGGCGAACTACGTCGGGCGTGCCGACCACTACAAGTGGTCGATCTACTCGCTCGACGGCGCGCCCGCGCATGCCAGCAACGGCATCGCGGTGCGGCCCACGCAGGCGCTCGACTACGAGAACCTGCCCGACGTGATGATCGTGTGCGGCGGCATCCGCATCCGCGACGTGGTCGACGAAGGCGCGCGCGATACGCTCGCGGCGCTCGCCGAACGCGGGCTGCCGCTCGGCGGCATCTGCACGGGTGCGTACGCGCTGATGTCGAGCGGGCTGCTCGACGGCTATCGCTGCACCGTGCACTGGGAGAACCTGTCCTCGCTGCATGCCGAGTTTCCGCAGGTCGGCTTCGCCGACGAGCTGTTCGTCGTCGACCGCGACCGGCTGACCTGCACCGGCGGCACCGCGCCGCTCGACCTGATGCTGAACCTCGTCGGCATGCGCTTCGGCCAGCAGCTGGCCGCGCAGGTGTCCGAACAGTTCATCCTGGAGCGCATCCGCAGCTCGACCGACACGCAGCCGATTCCGGTCGATGCGCGCGTCGGCTTCTCGCGCGCCGAGCTGATCGAGGTCGTACGGCTGATGGAGGCGAACATCGAGGAGCCGCTGTCGCTCGAGGAACTCGCGCGGCTCGTGCGGTTGTCGCAGCGGCACCTGCAGCGGATGTTCAAGGTATATCTGAACGTGTCGCCGACCCACTATTACCTGACGCTGCGCCTGAAACGCGCGCGCGACCTGCTGCGCACGACCGACGCGTCGATCGCGCGCGTGACGACGGTCTGCGGCTTTCATTCGCCGTGTCATTTCAGCAAGGCCTACCGCGCGCAGTTCGGCCACGCGCCGAGCTACGAGCGCCGGTTGCCGGGGCGCTGAACGAGAAGATGATTCGGTCCGCGACGTCGCCGGGATCGCGGCGCGCGGCTTCAATAAACGGTCCCGCATTCAAGCAAACGACATCACTTTGAGGAGAAGAAAGATGAAGCGCCTATTGATCGCAGCGGTGTGCGGGGTCGGGATAACCGCGCCGATGTCGGCCGTGTATGCGGCCGATCCGCCCGTATGCAAGAACGTGCGCTTCGCGGATGTCGGCTGGTCCGACATCGCGGCGACCACGGGCCTCGCGTCGACGATGCTGCAGGGCCTCGGCTACAACCCGACGAAGACGATCGCCTCGGTGCCGATCACGTTCGCCGGGATCAAGAGCAAGCAGATCGACGTGTTCCTCGGCTACTGGTCGCCGACGATGGACCCGATCATCCAGCCGTTCACGAAGGCCGGCACGATCAAGGTGCTCGCGACGCCCAACCTGACCGGCGCGAAATACACGCTCGCGGTGCCCGACTACGTGTACCAGGGCGGCCTGAAGTCGTTCGCGGACATCCAGAAGTACGCGGACAAGCTCAACGGCAAGATCTACGGGATCGAGCCGGGCAACGACGGCAACGCGCTGATCAAGAAGATGATCGACGGCAACCAGTTCGGCCTCGGCAAGTTCAAGCTGGTCGAGTCGAGCGAGGCCGGGATGCTGGTCGAGGTGAACCGCGCGGCGCGTGACAAGCAGTGGATCGTGTTTCTCGGGTGGGAACCGCATCCGATGAACGTGCAGATGAAGATCGATTACCTGACCGGCGGCGACGACGTGTTCGGTCCGAACTACGGCGAAGCGAAGGTGCTGACGGCCACGCCGCCCGACTATTCTCAGCGCTGCCCGAACGTCGCGAAGTTCGTGTCGAACCTGCAGTTCACGACGACGATCGAGAACCACGTGATGTTGCCGATCATGAACAAGCAAGACCCGAACAGGGCGGCGGCCGACTGGCTGAAGGCGAACCCGCAGGCGCTCGACAAGTGGCTCGCCGGCGTGACGACGCTCGACGGCAAGCCGGGTCTGCCGGCGGTGAAGGCGTACCTCGGCGTGCATTGAACATGACGTGTCGGGCTTCGCGGCTGCGGCTGGAAGCCTGACGTGTTATCCGAGCCGGTGGAAGCAGGGTGCGCATCCTGCTGCCACCGGCTTTTTGCTTCCGGCTTCACGTTCGGCCGTCAGTGGGCGGACGATACGCTAGACTGCTCGATCCCGATCGAGGAGACGGCAATGATACGCAGTGCGCTTGAGGTATCCGGATGGCGGCAGGTGGCCGGCAGGCGGCCGAGGCCGAACGTTGCGTCGGCTTGTCGCGACGCAGGCTGCAGCCGGACGATGCCGCATTGCGGCCATTCACGCGTATGAAGCGCATCGAGCAAGTGGTGCTTGCCGCCGATCTCGCGGGTACGGCGGTGTTCGCGGTCGAGGGTGCCAATGCGGCGATCGGCGCCGGGCTCGACCTGTTCGGCGTGATGGTGCTGTCGCTCGTCGTCGCGCTCGGCGGCGGCGTGATCCGCGATCTGCTGATCGGCGCGCGACCGCCCAGCGCCGTGAGCGACTGGCGCTATCCGGCGCTCGCGTTCGCGTCCGGGCTGTTCGCGTTCGTCTTTCATGCACGGGTGGCCGCGTTCTCGCCGTCGATGCTCACGACGCTCGATGCGGCCGGCCTCGCGTTGTTCGCGGTTGCGGGCGCGGTGAAGGCGCTCGAGTTCCGCGTCCACCCGTTCATCGCGACGCTGATGGGCGCCGTGACAGGGTGCGGCGGCGGCGTCGTGCGCGACGTGCTGCTCGCGCGGATACCGGTCGTGCTGGTCACGGACATTTATGCGAGCGCGGCGCTGCTTGGCGCGGTCGTCGTCGTGTCGTGCCGGCGGCTCGGTTGTCCGCCGGTCGTCGCGGCCCTGCTCGGCGGCATCGCCTGCTTTGCACTGCGGATGGCGGCGGTGCGCTTCGGCTGGCAACTGCCGAAAATCACGGGCGGGGCATAAGCACTCGCCTCACGACTCCTTCGTCGCCGCCGGCACGTCGAACACGCGATCGAACGCCCACTGGAACACGAACGCGTAACAGAAGAAAAACGCGAACAGCCCGATATCGACGACGAATGCGTCGAACCACGAGATGTCGAGCCACCACGACACGACCGGCACCAGAATGAAAATCAGCCCGCCTTCGAATCCGGTCGCATGCAGGATCCGCCGTCCGAGCGTACGCGTCGGCTGCCGGCGCGACGCTTCCCAGCGCTCGAACAGCGCGTTGAAGATCATGTTCCACAGCAGCGCGATCGCCGACATCGTCGCCGACAGCGCGCCCGAATAGACGAGATCCTGCTTGAAGATCGCCGCGATCGCGGGCGAGATACAGGAAATGGCGATCGCTTCGTAGAGCACCGCCTGCGTGATCCTGCGCGGTAGGCCTTGCACGTTGTTCCTCCGGTTCGACGGCACCCGCCGCGGCGCCGTGCCGCAACGTTCCGCAAGGCTATCCACGTTGCACGCGCGCTTCAATTCACCTAATCTCACCCCGATTGAATCGAATTCAACCCGGCCGCATCCGGCCCGCGAGGCCCCGTGTTCTCGAAAATTCCCCTGACCGCGTTGCGTGTATTCGAAGCGTCGGCGCGGCTCGGCACGTTCAAGGCCGCCGCGGACGAGTTGTCCGTGACGCCGGCCGCCGTGTCGCACCAGATCAAGTCGCTCGAAAGCCGGCTCGGCGTGCTGCTGTTCGAGCGCGGCGCGAGCGGCGTGCGGCTGACGGAAGAAGGCGAGCGGCTGTTTCGCACGAGCCACGATGCGTTGCTTGCGTTGAGTCGAGGACTGGACGCGGTGCGGCCTGACACCTCCGGGGAACGCCCGCTCGTGCTGACCACCACACCGGCCTTTGCTGCGATGTGGCTGATTCCGCGTCTCGGCGCATTTCGCCGCGTCGATCCGCATCTGCACATCAAGGTCGAAACCGGCAACACGCTCGTTGATCTCGAACGCGATGCACGAATCGACCTCGCGATTCGCGCGACGTCGCGCACGTTTCCGGCGCTGCACGAGATTGCATTGATCGACGAGTATTTCGGCGCATACGCGGCGAATGGCTTCGACGCGCATCGCACGGACGCGCCGCTCGACCTGATCGAGACCGTGTGGGATACGCCGCTGCCGGTGTCGGTCGACTGGGCGTCATGGTGTCGCGCGGCGGGGCGGGAAGCGTGGCTCGAACGCGCGGTGTTTCGTCACTACGACGACGAGCATTACGCGGTGCAGGCCGTGCTGCACGGACAGGGTATCGCGCTGCTCAGCTCGGTGCTGGCCGCCGAGCACGTCGAGCGCGGTGCGCTGATGCTGATCGAGCCTTCGGTGCGGCTCGACGGCGCGCGTTTCGTCGCGTTGTGCCGCCCCGGGCGCGAGCGCGAGCCGCAGGTCGCGCAGTTTCTCGACTGGCTCGAAGTGGAAATCGCGCAGACGCGGGAGGCGGTCGCGCGGATGGCGCCCGGCGACCGCCGCGCCGCTACCCGAATCTGACGCAATACACCGGCGGCAAATGCGCCGACACCTGTTGCCACTGCTCGCCGCCATCATCGGACGTCCACAGCCCGCCGGTCGTCGACGCCATCGCGAGGCGCGTGCCGGAATCGTCCACCGCGAGCCCGTGCCGGTACACGAGGTCGTATGCCGGCGCGGCCGGCAATCCGTTCGACAGGCTCTCGAAACTGCGCCCGCCGTCGCGCGTGCGCGTGACGACGAGCCGGCCGTTCACCGGAATCCGGCACGCATCCTTCACGGCCGGCACGAACCACGCGGTGTCCGGTTCGTGCGGATGCACGGCCACCGCGAAACCGAAGCTCGACGGTTGTGCTTCGATCCGCCGCCAGTGCTCGGCGCCGTCGGTCGAGCGGAAGATCGCGCAGTGATGCTGCGTCCACAGCACGTCCGGGTTGGCCGCGCACTGCACGACGCGGTGCGGATCCTGCATGTTGGGCTCGCCGCGCCGCCCGGGCGGCATGTAGTCGGCTTCCATGCCCTCCGCGGTCACGCGCCACGTCGCGCCGCCGTCGGCGGTCTGCCAGACGCCGCCGCACGAGATGCCGACCGTCACGTGCCGGCTGTCACGCGGATCGACCATCACCGAATGGATGCCCGGCGCGTCGTATCCGCCGCCGCCCCATTCGGCGCGCTCGGGGCGATCCCACAGCGCGCGGTTGAGCACCCACGAGTCGCCGTGGTCGTCGGAGCGGAACAGTCCGCCGGGAATCGTGCCGGTCCACAGCACGCCCGGCTCGTCGGCGCCGCCTGCTTCGAGCGACCAGATCTGCTGCAGCGTCCACGGCGGCTGCGGTGTGCCGGGCGGCGCGTCGTCCGCGTTTCCGGTTCCGGTGTGCGCACCGGCGCCGGCGGGCGCCGCGTCGGGCGGTTGCGGCGGGTAGACGGGGACCGCGCATTCCTCCCAGTCGGTCGCGCCGGCGCGCTGGCGATGCAGCTTCACGCCGAAATGGCCGAGGTTGAGCGCCGCATACAGCGCGCCGTCGCGCGGGTCGGCGAGCGCCATGCTGACGGGTTCGCCGATGAAATGCGGTTCGCCGAGCGTCCAGCCGCCGCGGCCGTCGGGTTGCAGGATGAACAGGCCCTTGCGGGTGGCGACGAGCAGTCGATCGTTCATGTGCGATGTCTCCTGAGGGGCCGGCCCGGCATTCGGGCGCCGGGTCCGGGTCGATGCATCCGTCCCTTTATCCGCCCGTCAGCGCCTGGACGACATACACGCGGCTGGCATCGCCGAGCGTATCGGACAGGCGCTGCCGGTCGCGTATCGGCTGGCCGTCGATGAACACCGACAGGTGCTTTCGCAGGGCGCCCTGGTCGTCGAGGATGTAGCCGCGCAGCCGCGGCTGCTCGCTGAAAACGGTGTCGAATGCTTCGCCGACCGTGTGCGCGTCGATATCGCGCTCGGGCGTTTCGATATGCCGCTGGATCGACGCGGCGAAGAAGAGATGCGCCATGGCGGTGGCTGGCAGGAGCCGCGCGGAAGGGACGGTCTGTAGTGTAGGCGATCCGCTGGAAGCTGAAAGTCGGGATGGCGCCGCGCCGGCGCGCTAGACCGGAATCGACCGTCCGCGGAGCCGGATTCCCAGCCGCACGACGCCGATCACCGCATTCGACAGCCAGGTGAGCGGACGCGGCAAGCCGCGCCGGCGGATATCGAGCAGCAGCACGATCCTCACGGCGTCGCTGTCGTTCCACACCTCGTGCACGAACGTGTCGTCCCACAGCAGGAAGCGGCCTTCGTCGAGCCGGTATTCGCGGCCGTCGACCTTCAGCACGGCGGCCGGCGTGCCGTCCGCGCGCTTCGGCATCGACAGCACGAGATAGCCGCGCAGGATGCCGCGGAACGGCCCGCGATGCGGCGGGATGTGCTTGCCGGGCGCGAGAAAGGACAACGACGCGGACAGCACGTCCGGCGATGCCGCGACGAGCGACGCGACGGTCGGGCAGCGTGACAGGTTGCGCGGGAATCGCTGGCCGTACGCCTGCATGATGAACATCCGCCAGTCGCGTGCGTCGTTGGCCGAGATGTCGTACTGCTCGCGCATGATTTCGTGGAAGCGCGGGATGCGCGGCATGTCGCGCGCGACGGCGAGCGCCTCGGCCTGGATCGCGGGCCAGGCGCGCACGAAACGCTCGGCGTCCGGGAACGCGGCCGTGTCGAGCACGGCGCCGCCATCGATATGGCGGTCGTACAGCGTGCGCAGCAGGGCGGCTGCATGGTCGTAAGCGGCGGACATGGTCGATCGATGGGCAGTCCGGATGAAGTGGTGGTCAGTCTGCCCGAAGCACGACGGGCACTGCGTTACGTCAGGTTACGCCGGCTGACGAATGAATGACAGTTCCATGAAGGTCCGGCAGGCGCGAATGGACAAGCCGGGAATAAACCCGCTCCCTCCGTCGTCATACGGGTGTAGCACGTCGTCTCGTTGACTTCTGAAGGAGCGGAACATGAATACGCATTGGCTGGTGGCCGCCACGGTGGTGGCGATGTCTGTCGCGGCTGTCGCGACGCAAGCGTCGGCACAGGCGCTGACGCGCGCGCAGGTCACGCAACAACTGATCGACGCCGAAAACAACGGGCTGCGCTTCGTGACCGATACGTCGTATCCGGACGTGAGCCCGCTGTTCCGGCAGCAGGCCGAACAGATGCCGCAGCGCCAGGCGAGCACGGCGGTCGGCGGCGATCCGGCCGTGTCGTCCGAAGCAGGCAAGCCGGCGACGATGTCGCCGCATCCGCGCGCTGCCGCATGCGTCGGCCCCGCGAGTTTCTGCGCGATCTATTTCGGCAGCTGACGCACCCGCCTGCATCCGCAGGTCACGCATTCAACCCGGTTGATCGATACACAGCATTGAAGGAGTTCATGATGAAACCATATATCGCACTACTGACGATGATCGCAGCGATCGTCGGTCAGTCGGCATTCGCGCAATCGGCCGCGCCGCTGACGCGCGCGCAGGTTCGCGACGAACTGATGCGTCTGGAAGCGGCCGGGTACGACCCGGCGAAGGGCGACGACGGCGAGTATCCGGCGGACATCCAGGCCGCGGAAGCAAAGCTCGCCGAGCAGGATCGTGGGCGGACGGCGGCGTCGGCCGCGCATGCGCCGGCGCCCGGCATGCCGACGCAAACCAGCAACTAGGTGCCGACATGATCGTGTGTGAAGTCTGGCCGTCGTGTTCGCGGGACGGCAAGCCGCATGCCCTTCGCGCCACGCGCCGTGGTCGAAGGGCGCCCGCTGCGATGCCGCTCATTGCTCGCCGCTTCGCGCGGCGCCGCGATCAGCTCGTCAACCGGCCGCGCTGAGCCGGGACGTCGTTCACCACGGCATCATGCGCTGCACGACCTGGTCGCGCAGCACGAAGCGGTGCAACAGCGCGGCCGCCACATGCAGGCAGATGCCGGCGAACAGCGCCCACGCGAGGATGCCGTGCACGTCGCCCATCGCGTGACCGAAACCGGAGCCGGCCGCCGACAGCGCCGGCAGCGGAATGACACCGACCAGCGTCACGGCCCATGCGCGCGACGACGCGTTGATCCAGCCGAGCAGCGGCACGACGATCAGCAGCGCGTAGAGTGCGCCATGCGTGATGCCCGACAGCGCGCGCATCGCGGGTGACAGGTCGCTGGCAGGCGGGCGATGCGTCGCGCGCCACAGCACGCGGCACGCCATCGCCGCGAGCAGCGCGGTGCCGACGAGCAGGTGCGCGGCGATCAGGCCGACCGGTTGCGTGTCGCGATGCACGTCGGGCATCGTCCAGCCGATCGCATATTGCGCGACGACCAGCGCGACGATCAGCCAGTGAAGGAAACGGGCGACGGCGTCATAACGGGCGGGTGCGGACATGAAGACTCCTGGCGGGAGACGGGGGTTACAGGGTTCGGGCGGATTCTACGGTCGAATCCTTAACGAAACGTTAAGCGCGCGGCATCGATCCACCGGTATCCGCCGACGGCAGCGTGATCGCCACGCCGAGCCCCTGGCCACCGATACCGGACGCGAACCGCACGGTGCCGCCGAAATACTGCGCGATGCGGGTGACGATCGACAACCCGAGCCCGCTGCCGGGCGACTGCGCGCCGCTGCCGCGATAGAAGCGGTCGCCGAGCCGTTCGTGCTCGCCGGGTGCGACGCCAGGCCCGTCGTCGCGCACGACGATACGCTGCAACGCGCCGTCGTCGTGCACGCCGAGCTCGATGCGCCCGCCCCGGCGGCCGTACTTGACGGCGTTGTCGACGAGATTGTCGAGCAGGATGCCGATCAGGATCGGATCGGCGTCGATCGCGCGAGCGGAGAGGTCGCCGGCCACGATGGCGATGTCCTTGTCGGCGGCCTTCGCCAGATGGCGGTCGATGGCCGCATCGACGAGATCGCGCACGACGACCGCGCGCGTCGGAATGCGTTCGTACTCGTCGAGCCGCGCGAGCAGCAGCAACTGTTCGGCGAGCCGAGCGCTGCGGTCGACGCCTTGCACGACGCGCTGCATCGCCAGCTGCTTGCCCGCCGGATCGTCGGTCGCGATCGCCACCTGCGCCTGCACCTTGATCGCGGCGAGCGGCGTCTTGAGCTCGTGCGCGGCGTCGGACGTGAACGCGCGCTCGCGCACGATCGATTGCCGCAGCCTCGCCAGCAGGCGGTCGATCGCGTCGACCAGCGTGCGCACTTCGTCCGGGACGGTCGCGATGCCGAGCGGTTCGAGCGATCGCGCATCGCGCGCGCCGATCAGCGTGGAGAGTGTCTTCAACGGCGCGAGACTGCGTCCGATCGTGACCCAGAGCATCAGCGCGAGCACGGGTAGCGCGACGATCAGCGGCAGGACGATGCCGCGTGCGATGCCGGTCGCCAGATCGCTGCGCGTATTGACGGTCTCCATCACGCGCACGCGGCGCCCCGATGCGTTGTCGCGCAGTGCGTAAGTGCGCCATTGCGCGTTGCCGATGACGATCGTCTGCGGCGCGCCGCGCAGGTCGCGCGCATCGGGCAACCGGGCCGCGGCAGCGGGGAGGCTCGATGCAACGACGGTGCCTTGCGCGTCGCGCACGTCGAACAGCACGTCACGCGGCAGGCGGTCGCCGTCGTTGTCGGACCCGCGTCGCGATGCGCCGAACGCGAGTTCGACCCGCGCGTCGGGTGGCACGCGGGCAAGGCGCTCGAGGTCGGCGGGTGCAAGGTTGACCAGCAGCGACGCGGTTTCGGCGAGGCGGGCATCCTCCCATTCGCCGATCTCGCGCGTCGCGTAGTGGATGCTGCCGAACACGGCGACGAGCCAGACGACGGTCACGCAGCCGATCGCCATCAGCGACACGCGGTGTCGTATCGAGCGGGCGATCATGGGAGGTCGACGACGTAGCCGATGCCGCGGACGGTGCGGATCAGTTCCGCGCCGAGCTTCTTGCGCAGGTTCGAAACATGGACCTCGATCGCGTTGCTTTCGATGCCTTCCTGCCAGCCGTACAGGCTGTCCTCGAGACGTGCGCGCGACTGCGGCATGCCTGGGTGGCTGACGAGCTGAACGAGGATCGCCCATTCGCGCGATGTGAGTGCGATGCGCGACGCATCGCGCGTCACGGTATGCGCGGCCAGGTCGATCGTGATGTCGCGCCACACGATTTCGTCACCGGCCCGGCCCTGCGAGCGTCGCACGAGCGCGCGGCAGCGGGCGAGCACTTCCGTCAGCTCGAACGGTTTCGCGAGATAGTCGTCCGCGCCGTCGTCGAGGCCGCGGACGCGGTCGGCCACGGTGCCGCGCGCGGTCAGCACCAGCACGGGCACCGTATCGCCCGCGTCGCGCAGTGCGCGCAGCAGTTCCGTACCGGATTTGCCGGGCAGGCCGAGATCGAGCACGACGAGCGCGAAGCGCGTCGTCGCGAGCGCCGCGGCGGCTGCGTGGCCGTCGCGCAACCAGTCGACGTGATAACCGGCCTGGCCGAGGCTGATCTCGAGGCCGCTGCCGATCAGGTCGTCGTCTTCAACAAGGAGGAGTCGCATGGTCGATTCGTGTGCAGGCATCCGCGATTGTACGAGCCTGACCGCGTGCGCCGTGCAACGGAATGTAATCGGCCCCTGTTCGAACGCCGTGCGATTCTGAAGAACGCTTAAGGTTTGGCGCCGGCAATCCCGCTACCATCGGCCACGACATTTCCCGGGGAGTGCTCCGCTTTCCCTTGTCCCGAACCGGCGCAGGCGCGCGCGGCACGAGCCGGACGCACCTGCCCGCCAATCCGCGACCCTTTCGATCGGCGTACGGTCGATGCGTGTCGCCCGTACGGGAGGTTCATTCCTGATGGCACCCTCGACGATCGAGCGATGGCGCGCCTACCTGCTGATCGCCGCACTGGCCGGCATGTTCATCCAGTGTTTCGTGCTGGTTTTGCTACTTGCATGGCGCGTACCCGAAGCATTTTTCACCACGATGACGTTTCGCATCTGGATCGTCGTGGCGGTCGCCACCGCGATCCTGTCCGCCCGTAAGCTTGCCGGCGCGGCGTTCAAGGCCGCGATGGCATGCGGTTGCGTGCGCGTAACCGGAATCGATCGCCGCACGGTAGTTGTGTCATCTGATTGCGCGTACCGTCGGTTGGTCGTCCTTCATATCCGGCTCAACGGGAACCGATACGGCGGCGTGCACGGGTGAGCCCGCGTGCGCGCCGCCGTTCCCGGGCGTCGCGGTCGTACGGGTCACCACTGGGGAGAAGCATGGTTTTGCTGCATGTGCTGCGCGCGCTGGCCGGGGCAATGTCGTTCGTCTGCGGGCTGGGCGTGGTGCTGGGTATCGCGTACACGCTCACGGCCAGCGTGCTGGTCGGCCGGTTCTTTTCGCGGGCGGCGGCGGAGCCGCGCGCGTTTCCGGGCGTCACCGTCGCGAAGCCGCTGCACGGCGACGAATGGGATCTCGTACAGCATCTCGAAAGCTTCTTTGCGCAGAATTATCCAGGGCCGGTCCAGCACCTGTTCGGCGTGCACGATGCGAGCGACGCCGCGCTTGCGGCCGTCGAGACGTTGCGCGCACGCTACCCGGATGCGAACATCAAGGTCGTGGCCGATGCACGGCTGTACGGGCCGAACCGCAAGATCGCCAATCTCGTGAACATGCTCGAACACGCGGAGCATTCGGTGCTCTGTCTTGCCGACAGCGACGTGGTGGTCGAGCGCGATTATCTGCGCGCCGTCGTCGGCGCGCTACAGCAGCCGGATGTCGGCATCGTGACGAGCGTCTATCGCGGCGTCGCGTCGCCGGGATTCTGGCCCGGAGTCGCCGTCGCGATGACGAACTACCATTTCCTGCCGGGCGTGATCACCGGGCTCTTCATCGGGCGTGCGCGGCCGTGCTTCGGGCAGACGATTGCGATCACGCGCGACACGCTCGAACGCATCGGCGGGCTGACGCGTTTCGCGCATCACCTCGCGGAAGATCACGCACTCGGCGAAGCGGTGCGGCAAGCGGGCGCGCAGGTCGTCATTCCGCCGTTCGTGGTCGGGCACGCCTGTGTCGAAGAGACGTTCGCCCGGCTGTACGCGCACGAATTGCGCTGGAGCTGCACGATCCGCGCGGCGGACCGGCTCGGTCATGCGGGGTCGGTGCTGATGCACCCGCTGCCGCTCGCGCTGCTGGCGCTGCTGTTCTCCGGCGGCGCGGCCGTCGCGTGCGCGCTGACGGTCGCGGCGCTGGCGGCGCGCGCACTCCTGATGCTGAGAACGAGCCGTGCAACCGGCGCCGGCTTGCGCGGCGCAGGCTGGCTGCCGTTCGTCGATCTGCTGCAATTCCTGATCTTCGTATCGAGCTTCTTCTCGTCGCATGTCGTGTGGCGCGGCACGCGCTTTCGCGTCGACCGCGAAGGCCTGCTGTCGCCGGCGGGTGAATCGTGACGACCGGGACGAATACCGACGCCGCCCCCGCGGACCGGGGCGCCACGCGCGGCGACGCACGGCTTCGCCATGCGGGGCGCGCGGCGGCGCTCGGCGGGCTGGCGCTCGCCGTATGGCTGATCTGGCGCGAACATCCGCTGGATATCCTGCATCGCCTGCAGATTGCCGGCGCCGGCCTGCTGGTCGCCGCGCTCGCGCACATCCTGCCGATGCTCGCGAACGCGTGGGACTGGCGGATGCTGATCCGCGGCCCGCGCCGGCCGTCGTTCATGACGATGCTGAAGGTCGTGTGGATCCGCGAATCGATCAACGGATTGCTGCCGGTGGCGCGCATCGGCGGCGAGATCGTGTCGTTCGGCTTGCTGCGGCAGGCCGGCGTGCGCCCGGCGACCGTCGTGGCCAGCCTCGTCGCCGACATGCAGCTGACGCTGATCAGCCAGCTGATCTTCGCGCTGGTCGCGATCGGCTACGTGCTCGAACACGTGTCGTCCGATGCCGCGCGGGTGGCCGCGCACCTCGCGATCGGCATGGCCGCGCTGGTGCCGGTGCTGCTGCTGTTCGCGCTGGTGCAGCATGCGCGGCCGTTCGAGCGCGCGATGCGCGTGCTCAACCGCGTCACGAGCGGCAAGGTGGTCGCGCTGGTCGGCGAATCGGCGCGGACCGATCAGTCGATCCGGTTGATCTGGAGAAAGACGGGTGTCGTCGTGCGCTACCTGGGGATCTGGCAGACGCTGCAGTTCGCGGGCTACGCGCTGGAAATCTGGCTGGCGCTGTATTTTCTCGGGGCCGATCCGACTTTTGCGCAGGCGCTCGCGATCGAGGCGTTGATCCAGCTCGTGAGCAGCCTCACGTTCCTGATGCCGGCCGGCCTGGGCGTGCAGGAGGGCGGGTTCGTGCTGATCGGCGGGCTGCTCGGGTTCGATCCGCCGACCTGCCTCGCGCTGGCCGGCGCCCGCCGCGTGCGCGACCTGCTGTTCTATCTGCCGGGCCTGCTCGCGTGGCAGTGGGCGGCCGGTTCGTCGAACCGGCCGGGCGGCACGAAGCCTGCGTCGCTGTCCATCGGGGAATCCGCCCGGCCGCGTTGACGCAACCGGGCGCGACGCGGCGCGCGATTCAGCGCTGCTCGTCGGCGATATGGCTGCGGATCACGTCGGCGAACGACGTATCGCCCTTCAGCCCGAGCGCTTCCGCACGCGACGTGTCCCAGCGGCCCGGCCAGCTGCCGACGATCTTCTCGACGCGCTCGTCGGGCGCATGGCGGATCCGCTTCACGACGTCGTCGCCGGCGACTTCGCGCAGCGCTTCGATCATCTCGTCGACCGAGACCGACAGGCCTGGCAGGTTGATCACGCGCTTGTTGCCGAGCTTCGCGCTATCGATCTCGCAACCGGTGACGAGCGCTTCGATCGCGCCGCGCGGCGACAGCAGCCACAGCCGCGTCGAACCGGGCACCGGGCACACGCTTTCCTCGCCGTTCAGCGGCTCGCGGATGATGCCGCTCGCGAACGATGACGCGGCGGCGTTCGGGCGGCCCGGCCGTACGCTGATCGTCGGCAGCCGCAGCACGCGGCCGTCGACGAAGCCGCGCCGCGCGTAGTCGCATAGCAGCAGCTCGGCGATCGCCTTCTCGGCGCCGTAGGACGATTGCGGGTTCAGCGCGGTGTCGTCCTGCACGACGTCGGGCAGCGCACCGCCATAGACCGCGACGGAGCTCGTGAACACGACGCGCGGCTGGTGGCCGCGTGCACGGCACACTTCGAGCAGCGTGCGCGACGCGTCGAGGTTGATCCGCATGCCGAGATCGAAATCGGCCTCGGCCTGTCCGCTGACGATCGCCGCGAGGTGGAAGATCGCGCCCGTCTGCGTGTCGATCGCGCTTTCGAGCACCGCGCGATCGGCGATGTCGCCGACGATCGACGTCACGCGCGCATCGCCGAAGTCGCTGCCCTTGACGACGTCGAGCAGCACCAGCTCGTCGATCTTGCCGGTCCGGCCGTCGGGGCCGGTCAGTTCACCGCGCTCGAGCAGCTTGCGCGCGAGACGCTGGCCCAGAAAACCGGCGCCGCCGGTGATCAGTACTTTCATGTTCGTTACCCTCTGAGGAATGCTTGAATTACAGGTACGGCTCAGGGCCTGTTCCCGCTAATAACGGGCTTGCGAACGTGTCTTGCCGGCCGTAGTGCAAGGAGTGAGGAGCGCCGTTTGGCCGAGCCAAACAAGCGACGATCGACGCCGCAATACGGCCGGCAAGACACGTTCCCGTAAATAAAAAATATCGTTCGTGGGGCTGGCCGCCAGAAGGGCCGATCGCTGCGTCATGCTCCTTGCGAATACGCTCGGTATTCGCTGCGTCACATTCCTTGCGCTAGGCCCTTCTGGCGGCCAGCGCAAGCCCGTTATTAGCGGGAACAGGCCCTGAGCCAGCCGAGGCCTTCCGACGTGCCGGCCTTCGGGCGGTACTCGCAGCCGATCCAGCCGTCGTAGCCGAGCGCGTCGATCAGCGCGAACAGGTACGGGTAGTTGAGTTCGCCGACGTCCGGCTCGTGGCGCTCGGGCACGCCGGCGATCTGGATGTGGCCGATGCCCGCGAAATCGCGTTTCAGTTTCGTCGCGAGATCGCCTTCGACGATCTGGCAGTGGTAGCAGTCGAACTGCACCTTCAGGTTCGGCGCGCCGACTTCCGCGCGGATCGCCTGTGCGTCGTCCTGGCGGCTCAGGAAATAGCCGGGCATGTCGCGCTGGTTGATCGGCTCGATCAGGATCGTGATGCCGTGCGCGGCGGCGGCCTGGGCTGCGTGGCGCAGGTTCGCGAGGTAGGTGTCGCGATGGCGCGCGCGGTCGGCGCCCGGCGCGACCATGCCGGCCATCACGTGCAGCTTCTTGTTGCCGAGTACGCGCGCATAGTCGAGCGCCTGGTCGATGCCGCGGCGGAACTCGTCCTCGCGGCCCGGCAGCGACGCGATGCCGCGTTCGCCCGCGGCCCAGTTGCCCGGCGGCGCGTTGAACAGCGCCTGTTCGAGGTTGTGCGCGTCGAGGCGCGCGCGGATGTCCTCGGCGGCGAAGTCGTACGGGAACAGGTACTCGACGGCCTTGAAGCCGTCATACGAGGCAGCGGCGAAGCGTTCGAGGAACGCATGCTCGGTGTACATCATCGAGAGGTTGGCGGCGAAGCGTGGCATGGCAGCGGGTCCTGTGAACGAGTGGGGCGGGGCGCCGTGCACCCCGCGTCGAATGAAGGCGGCCGGATCAGCGGTTCACGAGTTTCGCGGGCGTGAGCCACACGGCGATCGCACCGATCACGAGCATCGCGGCCAGCACGTACATGCCGGACGCGGTGCTGTGCGTCGCGTCCTTCAGGTAGCCGATCACGTACGGGCTCGCGAAACCGGCGAGGTTGCCGACCGAGTTGATGATCGCGATCCCGGCCGCGGCGGCGGAGCCCGCGAGGAACGCGGTCGGCAGCGACCAGAACAGTGGTGCGCAGGTCAGCACGCCGCCCGCCGCGAGCGACAGGAACACGATCGACACCGCCGTATTGTGCGAGTACGACGCGGCGACCGCAAACCCGACCGCGCCCATCAGCGCCGGCACGATCAGGTGCCAGCGGCGTTCGCGGCGCTTGTCCGCGCTGTGGCCGAACAGGTTCATCACGACGATCGCGACGACGAACGGAATGGCCGACAGCAGGCCGATCTGGAGCGTATCGGTGATGCCGGTCGATTTCACGAGCGTCGGCATCCAGAACGTGAGGCCGTACTGGCCGGTGACGAACGCGAAGTAGATCAGCGACATCCACCACATGCGCGGGTCCGAGAACACGGCCTTCAGCGAGTGGCTGTCCTTCTGCTGTTCCTGCGGCTGCGCGGCGATCTCGTCCTCGAGGAGCTGCTTCTCGCGCTCGTCGAGCCATTTCGCGCTGCGAATGCTGTTGTCGAGATACAGGATCGTCGCGATGCCGACCAGCACGGCCGGCACGGCTTCGATCATGAACATCCATTGCCAGCCGTGGAAGCCCGAGCCGCCGTGGAAGCGCTCCATGATCCAGCCCGACAGCGGGTTGCCGAAGATGCCCGACACGGGGATCGCGGACATGAACACCGCGATGATCTTCGCGCGGCGATGCGACGGGAACCAGTACGTGAGGTACAGGATCACGCCGGGATAGAAGCCGGCTTCCGCGAGGCCGAGCAGGAAGCGCAGCACGTAGAACTGCGTCGGCGTCTGCACGAACGCGAACAGCGCGGACAGCAGGCCCCACGTGATCATGATCCGCGCGATCCAGATGCGCGCGCCGATGCGGTGCATCAGTAGGTTGCTCGGCAGTTCGAACAGGAAGTAGCCGAGGAAGAAGATGCCGGCGCCGAGCCCGAATACGGTTTCGCTGAACGCGAGATCCTGCGACATCTGCAGCTTGGCGAAGCCGACGTTTACGCGGTCGAGGTAGGCGACCACGTAGCAGAGCATCAGGAACGGCACGATGCGCCAGAACACTTTCTTGTAGGTGCGGTCGAGTTCGGCCGCACGGGCGGGCGCGGCGGGCGAGCGGCTTGCGGCCGCGTCGAGAGCAGTCATCGTCGTCTCCAATGATGTTATGTGCCGGTGGCGCGTACGCCGCCGGATCGTGTGTGTGCTGACGGAAGGGCCCGCGCACACGGCGGGCGTGTAAACCGGTTTGCAGTCCTGCATGAAGCATGCCGCACGATTCGTGCGATGTGCGCAGCGTTACCAGCGCGCGCCAAAGATCTGGCGCAGTTCGTCGAGCGCGGCGTCGGGCAGCGGCTCGGGCTTCGGCTGCGTCATCAGCCACAGCCGCGCCGTTTCCTCGAGCTCTTCGAGCGCATACGACGCCTGCGATACCGACGGCCCCCACATCACGGGGCCGAGGCGGTCGAGCAGCACGCCGCGCACCTGATCGGCCAGCGCCGCGACTTCGGCGGCGACGGCCGGGTCGCCGGGGCGGCGGTAGCGGATCAGCGGAATGTGGCCGACCTTCATCACGTAATACGGCGTGATCGGCGGCAGCACGTCGGTGTCGCGCCACACGCCCGCGAGCGTCAGCGCGACGAGGTGCGTCGAATGCGTGTGGACGACGCCGTTCACTTCCGCGTTGCGTGCATAGATGCCGCGATGCAGCGTGAGCGTCTTCGACGGCTTGCCGCCCGATACGAGCTGGCCGTCCGCGCCGACCTTCGCGATGTCGTTCGGGTCGAGCCGGCCGAGGCAGGCGTCGGTCGGCGTGATCAGCCAGCCGTCGTTCAGGCGCGCGCTGATGTTGCCGGCGCTGCCGACCGCATGGCCGCGCGCATACAGGCTCGCGCCGACCACGCAGATTTCTTCGCGCAGTTTCGCTTCGTCGCTCACCGTGCGGCTCCGTCCAGCGCGCGCAGCGCCTTGTCGAAAAAGTCCGTGGTGCCGAAGTTGCCGGATTTCAGCGCGAGGCCGAGCGGCTGCGCGTCGATGGTGGCCGTGGCCGGCACGCCCGGATCGATTTGCGCGCCGATCTGCAGCGTCTTCACGTCGAGCGCCTGCACGACCGCGCCGGACGTTTCGCCGCCGGCGACGACGAACTTGCGCACGCCGAGTTCGCGCAGGCCGCGCGCGATCGCCGCGAGCGTGCTTTCGACGAGATGGCCGGCCGCTTCGACGCCGAGCGTTTGCTGCACGGCCTTCACTTCATCGGGTGTCGCGGTCGCGTAGATCAGCACGGGTTGCGGCAGGTGCGAGCGTGCGAAGGCGAGCGCCTGGTCGACGACGGGTTCGCCGCGCGCCGCCGCGAGCGGATCGATGCGGAAGCTCGGCCGCGTCGCGCGCCACGCGGCGACCTGTGCGTTGGTGGCCTTCGATGCGCTGCCGGCGAGCACGGCCGACAGCCCGTAGATGCGCGGCAGCGACGCCGCGTCGTCGCGTTCGGGCAGTTGCTCCGCGCGGCGGAAATTCGCCGGCAGGCCGAGCGCGATGCCCGAGCCGCCGGTGACGAGCAGCATGCCCGCGCACGCTTCGCCGAGCACGTAGAGGTCGCGGTCCGACAGGGCGTCGGCGATCGCGAAGCGCGCGCCTTCCGCGCGCAGCTGTTCGATCCGCGTACGGACGGCGGCCGCGCCGAGCGCGATCGTGTCGTAGCGGATCAGGCCGACTGCCGACTTCGTCTGCCGCTGCAGCACGCGCACGAGGTTCGCGTCCTTCATCGGCGTGAGCGGGTGGTGCTCCATGCCCGATTCGTTCAGCAGGACGTCGCCGACGAACAGGTGGCCGCGATAGATCGTGCGGCCGTTCTCCGGGAACGCCGGGCACGCGATCGTGAAGCCGCCGCCGGCCGCGTCGAGCAGCGCGTCGGCCACCGGCCCGATGTTGCCCGCGTCGGTCGAGTCGAACGTCGAGCAGTACTTGAAGAAGAACTGGCGACAGCCTTGCGCGCGCAGCCATTCGTACGCGGCGAGCGATTGCGTGACGGCGTCGGCCGCGGGGATCGTGCGCGACTTCAGCGCGACGACGATCGCGTCGGCATCGGCTGCCGTGTCGAGCGCGGCGCCGTCGGCGGGCACGCCGATCGTCTGCACGGTGCGCATGCCGCTCTTGACGAGCATGTTCGCGAGATCGGTCGCGCCGGTGAAATCGTCGGCGATGCAGCCGAGCAGGGGACGGAAAGCGGAAGCGGTCATGGCAGGAGCGTCGTTCGAATCAGCGGGCGGGCGGCAGCGTGATGCCGGGGAAAGTCTTGATCACGGCGGAATCGTCTTCGCCGCCGTGGCCGGCGCTCGACGCGCTCATGAACATCTGGTGCGCGGTGGCCGACAGCGGCAGCGGAAACTTGCTGCGGCGCGCGGTATCGAGCACGAGGCCGAGATCCTTCACGAAGATGTCGACGGCCGACAGCGGCGTGTAGTCGCCGTTCAGGATGTGCGGCACGCGGTTCTCGAACATCCACGAGTTGCCGGCGCTGTGCGTGATCACGTCGTACAGCGCGTCGGCGTCCACGCCTTCGCGCAGGCCCAGCGCCATGGCTTCGGCCGCCGCCGCGATGTGCACGCCGGCCAGCAGCTGGTTGATGATCTTCACCTTCGAGCCGATGCCGTGCGCGTCGCCGAGGCGGTAGACCTTGCCCGCGATCGCGGCGAGCACGTCTTCGCAGCCCGCATAGGCCGCGGCCGGGCCCGACGTCATCATCGTCATCTCGCCGGAGGCCGCCCGCGCGGCGCCGCCCGACACGGGCGCGTCGAGCATCTGCAGGCCGGCGGCCTCGATGCGTGCGCCGAGTGCGACCGCGAATTCGGGCGCGACGGTCGCGCTCGCGATCACGACGCCGCCCGGCTTCATCGCCGCGACCGCGCCGTGTTCGCCGAACAGCACCGTTTCCGTTTGCGCGGCATTGACGACGAGCGTGACGACGACGTCGCACTGCGCGCCGAGTTCGGCCGGCGTCGCGCAGGCCACGCCGCCTTCGGCGGCGAATGCCTGCAGCACGGTGTCGCGCACGTCGCATGCATGGACGCGCAGGCCGGCGCGCAGCAGCGAGCGGGCGACGCCGAGGCCCATCGCGCCGAGGCCGATGACTCCAACATTTCGTGACATGGTCAACCTTGATCGATTCGGGAGAGGTTCTGGATAACGGCGGCGGCCGCCGCCGGCGTCAGCAGATGCCGGCTTCCGCGAGACGGCGGGCGGCGTTGTACATATGCGTGCGTGCTGCGTTGCGGGCGGCCATCGGGTCGCGTGCGCGGATCGCGTCGGCGATCGCCGCGTGCTCCTCGCGCACCTGCCGCGAGAAATCCTCGCGCGTCGCTTCGTTGCTGCGCGTGACTTTCACGCCGGCTTCGAGGTACTGGTTCAGGAACTGTAGCGTCTTCAGGAAATACGGGTTGCCGGTGACGGCCGCGATCGTGCGGTGGAACGCGACGTCTTCCGCGACGCCGTCGCGCCCAACGGCCACCGCTTCGTCGATCTTGCGCAGCGCGTCGTCGATGTCGGCCATGTCGTCGGCGGTGTGGTGCAGCGCGGCTTCGGCCGCGACTTCCGCCTCGATCGCACGACGCACCGCGAGCAGGTGCGGCAGCGAGCTCGCCTCGACGGCTTCCGCGTAGTCGATCCGCAGCGGCCGGATTGCGCCGTGCTGGTTCACGAACACGCCGCTGCCCTGGCGCGGCTCGACCACGCCTTCGTTCTTCAGCCGCGAGATCGCCTCGCGGATCACGGTGCGGCTCACGCCGAATTCCTGCGCGAGCACGGCTTCCGTCGGCAGCTTGCCGGTGGCCGAGAAACTGCCGACTTCGATCTGCTTGAGCAGTTGCTGCGCGACATGGTCGCTCATCGCGCGGGCGGGAATTTTCTCGAACATGATGCTCAGGTTTGTAAGGTGATGTGGTCATCATACAAATTTGAATGAGCGTCAGCATCCGGGATAACCCTCGATTTACTGTGGGCAACGTCGGCGAAATCGAATGAAACCGGTTCCAAAAACGACGAAACCGGCGCGAACGTGTGTCGTTCCGCGATCGATCGGGAAAGGGGCGCGTGCCCCGCGGCCGTCAGTCGGCGATGTCCTCGACGGGGTCGGCCGTCGCCAGTTCGCCGGCCTCGGCGACTTCACCGCCGCGCTCGCGATAGGTCGCCGGCGGCACGCCGAACTGCTTGCGGAATTCGCGCCCGAGGTGCGATGCGTCGGCGAATCCGCAGCTCGACGCGATGTCGGCCACCGTGCGGTCCGAACTCGTCAGCAGCCACGCGGCCGTGCGCAGCCGCACCTGCTTCGCGAACGCCTGCGGGCTCTTGCCCGTCTCGGCCTTGAACAGCCGCTCGAGCTGCCGCGTCGACAGGTCGAGCTTGCACGCGAGCTCCTCGAGCGGCAGCGCGCGCCCCACGTGTTGTTCCATCAGGAGAATCGCGCGCTTGACCTTCGGGTGCGTGGCCGGCTCGAGGCCCGGCGGATGCGGCTGCGGCGCATTGCCTTTCTGCATCTCGCCGACCAGCAGGATGCGCAGCGCCTTCTGCACCGTGGCGTGATCGAAATGGCGCAGCAGGATCGCGGCGGCGACGTCGATCGACGCGCGGCCGCCCGAGCAGGTGATGCGGCGCCGGTCGATCACGAACAGCCGGTCGGCGATCAGCAGGTCGGGATCGGCTGACGGAAAGCGCTCGATGAAATCCCAGTAGTGGAACCAGCTCACGCAGGTGCGGTAGCCGTCGAGCACGCCGGCGCGCATCAGCGTGAACACGCCGGTGCAGATGCCGACGACCGTTGCGCCGCCGGCCGCCGCGCGGCGGATGAAGTCGAGCGTTTCCGGCCCGGCCTGCGGCCCCGAATGCAGCAGCCCGCCGACTACCACCACATAGTCGAACGGCTCGGCCGCGTCGAACGTCTCCCACGGCGTGATCTGGATCCCGCAGCTTGCGCGCACCGGCGCGAGCGTCTCGCCGATCACGCTCCAGGCGCAGCGCACGGGCTTGCTGTAGTCGCCGTCGTCGGCCGACAGCCGCAGCATGTCGACGAAGCCGGAGAAGGCCGTCAGCGTGAAGTTCGGCAGCAGCACGATGCCGAAGCGGATGCGCCGCGGCGCGGGTTCAGCGAGGGGGGAAGCGGGTACGTCGGGTGTCATCGCGGCCAATCTCGTCACGCCGGGCAGGCGGTCTCACTCGTTTCACACTGTTTGCGGGTTGCGGCTGCCGGAGGCGGCGCGGATGAAGCCAGCGTCGCCGATCGGCCCAGGCCGGACTTGTGGTTTTCCGTCGCGAACCATCGCCAAAACGCACTTTCGGGCCGGCCGGCACGGTGCTTGGCGGCGGTATCCCACGCCGATGCCGTTTTTGTTCTATCGGCCGATTTTACGCTTTGATGTACTGGTGCCCAACGTCATTCCACGCATGTCACCCTGAGGAAGCCAGATGAACGTCAGCGCGTTCGACCTGTTCAAGATCGGCATCGGCCCGTCCAGTTCGCATACGGTCGGCCCGATGATCGCCGCGTGCCGCTTCGCGTCGCACGTGGAGGACGCGAACCTGCTCGGCTTCGTGCGCCGCGTGCGGGTCGAGCTGTACGGCTCGCTCGGCGCGACCGGCAAGGGCCACGGCACCGACAAGGCCGTGCTGCTCGGCCTCGAGGGCCACCTGCCCGACACGATCGATCCCGACCTGATCGAGCCGCGCCTCGCCGCGATCCGCGCGGAGAAGACGCTGTCGCTGCTCGGCAAGCAGACGGTGCGCTTCGAGGAAAAGGAGCACATCGGCTTCTTTCGCAAGCTGATGAGCGGCACGAGCATCGTGCACCCGAACGGGATGCGCTTCCAGGCGTTCGACGAGCACGGCCAGCTGCTCGTCGAGAAAGAGTATTACTCGGTCGGCGGCGGCTTCGTCGTGAATCGCGACGGCGATCGCGTGAACGGCGTGCGCGCGGCGGTCGAGGTGCCGTACCCGTTCCGCACCGGCGACGACCTGATGCGCCAGTGCCGCGAGCACGGGCTGTCGATCGCCGAACTGATGATGCGCAACGAATGCGCGCTGCGCGCCGCCGACGAAGTGCGCGCCGGGCTGCTCGCGATCTGGCGCACGATGGCCGCCTGCGTCGAGCGCGGCTGCAAGGTCGAGGGCGACCTGCCGGGCCCGATGCGCGTGAAGCGCCGCGCGGCCGAAATGAATCGCCACCTGCGCGCCCGTTCGGAAGAATCGCTGCGCGACCCGCTGTCGATGCTCGACTGGGTCAACCTGTATGCGATGGCCGTGAACGAAGAGAACGCGGCCGGCGGCCGCGTGGTCACCGCGCCGACCAACGGCGCGGCCGGCGTGATTCCCGCGGTGCTGCACTACTACGTGAAGTTCGTGCCGGGCTCGAACGAGGCCGGCATCGTCGAATTCCTGCTGACGGCCGCGGCGATCGGGATCATCTACAAGGAAACGGCGTCGATCTCCGGCGCGGAAGTCGGTTGCCAGGGCGAAGTGGGCGTCGCGTGTTCGATGGCCGCCGCCGCGCTCGCCGCCGTGATGGGCGGCACGCCCGACCAGGTGGAAAACGCGGCCGAGATCGGCATGGAGCACAACCTCGGGATGACCTGCGACCCGGTCGGCGGGCTCGTGCAGATCCCGTGCATCGAGCGCAACGCGATGGGCGCGATCAAGGCGCTGAACGCGTCGCGCATGGCGCTCAAGGGCAACGGCCAGCACTACGTGTCGCTCGATTCCGTGATCAAGACGATGCGCGAAACCGGCGCCGACATGAAGACGAAATACAAGGAAACGTCGCGCGGCGGTCTCGCCGTGAACGTCATCGAATGCTAACGAAGGACCACAACATGAGCCGCTACTCGATATTCAGCCTGTTCCGCAACGGTCTCTCGTATCACGAGAACTGGGAAAAGCAGTGGAAGAGCCCGGAGCCGAAGAAGGAATACGACGTCGTGATCGTCGGCGGCGGCGGCCACGGCCTCGCGACCGCGTACTACCTCGCGAAGGAACACGGCATCACGAACGTCGCGATCCTCGAGAAGGGCTGGATCGGCGGCGGCAACACCGCGCGCAACACGACGATCGTGCGCTCGAACTATCTGTGGGACGAATCGGCCGCGCTGTACGAGAAGGCGATGAAGCTGTGGGAAGGGCTGTCGCAGGACCTGAACTACAACGTGATGTTCAGCCAGCGCGGCGTGATGAACCTGGCCCATACGCTGCAGGACGTGCGCGACACCGAGCGCCGCGTGAACGCGAACCGGTTGAACGGCGTCGACGCCGAATTCCTGACGCCCGCGCAGATCAAGGAAATCGAGCCGACGATCAACCTGAACAGCCGCTATCCGGTGCTCGGCGCGTCGATCCAGCGCCGCGCGGGCGTCGCCCGTCACGACGCGGTGGCGTGGGGCTTCGCGCGCGGCGCGGACCGCGCCGGCGTCGACATCATCCAGAACTGCCAGGTGACGGGCATCCGTCGTGAAGGCGGCGCGGTGGTCGGCGTCGATACGGTGAAGGGCTTCATCAAGGCGAAGAAGGTCGCGGTGGTCGCGGCTGGCAACACGACGACGCTCGCCGACATGGCCGGCGTGCGCTTGCCGATCGAAAGCCACCCGCTGCAGGCGCTGGTGTCCGAGCCGATCAAGCCGGTCGTCAACTCGGTGATCATGTCGAACGCGGTGCACGCGTACATCAGCCAGTCCGACAAGGGCGACCTCGTGATCGGCGCGGGCATCGACCAGTACACGGGCTTCGGCCAGCGCGGCAGCTTCCACATCATCGAAAGCACGCTGCAGGCGATCGTCGAGATGTTCCCGGTGTTCTCGCGCGTGCGGATGAACCGCCAGTGGGGCGGCATCGTCGACGTGTCGCCGGACGCCTGCCCGATCATCACCAAGACCGACGTGAAGGGCCTCTATTTCAACTGCGGCTGGGGTACCGGCGGCTTCAAGGCGACGCCCGGCTCGGGCTGGGTGTTCGCGCACACGATCGCGCGTGACGAACCACATCCGCTGAACGCGCCGTTCGCGCTCGACCGCTTCTACACGGGCCACCTGATCGACGAGCACGGCGCTGCCGCCGTCGCGCACTAACCGCACTGAAGGAGAAAGAAACATGTTGCTGATCGAATGTCCGTGGTGCGGGCCGCGCGCCGAATCCGAGTTCTCGTGCGGCGGTGAAGCCGACATCGTGCGCCCCGTCAACAACGAGAACATGACCGACCGTGAATGGGGCGAGTACGTGTTCATGCGCGAGAACAAGCGCGGGCTGCACAAGGAGCAATGGCTGCACACGCAGGGTTGCCGCCGCTGGTTCAAGGTCACGCGCGACACGGTGACCTACGATATCAAGGGCTACGAAAAGTTCGGTAGCGCGGCTGCCGGCAATGCACACGAAGAGGGTACGAGCAAATGAGCCAGAAAGACCGCCTCGGCACCGGTGGCCGCATCAATCGCGCGATTCCGTTGACGTTCACGTTCAACGGCCGCACGTATCAGGGCTTCCAGGGCGACACGCTCGCGTCCGCGCTGCTCGCGAACGGCGTGCACTTCGTCGCGCGCAGCTTCAAGTACCACCGTCCGCGCGGGATCGTGACGGCGGATGTGGCCGAACCGAATGCCGTCGTGCAACTCGAATCGGGCCCGTACACGGTGCCGAACGCACGCGCGACCGAGATCGAGCTGTACCAGGGGCTCGTCGCGACGAGCGTGAACGCCGAGCCGACGCTCGAGAACGACAAGTACGCGATCAACCAGAAGTTCTCGCGCTTCATGCCGGCCGGGTTCTACTACAAGACGTTCATGTGGCCGCGCAACATGTGGCCGAAGTACGAAGAGAAGATTCGCGAAGCGGCCGGCCTCGGCAAGGCACCTGACGTGCTCGACGCCGATCGCTACGACAAGTGCTACGCGCACTGCGACGTGCTCGTGGTCGGCGGTGGCCCGTCGGGCCTCGCCGCCGCGCATGCGGCAGCGACCGCCGGTGCCCGCGTGATCCTCGTCGACGACCAGCGCGAACTCGGCGGCAGCCTGCTGTCGTGCCGCGCGGAGATCGACGCGAAGCCCGCGCTGCAGTGGGTCGAGAAGATCGAGGCCGAGCTGCGCAAGCTGCCCGACGTGACGATCCTGTCGCGCAGCACCGCGTTCGGCTACCAGGACCACAACCTCGTGACGGTCACGCAGCGCCTGACCGATCACCTGCCGGTATCGATGCGCAAGGGCACGCGCGAGCTGCTGTGGAAGGTCCGTGCGAAGCGCGTGATCCTCGCGACCGGCGCGCACGAGCGTCCGATCGTGTTCGGCAACAACGACCTGCCGGGCGTGATGCTGGCCGGCGCAGTCTCCACCTACGTGCATCGCTTCGGCGTGCTGCCGGGCCGCAATGCAGTCGTGTTCACGAACAACGACCGCGCGTACCAGACCGCACTCGACCTGAAGGCATGCGGCGCGAAGGTGACGGTCGTCGATTCGCGCGCGTCGTCGAACGGCGCGCTGCCGGCCGCCGCGAAGCGGCAGGGCGTGACGGTGATGAGCGGTGCGGTCGTCACGGCCGCTTCGGGCAAGTGGCGCGTATCGTCGGTCGACGTCGCGTCGAACACGAACGGCCAGGTGGGCGGCAAGCTGCAGACGCTGCCGTGCGACCTCGTCGCGATGTCGGGCGGCTTCAGCCCCGTCCTGCACCTGTTCGCGCAGTCGGGCGGCAAGGCGTGCTGGAACGACGAGAAGGCATGCTTCCTGCCGGGCAAGCCAGTGCAGGCGGAAGCGAGCGTCGGCGCGGCGGCCGGCGAGTTCGGCCTGGCGCGCGCGCTGCGGCTCGCGGTCGATGCCGGCGCGGAAGCCGCGAAGGCCGCGGGCTTCACGGCCGCGCAGCGCCCGGTCGCGCCGCAGGTCGCCGAAACCGTCGAAGGCGCACTGCAGCCGTTGTGGCTCGTCGGCAGCCGCGAGGCAGCCGCACGCGGACCGAAGCAGTTCGTCGACTTCCAGAACGACGTGGCGGCCGCCGACATCCTGCTCGCGGCGCGCGAAGGCTTCGAGTCGGTCGAGCACGTGAAGCGCTACACGGCGATGGGCTTCGGCACCGACCAGGGCAAGCTCGGCAACATCAACGGGATGGCGATCCTCGCGGGCGCGCTCGGCAAGACGATTCCGGAAACGGGCACGACGACGTTCCGCCCGAACTACACGCCCGTGTCGTTCGGTACGTTCGCGGGCCGCGAGACGGGCGATTTCCTCGACCCGATCCGCAAGACCTGCGTGCACGAATGGCACGTCGAGCACGGCGCGCTGTTCGAGGACGTCGGCAACTGGAAGCGGCCGTGGTACTTCCCGAAGAACGGCGAGGATCTCCATGCGGCCGTGAAGCGCGAATGCCTCGCGGTACGCAACAGCGTCGGCATCCTCGACGCGTCGACGCTCGGCAAGATCGACATCCAGGGCCCCGATGCGGTGAAGCTGCTGAACTGGATGTACACGAACCCGTGGAACAAGCTCGAAGTGGGCAAGTGCCGCTACGGGCTGATGCTCGACGAAAACGGGATGGTGTTCGACGACGGCGTGACCGTGCGCCTCGCCGACCAGCATTTCATGATGACGACCACGACGGGCGGCGCGGCGCGCGTGCTCACGTGGCTCGAACGCTGGCTGCAGACCGAATGGCCCGACATGAAGGTGCGGCTCGCGTCGGTCACCGATCACTGGGCGACGTTCGCGGTGGTCGGCCCGAAGAGCCGCAAGGTCGTGCAGAAGGTGTGCCAGGACATCGACTTCGGCAACGAAGCGTTCCCGTTCATGAGCTACCGGAACGGCACCGTCGCGGGTGCGAAGGCGCGCGTGATGCGGATCAGCTTCTCGGGCGAGCTGGCCTATGAAGTGAACGTGCCGGCGAACGCGGGCCGCGCGGTGTGGGAAGCGCTGATGGCGGCCGGCGCCGAGTTCGACATCACGCCGTACGGCACAGAGACGATGCACGTGCTGCGCGCGGAGAAGGGCTACATCATCGTCGGTCAGGATACCGACGGCTCGATCACGCCGTACGACCTCGGGATGGGCGGCGTCGTCGCGAAGTCGAAGGACTTCCTCGGCAAGCGCTCGCTCGCGCGGTCGGACACGGCGAAGGAGGGCCGCAAGCAGTTCGTCGGCCTCCTGACCGAAGACGAACAGTTCGTGCTGCCGGAAGGCGCGCAGATCATCGCCAAGGACACGCAGGTGTCGGCGGTCGATCCGACGCCGATGATCGGCCACGTGACATCGAGCTACTACAGCCCGATCCTGAAGCGCTCGATCGCGCTCGCGGTGGTGAAGGGCGGCCTGAACAAGATGGGCGAGAGCGTCGTGATTCCGCTGGCCAACGGCAAGCGCATCACCGCGAAGATCTCGAGCCCGGTTTTCTACGATACCGAAGGGGTGCGCCAGCATGTGGAATGAAACGAGAAACCAGACGCAGGTGGCGGGTGCGGGCGGCGTGACGCTTGAATCGCCGTTCGTCGGCGCGGCCGACGTGCTGAAGCCGCACCAGGCGCGCGCATCGAAGAAGTTCGCGCTGCGCGAGCGGCCGTTCCTCGATCTCGTCAACGTGCGCGGCGAGTTGAGCGATCCGGCATTCGTCGCCGCGTTTGAGCGCGTGGTCGGCTGCCGGCCGCCCGCGGAGCCGAACACGGTTGCGCGCGGCGCCGAGTACGACGTGCTGTGGCTCGGCCCCGACGAGTGGCTCGTGCGCTCGAACGGGCCCGTGCCGGCCGGCGTGCTCGAAGCGAAGCTCGCGGAAGCCGTGCAGGGTTCGTATGCGGCGGCCGTCGATGTCGGCAGCGGCTATACGGTCGTCGAGATCAGCGGCGAACGCGTGCGCGACGTGATCGCGCGCGGCTGCCCGCTCGACCTGCATCCGCGCGTGTTCAAGCCGGGCCAGTGTGCGCAGTCGCACTACTTCAAGTCGCCGATCACGCTGATCCCGACCGGCGACGACACGTTCGAGATCGTCCTGCGCCGCAGCTTCGCCGACTATTTCGTGCGCATCATGCTCGACGCCGCGGCGCCGCTCGCATCATGAAGCCGTTCGACGAACCGTTCGTGGCGATCGACGCGCCGCGCCTGCGCGGGCGCGGCTGGAGCGTGTTCGTCGACGAACTGAAGGTGCCCGCGCGGATCGGCATTCATGCGCACGAGCATGAATCGCCGCAGCCGATCGTGATCGATGCGCGGCTCGGGTATCGATGCGAGCCGAGCGAGCAGGGCGAATGGATCGACTACGACGGCTATTGCGCGCGCGTCGCGTCGTTCCTGTCGCACAAGCCGCATACGCGGCTGCTCGAAACGCTCGTCGCCGATATCGCGGTGCTGTCGTTCCGTGAATGGCCGGCGCTGGAATCGCTGACGCTGTCGGTGTACAAGCCGAAGATCCGGCCCGGCACGAGGCGCGTCGGCGTGTCGCTCGACTGGACGCGTGGGGATTACCTGCGGTGGACGGGGGCGGCGGGGCAGCTTTGATCAAAGGGGGCTGGATCAAGGCGCGAGGGAGGTGATCCGGCGACTCCATGGGACGGCGGCGCGAATGCGCCGCCGTACTCGTTTATAGTTCCTGAAATATGAGAATAATGGGTCGCCGCCGGCCTTTGGTGCTTTTATTCCGGAAATATCGGAACAATTGGCGATCTGGCCGACGAGCGATATGGCACGGCCGGCGGTCAGTTCGGCTGCGTCAGTTGCGCTTCCCACTTCTTCAGGATGCGCACGCGTGCCTGACTGAAATCCACCCAACAGCTCAGCCAGGCGTCACTCGGAATCGTCTGCTGCGGATTGGCGGTCTTCACGTAGTCACAAGTATCGCCGGCAAAGGCGGCCCAACTCGTCTGCGATTTCGCGAGTTGGGCGGCAGCGTCGGGGTTGCGTGGGCGCAGTTTGCGCGCAAGCGACCGGTACGCGCTGTCGACTTGCTGCTGCTGCTGATCGAGCACGCAGCGTCGCACGGCTTCCATCGTCGTCCCTGCCTGTTCGCAGTCGACGACAGCTAAAGCCGATACAGGGCCGGCCGACAGCGCGACAATGGCGAACAGCCGAGCCGCGCAGCGTCGGGCTGGAGCCGTGCGAACGCGGGTGCCCATTGCTTACTTCGCGTTGCGGTTCGCGGCCGGCGCCGCTGACGGATCGCTGACCGGCACCATGTGCGCCTTCGCATTGTTCCCATCGCTCGCGGTATTCGCGCCTTTCGCATCGTCCTCGGGTTCGAGCACGAACCGGAACGAATCGACCCGCTGCATCACTTTCGCCGCATACGCACTGGATCCGCCGCTGTAGCTCCTCAACCCGGCCTGCACGTTGCCGCCGGCCGCCTTCACGTAGCCCGACAGAATGCGCGAGCCGGCTTCGACGTTCGCATTCGGCTCGGTCAGGTCCTTCACGTTGCGCAGCATGCCGCGGTGCGCAGACGGCACGACCTGCATCAACCCGGTCGCGCCGTGCTGGCCGCGCGCCTTTTCCTGGAAGCGCGATTCGATCGAAATAATGGCGTAAACGAGTGCCGGCGGCAGCGAATATTTCGTCGCAGTGACGCTCACGATATCGGCGAGCTTCGCGGCGCGTTCCTTCGCGACGCCGAATTTCTTCGTCAGGTAGGACGTGATACGGCGGTTTGCTTCGTTCGGCTGATCGTTGGCATCCGCGAGCGGCGCGGAGGCGACGGGCGGCGCCGATGCGGCCGCTTCGGGCGCGGATGCAGGCAGTGCGGGCGCTTGCTGCGCCGATGCCTGTTGCGCGATGCCGAGCGAAAGCACGATCAGCCAGAAGAACCGTCGTCGCATGGTCGAGTGCGGGGAAATGGGAGGCGCATAGTATATCGACCAATCGCGGCGAGTGGTCGAGCGCCGGCTCGAATGAAAGGGATGTGTAGGTTTGTGGCTTTCGCAACGATCGATGCGCCGATCGTTGCGCGGACACGCATCGGAGTCCGGATCATGGGTTCGCTTGTCCCGTACCGCCTGTAGTCCTGGCCTCGAACGCGGATCGGCCGAACGGAACGCTAGTTGATGATCTCGCCCATGCCGGTTTCGATGCGGATCCTGAGTTGCCGGATGAACTCCGGATCGTAGGGTTCCCAGCTATCGAGTTCGCCGATGATCTTCAACGGCAGTGTGCTTCGATACGATCGCGTCGGATTGCCCGGGAATTTCTTGTCCGTGACGTTCGGGTCGTTTTCGAATTCGCCGGTGGGCTCGACGACGTAGACCCGCGGCTTGCCGTCGCTCCTGGCCATTTCCGCAGCAAGGCCGGCGCCTTTGGACAAGGCCGTGAAATAAATGTGATTCATCACGACACTGTCCCGATAATTCGACCTGAAGCCCGCTGTCAGCAAGTCGCCGATCCGCAAATCCGCTTTCGTGCCATGAAAAAACGGACCGGTGTCGAGAACAGCCATGGTTGCTCCTTCGAAAAATATCGCAGCGGCTGCTAGGTGCGCCGCGCGCTCGCCGCCCGCGCAAGCGCGCCGATGGCGTCGCTGACGAGCACCGCGAGCAAGCCGACGATCACGCCGCCTTGCAGCACGAACGCGGTGTTCGACGTCTGCAGGCCCGCGATGATCACGTCGCCGAGCCCGCGCGCGGCGACCGTCGAGCCGATCGTCGCGGTGCCGAGATTGATCACGACCGCGAGCCGGATCCCGTTGACGATCACCGGGAACGCGAGCGGCAGCTCGACCGACACCAGTTGCTGCCAGCCGCTCATCCCCATTCCACGTGCGGCATCGACGACGTCGCGCGGCACGTCTTCGAGCCCCGCGATCGTGCTTTCGAAAACCGGCAGGAGCCCGTACAAAACGAGCGCGATCAACACCGGCTTCAAGCCGAAGCCGACGGCCGGCACCGCGAGCGCGAGCACGGCGACGGGCGGGAAGGTCTGACCGATATCGACGACGCTGCGCGCGAGCGGCAGGAAATCCGCGCCGGACGGCCGCGTGACCGCGATGCCGGCCGCGACCGCGACGATCGTGCCGATCAGGCTCGACAGCGCGACCGTGCCGAGATGCGCGAGCGTGAGATCGAGCAGGCTCGCGCGATCGTAGATGACCGGTGCGCCGTTGTCCGCGAACGGTGCGAACACGCCCTGCAGCCACGCGGGGCGCAACAGCAGCACGAGCAGCAGCGCGAGCGCGGCCGCGCGCGCGACGTACGCGGGAAGTGCCGAACGCGTGGGCCGTACGCTGCCGTGCGCCGTCATGCAGGCTTCCTCGCGTGCGCACGGATCGCGTCGAGCGTGATGCGGCGGGGGCCGTGTGCGTGGCGATTGCCGTCGGCCGTATCGTCGACGGGCAGCGAATCGACACCGCGCCACAGCAGCTCGGACACTGCATCGCGCAGCGTGCGCGTCGCCGCGATCGGTTCGCCGTCGGCATGGCCGGGTTCGGCCACCGTATCGATCGGCGTCAGCGCGAGCAGGCGCAGCGGCCGGTCGACGCCCGCGACGAGCTGCTCGACGACGCCGGCCGCCGGCTTGCCGAGAATCTCGGCCGGCGTCGCGACCTGCAGCAGCTTGCCGCCGTCCATCACCGTGATCGTGTCGCCGAGCTTCAGCGCTTCCTCGATATCGTGCGTGACGATCACGACCGTGATGCCGAGGCGGCGCTGCAGCGCGAACAGGTCGTCCTGCGCCTTGCCGCGAATGATCGGGTCGAGCGCGCCGAACGGCTCGTCCATCAGCAGCATCGCCGGTTCGGCCGCAAGGGCGCGTGCCACGCCGACGCGCTGCTGCTGGCCGCCCGACAGCTCGTGCGGGAGTTTGCCTGCGAACTCGGCCGGTGCGAGGTGGAACAGTTCGAGCAGTTCGTTCACGCGCGCGTCGATGCGATCGGCGGCCCAGCCGAGCAGGCGCGGCACGGTCGCGATGTTGCGCGCGACGCTCCAGTGCGGGAACAGCCCGTGCCCCTGGATCGCGTAGCCGATGCCGCGCCGCAACTGCTCGGGCGCGACGGTCGCCGTATCGACGCCGTCGATGCGGATCGTGCCGCTGGTCGGCGCGATCAGCCGGTTGATCATGCGCAAGAGTGTCGACTTGCCGCTGCCCGAGGCGCCGACGAGTGCGGTGATGGTGCCGCGCTGTATCGTCAGCGACACGTCGTCGACGGCGACCACGTCGCCGAAGCGCTTGCCGGCCCGTTCGATCTCGATCATGCGGTACGTCCCTTCGCGAGCGACGTCGCGGCTTCGAACACGACGGCGGCCGCCAGTGCGAGCGCGATCGTCGGGATCGCGCCGAGCAGCACGAGATCGGCGGCCGATTGCCCGATCCCCTGGAAGATGAAGGTGCCGAACCCGCCGCCGCCGATCAGCGCGGCGACCGCGGTCAGGCCGATGTTCTGCACCAGCACGATGCGCAGGCCGCTCAGGATCACCGGCAGCGCGAGCACGAGATCGACGCGCAGCAGCCGCTGCGCACGCGTCATGCCCATCGCGCGCGCGGCTTCGGTCACATGCGGCGGCACCTGCCCGAGCCCGACCACGACGCTCGATGCGATCGGCAGCAGCGAATACAGGAACAGCGCGAGCACGGCCGGTGCGATGCCGATCCCGCGGATGCCGAGCGCGGCCGCGAGCGGCACGTGCGCGGCGAGCAGGCCGAGCGGCGCCATCATCAGCCCGTACATCGCGATGCTGGGGATCGTCTGCACGACATTGAGCACGGGCATGGCGACGGTCCGCACCGCCGCGATGCGTGCGCAGGCGATACCGAGCGGCAAGCCCGCGACGAGCGCGGCGGCGACCGAGCCGCCCGCGAGCGACACGTGGCGGATCGCCTCGCGCCAGAAATCGTCGCTGCGCACCGCGTATTCGCGCATCACGGAGAGGCTGTCCCACCAGCCGCTCGCGAGCGGCACCGAAATCGCTGCTATCGCGACGACGAGCGCGACGAGCCGCCGCCACGGGCCGAACGCGAGTCGTGCGAGCGCGTCGGCGATGAGCACGGACCACGCGAACAGCAGCAGCCAGACGCCTGCGTCGGGGGAGACGCGCGCGAGCATGTCGTCGGGTGCGACGATGTGCGTCGCGGCCGCGCCGACCGCATACGCGAGCGTGGCGAGCCCCGCGCAGCCGGCCGCGAGCCGCCGCGCGGGACGGCTCGCCGTCATCACCCACAGCGCGCCGGCGGTCCACAGTGCGGCGAGCGCGGCGCCCTGCATCGGCGGCAGCGCGGCGAACACCGACAGCCCGGCGCCGGCCGCGATCCGGTTCGGCCGCAGCACCGCGAACGGCAGGCCGAAAACGGCGACGATCGTCAGTACCCCGATCAGGATGCCGACCTTGTCGAGCGTGACGCGCCGCGCGGACGCCGCCGCGCGCGCCGTCATTTCACGAAGCCCTTCGCTTTCAGGTAGCTTTTCGCGACGCCGGCGGCCGGCTCGCCGTTGATCTGGATGCGGGCGTTCAGCGACTGCAGCGTCTTCAGGTCGAGGCTCGCGAATACCGGCTTCAGGTAGTCGGCGATCTGCGGATGCGCTTTCAGCACGGCTTCGCGGATCACCGGCGCCGGCGCGTAGACGGGCTGCACGTGCTTGTCGTCGTCGAGCACCGCGAGGCCGCTCGATGCGATGCCGCCGTCGGTGCCGTAGACCATCGCGGCGTTTACGCCGTCGGTCTGGTTCGCGGCGGCCTTGATCGTCGCGGCCGTGTCGCCGCCGGACAGCACGACGAGCTGCTCGGGTTTCAGCTTGAAGCCGTACGCCTTCTCGAACGACGGCAGCGCGGACGCGCTGTTCACGAATTCGGCCGATGCCGCGAGTTTCACCTTGCCGCCGCCGGTTACCCACTTGCCGAAATCGGAGAAGGTCTTCAGGTGCTGCGACTGCGCGACGGGGGCGAGCAGTGCGACGCCCCAGGTGTTGTTCGCGGGCGCCGGCGCGAGCCACACGAGATGGTTCGCCGCGTAGTCGAGCTTCTTCGCGGTGTCGTAGCCTTGTCCGGCGTTCTTCCACGTGGGGTCGTCGGCCTTGTTGAAGAAGAACGCGGCGTTGCCCGTGTATTCGGGGTAGATGTCGATCTCGCCGCTCGTGAGCGCCTTGCGCACGATCGGTGTCGTGCCGAGCGCGATCTTTTCGGTGACCGGAATGCCGTGGGCCTTCAGCACCTGCGCGATGAGATTGCCGAGCAGGTTGCCTTCGGTGTCGATCTTCGACGACACCACGACAGGTGTGTCGGCGTGCGCGCCGGGCGCGACGAGGGCGGCGGCGAACGCGAGGCCCAGGATCCGGGCGGGCAGGGCGAGCTTCATCGGGGCCAATCTCCAGGACGGGGGCGTACGCCGAAAGTTACTTGACTGAGCCGGCTTTGGCAAACCGCGTGCGGCGGCGTGCCCACAGCCGGTGTGGGGATAACCCGCATCCGTCACGCGCGCTTGTTACACTGAAATTCGTTCCTGCCTGTGGACACTTGCTGACATGAAGCCCGAGTTGCTGGTCCTCATCGCATTGCGCGGCGACGCGCAGCGCGAGATCGCCGCGTCTTTCGACGTGCGCCATGCCCCGACGCCCGACGAACGTGCACGCGCGATTGCCGAACACGGCAGCACGATTCGCGCGGTGCTGACCAACGGCAGCACGGGGCTCACCGCCGCCGAGATCGACCGGCTGCCGCAACTCACGTTCGTCAGCGCGCTCGGCGCCGGCTACGAGCATATCGACGTCGCGCATGCGAAGGCGCGCGGCGTCACGGTCGTCACGGGCGCCGGCACCAACGACGATTGCGTCGCCGATCACGCGTTCGCGTTGCTGCTCGCGGCGGTGCGCAACGTCGTGCAGCTCGATGCGAAAACCCGCGCGGGCGTGTGGCGCGACGGACTGTCGATGCCGCCGAACGTATCGGGCAAGAAGCTCGGCATCGTCGGGCTCGGCAAGATCGGCGAGAAGTGCGCGCGTCGCGCGGCCGGCTTCGACATCGAGATCGGTTATCACAACCGCTCGGAGAAGCCCGTGCCGTACCGCTATTTCGACCGGGTCGACGCGCTCGCGCAGTGGGCCGATTTCCTGATCGTCGCGACGCCGGGCGGCGCGGGCACGCGTCACCTGATCGATCGCACCGTGCTCGATGCGCTCGGCCCCGGCGGCTTTCTCGTCAACGTATCGCGCGGCAGCGTTGTCGATACCGCTGCTTTGGCAGACGCGCTGCGCGAACGGCGTATCGCGGGGGCGGGGCTCGATGTGTACGAAGGCGAGCCCGAGCCGCCGCGCGCGCTGACGGATTTCGACAACATCGTGCTCACGCCGCACATGGGCGGCTGGTCGCCCGAGGCGCTCGATCGGTCGGTGCAGCAGTTTCTCGACAACGCAGCGCGGCATTTCGCGGGGCAGCCGGTGTTGACGCCGGTGTAGGTGGCGTCGGGAGTGCCGGCGCGAAACGAGGCCGAATCAGCTCGCGGGGCGGCCGCTCGCCAGATCCGCGGCCGCCACTTCATCGGTGGATGGCAGCGGCCGAATGGTCACCTCGCCTGAAATGAACCGTTTTCCTTTGAAATCCCGGCCGTGATAGCGCGTGCTGATCGCGTGAAATTCGGCATTGCCGGACGCCAGATGCTCCAGTTCCGTCACGTACGCACGCACATCCGCGTTTTCTCCGAGCGGGCCGGCGAGGACCCGGTCGCGGGCGGCAATCAGATTGCGCTCGTTCTCGGCAACCAGCGTTGCCAGCTTGTTCAACGCGTCCTGGAGTTTCAGGCCGTCGCGGTACATCAGCAGCCAGACGGAATTGACCGAATCGGCGATATGAATCTCCTTCCGGAATGAATACGGGTCGTTGACCAGCGTAATCGAATCGATGGCGGCCGTTCTCATTTCCGCTAGCGACCGGTCGGCGACGAGGTGGTCGGTCATGTCGACGTCGATCGCGTATTCCGTCATGATTGCCGCCCATTCCCCGTAATTGTCGATGCGCCGCATCTCCAGATAGGCGTCGAACGTGAGCTCGTCCATCTTCAATGCCAAGGGATCCGTCTGCCTGACGATCAAGGTGCGAAGCGACTCTTCCAGTCGTTTCCAGACGCGGGGCCTCGACGCCAGCTGTTCCTTGACGGGCAGCAGTCCCTCGTACAGCAACTGCGCGATGGGGGCACTGTCCGGCGGGCGGACACCGGCGATCGCGTCGAAGTAATACTGTCGCAAGGTCGAGCGCCTTTGCGCCTGGTCCAGCATGTCGGGGTTGGTGATGGTGTCGTCGATCAGCGTGGTGATGCTCATCATCCGTTCCAGATCGTAGATCCTGTCGTTCCGGGTGTGCGGATAGCACAGGCCGCCGAATGACGGCATGCTTTGCGCCAGATAATGTTCCACAGCCTTCTGGCTGCCGTAGTACGCGAGGATGTACGGGCTGTCCGTGAGCGCGATTCGGCGTTCCGCCTCGTCGTGGTGCGGATGCCACATGGGCTTCAACTGCAGATGGAAGTCCGGATGGAATATTTTTTCCCCGGGCTTCGGCAGGCCGGGGAGATTGCGAACGAAGTTGGGAATCTCTTTCATGGCGGATTCTCGGGCTTGAGGTCTGGCGGCCGGAAAGGGCGACCTTCATCGATCGCGCTTGAGCACGAAGCTGTAGATCGAAACCTGGCGCTTCACGATTGCGACGGCCAGGCTTTCGCACATCACGCGGAGTTCTTCCAGCGCGCCGACGACGCCACCCGGGAAATGACGCTCGATGTTGTCCTGCACGCTCAGCAGCCATCGTGTCGCGTCCATCCGCTCCGGCAGGATTCTCACGTCATGGACGCGGAAGCTGCTCTGCTCGAATACCTGGCGCAGGTACGCCGGCGTCTTGCGATACTTGCATGCCAGCCTGTCGACATGATCGGGCGTATCGGACCGGTATTCCTGGAGGTCGACGTTATACAAGTTATCCGAAATGATGACCGTTCCATTCGCGGACAGCCGTTGCCGCAATTTGGCCATCACGATTTCGAAAAGATCGTAGGGAAAGTGGGAAATCACCCCGCGCATGATCGCAAGGTCGTAGGGTTGCGCGAAGTCCGGCAGCAAATCGAGATCCAGCGCATTGCACCGGAAAAGATTGATCCTGTCGGATAATGCTCGCGCGGCATTGACTTCGGCACAGTATTCGAGCTGGCGATCGCTGATGTTGATGCCGTCCAGGCGATGGCAATCGGGAAACCGCTCGGACAGATCCCGCAGTACCGTTCCCCAGCCGCACCCGATATCGAGTATCCGGTCGACTGGTTGGCGGCCGGGCGTATCCAGGCCGGCGAGCTTGAGTTGCAGCTCGAAATATCTGCGGCCGGATTCGTCGAGGTCGATCGGCTCCTGCGATCGAGTATGGTCATAGACACCGAACTGGAACCAAAGGCGATCGCCGATCACGTTGCGCCAGCTTTCCGGATCGTCCTGGTAAGCCTGTGCGACCCGCGACTCGTAGTCGTTTCGTTCCCGGCCTCGAATCGACGCGAATGGCTTGCCGGCCCGGCTATTCAATGGCGATCCCGATCCGACGGCGGCATCAGTGCCAATATTGTTCATTGCCATTCTCCGAGGCGGGCGTACGACGTCATGCACGGGGTAGCGGGACTTCCTTGGCCGGCGAGCGCGGTTGTTGCTGAATTGCGGTTGCATGATCGAAACTGACGGCATCCCCTTTCTTCGCTCGAGACGGGAAATCAGCGGCACCCCATTAAAAAAGAACAAACGATCGCCATGGGCCGCGACTCCGGCAATCGCGGGTCGGGCTCGAAACGGTAAGCAGTATGCAGGCGGAGGGAATCCCCCGGGGCGACCAGTTACAAATGTCGGGATTATCGATTTTTAAATCTAGTTGATCGGGATTCGATGTCAAGCGACCGAATTTGTTTCGTTTTTTGATTCAATGAGTCGCTTGATTCATAAAGTGCGGAATGATTATTCCGGTGGGTGGCTTTTTGTGGAAACAGAAAATCGAACCGGACGATCGAAGCAATCCGGGATGCGGGTGTGCCGGCATCCCGGATCGTTTCAAGGCGGTGCCGCGCACCGCCGCCGGTCAGGAGGCCGCCAGCGGCACCGTCACCGACGTGCCGGCCGGATCGAGCGTCAGGCCCGTGCCGGGCGTCGGCCGCAGCGTCGCCTCGTAATCGCTGGAGAGGACGACGAGCCCGAGCCGGTGGCCGGCTTCCAGCTTGTAGTCGCGCGGCATGAACGTCAGCTTCAGGTCGTACGGCAGGCCGGGCAGCACCGGCTCCGACAGCCACTCGGAAAGCCGGTTGCGCGGGTCGGTCCAGGCGCGCGTGACGATCGTGGCCGTGCCGTCCGGTGCGCGATCGACCAGCAGCGCCGTGACGTTGGCGACGCCGGTGAAGGTCAGCCTGACGCGTGCGGTTGCGGCGCCGGACAGGCGAGCCGCGGCCGTCAGCGGCGCGGTTTCGAAGCGGCTGCGGTTTTCGCCGGTCGGCGTGTTCGCCAGCGTGAGCGCGGGAATGCGCGCATCGTCGGTGAAGCGCGTGAGCGGGCCGCCGCTTGGCAGCCGCAGCAGCGTGCCGGTGCTGGCGCCGTCGCCGCCCGCGAAGTACGTGACCGGCGTCGCACGGCGTGCGGCCCAGTCGGCTTCCTTCAGCAGCGTGCCGTCCGCCTGCGCGATCACCGCGCGCGGATCGCGTTCGACGTCGTTTTGATAGCCGATCAGGTAGCGCGTGAACCAGCGGTTCACCTCGGCCGTCCATGCGTCGGCCATCCCCGGCACGCGGGTCGGATCGGTGTGCTTCAGGCGATGCAGCCACAGCTGCGTCGGCACGCCCTGGCGCCGCATCGCGAGATACCACGACGTCGACTGGTCGACGCGCACGTTGTCGTCGGTCAGCCCCTGCGCGACGAGCGCCGGTGCGACCGCGAATCCCGTCGGGATGTCGCGCGCGGCCCAGAACGGCGAATAGTCGCCGGTCTTGCGGTCTTCCTGCTGCAGCGCCTCGTCGATCAGGTGCGTGCAGCGCTCCGGATGCGCGTTCGTCAGCAGCGCCTTGATGTATACGTCGACATCCTCGCCCTGATAGCCTTCCGGCGCGCGCACGAGGCCGCCCGAGCGGTAGTAGCCGTACATGTTCGACAGCCCGGCGATCGGCACGATCGCGTCGAGCCCGCGCGTGCGCAGGCTCGCGACCATCTTCGGCAGCGTGCCGTCGTACGACACGCCGTACATGCCGACGTGGCCGGTCGACCAGTTCGCGACGACCGTCTTGCCGTTCGCGTCCTTCGCGGTCGCGTCGCGGCCGAGCCAGCGGATCACCGACGCCATCGCGACCGATTCGTCGCGTGTCAGGATCGTCGGGCAGCCGTCCGAGCCGGCGGTGCCGAGTGAATCCGCATAGACGATCGTGAAGCCGCGCGGCACGAAGTAGCCTTCGATCCACGAGCGGCCGGCGGCGGCCGCCTCGACCTGCTGCAGCATCCGCGACTGCGGCGCGGCGGCCAGGATACGCGTGGACGCCGATGCCGGCGCGCCAGCGGCCGCGGCCGGATGCGGCGTGCCGTCGAGTTCGACGTCGACGTCGTGATTGGGGCTGTCGGCGAGCCCGGCGTAATACGGGCTCGCGAGCACGATGACGGGCGTGCGCGCGCCGTTCGCCGTTTCGGACGGCCGCACGATGCGCACGTGGATGCGGTCGCGCGTGCCGTCGCCGTCGGAATCGACCGGCGTGTCGACCCACGCGTTCTCCTCGATCGTGCCGCCCGACAGCGACGGCTGCACCTGGCCGTTGCTGATCACCGGCTTGTAGCGCCCGTTGCTGGCCGGATTCGCGTACGGGACGCCGGACGGCGACACGTGCGACGCGAGCGACTGTGAATCGGCCGCTGCGGCGGCCCCCTCCTGCTGGCCCTGCGCGAGTGCGGATACACCCGCCACGCTGCCGCCGTCGTCGCCGCCGCACGCGGCGAGCGTCGTGGCGGCCACGAGCGCGGGAAGCCACGCGCGCCGGAATCCGGTTCGATGAATGTTCATTGAATCGACCTCGTCTCTTGTGATTGTCTGGAACCGGCACGGCTCGCGATACGCCCCCTGCGGCCTGGCCGGGTACTGCGTCGGATGAAGCGGAACTGCACCATCAAAAGCGGCGGGCGGGACGCACGGGCGTCTCGCCCCGAACGGAAAGCGTCAGCGCATCGGCGGCGCGGAATGAATGAAGGAGTGCGAATCAAATGCGGGCATGCCCGAGCTTCCTTCAGGTTTCGGATGAAACGGAACGGCACGATGCGATGAGGCGGGAATGTTGCGAACGGCGGTGCTGCAACGGCAGGAAGGCGCGACGCGAGTCGGCACGGCTGGCCGGATTGCTTTCCGGAAGCTTGCGCAAAAGTTATCCCAGTGAAATCTTCGTGTCAAACTTTTTTAGCTTTAATCAAACAAAGTTTCGACTCGCGGGCGACATGCCGTCTCAACTTATGTGGAATCCATCCGTAAACAGGGAAAAACAGTCTGAAAGGAGAGAGGGCAATGACGATTTCGGTCACGGCGGCGGGCGGCTTGTCGCTCGCGCAGATGGCGCAGGCGGCGCTCGACGGGCGCCAGGAGACGGATACGGCGGCGGCCGGTAACCCGCCAGGCCAGCCGCTCACCGTCCGGGCGGTGGATCCGGAAGCGCTGCAGGCGGCGCTGACGAAACAGTTGTCGATGGTCGGCGACCTGACGATGAAGCTGCGCGGCGTGACTGACCCGCTCGCGGCGAGCATGCAGGACATCATCGCGAAGCGCCCGGATCTGGCCGATGCGCAATTCGACTTCACGACCGACAACGGCCAGATCAAGGTCGAATCGACGAGCCTGTCGGAAACCGATCGCGCGTGGCTCGAGTCGACGCTGAACGCGAACGCCGGCCTCGTGCGCGCGACGAACGCGTTCCACGAGCAGGCGGTCGACCTTGCCGCGCAGGGCGCGGCCGTGCGCGGCGACACGTTCACCGACAGCGACCGCGCGGCGGCCGGCCGGAACGCCGATGCGCGTTTTCATTTCATGAGCCTGCTCAATGCGTCCGTCGCGCGCAACCAGCCGCTGGCGTCCGGCGAACACCTCGTCGCGCAGGACGGCACGCCGCTGACGGTCGGGCAAGCGGCCGGCACCGCGCGCGGCACGCTTGCGTTGCTGAATACCGCGCGCCAGTTGTCGTCGGGCACGGCGATCCTGGTAGACCGGTCGGGCCACAGGACGGCCGGCATGCGTGCCGAACTCGTCGACGTCGGCCTCGACGTGCTCGCCGACTACACGCCGGACGGCGGCAGCAGCGTCGGTTTCCACGAGACCGCGTGACGCGCGGCCTATTCGTCGCGCAACGCGTCGGCCGGCCGCACTCGGGCGGCCCGCCAGCTCGGGTATAGCGTCGCGACGCACGACATCAGGAATGCGGCCGCGGCGATCTCGATCACGTCGGCCGCCGCGAGCTTCGACGGCAGCGAGCTGAGGAAGTACACGGACGGCGTCAGGAAGCGGATGCCGAGCAACTGCTCGATCGCTGGCAGCACCCACGGGATGCTCACCGCGATCGCGCAGCCGAAGGCGACGCCCGCAAGCGTGCCGGCGAGGCCGATCGTCATCCCCTGGATCGCGAAGATCTTCATGATCGACCGCGGCGGCGCGCCGAGCGTGCGCAGGATCGCGATGTCGCCCTGCTTCTGCGTGACCGTCATCACGAGCGACGACACGAGGTTGAACGCGGCGACCGCGACGATCAGCATCAGGATCAGCGACAGCATCCGTTTCTGCAGCCGCTCGGCTTCGAACCACGTGCGGTTCTGCCGCGTCCAGTCGCGGATGTACAGATTGCCGGACAGCGTGCGCGACAGCGCCAGCGCGATCTCCGGCGCGTGCTGCAGGTCGTCGAGGCGCAGCCGGATGCCGGTCGGCGCGGGCACGTTGGACAGCTTCTGCGCATCGCGGATGTGGACGTACGCGAGCGCGCTGTCGTACTGGTAGTGGCCCGACTCAAACGTGCCGACCACGTTGAACTGGCGGAACCGCGGCAGCGCGTCGCCCAGGCGCGCGGTGTTGCCGGGTGCGAAAAACGTGATGCGGTCGCCGATCTTCACGTGCAGCGCGTCCGCAAGCGCGGCGCCGAGCACGATGCCCATCTCGCCCGGTACCAGCGCGTCGAGGCGGCCGGTCTTCAGCTTGCGCGCGATCTCGGACACGCGCGGCTCGAGCACGGGATCGATGCCGCGCAGTGCGACGCCCGTCACGTTGCCCGCGTTCGTCAGCAGCGCCTGTGCGTCGACATAGGGTGCCACGGCACGCACCGCCGCATTCTGTAACGATTCGTGCGCGGTCAGCCGCCAGTCGGGCATCGCGCCGGACGGCGAGAAGATTTCCACGTGCGCGAGCACCGACAGCATCCGGTCGCGCACCTCGGTGCGAAAGCCGTTCATCACCGACAGCACGACGATCAGCGCGGCCACGCCGAGCGCGATGCCGGCCATCGCGGCGCCGGCGATGAACGACACGAAGCCGTCGCCGGCCGAGCGCCGGCCGCCGCGCGCGTAGCGCAGCCCGATCTGCCATTCGAACGGGAGTTTCAAGCGGTTTCCTTTCATCAGTTGCTCCTTTCCTCCCCGTCCTTCAGGGCGGGGAGGAAAGGAGCGCTGCTGTTTGCCAGCGGCATTCCACCGTTAAAATGGCCGGCATGATCCTTGTCTATCGCTACCGCGTGAAGTCGCTCAACGGACTGCTTAACAAGCAGAGCCGCGCGGTAAACTACGTCTGGAACTTCTGCAACGACACGCAGAAGCATGCGCTCAAGTGGAGCAAGAAGTGGCCGACGGGTTTCGACCTGAACGTGCTGACGACCGGTAGCAGCAAGGAACTCGACATCCACTCCGGCACGATTAACGCGACGTGCGAGCAATATGCGAAGTCGCGCAGTCAGCACCGTCGGCCCTACCTGCGCTATCGCGGCAGGAAATCGCTGGGCTGGGTGCCGCTGAAGGGCCGCGACCTGAAGCGCGAAGGCGATGCGTTCCGTTTCGCCGGCAACACCTTTCGCGTGTTCAACAGCCGACCGCTTCCCGAAGGCAAGATCAAGGACGGGACCAACTTTGCGCAGGATGCACGCGGCAACTGGTTTCTCAATATCGTGATCGAGATGCCCGATGTGCAGGCCCGCCCGGTTCGTTCCGGTGTGGGCATCGATCTCGGCCTGAAAGACTTCGCCACACTTTCGACCGGAGAGAAGCTGCCCAATGACCAGTTCGGTCGACGAGCGGCCGAGAAGCTGGCGAAAGCGCAACGGGCGCGAAAGCACAAGCGGCATATCGCGAAGCTGCATGCCAAGGTCGCGAATGCCCGTGCCGATTTCCAGCACAAGCTCGCGCTCGATCTGGTGCGGCGCTTCGATTACATCGCGGTTGGCAACGTGTCGGCCGCAAAACTCGCCAGAACCAGGATGGCGAAGAGCGTCTACGACGCATCCTGGTCGTCCTTCCGAAACAAGCTCCGTTACAAGGCGATGGCGCACGGGGCCACGTTCGAGGAAGTCGACGAAAGCGGTTCTACCCAGTCCTGTTCGGCGTGCGGGTCGCAAGACAGCACGGCGCGGCCGAAAGGTATTGCGGGACTGAGAATAAGAGAGTGGGCCTGCAGTGACTGTGGTGTCGAGCATGATCGAGATACCAACGCTGCGCTGAACATTCTCCGATGCGGACGTGCATCGCCAGGTGTGGGAATCCTCTCCCTTTAGGGAGAGGGGGACGTCAATTCGATTCGATCCTGCCGAGCCGGGCATTCTAGCGAACGCGGCGCCGCCATGTGCAGAGATCGGGCGGTGGACCCGGGAACCCGTGGAAATTCGCCCGACCGGCCGGTCGTCGGCCGGCGTTGCGCGCCGGCACACCGCTGTTTCCATCGTTTCGGGTCTGATCGATAATGGCGCCCAGCATCCGGTCGAACATACCAAGTATTCACGGCGCAACCGGGCCGCGCCGTCACAGACCCATAACGATTCGGGGAAGGTTGCCGCTGGGGCAGCATGTCCTTGACAAGGAAATAACAAAATGGATTTGCTGCGCTTCCTGCTGCTCCTGCTGCTCCTGCCGATTCGCGTGGCGGGCTTCGTCTGGTGGCTGCTCGGCTGTGCGTTGCGGCCGCTGGTCGGCGACGTGTCGTGGACGGCGCCCGCATGGATGGGCGTCACCGCCGCGGCCGTGCGCCGCCGCCCGTGGCATGCCGGCGGCCTCGTGCTGCTCGCGGCCGCGCTCGGTTACGGCGGCTACTGGTTCAAACATCGCCCGAAGCCGCCCGAGCCCGAAACCGTCGGCTTCACCGTGAAGGTGCCGGCGATCACGACCTACGAGGTCGACGATGCCGACAAGCCGAAGATCACCGTGCATCCGCTGGAAGTGGCGTTCTCGCAATCTGCCGCGCCGATCGAGCAGGTCGGCAAGCCGGCCGGCGACGGCATCGAGATGACGCCCGCGCTGAAGGGTGCGTGGGAGTGGGCCGACGACAAGACGCTGCGTTTCACGCCGGCAGCCGACTGGCCGGTCGGCGCGCACTTCGAGGTGCGCTTCGCCGTGCATCGCGTGTTCGCGCCGCAGGTGACGATGCACGACGATCGTTTCGCGTTCGACCTGCCGGCGTTCGCCGCAATGTTCGGCAACAACGAGTTCTACCAGAACCCCGACAATCCAACGGAGAAGCAGGCGCTGCTGCAGTTGCGTTTCAACTACCCGGTCGACCCGGCCGAATTCGAGAAGCGCATCGGCCTCGTGCTGGTCGGCCGTGACGGCAAGGCCACGTCGCCGCTGCGCTACACGGTCAACTACGACAAGATGAAGACGAGCGCGTGGGTCTACTCGCAGCCGCTCGAGATCCCACGCGCTCCGCTGTCGGTGCGGCTCGACGTCGACAAGGGCGTGAAGAGCGCGCGCGGCGGCAACGGCACGCCGGACGTGCTGCATGCATCGGTCGGCGTGCCGGGGCTCTACAGTTTGTCGATCGGCAACGTCGCGCCAACGCTCGTCGACAACGAGCGCTACGAACCCGAGCAGGTGCTCGTCGCCGAAACGTCCGACGGCGTGCGTAGTGCCGATCTCGCCGCACGCGCGAAGGCGTGGGTGCTGCCGAAGCGCAAGCTCGGTGTCGACCAGTCGGACGACGACCCGCCGTACGAATGGAACGTGGCCGACATCAGCGATGCGGTGCTGAAGCAGTCGAAGCCGCTGCCGCTCGAAGCGGTGCCCACCGAGAACGATTTCGCGACGCTGCAGAGTTTCAAGTACCACGCGACGCCGGGCGACCGCGTCGTCGTCCGGTTCGAGGGCGACCTGAAATCGGCCGGTGGCTACCTGCTCGGCAAGCCCGTGACGAGCGCATTCACGGTGCCCGACTATCCGAAGCTGCTGCGCTTCATGGCCGATGGCTCGCTGCTGTCGATGAGCGGCAGCAAGCGGCTGTCGGTCGTGTCGCGCAACCTGCCGGGGATGAAGGTCGAGATCGGCCGCGTGCTGCCCGACCAGATCCAGCATCTCGTGAGCTTCAACAACGGCACGTACGCGCGACCCGAGCTGTCCTATTCGTTCAGCGAGGACCACATCGTCGAGCGCTTCGTGCAGACGCGCGCGTTCCCGGCCGGCGAGCCCGGCCGTGCGCATTACGAAGGCATCGATCTCGGCCAGTACCTGAAGGGCGGCAAGCGCGGCGTGTTCCTGCTGCACCTGTCGAAGTACGATCCGGCGGCCGAGAAGAAGAAAGCCGACGATGCGAAGGATGGCGATGCATCGTCCGGCGACGGCAGCCAGGATTCGTCCGACAACGCCGATTCGAGCGACAGCAGCGACAACGGCGACGACAGCGACAACGCACTCGGCGACACGCGCCTGATCGTCGTGACCGATCTCGGGATGCTGGTCAAGAAGGCACTGGATGGCAGTCAGGACGTGTTCATCCAGTCGATTCGCACCGGCAAGCCGGTTGCGGGCGCAACGGTGTCGGTGCTCGCGGTGAACGGCCAGGCGCTGTTCACGCAGACGACCAGCGCCGACGGCGTCGTGCATTTCCCCGCGTTCAAGGGGCTCGACCGCGAGAAGCGTCCGCAGCTGTACGTCGTGAAGAAGGACACCGACCTGTCGTTCCTGCCGGTGGCCGGCCGCGACCGCCAGCTCGACTTCTCGCGCTTCGACGTCGACGGCGAGCGCAATGCGACGGGCCAGGGGCAGCTGTCCGCGTATCTGTTCTCGGATCGCGGCCTGTACCGGCCGGGCGATCCGTTCCATATCGGCCTGATCGTGCGCGCGGCCAGCTGGGCGCGCAGCCCGGCCGGCGTGCCGCTGCAGGCGGAGATCGTCGACCCGCGCGGCATCACCGTCGAGCGCAAGCCGGTGACTGTCGACGCGACGGGCTTCACCGAGCTCTCCTATACGACGGCCGAAACGGCGCCGACCGGCACGTGGACGGTCAACCTGTATATCGTGAAGGACGGCCAGCCGGGCGCCGAGCCGATCGGCAGCACGACCGTGCAGGTGAAGGAGTTCCTGCCCGACCGGATGAAGGTCGACGCGAAGCTGTCGCAGCAGGTCGTCGAAGGGTGGGTGAAGCCGAAGGGGCTGAAGGGCATCGTCGATGCGCAGAACCTGTTCGGCACGCCGGCCGAGAAACGCCGCGTCGCGGCGACGCTGACGCTGCGTCCCGTGTGGCCGTCGTTCCGCAGCTGGCAGGGTTATCACTTCTTCGATGCCCGGCGCGCGAAGGAGGGCTACACGACGACGCTGCAGGACGGCACGACCGACGACAAGGGCCACGCCGAATTCGACCTCGATCTCGACAAGTACGCGGACGCGACCTACCAGCTGTACTTCCAGGCGAAGGCGTACGAAGCGGAAGGCGGTCGCAACGTCGCCGCGAACGCGCAGACGCTCGTGTCGAACAACGACTGGCTGGTCGGCTACAAGTCGGTCGACGACCTCGGCTACGTGAAGCGCGCCAGCCCGCGCACGGTGCGGCTCGTCGCGATCGACCCGGGCGCGAAGGCGATCGACGTGAAGGACCTGCGCGCGCAGCTCGTCGAGGAACGCTATGTGTCGGTGCTGACCAAGCAGGACTCCGGCGCGTACAAATACGATTCGCGGCTGAAGGAAGTGCCGGTCGACGAGAAGCCGCTGTCGATTCCGGCGGCCGGGCTCGACTTCGCGCTGCGCACCGACAAGCCGGGCAGCTACGCGCTCGTGATCCGCCGCGCGGACGGCACCGCGGTGAACCGGATCGAGTATTCGGTCACGGGCGCCGCGAACGTCACGCGCTCGCTCGACCGCAACGCCGAGCTGCAGGTGAGCCTTGCGAAGCACGACTTCAAGCCGGGCGAGCAGGTGGAAATCGCGATCCGCGCGCCTTACGCGGGCAGCGGCCTGATCACGATCGAGCGCGACAAGGTGTATGCGCACGCATGGTTCCATGCCGATACGACGAGCTCGATCCAGCACATCACGGTGCCGGCCGGTTTCGAAGGCAACGGCTACATCAACGTGCAGTACATCCGCGATCCGTCGTCGGACGAGATCTTCATGAGCCCGCTGAGCTACGGCGTCGTGCCGTTCTCGGTGAACCTCGATGCGCGCCGCAACGCGGTGAGCGTCGATGCGCCGGCGCTCGTGAAGCCGGGCGACACCGTCAACTTCACCGTGCATTCGGCGAAGCCCGCGAAGGTCGTCGTGTTCGCGGTCGATGAGGGCATCCTGCAGGTCGCGCGCTACAAGCTCGGCGATCCGCTGAAGTTCTTCTTCCGCAAGCGGATGCTCGAAGTCGGCACGTCGCAGATCCTCGACCTGATCCTGCCGGACTTCGAGAAGCTGATGGCGATGGCCGCGCCCGGCGGCGACGCCGACGACGCGATCGGCCGCCAGCTGAATCCGTTCAAGCGCAAGCGCGACAAGCCGGTCGTCTACTGGTCGGGGATCGTCGACGTGAACGGCGACACGCGCCTGAGCTACACGGTGCCCGACTACTTCAACGGGAAACTGCGCGTGATGGCCGTGTCGGTGTCGCCGGACCTGGTCGGCACGTTCGAAGGCGCGACGACGGTGCGCGGCGATTTCGTGCTGTCGCCGAACGTGCCGACGACGCTCGCGCCGGGCGACGAGGCCGACGTCAGCGTCGGCGTCGCGAACAACCTGACGGGCGTCGGCAACCAGCCGGTGCCGGTCGCGGTCACGCTGAAGACCGGCCCGCAGCTGCAGGTGATCGGGCCGGCGACGCAGAACGTCGCGCTCGCGCCGCAGCATGAAGGCGTCGCGCTGTTCCGCGTGAAGGCGACCGATACGCTCGGCTCGGGCGCGCTGTCGTTCGGCGCGCGCTACGGCGCGAAGGGCGCGCAGCAGCGCGTCGACGTGTCGGTGCGGCCGGCCGCCGCGTTCCGCACGCAGCTCGACATCGCGCGCGTCGATCCGGGCAAGAAGGCCAGCGTGCCGAACCTGCGGTCGATGTACGACGCGTACGCGTCGCGCGACGCGAGCATCTCGACCGCGCCGCTCGTGCTGTCCGAGGGGCTGTCGTCGTATCTCGTCAACTTCGACCACTATTGCAGCGAGCAGATGGTGAGCGCGGTCGTGCCGCGCGTGTTCGCGGCGAAGTGGCTGTCGGTGCGCGCGCTGACGAGCGCGATGCATGCGCCCGAAGCCGGCGCCGATGCGACGAACGCGAGCGCGATCGCGCAGTTCCTCGGCGTGCTGCGCAGCCGGCAGAACGCGCAGGGCGGGTTCGGGCTGTGGAGCGCGACGCCCGATGCCGATCCGTTCGTGTCCGCGTATTCGATGCACGTGCTGCTCGACGCGCGCGATCGTGGCGTCGCAGTGCCGAAGGACATGCTCGATGCAGGCGATGCGTATCTGCAGAAGCTCGCCGCGAACGACTCGCTCGGCTCGCTGGACCTGCTGCGGCAGCGCGCGTACGCGGTGTACCTGCTGACGCGCCAGGGCAACGTGACGACCAACAGTCTCGCGGCCGTGCAGAAGCGGCTGCAGGATGCGTATCCGAAAGACTGGAAGAGCGATCTCGCGGCTGCATGGCTCGCCGCGTCGTATCAGCTGCTGAAGCAGGACAAGGAGGCCGCCGCGCTGATCGCGGGCCCGCAGGCGTTGCTCGAACGCAAGCGCGCGTCCGACGGCGATGACGTGACGGGCTACTACATCGACCCGCTGACGCGCGACGCGAGCGTGCTGTACCTGCTCGCCAAGCACTTCCCGGAACGCGTGAGCAAGCTGTCGCCGCGCGCGATGGACAACCTCGCCGCGCCGCTCGTCGACAACCGCTACAACACGCTGTCGTCGGCGATGACGATCCTCGCGCTCGACGCGTATGCGGCGTCGAACGCGGGCCAGCTCGACCAGCTCGCGATCGACGAGGTGCGTGCGGGTGCCGGCGCGAAGGACGTGTCGTCGATCCACGCGAACCTCGTGCGCTCGGGCACGTGGGCGGCCGGCGCGTCGCGCGTCGACTTCGTGAACGGCAGCGCGTTGCCCGCGTGGTGGGTCGCGAGCCAGTCGGGCTACGACCGCGGCACGTCGACGAAGGCGATCAGGAACGGGCTGGAGATCGTGCGCGACTACACCGATACGAACGGCAAGCCGCTCGACAAGATCACGCTCGGCCAGGAGATCGACGTGCACCTGAAGATCCGCGCGACGGGCTCGGCGAACGTCGGCAACGTCGCGATCGTCGACCTGCTGCCGGGCGGCTTCGACCCGGTGATCGCGCCGCCGCCCGTGACCGACGCACAGGACGGTGACGGCAACGGCGGCGCGCCGGCGCCGGTGGCCGATGCGCCGTGGCGTTCGCCGATCGGCGTGACGGGTTCGACGTGGCAGCCGCAGTTCGCGGACGTGCGCGAGGATCGCGTGGTGATCTACGGCACCGCGACGACCGACGTGCGCGAATTCGTCTACCGGATCAAGGCGAGCAACGCGGGCCGCTTCATTGCGCCGCCCGCGTACGGCGAGTCGATGTACGACCGCCGCGTGCAGGCGCAGGCGCCGGGCGGCATGGCGCTGACGGTGGAGCGCGTGCGATGACGAGGCTGCCGCAGCGGCGTTGCCGGCCACGTCGAAAGCGGGGAGCACGCGCGCGTGGCTGAAGCATCCAGGCTCCGGCGCGCGCTGCACGGCACCGGCCGCTGGCTGCATCGCTGGCAGAACTGGCTCGTCGGCGTGCTGCTCGTGTTCGGCGCGCTGGCCGCGTGCCGGCTGTGGCCGCATCCGCCGCTGCGCGACTGGAAGCCGTCGTCGGTTGCGGTGACGGACGCGCAGGGCCGGTTGCTGCGCCTGACGCTCGCGAAGGACGACCGCTACCGGCTGTGGGTGCCGCTCGACCGGATGTCGCCGCAGCTCGTCGAGGCCGTGATGCTGCACGAGGACCGCTGGTTCTGGTGGCATCCGGGCTTCAACCCGTACGGGCTCGCTCGCGGCGCGTGGATCACGTACGTGCGCGGCGGCAATCCGCAGGGCGGGTCGACGCTGACGATGCAGCTCGCACGCTCGCTGTGGAAGCTGAACACACGCACGCCGGCCGGCAAGCTCGCACAGGTTGCCCGCGCGATGCAGCTCGAACTCTTCTACTCGAAGCGGCAGATCCTCGAAGCCTATCTGAACGACGCTCCGTACGGCCGCAACGTGGAAGGCGCGGGCACCGCGAGCGTCGTCTATTTCGACCGGATGCCCGATGCGCTGACGCTGCCCGAGGCGCTCGCGCTCGCGGTGATTCCGCAGGACCCGGCGCGGCGCGTGCGCGGCGGGCAGGACGAAATCAACCGTGCGCTGGCCGTGTCGCGCAACCGGCTGTATGCGCGCTGGCTGACGAAGCATCCGGGCGATGCGGCGCTGAAGCCGCTGTTCGCGTTGCCGCTCGCGATGCGGCCGCTGTCCGCGCTGCCGTTCGACGCACCGCATGCGGTCGACCAGGCGCTGGCCGCGCGCAGCGCGTGGCGCACGACGTCGGGCGGCGCCTTGGACGACGGCGGCGAAGGCGCGCGGCTCGTCACGACGCTCGACCTCGACCTGCAGCGCACGCTGGAGCGGCAGATCGCACGCTATGTCGCGCGCAACGATACGCGCGGCGTGCGCAACGCGGCGGCCATCCTCGTCGATACGCGCGACATGGGCGTGAAGGCGCTGGTCGGTTCCGCGAACTTCTTCGACCGTTCGATCGACGGGCAGGTGAACGGCACGCTCGCGCGGCGCTCGCCGGGCTCGACGCTCAAGCCGTTCATCTATGCGCTCGGCTTCGACCAGGGCGTGCTGCATCCGCAGACGGTGCTGCGCGATGTGCAGATTTCGTTCGGCCCGTATGCGCCGGAGAATTTCGACGGCCATTTCCTCGGGCCGATCACCGCGACCGACGCGCTGAACCGCAGCCGCAACGTGCCGGCCGTATGGGTCGCGTCGCAGCTCAAGTCGCCCGATCTATACCAGTTCCTGCAGGAAGCCGGCGTGCGCCGCCTGGCGAGCGCGCAGCATTACGGGCTCGCACTCGTGCTCGGCGGCGGCGAGGTGACGATGCAGGATCTCGCGGCGCTGTACGCGATGCTCGCGAATCGTGGCGAGTTCCGGCCGCTGCGGCTGCGCGCGGACGAGCCGGCGCCGCCCGGCCGGCGCCTGCTCAGCGCCGACGCGAGCTACATGACGATGGACATGCTGCGCCAGCACCTGCGCCCCGACGAGACGAGCGGCGCGCAGCCGTCCGGCGTGCCGGTGTACTGGAAGACCGGCACGTCATGGTCGTTCCGCGATGCGTGGACGGCCGGCGTGTTCGGCCCGTACGTGCTGGTCGTGTGGGTCGGCAATTTCGACAATTCGACCAATACCGCGTTCGTCGGTGTCGATGCGGCCGCGCCGCTGTTCTTCCAGGTCGTCGACGCGATGAATGCCGAGCGCACGTTCGTCGAGCCGCCGCGCGCGGTGCCGCCGCGGCTCAAGCGTGTGCGGATCTGTCTCGCGAGCGGCGATCTGCCGAACGAGTGGTGTCCGCAACAGGGCTGGACGTGGTTCATCCCGGGTACGTCGCCGATTCGCGTGAGCACCGTGCACCGGCCGGTCGTGATCGACGACGCGACGGGAAAGGCCGCATGCCCGCCGTACGACGGCAAGCGCACGCATACGGAGATCTTCGAGTTCTGGCCGTCGGATCTGCAGCAGGTGTTCGCGCAGGCCGGCATTCCGCGCCGGCGGCCGCCGCAGAATGCGGACTGTCGCGATGCCGGGCAGGTCGAAGGCGATCCGCCACGCATCACGTCGCCGTTGCGCGGCAGCACGTATGCGATGCGCGTGAAGAGTACGGAGGAGACGCGCATCGCGTTCAACGCGACGGCCGATGCGAGCGCGCATGCGCTGTACTGGTTCATCAACGATGCGTATGTCGGCCGCAGTACGCCGGGCGACGCGTTGTTCTGGCAGCCGCGGACGGCCGGCAACTATACGGTGCGGGTGGTCGATGACCACGGGCGCAGCGACCAGCGGCCGCTGGGGGTGGGGCTCGAGCAGTAGGCGCGGCCGGCCCCGCCGGTTCAGACGCTGTAGCCGATCCGCAGGACACCCCACGGCCGTCCGCCGACGACGATCGGCGCGGACACGTCCTTCATCAGCACGAACTGGCCGTTGCCCATGTCGCGGCGATAGGTCTGGAGCAGGAACGGCTTGCTGTGCGACACGGACATGCGCGCCGTCCGGTCCGTGTAGATCCGGCGGTTCCGGCAGTTCGCCGCGTTCCAGGCTGCGTCCGCGCGCTGCGGCAGCGAGAACTTCCGGTTGTGGGTCGGCAGGTAGCACTGCCGGTCGAAGCTCGCGCAATAGACGACGCGTGCGTCGACGTCGAGTACAGGCTCCTGGACGGCCGGCAGTACGCGATCGGTGAACGCCGTGAAGCGCGTCATGAACTGCTGCGGGTCGGTGCCGGGAATCGGTTCGTAGTGCGTGTCGAACAGCGCGTCGAGCGCGATATCGCCGCGGCCGACCGCTTCCTCGAAGAGTTTGCTGATCGCGGCGGCCGTGTTCCGCGCCGTGTCGATCAGGCGCGTGTCGGGCGACTCGATGCCGGTCGCGGCAGTGAGCTCGATCAGCGTCTCGGAGACGGTGAGCAGATTGCCGAGCCGGTCCTTGGCCTGTGAGAAGTTGTCGGCCGAGTTCTCGACACCGGATGCCATCTCGCCCACCTGCTCGTCGAGACGGTGACACTGCGCCTCGATCTCGTCCGTCAGCGACGCGATCTGTTCGGCCTCGCCGGCCAGCTCGGTGATCGCGTGCCCGGTCGCGTGCACGACCTCGCCGATCGTGCGCGTGCCTTCACGCACGCGATGTGCGCGGGCAGCGTTGTCGGTGCCTTCCGCGAGCAGATGTTCGGTCTGCTCGGCGAGCCGCGCGAGGGTCGTCTCGATCTGGGCGGTCGCCTGCCCGGTCTTGGCGGACAGGTTCTTGACCTCGGCCGCGACGACCGCGAAGCTGCGGCCCGACTCGCCGGCGCGCGCGGCCTCGATCGCGGCGTTCAGCGCGAGCAGGTGGGTCTGGCGTGCGATGACGGAGATCTCCTCGGACACGGCCCGCACGTGATCGAGCGCGTCGCGCAGCGCACCCATCTGGTCGCTGATCGTGGTGACGCCCTCGACGAGGCCGTGGATGTCGGCGAGCGAAGCCTCGATCGTCTGCTGCGACTGCAGCACCGCATTCGACGCATTGGCGCTGACGTCGCGCACCTGCTGCGCGGCCTCGGCGATCCGGTGGTTGCCGCGCAGCGTGAGGGCGGCCGATTCGCGCAGCGTGTGGCAGACCTCGGCCTGCCGGGCGACGCGGGCCGCGACTTCCTCGACGTGGCCCGACACGTCGCAGATCTCGATGCCGAGCCTGCCGGCCTGTTCGGCGATGTCGCCGACAAGCGCGCGAGACGAACGGCGGCCGCGGCCGATTCCGAAGAAGTTCACGTTGGTGGGTCTCCTTGAGATCATGCGCGCCGCGTTCCCGGCGGATGTTGGGCGTGCCTTCCCGACTTGACGGCCGCGCGGCCGCGGACTTGAGGTCGGGTAAACATCGAGATCGGCATGCCGGGCGGCCTGACCGGCACCGGGCAAGGCGCGTTTGCGCCACGTTTCCGTGGCGGCCGCGCCGCGATGCGGAGCCGGACGGGCGGCGCGCGGCGGCCGCCCGTGCACAGGCGCTGCGTCAGAACACGTGATGGATGCCGGCGTTGACGCCGACCGTCGTGCCCGGCAACCCGTACAGTGCGCCGCCCGTGATGCCGAGGCCCGTGTTCATCGCGCCGTGGTTGTTGACGACGCCGACCTGCGCATACAGGCCCGTTCGCTTCGACAGGCTGTAGTCGGCGCCGATCGCGGCCAGCAGCGAATGATTGTGCGAATCGTTGCGGTCGGTCGTGTACCACGCGCCGGTGTTCAGATCGAGCGCCGGCGTGACGCGATAGTCGAGGCCCGCGCTATACACGTTGTTGCTGAACGAGCCGGCGACCTTGTAGCTCGTGAACGACGCCTTGCCGGTTACGGGCCCGAACGTATAGGCGGTACCGATCGTGCGGCCGACGAACGCGACCGTGCTCGGAACCGGTGTCGGCGACGTGCCGCCGTTGCCGTCGTAGAGTGCCGCGTTGAGCATGAAACCGCCGTTCGTATAGGTGACGCTGCCGGAATATTGGCGTCCCGCCTGGAAGTCGCCGGCTTTCCCGCCGAATCCGAACATCGCGCTCGCCGTCAGCCCGGCGATCGTCGGGCTGGTGTACGAAATCGCGTTCGGGTTGAAGAGGCCCGTGACGAGCACGTTGTCGACATACGGAACCAGTGCCGCGCCGAAGTGCGAGACGTTGCGCGGGTCCGATCCGAGTATCGCCAGCACGAACGGCGAGAACTGCAGGCCGACCTTCGTTTCGCCGAAGCCGCCGTCGATCCCGACCCATGCCTGGCGGCCGAAGAAGTTGCCGTTCGAATGGCCGAACGCGCCGTCCGTGATGTTGAAGCCGCTTTCCAGCTTGAATCTCGCGTGCAGCCCGCCGCCGAGATCCTCGGTGCCCGTGATGCCGAAGTTGGTCGGCGTCATGCCCGTGTCGGTCAGCGCGAACTGGCGTCCGGCGTTGCCGCCGGTCGCCGCATCGAGCGATCGGCTCGTATAGAGCAATGCGGCGTCGAGGTCGCCGTACAGCGTGACGCTGCTCTGCGCGAAACTGCTGGTGCTTGCCGCCGCGCCGAGCAGCGCCGCGCAAATGGTCCATGTCCTGCTCTTCATCGTCTGTCTCCGTTTTTTGAGTGTTGTAATACGTACGACTAATTAAAACTTCGCTGGCGGAAGCAATGCTGGCCGCCTGCATGCCGTGCCGTCAGGGAACGCACGGCGATGCTTGTCGTCGGCGCGAGGGCGGCCGCGAGCCCGGCGTGGGAAGCGGGCAGGCGGACGTGCTTCGGCACCGCGGTGAAGCGATATACCCGCCGTGGCGGGCGGCGCTACATCGAGCGGTTCAACTGTTCGAGGATGGCCGGATTCTCGAGCGTGGACGTATCCTGCGTGATCGCCTCACCCTTCGCGAGCGAGCGCAGCAGGCGCCGCATGATCTTGCCGGAGCGCGTCTTCGGCAGGTTGTCGCCGAAGCGGATGTCCTTCGGCTTCGCGATCGGACCGATCTGCTTGCCGACCCAGTCGCGCAGCGTCTTCGCCAGCGCCGCCGCTTCCTCGCCTTCCGGACGCGAACGCTTCAGCACGACGAACGCAACGACCGCCTCGCCCGTCGTATCGTCCGGACGGCCGACCACGGCCGCTTCCGCGACGAGCTCGTGCGAGACCAGCGCCGATTCGATCTCCATCGTGCCGAGCCGGTGGCCCGACACGTTCAGCACGTCGTCGATCCGGCCCATGATCGTGAAGTAGCCGGTGTCCTTGTCGCGCACCGTGCCGTCACCGGCCAGATAGAGCGTGCCGCCGAGTTCTTCCGGGTAATAGCTCTTCCTGAAGCGTTCCGGGTCGCCCCAGATCGTGCGGATCATCGCGGGCCACGGGCGCTTGACGACGAGAATGCCGCCTTGCCCGTTCGGCACGTCCTGGCCCGTCTCGTCGACCACCGCGGCCATGATGCCCGGCAGCGGCAGCGTGCACGAGCCCGGCACGGTCGGCGTGGCGCCCGGCAGCGGCGTGATCATGTGGCCGCCGGTTTCGGTCTGCCACCACGTATCGACGATCGGGCAGCGCTCCTGGCCGACGTGCTTGTGATACCACATCCACGCTTCCGGATTGATCGGCTCGCCGACCGTGCCGATGATGCGCAGGCTCGACAGGTCGTAGCTCTTCGGATGCACCTTGTCGTCCGCTTCGGCCGCCTTGATCAGCGAGCGGATCGCGGTCGGTGCGGTGTAGAACACGGTGACCTTGTGATCGCCGATCATCTTCCAGAAGCGGCCGGCGTCCGGGTAGGTCGGCACGCCTTCGAACACGACCTGCGTGCCGCCGCACGCGAGCGGGCCGTACGTGATGTAGGTGTGGCCCGTGACCCAGCCGATGTCGGCCGTGCACCAGAACACGTCGTCGGGTTTCCAGTCGAAGGTCCACTTCATCGTCTGCGCGGCCCACAGCAGGTAGCCGCCGGTGCTGTGCTGCACGCCCTTCGGCTTGCCGGTCGAGCCCGACGTATACAGGATGAACAGCGGATGCTCGGCGCCGACCCATTCCGGCGCGCACGTGTCGGACTCGCCGTCCGTGATCTCGTGCATCCACAGGTCGCGGTCCGCATGCCAGTCGATCTTGCCGCCGGTGCGGCGATAGACGATCACGCTCTTCACGGCTTCGCAGCCGCCCATCGCGATCGCCTCGTCGGCGATGCTCTTGAGCGGCAGCGTCTTGCCGCCGCGCGCCTGCTCGTCGGCCGTGATCAGCGCGACCGCGCCGACGTCGACGAGCCGCTCGTTCAGCGATTTCGCGGAGAAGCCGCCGAACACGACCGAGTGCGTTGCGCCGATGCGCGCGCAGGCCTGCATCGCGACGATGCCTTCGATCGACATCGGGATATAGATGACGACGCGATCACCCTTGCCGATCCCGCGTTTCTTTAGCGCATTCGCGAAGCGCGACACGCGCGCCAGCAGATCCGCGTAGGTGACGCGCGTGACGGTGCCGTCGTCGGCCTCGAAGATCACCGCGACGCGCTCGCCGTTGCCGGCTTCGACGTGACGGTCGAGGCAGTTGTACGACGCGTTCAGCTCGCCGTCGTCGAACCACTTGTAGAACGGCGCGTTGCGCTCGTCGAGCACCTTGGTGAACGGCTTGTGCCACGCGAGGCCTTCGCGCGCGAGACGCGCCCAGAAGCCTTCGTAATCCTGCTCGGCCTCGGCGACGAGCGCGCGATAGGCCGGCATGCCGGAAATGGTGGCCGCCTTCTCGAGCGCCGCGGGCGGCGCGAACTGACGGGTTTCGTGAAGAACCGATTCAATCTTGGACAAGCGTGTCTCCATGCGTTCATGTGATTCCTGACAGCCCTCGGGAAAACGCAACATGCATGCCAGTTGTACGACCGGTGCGTGCCTGCGGCGAAAGCCGCGACAGCCGGGCATGTGGCGCCTGATCCGAGCGGCCCCGTGGCGTCGAGAACGGCAGCGCGGTGCGACGCTGCGTTCAGAAATGCAGCAGTTCGTGTTGCAGTCCTGAGCAATAAATGTGCAAGTCGCAAGGCGGTCGCCCGGCACGGCCGCGTCAGGCGAGCAGCGAGCGCAGCGCCGGTGCGTGCCTGAATTGCCGGATGCGTTCGAGCGCCGCTACCTCGAGCTGACGGACGCGCTCTGCCGACAGGTTAAGTTGCCGGCCGATCTCGCGCAGCGAATACTCGTTTTCGACGTCGATTCCGTACCTCAGGCGAAGAATCCACGCTTCGCGCACCGGGAGGCGGTCGATCAGTGCGGCAACCGCCGCGCGCAACTGACCGGCGCTCGCCGCTTCTTCCGGCGTCGGCGCGTCTGGGTCGATAGTGACGTCGCACAGCGTGAGGTCGTGATCGGGCGAAACCGGCAGGTCGGCGGAGATCGGTTCGCGCACGATGCTCATCAGCTCGCGCACCTTGTCGACCGGCAGCCGCATCTGCGAGGAGAGCGCCCGCGCGTCGGCGACGTCGCCGGTCCGTTGCCGGTGGATTCGCGCGAGCCGCGACAGCTTGTTGAGCGCATCGACCGTGTGCGCGGGCACGCGTATCGTGCGCCCCAGGTCGGCGAGCGCATGCGTGATCGCCTGCCGGATCCACCACGTCGCATAGGTCGAGAATTTGAAGCCGCGCCGGTGATCGTAGCGATCGACGGCCTTCATCAGGCCGATGTTGCCTTCCTGGATCAGGTCGGAGAACGGCAGGCCGCGATCGGCATAGCGTTTGGCGACCGAGACGACGAGCCGCAGATTGCTCTGGAACAGCTTCGTTCGCGCGGGTTGCATCGCACGCTCGATACGCGAGAACCGCGCGTCGAGCGCTATTGCGATGTCGAGCGGCAACGGCGACTGGCCGGCGAGGCAAGCGAGCGCGCTGCGCGTTTCGATCAGCGCCGGCGCATGGCGGTCGAGGGCGGCCGCGCATGCGGGATGCGCGGCGCTGCATGCGTGCAGCCATGCGCGTACGTCGTCGCACCGCGTGAAGAGGTCGTGGCGCGCCGAGTCGACACGTATGCCCGATGCGGCCAGCGTGTCGACGAGCCGTTTTTCGAACGCGCGCGCTCGAGTCGCGCGCTCGCTGTTCGCATGACCGATACGCTCGATCGCGCGCGACGTGAAGCGGATCCTGCCGGTCGCTGCGGCGGTCTCGCGCAGCAGCGCCCGGTAACGGACCGACGTGAGGCCGTCGGTGTGCAATGTTTGCTGCATTGCCGGTGCCAGCGCACCGATACGCTCGAGCGCTTCGACGACCGTATCGCGCCACGCCGGGCTGTCGAGAGAAAGACCGGCGTCATCCGGCGCGGGCGATTCCATGGTCGGATCGTCGGGCAGAATCGTCGGCGCACTCGCGGGCGGCTCGGCGTCACCGGTGAGCCCCGTCACGTAAACCGACGCAGCCACCTTGCCGGCGCGGATGTCGTCCGCAATCGCCGCGACGACGGCGAGTGCCGCCGGATCGTGGCTCAATGCGTCGATGCACGCCGCGCGGCCGCTTTCCAGGCGAAGCGCGAGCGCGATCTCTTCGTCGCGTTCGAGCAGCGGCGTCGCGCTCATTTCCCGCAGATAGAGCCGGATCGGGTCGTTGGTCCGGCCCGCAAGCAGGTCGTCGGCCGCGAGCGGCGTCGATGCATCGGCGAGCGGCGTCGCGATTTCCGACGCCTGCGCAAAATGGCCGTCGAGCGTCCACGCGGTGTGCGCGCCGACATGCTCGCGAACGTCGACGCCGAGCTCGCGCAGCATCGACGCGGCGGCGTCGACATCCGCACCGTCGACCGCGTCATCGGGCAACGCATCGGCAATTTCGCCGTGCGTCACGTATCCGCGGTCGATACCCAGCGCGATCAGCGCATGCAGATGCGCCGCGCTTTCTGCGTCCGCGCCGCGCCGCGACGCGCGGTCGCGAGCGGGCCCGGCGTCAGGCGAGCTTCGCATAGACGTTGCACCAGCCTTCGGCGGCAACCGTCTTGCCCGCGAACATCGGGCACGTGCCGACGGATTCGCCGGCGGCAGCCTTGTAGAAGCGGCAGTTCGAACACGTCTGGCCGGCCTGGTACTTCGGGGACTTGCCGGCGTCGACGGTCGTCGCCTTTGCGCGGTAGCCGAGCGTCTTCGCTGCCGCGTCGTTCTCGTCGACGGGCGGTGCGGCCGCGAATGCACGGGTGCCGGCTGCGAGGGCGGCACACAGGCCGGCCGCCTGCACGAAGAAGGTTCTGCGATGACGGGAGATCATGATGTCGTCCTGAATGAAATGAAAAGAAAAAACCTGGCCCGCGCGCCTGGCATGCTGCCCGGCGCGGCGGTCGATCGAAACGAAAGCGGGTGGAGAGGCTACTTGCGCGGCCCGGCGATGAGCGGCGCTTTCGATGCTTTGGCGATATCGGCGGTCAGCTTGCTCTGCGACGCGTCGTAGCCGTTCGAATAGAGCAGGAACGCCATCAGGTCCTCGTATTCCTGCGCGGTCATCTTGCCGGGGCGATCGGCCGGCATGTTGCTCGACATGTACAGGAAGATGCCGCCGACCGTAATGTGCGACTTGCCTTCGGGCGCGAACGATTCGCCACTCAGCGCGGGCGCGGTATTGCCCTCGAGCTGGTCGCCGTGGCATTTCGCGCATGCATCGCCGTAGAGCTTCTTGCCGTGCTGCACCTGCGCCTGGTCGAACGACGGGACGCCGCTGCCTTCGCTCGTCGAAACCTTGATGAAGCCGCCTTTTGCCGGCCGCTGCGCCGACGCGATCGCGCCGTCGAGAAACCGGCCGGGCACGGGCGTGGCGGCGGCTTGCGCGATGCCATCGGGAAGCGTCCAGCCGCGCGTGAGCGACGCGAGACGGCCGTTGCCGTTCATCGTCGACAGTGTGGCGTCGATGCGTTTTTGCAGGGCGTCCTTGCCCGGGCCGAACGCGAACGACAGTTGCCAGTCGGAGTACGGCGATGACGTCGCCGCCACCTGGAACCGCTGTTTCGGGTGCGCACGTTCGTACGCAATGACACTCGGATACCAGACGATCGCGCGCTGCGCGCGCCCAGCGGCGAGCGCGCCGATCGTCTTCTCGCTCGTGTTTTCGAGGTCGAAGCGGGCATTCGGCTGCTGCGCGGCGATCAGTTGCGACGGGCTGCCGTACGTGGCCGCGATCGTTTCCTTGGCGCCGGACGACGCTTGCGCGTCGCGCAGTGACACGCTGACGTAGCCGGAGCGCAGATAGCCCTGCGAGAACGTCATTTTCGATCCCGACGCATCGGCGATCGCCGAACGCGGGAAGCCGGCGATCACGTCGCAATCGCGTTCGAGCGATTTCGTCAGCTCGCTGGCGGAGATGCCGTCGTCGTCGCCGTTGTCGTCGACGCCGCGCTTGCTGAAGGTTGCGGCGATGCCCGCGGTGCGGAACACTTCGCGCGCGACGGAGCGGTCGAGCGCGGTGGTCGGGCTGCCGGGCAGCGTGCAGACGCGCACGCCGGCCGACGCGGCTGCCGGTGTCAGCGCCACGCCCACGGCGAGCAGACTGGCGACGGTGACGGAAGTGAGACGAGTATTCATGGTCGTTTGTCCGGTTGAGGCGGGTGGGGCGTCGCGCCCGCATCGGGCGCATGCGGGCGCGACCCAGGCGTGACGCCTGTTCAGTTGAGTGCGAACACGTAGAGCGTGCCGCCGCGCGGAACGTCCTTCGCGATGTCGGCCATCGGGCCGCCCCAGATCGGGTTCGCACCGCCATAGCCGGCGAGCACGGCGACATACTCCTTGCCGTCGACCTCGTACACCGACGGCTGCGAGATGATGCCGCTCGCCAGTTGCGGGCTTTCCCAGAGCACCTTGCCGGTCGCCGTGTCGAACGCGTACAGGTGGCCGTCGAGCGAGCCGCTGAACGCGAGACCGCTCGCCGTGGTCGCGACGCCGCCGTTCCACGGCTTCTTCGACCAGTGGCTCCACAGCTTCTTGCCGGTGTTCACGTCGATGGCCGTCAGTTCGCCGTAGCCTTCGCTGCCCGGTTCGGGCTTGATCTCGAAACCTTCACCGAGATACGGCAGGCCTTCCATGTAGCTGACCGACTTGCCGGTCAGGCTCATGCACGCGTGCAACGCGGGCACGACCGCGATGTTGCGTTCCTGGTCGTACGAGATCGACCACCAGTTCTTGCCGCCGAGGAAGCTCGGGCACGTCTCGATCGTCGTGCCGGCCTTCGGGAACTTCGATGCGTCCTGGATCGGCTTGCCGTCGTCCGTGTAGCCGGTGACCGACAACGCCTTCACGAACGGCGTCGCGTAGATCAGCTTGCCGGTCGTGCGGTCGATCGCGTGGAAGAAGCCGTTGCGGTCGGCGTGAATGATCGCGTCGTAGTCCTTGCCCTTGTACTTGATGTCCGCGAGGACGGCCGCGTTCACGCCGTCGTAGTCCCACGTGTCGTTGTTCGTGTACTGGTAGTGCCACTTCAGGTTGCCGCTCTTCGCATCGAGCGCGAGCAGCGAGTCGGAATACAGGTTGTCGCCGGGGCGCAGCGCCGCGAGCCACGGGCCGGGGTTGCCGACCCCCCAGTACAGCGTGCGGGACGCGGCGTCGTACGTGCCGGTCAGCCACGCGGCGCCGCCGCCATGGCTCTGCATGCCGTCGGGCCAGGTTTCCGCGCCCTTCTCGCCGGCGGAGGGGATCGTGTAGCGTTTCCAGACCTGCGAGCCGTCCTCCGGATTCAGCGCGGCGATGTAGCCGCGAATGCCGTATTCGCCACCGGACGTGCCGACGACGATCGCGCCGTCGATCGCGAGCGGCGCGAGCGAGAACGCGTAGCCGAGGCCCGGCTCGAACATCTGCTTCTTCCACACGAGATTGCCGGTCTGCGCGTCGAGCGCCGCGATTTCGCCGTTCAGCATCGCGATGTAGACGTTCTTGCCGTACAGCGCGACGCCGCGGTTGACGACGTCGCAGCACGCGGTCTTGAACGAGGCCGCGCCGAGCTTCGGCTCGTATTTCCACAGCTGCTTGCCGGTCTTCGCATCGAATGCGTAGACGTTGTCCTTTGGCGTCGTCACGAACAGGTAGTTGCCGTTGACGATCGGCGTGGCCTCGAAACCCTGCTTCAGGTCGGCGGGGAACTTGTACGCCCACACCTGCTTGAGATCCTTCGCGTTCGACGTGTCGATCTGCTTGAGCGGCGAATGCGAGCGGCCGTCGTAGGTGCGGTAGTAGGTCAGCCAGCCCGGATCGCCGTGTGCATCGGTCAGGCGCTGGTAGGTCACGGCCGGGTAGTCCGCGGCCGCTTCGACGAGGCCGGGGTTCAGCGCGACGGCGGCCGCCACCGCGATTCCGAACGCCGCCAGCCGGCTCGCTGAAGCCGAGGGTTTCTTCATGGTTGTCTCCTGGGTCATTGTGGTCGCACCGCCGCGAACGATTCGTCGCGCCGGCACGGTGGGGTTCCGGGCCGAGTGCACTGCCCGTTATGCAAGTCGCATGCCATCGCGGCCGGAAGCCGGGGTGGCGCGGCACACCGGCGCATCGCCGGTGATGCGTCGAGCGACGACGCGCGCCATGGCGTCGACGCAGGTGTTGCATTCAGGTACACCGTCGCGCGCGAAGTGTTGCCAAACATGACAGGTGGTGCAGTCCGCGGAACGGCGGGCCGCCGGTTTCACGCATGCCTGTCCAAAGCGATGTGCGGCGCAGCGCGCACTGCTCGTCGTTGCGGCGTTGGCACGGTTCTCGCGAGCGGGCTTCGCGACAACTCGGCGCCGCGCGGTGCATCGCACGGGGCGGCGGAATACAAGTGCGGAGACAACGGAATGATCAGGAGACCAAAGGCAGCCGCGCGTGACGGCGCGACGCGGCGTGGCCGGCGTGCGCGATGCATCGGCACGACCGTCGGCGTGCTCGCGCTGTTCGGCCTGCCGCCCGGCAGCGTGCGCGCGCAGCAGCAGGCGGATGGCGCCGCGATCGCGCCGCCCGAGCCGGCCGTCGTGCTGCCCGCGGTGGTCGTCGTCGGTACGGCGCCACTGCTCGGGATCGGCACGCCGCTGTCGAAGGTGCCGGCGAACGTGCAGACGGTGCGCGCGGCGGAACTCGACGTGCAACACCGCGCGACGCTCGCCGATTTCTTCGCCGCGAACCTGCAGAGCGTGACGATCTCGGATGCGCAGGGCAACCCGTATCAGACGGACGTCAACTATCGCGGCTTCACCGCGTCGCCGCTGCTCGGCACGCCGCAGGGGTTGTCGGTGTTCGTCGACGGCGTGCGCGTGAACGAGCCGTTCGGCGACGTCGTAAACTGGGACATCCTGCCCACCCAGGCGATCGACCGCGTGCAGTTGATTCCGGGCTCCAACCCGGTGTATGGGCTCAATACGCTCGGCGGTGCGCTCGCGATCACGACGAAGAACGGCAGGTCGGACCAGGGTGGCGAAGCGGAGGTGTCGGGCGGCGCGTGGGGCCGCAAGACCGCCAGCGTCGAGCAGGGCGGGACGATCGGCTCGAACCTCGACTACTACGCGACCGCGAACGTCGCGAACGACGGCGGCTGGGCCGACCATAACGCGAGCCGCGTGCGGCAGGCGTTCGGCAAGCTGCGTTATACCGATGCGGATACGACGCTGTCGATTGCCGCAGGCGGCGCGGACAACACGCTGTCTGGCACGCAGACGATCCCGCGCTCGTTCCTCGACAACCCGAAGCAGGCGTATACGTATCCGGACCGGAACCGCAACAGCGCCGGCTACCTGACGCTGTCGGGCGACCGTTTTTTCGGCGAGAACGTCGAGCTGAGCGGCAACGCGTACTACCGGCACCTGCGCAACGCGAACACGAGCAGCAACAACAATACGGACTACGGATCGGTGAACGAGGACAGCACGGTCGACACGGTGCAGGGCAGCAATGCGCAATCGACGATCGTCACCGACGGCTATGGCGGCAGTGTGCAGCTCACGCTGCTCGGCAAGCTCGGCGGGATGGCGAACCGGCTGGTCGCGGGCGTTTCGGCCGATGTCGCGAACTCGAGCTACGTCGCGTCGTCGCAGGACGCGTCTTTCACCGATGCGCGCGCGGCGATCGGCATCGGCGATTTCGTCCGGCAGACCAGTGCGAAGACGCGCAACGCGAATTTCGGTGCATACCTGAGCGATGCGCTGTCGCTGACGCCGCACTGGACGCTGACGCTGTCGGGCCGCTACGACTGGTCGAAAGCGCAGATCGGCGACGAGAGCGGCGTGCAACCGCTGCTCGACGGCAACCATGTGTTCTCGCGCTTCAACCCGGCCGTCGGGCTCAACTGGAACCCGGTTGCGGGCTTCACCGCGTATGCGGCCTACAACGAAGGCATGCGTTCGCCGACCGCGATCGAACTCGCATGTGCGGACCCGGCCGCGCCGTGTTCGCTGCCGAACGACTTCATCGCCGACCCGGCGCTCAAGCCCGTGATCTCGAAGACGTTCGAAGCCGGCGTGCGCGGCCGCATCGGCGCCGCGACGACCTGGAGTGCCGCGGCCTACCGCACGACGCTGACCGACGACATCCAGTTCATCAGCAGCCCGGCCAGCGCGCAGGGCTACTTCCGCAATGTCGGCGATACGCGCCGGCAGGGCATCGAGCTCGCAGGCCGTACGCGCTTCGGCCCGCTCGGTGCCGGGCTGTCGTACAGCTACGTCGATGCGACCTACCGATCGTCGTGGACCGAGCACAGCCCGGCGAATTCGGCGGCCGACGCGAACGGCAACGTGGCGGTCAAGCCGGGCGACCGCATGCCCGGCATTCCCGCGCATACGGTGAAGCTGCGGCTCGACTACGCGGCGACGCCCGCGTGGGACATCGGCACGAACGTCACGTGGCGCAGCGGCGTATATGCGCGCGGCGACGAGAACAACGCGGACGTGGACGGCCGGATCGCGGGCTACGTGCTGGTCGATCTCGACATGCGTTACCGGGTCACGAAGCGGTTCGAGGTATTCGCGAGCGTGACGAACCTGTTCGACAAGCGCTACGCGAGCTTCGGCGCACTCGGCCGGAATTTCTTCAACGGACCGAATCACACGTTCGACGGCGCCAATCCGGTGAACGAACAGTTCGTCGGGCCGGGCGCGCCGCGCGGCGCGTGGGTCGGCATGCGCTATGCGTGGGACTGAACGGTGTGCGGTCGCGTCGCGACACGAACGAGCGCGCGGCCGTCACGTGAACGGCACCGTCGCGAACATTGCGTTCACGGCGCGCGCGACGCTGCGCGCCAATGCCGGGTCGCTTGCCAGATGTCCGGCCTTCACGCGTTCGATTTCCGCTTCGGGGACGGCTCGCGCGAGGCGCTCGACATTGCCGGCCGGGCAAACGGGATCGTGCAACCCATGCGCGGCGAACAACGGCACGCGGGCTTGCGCGGCCCGTCGCGCGAGCGCGAGCACGCGGCGCTCGCCGAGCCAGCAATCGTGTTGCAGGTAGTGCGCCTGAATCCGGTATTTGTCGATCAGCCGGCCGACGGTCTTGTTCGAGCGGATCGCACGCACGGGCGAGCGGCGCGTGCGCACCGACGCGAGGATCGCGTTTTCGTACGCGTGCCACGCGAGCGCCACTGCGCGCTGCCCGGCCGTGCTCCCGCCGCGGCGCAGCCGCTGCGCGCAGCGCGGCAGCAGGCGATCCGGGCGGCCGCCGCCGGCCGCTGCATGCAGGCGCCGCCACTCGCGCGGCGCACGCGTGCGGGAAGTTGTGAAGAGCCCGCGGACTTCGCGTGGCGACGTCAGGAACAGGCCGCGCAGCACGACACCCGTCACCCGCTGCGGATGCGTGCCCGCATAGGCGAGCGCGAGCGCGGCGCCCCACGAGCCGCCGACGACGCCCCAGCGTGCAATGCCGAGCTGCTCGCGCACTGCCTCCAGATCCGCGATCAGCCGTGCGGTGTCGTTGTGACGCGTGCCGCCGCGCGGTGCCGACGCGCCTGCGCCGCGCTGGTCGACGAGCACGACGCGCACGCGGGTGAGGTCGAACAGCCGCAGGATGCCGGCCTGGCTGCCGCTGCCGGGGCCGCCGTGCAGCACGACGACCGGATGGCCCTGCGCGGCGCCGGCCACGGCGAATGCGATCGATTGCGCGTCGCGGTGCAGGCGCCGGTGAACGGGCGTGACCGGCGACGCCGGCGCGTCGGGCAAGGCCCGCGGCGCGGGCGACGGCGTGGATCGAGTCGGGCGACGCGTCATGTCGATAGGGTTCGAGGGGAATCGTCGGGGGCCGGACGGTTGCCGGGGCTGCCCTGCGACGAAGCGAGAAGCGAGCCGGGCGCGCGGATCGGGATTCGCACGGGTAGTCATGCGGCGGGAAATCACGGTATCACGAAGGCTTGGCCGTCGCGCGACGCGACACGCTCCGCCGCGCCCAGGTGATTAATTACATTGTGCTTTCAATGTGTGCCGGGGCGCCGGCATGGCCCGATGCTTGCTTGTAATGACGGCAAAGAGTCCGGCAGTTGACCGGAAGGATCCCCCGGAGGAGACAATGCGCGATGACGTAGAGCAGGCGGCCGGATCACGGGCCGCGCATCCCGCAGGCTGGCCCGCGCCGTCGATCCAGAAGGCCCACGAGCGCTCGGAGACGTTCGGCCTGCAGGTCTCGGCACGGCCCGACTACGACGTGCTGTCGAACTCGGCGCTGGTGCTGAAGCGCGAGCAGAGCCGGGTGCTGTGCGTGCACGCGATGCCGGTGATGGAGACGCTGCACGAGCAGATCGTCAACACGCAGAGCATGATCGTGCTGACCGATGCGGAAGGGCTGATCCTGCATTCGATCGGCGACGACGATTTCCTGCGCCGCGCGGAGAAGGTCGCGCTGCGCCCGGGCGCGAACTGGGCGGAGAATCGGCAGGGCACCAACGCGATCGGCACGGCGCTGGCCGAGCTGTGCCCGATGGTCGTCCACGGCGACCAGCACTTCCTGGCCGCGAACCGCTTCCTGACCTGTTCGAGCGTACCGATCCTCGATCCGTACGGCGACGCGATCGGCGTGCTCGACGTGACGGGCGACCACCGCAGCTATCACCAGCACACGATGGCGCTCGCGAAGATGTCGGTGCAGATGATCGAGAATCATCTGTTTACGACGACCTTCCAGGAAACGCTGCAGGTGTCGTTCCACGGACGCCCCGAGTTCCTCGGCACGCTGATGGAGGGGATCGTCGCGTTCACCGCCGACGGGCGCTTCCTGTCGGCCAACCGCAGCGCGCAGTTCCAGCTCGGCATGCCGCTCGCCGCGCTGCGCGCGCACACGCTGTCGTCGCTGTTCGACATCACCAGTGCGCAACTGATCGACCGCATGCGCGCGAGCACCGACCGGCACCTGATGCTGAATCTCGTCAACGGCGCGGTGGTCTGCGCGCGCGTGCACTTTCGCCGCTCGACGCTCGCCGAAGGCAGCCGGCCGACGGACGTCCACGCGGCGGCGGCGCCGGCCGCACGCGCGAACGCGGTGCCCGCGCCGGCTGCGGGCACGTCGGCCGGCCTGTCGCGGCTCAACTATCTCGACACCGGCGATGCGCAGGTCGCGTGCGTGATCGCGAAGGTGCGCAAGGTGATCGGCAAGGACATCCCGATCCTGATCACCGGCGAGACCGGCACCGGCAAGGAGCTGCTCGCGCAGGCGATCCACAACGACTCGCCGCGGCGCGACGCCCCGTTCGTCGCAGTCAACTGCGCGTCGATTCCGGAGACGCTGATCGAGTCCGAGCTGTTCGGCTACGAGGAGGGCGCCTTCACCGGCGCGCGCCGCAAGGGGGCGATCGGCAAGCTGCTGCAGGCGAACGGCGGCACGCTGTTTCTCGACGAGATCGGCGACATGCCGTATCCGCTGCAGGTGCGACTGCTGCGCGTGCTGCAGGAGCGCCTCGTCAACCCGCTCGGGTCGACGAAAACGATCGCCGTGGACATCGCGATCATCTGCGCGACGCACCGCGATCTGCGCGACATGATCGCGCAGAACCGCTTTCGCGAGGATCTCTACTACCGGCTGAACGGCCTCGTGGTACGCCTGCCGCCGTTGCGCGACCGCACGGATCTCGCGGTCGTCGTGCAGAAGATGCTGCAACGGGAAGCGTTCGCGGACCCGGGCCGACCGCCGCTGTCCGTCGCACCGGACGTGATGGCGCTGTTCGTGCGCTGCACGTGGCCGGGCAATTTCCGTCAGCTCGGCAACCTGCTGCGCACGGCGGCGGCCATGGTCGACGACGATGGCGAAATCCGGCGCGAGCACCTGCCCGACGACTTCTTCGACGACCTGCGGCGCGGCGATGCGCCGGCTGCACATGTCATGCCCGATTCGCCCGCCGCGGCGAGCGCCGGGCCCTGCGTCGCGGACGCGCTGCCGCCCGCCGACGCGCGCCTGCAGGACGTCGCCGCGTCCGCGATCGCCGCCGCGCTCGCTCGTCATGGCGGCAACGTGTCCGCCGCGGCGCGCGCGCTCGGCGTCTCGCGCAATACGATCTACCGGAAGATGCCGGCCGCCGACGCGGGGCGCCATCCGTCGGACGAGAGCTGACGCGCTCGTCGCGCCATGCGCGACCTGTCACAGCCGGTGTGTCAAGTTGCAACACCGGTGTTCAACGATTCAACACCTGTCACCACTCGCGGACATCGTGCCGCCGGAGTGGCGGACCGCATTCGCGCGAATCTCGTAGGCTGTTCGTAAGGCATGCGTCCCGATGCCCGGATGAGCGCCGTCTACCGCCGCGGGGCGGCGAATGTACGGCTTCGGCACGCTCCTTGCTGAAGAGGAACCGACCGCTCGATTGCCGCGGTTGTTCGACTCATCCAGCAACGCATCAATCATCAACTCGACAGGAGACACACCATGCAGTGGACGACACCGTCTTACACCGACCTGCGCTTCGGCTTCGAAATCACGATGTACATCGCCAACCGCTGATCGCCGTGCGTGCCGCCCGTTCCGCCATGGTCGGCGCGGGCGGCCTCGGGAGCTGACGCCCATGAAGATCAAGATACTCGGCTCGGGAGCCGGCGGCGGGCTGCCGCAATGGAACTGCAATTGCGCGAACTGCCGGCGTGCGCGCAGCGGAAGCGGCCACGTGCTGCCGCGCACGCAGTCGTCGATCGCGGTCAGCGACGACGGCATCGACTGGGTCCTCGTCAACGCGTCGCCCGACATTCTTTCCCAGTTGCGCGCGGATCCGGACCTGCAGCCGGCGCGCGCGATCCGCGACAGCGGCATCGCCGCCGTCGTGCTGTGCGACGCGCAGATCGATCACGTGACGGGCCTGCTGATGCTGCGCGAGCGCTCGACGCCGCTGCCGCTCTACGCGAGCGCGCCGGTGCTCGACGACCTGTCGACCGGCTTGCCGCTCGTGCCGCTGCTCGGCCATTACTGCGGCGTCGCCGCGCACACGATCGTGCCCGGCGAGCCGTTTGCGGTGCCGGCGGCGAACGGGATCCGTTTCACCGCGATCGCCGTCGACAGCAAGCCGCCGCCGTATTCGCCGCGGCGCGCGTCGGCCGCGCCCGGCGACAACATCGCGCTGTCGATCGAAGACGTCGCGAGCGGGCGGCGCGCGTTCTATGCGCCGGGGCTTGCGTCGGTCACCGACGACGTACGCGCGGCCATGGACGGCGCCGACCTCGTGCTGGTGGACGGCACGTTCTGGACCGGAACCGAGATGATCGATCTCGGCCTGTCGGGCAAGCACGCGGCCGACATGGGGCATCTCGCGCAGTGCGCGGAACCCGGGCGGCCCGGCATGATCGACTGGCTCGACAGGCTGCCCGCGCGGACGCGCAAGGTGCTCACGCACATCAACAACACGAACCCGATTCTCGATCCGCATTCCGTCGAGCACGCGCACCTGCGCGCGCATGGCATCGACGTCGCACACGACGGCATGCAATTCCAGGTCTGACGATGAACGCACCGATCCCCGCTACGGCGTTGCACGCGACGCCCTGGACCGCGACCGAATTCGAGGCGCGCCTGCGTGCGCTCGAATCGCGCTATCACATCCATCATCCGTTCAACCGGCGGCTCAACAGCGGCGCCTGTTCGCCCACGCAGATCCGCGGCTGGGTCGCGAACCGCTTCTACTATCAGATCTGCATCCCGCTCAAGGATGCGGCGATCCTGTCGAACTGTCCCGATCGCGAGACGCGGCGGCGCTGGATCCAACGGCTGGTCGACCACGACGGGCAGGGCGACAACGAAGGCGGCATCGAGGCGTGGGTGCGGCTCGGCGAGGCATGCGGCCTCGCGCGTGCCGAACTGTGGTCGCTCGAACACGTGCTGCCCGGCGTGCGTTTCGCGGTGGACGCGTACGTGAATTTCGCGCGGCGCGCACCTTGGCAGGAAGCCGTGTGCTCGTCGCTGACCGAGATGTTCGCGCCGCAGATCCATCTCGACCGGCTCGCGGGCTGGCCGTCGCATTACCCGTGGATCGAGCCGGCCGGGCTGCATTACTTCCGCAGCCGCGTGCCGCTCGCGCAGCGCGACGTCGAGCATGGGCTCGCGGTCACGCTGGAGCATTTCACGACACCGGAGGCGCAGCAGCGCGCGCTCGGCATTCTGCAATTCAAGCTCGACATCCTGTGGTCGATGCTCGACGCCGTCGAAAAGGCCTACCCGTTATGAACGCGATCGAAGCCGCCAGCGGCGTGCCGCTGCGTCCCTGCCTCAGGGGCATGTACCGCCTGCAATGGGAGGTGGCCCAGGATGCGTACGTGCTCCTCTATCCGGAGGGCATGGTCAAGCTCAACCCGAGTGCGGGCGAGATTCTCGCGCGCTGCGACGGCACGCGCGAACTGGACGACATCATCGGCGAACTCGAGCGCCTGTTCATGCAATCCGATCTCGCGACCGACGTGTACCGTTTTCTCGATCATGCGCGACTGCGCGGCTGGCTGGACTGACATGGCGCCCGATACTTCCCGTCCGTCCGCGCCGCTGTGGCTGCTCGCGGAACTCACGTACCGCTGCCCGCTGCACTGCGCGTTCTGCTACAACCCGGTCGACTTCGCGACGCACGGTGCGGAACTCGACACCGACGCATGGCGCACGGTCATCAGCGATGCGCGCGCGCTCGGCGCCGCGCAAATCGGCTTCTCGGGCGGCGAGCCGCTGCAGCGCGGCGACCTCGAGACACTCGTCGCGCATGCGCGCGGGCTCGGCTTCTATACGAACCTGATCACGTCTGGCATCGGGCTGAACGTCGCGCGCATCGAGCGGCTCAAGGCCGCCGGGCTCGATCACATCCAGTTGTCGCTGCAGGATTCGACGCGCGAGCTGAACGATTTCCTGACCAGCACGCGCACGTTCGAACTGAAGCGCGACGTCGCGCGGCTGATCAAGGCGCACGGCTACCCGATGGTGCTCAACTGCGTGCTGCATCGCTACAACCTGCCGCACGTGGGGCAAATCATCGAGATGGCGCTCGATCTCGGCGCCGATTATCTGGAACTCGCGAACACGCAGTACTACGGCTGGGCGATGCTCAATCGCGACCAGTTGATGCCGACCGTCGAGCAGGTGCGCGAGGCGGAGGACACGGTCAACCGCTATCGCAAGCTGATCGGCGAGCGTTGCAAGATCCTGTTCGTCGTGCCCGACTATTTCGAGCGCCGCCCGAAGGCGTGCATGAACGGCTGGGGCTCGGTGTTCCTCGGCGTCGCGCCGGACGGCACCGCGCTGCCGTGCCATGCCGCGCGGTCGCTGCCGGGGCTCGCGTTGCCGAACGTGCGCGACCGTTCGCTGCGGGACATCTGGTACGACAGCGATGCGTTCAACGCGTTTCGTGGCGACGACTGGATGCGCGAGCCGTGTCGCACATGCGACGAGCGGCATGCGGATCACGGCGGTTGCCGATGCCAGGCATACCTGCTGGCCGGCGACCCGAACGAGGCCGATCCGGTGTGCGCGAAGTCCGCCCATCACGGCCAGGTCGAACAGGCCGTGCAATTCGCGCGACTTCGCGCGCCGCGCGACGAACAGCCGCTGGTCTTTCGCAGCAGGGAGAATTCGCTCGCGCAATGCGGCGCAACGTGCGACGGCTGACAGGGCGCGGTGAACACCGCGACGGGGAAGAGCGAGGCGATCGATACGCAATCCTCTTCATGCCGTTCTCGTGGTGGGCCGGATTGTCGCCGCGCGTATCGTGACCGGCAGCGGCTATCCGCGACTCGATGCGGCGGCGCGCGACGCGGTGCTGGCGAGCCGCTGCACTGCGCATGTAGAGCACGGCGTGCCGTCGCCGATGCGGGCGCGCATGCCGATCGCGTTCAATCTCGATGAGTGACAGGGCACGTCACCGCCATCACCCGTCATCCGCCTTCGCCTGCAAATCCTTCAACCCCTGAATCACGACCAGCAGCGCGCGCCCGTGCTCGTCCGACCCGTCCCACGCGTCGACGATCGCATCGCGCAGCAGGTCGTTGTAGCGGCGGCGCGACGGCTCCGTATCGACACCGTAAAAACTGCATAGCTTAGTGAATGGCGTGCTGCGGCGCAGCCGCCGCCCGTTCGACAGCCTCAGGCGCGATACAGTCGGCTGGCTGACCCCGGAAAGTCGCGCTATTTCGCTGGACGAGCGTGTATCTGCCATCAAGCGGCGCAACAGGTCTTGAACGGGAAAATCTTGGTCCGGGGCTTCCATGCGATGCATTATACCTATACAGTTACGGCTGTTGAATGGGCTTGCTGTCACCAGCGAGGCTGTATCCCGAGAAAGTTGATGACACTGAAACACCTCCCACCCACGTTCTGCTGGACCAAGATCGGTACCGAGTCCGGCGAGGAACTGCCGACCGTCGTGCTCCGCAAGGAATGGGAGCGCCGGCTCGGGGGCGGGCGTTTTCTGTGGGGTATCAACCAGCCGCTCGGCAGCAGCGCGCAAGTCGCCGCGCATCGCACGGGCTCGCTGCTCGCGCTGTTTTCGCCGGTCGCATCGCGACCGCGCGCGAGCGAGCGCAAGGACGCGCTGCTGTGGAACGCGTGGGTCGACACGAGCGGGCAGGTGCGGCCGTTACCGCCGCATACGTTCATCGCCAGCCGCGCGACGTTGCCGTCGGGCCGGCGTCGCGAACAGCACTACGCACTCGTGTGCGCGTCATCCACAGCGCTGACGGTCGGCACGCAGTTGCGCGTGTTTCCCGATCATCTGCGCAGCGTGAGCACCGGCAAGCCGCTCGGCGCCGCACAAGGTGCGGCCGTGGTCGATTGCGTCGGGCGCGCGAAGGAGCAGACGGGCAAGAGCTATCCGCTCGCGCTGTCGGTCGAGCTCGAAGCACCGTATTTCGTGCGGCTCGCGCAGCCGTGCGTGCTGAAGGCGCGCGATCTCGCGGAAGTGAACAAGGCCACGCGCGCAGGCGATTTCGATCGCTTCGTCGAACTCGTCGCGCGCCTGCGCGGCCGGTCGCCGACAGACGCCGTGCGCGGCGTCACGCGCGATCTGTTCGACATGCCGCCGATCGAAACGGCGGCCGCGTATGTTGCGCCCACGCATGTCGCGCGCTTGCGCAACCGGCCGGCGGCCGAGCATCCGCGCGATCGCACCGGCGACCTGTTCGACCTGTCGCCGGGCGAGGCGGCTGCATTCGCGGGGCTTGCGCATCCGCGCGTCGGGCGCGCGTGACGAACCGCGCGACGCAGGTCGCGCAAGAATTTGTTGCAATCTCGCCGTAGCGGATCGGCGAGCGCGGAGGGACAATCGGCACGAAGCGCGCTGCGCGGCGGCCGATGCGTCGACACTCGATGGGTCGTGGTTCACGCCGCCGACATGCGCGCCACGCACACTGAGCGTCGGCGTGCTTCACACTGCAATCCTGAGGGAGGAGTGTCGATGTCGACCCACATCTGTTCGCGAGAAGCGCAGGCCGCACAGCGCTTCGTCGAAGCCACGCGCAACGTCGATCAGGCGTTTCGCGCGGTCCGCGGCGAAAGCGACGACGACGGTTCGTCGGCCGAATACGCACGCGCGATGTCGCGGCTCGATCGCGCACTCGACGAGCTGGCGCGTGCGCAGGAATTCTTCGATCGCGTCGTCGGCGCAGGCGCTACGCACGGCAACTGACCGATTCGTCGTTCCGCTTTTTCGTGCGTCGGACGACGCGCGTTCATCTTCTTGCCGGGTGCGCTGCCCGGCATGCCGGTTCACTATCCTGTTTCGATTTTCGACGTCAGCCCTCGCCGCCCTCGGCCCGATAGCCGCCTTGGGCGCGCATCAGCCTGCGCGCGTCATGCCCGGTGCGGAAGGTGCGGCACGGTATGCGTAGCCGCGATGCTGGAACGACGTCGCGAAGAACCGCATCTGGTAGCGGATCGCGTTCGCCCAGTAATCCCACGTATGACCGCCGGGGCGTTCCGTGTAGTCGTGCGGCACGCCAAGCGCGAGAAGCCGTTCGTGAAGCGTGCGGTTCGAGCCGACGAACGAATCGTCGCGGCCGCAATCGATCGTCAGGTCGAGATGCGCCCGCACGAACGCGCGCGCGCTTTCGACGATCACGTTGCGGTTCCAGAATGACTGGTGGCGTTCGGGATCGCCGAATACGTGGTCGATGCCGGGCTCGTCCGCGCAGCAGCGCGGATCTACCGCGCCGCTGATGCTGCCGACCGCGCCGAACGTGTCGGGCCGGTCGAGCGCGATGCGCAGTGCGCCGAAGCCGCCCATGCTGAGCCCGGTGATCGCGCGCGCGTGCTGCGTCGCGATCGTGCGGAAGTGCAGGTCGACGTAGGACACGACTTCATCGCCGATGAAGGTTTCGTAGCGGCTGCCCGAATCGAACGGGCTGTCGATGTACCAGCTTTCGTGCCCGCCGTCAGGCATCACGAGGATCACGTGATAGCGGTCGGCGAGCGCGGCGATGCGCGTGTTCGACGTCCAGTCGGTATGGTCGCCGCCCGAGCCGTGCAGCAGATAGACGACCGGATAGCGTTCGTCGCCGCGGTTGCCGCGCGCGTAATCGTCGGGCAGCACGACCGTCGCCTTCAGCGTCTCGCTCATCGCGGCGCTCGGGATCGCGACGACCCGCGCATGAAACGCGAAGGCAGGGCTCGTGACGGCCAGCAGCAGAAGCAGCCAGAAAGTACGTGCCAGGTGCATCGATCCGTGCATGTGTCGACCCAGTCCGGCGCTGGACGCCGGGAAAACCCTGTTCCGACGACTCTAGCAACCGCGCCTTTCAACCATATTTCGGCGAATCCTACGGGTTGTCAGGCAGGCGGCTTGCATACGATGCGCTCGATGGCGGCGCGAAACGCATCGGGCCGTTCGGCCGCGATCAGGTGCCCGCAGCCTGCGATCGTGTCGAAGCCGGCGCAGCGCGCGAGTGCCCAGCCGGGCACGTGCCAGCCGGCACGCGAGCGCTCGCCGGCGATCAGCCAGACAGGGTGGCGCTCGAAGACTTGCGCGAGTGCCTGCAGGTAGCCCGGTTCGCCGGTCGTCGCGACGACCGAGCGGCCCATCGCGCGCAGCGTCGATGCCGGCTGATGCGCGAGCCAGCGGCGGGCGTCGTCGAGCTGGCCCGGCGACGGCGCGTCGATCGCGCCGCGCAGCCAGTCGAGCGGGGCGGCGCGCAGGCCGTCAAGCATCGCGTCGGCTTCGCCGGGTGTCATGCGGCCGACCGACGCCGACCAGAACGCATCGTCGAGCGTGAAGTTGCCTTCGACGTTGACGACGTGCCGCACGCGCTCAGGGTGTGCATGCACGAACAGCATCGCGATCGCGCCGCCGACCGAGTGGCCGACGATATCGACCGGCCGCGCGCCGAAGTGCGCGTCGACGGTTTGCCGCACATGTTCGACCTGTGCGGCGAGCGTGATCGTGTCGAATGGCGCCGCGCGATGCGCGCCGTAGCCGAGCAGGTCGGGCGCGAGATGCGGGCCGCTCCATCCGCGCACGTCGAACGTGCCGATGAAACCGTGGATGAAGATGACGGGCGTGGGCTGGGTCATTCGGCGTGGGCTGGAGGAAGCGGCGGCAATTCGAGTTCGGCGAGCAGTTCGTCGAGTTCGAGCACGTGCGTGCGGTCGTGGTCGAGCAGTTCGCGTACGAGTTCGTCGAGCGACATGCGGCGGATGCCGTCGCGCAGCCCGCAACGTGCGAGCTGCGACGGGTCCAGTGCGGCGGCGGTGGCGCATAGCGCGGCGCGGCACGCGCGGAATGCATCGACGGCAGACGCGAGCGGCTGCGCAAGGTAGTCGCGCTGCGCGGCGAGCGTGGTGCCGTCGATCGAGTCGATCACGGGCAGCTCGGCCGTGCGCACGGTGTCGATGCGTTCGGCGAATACCGCATCGAGGTCGCGCAAATGGCACGCATGCTCGACGAGCGAGAAGCCGGTGCCGGCCGGGCGGCGCTTGGCCAGCGCGGCCGGTACATGCGCGGCGTAGGCGGCGAGCCTCTCGGGCATGCGCGCCAGCGCGGCCACGACATCGGCGAATGGCAGCTGATGCGGAAATGCGCTGAACACCGCGCCATAGCTGAACAGCGCACCGCCGAGCCGCCCGCGCGCCTGCACGACCTCGTGGCCGTGGCGGCGCATGACTTCCGCGACCATCGCGCCGCAAAACTGGCGGGCCGTCGTGTCGGCTTCGATTTCGGGGAATGTGCGCGCGATCTCGTCCTGGATCGCGCCGATCGCGGCGACGCCGACGCGCGACAGCGCCGCGAACTCGAGATAGCGCTCGGGCTGTTCGATCAGTGCTTCGAGCTGGACGCCGAGCGCGGTCGTGCGGAAACGGTCGAAACGGGAATGCATGACGAATGGGGGATGCTCAGTAACGTATCAAAACGATACGTTACTGAGCTGGTACTCGTCAACCGGTTCGTCCGGGCGCGCGCGGCTTGCGCTTGCCCACTGCTCAAGGCTTCTGCCGCGCGTCGGCTTGCGCGCTCAGCCGCGCTTTCTGCGCCTGCAGTTCGGCCGTGAATGCGGGGCTGAAATCCTCGGCCTCGAACAGCGGGCGGATCTCGATGTCGGAGTCGCCCGGCATCGGGTTCGGGCAGCGCTTCACCCATTCGACGGCTTCTTCCATCGATTTCACCTGCCACAGCCAGTAGCCGGCGATGAGTTCCTTCGTTTCGGCGAACGGGCCGTCGATGACGGAGCGGTTCTTGCCGGAAAAATGGACGCGCTTGCCGCGCATGCTCGGGTGCAAACCATCGGCCGCGAGCAGGATGCCGGCTTCCGCCAGTGCTTCGTTGAAGCGGCCCATTTCGGCCATGCATTCGGTGTCCGGCATCCGGCCGGATTCGGACTCGGCGGTGGCTTTGACGATGACCATGACGCGCATTGTCATATCTCCTGAATAATGAATCGGGGGAAACCGTCGGCCGTCGCGACGGCAAAACGATCGGTTACGACAACACGACGCGCGGGAATGGCGCGAATCGACAGCACGCGCGAAGAATTTTCGGTGACGGGCGAGCCGGCCGCCGCCGCCGCGGAGCGCGCCGCCAAAACTGGTATGCTGGTCCTCACCACGTTGACGCGGAGGGTGCCATGGCTGCTAAGGAAGTCTCGAAGAAAAAGTACCTGAAAATCCTGAACAAACGCCTGCGTGCGGAACCGGCAGCGCCGGCCGGCGCGTCGTTTGTGTTTTTCCCGCTGGGCGCGAAGGCGAAGCACGCGACGGGTGTCGTGTCCGGCGACACGCGCAGCAAGCGCGAACTGGCCGTGATGGCCGCGGTCCAGCGCAAGGCGGCTGAAGAGTTCGTCGTCGCCGGCGCCTGACCGGCACCGGCTATACCCCGTTGGATGGCCGCCGCCGCGGCTTGCGCGACGGCGGCTTCGCGGTGTGCTATCGCACCGTCGAGCACGCGCGGGATGTCGTGCATGATCGGCCGGCCGCGCATCGGCAGGATGCGCAGCAGCCGGGAACGGCGCTGAACGCCGTCCCGGCTTGCAAGCGACTCCCGTTGGTCAGGACAGCTTGTCCGCTGCCGCCGCCGGATACCGGCCGTTGCCGCCCGTCTCGTCGCCTGCCGCCAGTTGTTCCAGCGCGAGGCCCTTCGTCTCGATCCCGAGCGTCCACACGGCGATCGCCGCCGCGATGAACGACAGCGCGCCGAGCGTGAACACGCCGCCCTGGCCGAACACCGGCAGCACGACACCGACCACGTAAGGCCCGATCAGCGAGCCGATGCGCCCGATCGCCGACGCGAAGCCCGACCCCGTCGCGCGCGCGCCGGTGCCGTACAGCTCGGGCGTGTACGTGTACAGCGCGGCCCACATCCCGAACAGGAAGAACTGCATCGCGAGGCCGGTGACGATCAGCAGCGTCGTGCTGCCGCCGTACAGCGCGCTCTGGCCGTACGCATACGCCATCGCGCCGCCGCCGATCAGCGACGCGATGCAGGTCGGCTTGCGTCCCCAGCGTTCGACGAGCCACGCGGCGCACAGGAAGCCCGGCACGCCGCCGAGCGAGATCAGCACCGTGTAGAACACCGATTTCGTGACCTCGAAGCCAGCCTGCTGCAGCAGCGCGCCGAGCCACGACGTGAGGCCGTAGAAGCCGAGCAGCGCGAAGAACCACAGCAGCCACACCATCACCGTGCGGCGGCGGTACACGCCGCTCCAGATCTCGCGCAGCGCGCCGTGGCCGCGTGCCACGACCGGCTCCGCGAGCCGCGACGGCGGCGGCAGCGTCGTGACGCCGGCCGAGCGCATCACCTTCGCCTCGATCGTGTGCATCACCGTATCGGCTTCCGCATGCCGGCCCGCATGTTCGAGCCAGCGCGGCGATTCGGGCACGATGCGGCGCACGACGAGCACGAACACCGCGGGAATCGCGAGCAGCGCGAACACGGTGCGCCAGCCGAATTGCGGCAGCACGAAGTAGGCGACGATGCCGGCCGTGATGAAGCCGAGCGGCCAGAAACCGTCCATCAGCGCGATCAGGCGGCCGCGCTTCTCGGTCGGCACGAACTCGGACAGCAGCGTCTGCGCGACCGGGAACTCCATCCCCATCCCGATGCCGAGCAGCACGCGGTAGACGATCAGCGCGTCGACGCTCTGCGCGGTCGAGCACAGGTACGACGCCGCGCCCCACAGCACCATGCTCCACTGGAACACGGGCCGGCGGCCGAAGCGGTCGGCGAGCAGGCCGGCGACGGCCGCGCCGAGCACCATCCCGAAGAAGCTCGCGCTCGCGACGAGGCCGGCGGCCGCGGTCGACAGTCCGAACTCCTTGCGGATCGAGCCGAGCACGAACGTCATCGTGCCGAGGTCGACCGAGTCGAAGAAGAACGCGATCGCGATGATGAAGAAGATGCGCTTGTGATAGCCGGAGAACGGCAGGCGTTCGAGCCGGGCGGCGGCGGAGGCGGGAGCGGTGGCGGCGGGCATGGCGTCCTCTGAAATGAAAAAGGGGCCGCGCAGCGCATGCTCCAGGGCCCCGGTGCTTCACATTCAGTAGACGCGACCACAAACTGCCGCATCAGAGGAAAAACGCCGCCTGCTTGCTCAAATGCGTCATTGGCGGGCGGCGCGTGCCACGTCAGTTCTTCAGCTTGTAGCCGGTGCGGAACATCCACGCGACGATCGCGAGCAGGATCACGAGGAACAGCCCGGTCGCGGCGAGGCTGATCCACACGTGCACGTCGGCGAGCCCGTAGAACGACCAGCGGAAGCCGCTGATCAGGTAGACGATCGGGTTGAACAGCGTGATGACGCGCCACGCGGGCGGCAGCATGTCGACCGAATAGAAGCTGCCGCCGAGGAACGTGAGCGGCGTGATGATCAGGAGCGGCACGAGTTGCAGCTTCTCGAAGCTGTCGGCCCAGATGCCGATCACGAAGCCGAACAGGCTGAACGTGATCGCCGTCAGCACCAGGAACAGCACCATCCAGAACGGATGCAGGATGTGCAGCGGCACGAACAGGCCGGCCGTGGCGAGGATGATCACGCCGAGTAGCATCGACTTCGACGCGGCCGCGCCGACATAGGCGATCACGATTTCCCAGTACGACACGGGCGCGGACAGGATCTCGTAGATCGTGCCCGTGAAGCGCGGGAAGTAGATGCCGAACGACGCGTTCGAGATGCTCTGCGACAGCAGCGACAGCATCACGAGGCCCGGCACGATGAACGATCCGTAGCCGATGCCGTTCACGTCGCTGATGCGCGAGCCGATCGCGGAGCCGAACACGACGAAATACAGCGACGTCGAGATCACCGGCGCGATGATGCTCTGCATCAGCGTGCGGCGCGTGCGGGCCATTTCTGCGCGGTAGATCGCGCGGATTCCATGCCAGTTCATACGTCAGGCTCCTTGCGCGCCGTTGCGGCGGTTGTCGATCAGGCTGACGAAGATGTCTTCGAGCGAGCTCTGCGTCGTGTGCAGGTCGCGGAAGCCGATGCCGGCCGAGCCGAGCGCGTTGATCAGTTTCGCGATGCTCGCGTCGTCGCGCTGCGAGTCGTACGTGTAGACGAGCGCGGCGCCGTCGTCCGCGCGTTCAAGCCCGAACGGCACGAGCGCGGGCGGCACGTCCGCGAGCGGGTGCTCGAGCTGCACGGTCAGCTGCTTCTTGCCGAGCTTGCGCATCAGTTCGCGCTTTTCCTCGACGAGCACGAGCTCGCCGCCGAGGATGATGCCGATCCGGTCGGCCATCTCTTCGGCTTCCTCGATGTAGTGTGTGGTCAGCAGGATCGTCACGCAGCTTTCGCGCAGCGAATCGACGAGCTTCCACATGTCGCGGCGCAGCTCGACGTCGACGCCGGCGGTCGGCTCGTCGAGGAACAGGATGCGCGGCTCGTGCGACAGCGCCTTCGCGATCATCACGCGGCGCTTCATGCCGCCCGACAGCGTCATCAGCTTGTTGTCGCGCTTGTCCCACAGCGACAGCGCCTTCAGCGTCTTCTCGATGTACGCGGGATCGGGCGCCTTGCCGAACAGCCCGCGGCTGAACGACACGGTCGCCCAGACGGTCTCGAACGCGTCGGTGGTCAGCTCCTGCGGCACGAGGCCGATCATTTCGCGGGCCGCGCGGTATTGATCGCGGATGTCGTGGCCGCCGACCGTCACGCGGCCTTCGGTCGGCGTGACGATGCCGCAGATCGAGCCGATCAGCGTGGTCTTGCCGGCGCCGTTCGGCCCGAGCAGCGCGAAGATCTCGCCGGGGCGGATGTCGAGGGTCACGTGCTTCAGCGCCTGGAAGCCGGACGCGTAAGTCTTGGAGAGGTCGGAGACGGAAAGGATCGGTTGCATGCTCACGGATGGCACGGCCGGCCGGCGCGACGCGGTGCGCTGCACGTGCCCGCCGCCGCCGCTGGGAAGCGGCCGGGGCCGGGGACGGCGTGGCGAACGGGCGTCGTGTCGAACGGCGTGGTGGTGCGGGATCGCGGGACCGCCATATTAGCAATCGGCAGATCGAAATGCATTCTGATGGAAAAGCCGCGTGTTGCCGGTGCCGGATTTGCGTGAGTTGAGCGGAAATTCTGTAATAAAGACTGATTTTATTTGAATCAAGCGAACAATTCGGGGCATTTTCCGCGAATCGGGCCGTGACCGTGTTTCCGCGCATGCGGCGTGCCGACTGTGCTGCCCGAACGCCCTTGCGCCGTACCGGGACGGCGCGCATCGCGCTCGCGATAATGCGTTCCTTTCATCGTTCACGGAGCGGGGCGCATGTCTTTGATCAATTTCAAGTCCGTGGCGGACGCGCAGGCCGCCGCCTGGAAATCCACGATCGTCGGCGAGGTCGGGCCGGCCCGGATCAAGGTGCTGCGCATGGATGCGCAGCCGTACGAAGCGGAAGTGCACGACTACAACGAGGGGCTGCTGGTGCTCGACGGCGTGCTGATGCTCGAAGTCGAAGCGGAAACGGTCGTGGTCGGCGCGGGGCAGATGTATCTCGCGCATGCCGGCACGCGCCATGCGGTGCTGCCCGGCAGCCACGGCACGCTCGCGATCATCGACGTTTGAGGGTGCGCCGCAACATGCGTGCGGGCCGCTGAAGGCCGGCAGGCTTGATTCGACGCGGATTGGCCTGCGCCGTTCAAACGCGTGTTCCACGGGCCCGGTATTTGTCTGAGCAAATAAAATGAAGGCTGTTTGAAAATCTGTTAAATACCGTACAAACGCTAGGATCGCGCGGTTTCATTCGTTTGGAACTCTGCATCCATTTACTTGTTTGAATGGTCCGATCATAGTCTCGACAAACGACGCATCACGATAACGAATCAAGCGTACGGATGGAGACCACACCATGAGACGCGTATCCGCGGGGCCAGCCGGACTGCCGTTTCCCGATTTTTCGCTGAATGCAGGCGCGACGCAGTTCGCATGCCTGCGTCGTCACTTCGCCGTGTAGCGGCGAACCACTTTCCGTTTCGATCGTTCCGACGGCGCCGTGCCGCATGACGGCGCTGCGGGAGCGCGCTTGCCTGCCGCCGCGGCGTGTGCCGCATCTGCCTGACCGGCATCGCGGCCGTCTTGCGCGCACCGTCATGCGCCGCGCATTCGTGCGGCGGCGCGATACCAACCGGCAGGCCATGCAGCCCGGCCGGACGAGACTTGTCGTACCTGAAAAGGAGGGGTTGATGCTTTGCATTCCTGAATGGCGGAAAGCGATCCTGTCGTGCGCGGTGCTGGCGCTGCCGTTCGTCGCCGGTTGCGGCGGCGGCGACGATCCGGGGCCGATCAACGTGCCGCAGTGCTCGGGCAGTGCGTGCGGGCCGAGCGGTGCCGAAACGACGCCGCCGGTCGTGACGAAGCTGTGTCCTGATGCGCTCGATTACACGACGACGTATACGGGCGGTTCGGGCAGCGGCGAATATGTGAAGGTGAAATTCGACACGACGAAGCTGACCTATCAGATGCAGTTCCTCGAATCGTCGGTGCCGACGTCGGCGGGGCAAGTCAACAATACCCGCGCGGGCCTGACGATCAGCGGCGCGTTCCATCATCCGACCACGCTCCCGACCGCCGAGCAGAACCGCTGCGCGTTCGTGCTCGACAGCGGCGCAACGAGTGACGGTACGTATGCGGTGACGATCAATCGTGCGGATCCGCCGATGCTGTTCGTCGGCAATGGCGTGGTGGGCGGCGGGATTCCGGGGGCGACGATCGCGTTCGCCGGGATCGAACCGTTCCCGGGCTTCGTGCTTGGCGTCGTGCCGTCGCGCACGTTCGATTTCTACCCGTTCATCGGCTTCACGCAAACGGAAACCGATTTCACGCAGGTCGCGGGCAACTACAACGAAGTGGGGATTCACCTGTCGCCTGTCGGCGGCAGCGCCCAGAGCAGTGCCGGGGCGGCGGGCTGGGAGCCCGACGTCGTCAACTGGAACCAGACCTTCAATGCGGACGGTTCGTGCACGATCACGCCGAATAGCGATTACTCGTGCCAGACTACCGGATCGCCGTGGACATTGCGCAAGAACGCGGACGGTTCGGCTGACAACGTGTTCGTGAGCAACGCGGTGCCGAACCAGTTCGGTGCGGTCGTGTATCCGGTGGCCGGGCAGGCGCCGGGCATCGTGATCGCGACGCCGAGCCAGGCGAAGGGGATCATGATCGTCGGCAAGCTGAACGGTGTGCGGGTGCCGATCGTGATTCGGGTCGGTTACACGCATGTCGATTCGAGCAATGCGCTCGCATCGGTCGCCGATGCCGAAGTCGGGATCTCGATGCTCTCGTCGACGACCGCCATCGCGGCCAACTCGTTGAAGGGCGGCTTCATCGGCGCAACGAGCGCATCCGCCTGCGGTATCGTGGCGCCCAGCACCGCGACTTTCGCGATCGCCAACTCGGGCCCGAGCTTCAACAACAACGTGCCGCACCCGGAGCTGCCCGGTAGCTTCAACGGCACGTTCTTCCTGGCGCAGGCGGGTAGTTGCAACGACGGCACCGCGGTATCGACGATGTCCGCGAACTACACGTCCACGCTGTTCCAGGGCAGCACCGCGGCCTTCATCGATCCGCAGACGTCGTCGGTGACCTCGCAGTTCGGGCTCGACTACACCCAGGCGACGCCCGGCAAGATCAAGGTCACGGCCACGCAGGACTTCAACGCGAAGGGCTCGAACGGCAATGTGGCGATCTTCAAGAAGGGCGATACGGGCTGGGTCGTCACGGCCGGCAACGTCTACGCGATGGTCGTCAACAACAGCCAGGTCAACCCGTTCTTCACGGTCGGCGCGTTCGTCCAGTAACACCCTGCATTGAACACGTAACACCGGCGGCGCATGCGTCGCCGCCGGCGAATCGAATTTCAAGAGGATTCCTATGAATTTGAAGAAATGGATGGTCGCGGCGTCGCTCGCGCCCGTGCTGGCCGCATGCGGTGGCGACGGCGACCCGCCGCCCGCGCCGGTGGTCCGGTTGTGCCCGCAGACGATCGACTACAACACGGTGTTCATCGGCGGGTCGGGGTCGGGCGAGCTCGTGAAGGTGCAGCTCGACACGACGAAGATGACGTACCGGATGACCTACCTCGCTTCGCCGGTGCCGACCACCACGGGCACCGTGCAGCCGACGCGCGACACGGCACCCGCCAACGTGGTCGACGGCACGCTGGCCGACGAAACGGGACTGCCGACGGTGAAGCTGAACCAGTGCACGTTCCGGATGCAGAACGCGAGCCTCGACCCGAGCCGGCCCGCGCGGCTGTTCCTTGGCGAAGGCGTGCTGGGTGGCGCGATTCCCGGCGCGACGATCCAGTTCAACGGCGTGATCGGCGTTGGCAAGATTCCGCAGACGACGTTCCCGTATTACCCGTTCATCAGTTTCTCGTCGCTCGAAACCGACCTGACGAAGATCGCCGGCACGTACAACCAGCTCGGCTATCACCAGGTGCCGTCGCAGAACTTCCAGCCAGTGGCGCTCGACCAGAAGGTGACGATCAACGCGGACGGCAGCTATACGGAAACCGACAACTTCGGCAAGAAGAACGGCGGGCAGCCGCTTGCATCGAGCGCGACCATGAACCAGCCGTTCACGCTGCGTCCCGACGCGCCGGCATTCCAGTCGCTCAACTACCAGCCGCAGATTCCGCCGACGCTTGCGGCGCTCGATCCGGCGAAGGCCGGCAAGGGGATCCTGATCGTCGGCAAGCTGCGCAACCAGCTCGTGCCGATCTTCATCCGCACCGGCGCTGCGAACGCGGACCTCACGCAAGGCCCGCCGAGCGCGGACGACGAATCGGGCATCTCGTTCCTGAGCCCGCAGACGGCGATCACGCAAGGCTCGCAGGACGGCGAGTACACGGGCGTCGACAGCGCGTTCAACTACCGCGCGACCGCGCTCGTCGGCGCACAGGCCACGCTGCTCGATCCATTCAACGCGTCGCAGGCCGCGCTCACGCGCGCGCTGAACCTCGACTACACGCAGAAGGTGCCGGGCATCGTGACGACCGTGCATGCGGATGCGGCGTCGGGGCCTGCAACCGGCAAGTTCGCGTTCACCGGCGGCGTATTCGGGTTCCTCGACATGAACGATACGAGCAACCCGTACTTCACGGTCGGCGCATTCGTGCAGTAACGCACGCCTGGATGGAGACACGGTGGCGCCGCGCGCGGATGCGCGGCGCCCGGACAGAATGAGGGGAGACTTCATGAAGAAGCTGATTGTCGCGGGTGTCGTCGCAGGCGTGTCGACGCTCGCATCGGCCCAGCAGGCGGGCGACAACGTCGCGACGCTGGGCTGGCTGCACATCATGCCGCAGGATTCGACCAACGGGCTGACGACGAATCTCGCGGGCATGCCGATCAACGGGCCGCTGCGCCTGCCCGGGTCGTTCACGTCGCCGGGCACGAGCCTGACGGTCAACAACGCCGATACCGTCGGCCTCACGCTCACGCACTTCTTCACCGACCACATCGCGGTCACGTCGGTGCTCGGTGTGCCGCCGGAGTTCACGCTGACCGGGCACGGCACGATCAAGCCGCCGGGCCCGGCCGGGGCGCTCGGCAGCGTCAACATGGACGACCCGGCGAACCAGCCGGCGGTGAAGAACGCACGGCAGTGGAGCCCGACGGTCATCCTGCAGTACTACTTCAATTCGCCGACGGCGCGGTTCCGCCCGTTCGTCGGGATCGGCGTGGCCTACAGCTGGTTCAGCAACATCGAGCTGAACGGCAACTTTGCGAAAGACATCAACCAGAACCTCGGCAGCGTGCTCGCGGCCGGCGCCGGCAAGCCGGGGCCGACTTCGGTGGAGGGCAAGGCGTCGTCGTCGTTCACGCCGGTCTACAACGTCGGCGCGAGCTATGCGATCGACAAGCACTGGGGGCTGACGGCGACGCTGACGTACATGCCGCTGAAGACCTACTCGTCGCTCGTGATCAAGGCGGCCGACGGCTCGACGCTCGCGACCACGCGCACGAAGCTGAAGGCCGACCCGCTGATCACGTTCGTCGGGATTTCCTACAAGTTCTGAGTCGTCCGGTGCGCATGATGCGCACCGGCGGTTTCCTGCGACCGGCTGGCCGGACCATTTCGGCCGGGAGGTCGCGTTCCTGGCGGCATGCCGCCATTTGTGAAGAGAGGGGGCAGTTCAAATGAGCATTCGCAAAATCGTATCGCTTGTTGCTGCAGTGGTTTTCACCGCGGTTTCGGCCGCGCCTGCTTTCGCTGTCACCGTTTCACGTGCCGACGGCCAGCCGATGAACCCGAACGGCGAGCCGTTCTCCGTATCGGGGCTGACCAACCTCAGCAAGGGAGCGATCAGTGCAACCTGTAACGCGACGTTCAACGGCACGATCACGTCGACCGGCATCGTCAACATCACCTCGACGCAGTTTGCCGGCGGTACCACGTGCGGTCTGATCAGCGGCACGGCAAGCAGCACGTCGCCGTGGACGGGCCAGGCCGACAGCACGACGCAGTTGTCGATCAACAACGTGCAGGTGAACGTCACGCTGCTCGGCGCATGCGGCCCGAGCAAGGTGGTGACGGCATGGAACGATGCGAACTCGTCGCTGACGTTCAATAACTCGGTCCTGACGCCGAACTGCACGGTGTCAGGCACGGTCACGACGTCGCCGAAGTTCCACGTGCAGTAAGCGTCGTGGATCGAAGCGGGTGCCCGTCGCGCGCGAGGGCAGTGTGGTATGCGCGGCGGGCATTCGCGGTTTCGATGGGTTCGTGCCGTCGCGTGTATCGGCGCGGCGGCCGGATTCGCTCCGCAGAGCGGTCGCGTTTCTCGGGTAAGGCCGCCATATATCAAGAGAGAGGGCCGTACAGATGAAAATTCGTCGAATTGCATCGCTTGCTGCTGCAGTGGTATTTACCGCGGTTTCGGCTGCGCCGGCATTTGCGGTAACCGTTTCGCGCGTGGACGGCCAGCCGATGAATCCGAACGGTGAGCCGTTTTCGGCGACGGGGCTGACAGCGCTTACCATCAAGCAGATCATCGCGAACTGTACCGCGACGTTCAATGGAACGATTACGCCGGCGGGTATCGTCAATATCGCGTCGGTGCAGTTCAGCGGGGGCAGCGTGTGTCAGCTGGTCAGCGGCAGCGCGAGCGGCTCTTCGCCGTGGACAGGGCAGGTGGACAGCGCGACACAGCTTTCGGTCAACAACGCTCAGGTGGACTTCAAGGTGCTTGGAGCGTGCGGGCCGAGCAAGATCGTGGCGAAATGGAACGATTCGAATTCCTCAATGACTTTCAGCAGCGCTGAATTGACACCGGATTGCAAGTTTTCCGGCACGCTCATGGCGACGCCGAAGCTCCACGTGCAGTAAGAGCCTCGCGAATCGAAACAGGTGCCCGTTGCGTACGAGGGCCGTGCGATATGCATGGCGGACGCTTCATTTTTAGTTGCATTCGTGTCGTCGCGCGTATCGGCGCGACGGCCGGCTGGCCGCCCGCGTCGCGATCCGATCCGGGTGGACATGCAGGGATGGCGCGGCGTGCCGCGCCACTCGATTCGATTGATACAAAACTATTCCAATTGACCAGAACTATCCCGGAAGACCCATGCTTACCGATCCAGCAAAGTATGGAGATGCCCGCGGCGCGACGCCTGACCGGCTGCGCACGGCCGCGTGGCTGCAGTACCTGATCGAACGACTCGACGCCGCCGCTTGCGCGGCGCAGGCAGGTGACGCCGGCGGCACGACCGTCATCGCGTCGCACGCGATACGCATGCGGGACGGCGCGACCCTGTCCCGAGAAGCGACAGCGATGCTTTCCCGGCTCGCGCCGTGGATCGCATCGGACGGCGGCATCTGCGCATGCGACCTGAGTAACCCGCTCGGTGCGTGCTCGCATGCGCCCTCGATGCAGCAACTCGCCGAAGCCGAACGCAGCTGTCCCGGTTCGCGTGCCGTGTTCGACACCGCGTACGGCGTGATCGATGCATGCGCATTCGACGACCCCGATGTCGGCTGGGCCGCGCTCGAGAGGATTGCCGGCGGTATCAAATGCAACGGGGGCGATGACGGCGAAGGTACCGAACATGAGACGGGCGCGCAGGGCGAGGCGCCGCCTGCGAAGAACCTGAGAGACAGGCTGGCCGTCGTCGCGGCGGCGAGTGGAGAAACGTCGGGCATGCCGGGTGCCGTCATCGACGCGCTCGTGCTGCGCGTGTGCGGGCCGCGCGACGATGCATCGCGCATCGACGAGATGGCGGCGCTCGTGACGTTCTCGGCCGTGCTCGCCGCCGGCGACGGGACCTCTGTTGCCGCGTATGGCGATCAGCACAACCTCATTGCGCGGGCGATTCGCACGAATCGTGCCGATCTCTCGACGGTGGACGGGCTGCTCGCGGCGTTATCCGTGTGCCGGCTCGATCAGCTCGTCGGCGCGGGCAGCTTCTGGGCCTACTACCTGCTGGCGGGCATCGTGATCGCGGCACCCGACGCCGTGCGGGAAGTCGGGCGCCGCTTTCATGGCGACGAGTGGCAGGGCTGGCTCGATCACGTGCTCGCGTGGCCGGCGGTCAGCCGCTTCGGGCAGCAGGAGGACGTCGCGTTCGAACGGCTGCGCGGCGCAATGAGCCTGACGTCGCGATGGAATCCGATCGTTCGCGGGAAGCGGACGCGAAAGCGGGGTGTTGCAACGCCCTGATTCGGGGAACACGTGTGGCACGGCCGGCTGGTGCGTCGCACTGGCCGCGCGCCACGCCGTCCACGCCATCCATCCTTCCTGATCGCCTGATCGACGACCGATCCGGGCACCGCCGACCGAACGCAGTATGATTCCGCAGACGATGCCGGCGGTCGCTTCGATATAGCCGCCCGCCCGCACCGTCGAAGATCTGCCAAGCTTGTTGTAAGCCGGACGCAAACAGCCGCCGCGTGAGAGCGCCGCCGCGAACCCGCATCCGGACCACCTTCATTGAAACGGTCAGTCAGATGTCAAAGCAAAACAAGAAAATCCTGCTCCTGAGCGTCAGCGCCGGCGCCGGGCATACCCGCGCGGCCGAAGCGATTCGCGCATTCGCCGATCACCATCCGGCCGGCGTCGAAGCCACGCACCTGGACGTGATGGACTTCGTGTCCACCGGCTTCCGCAAGCTGTACACCGATCTCTACATCAAGCTCGTCAGCAGCCAGCCGGCACTGTGGGGCTATCTGTACCAGAAGACCGACGAAGCCGATCCGGCCGCGGCATCGCAGAAGATCCGCCGCGCGATCGAGCGGCTCAACTGCCGCCAGCTGCTCGCGGAGATCGAGCGGCAGCGCCCGGACGCGATCATCTGCACGCACTTCCTGCCGGCCGAGCTGTTGTCGCGCGAGATCCGCAAGGCGCGCATCGACACGCCGGTGTGGGTGCAGGTCACCGATTTCGACCTGCACAGCATGTGGGTCGTACCGCACATGCGAGGCTACTTCGCGGCCAACGACGAGATCGCGTGGCGCATGCATGCACGCGGCATGGCGCCGGAAACGGTGCACGTGAGCGGCATCCCGATCATGCCGGCGTTCGGCCAGCCGCTCGATCGTGCGGCCTGCGCGGCGGAGTTCGGCCTTGATCCCGCGCGCCGGACGTTCCTGATGATGTCCGGCGGCGCGGGCCTCGGCGGGCTCGACGTGCTGGCCGCGCGGCTGCTCGAGATGGATGCCGATTTCCAGCTGATCGCGCTGGCCGGCAAGAACCAGGCGATGCTCGCGTCGCTGCAGGCGCTCGCCGCGCGGCATCCGGGCCGGCTGTTTCCGCAGGGTTTCACGCAGCAAGTCGAACGCCTGATGGCGTGCGCCGATCTCGTGATCACGAAGCCGGGCGGCCTGACGACGTCCGAATGCCTCGCGATGCAGTTGCCGATGATCGTCAATTCGCCGATCCCGGGCCAGGAAGAGCGCAACGCGGATTTCCTGCTCGAGCAGGGTGTCGCGCTGAAGGCCATCGACGACGATGCGCTCGTCTACCGGATCCGCGCGCTGCTGCAGGCGCCGGAGCGCCTCGACGACATGCGCCGCCGTCTCGCGCCGCTCGGGCGGCCGCTGGCCGGCCGTTTCGTGCTCGACCGCGTGCTGGGCCTGGAGCCTGCCGCATGAGCGTCGGGCGTTTCATCCCGACGCGCCATACGCTGTTCGTCGTCGCGTGGGTCATGCTGCTTGCGTACTTCTTCGCGAACGTCGAGATCCAGATCGAGGGCAGCGCGGGCTGGGCCGCGAACCTGCCGACCTGGCGCATCGAGCATCACTGGCTGCTCGACATCTTCTGGGGCGGGCGGCCGATGACCGGCTACCACGCATGGGTGTTCCCGTTCGTCGCGCTGTTCTTCCACCTGCCGCCGATCTTCAACGGGCGGTGGTCGTGGCGCATCGAAGCGCGGATCATCGCGTGCATCATGGTGTTCTGGCTGACCGAGGATTTCCTGTGGTTCGTGCTGAATCCTGCGTATGGTCTTGCCCGCTTCAATCCGGCCAACGTGCCGTGGCATATCCACTGGCTGGGTGTGGCGCCGACCGACTACTGGACCATGAGCACCGCCGCGATCGTGCTGTTCATCCTGTCCCGCGAGCGCAAGCGCGCATTCTATTGAACCGACATGAAAATCGCCTTCATTGCCTCGCTCGCCGTCACGCTTGCCGCGTTCGTGCAGCCGGCCCACGCGGACGCGACCTCCGAAGTGCCGGCCTCCGGGGTGTCGGCCCGGCCGATCAAGTGGGCGCAGAGCGTGACCGATGCGCACGTGAACAACCTGCATCGCATCACGCCGACGCTGTACCGCAGCGCGCAGCTGTCGCGCGCGGACGTGCCCGAACTGCAGAAGCTCGGTATCCGCAAGGTCATCAGCTTCCGTTCGTTTCATGCGGACGACACCATCCTGGCCGGCACGCAGATCAGGATGCAGCGCATCCGGATCAACACATGGGACATCCGCGACCAAGACATGGTCACCGCGCTGAAGGCGCTGCGCACCGCCGACCAGGACGGCCCGGTGCTGATCCACTGCCAGCACGGCGCCGATCGCACGGGCCTCGTGTCGGCGCTGTACCGGATGGTGTACCAGGGCTGGACGCGCGAGCAGGCGCTCGACGAACTGCAGCACGGCGGCTACGGGTTCCATCCGATCTGGCGGAACATCACGAACTACCTGGAAAACGTCGACGTCGAGCGTTTGAAGCGGGAAGTGAACAGCGGCTGACGCATGAAAGCGAAACGCCGCCGACCCTCACGGTCGGCGGCGTTTCGTCAGGACACCATCGAAGTTCGGGCAGTGCGCCCGCCGTCGTCAGACCGTCTCGGGCTGCCGCACGGCCTTCGCGACATTGCGCGCCAGCGCGCCGTTCGCGACGAAGTACGGCACGTCGACGCGTGCGAGCGGCTGGCGGCCGCGGATCTTGTCGGCGATCTTCTCGGCGATCATGATCGTCGGCGCGTTCAGGTTGCCGGTCGTGATGATCGGCATAATCGACGCATCGACCACCCGCAGCCCCTCGAGCCCGTGCACGCGGCCTTCTTCATCGACCACCGCCATGTCGTCGTAACCCATCTTGCACGAGCACGACGGATGGAACGCGGTTTCCGCGCGGGCGCGCACGAACGCATCGAGTTCCTTGTCGCTCTTGCAGTCGGCACCCGGGTTCAGCTCGCGGCCGCGATAGCGGTCGAGCGCGGGCTGGCGCATGATCTCGCGCGTCGCGCGGATCGCATCGCGGAACTCGCGCCAGTCGAGCGCTTCGGCCATGTAGTTGAACAGGATGCTCGGATGGTCGTTCGGGTCGCGCGAGCGCAGCTTCACGCGGCCGCGGCTCGGCGAGCGCATCGAACCGACGTGCGCCTGGAAGCCGTGCATCTCGATCGCGTTCGAGCCGTTGTAGTTGATCGCCACCGGCAGGAAGTGATACTGGATGTTCGGCCACGGATCGTCGTCACGCGTGCGGATGAAGCCGCCCGCTTCGAAGTGGTTGCTCGCGCCGAGGCCCGTGCCGTTCAGCATCCATTCGAGGCCGATCTTCGGCTGGTTCCACCACTTGAGCGCCGGGTACAGCGAGACGGGCTCCTTGCACTCGTACTGGATGTACATCTCCAGATGGTCCTGCAGGTTCTGGCCGACGCCGGGCAGGTCGAGCACGACGGGAATGTCGAGTGCCTTGAGCCATGCGCCGGGGCCGACGCCCGAGCGTTGCAGCAGCTGCGGCGACGCGATCGCGCCGCTGCACACGAGCACTTCGCGGCGCGCATGCGCGGTCGCGCGCTCGCTGCCGCGCAGGTACGTGACGCCCGACGCGCGCTTGCCGTCGAACAGGACGCGGTCCGCGAGCGCGTGCGTGACGATCTCGAGGTTCGGCCGCGCCCTTGCCTGGTCGAGGTAGCCGCGCGCGGTGCTCGCGCGGCGGCCCTTCGGCGTGACGGTGCGGTCCATCGGGCCGAAGCCTTCCTGCTGGTAACCGTTCAGGTCGTCGGTGCGCGGATAGCCGGCCTGCACGCCCGCGTCGACCATTGCCTCGAACAGCGGGTTCACGCCCGGCTTGCTGGTTGTGACCGACACGGGGCCGTTGCCGCCGTGATAGTCGTTCGGGCCGACGTCGCGCGTCTCGGCTTTCTTGAAGTACGGCAGGCAGTCGAGATACGTCCAGTTCTCGAGGCCCTTGTGCGTCGACCAGTTGTCGTAGTCGAGCGCGTTGCCGCGGATGTAGCACATCCCGTTGATCAGCGACGAGCCGCCGAGCCCCTTGCCGCGGCCGCATTCCATCCGGCGGTTGTCCATGTGCGGCTCGGGGTCGGTCTCGTACGCCCAGTTGTAGCGGCGGCCCTGCAGCGGGTAGGCCAGCGCCGCCGGCATCTGCGTGCGGAAGTCGAAGCGGTAGTCGGGACCACCGGCTTCGAGCAGCAGCACCGTGACGTCCGGATCTTCCGTCAGGCGCGTTGCGAGCACGTTGCCCGCGGAGCCTGCGCCGCAGATGATGTAGTCGTATTCGCGTGTCGTCATGACGGTGAATCTCCTTTCGTGATCCTCAAAATACCGGGTTGTAGCGGCCGAGCTCGACCTGCACCGACTTGATTCGAGTGTAGTGCTCGAGCGTCGTGATGCCGTTCTCGCGTCCGACACCGGATTGCTTGTATCCGCCAACCGGCATCTCGGCCGGCGATTCGCCCCACGTGTTGATCCAGCAGATGCCGGCCTCGAGGCGGTGGATCGTGCGATGCGCGCGCGACAGGTTCTCGGTCACGACGCCGGCCGCAAGGCCGTAGTGCGTGTCGTTCGCGCGGGCGATCACTTCGTCTTCCGATTCGAAATCGAGGATGCTCATCACCGGCCCGAAGATTTCCTCGCGGACGATCTTCATGTCGTCGCGGCAATCGCCGAACACGGTCGGCGCGACGTACTGGCCGCTGCCGAAGTGGCCGTCGGTCAGGCGCGTGCCGCCCGCGAGCAGCTTCGCGCCTTCGGCCTTGCCGCTTTCGATGAAGCCGAGCACCTTGTCGAGCTGCGCGGCCGACACGAGCGGGCCGAAGTTGGTGTCGGCATCGGTCGGCTTGCCGACGCGGATGCGCTTCACGCGTTCGAGCACCTTTTGCGTGAACGCGTCCTTGACCGAGCGGTGCACGAACACGCGCGTGCCGTTCGTGCAGACCTGGCCCGAGCTGAAGAAGTTGGCGGTTACCGCGATGTCGGCCGCGCGGTCGAGATCCGCATCGTCGAACACGATCAGCGGCGACTTGCCGCCGAGTTCCATCGTCACTTCCTTCAGCGACGACGCGCCGGCCAGCGACATCACCTTCTTGCCGGTCTCGACGCCGCCCGTGAACGACACCTTCGCGATGTCCGGGTGGCCCGTCAGCAGCGCGCCGACCGAGCCGTCGCCCTGCACGACATTGAACACGCCGGCCGGCACGCCGGCTTCCGTATAGATTTCCGCGAGCTTCAGCGCGGTCAGCGGCGTGACTTCGCTCGGCTTGAACACCATCGCGTTGCCGGCCGCGAGCGCGGGCGCCGTCTTCCAGCAGGCGATCTGGATCGGGTAGTTCCACGCGCCGATGCCCGCGCACACGCCGAGCGGTTCGCGGCGCGTATAGACGAACGACTCGGCGCGCAGCGGCACCTGCAGCCCTTCGATCGCGGTCGCGAGGCCCGCGTAGTACTCGATCACGTCCGCGCCGGTCACGATGTCGACCGCGAGCGTCTCGCCGATCGGCTTGCCGGTGTCGCGCGTTTCGAGTGCGGCGAGCTCGTCGTTGCGCTCGCGCAGCAGGTCGACCGCGCGGCGCAGGATGCGTGAGCGTTGCATCGCGGTCATCGCGGCCCATTCGCGCTGGCCCTCCTGTGCGGACGCGACCGCGCGGTCGACGTCGGCCGCGCTCGCCTGCTGCACCTGCGCGAGCAGTTCGCCGGTGGCGGGATCGAAGGTGTCGAAAGTCTTGCCGCTCGTGGCGTCGACGTAACCGCCGCCGATGTAGAGGCGCTGCAAACCGAATACGGACATGAGGATCTCCTTGAGGGCGACTGCGTGACGCGTCAGGCGGACGCGAGCAGCAGGTCGATGTAATCGTGGGCGAGTTTCAATGCAGCCCGGGTGTCGATCGGGCCGCCGGCGAGTGCGCCGCGCAGCCACAGGCCGTCGATCAGCGCGGCGAGGCCGCTGGCGGCTTCGCGTGCTTTCGTGCGCGGCAACGCCTTCGCGAATTCGGCGCACAGGTTCGAGTGGAGGCGCCGCGTGTTGACGTGCTGCAGGCGCTTGAGCATCGGGTCGTGCATGCTCTGCGACCAGAACGCGAGCCACGTCTTCATCACGGGCGCGCTGACCTGCGTGTCGTCGAAGTTCGCGGCGACGACCGCGCGCAGCCGCGAACGCGGATCCTTGCGCGCGGCCGTGCGGCGGCGCGTGGTGGCCGACCACAGGTCGCGCAGCACGTGCCGCATCGTGGCTTCGAGCAGGCCGTCCTTGTCGCCGAAGTAGTGGCTGACGATGCCCGTCGAGATGTTCGCGCGCTGCGCGACCGATGCGAGCGTCGTGCCGGGCAGGCCCGCTTCGTCGATCGAGCGCAGCGTGGCATCGATCAACTGTGCGCGGCGAATCTCCCGCATTCCGACTTTCGGCATCGCGACTCCCTTCGCCCGGACGGGCCGTCCATGGAAGTCGAGAGCTTAGCGGTTTTTTATTGATCGTTCAATCAATAAAAAAGTGGGGTCGAACAGGATGCCGCGTTCTAAACGGGGGAGGATTCCTCCCGTCCGGAGCCATGTGCAGGTGCGGAAAAACAATTGAAAGAAGGTTAATTAAGTTTGAATCTGTTTAAAACGGTTCGTGAAGATGTGACGTAATGCGGAGGACCATTTCCGGGCTTGATTTCATTACAAATAGAAAGAGTGTCGAGTTCTGCAAAATTATTCACGATATGAAATCGCAAAATCGGATTGTGAAGGTGTTCAATTTTCTAAAAACCGTTTAAATCAGGCGATTTAAACTAGATAAGTTATTGAATATAAATAATAATTCATGTTTCATGAACACTGGAGCGAATTGCTCGCAAACGATTGCGATCCTTCTTTTTGAGATTCCTCCTACCATAGAAATCGATAAATAAATTTGAATTCGGCGTATTTCCGGACCGTGTAGAAGGATTTTTGGAATGACTTGAGTAAGTAATATCGACCGTATTAGTATGGCGCCGCACCATGAGGAATGAATGGGCACCGCCGGCATTTGCCGCGGTGCGTCGGCAATGGGCGCGATGACGGACCGCGCACGCGGCCGTCACCTGCCATTGCGCACCTGCAGCATGCCGCGACGTCGAGACGCCGCATTCACCGGAGAACGACGATGCCGACCGAAAAACACGTGGTCCCGCTACCGAATGGTCTGAAGGTCTACGTCGAACGGAACGTGTTCGACCCGGCGTTCGACACCGCGATGCTCGTCAACGGCGCGCTCGCGACGACGGCGTCGTTCGGGCAGACCGTCCAGTACCTCGGCGAGCGGATGAACACGATCTGCTTCGACCTGCCGTATGCGGGCCAGTCGCGCCAGCACAACCCGGGCTGCTACATCCTGACCAAGGACGACGAAGCCGCGATCCTGCAATACCTGGTCGAGCATTTCGCGCCGGCGTTTCTCGTGTCGGTGTCGTGGGGCGGCGTCGCATCGCTGTTCGCGCTCGCGCGCGGCTGCCCGAGCGTGCGGCGCGCGGCGATCTGCTCGTTCTCGCCGTTCCTGAACGACGCGATGGTCGACTACGTGACGCGTGCGCGCGACCACATCGCGGCCGGCGAGAACCTGAAGGCCGCGCAGCTGCTGAACGACACCGTCGGCCGCTACCTGCCGCGCATCATGAAGCTGTACAACTACCGGTATCTCACGCGCCTGCCGCGCGACGAGCAGGACCAGGTCGCGTTCCATGTCGACCAGATCCTGTCGCTGCAGCCGGAGCGCTACTTCAGCGAGTTCTCGAACATCGGCTGCGAGCTGCTGTTCCTGAACGGCGAGCGCGACGAATACACGACGCCGGCCGACGTGCGCCAGCTCGGCGCGCACGTGCCGCGCGCGCGGTTCGCGACGGTGCCGGATGCCGGCCATTTCCTCGACATCGAAGGCCGCGCGCAGCGCGAATCCACGCGCACCGCGCTGCTCGACTTCTTCTGCGGCGAGGCGCCCGTCGCGGCCGGCATGGCGCGGGCGGCCGCGCATGCTTGCGTGCCGATGCACGCGCTGTCGTCGTGACGCCCACCGTCGTGCAGCGGGTCGATCCCGCGCATCCCGATTCCCATCCCAACGAGGCAGGCCAGCCGTGAATATCGTTCAGACCATCGCCATCGTCGTTCCGTGGGCCGCATGGCTCGCCTACTGGATCGCCACGTCGCAGGGCGTGAAGACGACCGTGCGCAAGGAAGCATCGCGCTCGCGCACGCTGCAGTCGATTCCGCTGATCGTCGGCGGCGCGCTGATCATCCTGCCCGATCCGTCGTGGCAGGCGCTCGTGCCCGACTGGCAGCGCTTCGGGCTGCAGGCGCAGTGCGGGCTCGCGGTGCTGGTGGCCGGACTGTTGTTCTCGGTCTGGGCGCGGCTGCATCTCGGCACGAACTGGAGCGTGTCGGTCACGCTGAAGGAAGACCACGAACTTGTCCGCACGGGGCCGTATGCGCTGGTGCGTCACCCGATCTACACGGGTTGCCTGATCGCGCTCGTCGGTGCTGCGCTGATCGGCGGCGAATGGCGCGGCGCGATCGGCGTGCTGCTCGTGTTCGCGTCGCTCGCGTACAAGGTGCGCGTCGAGGAAAGCTGGCTGACCGGGTATTTTGGGCCGGCGTACGCGCAGTATCGCCGCGAAGTGGCGGCGCTGATTCCCGGCTTCTACTGATTCCCGCGAGGCGCGCGATGGCGAAGATGATCGTGACCGCGATCGGCTCGGCGGGCGACGTGCATCCGTTGCTGGGCGTCGCGCGCACGCTCGCGGCGCGCGGTCACGACGTCGTGTTCTGCACGCACGCGCCGTTCGAGGCGGCCGTGCGCCGCTGCGGGTTCGCGTTCGTGCCGGTCGGTACCGCGGCCGAATACGACGCCGCGATGGAGAATCCGGCGCTGTGGGATCCGCGCACGTCGTTCCGCACGCTGTGGCAGGTGATCGCGCCGACGCTGCGCGCCCATTACGACGCGCTGCACGCGCTGACTGATGCCGACACGGTGCTCGTCGGCACGCTGTGGGCGTTCTCGGCGCGCTTCATGCAGGAGCGGCACGGCACGCCGTACGTGTCGGTGCAGGTGTCGCCGTCGACGCTGCTGTCCGCGCATGCGCCGCCCACGCACCCGCGCCTGACGATTCCCGCGCGCTGGCCGCTGCCGGTGAAGTCGGCGCTGATGACGCTGATCGAGCGGCAGGTGCTCGACCGCGTGTGCGGCCCGGCGCTCAACGCGGTGCGCCGTGATCTCGGGCTTGCGCCCGCGCGGCGCGTGCTCGGCCGCTGGCTGCATTCGACCGACGGCGTGCTGTGCCTGTTTCCCGGCTGGTTCGCGCCGCCGCAGCCCGACTGGCCGTCGAACCATCTGCAAAGCGGCTTTCCGCTGTTCAACGATATTGCGACACCTGACGATGATGTGGCACTCGATGCGTTTCTCGCGGCCGGTGAGCCCCCGGTCGTGTTCACGGCCGGTTCGACACGCGTCGATCACGCGGCATACGCGCGCGCGGTGGCGCACGCGCTGCGCGCGACCGGCGCGCGCGGGATCCTGCTGACGCCGCATGATGCGACGCCGGACGATGGCCGGCTGCTCGTGCGCCGCTTCGTGCCGATGCGCACCTTGCTGCCGCGTTGCCGCGCGCTCGTGCATCACGGCGGGATCGGCACCGCGGCGCTCGCGTGCGAAGCCGGGATCGTGCAGGTCGTCACGCCGTTCGCGCACGACCAGTTCGACAACGCGCAACGCGTCGTCGCGAACGGCTGCGGCGTGCGCGTCGACGGCCCGGTCGACGGCGCACGGCTCGGCGCGGCGCTCGCACACGTGCTCGACGAACCGGCGTTCGCGGTGCATGCGGAGCGCACGCGCGCGCTGCTCGCGGCCGCGCCGGACGGCTGCGAGGCGGCCGCCGATTTCATCGAACGGTTCGTGCCGGTGCGCGGGCGCGTGGCCGCACGGGCCGATTTCGCGGCGGCCGGCGCATGAGCACCGCATCGCCGCTTCACGACGGGCCCGTCGCGCCGTCCGCATTCGACGTGCCGGCGCCCGCGCCTGCCGCGCAGCCGGTGCGCGGTATCCGGCTCGCGCTGCTGACGTTCGCGCTGTCGCTCGCGACCTTCATCGAGGTGCTCGACTCGACCGTGACGAACGTCGCGGTGCCGGCGATCTCCGGCAGCCTCGGCGTATCGAACAGCCAGGGCACGTGGGTGATCAGCTCGTACTCGGTCGCGGCCGCGATCGCGGTGCCGCTGACGGGCTGGCTCGCGCGCCGCGTCGGCGAGCTGCGGCTGTTCGTCGGCGCGGTGCTGCTGTTCACGCTGACGTCGCTGCTCTGCGGGCTCGCGCGCGACCTGCACGTGCTGGTGATCTGCCGCGCGCTGCAGGGGCTGTGCTCGGGGCCGATGGTGCCGCTGTCGCAGACGATCCTGCTGCGTACCTTTCCGCCGGACAAGCGCACGATCGCGCTCGCGCTGTGGGCGATGACGGTGCTGCTCGCGCCGATCTTCGGGCCGGTGGTCGGCGGCTGGATCGTCGACAACTTCTCGTGGCCGTGGATTTTCCTGATCAACTTGCCGATCGGGCTGTTCTCGTTCGCGGTATGCACCGCGATGCTGCGCCCCGACGCGCAGCGCGGCGCAGCCGGCCCGGTAGACGTGCCGGGCATCGTGCTGCTCGTGATCGGCGTCGGCTCGCTGCAGGCGATGCTCGACCTCGGCCACGATCGCGGCTGGTTCGGCTCGCCGCTGATCGTCACGCTCGCGGTGGTCGCGACGCTCGCGATCGTGTCGCTGCTGATCTGGGAGGCCGGCGAGGCGCATCCCGTCATCGATCTCAGCCTGTTTCGCGACCGCACGTTCTCGTTCTGCGTGCTGATCATCTCGCTCGGGATGATGAGCTTCTCGGTGGTCGGCGTCGTGTTCCCGCTGTGGATGCAGGCGGTGATGGGCTACAACGCGTTTCATGCGGGGCTCGCGACTGCGTCGCTCGGCGTGCTCGCGCTCGTGTTCTCGATTCTCGTCGGGATTCACGCGCACCGTTTCGACGCGCGCGTGCTCGCGACGTTCGGCTTCCTCGTGTTCGCGGCCGTGCTCGCGTGGGATGCGAATTTCACACTGAAGATGACGTTCGCGCAGATCGCCGCGCCGGGTCTGATCCAGGGGATCGGGCTGCCGTGCTTCTTCATTCCGCTGACCGCCGCGACGCTGTCGCGCATTCCCGACGACCGGCTCGCCGCCGCATCGAGCCTGTCGAACTTCCTGCGCACGCTGTCCGCCGCGTTCGGCACCGCGATGAGCGTGACGCTGTGGGAAAACCGCGCGACCTATCACTACAACGTCGTGTCGCAATCGGTCACGCACGCATCGGCGAACACGCAGCGTTTCGTGCATTCGCTGAACGCGATGGGCGTGGACGGCGTGCGCGAGCTGTCCACGCTGCATCAGGTCGTGATGCAGCAGGCGTACATGATGGCGACCAACGATATGTTCTGGATGGCGAGCATGACGTGTCTCGCACTCGCGGCGATGATGTGGCTGACGCGGCCGAAGCGCGGTGCGGCCGCGTCGTTCGGACATTGAGGAGAAGACCATGACGACACTCGGCGCACTCGTGATCCTGTATCACCCGAGCGATGCGCAGCTCGACGCGCTCCGCGCGTGGCGGCATGCGTGCGACGCGTTGCTCGTGGTCGACAACACGCCGCAACCCGATGCGCAGGCGCGCGCGCTGTGCGACAGGGAAGGCATCGCGCTGCTGCATCACGGCAATCGCGGCGGCATCGCGGGTGCGTACAACGCGGGGCTCGCGGCGCTGTTTCGCGACCGTGTCGACGCGGTCGCGCTGTTCGACCAGGATTCGTCGGTGCCGGCCGCGTATTTCCCGGTGATGCGCGACGTCTGCGCGGGGCTCGCGGGGCGCGCGTTCCTGGCCGGCCCGCGCATCTTCGACGAGAACGCGCGCAGCTTCCTGCCCGAACTCGCCACCAACGGCATCGGGCTGCGCCGCTTGCGCATCGAGCCGGGCGCGCCGCTGCAGCGCTGCGCATTCCTGATCTCGTCGGGCTGCGTCGTGTCGCGCGACGCGTTCGACCTGCTCGGCCGCTTCGACGAGACGCTGTTCATCGATCACGTCGACACCGAGTACAGCTTCCGCGCACTGTCGCGCAACGTGCCGCTCTATGTCGTGCCGTCGCTGGTGCTGCAGCACCGGATCGGCGCGAAGCAGCGGCACGCGATCGGCCCTTTCGAAATGACGTCGATGAATCATTCGTGGCAACGGCGCTACTACAGCGCACGCAACGCAGTGCAGCTCGGGATGCAGTACGGGCTGCGCTTTCCGGTGGCGATCGTGCCGAACCTGCTGACCGTGTGGCAGGTCGTGCAGATCGCGCTCGTCGAGCGCGACAAGCGCGCGAAGCTCGCCGGCATCCTGTTCGGCGTCGCGGACGGGCTGTTCGGCCGGCTCGGCCCGCTCGAGCGCACGCGGCCGCGTCTGGCCGCGCGTGCGCAGCGCGTTCAGCAGGGGTGACGATGCGGCGATCGAGGAAAGCGGCGGGTTCGGCGCGCGGCGTGAAGGGCGGCTCGACGATCGCGGCGGTGGCCGTGCTGTTCGCATTGGGCGGCTGCGTGCCGTCGGGCTTCCTGCCGTCGCTGTCGCTGCGCGCGCCGGCCGTCGACGCGCTTGCACATACGGCCGGCCCCGGCGCGAACGGCGCGTGGCCGGCACCGGACTGGGTGAAACAGCTCCAGGATCCGCAGCTCGACGACCTGGTGGCCGAGGCGTCGCAGAACAGTCCCGATGTGCAGGTCGCACAGGCGCGTTTGCGGATCGCGCAGGCGCAGCTTCAGCAGTTCGATTCTCTGACCGGGCTGACGGGCACGGCCGGCGCGACGGTCAGCCGCGCGCGGATGCCGAAGCCCGGCGACATCGCCGACGTCACGGCCGGCGGCTATCGCGTGCCGGTGCAGATCTTCGGCGATCCGAACGTTTCGCCGTCGTCGATCTTCGTCGGGCTGAACTACCAGCTGGACCTGTGGGGCAGGAACCGTGCGGCGACGAAGAGCCTGATGTCGCTGCGCGACGCGGCGGGCGTCGAGGCCGAACAGGTGCGGCTGACGCTCGCCGTCGCGATCGTCACCGTGTACTGCCAGCTCGACCAGGCGTATGCGGTGCGCGACCTGTTGCAACAGAAGCTGAAGATCAGCCAGCGTGTGACGGCCGTGCTGCGCGAGCGCACCGCGCGCGGCCTCGACAACGCGTACGACGCGAGCGACGCATCGATCAAGCGCAGCCGCCTGCTCGAACAGATCGCGCTGAACGAAGAGCAGATCAAGCTCGCGCAACTGCAGCTCGGCGTGCTGTCGGGCCGCGGCCCCGAGCGCGGGCTCGCGCTGCAGCGGCCGCGCGTCGGCGCGTTCGCGGGCGGCGCCGTGCCCGCGCGGCTGCCGGCCGATCTTCTCGGCCGCCGGCCCGATATCGTCGCCGCGCGGTTGCGTGTCGAAGCCGCGTTCGCGAACGCCGATTCGACGCGCGCGCAGTTCTATCCGGACGTGAACCTCGTCGCGCTCGGCGGCGTGTTTGCGCTGACGCCCGCGTCGCTGTTCTCGCGCGATTCGCTTGCCGGCTCCGTCGGCCCGGCGATCTCGCTGCCGATCTTCGATCGCGGCCGGCTGAAGGCGAAGCTCGGCGCGGATGTCGCGCAGGCCGACGTCGCGATCGGGCTGTACAACAAGACCGTCGACGACGCGCTCGGGCAGGTCGCGCAGCTCGTCACGTCGCTGCAGACGTCACAGACGCTCGTGACGCAGCAGCAGGACGCGGTCGCGGCCGCGCAGAAGATCGTGCAGATCGCGGCCGACCGTCACCGGCGCGGCGTGCTGATGCAGAAGGATGTCGATGTCGCGGATCTCACGCTGATCGACGAGCGTACGCAGATGATCGCGTTGCTCGGCCGACAGCGGACGCTGCGCGTGGGACTGATCGGCGCGCTCGGCGGCGGGTTCGATGCGGGCGCAACGGTGGCGCAGGCGCAGACGCCGGCCATGCATCGCGCGCGCAGCGGGGCGGCAAGGCGTGGGGCGTCGGCTTCGGAGGCTTCCGTGTCGGCGAACCGCGCAGTTGCGGCTGGGCAGTCGATCGATGCGCGTGCGGGAAATGCGGCCATGTCACCGGCCGCAGCCACGGCGAGTGTCGCAGCCGCACCCGTACCAGCGCCCTTACCTGCGCTTGCGCGGCGTGACGGTGCGGCGCGCCCGTCGACGGCCGGTGCGACTGCCTCCGGCGCGGCATCCCGCGGCACGCCCGTTCTCGCACGTACGGACGCGGCGATTGCGGCGCCGGCCGCGGCGGTCACCCAGCCGATCCCCCTGTTCCAGCACGATCGACTGATCGTTACGCAAAGCGACTGATGCACCACGACAACCTTCATACCGCCGCGCCGCCGGCCGCCCACACCGATCCGGCACTCGACGCGCGCCGCGCGACGCGCCGCAGGCGCTTCACCGTGTTCTTCGCGATCGTGCTGCTGGCCGCGATCGCGTGGATCGCATACTGGCTGTTGAGCGACCGTTACTACGAAGATACCGACGACGCGTACGTCGCGGGCAGCATCGTGCAGGTCGCCGCGCAGATCCCCGGTGCCGTGACCGACGTACTGGTGGCCGACACGCAAGCCGTGCGCGCCGGCCAGACGCTCGTGAAGCTCGACGATACCGAGGCGTCCGTCGCGTTCGCGCAGGCGAAGGCGCAGCTCGCGCAAGCCGTACGGCAGGTCGCGAACGCCAGGATCTCGAACACGATGTACGTCGAGGCCGTGAATGCGCGGCGTGCCGACCTGTTGCTCGCGCAGCGCGCACTTGCCGCGCGCTCCGGCGCGTCGGTCGAGATCGTCGCGCCGGAGGAACTGGCGCGAGCGCGTGCGGCGGTGGCCGGCGCGCAGGCGAAGCTCGCTGCCGCGCAGGCCCAGCTCGACGCGGCGCGCGCGCTCGGTAGCAAGCTGCCCGTCGACGAAAGCCCGGCCGTCGTGCAGGCGGCCGCGCAGTTCAAGCTCGCATACCGGAACCTGAAGCGCACCACGATCGTCGCGCCCGTCGATGGCACGATCGGGCAGCGCTCGGTGCAGGTCGGCCAGCAGGTCGGGCCCGGCGTCCCGCTAATGTCGGTCGTGCAGCTCAACCGGCTGTGGATCGAGGCGAATTTCAAGGAAGGGCAGATTCGTCACATGCGCATCGGGCAGCCGGTCGAGGTCGTGTCGGATCTCTATGGTTCGCGCGTGGCCTATCGCGGCCGCGTGCAGGGCTTCTCTGCCGGCACGGGCAGCGCGTTCTCGATGCTGCCGTCGCAGAACGCGGCCGGCAACTGGATCAAGGTCGTGCAACGCGTGCCGGTCGTGATCGCGCTCGATTCGCGCGATCTCGCCGCGCATCCGCTGCGCGTCGGGCTGTCGATGCGCGCAACCGTCGACACGCACGACCGCAACGGCCACGCGCTCGACAGCGAGCCGCCGACGCCGGCCGTCAGCACGCGCGTGCACGACGGCGTCGCGAGCGACGCGGAAGCGGCCGCTGCCGCGATCGTTCGCGAGAATCAGGGCGGGTAACGCCCGTCGGAGAAGGGCAGGGCCGGCCGCGAGGGGCAGTCCGCCCCCAGCGCGTCCTATCCGGACTTCCCCGTCGCTTCCCGCCCGACCTTCGTATTTCCGCCATCGATGTCGGCGCCGATCAAACGCATGTCGCGTTTGAGACATCGGCGCCCCTGCCTCCGGGACTACTCTCGAACAGCGCGTTGCGCGTGCGCCGCATGGGCCGGCGCGCCGCGGCGCCATCCAACGAGACATGGAGACAATACGATGAGCAGCAATCGAGGTGTCGTCTATCTTGGGCCGGGCCAGGTCGAAGTCCAGAAAATCGATTATCCGAAGATGGTCGACCCGAGCGGCCGCGCGATCGGCCACGGCGTGATCCTGAAAGTGGTCAGCACGAACATCTGCGGTTCCGACCAGCACATGGTGCGCGGCCGCACGACCGCACCGGTCGGCCTCGTGCTTGGTCACGAGATCACCGGCGAAGTGGTCGAGGTGGGCCGCGACGTCGAGACGCTGAAGATCGGCGATCTCGTGTCGGTGCCGTTCAACGTCGCCTGCGGCCGCTGCGCGATGTGCAAGGACACCCATACGGGTGTGTGCCTGAACGTGAACCCGTCGCGTGCCGGCGGCGCGTACGGCTACGTCGACATGGGCGGCTGGATCGGCGGCCAGGCCGAATACGTGCTCGTGCCGTACGCCGACTTCAACCTGCTGAAATTCCCGGACCGCGACCAGGCGATGTCGAAGATCCGCGACCTGACCTGCCTGTCCGACATTCTGCCGACCGGTTATCACGGCGCGGTGAGCGCGGGCGTGAAACCGGGCTCGACGGTCTACATCGCGGGCGCGGGCCCGGTCGGCATGGCGGCCGCCGCATCGGCGCGCCTGCTCGGCGCGGCCGTCACGATCGTCGGCGACATGAACGCGGAACGTCTCGCGCATGCGCGGGCGATGGGCTTCGAGACGGTCGACCTGTCGAAGGACGCATCGCTCGGCGAGCAGATCGAGCAGATCCTCGGCGTGCCTGAGATCGACTGCGCGGTCGACTGCGTCGGCTTCGAGGCGCATGGCCACGGCTCGTCGGGCCATTCGGAGGAAGCGCCCGCGACGGTGCTGAACTCGCTGATGGAAATCACGCGCCCGGCCGGCGCGATCGGCATCCCGGGCCTGTACGTGACGGACGACCCGGGCGCGAAGGACAAGGCTGCGCAGCACGGCAGCCTGAGCATCCGCTTCGGCCTCGGCTGGGCGAAGTCGCACTCGTTCTTCACGGGCCAGACGCCGGTGCTGAAGTACAACCGCAACTTGATGCAGGCGATCCTGTTCGATCGGCTGCCGATCGCGAAGATCGTCAACGTCGAGGTGATTTCGCTCGACCAGGCGCCGGAAGGCTACAAGAAGTTCGACGGCGGCGCGCCGCGCAAATTCGTCATCGACCCGCACGGGTTGCTGGCGGCATGATGCGCCGGCGCTCGTTCGCCATGCGCTGAAGGAAACGGGCGGCTCAGGAAACGGGCCGCCCGTTTTCGTTGCGGGTGGGGTGACGGTGGTGACGCATGCTTTCGTCGCGATACAAGCGGGGCTACTTAACGGGCAGTTCAGTAACACGCATCGCCGGATGGGACGGCGCGGACCGCGCTCAGTGGCCGCGATAGAGTCTCGCAGCCTCGGCGTTGCCGGACGCGGTGTACCGCCGGTGGCGCGTATGGAGGCTCACGCGTCGAGTCGGGTGCGTGCGATGTGCGGCATCGTGCCTGCCTTTCCAGTCCGCCACGCGAACCACGCCGGCGCGTGTCCGGTCGGGTGCGCGCATCGACGGTGCGGCTTGCGCAACCTGCGTCTCGCCTGCAGGTGGGCTGGCGTTCGCGTCGCCGTGCGGCGGGACGGCTGCCAGTTGCGGCGTTCCGTCGGGCGAATGAAACGGAAAAACGGGCGTCGGCAATACCGGCAGCATCGGCTCGTTCACGGCAGGCAGGCCGGGTTCGGTCGCGGCGGCTGCCGGCGTACCGGAACCGCGACAGACAGGATCGGCCCTGCATGTACGGTCGACCAACACATAGCCGCCGACCATCAGCACGAGCGTCAGGAGGCTCAGGATCGGCGCGCTCGATGCGCTCGGCCGCCGGAACGCCGCGTCGCGCAGCGAGCGCGCGACGCGCGACGACCGCGAACGGACGGCACGCGGTGCGTATGCGCCGTGCGCAGGGGCGGGCGTATGACGAATCGGATCGAACGGCCAGTCCCACTGGCCGCAGGCCGGGCAACGCTCGAGTGCGCGGGGCGCGACGAATCCGCATTCCTTGCAGCAGCAGCGCGTGGCGTGCCGCGATTCGGCGCGCGCGTTCAACACGGCGCGCCATGCATCGCGCATGCGAACATTCCGGTTGGGCAGGACGCGCATCGTCAGCGGCGGGCCGGCGCCATCGACTGAGCACACGTCGACTGTCGTTCGCGTTCGGTGTTCATGCGATTCTCCATAACATCGGACGCGTGGAACCCCTTCGTCCGCCGCTGCCTACCGCTTCATTCTTTGTCGCTTGCGCGTGAAACGCAAGGTGCATGTCGAACGTCGCGACCCGCGTGTTTCGTACTACCTGTCGTGCCGCTGCCGGGCCGCGAGCGTTCCGATGGTCTCCATCGCGTGCTCGACGGCCGGCGTCCACGGCCGACCGTAGTTGAGCCGCAGAAAGCGGCGGAATCCGCCGGTCGCGGAAAAGATCGGCCCCGGCGCGATGCTGACGCCGCTGTCCATCGCGGCGTCGAACAGGTGCATCGCATCGATGCGCGGCGGCAGTTCGATCCACAGAAAATACCCGCCGCGCGGCGCGAATACTTCGGTATCCGTCGGAAAATACGCGCGCACGGCCGCGAGCATCTGCGCCTGGTGCGCGGCGAGATTGCGCCGCAGCTTGCGCAGGAAGCGGTCGTACGCACCGTCGCTCAGGTAGCTCGAAATCGCCAGCTGCGCGGGTACGTCGGCGGCCGGCGCGCTCGCGCCCGTCGCCTGCCGGATCTGCTGCACGTAGCGCCCGGCCGCGACCCAGCCGATCCGGAACCCCGGCGCGAGACATTTCGAGAACGACCCGCAATGCAGGACGAGCCCGCTGTCGTCATACAGTTTCGCGGGGTGCGTGGGCGCCGTGCCGAAATGCAATTCGTTATACACATCGTCTTCGATCAGCGGCACGCCGCGCGACGCAAGCAGGTCGATCAGCGCGCGCTTGCGTTCGTCGGTCAACGTCGCGCCGGTCGGGTTGTGGAACGACGTCATGAACCAGCACGCGCGCACCGGATGCGTGTCGAGCGCCTGCGCGAGCGCGTCGAGATCGAGGCCCGTGCGCGGGTCGACCGGGATCTCGACGGCTTTCAGGTGCAGGCGCTGCACGGCGTGCAGCACGGCGTGGAATGCGGGACGTTCGATCGCGACGATGTCGCCTGGGCGTGTCAGCGCCTGCAGGCAGAGTGTCAGCGCTTCGAGCGCGCCGGTCGTGATGACGATCTCGTCCATCGGCAACGCAGCGCCCGCGGTGAGATAGCGCAGCGCGATCTGGCGGCGTAACGCGTCATTGCCCGGCGGCAATCCCGACAGCAGTTTCGTGCGGTCCATGTTGCGGGCCGCCGACGCCGCGTAGCGCCACAGGCTGCTCATCGGGAACAGCGAATAGCTGGCGAATGCCGAGCCGAGCGGCACGATGTCCTCGCATTTGAGGGAATCGAGCAGGCGCAGCAGCGTATCGTCGTCGCCGGCCGGCGCGGCGGCCGGCTTGCGCGGGGGATCGTGACCGAACCGCACGCGCTTGTCTTCGAGGTTCGCAACGAAATATCCGGATCGTGCTCGCGCGACGATCAGACCCTCGCTTTCGAGCGCGTAGTACGCGCGAAACACGGTGGACGGGCTCACGCCATACGCGCGGCACGCGGCGCGCACGGTGGGGATACGCGCGCCGGCCGCCAGGTCGCCGCGCCGGATCGCGTCGGCGATCGTCTGTGCCAGCGCCGCATATCGCTTCATGCCTGCCTCCCGGCCGCTCGAAGCCTCGCTGACAAAAAGAGTAGGGCACGGCACCCGTCGCGTGCAAGCGCGCCCCCATTCGCTGATCCGTATGTTTTTTGACTGCTCTGATGCTGTTATTTCGTCTGACGAGCGGGCATCCTCTAGCACGTTTCATTCCCGGCGCCCGACCGAGACGGAATCCTCGCCGAATGGCGGCGGCTCCGTGCCCCACGCGCGTGTCGCATGGGTTGCGGTCTAAGGCGTCCTGACCCTATCCGGAAGCAACCAGCGTGAAATTGAAGATTCTCACCGCCGGCCTCGTGGCCGGCATCGCACTCAACCTGTTCAGCGGCGTTGCAGCCGCGGCCTGCATCAACAATCCGGCGGCCCAGCCGAACGCGACGTTTCCCGCCGCACTGACCGGCAAGCTCGTCTATCACAGCTACGTCAAATACGGCGACGGCACGAGCCAGCTGTTCCTCTACGACTTCTCGGCCCACACGCTGACGCAACTGAGCAAGAGCACGTGGGGCATTACCGATCCGATGAACGGCGTGTTCAGCCCCGACGGCAAGTGGCTCGCGTTCATGGGCATCAGCAACGGCGCATGGAACGTGTTCATGCTGCAGCTCGGTGCCGGCACGCCGCCCGTCAACATGACGAACAGCACGGGCGCGACGCGCAACGAGGATCCGAAGTTCAGCGCGGACGGCAAGTCGCTCGTGTTCAAGCAGAACGGCGACGTCAAGCAGGCAACGCTGTCGTACACGAGCGCGGGCCCGACGTTCACGTCAGTCGTGAGCCTGACGAATGCGCCGTCCGGTGCCGAATATTCGATGCCGTTCCTCGCGCCGGACGCGAGCGCCGTGTACTACGCGACCGGCACCGGCTCGAACATGGGGCTGATGAAGCGCACGATCGCGACCGGCGCGACCGCCGTGTTCGATCATCCGGCCGGGCTGCAGACCTACTACCCGATCGTGCGTGCGGACGGCATGGTGTACTACGCGCGCTGGAAGGACAGCGGCGGGGCCGACCAGATCTATGCGAAGACGGCCGACCCGGCCTCGACGCCGAGCGCGCTGGCGCTCAACGACTGCGTGAGCAACAACTCGGATCCGGCGCCGGTGAACGGCACGAACTACCTGTTCTTCTCGTCGACGACGGCGGGCGGCTATCAGCTGTACGTGGGCGACGTGACGACCGGCCAGCGCTGGAGCCTGTCGCAGTTCGGCGTGAATGCCGACACGACGAAGGCGAAGCTCGGGTCGAGCTACTACGGCGGCCCGGCCGTCGCGCAGCCGACGCTGCTGTCGCAAGGGCGCCCGGCCGCCGCGTCGGCGAGCTACAACGCATCGCTTACGCCGGACAAGGCGTTCGACGGCAACACGACGAGCACGCGCTGGGATTCGCCGGAAGGCGTGGGCGTCGATCCGCAATGGATTTCCGTGGATCTCGGTGCGACGAAGACCATCAGCAGCATCGACCTGTACTGGGACGCGGGCGCGCTCGTCTACCAGATCCAGACGTCGAACGACAACGCGAACTGGTCGACGATCTACTCGACGAGCAACGGCGTGTCGTACGGCCACGTGACGCTGCCGAACCTGAACGGGCACGGCCGCTACGTGCGGATGCTCGGCACGAAGCGGGCGACGCAGTGGGGGTATTCGCTCGATGAAATGCAGGTGTGGGGATCGTAAGTGTCAAGTCCTGGAATAGGTTGACAGTATCCAGACGCTAGAACGCCCGATGCACCGCATCGGGCGTTTTGTATTTCAGGGCGGTATGTGGCCGCTCATGGTTGTAGATGCGTACCGACTGTTCAACCATCTTGGCAGCCTGCTCAAGGTCCGCGGGACGCTGCAGCAGGAACTCCCCCTTGAGGATGCCGTTGACCCGTTCGGCCAGCGCGTTCTGATAGCAGTCGTAGCCGTCCGTCATTGAACAGCGCAGGCCGTGACGTCGGTGGATGTCCTGATAGTAGGTCGAGCAGTACTGGATCCCACGATCGGAGTGATGGATCAGTGGCTGACAGGTCTGGCGCTTGCGCAACGCCTTCTTCAGCGCCTGACTGACCTGCTCGGTCTGCAGGCTGTCGTGGACGTGATGTCCGACGATCTTGCGCGAGAACGCATCCGTGACGAGGCTCAAATACACAAACCGGCCCGCCGTCGGCAGGTATGTGATGTCGGCTACCCACACTTGTTCGGGACCGGTGGGTACGATTTGCTCAGGCCCGCGTTTCAGCAGATTTGGATGACGCCGGTAGTGATGGTGGCTTTGCGTCGTCTTGTGATACGCCCGGTGCGGCACGACCAGCAGCCGCGCCGCGCGCAGCATCTCGAACAGCCCATCTCGCCCCAGCTTAATGCCGCGCTCGACCAACGCCGGCCCAAGCAGATGATGCAGTTTGCGCGTCCCAAGCCTGGGCTGGCGCAAACGGACGTCGCGTACCAGTGCCGTCACAGTCTCGGCTTGCGAACAGCGGCGTTTCTCGCTGCGACATCGCTTGTAATACGCTTGGCGGCTGATGCCCATGTAGCGGCAGGCTCGCTCGACGCTCAGCTTTTCGATCCGCCTTTGCGCGACGACCTGCCCGAAGGCTTTTTTACGGTGATCCCGTAGTCCTTGCGCATCACGTCGAGTACGGCTTCGAACAGCGCCGCTTTCTCCTGCGCCTCGCGCAACTGCACCTCCAACTCCTTGATGCGCTGCTCCGGTGTGAGTGGCTTTGAGTCTGGCTTTGGCATGGTGGAACCCGATCGCGCACGGCCGGATGGATCGGCCCAATCCTGCAAGCCGTGCTTACGTAACCATACCAGCACGGTCGAGCGTCCCTGGATACCGTAGCGCTGCTGCGCCTCTCTGTACGTCAGTTCGCCTTTTTCAACCTGCGCTACCACCGACAATTTAAAAGCCAGGCTGTAGTCTCGCTGCGTTCGCTTGATCCCTTGCTCCACTTGGCACCTCTTCGCTTCGGCGAAAAAGTGTCAACCTATTTCAGGACGGGTCAAAGTGCAAAGAAAAAGCGGCCTCGGCCGCTTTTTTTTCATGCGTCACGCGCAGCGTGGTTCACGCATGCAGCACATGAGCAGGAAATACGGGGCTGGCCGCGCTCGCCGCACCCTGCGCGAGCGGCGCGACCTGCTTGCGGCGCTCACGCGTCGGCGCGACGCCGAACGCGTCGCGGTAGCTCTTGCTGAAGTGGCACGCCGACTGGAAGCCGCACGCCATCGTGATATGCATGATCGACATGTCGGTCTGCAGCAGCAGCTCGCGTGCGCGGCGCAGCCGCAGCGTCAGGTAGTAATGCGTCGGCGTCATCCCGAGGTGTTCGCGGAACAGGCGCTGCAGTTGCCGCTGCGACATGTTCGCGAGCCGCGCGAGCTCCTCGCGCGACAGCGGCTCCTCGATGTTGTTCTCCATCAGCGAGATCACTTCGAACAGCGACTTGTTCGCCGAGCCGAGGCGCGCGACGAGCGGCATGCGCTGCTGCGCGCTCGTGTCGCGCACGTGTTCGACGATGAACTGCTCGGCGATCTGCGTGACGCGCGCGGTGCCCACGCGCGCGGCGATCAGGTTCAGCATCATGTCGAGCGGCGCGACGCCGCCCGTGCACGTGATGCGGTCGCGGTCGATCACGAACAGTTCCTTCAGGAAGCGCGTGTCCGGAAACTCTTCCTTCAGCGCCGACATGTTTTCCCAGTGGATCGCGCACGCGTAGCCGGCGAGCAACCCCGATTTCGCAAGCGCATAGGTGCCCGTGCACAGGCTGCCCAGCGGGATGCCCGAGCGCGCGAAGCGGCGCAGGGTCGACAGATGGGCCGGCGTGGTCGCACGCTGCACGTCGACGCCGCCGCACACGAACACGATGTCCGGCTGCCCCGCGCATTCGGCCGGGCCCGTATCGACCGTCAGACCGTTGCTCGCCGTGACCGGGCCGCCGTCCGGGCTGATCACCGACCAGCGGTACAGCGGCTGGCCGCTCAGGTAGTTCGCCATCCGAAGCACCTCGATCGCATTGGTGAACGCGATCATCGTGAAATTCGGTAATGGCATGAACGCGAAGTGGGACAGCGACGCTGTGCGGTCGGGCGACATGGGGAGCGTTCCTAGAATCTCTAATAGCTATACGCCCGGGGGCACGGATCGGGCTGCGGTATTGTGTGAGCGAGCGCAACAAGCGTGCCATACGGCTAAACCCTAGCTCCATACGTTGTCTGGGCCCAGGGTCGATGTTGCATTGCACCGTATCCGGGAGACGCCGCACTCCGAACGCGCGGCAAACGCACTGCCGGTGTGCGTGTCCATAGGTGAACAGCCGACACCGTTTTGGTGGGTCATCCGAAAAAGCACGACCGGTCACTTGTATAAAACGGACGCGCATGGCGGAAAAGGCAAAGAACGCGTCTAAATTCATCAATCCGCCGAAAATCCGAACGACAAGAATAGAGCCGTCGGCAACCTTGCACTGGCGCAGCGGGAAACCCAGGCAGGGCGGGCCTTGAGCTTTGGTTGCAGCCCTTTATTCTTCGTCACGGACGCACTATGTCGAATACCCAGCCTTTCTTCTCGCAGCCCCTTGCCGAGCGCGACGCGCCGGTGCGCAGCGCCATCCTGAAGGAACTCGAGCGTCAGCAGTCGCAGGTCGAGCTGATCGCGTCGGAAAACATCGTGTCACGCGCCGTGCTCGAGGCGCAGGGCTCGGTACTGACGAACAAGTACGCGGAAGGCTATCCCGGCAAGCGCTACTACGGCGGCTGTGAATTCGCCGATGAAGTCGAGGCGCTGGCGATCGAGCGCGTGAAGCAGATCTTCAACGCCGGCTATGCGAACGTGCAGCCGCACTCGGGCGCGCAGGCGAACGGCTCGGTGATGCTCGCGCTGGCCAAGCCGGGCGACACGGTGCTCGGCATGTCGCTGGATGCCGGCGGCCACCTGACGCACGGTGCGAAGCCGGCACTGTCGGGCAAGTGGTTCAACGCGGTCCAGTACGGCGTGAACCGCGACACGATGCGGATCGACTACGACCAGGTCGAGGCGCTGGCCCATGAACACAAGCCGAACCTGATCATCGCCGGTTTCTCGGCGTACCCGCGCGCGCTCGACTTCGCGCGCTTCCGCGCGATCGCCGACAGCGTCGGCGCGAAGCTGATGGTCGACATGGCGCACATCGCCGGCGTGATCGCCGCGGGCCGCCACGCGAACCCGGTCGAGCACGCACACGTCGTCACCTCGACCACGCACAAGACGCTGCGCGGCCCGCGCGGCGGCTTCGTGCTGACCAACGACGAGGACATCGCGAAGAAGATCAACTCGGCCGTGTTCCCCGGCCTGCAGGGCGGCCCGCTGATGCACGTGATCGCCGGCAAGGCCGTCGCGTTCGGCGAAGTGCTGCATGCGGACTTCAAGACCTACATCGACAACGTGCTCGCGAACGCGCAGGCGCTCGGCGAAGTGCTGAAGGCCGGCGGCGTCGATCTCGTCACGGGCGGTACCGACAACCACCTGCTGCTGGTCGACCTGCGCCCGAAGGGCCTGAAGGGCGCGCCGGTCGAGCAGGCGCTGGAACGCGCGGGCATCACCTGCAACAAGAACGGCATCCCGTTCGACACCGAGAAGCCGACCGTCACGTCGGGGATCCGTCTCGGCACGCCGGCCGGAACGACGCGCGGTTTCGGCGTCGCGGAATTCCGTGAAGTCGGCCGCCTGATCCTCGAAGTGTTCGACGCGCTGCGCGCGAACCCGGAAGGCGATCACGCGACCGAACAACGCGTGCGCCGCGAGATCTTCGCGCTTTGCGAACGTTTCCCGATCTACTGATCGACCCCCACAAGAACAGACCCACGAGCGAGAGCGGATATGAGCACGCTGCATCAGGACAGCATCATCATCGACGGACTGAACATTTCAAAGTTCGAGAAGCCGGTGTTCGAGGACATGCGCAAGGGCGGCATCACGGCTGCGAACTGCACGGTGTCGGTGTGGGAGAACTTCGCCAAGACCGTCGACAACATCGGCGTGATGAAGAAGAAGATCCGCGACAACGGCGAACTGCTGACGCTGGTGCGCACGACGGACGACATCTTCCGCGCGAAGAAGGAAGGCAAGACGGGGATCATCCTCGGCTTCCAGAACGCGCATGCGTTCGAGGACAACCTCGGCTACATCGAGGCGTTCGCCGACATGGGCGTGCGCGTGGTGCAGCTCTGCTACAACACGCAGAACCTGGTCGGCACCGGCTGCTACGAGCGTGACGGCGGCCTGTCTGACTTCGGCCGCGAAGTGATCACCGAGATGAACCGCGTCGGCATCATGGTCGACCTGTCGCATGTGGGCGGCAACACGTCGTCGGAAGCGATCGCGTTCTCGAAGAAGCCGGTGTGCTACTCGCACTGCCTGCCGTCGGGCCTGAAGGAGCACCCGCGCAACAAGAGCGACGCGCAGCTGAAGGAGATCGCCGATGCGGGCGGCTTCGTCGGCGTGACGATGTTCGCGCCGTTCCTGAAGCGCGGGATCGAAGCGAACATCGACGACTACATCGAGGCGATCGATTACGTCGTGAACCTGATCGGCGAAGACGCGGTCGGCATCGGCACGGACTTCACGCAGGATTTCGCGAAGGAATTCTTCGACATGCTGACGCATGACAAGGGCCGCTATCGCCAGCTGACGAACTTCGGCAAGGTGATCAACCCGGACGGCATCCGCACGATCGGCGAATTCCCGAACCTGACCGCCGCGATGGAGCGCCACGGCTGGAAGGAGTCGCGCATTCGCAAGATCATGGGCGAGAACTGGGTGCGCGTGTTCAAGGACGTGTGGGGCGCGTAAGCGCCGCATCGAGCCGAACCGCCACCCGCGATTCAACATTAGAAAAATCGGGACGTGCCCGTGCAAGCCGCGCGGGCACGCGGACGATGTCGCGCCTGCGCACTGAGCCGCGCGGCCAATTTCCTCACGGAGTCACCACGATGCAACCGCAACTGCCGATCAACGTCGATCCCGATACCGGCGTCTGGACCACCGACGCGCTGCCGATGCTGTACGTGCCGCGCCACTTCTTCACGAACAACCACGTCGCCGTCGAGGAAGCGCTCGGCGTCGAAGCGTATGCCGAGATCCTCTACAAGGCCGGCTACAAGTCCGCTTACCACTGGTGCGACAAGGAAGCAAAGCAGCACGGCATCACCGGCATGGCCGTGTTCGAACACTACCTGAAGCGCCTGTCGCAGCGCGGCTGGGGCCTGTTCTCGATCATCGAGGCCGATCCGGCCAGCGCACGCGCGAAGATCGAGCTGCGCCACTCGTCGTTCGTGCTCCAGCAGCCGGGCAAGGAAGGCAAGCTCTGCTACATGTTCGCGGGCTGGTTCGCCGGTGCGATGGACTGGGTCAACGACACGACGCCGGAAGGCAAGGGCGCACCGCGTGCGTACTCGAAGGAAGTGCAGTGCGCGGCCGAGCATCACGACCACTGCGTCTTCGAAGTGTCGCCGATCGCGCACTGATGCATTGATTCACTGAAGCAGAACAACACCCGCAACACGAGACATTCGAACGCCAGAGGTCGCCAGCGATGCGTTATCCCCACCTGTTCAAACCCATGCAGCTGAACCAGCTGACGCTGCGCAACCGGATCGTCAGCACCGCGCATGCGGAGGTGTATGCCGAGCCGGGCGGCCTGCCGGGCGACCGCTATATCCGCTACTACGAAGAAAAGGCCAAGGGTGGCGTAGGCCTGGCCATCTGCGGCGGGTCGAGCCCCGTGTCGATTGACAGCCCGCAGGGCTGGTGGAAATCGGTGAACCTGTCGACCGACAAGATCATCGATCCGCTCACGCGCCTGGCCGATACGATGCACAAGCACGGCGCGAAGATCATGATCCAGGCGACGCACATGGGCCGCCGCTCGTCGTTCCACGGCGAGCACTGGCCGCACCTGATGTCGCCTTCGGGCGTGCGCGAACCCGTGCACCGCGGCAACGCAAAGATCATCGAGATCGAGGAAATCCGCCGCATCATCGGCGATTTCGCGGCGGCCGCGAAGCGCGTGAAGGCAGCGGGCATGGACGGCATCGAGATCTCGGCCGCTCACCAGCACCTGATCGACCAGTTCTGGAGCAAGCGTTCGAACCACCGCACCGACGAATGGGGCGGCAGCCTCGAAAACCGCCTGCGCTTCGGCATCGAAGTGCTGACGGCCGTGCGCGAGGCGGTCGGCAAGGATTTCTGCGTCGGCCTGCGCATGTGCGGCGACGAATTCCACGAGGACGGCCTCGATCACGAAGCGCTGAAGGAAATCGCGCAGGCGATGTCGGAGACGGGCCTGATCGACTACCTGAGCGTGGTCGGCTCGGGCGGCGACACGCACAACACGATCGCGAACTGCATGCCGCCGATGGCATTGCCGCCGGAGCCGTTCGTGCACCTCGCGGCCGGCATCAAGTCGGTCGTGAAGATTCCGGTGATGCACGCGCAGAGCATCCGCGATGCGGGCCAGGCCGAGCGCCTGCTCGCGACCGGCATGATCGACCTGGTCGGCATGACGCGCGCGCAGATCGCCGATCCGCACATGGTGATCAAGATCCGCGACGGCCGCGAAGACGAAATCAAGCAGTGCGTCGGCGCGAACTACTGCATCGACCGCCAGTACAACGGCCTCGACGTGCTGTGCATCCAGAACGCGGCGACGTCGCGCGAAGCGACGATGCCGCACATCATCGAGAAGTCGCGCGGCCCGAAGCGCAAGGTCGTGGTGGTCGGCGCGGGCCCGGCGGGCCTCGAGGCGGCGCGTGTCGCGAAGCTGCGCGGCCACGATGTCGTGCTGTTCGAGAAGAACGCGGAAGTGGGCGGGCAGGTGATGATCGCCGCGAAAGCGCCGCAGCGCGAACAGATGTCGGGGATCATCCGCTGGTTCGACATGGAAACGAAGCGCCTGGGCGTCGACCGGCGTCTCGGCGTGGCCGCCGACGAGAAGATGATCATGGCCGAGAAGCCGGACATCGTCGTGCTCGCGACCGGCGGGTCGAGCTTCACGTGGCAGGTGCCGGGCTGGGGCGTGGCCGAGGGTCTTGCCGTCAGCTCGTGGGACATCCTGACCGGCAAGGTCGAGCCGAAGCAGAACGTGCTGCTGTTCGACGGCGTGAGCACGCATGCTGGCGCGGGCGTGGCCGACTTCATGGCGAGCCGCGGCTCGAAGGTCGAGGTCGTCACGCCGGACGTGAAGGTCGCCGACGACTGCGGCGGCACGACGTTCCCGATCTTCTATCGCCGCCTGTACGCGTTCGGGGTGATCCCGACGCCGAACACGATGCTCGATCGCGTGTATCAGGAGGACGGCAAGCTGATCGCCGTGCTGCGCAACGAGTACACGGAAGAACTGGAAGAGCGTGCGGTCGACCAGGTGGTGATCGAGAACGGTTCGTCGCCGAACGACGAGCTGTACTGGAAGCTCAAGCCGGAATCGGTGAACCGCGGCCAGATCGATCCGCACACGCTGTTCGCGGCCGAGCCGCAACCGTGCCTGTCGGAAGAGCTCGGCAACGGCCGTTTCCTGCTGTTCCGTGTCGGCGACTGCATCTCGATGCACAACGTCCACGGTGCGATCTACGACTCGCTGCGTCTCGTGAAGGATTTCTAAAAGATGAACCCGTCCTTCCTCATTACCGCCCTGTTGTGGCTGTCGGTGGCGGGGCTCGCGTTCGCGGTCGCGAAGCGCTCGTCCTACTGGCGGCTCGGCCGCGCCACGGCGCCCGGCTCGTTCGGCGTCGCGAACCTGTTCGCGATCCCGAAGCGTTATTTCGTCGACCTGCACCACGTGGTCGCCCGCGATCCGTACATCGCGAAGACCCACGTCGCGACGGCCGGCGGCGCGATCGGCGCGCTCGCGCTGGTGTTCATCAACTACGGCCTCGCGATCTACTCGCCGTGGCTCGACAAGCTGATCTTCCTCGCGGCGCTCGCGATGCTGGTCGGCGCGGTGTTCGTGTGGCGCCGACGCGCGGCGAAGGACGTGCCGGCGCGCCTGTCGCGCGGCCCGTGGAATACGCTGCCCTGGCTGCTCGGTTCGTTCGCGCTCGGCCTCGTGCTGTTCATGCTGGTGCCCACCAGCGCGATGTCGGGTACGTTCGCGGTGCTCTGCGCGCTGCTGATCGGCATCGGCGCGTTCACGATGACGGTCGGCGCCGCGAAGGGCGGCCCGATGAAGCACGCGATCGCCGGCCTGCTGCACCTCGCGTTCCACCCGCGCCAGGAGCGTTTTGCCGCGACGCGCGACTCGTTCACCGGCAACGGCACGGCCACGCCGCCGACCGCCCTGAAGCTGCCGGACATCGAGCATCAGGAGTACGGCGTCGCGAAGCCGGTCGAATTCCGCTGGAACCAGCTGCTGAGCTTCGACGCCTGCGTGCAGTGCGGCAAGTGCGAAGCCGCGTGCCCTGCGTTCGCGTCGGGCCAGCCGCTGAACCCGAAGAAGCTGATTCAGGATCTCGTCGTCGGGATGGCGGGCGGCACCGATGCGGCGTACGCGGGCAGCCCGTCGCCGGGCATCGCGGTCGGCCAGCATCGCGGCGAGCCGAACGGCCCGATCGTGTCGGGCCTGATCGAGGAGCAGACGCTGTGGTCGTGCACGACCTGCCGCGCCTGCGTGCAGGAATGCCCGATGCTGATCGAACACGTCGACGCGATCGTCGACATGCGCCGCAACCGCACGCTCGTGCACGGCACGGTGCCCGGCAAGGGCCAGGAAGTCCTCGCGAACCTGCGTGAAACGGGCACGATGGGCGGCTACGACACGGCTGCGCGCTACGACTGGTCAGTGGACCTGAGCGCACCGGTCGCGCAGCCGGGCAAGCCGGTCGACGTGCTGTTCGTCGCGGGCGAAGGTGCGTTCGACATGCGCTATCAACGCACGCTGCGCGCGTTCGTGAAGGTGTTGAACAAGGCAGGCGTCGACTACGCGGTGCTCGGCTCGAACGAGACCGACACGGGCGACGTTGCACGCCGGCTCGGCGACGAAGCGACGTTCCAGCAGATGGCGAAGCGCCTGATCGGCACGCTCGGCACGCTGTCGTACAAGCAGATCGTGACGGCCGACCCGCACGTGATGCACAGCCTGCGCAACGAGTACCGTGCGCTCGGGCTGCGCGTGACGGTCAAGCATCACACGACCTATCTCGCGGAACTGGCCGACAGCGGCAAGATCGCACCGAAGGCCGTCGAGGCGCTGCAGGAGAAGCGCACGACGTATCACGATCCGTGCTACCTCGGCCGCTACAACGGCGAGACGGAAGCGCCGCGCAAGCTGCTGAAGGCGATCGGCATCCAGGTCGTCGAGATGGAGCGCAACGGCATGCGCGGCCGCTGCTGCGGCGGTGGCGGCGGTGCGCCGCTGACCGACATCCCCGGCAAGCAGCGCATTCCCGACATCCGCATCGCCGACGCGCGCACGATCGGCGCGGACGTGGTCGCGGTCGGGTGCCCGAACTGCACGGCCATGCTCGAAGGTGTCGTGGGCCCGCGCCCCGACGTGCTCGACGTCGCCGAACTCGTTGCCGCTTCGCTGGAGTGAGTCGATGAACACGATCAAACGAATCGATCCGCGCCGGCCGTTCATCATCACGGCCGCCGGCCTGAAGCGCATCACGCTCGGCGAGGAAGGCAGCGCCGATGCGAACGCCGCGCAGTGGTCCGCGCACGGTCACGGCGCGGCCGCAAAGCCGCGCCGCGCGCTGCAGGATCCGAAGCACGTGATGCTGGTGGTCGCGCACGGCGAGCGCGGCGCGCTCGACGACCATTCGCGGCAGGCGATCGCCGCCGCCGCCGTGCTCGCCGACGCGCAGACCGAAGTCGCGCTGCTCGCGTTCGGCGAGCTGAAGGACGACGTGGCCGAGCTCGGCGTCGACAAGCTGCTCGAGCTGACGGGCTTCGATCGCCGTGCGTTCGATCCCGAAAGCGAACTGCAAGCATTGCAGGCCTGCGTGGCCGCGCTTGCACCGAAACACGTATTCATCCCTGACAACGCGACGGGCGACGGCGATCTCGGCCGGCGTTACGCGGCGGTAGCCGGCGCGAGCATCGCGACCCACGTCGTCGAGATCGACGCGAAGCATGTCGGTGCGTATGCGCAGGCCGGGCGCGCGTTTGCCACGCGCGCGCTGCCGGACGTGATCCTGCTCGCGCAGAACGCGGTCGACGCGAAGCTGCCGTTCGTCGGCGCGGGCGAACGCCTGGCCGCCGACTTCATCCGCCCGGTGGTCGATGCCGCCCGGCCGTACCGCGATCTCGGCCTCGACGAAATCGATGCGGCCCAGGTCGCGCTCGAGGAAGCCGATTTCATCGTGTCGGCCGGCAACGGCGTGTCCGACATCGGCGCGTTCGAGCAACTGGCCGGTGCGTTCGGCGCGGCGATCGGCGCGAGCCGCGTCGCGGTCGACAACGGCCACTTCACGCGCGACAAGCAGGTCGGCGCGACCGGCAAGACGGTCGAGGCGAGCGTGTACATCGCGTTCGGCATTTCGGGCGCGGTGCAGCACCTGCAGGGGATCAAGGACTGCCGTCACGTGATCGCGGTGAACCTCGACGGCAGCGCGCCGATCGCGAAGCGCGCGAACCTGACGGTGGTCGGCGACGCGCAGGCGACGATCGCCGCGCTGATCGAACAGGTCCAGGCCGCGCGGGCCGCGCGCGGCGAATCGCCGGCCGCGGTCGGCACCCGTGAACCCGAAGGAGTCGCCGCATGAACGCCCCCCGCCAGCTGCAACGCATCGCGGTGCTCGTGTCCGTGGGCCGGCACCCGGTCAGCGGCGTCGCGCGCTACAGCCGCAACGATGCGGTCGCACTTGAAACCGGCCGCCAGCTCGCCGAGCAGCATCGCGCGACGCTCGACGTGATCCATGCCGGCGACCCCGCGAACGCGGCGCTTGCCGAATACCTCGCGCTCGGCGCGCGGGAGGTCGAGGTGCTGGCCTGCCGCGACGACGACGATGCCGTGCACGCGCTCGCCGCGCGCATCGAAGACTACGATCTCGTGCTGACCGGCACGCGCGCCGAAGGCGCATACGACACCGGCATGCTGCCTTACCGCATCGCCGCGAAGCTCGGCTATCCGCTGGTCGGCTCGGCCGTCGACGTGACGGTCGAAGGCGGTCGCGTGGCCGTCCGGCAATTTTTGCCGAAAGGGTTGCGGCGGCGCGTCGATACCGCGCTGCCGGCCGTGATTGCCGTCCATCCGCTCGCCAATGCCGAGCCGCGCTACGCGTACGCGCGGCTGCGCGCCGGCGCGATCCGGCCGGCGCTCGCGGCGCCCGGCACGGATGCCGACGCGGCCGCTTGGACGGTCGGCCCGGTCGAGCGTAAACCCGTAAAGCTGGTCGCCGCCGAGAAGCGCTCCGGGCATGCCCGGATGCTGTCCGCGACGACGACCGAGAGCCGTGGCGGCAACGTCGTAAATGAAGGGAGTTCGGTCGAAAAAGCACAAGTGATCCTCGCGTATTTGCGCGAGCATCAGCTCATCGACTACTGATTTTGATGCCTGTCGGCAAGAACCCAGGGATGCAAGGAATCCGGAGCAAACGATGAAAGTATCGGCAGACATTCGTGCACTGATCGAGCGGCGCAAGGAAGGGCACAGCCTCGATGCACCGTTCTACACGAGCGAGGACATCTTCGCGCTCGACATGGAGGCGATTTTCCGCCAGCACTGGATCCAGGTGGCGGTCGAACCGGACATTCCCGAGCCGGGCGACTACGTGACCGTGGAACTGGGGAGCGATTCGATCCTCATCGTGCGCGACGACGACATGGCGATCCGCGCGTTCCACAACGTGTGCCGTCACCGCGGCGCGCGACTGTGCAACGAGGACAAGGGCTCGGTCGGCAACATCGTGTGTCCGTACCACAGCTGGACCTACAACCTGACGGGCCAGCTGATGTTCGCCGAGCACATGGGCGAGAAGTTCGACCGTTGCAAGCACAGCCTGAAGTCGGTGCACGTCGAGAATCTCGCGGGCCTGATCTTCATCTGCCTCGCCGACGAGCCGCCGGTCGACTTCGCGCAGATGCGCGCCGAGATGGAGCCGTACCTGCTGCCGCACGACCTGCCGAACACGAAGATCGCCGCGCAGATCGACATCATCGAGGAAGGCAACTGGAAGCTCACGATGGAGAACAACCGCGAGTGCTATCACTGCGTCGCGAACCATCCGGAGCTGACGATCTCGCTGTACGAATACGGCTTCGGCTACCAGCGTTCCGACGCGAACGCCGAAGGCATGGACGCGTTCGCCGAAACCTGCGTGCGGCGCGGCAAGGAGTGGGCCGAGATGGGCCTGCCGTCGGCCGAAATCGAAAAGCTGCTCGACGTGACGGGTTTCCGCACGCAGCGCCTGCCGCTCGACCGCAGCGGCGAATCGCAGACGCTCGACGCGAAGGTCGCATCGAAGAAGCTGCTCGGCGGCTTCGACAAGGCCGACCTCGGCGGCCTGTCGTTCTGGACGCAGCCGAATTCGTGGCACCACTTCATGAGCGATCACATCGTGACGTTCTCGGTGATTCCGCTGTCGGCCGGCAAGACGCTCGTGCGCACGAAGTGGCTCGTGCACAAGGACGCGAAGGAAGGCATCGACTACGACGTGAAGAACCTGACGGCCGTGTGGAACGCGACCAACGACCAGGATCGTGCGCTCGTCGAATTCTCGCAGCGCGGCGCGAACAGCAGCGCGTACGAGCCGGGCCCGTACTCGCCGTTCACGGAAGGTCTCGTCGAAAAATTCTCGGCCTGGTACATCGGCCGTCTCGCCGAAAAAACCGGCGCGTAGTACTGAGCAGCGGACAAGCGGAGCAAGACATGATGCGAGATGCGGCCAATTTCGAGCCGGTGGACAGCCGGGTGACGCGCCCGGCGTTCTGGAACGCGCTGCCCGAGCGCTGGACGAGCGACGTCGAGGAAACGCTGGTGTGCTGCCACGTGCGGCAGGAAACGCACGACGTGAAGAGCTTCTTCTTCCGTTCGCCGCAGGGCCGCACGTTCTCGTTCGAGCCAGGGCAGTTCCTCACGCTCGAACTCGACATCGACGGCGAGACGATCAACCGCTGCTACACGATCTCGTCGTCGCCGGCGCGGCCGCACACGGTGTCGATCACGGTGAAGCGCGTGCCGGGCGGCAAGGTGTCGAACTGGCTGCACGACAACCTGCAGCCGGGCGCACCGGTGCGCGTGCTCGGCCCGGCCGGCGAGTTCACGTGCGCGCGGCATCCGGCGCGCAAGTACCTGTTCCTGTCGGCCGGTTCGGGCGTCACGCCGCTGATGTCGATGAGCCGCGCGCATCATGATCTCGCGGAAGATCGCGACATCCTGTTCGTGCACAGCGCGCGCACGCCGGACGACATCATCTTCGCGCGCGAGCTCGACCTGATCGCGTCGAATCATACGAACTTCCGCACGTCGTTCGTCGTCGAGCGCGTCGGCGCACGTACCAACTGGCCGGGCGTCACGGGCTTCCTGACGCTGCCGCTGCTGAAGCTGATCGCACCGGATTTCATGGAGCGCGAGATCTTCACGTGCGGCCCCGCGCCGTACATGAAGGCCGTGCGCGACCTGCTCGACGAAGCGGGTTTCGATCGCAGGCAGTATCACGAGGAAAGCTTCTCGTTCGAGACGCTCGCGCAGACCGCGAGCGACGAAGTGCTCGCCGAACTCGTGCCGGCCGCCGACGGCGTCGACCCCGCGACGAAGCAGTACACGGTCAGCTTCGCGAAGAGCAACCGCGAGATTGCATGCGGCTCGGAGCAGCACGTGCTCGACGCGGCGCGCCAGTCGGGCGTGCGGCTGCCGGCGTCGTGCACGCAGGGCATGTGCGGCACCTGCAAGGTGAAGCTCGTGTCGGGGCAAGTCGAGATGAAGCACAACGGCGGCATTCGCCAGCGCGAGATCGACCAGGGCATGGTGCTGCTGTGCTGCAGCAAGCCGCTGTCGGATCTCGTGATCGACAAGTAGTCGAAACGCGCCATCGGCTGTCCGGGCGCGTCGCGTCCGGACAAGCATCCGTCGGAAAACAACGATACCGCGGATTTGTGGTTGAAGAACCTAGAGAGGCAACGCGCACGGTGCGCATATCAAGGAGATCGACCATGAAACTCTTCGGAAAACTGTTGTGGGGCGGCGCACTGTCGGCGATGGTGGCACTGAGCGCGTCAGCGCTCGCCGATACGAAGCCGACGTTGAAGATCGGCTACGTCGAAGGCTGGGACGACAGCGTGGCGACGTCGAACGTCGCGGCCCGCGTGATCGAGAAGAAGCTCGGCTACGAGGTGAAGCTCGTGCCGGTCGCTGCCGGGATCATGTGGCAGGGCGTCGCGCGTGGCGATCTCGACGCGACGCTGTCCGCATGGCTGCCGGTCACGCACGGCTCGTACTGGAGCGAATACAAGAGCAAGGTCGTCGACGTCGGCGCGAACTTTCCTGACGCGAAGATCGGCTTGATCGTCCCGGATTACGTGAAGGCGAAGAGCATCGAGGATCTGAACGCCGAGAAGAGCAGCTTCGGCGGCCGCATCGTCGGCATCGATGCCGGTGCGGGCGTGATGCGCAAGACCGACGAAGCGATCAAGAACTACGGGCTCAGCTACACGCTGATGCCGAGCTCGGGCAGCGCGATGACGGCCGAGTTGTCGCGTTCGGTCGGCGCGAACAAGCCGGTGATCGTGACCGGCTGGGCGCCGCACTGGATGTTCGCGAAGTGGAAGCTGCGTTTCCTCGAGGATCCGAAGAAGGTGTTCGGCGGCGCCGAGCACGTCGACAGCGTCGTGAATCCGGGGCTCGAAACCAAGGCCAAGCCGGTCGTCGCGTTCCTGAAGAAATTCCAGTGGAAGCCGGGTGAAATCGACAGCGTGATGCTGGCGATCCAGAACGGCTCGAAGCCGGAAGCGGCTGCCGATGCGTGGATTGCGGCACATGCCGACCGCGTGAATGCGTGGACCGAAGGCGTCCAGTAAGTACCTGAAAATACGTCGTACGAGTCACTATAAAAACACGCCGGGAATGGTACGCAGGAATCCGAAATAATCGCGATGTCATGCGGCCATATCCCGGAATTCTTTTTCGGATTCTGCAAAAAAGCGCGTAAGTTGTTACACTAGTGCCCTTGTGCGGAGTCATCACAGGAGGAATTGGATGAGTCAGGCAGGACTGCGTGCGAACAGCACCAGTGATGTTGAGGCAACCATCTCACATGATTCGACGGGCCACACGCTGCATCGTGGCCTGACCTGGAAAGACGCTTTTTGGGTGACGAGCGGCGTGCCGGCAGGCGTGCTGTTCACGATCGGCGGCGTATGCGCGACGATCGGCCAGCCCGCGTGGGCGATCTGGATCGCCGCGATCACGATGGGGCTGATTCAAAGCGCGACTTATGCGGAAATATCGGGACTATTTCCCCATAAATCGGGCGGCGCGTCCGTGTATGGCGCGATCGGCTGGGTGCGCTACAGCAAGCTGATTGCCCCGGTGTCCGTGTGGTGCAACTGGCTCGCGTGGTCGCCGATGCTCGCGCTCGGCTGCGGCCTCGCGGCGAGCTATGCGCTCACGAGTCTCTTTCCCGCCAACGCGGCGGTGCTGCAATGGCAGCTCAAGATCGCGGATCTCGGGTTCATCAAGCCGGGCCTGTCCCTGCGGATCAATGCGACGTTCATCATCGCGACGATCCTGCTTCTCATCACGTTCAAGCTTCAGCATAGCGGTGCGTCGAAGGCGGCACGTACGCAGCGCATCCTCGGCATTGCATCGCTCACGCCGCTCTTGATCGTCGGCATCGTGCCGTTCGTCACCGGCGACGTGCCGATGTCGAACCTGCTCCCGCTGCTGCCGCTCGGTCACGACGCGCACGGCAATCTCACGGCCTCGACCTTCGGCTCGTGGAACGGGCAGGGCGTCACGATGGCGCTTGGCGCGATGTTCATGGCCGGCTGGGCGTCGTACGGCTTCGAAACGGCCGTCTGCTACACGCGTGAATTCCGCGATCCGCGCCGCGATACGGCGAAGGCGATCTTCTGGTCGGGCGCGCTGTGCCTCGTCGTGATGACGCTCGTGCCGCTGGCGTTCCAGGGCGCGCTCGGCACTCAGGCGATGCTCGATCCTTCGATCGGCGACGGCACCGGCGTCGCGGCGGCGATGGCAAAGATCGTCGGCGGCGGCGCGTGGGTCGCGAATGCGGTCGTCGTGATGCTGATGCTGTCGATCCTGCTGATCGTGATGACGTCGATGATGGGTTCGTCGCGCACGCTGTACCAGGCATCGGTCGACGGCTGGCTGCCGAAGTACCTGTCGCACGTGAACGAGCACGGCTCGCCCACGCGCGCCATGTGGACCGACCTCGGCTTCAACCTCGTGTTGCTGATGATGTCGGACTACATGACGGTGCTGTCGATCTCGAACGTCTGCTACATGCTGTTCGTATTCCTGAATCTTCAGTCGGGCTGGATCCACCGGATGGATCGCGGCAACTGGGATCGGCCGTTCCGCTGCCCGACCTGGCTGCTCGTCGCGGGCTCGCTCTGCGGCTACGCGAACCTCGTCTATGTCGGCGCGGGCGCGAACCTGCAAGGTGAAGGCACGCTGCGCAACGGGCTGATCGCGATGCTGCTGATCGTGCCGGTGTTCCTGTTCCGTCACTACTGGCAGGATCGCGGCCGCTTCCCCGCGCAGATGCAGCGCGACATGGAGCTGGAAGTGCCGAAGCGCGCGCTGTGGCTGAGCCTGATGCCGTATGCGGCGCTGATCGGCGCAGGGCTGACGATCTGGCTGTCGTATTACTTCGCGTGGGTGAAGTGACGCGTCAGGCCGTTTGACGACGCACGCCGCCCGGCAACCGCACACGGGCGGCGCGATCGATGTCTCCGCAAGCAACGAAGCCCGACCGGCTGCAGCCGGTCGGGCTTTTGTCGTTCAGAGCCGGCAGGCGTGCGGGTGCGGGCGGCGCGAGTGCGCGATCGACGGCGCTTGATTTTGGGAATGATCGGTTCTAATATCCGGACTCATGAGCCCGACCTCTCCCGGCTCCCGCGACAGGGGGCGCCCACGCGAATTCGACACCGACGAGGTGATCGACGCAGCAGCACGCGTGTTCTGGGAGCAGGGGTATCACGCGACGTCGATCGACACGCTATGCGAGGCGACCGGCGTGTTTCGCGGCAGCCTGTACCGGACGTTCGGCGACAAGCACGGATTGCTGGTCGCCGCGTTCGACCGTTACGCGGAAGGCGCGATCGCGCGCCTCAAGGAGCGCCTCGCGGCGGATCTGCCGCCGCGGCAGGCGCTCAGGGAAGCGCTGCTGTATTACACGGAAATCGGCGTGCGGCTGTCGGAGCGCCGAGGCTGTCTCATCACGAATTCGGCCGTCGAGCTGCTGCCCGGCGACGACGCGTTGCGGCCATACATCGAATCGACGCTGCTGCGCATCGGCACGCAATTCAGCCTTGCCGTCGCGCGCGGCCAGCAGTCGGGCGATTTCGACCGGAACCTCGATCCGGAGGAGGTCGGCCGGTTCCTGCTGTGCCTGATCCAGGGCTTGCGCGTGCTGGGCAAGTCGAGTGCGTCGGAAGCGGAACTGGCCTCGATCGTCGAAATCGCGATGCGGGCGCTGACCTGATTTTTTTGATTATTTTGAGAATGATCGGTTTCAAATAATGCGCATTCGACGCGCGGCTGAAGAGACCGGAAAGAGCAGGCAGATTCGGCAATGAAGTCGCAGAAACGCCGCCGCTGCGCGCAGTCGCACCGGCATCGTTGTTCAACTAATTTGGGAACGATCAGTCATGAATAATGCAAATTTCGCAGTCCCCGCCGCAAGCGCGTACGGGAAAGGGATCGCGGCATGCGTATGCGCGACGATCCTGATGGGCGTGATGTTCCCGGTGATGACCGATGCGTTGCGGTACATCGATCCGTTTACGTTGACGTCGCTGCGCTATCTGATCGCCGGCACGGCATTCGTCGCGTTGCTGCGGATCGTGGAAGGGCCCGGCGCATTCCGGCCAGCCGGTGAATCCGTGCTGCTTGCGTGGCTGCTCGGGTCGATCGGCTTTTGCGGGTTCGGGTCGTTCGTGTTCCTGGGCCAGCAACTGGCCGGCGACGAGGGCGCACTGACCGCATCGATCATGATGGCGACGCAGCCGATGATGGGGCTGCTGCTCAATGCGCTGGTGCGGCGCGTCGCGCCTGCGCCGGTGTCGGTGTTGTTCGTCGTGCTGTCTTTCGCCGGCGTGGCGCTCGTCATCACGCGCGGCGACGTGATTGCCGCGCTGCACGAACCGCAGCACTACGCGGCCAACGCACTGATCGTCGTCGGCGCGTTGTGCTGGGTCGTCTATACGTTCGGCGCGGCGCGCTTCACCGGCTGGTCGGCATTGAAATACACGACCTTCACGACATGCCTTGGCCTGACCACGATCGTCGCGGTCAATCTCGTGCTGATCGCGATGCACGGGATCGCGGCGCCGTCGCGGTCCGCCGTGCATGCGGTGCTGCCGCATCTCGCGTACATGGGGCCGGTGGCCGGCTTCGGCGCGATCCTGCTGTGGATGACGGGCAACCGGATCCTGGGGCCGATGAACGGCGTGCTGTTCATGGACGTCCTGCCGATCACCGCGTTCATCGTGTCCGCGGCGACGGGCGTGGTGCCCAATCGCGCGCAGGTCGCGGGCGCCGCGCTGACGGGCGCGGCACTGATCCTCAACAACCTGTATCTGCGGCGCCGGGCGCGACGAGTCGGCACGGCGCCGGCACGCGTGCCGTCGGCCTCCGCATGACGAACGGTCGTGGCCGCCGGCTTACGAAAACACCACCGTGCGGTCGCCGTTCAAAAACACGCGCCGCTCGATGAACGCCTTTACCGCGCGCGCGAGCGTGATGGATTCGACGTCGCGCCCGACCGCAAGCAGTTGCTCGGGGCGCAGCGCATGGTCGACGCGCTCGACGACCTGCTCGATGATCGGGCCTTCGTCGAGATCGTCGGTAACGAAGTGCGCGGTCGCGCCGATCAGCTTCACGCCGCGCGTATGTGCCTGGTGGTACGGCTTCGCGCCCTTGAAGCCCGGCAGGAACGAATGATGGATGTTGATCGCGCGGTTCGCGAGCTTCGCGCTCGTTTCCTGCGACAGCACCTGCATGTAACGCGCGAGGATCACGAGTTCGGCGCCGCTCGATTCGAAGAAGTCGAGCCACTGCGCTTCCTGCTGCGCCTTCGTCTCGGCCGTGATCGGGAAATGCCGGAACGGCAGCCCGTGCTGCGCGGCGAGCGGCTCGAAATCGGGATGGTTCGACACGATGCCGACGATGTCCATCTTCAGCTCGCCCATCCGCCAGCGGAACAGCAGGTCCGCGAGGCAGTGCTCGAGCTTCGACACCATGATCAGCACCTTCGGCCGCGCGTTCACGTCGTGGATCGCCCACTGCATGTCGCCCTGCTGGCCGCCGAGGCCGGCCGCGATCGGCGCGAACTCCTGGCGCAGTGCGTCGATCTGCAGCGTTTCATCCGTCGGATGAAAGACGCAGCGCACGAAGAAGCGGTTGCTGAGATCGTCGTCGAACACGTTCAGCGCATCGACATAGCAGCGATGGCGATCGAGAAAGCCGACGACGGCGGCGACCTGGCCGGCCGCGCTCGGGCACGACAGCGTCAGGACGAATTGATCGGGGCGGTGCTCGGCGGTCATGAGACTCCTCGGATGGCATGGGGCGCACGGCCGTGCGGCGGCGCACGACGGCGCCGCACCGCGCGGGTAGCGGGAGGCTCAAGTAAAGCAGGACGATTTCGGGGCGGATAGAACCAACCCGCCGTGTGGCTGGTATCGGCACGCCAGTGCGTGCGGGCCGGCCGTGCCCGTCACGCGCAGGCGTCGAGCAGCCAGCGGCGGAACACGTGGGTCGCATCCGGCTCGGGCCGCTGCGGCGGGCGTACCAGGAAGTAGCCGCGCGGCGTGACGACGGGCGCGTCGACGAGCTTCACGAGCTGGCCGGACGCGACGAGCTCGTCGACGAGCGGCGCCCAGCCGAGCGCGACGCCTTCGCCGAGCAGCGCCGCATGGATCACGAGCGCATAGCTGTTGAAGGTCACGCCGCGCGCGGCGGCCGGCGATTCGAGGCCGTGCGCGTCGAACCAGCCCGGCCACGACAGCCAGCGCTCGGGGCGCGTCGGCTGCACGTGCAGCAGCGGCAGCGCGAGCAGGTGGTCGGCCCGCGCGACGCCGGGATGCGCGTCGCGGAACGCGGGCGAGCACACGGGCGTGACCGATTCCGGAAAGAGCCGCGCGGCCGTGCACGACGGCCAGTGACCGTCGCCGAACAGGATCGCGATGTCGCCGTGGTCGCGCTGCGCGTCGTAATCCTGTGACGTGACGACGCGCACGTCGACGTCCGGCATCACGCGCTTCAGCCCGGCCAGCCGCGGCATCAGCCAGTAGGTTGCGAAGCCGAAGTCGGTGACGATCGTGAGCGCGCCGTGCTCGCGGCGCGCGCGCAGCGTTGCGGTCGCGCCGCGCAGCGTGTCGAGGCTCAGCCGCACCGCTTCGTACAGGCACTGGCCGTCGGCCGTCAGCGTGACGCCGCGCGGGCTGCGTTCGAACAGCGGCACGCCCAGCTCGGCTTCGAGCTGGTACACCTGCTGGCTCACGGCCGGCTGCGTCGAGCCGAGCTCGCGCGCGGCGGCCGTGAAGCTCGCGAGCCGGGCAGCGGATTCGAACGCGCGCAGCGCCTGCATCGACGGTAACGGTTCGGATTTCGACATAAGTCTCTCTAATGGCCCCATAAGGGCCGGACGCCTACCCGCGCGAATTCGGGCGGGCGATAGTGCAGCGGACGGTACGGCACGCGCGCTTCACGGCCGCCACGCAACGCATTCCGCGATTCTAGCCAGCGCGGCCCGCACGCGCGGCACTTTCTGCGGGCTCCGTCCGTCATGCCGGACGTTTTGCTGCACGAGCGGCGTGCCGCTCCATTCGAACACCGCTTTCCTCACGACCGCCGATGACGAACACGACACCCAACATCCTGATCCTGATGGCCGACCAGCTCACGCCGTTCGCGCTGCCGGCCTACGGCAATCGCGTCGCGCGCACGCCGACGCTCGACCGGCTCGCCGCCGAAGGCGTGGTGTTCGACGCCGCGTACTGCGCGAGCCCGCTGTGCGCGCCGTCGCGTTTCTCGCTGCTGACCGGCAAGCTGCCGTCGGGAATCGGCGCCTACGATAACGCCGCCGAGTTGCCGGCGCAAACGCTGACGTTCGCGCACTACCTGCGCGCGGGCGGCTACCGGACGATGCTGTCCGGCAAGATGCACTTCTGCGGGCCCGACCAGCTGCACGGCTTCGAGGAACGGCTCACGACCGACATCTATCCGGCCGATTTCGGCTGGGTGCCCGACTGGGACCAGCCGACCGAGCGGCCGAGCTGGTATCACAACATGAGCTCGGTGCTGGAGGCCGGCCCGTGCGTGCGCACGAACCAGCTCGACTTCGACGACGAGGTTACGTTCGCCGCGAAGCAGAAGCTCTACGACGTCGCGCGCGAGCGTGCGGCCGGGCACGATGCGCGGCCGTTCTGCATGGTCGTGTCGCTGACCCATCCGCACGACCCGTATGCGATCACGCGCGAGTACTGGGATCGTTACAGCGACGACGAGATCGACATGCCGGCCGTGCGGCTCGATGCGGCTGAAAGCGACCCGCATTCGCAGCGGCTGCGCTTCGTCTGCGAAAACGACCGCACACCGCCCTCCGACGCGCAGATCCGCGCTGCCCGCCGCGCATACTACGGCGCGACATCCTACGTCGACACGCAGTTCGGCAGCGTGCTGGCCGCGCTCGAACAGTGCGGGTTCGCCGACGACACGATCGTGATCGTCACATCCGACCACGGCGACATGCTCGGCGAGCGCGGGCTCTGGTACAAGATGACGTTCTTCGAAGGCGGCTGCCGCGTGCCGCTGATCGTGCATGCGCCGGGCCGCTTCGGCGCCGCGCGCGTGCGCGGGCCCGTGTCGCACCTCGACCTGCTGCCGACGCTCGTCGACCTGGCCGGCGCCGCACCGGCCGGCGGCTGGCCGGACCCCGTCGACGGCGCGAGCTTGTTGCCGCACCTGCGCGGCACGCCTGCGCACGACGTTGCACTCGGCGAATACCTTGCGGAAGGCGCTGTCGCACCGGTCGTGATGATTCGTCGCGGCGACTGGAAGTACGTGCATTGCCCGCTCGATCCCGACCAGCTCTACAACCTGTCGGACGATCCGCGCGAGCTGACGAACCTGGCCGGTGTGCCCGAAGCCGCCGACGTGCTGGCCGCGTTCCGCGCGGAAGCCGCGCGGCGCTGGGATTTGCCCGAGCTCGACCGGCAGGTGCGTGCGAGCCAGCGGCGCCGGCGCTTTCATTACGCGGCGACGACGCAGGGCCGCATCCAGGCGTGGGACTGGCAGCCGTTCACCGACGCGAGCCAGCGCTACATGCGCAATCACATCGAACTCGATACGCTCGAAGCGATGGCGCGTTTCCCGCGCGTCGGGCGCTGAACGTACCGCATCGCGGTCATTGAAGAACGACGGAGGAAGCGAACCATGCAACGACAATGCAATGCAGCAATCCGAAGGATCGGGGCGGCGCTCGCCGCGGCCGCGTGCGTGCTGGCGACGCAGCCTGCGTCTGCGGCCGACCCGCAGACGTGCGGCAACGTGAAGATGGCGGCGCCCGGCTGGACAGACATCGACGCGACGAACGCGATGGCGGGCGTCGTGCTGAAGGCGCTCGGCTACCGGCAGGACGTGGCGAACCTGTCGGTGCCGATCACGTACCAGGGGTTGAAGAAAGGGCAGGTCGACGTGTTCCTCGGCAACTGGATGCCTGCGCAGGCACCGCTCGTGAAGCCGTTCGTCGACGACAAGTCGATCGACGTGCTGCACGCGAACCTGAGCGGCGCGAAGTTCACGCTCGCGGTGCCCGACTACGTGGCGGCCGCCGGCGTGCATACGTTCGCCGATCTCGCGCGCTACGCGGACCGCTTCGACGGCAAGATCTACGGGATCGAGCCCGGTGCGCCCGCGAACCAGAACATCAAGCGGATGCTGTCCGACCACGCGCTCGGTGCGGCGAACTGGTCGCTCGTCGAATCGAGTGAGACGGGCATGCTCACGCAGGTCGAGCGCGCGGTGCGCGACAAGCGCTGGATCGTCTTTCTTGCATGGGAGCCGCATCTGATGAACACGAAGTTTCATCTGACCTATCTGTCGGGCGGCGATGCGTACTTCGGCCCGAACTACGGCGGCGCGACGGTCAACACGGTCACGCGTGCCGGGTTCGCGGGCCAGTGCACGAACCTCGCGCGGCTGTTCCGGCAGATGACGTTCTCCGTCGACGTCGAAAACCGGATGATCGCCGACATGCTCGACCACAAGACGTCGCCCGCGCTCGCGGCCCAACATGCGCTGAAGGCCGACCCTGCGCTGGTCGCCGGCTGGCTGGACGGCGTGACGACGGCGGCCGGCGCGCCGGGCCTGCCGGCCGTGCGCGCGGCCCTCGACAGCCACTGATTCCCTCCCTCCTGGCGGCCGGTTTCCGCCGTGCCGCCTGTCTACGTGTTTTCCCGACCGGGTCGCATCGTGACCATTTAGTGTCGCCTTCAGACGGGTGACCCGAAATATGGGTTTGTATTTTTCGCCAATGGCTCCGTTATTGCGGAAAACGAAATGCCGAAGCCAGCGGGGCGGTCTGAATTCGAATCCACCGGCGCATCGCGGCACGCGCCGGGACGAGATTCTATCCATCGAACGGTTCAGGGAGGGTGGTCGACAATGAAGCAAAAGAAAGTTGCCGTAGCCGCCGCGCTTGCATGCGCGGCCTGTATTCCCGCCATCGGGCATGCGCAAAGCAGCGTGACGCTGTACGGGATTCTCGACGCGGGCATCACGTACGTGAACAACACGGGCGGCTCGCACGTCGTCAAGTTCGACGACGGCGTCGCGTACGGGAACCGCTTCGGCCTCAAGGGCACCGAAGACCTGGGCGGTGGCCTGAAGGCCGTGTTTACGCTCGAGAGCGGTTTCCACCTCGGCAACGGGCAACTCGGCTTCGGCGGCGCCGAATTCGGCCGGCAGGCGTATGTCGGCCTGCAGAACGACTGGGGCACGCTGTCGTTCGGCAACCAGCTCGACATCACGAACGAACTCGTCTCGATCTACAACATCTCGGCGTGGGGCAGCGGCTATGCGATCCACCAGGGCGACTTCGACCGCTTCAACGGCGACCGCCTGCCGAATTCGGTGAAGTTCCTGTCAAACGATCTCAGCGGCTTCAAGTTCGGCGCGATGTACTCGTTCGGCAACGTCGCGGGCAACTTCCATCGCAACAGCGCATGGAGCGCGGGTGCGAGCTTCACGAAGGGCGACTTCTCGATTGGCGCCGCGTACACGCGCCTGAACAACCCGAACGGCATCTACGCATTCGACCCGTACGCGATGATCGGCACGCACACGTTCCTCGGCCAGCAGACCGTGACCGTCGATCCGGCGACCGGCGCGCGCACCGACCTGTTCGCGAATACGCCGATGGACGTCGACAGCCAGGGCACGTTCGGCATCGGCACGAGCTATACGATCGGCAAGCTGACGCTCGACGCCAACTACTCGTACACGACGATCAAGGGCTTCGGCCAGTCGTCGCACATGCAGGTGTATGAAGGCGGCGGCCTGTACCAGTTCACGCCGGCGCTGAGCCTGATCGCGGGCTACCAGCACACGCGCTTCGAAGGCCATCACTGGAACCAGGGCACGGCGGGCCTGCATTACCTGCTGTCGAAGCGCACCGACGTGTACATCTCCGGCGACTACCTGCGTGCATCGCAGGGTGTCGATGCGGTGGTCGGCTACAGCTTCACGCCGTCGACGACGCAGACGCAGGCCGATGTGCGGATCGGGATGCGGCATTCGTTCTGAGCGAAGTGGTGTGGGGCGGCGACGTCCTCAGCGAGGATCTCTCTTTGGCGCGAACCGAGGTTCGCGCTTTTTTTTTTTCGACGGGTGTGAGCGGGCACGAGATCCGTCCGGTTGGCCGCCGCCCCGGGATTGTCACCGGGAGCGGCGGTCGGATGGCCTTGACCTGTGCCGTCCATAGACGCTAGCATCGACCGCATGCCTGATCGCGCCCATTTCCTCTCCTCGCTTGCCCGTGCATGTTGTCAGAACGTGCCAGGGGGAATTTGCGTCTAGCGAACTCGCTAAACTTTCAAGCAATCGCCTTCCGGCCGCCTGTGTTGCAGAACAGGCGGCCTTTTTGTTTTTGTACCCACCTCTTCGGGACGGAGAAACTCGATGCCGCTTGCGCTGTATGACACCTGGTCGCGTACCGTGCGCCCGTTCACGCCCATCCGTGCCGGACGGGTGGGCATGTACTGCTGCGGCCCCACGGTCTACGACGATGCCCATATCGGCAACCTGAGGACCTACGTGTTCGAGGATCTGCTGCGCCGCGTACTGGAGCGCAACGGCTACGCGGTCCGGCACGTGGTCAACATCACCGACGTCGGCCACCTGACGTCGGATGCGGATGAAGGCGAAGACAAGATGGAGAAGGGCAGCCGTCGCACCGGCGAGTCGGCGTGGGCCATCGCCCAGCGCTACACCGACGCGTTCGTCCGGGACTGGCGCGCGCTCCACCTGCTCGAGCCGACGGTCTGGTGCCGCGCCACCGATCACATTGCCGAACAGATCGCGTTCATCGATACGCTCGATCAGGCCGGCTACGTCTATCGGACCGACGATGGTCTCTACTTCGACACCAGCCGGCAGGACGACTACGGCTATCTCGCGCGGCTGGACCGCGCGGGGTTGCAGGCGGGCAAGCGGGTTGCACTGGGCGGGAAGCGGAGCATCGCGGATTTCGCGTTGTGGAAGTTCAGCCCGGCCGGCGTCAATCGGCAAATGGAATGGGACAGCCCATGGGGTCGCGGCTTTCCTGGCTGGCATATCGAATGCTCGGCGATGTCGGCGAAGTATCTCGGGACGTTGTTCGATATTCACTGCGGCGGCGAGGATCATATCGCCGTGCATCACAGCAACGAGATCGCGCAGACGCGGGCGGCCCACGGCACGCAGCTCGCGAATTACTGGATGCACGGGCACTTTCTGACGCTCGACGCCGATGCGAAGATGTCGAAGTCGAGCGGCGATTTCGTCCGTCTGCAGACCTTGCAGAGCCGGAACGTCGATCCGCTCGCGTACCGTTACCTGTGCCTGACGGCCCATTACCGAAGCAAGCTGCATTTCACGTGGGCGTCGCTCGACGCCGCGCACACCGCACTGAATCGACTGCGGCACTTGTACGCCGGCTGGCCGGACGGAGGCCGCGTCGATGCGGATTTCGCCACGCGATTCGACGCCGAAGTGAACGAGGACCTGAATCTGCCCAGGGCGCTCGCGGTGCTGTGGGATCTGGTCAGGAGCAACCTGCCGCCCGGTACGCTGAAGGCGACCGTGGACAGCTTCGACACCGTGCTTGGCCTGGGTTTGCGCGAATGGAAGCCGGTTGCGTTCGACGTTCCGGAACACGTCCGCGTGTTGCTCGGTGATCGTGAGCGCGCGAGGGCGGACAAGGACTGGGCGCAGGCCGACCGGATACGGGAAGCGTTGGGCGCCGAGGGCTGGCGAGTCGAGGACACCCAGGAAGGCCAGCGCCTGTTCGGCATCGCGATGGGCTCGACCGATGCGGGCGGCACGCCGCAGTGACGTGCGCGGGCCGCGTGCATCGGTCGAGCCGGTGCACCCGCGACCACCCGGCGGCCGCGATCGACGCAGTCGCCGGAATCGCCGGCATCGCCTCCGGCCCGTTTTCCGAGGTTGGCATATCATCGCGACTTGGCCGCGCCTCCACCGTTGTCGCACGCCCGCATCGGCGGGCGTCGTCATGTTCCGACGGCTGCAGTGCGCAGCGCCGCCCGTCCAGATCCCGATGACCGACCCCGTGCCCGATTCCAGTCCTTTATCCCCGTTGCCCGCCAACCTGTTCCGCCACGCGCCGTTCCGGCGTTTCTGGGGCACGCGCGTGATGTCTTCCCTGGCTTTCCAGATCCTGTCGGTCGCAATCGGCTGGTATGTCTACGCGCTCACGCACAGCGCATTCGCGCTCGGCCTCGTCGGCCTCGCGCAGTTCGTGCCGATGTTCGCGCTGACGCTCGTCGTCGGGCAGGTGGCCGACCGCTACGACCGCCGGCGCATCGCGACGATCTGCCAGGGCGTCGAAGCGCTGGCCGCCGGCGTGTTCCTGCTCGGCGCCGTGCAAGGATGGCTGGCCGCGCCGGCCGTGTACGCGCTCGCGGCGATCGTCGGCACGGCCCGCGCGTTCGAGTCGCCGTCGGTATCGTCGCTGCTGCCGGCCGTCGTGCCGCGCACCGACCTGCCGCGCGCAACCGCGCTGTCGACGTCCGCGAACCAGGCCGCGCAGATCCTCGGGCCGGCGTTCGGCGGGTTGCTCTATGGGCTCGGCGCACCCGTCGCGTTCGGCACGAGCGTCGTCGCGTTCGCGATCGCGGCCGTGCTGAGCAGCACGATTCCGCTGCGCAGTGCGCCGCCGGCCCGCGAGCCGGTCACGCTGCGCTCGGTGTTTTCGGGGATCGCGTTCATCCGGCGCGAGCCGGCGATTCTCGGCGCGCTGTCGCTCGACCTGTTCGCGGTGCTGTTCGGCGGCGCGACGGCGCTGCTGCCGATCTACGCGCGCGACATCCTGCAGGTCGGCCCGTGGGGGCTCGGTGCGTTGCGCGCGGCGCCTGCGGTCGGCGCGCTCGCGGGCACGCTGTGGCTCACGCGTTTCCCGTTGAAGGGGCGGCCGGGCCGCGCGATGTTCGGCGGCGTGATCGCGTTCGGCGTCGCGACGATCGTGTTCGGGCTGTCGCGGCACTTCGCGCTGTCGCTTGTCGCGCTGGCCGCGCTCGGCGCGTCGGACGTGATCAGCGTCGTCGTGCGCCTGTCGCTCGTGCAGCTGCGCACGCCCGACGACATGCTCGGGCGGGTGAGCGCGGTCAATGCGCTGTTCATCGGCACGTCGAACCAGCTCGGCGAATTCGAATCGGGCGTGACGGCCGCGTGGTGGGGCGCGCCGACGGCGATCGTCGTCGGCGGCGCGGCGACGATCGCGGTTGCGCTCACGTGGATGCGGCTGTTTCCGCAGCTCACGAACATGAAGTCGCTCGAGCGCGACGCGTGACGTGCGTCACGCGTCCTGCGTCACGCGCACGGCCGTGCCGTAGCAGATGACTTCGGTCACGCCCGAGCCGATCTCGGTCGAGTCGTAGCGCATCGCGACGATCGCGTTCGCGCCGAGCTTGCGTGCATCGGCGAGCATCTTTTCGAACGCCTGCTGGCGCGCCTTTTCGCATAGCGATGTGTAGAGCGTGATGTTGCCGCCGAAGATCGTCTGCAGCGACGCGCCGAACGAACCGACGATCGAGCGCGAGCGCACGATGATGCCCTGTGCGACGCCGAGCGAGCGGACGGTCGTATGGCCGGGCAGGTCGAATGCGGTCGTGACGCGAGCGGGCGACAGGTCGTCGATGGAGCGCGTGGATTCGGTCATGGCGGAAAGCCTGTAGCGGAGTGGTCGAATGACGATTCTAGCCGGATGAACGTCCGTGCCCGGCGCACGTGGTCGATCGTGCCGGTTGCGCGAGTGTCGGGCATGCGTCGCTACGGGGCGCCGGGCGAGATCGTCTGATCGACGTCGTCGGGAAGGAAGCGTGCGCGGGCCGCGAGTACACGCCTCCTTCATTCAGGCGCGTCAGGGTTTCGCAGTCGTCCCGCCATCTCCGCCAAGATCGACCGCATACGCCAGCGCGAGCTTGCCGAATTTCAGTGCGTGGTTCGCCTGCCGGTCCGAGTTTTCCAGCGTGTCGTTCACCGTATGGATATACGGACTGTCGTTCTGGTCGGCCTCGAACGGGAACGATGCCGGATAGCCCTGCGCATTCCACGATGCGTGATCCGAGCACGCGTACCCGCACTGCGACGTACCGATCGCGAGTTCCGGCAGGTAGGTCTTCGCCAGGTTCGTCAGGTAGGTGTTCTGCGCCGCGTTCGTGTAGTCGGTGATCAGGTAGATATCCTTCGGATCGCCCTTGTAGTTCGTCATGTCGAGCTGCAGCACGCCGACCACGTTCGCGTTCTGCGTGCGGAACTGCTTCGCGATCGCCTTCGAGCCGAGCAGGCCGGCTTCCTCGGCCGCATATCCGACGAACTTGATCGTCCGCTTCGGCCGGTAGTTGTTCGCGAGCAGCACGCGCAGCGCTTCGGTGAGGCTCGCGATACCCGATGCGTCGTCGTCCGCGCCGGGCGAGCGCGTGTTCTCCGTCGTGCGGCCGACCGTCGAATCGAGGTGGCCGCCGAGCACGATGGTGCCCGCGGCCGGATCGCTGCCGCGAATCGTCAGGATCACGGATTTCTGCGGGAAGCCGGTATGCGCGAACTGCTCGACGGTGATGTCGGCGCGCGAGCCCGCCAGCTGTTTCCACTGCAGCGCGAGCCAGTCCGACGCGGCGACGCCGTGCGACGTCGTGTAGTAACGGTTCGTGAAGCCCGACAGCGACGTGATCGTGCCGACGATGTTGCTGGCCTGCAGCTGCTGGATCCAGGTGCCGATCTGCGGCGCGTTCGACAGCTTGTACGCGGGAGCGGCCTGCTTGGCCAGCGTGGCCGGCAACGGCTGCAGCGCCTGCCGCGCTTCGTCGAACGAGTCGTGCACGACGTAGCCGGGCCCGTGGCCGCGCGTATGGTGGACGGCATGGGCGAGGTCGCCGAGCCGTGAATCGTCGATCTCGACGACGTGAACGGTCTCGCGGCGCGCGGCGCCGTCGGCCGTCTTTCCGGCGTCGACGGTCGTGCTGTACTGCGCGGTGGCGCTTGCATCGATGCGCTGCAGCTGGCGGAACGCGGCGTCGCCGAGCGTGATCCAGACGGGTGTCGCGTGCGCGGCGGCGGTCAGCAGCATACCGCCCAGCGCGGCGCTCAGATGAGTCAGCTTCAGAGTAGGCATGTTCGATCTCGTGAGGATGGCGATGTCGATGAAGGGAGCGCGCCGCAGGTCGTGTGCCGCACTCCCGCCTGCTGCGGAATTACGACTTCTGCGGAACGGTCACGCCGTACGTGCAGCTCTTGTTGTACGCGTTGCCGATCGCGGTGAGCTGCGCGTTGCTGTAGCCGAGCGCGGATGCGGCCGTCAGCACGGCCTGCGCGGCGGCCTTCTGGTTGGTCGAGCTGTTGGTCATCGACAGCCCCTTGAGGAACGCCTTGTCCATCGCCTGCGCGCCGATCGCGTCGCGCGCGACGAGGTTGCACGACGCCCAATATTGGCCGGCCGTGTGGATCTCAGCGCCACGTGCCTGCGCGTACGTGCGCCCGACGTTCCAGTTGGTCACGCGGCCGCCCCAGAACTCGTTGTGGCCGTCCCAGTTGTAGACCCAGTTGTACTGCGCATCGGACGGGCTCCACTGGTTGAAGTCGCGGCTGTACGCGGCGGCGAGATAGTCGCCGGTGCCTTCGGACAGCCCTTCCTGCTGCGACAGGCCGCCGTTCGTCACCCAGTCGTGGATGCCGTGGCCGAGCTCGTGGATCACGACGTCCGCATCCTCCGCGTCGTCGACGCCGCCCTGACCGAAGGTCAGCCGGCCGCTGCTCGACGAGTACGACGAGTTGTCGTCGCCCGATTCGCCGTGCGGGTCGTATTGCACGCCGCCCGTGTACTGGTAAGGCAGCGCCTTGATGCCGAGCGTCTGGTTCACGTAACGCAGGAACGTGTCGATGTGGTAATACACGTTCACGGCCTCGAAATACAGGTTGCCGCGCGTGAACTCGAACGCGGGCGTCGACTGCGCGGGGCACGCGTTGTCGAGCGGCGCATCGAAATCGACGCACGACGCGTACGGGCCCGTCAGCGTGTAGCGCGAGCCCGACTGCGCGAGTTCCTTGAGCGTCACGCGCACGCGCGCGGCCGTGAGCTGCGTCGAATCGGCATCGTTGTTGTCCTTGTAGCCCGTGCTGCCGTAGCTGCTTTTCGTCGGCGAAAGCGGGTCGGGGCGGAACACGAAGCCGGTGCCGTCGGTCGCATAGAACGCCTTGTCCTCGGCGCGCAGCACTTCTCCGCTGCCCGAATCGATCAGCAATTCCCAGTCGCCCTTCGGGCCGTCCTGAGGACGGCCGCGCACTTTCCACGCGGTATGCGTGCCGGTCTTGTCGACGAACGCGACGAGCTGCGCATCGAGATTCGTGAAACCGCTCACGCCGAGATATGCGCGGGCGCGGTCGAGCGCCTGCTGCTGGTCGACGGCCTGCGACTTGCGCGTCGTCGCGACCACGCCGTTGATCGTATTGCTCGCGACGTACAGGATGCGGCCGTCCTTCGCGACCGTCACCGCGATGTCGCTGCCGTACACGGGCAGCCCGGCGGCCTGCTGCTGCAGGCGCACGACGGTGAAGTCGGCGTCGTTGCGTTCCGACGTGACGACGAGGCTCGCAAGCGCGGCTGCGTCGAGCCCGAGCTGCGTCGCTTGCGACGCGACGAAGTCGCGCGCGGTCGCGGCGGGCGTCGAGGCGGCCTTCTTGACGCGATAGGCGGGGTTGTACAGCGTGACGGCGACGCCGTCCGCGCGGAACTGCCCGCCGGCCGTATCGGATTTAGCGGCTGGCGGCGCGACGCCGCGCGTCAGGCTTTCGCGCAGGCTCGCTGCCTGCGGATTCGAGACTTTCGTATCGGCCAGGCTGCCGCCGACGATGCCGAAACCGAGCGCGAGACCCAGGGCGAGCGGCAATGCTTTGCGTGATGTCTGCATACGTGATCCTCATCTCAACGGTTGGACACGCCCGCGCGTTCGTGGCGCGCAGGCACGACACGGCCCGCGCGCCGGTTCGATGGAACCGGTGCGGCGAAGCGGTGTTGGGGGTGTCGACTGACTAAGGAACCCTAAATGTCAGGTCGAAAAGAAACAGGCGGAAGAGGCGGCGGAGAAGCGAACGGCAGGCAGGTGCGGCGACGGCGAAGCGAGCATCGTCATGTCATACCCCTCGGATCGGATCGATATTGGTTGGCAGCCGGCGTGGCGCGATGTCGTTAGGCTGCCTATCTAACTTTGTTTGATATGTTACAGAATATTTTCAACGACATTCCAAATTATTTTCGACGACCGCTTCGGTCCGTCGATAAATCGCCGGCATTGTGCAGCGAGCGGAGGGGAACGCTGCCGGAACGCGCAATACCGCGCCGGATTGTGACTAAAACGCGCGACGATCAGCGCGTCGCGCGCCGGTCGCTGCGTGGGCTGACGCCGAACCGCGCGCGATACGTTCGCGAGAAATGCGACGGCGACTCGAACCCGCACGCGACGCACACCGACGTGATGCTCATGTCGGTCTGCTGCAGCAGTTCGCGGGCGCGATCGAGGCGCAGGTTCAGGTAGAAGTGCGTCGGCGTGTCGTTCAGCGTCGCGCTGAACAGCCGTTCGAGCTGGCGCCGCGTGATCGACACATCCTGCGCGAGCGCGTCGGAGCCGAGCGGATTCTCCATGTGCTGCTGCATCGTGCCGATCACCTGGATCAGCTTGCGGTTGTGCACGCCGTAGCGTGCGGCGATCTCGAGCCGCTGGCTGTCCGAACGCTGCCTGATGCGGCTGACGACGAACTGCTCGGAAATGGCCGCCGCGAGGTCGGCGCCGTGCCGGCGGCCGATCAGGTCGAGCATCATGTCGATCGACGCGGTGCCGCCCGCGCACGTGATGCGCCGGTCGTCGATCTCGAACAGTTCCTGCGTCGCGTTCAGGCCCGGGTAGCGTTCGCGGAACGCGGCCAGCGCTTCCCAGTGCAGCGTGAGCGGCTGCGACGCGTCGAACAGCCCGGCTTCCGCGAGCACGAAGCTGCCCGTATCGATGCCGCCGAGCGTTGCGCCATGCCGGTGCTGGCGACGCAGCCATTCGGCGAGCGGGCGCGTGTAGCACACGAGCGGATCGAAGCCCGCGACGACGAACACGGTGTCGACCTGGTCGACGTCCGAGCACGCGGCTTCGGCAGCGACCGGAATGCCGTTGCTCGCGGCCACGGGTGCGCCGTCGGCACTGATCACGTGCCAGCGGTACAGCTCGGTGCGAAAGCGGTTCGCGACGCGCAGCGGTTCGACCGCCGACATGAAGCCGAGCGCGGAGAAGCCGGGCAGCAACAGGAAATGGAAATCCTCGGGCATCGGGGCAGGGGATCGAATCCGGTGGTCGTCGTGCACCGCGCGACACGGCGAGCGGGCCGGTGCGGGCCGTGCCCGGTGCGCTGGCACCGAACGTTCAAGCCGGGATTATCGCGGGTTTTGCCGACGTTCAGCGCGTTTTTGCGCCGTACACCATGCGGCGCGCCGTCGTCGACGGCAGTTCGCCGAATTGCGCCTTGTACACTTTCGCAGGCACGCGGGATCGACGGCGTAGCGGATCGCTACTGACCGACTCACCGATACATCAAGGAAACGTGGACATGGAGACGAACGAAACCTTTCCGTTGCTCGACAACGCCGTGCCGCTCGGCGGGATGAAGCAGTCGGGCTGCGGTCGCGAACGCGCCGGTACGGAGATCGGCCCGTATCCGGAAAGCAAGCTGGCGATGATAAATGACGCGTGAGCGTGGCGGCGAGCGTGTGCATGCGGGGGGCGGCCGGTTGAGCGGGGCGCATCGCCACCAACACGATTCGAGCGGGTTCAGACGCGGTATCCCGATTCACGCATCAACCGGCGCGAACCATCGCTGCGCGGGCCGTCCGCGTCGAGTCGTGCGCGAAGCCGCGCGTCCGCCTTGCCGATCACGCCGCGGTGCATGACCGCAACGATTGCGAAAACAGCCACGACAAACAGAGCGGTAAGGATCATGGGGTTCCTGGCTGGCCGAACACGCTGACGACGCCAGCATAGGGCCGATTCACGGCACCCGAGGATGTGTCGGAAGTCTGTCAGCATCGGCGGGCCGAATCGAAAGCCGCACGCCGCATCGGGGCAACCCGATTTCCACCCGAATTCGCCTCAAACCCCCACCCGCCAAGCCTCAAGCAAAACCTAGTGGTTTCCACTCATAGTCGCAAATAGTCAAGAACAGGTCGCCGGCGGTCTTCTCGCGGCGAATATGGCTCGTTACTTTTACTCCCACGATGCAGGCCGGCGCACACTCCGCGCACCGGCTGCCGCGAGACCAACCGGGAGGAACCGAACCATGAAGTCGACGAAGATCGCCGCGCTTGCCGCGGCCGTGCTGGCGACCGGCGCGTTCACGAATGCGGCGCTGGCCGAGACCGATGCCGCGACCTGCCGCACCGTGCGTTTCGCGGATATCGGCTGGACCGACATTACGTCGACGACGGCGCTCGCATCGACCGTGTTCGAGGCGCTCGGCTACAAGCCGACCACGACGATCGCGTCGGTGCCGATCTCGTTCGCCGGTCTCAAGAGCAAGCAGCTCGACGTGTCGCTCGGCTACTGGTGGCCGGTGCAGCAGAAGCAACTCCAGCCGTTCCTCGACAGCAAGTCGATCAACGTCGTCGAACCGGCGAACCTGTCCGGTGCGAAGGCGACGCTCGCGGTGCCGAGCTACGAATACCAGGCAGGCCTGAAGACCTTCGAGGACATCGCGAAGCACCGCGCGGAGCTCGACGGCAAGATCTACGGGATCGAGCCGGGCAGCAGCGCGAACGCGACGATCCAGAAGATGATCGACACGAACCAGTACGGGCTCGGCGGCTTCAAGCTGGTCGAATCGAGCGAGGCCGGGATGCTGGTGACGGTCGAGCGCGCGGTCCGCGAGAAGAAGTGGGTTGTTTTCCTCGGCTGGGAACCGCATCCGATGAACATCCAGCTCAGCATGAACTACCTGTCCGGCGGCGACGCGTCGTTCGGGCCGAACTACGGCGAGGCGCGCGTGTACACGCTCACCGCGCCCGATTTCATTTCGCGGTGCCCGAACGCGGGCAAGCTCGTCACGAACCTGCGCTTCTCGACGCAGCTCGAGAACCAGCTGATGCAGTCGGTGATGAACAAGACGAAGCCGGCCGAGGCCGCGAAGGCCTACCTGAAGAAGAATCCGCAGGTGCTCGATCCGTGGCTCGCGGGCGTCAAGACGTTCGACGGCAAGGATGGCCTGCCTGCCGTGAAGGCGTATCTCGGCCTGTGACGGCCGGCGCCCGCGCCACCCTAGCAATGCGACACAACCCGAATCAAGCGAGGCACCCAGCATGAACCATGAAGTCATCATCACCTGCGCCGTCACCGGCGCGGGCGATACGGTCGGCAAGCATCCGGCGATTCCCGTCACGCCGAAGGAAATCGCGGCAGCCGCGATCGAGGCCGCTAAGGCCGGCGCGACGGTGGCGCACTGCCACGTGCGCGATCCGCAGACGGGCCGCGGCAGCCGCGACCCGAACCTGTACCGCGAAGTGGTCGACCGCATCCGCTCGGCCGACGTCGACGTGATCATCAACCTGACGGCAGGCATGGGCGGCGATCTCGAGATCGGCCCGGGCGAGGATCCGATGCGCTTCGGCAAGGGCACCGACCTGGTCGGCGGCCTCACGCGCCTCGCGCACGTCGAGGACCTGCTGCCCGAGATCTGCACGCTCGACTGCGGCACGCTGAATTTCGGCGATGGCGACTACATCTACGTGTCGACGCCCGCACAGCTGCGCGCCGGCGCGAAACGCATCCAGGAACTCGGCGTGAAGCCGGAACTGGAGATCTTCGATACGGGCCATCTGTGGTTCGCGAAGCAGCTGCTGAAGGAAGGACTGCTCGACGATCCGCCGCTGTTCCAGCTGTGCCTCGGCATTCCGTGGGGCGCACCGGCCGATACGGGCACGATGAAGGCGATGGTCGACAACCTGCCGCCGGGTGCGCACTGGGCCGGCTTCGGGATCGGCCGCATGCAGATGCCGATGGTCGCGCAGGCGATGCTGCTCGGGGGCCACGTGCGCGTCGGTCTTGAAGACAACATCTGGCTCGATCGCGGCGTGCATGCGACCAACGGCACGCTCGTCGAGCGCGCCCGCGAGATCGTCGAACGGCTCGGCGGCCGCGTGCTGACGCCGGCCGAAGGCCGCCGCAAGCTCGGCCTGCCGGCGCGCGGCGAGCGTCTGCTCGAACGTCGAGCGATCGCCGAATTCGCGTGAGTTCCCGCGCTGACTGACATGACACGGCGGCACGCATTCAGGCGCGGCCGCCCACCGATTTCCCCTGATTTGAAGGATGCGTTGACATGGCTGTGAAGACCGACATCAAGACGTTCGCCGCCATCGGCACCGGCGTGATCGGCAGCGGGTGGATTTCCCGTGCGCTCGCGCACGGTCTCGACGTGGTCGTGTGGGACCCGGCGCCGGGCGCGGAAGAGCGGCTGCGCGCGAACGTCGCGAACGCGTGGCCCGCGCTCGAACGCGTCGGCCTCGCGCCGGGCGCCGATCCCGCGCGGCTGCGCTTCGTCTCGACGATCGAGGCGTGCGTCGCCGATGCCGATTTCATCCAGGAAAGCGCGCCCGAGCGCGAGGCGCTGAAGCTCGAGCTGCACGAGCAGATCAGCCGCGCGGCGAAGCCCGACGCGATCATTGCGTCGTCGACGTCGGGGCTGTTGCCGACCGATTTCTACGCGCGGGCGACGCATCCCGAGCGCTGCGTGGTCGGCCACCCGTTCAACCCCGTCTACCTGCTGCCGCTCGTCGAAGTGCTCGGCGGCGCGCGCACGTCGCCGGAAGCCGTTGAAGGCGCGATGGAGATCTATCGCAAGCTCGGCATGCGGCCGCTGCACGTGCGCAAGGAGGTGCCGGGCTTCATCGCCGATCGCCTGCTCGAAGCGCTGTGGCGCGAGGCGCTGCATCTCGTCAACGAAGGCGTCGCGACGACCGGCGAGATCGACGATGCGATCCGCTTCGGCGCGGGCATCCGCTGGTCGTTCATGGGCACGTTCCTGACCTACACGCTGGCCGGCGGCGACGCGGGCATGCGACACTTCATGCAGCAGTTCGGCCCTGCGCTCGAACTGCCGTGGACGAAGCTGGTCGCGCCGACGTTGACCGACGCGCTGATCGACAGCGTCGTCGAAGGCACGACCGAACAGCAGGGCACGCGCAGCATCAAGGAACTCGAACGCTATCGCGACGAGTGCATCACCGAGGTGCTGAAATCGATCGCCGCGGTGAAGGCGCGGCACGGGATGCGATTCGAGGACTAGACGATGACGGGCGATACCCCGCTGACGATTTACCGCGACGTGGTGCGGCCCGAATGGGTCGACTACAACGGCCACCTGCGCGATGCGTTCTACCTGCTGATCTTCAGCTTCGCGACCGATGCGTTGCTCGATCGCATCGGGCTCGACGACGCCGCACGTCGCGAGCGGGGGCGCTCGGTCTACACGCTCGAAGCGCACGTGAACTACCTGCACGAGATCAAGGAGGGCACGCAGGTGCGCGTCGATGCGCGCGTGCTCGCGCACGACGCGAAGCGGCTGCACCTGTATCTCGAACTGTTCGCGCAAGGGCATGACGACGCGGTATCGGCGAGCGAGCAGATGCTGCTGCACGTCGATACGCGCGACGGCGCGAAATCGGCGCCGTTCGACGAGGACGTGGCCGCGCGCGTGGCCGGGCTGCATGCGTTGCAGCGCGATTGCGAGGCGCCTGCCTATGCGGGCCGCGTGATCGGGTTGCCGCCGCGCCGCTAGCGGCGATCGTCACCCTTCAACTCTCGACTGCGGAGCGCGCACGATGCTCGAACCGGAAATCGAGGCGTTCGTCGCCGCCGTCGACGCGTGGTACCCGGCCGATGCGGCGGCGCGCTCGCCCGGCGAGCAGCGCCGCCTCTACGACCGCTTCGCGGCCGAATGGACGCCGGCCGCGCTGCCGCCCGGCATCGTGCAGCAGGACGCGGTGTGGCATGCGCCGGACGGGCGCGCGATCGCACTGCGGCGCTACGCGTCAGCGCACGGCGCATCGCCCGGCACGGTGCTGTTTTTTCATGGCGGCGGTTTCGTCGTCGGCTCGCTCGACAGCCATGCGCTGATCACCGCGCAACTCGCGGCCGACACGGGGCTCGACGTGATCGCCGTCGACTATCGCCTTGCGCCCGAACACCGCGCGCCGGCCGCACTCGAAGATTGCCTGGAAGTCACACGCGCCGCGCGCGACGCACGCTGGCCGTTCGGGCCGTGCGTGCATCCGCTGACGCTCGCGGGCGACAGTGCGGGCGGGATGCTCGCGGCGGCCGTGACCACCGCGCTGCGCGATGCAGGCGAACGCAACGTCGACGGCGTCGCGCTCGTCTATCCGATGCTCAGCTTCGAACCGCAATCGCCCGCGCGCGAGACGGAAGCGCACGCGCCGATGCTGACGCTCGACGACGTGCGTCGCTATCGCGAACTGTACTGGGATGGTGATTTGTCCGACGTGCTGCTGAACGGCAACCCGCTGTTGCGCGCGTCGGTGCCGCTCGAAGCGGCGCGTTTCGACGGCCTGCCGCCGGTGCTCGCAATCGGCGCGGAACACGATCCGCTGCGCGACGACGCGCGCGTGTACGTCGAACGGATTCGCGCGGCCGGCGGGCTCGCGCACGGCTGGATGGGAGAAGGACTGGTGCACGGCTGCTGGCGCGCGCTCGGGACGAGCCCGCAGGCCGCCCGCATGCACCGGATGATCGGCGGGTTTTTGCTCGCACCACACGCGTAGCGGGCGTTTCCGGGAGGCAACGATGCAGTCAGCAGCGCAACACCGTATCGAGGACTGGCGGACGTTTTCGGCCGACGCGGCCATCGCGGCGGCGACGATCGGCGATGGGGCGGTGGACGTCGAGTGGAGCGACACGCGACGATCGCCGTTCCATTTCGACTGGTTGCGCGACAACTGCGTGTGTTCGGCGTGCGTGCATGCGGTCACGCGCGAGCAGGTGTTCGAGATTGCCGATGTGCGCGACGATCTGTCGGCGCTCACCGTGCATGTCGAAACCGACGGTGCGCTGCATGTCGAGTGGAACGACGGCCATCGCAGCGCGTGGTCGCCGGGCTGGTTGCGTGCGCATGCATACGACGATGCGTCGCGCGCGGAGCGTCTGGTCGCGCACGGGCGGCACGTGTGGGCCGGCGACGATGCGACGGCGATCGGCGTATTCGCGTGGCGCGACGTGATGGAAGACGACGGCGCGCTGCTCGCGTGGCTTGCCGCGCTGCAGCGCACGGGGCTGACGCTCGTCGAAGGCGTGCCGGCCGAGCGCGGCCGCGTCGACGAGATCGCGCGCCGCGTCGGCCTGATCCGCGAAAGCAATTTCGGTGTGCTGTTCGACGTCGAATCGAAACCGCGTCCGGACAGCAATGCGTATACGTCGCTGAACCTGCCGCCGCATACCGACCTGCCGACACGCGAGTTGCAGCCGGGCGTGCAGTTCCTGCATTGCCTGGCCAACGAAGCGACGGGTGGCGACAGTATCTTTCTCGACGGCTTTGCGCTGGCCGATGCGCTGCGGCGCGAGCATCCTGCCGAGTTCGAGCAATTGGCGTCGACGCCGTTCGAGTTCTGGAACAAGAGTGCGCACAGCGACTACCGCTGTTCGGCGCCGGTGATCGGGCTCGATGCGCGCGGCAACGTGACGGAGGTGCGCGTCGCGAACTTCCTGCGCGGGCCGCTCGATGCGCCGGCCGGCTCGGTCGCGGCCGTCTATCGCGCATACCGGCGGTTTCTCGCGCTCGCACGCGAGCCGCGTTTCCGTGTGCAGCGCCGGTTGCGGGCGGGTGACATGTGGGCGTTCGACAACCGGCGCGTGCTGCATGCGCGTACCGAGTTCGATCCGTCGACGGGCCGGCGGCACCTGCAGGGCTGTTACGTCGATCGCGACGAGTTGCTGTCGCGCTGGCGTGTGCTGTCGCGATCGGTGCCTGCCGCAGCCGCGGCGCGCTGATCGGCGCATACGGCTTCGTCACGCTTGGCCCGCCGGGAAAAAGCACCCGGACGCCAGGCGTCCGGGCGAAGCCACCCGCTGCCGGGCGGCGGAGGTATGCGTTTCATGAAACAAGACGAGCCCCGCGAAGGGGCTCGTCCGGACTGCCGTACTTCATCGCGCGACGCGCGGCGCCCGCCGGGGGCGCATCGGCTTACTGGCCGAAGAAGATCGAGTCGCGTGCGTTCGTCGATGCGGCTGCCGGGGCGCCCGAGTGGACGAGCGGAGCCGGCTGTGCGCCGTAGCCGCTGGTGTCGGCACCATGAATACGCGCTTCGGCGCTCTGGATGTCGTTCGGGTAGTACGGGCTCGACACGCCCGGCTTGTAGCCGGCTTGTTCGAGCTGGACCAGTTCGCCACGCACTTGTGCGCGGGTCACGGTGCTTTGTGCGAATGCGCCGAACGAAGCGGACAGGGCGACAGCGGCAACGACTGCGGAAACGAGCGATTTCATGGTGACCTCCGGGTGTTTTATTGAGTTCGCTCTCGACACCATGTCTTGAGCGATTGATCAAATCTTAGTCACCAGAGGATTCAGGGTAAACGCCGATTTTGACGATAAATTGTTTCCTGTGTGGTAACAGTGGCGCGCCGGATCAGCCTTTCAACGGGCTTTCTTTTCGGTCCGCGTAATAAGTATGAAGAATATTGCGAAGGGCGGAGTGGGGTTCAGCGCGCTTCGGCTGTCGTGTCGAACGGCCGGCCCGGCGCGCGTCCGGCCGGCGCACCCGAACTGAGGAAGCGCACACCCGTCGCGGCTTCCGACGCTTCCCACAGCAGCGCCGCCGCGGCCACGTCGCGGGCCGGGCGCGGCACGCTCGCGGGCGCCGGTAGCCCGCGCGACTCGAACCAGCCGGACGGCCCGATATACGCGCCACCCGCGAGATCGGGTGACGTGGCCGCATGAATCGCGGGCAGCGCACCCTGGTCGGCCGGCTGCGCGAGATAACGGTTCGCCGCACGCATCAGCGCGGCGCGCGCGGGCGAACTGTCCATCGCCGGGCCCGCGAACTGCAGGTTGGTCGCCGCATAGCCGGGGTGCGCGGCCACGCTGATTCCCGCGAACGCCGCGCGCTCGAAACGGCGCTGCAGCTCGATCGCGAACACGAGGTTCGCGAGCTTGCTGTCGCAATAGGCGAGATAACGGTTGTAGCGGTGTTCGGCACGCAGGTCGTCGACGCGAATCCGGCCGCCGCGATTGAAGCCGCTCGACATCGTCACGACGCGTGCGCGCCGTGCCGCACGCAACGCGGGCAGCAGATGGCCGGTCAACGCGAAATGGCCGAGGTGGTTGGTGCCGAACTGCATCTCGAAGCCGTCGCGTGTGTGCCGCAGCGGCAGGAACATCACGCCGGCGTTGTTGCAGAGGATGTCGACACGGCCGTGGCGTTCGGAGATATCGCCCGCGAAACGTGCGATCGACGCGAGATCGGCGAGGTCGAGCGGATCGACTTCGACGCGTGCATCGGGGTGAAGTTGGCGAATCGCGTCTGCCGCCTGCGCGGCGCGCGCCGCGTCGCGGCAGCCCATCACGACCGTCGCGCCTTTCGCGGCCAGCGTTTCCGCGAGCTGCCAGCCGAGACCGCTGTTGGCGCCGGTCACGACCGCGACCTTGCCGCCCTGCGCCGGGACGTGGCGCGCGCTCCATGCATGCATGTCTGTCTCCATCGGCACGGCCGATCGGCCGCGGCACGTAATCGTTACATTGAGTGGTGTAACGATAGTGCGGGCGGACGTGACAGACAAGCGGGGGAATTAGACCGGCGCTTCTAGGGCGGGCTCGCGGCGTGACGCAGCAAGCTTCCGCGCGCGGTCGGCAGGTTTTACCTGCTTCCGGCCAGTGCGAGCACCTCGGCGGCGGAGATCATCGCGGCCGCATTCGCGGGTGCCGGGCGTTCGGCCGGTCGGAACACTTCGTCGCCGCGATGGATGACCTGGCGCGACAGCGCGCAGGTGCCGGTACGCTGCGCGAAGCGGCGGCGCCAGCGCTGTTCACCGTAGTGACAGCGACCGGGCTCGACCCAGCGGACGACGAGCAGCGTATCGGAACGTTCGAGAATTTCGACGTGGACGTCGGCGGGATCGAGCGCAGGCAGGGATTTGGAGGCCTTCATTTTGCCGTTTCCTAAAGCTCGTGCGGTTTCGGCCGTGGCAGTGGATGTCACTACCCGAGGGCGAATCCGTAGCGGTTTCCATGAGTGGTGCGCTAAATGTAAGCGTCTGTGACCGGAAAAAACATCCTGTCTGGCTCAAATTACCTTTTGCCGATTTAGAAACAATCCAAGCTTATTTTCTTGGAAACCACGGACAAAAACGCCCCGGACGGGGAAGTCCGGGGCGGAAAATCGGCCCGCGCACCGTGTCTGCTCGCCCAGTCACGGCGTCCATCGCCGGGGGACGGAGTGCCCGCAGGATCGAAAGCGGGCGGGGAGGCGATGGTTGAAAAGCGCGGTCCGGCAACGCCATGATGGCGCGCCGATCCCGTTGAGACCCTGACGCGAACATGACTTTTTTGTCAGTTTGGTGTGGCCGCAGCGCCGGACAAGTACGACGGACCGGCCGAGAGGCGCGCCGATATTGGGTTTGTACGAAGTCAGGACGCAACTTTCAGGACCGGTCCTGCACCGGATTTTTCTTCATCCGCCCGATTTTGCCGCTCGGGTAAATACTGAATCCCGATTTCGTGACAAACGCGCGATCCCTTCCTATGATTGGTTGGACCTTTAGTCCTTTGTGCCAATCGGCCGACGGGTGGCCGCTTTTTCGGGAGAGTCGCTCATGAGATTGCAGGGCAAACGCGCGCTGGTGACGGCGGCGGGGCAGGGCATCGGCCGTGCGACCGCGCTGCGGTTCGCGAGCGAGGGCGCCGACGTGCTGGCGACCGACATCAACGAAGCCGCGCTCGTGCGGCTCGAGGCCGACGCCGAACGCGCGGGCGGCCGGCTGGCCACGCGGCGGCTCGACGTCACCGATGCGAGCGACATCGCGGCGCTCGCCGCGGGCGAACGCGCGTTCGACGTGCTGTTCAACTGCGCCGGCTACGTGCATCACGGCTCGATCCTCGACTGCGACGACGCCGCATGGGCGTTTTCGATGAACCTGAACGTCACGTCGATGTACCGGCTGATCCGCGCGCTGCTGCCCGCGATGCTCGAGGCCGGCGGCGCATCGATCGTCAACATGGCGTCGGCCGCGTCGAGCGTGAAGGGCGTGCCGAACCGCTTCGTCTACGGCACCAGCAAGGCGGCCGTGATCGGGTTGACCAAGGCGGTGGCCGCCGATTTCGTCGAGCGCGGCATCCGCTGCAACGCGATCTGCCCGGGCACGATCGAATCGCCGTCGCTGGAGCAGCGGATCGCGGACCAAGCGCGCACGCGCCACGTGTCGGCCGACGAGGTGCGCCAGGCGTTCGTCGCGCGCCAGCCGATCGGCCGCATCGGCAGCGCGGATGAAGTGGCCGCGCTCGCGCTGTACCTGGCATCCGACGAAGCGTCGTTCACGACCGGCACGATCCACCTGATCGACGGCGGCTGGTCAAACTGACCGTGCCGAACTGACTGACCGCCCCCCATTCACTTTCCGTTTCCATTCGGACGACGCTATGAAACTGCTCAGATTTGGCGACAAACACCATGAAAAACCGGGCCTGCTCGATGCGCAGGGCCAGCTCCGCGACCTGTCCGGCGTAATCGACGACATCGCCGGCGATGTGCTGACCCCGGCGTCGCTCGCGCGGCTGCGCGACATTCCGCCGTCGTCGCTGCCGCTCGTCGAAGGCACGCCGCGGCTCGGCGCGTGCGTGGGCCGCGTCGGCAAGTTCATCTGCATCGGCCTCAACTATTCCGACCACGCGGCCGAATCGGGGATGGAGGTGCCGAAGGAACCGGTCGTGTTCGGCAAGTGGACGAGCGCGATCTCGGGCCCGAACGACGACGTCGAGATCCCGCGCGGCTCGGAGAAGACCGACTGGGAGGTCGAGCTCGGCGTGGTGATCGGCCAGGGCGGCCGTTATATCGACGAAGCCGATGCGCTGTCGCACGTCGCCGGCTACTGCGTCGTGAACGACGTGTCGGAACGCGAATTCCAGCTCGAACGCGGCGGCACGTGGGACAAGGGCAAGGGCAACGACACGTTCGGCCCGCTTGGGCCCTGGCTCGTGACGGCCGACGAAGTGCCCGATCCGCACGCGCTGCGGCTGTGGCTCGACGTCGACGGCCACCGCTACCAGAACGGCACGACCGCGACGATGGTGTTCCGCGTGCCGCACCTGATCAGCTACCTGAGCCGCTTCATGAGCCTGCAGCCGGGCGACGTGATCTCGACCGGCACGCCGCCGGGCGTCGGCCTCGGGCAGAAGCCGCCCGTCTATCTGCGCGCAGGACAGGTGATCACGCTCGGCATCGACGGGCTCGGCGAGCAGCGCCAGCGCACCGTGCAGGCCTGATTTCCTTTTACGGACGGTTCGTCATGCCTATCATTCGATCGATGCGCGTCCTCGACGTGCGCTTCCCGACCTCGCGCCAGCTCGACGGCTCCGATGCGATGAATCCGGACCCCGATTATTCGGCGGCCTACGTCGTGCTCGAAACCGACCGCGACGGGCTCGAGGGGCACGGGCTCACGTTCACCATCGGGCGCGGCAACGAAATCTGCTGCGCGGCGATCGATGCGATGCGTCACCTCGTCGTCGGCCTCGACCTCGACTGGGTCCGCGAGGACATGGGCCGTTTCTGGCGCCACGTGACGTCGGACAGCCAGTTGCGCTGGATCGGCCCCGACAAGGGCGCGATCCACCTGGCGACCGGCGCTGTCGTCAACGCGGTGTGGGATCTGTGGGCGAAGGCCGTCGGCAAGCCGCTGTGGCGGCTCGTCGCCGACATGAGCCCCGAGGAACTGGTGCGCGCGATCGACTTCCGCTACCTGACCGACTGCCTGACGCCGGACGAAGCGCTCGAACTGCTGCGCCGGCAGGCGCCCGGCAAAGCCACGCGGATCGCGACGCTCGAGCGCGACGGCTACCCGTGCTACACGACGTCGGCCGGCTGGCTCGGCTATAGCGACGACAAGTTGCGCCGGCTGTGCCGCGAGGCGGTGGAAGAGGGTTTCGAATACGTGAAGCTGAAGGTCGGCGCGAACCTCGAGGACGACATCCGCCGCGTGACGATCGCGCGCGAGGTGATCGGCCCCGACCGCAAGCTGATGATCGACGCGAACCAGGTGTGGGAAGTCGACGAGGCGATCGACTGGGTGCGCGAGCTCGCGTTCGCGCGGCCGTGGTTCATCGAGGAGCCGACGAGCCCCGACGACGTCGAAGGGCATCGCAAGATCCGCAAGGCGATTGCGCCCGTGCAGGTCGCGACCGGCGAGATGTGCCAGAACCGCGTGCTGTTCAAACAGTTCATCGCGCGCGGCGCGATCGATGTCGTGCAGATCGACGCGTGCCGGCTCGGCGGCGTGAACGAGATTCTCGCGGTGATGCTGATGGCCGCGAAGTACGGGCTGCCCGTGTGTCCGCATGCGGGCGGCGTCGGGCTGTGCGAGTACGTGCAGCACCTGTCGATGATCGACTACGTATGCATTTCCGGCACGAAGGAAGGGCGCGTGACCGAATACGTCGATCACCTCCACGAGCATTTCGTCGAGCCGTGCGTCGTGCGCGGCGCGGCGTACATGCCGCCGACGGCGCCCGGCTTCTCGATCGAGATGAAGCCAGAATCGCTGGAGCAGTACCGGTTCCGCGGCTGAAGCAGGGTGTGCGTGCCGACAACATGAACGACGGAGACGCGAAGTGGATTTGAATCTGCAAGACAAGGTCGTGATCGTGACCGGCGGCGCGTCGGGCATCGGCGCCGCGATCTCGATGCGGCTCGCCGGCGAAGGCGCGATACCGGTGGTGTTCGCGCGGCACGCGCCCGACGACGCGTTCTGGCGCGAACTCGTGCGGAAGCAGCCGAATGCCACCTGCGTTTCCGTCGAATTGCAGGACGACGCACAGTGTCGCGACGCGGTCGCGCAGACCGTCGCGCGCTTCGGTCGTCTCGACGGCCTCGTCAACAATGCGGGCATCAACGACAGCATCGGGCTCGATGCCGGGCGCGACGCGTTCGTTTCGTCGCTCGAACGCAACCTGATCCACTACTACGTGATGGCGCACTACTGCGTGCCGCACCTGAAGGCGGCGCGCGGCGCAATCGTCAACATCTCGTCGAAGACGGCCGTGACGGGGCAGGGCAACACGAGCGGCTATTGCGCATCGAAAGGCGCACAGCTCGCGCTGACACGCGAATGGGCCGTCGCATTGCGCGACGACGGCGTGCGCGTGAACGCGGTGATTCCCGCCGAGGTGATGACACCGCTCTATCAGAACTGGATCGCCGGTTTCGACGATCCGCAAGCAAAGATCGCGGAAATTGCCGGCAAGGTGCCGCTCGGCCAACGCTTCACGACGGCCGACGAGATTGCCGATACGGCCGTGTTCCTGCTGTCGGATCGCGCATCGCACACGACGGGCCAGTGGCTGTTCGTCGATGGCGGCTATACGCATCTCGACCGTGCGATCAGCTGAGGGCCGCGCTCCATGCAACCCGACCTCGACCCGAACCCCACGCCGCCGTTGATTGCATTGACCGGCATCGGCAAGCGCTTCCCGGGCGTGCAGGCGCTTGACGACTGCCGCTTCGACCTGCGCGCCGGCGAAGTGCATGCGCTGATGGGCGAAAACGGCGCCGGCAAGTCGACGCTGATGAAGATCCTGGCTGGCGTTTACCAGCGCGACGGCGGCGAGATCCGGATGGACGGCCGCGCGGTGGAGATTGCCGATCCGCGCGCCGCGCAGGCGCTCGGCATCGGCATCATCCATCAGGAACTGAACCTGATGAACCACCTGAGCGTCGCGCAGAACATCTTTATCGGCCGCGAGCCGCGCGGCCGCCTCGGCGTGTTCGTTGACGAAGACAAGCTGAATCGCGATGCCGCCGCGATCTTTGAGCGGATGCGGCTCGACCTCGACCCGCGCACGCCGGTCGGTCGGCTGACGGTCGCGAAGCAGCAGATGGTCGAGATCGCGAAGGCGCTGTCGTTCGACTCGCGCGCGCTGATCATGGACGAGCCGACCGCCGCGCTCAACAACGCGGAGATCGCCGAGCTGTTTCGCATCATCCGCGACCTGCGCGCGCACGGCGTCGGCATCGTCTACATCTCGCACAAGATGGACGAGCTGCGCCAGATCGCCGATCGCGTGACCGTGATGCGCGACGGCAAGTATGTCGCGACCGTGCCGATGGCCGGCACGTCGATGGAGTCGATCATCTCGATGATGGTTGGCCGCCAGCTCGAAACGGTATCCCACACGCCGCCCGATACGGCGTCGAACGATGTCGCGCTCGAAGTGCGCGGGCTGTCGCGCGGCCGTGCGATCCGCGATGTCGCCTTCACGCTGCGGCGCGGCGAGATCCTCGGCTTCGCGGGGTTGATGGGCGCGGGCCGCACCGAGGTTGCACGCGCTGTGTTCGGCGCGGACCCGGTCGACGCCGGTGAAATCCGCGTGCACGGCAAGGCGGTGACGATCCGCACGCCGGCCGATGCGGTGAAGCACGGGATCGGCTACCTGTCGGAGGATCGCAAGCATTTCGGGCTGGCGGTCGGGATGGACGTGCAGAACAACATCGCGCTGTCGAGCATGCGCCGTTTCGTGCGCCGCGGCGTGTTCCTCGATGCGCGCGAGATGCGCGATACCGCGCAGTCGTACGTGCGGCAGCTCGCGATCCGCACGCCGTCGGTCGCGCAGCCCGCGAGGCTGCTGTCGGGCGGCAACCAGCAGAAGATCGTGATCGCGAAGTGGCTCCTGCGCGACTGCGACATCCTGTTCTTCGACGAGCCGACGCGCGGCATCGACGTCGGCGCGAAGAGCGAGATCTACAAGCTGCTCGACGCGCTCGCCGCCGACGGCAAGGCGATCGTGATGATCTCGTCGGAGCTGCCCGAGGTGCTGCGCATGAGCCACCGGATTCTCGTGATGTGCGAAGGCCGCGTGACCGGCGAATTGCGCGCGGCCGACGCCACGCAGGAAAAGATCATGCAGCTCGCGACGCAGCGCGAGTCGACCGTATTGTCCTGATTCAGACGCTGACCATGTCCAACGATACGCATCCCGTTCCGCCCCTGGCTTCCGGCGACACGCCGGCCGCCGCATCGAGCCTGAAGTCGCGCTTCTTCAATCCGGCCGCACGGCAGAAGCTGCTCGCATTCGCGAGCCTCGTGCTGCTGATCGTGTTCTTCAGCTTCGCGTCGCCGAACTTCCTCGAAGTCGACAACCTCGTGTCGATCCTGCAGGCCACCGCCGTGAACGGCGTGCTGGCCGTCGCCTGCACGTACGTGATCATCACGTCGGGCATCGACCTGTCGGTCGGCACGCTGATGACGTTCTGCGCGGTGATGGCCGGCGTCGTGCTGACGAAGTGGGGGATGCCGCTGCCGCTCGGGATCCTGGCCGCGCTGCTGTTCGGTGCGCTGTCGGGCTGCGTGTCGGGCTTCGTGATCGCGAAGATGAAGGTGCCGCCGTTCATCGCGACGCTCGGCATGATGATGCTGCTCAAGGGGCTGTCGCTCGTGATCTCGGGCACGCGGCCGATCTACTTCAACGACACGCCGGGCTTCACGTCGATCGCGCAGGATTCGCTGATCGGCAACCTGATCCCCGCGCTGCCGATCCCGAACGCGGTGCTGATCCTGTTCCTCGTCGCGATCGGCGCGTCGATCGTGCTGAACCGCACGATCTTCGGCCGCTACACGTTCGCGCTCGGCAGCAACGAAGAAGCGCTGCGGCTGTCCGGCGTGAACGTCGACGCGTGGAAGATCGCCGTCTACACGTTCAGCGGCGCCGTGTGCGGGATTGCCGGGCTGCTGATCGCGTCACGGCTGAATTCCGCGCAGCCGGCGCTCGGGCAGGGCTACGAGCTCGATGCGATCGCGGCCGTCGTGATCGGCGGCACGTCGTTGTCGGGTGGCGCGGGCAGCATCGTCGGCACCATCATCGGCGCGTTCATCATGAGCGTGCTGACCAACGGCCTGCGCATCATGTCGGTCGCGCAGGAATGGCAGACGGTCGTGACGGGCGTGATCATCATCCTCGCCGTGTACGTCGACATCCTGCGCCGGCGCCGCCGCTGACGCACGCCTGCCCGCAGGCATCCGCTTCACCGCCGGCCCGGCCGGTATCCAGAAGAGACCCACCAAGGAGACGCGAAGTGATCAGGAGCAAGGTGTTGAACGCGATCGTCGGGCTGACGTTCGCCGTCGGCCTCACGGCCGGCGCGCGGGCGCAGGAAGCCTATATCCCGCTGATCTCGAAAGGCTTCCAGCATCAGTTCTGGCAGGCCGTGAAATCGGGTGCGATGCAGGCCGCGAAGGACTACAAGGTGAAGGTGACGTTCGAAGGGCCCGAAACCGAGGCGATGGTCGACAAGCAGATCGACATGCTGTCGGCCGCGATCGCGAAGAAGCCGGTCGCGCTCGGCTTCGCGGCGCTCGACAGCAAGGCCGCGCTGCCGCTCCTGAAGAAGGCGCAGGCCGCGAAGATTCCGGTGATCGCGTTCGACTCGGGCGTCGACAGCGATATCCCGGTGACGACGGCCGCAACGAACAACAAGGCGGCTGCCGCGCTCGCCGCCGACAAGCTCGCGGCGCTGATCGGCGACGAAGGCGAGGTGGCCGTGGTCGCGCACGACCAGACGAGCCGCACCGGCATCGACCGCCGCGACGGCTTTCTCGAGCGGATGAAGTCGGCGCACCCGAAGGTGCAGGTCGTGACCGTGCAGTACGGCGAAGGCGACCAGCTGAAATCGACCGAGGTGACGAAATCGATCCTGCAGGCGTATCCGAAGCTCAAGGGGTTGTTCGGCACCAACGAGGGCTCGGCGATCGGTGTGGTCAACGGCGTGCGCGAGATGAAGCGCAAGGTCGTGATCGTCGGCTACGATTCCGGCAAGCAGCAGAAGGACGCGATCCGCAGCGGGCTGATGGCCGGCGCGATCACGCAGAACCCGATCGGGATCGGCTACAAGACCGTCGAGGCGGCCGTGAAGGCGACCAAGGGCGAGAAGCTGCCGAAGGTCATCGATACCGGTTTCTACTGGTACGACAAGACCAATATCGACGATCCGAAGATCGCGGCGGTGTTGTACGACTGAGCGTTGCGCACGAGCGGCGGCGACGCGCGCCGCCGCCGCGGCAACTGAACACGAGGGCACCATGGGCGCAGTACGCATCGATTCCCATCAGCACTTCTGGCGTTATCGCGCGGCCGACTATCCGTGGATCGGCCCCGGGATGAGTGTGCTCGCGCGTGACTACCTGCCCGACACGCTGTGGCCGCAGATGCATGCGCAGGCGCTCGGCGCGTCGATCGCGGTGCAGGCGCGCGCCGGGCGCGACGAGACGGCGTTCCTGCTCGACCTCGCGCGCGACGATGCCCGCATCGCGGCGGTGGTCGGCTGGGAAGATCTCGGTGCGCCGGCGCTTGCCGACCGCGTTGCCGAGTGGGGCAGCCCGAAGTTGCGCGGTTTTCGTCATCAGGTGCAGGACGAAGCCGACGTGGGCGCGTTCGTCGCGGATCCCGGTTTCAATCGCGGCGTTGCGTGGCTGCAGGCGAATGGATACGTGTACGACGTGCTCGTGTTCGAGCGCCAGTTGCCGGACGTGCGCGTGTTCTGCTCGACGCACGATGTGCACTGGCTCGTGCTCGACCATGCCGGCAAGCCTGCGCTTTCGGCGTTCGAGCGCGACGACACGGCGTTCGCGCGCTGGCGCGCGTCGCTGCGCGAGCTGGGTGCGCTGCCGCATGTCGCGTGCAAGCTGTCGGGGCTCGTGACGGAAGCGGACTGGCAGCGTGGCCTGCGCGCGCAGGACATCCGCCACATCGAGCAGTGCCTCGACGCGGCGCTCGACGCGTTCGGCCCGCAGCGGCTGATGTTCGGGTCGGACTGGCCCGTGTGCCTGCTCGCGGCGTCGTATGACGAAGTGACGTCGCTCGTCGAACGCTGGGCCGAATCGCGGTTGTCGGCGGCCGAGCGCAGCGCGCTGTGGGGCGGCACGGCCGCGCGTTGCTACGCGGTGCCGGGCGATGTGAAGCGCGGCATATAGAATAGGCGCGAACGGCCTGCCCGATTCGTCAGGCCGTCCGGAACGAAACCGATTACCAGCATCAACGTATGTCCATCCAGCCGATTCAGAACCGCCGCCTCTACCAGCAGATCGCCGACAAGCTCAGTGCGATGATCGAGTCCGGCGATTTCCCGCCGGGCAGTTATCTGCCGCCCGAGCGCGAACTCGCCGAACGGTTCGGCGTGTCGCGCACGTCGGTGCGCGAGGCGCTGATCGCGCTCGAAGTGAACGGGCTCGTCAGCGTGCGCGTCGGCGACGGCGTGAAGGTGCGCCATCCCGAAACGGCCGCCGTGCCCACACCCGCATCGGCACCCGACGCGACGGTCGCGCCGTTCTCGATCGTCGAGATCGATCCCGAACTCGGCATCGCGCTCGACCTCGACACCGAAATCCCGCCGTTCGCGCTGTTGCAGGCGCGCCGGCTGATCGAGCCGGAAGCCGCGTCGCTGGCCGCGACGCACGGCTCGGATGCGCAGATCGAAGGGATTCACGAAGCGTTCCTGCGCAACCAGGAAGACAACCGCAGCGGCTCGCTCACGCACCCGGGCGACCGGCTGTTCCATATCCGTATCGCGGAAGCGAGCGACAACGCCGCGTATGCGCTGATGATCAAGCAGTTGCTCGCGCACAAGTACGACCTGATGTTCCAGCGGCTGCAGTCGCTGTACATGCCGAACGACATGCCGCACCGGTCGGAACTCGAACACCGCGCGATCCTCGACGCGATCCGTGCGCGCGATTCCGAAGCCGCGCGCCGCGCGATGGCCGAGCATCTCGACGAGGTCATCCGGATTTTCGGCCGCGCGCTCGACTGAGCGCGCGTCGACGCATCACCGGTTCAGAATCGGTCCGCGCGATACGGCGCCGGATCGGTGAACGGCGCCTCGCCCGTCATCATCTCGGCCAGCAGCCGGCCGGTGACGGGGCCGAGCGTCAGCCCGTGGTGGTTGTGCCCGAACGAGAACCACAGCCCGCGATGGGCGGGCGCGGGGCCGATCACCGGGCGCATGTCCGGCGTGCATGGCCGGAAGCCGAGCCACGGATGCGGGTCGAGCCGCTCGCCGAAGCCGAACACCGGCCTTGCGATGCGTTCCGCACGCTCGAGCTGCACGCCGGTCGGCGGCACGCGGCGCCGCGCGATCTCGACCCCCGTTGTCAGCCGCAGCCCGCGCCGCATCGGCGCGATCACGTAACCGTATTCCCGATCGACGATCGGCGCCGACGGCACGCCGCGTGCGGATGGGGTGTAGTGCATGTGATAGCCGCGTTTCTCGCGCAGCGGGATCTTGTAGCCGAACTTGCCGAACACCGTGTCGGACCACGGGCCGAGCGCGACGACGACGGCCGGTGCGGCGGCCGGGCCATCCTGGGTGTGAACCTGCCAGCCGGGCGACAGTGCGTCGAGGCTCGCGGCGTCGCCGGTGAGCAGCGTCCCGCCGCCTTGCACGAACAATTGCGCATACGCTTTGACGAGCGCGGACGGATCGACGACGCTCTTCGGATCGAGCCAGTGCAGCGCGCCGCAGAAGCCGGGCGCGAGGCTCGGCTCGTGCGCGAGCAGCGCGGCCGCGTCGAGCGGCGTGATGCCGAGCCCGTGTCGGCGCGCGGTGAGGCCGGCCTCGGCCACGCCGCGCTCGAACGCGGCTGGCGTGCGGAACGCTTCCAGCCAGCCGTTCGCACGGATCAGCTCGCCGGCGCCGGCCCGTGCGATCAGCGCGTCGTGCTCGACGATGCAGCGCTCGATCAGCGGCAGCATGTCGCGCGAAGCGGCCGCATGACGCAGCGGCGCCGATTCCCACCAGAACCGCGCGAGCCACGGCGCGAACGCGGGCAGCGACGCGCTGTGCCAGTAGAGATCGGTCGAGCGGTTCAGCGCATAGCGCATCAGCGTGAACGGGCTGCGCGGGAACGGATACGGCTCGACCGACGAGCGCTCGATCAGCCCCGCGTTGCCGAAGCTCGTGCCTTCGCCGGGCGCGCCGCGATCGACGAGGGCGACCTTGCGTCCGCGATCCTGCAGGTGCAGCGCGGCTGAGACGCCGACGATGCCGGCGCCGAGAACGATGACGTCGAAATCCATGGATGGTATTGAAGTGCGAGGTTGGCGCGGATGGACCGCTTGCGATACGTGGCAGGGTCCGTTCAGAACCCAAGGATACCTCGGGCAGGGGCGAGTGCGCCGTTCGATGCGGTGGCCGGGGTGCACGCCGGGGTTCCGGAACGTCGTCCTACGAAGCGACATATTCGCCGGCGAAAATTGCCTGGAACCTGGCCGGGAAGTGAGTCAATCTCGCGTCGGCGAGAAAGCTAAGGATCGCGTGATCGACAGGCATGTCGCTCTCGCCATTCCGGCGTAACGGAAACGGCTTGAACGCATGGTCGCGAAGCGAATCGCCGGTGTCGACTTGTTTTAAATCGGGAATACGCAGTAATTCGCGATCAGGTAAATTGTCCCGTGCTGCGTTGCGTCAATGTCGAAATTACTCATTGTGACGCCGAAGTGAATGGCGGTCTGCGCGCGTTGCAGTCGATCTGGAGGCAATCGAGTGGATTGCTTATTTGGAAGGTATGGACGCGCCTGAAACGGGCCGTTATGATGGCGCCGCCTGCGTGAGAGGCAATCCATCTCCATTCAATATAAATCTTCACGCGGCCGAAAATTACCGATTTTTCTTAATGCTCGCCTGCTGGCGAATGCGATTGCACGCATTACGAGAAATCCGATAAGAGTATTTCGTCGAGGACGCGTTTCGAAATTAATATTTCGGACATCGACATGTAGTAAAACCGCGCGCATGCGTCGTGGTGATCAGAATAGAAAGCGAGAGGGCCCATGAAAGAGTTGCCAGGAATCGCCGGAATAGCCGAGTCGGCGGGATCGTCTCCGCTGGGTGGCGCACTGACATCGGGTGCGATGCAAATGGCCGCGGCCGCGAATCCCGTAGTCGGCAAGGTTGCGCCAACCGCATCGGCCGTCATGCAGGCGCTGGCCGCCGGAGCCAATCCGGCCCAGATTGCCGCATCGATGGCGGCGCCGGCGGCCGGCATGCTGAATCCGGTCGCCGGGCAACTCGCTTCCGGCGCGATGTCCGGCATGCGGGGGCTGACTGCATCGGCTTCGCCGGCAGCGGCAGCCGAGGCCGCACCGGCTGTCGACGATCACCCGCTCGCCGGGCAGCCGCTGTCCGACCTCGCTTCCGCCCCGCAATTTTTCGTTCCGGGCCAGACACAGGGCCAGCCCGGCGCACTCGGGTCGCCCTTGCCATTCAGCGAGACGACACGGCTGCTTCGCTTGCAATCGTCGCTGACCGGAAATCGCGCGCTGTCGATTGCCGCGATCAAGGGTGGCGAGGCGTTATCGGAGCTGCCCCGTTATACGCTCGACCTGATCGCGCAGAATCCGTCGATCGATCTCAAGGACGTGCTGAACCAGGCGGTGGCCGTGAACATCGCGCTTCAGGACGGATCGGAGCGGCAGATTCACGGCTATCTTGTCCGGTTCGGCTTCGAGCGTAACGATGGCGGCGTTGCGCACTATCGCGGCGACCTGGTGCCGTGGCTCTGGTATCTCGGCAAGCGGGTCAACAGCCGAATCTATCAGCAGGTCACGGTGCTCGACGTGCTGCGCAAGGTGTTCGCCGACTACGGCGCGCTGGTCGACTACCAGACGCATGTCAAGGAGGAACTGAAACAGGAAGATTTCGTCGTCCAGTTCCAGGAGAGCGACCTGAATTTCGTCAGCCGGCTGCTCGAGCGGCACGGGCTGTTCTACTACTTCGAATATCGGCAGGATGGTCACACGCTCGTGATCGCCGACGATTCGACGTCGTGTCCCGACCAGGCGCACGATCCTGTCGTGACCTACAACGCGGCGAGCGGCGTGCAGCAGGCGGACCGCCTGACCGCATTGTCGGCGAGCCGCGAAACCCAGCCTGGTGTGGTCGCGCTGCATACGTTCGACTACAAGCACCCGAAAAGCCGGCCGTATGTCGAGCTGCCGACGCTGGCCGACCAGGGCAACGCGCCGAAGCTCGAGGTGTACGACGGCAGTTCGGCGTTCGCATACAAGGACACCCGCGAGGGCGAGGCCGAAGCCAAGCGCCGGCTCGAGGTGTACGAGTGGCAGGCCAAGGTGTTCCGTGGCGAATCCGGTTGCCGGGGGCTCACGGTGGGCCGCAAATTCAAGATCGACGGGCACTTCTGGTTCGACCCGGCCAAGCAGGACGACAACGAATTCCTGGTCGTCGGGATCGACATCGATGCGAAGAACAATTTCGGCGATGCATCGGCGCAGCCCGGGAGTTTCAGGAGCTCGCTGACGCTGATCCGCAGCAAGATTCCGTATCGTCCCGAGCGTCGACACGACAAGCCGGTCATGCCCGGACCACAGAGCGCGATCGTGGTCGGCCCGAAGGGGCAAGAGATCCATACCGACGGAATGGGCAGGATCAAGGTGCAGTTTCCGTGGGACCGCTACGGCAAGAACGACCAGGAGAGTTCCTGCTGGATACGGGTATCGCAGCCGTGGGCGGGGCGCGGCTGGGGAACCGTGGCGATTCCGCGCGTCAACCAGGAAGTCATCGTCGACTTCCTGAACGGCGATCCCGATCGCCCGATCATTGTCGGCCGCATGTTCAACGCCGAACAGACGCCACCGTATGCGTTGCCCGACGGTGCGCACCAGATGGGGTTCCACAGCAACTCCACGCCGGGCGGCGGGGGATTCTGCGAGGTCGTGATCCACGACAAGAAGGGCGAGGAACTGGTCAATATCCATAGCCAGAAGGATATGGCCACGACGGTCCAGAACAATCACGTGACGGTCGTGAACGGCCCGAACCAGACGAACGTCGTCACGCAGGGGCAGCACGCGAACATCGTACGCAAGGCCATTTCCGTGCAGTCGCAGGACGCGCATATTCAGCATACGGCGAAGACTGCGGTAATCCTGCATGCGCAGGAACAGCACATGGCGCTCAAGGCGAAGGGCCCCGTTCAGATCGAATCCGACACCGAGCATGTGCATGTCAAGGGATCCCAATCGATCGTCCTCGAATGCGGGAAGGCCAGGATCACGCTCTCGGCCGACGGACAGATCGTACTCGACGGTACGCGCATCGTCGTGCTGGGTTCGCAAAGCGTCGACCTGAATCCGGACGGCACGACGGGACCGGCGTCGCCGCCGCTCGTCCCGGTGACGGATCCGGCCGATCCCGAGCCCAATGCCGCAGCGCCCGCGGCAGGCGGCGGTGGCGGAGGCGGAGGCGGTGGCGGTGGCGGTGGCGGCGCAGCGGCGGCAGCAGCGCCGGCGCACGGGAAAAATCACGCGAAAGGCACACCCAGGAAGGTCGTGGCGACGGGGCTGGGCGCCGGTGTCGACAAACTCGCCGCGAAGTCGCCGACACTCGAACACGACATCACGCAACTGCAGAAGGACGGCTGGCAGATCCAGTATGGTCCCGCGAATCAGGGATCCTCGACGAACAAGCATGGCCAGCCGCCGACGATCGTGATCGACAGCAACGACCGGGGGAATCCGAAGGCTGTCGTCCAGGGGCTCGCGCACGAAACCGGACACGCGCTGTATCAGGGCACGCCGGATTATTCGACCAAGACAAACTACGTCAATAGCGAACTGGCGGACGAAGGCGCGGCGACGATGAACAACATCAAGGTGCAGCGAGAAATCCTCGCGCACGGCGGCCCCGACATCCAGATCGCAGGCAATCCTGACAATGCGCCGGCCTACAATGCGGCGTACAACCAGTTCGTGCACAACGGCGACGCCGGTGCCGCGCGGGCTGCCATCGGGCATGTGTACGGCACGGGAGAATATGCGTCGGTGCCGGTCAATGGGCAGTATGTCAACTATCAAACGTACTACGGAAGCTGGTATGACCGTAACTACCCGTCCCACTAGGCGAGGCCGCTACACGGCGATCATCGCGCCGCTGCTGCTCGCCATGTCGCTGGGCGTGACGCCTGCTTGTTCGGAAGGATCGAAAAAGATGCACACAACCGTTCAACTCAGTCTCTGGCAAGTGATCGACCAGATCGGCACGCATCAGCCGATCCGGCGCGAGCCCGTCGAGCATCTGCTTAACACGAAGTTCGCGCGCAGCGAATCGAGCAACGAATACTTCACGTTCTGGAGCAATGGCGAGAGCGGCCCGATCGCGCTGGACGACGGCACGCAGATCGAGCGGATCGTGCTGCGTACGAGCAATGAGAGCGACACGCGCGGCGCGCTGACGTTGGCGCTGTCCGGCCGTTGCATCAGCCGCGATGAAGTGAAGGCGCGGTTTGCCGGGATGCGGGTCGCCGGTGCGCCGTCGGGGCGCTCTCCGAACGAGGAAACGACGTTCCGATCGGAAACCGCGTGGGGCGAGCTCGTGTTCGGGTTCGCGGAGCGCAATCCCGATTGCCTGTCGAGCGTCGGCTTCGGCGACAAGGCGAAGTAACGCGACACCCTGACGCGTGTGCACGGATCAATAAAAGGACAAACGGAATGGCGGTTTACCGATTGCACGAGGGGCGCATGGCGTTGCCCGACGGCTGGCGTGACCAAACCATGAATGTGTTCCACTTGCCTGATGCGTCCGGCAGGAAGGATGTGGCATTCGTGGTCACACGCGACTACGACACGCCGCTCGACGACGTCGGCGCCTACGCCGATGCACAGCAGGCGGCTTTCAAGCGCCAGTTTCCCGGTTACAAGCCGATCGCGCGCGAGCCTGTCACGATCGACGGGCTTCCGGGCCTCATGCTGGACTACCAGTGGCGCAGCGACAAGACGGTGCTGCGGCAGCGACAGGCGATGGTCAGGCTCGACGAAGCGATGCTGGTGTTCACGCTCAATGCCCGCGTGGAAGACTTCGAGCGGCATATTCCTGCATGGACGTCGATCCTGTCTTCGTTCGTCGTGGTGCCGCCGGCGCCGGAGGCAGTCGATACGCCGGCGACCTCGCTCGAGCGCCTGCCGCACGTGTTCGCGTTGTCGGCGAAGACACGCGTGCTGCGCGTGTATCCGGACCCTCGCACGGCGTGCGAGCATATCAGTGCGCGTGAAGTCGAAAGCCACGACTGGGTGTTCTTCGCGAGCGACGGTTCGCCGCTGGAGCCGACGATCACCCAGCGCAGCCGCCACGGGCTGTTCAAGGCCGACGGGCGCTACGAGTTGCGCTCCAGTCCCGGCTACTCCGGGCTCGAACTGCGTCGCCGACTCGAATCCGTCACCGCGGTGGAAGGTGTGCCGCCGCTGACATCGCTGCAGGACATCGAGGCGCACCTGCGGCGGCAGACGGCTGCGCATACGGACGGCAGGTCGTCATGAGCGGTGCGGAGGCCGCCCTGCGCGCCGCTCGCATGGGCGACGAGATCGCGCATGGTTTCGGCCTGCTCGGGATGATCGCGGGCGCCGTGGTCGGTGCGGTCGTCGCAGCGGCCATCGTGACGGCGACCGCGGCCACCGGCGGCCTCGCGCTCGTCGCGATCGTCGGCGGCTGCGTGGCGGGCGGCGGCCTCGCCGGTGGTGCGCTGGTTCGCGGCATCCAGAAGGCGGCCAACATATCCGGTCCAACGACCGGCATGCTTCATCAGGGATCGACGAACGTCACGGTCAACAGTCGTTCCGCACTGCGCGCCGGCGTCGATTTCGCGGACGAGTGCAATGGCCTGCCGTTCAATCATTTTCCCCAGGCGAAGCTCCTGGTTGCACAGGGCTCGCGAACCGTGACCGTCAACGGCAAGCCGATGGCGCGGTTGTCGATGAAGATGGAGTGCGGCGCGGTCATCAAGACGGCGAGTGACAACGTGACGGTCGGCGGCGAGACCGTGACCGTCGTGGCCATCCACGATACCGAGGCAATGTTCGAGACGGCGCTCGAGGTGCTGGGCTTCGTTGCACTCGGTGCCGCAGGGCTCGGCGCGCTGGCAGCCGGACTGGGTGCGACCGCCCTGTTCGCGGGCACCGTGATCGGTGCCAACGTCGGCCTGAATGCGCTCCACTCGTGGGGCGAGTCGCTCGGGCCCGGTTACGGCGACATCATGGTGGGCGTCGCGGGATTTGCGCTGCTCGGGCTGGGCGCCAAGGGCGCCGACACGGAAGCGGCGAAGAATGCCGTCGACGTGTTGAACCGGACCAAGGTGGAGATCGAGCCGAACACGCTCGGCGCCAATGGCGGCAACGTACGGGTGACGACCAAGGGCGTGCCGAGAACGCTGTACGATCAGCTTCGGGCTAAGACGCCGAGTTCCAAGGTTCAGAAGATGGTCAACGAGAACTACGAACCCGGCATGGACGATCCCGCTCTCCCGGGCCTGACGATCGACAAGCCGTTGCATGCGGATCACATCGTGTCGATGAAAGAGATCACGGAGATGCCCGGATTCAAGGATCTGCCGTTCGACGATCAGGTCAAGGTGCTCAACAACCCTGACAACTTCACGGGCCTGAGCGAGACGGCGAATACATCGAAGGGATCGAAGTCGTACGCGGACTGGACCGAATACAAGAAGGGCGGCATCAAGGTCGACGAAGGATTCAGGCAGCAGATGATGCAGCGCGAAACCGACAACCGGACGATGCTGCAGCAGCAGATCAACGATTTGCTCGGCGATCAGCCGAAGTAGAATGACCGGACGACGAATTCAATGGTGAATGGCAATGATTGAGCTATCCGCGACGACTTATACGGCCGAGCTGAAGCGTTTCAAGTTGCGAGGCGAGGTCTGGCTGGCGGCGAACGAGATTCCTGCCGACGTCCAGGTGCCGACCGCGTGGCGCGTGCTGCTGGATACGCCCGATGCCGCGCTGGGCAACTGGCTCGCGAAGATGTGGGCCGGCGTCACCGGCCGTCTGCCGGCGATCGAGCAGTTCTTCAACGAGAAGCTGCGGCGGCCCGCCGTGTTCCAGAAGGAAAACGGCGATCTCTGCCTGCTCTATCCGTACACGGTCGAACAGGACGACCTGAACTTTTTCATCGGTCACCCGCCGCTCGGTGACCTCGTGTCGGACGACATGCCGCTCTGGCGTGCGTTGCCCGACGATCTGCGCAGCTTCTACCAGTTCACCCACAACGGCTGGACTTTTTTCCCTGCCAATTCGATGGGACCGTTGCCGATCGGCGACCAGAGCGCACTGACGGACAAGCTCGATCTGACAGCCGACGAGACGCGCAAGCTCGGCGTGAACCCGGATCTCGTGTGGACGGTATTTCAGAATGGCGGCGGCGACTACCTGTGCCTCGATCTTCGCGATAGCGCCGGTGACGGCAGCGATGCAGGGCGAATCTGGTGGCACGAGAATCCGACCGAACTCGAGCCGGTGGACTTCTGGGCCGTCATGAACGCGTGGTTCGAGATTTTCGTCGAGGAAGCCGACAAGCGATGACATGACGCGCCCGGCGTGCGGAAACCATCCGGCGATCGCGTAGCGCACGGGAACGTATGAAGTTTGTCGTGCACGGACATCCAATCCGCTGATCAATTTGCCGGTGTCGACATCGCATCGACATCGGCCATCGCATTCTCCCGCATCGTCGTACCGCGGAATCGAGCCGCGTAATTTCCCATGTTTTGTCGGGTGTTTCCCACTGCTTTGTCATCCGAATTTTTACCTAAGATGAAGAAATCGTGCGCGTAATTCGGTGCCTGCACGCGCATGGAGGGAGGCAGGCGGCAACGGCGGAGCGACGCCAGCGGAAGTTGCCATCATGGATGCGAAAGTGTGCGCGCCGGCTGTCAGTCTCGCGACTGCAGCGACGCCAGCGGCCGCGGCGGCCATCGCCGCACGCACGGTGTGCGGCCGTCTCGGTCGAACCGCTTCGCTGCGTCACGCATTGTTCGCAATCGTTTGCGCTCTGGGTGAGGCCTCCGCCGTACTCGCCGGTGCGCCCGCCAATCCGGACGATCCGGTCGACATCGTGCAGATCGCAGCCGCCGCAAGCCCCGCGAATCCTCCTGATTCTTCGCACGACGCGACCGTGCGCCAGGTCGTGCTCGGCATCATCAGCTTCACGCGCTGGCCGGCCACACCCGTTCACCTGCATCTGTGCGTCACGGGCCGGCCGGACTACGCGCGCGGCCTGACGGACACGCTGGAAGCCGGCTCGACGCTGGTCGACGTGCAGCGCGTGAGTCCCGACGATCCTGCGCTCGGCATGGCGTGCGACATCGTCTACTTCGGCACGCTGAACAACGGCGAACGCACGCGGGTGAGAACCGCGGTGGCCGGCCATCCGGTGCTGACGATTGCGGAACACGATCCGTCCTGCACCGCGGGCGGCATGTTCTGCCTGAATGTCGACGGCGATCGTGTGTCGTTCGACATCAATCTCGACGCCGTCGCGCGCAGCGGCGTGCGCGTGCACCCGAACGTGCTCAATCTCGCGCGACGGCCGGTGACGCCATGACACGGTCCGCGCTCCCCGTTTCCGCTTCGCGCATGTCGCGCCCGACGCTGCAAAGCGTGTTGCGGCGCGCGCATTTGCGCCTCGCGTTCGTCGCGGTGACGATGGCGGCCGTGTCGTTGATCGTCGTCGCGGTGATCGCGTTGCGTGCGTATGCGGGCAACAACCTGAACCTGCTGGCGCGCTCGCTCGGCTATACGGTCGAGGCGGCGCTCGTGTTCGGCGACCGTGTCGCGGCGAACGAGGCGATCGGATTGATCGCGAGCGACGAGGACGTCGCGCAGGTGGTCGTCACGGACAGCAAGGGGCAACTGTTCGCGACGTGGCAGCTGCCTGCCGGAAGCGAGATCGCGCGGCTCGAACGCGCGGTCGCCGATGTCGCGCTGCCCGGGCCGGTGACCGTCCCGGTGATGCACGACGGCATCGTCGTCGGACACGTCGTCGTGCGGGGGCGTGGACATCAGTTCTTCGGCTTCCTGCTGGGTGGTGTCGGCGGCATTCTTGGCTGCCTGGTCGTCAGCGTGCTCGGCGCGTATGTCAGCTCGAAGCGTCTGTTGCGCAGCATCGTGTCGCCGCTGCGCGCGCTGGCTGGCGTTGCGCACGCGGTACGGCGCGAGCGGGCATTCGCGCGGCGTGTCGAGCCGGCGGCGATTGCGGAATTGAATCAGCTCGGCGACGACTTCAACGCGCTGCTCGACGAACTCGAAGACTGGCAGAACACGTTGCGCGACGAGAACGCGTCGCTCGAACACAAGGCGACGCACGATGCGCTCACGGGGCTGCCCAACCGTGTGCAGTTCGAGTCGCGCCTCGCGCTCGCGCTTTGCGATGCCACGTTGACCGGGCAGCGGGTCGCCATCCTGTATCTCGACTGCGATCGCTTCAAGGAGATCAACGATTGCCTCGGCCATGACGCAGGCGATGCGGTGTTGATCGGCATCGCGTCTCGACTGCGCACGCAGGTGCGTGAGACCGATCTCGTCGCGCGCCTGGGCGGCGACGAATTTGCGGTGATGCTGGCGACGGTGCCCGAAGCGGACAGCGTGTGCCGGATCGCCGACGAGATTTTGTCCGGCATGGCGCCGTCGATCGAGTTGTCCGACGGCCGCGTGGTGGCCACCATGATGAGTGCCGGCGTTGCGCTGTATCCCGATCACGCATCGGACGCGAGCGGCTTGCTGCGCGCCGCGGATGCCGCGATGTACCGCGCCAAGCGCGCGCGGCCGGGCTCGTGGCAGTTGGCGGAGGGCGTCGTCCGGTCGGCTTGAGGGTTAACGTCTCGCGCTGCGGGCGAGGCCGTGGCAGCGATTTACAAGAGGTGCGCCCAACAATTGCGCACTCGAAGGGGATGCGAAATGAACCACTCGTTTCCTGTGAGCATGGAGCGGCTGTGCGTTGGAAGCGCGTTGCTGCTGTGCATGCTGCTGGGGGGCTGCAAGACGCCGCCGCCGCTTCATCGCGGGCTGACGCAGACGCAGGTCACGGCGCTGAAGTCGGCCGGGTTCCAGGAGACTGGACAGGGGTTCGAGTTCGGGTCGACCGGGCCGATCCTGTTCAATTTCGACCGGTACAACCTGAAGCCGGATGTGCGGCGGATCGTCGAACGGATCGGACGGACGCTGCGGTCCGCGGGGATCAACGGCGTGCGGGTCTATGGCTACTCGGATGACGACGGGACGGAGAAATACGATCTCGAGTTGTCGAGGCGCCGGGCGGAAGTCGTGGCGATCGAGCTGGTTGACGTCGGGCTCGACGCGAAGCAGATCGCGATCGTCGGGAAAGGGAAGCTCGATCCGGTAGGGGATAACAAGACGCCGGCGGGGCGGGCGCAGAATCGAAGGGCGGCGATCGTGGTTTCGCCGCGGTGAGGCGACGCGGCGCGGCGCGCGTGGGTAGCCGTGCCGGCAAGCACCCTGTGCCGTCTGTTGTAACGGTTTGCCATCATTGGCGAGAAGGTGCACGAACGGCCGTTTGCAAGCGGCGACCCTTGATGTTCGCGGCATGTCGGATGGTCATCCACTGAATTCGATATCCCAAAATCACGATATTCGATTCAGTGAAAATGAAACGATCGGTCATCCAAATAAAATCGTTCCGCCTTTTTTAACGCTGCATCGTCATCCGCACATGCAGCGACGGACGGAACGCGTATGGCCATCGAACCCAAGGATCTGTTGCCGCACTTCGAACGCGAGATGACGCTGCTGCGCCGTTCGGTGCAGACGTTTGCTCAACGCTTTCCCAAAATAGCCGCTCGGCTGGCGATCACCGGCGAGCATTCGGACGATCCGCACGTCGAACGCCTGTTGCAGTCGTTCGCGTTGATGGCGGCGTGTCACGACATTCGTCTCGAAGATGACGTGCCTGCGTTTACGCACGGTTTTCTCGATACGCTGCACGGCGTTTTTCTGCGTCCGTTTCCGTCGTGCGCGGTTGCGCAATTTCATGGCGACCGCAGCAGCGAACTGACTGCACCGCGCGTCGTGCCACGCGGCGATCGGCTGATCGCGCCCGTCGGCAAGGAAGTATTCCGCATCGCGGACGACGTCGCGATCCTGCCATTGACGGTGTCGTCGGTGCGTTACACGACATCGTCGATCGCGCCGCGCGATGTCACGCTGCCTTCGGAAACGACCGGTTTGCTGACCTTCACGTTCGAGCTCACTACGCCGAATGCGACGTTCGCCATCGTGCCGGATACCGTGCGCCTGCATTTCACCGGTGCGCGGGAAATCGTCGCGGCGCTCGCCGATGCCGTGTTGCTTCTTGGTAACCGGAGCTTCGCCGAAGCAGGCGACTCAACGCGCTGGAAGCGCTTGCCGGACGCGACATTCACGGCTGTCGGCTTCGAGCCTGCCGATGCGCTGCTCGACGTGCGGCCGGACGATGCCCTCTGGCCGTTCCACCTGCTGAGGACGTATTGCGCGGTGCCGGAGCGTTTCGACTTTGTCGACCTGGACATGCGGGCGATCAAGCGAATCGCCGGCGGCGGCCGTCGCGTCGCGCTCCATCTCGCGATCGCGGGCGTGCATCCGGATTCGCACCGCGCCCAGCGCCTGGCCGCCGCCACGGCCGACCACGTCCGGCTGTTTTGTACGCCGGTCGTCAACCTGTTTCCGGACGACGCCCAGCCGATCGAGACGCGCGCCGGTTGCGCCCACTATGCGGTGAGGGCGCTCGCGCAGGCGGGAGCGCCGCGCACGGCTATCTGGTCGATCGACACCGTTCGTCAGGCGTCCGACACGGGAACGTCGACGCTGGCACCGTTTCGGTCGCTACGGCATGGCACGGATACGCATACCAGGTTGTTCTGGACGGTGTTGCGCGACGAGGCAAGGCGGGCACCCAGGGAACCTGTCGATCCCCGATCCAGCGAGACGGAGACGACCGCGCCGCCGGACCCGTCCGACGCCGCGGAGTCGCTCCGCGGCGTCGAACTGGAACTGGTTGACCGGGACGGACGCACCGCCGATCCCGGCCGTCGCAAGCTGGAGATCCGGCTGTCCTGCACCCAGGGCGATCTGTCCGGGATGCAGGAGCGCGAACTGGCATTGCCCGCGGGCGATCCGGCGGGAACGGTCGTGCTGCTGAACCGGCCGACGTCGAGCCGACCGCCCGCTTTCCGCTACGGGGAGCTGTGGGATCTGCTGTCGCTCCTCGTGCCGCAGGCGATCCGGCTGGACAAGGGCGGCCTGACCCAGCTCAGGCGGCTTTGCGCACACTGGGCGCAGGACGCCGTCGACGCCGGCCGGCGCTTCGATGCGCTCGTGTCGTTGTCGACGGCGCGCGTGCGGTGCTGGCTGCCCGGCAAGCCGGCATCGGCTTTCGTGCCGGGGCTGGAGGTGCGGCTGGTCGTGGACGAGCAGCGCTTCGCCGCGTTCAGCCTGAGCGGATTCGCGCACGTGATGGACCGGTTTTTCGCGCCGTACGTGCCTGTCACCAGCTTCGTGCAGGTCGTGCTGTTTTCGGCCGCTACCGGCGCACTGCTTCGACGCGGGGCGCCGCGTCCCGGCGCCCAGCCGCTGGTCTAGTTTTCCGACTTTCAGGGCCCGAACGAAAACGTTTGCGGCATCTTTCAAGCCATCGGGTTTTACCCTACATTATCGGGGCTTCGGGCCGGCGAGCTGGTCCATGGAACCTGAGATCACAAGCAAGGAAAAAAGAATGAGTTTCGCTCCGAACGGGGGTATTCCCAGTGGATTGGGCGGCAGTGCGCTCGGCTCGTTGAGCGCGCTCGGCGGCCTTGCCGGGCCGGTTGCGTCGAGCGTGGCCGGCAGCCTCGGGCCGCTCGCGGGTCTGGCCGGGCACGTCGACACCGTCCAGCGCGCGATGCAACTCGCGCAGACCGGCTTCTCGCTGATGGACAAGACGCCCGGCGCCATCGCCGAAGCGATCAACGGCGCCGCCAACCCTGCGCGCCTGACTCAGCTCAACCGTTACGTCACACTCGATACGCCGCTCGGCCCGGATGTTCTCCTGGTCAGTGCGGCCGTCGTCGATGAGCATGTGAACCGCTTGCCGGAAATCCACCTCGACCTGCTGTCGCATCGCCACGACTTGCGCCCTGACGACCTGATCGGCCAGCAGGTCAAGATCCGCTTCGACCAGCAGGCGCGCCTGTCGACGCTCGAGCGCGTCGTGGCGTCGGATATCGTCGAGGGCGACCGCTACTTCGACGGCTACGTCGCGTCGTTCGACCGAGCCGGCAACCCCGGGAACGTCACGCAATACCACCTGACGGCCGTGCCGTGGTTCTGGTTCCTCACGCGCTCGACCGACTGCCGGATCTTCCAGAACAAGACCGCGCAGGACATCCTCACCGAAATCTTCCAGGAACACGGTTTTGCCGATTTCGTGTTCGACATCCGGACGAGCCAGAAGCCGCTCGAGTACGTCGTGATGTACCAGGAGAGCTACTACAACTTCTGCGCGCGGCTGATGGAGCAGGAGGGGCTCGTCTGGACGCACCGCTACGAGAAGGACAAGCACTTTCTCGTGATCGGCGACACGAACCTGCTGTTCCGCCCGATCGACGGGCTCGCCACCGTGCCGTTCGCCGCGACCCAGGCCAGCGAGGACAGCGGCATCGACCAGTTGCACGAAGGCCGGCGCTTCGGCGTCGGCAAGGTCACGTTCCGCGACTTCAATCACCAGAATCCGTCGTCGCCGCTGATGCTGGTGGAGGCCGGGCCGCAGAACCTCAAGCACGCACGGCTCGATGCGACCGAGCGGTTCGAGCACCAGTCGCTGTACGACCATGGCGACGACGGCCACCGCTACGCGCGTTTCGCGATGGAGGCCGAGGAGGCGCAAGCCCATCGCTATACCGGTGGCGGCTACGCGTGGCGCATGACCACGGCCGGCGCCGTGACCGTTGCGAATCATCCGGTTCTCGAAAACAACCAGGAATACGTGATCCTGCACGTGCGTCACGAGGCGGTGAACGACTATACGCAGCACAGCGCGAAGCTCCCGTACCGCAACAGCTTCGCGCTGCTGCCGAAGAAGATTCCGTATCGCGCAACGCGTGCGACGCCGAAGCCGGTGATTCACGGCACGCAGTCGGCGATCGTCGTCGGTCCGAAGGGCGAGGAAATCTATACCAACGGCAGTGCCGTGAAAGTGCATTTCCCGTGGGATCGGCGCGGCAAGAAGGACGGCTCCGATTCGATGTGGGTGCGCGTGTCGCAGCCGTGGGCAGGCGACGGCTGGGGCGCGGCCGCGATTCCGCGGATCAAGCAGGAAGTGCTGGTGGCGTTCAATCAGGGCGATCCGGATAACCCGGTGATCGTCGGCCGCGTGTTCAACGGCGAGCAGGGCAATCCGTATCACGGCGCGGCCGGCCAGACGATGGGGATCAAGAGCCAGACGCACAAGGGGCAGGGGTCGAACGAGATCCGCATGACCGACACGAACGGCATGCAGGAATTCTTCATGCACGCGCAGAAGGACATGAACACCGTCGTCGAGAACAACGAGACGCACAAGGTGCTGGGGCCGATGCGTACCGTGCTCGTGGCGACGGGCAGCGAAGAAAAGCAGATTCCGCAGGGCAATCTGACCGAGACGATCGCCGAGAAACGCAGCACCACGGCCACGACCGTCGAGGTCACGACGCCGGCCAAGGACGGTGGTGGCGGCACGCAGGTCTACATGGCCGAGCGCGGCATCCTGCTGAAGGTGCAGAACAGCTCGATCTCGCTCGCGCCGGAAGGCATTCGCCTGGAGCACAACGGCTCCGTGATCCTGATGACCGACGACGGCGTGATGGTCAACGGCAAGCGCATCGATCTCAACAAATAACTCGAAGAACACCAGCCATGCACTACTCAATCCACGAAGGCACCTTCGAGCTGCCCGACACGGCACTCGATCGCACCGTCAACATCCTGATGATGAACGTCGGCCCCGGCGGCCTCAATCTTGTGATCGCCCGCGGGCGGTTTCGCGACGGCGAGAATCTCGACGCGTTCGTTGCGCGCGAATGGGACGTGGCGTCGCGCGATGCCCGGATGCTCACCGAGAAGGCCCGCCGACCCGTCACGGTCGGTGGGCGCGCGGGCATTCAGATCGATTCCACGCACGAACGCGACGGCCGGCTGTGGCATCAAATGCAGACCATGTTCCCGTCGGACGACGCCGGTCGCGTCCTCGTGATGACATTGACCAGCGCGGCGCCGCTGACCGACGAGCAGCAGGCGATCGCCGACCGGATGCTCGCCAGTTTCCAGCCGCGTGCGGCGCGACCGACCCTGCTTGGGCCGGGTGACGCGTCGTGAGTGCGGAGCACTTTGCGGCCGCTCGCTTCGAAGACCCGATCCAGCACACGTCGTTCTGGGGCGAGCTTGTCGGCACGGTAGGGTCGGTGGTCGGCGGCGCCGTCGTCGGCGCACTCGTGGCCGAGGCGATGGAGGGGCTGGTGTTCGCCGGCCTGGCCGCGCTTGAAATCGGCACGGCGGGGTTGGCGACGCCGCTCGTGATCGCGATCGGTGTCGGCGTGGCGGTCGGCTCGGGTGCGCTGATGGAAGCGAGCGGCATGAACGAAGCGATCGACGACGGCGCGAAGGCGCTGGCCGATACGATCGCGCCGCCCGAGATCAAGGGCAAGATCGCGAGCGGTTCGGGGAACGTCTACGTCAACGACAAGCCGGCGGCGCGGGCGGCCAAGCCGGGCGATCTCGATACCGTCGCGTGTACGGACCATCCCGGGCCGCAGATGATTGCCGACGGGTCGGGGAGCGTTTATATCAACGATCAACCGGCTGCGCGCGTTGGCGACAAGACGACGTGTGACGGGACGATTGCCGAAGGTTCCGACAACGTCTTCATCGGCGGCGGCACGCAGCGGGTGCGGGACGTGAAGTCGGCTACGCGGCTCGGATGGCTGGGTGCGGCGCTCGGGATTGCGCTGGCGGTTTGCGGCCGCGGCAAGATGAGCTGGGGGCAGTTCCTGAAGAGCAAGGCGCCGTGTATCGCGATGAATTTTGCGGCCGGTGCATTCGGGACGTGGCTTGGTAGCCTCGCCAGGCCGTCAGCAGGTCACCCGGTCAATGTCATTACTGGCGGCAAGGTTCTCGACGGCACGGACGACACCGACTTCGCATTGCCCGGGCCGCTGCCGATCCTATGGCGGCGTTTTTACAGCAGCCATGACGATCGGGCCGACAGCCTGTTCGGGACGGGATGGAGTGTGCCGATCAGCGTCGAGCTGCGGATTGCGCGCGAGCAGGGCGAAGTCACGTCGATCACGTACTGGGACGAGCAGGGGCGAGACATCGAGTTTCCGGCCGTGCCACCGGGCGAGAGCCATTTCAGCGTGCCTGAAGGCATTTACCTGATTTGTACCGCCGGCGGGCACTATGTGGTCGAAACGATCGATGGGTTGTATCGCGATTTCGGCCGCGCGCGCAGCGATGCGGATAGCGAGACGCTCAAGCTGTGGCGGCTTGAGGATCGCAACGGCAACTGGATCGAGGTCGAGCAGGAATCGGCGGATCAGGTCGTGCGGCCGGTGCGGTTGCGTGACAGCGCGGGGCGCGTGCTGACGCTGGGTTATGAGAAACCTCATCCTCGACGCATTGCCACGATCGAACTGACGCGTGGCGTGGACGGTGAACAAACGGACACGCTGGTGCGTTATGCGTACAACGACGCCGGCGAGCTCGTGGCCGTGACCGATCGCAGTGGCCACATCGGGCGACGGTTCGCTTACGAGCGTGGTCTGATGGTTCAGCACACGTTGCGCGGCGGCTTGAAGTGTTTCTATGCGTGGCACGGTGTTGGCCGCGACGCGCGTGTCGTGCGCCACTGGACCGACGACGGCGAAGCGTACACGTTTGATGCGAACCTCGCGCAGCGTTCGGTGACAATCACCGACCAGATCGGGCGCGTGACGCAATGGACGTGGAACGAGGATCAGCAGCCGACGAGGCACACGGATGCCGAAGGCAACGTGTGGCAGCTCGAATGGAACGCGATGCGGCAGCTGGTCAGTACGACCGATCCGGCCGGGAACGCGACGCGCTTCGAATATGACGAGCGCGGGCGGCAGACGCAGCGCATCGATGCGCTCGGCCAGGTCGAGCGCACCGAATGGAACGGGCACTACGATCTGCCTGTTGCCGAAACCGATCCGGCCAATGCTCGCTGGATCTATCGCTACGACGATCGCGGCAACCTGACGATGACGCGCGATCCGGCGGGGTTCGCGACCGAGTATTACCGCGACGAGCGCGGGCTCGTGCATACGATTCGCGATGCGCGTGGCGGCTACAAGTTCCTCGAATGGAATGGCCGGGCGCAGTTGACTTCGTATACCGATTGCTCCGGCAAGGTCACGCGGTTTGCGTATGACGCGCGCGGTGCGCTCGCGCGGGTGACCGATGCGGCCGGGCAGGCTACCGTGTACGAAACGGATGCGATGGGGCGGGTCACGGGGATCGGGACGGCTGACGGTGCGCATCAGACGTTTCGGTATGACGCGGCGGGGCGTCTCGTTGAGGTCGTTGATGCGAATCAGCGCAGTACGCGTTACGAACTCAATGCGCGTGGATTGCTGCTGGCGCGCACGGATGCGGCTGATCGTGTCGTGCGGTTCGGTTATGACGACGCGTTCAGGCTCGCGAGCTTGACCAACGAGAACCGTGAGACTTATCGCTTTCAGTATGACCGGCGCGATCTCGTTTCCGCACAGATCGGTCTCGATGGCCACAAGCGGACGTACGAGTACGACGTGTGCGGCCAAGGCACGATCGTACGCGATGGGCAGATCGAGACGCGATACGAGCGCGATGCGGTCGGGCGACTGACGGCGAAGCAGGCTCCACATGAGCGTTGTGAGTACCTGTATGACAAGGCTGGCCGGATCACGTCGGCCGAGTTGTATGCGCTCGCCGCTCGTGGGCCATCGCTGAAGAATCGGGTCAGTCTGAAATACGACGCGCGTGGAGAAGTCGTCGAGGAATACACGCCAACCGGCTGGCTCGCGCACACCTACGACGAGCTTGGCAATCGCGTCAGCACGACGATTTCCGGCGAGCGTACGATCGATTGGCTGCATTACGGCTCAGGGCATGTGCACCAGATTCGTTTCGACGGTGCTGCGGTTGCGGACATCGAACGGGACGATCTGCATCGCGAGGTGCTACGGACGCAGGGCAAGCTGACGAGCCACTTCGGGTATGACGCGGTGGGGCGCCGTGCTCGGCAAACTGCGCAGCGAGGTACGGCGGGCAGCGAGTTGCTTGCGAAGCAGTGGCAATACGATGCAGCAGGCGACGTGATCCAGAAGCGCGATCAGCGTTACGGCACGACGAGCTATCGGTATGACCCGACGGGGCGCATCGAACAGGCGGCGGGGCCGGGACTGCCGTCGGAAGTGTTTCGCTGGGATGCGGCGGCCAATCTGGTGTCGAGCGATCACCCGGGCGGCTACGTCGAGCACAACCGGCTCAAGATGTTCGAGGACAAGCGCTTCGAGTACGACGCGTATGGGCGGCTGGTTCGCAAGCTGAGTGGGCATGGGCCGGCTAAAGAACTCACGCTTGAATACGACGACTGGAACCAGCTGAAGACCGTCGTGACGAAGGATCGGCTCGGGATCGCGACGACGCATTTCGAGTACGACGCGTTCGGCCGACGGATCCGGAAGCTCAATGGCAGTTATGCGAGTACGGATTTCCTGTGGGACGGCATGCGGTTGGTGCAGGAGACGTATCACGATCGTCAGGGCGAGGAAGCGCTGACGTACTTGTATGAGTCCAATAGTTATGTGCCGCTTGCCCGGATTGATCAAGGGAAGGCGGCGGCTAATGATGCGGATGTACGGGACGCGGTTTATTACTTCCACAACGATGTTTCTGGGTTGCCGGAGGAACTGACTGACGCTGGCGGCGAGCTGGTTTGGCAGGCCCGCTACAAGGTGTGGGGCAATGCAGTGCAGGAGGAGTGGGTTGCGCGGGCGCCGCAGCGGTCGATCCCGGCATGGGGCGAGGTGCAGGAAGCTGCGCTGTCGTCAGCCCAAGTGCCAAGACCGCAGAACCTGCGTTTCCAAGGTGAGTATCTGGATCGGGAAACGGGGCTGCACTACAATTTTTTTCGATATTACGATCCCGATATTGGAAGGTTCATCAGCCCAGATCCGATTGGGCTGGCCGGAGGGTTTAATCTCTATCAATACGCGCCGAATCCAATCTCATGGATTGATCCTTGGGGGTTGTCATGTGGACCGACAAAGGCAGCACGCCCGCAGAAGGTCGTCAATGATCTGAAGGATTTCCGAAGCCGCGATTTCAGGTTTGGCTCAGAGACCTTCAAGTTGGAAAAGAGCGGGATGAAGCACATATTGGAACGTCATCATCCGGAGTATTGGGATGGTTCGGTTAAGGCTAAGCAAACTTTCTTCGATTCGAAGATGTCGATTGATGATGTTAGTGATGCTATTGGCAGCGTCATGAAGCAAAATGGTGGCTTGCTAGAGGCTCGAGGTACTCAGGGTATGTATCAAATTAAAGGAACCTATGATGGTTCCGATTATGTGCTCGGGTTGAATAATGGTAGGGTTGGTCAGTTTTATAAAGAGTAAGTGGAATGATAACCTCGAAAACGTATCTTAAGGTCAAGAATAAATTTGTTGATTTTCACGGATTTAATGGAAAAATACAAGATCCTAATTACATTGAAGGGGCCATTGAGCTCTCTGTGGATGGGGTCGTTCTTCTTGATAAATCGATGTGGGATTGTGTTGACCAATTGTGGGCATATATAACTGAAGGTTTGGTGTGTATTTCGCGAGGAGAAGGATTCGCGACTTATTTTCCAGATCAACCTATCGAGATAAAATTTGCTGTCCACGGTAGTGGTGTAGTTTTTTCTGTAACTGTGCATGAAACCGTGAAGGTGGTTGTGGATCGGTTTGAGTTTGTCTCGGAAATGAAGAGATTCGCAATCGAATTTTTTGAGGATCTGAAGAGTAAGGGTGAAAGGTTCGGTGCTGGCTCGGATTTTTATTTGGACAAGCTGAATTCGATATAAGCCTGTGGATATGACGCGGCGATGAACATCGCAGCCGACGGGCGGCAGGCGCCCGTGGATGCTCACCATTACCACCGGGGTGGTCTGCCTGCACTGTCAATATGATGCACGGAGGGCTGCGCGATCGAGAAGGCGCTCGAACAGCCGGGTTTCGGTCAGAGACTTGGCAATATACTTGGGATGGCCTCACCGGTTCGTGAAGGTTGAGACGCCCCCGGCACCAGATAGCGCATCGCGACTGCATCGTCGCGCGTTGTGTCACCGACTTCCGGTACGGCGCATGCGGAGCCTCGACCTGCGCCATGTCGAGTTCGATTCCGAGCGCAGGTCGCTCCGGCACCGTCACCTGGCTGCATTTCGGTTCGGGGAATGTGCACCAGATTTGAATCGCCATAGATATGGTGCCGGAAAACCAGGGAAGACGGAGTTTCCATTTCATTGGAGTGATAGTGATATTTTACGGCATAAGTCGGACGTTGCCACGGATCCGCATTCGGTAGCGGGTGTTGGGAAATGGAATTCGCCCTATGTTGTCGGTGTCCGAGATGGAATTGAGATCGGGGTTGATTTTTATCCGCCGACACATTCAACTTATGCTGGAAAAATATCAACGGCATATCCGATCAATGTTGTGCATAATCCACTGTAATATAGGTTAATTAATGGATGAGAATGAAATTGATTATGAATTTATTAAGCATCAATTGCTTCTGTTGCTTGAGAAGTACGAGGAGAAGTTGGGTCGTGAAACGGTAGATTCTGTCCGGAGTTTCATTGATCATGATGAGTATGAGATGGCATGCGAGGGACTATTTATTGATATGATGAATATTGGGTTTGATCCGAGTGATGTTGGTGTGGGTGTTTATATAAAAATTGGAGAAGATTTGAATTTGAATGAGGGGAGTGTATTTGAGGAGGGGTTTTTGGAAAGATTTGAAGGCTACTTGGATAAATGGAAAGCACGATAAGAGGCTGAATTAGTACTATGCCCGGTGCTAACGAAGGAGGGCGCGGTTGTTGAGGAATACACGCCAACCGGCTGGCTCGCGCACACCTACGACGAGCTTGGCAATCGTGTCAGCACGACGATTTCCGGCGAGCGCACGATCGATTGGCTGCATTACGGGTCGGGACATGTGCACCAGATTCGTTTCGATGGTGCCGCGGTTGCGGACATCGAACGCGATGATCTGCATCGCGAGGTGCTACGGACGCAGGGCAAGCTGACGAGCCACTTCGGGTATGACGCGGTGGGGCGCCGTGCGCGGCAAACTGCGCAGCGAGGTACGGCGGGCGGCGAGTTGCTTGCGAAGCAGTGGCAATACGATGCAGCAGGCGACGTGATCCAGAAGCGCGATCAGCGTTATGGCACGACGAGCTATCGGTATGACCCGACGGGGCGCATCGAACAGGCGGCAGGGCCGGGACTGCCGTCGGAAGTGTTTCGCTGGGATGCGGCGGCCAACCTGGTGTCGAGCGATCACCCGGGCGGCTACGTCGAGCACAACCGGCTCAAGGTGTTCGAGGACAAGCGCTTCGAGTACGACGCGTATGGGCGGCTGGTTCGCAAGCTGAGTGGGCACGGGCCGGCTAAAGAATTGGTGCTTGAGTACGACGATTGGAATCAGCTGAAGACCGTCGTGACGAAGGACCGGCTCGGGATCGCGACGACGCATTTCGAGTACGACGCGTTCGGCCGGCGGATCCGGAAGCTCAATGGCAGTTATGCGAGTACGGATTTCCTGTGGGACGGCATGCGGTTGGTGCAGGAGACGTATCACGACCGTCAGGGCGAGGAAGCGTTGACGTATTTGTACGAGTCCAATAGTTATGTGCCGCTTGCCCGCATCGATCAAGGGAAGGTGGCCGCTAATGATGCGGATGTACGCGATGCGGTTTACTACTTCCACAACGATGTTTCTGGGTTGCCGGAGGAACTGACTGACGCTGGCGGCGAGCTGGTTTGGCAGGCTCGCTATAAGGTGTGGGGCAATGCGGTGCAGGAGGAGTGGGTTGCGCGGGGGGCACGGCAGCCGGCGCCGGAATGGGGCGAAATTCATTTATCTGAACTGGGACCTGCAAACGTTCCACGACCGCAAAATTTGCGCTCTCAAGGTCAGTATCTGGATCGTGAAACTGGGCTGCACTACAACACGTTCCGGTTCTACGATCCGGATATTGGTCGATTTATTACGCAAGACCCTATTGGTTTGAATGGAGGGGTAAATTTATATCAATACGCACCTAACCCGCTGACATGGATTGATCCTCTCGGGTTAATGGTTTTGTATCGGTCCATGAGTCTTGATGAGTATAATGGGCTTATGGAGTCCGGCAAATGGACTATTAATGGAAATATGGAAGGAAAATGGTTTGCCGAGTCTTATCAGGATGCGGTCAAGTGGGGCAATACAATGGGGCATGGCGAAGGTGCGTTTAGAGTGGTGCAAGTAGATGTGCCGGATGATATGGCAGGAAAAATGCATAAGGATCCGCATCTCGATGGTATTGGGCCTGCTCGATATGCTGAACTAGAAGATCTTAATAATCCGAGATCGAGGGTCACTTGGAGTAAAGAGGTTAATTATTCTGGTTGCAGGTAAGGATTGGAGGTGTCAAGTGCATTCCGTTAGAGTGGTTTGGATTTCTGAGGCGAATGGGGGGAGGAAAAAACCTCCCGCGGCAGGTAAATATTATTCTGTGTCCCGATTTCCTGGGGATGTTAATTGGCAAAATAATGCATGGAGTGTTGTTTTTGATTTGGGTGATTCTTTTGAATCAAGTGAAGGAGTGGTGAGTTTGGGTGGGGTTGATTTTCTTGTAAATGATGCTCCTAAGGAGAGAATGCTAAGGCATAAAATATTTGATATTTATGAAGGTCCCAAGAAGGTGGCAGAGGTAACTATACTTGATTAAAGTGAATTAAGAAGGATGCGTCGTGCCGGCACAGCGGCGTATGGGCGGCTGGTTCGCAAGCTGAGTGGGCATGGGCCGGCTAAAGAGCTCACGCTTGAATACGACGACTGGAACCAGCTCAAGACTGTCGTGACGAAGGACCGGCTCGGGATCGCGACGACGCATTTCGAGTACGACGCGTTCGGTCGGCGAATCCGGAAGCTCAATGGCAGTTATGCGAGTACGGATTTCCTGTGGGACGGCATGCGGTTGGTGCAGGAGACGTATCACGACCGTCAGGGCGAGGAGGCGCTGACGTATTTGTACGAGTCGAATAGTTATGTGCCGCTTGCCCGGATTGATCAAGGGAAGGCGGCGGCGAATGACGCGGATGTACGGGACTCGGTTTATTACTTCCACAACGATGTTTCTGGGTTGCCGGAGGAGCTGACTGACGCTGGTAGCGAGCTGGTTTGGCAGGCGCGCTACAAGGTTTGGGGCAATGCGGTGCAGGAGGAGTGGGTTGCGCGGCGCCGCAGCGGCCGGCAGCTGCCTGGGGCGAAGTGTCGGTGGCCGCGCCGACGTCGACACATGCCCCGCGACCGCAAAACCTGCGTTTCCAGGGGCAGTATCTGGACCGCGAGACCGGGTTGCACTACAACACTTTCCGATTCTACGATCCGGACATCGGGCGGTTCATCAATCCGGATCCGATCGGGTTGATGGGGGAGTGAACCTCTATCAGTACGCACCGAACTCGGTCGCGTGGATTGATCCTCTAGGGTTATCTTGCGATCTAACCGAGCACCGAAAGGATCATATTTTGGATCGCCATAGATATGGTGCCGGAAAATCAGGGAAGACGGAGTTTTCATCTCATTGGAATGATAGTGATATTTTGCGGCATGTGTCGGACGTTGCCACGGATCCGCATTCGGTAGCGGGTGTTGGGAAATGGAATTCGCCCTATGTTGTCGGTGTCCGAGATGGAATTGAGATCAGGGTTGATTTTTATCCGCCGACGCATCCGACTTACGCTGGAAAAATATCAACGGCATATCCGATCAATGTTGCGCCTAATCCTCCGTAATATAGGTGAGCGAATGAGTAAAAATGAAATAGATTATGAATTTGTTAAATATCAATTGCTTCTGTTGCTTGATGTGTACGAGAGAAAATTAGGTCGTGAAACAGTAGATTCTGTTCGGCATTTTATTGATCATGACGAATATGAGATGGCTTACGAGGGTTTATTTATTGATCTGATGAATGTCGAGTTTGATCCGGGTGAAATTAATGTGGGTATTTATAGAAAGATTGGGGGGGATTTAAATCTGAATGAGGAAAGCGTGTTTGAGGAGGGGTTTTGGGAGAGATTTGAAAATTACTTAAATAAATGGAAGGCTAGGTGAGAGGCTGAATTAGCGACTATGCCGGATGCTACCGAAGGAAAGGAGCGGTTGTTGAGGAATACACGCCGACCGGCTGGCTCGCACACACCTACGACGAGCTTGGCAATCGTGTCAGCACGACGATTTCCGGTGAGCGCACGATCGATTGGCTGCATTACGGCTCAGGGCATGTGCACCAGATTCGTTTCGACGGTGCCGCAGTTGCGGACATCAAAGGGGACGATCTGCATCGCGAGGTGCTACGGACGCAGGGCAAGCGGACGAGCCATTTCGGGTATGACGCGGTGGGGTACCGTGCTCGTCAAACTGAACGGTTCATGGCATCGAGTTATTTGAAATTGCTGATAGGGGGCTCGATGGAGCAGCAGAACGACTTTACGTGGCCCGAGGATTGGTGCGAATTTGCGCACCGCCATTCGGAGTGTGATCTTGACCATGCGCGAATCCAGGCAGAACTCGACGTAGAGCTTCACCCGAATCACCCATTTCACGGGCGCAAGCTGATGGTCATTGCGCATGCCATCGGTAATGACGACGTTCTTTGCGCTCATACAGACGAGTCGGGGCGTTACTCTATCATTCACCTCACGTGGAGCAATGGCCCTGAGCTAGGCGACTGTCCAACCATCGATTTCGATGGCGGCTGGAATGATGTTTGCCGCTATTTCGGCTTTGTCGCGGATGCCCTGGTTCGGATTGCAGAAGACGAGCGCCTCGGGCTGCGGGAGCCGATGACGGCGACGGGAACGCCGTCGCAGCCGATAGTGATTCGTTATCGCGAACAGGGGCACATCGAGTAGGTTGGCGTCGTCCTGTGAAAACCTCGTACCGCCTTCCTCAATCGACGCGGCCCGAACGCGCATAGCGATCAGGGCGGCTCCAGCCGCAGCCGCCCCAAAACCACACATCACCAGTCGATATTGCAAGACGACCGCGACGTCCCCGCACCGCCGGTAGCCGTGCACTTCGTCCCCGAGCCGTTGTCGTAGAACGTCCGCGTTTCCGGCTGCGGCACCGAAGGATCGAACGGATTCGGCGCCCCATGCGGACCACGCGGCGCATCGTACGGCCGCTGCGGCGCATACGATCCACCACTACCCGCAGGCCGCGAGCCGTTGGCGCGCAGGTATTCATTCCAGTTCTGTTCGCGCTGCTCATACCCGGGCACGGTGCGACCCAAACTATCGCTTCCACCCGCACCGAGCGCGACGCGGTTCGGCGGCAATGCAAACTCGGGATCATGCACAGACGAAGGTGGCGATGCCACCAGCGCATCGCTTGTCGCACGCAACGGCCGCTTGTCCGGCGTATCGAACGGACTGCGCTCCACAGGCGCAGCGAACTGCACCCGTCGGCGGCTCATACGCGCCGCATGCCCATCATCCCGAGCAGCCGCACGCCGCTCCGAGCGAAACACATTGACACCGGCCGACCGATCGGTCAGCGTATCGCGACCTGAAGCATGGACCGTAGAAACAGAAAGCGCGCACGCAATCGCGGCGGCGGAAGAGAGGCGGACGGGGTGATTCATTGGCGATCCGAAGCAGGTGATGTGCATTGAACAAAACGGCAGATCACTGGCTGGCGGCTGGGCGACGGAGGGGCGTCGAAGCGGCCCTGAAGCGACTGCGAGGCGCGCGGGCGCGACTTGCAGGGGAGGCTGGCTGGATTGCAGAAGCGAGTTCGTATTATTTCACGAAAATATCAATCAGCTTTCATGGCGTCCAGATCAGTCGGAAAACAGAAAGATTTACCGCATGGTACGAGTGCCCCGTGTTGGTGCCTGCCCGCACAATCATCAGTCGATTGATTTTCAACGACCTGACCCTCTGTCGCCCAGAAGTACGCCCTGCAGAATGACCGATCACCGAATCCCATACACAGCAAGGCACTCAACCCGATCACCCTGTCAAATAGCAACCCGATTGCACTCGACGCAAACGCTCCCGCCTCCCCGAGGTTGCGCCCCCATCGCCACCCATCCATCTCAAAAACGTACGTGTTTTCCCTTGGTTGACCGGCATTTTTGACAGACGATTGAAAAACGCCCATATAATTTCGACTGCCTTGCCAATGGCTGTCGGACCATCCCTCCGAACGAGCAATTTGGCAAGCGGGGCAGGCGAAACGCTTGCGCAATGCAAGACGCATCACGATGTCTTTCCGAACCAGACGTCCCCTTCGGGGACTGCAAGAGCCGGGCCCCGCTACGCAACATTCCGCTGGAGTTCCGTCTTCTATGTGTCTCGGGCGTGTCCCATGTCCTCGCCCCGGGTGCTGTTCGATTGCGCAAGTCATGCCGCCTTTGCCCGTATGACTAAACAACATCGAGGAGCTCCCAGATGACGCTGTCCCGTCTTACGTCCATTTCCGTTGCCGCCGTGCTGTTCGCCGCCGGCGCCGCCGCCGCGCAAGCGGAAACCGTGAAGATCGCCATCGCTGGTCCGATGAGCGGCTCGGTCGCCCAATACGGCGACATGGTGAAGGCCGGCGCGCTGACCGCGATCGAACAGATCAACGCGGCAGGCGGTGCGGGCGGCAACAAGTTCGAAGTGGTGATGATGGACGACGCGTGCGAGCCGAAGCAGGCCGTCGCCGTCGCCAACAAGATCGTCAGCCAGAAGATCAAGTACGTGATCGGCCACGTGTGCTCGGGTTCGACGATTCCCGCCTCGGACATCTACGAGAACGAAGGCATCGTGATGGTCACGCCGTCGGCCACCGCGCCGCAGCTGACCGAAGGCAAGAAGCGTCACTTCATCTTCCGCACGATCGGCCGTGACGACCAGCAAGGCCCGGCCGCCGCGCACTACATCATCAACAACGTGAAGCCGAAGAAGGTCGCGATCCTGCACGACAAGCAGTCGTACGGCCAGGGCATCGCGTCGTCGGTGAAGAAGGACCTCGAATCGGCGAAGATCCCGGTCGTGCTGTTCGAAGGCATCAACGCCGGCGATTCGGACTACTCGGCGATCATCACGAAGCTGAAGTCGCAAGGCGTCGATTTCGTCTACTTCGGCGGCTACCACCCGGAAATGGGCCTGCTGATGCGCCAGGCGCGCGAGCAGGGCGTGAAGGCGACGTTCATGGGCCCTGAAGGCGTGGGCAACAAGGACGTGACGGCGATCGCCGGCCCGGCTTCGGAAGGCATGCTCGTCACGCTGCCGGCCGACTTCTCGGCCGATCCGGCCAACGCAGCGCTCGTGAAGGCGTTCGCGGACAAGAAGCGCGACGCGAACGGCCCGTTCCAGATGCCGTCGTATGCAGCGGTGAAGATCATCGCCGACGCGATCGCCGGCGCGAAGACGACCGACCCGACCAAGGTCGCCGCGTACATCCACAAGACGACGTTCGACACGCCGATCGGCAAGGTCGCATATGACGCACAGGGCGACCTGAAGGCGTTCAAGTTCGTCGTCTACACGTGGCACAAGGACGCGACGAAGACCGCCGCCAAGTAATACGGAGTACCCGCCCGTGCACCCGCCCTGTCCGAGACCCGGACGGGGCGGGTGCGTATTGGCTGCGCATCGGCCCGGTGCGCGGCCAACGGGCGGCCCGAGACGACACCGTGCGTTGCGCGCGGCCAAACGCCGTGATCCGGCGACGGCATGCGACCCAGCGCCAACGGGAGCTTCCCGCACATGACTGACTTCTTTCCTCAATTCGCCCAGCAGCTGGTCAACGGCCTGACGCTGGGTGCGATCTATGCGTTGATCGCCATCGGCTATTCGATGGTCTACGGCATCATCGGCATGATCAACTTCGCCCACGGCGAGATCTACATGATCGGCGCGTACGTGGGCCTCGTGACCCTCACGGCAATCGGCATCTCCGCCGGCTATCCGCTGCCGCTCGTGCTCGGCGCCGCGCTGATCGTGTCGGTGATCGTCACCGGCCTGTACGGCTTCGCGGTCGAGCGCGTCGCGTATCGCCCGCTGCGCGGCGGCCCGCGCCTCGTGCCGCTGATCTCCGCGATCGGCATGTCGATCTTCCTGCAGAACTACGTGCAGATCGGCCAGGGCGCGCGCGACGTGTCCGTGCCGGTGCTGATCTCCGGCGCGTTCGACATCCATCTCGGCGGCGATTTCGACGTGACCGTCCCGTATTCGCGCTTGATGATCGTCTGCGTGACGCTCGTGCTGATGATCGCGCTCACGCTGTTCATCTCGCATTCGCGGATGGGCCGTGCGTGCCGCGCATGCGCCGAGGACATGAAGATGGCGAATCTGCTCGGCATCGACACGAACCGGGTGATCTCGTTCACGTTCGTGCTCGGCGCGATGCTGGCGGCCGTCGGCGGCGTGCTGATCGGGCTGACGATCGGCAAGCTGAATCCGTACATCGGCTTCGTCGCGGGCATCAAGGCGTTTACCGCCGCGGTGCTCGGCGGGATCGGCAGCATTCCGGGCGCGATGCTCGGCGGCGTACTGCTCGGCCTCGCAGAAACCTTCGCCGCAGGCTACATGCCAGCCGAGTACAAGGACGTCGTCGCGTTCGGCCTGCTCGTGCTGATCCTGCTCTTCCGCCCGACCGGCCTGCTCGGCAAGTCGGACATCGAAAAGGTCTGAGGGAGACGCAGATGAGTCAAGTCATTTCCATTCGCCGCCCGGCCGCCGACGCTTCGATCGGCCAGGCGCTGAAGAATGCCGTGGCCGCCGCGTTCCTGACGGCGATCCTCACGATTCCGGTGCTCGGCCTGCAGCTGAAGCTCGAGGGCTATCAGGTCGTGCTGACGCCGCATTGGCGCCCGGTCTGGATCGCGGTCGCGGCCGTGTTCCTGTTCCAGCTGTTCAAGCCGTGGCTCGTGCGCGCGAAAGCGGCCGTGAAGCTGCCGGCGGTGCCCGCGATGGGTGCGCAGCAGCAGCGCGTGATCATCTGGGTGCTGCTGGCGGTCGGGCTCGTGTGGCCGTTCTTCGGTTCGCGCGGGGCGGTGGACGTCGCGACGCTCGCGCTGATCTACGTGATCCTCGGCCTCGGGCTGAACATCGTGGTCGGTTTCGCGGGCCTGCTCGATCTCGGCTATGTCGGGTTCTACGCGGTCGGCGGCTATACGTACGCGATGCTGAACCAGTATTTCGGGCTGTCGTTCTGGGAATGCCTGCCGATCGCGGCGATCGCCGCGGCGACGTTCGGCTTCCTGCTCGGCTTCCCGGTGCTGCGCTTGCGCGGCGACTATCTCGCGATCGTCACGCTCGGCTTCGGCGAAATCATCCGCCTGCTCGCGAACAACCTGACGAGCCTGACCGGCGGCCCGGACGGCATCTCGAGCATTCCGAAGCCAACGGTGTTCGGCTTCGAGATGGCGCGCTCGGCGAGCGTCGAAGGCGCGAAGACTTTCCATGAGCTGATCGGGCTGGAATACAGCGGCGAGCACATGGTGATCTTCCTGTACCTGATCGCGCTGGTGCTGGTCGGCTTCACGCTGTTCGTGACGAGCCGCCTGATCCGCATGCCGATGGGCCGCGCATGGGAAGCGCTGCGCGACGACGAAATCGCGTGCCGTTCGCTGGGCCTGAACCCGACGCGCATCAAGCTGTCGGCGTTCACGCTCGGCGCGGCGTTCGCGGGGATCGGCGGCGCGTTTTTCGCGGCGCGCCAGGGCCTCGTGAATCCCGAATCGTTCACCTTCATCGAATCGGCGCTGATCCTCGCGATCGTCGTGCTCGGCGGGATGGGGTCGCAGCTCGGCGTGATCCTCGCGGCGATCCTGCTGACCGTGCTGCCGGAAGTCGCGCGCGGCTTCGCCGAGTACCGGATGCTGATCTTCGGTCTGGTGATGGTGTTGATGATGATGTGGCGTCCGCAGGGCCTGTTGCCCGCGAGCCGTCCCCACGTGGAGCTGCCGCAATGAGCGCGAATGCAGAACTGTTGAAGGTCGCCGGGCTGCAGATGCGCTTCGGCGGGTTGCTCGCGGTGGACGGCATCGATTTCGACGTGCGCCGCGACGAGGTGTTCGCGATCATCGGGCCGAACGGCGCGGGCAAGACCACGGTGTTCAACTGCGTCGGCGGCTTCTACAAGCCGACCGGCGGCGACGTCGTGCTCGACGGCCACGCGATTGCGGGGCTGCCGAGCCACAAGATCGCGTTGAAGGGCCTCGTGCGGACGTTCCAGAACATCCGCCTGTTCAAGTCGCTGACCGTCGTCGAGAACCTGCTCGTCGCGCAGCACCGCAAGGTGAAGGCGGGGCTGCTGCACGGGCTGTTCGCGACGCCCGCGTATCGTCACGCGGAAAAGGAAGCGCTCGAACGCGCGGCCGTGTGGCTCGACCGGATGGGGCTGACGTCGGTCGCCAACCGCCAGGCCGGTACGCTGTCGTACGGGCACCAGCGGCGTCTGGAGATCGCGCGCTGCATGATCACCGAGCCGCGCCTCTTGATGCTCGACGAGCCGGCGGCCGGTCTCAACCCGCAGGAAAAGATCGAGCTGCAGCACCTGATCGACAAGCTGCGCCGTGAATTCGGCGTGTCGGTGCTGCTGATCGAACACGACATGAGCCTCGTGATGGGCGTGTCCGACCGCATCCTCGTGATGGAGCATGGCCGGCCGATCGTGATCGGCACGCCGGAAGCGGTCCGCAACGACCCGCGCGTGATCAAGGCGTATCTGGGGGAAGAGTGATGCTGAAGCTGGAACAGGTCCATACGCACTACGGCGCGGTCGAGGCGCTCGCGGGCGTGTCGATCGAGGTGAATAAGGGCGAGATCGTCACGCTGATCGGCAGCAACGGCGCCGGCAAGACGACGCTGATGATGACCGTGTGCGGCACGCCGCGCGCATCGTCGGGCCGCGTACTGTTCGAGGGCAACGACATCACCGCGATGTCGACGCACCAGATCATGCGGCAGGGGATGGCGATTTCGCCGGAAGGGCGGCGCGTGTTCCCGAGCCTGACGGTGCTCGAGAACCTGAAGATGGGCGGCTTCTTCGCGAGCCGTCACGAGATCGACGACGGCATCGAGCACGTGTTCAAGCTGTTTCCGCGCCTGAAGGAACGCGCGGCGCAGCGGGCCGGCACGATGTCGGGCGGCGAGCAGCAGATGCTGGCAATCGGCCGCGCGCTGATGAGCAAGCCGCGCCTGCTGCTGCTCGACGAGCCGACGCTCGGCCTCGCGCCGCTCGTGATCGCGCAGATCTTCGACATCATCCGCACGATCCGCGACGAAGGCGTCACGGTGTTCCTCGTCGAGCAGAACGCGAACAAGGCGCTCGGCGTGGCTGATCGCGGCTACGTGCTCGAAACGGGGCGCGTGGTGCTCGCCGACACGGGCGCGAACCTGCTCGCGAACGATCGCATCAAGCAGGCCTACCTCGGCGGTTGATGCCGACAGCCGCCGGCCTGCAACGGGCCGGCGGCGTTCTGCTTTCGATGTTTCCGCATGCAAAGCCGGCTCGCGGCCTTGTCTTCCCTAGCCGATCCTGAACGTGCTTTTCAGCACGTCGCGAAGATGCAGCGCGGCGCGGTTGCTGTCGTCCGTCAGGATCGTGATCAGGTGCGGCGGGAGATCGGGCAGCACGATGCCGGCGACGTGACTCGTCAGGTTGCCCGACACGCGGTCGTGCTCGATCAGGCCGACCGCGAGACCGTTCGCGATGCAGGCCTCGACCGCCGGCGAACTGGCGCTTTCAAGCAGCATCCGGTGCGCGATCTTCGCCTTCTTCAGCGCGTTCAGCGCGGTGTCGCGATACGGGCAGCCCTGCAGCTGTACCGCGATCGGCAACGGCGCGTCGGGATTGAACTTGAACGTGCGCGCGGCGACCCACACCGGATGGGTCTTGCTGAGCAGTTCGGCGTGCGGCGGCGCCTTCGGCACGACGGCGATCGTGATGTCGAGCTGGCCGCGCGAGAACAGCAGCTGCAATTCCTCGCTGGAGCGCGCTTCGACGGTCAGTTCGAGCAACGGGCGATCGGCGGCGAAGCGCGGCAGGAATTCCGCCATGAAGTGCGCCGCGTAGGAATCGGGAATGCCGAGCCGCAGCTTGCCGGTGAGCATTTGCGGCGACAGCGATTCGACGAGCCGGTCGTGGCTCAGCAGGAACTCGGTGGTGTCGCTCAGCAGCTTGTGGCCGTACTGCGTGAGTTCGACAGCCTGGTTGTTTCGCGTAAACAGGCGCTGCGCGACCATCTCCTCGAGCTTCTGGATCTGCGCGGTGACCGACGACGGGCTGCGGTTGACGTGGACGGCCGCATCCTTGAAGCGGCCGAGCTTCGCGACGGCGTGGAAGGTTCGCAGCAGGTCGACGTCAAGGGTGCGCGGCATGATTTGGTTTTTCCGAATCAGTGATTCAGGTAATGTCGATTGACGGAATTATTGAGCATCCCATATTCTCGGGTCAACAGGCAGACAACGGCAGGCAGCCGGTCGGGCGTTGCACGCATCCGGGGAACGATTCATGTCGATCAATGATTTTGTCGTAGATGCATGGGTGCGGGACAGGAAGCTGAAGGCGGAGTTGGTATGGACGGTCGAGAATCACGAAAAGTATTCGACGCTGAATCGCACTGACGACGATGATGCGCGGCGCAGGGAAGCGGGGCGCGAAGTTTTTTCGCTGATGCGCAACCTGAACGAGCTGGGCGTGCGGAGCCCGGCGCTGTGCGCGGATCGCGACGGCAACGGTTCGTTGCGCGAAGCGATCGGCGCGCTGAGCGAGCGGCTGGCCACGTTGTCGCGCGGCCGCGATGTCCATTACATCGAGCTCGGGCCCGAGCCGGTCAAGACGACCGAGCTGATGAAGGGTGTCAGCGGCGGCGGGCCGGACCATCTGCGCTACACGGCCGTCGACATCAACGAATCGTCCGAAGACGCGATGCGGCACGCGATCATGCCGTTCCTGAAAACGCCCGGCTGTTTCAACTACATCGCCGACGATTACCGGAACGTGCAGTGGAACCATATCGACCTGGGCCAGGACGTGACGTTCATCACGATGCTCGGGTTCCAGGAAGGCAACGAGTTGCCGGTGACGATCGGCCGGCTCATCCGCAATCTCGGCGGCCGGTCGACCTACGTCGTGTCGGAGATGCAGCTGCTCGTGGAGGGGCGCGAAGAGCCCATCTACAACTTCTACCAGAACGAGAACATGGTGCGGTTCTCCGAGATCGTCAGCCGGCAGCAGGGCTTCGAGCCGCTCGGCGAGCATCATGTGTCGATCGTGCGGCTCAATCTGCTCGGCGACCAGTTCCATGTCGCGGTCACGCTGCAACCGGTGTCGAAAGCGGGAGCCGACGGGCATCTGATCACCAATGTCTGCCTGAAATACACGCCGGAGCAGTTCCGCCACGTGCGCCTGAGCCACGGCAATTGCCGCGTGATCGACGAGTTGCACAGCGGCGACGGCAGCGTCGTGTACCAGATTGCGCAGTTCAAGAGCTGAATGCCGAAACGTCGACAGCGAGGCGCGCGATGAACAAGGGAAATGCATTGCCGGTGTTTGCGCGAGGATTCGATCGGGTGAGGCTCGCGTTGCAGACGTCGCTGTCCGCCGGCGTGAACGTCGAAGGCACGATGGATGCGTCGAAGGAACCGATGCGCTGGACCGGCGCATGCCTGCGCGACGGTTATCAGGTGCGATATCGCCGCAACCTCGACGATCTCGGCTACCGCGATGTGCCGATGCGCGGCACGCGCTCGGATTCGCTGAATGCGGTGTGCCATCTGCGCGGGCTGTTCTCCGACGAAGCGGTGAGTGCGTTGCGCGAGATCGGTCGCGCGCTCGAGCGCAGCGCGTCGAGCAGCAACTGGATCATCTCGAAGCGCGTGCGTGCGGTGACGAACCGCTCGCGCTTCATCGACGACATGATGCACGACCGCGCATTCCTGATGCGGGTGTCGCGTCTTGCCGGCGCGCCGCTGATTCCGTATCCGATGATCAATGCGCGGTCGCAGTTCAACTACTACTATCCGACGGACCCGCGCGACGACGGCAAGGAACAGCTGGGCATGTGGCACACCGACGGCACCAGTTTCGTGCTGAACGTCGTGCTGTCGGATCGTTCCGACTACGAGGGCGGCAACTTTCTGTTCTACGAATCGACCGCGGAGACGTTCGATCGTCACGACAAGGAACGCCGGCACGTGAGGGTCGCGAATCTCGACAACGCGGGCGACGCGCTGCTCATCTACGGCAGCAAGCTGTTTCATGGTGTCGAGCCGGTCGAGGCCGGGCGCCGCATGTCGCTGGTGCTTTCGTTTCATTGCCCGTACACGCGGGAGGACGACAACGGGTTCTGGCATCTCGCGTCGGACGACGGCATTCCACGCACGATCGTCAACTGGCTGGCGCTGCAGCGCGCGCTCCGGGACGACGCCGAACTGCAGTATTGCCGTCTCGGGATCGAGCCGATCCGGCCCGAGGACCTGCACGACCAGCGCCTGTCCCCGGCCACTTTCTGAGAGCCGTCGCCCCATGCAGCTATTCCTGCTTCAGCTCGTATTCGTGTTGTCGTGGAGTTCCGGTTTCATCGGCGCGAAGCTCGGCGCGGAAACGGCCGGCGCATTCAACCTGCTGTTCTGGCGGTTCCTGCTCGTCACGCTGTGCCTGGCGATCGTCCTCAACCGCCAGCTCGGGCGGCTGACGCTCGAGAAAATCCGCTATCACGCGGTGATCGGCTTCCTGTCGCAGTTTCTCTATCTGACCTGCGTGTATATCGCGATCCAGCATGGTCTGCCGCCGGGCATCGCGGCGATCGTCGCGGCGTTGCAGCCGCTCATCACGGCCGCGATGACGTCGCTCGAAGGCAGCGAACGCAGCGGGGCGCGCCAGTGGGCCGGGCTCGTCGTCGGGTTCGTCGGCGTGGGCATCGTGATCGGCGGGCAGTATGCGCTGCCGGCCGGGTCGGTCGGGATCGTCATGTACCTGCTGCCGCTGGTGTCCGCACTGGGGCTGTCGATCGCGACGATCTATCAGCGCCGGCGCGCGCTGACGGCCGCGCGCAGCAACGAGGACGGGCTGTTCCTGCCGCTGTTCGTACAGGGTTGCGTGAGCCTCGTGCTGTTCGCCGTGTGCGGAATCGTCACGGGCAACCTGCATGTGCCGACGCAACCGAACGTGTGGGTGTCCGTCGTGTGGTTGACGCTGTTCTCGACCTTCATCGCATACCTGTCGCTGTGGGCGCTGCTCAAGCGCATGCCCGCGACGCGCGTGGCGACCCTCGTCTATCTCGAACCGCCGGTGACGCTGATGTGGGCCGCGTGGATGTTCGGCGACCGGATCGAGGTGACGACCTACCTAGGCATCGTCGTCGTCGCGATCGGCGTGTGGCTGGCCGGCAAGCACGTCGAGCGGCCCGCGCGGCCGCGGCGCGCGGAGATGGAGGCGGCCGGCCGCTGACGGGCTGGTCGGACGGGCGCTTCCGGCTTAGCGTCGCGAGACAGCCCGACTCGCGAAGGAACCCTCACGCATCGCTGACCCGAAGCACTGTAGCGGCTTCGACGCTTCGACGTTCAAGCATGCAACGCCAGCCCGACCAGATCGGGATTCGCCGCATCCTCGGCGCGAAACGCTTCGCGATTGGTCGCGTCGTGCCTGGATTCGGCGCCGGGTTGCGCGCTGGTCGCAGCCAAAATGTAGTCGAATCGGCTTCGATTGTAGTCGAAGATGCTACATTTGGATCTTTCGTCGGCGTCGGTACAAAATCGGCGACTTGGACTATGCATTGTAGCTAATTCAGCTACAATTGAAGCCAATCATGCTACGATCCATTGCCTCGACCCTGTTTAGCGACTACCGGCGCCGCGTGCTGGGCTTGCTCCTGCTGCGGCCCGAACAGGCGTTGCACGTCCGTGAAATCGCTCGTTTGACCGGCACGACGCCCGGTACGCTTCACAAGGAACTGAGCAAGCTGGCCGAAGCCGGCATCCTGAGCAGGGATCGGCAAGGTAACCAGGTGCGCTATCGCGCCAATCGAAGTTGTCCGATCTACGAGGAACTTGCTTCGATCATGCGAAAGACGTCGGGGTTGGGTGATGTGTTGTCCGAAGCGTTGTTGCCCTGCACGGAGCAAATCAGCGTGGCGTTCGTATTCGGTTCCGTTGCGCGTGGCCAGGAGACGGCGGACAGCGACATCGATGTAATGGTGATCGGCTCAGTTGGCTTTGCAACGGTGGTCCGGCTGCTTTACGACGCACAGACAACATTGGGGCGCGACATCAATCCCAAGGTACTGGCGCCAGACGAGTTTCGCGACGGCGTCGCCGGGCAGGACGCATTTTTGCGAGACGTGCTTGGGAAACCCAAGATATTCTTGATTGGTAGCGATGATGACCTTGCAGAACTTGCTCGGCGTTAGTCTCGATGCGGTCCAACCGGACGGCGGACAAGCGGCGCGCCTGCTGGCCGCGGCGGAACGGAATCTGGCCGATGCGCAACTCGCAGGATTGAGCAATGAAAACCGCTTCGATGCGGCCTACAAGGCGATCATGCAACTCGCCATGCTTGCATTGCACGCGAACGGCTTTCGTACATTGACGAGTCGGCCGGGGCACCACCAGACGGCGATCCAGACGCTTCCGCAGACGATTGGTTTGCCGGTCGCGCGCATGATCGTACTCGACGCGCTGCGCAAGCAGCGCAATCTGTCCGATTACTCCGGGGATGTGGTTCAGCCGTCAACCGTTCGCGAGTGTTTCGATAGCGCGGCCGCGCTCATGATCGATGTAAAGGCATGGCTGGCGGGGAACAAGCCTGAGTTGCTGGGCACACCGTAGCCGTTACCGTGTCGAAGTGCCGACTCGAAACGTTGGTGCGTCACGCATGCAACGCCAGCCCCTTCACCGCCTTGTCGACGGCCTTCTTCGGCCCGTGCAATGCCAGACCGACCAGATCGGGATTCGCCGCATCCTCGGCGCGAAACGCTTCGCGGTTGGCTGCGTCGTGCCCGGTCGAGAACATCGCGCGCACGTAGGGCACGATCGTCAATTCGCGCGACAGCGCCTGCCGGTGCGCGGCCTGCAACCCGTTCAAATCGGCCGCGAACACCAGCATCGGCTGGCCGAGCATCCGGCTGTAGCGGCGGCCGGCCGCATCCTCGTAAGGCTCGCCAAGCGCCTCGGGCGCACCGGCCGCGACACCCGTCGCGAGAAACGCGACGACATTGAGTTTCTGCCACGCTGCGAGATCGTCACGCACGATCAGCGCTACTTTCGTATCGAACATGCTTGCTCCTGGTTGGAGCGCCCATGATCGGATGCCGCGCGCGATCAGTCTGGAACGTTTGTGCAGAGTTGCCGGTACGCGGCCGGCGTGATCCGGTACGCGCGGCGGAACCAGCGGCCCAGATGGCTCTGGTCGGCGAAGCCGACGTCCGCGGCCGCCTGCGCGGGCGTGCGGCCGGCCGCCAGCAACCGCCGCGCGGCGCGCAGCCGCAAGCGCACCAGGTACGCATGCGGCGACGTGCCGAATGCGCGCTGGAACATCCGCGTCAGTCGGAACCGGTCGATGCCGGCGACGCTGGCCAGTTCGTCGAGCCCGAGGTTGCCGTCCATCTGCTCGTGCAGCAGGTCGCGCACGCGCGCGATCGCGGGCGGCACGACGCTGCTTTCCAGTGCGAGCGGGCCGCGCAGTTCGCCGCCGAGCCGCGTCAGCAGGCGATCGAGCGTCTGGTCGCGGGCGAGCCGGCCTTCGTTGTCGTGGATCGCGAAGAATGCGTTCCGGATCGCGTCGACGAGGCTGCGGTCGTCGACGAGTGTATGGCCGAACGTGGCCTCGACGCCGCCGAGGCCCGGCAGGTCCAGCCGGCGCGCCGCGCGCTCGACCCATGCTTGCGGCAGGTAGAGCATGCCGTAGGTGAAGCCGCCGGCTTCGGGCGCATGGCCGTCGTGCATCGCGCCCGGCTCGATCAGGATCGCCCGGCCCGGCACGCTGGTATGCAGCGACCGGTGGCACTGGAAGCGCTGCACGCCCTGTTCGGTGAAACCGACGAGCATGTCGTCGTGATCGTGCGCGTCGTAGGCATGGCCGTTGAAATGCGCGTGCAGGCTTTCGATGCCGGTTTCCGCATCGCGCCGTGCGACGAGCCAGTGGTCGGTCGTGGCGGAGGCCTTGGCCGCTGTCGTCATCGAATGCCTCGCGCGTCGTCGTTGGGTGACGGGTAGTGTACGCAGGTCGCGCAATGGTGGTGGCGGGCGCGGCTCATGCGTCGTTCGCCGCCGCCTGTTCGCCGCGCGCATATTGCGCGGGCGGCCGGCCGACGTGCCGCGTGAACGCGACGCTGAACGTGCTCGCGGAGCTGTAGCCGACGCGCGCCGCGATCTCCGCGATGCGGCCTTCGTTGCGGCGGAGCAGGTCTTTCGCGAGCGCCATGCGCCATGTGAGCAGGTATTCCATCGGCGCGACGCCGACCGCGCGGCTGAAGCGCTCGAAGAACGTCGAGCGCGACAGCGCGGCCTCCTTCGCGAGTTCGACGATGGTCCACGGATGCGCGGGGCGTTCGTGCATCCGGCGGATCGCGGCCGCGAGGCGGCTGTCGGCGAGCCCGCGCACGAGGCCGGGCGACGCATGCGTGCCGGACGTGAAGCGCAGCGCTTCGATCAGCAGTACTTCCAGCAGGCGCGCGAGCACGATCTCGCGGGCAGGGCGCTGCGCGCGCGATTCGTCGCGCACCAGTTGCACGAGCGTGGTCAGCCGCGGTTCGCCGCGCACATGCACGAAGCGGGGCAGCAGCGACACCAGCAGCGATGCGTCGGGCGAACCGAAGCTGCAGTTGCCGGCCATCATCCGCGTGTCGACCGGGTTGGCGGGATCGCCGATCCGGAATTCGCCGTGGTCGAGCGCGACCGGCGGCGCGGTTTCGACACCCGGCGCCGGCGGTTCGAGGCTCGTCATCGCGACGCCGTAGGCTGCCGGAATCAGCATGAAATCGCCGGACAGCAGCTCGATCGGCGCATGCCCGTCGATCGCGATCCGGCACCCGCCGTCGAGGATCGCGCAGTAGAACGGCTCGCCGGCGACCGTGCGGCTGATCGCCCACGGGCTCGCGCCGCGCACGTACTTCGAGTACCGCGCGCCCGGTTGCAGCAGCGTCACGACTTCGGTCAGCGGGTCGATCATTGCCGGACTCTCGCAAAAGAAAAGCGGATTTTCGATTGTAGCGAATACGAGTCCGGCCATCTATCGTACGAACACCTGCCCCACCCATCACAGGAGTTCGCATGAAGACCGTATTGATCACCGGCTGTTCTTCCGGCTTCGGCCTCGAGATCGCGCGCCATTTCCTTGCCCGCGACTGGCGCGTCGTCGCGACGATGCGCACGCTGCGGGAGGACGTGCTGCCGCCGTCGGCGAACCTGCAGGTACTGCCGCTCGACGTGACGAACGTGGACAGCATCCGCGCCGCGATCGACGCGGCCGGCCCGATCGACGTGCTCGTCAACAACGCGGGCTTCGGCGCGGCCGCACCGGCCGAACTCATGCCGCTCGACACGGTGCGCGCGCTGTTCGAGACCAACACGATCGGCACGATCGCGCTCACGCAGGCCGTGCTGCCGCAGTTTCGCGCGCGCGGCGCCGGCGTGGTCGTGAACGTCACGTCGAGCGTCACGCTGAAGGCATTGCCGCTGCTCAGCGCATACCGCGCGAGCAAGGCGGCAGTCAATGCCTATACCGAATCGATGGCGGCCGAGCTCGAACCGTTCGGCGTGCGCGCGCATCTCGTGCTGCCGGGCCGCGCGCCCGACACGCGTTTCTCCGACAACGCACGGGCCAACATACACGGCTTCGAGCACGAAGCGTATGCGGACTTCGTCGGCAAGACCGTCGCGCGGATCCTCGATGCGTCGGGGCCGATCACCCATGCGGAGGACGTCGCCGAAGCCGTGTGGCGCGCGGCGACCGATCCGTCGAGCCCGATGCGCATTCCGGCCGGTGCCGACGCCGAAGCGTGGGCGGCGGAAGCAGCCTGATCGATCCGGAATCCGTCGCGCCGGCCGGTTGAACCGGCGCGACGGATCGCATGACGCGGAGAAGGGCGTTACAGCGCGCGCGTGATCGCCTGCTCCAGCAGCGACAGGCCGAGGTCGATTTCTGCGTCGCTGACGGTCAGCGGCGGCGCGATCCGGAACACGCCGCCCATGCCGGGCAACTGCACGATGTTCATGCTGAGCCCGAGGTTCATGCACTCGCGCGTGATCTTCGCGCCGAGCCCGTCCGCCGGCTCTTTCGTCCGGCGATCCTTGACGATCTCGACGCCGAGCAGCAGCCCGCGCCCGCGTACGTCGCCGATGCAGTCGAATCGTTCCATCAGGTCGAGCAGGCCGCGCCGGAGCCGGTCGCCCATCACGTTGGCGCGCGCGACGAGCCCGTCGCGCTGCACCACGTCGAGCACGCGCAGGCCGACTGCAGCCGGTAGCGGATCGGACACGTGCGTCGTATAGAACAGGTAGCCGAGCTCGTGCGCGCGTTCCTCGATGGCCGCGGACGTGACGATCGCCGCGAGCGGCAGCCCGGCGCCGAGCGTCTTCGACAGCGTCAGGATGTCGGGCGTCACGCCGTCGCGCTGGCACGCGAACATCGTGCCGGTACGGCCGACGCCCGTCTGCGCTTCGTCGAGGATCAGCAACATCCCGCGTTCCTCGCACTTGCGCTTGAGCGCCGCCATATAGCCTTCCGGCAACTCGATGATCCCGCCCGAACTGAGGATCGGCTCCGCGATGAACGCGGCGAGGTTGCCGCTCGACTGGCGGTCGATCAGGTCGAATGCATAGTCGAGTTCGGCGAGGAAGTCGTAGGTGCCGTTGCGCTCGAAGCGCGGCCGGTACGTGAACGGCGCCGGAATCGCGAACGAGCCGACCGACGCCGGGCCGACGCCCTTGCGGCCCGCGCTGTACGTGGCCGACGCGGCCGCGCCCGTCATGCCGTGCCACGACTGCGCGAAGCCGACGATCTCGTACTTGCCGGTGACGAGCTTCGCCATCCGGATCGCCGCTTCGTTCGATTCCGCGCCGGTGCTGAGCAGCAGCGCGCGGTCGAGCCCCGGCGGCGTGACGTCGGCGAGGCGCGTCGCGAGATCGACGACCGGCCGCGACAGCATCCCGCTGAACAGGTGGTCGAGCTTGCCCGCGTATTCGCCGATCACGGACACGATCTCCGGATGGCTGTGGCCGAGCACCGCGCTCATCTGGCCCGACGTGAAATCGAGGATCGCGCGGCCGTCGGCGTCGTAGACGAAGCTGCCTTGCGCGCGCTCGATGATCATCGGCTCGAAGGTGCCGCCGTAGCGGACCAGGTGCTGCCTGGCGTTGCGCCAGAAGGTTGCGTCGTCGTTCAGGGACATCGGGCGTCTCCGGGCAAAAGGGCAGGGATCGCTTGCAGTCTAGGCGCGCGTCTGGTTTGATGGAAACGAATAGTTCTTATGCAAGGTAGAAAAGGAGCTAATACCTTGGGGCTTTCGCTCGAAATCGACCTGCTGCGTTCGTTCGTCGTGATCGCCGAGGTGCGTGCGCTCAGCCGTGCGGCCGCGCGCGTCGGCCGCACGCAATCCGCGCTCAGCCAGCAGATGAAGCGGCTCGAGGAGGTCGTCGACCAGCCGCTGTTCCAGCGCACCGGCCGCGGCGTGGTGCTGACGCATCCGGGCGAGCGGCTGCTCGTGCATGCGCAGCGCATCCTGCGGCTGCACGACGAGGCGATGGCCGACCTGTGCGGCACGGGGCTGTCGGGGACGATCCGGTTCGGGTGCCCGGACGATTACGCGGAAGTCTGGCTGCCGTCGCTGCTGCGGCAGTTTTCGAGCCAGCATCCGCAGGCGATCGTCGAAGTGGTGTGCGGGCCGACGCCGCGGCTGATCGAGCAGCTGGAGAAGCGTGCGGTCGATCTCGCGATGATTTCATTGCCGGACGACGGCGCGAACGACGACATCATTCGCCGCGAGCAACTCGTGTGGATCGGTTATCCGGGGCTGGAGCCCGGGCATTTCGATCCGCTGCCGCTCGCGTTGTCCGATCGCGACACGCTCGATCACATCGCAGCCTGTGAGGCACTGGATCGCGTCGGCCGCGATTACCGCGTCGCGTATGCGAGCAGCAGCCTCGCGGGGCTGATCGCGCTGGTGCGCTCGGGCCAGGCGTTCGCGGTGATGACGCAGACGGCCGTGCCGGCCGACCTCGCGATCGTGAACGGCGATCCGCGGCTGCCGCCGCTGCCGGCCGTCGGCATTACGCTGAAGTTCGACCGGAAGCGGCCGTCGCACCTGACGGCGGCATTTGCCGAGCACATCCGGAACGCGTTGCCGCTGTTGTGACGCACGATGCGGGGCGTCGGCCTCGGGTTTTCGATCATGGCGTTCCGGCTCGCGTCTTCCGGTCTGCCGATGGATTGTCAATAAATGTCAGTATGGCTTGTGCGCGGGAATTTGAAACGCGAGGATCGAGTGCTCGGTGAAGCCGGCGATGCCTTTCGCGCGATCGCGGAAGCGATCTGTAAGGCGTCGGCGCGACCGGATCGATTCGGTGGAGACGGATCGAAGCGGCCGCGTGGCGATTGATCATGGCGGGGTGGCCAATCGATGTCGACGAGGTTCACTCGTTCATAATGAAAAGGAATCCTTATCATGAAGAGAAGGGGAGGGGCGGCCGTCTGGATTCTGGTCGCCATGGTGATGGGGATCATCATCGGTTACATGATTTACAGCAATTTCCCGGAGAAGCAGGCCGCGACTGAGATCGCCGGCTATATCTCGCTGGTGTCCGACGTATTCCTGCGGCTGATCAAGATGGTGATCGGGCCGCTGGTGTTCTCGACGCTGGTGGTCGGGATCGCGCACATGGGTGACGCGGCATCGGTCGGGCGCGTGTTCACGAAGGCGCTGGGCTGGTTCGTGACGGCTTCGCTGCTGTCGCTGTTGCTCGGGTTGCTGATGTCCAACATCCTGCGGCCCGGCGAGAATCTCGGCTTGCCGCTGCCCGATATCGGCGCGACCGCGAATCTCGCGACGTCGAAGTTCACGCTGAAGGATTTCATCGGGCACATGGTGCCGAAATCCTTTGCGGAATCGATGGCCAATAACGAGATCCTGCAGATCGTCGTGTTCTCGATGTTCTGTGGGGTGGCGCTGGCCTCGCTCGGCGAGCGCGCCGCGACGCTCGTGGCCGTGATCGAACAGACGTCGCACATGATGCTGAAGATCACCGGCTACGTGATGAAGCTCGCGCCGCTGGCCGTGATGGCCGCCATGGCGGCGACGGTCGCGGTCAACGGGCTGTCGATCCTGTACAAGTTCGCCGTGTTCATGGCCGACTTCTACCTGAGCCTGACGCTGCTCTGGACCTTGCTGGTGCTGGCCGGGCTGCTGTTCATCGGCCCGCGCGTCTTCAAGCTGCTGGTGCTGATCAAGGAAGCGTTCATGCTGTCGTTCGCGACGGCGAGCTCCGAGGCCGCGTACCCGAAGATCCTCGACGCGCTCGACCGCTTCGGCGTGAAGCGCAAGATCTCGAGCTTCGTGATGCCGCTGGGCTACTCGTTCAATCTCGACGGCTCGATGATGTACTGCACGTTCGCGTCGCTGTTCATCGCGCAGGCCTACGGCATTCATCTGTCGCTCGGCACGCAGGTGTCGATGCTGCTCGTGCTGATGCTGACGTCGAAGGGGATGGCCGGCGTGCCGCGCGCGTCGCTGGTCGTGATCGCGGCGACGCTGCACCAGTTCAATATCCCGGAAGCTGGCCTGCTGCTGATCCTCGGCGTCGACACGTTCCTCGACATGGGGCGCTCGGCCACCAATGCGGTCGGCAACTCGATCGCCAGCGCGGTGGTGGCGAAATGGGAGGGCGAACTGCTGTCGGAGAGCGATGCGGAGGCGAACGCCGCACTCATGGACGCGGAGCTGGCCGCGTCGGCGACGCAGACCGTCGGCGCCTGAGCGGCGGCGTCGCGTTCCTTCCGCGCAGACGCCGAATCGTGCGTCTGCGCGCATCGTTCGCCCCCGGTTCCCGGGACGGACCGACACGTCGACATTCGACGCATTCCCGAATCTCCCGGGCATCGGGCTTGATCGATGCCCACCCCTACCCGATCGGGCTTCGATCCCGGTCGCGGCCTGCCGCCTTTCCCCTGATGTTTCGTCCGCTGCCGCATAGCGCACGCGTACCGGCCTGACGAGTCGTACGCCGTCTCGTTTTCCGCAGCGCGACAGGCCCGGGACCCGTCCTACGACGGTCGCGGGGCTTCTGTCGGATTTACGCGCGCCGACGGCGAAATAGACTTCCAATCGAGCGAAATGATCGTACGGGACGGCACACGAAGCCGGCCGCCCCAACGTCGCTCGCGCAAGCGCTTCGGCATGTCGCCCGACGGTCGCACGCTGCCGGCACCGTCGACATCGACCGCTCTCGGGGGAGCGGCCCGCCTGGTATCGGCAGACGAGCGGGCAATCGCCAGACATGGGCATTGCCCGACTGTTTCCGGACGAAATCGTTACGCCCAGACGTTCGACGCGTATCGAGCCGGTGCGCCGGCCGACCGTCGACGCCGTGCGACCGGATGCCGTCGCATCGTGCGCTGCGTCGGGCGAATGCCTATCGAGGGGGTCATCATGACCAGGTCATTTCGTATCGTCGGCGCAGCGGTTGTCGCATGGACGTGCGCCGTTGCCAGCTTCCCGGTTCAGGTTTGCGCAGCGACGCTCACGGAGTACACCGCACCGCGGCATGGTGCACGGATGCGGCCGGCGGCACCGGCGCCAGCCGTACCGGCGGCCGCGACGATCCGGCCGGCAAGCGACGGCAGCGACCAGACCGATGCGTTGCAGGCCGCGCTCAATGCGTTGCAGGCCGGACAGACGCTGGTGCTCGCGCCGGGACGCTACACGGTCGGCCGCTCGCTGTCGGTGGCGATGTCGGGCGTCGTGGTATCGGGCTACGGCGCCACGCTCGTCGCGACCAATCCGTCGGACCAGACGATCGTGATGAGCGGCGCCGGCTCGACGCTGGTGGGTGTGACGCTGGTCGGCACCGGCACGACACGGCTCACGACGCCGGCCTCGACCAAGGTCGAGGTGACGGGCACGGGCGTCCAGGTGCTCGGCGTGACGATACAGGGCGGCGCCAGCGCGGGCATCTTCGTGTACGGCGGCAGCAACGTCGCGATCGTCGGCAATACGGTGAACGCCACGCTGGCCGACGGCATCCACATGACCTACGGCTCGACCAACGTGCTCGTGCGAGGCAATACGGTGACGGCTACCGGCGACGACCTGATCGCCGTCGTCAGCTATCTCGGCGACGGCCGCATCAGCAGCAACGTGCTGATCGACCATAACGCGGTGTCGGGCAACCCGTGGGGGCGTGGCATTGCGGTGGTTGGCGGCCGGGCCGTGACGATCTCGAACAATTCGGTCGACGGCGTGCAGAAGGCGGCGGGCATTCTCGTCGCCCAGGAGGACAGCTGGCGTACCTACGGTGCATCGAACGTCGTGATCGACAGCAACGTCGTCACCAACATCCAGAACTCGACCGTGAACAACGGGCTGCAGCCGACGCAGCAGGCGGCGCTCGAACTGGACACGTGGTCCGGCACGGTGTCGTATGTGACGGTCACGCGCAATCGCGTGACGGGATCGGGCTACTCGGGATTCCGGGCCCTGGGCAACGTATGCGAGTTCGAGGTCGAGGGCAACACGTTCGCGTCGATCGCGGGTACCGCGGTGTCGTTGCTGTCGAGCGGCTGCACGGCCAGCCGGATCGTCGCCGGCGGCAACACGCTGGACGGCGTCGCGCTGGTCCGGCCGGTCGGCGCGTCGTCGTCGGGAACGATCCCGGCTGCCGGTGCGGTGACGACGGCGCTGCCGCAGGTGCGCACCGCCCTGATGCAGTCGTCGGGCAGTGCGGCGCCGTCGACCGGCGCGGCACGATGATGCCGCGACGACGATCAGAGGAGCCCCAGGCGCTGGCCCGCCGCCGCCGCCTGCGTGCGGTTGCGCACGTGCAATGCCTTGAAGATGGCGGTGATATGAGCCTTCACGGTTTTCTCGGACAGCCCGAGCCGGTCGGCGATGAGCTTGTTCGGCACACCTTCCGCGATCAGGCGCAGCACGTCGAGCTGGCGCAACGTCAGGCGCGGGCTGTCGGGTTCGTGCGCGGGCGGCGGGTCGCGATGCGTCGACTGCATGTCGAGCAGCAGCGGCGGCACGTACCGCTCGCCGTTCATCACCATCTTGATGGCCGACAGCAGCGTGTGCGCGGTGGCGGACTTGGGGATGTAGCCGAGTGCACCATGCGTGAATGCGGCGCGCACGTCGTGCGGGTCCTCGGACGAAGACAGCACGACGATCGGCAGCTCGGGCCGGAGCTGCGTGATCCCGGCAATCGCGGCGAAACCGTCCATGCCGCTCATTTTCAGATCCAGGACGATGACGTCGAGGTCGGTGTGCAGCTCGAGCAGCCGCATCGCGTCGTCGGCGTTGCTCGCCTGAATGTCGACCATCCCGCCATTGTCCTGACGCAACAACGTCGCCACGCCGTCTCGCAGAACCGGATGATCATCGACAATGAGTATTTTCATGAAAATAAAAATAAAGCCGGAGGCAGATCTCTTTTGCTCATGTGGAATCCGGGTTTTTCGAAAAGTCTTAATACTTTGGTCGTATTCGACGCCGTTTTTCCATGGGCTAACGTCGGATTTACATCCGGTAAATCGTGGTTGACACTGAATCGTCGCGGTCTTCGGTGCGCTGGGCCGCACAACGCGCGTAACGAAGACCGCGACGGCAAGGGTTCGGGCCAGCTGCGGAAGCCGAGAGTTTTCGGGGAGCGATCGATCCCGGCTGCTGACTATACGATAAAAAAGAACCGAACGTGCCGATACGGTGTGCATCGTTCATTTCAATTGATTGCTTTCCGGAAATCGGGAATTTGACGCTGAAGCACGCGATTCGCGCCGTAAAGCAAGACATTTTCCTTTGCACGAATTTGACGGACGTCTCCATCAGACTGATTCGATATCAATCAAGGTGCAATATGGACACTATCAATGAAGAGGATTTAATTCGTGACCTGAACATGTCTTATCTGTGGCTCGCGCAGCGGTTGCTGCGGGCGGATCGCGCGACCGGCATGTTTCGGCTCGGCGCGACGCCGGAAATGGCGGGCGCGCTGGAAAGCCTGTCGATGCGGTCGATGCTGAACCTGGCCTCGTCGGGGCAATTGATCTGCGTGCTGCGGCTGAGCCGCTGCGACACGGTCGAGGCGCTCGCGCGGCACGCGCCGCCGGACGAAGTCGCGCCGCTGCACGTCGCGCTGGCGTTCTCCAGTATCGGGGCGTGCGACCAGGATACGCCGTGAACGGCGGCCCCGACGCCGCGCATGCGGCGAGTCTCGCCGATCACGCACGGCTCATCCTCGATGCCGTGACGTTGATCCGGCTCGGCGCGCGTCCGCAGATGCTCGAGATCGAACTGGCGCTGCCGCATGAGCGCGTGGCCCGCCTGTATCGCGAGGTGCGTGGCGTTCCGCCGCCGAAGGGCCTGCTGCCGTTTTCCAGCGACTGGTACATGACGTGGATGGCCAACATCCATGCGTCGTTGTTCCACAACATCTACAGCTTCCTGCGGATCAACGCGCAGTGTTCGCGGCTCGACGCGCTGGTGAAGGCGTACGGGTTGTATGCGGAACGATGCAGTGCGGCGCACTGCGATCCGCTGCTCGACCTGACGCGCGCATGGATGCTGGTGCGCTTCGTCGACGGCGGCGTACTGTCGACGGCGCGCTGTGTCCGCTGCCACGCCGCCTTCGTGATCCATCGTCACGACCTGCGGCCGAATCGCGTCTGCGTCGCCTGTCGGCCGCCCGCGCGGGCAGGCAAGCGCACCGGCCGCGCAAAGCAGGAGTCGTCTGCCGGCGATGCGGCGAGCGCGAAGGTCCGCGCCGCGCCCGACCCGGCAGCGGCCGGCGAGCACGCACGGTGCTGCTAGATCGCGACGTCGCGGGCGTCCGCGTCGGCCGTCGAGCGCCGGCGCGCACCGGCGGTGACGAGATGATCGACCGCCGCGCGCAGTTTGCCGTTCGGCAACGGCCGGTGCAGAAGAACCAGCCCGCGTGCGTGCGCCGCAGCCGATTGTTCATCGGTCGTATCGCCGCCGATCAGCAACGCGGGCAGGGCGGCGTCGATGTCGCGGCGCAGCCGCTCGATCACCGCGATGCCGTTTTCTCCGCGCGGCGGCAGGTAATCGCAGATCAGCAGATCGGGCTGCCGTTCGCCGGCCGACAGCCGGTCCAGCGCCTCCTTGCCCGAGCGAACCGCGATCGTCTCGTAGCCCCACGTCGCCAGCAGCCCGGACAACCCGCTGCGCGTCGCGCGATTGCCGTCGATCACGATCACGAGCCCCGTCGAACCGGGCACGTCGTCGCGACCGGCGATCGGCATGTCGAGCGGGTCGGGCAGGCATGCGGCAAGCGCGATCGCGACTTCGAAGCAGGAGCCGCGGCCGGGCGTCGAGCGCACGGCCAACTGGCCATCGAGCAGGCCGGCGAGCCGTCGCACGATCGCGAGCCCGAGCCCGAAGCCTTTCTCGTGATCGCGTTCGGCGTTGCCGACCTGGTAGTACTCGTGGAACACGCGCTTCTGCAGGTGATCGGGAATCCCGCAGCCCGTATCCCAGACCTGGATCGCGAGGCGGGTGCCGCGGCGCCGGCAGCCGACGACGATTTTTCCGCGCTCGGTATAGCGCACCGCGTTCGCGACGAGGTTGCGCACGATGCGTTCGACCAGCAGCGGATCCGAATGCACCACCGCGCGGCATGGAACGCGCGACAGCGCGACGCCTTTCGCCTGCGCATCGGGCAGGCAGTCGTTGCAGACGGTCTCGAGCACGGTGTCGATGGCAAACGGCCGGCACTCCACGTTCATGCTGCCGGCGTCGAGCCGGGAAAGATCGAGCAGCGCGCCGAAGAGCCGGCTGAGCGCATCGGACGAGCGCTCGATGCGCTCGACGAGCCGCTGCCCGTCCGGCGGCATCGGGATGCCGTGCAGCGCACCGATCAGCAGATTCAATGCGTGCGCGGACTGGCGCAGATCGTGGCTGGCCGCCGCGAGGAATTGCGACTTGGCGAGATTGGCCTGGTCGGCGATGTGTCGTTGGCAGTCGAGGTCGACGGCGAGTCGTTCGATCCGTTCGTTCTGCGTCTGCAGATTGACTGCGTACCGCTCGGCCCTGAGGCGCAGGCGGATGTTCCGCGTGGCCGCACGGTGCGCCAACAGCCCGAGATAGCCGACCACGCAGGCGATCAGCAGCAGCATCGGCGCGGTCGTCCGCTGGAGCGCGTTCGTCGACAGGATCGCGGCGCCGATATACGGGACGGTGGCCGGCAGCAGGAAGGCGATGAACGCCGGGAAGTACGTACCGAGTACCGGGATGGCGCCGGCGACGACACCGGTCGTCGCGACGACCACCAGGCTCGCGATTTCGGCATCCGCGTGCGCCGCGAGATGAATCGACGCCCATCCCCAGCCCATGCCGGTGGCCGTGCTGAAGGCGGAGAACCACAGCGCCCAGCGCCGCCAGTGGTCGGAGCACGACGTCGACCGGCGATACAAGCGCGACAGTACGATCTGGCCGATCGAGCACGCGGCAATGTAGAGCGTCCACGCAAGGCCCGACACGGCGGGCGGACGGCCAAGCCAGCCGATCGACAGCGTCGCGACGAGGGCAAGCAATGTGCTGCCGACGGCGTAGGGCATCACGGCGTCGTAGACGATCCTGACCTGCTCCGAGGCAATCCGGTCTCGCGACTGCATAGGCGTCCACCCAGATCGCTGCGCACGGCAGCGGGGAATATCAGCGCGCCTGGCACAGGCGCGTATTCCCGTCACTTCAGCATAGTCGCTGCGATCGAGAAATACGCGTTATTTTCCGGCGTCATCGGAAATTCGATCAGGAATGCAGATTTGATCGAAGCTTGCCGGTTGCAATTCCCAGGAGGTCGCGTCGCATGGTGTTCCGGTAATGCGCAATCCGTTACGTGCGGTTGGGCAGGCGGGGCAGCGGTGCATCGACTGCACCGGCAAGACGATGAAGCGGCGGCGGGAGGCCGCGCATGCGGTAGAGGGGCGCGATGTGCTGGCATCGTGATGCGAAACGCGCCGGCACGAGATCGACGTCATGCGGATGACGCGCGCGCCTGATACGCATGCGCGATCTGTTGCGCATGCTTCTGCATCGAACGCACGAAGCGCTTGACGTTGCCGTCGGTCATGCGGGACGCGATCGCACCGAGACCGATCGCGCCGATCGTCTCGTCGGTGTCGGTCACGATCGGCACGCTGATGCCGCGATAGTGCGTGTTCTGAAGATCGACGTCGAGACATCCATAGCCGTTCCGGCGGCAATGCGCGACGCGCGCACGAATCTCGGACATCGTCGTGCCGAATGCGGCGAGACGCCCGGCGTTGCGCGTCAGCAGCGCATCGAATTCCGCACGCGCCATCGTCTGCATCAACGCGATGCCGCCGATACTGACGCCTAGCGGGCGACGATTGCCGACATCCACGTACAGGATTTTTGCCGGGTTTTCACCCGCGCGGCGATCGATGCAGACGGAATCCAGCGCGTTGCGCGCCGTCAGGAACACCGTTTCGCCGAAGTTGGCGCGCAACGCATCCAAGTGCGGCGATGCAATGGTCCTGACCGGAAAGCGATTGCGGCGCGACAGCGCGAGCAGGAACACCTCCTGCCCGATGTAGTAGCGGCGCTCGCCCGCCGGCTTTTCCACGAGCCCCTGTTCCACGAGGGTCGCCAGCAGCCGATGGACGGTTGCCGGCGGCAACGCGAGTTCTTCGGCGATGTCGCTCAGGCGCCGCCCCTGATCCTGACCGATCGCCACCGCACCGAGGATCTGCGCGACCCGCTCCGTGCTGCGCACGAGCTCGTTCCTGGCCGGCGCCGTTTCCGGGCCGCCGCCGCCGTGATTCTGCGTTGCCGGTTGCCTCAATCCTGGTTTTGTCGCCATGTGCGTTGCCGATGCGCCGATCGCCGGCGTGCAATTTTATTCCGTCAGGCGGAATTTTTCGCCGTTGCCGGATTGTTGCACGGTTTCGGCGTTACTACACTGAGCCGGCCGATGACAGAACCACGACCGTCGTGTCGGCACGACATCCAGACAGGCGGCCGGCGTGCGCGAGCGTGCGACACGGCCAGGAGAGGAGACAAGATGCAATCGACCATTGCCGTGCCGGAGGCATTGCAGCACGACCGTACCGGCCGAGTATTTCGCAAGATCATGTGGCGGGTGATGCCGTTGGTCTTCATCGGCTACCTGTGTGCGTTCCTTGATCGCATCAACATCGGCTACGCGCAGTTGCAGATGAAAGATGCGCTGGGCTTCTCCGACGCGGTTTACGGGATCGGTGCCGGCATCTTCTTCATCAGTTATCTGTTGTGCGAAGTACCGAGCAACCTGCTGTTCGAGTGGATCGGCGCACGCAAGACGTTCCTGCGCATCATGCTGCTCTGGGGGCTGACGTCGGCGGCCACGATGTTCGTGAAGACACCGCTGCAGTTCTACGTGATGCGCTTTCTGCTCGGCGTGTTCGAAGCCGGCTTCTTTCCGGGCGTCATTCTCTACCTAGGATACTGGTTCACGCCGGAATGGCGCGGCCGCGCAACCAGTGCGTTCCTGTTTGCGTTGCCGGTCGCGGGTGTCGTGGGCGGCCCGCTGTCCGGCACCCTCATCAAGGGCATGGAAGGCGTCGGCGGTCTTGGCGGCTGGCAGTGGTGTTTCCTGCTCGAAGGGCTGCCGACGGTGATCGTCGGCCTGCTTTGCTACCGGTTCCTGAGCGACACGCCGGAGCAGGCGCCGTGGCTGACCGCCGAGGAAAAGCGGATCGTCGCGGCAGCGCTGCCACCGCGCGGTGCCGCCGCGCACGGCGGCTGGCTGGTGATGCGCGAGGTGCTGGCCGATGCGCGCGTGTATGCGTTCGGCCTGGTCTATTTCGCGATTGCCTGCGGGTCGTATGCGTTCACGTTCTGGTTGCCGATGCTGATCAGGGGGCTCGGCGTGACCGATCCGGCGGCGATCGGCTGGTATTCGCTGCTGCCGTATGCCGCCGGCGCGGTCGGCACGTGGGTCGTCGCGGCGCGCTCCGACGCGCGACGGGACCGTCGTACGTACATCGTGCCGTCGATGCTGATCGCGGCTGGCGCGCTGGCCGCCACCACGCTGGCAAACCACTCGCTGGCCGTGTCGCTGGCGCTGCTGGGCATCACCGACTTCTTCCTGATGGGCGCGGGCGTGGTGTTCTGGGCGGTGCCGTCGACCGTCTTGCCGGAACGCAGCGCGGCCGCGGGGATCGCGATCGTCAGCAGCATCGGCATTCTCGGGGGCTTCTGCAGCCCGACGCTGATCGGCTTGACGCGCGACATGACGGGCAGCCTGGCCGGAGGGCTGCAGATGATGAGCGCGATTCTCGTCGTCGGTGCCGGCATTGCATGGGTGTCGATCAAGCGGGGTATCGCATGCGACGTGAAGGACGGGGAGGCACTTTGAACACATACGGCAAGTCCGCATTTCGACGCGAACGAATCATCCGCTTTCACCATTGCGACCCGGCCGGGATCGTCTTCTACCCGCAGTATCTGGTGATGCTGCATGAACTGGTCGAATCCTGGTTCGACGAAGGTCTCGAACTGCCCTACGGGCATTTCATCGGTCAGCAGCGTCTGGGCATCCCCGTCGTCCGGCTCGCATGCGAGTTCCTTGCGCCGAGCCGGCTTGGCGACCATGTCGCGTTCGAACTCGCGGTCGGCCGGCTGGGCAGCACCTCGATCGAACTCGTGATGGCCGTACACGGCGTGAATCGGGATGGCATCGACGAAGTGCGAATGAAGGCGAGCCAGACGGTCGTGCTGATGTCGCTCGACACGCATCGCCCGGTGCCGTTGTCCGCACCGCTGCGCGAACGGATGTCCCGGTATCTGCAGCGGACCCAGGCGGCCTGCGACGGCCGTTGAGCGACATGGCACTCCGCTGGTCGCATCGAAGTGCACTATTTCAAACGAAGTCGAGAGGAAACGGAAATGGCAAACAGGAAGGTAATCGTGCTCGTCGCCCCGACGGGCGGCATGGCGTTCAAGTCGCAGAATCCGCATCTGCCGACTCAGCCCGCGGAGATCGCGCGGGACGTCTACGATTGTTATAACGCAGGGGCAAGCGTCGTGGCTATCCATGCCCGCCTGCCGAACGACCTCGCGACGTGTAATGCGGAGATCTATCGCGACATCAATACCCGCATTCGCGCGAAATGCGACATCGTGATCAACAACTCGACCGGCGGCGGCATCCATGGCGACATGGTGAAGCCGTTCGAGGACGGCTTGCTCGATACCGTCTGGACCGAACGCCTGAAAGGGATGGATGCGGGCGCCGAGATGTGCACGCTCGACGCATGCACGATGAATGCGACGTTCAACGGCACGGAAGTCCTGCTCAATACGCCGCCGTCGCGGTGCCGTGAACTGGCCGAGGGGATGAAGCAGCGCGGGATCAAGCCGGAATGGGAGGTGTTCAATCCGGCCCATATCCTGCAGGACGTCGCGAGCCTGATCGAACAGGGGTTCGACGAGCCGCCCTATATTGTCAACATGGTGCTCAACGCGCATCGCGGGTTCCAGAATGCGATGCCGTAGACGCCGCGCGTGTTGCAGTCGATGGTCGACCTGCTGCCGAAGGACAGCCTGTTCTGCGTGAGCGGCATCGGCCCGGCCCAGTTGCCGGCGGGGATCAACGCGCTGCTGCTCGGCGGCGCGATCATCCGGGTCGGGCTCGAAGACAACCTGTATTACCGGCAGGGCGAGCTGACGACCAACGTTGCGCTGGTCGAGCGGACCGTCCGCCTGCTCAGGGAGATGGATTACGACGTCGCGTCGCCGGCCGAGGCGCGTCAGATGCTCGGGCTGCCGCGCAGGGATACGCGTGCGCGTCCGCAGTTCGCGGTGGCCTGACGTTCGCCGGGCGCCTTTCCGGAGCGTGGAAGGGCGCTGGCGCGCGCGGGAAGCGGGGCGGCGCGCAGGTCAGACCGTTCGAAAGCGCCCCCGATACGCGCCCGGGCTCATCCCGACGCGTTCCTTGAACAACCGGCAGAACGAACTCACGTCGCTATAGCCGACCTTGACGGCCACTTCCTCGATCGTGAGGTCGGCAGCCTCGAACAGTCCGTGGGGCGCCTCGATCCGCAGGCTCTGGCGTGGCGAACGGCGCCATCGGTGCGGATATCCGGAGAACTCGACAAGCTGATGCGATGCGACCTGCTTGTGTCCGGCGCGGTCTACGGCGGCATGCGTTTCCACGATCGCGGCAGTCTCGAGGGCAAGCGCGATCGTGAGCCTGACGCCGGGCGGGCAGGCGCACATGTTCGACAACGACGGCGTGCACGGCTCGCTGCAAGGCATGCTTCGACACCTGTTGCAGGGGACGCTCGCGTATACCGGTCTCGACATGCTCGAACCGTTCGTCGCGTGGCATGTGCCGTATGTGTCGAACGAAGTCCGGCTCGGTTATCTGGATGCGTGGCGAAACCGGTTGCCGTCGCTGGCGGCGGAGCAGCCACTGGCGTTTCCGAGTCTCGACAACTTCGACGCGCACCTGCATCCGCTCAAGAGCGGGACGTGACGAAAGTGCAGACGGATGTGGTGCAAGACGATGCCGATGACGTGCGCGAGCAGGTCGTTGTCGTCGTCGTGCCTGGGTGTGTGCGGTCGCGGCGAAGTGGTCCGGAGGTCGATACCGGTGGGGATATCGTGGACGGCGCGGCGGCCGGCTTGACGACGATGCGATTCGCCGGTTGATGCCCGATGGGCTGCTGCGCAGGGAGATTGCGCATGAGTTTGGTGCCGACGGCGAGACTCGAACTCGCACAGCTTTCGCCACTACCCCCTCAAGATAGCGTGTCTACCAATTTCACCACGTCGGCACTGCAAGGGGCGCAATTCTAACGTCACATCGCGCATTTGTGAAGGGGCTGTGACAAGGTTGTGTAGGGACACGCAATCGATCCCGGTAGAATTCGTCCGATTCTCCCGACGATCATTGCAACCGCCCAGGGCAATCGCATGAAATGTTACAAACGTAGAATGGCGGCACGGTAAGCATCACTGGCCCCGGCCTTGAGCCGTCGATTCTTGAGGCCGGCCTTCGTGGCTTTATCTGCCTTGAGCAGGTTCAAACAGATGCGCCGCAAGATCGCAAAGTACTGAGCGGCATGATTCATGCGAACCCGGCACTGGTCTTCACCGAAGGCCACGTCCAGTACCCAGCGCATGCTGTTTTCAATGCACCGATGCGCTCGCACGGCCCGTGCAATGCGGGCCGCGTCAGCAGGCAAGCTCGACACGTAGTAACGCTGCTCGGTCGTGCTGACATTGCCGATTTCCCGAGTGGCCTCGACCATCACGATCGAGCGTAGAGACGGCCATAAATCCGGCTCCGGTTCCCAGCACGCGAGCACGTCACTGGCGATACACCGGCGCGTTTCGATGCGTCCGTGGTCCTTGTCGATCTCCTGGTGCTTGGTCACGTGGTCCTGATAGGCCTGCGGCACGCGCTCAATCGCATCGAGCGCATGACGGATTCGGCCCAGTAACGCCGACTGATTCTCCTTGACCGCCAGCACATAGTCCCCGCCTGCCTCGACGATGCGCGTGGCGATCTGGCGCTGGCATCCCATGGCGTCGAGCGTGACGATTGCGCCCTTGAGCAGCAGTACGTCGAGTAGTTCCGGAATGGCGGTAATCTCGTTGCTCTTGTCGGCGGTGCGCACTTGCCCCAGCGGCATGCCCAACTGGCTTCGAACTCGAGTGGATCAAGTGCCGCAAATATGCGGCCGAACGTGTCATGTGAAGGAACATCCCGTTCCAGGGGCAAGTATCGGCGCAGCCAGTCGAGCTTCGATTCGCCCCAGATCTGGATCGCGACCCAGCTATCCGCGCCCGACAGAATCGCGCACAGCGCAACCATCAGGATCTCTCGCAGATCGTGCGGCGACGGCCGACTGCGCGGATCCGTCAAGCTGCCGAACGCTTCTTCGATGCTCAACACTTCCTGCTGCAAATCCGACTCTCGCATGGGCTTCCCTCACGGAAAATCCACTACTACAGCCGGCTTCGGGCGTGCTCACAAGCAATCTGAAACCCTTTTAACCATTTACACATTTCGTGCGATTGCCCTGGGTGTTAGGTAGCTTTAGCGAAAAATTCATACGGGTCCTATGGCGGTCCTTCGCCGCAGCCGGTTAGGATCACTCGCGATATTTCACAAAAAAATTGACGAGGGACGCCTTGACCGCGAGCACGGCTATTACCGACACCCCCGCGCGTGCGGGCGTTGACATCCATCAGTTCTACAGTCTGGATTTCAAGGGCGCGCCCGCCGCGGCGCTGGCCGACATCTACGCGTTCGAAGGCACGCGCGGCATCGGTGAGCCGACAAAGTATACGATCCAGTTCACCCATCCCCGGCACGACCTGTCGCGCAGCGAGTTCCTGAACCACATCGGCGCATTCGTGATCCAGCCGCCGCCGCGTGACCGCTGGAGTCGGCCGGAAAGCGCGCGGCGCGTGCAGGGCGTGGTGACGAGCTTCGCGCTGAAGGATACCAACCGCGACCAGTCGTTGTACGAAATCGGGCTGGAGTCGCGCTTGGCGCTGTTGCGCAATGCGCCGAAGTGCCGGTTCTTCCTGAACATGACGATTCCCGAGATCATCGAGCAGATTCTGCGGGAGCACGAGTTCAACCAGATCTTCGCGCGCTTTGAATTCCAGCTGTACCGCACCTATCGCAAGCGAAGTTTCGTGATGCAGTGGGGCGAGGACGACCTGACGTTCATCACGCGGCTGTGCCAACGCTCGGGGATCTGGTTCGTGTGCGAGGAAGGGGAGCGCTGCGAGCAGGTGCGTTTTTGCGATGACTACGCACACTATCGGCGCGATCCGGCCCGCCTGACGGCAGCGTACCGGCCGCCCAGCGGGTTGGAGACGCCCGGTGTCGAGTCGGTCAGCATGCTGGAGATGTGCGCAAAGACGCTTCCCACGACCTACACGGTACGTACGTTCAGCACGGAGAGCCCGGTGTCAGAGCCGATCGAGGCGGCCAGCCCGATCCGCGAGGACCGCACCACGTATGGCGAGGCGTATACGTGGGGGACGCCCAACCTTGGCGAGGACGAGGCGAAAGAGGAGGCGCAGCTGCGCCGCGAGGCAGCGCTGGCCGCCCAGGTCGAGTATCGCGGCGAATGCGACATGCTGGACCTGACGGCCGGCTGCGTGCTGAAGCTGTCGAATCGCGAGCTGCCCGAGGCGAAGCACGGGCTGGTGGTGGTGCGGGTGACGTGCGGCGCGGCGCGCAAGAAGCCGTATCACGTGAAGTTCGACGCGATTCCGGCGGACCGCCAGTATCGGCTGCCGCTGAAGGAAGAAACGTGGCCCAAAATCCACGGGGTCATCACCGGAACGATCGCATCGTCGGGTGGCTGGAAAGACCCGTACTTGGACAAGCAGGGGTGCTACATCGTCCATATTCACGCCGACAAGGACAGGCGCGCGCCGGGCCTGCAAAGCTGCCCGATGCGCCTGGCCAAACCGTTTGCCGGGCCGGGCCAGACCGGTCTGCACATGGGGCTGGTCGACGGCACGGTGGTCGCGGTGGGTTTCCTGTGGGGCTGTCCGGACTTGCCGTTCATCAGCCATGTGCTGCATACCGCGCAGCACACGGACCCGATCGTGGCGGGCGCGCCGTGGGGCACGCGCAACACGATCCGCACGCGCTCGAACAACACGCTGGAGATGGACGACCGTGATGGGCGCGAGCACATCAAGCTCGCCACCGAGCACGGCAAGTCGCAACTCAATCTCGGGCACATGGTCGACCGTCGCCAGAACGAGCGAGGTAGCGGGGCTGAATTGAGATCGGATGGGCCTGCTGCCCTGCGCGGCGGCGGCGGCGTGATGGTGTCGGCCTATGGGCGAAACGGCGCGTCCGGCAAGCAGCTTGACATGCCGGAGACCATTGCACAGCTTGAGGACGCGTTGGGGCTGGCGAAAGCACTGGCATCTTCGGCGCAGGCGTCGAAGGCCGAAGCAGCGGACATCGACAGTCAGCGGGCCGCGAACAAGGCGCTCGACGAGCTTGAGCAGTCAGGTGTGCTGGTGACCACGCCGGCATCGGCAGGCGTGGTGACGGGCAAGAGCATGCAATTCGTCGCTGGCGAAAACATTATGGGCGTTGCCAGGGGCGACGCGAGCTGGAGCGTCTGGAAGCGCTTTACAGTGGCCGCGCATGACATGGTTTCACTGTTCACGCAAAAAGGCATGAGCCTGATTGCGGCAGCGGGCGCAGTCATCGTGCAGGCACAACGCGGACGCATGCAGCTTGCCTCGCAGGAAGACATGACGGTCGAGACGGTGAACGGCGTACTTCACGTCAAGTCGCCCAAGGAAATCGTACTGAACGTCGGCGGCTCGTATTTCCGCATGACGCCGAGTGGCATCGAAATGGGGACGCGCGGCGGTGTGCTGTTCAAGACCAGCAGCCTAAAAAAGACCGGGCCGGCACAGATGGACCTGGGTGGTGTGGCATTCGCGCCAGCATTTGTCCCCTACACGACCCAATGTGAGGTATGGCGCACCAACCCGAACTTTGTTCCGCCGAAAGCACCCACGCCTGCGACAGATGCTTCGGGGGCAACTGATGCTGTGCCGCCCGCACCTTCGCCAAATACGGGTACCGTGCCGCCGTCGTTCCTCGGCGGCATATTCGATGGGCAATCGGGCACGAGGCCAGAATCGCAAGCTAATGGTGGTCTGAAGGTCAACGACTCCGAAAACGAGGAGCAAATCTGCGTCCCGCCTGATCCGATCCAGTTGAAGAGTCCTGCGCCCTGTAACTGGCAACTGGCGGACTTTGTGGAATCGGCAACCATGGAACGGGAGACGCCGACCTACCAGAAATACGGCTGGACGAGAACCGAGCGTCTTACAGAAGGTGGTCAACCGGTCATGTGTGCGGGAACGGCACCGACCACGTGCCAGTTCACCTACGACTCGAACACGAAAACCTTAACGGCCAAGGTTGTGACCGCATTGGTGCCGCGACTGTTGGTGAAGCTGAATCCAGCAACCGGGCAGCCCTTGCGCGACGAAAATAACAACTATGTTGTCGTGCAATACGAAACCTTCGGGAATGGAGCGAATTCTGGGAAATCGTTTGCTGAGCAGGGGCTGATGCTGGTTGAGCGTGACCCGAAGGAAGTTGAGGCTTCAACCTACAAAAACCAGATTGAAAAGACATTGAATCAGGGTAATTACAAGCTGATTCTCGACGGGTGTCAGAAAGGCGGTGCTTGCGGTTGTCGAATTGCTGTCAAGTTCTGTGCCGATGTACATGTGGTCCGAGCAGCTGATGCCCCGGTGCTCAACCCGAACATAACCATCAATCTGTATCCGACGACTGCGCGGGCCGATGCCCTGAATTGGCCGGAGTGCGACTACGAACTTGATAACAGTGGAGCTGGAAAGGTAAAGGTTGTGACCCAGACCAAAGCACATGAAACTGGCCATCTGTTTAATTTTCCCGATGAATACTGGCAGCAGGGTGGCTTTGTGCATTCGATTTATGTCAAAGATGGAATGAATATTGATTTTGCTCTTGCCGATGCCAACAAGGCCAAGAATACGTTCTGGATTGTTGAAACGGCAACCAATCTTATGGGTGGTGGCTGCCTTAAGCCGACGGCAACGACATCACCGTATTACCTGGAATATATCCGAAGGTGGTTCTCCGCTCACACCAACAAATTATGGAGGGTCGGCTATGACGCACCAGCCAGGAAAACCTGAACGAAGCGCGAGGGACGGTTTGAAATTTCGTAATATCGCGCGAACAGTGGTTCTGTCGCTAATTTTTGTATGGATGGGGGATGGATACGTGATGGCGAATGATTTCGACAATGGTGTCATGAAACCCGGTGCATTTTCTATTTCGCAGTCAGGTGGCCTTGAATACGGCTCTAGGAAAATGAGTTTCGATGGCGAAGGAAAATTTTACTTCGCCAAAGGCGACACGATCAACGATGAAACCCAGGCGGGTGTCGGTGTTTTTGTTCTCAGTCTGAAAAATAGTGATGTGCAAGAACTGAAAAACGTGGCTCAATCCTTGTGTGACAAGGATATCCAGACTGGCGGGCCAGAAACTCATGATCCTGCTGCAACGTTCGGCGTTGCCTGCTTGGATGAAGGCAAAGTCGTGCAGAGATCAGGCTCGTTGCGTCTGATTCCAGAGAGTTTCAGGCATCAGGTTTTTGATGCACCTGTCAGGTTATCCGAACAGGCGCGTACTGACGGCCGAAAGATCGTCAAGCTAGATTTTAAGACCGTGAGCGTTGATCGCAAAGACGGTAATTATGTTGTATCGGTTGAGTTCATAAATTCAGGAAGTCGATGGATTAAATTTAAGACACCGGATCAATGGGATGGGACATCTGTTGGGGGGCGATTGGGAGTCGGTGCTGTTGGTAAAATTAATCAAGATAGTAAGGTTGAAGAAATTCGCGGATCGTGGTCGTTTGGGTTGGGCGGGAAAAGAATAATTAATAGTAATGAATTTCCAGGAGGTGTCGTCACTTTAAATCCGGGGGAGGGGAAGATCCTGAAATTCGAGACGACGCCAGATTACAAGGCTGAAAAGGGTAGGTACGAATTTTCAGGGGTTGTTTTTATGAGAATCGAGTACGATGGTTACGGTTGGGGTCTTTCATCACAAGTAGACTTTAAGCCAAATAAAAGCAATGTGACGTTCGACCAGGACTATCCCTCGACCCCGCAGGAGCGTGAGCAGTGGGAGGCTACGTACCGGGCCACCATGTCATCCCAGCCGGTGCAGCCAGGCGAGACGTTCGTGGAGGATGGTCTGTACCGCGCCGTGCGTCTGACCTCCAGTGCCTATCGCAGTCTTCAGCTCAGGCCGTTCAAGGCTGGCGACATTGCGACCACCGACACTGTGAAGATGCTGATGGCCTCTGCCGATGGCGTCGAGCTTGACGGCCCGGTGCAGTGGCTGTGGGAAGGTAGCGCGCCGACGCCGGTCAAGCAGTATTCGTTCGACACCATCGAAGAGACCCGACAGTTCTGCAAGCCAGGGATGGCATGCCCGCGTAGTGGCCGGTGGCTTCCGCGCCTGCGCAAGGGCTGGGATTCGCTTCACTACGATCTGGCGGGCATCGTCACAATTCGGCATGGACAGACGATGCCGGCCGTGAAGGGTGCTGGCGATGACGCCGACTGGGAATGGGTCGGGGCGTGACATGACCGAACGTGCCTGCATATTCCAGCATGACCGGAGCACGGCCAACGGGGGCGTGCTCGATGGCCTCGATGACATCGGTCTAGATGACCGCAAGATGAGCTACTTGGGGGCGCGGGTTCGATGCCCCGCGTGCAATACCATCGGACATATCGAACCTGATGGTCCGAGGCCGCTGGATGACGATCTCAGCGGCAAGCAGCACGCGCTGGAGAATGACCTGTGCCGGTGCGCCTGCAATCCGCCGCCCCGGCTGATCGCCTCGCAGCGCGACTGGACCGTTGAATAACGCGCTGTGGATGGAGACACGATGAAATTTCGCTGGACCCCGCCTATTGGTGGCGAGTGGTCGGCGGGCGACCCCCCGCCCGTCTGGCTCTATGTCGCCCTGTTTCTCTTGATCGAATGCGTGTTTCTTGCGGGCACTGTCGCGACGTGGCCGCACGGAAAACCCATGGCGTCAGAGGACTTCGTGCGAACCGCGCTGTTTGCTCCGTTCGTTCTCTGGATCGCGGTCAGCTTTGCGCTTTACTCATTCCTGTACGACAGTCGCGCGTTTGAGGCAGCCGTCAAGAATGCGGCGCGCTGGCATCTGCTCACAGGATGGCAACGAAAGGTCCGTGCGGGCGTGGCCGTTCTCGACAGCGTGATGCTTGTGCCGGAGCCTGATCTCGCGGAGCGCATGCTCAAGCTTGAGGGCAGTCCGCCAGAAAATCCCGGTAAGGTCATGCGACTCGATGGCATTGAGGGGGACAATGGCGAGTCCCGTGAGCGCGCGGTGATCGAACATCTGCTGACGCCGCTTGCGGCGCGGCTTACCCGGGAGGCACGCGGCGATTCGTTCGATATTGTGATTCAGTGCGAGCATGCAGAATCGTCACTCCACGTGCAGGCAGTGTGGGAACAGTTGCAATTGCCCGGGAAACCTCGTATCCGGTGGCTGGGTAACGACCAGGCCCCGGGCTTTGCGGATATCTGGTTCGATGACGAAAGGTACGCGCCCCATGCATTTGGCTCTTTCATTCTGGACAGGACTCCAAAATATCGGCTCGTCCTGACATGGCATCTGAACAACGCAGGCCCAGACCTTCAGCCGGACGCTTCCGAGGGGGCCGTTGCGCTGCTGCTCGGCTCGTCCGCGCTCATGCGGGAGAAGCCGGGGCTGAAATGTCAGGCGTGGTTGTTGCGTCAGATCGTGGCGGATGCCGACGAGGTGGACAAGGCGCTTGCACTGCTGATCGGTGCGGAACAGGTGCCGCGTGAGCGCATCCGCCACTTCTGGTACAGCCGCCTCAAGGGACTGGCGCAGCACGCGACCCTGGGCGCGGTGCGGGACGCCGACTTGAAGGTGGAAGATCACGCGCTTGATCCAGCAATCGGCCCGCAGGCACCGGTGGCACGCTGGGTCCTTCAGGCGCTGGCGGCGAAGATGGCGCATTTTGGTCAAGGTGCGCAACTCGTCGCCCTGCCCAGGGCGCACGGCGTCGCGCTCAATGTCGTCGTCAAGGATGCGCCGACGGTGGACGTGCCGTGGAAGGCTGAATACGAGTACAACCTGTTCCCACGGGTTGAGCTGGTCTGTTGCATGAGCCTGTGGACGTTTCTGATCCTGATGTCGCCGGACAAGACGTGGGACACCTTTGAGACCGTTTTTACGGCGGTCATTGCCGTCGTCGTTCTGTTGTGTTTTGGGTGGCGGATTTTTCTTGGACCGCGTGTCTATGCTGATTACGTCTGGCACGAATTTGGGTAATCACGAAATGAACAACCGAGCGATCCATGTTGGTGACGAGACGGCATCTCGGCCGCTGTTGTGTGCGGGAGCCGGGGCAATGACGGCGCGGCTCGCGGCGAGCTGCGGCGTGGAACTGCCGATCGCGGCGTCGCGCCAGTGCGGCATGGTCTCAAGTTCGCGCCGGTGTTCGGGCAGGCCGTTGCCGACTGGCTGCGGACTGGCCAACTCCGGCCGGAGTTGCGGGCGTTCGACGTCGCGCGCCTCGAGAAGTGTGCCGTGCGCTGAGGTGAGGATCGCTGAGGCAACAAAAAACCCGCGAAGCGTTGCGCCGTCGCGGGTATTCGAACATGCTCGAGATACGACGAGACTCGAACTCGCACAGCTTTGGTCACTACTCCCTCAAGATAGCGTGTCTACCAATTTCACCACGTCGGCACTTCGGTACTGCAAGGGGCGCAGTTCTAGCGTCACGTTGCGCGTTTGTGGCGCGGGATGACCCGATCGCGGGGCAGGCGGCGGCGATCCCGGTAGAATTCGTTGGATCGGTCTGACGATCATCGCAACCGCAACCCGTTTTCTCCCGTGACCCACACCCTCGAACAACTGCAGGCCGGACAACTGTCGGGCGCACGGCAACTCAAGCTCGCATGCGGGTTGACCGAATTTCCGCGCGAGATCTTCGATCTTGCCGACACGCTCGAAGTGCTCGACCTGACTGGCAATGCGCTGTCCGCGCTGCCGGACGACCTGCCGCGGCTGCATCGCCTGCGCATCCTGTTTGCGTCCGGCAACCGCTTCACCGCGTTTCCCGACGTGCTTGGCGCGTGCGGGCAACTCGACATGATCGGCTTCAAGGCGAACCGGATTCGCACGGTGCCGAGCGGTGCTTTGCCGCGCGCGCTGCGCTGGCTGATCCTCACCGACAACGCGATCGATGCGCTGCCCGCCGACATCGGCGACTGTGCGCGGCTGCAGAAGCTCATGCTCGCGGGCAATCGGCTGTGCGCGCTGCCGCCCGAGATGGCTGCATGTCGCGCGCTCGAACTGGTGCGCCTGTCGGCGAACCGGCTGGACGCGTTGCCCGACTGGCTGCTGCGTCTGCCGCGCCTCGCGTGGCTCGCTGCTGCCGGCAATCCGTTCGGCGCGGCGCCGGAGGCCGCGGCGTCCGCGGGGCCGGACGTCGCGGAGATCGACTGGGCGTCGCTTTCATGTGAACGGAAGCTGGGCGAGGGTGCATCGGGCGTCATCTACCGCGCGCAGTGGCACGCGCAAGGGCACGCTTCACGAGCCGTCGCGGTCAAGCTGTTCAAGGGGGCGGTGACGAGCGACGGCCTGCCCGATTGCGAAATGGCCGCGTGCCTGCATGCCGGTCGCCACCCGGACCTGATCCCGGTGATCGGCAAGGTGCGCGGGCATCCGGACGGCACGCACGGCCTCGTGATGGAACTGGTCGATCCGGCGCTCAGGAATCTCGCCGGGCCGCCGAGCTTCACGTCCTGCACGCGCGACGTCTATGCGGCCGACGAGAGATTCGCGCCGGCGGAAGCAGTGCGGATCGCGCACGGCATCGCGTCGGTCGCGGGCCACCTGCATGCGCGCGGCATCATGCATGGCGACCTGTATGCGCACAACATCCTGCACGACGGGGCAGGCGGCGCGTTGCTCGGGGATTTCGGGGCGGCGTCGCTCTACGACGTGAACGACCGCACCGTCGGCGCGCGATTCGAAAGGCTTGAAGTGCGCGCGTTCGGCTATCTGCTCGGCGAGTTGCTCGAGCGATGCGAGCCGCGCACGGATACCCTCGATGCGCTCGCGGCGGCCTGCCTGAGTGAAGAGGTCGACGCGCGTCCGTCGTTCGGCGAGATCCTGACGGCGCTCGCCGCGCACACGCGCTGACGCGAGCGCCCGCTTACGCTTGCCGCGCGGTCAGCAGCTTGATCCCGAGCCCGACGAACAGCAGCCCGCTGGCACGTTTGAGCGCACGCACCGCGCGGCTCATGCCGAAACCGCGATGGAACCGGCGCACGCCGGCCGAATAGACGCTGTGAACGACCACGACGGTACAGGCGATCGTCGCGTACATCACGACGAACTGCAGCGCGAGCGGGCGGTCGTGCACGATGAACTGCGGCATGAACGCCGACAGGAAGATCATCGTCTTCGGATTGCTGCCCGACACGAACAGCGCTTCGCGGAACAGCTTCCTGCGGTCGGGCACGGCGATTTCCGCAGCGCTGCCCGACGCGGCAGCCTTGCGGTCTCCGCGCAGTTGCCGGACACCCAGAACGATCAGGTACGCGGCGCCGACGATCTTCATCGCGACGAACAGCGGCGGCATCGCGGCCAGCACCGCGCCGACGCCGAGCGCGACGAGCAGCACGACCACGCCCTGTGCGACGAGGTTGCCCGCGATCGTCGCGGCGGTACCGTGCAACCCGTAGCGCACCGTGTTGCGGATCACGAGCAGCACGTTCGGCCCCGGCGACAGCGTCGTGGCGAGATAGGCTGCGGCAAACAGCATCCAGGTCTGAATGGACATGCGTCGCTCCGAATGGCGGTTCCGGCGGTCGGGATGCACCGATGATGCCACGCCAATAATGGCGCGGGCCGCCGCCGGAACCGCGCATGCGCGGCGCGTCAGCGCGCGTCGCGCATGCAGTACGCGGGGATCGACGGCGGCGTGTCGATCGCGGCGGGCCGCGTCATCCATGCGATCCACGCGGCCCACGACCCGCAGACGATCAGCACGGCGAGATTCAGCGGCGTCCGGTAGCGGACGATCAGGTCGGCCAGCGGCAGGCGGTCTTTCATGTGCGTCTCCTTCGTTCGCGGTACGGGGCGCGTTACTGGCCGGCGTAGGTCGGCGGCTTCGCGTCGCAGGTGACCGGCACCGTCGAGCCGTCTGCGAAACGCAGCCGGAACGGCACCTTCGCGCCAGGCGCGACGGCGTGGCGCGGCTCCTCCAGCATCACGTGATAGCCCTTCGGCTTGAAGACCACCGAGCCGTGCGCGGGGACGACGACCGAGTCGACATGAACCATCTTCGCGGTGCTGCCGTTCGTCTGCGTTTCATGCACCATCGCCATCCCGTACGCGGGGCTGTCGATGCCCGTCAGCGTGGCGGGTGTGTCGCCGTCGTTCTTCAGCGTGAAGTAGCCGGACGACGGTACCGTCGCCGGCATCGCGCGGATCCAGCACGCAGCGGCCTGCACGGCCGGTGCAGCGAACGTGGCAGGGGCTTGCAGTGCGAGCAATGCAACAAGCAGGGCGGTCGGAATCGAGCGTTTCATCGTTTGTTCTCCTTATGGCGGGACGCAGGGCGCGCGCGTGCGTTACTTCAGCGTGAACGTGTAGCGGCCTTGCGTACGATGGCCGTCGGTTGCGACGGCGACCCACGCGACCGTGTACGTGCCGGCCGTCAGGCTGGCCAGTGCGACCTGCATCCGTTTCCGGTTGCCGGCGTCGACGGCCGATTTCCCGTCGGCGACCGATTGCCCGTGGCTGTCGGTGACGGCGATCGAGCTGAAGGCCGGTTCGAGCGCTTCGCTGAAATTGATCGTGACTGCGTGCGGTGCGGCCGACAGCGTGGCGTCGGCGGCCGGGTCCTGCGTTTTCGGCATGGCATGCGCGTGCGCAGCCTGGATGACGATGAAGCCGAGCGCGGCGAGTGCGCCGCGAAAGAAAGTGGCGATGTTCATGACGGTGAGCGTCCTTCGAAACGTGACATGTCACGCACGCGGGCGGCGTGCGCGGGCCGTGCGATGCGCTACGGCATTACGCGTGATGGCAACGGATCAGGACGTGAACGGCGGGGCGCGCGGCTGCGCGGCCGTGAGCGGCAGCGCGCGGCGCAGGCTTTCGAAGCGGGTGGCCGCGCGGTGCTGGATCACGCGCACGTTGGCCGCGAACGTCAGTTCGGGCGCGGGCAGCGCGGGCGAATGGGCAAGCAGGCTGCAATAGCCGCATGCCTGGAGGTGGGCTTGCAGGCGCTTCGTCGACGCATCGGCCGAGTGGTCGCCGGCGGCCGGCGCGGCCGTGCAGTAGCCGGCCAGCAGCGCGTCGACACGCCCTTGCGTCGTCAGCGCCTGCGAGATCGCCGGCGCGAGCGCCGTCATCAGGATGGCGAGCATCCCGATCAGACTGCCGATCTTCCGGAGGCGACGACTCAGCATGCGATGCGCGGCGGCGGGTGGACGAAGATGGAGCGGATTATGCCACGCACGTCGATTCGCGGGATGGCAGCGGTGTGCGACGAAGCGGCACGCTACGCGTGCTTCGCCAGGTACTTCGTGATCAGCATCATCTGCGCGGCCCAGCCGTGGTCGTTCATCTCGCGTGCCTTTGCGCGGCGCGCTTCGATCAACTGGTCGAAGCCAGCTTCGGTGACCGTGAGCAGCGTGCCGCCGGCCTGGGCGGCGAGCGTGAACGTGACGAGCGTCATCGGCTCCGACGCGTAATCGAAGTTCGGGTCGATCGCGAATGGGTGCCAGCGAAACGAGAACAGTTGCTTCGGTTCAACGCGATCGACGACGATTTCGAACACAGTGCCCGCATAGGGCTCCTGCGCCTTGGCGACGTCGTCGTCGACGCGCGTCGGCGTGATACGGCCGAACAGCGGCTGGCCGGCCGCGAACGGGCCGTCGAACGTGACGCCGAACCACTGGCCGAATTCGCCGGAATTGCTGATGGCTTCCCAGACGCGGTCGGGCGATGCCGCGAGCTGGGCGTGTTTCTCGATGCGGTCGGTTTGCTGGGTCATCACGTTCTCCATGCAGGATCAGGCGTTGCAGGACGGCGCGCGCGACCGCACGCCGCATCTAGTCGAGCATGACCGCGTCGGGCACGTCGAGCACGAGGTCCGACGTCGCGACGGCCACGCACGGCAGCGTATAGCCGTCGGCCTTTTCCTCGCGGCTCAGGCCGGGCCATTCGATCGTGTAGCGTACGCTGCCGCTGACGATCCGGCAAAGGCAGCTTCGGCACGTGCCGTTGCGGCACGAGCGCGGCAGCGAGACGCGCGCGAACGCGGCGGCTTCGAGCAGCGTCAGCGAATCGGGGGCGTCGAAGGTCGTGCCGAGCGGCTCGATGCGCACGAGGGGCGGGTGGTCTGGGTCGGTCATGACGAATGCGGGCGGCGGTTCGGCGGCAACGCGCCAAGCATACCCGAAGCGGCCGGCAGCCTCCGCCGGCCGTGGGCGTCAGTGCCGCCGCAGGTAGCGGTACACGGTATTGCGCGCGAGGCCGAGCTCGCGCGCGGCCGCCGATACGTTGCCGCCGTGCCGCGCGAGCGCGGCGTCGATCACCGCGGCCTGGTGGCTTTGCAGCGTCGTGCCTTCGCGCGTGCCGGCCGGTGCGGTCGGCATGGCCGGCGCAGCCGCGGCGGGCACGGCCGGCGCGTCGTCGCAGTCGAGCCAGAAATCGTCGGGCAAATGCACGAGCGCGATTTCGGCTTCGTCTTCGGCGAGCATGCCGGCCGTGCGCAGCACGTTGGTCATCTGCCGCAGGTTGCCGGGCCAGCGGTGGCGCGTGAATGCGTCGAGCACGTCGGCCGCGATTCGGCGCGGCATCGGTTCGCTGCGTGCCAGCCGCGCCAGGATGCGGTCGACGAGCGCGGGCAGGTCGGTACGCGCGGCGAGCGCCGGCAGCGTGACCGCGAGCCCGTTGATCCGGTAGAACAAGTCTTCGCGGAACGTACCGTCCGCGATCATCGCGCGCAGGTCGCGATGGGTCGCGCAGACCACGCGCACGTCGACCGGCACCGCGCGTGCGCCGCCGAGCGGCATCACCGCGCGTTCCTGCAGCACGCGCATCAGCCGCACCTGCTGCGCGAGCGGCATGTCGCCGATTTCGTCGAGAAACAGCGTACCGCCGTCGGCCTGCGCGATCTTGCCGGGGCTGCCCCGCTTGCGCGCGCCCGTGAACGCGCCGTCTTCATAGCCGAACAGTTCGGCCTCGATCAGCGAATCGGGCAGCGCCGCGCAGTTGACCGCGACGAACGGGCCGTCCGCGCGCGGCGACGCCTGGTGCAGTGCGCGGGCGAGCCATTCCTTGCCGGTGCCCGTCTGACCGAGGATCAGCAGCGGCAGGTCGCGCCCGCGAATCTTCGCGACGCGCTCGAGCACGGCGGCCATGCGTGCGTCGCCGGTGTCGAGCGTCGCGAACGTGATGGTGTCGGGGTCCGGCGCGCGTACGCGTGCGGCCGGCGCGGGCGGCGTGACGGCCACGGCCGTCTTCTGCACTTCCGGGAATTCGCAGCGTGCGAGCACGCGCACGCCGGTCGACAGCGTCAGGCGGAACGTGGCGCCCGGCGCGCGGGCGGCCTGCTGCGCGAGCTGGCCGAAGCGCATGCCGAACAGCGCATCGCAGGCCTGATGCTGCAGTGCGTCGAACGACGCGCCGAGCTGGAATTGCGCGCTGCGGTTCGCGGCGATCAGCCCGCCGTCGGGGCCGAACGCGACGAGCCCGGCGAACAGCGAGTCGACGCAATCCTCGTGTGCGTGAAAGCGCAGCCGCAGTGCTTCGCCGCACTGGTTCGCGAACAGATGGTTCTCGATCAGCTGCGCGGACATCCGTACGAGCGCGAGCGTATGCGGGCTGGAGCCGCGCGGGTCGCCGCTCACGTCGAGCGTGCCGAGCGTGCGGCCGAACGGATCGACGATCGGCGCGCACGAGCAGGTGAGGATGTGGTTCGCGCGCAGGAAGTGTTCGGACCCATGCACGACGACGGCCTGGCCCGACGCGAGCGCGGTGCCGATCGCATTGGTGCCGCGCGCGCCTTCGGCCCACGACACGCCGGTGCACAGCGCGACGCGGTTGGCTTTCTCGATGAAGTCCGCGTCGCCGATGCTGTGCAGGATCACGCCGTCGGCGTCGGTCAGCAGCACGAGGCTTTGCGTATCGGCGATCTGCGCGTGGAGGTCTTCCATCACCGGGCGCGCGTGGGAGAACAGCGTGTGATTCGTGTCGAGCAGTTCGCGCAGCGCGATGCGCGACAGCGGCGCGAAATCGGGGCGTTCGTGCGCGCGCAGGCCGACCGCGGTCGAACGCGCATGCGCCTGCGCGAGCAGGTCGGTGCGACCCGCAGCGGCGGGCAGCACGAAGGGTTGCGGCATGACTTGTCTCCTGTTCCCGGGGCAACCTGGGCCGACCGAATCGGAACCGGCGGCGGAGTGCGTCTCCGCTCGCGGTGCACCATCCGGCGCAACAGCCGACCGTCCGGGTACGCATCATCATACAAGCGCCACGTGCGATGCGCGACCGCGAACAAAATCCCCTTGCTTTTAAGCGCCCGCCTGCAATGATGGAAATGGAGCACGCACGCGCCGTGTTCCGCACTGCAACATGCATGCGACGCGACATGCATCCGTTCGGGAGACGCATCATGGTTCGGACGGAACTGAGAGTCGTGCTGGCGGCCATCGCCACGTTCATCATGCTGGGCGGCATTGCCGTGGCGATCCACGGATTGCTGTTCGATCTGACCGATGCGGTGCAATACGGGGCGGCCGCGATTGCGGTGGGCGTCACGACTGCCGCGATCGCGCTCAACATCTGGCCCACCGATCCGCACTGACGCCCGTTTCCGAAACGGTGCCTGATGCCGCGCTGATCTGACGAATGGCGCGTCGGAACGACGCACGCGGGAAAATTTGTCTCCTGCGCGAAACCGTCTAAAGTGGAAATCAACCGGCATGCATTGACCGCGCCACACTCCGCGGTCGGGGCCTCCGCCGGCGAGCCCGCGTACATTTCGTCCGGCCGGTAGCGGACGACGGACGCGGTCATTCGTTTTCTACCGGTCGAGGCAGCGCCCATGCAGATCCATTTCACGAATGAGAAGCCCGAGTATTCGGGGCGTGACCTGATGCTTGCATTCACGGCACTGGTCAATGGCGAGCGCGTCCAATGTCAGATCACCGCCGAGGCGCTGGAAGACCACTTCGGCGCGGCATCGCCGCGCTTCGAGGACATGGTCGGCGCATTCGACCAGCACCGCGACCGTATCGAGGCGGCTGCGCGACGCCTGCTGTCGGAGACGCGCGCGCAGTGCGTGACGCTGCGCAGCGGTTACGTGCGCTTCTACGAGGCCAACTGGCGCTGACGACACGACGCTCGTCTTGCGGCGCGCGCGACCGTGCGCGGCGCACGCGAAGACGTTGCCTTCACGCAATGCCGTTCGGCGGAGCCGGGCGGCATTTTCGTATGCGGGCGGCACCGGTCGACCGGGCGCACGCACGGCCCGGTACGCCGATTATCAGGATCGCAGAAGAAATCGCGAGAAAACAGAAACGCCACCCGAAGGTGGCGTTTTCGCATCGTGTCGCGCAGCGATGCGCTTCGCTTACTCGCTGCCGAGGTAGAAGAAGCGGAACAGGAACACGGCCGCGATGATCCACACGATCGGCTTGACCGTGCGCGCCTGGCCCGTCAGCAGCTTGAGGCCGCCGTATGCGATGAAGCCGAATGCGACGCCGTTCGCGATCGAGTAGGTGAACGGCATCAGCAGTGCAGTCAGCGCGGCCGGCACGGCTTCCGTCGCATCGTCCCACGGTACTTCGACCATCTCGCGCAGCATCAGGCACGACACGTACAGCAGCGCCGGCGCCGTTGCGTAGGCCGGCACGACGCCGGCGAGCGGGGCGATGAACAGGCACGCGAGGAACAGCACCGCGACGGTGATCGCCGTCACGCCGGTGCGGCCGCCGGCCTGCACGCCCGACGCGCTTTCGATGTACGCGGTGGTCGACGACGTGCCGAGCACCGAGCCCGCGACGATCGCCGTGCTGTCGGCGAGCAGCGCCTTGTTCAGGCGGTTCATCTTGCCCTCGACGAGCAGGCCCGCGCGGTTCGCGACGCCCATCAGCGTGCCCGTCGCGTCGAACAGCTCGACGAGGAAGAACACGAGGATCACGTTGATGATGCCGGTCGACAGCGCGGCGCCGATGTCGAGCTTGAACAGCGTTGCATCGATCGACGGCGGCGCGGAGAACACGCCGTGGAACTGGTTGCCGCCGAAGAAGAACGACAGCACCGTGACGCCGATGATGCCGATCAGGATCGCGCCGCGCACGCGCAGGTGGTCGAGCGTGACGATCGTGAAGAAGCCGACGATCGCGAGGACCGTCGTGGGCTTGTGCAGGTCGCCGAGCGTGACGAGCGTGGCCGGGTTGCCGACGATCACGCCCGACGTCTTCAGCGAGATGATGCCCAGGAACAGGCCGATACCGGCGGTGATCGAGATCCGCAGCGATTTCGGAATGCCGTTGACGATCGCCTCGCGCACGCGGAACAGCGTGACGAGCAGGAACAGGCAGCCGGAGATGAACACGGCGCCGAGCGCGGCCTGCCACGTGAAGCCCATCCCCTTGACGACCGTGTACGCGAAATACGCGTTCAGGCCCATGCCGGGCGCGCACGCGATCGGGTAGTTCGCGTACAGCCCCATGATGATCGACGCCAGCGCCGCGACAAGGCAGGTCGCGACGAACACGGATTCCTTCGGCATGCCGGCATCGCCGAGGATCGCGGGGTTGACGAAGATGATGTAAGCCATCGTCAGGAACGTGGTGACGCCCGCGAGTATCTCGGTGCGGAAGTCGGTGCCGGCTTCAGCGAAGCCGAAATACCGCTTGATGGATTCCATGAAGGCGTTTCTCCGGTCGGATCGTGTTGATTGTTGTGCCGAATTGTTTTACAGGCAGCGCGCGGCCGGCCTAATGTAACCAGCCACTATTGCCCGGCTATCGGCGGATTGTAATAGCGCGGATAGCTCGGACGATATAGTTGGAGGGCACGATCGGTTGCCTGCGCGCGAACGGTCTGGCAGCCCGGCCGCGCGACGAAGGCGCGCATTTTACCGGTTCGCGCGGCACGGACCGGCAGAAATGGCGGAAGCGGGCGAAATGAAGGAAGCGGAAGCGGGAGGGGCGCGGAAAACCGGCCGATGCGTGCGCAACGGCATGGCGGCCGCGTCGCGCGTGGCGAGTGCGCGACGACATGCGATGGAAACCGCGCGGACACCCGTGCGCGGCCGGTAAGAATGCCCGGCAGCGGCGTGCAGCGGCCATTCGTCAGCCCGGGCGGGTGCAGTATCGGGCTATCCTGCGCCGAAGCCGTCCCGTCCGCAACTGTCATTTCGCGATGCGGGCGCGACTGTGGTTTCTGTGTAAAAGATTGCAAGACCCCATCGCATAAACCGGCAAGTCTTTCTAGGATAGATACACCGCGCATGCACACGCCGGCCGGTAATTGCCGACGCGGGGGAGTCGCAGTCCGTGCAGGCCAGGCGGTGAATGGCGGTCAAGGCCGTTGCGCGTTTGGGCAGGCACGGCCGGTCAGGCATGGCCGATTGCGATTGCCCGATGCGGGTTCGTCCGTAAATCACGGAGGTCAGCATGTTGAACTGGATCAGCCGTTGGGCGATGCGACACGCCCCCACGCCGGAAAAAACCGCAGCGTCGATGCTCGTGACGGCGCGCATGGAACTGTTCGCAGCCGAACAGCGCGTCATCGATGCGAAATTACAAGCGGATTACTGGCGTACACGAGTGTCATTCCTCGAAGAGGTGCAGAAGCAGGGCATCGATCCGTGGGTGACCTCGCAGGCAGCGCAACGTCCCGACCTTGATTCCACTCCCCGGAGCACGGGCCCGCGTCTCGCCGCCAGCACCTGATGCACGCATTGCATCCGGCCGTTGCGCACGGCGCGCAATCGCTCGCGGCACGCACTGGCGTGCCGCGGCATTCGATGCGCACCTGCGGCGTGCTGCGCCGCGGGTGCGTCCGTTTCCGGTCGCGGCCGTTCCGCGTCTCGCGTGCTTGACGGCACGTCGCTCATCCGCTGCTTCTCCCTACCCCGACGAGCAAACGTTGCACTTGCGCAAGCGCGCGCCTGAAGCGCTCGCCGCGGCGCACGTACGCGGTCGTGATCGTCGCTTCAGCCGATCGGTCGGCATCGGTGCCGATCCAGATGCGCTCGCCGCGCGCGATGCGCAGCACGTCGCCGGGGCGCACCCAGTCATCATCGACGCTCGGCGGGCGCGTGACCCACAGCGCCGCGCCATGCGTGCGGAGCTCCGCATCCTGCGGCGCGCGCCAGGTCATCGTCGTGCGCGGCGCGACCGCGAAACGGATCACGACAGTCGGTAGTGCGATCGTGCCGGTGCGGCGCCGATCGGGACGGTCAAACAGCTGGCTTGCCTTGTCCATCGTCTTCTCCATTCAGTGAGCCGGACGGATGACGCGCACCAGAACAAAAAGGCCTCATCCGTTTCCGGTGAGGCCTTGTGTGACATGCGGTATTGCTCGATTGCTAACGCACAAGCGCCTCCCGTGAATCATTCTTTCGAATGTTCATCGAGCAATGAATCGCGACGGCGATGAGCTTGAACGTAGGCATGCGAACGATTTTGTTGTCGGGCTGCGGTGTTGTCAACGACAATTTTCGGGAGATGCGCGGGCGATACGTTGCCGCGCGCGTGCTGCGTTTCATGAGGTCGCTGCGCACGCGGATCGAGTGCACAGCGATGCATGATGCGTCACTCGGGACGTCATCGACATCGTTCGCCCAGCAGGGTACGCAGCTGCGCGAGCGCACGCGCAAGCCACGTGTCGCGTCTCATCACGTACGCAGTCGTGATCGACGCTGCGGCGGGCCGCTCGTCGTCGGTGCTGATCCAGATGCGATCGCCGCGCTGCACGCGCAGCACGTCGCCGGTTCGAATCCAGTAATCGTCGACGCTGCCCAACCGCGTGATCCACAGCGTCGCATCGTGCACACGGATCTCGGCGTCATGCTGGGCACGCCACGCCAGCGTCCTGCGCGGCGCGACCGTGAAATGCAGCTCGACTCTCGGCAATGCGATTGCGTCGGTGCGGCACCGATCGCGACAAACAACCAGCCGGCTTGCTTGGTCCATCGTCATCTCCATCCGTTGAGCCGGGCGGGATGACGCGCACCAAAACAAAAGGCCTCATCCGTTTCCGGCGAGGCCTTGTGACATGCGCAACTGAATCTCGATGCTAACGCACAAGCGCCTCCGGTGATCGCCACGCATGGGCGTTCACTCGTGTTTTATGCGCGATGGCGTTGGGCTTGAGCATAGGCATGCGATCGAGTGTGTCGTCGCAGCGCGGCAATGTCAACGGAAATTTCGAGATACGTGGCGGTTACGCGTCGCGTTGCGCGAGGCCGTTCACGAGCAGCTCGGACAGCAGGCCGGTCATCCCTTCAGGGTGCGTGGCCGCACGCGCCTTCAGCTGTTCGACGAGCTCGGCGTTGAGCTTGCACGCGAACGGCACGAGGCCCTGTTCCTGGTCGAGCTTGCGCTGCGCTCGGCGGTCCAGCTTGACCGCTTCTTCGGCACCCTTGCCGAAACGCGCGGAGCCGGACTGCTTCATCGCTTGCGTCAGCTTGAGCGCCTTGTTCTTTTCGAGATCGGTTTTCTTCATGGCCATCGCGGCACCTCCGGGAAATTGAAGCCGCGATTGTACGCATTTCGGCGGGCGCCGCCCGCCGAACCGGCCGGAAACGCGGTCAGGCGCCCTTCGTCGTGCCCCAGTTGCCGCCGTGCGCGGCTGCCTGCGCGGCCGGCGAGCGCGCGAGGTAGGCGAGCGCCTGCTCGGTCGAACCTTCGTGGTGCGGCGTATAGCCCGGCTTGAAATAGCGCAGCGCCGCGCCGATCACCTTCCAGAACGACGGCAGGTGCCCGCGTCGCGAACCCTGCCACCACGCGCGCACGAAGCCCGGATAGCGGCCGGCGTCCGGGTCGCGCCGGTACATGAACTTCGCGCCGGTCGTGATGTAGTAGAGCAGCAGCAGGATCACGAACGCCATGTGCACGCAGCGCTCCGGATAGTTGCCGCCCAGGTGCCGGTAGATGTCGAACGCGACGGTGCGGTGCTCGACTTCCTCGGCGCCGTGCCAGCGCAGCAGGTCGACCATCGTCGGGTCGGCACGGCCTTCGTCGAGCCCGTGCGCGTTGAGCACCCAGTTGCCGAGATAGCCGAAGAAGTGCTCGAGCGACGCGATGACGGCCAGCTGCTGCCGCAGCCAGAAGCGCGTATGGCCGATCTTCAGCCCGAGCGGCTGCTCGCCGAGCACGCGCGTGAACAGCCGGTTGAGTTTCTGCGTGAACGGCTTCGTGTCGATCCCGTGCCGGTCGTAGTAGTGCTTCAGCACGCCGCCGTGCGAGCGTGAATGCACGGCTTCCTGGCGCAGGAAGCCTTCGGCCTCGTCGCGCAGGCGCGCATCGGTGATCAGCGGCAGCGCCTTGTTGTACACGCGGCAGAACCACAGCTCGCCTTCCGGGAACAGCAGGTTCAGCGTGTTGATGATGTGCGTGCTGCCCGGATCGTTCGGCACCCAGGTAATCGGCGTGTCGCTGAAGTCGAACTTCACGTGCCGGGCCCTGATCTTGTGATAGTCGGCGGTATCGGTCATGTTGTCTCCCTGTGCGGCGTCATGCGCCGTCAATGCGATGCCATGCTGACGCGGGCAATCATCCGGCCGAGCCACGGCATGAAGCGGCCGACGAAGCGCATCGCGTGCGCCTCGCCGCCGACGGCGACGACGGGCCGGTTGCGCAGCACGCCGTCGACCATCGCCTGCGCGACGGTTTCGGGTTTCAGGCCGCGCATCTGGTACAGCTTCGTCGCGCGTTTGCGCAGCCGTGCTTCGTCCTGGGCGTTGGCGCCCGCGTATTGCGTCGACGCCATGATTCCGGTTTCCGCGAAACCCGGGCACACGGCCGTCACGCCGATGGCTTTCTCCGCGAGTTCCGCGCGCATGCATTCGCTGAGCATCAGCACGGCGGCCTTGGTCGTTGCGTAGGCGGGCAGGTCGCGCGACGGCCCGAACGCGGCAGCCGACGCGGTGTTGACGATGTGGCCGCCGGTGCCGCGCGCGGCCATCTGCTGTGCGAACAACCGCGAGCCGTGGATCACGCCCCACAGGTTCACGTGCAGGATGCGCTCCCAGTGCCGCGCGCTCGTGTCGAGGATGCCGCCGGCCATGCCGATGCCGGCGTTGTTGATCACGATGTCCGCGCCGCCGAGTGCGTTGCCGACCCACGTCGCGAGCGCTTCCATCTCGTCGGCGGACCCGACGTCGACGCGTTTCGCGTGCGCCGGTGCGCCGGTCAGTTCGAGCAGCAGCGCGGTGCGTTCGGCGCTCGCGAGGTCGATGTCGCACGCGACGACCGTCGCGCCTTCGCGGGCGAACGCGAGCGCCGCGCACCGGCCGATGCCGCTGCCCGCGCCGGTGACGACCGCGACCTTGCCGCTGAAGCGGCCGCTCGTGGCACGGCGGCGCGCGTTCGCGAGCGCGGGCGGCTCGTCGCCGGATTCGACCGCGTCGATCAGTTGCCCGGCGAGTTCCGCGAAGCGTGCGGGATCGGCAAGCGGCAGCCAGTGGCCGGCCGCGACTTCGCGACGGTAGTACTGCGGCACCCAGCGCGACAGGTTTTCGGACAGCGCGGGGCTCACGTACTTGTCGCCGAGCGGCACGATCGTCTGCACGGGCGCGTGCGCATGGCGCTCGCGCGGCGCGAACAGGCAGCGGATGAAGTTCGCGCGATAGAGGCGTACGCCGCGCGCGCCGTCGTCGGCTTGCGTCGGGCGCGGCGCGGCCGGCGTCTTCTCGAGCCGGCGCAGCAGGCGCGGCCATGCGCGTCCGAGCCATAGCCGCCAGCCGAGCTCGGGAATGAACGGCAGGTGGAACAGGTACACGTACCACGAGCGCACGAGCTGGCCGCCGAGCTTGGCGAGCGATGCGGGCGTCGGGCGCAGCACGCGCTCGCGCAGCCAGAAGCCGACGTGGTCGAGGCACGGCCCCGAGCACGACGTGTACGACGCGATGCGGCCGGCGAGACGCGCATCGGTGACGAATTCCCAGCCCTGGATCGAGCCCCAGTCGTGCGCGACCAGGTGCACCGCGCGGCCGGGGCAGAGCGCGTCGATCACCGCGATGAAGTCGTCGGTCAGTTTCGCGAGGTGGTAGTCGGCCGTGCGTTTCGGCACGCCGGACAGGCCCGCGCCGCGCACGTCGTACGCGATCACGTAGTGCTTGCGCGCGAGCAGCGGCGCGACGTGCTGCCAGACGCTGCTGTCGTCGGGATAGCCGTGCACGAGCACGACCGGCGAGCGGGCGGGGTCGCCCCAGGTCCTGACCGCGAGCGTCAGGTCGCCCGAGGCGACCGCCGTTTCGCTGTGAACCGATTCGAACAGGGCCAGCGGCGCTTCGTCGGAAAGAGGCTGCATCGTGAGTCCGTCGTTCAGGGAGTCGGGAGGAAGGCGCGGGTGCGTCAGGCGGCGGCCGGCACGGTCGCGACGGCCTGCGTGCGTTCGGCCTGGCGGCGCTGCCAGCGGCGCACGTGCGGCAGGTCGTCGTCGAGCCAGTACGCGTCGTCGTCGGTGATCACGAGCAGTTCCTCGAATTTCGCGCCGACGCCGGCGAAGCCGAGATGCGGCTCGACGGCCCACAAGCCCGGCACCGGCGCATGCTCGGAGCGCCGGTCGATCGACCACAGTGGCGACCAGCCCTGCTGCTTCGCCGCGCGGCCCTGGTCGAGCAGCAGGTTGCGCGTCGCGTTCAGCCCGAAGCGCGCGACGAAGCGCGGCTTCGACAGCTTGTGGATCTTCGCGACGCGATGCGCGAGCACCTTGAACGGATAGGCCTTGTGACGCGGCTCGACGCCCTGGCGGCGGCACAGCGCGTCGACTTCCTGCGCGACCTCGGCCATCGGCCGGCGCGCCTTCACGAGCCGCACGATCATCTCGCGGTGGTCCATCAGGTCGTCCTGCAGCTGTTCGAGGATCGGGTTGTGGCCGAGGCAGTGCGCGTAGCCGACGTCGGCGACGATGCCGTCGAGCACCGGCGCGACGTCGAGGATCACCGGCATGTCGGTTTCGAGCTGGCGGTTGCCCGGGAAGAACGCGAGATTGAAGCCGCCCATGTGCTTGAGGCCCGAGAATCCTTCGAACGCGGTGCGGTCGCCGAACCACGCGAACGGCTTGTGCAGCCAGTCGTGCACGCCGTTGTCCTGCAGCCATTCAGTCAGGAGGCGCGCGGCTTCCTTCTCGGTGATGCCGGGGTAGAGCATCGCGCCGACGGTTTCGACGCAGCGGTACGCCAGTTGCTGGACCGCGCGGAATTGCGGCAATTCGTCGAGGTGGACTTCCGGCAGCGGATGGTGGTCGGGCATGATGCGTCTCCATGTGTCGGCCCGCGTTTGCGTCTCGGCGCGGCGCGGGTCCGGTGCAAGGCGGGCGCTGATCCGGAATGCATCCACCGGCGATCCTGGGGTGGATTATTCAGTCAGCATTTAATGTGCCATTGAATGATGTAACAATCATAGCCGGTTCGACGTCGTGCGCCAGCCCCCGGAGGTGAGGATTTCTCCTAATGAAGGGCCGAAATGGAGGGGACGCTCTAGGTTTCCGGCAGTGGGGGCCGGATGGCCGTTGCTGCTGCTGCGCACGCGTCTCGAGCCGGGGGAGCCGGCCGGCGAGCGCCACGCGAGGCCTGGCGCGGACCCCGGATGTCGTGCCGGATCAACTCTTCGTCGTGTCGCAGCGCGACGCTGTCAAATTGCCGAAATAATTTCGTCACATCATCCGCCCCGATTCGAAGCCTTTGCGGCGTCGCGGGGCCGATGTGCCGCGCGTCGTGCGGGGCAGCGACCGAAGCCGATTCGACATTTCAACGGAGAGACCATGCAACGCCGCCAGTTCATGAACACCCTTGCCGCGGCGACTGCCGCGACGCCGCTGATGCTCAAGGCCGGCCTGGCCGGCGCGAAGAGCACAACCGCGCCGGACGCGCTGGACCCGGGCCGCTGGTCGCCGTTCAACGCCGTGCGCCTGCAGGCGGTGCTCGACCAGCATGGCGTCGCGAGCGCGCGCTACGACGGAAAGCGCCGCCCGTATGCGGTGTTCGACTGGGACAACACGTGCATCATGAACGACTGCGAAGAGGCGTTGCTGATGTACCAGATCAACCATCTGCAGTACAAGCTGACGCCGGACGAGTTCGTCGCCGTGATGTGGAAGGACGTGCCGAAGGGCGCGTTCATGAAGGACTACACGACGATCGACGGCAAGCCGGTGACGATGGAGGACCTCGCCGCCGACGTCGAGTCCGACTACCGCTGGCTCCATGCGAACTACAAGGGCTTCGGCGGCGACAAGAGCCTCGACGAGATTCGCGAGACCGACCAGTTCAAGGATTTTCGCGCGAAGCTGTACTTCATGTACGACGCGATCTGCGACACGCATCCGCTCGAAGTCGGCTACAAGTGGATCATCTACTTCTACAAGAACATGACGACCGCCGAGCTGCAGGCGATGGCGGAAGCGTCGAACAACTACGGGATCGGCGACGCGCTGCGCAAGGTCCGCTACGAAAGCCCGAAGGCGCTGCCGGGCAAGGCCGGCGTGGTGGCCGATACGCATTTCCACGGCATCCGCATTCACGAGGAAATCCGCGCGGTGATGCATACGCTGCGTGCGAACGGCATCGACGTGTACGTGAGCACCGCGTCGCTCGACGACGTCGTGCGCGTGTTCGCCGGCAATCCGAACTATGGCTACGGCGTGGCGCCAGAGAATGTGATCGGCCTGCGTCTCGACATGCAGGACGGCAAGTACACGAGCACCTATCCGGCCGGCTGGCATTTCAACTGGGGGCCCGGCAAGACGGTGGGCATCCGCAACGTCCTCGCGTCGAAGAAGGGCTACGGCCCGCTGCTGGTGTTCGGCGACAGCGACGGCGACGCGTGGATGCTGCGCGATTTCAAGGACACCGCGGCCGGCGTGATCGTCAACCGGATGAAGAAGGGCGAGATCGGCGCGGACAGCAAGCTCGCGGCCGAGCAGATCGGCAACCCGGACGCGCGCTTCCTGCTGCAGGGCCGCGACGAGCACACGGGGCTGATGATCCCCGACGAGAAGTCGATCAAGTACGGCAAGGCCGAGCGCAAGCTGCTGGCCTGACGCGGGCCGGGCGGCGGGCAACCGGCCGCCCGGCCGTCGCAGCTCCGCGCCCATCGGCATCTGTATCTGCGTCGGCCGCTGCGGCGTCGTGCGGGCCGCCACACGTGCGTGTCAACGCTCGCGCGGCGGGCCCAGCCGATCCAGCAACGCCCCCAGCAGATCGACCGGCAGCGGAAACACGATCGTCGAGTTCTTGTCCGCGGCGATCGTCGTCAGCGTCTGCAGATAGCGCAGCTGCATCGCCTGCGGTTGCAACGCGAGGCGCTGCGCGGCCTGCAGCAGTTTCTCCGACGCCTGCAGTTCGCCTTCCGCGTGAATCACCTTCGCGCGCCGCTCGCGTTCGGCTTCGGCCTGCCGCGCGATCGCGCGGATCATCGTCTCGTTCAGGTCGACGTGCTTGATCTCGACCGTCGACACCTTGATCCCCCACGCATCGGTCTGCGCGTCGAGCGTCTTCTGGATATCCGCGTTCAGTTGCTCGCGCTCGGCGAGCAGCGCATCGAGTTCGTGCTTGCCGAGCACGGCGCGCAGCGTCGTCTGCGCGAGCTGGCTCGTCGCCTCGAAGAACCGCGCGACCTGGATCACGGCCTTCTCCGGGTCGACGACGCGGAAATACACGACCGCATTGACCTTCACCGACACGTTGTCGCGCGTGATCACGTCCTGCGCGGGCACGTCGAACACGACGGTGCGCAGGTCGATCCGCACGACCTGCTGGACGATCGGGATGATCAGCACGAGCCCCGGCCCCTTCACTTTCCAGAACCGGCCGAGCATGAACACGACGCCGCGTTCGTACTCGCGGAAGATGCGGATCGACGACGCGACGAGCACCACGACGAAGACGATCAGGACGCTGCTGAAGCCGAACGTGTAACCGATCATGAAGGTTCTCCCTGGGTTGGCTGCGGTATCGGCATGTCGTAGAGCGGCGCGACGGTCAGCGTCAGCCCCTGGCGGCCGGTGACGCGCACGCGGCAGCCGGCGGCCAGCGGCGCGCTGCTCGCCACGCGCCAGCGCTCGCCATGCACGAGCGCCCAGCCGGCGGCCGACGGGGCGGCGCCGGCCGCGCCATGCGGCTGGTCCGGATGGAGGCCGTCATCGAGCACTTCGCCGATGCTGCCGAGCATCGCCTCGGCGCCCGTCACGACCGGCCGGCGCCGCGCGCGCAGCGCGACGCTCGACACGCCCGCGACGAGCAGCCCGCCGCCGAGCGCGAGGCTCGCGATCACGGGCCACGGAATCCCGTAGCCGGGCACGTCGGTGTCGATCAGCATCAGCGCGCCGATCGTGAACGACACGATCCCGCCGAAACCGAGCACGCCGAAGGTCGGCAGGAACGCCTCGGCGACGAGGCAGCCGAGCCCGAGCAGCACGAGGCCGAGGCCCGCATAGCTGATCGGCAGCAACTGCATCGCGAACAGCCCGACCAGCAGGCAGATCGTGCCGGCGACGCCCGGCAGCACGAAACCGGGGTTCGCGAATTCGAAGAAGAGGCCGTAGATGCCGATCGTCAGCAGGATCAGCGCGACGTTCGGATCGGCGATGATCGCGAGAAAGCGGCTGCGCCAGTCGGGCGCGAGCACGACGAGCGGCGCATGCGCGGTCGCGAGCCGCACCGTGCCGGCGGTGGTCGTCGCGCCATGGCCGTCGAGCTGGCGCGCGAGGTCGGCCGGATCCTGCGCGATCAGGTCGACCACGTGCTGCGCGCGCGCTTCGCTGGCCGACAGGCTGACGGCTTCGCGTACCGCGCGTTCGGCCCATTCGACATTGCGTCCGCGCAGCTGCGCGAGGCCGCGGATATAGGCGGAGGCGTCCTGCATCGCCTTGCGGATTTCGGTCGATTGCGTATCGGTCGGCAGCGCGGTTGCGGCGGACGCATCCGACGCGCCGGATGCGCCCGCTGCGCCGGTGGGCCGTGGTGCCGCCGGGTTTCCGCCCGGCGGCGCGGCGCCGCCGATGCCGAACTGCACGGGCGACGCCGCGCCGAGATTGGTGCCGGGCGCCATCGCCGCGAAGTGGCTCGCATAGACGATGTAGGTGCCCGCGCTCGCGGCCCGTGCGCCGCCCGGCGCGACGAACGCGGCGACCGGCACCGGCGAGCCGAGGATCGCCTTGATGATCTGCCGCATCGACGTGTCGAGGCCGCCGGGCGTGTCGAGCTGCAGGATCGCGAGCGGTGCGTGCTCGCGGGCGGCGCGATCGAGCGAGCGCACGATGAAATCGGCGCTGGCCGGGCCGATCGCGCCGTTGACGGGGATCACGACGACCGGGCGCGCGGCGGGTGCGTCGGCGGGCGGCGGCGCGGCGACCGCGGCGCATACGACGAGCAGCGCCGCGAACAGCGCGGCGCGCGCGACCCGCGCGGAGAGCGGATGACGGGGGCGGCCGCCGGACGCGGCAGGCGCCGGCGGCTCATGACGGTGAAAGCGCATCGGGGCGTCCGGGCGGCGCACGACCGTGCCGTCCGGCTCGCGGAAAGGGCGTGGGCCCGATGCTTAAAGATTAGGCGGTTTCGGCGGAAAGCGCGAAGCCGCGGCCGTGCCGGCCCGATTCAGACCGCGCCGCCGCCGCGCGCGAGCACTTCGTCGCGATAGTCGGCCGGGCTGCGCCCGCTCCATTTGCGGAACGCGCGGTAGAACGCGCTGGGCTCCGCGAAACCGGTTGCCGCAGCGACATCGGCGATCGTGCGTGCGGGGTCGGCCAGCGCCTCGAACGCGAGATCGCGCCGCAGCGTGTCCTTGATCGACTGGTAGGCCTGGCCTTCCTGGTGCAGCTTGCGCCGCAGCGTGGCCTCGGCCACGTGCAGCCGCGCGGCCATCCCGCCCGCGCCCGGCCAGGCGGCGGGCGGCATCCCGCGCAGCACCGCGCGCACGCGCTGCGCGAGCGCGTTCGGGTTGCGGTACTTGACGATGAAGCTGGCCGGCGCGTTGCGCAGGAACGTCTTCAGCGTCTTCGCGTTCTGCACGACCGGCAGCGTCGCGAATTCGGGATCGAAATCGACATACGAATCGGGCTCGTTGAACCGCATTTCGTCGCAGAACATCGACGGGTATTCGTGGTCGGCGGGCGGCGTGTCGCAGCGGAAGCTCGCGTGCAGCAGCGGAATGCGGCGCCCGATCAGCCAGCAGGTGAGCCCGTACACGATGATGAAATAGGTCGCGTACGTGAACATCGCGGGCGTCGCGCCATTGTTGCGGTGCACGAAGCGCAGCCGCACGCGCTGCGGGTTCGCGTCGAGCTCCGCGTGCAGGTCGTCGAGCACGCAGTGCATGAAATTCACCGCGCGCGCCATCGCGTGCAGCCCATCGCGCGCGGACAGCGCGGACTGGCTCATCGCGATGAAGCTGCCGCTGCGCATCGGGTGGCGATCCTGCCCGAAAAACTCGTCGTCCATCGTGCGCGCGATCGCATTCCACAGCGCGCCGTACTGCTGCGCGGACACGCGTGCGCGCGGCTGCTCGAGCAGCGCGGGCGCGATGCCGGCCTGCGCGAGCAGCGGCTCGGCCGCTACGCCGCGCCGCGTGGCGAGTGCGACGCTGTAAGCGACGAGGCTGATCGCGACGGTTCCCTTGTCTTCCTGCTTCATCAGTGCCGCCGGTGTGGCAAAAACGCTCAGTGTAAATGAGCGACGCGAGCATCGAACAGTCGCACGGGCTTGCCTACACTTGTTGCATCGAAACGCAAGGACGGTCGCGCCCGGCGGCCGCGGGAGACAGCAGCACCATGGACGAGCTTTACACCGAAGACCAGCGGATGATCCGCGACGCCGCGCGCGCCTTTGCGACCGAGATGCTGGCGCCGAACGCGGCGCAGTGGGACCACGACGCGCACCTGCCGGACGCGATCGTCGCGCAGCTGGGCGAACTCGGCCTGCTCGGGATGATCGTGCCGCAGGAGCTGGGCGGTTCGTATACGGACTACGTGGCCTACGCGCTGGCGATGGAAGAGGTCGCCGCCGGCGACGCCGCGTGCGCGACGATGATGAGCGTGCACAACTCGGTCGGCTGCGGGCCGATCCTCGGCTTCGGCACGCCCGCACAGAAGGATCGCTGGCTGGCCGACATGGCGGCGGGCCGCGTGATCGGCGCGTTCTGCCTGACCGAGCCGCAGGCCGGTTCCGAGGCCAACAACCTGCGCACGCGTGCTGAACTGCGCGACGGCAAATGGGTGCTGAACGGCGCGAAGCAGTTCGTGACCAACGGCCAGCGCGCCGGTGTCGCGATCGTTTTTGCCATGACCGACCCGGAAGCCGGCAAGCGCGGCATTTCCGCGTTCCTGGTGCCGACCGACACGCCGGGCTTCATCGTCGGCAAGCCCGAGAAGAAGATGGGCATCCGCGCGTCGGATACGTGCCCGATCACGTTCGAGAACTGCGCGATTCCCGAGGAAAACCTGCTCGGCAGCCGTGGCGAAGGGCTGAAGATCGCGCTGTCGAACCTCGAAGGCGGCCGTATCGGCATCGCCGCGCAGGCGCTCGGCATCGCGCGCGCCGCGTTCGACAAGGCGCGCCGCTATGCGGGCGAGCGCGTGCAGTTCGGCAAGCCGATCGCCGAGCATCAGGCGATCCAGCAGAAGCTCGCCGACATGGCCGTGCAGATCAATGCCGCGCGCCTGCTCGTGCATCACGCGGCGAAACTGCGCACGGCTGGCTTGCCGTGCCTGTCGGAAGCGTCGCAGGCGAAGCTGTTCGCGTCCGAGATGGCCGAGCGCGTGTGTTCGGATGCGATCCAGATCCACGGCGGCTACGGCTACCTGGTCGATTACGAAGTCGAGCGTCACTATCGCGACGCGCGCATCACACAGATTTACGAAGGCACCAGCGAAGTGCAGCGGATGGTGATCGCGCGGCAGCTTTGACGCGCGCCGGTCGCACCGTTTGAAACGTCAGGCAGGGCACGAGGGCAGCGCGGTGAACGCGGCACGCAACGGCGTGACCGTGCGCCGTGCAACACGGAACCGGGCATGTGCTGCAGCACCTGCGCCGGTTGACCGCTGGGCATGGAGACTGGACGGAGACGACACATGACGGTACAGGCATTCCTGAACGCACGCGACTTTCTGCTGCGCCATCGCACCGACTACGAAACCGCGTACCGCGATTTCGAATGGCCGGTGCTCGATGCGTTCAACTGGGCGCTCGACTACTTCGACCCGATGGCGCGCGGCAACGACCAGCCCGCGCTGTGGATCGTCGACGCGGCGACCGGCACGGGCGATCCGTATTCGTTCGCGCAGATGTCCGAGCGTTCGTCGCGGATCGCGAACTGGCTGCGCTCGATCGGCGTCGCGCGCGGCGACCGCATCCTGCTGATGCTGCCGAACCGTGTCGAGCTGTGGGACGCGATGCTCGCCGCGATGAAGCTCGGCGCGATCGTGCTGCCTGCCACCACGCAGCTGTCACCCGACGACGTGCGCGACCGCGTGCAGATCGGCGGCGCGAAATACGTGATCGTCGATGAGAACGAAACCGCGAAATTCGAACAACCCGACCTCGGCCTTGCGCAGAAGATCGTCGCCGGCGCGCCGCGCGCGGGCTGGCTCGCGATGAACGACGGCTACGCGGCGAGCGCCGCATTCGAGCCGGACGCCGTCACGCACGCCAACGATCCGATGCTGCTGTACTTCACGTCGGGCACGACGTCGAAGCCGAAGCTCGTCGAGCACACGCACCGCACCTACCCGGTCGGTCATCTGTCGACGATGTACTGGGTCGGCCTGCAGCCGGGCGACATCCACTGGAACATCAGCTCGCCGGGCTGGGCGAAGCATGCATGGAGCTGTTTCTTCGCGCCGTGGAATGCGCAGGCCTGCGTGTTCGCCTTCAACTACGCGCGCTTCGAGCCGAAGGTCGTGCTCGATGCGCTCGTCAAATACCGGGTGACGACGCTGTGCGCGCCGCCGACCGTGTGGCGCATGCTCGTGCAGCAGCCGCTCGCGTCGTTCGACGTGAAGCTGCGCGAGATCGTCGGCGCGGGCGAGCCGCTGAATCCCGAGATCATCGAGCGCGTGAAGAAGGCGTGGAATATTTCGATTCGCGACGGCTACGGCCAGACCGAGACGACCTGCCTGATCGGCAACTCGCCGGGCCAGCCGGTCGTCGCGGGCTCGATGGGCCGGCCGCTGCCCGGCTACCGGATCGCGCTGCTCGATCCGGACGGCGCACCGGTGGCCGAAGGCGAAGTCGCGCTGCCGATCGGCGCTGGCGACACGCGCCCGGTCGGGCTGATGACCGGCTACGCGAACAATCCCGACGCGACGGCCTACGCGATGCGCGACGGCCACTACCGCACGTCGGACATCGCGATGCGCGGCGACGACGGCTACTACGTGTACATCGGCCGCGCGGACGACGTGTTCAAGTCGTCCGACTACCGGCTGAGCCCGTTCGAACTCGAGAGCGTGCTGATCGAACATCCGGCGATCGCCGAGGCGGCCGTCGTGCCGAGCCCCGACCCCGTGCGGCTGTCGGTGCCGAAGACCTTCGTCACGCTGCGGCAGGGCTACGAGGAAAGCCCCGAACTCGCGCTGGAGATCTTCCGTTTCTCGCGCGAGAAGCTCGCGCCGTACAAGCGCATCCGCCGCCTGCAGTTCGCGGAGCTGCCGAAGACGATTTCGGGGAAGATCCGCCGCGTCGAGCTGCGCCGCCGCGAGATCGAGCGCGGCGACGACGCGAGCGCGCGCATGCCGGGCGAGTACTGGGAAGAGGATTTTGCTGCCGAACTGAAATGACGTGACCGCGGGCCGCGCGCGCCGCATGTCGCGGCGGCCGCCCGCAGCCGAACTGAACCGGTCGCACGGCGGCATGACGCTACGCCGCGGCCCACTGCAAGGAGAGAACGCTGATGAACGCGAATCCGACGCCCCGTACGGGGCAAGACGTGCCGACGGTCAAGCTGCTGATCGACGGCGCCTTCGTCGAGTCCGCCACGAAAGAGTGGCGCGACATCGTCAACCCGGCGACGCAGCAGGTGCTCGCGCGCGTGCCGTTCGCGACCGTCGCGGAAGTCGACGCGGCCGTGCAGGCCGCGCATACCGCGTATGCGACGTGGAAGAACACGCCGATTTCCGCGCGCATGCGCATCATGCTGAAGTTCCAGGATCTCGTGCGCACGAACCTGCAGCGCATCGCGAAGACGCTGACGGCCGAGCAGGGCAAGACGATCCCCGACGCCGAAGGCGACATCTTCCGCGGCCTCGAAGTCGTCGAGCATGCGTGCTCGGTCGGCACGCTGCAGCTCGGCGAATTCGCGGAGAACGTCGCGGGCGGCGTCGATACCTACACGCTGCGCCAGCCGCTCGGCGTATGCGCGGGCATCACGCCGTTCAACTTCCCCGCGATGATTCCGCTGTGGATGTTCCCGATGGCGATCGTGTGCGGCAACACGTTCGTGCTGAAGCCGTCGGAACAGGATCCGATGTCGACGATGGAACTCGTCGCACTCGCGATCGAGGCCGGCGTACCGAAAGGCGTGCTGAACGTCGTGCACGGCGGCAAGGAAGTCGTCGATGCGATCTGCACGCATCCGCTCGTGAAGGCGATCTCGTTCGTCGGCTCGACGGCGGTCGGCACGCACGTGTACAACCTCGGCAGCGCGCACGGCAAGCGCGTGCAGTCGATGATGGGCGCGAAGAACCATGCGATCGTCTTGCCCGACGCGAACCGCGAGCAGGCGATCAACGCGCTCGTCGGCGCGGGCTTCGGTGCAGCCGGCCAGCGCTGCATGGCGACCTCGGTCGCGGTACTGGTCGGCAAGGCGCGCGACTGGCTGCCGGACCTCGTCGCGAAGGCGAAGGCGCTGAAGGTCAATGCGGGCGCGGAAGCCGGCACGGACGTCGGGCCGGTCGTGTCGAAGGCCGCGAAGGAACGCATCCTGTCGCTGGTCGAAGCGGGCGTGAAGGAAGGCGCGAAGCTCGAACTCGACGGCCGCGGCGTGAAGGTGGACGGCTACGAACACGGCAACTTCATCGGCCCGACGATCTTCTCGGGCGTGACGACCGACATGTCGGTCTACACGCATGAAATCTTCGGCCCCGTGCTGGTCGTGATGGAAGTCGGCACGCTCGACGAAGCGATCGCGCTCGTCAACGCGAACCCGTTCGGCAACGGCGTCGGTCTGTTCACGCAGAGCGGCGCGGCGGCCCGCAGGTTCCAGAGCGAGATCGACATCGGCCAGGTCGGCATCAACATCCCGATCCCGGTGCCGGTGCCGTTCTTCAGCTTCACCGGCTCGCGCGGCTCGAAGCTCGGCGATCTCGGCCCGTACGGCAAGCAGGTCGTGCAGTTCTACACGCAGACCAAGACGGTCACCGCGCGCTGGTTCGACGACGACACGACGGCCGGCCCGGTGAACACGACGATCCGGCTGCATTGAGCGACGGAGGAAATCAACATGAAAATCGGATTTATCGGCCTCGGCCACATGGGCGCGCCGATGGCGCTGAACCTGCTGAAAGCCGGCCATGAAGTGCACGCGTTCGACCTGAGCGCCGACGCATTGCGCGCGCTGCAGGACGCCGGCGCGCAGGTGGCCGCATCGCCGCGCGACGCGGCGTCGGGCGCGACGTTCGTGATCACGATGCTGCCGGCCGCGCCGCACGTGCGCTCGGTGCTGTCCGGCGAGAACGGCGTGCTGGCCGGCCTCGGCGCCGGCGCGACGGTGATCGATTCGAGCACGATCGATCCGGCGAGCGCGCAGGCGTTCGGCGCGCTGGTGCGCGAGCACGGCGGCGCGTTCGTCGATGCGCCGGTGTCGGGTGGCACCGGCGGCGCGGCGGCCGGCACGCTGACCTTCATGGTCGGCGGCAGCGACGCGGATTTCGAGCGCGTGAAGCCGGTGCTCGCCGGCATGGGCAAGAACATCGTCCATTGCGGCGCGACGGGCATGGGGCAGGTCGCGAAGGTCTGCAACAACCTCGTGCTGGGCATTTCGATGGCGGCCGTGTCCGAGGCGATGTCGCTCGGCGTCGCGCTCGGCATCGACCCGAAGGTGCTGGCCGGCATCGTCAACACGTCGACGGGCCGCTGCTGGAGTTCGGACACCTACAACCCGTATCCGGGCGTGATCGAGACCGCGCCGTCGTCGCGCGGCTACTCGGGCGGCTTCGGCACCGACCTGATGCTGAAGGATCTCGGCCTCGCGAACGACGCGGCGAAGCAGGCGCGCCAGCCCGTCTATCTCGGCGCGCTCGCGCAGCAGCTGTACCAGACAATGAGCAGCCGCGGCGACGGCCAGCTCGATTTCTCGGCGGTGATCCGCCTGTATCAACCGCCAACGAAGAAGGACGCATGATGATCGAACTGGACTACGTCGACGACGGCGCGATCGCGTGCGCGACGCTCAAGCGTCCGCCCGCGAACGCGTTTACCGCGCAAGGGCTGCAGCAATTGCAGGCAACCGTCGCGGAGCTGAATGCGAACCCGCGCGTGCGCGCACTGGTGATCACCGGCGACGGCCCGAAGTTCTTCAGCGCGGGCGCCGACCTCAACACGTTCGCCGACGGCGATCGCGCGATCGCGCGTGAGATGGCGTCGCGCTTCGGTGCGGCATTCGAGGCGCTGCACGATGCGCGCGTCGTGACGATTGCCGCGATCAACGGCTATGCGATGGGCGGCGGGCTCGAATGCGCGCTCGCATGCGACCTGCGGATCGCCGAGACGCATGCGCAGATGGCGCTGCCCGAGCCGTCGGTCGGCCTGCTGCCGTGCGGGCTCGGCACGCAGACGCTGCCCTGGCTCGTCGGCGAAGGCTGGGCGAAGAAGATCATCCTGACCGGCGCGCGCGTCGATGCGGCCACGGCGCTGCGGATCGGCCTCGTCGAGGACGTGGTGGAAAGCGGCGGCGCACGCGATGCCGCGCTGGCGCTGGCGCGCAACGTCGCGCGGCAGAGCCCGCACGCGGTCGCGTACAGCAAGGAACTGATCGGCCTCGCGCGCCGTGGCGTGCCGCGCAGCGCGGCGCTCGCGGTCGAGCGCGAACGCTTCGTCGACCTGTTCGAGACGAACGATCCGCGCGAAGGCGTGGCCGCGTTCCTCGGCAAGCGCGCGCCGCAGTGGCAGACCGACGGAGAGCCGCAACGATGAGCACGCCGGTCACGAGTCGCGACGCGTTCGCGGAGCACGCGCCCGAGGTACTGTTCCGCGTCGTGAACCGCGTGGCGCTGATCACGCTGAACCGTCCGGCCGCGCTCAACGCGCTGTCGTACGCGATGATCGGCGAGCTGGCCGCGCTGTTCGAGCGCTGCCGCGACGACAGCCAGATCGTCGCGGTCGTGCTGCGCGGCGCGGGCGAGAAGGGTTTCTGCGCGGGCGGCGACGTGCGTGCGCTGCACCGGATGGTCGCGCAGCGCGAAACCTGGCTGCCGTTCTTCGTCGACGAATACCGGCTCGACTACGCGATTCACACGTTCCCGAAACCGGTGGTCGCGCTGATGGACGGCGTGACGATGGGCGGCGGCATGGGGCTCGCGCAGGGCGCGGCGCTGCGCGTCGCGACCGAGCGCAGCAGGATCGCGATGCCGGAGACGCGCATCGGCCTCGTGCCCGACGTCGGCGCGACGCATTTCCTGTCGCGCATGCCGGTCGAACTCGAGCTGTACGTCGGGCTGACCGGCGCGATGCTGTCGGGTGCCGATGCATTGACCGCGAAGCTCGCGGACCTGTGCGTGCCGTCCGCATGGCTCGATACGTTCGAGACGCGCATCGAAAGCGTCAAGTGGGACGGCGATGCGCTGCCGCTGCTGCGCAAGGTGTTCGAGCCGCCGTGCAACGTGGTGCCGCACGCGGCGCTCGACAGCCAGATGCCGTGGATCGTCCGTCACTTCGACAAGCGCTCGACCGTCGAGCGGATCGTCGCGACGCTCACGCAGGATCTCGCGCGTGAAGAACTGTCGCGTGAGCACCGTCAATGGCTGCAGGCGACGCTCGATGCGCTCGCGAGCCATTCGCCGACGATGCTCTCGGTGACGCGCGAGGCGCTGCTGCGCGGCCGGCAGATGACGCTCGCCGAATCGTTTCGGATGGAACTCGGCATCGTGGCGCGCGGGATCGAGGAGGGCGACTTCTGCGAAGGCGTGCGCGCGCATCTCGTCGACAAGGATCGCAAGCCGCGCTGGGCGCCCGCGTCGCTCGTCGAAGTGCGCGCCGAACGCGTGCGGCATTTCCTGACGTCGCCGTGGAAGCTGTTCGCGCATCCGCTCGCCGATCTCGGCGCGGCGTGATCTCCCGACGCGCCGTGCGGCGCGTCGGTTTCAATTCATCTCATCGCGCTTCGTCCGGGCGCTCGATCATCGGCGGAACCGCCTGTGCGAGCGCGTCGATCACGCAGCGCGTCTTGCGCGGCAGGTAGCGCGTCTTCGGCCAGATCGCGTGAATGTCGCCTTCGCAGACGAAGCAACGATCGAGCACGACGACCATCTCGCCGCGCTTCACGTAATGGTCGAGCAGCCAGCTCGGCACCCATGCGATCCCGAACCCCGACGCACCGGCCGCCGCGATCGCCTGCACGTCGTCGAAACTCAGCTGGTGCGGCATGTCGATCCGCACCGTCGTGCCGTCCGGCGCGCGCAAGTCCCACGGTTGAACCACGCCCGAGCGTGAATACGCGATCGTCCGGTGGTGCTTCAGATCGTCGAGCGTTTTCGGCACCCCGTAGCGCGCCAGGTACGACGGCGCCGCGCCGAGGCTGCCGTATTGCGTGCCGAGCCGGCGTACCGCGAGGCTCGTGCTGTCCGCCAGCGTGCCGATCCGCACCGCGAGGTCGATGCCTTCCTCGACGAGATCGACGAAGCGGTCGGTGATCGACACGTCGATCCGCAGGTGCGGGTAAGTGCGCGCGAGATCGAGCACGATCGGCGTCACGCAGTGGTGCCCGAACGCGAGCGGCACGCTCAGCCGCAGCTTGCCGCGCGCTTCGTTGCGGCCGCAATCGAGATCGGCTTCCGCCGCCTCGAGTTCCGCCAGCGCACGCACGCAGCGGTCGTAATACGCCTGGCCGTCGTCGGTCAGGCTCTGGCTGCGCGTCGTGCGCTGCAGCAGCCGCGCGCCGAGCCGCTTCTCGAGCCGCGCGATCGCCTTGCCGACCGCCGAGCGCGTCATGTCGAGCCGCTCCGCCGCGAGCGCGAAGCTGCCCGATTCCACTACCTGGACGAAGGTCGTCACGCCGTCGAGTCTGTCGGTCATCACTGGTTGCGTCGATTGAGTCCTGAAATTCCCCAGTTCGTGGAAATATGCGCGTCAATGGGGCGGGAAATTCTCACTATAGTACCGATTCCCGTCCAGCGTGCGTTGCCGGCCGCACGCGGCGAATCCTACTCACCTGGAGGCGCGCGGCTCGTCAACGGGCCGCCGCGCAATACGCATGACGCTATCCGACTCCCGCAGGAATGCGGTCGCACTCGCGGCCGTCTGTCTCACGTCGCTGATGTTCGGCCTTGAAATCTCGAGCGTGCCGGTGATCCTGCCGACGCTCGAACACGTGCTGCATGGCGATTTCAACGGCATGCAGTGGATCATGAACGCGTACACGATCGCGTGCACGACGGTGCTGATGGCGGCCGGCACGCTCGCCGACCGGTTCGGCCGCAAGCGCGTGTACGTGATCGGCACCGCGCTGTTCGGCGCGACGTCGCTGCTGTGCGGGCTCGCGCCGAACGTGCCGGTGCTCGTCGCGGGCCGGCTGCTGCAGGGCGCGAGCGGCGGCGCGATGCTGATCTGCCAGATTGCCGTGCTGTCGCACCAGTTCCGCGAGGGCCGCGAGCGCGGCCGCGCGTTCGGGATCTGGGGGATCGTGTTCGGCATCGGGCTCGGCTTCGGGCCGATCGTCGGCGGCGCGATCGTCGCGCTGGCGAGCTGGCCGTGGGTGTTCCTCGTCCATGCGCCGCTCGCGGCCGTCGCGCTCGTGCTGATCGGCGGCGCGGTGCAGGAGTCGCGCGATCCGCATGCGGGCACGCTCGACGTCGCGGGCATCGTCACGCTGTCGCTCGCGGTGCTCGGCCTCGCGTTCTACATCACGCAAAGTGCGGAACTCGGGCTGACGAGTGCGGCCGGCCTCGGCGTACTCGGCGCGACCGTGCTTGCGGTGATCGGTTTTGTCTTCGCGGAGCGCGCCAGCGCGCGGCCGATGTTCGACTTCCAGGTGTTCCGGATCCGCGCGTTCACCGGTGCGATCTTCGGCTCGATGGGGATGAACTTCAGCTTCTGGCCGTTCATGATCTATCTGCCGATCTGGTTCCAGGTCGCGCTCGGCTACGACAGCGTGACGGCCGGCCTCGCGTTGCTCGCGTACACGCTGCCGACACTGGTCGCACCGCCGTTCGGCGAGCGGCTCGCGTTGCGCTACGGGCCGGGCGTCGTGATTCCGGGCGGCCTGTTCACGATCGCGGCCGGCTTCGCGCTGATGCGGCTCGGCAGCGCGGCCGAGCATGCGAGCTGGCTGACGATGCTGCCCGGCTGCGTGATCGCCGGCATCGGGCTCGGGTTGACGAACACGCCCGTCACCAACACGACGACGGGCGCGGTGCCGAGTTCGCGAGCCGGGATGGCGTCGGGCATCGACATGAGTGCGCGGATGATCTCGCTCGCGCTGAACATCGCGGCGATGGGCTTCGTGCTGGTCGCGGGGATCGTCGCGAGCCTGAAGGGCGGGGCAGCCGGCGCGATCGGCGATGCCGCGCTGCGCCGGCTCGCGCAGGAGATCGCGTCGGGCCGCACCGACGGGCTGAACGCGATCGCGCCGGCGCTCGCGCAGGCCGACCCGACCGGTGCTGCATTGCATGCGGCGCTCGTGCACGGCTTCGGCTGGGTGATGGTGTACGGCGCGGCCGGCGTGGCCGTGCTCGCCACGGCGAGCGCGGTGGCGTTCGCGCCCGCGCGGCGCCGGGCGGCCGTGTGCGAGTGAGGCGGTCGACGCGCGGCGTGCGACGTGTGCCGGCGCGTCAGGACGTCCCGCCGCCGAGCGCGCGGTACAGCGTCATCTGGTTGTTGAGCCGGTTCAGGCGCGTCAGTTCGTCGGCGCTTTGCGCGTTCCTCAGTACCTGCTGCTGGTCGAGCCACGGCTGCGCGGCGGTCGCGCCGGCCGCGAAGCGCGCGGCGGCCAGCCGCTCGGCACGCTGCGCCTGGGCCAGCGACAGCGCGCGCTGTTCGGCTTCGCGCTCGAGTTGCACACGCGCCGACAGCGCATTCTCGACTTCCGCGAGCGCCGTGTAGAGCCGCTGGCGGAAGCCGACTACCGCTTCCTCGTACTGCGACTTCGACACCTTGATCTGCAACTGCATCGTGTTCCACTGGATGAACGGCAGCGCGAGGCCGAGCCCGAGCGTGCCGACCGGATTCGTCAGCACGCGCTCGAGGCTCGCGCTCGACGTGCCGGCGCTGCCGGTCAGCGTGAAGGTCGGGTAGAAGCTCGTGCGCGTCGCATCGACCTGCGCGAGCGATTCGCGCAGCCGGAATTCCGCTGCACGCAAGTCGGGGCGCCTGCCGAGCAGGCTCGCGGGCAGGCCGGCCGCCACTTCCGGCGGGGCCGCGTCGGGCAGTGCCGACGGTTCGGCCGCGAGCTGCTGCGGCGGCCGGTCGAACAGGATCGCGAGCGCGTGGCGGTTCTCGGTGCGCTGCTGGAGCAACTGCGTCTGCGCGGCGCGTTGCGCGGCGAGGCTTTGTTCGGCCTGCGCGAGATCGAGCCCGGACACGGCGCCGGCCGTGTGCCGCGACCGGACGACGGCGAGCGTGCGCACTGCATACGCGATGTTAGCGTCGCCGAGCGCGATCTGCCGGTTCAGATAGCCGAGCTGCCAGTACAGCGACGCGGTCGTGCCGATCAGCGACAGCCGCGCGGCTTCGAGATCGGCGGCCGTCGCGTCGGCTTCCCAGCGTGCGGCGTCGCGCAGCGCGGCGAGCCGCCCCCACAGGTCGATTTCATAGCTCAGCGAACCATTGATGCCGCTCGACCGGCTCGTCTGATGCGTATCGACCGTGCGCGACACGGCGCCGTTCGCGCCGAGCGTCACGTTGGGTGTGAGGTTCGTGTCGGCGAGCCCGGCCTGCAACTGCGCGCGATACACGCGGATCGCGGCGATCGCGAGGTCGTTGTTGGCGCGCAGCGCGTCGTCGATCAGCGTGTCGAGTTGCGGATCGCCGAAGCTGCGCCACCAGTCGCGCGTGGTGGCCGGCGCGTCGGCCGCGACCGGCGCGGCCCAGTTCGCGGGCATCGCGACGGCCGGCAGCGGATCGTGGCGTGCGCCCGCGCAGCCGGCGAGCAGCGCGGCCGCGCACGCGAATGCGCCGAGACGGTGAAGCGGGGAGGAATGTGTGATGGCCATGTTTCGTCAGTCGCGCGCGAGCGCATCGATCGGATCGAGCCGCGACGCGTTGCGCGCGGGCATGAACCCGAAAATCACACCGGTGAGCGTCGAGCACACGAACGCGGTCACGATCGCGCCGGCCGAGAACACCATCTTCCACTGCGTGACGAACATCGAGAACAGCGCGCCGAGCCCGAACGACAGCGCGATGCCGATCGTGCCGCCGAGCAGGCAGACGAGCACGGCTTCGACGAGGAACTGCTGCAGGATGTCCGACTGGCGCGCGCCGACCGCCATCCGGATGCCGATCTCGCGCGTGCGCTCGGTGACCGACACCAGCATGATGTTCATCACGCCGATCCCGCCGACGACGAGCGAGATCACGGCGATCAGCGACAGCAGCAGCGTCAGCGACTGGCCGGTCTTCTCGACGGTCTTGACCACGCTGTCCATGTTGTACGTGAAGAAGTCCTTGCGGCCGTGGCGCTGGATCATCAGCTTCTCGAGGCTTTTCTCGGCCGCGGCGCTCGGCTGCCCGTCGCGTATGCGCACGGTGATGCTGTCGAGATAGCGCTGGCCGAACAGGCGTCCGCTCGCAGTCGTGTACGGCATCCACACGTTCAGGCTTTTCACGCTGCCGAACGCGCTTTTCTTGTCGGCGGTCACACCGATCACGACGCACGGCACGTTGTCGACGAGGATCACGTCGCCGACCGGGTTGCGCGTCGCGCCGAACAGCTTGCGGCGCGTGTTCTGGTCGATCACGGCGACCTGCGCCTGGCGGCGCACTGCATCGTCGTCGAACGCCACGCCGAGCGCGAAACGCATCCCGCGCGTCTGGAAGTAGCTGTCGCCGACGCCGCTCACGAGCGCATGGACGTCGATGTTGCGGTAGCGCAGCAGCAGCGTGCGCGACGTTTCGGGCGTCGCGCTGTCGACGTACGGCTGCTCGGCGAGCGCGACGACATCGGCCGGCACGAGCGTCTGGATCGTGTCCGCGCGGCTGTCGCCCCAGTCGCTGCCCGGATAGAGGCTGATCGTATTGGTGCCGATGCTGCCGATCTCGTCGAGCATGTAGCGCTTCGCGCCTTCGCCGACCGCGACGATCGACACGACCGACGTGATGCCGATGACGATGCCGAGCATCGTCAGCAGCGTGCGCAGCCGGTGCGACACGAGCGCGATCCACGCCATCCGGCACGCCTCGGCGAAACGGCCGGTGCCGGCCGCGAAGCGCGGGGCGCGCGGGCCGGTATCGGTATCGGCACCGGCGGGCGGTGGTTCATCGTGACCATCGGTTGCTGTCGGCGTGCCGGCTGCCACGGCGGTTGCGGTGGCATCGGTCGTCTCGATGCCGGATTCCGCGAGTGCTTCCGCGTACTGACGATTCGGCCGGTCGGCGACGATCTCGCCGTCGCTGATCTCGATGATGCGCCGCGCATGGCGCGCGACGGCCTTGTCGTGCGTGACGATCACGATCGTATGGCCGAGCGCGTTCAGCTCGTGCAGGATGCGGATCACGTCCTGGCCGCTCTTCGTGTCGAGCGCGCCGGTCGGTTCGTCGGCGAGGATCACCTGGCCGCCGTTCATCAGCGCGCGCGCAATGCTCACGCGCTGCTGCTGGCCGCCGGACAGTTGCCCCGGCCGATGATGCGCACGATCCGCAAGCCCGAGGCGTGCGAGCAGTTCGCGTGCGCGTGCGTGCCGCGCCGCGCGCGTGGTGCCCGCGTAGATCGCGGGCATTTCGAGGTTCGCGACCGCGTCGACGTGCGGCAGCAGGTGATAGCGCTGGAACACGAAGCCGAAGTGCTCGCGCCGCAGCTGCGCGAGCTCGTCGCTGTCGAGCATGTGCGTGTCGCGCCCGCCGACCGTATAGATCCCTTCGCTCGGATGATCGAGGCAGCCGAGGATGTTCATCAGCGTCGACTTGCCCGAGCCCGACGCGCCGACGATCGCGACGATCTCGCCCGCGTCGATCGACAGGCTCACGTTGTTCAGGACGACGACGTCCTTGTCGCCGGCGGGAAAGCGTCGCGTGACGGCCGAGAGTTTCAGCAGGGGCTGGCTCATCATCACAACGCGTCCGACAGCGGTACGTGCTCGTCCGCCGATGCTTCGCCGATCACCACGCGCTCGCCGTCCTTCAGGCCGGCCAGCACTTCGACGCGCACGTTGTTGTTGATGCCGATGCGGACATGCCGCGTTTCCGTGCTGCCGTCGGCGCGCAGCACGCGTACCGCATAGGTGCCGTCCTTGCGCTTCTCGCCGAGCGCGGCGGCCGGAATGCTGAGCGCGTTGCGTGCGTTGCCGAGCACGATGTTGACCTGCGCGGTCATCGCGATACGCAGCCGGTGCTCGGGATTCGGCACGTCGAACAGCGCGTTGTAGAACACCGCGGCATTCGGCTTCGCGCCGCCTCCGCCGAGCGGGCTTTGTGCGTCGGCGTAGTTCTGCGGCGCCGGTTCGATCGCGCGCAGTTTGCCGTAATGACGCTTGTCCGGTTCTCCGAGGCTCGTGAAATAGGCGATCTGGCCGGCGCTCACGCGAATCACGTCGGCTTCCGACACCTGCGCCTTCACGGTCATCGTGTCGAGATTCGCGAGCTTCAGGATCACCGGCGCCTGCTGCTGCGCGATCACGGTCTGGCCTTCCTGCGTGACGATCGCGACGACCTCGCCGTCGATCGGCGCGACGATGCGCGTGTAGCCGAGGTTGGCCTGCGCGGTCTCGATCTGGATGCGGGCCGAACGGATCTGCGCGGCGAGCGACGCGAGGGTCGCTCGCTGCACGTCGAGCGTCGCCTTTGCGGCCTCGAACGATTCGCGCGACGTCGCGTCGTCGGGCAGCATCGCCTGCTGGCGGCGGAACGCGAGTTCGGCTTGCGTCAGTTGCGCGGCCGCCGATTGCTGCTGCGCGCGCAGGCTTTCTTCGCTGGCGCGCGCCTGGCGCAGCGCGTTTTCCGAGATCACGGGATCGATCTCGGCGAGCCACTGGCCCTTCGTGACCTTGTCGCCGAGCTTGACCTTCAGCGTCTTCAACTGCCCCGACACCTGCGCGCCGACGTCGACCTGCCGGTATGCCTGCAGCGCGCCGGTCGCGAGCACCGCGTTCTCGAGATCGCCGCGCGTGACGGGCGCGGACAGGTACTGCGGATGCTTGTCGGGCGCGCAGGCCTTCAGCGTCACGCCGGCGGCGATCGCGACGACGGCGAGGGTGGCCAGCACGATGCGCCGGCGGCGATGGGTCTTCTGGATCATGAGAACGCTGCGAGGATGAGGCGGCGCCGGCGATGCGTGCCGCCGAGCGGGACGATGCGGTCGGCGTCGCATGCCGGGCATGTCGCCCGCGACGGCATCCGCATACGCATCGCGCGGGCGTGCCGGGTCGAATCAGGCGCTCATGGTAAGCGAGGATTTCGCGACAAATCGTGTGGAATTTGTGCTGAATTGTGCGAATGCCGTGCCGGAGCGGGGGCCGGGCTGCAGCATGGTTGCCAACCGTGACGCCGGCGGGGGAGGCCCGCGTTACCGCCGCGCGGCGTGCCCGAACCGGCGAGCTTACGCGTGCTGCCCGCCCGCGGCGTCGATCCTGCGCTGCGTATCGGCGTCGACGATCTCGCGGATCGCGCTGAACAGCGGCGCAGCGTCGGTATAGCGCCGGCCGTAGCCGAGATTGAATGCGTAGTCGAAATCGGGCGGATTGCTGCCCTGGTTGTGCTGCAGGATCGTTTCGAGCTTGTCGAGCGCCTTCGCCGCGCGTGCTTCCGGCGACGCGGCCGCCTCGTATTCGTCCCATAGCGCGACGATCTCATCGCGCCGCGTGCGATCGAGCGACGCCGTCAGCGTCAGCAGGTCGTCGCGTTCGTGCGCGCTCTTGTCGGGGTGCGCGGCCTGCTCGATCGCGGGGATGTCGCCGTGCAGCGCCTCGCCGAGATCGTGGACGACGCACAGCTTCAGCAGCTTCAACGTGTCGATGCCGGGTAGCGCGTCGGCGAACACGAGCGCCATCAGGCACAGCCGCCAGCTGTGCTCGGCCGTGCTTTCGGGGCGGCCGCCCGACGTGTGGCCGCTGCGCAGCACGTCCTTCAGGCGTTCGGCTTCGCGCAGGAAATCGAGCCGCGCGCGGATCGTATCGAGGTTCATGGTCGGCTTCCTTGCGATGAGCCGTCCAGCGTACGCCGGCCGCGCGCGATTCGTCCACGCATGAAATATGCGCGGTGCGTCAGTGCGCGTCGAGCGTTTCCACCAGCCGCACCGCCGAACCGTCCGACAGCGTCATCCGTGTCCATCGGCAGCGGCTGCCGCGAATCGGCACGACGCGCGACGCATTCGCGCCGGTGTCGAACTCGACGCTCGGCGGCCCCGCGCGGTCATGCCAGCCGAGCGGGGCGAGCGCGGCTTCCATGCGGACGATCTCCGGAGTCGCATAGCGCCACAGCGAGGTGCCGAGCAGCATCGACAGCGGTTGCGAGAATTCGGCCGCGCGCGCCGGCGAACTGGCGAGCAGGCGGTGCGTGAGATCGCACACGAGATGCATGCGGCCCGCGCTGCCGGCGATCAGCCGCGCGAGCGCATGGTCGCCCGCCGAATCGACGCGCGCGGCGAGCAACCGCTCGGCCGTCGCGCGCTCGGCGGGCGACATCTGCTGGAGGCCGGCCTCCCAGCGCGAGATCGTCGATTGCGCGACGCCGAACAGTTCGGCCGCATGGCTTTGCTTGACGCGGTGCAGCGCGCGCCAGCGCTTGAGCTGTGGGCCGAGCGGCGGCGTATGAAGCGGTGAGGCGGTCATGACGATGCTCCTGTGGCGGCCGTATCGTGCGCGCCGTTACATGATCCGGAGGCCGCCGTTCGCCTGGATCGCGATCGCCGCGAACGGCACGAGCACGATGCCACCCAGCACGAGCACGCCGTCGGCGGCCACGGTGATCGGCGTGGCGAGAATCCGCAGACCCATGCCGACGACGGACGGCGATTCCCTGATGGTGACCGAGTACGGGCGGTTGAACGGCTGCGCGGCCGTCGTGTTCTTCTCGACGAAGCCTTCGGTCGAGTAGCGCTTGCCGTCGATGTCGCCTTCGAGCACGAGGCCGGCCGGCTCGCTCGCGAAGCTGTCGGCGGACGCGGCCCGTCGATCGTCGTCCGAAGCGTCTTTCGGCAGCACGATCCGGTAATGCCCGGTGACGCCGCCGCCGCTCGCATGAAAGCCGGCAAACGTCGTGCGCACCGATTTCCGGTAGCCGGACTGCAGTACCGGCCGCAACTGGGCCGGCAGATCGAAGATGTAATGGTAGCGCGTGCCGAGGACGACCAGTTTCTTGCCGTCTTCGGTAATCATGAATGCGGATACGTTTTCGCTGTAAGCGTCGTTCTCGTACAGCTTCGGCGTGAAACAGCCCGACAGCGCGAGGCTGCTTGCGGCCATGCCCGCGGCCAGCAGGCGCCGGCGCGTGATCGATATGCTCATTTCTTGTTGTCCCGTCTGTGCGGTTCGGTTCAGTGGCTTTCGCCCTCGGAAGCCGGATTCTCGCGTATCCGCGGCAGGTTGTCGAACGGGAAATCTGCCATGGCAGCGGGCGGCCGGATCGGCCCGCGCGTCGCCGAAAACGTTTCCGTCGCGCTTTCAACCGGCTCCTTCATATCTTATTATTCGGCCAGAGCGGCGCGTGCCGGCCGCCATCGGTCATGTCGATGGCATGACGCGCCGGCAACGATGACCGCCTTCCGGCCGCCGCGTCGCACGACGCGCGGTCGACATGAAAGGGAGCGCGAGGCCGCGCGTATCCCGGAAAATGACACGAGGGCGCGATGGTACGACTGGTGTTGCTGTTGCTGGGCATCGAATATCTGCGAACCCGCTGGCGCGGGCTGACCGTACTCGGCTGGGTGTGGGTGGCCGCAGGCGTCGGCATCTTCGTCGACGCGCTCGACGGCGCGCTGCATTTCCCGATCGAGCTGTTCGCGTGGCTGTTCCTGATCGAGGGGCTCGCGACGCTCGCGGTGGCCGGCAGCGGCGTCGGCGGGCAGCGTATCCTGCGCTACGTGAAGGGCATCGTGGCCGTGGTGGCCGCGGGGCTCGTGTTCGCCGGCCATCACCACGGCCACTTCCTGCTGTCGATGATCTTCGGCACGCTGTTCCTGGTCGACGGGCTGCTGCAGTGCACGTCCGCGTGGATGGTGCGCTACCGCCGCTGGAACGTCGCGTTCGCGTGGGGCGTCGTCGAGATCCTGCTGGCGGTTTTCTTCTTCCAGCCGTACCCGACGCATTACGCGGGCACCGTACCGTACTGCCTCGGCCTGCTGCTGATGTTCGGCGGGATGCATATGCTGAGCCTCGCCGCGCGCGTGCGGCGGCTGACGCGCAATCCCGCGTTCGCGACGTCGCCCGCGCCGGCGCTCGTGCCCGATCTCGACGATCCGCGCGAGCAGCCGCGGTTCGCGCAATCCGAATGGGACGGCCCGCCGGCCGACGGCGAGCACGCGCTCACCGTGCACGTGTGGACGCCGACCGGCACGTCGAAGGCCGAAGCGCAGCGCTATCCGGTGATTGACCGCTATATCGCGGCGGTCGACGTCAACGGCGTGATCTCGACCGGGCATGCGGCGCTGGAATCGCCGGAAGGCATCTACATCAGCCTGTACCCCGGCGTCGAAATCGATCGTTCTCCGGACGAATTCACGCGCATCCTGCGCGCGACGCGCAAGAACGACGTGCCGGGCCTGTTCCAGCCCGACTATGCGACCGAATCGAACGCGTGGTGCCCGTCGACCGTGCGCGTGCGCATTCGCAACTACGATCCGGCGAAGCTCGATGCGTTCTGGTCGTCGTACCGGCAGAACGTGACGTACAACCTCACGTACCGCAACTGCTCGAGCACCGTGTCGAACGCGCTCGAAGCCGCGCTCGACGGCGCGGTTTGGCGGCTGAAGGGCGCGCGGGCCGGGTGGGGCGCGTTCGTGCGGCTGTTGCTGACGCCCGAGCTGTGGGTGGCCGCGCAGATCCGCAAGCGTGCGGTGACGATGGCGTGGACGCCCGGTCTCACGCTCGACTACGCACGCGCGCTCAGCATGCTCGCCGATCCGCGGCCGTTTGCGTGGTGGAAGGTCGCGCGCTCGGCGGTGAGCGCGATCATGGCGTCGCGCCGCACGTGGCGGGAGCAGGACAACGCGGCGCTGTCGCCCGGCGGATCGGAGGCGGCGTCGATGAAGTGAAGCGCGTGGCGCTGGACGAGGGCCCGGTGTCACAAGGGCCGCCACCGTGCGGCCCGGTGAGTATGCCCGCCATGACAACCCACAGACGACAACAATGAACGAGACGAGAGCTTTCCGCACCCTGATTCCCGTGGCGCTCGTGCTGGCCGGCGCAGGCCTCGCGCAGGCGGGCACGGACGAAGTGCCGCGCATGAGCAACGACGTGTACCGGACATCGGTATCGTTCTGCTCGAACGTCGCGGCCACCGAGAAGATCGCGTGCCAGGGCGACATGATCGCCGCGGGCAGCCGGATCGTCGCGGCGATCGGCGGCTTGCCGCCGGCGTCCGCCACGGCGATCGACGAAGGCGCGCGCAGCAAGCTGCCGCCGGAGGAGCGCAAGGGGCTCGCGCCCGTCGAGCCGGGCGCGATCGACAAGGACGACGACCTGGCCGGGCTCGCCGGCATGGTGCGCCTCTGCGACGTGTACGAATCCGAGCCGGCGTCGCGCGCGCGGCATCACGCGGCGCTGCAGCAGAAGGCGCCCGATGCCGCGCCGCGTGTCGAGGCGCTGCTGGCCGATGCATCGACGGCGGCCCGCCAGCGCGTCAGTATCGGCGTGTGGCAGATACTCGCGCTCGAAGGCCCCGAAGCGTCCGCTCGCGCGTGCACGCAGCTCGGTAGCGGATCCTGAGCACCTGCTTGCCGGCATCGCTCGCGACGGAAGGCAACGGCTGGTACCGGTACCGCGCGTAGCGGAGTCGGCGGTGCGTGCGAATTCTTTCGTCCACCTTCACATTCGTGCCACGTTGCGGCAGCAACAATCGCGTGCAGATATTCGACAACCGTGCGGCGCATCCCGCGACCGCATGCCTTTTCCGAGGAAACACGCCATGCTCAAGACGCTCGCCCGCGCCGCTGCCGCACTCGCCGTCGCTTCCGTTTCACTGCACGCCGCCGCGCAGACCAGCTACGACTACCTGTTGCTTGCCGCATCGTGGGAGCCCGGCTTCTGCGCGTCGCACGACACGCCGGAGTGCACGAACCTCGCCGGCTCGTATGCGGCGACGAGCCTGTCGCTGCATGGCCTGTGGCCGAACCGCTATGACGGCAACCAGCCGTTCTACTGCGGCGTGCCGCAGAACGACATCGACCTCGACAACGCGCACCAGTGGTGCAGCATGGACGCCTACCCGATCAGCAGCGCGACGCGCAACACGCTGTCCACGTACATGCCGGGCGTCGCGTCGTGTCTCGACAAGCACGAGTGGTTCAAGCACGGCACCTGCTCGAACTCGGCGACGCCCGATGCGTACTGGAACCAGGCGTCGGGCATGATCAGCCGGCTCGGCAATACGTCGTTCAACGCGTTCCTGCAGGCGAACGCGGGCAAGACGGTCACGCGTAACCAGTTGCTGTCGGCATTCGAAGGCGCGTTCGGCAGCAACACGCGCAGCGCGGTGTCGCTGAAGTGCACGAAGACGAACGGCGTGAGCTACTTCACCGAAGCGTGGATCGCGGTGAAGACAGATGCGGCCGCGCAGTTCCCGAGCGCCGCGTCGCTCGTGACGGACGGCAACACGCAGGGCACGTGCCCGACGTCGGGGGTGTATATCGCGAAGTAACGGGACCGGGCGCGACGTGTGCGACATCGCGCACGTCGTCGCCGGTTACGGCTTCGTCAGGATGCCTGGCCACCGTGGCCCGGCCGGTTCCGGCGCGTCGAGCTGGCGCTTGTCATGCTCGACCGTTTCCTGCGGCAGTCGACGCGATCACTGCGCGGCGCAAGGCTCCCCGAACCATCGCGTTGCCGCGTGCGTCGCTGCATCGACGTCCGCATCGTCGTCACTGGCCCAGGCGACGAAGCCGTCGGGCCGCACGAGCACCGCACGCAATCCGAGCCGGTCTTTCGCATCGCTCGCGACGTAAGCGATCCGGTCGCGCCAACGGCTTGCCAGCGCTTGCAGCGGCCGGCCTGCATCGAAGTCCAGCAACACACCCTTGCCATGCCTGAAGCGTTCGCCGAGCCGCGTGCCGTCGTTCAGTTCGAAGTCCGGAACGCTGCGGCCCGCGAGCGGGTGACTGCCGCCGAGGTCGTACGCAACGGATACGCCCCATACGCGTTCGGCGAAGTACGTCGCGCCGTCGCGCGTGTCGACGAGATCGCGCATGATCGCTGCGAGCGCGCGTGAACTCGGGGACGGCCGCATCAGCGCGACCTGCGCGCGCGACCAGTCGAGCACGCGCGCACCGACCGGATGGCGTTCGTCCGTATAACTGTCAAGCAGGCCCGCCGGTGCGTCGCCGCGGACCGTCGCAGCCAGTTTCCAGCCGAGATTCATCGCGTCGCCGAGCCCGAGATTGAGCCCCTGGCCGCCAAGCGGCGAATGGATGTGCGCGGCATCGCCGGCGAGCAGCACGCGCTCGTTGCGGTAGGTCGCGGCCTGGTATGCGCGGTCGGTCCACGTGGCGGCGAACCGAAGGGCCGACAACGTGACATCGGTGCCGGACACGCGGCGCAATACGGCCTGCGCATGGTCAAGCGTAACGGGTCCGCTGCGGTGGAATGTGCCGCCGTCGAACTCGACGAGCGCGACGGTCCCGGGCGGCGAATACGTGTACATGCCGGCCGGCGTGTAGTGTCGGCCCGGCAGCAGCGCACCGGGATCGGTGAATTCGGCTTCGATGGAGTAGCCGGTGAATTCCGGATCGGTACCGGTGAATGCGAAGCCGCCGGCCTTGCGGACCGTGCTGCGGCCGCCGTCGCAGCCGACGAGCCAGCGTCCGCGGAACGTCTCGCCGCCCGCGCGGAGCGTGACCTCGTCGTCGGACTGATGGAAGGCTTCGACGGCGAGGCCGCGCTGGATCTCGACGCCGGTCGCACTCGCACGGGTGGCCAGCACGGATTCGACGCGTTCCATGTCGGTCGCCATGTGCGTGCCGGCCGGGCCGGGCAGGCGGTACGGCCAGCGGGACGCATCGATGTTGTCGTCGAAGAACTGGATGCCGGCGAAATGACCGCCCGGGCGGCGCGTCCGGTGCGCCCAGTGAGCAGTGTCGTTCGCGAGCGGGGGCAGCGCGATGCCGTCGAGCAGGTCGCGGCGGTAGAACGCTTCGATGGTGGGCGCCGACAGGCCGCGCATGCCGAACGGAAGGCGCTTCAGCGGAGAGTCCGGATCGCCGGCTTGCTCGACCACCAGCACGGACAGGCCGGCGAGCCGCAACTCGCAGGCAAGGAACAGGCCGACCGGGCCGGCGCCGGCGATCAGGACGTCACGGGGATTCATCGGGTGGTTCGGTTTCTGGCCGGAACGGGCCGTGGGTGGATGAGGACGCAGCGCCTGGCCGGTATTGCGCCCTATTTTGCCAAACGGATGGAACGCCGTTCCATTGGCGAGATATTGGAACGCCGTTCCAGATGTGTCAAGCTACCGCGCATGAAAACCAGCAACCGGACCGAACGGCGCACGGATGCGCTGTCGAAAGAGCGGATCGTCGAGGCCGCGATCGAGATACTCGACAAGGACGGCGAGGGTGCGCTGACGTTTCGCGCACTCGCCGCGCACCTGGCGACCGGCAGCGGCGCGATTTACTGGCATGTCGCTGACAAGCAAGACCTGCTCGCGGCGGCGGCCGAGCAGGTAATCGCGGGCGCGATGGGCGATGAGCCGGGCGCGGCCGACGGCGATGCGGCGCAAGCGCTCCGGCGCGTCGCGCTGCGTCTGTTCGACGTGTTCAGCGCGCATCCGTGGGTGGGGGCGCAGTTGTTCAGGGAACCGTGGCAGCAAGCGGTGCTGCGCATTCTGGAGCGCGTCGGCGCGCAGCTTCAGGTGATGGGCGTGCCAGAGGCCGCGCAATTCAATGCGGCGTCGGCGCTGATGCACTACATCTTCGGGCTGGCCGGCCAGTACGCGGCCGGCGCGCGGTTTCATCCGCGCGATGCGGAGGCGGAGCAGCCTGAGATCGTCGCGACCGTGGCCGAGCGGTGGGCGCAGCTCGATCCGGCGCAATATCCGTTCGTGCGCAAGGTGGCGGCGCAACTGGCCGCACACGACGAGCGCGCGCAGTTCCTGGCCGGCATCGACCTCATTCTGGCGGGGATCGTGGCGGCCAGGTAGGCCGTCGTTCGACGGGCCGATGCGCTACGCGAGCAGCCGCAACGCATCCGCGAGCGACAGCACCGTCGTGCGCGATTCGAACGCGGTGGCGAACAGATGCTCATGCACCACCGGGTCCGGGTCGTAGCAGCAATCCTTGACCGTATAGAGGCGGAAATCCGCGTCGCTCGCGTGGGCGATCGACGACAGCATCACGCCGGTCGATGCGATGCCGACCATGATCAGCGAATCGATGCCTTGTGCGGCGAGCCGTGCCTGCAGATCGGTGCCGAAGAACACGCTTGCGCGATGTGCGACGATCAGCGGCTCATCGGGCTGCTTGGCCAGTTCGGGACACGGGGCATCGTCGATGAAGAGGCCCAGTTGCTTGATGCCCTGGCCGTTCTTGTTGAGCGGGCTGACTTCCGGATAGCCGGGGCTGAAGCGGAGGTTCGCGAACCAGACGCCGACGCCGGCAGCGCGTGCCGCGTCGCAGAGACGACGCGTATTGGCGAGCAATTCAGGCGCAACCGACGGGAAGAGGCCGAGGATGTCGGTCTGGTAATGCATGACGAGCAGCGCGGTTTTCGACGGCACGATGGCGGGGATCGGCGCGGAGGCGCTGGGGGCCGCGGTCGTTGCGACTGCTGGTGCGTTGTCCGGATGCATGCGTGATGTTCTCCAGTAACCGCTGCGGGGTGTCAGAAAATCTGATCGTTCTGCATACGTCGTCAACCATGCCGTTTGCTCGCGGCTCGCAGCCTCGCGTGAGGATATCCGTGAGCGCGGCGGCCAACAAGCAAGCATTCAGTTTTTCAAGATCAAGCCACTCAGGTATTGATTCAAATCGCGAAAATCCTTAACCGTCCAGGAGTGGGGCGGTAGCTTTACGCCGTTTTCTCGCAAAGTCTTGGGAATCAGGTCGCCATTCGGGCGAAGTATGACTGACGAGACGATGACGCCCGGATAGTCGCCAAGCCGTTTTTTGAAGGCGGGCGTCGTAAGGTCGGGTGTGGGTGGATTGCTTTTGTTGGCCAATGGCCCTGTTCCTCTGGCATCTGCTCCGTGGCACATGGCACATCTCGCCAGGAAGATCCTTTTCCCGTTGTCACTGTCCGCAAAGGTCGGTGATGTTTGGGCCAGCAATGAAATCCCTAGCGACGCGATGACGAATATTTTCATTTTTTGATTTTGTTTTATGAACTTGTGAATGTCTCTTTGGGGTCGACTGCTGCCGAATGACGAATTCTCCATCGAGCGCGCCGATATTCACCTGCCGCAGTCACGCCAGATGACACGCGCTCGATTCCGTCACCTCAAAAAATCGACCGCCCCGTATAAGTCGTCAACCACTCCAGCGCCAGCGTCCCCGCCAGCGAGTTCCCGTTCGCATCGAGCCCCGGCGCCCACACGCATACGGCCATCTCACCCGGCAGCACCGCGACGATCCCGCCGCCGACGCCGCTCTTCGCCGGCAGCCCGACGCGATACACGAAATCGCCGGCCGCATCGTAGGTGCCGCAGGTCAGCATCAGCGCCGACAGCCGCTTCGCCGAACTCGAATCGACGACCCGCTCGCCCGTCACCGGTGCGACGCCGCCGTTCGCGAGGAACAGCGCGGCGCTGGCCAGCTCGACGCAGTTCATCTCGATCGCACACTGGCGGCAATACGCGTCGATCACGGTATCGGGCGGCATCTGCATGTTGCCGAAGCTCGCCATGAAATGCGCCATCGCGCGATTGCGTTCCGCGTGCTGCAGCTCCGACAGCGCGACCCGCGAGTCGTAGTCGATGTCGTTCGCGCCGATCAGCCGCCGCACGAACTCGACGAGCGCCGTCTCGGCCTTCACGAAGCGGCGGCACAGTACGTCGGTGACGACCAGCGCGCCCGCGTTGATGAACGGATTGCGCGGCTTGCCGCGCTCGCTTTCGAGCTGGACGAGCGAATTGAATGCGGTGCCGGACGGCTCGCGGCCGACCCGTTCCCATAGCTCGTCGCCCAGCAGCTGGAACGCAAGCGTGCACGCGAACAGCTTCGAGATGCTCTGGATCGAGAAACGCTCGCGCGCATCGCCGACGGTGTAAACGTTTCCGTCGAGCGTCACGACGGCCATCCCGAACTTGTCGGCAGGCACTTTCGCGAGTTCGGGAATGTAGTCGGCAACCCGTCCCTGGCCGATCCAGGGGGCGAGTTCGGTGTGGATGCGTTCGAGAATCGATTGGTAATTCATCACGTCGGGCAGGGTAGAAGCAGAGCCGGGGATTCCGGCGAGCCCGTATGGAACCGCCCCGGCGCCGATTCGTCAAGCGTGGCCGGCATCGCGCCCTTATTTTCAAGACCGGCAAACAGGCAAGCGGCGGGCGCAGTATCATGCGGTACGTTTCGGCCGAGGGCCGGCGTCCGGCACGGGCCGGCGCCGTCGCCGCGGCCTTCCTGATGATCCGACCGCTGCCCATGTCTTTTCGTATCCTGCTCGTCGAAGACGACACCCGCCTGTCCACGCTGATCGCCGGCTACCTGCGCAAGAACGACTACGAAGTCGACACTGTGCTGCATGGCGACGCCGCGGTGCCGGCGATCCTGTCCATTCGTCCCGATCTCGTTATCCTCGACGTGAACCTGCCGGGCAAGGACGGTTTCGAAATCTGCCGCGAGGCGCGCAAGCAGTACGACGGCGTGATCATCATGGTGACGGCGCGCGACGAGCCGTTCGACGAACTGCTCGGCCTCGAATTCGGCGCGGACGACTACGTGCACAAGCCGGTCGAGCCGCGCATCCTGCTCGCGCGGATCAAGGCGCAGCTGCGCCGCGCGCCCGTGCGCGCGACCGAGAACGCCGCGCCGCAGCCCGAGCGCTACGCGTTCGGCAAGTTCTCGATCGACCGCACCGACCGCACCGTCGTGCTGCCCGACGGCAGCACGCCCGACCTGACGTCAGCCGAATTCGACCTGCTGTGGGCGCTCGTGTGCCATGCGGGCGAAGTCGTCAGCCGCGACGACCTGATGCTGCAGTTGCGCGGCGTCGAATTCGACGGCCTCGACCGCACGATCGACGGGCGCATCTCGAAGCTGCGCCGCAAGTTGCGCGACGATGCGAGCAACCCGCAGCGGATCAAGACGATCCGCAGCAAGGGTTATCAATTCAGCAAGCACGCGTGGGAATGACGCCGCCCGCGCGCGACGCCGTCACGTTCCGCGCGGGCATTCCGCCCGCCGGCCCGGAGCCGCGATGATCCGACGAACCCGTTCGCACCCCGATGCACCGCCGCTGCCGACGCTGCGCTACGTCAAATGGCGCTGGCTGCATTTCCGCCGCGCATGGACCGACACGCGCGCCGACCGTATACCGAGCTGGTCGCGCCTGTATGTGCGCACCTACCTGCACCTGCTCGGCCTCGTCCTGCTGACCGCACTGGTGCCGGCGCTCGCGCTGTGCGTCGAATTGTCGCCGCAAGTCGTGTGGCATGCGTTCGACTCGCTGCCGGGCGATATCTGGATCGTGCTCGCGTTCGTGTTCGCCGCGCCCGCGCTCGCCGCGTACCGGTGGATGCGGCCCGTCTGGTCGGATCTCGTGATGGTGCGCGAACGCGCGATCGACTTCACGGGCGGCCGCTTCAACACGCGTGCACGTGAATCGCACAGCGTGATCATCGGCCCGCTCGCGCGCACGCTGAATGCGCTCGCGATGCGCATGGAGCGGCTGATCGCCGCGCAGCGCGACCTGACGAACGGCATTTCGCACGAGCTGCGCACGCCGCTCGCGCGCGTGCGCTTCGCGCTCGAAATGCTGCGCGAGCCGAGTTCCGCGGCCGAGTACCAGGGCGCGCTCGAGAGCATCGCGCAGGATGTGACCGAGCTCGAGGAGCTGATCGACATGAGCCTCACGTACGCGCGGCTCGAATACAGCTCGCTGCAGTCGAACCTCGAGATGACCGCGCCCGTCGCGTGGTTCGAGCATCAGGTCGACGACGCGCAACTGCTGTATCCGGAACGCGCGATCGAGTCGCGCATCGCGATCGCTTCGGACCTGCGCGTGAAGATGGACCGGCGGCTGATGTCGTATGCGATGCGCAACCTGCTGCGCAATGCGAGCAAGTACGCGAGATCGCGGATCGTCGTCGGGATATCGCTCGTGCACGGCAACATCGGGATCTTCGTCGAGGACGACGGCCCCGGCGTGCCCGAGAGCGAGCGCGAACGGATCTTCGATGCCTTCGTGCGGCTCGACCGCCGCACCGGCGGCTACGGGCTCGGCCTGTCGATCACGCGGCAGGTGCTCCATGCGCACAACGGTCGGATCGCGGTCGTCGATCCGGTCGAGCTCGGCGGCGCGCGCTTCGAAATCAGCTGGCCGGTCTAGCAATTCCGCGCACGAGGTCCGATCCTCGATCGCCGCGATGGCGGCGCGCGTCGATTGGACGCGCGTCGCCGACCATTCCTGCCGCCCCTTTCCCTCGTTGATGCCTCTTTTGCGCCGCAATCGGATGAAGATTCGTTTGCGGCATGCGCACGCTTTGCATTACGATTGCATTTGCAACTATAACTCGTGTGCGAGGTCACGCATCATGCGGCTGCTGAACATCGTGTCTTCTCCGCGCGGCGCCCGGTCGGCGTCAATCGCGGTCGCCAGTGCGTTTGTCGATGCGTGCCGCAACGCGAACGCGCTGCTCGACGTCGATACGCTGAATGTCTGGGACGCGGACTTGCCGGACTTCGACAGCGAGGCGATCGGCGCGAAGTACAAAGGCGTCGCCAACGAACCGATGAATGCCGCCGAGCAGTCGGTCTGGCTGCGGATTCAGTCGCTCGTGAAGCGGTTTCAGGAGGCGGACCGGATCGTCGTCGGCGTGCCGATGTGGAATTTCGGTTATCCGTACAAACTCAAGCAGCTGATCGATCTCGTCAGCCAGCGGAACATGCTGTTCACGTTCGACGGTGCCGCCTATGGCCCGCTGCTGAAGATTCCGCGCGCGCTGGTCATCCATGTCCGCGGACAGAGCGGGGAAACCGGTGCGGGGCGTCTCGACACCCCCGGGTTCGGGCATCAGGCCGATTACATCGAATTCTGGCTGAAGTTCATCGGCGTGGACGAGGTCAGGAGCCTGACCGTCGGACACACGTGGAATGCGGGAGCGCGCGACAGCATCGCGCGGGCGCAAGCGCGGGCGGTGGCGATGGCCGCGGATTTCTGATCGGGAGTTCGAAGGCAGGACGGCAACGCGGCACCACGGATGCCGCCGAAGCGGCATCCGTGCATGCTCAGTACGTACGGCCGAGCTGCAGGTAGAAGTTGCGGCGGCCGCCCGGCGCGAGCGCCACGCCGATATAGACGGGCCCGAACGCGGTCGACAGGCTCGTGAAGAACGTATAGCTCTGCTTGAGTGCGCCGCCGCCGATTTGCTGCCCGCTCGACCACACGTTGCCGACTTCCGCGCTGGCGCCGACCGACAGCGCCTTGACCGGCGACGCGTTGAACGTCATCAACTGGTTCATGTAGGTCACCTGCGCATACGCGAGCTCGTTGCCGTTCAGCTGGTCGGCCGCATACGCGGACAGGTGCTGGAAGCCGCCGAGCGTGAAGTTGAACGCGTTGATCAGGTTGGTGCCGCCGATACTCTTGCCGCCTTCGATCGTCGCGCTGACGCTGTGCCGGCCGAACTGCTGCGCGACCATCGCCTTGCCGTAGATCTCGGTGTAGGGCGCGTTGTTGATGCTGTCGTCGAACTCCGACGCCGAGCCTCCGTTGCGCGACACCAGCGAGCGTTCGACACGCAGCTCGGTGAAATAGCCCTTGCGCGGGAACAGCGGATCGTCGAGCTGGTCGATGACGAGCCGCGCGCGCGCGGTCAGCGCCTGCGACGTGAAGCTTGGCCACAGCAGCGTCTGGCCGCTCCCGTCGTCCAACGGCACGTTGTAGGTCGGCGAACCGTGTCCGGTCACGTAACCGACGCCGATCCGGAAATCGCCGAGCCGCCCGATCGGCAGGCCGAGATCGAGCCCGGCGCGCGCCGTCTGCATCAGGTACTGCGTGATCTTCACGTTGCCGCTGTCGTCGTACAGGTTCGCGTAGCGGCGCTGGTATTCCGCGTAGGGCGACAGGTAGACGCCGTAGGCGGCCGGCAGCGGCTGGCGCAATTCGATGCGCGCCGACTGCAGGTCGCTGCCGATCGTCGTATCCGCGCGGAATTCGAGCCCCGACTCGGTGAGCCACGGCCGCCGGTAGCCGACGTGCAGCCGGAAGCCGCCCTCGTCGGTCGAGCTGCTCGACATGCCGAGCCCGAACAGCAGGAAATTCGGCCCCCAGTACTTCTCGCGCGCGTTGATCTCGAGCACGTTGTCGTCGCCGTGGCTCACGATCTGCTGCGTGACGCTCTCGAAATTGCCGCCCGTCGTGAGCCCGAGCAGGTCCTGGCTGACGGTCTGCGGATCGTAGGTATCGCCGGGCTTCACGTGCAGCGCATTGCTGACGACGCGCTTCGGCACGCCGCCGCTGGTCTGGATGTCGATGCGCGTGATCCGGATCGGCGGCGGCAGCGGCTGCGCGTGCGCGGACCGGTAGGCTGCGTACTGCTCCGGCGTGAGCGCGAAACGCTGCAGCTTCGGCAGCGCGGCGGTCGCGGCGGCCGCGCCGGCGGCGATCGCCTGCTTCGCGTTCTGGAAATCGGTGAACGCGAGCGCGCCGAGGTCCGGCGTGAGCAGCACGTCCCGTGCGTCGAGCTGCTTGCGCTGCGCGGTCACGTTCTGGCGGATCAGGATGCCGACCATCTGCTGCATCACGTCGGCGGGCGACGCGAGCGCATCGAGCGGGCGCAGTTGCGAGCCGATGTCGACCGCGATCACGACGTTCGCGCCCATCTGCCGCGCGGTGTCGACGGGGAGGTTGCTGACGAGCCCGCCGTCCACGAGCGCGCGCCCGTTGATCTCGGCCGGCGCGAACAGCCCCGGCATCGCCATGCTCGCGCGGATCGCGAGCGGCAGCGAGCCGTGGTCGAGCACGACCATCTGGCCCGTCTGCAGGTCGGTCGCGACCGCGCGGTACGGGATCGGCAGGCGGTCGAACGGCTGGTTGGTCGGCACGGCGGCCGTCCAGTTCGCGAGCAGCGCCTGCAGCCGGTTGCCCTGCACGAGGCCGACCGGCGCCTTCACGCCCTTCTTGCCGAAGCCGAGCGTCAGCCCGTTGATGTACAGGCGTTCGTCTTCCCGGCTCGTTTGCGGCAGGTCCGCGCGGTCCGTCACGTCGAACGCGATATCCGCGAGGTTGACCTCCGACAGCCGCTTCTGCATCTCGCCGGCCGCCATCCCGCTCGCGTACAGGCCGCCGACCACGGCGCCCATGCTGGTACCGGCGATGCAGTCGATCGGGATCCGGTTGTCCTCCAATACCTTCAGGACACCGAGGTGTGCGTAACCGCGCGCGCCGCCGCCGGACAGCACGAGGCCGATCGACGGCCGGCCGGCCGGGCCGCCGTCGGCCGTGCAGGCTTCCGCGGGTGCAGCGGGCCTGGCCGCGGGCGTGTCGGCTGTCGTGGCCGCGGTGGCCGGGGCAGCAGCGGGTTCGGTGGCCGGCAGCGGCTGCGCGGCGACCGTGCAGCACCAGAAGGCGACGAGCGTCGTGCAGAGCGGGCGCACCCGCGCCCAGCGGGAGGAAACGGTCGCTGTCATGGTGAAAATACCTGGCGTGATCGGGCGTCTGAGGCCTGCCGGGAGCAGGCAAGACCGAGAGATTACCGTGTTTTACACGCGCAACGCGAGAGGCCGTTGTGCAGCCTGAGGCATCCGAAATGTCATTTTCGGCAATATCGCCGCGAAAAAATCCTCGGAATTGCCTAAAGTATCGGAACGATTTGCCGCTAAGCTCGTGATGGGGCGGCATGGACGCGCCGCGAAAACGCGGCGCGGCTGTCCCGGCCCGTTCCTTCACAAAGGTTTGATATGTCGACACCGCTGTTCGGAAAGTTGTTTGCGCAACCCGTTGCGATCGACCCTGGAACGGCGAGTACGCAGATTTATACGCACGAGCGCGGTGTGGTGCTGAACCAGCCGTCGGTCGTCTGCTTCCGCAAGGGCGGCGCGACCGACGCGCGGCCGACGCTCGAGGCCGTCGGCGAGCTCGCGAAGGCGCTGCTCGGCCGCGAACCGGGGCATCTCGAAGCCGTGCGGCCGATGCGGCACGGTGTGATCGCCGACGCGCACGCGGCCGAGCAGATGATCCGCAGCTTCATCGACATGTCGCGCACGCGGTCGCGCTTCGGCCGCCGGGTCGAGGTCACGCTGTGCGTGCCGTCCGACGCGACGGCCGTCGAGCGCCGCGCGATCCGCGAGGCCGCGTTCGCGGCCGGTGCATCGGACGTCGAACTGATCGAGGAGTCGCTCGCGGCCGGGCTCGGCGCCGGCCTGCCGGTCACCGAGCCGGTCGGCTCGATGGTCATCGACATCGGCGGCGGGACGACCGAAGTCGCGGTGATCGCGCTCGGCGGGATCGTCTATCGCGAGGCGATCCGCGTCGGCGGCAGCCAGTTCGACGCGGCGATCGTCAACCATGTCCGCAACCTGTATGGCGTGCTGCTCGGCGAGCAGACGGCCGAGCACGTGAAGAAGACGATCGGCTCGGCCACCAGCGCGGTGCCGCGCACGTCGACGCGTGCGGTGGGGCGCAGCATCGGCGACGGCCTGCCGCGCTCGGTCGAGCTGTCCAACCACGACGTCGCGGACGCGCTGGCCGCGCCGCTGAAGCAGGTGATCGGTGCGGTGAAGTCGGTGCTGGAAAACGCGCCGGCCGAGCTCGTGACCGACATCGCCAATCGCGGCGTGGTGCTGACGGGCGGCGGCGCGCTGCTCGCCGATCTCGAGCGCCTGCTCTATGACGAGACGGGGCTGGTCGCCCGGATCGCCGACGAACCGGCCACCTGCGCGGTGCGCGGCGCCGGCGAGGCGATGGGGCGGCTGTCGATGTGTCCGGCCGACTGAGCCGGTTCCGCGGCCGGTCGCGCAGGCATTCGCACTCCTTCGATCTCCCTCTTGCCGCCACGCGCTGCGTCGATCGTCGTGTCGAACGGCCGCCGACCTACCGGCATCGGTCCGCCGCGTGGACACGCGCGAGCGCGCCATGCTAGGGTGTTGCGCCCGTCCGGGGCCGGGCCAGCCAGCACGCCCGACGACCTGAGAGACCGACAACCTTGAAATATCGAACCAAACGGGGCTTTGCGGCCCGAGCGGGCCGCCTGCTGGCCGTTTTCGCGTGCCTCTGGGTCGCGGCGGCCGTTGCGATCGTCGTCCACGGGATGCGGATGCCGAGTGAGCCGGCGGACTTGGCCGTGATCTTCGGCAACGCGCTCGACGATACCGGCGCGCCGAAGCCCGTGCTCGCGGCCCGGCTCGATGTCGGCGTGCGCTGCTACCGCGCGGGGCAGTGCCCGGCGTTTCTGGTCAGCGGCGCGATCGACGGTCCCGGGCTGAACGAGGCGACGGCCATGCGCGACTATCTCGTCGCGCGCGGTGTGCCGCCCGACCGGATCGCGGTCGACGACCAGGGCGACAACACGCTCGCGACCGCGCGGCACACGCTCGCCTACCTGCAGGCGCACAAGCTGTCGCGCGTGCTGATCGTCAGCCAGTACTACCACCTCGCGCGGGCCCGGCTCGCGTTCGAGCGCGTCGGCATCGCGCGGGCGAACATCTCTGCCGCGTATCCGCATCGCTTCCAGTTGCGCGATGTCTATTCGAGCTGGCGCGAAGTGCCGGCTTACGCGATGTATGCGGTGCGGCTGTGGATGAATCCCGATGCGCGGCCCCTGTCGTTCCGGCCGATGCTTTATCTGATGAGCCTGTTTTCGTAACGCGCCGCGGCGCGAATATATTCGACACTCGGCAAGCGATAACGATTCGCGTTGCAATTTTGATGCGATGCGAAAATCCGGGTAAATCCATCGATCTCCGGAAAATCCCGATTTTCTCCAGTAATTAAGTGGGTGCTGATTATCCGCGTAGGCGATTTTCGGGAATTTTGATATTGCACTGCGGGACTCATATACCTTGAATCGAGAATGCGCATCAGCGTTTTCACGGATGCGGCGATTCCGCTCTTTCTGCGAAAAATCAAATAACAAAGACGAAAAACATGCAGGGGCGCCGCCGGACGTCTTTCGATGGGTAAAAAATACATGCTTGCAGGCCCTTGGTCCGATGGTTAAACATCGACTGGAAAACGGTCCGAGTTTGATATAGCCTTGTCTGATAAAAGCAGGGCAGTAATCAAATCAACCAGAAAGTCGCTGCAGAAAAACAGGGGCCGCCATCATGTCATTCGACTAGTCTTGCGTCTGCCATCCCGATCCCGGGCTGATTGAAAATTCATCCTTGAATAAACCGACGTTGCATCGCGACTGCCGGGGCGGACGCTTTTGTCCGCGATTTTCTGCTGCGCGCCGTGCGGCGCGGCCGCCATACCCGTATCAAAACCAAAACCAAAAACGAGGGAAAGCATGAATCTTGCGCGTTCGAAAAAAGCCGGTGAGCCGTTTCCGAGACTGCTGTTGCCGACAGGCGTTTTCCTGGCACTGTCCGGCGCGGGTATCGTGCCTGCCCATGCGACCTGCAGCCAGGCGGGCACGACGGTGACCTGTTCCGGCGTCGCGAACCCGCTGGCGCCGAGTTTCTCGAGCAACCTCAACAATGTGAACGCGACCGTCAACCCCGGCGCAAGCGTCGGCGTGCTGCTTGGCGTCGGCGGCACGGCGATGTCGCTGACGGGCAACAACGCCACGCTGACCAACAACGGCACGATCGACCCGTCCGCGCTCGGCTCGGGGCTCGGCATCCTGTCGAGCGGCGCGGTGATCGGCAACGCGGCGGCGAGCTCGGTCAACGTCACCAACAACGGCACGATGTTCGGCTCGACCGGCGTGGCGATCAGCGGCGTGACGGGCATGGCGCTGTCGGTCCAGAACGGCACGGGCGGCACGTCGAACATCAACAACACCGGTTCGATCGGTTCCACCGCGCTGGTCGGCGCGACGCTTACCGGCGCGGACTCGCCCGTCGTTGCCGCGTACGGCGGCGGCACGGTCAACATGACGAACAGCGGGACGATCACCGGCCGCGTGTCGCTCGGCTCGAACGGTACGCCCGGGCAAGGCAATACGTTTACCAACTCGGGCGTGATCAACGGCAGCGTGTCGATGGGCGCGAACAGCACGAACACGTTCAATGCGGTGACGGGCTCGCAGGTCAACACGGCGGGCGGCACCGGGGGCGCGTTCAACATCACGGTCGGTCCGGTCACGCTCGGTGTCGCGGCGACCGGCGTCGTCGACGGCGGCGCGGGTGGCAACAACACGCTCGTCCTGCAGCAGGGCGCTTCCGCGAACGGCACGATCGCGGCCAACAACTACATCAACTTCAATCACCTCGACGTCACGAGCGGCAACTGGACGATCAACGGTGCATCGACCGCGCAGGACGCGACGCTGGGGGGCGGCGTCGCGATCATCAACAACAACGCGTCGCTCGGCACGGGCACCATCACGGCCACCGGCGGCGCGCTGCAGGCGGGCACGGCGGGGCTCAACGTCTCCAACGACGTGACGATCGGCGCGGGCGGGCTGACGGTGCAGGGCGCGACCGGGCTTACGCTGTCGGGCGCGGTGTCGGGCGGCGGTGCGCTGACAAAGAACGATGGCGGCGTGCTGACGCTGTCCGGCGCGAATACCTACACGGGCGGCACGAACCTGAACGGCGGCGGCCTCACGGTCGGCAACAACTCGGCGCTCGGCACGGGTGCGCTCAACGTCAACGCGTCGGCGGCGCTCGACACGAGCACGAACGTGACGCTCGACAATGCGGTCAATCTCGCGACGGGTACGACACTGACAGTTGGCGGCAGCAACAATCTCGGGCTCACCGGCACGATCTCCGGGGCCGGCGGCCTCGTGAAGAACGGCGCGGCGACCACGACGCTGACCGGCGCGAATACGTATACGGGCGACACGACGATCAATTCCGGTACGCTCGCGCTGAGCGGAAACGGCAGCCTTGCGTCGACCGGCACGGTGAACCTGACCGGCGCGGGCGCGACGTTCGACCTGAGCGGTGCGTCGGGCGCGCGGACGATCGGCTCGCTGGCAGGCGCGGCGGGCACGAACGTGGCGCTCGGCAGCAACGGATTGACGATCAACGCCACCGGCAACGCGACCTATGCCGGCACGATCGGCGGCACGGGCAGCGTGACGCTCTCGGGCGCCGGCACGCAATCGCTGACCGGCACGAACGTGTACACGGGCGGGACCAACCTGAACGGCGGCAACCTCGCCGTCGGCAGCAACACGTCGCTCGGCACCGGCGCGGTGAACGTGAACGCTTCGTCGTCGCTCGACGCGACCACCAACGTGTCGCTCGCGAATGCCGTCAACCTCGCGACGGGCACGACGCTGACGCTGGCCGGCAGCACCGCGCTCGGGCTGGGCGGCACGATCTCGGGCGGCGGTGGCCTCGTGAAGAACGGCGCGGCGACCACGACGCTGTCCGGCGCGAATACCTACTCGGGCGGCACGACGCTGAACGCCGGCGGCCTGGTGCTCGGCAACGCGTCGGCACTCGGCACCGGCGCACTGACCGTCGGCGGCTCGGCGACGCTCGATACGAACGCGAATCTGACGGTCGGCAATGCGATCGATATCGGGACGGGCAATACGCTGACGCTCGGCGGCAGCAACGCGCTCGGGTTGAGCGGCGTGATTTCCGGCGCGGGTGCGCTCGTGAAGAACGGCGCGGCGACCACGACGCTGACGGGCGCGAACACGTACACGGGCGGCACGACGATCAACGCCGGCACGCTGGCGATCGGCGCGGGCGGCAGCCTGTCGTCGACGGGCACGGTGAACCTGGTTAATCCGGGTGCCGCGCTCGACATCAGCGCGGGCGGTGCACAGTCGATCGGCGCGTTGTCGGGCGGCGCCGGCACGAGCGTGAATCTCGGCACCAGCGCGCTGACGTTGGGCGGCACCGCCAGCGGCACGTTCGGCGGCGTGATCGGCGGCACGGGCAGCCTGACGCTCGCAGGCACCGGAACGCAGACGCTGAACGGCGCGAACGCATACACGGGCGGCACGAACCTCAATAGCGGCAGCCTCGTCCTCGGCAACAACGGGGCGCTCGGCACGGGCGCGCTGAACGTCGGCGGTGCGGCGACGCTCGATACGAACGCCAGCCTGTCGGTGGCCAACGCGGTCACCCTCGGCACGGGCGCGGCGCTGACGCTGGGCGGCAGCAACAACCTCGCGCTGGGCGGTGTGATTGCCGGTGCGGGCAGCCTCGTGAAGAACGGCGCAGCGACGACCACGCTGACGGGCGCGAACACCTACACGGGCGGCACGACGATCAACGCCGGCACGCTGGCGATCGGTGCGGGCGGCAGTCTCGCATCGACCGGCACGATGAACCTCGCGGGCGCCGGTGCGACGCTGGACCTGAGCGCCGCGACGGGCGGCCAGACGCTCGGTGCGCTGTCGGGCGTCGCGGGCACGAACCTCAACCTCGGCGGCAACGCGCTGACGCTGGGCGGGACCGCCAGCGGTACGTTCAGCGGTGCGATCGGCGGCACGGGCAGCCTGACGCTCGCAGGCACCGGCACGCAGACGCTGAACGGCGCGAGCACCTATACGGGCGGCACGAACCTCAATAGCGGTGGCGTGGTGCTCGGCAACAATGCGGCGCTGGGCACCGGCACGGTGAACGTCGGTGGCGCGGCGACACTCGATACGAACACGAGCCTGACGGTGGCCAACGCGGTCAACCTCGGCACGGGTGCGGCGCTCACGTTGGGCGGCAGCAATGCGCTCGACCTGAGCGGTGCGATTTCCGGTGCGGGCAGTCTCGTGAAGAACGGCGCGGCGACGACCACGCTGACGGGCGCGAACACCTACACGGGCGGCACGACGATCAACGCCGGCACGCTGGCGGTCGGTGCGGGCGGCAGCCTCGCGTCGACCGGCGCGATGAATCTCGCGAGTGCCGGCGCGACGCTCGATCTGAGCGCCGCGACGGGCGCACAAACGCTCGGCGCATTGTCGGGCGTCGCGGGCACGAACCTCAACCTCGGCGGCAACGCGCTGACGCTGGGTGGGACCGCCAGCGGCACGTTCAGCGGTGCGATCGGCGGCACGGGCAGCCTGACGCTCGCGGGCACCGGCACGCAGACGCTGTCCGGCGCGAACACCTATACGGGCGGTACGACGATCAACGCGGGCAGCACGCTCGCACTCGGCGCGGGCGGCAGCCTGGCGTCGACCGGTACGGTAAATCTGGCCGGGACAGGCGCGACGTTCAACCTGGGCGGCGCGACGGGCGCGCAGACGATCGGTGCGCTGACCGGTGCGGGCGGCACGAACGTGAACCTGGGCGGCAACGGGCTGACGCTGAGCAGCGCGGGCAACTACGCGTTCGGCGGTGCGATCGGCGGTACGGGCGGCCTGACGCTGGCCGGCGCGGGTACGCAGACGCTGACGGGCGCGAACACCTACACGGGCGGCACGACGATCGGCGGCAGCAGCACGCTCGCACTCGGCGCAGGCGGCAGCCTCGCGGCGACGGGTGCCGTGAATCTCGCGGCCGCGGGCGCGACGTTCAACCTGAGCGGCGCGTCGGGCGCGCAGACGATCGGCGCGCTGACCGGCGCGGGCGGAACGAACGTGACCCTCGGCGCGAATGCGCTGACAGTGAACGGCAGCGGCAACAACACGTTCGGCGGCGCGATCGGTGGAACGGGCGCGGTGACGTTCGCCGGCACCGGCACGCAAACGTTGACGGGCGCGAACACGTACACGGGCGGCACGACGATCAACGGCGGCAGCACGCTTGCACTCGGCGCGGGCGGCAGTCTCGCGTCGGGCAGCGCGGTGAATCTCGCGGGTACCGGTGCGACGTTCGACGTGAGCGGTGCGACGGGTGCGCAAACGCTCGGCGCGCTGACCGGCGCGGGCGGCACGAACGTGAATCTCGGCGCGAATGCACTCACGCTGAACGGCAGCGGCAACAGCACGTTCGGCGGCACGATCGGCGGGACGGGCGGCCTGACGCTCGCGGGCACCGGCACGCAGACGTTGACGGGCGCGAACACGTACACGGGCGGCACGACGATCGACGCGGGCGGCACACTCGCGCTCGGCGCGGGCGGCAGTCTAGCGGCGACGGGCTCGGTGAACCTCGCCGGCACGGGGGCGACGTTCGACGTGAGCGGTGCGACGGGCGCACAGGCGATCGGCGCGCTCACCGGTGTGGGCGGGTCGAACGTGACCCTCGGCGCGAATGCGCTGACACTGAACGGCAGCGGCAACAACACGTTCGGCGGCACGATCGGCGGGACGGGCGCGGTGACGTTCGCGGGCACCGGCACGCAGACGCTGACGGGCGCGAACACGTACACGGGCGGCACGACGATCAACGGCGGCAGCACGCTCGCACTCGGTGCGGGCGGCAGTCTCGCGTCGGGCAGTGCGGTGAATCTCGCGGGTACCGGCGCGACGTTCGACGTGAGCGGTGCGACGGGCGCGCAGACGCTCGGCACACTGTCGGGAGCAACCGGCACGAACGTGAACCTCGGCGCGAACACGTTGACGCTGAACGGTAGCGGCAACGGCACGTTCGGCGGCACGATCGGCGGGACGGGCGGCGTGACGCTGGCCGGTACCGGCACACAAACGCTGACGGGCGCGAACACGTATACGGGCGGCACGACGATCAACGGCGGCAGCACGCTCGCACTCGGCGCGAACGGCAGCCTCGCATCGACCGGATCGGTGAATCTGGCCGGCACGGGCGCGACGTTCAACCTGAGCGGCGCATCGGGTGCGCAGACGATCGGCACGCTGTCGGGCGCGGCCGGCACGAACGTGAACCTCGGTGCGAACGCGTTGACGCTGAGCGGCAGCGGTGCCGGCACGTTCGGCGGGACGATCGGCGGCACGGGTGCCGTGACGGTTGCGGGTACGGGCACGCAAACGCTGACGGGCGCGAACACGTACACGGGCGGCACGACGATCAACGGCGGCAGCACGCTTGCGCTCGGCGCGGGCGGCAGCCTCGCATCGACCGGATCGGTGAATCTGGCAGGCACGGGCGCGACGTTCAACCTGAGCGGCGCGACGGGTGCGCAGACGATCGGCACGCTGTCGGGCGCGACCGGCACGAACGTGAACCTTGGTGCAAACGCGTTGACGCTGAGCGGCAGCGGTGCCGGCACGTTCGGCGGGACGATCGGCGGCACGGGTGCCGTGACGGTTGCGGGTACGGGCACGCAGACGCTGACGGGCGCGAACACGTACACGGGCGGCACGACGATCGGCGGCGGCAGCACGCTCGCACTCGGTGCGGGCGGCAGTCTCGCGTCGGGCAGCACGGTGAATCTCGCGGGCGCAGGTGCGACATTCAACCTGAGCGGCGCATCGGGCGCGCAGACCATCGGTACGCTGACCGGCGCGACAGGCACGAACGTGACCCTCGGCGCGAACGCGCTGACGCTGAACGGCAGCGGCAACAGCACGTTCGGCGGCACGATCGGCGGGACGGGCGGCCTGACGCTCGCGGGCACCGGCACGCAGACGTTGACGGGCGCGAACACGTACACGGGCGGCACGACGATCAACGGCGGCAGCACGCTCGCGCTCGGCGCGGGCGGCAGTCTCGCATCGACCGGCTCGGTGAATCTGGCAGGCACGGGCGCGACGTTCAACCTGAGCGGCGCATCGGGCGCGCAGACGATCGGCACCCTGACCGGTGCGGCCGGCTCCAGCGTGAACCTCGGCACGAATGCGCTGACACTGAACGGCAGCACCAGCGGCGCGTTCGGCGGGACCATCGGCGGCGCAGGCGGCGTGACGGTGGCCGGTACCGGCACGCAGACGCTGACGGGCGCGAACACCTACATGGGCGGCACGACGATCAACGGCGGCAGCACGCTCGCGCTCGGTGCGGGCGGCAGTCTCGCGTCGACGGGCGCGGTGAATCTCGCCGGCGCGGGTGCGACGTTCGACGCGAGCGGGGCGACGGGCGCGCAGACGATCGGCGCGCTGTCGGGCGCGGCCGGCACGAACGTGACCCTCGGCACGAATGCGCTGACGTTGAACGGCAGCGGCAGCAGCACGTTCGCCGGCACGATCGGCGGCTCGGGCGGCGTGACGGTGGCGAGCGGCACGCAGGTGCTGACCGGCGGCAACACGTACACGGGCGGCACCACGATCGCGGCCGGCGGCACGCTGCAGCTTGGCAACGGCGGCACGTCGGGCAGCGTGGCCGGCAATGTCGTCGACAACGGTGCGCTGGTCGTCAATCAATCCGGCAACGTGACGATCGCGAGCGTGCTGTCCGGCGCCGGTTCGCTGACCCAGGCCGGCAGCGGCCAACTGACGCTGACGGGCACGAACACGCTGAGCGGCCCGACCACGGTCAGCGCGGGCACGCTCGCCGTCAACGGCTCGCTCGGCCAGTCGAACGTCACCGTGCAGAGCGGCGCGACGCTGACGGGAACCGGCACGGTCGGCGGCCTCGTGGTGCAGGGCGGTGCGACGGCGGCCGCATCGCAGCCGGGCGCGGCGCTGAACGTGGGCGGCAACGTCACGTTCCAGCCGGGTTCGACGTTCCAGGTCGCGGCGTCGCCGCAACAGAGCGGCAGCCTCGCCGCGGGCGGCACGGCGACGCTGAACGGCGGCACCGTGCAGGTGATCGCGAACCAGAGCGGCTACCAGCCGAGCACGACCTACACGATCCTCACGGCCGCATCGGGCGTGCAGGGCACGTTCAGCCAGGTGAACGCGAACTACGCGTTCCTGATGCCAACGCTCAGCTACGATCCGGGTCACGTGTACCTGCGGCTCGTCGAGAACGGCACGTCGTTGCCGGACGTCGCGACGACGCCGAACCAGCGTTCGGTCGCGACCGCGCTCGGCGGGCTCGGCGCCGGCAACCCGCTGTACGACGCAGTGCTGACGACTGACGCGCCCACCGCACGGCGCGCGTACGGGCTGCTCGACGGCGAACTGCAGGCGAGCCTGAAGAGCATGCTGCTGCTCGACAGCCGCTACGTGCGCGACGCGGTGACCGACCGTGTCCGCCAGGGCCTCGCACCCGGATCGGGCCCGCTTGCCGCGCTGTCGTCGGGCGGCGCCGCGCTGTGCGGCGACAACACGGCCGGCGTGGTCGACCCGACGCTGCCGCCGGAACGCCGGATCGGTTCGCGCGACGGGTGCTACGGCGGCACGCCGTATCAGCCGGTCGTCTGGGGGCAGGCGTTCGGCGGCCGCAGCAGGCTCGCCGGCGACGGCAATGCGTCGACGATCAACCGCAGCATGACGGGCTTCATCGCCGGCGCCGACATGGCGCTCAACGACAAGTGGCGTGCGGGTCTGGCGGCAGGCGTCACGCACAGTTCGCTCGACAACGACCAGAGCGCGTCGGCGGCGGTGAACAGCTACTACCTGTCGCTGTATGGCGGCGCGCAGTACGGCGCGCTCGGCGTGCGCGGCGGCGCGTCGTACACGTGGTACCGGATCAACAGCGACCGTTACCCCGGCTTCGCGGGCTTCTCGGATCACGACTCGGCCGGCTACAACGCGAATTCGGCGCAGGTGTTCGGCGAAGTCGGGTACGCGCTGCCGGTCGGGCCCGTCGCGATCGAACCGTTCGCGGGCCTCGCGTATGTGAACCTGCATACCGACGGCTACACGGAAACCGGTGGTGCGGCCGCGTTGCGCGCCGGCGGCGAGACGACTCACGTCGGCTTCTCGACACTCGGCCTGCGCGCGGCGTCGCAACTCGGCTCGATCGGGAGCGGTACGTTCACCGCGCGCGGGACGGTCGGCTGGCGCCATGCGTTCGGCAACGTGCGGCCGTCGTCGGCGTTCACGTTCGCGAACGGCGGTACGTCGTTCCAGGTGTCGGGCGTGCCGATTGCGCGCGACAGCGCGGTGCTCGAAGCCGGTATCGACGCGAACATCACGAAGCGCCTGACGCTCGGCCTCACGTACAGCGGCCAGTACGGCAGCGGCGTGCGCGACAACGCGATCCTCGGCAACATCCTGTGGAAGTTCTGAGCTGCACCTGATGTGCCTGTGCGCGACGCCAGGCGGCGACGGTAACGTCGCCGGGCGTCGCCTCTTTGTCGTCGCTGCGCACGTGCCCCGTTCTGGCCTATCCTGTGCGAAACACGCGACGCGCGCCGCGCGTTGCGCCTCGACACAGGAGCATCGATGCCGAATCACGCCGAAGCCACTACGACGCAGGCGCCGCAAGTCGCGCCTGTTGCCCCGACCACCGCGTCGGGCCCTGCCTTCATCGCACCCGAAGCCGATCCGCAGGCCCTCGCGCGCAACAACCAGTACGTGCTCAAATCCGGCGACGCGTTCGTCGTCAGCGACGCGCTCGGCGACATCGGCGGGCATGACGACGGCCTGTTCGTCGACGACATGCGCGTGCTGTCGAAATGGCGTCTGACGTTCGGCGGCCGGGCGCCGTCGCTGCTGTCGGGCGCGACTAGCGCCGACAACGCGTCGTTCACCGCGCACCTGACCAACCGTCCGCTGCCGCCGCTCGGCGGTCACGAGACGCCCGAGGGCGTGATCCATATCGAGCGGACGCGCGTGCTCGCGGGCGACGTGCTGTACGAAGCGCTGACGCTGACGAACTACGGCGCGAGCGAAGCCGAGGTGCCGCTGTCGCTGTCGTTCGCGGCCGATTTCAAGGACATGTTCGAGGTGCGCGGCACGCAGCGCCCGAAGCGCGGCACGGTCGTTGCTCCGCGCGTCGATGCAGGCGCGGTGCGGTTGCGCTACGACGGCCTCGACAGCGTCGAGCGCAACGTGACCGTGCATTTCTCGCCGGCGCCCGACGCGCTGTCGGTCGATCGTGCCGACTACACGCTGGCGATCGCCGCGCAGGCCTGCGTGTCGATCTACCTGACCGTCGATGCGACGCTCGGCCCGGCGCACGGCGAAGGGCCGGGATGCGGCCGCGTCGCGCTGCGCACCGCGCTCGTCGGCGTGCATCGCGAGATGCGCGCGCGGCGTGAGTCGATGGCGCGCGTGAACACCGGCAATCCGCTGTTCGACGCATGGCTCGATCGTTCGCTCGCGGATCTCGGGCTGCTCACGACGCAGCTCGACACGGGGCCGTACCCGTATGCGGGCATTCCGTGGTTCTCGACGCCGTTCGGCCGCGACGCGGTGATCACGTCGCTGCAGATGCTGTGGCTGCAGCCGTCGCTCGCGCGCGGCGTGCTGCGCTTTCTCGCCGAGCACCAGGCGCGCGAAACGTCTGCGTTCCGCGACGCGGAGCCCGGCAAGATCATGCACGAGTTCCGCCGCAGCGAGATGGCCGCCACGGGCGAGGTGCCGTTCGCGCTGTACTACGGTGGCGTCGACACGACGCCGCTGTTCATCGTGCTGGCCGGCGCCTATGTCGAACGCACCGGCGACGATGCGCTGATCGACGAACTGTGGCCCGCACTCGAACGCGCCGCGCAATGGGTGATCGACAAGTGCGACCGCAATCCGTACGGGCTGCTCGATTACCAGCGCACGTCGGAGCGCGGCCTCGCGAACCAGGGCTGGAAGGACAGCCACGATTCGGTGTTCCATGCGGACGGCCGCTTCCCCGACGGGCCGATCGCGCTCGTCGAAGTGCAGGCCTATGCGTGCGCGGCGCTCGATGCGATGTCGGCGTGCTCGCACCGGCGCGGCCACGCGGCCGACGCGACGCGCTACGCACTGCGCGCGAAGACGCTGCGCGACCAGGTCGACGCGCTGTTCTGGATGCCGGAAGGCGATTTCTACGGGATCGCGCTCGACGGTCATGGCGATCTGTGCCGCGTGTTCGCGTCGAACGCGGGCCACCTGCTCGCATTCGGCTTGCCCGACACCGAGCGCGGCGCGGCGGTGGCCGGCGTGCTCGGCTCGACGCTGTTCCAGACGGGGTGGGGCATTCGCACGCTCGCGGCCGGCCAGCCGCGCTTCAACCCGATGGCCTATCACAACGGCTCGGTATGGCCGCACGACAATGCGCTGATCGCACGCGGGCTCGCGCGCTACGGCGACAAGACGGCCGCGGTGAACCTGCTGCGCGCGCTGTTCGAGGCGGCGGTGAGCTTCGAGATGCGCCTGCCGGAACTGTTCTGCGGGTTCCCGCGCCGGCGCGGCGAACCGCCGACCGCGTATCCGGTAGCCTGCCTGCCGCAGGCATGGGCGGCCGGTGCGCCGTTCATGATGCTGCAGGCGTGTCTCGGCGTGAGCATCGACGCGTCGCGCCACGAGGTGCGCGTCGAGCGCCCGGCGCTGCCGGAAGGTGTCGACTGGTTGCGGATCGACGCGCTGCGCGTCGGCGACGAAACCGTGTCGCTGACGTTCCGCCGCGTCGACGGCCAGGTCGTCGCGGCGGCGGAGCAGCCGGGCCGCGTGAAGGTGGTCGCGGTGCTGTAGCGCCGTGCTGCGCGAACGTTGCGCGATGTCGCGCCACGTTCGCGCCCGGCGGCATAGAATCGTGACATGACCCTTGAACGATGGCGGAGGTAGAAAGATGACGACCGACAACCGGCCCGACGACGGCGAGCACAAGCTCGAGAATCTGGAAGCGGCGGTCGACCACCTGCACAAGTCGATCGAATCGCAGAGCATCGCGGTCGGCGCGGCGAAGGGCATCCTGTTCAGCCTGATCGAAACGCTCGGCGCACTGATCGGCGATCCCGATCTTCCCGAGCATGCGCGTTCGGGCTATGAAGCGCTGCGCGACAAGGCGAGCGAATTGCGCGGCGGGCTCGACCGGCATTGATGCATTGCTTGCGCCGGCGCTGCCCGATTCTGCAGATGAAGCACAAAACCCCGTGCGCTCAATGAGTTAGGTGGGCGCTGCGCAGGATATCCACAAGCTTGCCAACATAATCTGTGGAGAACCGGCCGGCCTTGCGGTCACGCGTGCGGTGCGTGCCCGGAGGTCGTCCGGTATGCGTCGAATGCCCTTCCGGTGCCACACCATTGACCGCTCAAGGTCCGGATATCGAATACCCTTGTGTATCAAGATGTTACGCGCCGGATCTGACGGATATCCACAGGCTTGCCAACAAAATCTGTGGACAACTTGCAATCGATTGCGTCGCATTGGTTGAGTATCAGGGCCGAATGCGACAGGTGTGCGAAGCCCCTGCACAAAGGCTGCCCGATGCGTGTACCGGAAAGCAAATGCGTGCACGATCAAGGGCTTGGATCCCGGGTGCCCAGGATATCCACATCCTTGCCAACATTTTCTGTGGACAAGCGAGGCCGCGTTACGCGTCCGGCGTCGTGCCGGCCGCCTCGGCCACGATCCAGTCGCGAAAGAGCGCCATCGCGGGCGTCAGCGGTTTCGATTTCAGCGACGTGAGCCAGTAACCGCCCGCGCACACGTCGATATCGAGCGGCCGTGCGAGCAGGCCGAGCTGCAGTTCGCGCGCGAACATGCAGGCCGGCGCGAGCGCGACCCCCGCACCCTGCATCGCAGCCTCGACCATCAGCCGCGACGAATCGAACACGGGCCCGTTGACCGTCCACGGCTCGAGCTGCGCGGCGTCGAACCAGCCGTGCCATTCGTCGGTGCGGTACGAGCGCAGCAGCGTTTCATTGGCGAGATCGGCCGGCTGCGCGAGGCGCCGCGCGATTTCCGGCGCGCATAGCGCGGTGAGCGGCGCATCGAGCAGCGGCTCGTTGCGGGTCGCCGGCCAGTTGCCTTCGCCGAAACGGATCGCGAAGTCGAGACCCTCGGCCGCCAGGTCGACGACATTGTTGTTGGTGCGCAGCCGCAGTTCGACGAACGGGTGCGTATCGCCGAATTGCTTCAGTCGCGGCATTAGCCAGCCTAGGGCAAAGGTGCCGACGACACCGAGTGTCAGCACCTCGCGGAAGCGCCCGCCGTCGAACTGCTTGAGCACCGTCTCGATGCGGCTGAACGCGTCGCTCAGCACGGGCAGCAGCGCGCGTCCTTCGTCGGTGAGCCCGAGGCCGCGCGGCAGCCGTGTAAACAGTGTGCAGCCGAGCCGCTCCTCGAGCGAGCGCACCTGCTGGCTGACCGCGGCCTGGGTCACGCTCAGCTCGAGGCCGGCGCGCGTGAAGTTCAGGTGGCGCGCCGACGATTCGAACGCGCGCAACGCATTGAGCGGAAGATGAGGGCGGAGCTTGGTCATAAGAATTTCTTTTGTCAGCGCTCAATTATCGTTGCTTGTCAGGCAACCGTAAAGTCTCGATAGTGCTGTCTCGGCGGCCGGCCGTTTTCAACGTCGATTCGCCGCCATTCCACCACGAGACAACCGACATGACCTACTCATCGAAACGTCGAACCCTGTTGCTGGCCGCCGCGACGGCGCCGCTCGTACTCACCGTGACCGCGTGCGCGTCGCGGCAGGCCGCGGCGCCGGATGCGGCCAGTCAGGCAGCGGCGGCAGCCGAGGCGGCGCTTGCCGATCTCGAGCGCGACGCCGGCGGCCGTCTCGGCGTGTGCGCGATCGACACCGCGCGCGGCCGCGTCGTCGAACATCGGTCGGGCGAGCGATTCCCGTTCTGCAGTACGTTCAAGGCGATGCTGAGCGCGGCGGTGCTGGCGCAGAGCGTCGATCGCCCGGGCCTGCTGCAACAGCACGTCACGTACACGCAGGCCGACCTCGTCAACTATTCGCCGGTGTCCGGGAAGCATGTCGGCACGGGCATGACGGTCGCCGCGCTGTGCGAGGCCGCGATCCAGTACAGCGACAACTCGGCTGCGAACCTGCTGATGAAGCTGATCGGCGGCCCGTCCGCCGTGACCGCGTTCGCGCGCTCGATCGGCGACGACGCGTTCCGGCTCGATCGATGGGAGACCGAACTGAATACCGCGCTGCCGGGCGACCCGCGCGACACGACGACGCCCGCCGCGATGGCCGCGAGCATGCGCGTGCTCACGCTCGGCGAGGCACTGCCGGCCGCGCAGCGTGCGCAGCTCGTCACCTGGCTGCGCGGCAACAAGGTCGGCGACAAGCGGATTCGTGCGGGCGTGCCGGCCGGGTGGAAGGTCGGCGACAAGACGGGAACCGGCGACTACGGGACGACGAACGATGCCGGCGTCATCTGGCCGGCGTCGGGCGCGCCGATCGTGCTGGTCGTTTACTACACGCAGGCGCAAGTCGATGCACGGGCGAAGGACGACGTGATCGCGTCGGTCGCGCGCATCGTCGCGCAGACGTTCGGTTGAGCGGAGCGGTGCGGCGTGTGTGAAGCGATCCGCATGCACGCCGTGCCGCAGTCGTGACCCGCGTGACCAAACGTTGTGCGATCAACGACTTAGGTCACGCATGCTCAGGATATCCACATGCTTGCCAACAAAAATTGTGGACAAGCCTGCGTGGGGCCGCGTTCGCCATCGCGTGCGCCGCCGTGCCGCGTTTGAAGCGGCGCGTACAAAGTCTTTCGGATCAAGCGCTTGGCCCTGGTATGCGCAGGCTATCCACACGCTTGCCAACACAATCTGTGGACAAGCCGGTTCGCGCGCGCGGAAGGCGCCTGTCACGCCGCAGAGGGGCGAGCGAGCGGCACTTTCCCGGCCGCGTGCCGCATTTGAAGCGGCGCGGACAAAGTCTTACGGATCAAACGCTTGGTCGCGGTATGCGCAGGCTATCCACATGCTTGCCAACAAAATCTGTGGACAAGCCTGGCGGCCGCGGGGGCGACGATCAGGGCTGCCGATCGTCGACGGTGGGCCAGCGCGCGAACGCGAACACCCACAACATGATGAAGTTCAGGATCGGGACGAACATCGTCAGGATCCACCAGCCCGAATGCCCGGTGCGCCGGACGATGCGGACGTACGGATAGACGACGATGGCGACGAGCACGAGCGAGACGAGCAACTGCCACGCGGTGAAGTGTTCCATGGTCTTCCTCGGAGTGATGTGTCGTGGTGCGGCTCGCATGATCTTGATGCGTGACGTGCACGGGCGTCAAGGCGCGGGTAGCGCGTTGCCGTTGCGCCGGATCGTCCGCTTTCGCACACGCTGGCGCCGCGTGTTGCCGAAACGGTGACGCCGCGCATGAATGGCAAGCCGATCAACGGGTTAGCGCATGCATGCGGAGGATATCCACAAGCTTGCCAACACAATCTGTGGGTAAGTGGCGCGGCAGCCGGCCCGCACGCGTGTGGCGCTCGCGGCGTGCATCCGTCGTGGCGTCGTGATGCGAACCGAGGCGAAGCGGGGCGTGCAACGGCCAGCGGCCGGGCCGCGTCTGCATCACGCGTGCCAAAGTCCATCGGATCAAGGGTTTAGCGTCGCGGTGCGCAGGATATCCACAAGCTTGCCAACATTTTCTGTGGAGAAGTCCGCGTTCGCGATGACGGTCGATGCCACGTACTGCCACGTTTCGCACGCGCACTCACGCAGTGCCGATCACGAATTCCGCATCGTCTTTCCACCCGGTGAGAAAGCCGGCTTCGTCCGCAGGGGCGAGCGAGAACACGTTGACGCGCACGACCGGCTCCGCGTCGATCGCAATCTGTTGACGGATCGGAAAGGCCGGTTTCATCGGCTGCGACGGATCGTGCATGACGATTGAATCGGGTGCACGGCCGACCGCGTGCGGTGCATCGCGCACCGGTTTGCCGCCGCCTGGCGCATTTGCCGCGCATGCGCGACAAACGCTTTCCGATCAAGGGCTTGGTGCCGTTAATGGACGGTTGTCCACAAGCTTGCCAACATAATCTGTGGAAAAGCCGCCGGTCACGCGCGCATCAGACCGGTGCGGGAAACCGCACCGTGACGGTCAACCCGCGCCCGCCCTGCGTGGTGCCGAGTGAGACCGTCGCGCGATGCTGTTCGGCGATCCGCTTGACGATCGACAGCCCGAGCCCGCTGCCCGACGACGTGACGGCCTGCGCGCCTTCGCCGCGATAGAAGCGTTCCCACACGTCCGTGCGTTCGGCTTCCGGAATGCCGGGGCCGTCGTCGGCGACTTCGAGCACGGGCGTCGTGCCGTCGACGCGTGCGGACACGTCGACGCGTGAGCCGCTGCCCGCATAGCGGATCGCATTGTCGACGAGGTTGTTCAGCAGCACGCGCAGCGTGTCGACGTTGCCTGCTGCCATTACGGGCGCGGCGACGATCGCGCCGAGATCGATCCCGTGCGCGTCGGCGACGCGTGCGCGGTCCGACACCACCGACCGGCACAGCGCGGCGAGATCGACGGGCGTCGATGCCGACGCGGCCGCCTGCGCATCGGGTTCGAGGCGCGCGAGCGTCAGCAACTGCTCGGCGAGGTGGCCGAGGCGCGTCGTACCCGCCTGGATCTGCGCGAGGATGCGCTCGCGTTCCTCCGCGGTCGCCGCGCGCCGCAGCAGCTGCGACTGGATCGACAGCCCCATGATCGGCGTGCGCAATTCATGCGCGGCATCGGCGATGAAGTGCCGCTGCAACGTGAACGAGCGGTCGAGCCGCGTGAGCAGGTCGTTGATCGCTTCCGCGAGCGGGCGAACCTCGTTCGGCATCGACGCGACGTCGACCGGTTCGAGGTTGTTCGCATTCCTGCGTTTCAGGCCCGATGCGATCGTGCGCAGCGGCCGCAGCCCCGCGCCGATGCCGAACCACAGGCCGATGGCCAGCAGCGGCAGCATCGAGAACACCGGCCACAGCAGGTGCACGGCGATGGCGGCGATCGCTTCCCAGCGCGCGTGCCGCGCCTGCGCGAGCCGGATCGTCGTGCCGCCGCGTTCCGTCACATAGGTGCGCCATGGCTGGCCGCCGACGTCGACGCTCGCGATGCCCTTCTGCGTGGGCGGCGGCAGCTTCGAATCGCGGTCGGTCGAATACACCAGCGAGCCGTTGCGCCAGACCTGCAGCAGCACCGCATCGGGGTCGCTTGCCTCGAAGCCGTGCTTGCCGTTCGCGTGGTCGCTGAACGACAGCTCGCCGTTCGGGCCGACGACGATTTGCCTCGACATGCTGCGCATCTGGTCGTCGAGCAGGTCGTCGAGTTCGCGCAGCGCGCCCCAGTAGGTGCCCGCGCTCGCGACCAGGCCGATCACGCACGCGGCCGGCATCAGCCAGGTCAGCAGGCGCCGCCGCAGCGACGCGTTGCGCCAGTGCGCGATCGCGCGTTGCACGTGCGTCACGTCCCGTCACCGATCCGGTAGCCGACGCCGCGCACCGTGCGGATCATGTCGTGGCCGAGCTTCTTGCGCAGGTTGTGGATGTGCACCTGCACCGCGTTGCTCTCGACTTCCTCGCCCCAGCTGTACAGCCGCTCCTCGAACTGCTCGCGCGAAATCACCGCGCCCGGTTCGCGCATCAGTTCGTGCAGCAGCACGAACTCCTTCGGCGACAGCGGCACTTCGTCGTCGTCGAGCCACACGAGGTGCTTGACGGGATCGAGCCGCAGCGGGCCGATCGCGAGCGTCGTCTGCGCGCGGCCCGCGTGGCGGCGATTGACCGCGCGGATGCGGGCGAGCAGTTCGTCGAGCTCGAACGGCTTGACGAGATAGTCGTCCGCGCCGCTGTCGAGCCCCGCGATGCGGTCGGGCACGCCGTCGCGCGCGGTGATGATGATCGCGGGCAGGTTTTCGTCGCGGCGGCGCAGCGCGGCGAGCACCGACAGGCCGTCGCGGTTCGGCAGCCCGAGATCGAGCAGCAGCAGGCCGTAGCCGGTCGAGCGCAGCGCGAGCGACGCGGCGTCGCCGTCCTTCACCCAGTCGACCGCGAAGCCTTCCTGTTTGAGGCCCTGTTCGAGCCCGCTGCCGATCAGCGGATCGTCCTCGACGAGCAGTACGCGCATGGATTGATGTCTCTTCTCTTCAGCAGGGCGCAGCAACGCCCGGGGTTCCCATGATAAGCACACGCGTCTTAGGCGAAGCTTAAATGCGGGCGCGGCGCGGCGGGCATTTCGTACTCGTCTAATGCGGCACCGTGACGCTTTGGCACACCCTTCAGGTTTGCTTAATCTTACGGTCCGTAATCTGGCGCCGTCGTGCTCAACGGGGCGCGGCGTCACATCGAAGAAGAGGACCGACATCATGAAATACCTGGCCAGAATCCTGGCGGTTGCACTCGCCACGCTGCCCGCCGCCGTCTACGCGCAGTACACCGGGCCGTCCGCGCTGACCACGACGACCGTGAAGGAGCTGCTCGCCAACGGCAAGGACGACCAGCACGTGCAGTTGCAGGGGCGCATCGTCAAGCACGTCGGCGGCGAGGACTACGAGTTCGCCGATGCCACCGGCACGATCCGCGTCGAGATCGACCACAAGCTGTGGGCGGCCGGCCAGCCCGTCAGCGACAAGAACGAAGTGAAGGTGACCGGCGAATTCGAGCGCAAATGGTCGGGCAGCGTGAAGGTCGACGCCGATCACGTCGAAGTGGTGCGCTGACCGGTGCGTGCGGGGCCGGTGATACCATGAACGACCGGTTCCCGTTCCCACCACGATGGCTGCCAATTTCGACGAACTCGCGTCCCGGATCCGGGCGCAATTTTCCGAGCTGAGCCCGCAATTCCAGGCGGGCGCCGCCTTCCTGCTCGATCATCCCGACGAAGTCGCCACGTCGTCGATGCGCAAGGTCGCGCAGCGCGCGCAGGTGCAGCCCGCGTCGCTCGTGCGGTTCGCGCAGCAATTCGGTTTCCCCGGCTGGAACGAGTTGCGCGATCTGTGCGTCGCGCGCGTGCGCACGCGGCCCGAGCCGCTCACGCAGCGCGCGCGCTCGCTCGTGCGGCCCGACGCGAAGGCGTCGCTCGCGCATGACCTGCTCGCCGCGCAGCAGCACAACCTGTCGGCTACCGCCGCACAGAACGAGCACGCGCTCGCGGACGCGGCCAAGTTGATCCGCAAGGCATCGCACGTGCACGTGGCGGGGTTCCGCTCGTGCTATCCGATCGCGTTCGGGTTCGTCTACGGCTACCGGCTGTTCCGCCCGACCGTGTCGCTGCTCAACGGCGTCGCCGGTTCGCTCGAAATGGAGCTGCGGACGATCGCGAAGCAGAGCGTGACCGTGGTCGTCAGCTTCGCACCGTATTCCGCGGAAGCGAAGCGCGTCGCGCAGGCCGCGAAGGCGCAGGGCAGCAAGATCGTCGCGATCACCGACAGCGCGGTCTCGCCGATCGCGCTGAACGCGGACGCGCAACTGATCTTCACGCACGACAGCCCGTCGTTTTTCCCGTCGCTGGTGGCCGCGCATGCGATGGCCGAGGCGCTGGTCGCGCAGTTGCTCGCACTCGAGGGCAGCGATGCGATCGCGGAGCTCGAACGTACCGAAGCGGAACTGCACGCGAAGGGCGCCTACGTCGTCTGACGCGCGCGGCACATGCGGCTTCGGCTCCCCATTCTCGATTCAACCCGACGTAATCGATGACGTTTACCTACGAAGTGACCGATGCGGGCGATGCCGAGGTCCGCAGGCAGATCGTCGCGCCGCTCGTCCGATTCAACGAAAGCCATGCCGGTCCGGCCGAATTCCGGCCGCTGGCAGTGGTCGTGACCGACGCGGCCGGCGCGGTGGTCGGCGGCCTGTGGGGCGGCACGGCGTTCGGCTGGCTGCACGTCGATCTGCTCGTGGTGCCCGAAGCCGCGCGCGGCCAGGGCGTCGGCATGCGCATCATGGATCTGGCCGAAGCGGAGGCCATCGCGCGCGGCTGCCACGGCGCGTGGCTCGACACGTTCGATTTCCAGGCACGGCCGTTCTACGAGAAGCGCGGCTATGTCCGCTTCGGCGAGTTGCCGGACTATCCGGTCGGGCACACGCGCATTTTCCTGACGAAGAGGCTCGCGGGCTGAGTGGCGCCGCCGGCGGCACGATTGACGATGCCGCCGGCCGTCGCCTACGATACCGGGCAGCGATGCAGGTCGCTTCCGGGTCCGCGGAAAGGGTTGAACCCACCTGTCGCAGTCACTCCAGTCTTCCCCCTCCTTTGTGCTGGCGGTATTGCGGACCTTCGGCCATTTATGCACGAGGATCCGCATGAACACGCTGCCTCCCAACGCTCATCCCGATCATCTGAAAAAGCAGGCCAAGGCGTTGTTGCGCCTGTACCGGCAAGGCGACGCGCAGGCTGTCGCCCGCTTCGTCCGGTTTCTCCCCGCCGCCCGGAACCGCACGCACGACGAAGCGCTCGCGCTCGGGTTGCGCCTGCACGACGCACAGTCCTGCATTGCGCGCGAGTACGGTTTCGCGTCGTGGGCCGATCTCGGTGCATTCGTCGAAGCGCAGGCGCTCGCGCGGCAGCAGCGGTCGCTGCTGGTCCGGCGCTGGCTCGGCCTGGCCTACGGCGGCGACGTGACCGGCGGTGGCGACGCGGCGCGGCCGCGCGTCGCCGCGCAGTTGCTGCTCGACCATCCCGATCTCGTGTCGGCCGATCCGGCCATCGCGTGCGCGGCCGGCGATCTCGACGTCGTGAAGGCGGCGCTGGCCGCCGATTCCGGCTGGATCGCGCGTGCCGACGGTGCGTTGAAGCTGCCGCCGCTGGTCGCGGTCACGCATTCGCGGCTCGGGCAGATTCCGGCGTTCGCCGTCAGGCTGCGCGCTTGCGCGCGTCATCTGCTCGACGCGGGCGCCGATCCGAACCAGCGGATCGGCAACCGGTTCCCGCCGGCTTCGCTCGCCGAGCCTGACGAGTCGGCGCCGCTGTCGGCGCTGTATGGCGCCGCGGGCGTCAATCTCGATCCGGCGCTCACGACGATGTTGCTGGAGGCCGGCGCCGACCCGAACGACGGCGAATCGCTGTATCACTCACTGGAGAATCCGGCCTGCACGCGTGTGCTGCTCGAGCATGGCGCGCAGGTGGGCGGCACGAATGCGTTGCGGCGTGCGTTCGACATGCGCGACGCGGATGCGCTCGAGCTGCTACTCGCGCATGGTGGCGACGCGAACGAGCCGCCCGGCGCGGGGCTCGCGCAGACGTGGGGCGCACCGTTGCTGCGCGCGATCGGCGTGCGCTGCTCGGCGCGCCATGTCGCCGCGCTGCTGGCGGCCGGCGCCGATCCCCGTGCATGCACGCCGGCGGGCGTCAGTGCGTACCGGCTGGCCATGCAGGCCGGGTTGACCGACGTCGCGGCGCTGTTGCGCGACGCCGGCGCGGAAGAGGCGCTCAGCGCGGACGACGCGTTCGTGGCGGCCTGCGCGCGCGCCGACGCCGACGACGCGCGGCGCATCCAGGCGCAGCATCCCGAATTGCCGGCGGCGCTGACCGGGGACCGGCTGCGGCAACTGCCGGATGCCGCAGCCTGGGGTTCGCGTGACGCGGTGAAGGTCATGGTCGAGCTGGGCTGGCCGATCGCCGCGCGCGGCGGCGACTGGGACGCGAGCGCGCTCAATCATGCGGTGTTCCGCGGCGATGCCGAGCTGCTGGCGTTCCTGCTCGCGCACGGCGCAAGCTGGCGCGAGCAGCACGGATTCGGGAGCGACGCGCTCGGCACGTTGTCGTGGGCGTCCGTCAACGAACCGGAGGGCGTCGACGTACCGGACTGGGAAGCATGCGCCCGCGTGCTGATCGCACATGGCTTGCCGCAGGCGACGCGTGATCCGTCGCATCCTGACGCCGTGCGGATCGACGGCCGCACGATGCGGTTCTCCGAAGCCGTCACCGACGTGTTGCTCGGCATCGATGGCGAGGCGCCTGCATCGATGTAAGCGAAGGCGGCCGGCAGCGCGCATCCGGCGCCTCGGACTTTTTCCGGTCGCGCGACGACATTTCGGCCATCGCTGAAACGTCGCGTGCACGATCGGCGTAAGCTCACCCGTCATCACCATCCGGGAGTCCACGATGACCCGTTTCGACCTGCAAGCCCGCCACGCCGAAGCTTTCCGATCGCTGCACACGCGCCCCGGCGCGTTCATCATCCCGAACCCGTGGGACGCCGGCACCGCGCGCCTGCTGGCAATGGCCGGTTTCGAGGCGCTCGCCACCACGAGCGCCGGCTACGCATTTTCGAAAGGCCAGCCCGACAACGCGATCGACCGCGACGCGATGCTCGACCATATTGCCGATCTCGTCGCCGCAGGCGGCCTGCCGGTGAGCGCCGATCTCGAGAACGGTTTCGGCGACGCGCCCGGCACGGTGGCGGAAACGATCCGGCTCGCGGCCGAGGCCGGCGCGGTCGGCGGCTCGATCGAGGACGCGACGGGCCGCGCCGATGCGCCGATCTACGCGCGCGACGCGTCGGTCGAGCGCATCGCGGCGGCCGTCGAAGCGGCGCGTGCGTTGCCGTTTCCGTTCACGCTGACCGCGCGCTGCGAAAACTACCTGCACGGCCGCCGCGACCTCGACGACACGATCGCACGGCTCGTCGCCTATCGCGACGCGGGCGCCGACGTGCTGTATGCGCCGGGCATCACCGATGCCGGCGAAATCGCGGCCGTGACACGGGCGGTTGGCGCGCCCGTGAACGTCGTGATGGGGTTGCAGGGCGGGCTGCTGAGCCTGGACGAGCTGGCGGCGCTCGGCGTGAAGCGCGTCAGCGTCGGCGGCGCGCTGGCGCGGGCCGCGCTCGGCGCGTTCCTGCGCGCCGCGACCGAGATGGCGCGCGACGGCACGTTCACGTTCACGCAGGCGGCCGTGCCGGGGCGCGACATCAACCGCTGGTTTGCGGCACCCGATAATTCGCCGATTCAGTTCGGGGAATGATCGTCAATAAAACGTGGGATCGTTTCCAATGAAAACGTTGATTGACAATAATCAATCTATTTCACATCTGAATTAATCGCCGGTGACGGCGCGAAAACCATCGTCTATTCCCCGCATTTTCCCCGTTTGACCCGATCCTCCGCGCAAACCGCACCGGATCGGGCGGGCGGCGGTCCGCCGTGCGTGCCGATGCCGCGCATCGTTGCATTTTCCCGAGCGATGCTTTTTTGATTTTGGCAGTTGCTGTCGGGTTTTTTGATTGATAATCTGCGGCACATTCAAATGACCGGTCGGCGGGCCGCCGGGAATATCAATATATAAAATCCGAGAGAGCGATGACGAACCGAGAAAATCAGCGCGTCAGGTTTCGTGTCGGCGATGTCGTGACGCTGAAAACCGGCGGGCCGCGCATGACCGTCACCTATGCGGGGCCGGTCGTGTTCGACGACGGCGACTGGCTGATCTGCCAGTGGTTCGACGAAAACGGCGAATTCCGGCAGGAAATGTTTCCTCATGACACGGTGGTGCCCGAGCCGCGGGCGATTTCGGCCGGGCGCGTCCGGATGCGCATGCAGTCGCACCGCTATCGGTCGGCCGCCTGACGGTTGCCTGTTGTTGCGATGCCGCGACTCGCGGCGCCCGCGCAGCGACATTTCACGCGAACCCGAAACATGCGGCGATGCACTGCATCGATACTGAGCGCATGAACCCGACCGATCCCATTGCAGCGGTGACGCACCGCGATCCCTATCCCTACTACGCGACGCTCGTCGACGGGCCGCCGCTCGCGTTCGATGCCACGCTCGGCCTGTGGGTCGCGAGCCGCGCGTCGGCCGTGACGGCCGTGCTCGGCCATCCGGCGTGCCGCGTTCGCCCGCTGGACACGCCCGTGCCGCCCGCATTGCGCGGCACGACGGCCGGCGCGCTGTTCGGCGAGTTGGTGCGCATGAACGACGGCGCATTGCGGCACGACGTGCCGAAGCAGGCGCTGCGCACGGCGTTCGCGCCGATCGACACGGATGCGCTGCACGATCGCGCGGCGCAGCTTGCCGCGCGACGGTTGCCGGCGCCGGGCGATGCCGCCGCGCTGAATACGTGGTGCATGACCGTGCCCGTCTGCGCGGTTGCCGATCTGCTCGGCTTCGACGAAGCGCAGCTCGACGAAGTCGCGGCGCGGGTTGTCGACTTCGTCGCCGCGCTGTCGCCGTTGTCGGATGCAGAGGCGTTGGCTCGAGCGAGCGAAGGCGCACGGCAATTGCTCGACCGGATGACCGAGCGCGTCGCACGGACGCATGCGCACGACGGCACGCTCGTCGCCGCCGTGCAGCAGGCGGCGCGCGCGTCGGGCTGGCAGGCGAGCGGCGGGCTGGTCGCGAATCTCGTCGGCTTGCTGTCGCAGACGTGCGAAGCGACGGCCGCGTGGCTCGGCAACGCGCTGGTGGCCTGGAACGGGGACGCCCACGCCGGGCGCACCGTGCCGGACGCCCCCGCGCTCGACGCATTCGTCGCCGAAGTCGGGCGCTTCGATTCGCCGGTGCAGAACACGCGCCGCTTCGTCGCGGCGCGCACGACGATCGAAGGCGTGACCGTCGAAGCCGGCGACGCGATCCTCGTCGTGCTCGCTGCAGCGAACCGCGACCCGGCCGTGCACCGCGAACCGCACCGGCTGACGCCCGGCCGCGCGGCGGGGCCGAATTTCGGTTTCGGCACGGGGCCGCATGGCTGCCCGGGCGAGCGGATCGCGCGGGCGGTGACGGCAGGGGCGTTCGGGGCGTGCTTGCGCGCAGGCGGCTGGCCGCCGCACGAGGGACTGAACTGGAATTACCGCGCGTCGACCAACGTCAGGATGCCGAAGTTCGACGCGGCACGGTGAAGGGGAAAAAGGGACTTAACGGCAGCCTTGCTTCTCGGCCCATTGCTCCTGGGCGGCGACCCGGCGTTGCACGCGTTCGACGAGGCCGGTCGAGAAGGTCCGCATGCTGATGCCGCGGCGCTTCGCGAGGATCGCCTGCGCGACGTCGGTGCGCGGGTTCGGCTGGCAGGCCCAGTACAGCGTCATCAGCCAGCCGATGCCGGTCCACGCGAACAGCGCGTTGAACATCGCGATCGTCAGCTTGTCGTGCCGGCCGCGCCTGTCGGCAATCACGGCCGGCAGAAAATAGATCGCGATCGCGGCGACTGAACCGGCCACTTGAATCAGGACTTCATCATGCATGGTGCTGCTCCGTCCGAACTGCAATGTGGCTGATTGTCGCGCTTTTTCCGTTCGCGTGCCGGCAATTGATTGTTGCGCTTTTAATGACGATCAGCCGGCTTCGGCGTCCATCGGCTGCACTTCATTGCTCAACGCGAATCCTTCGTCGAGCCAGCCGGTCATGCCGCCGATCATCAGCTTGACGGGCCGGCCGAGGCGCGCGAGCCGGATCGCCGCGCGTGCGGCACCGTTGCAGTGCGGGCCCGCGCAGTACACGACGAACAGCGTGCCGGCCGGATAACCGGCGAGCTTGCTCTCGATGATCTTGCGGTGCGGCAGGTTGCGTGCGCCGGGCACATGGCCGGCGGCGAACTGGTCGGGGCCGCGCACGTCGAGCAGGACGAAATCGGGCGCGCCCGACGCGAACGCGTCGTGCACGTCCCAGCAATCGGTCTCGAATCGCAGCGAGGCCTCGAAATGCGCGAGGGCGGCGGGGCTGTCGGCAGCGGGCACGTCGGTGACGTAGGACATGGGCAGGTTCTCCGGGTCGAACGGCGCGGAACGCGCCGGGATGAAGGGCAGTATCGCGGTTCGGCCGGTTTTGCGGCAGTGGCGCGATCGACAAGTTCCGGTAACATCGCGCCATGCACAATCATCTCGTCGTCGCGCTCGCCTACGATCGCCTCTGCACGTTCGAATTCGGCTGCGTGGTCGAACTGTTCGCGCTCGAGCGCCCCGAGCTCGGCGTCGACTGGTATCGCTTCGCGGTATGCGCCAGCGAGCCGGGGCCCGTGCGCGCCGCGGGCGGCATCACGGTCGCCGCGCCGTACCGGCTCGCGACGCTCGATCGCGCGGACACCATCGTGATTCCCGGCTGGCGCGATCCGGACGAACTGCCGCCCGAGCCGTTGCTGAAGAAGCTGCGGGCCGCGCATCGACGCGGCGCGCGGCTCTGCTCGATCTGTTCGGGCGTGTTCGTGCTTGCGGCGGCCGGCGTGCTCGACGGGCTCACGGTGACGACGCACTGGCGCTACGCGGAACGCCTGCAGGCGCGCTATCCGGCGCTGCGCGTGAATCCCGATGCGTTGTATGTCGACGAAGGGCAGATCGTCACGTCGGCCGGTTCGGCGGCGGGGCTGGACATGCTGCTGCATCTGGTGCGCCGCGATCACGGCGGCGCGATCGCGAACCGTGTCGCGCAGCGCCTCGTGCTGCCGCCGCACCGCGACGGCGGGCAGGCGCAGTTCGTGCCGCGTCCGGTCGCGCCGGGCGGCACCGACCGGCTCGCGAAGCTGATCGACTGGATGCGCGCGCATGCGGCCGAGCCGCACACGCTGGCGTCGCTCGCCGCGCAGGCCGCGATGAGCACGCGCACGCTGCAGCGACAGTTCGCGGATGCGACGGGGATGTCGCCGCTCACGTGGCTGATCCGCGAGCGCGTGAACGTCGCGAAGGACATGCTCGAGGCGCAGCCCGCGCTGTCGCTCGCGCAGGTCGCGGCGCGCGCGGGATTCGGCTCGGAGGAATCGCTGCGCCGGCACTTCCGGCGCGTCGCGGCGACGAGCCCGGCCGCGTACCGGCGCGGGATGGATCGCGGCGGAAGCTAGCGCGCACCGGGTGGATCGGTTCGCGCGCGACGATGACAAGAACGACCAACGTGGCGACGGCCACGCATTCCGAACAGGGATTCCGATGACGACACTGCCTTCCCGTTTGCCGCTGATCCAGGCCCCGATGGTCGGCTCGCTGAGCCCGCTCGCGATCGCCGTGTGCGAAGCCGGCGGGCTCGGTTCGCTCGCATGCGCGGCGCTCGGCCCGCAGCAGTTGCGCGACGAGATCGCGGCGATCCGTGCACGCACGCCCGCGCCGTTCAACGTGAACTTCTTCTGTCATGCGCCGCCCGCGCCCGACGCCGAGGTCGACGGGCGCTGGCGCGCGGCGCTCGCCGGCTACTACGCGGAAGCCGGGCTCGATCCGGGCGGCATGAAGGGCGGCCCCGGCCGCGCGCCGTTCGACGACGCGATGTGTGCGGTCGTCGAGGAACTGCGGCCGGCCGTCGTGAGTTTCCATTTCGGGCTGCCGGACGACACGCTGCTCGAGCGCGTGCGACGCACGGGCGCGCAGGTCATTTCGTCCGCGACGACCGTCGAGGAAGCGCGCTGGCTCGATGCGCGCGGCGTCGACGCGATCGTCGCGCAGGGCGCGGAGGCCGGCGGCCATCGCGGGATGTTCCTGACCGACGACATTCATGCGCAACCGGGCCTGTTCGCGTTGTTGCCGCAGATCGTCGACGCGGTGCGCGCGCCGGTGATCGCGGCCGGCGCGATCGCCGACGGGCGCGGCATCGCGGCCGCGTTCGCGCTCGGCGCACGCGCGGTGCAGATCGGCACCGGCTACCTGCTGACGCCGCAGGCCGGCCGCTCCGCGCAGCATCGTGCGGCCGTGCGTGCCGCACGCGACGACGGCACGCGCATGACCAACCTGTACACGGGCCGCCCCGCGCGCGGGCTGCTGACGCGTTTCATGCGCGAGCAGGGGCCGATGAGTGCGCTCGCGCCCGCGTTCCCGCTCGCGACGGCCGCGGTCGATCCGCTGCGCGGCGCGTTCGAGCGGCAGGGCCGCGATGATTTCTCGCTGCTGTGGTCGGGCGAGGCCGCGGCGCTCGCACGCGAGGAGGATGCGGGGGCACTGACGCGGCGCCTGTGGGACGACGCGCTGGCCTGCGCGGCAGGGCTGCGCGACGCGTTCCCGAAGGTCGTCTGAACGGCCAGGAAGGGGGCGCCGGCGGGGGAGCATCGGCGTATGATCTGGGTTTTCGTCAGCCCGATCCAGGCACCCCCCACCATGACTTCCGTCGACACTACCCCCGTCCTCGACCATGACAAGCTCGTTACCTTCATCGAGCGCAAGTGGAACGATGAAATCCTCCACGCCCTGACCGACTACATCACGATTCCCGCGAAGAGCCCCGCATTCGACCCCGACTGGGCGAAGCGCGGCTACCTCGAGCGCGTCGTCACCGACGCCGCGCAGTGGGCCGAGCGGCAACCCGTGAAGGGCCTGAAGCTCGAGATCGTGCGCCTTCCGGGCCGCACGCCGGTGATCTTCTTCGAGACGCCCGCCACGCGCTCGGGCAGCACCGACACGATCCTGCTGTATGGCCACCTCGACAAGCAGCCCGAATTCGACGGCTGGCGCGCGGATCTCGGCCCGTGGACGCCGAAATTCGAGAACGGCAAGCTGTACGGCCGCGGCGGCGCGGACGACGGCTATGCGATCTACGCGAGCCTCGCGGCGCTCGGCGCGCTCGACGAGCAGGGCATCGAGCGGCCGCGCTGCGTCGGCCTGATCGAGACCTGCGAGGAGTCGGGCAGCTACGACCTGCTGCCGTACGTCGACGCGCTGCGCGACCGGCTCGGCCAGGTGTCGCTCGTCGTCTGCCTCGATTCGGGCGCCGGCAACTACGACCAGATGTGGCTTACCACGTCGCTGCGCGGCCTCGTGTCGGGCGACCTGCAGGTCGAGGTGCTGGAAGAAGGCATCCATTCGGGCGTCTACGGCGGCATCGCGCCGTCGAGCTTCCGCGTGATGCGCCAGCTGTTCGAACGTCTCGAAGATGCGAAGAACGGCAACCTGTTGCCGGGCGTGTTCCATTGCGAGATTCCGTCGAGCCGCGTGCGCGAAGCCGAGGCAGCCGCCGCGATTCTCGGCGACATGGTGTGGAAGGGGCTGCCGTGGGCATGCGGTGCGGACGGCAAGCCCGTGCTGCCGACCACGACCGATCCGCGCGAGGCGCTGCTGAACTCGACGTGGCGTCCGTCGCTGTCGGTCACGGGCGCGGCCGGCATGCCGGCGCTCGCCGATGCCGGCAACGTGCTGCGCCCGCGCACCGCGTTCAAGCTGTCGCTGCGCCTGCCGCCGCTCGTCGACGCCGTGCAGGCCGTGCAGCAGTTGAAGGAACTGCTCGAACTCGATCCGCCGTACAACGCGAAGGTCACGTTCAAGCCGGACGCAGGTGCCGCGACGGGCTGGAGCGCGCCCGATCTCGCGCCGTGGCTCGCATCGTCGCTCGACGCCGCGTCGCGCCGCCACTTCGGCGCCGACTGCGCGTACATGGGCCTCGGCGGCACGATCCCGCTGATGAACGTGCTGCAGGAAGGCTTCCCCGCAGCGCAGTTCATGGTGTGCGGCGTGCTCGGGCCGAAGTCGAACGCGCACGGCCCGAACGAGTTCCTGCACGTGCCGTACGCGAAGAAGCTGACCGCGGCGGTTGCCGACGTGATCGCGACCGCGCGCTGATCGTCGCTACGCCTGAAGTACCGATTGCCCGACCTGGCCCGACCCGATGGAGTGTTGCCGATGACCGCACTGCCGACGCCCGATACCGAACCGCTGCGCATGCGCGCCGAACCGCTGCATGCATTCGTCGCGGCACTCTGGGAACGGGCCGGCAGCAGCGAGCGTGAGGCAAGGCTCGTCGCCGATCACCTGGTCGGCGCGAATCTCGCGGGCCACGATTCGCACGGGATCGGGATGATCCCGAACTACGTTGCGTCGTGGCGGGAAGGGCAATTGCAATTGAACGGGCACGCGTCGATCGTCCGCGACGGCGGCGCGGTGCTGACAATCGACGGCGGGCGCGGCTTCGGCCAGGTGATCGCGTTCGAGGCGATGGTCGAAGGGATCGAGCGCGCGCGGCGCATGGGGATCTGCGCGATCGGCCTGCGCGACGTCCACCACCTCGGCCGTATCGGGCACTGGGCCGAGCAGTGTGCGCGCTCGGGGCTCGTGTCGTTCCATTTCGTCAACGTGCCGGGCGACCTGCTGGTCGCGCCGCTGCACGGCACCGATCCGCGTTTCGGCACGAATCCGTTCTGCGCCGCGTATCCGCGAGCGGGCAAGCCGCCGCTGCTGCTCGATTTCGCGACGAGTGCGATCGCGTACGGCAAGACGCGTGTGGCCTACAACCAGGGCAAGCGCGTGCCGGCCGGGTCGCTGATCGATCATCGCGGCCAGCCGACCGACGATCCGGCCGCGATGCACGAACAGCCGTTCGGCGCGTTGCTGCCGTTCGGGCTGCACAAGGGGTATGCGCTCGCGGCGATGTGCGAGATATTCGGCGGCGCGCTGGTCGGCGGCCATACGACGCACGGCGATACGCTGCAGAAGACGAGCGCGATCGTCAACGGGATGCTGTCGGTGCTGATCGACCCGAACGCGTTCGACGCGGCCGACGCCGAGCGCGAGGCCGATGCGTTCGTCGCGTGGGCGAAGGCGTCGCCGCAGGCCGGCGATGCGCCGGTGCTGATGCCCGGCGAGCCGGAAGAGGCGAGCCGCGCCGCACGCGGAGTCGCCGGCATCCCGGTCGACCACGCGACGTGGCGGCAGATTCGCGAGAGTGCGGCGGCCGCCGGTTTCGACGACGCCGAACTCGATGCGTGGACGCAGCGCTGCGAGGTGGCCGCATGAGCTGGCAGTCGGAGAAGGCGCACGGCGAGGAAATCGCGTACCAGCTTGCGCCGCTCGGCACGGTCGAGGTCGCACGGTTCTTCAGCGGGGCGGCGATGCGGCTCGATGGCGTGATGTTCGGCTTCATGTCGCGCGGGTCGCTGTTCCTGCGGGTCGACGACGTGAACCGTCCGGCGTTCGTCGCGGCGGGCATGGGGCCGTTCTCGTATTCAAGGCCCACGCGCACCGTTGCGCTCGAGGGCTACTACGAAACGCCGGCCGACGTGCTCGAGGATGCGGGCGCGCTGTTCGACTGGTGCCGCAGCGCGTATCGCGCGGCGCTGCTGGCGGGGCCGCCGAAGCGCAAGGCGAAGGCCGTGCCGAAACCGGCGTCGAAAGCGGGTGCCGCGGCGACACCGACATCCGCGTCGAAACCTGCACCGAAACCTGCGCGGAAGACGGCATCCGGGACGGCGTCGAAGTCCACGCCGAAGCCGGCCTCGGTGGCGAAAGCCAAACCGGCATCGAAATCCGCGCGTGAGCCGGCACCGAAACAACCGGCGAAGCGCAAGCAGACGTAGCGTCGGTCGCGCAAGGCGGCAGTCTCGCGCTTTTCGCCGTCCTTTATTTCAGGCGTACCCATCACCGGGCGATCGGTGCGCTGTAAGGCCGCAGGCCCGCACGACCTGACGGTCGAACGCATCAAGGTCGACGCGCCGCACGTCCTCCATGCTTCACAACGGCGGCCCCGGCGTTTATGATCGGCGCGGGTTGCGCCCGTGCCTGGCGCGGCCTGCGCCGGCCTCGCCGCCGGCTCCGCGAACGGCGCATCGTACGCCGCGCGGGATGTTTCCCCACTCATCATTTCAGACGGAGACAGTCGATGCTCGTCCTGATTCTCGGTTTAGCGATCTTCCTCGGTGTGCACTCGATCCGGATCGTCGCCGACGGCTGGCGGTCCACGACGATCGAGCGGATCGGCGAGAAGGGCTGGAAGGGCGGCTATTCGATCGCGTCGATCGTCGGCTTCGTCCTGATCGTCTGGGGGTACGGGATCGCCCGCACGGGCGCGACGCTGCTGTGGGTGTCGCCGGTCGGCGTGCGTCACCTCACGGGCATGCTGACCGCGGTCGCGTTCGTGCTGATCGCCGCGGCGTACGTGCCGCGCAACCGGATCAAGACGCTCGTCGGGCACCCGATGCTGGCCGGCGTGATGGTCTGGGCGGTCGCGCACCTGCTCGTGAACGGCACCGTGCACGCGGTCGTGCTGTTCGGCGCGTTCTTCGTGTGGTCGATCGTCGATTTCGTCGTGTCGCGTGCACGCGATCGCCGCGACGGCGTCCGTTATCCGGTCGGCGGCCTGTCGGGCGACATCGTCGCCGTGCTGGGCGGGCTCGTCGTCTGGGCCGTGTTCGCGCTGTTCCTGCATGGCCCGCTGATCGGCGTGCGGCCATTCGGCTGAACGCGCACGCCGGGCCGCCGGCCGCCGGTCAACGCGCCTTTGCGCCGGACGCCTGCCCGAACGGCGGTTGCCTGCCCCGCAGGAAGTACGCCGCGACGACCGCGAGCGCCGTCGGCACCTTGCAGCAGAACGGGAAGCGCGAATCCGGGTTGAACGCCTGCGACCCGAGCACGGCAACGAGCGCCAGCAGCGCGACCCCCGTTCGACACCGGATAGACCCACGCGCGGAACGCCGTCGGGCCGCGTCGCTCGTGCTTCATCTGCCGGCGAACCGCCCGGCAAGGGCATTGGACGTGGACGATTGAGGGGGGCGATCTTTTCACGTGCGTTCGAGCATCTTGATCGCCGTGGCGGCTGCTCCCGCACGGGTCTCGACATGTAACTTGCGGAACAGGTGTTCGAGGTGCTTGTTCACCGTGCGCGGGGCGATACCCAGAATGTCGCCGATATCGCGGTTTGTCTTGCCGTGCGACACCCAGAGCAGCACTTCGGCCTCCCGCATGGTCAGGCCGAAGCGTTCGGCGAGCGCATTGCAATGTACGGTGTCGTCTCTTTCCTTGAGAACCACGATCCATTCGCCCGGCTCCGGACCGAGCGTCGCACTGGCCGAGCGGCGTATCTGGCCCGAGCTGAATTCGTGCGCGGCGTCGCCCTGGCCGCCGCGTGCGAGCCAGTCGATGAACCAGGTGTGCAGCAGCGCAGGCAGTTTCGGCTGCGCACCGGTATCGCGCGCGTTCGAGGTTTGCCCGGCACCGGCGGCGCCATCGTGCGCAGTCGTGTAGGCAGCGATATGACGTGCCGCCTGCGGACTCTGCCACCGAATCGTGCCGTCCGCGCCGACGATCAGCGCCGCGCGCGTGTCGAGCGACAGGGCCGCCTCCGCATACAACTGTGCGCGTGAACGCCGCACGTGGGCGCCGATCCGCGCGCACAGCTCCTCGGGCTGCACCGGCTTGGTCACGTAATCGATGCCGCCCACGCGAAAGCCGCGTACGACGTGCTCGCTCTCCGTCAACGCAGTCATGAAGATCACGGGCAGATGCTCGTGCCGTCCGTCCTGCTTGATACGCAGGCATGTTTCGAAGCCGTCCATGTCGGGCATCATGGCGTCAAGCAGCACCACGTCGGGCGTCACGCGCGCGAGGCGCTTGAGCGCGTCGTCGCCGGACAGCGCGACGATCACCGCGTAGCCATGCGCCTGCAGCGTATCGGATAGAAAGGCGAGGTTCTCCGGCGTGTCGTCGACGATCAGTATCATGGGCCGTTCGCGCAGCCACGCGGCCGGGTCATCGACGATCGGGGAGGCCGCGATCGTGGTGTGTGCGTCACGCGTCCGCGCCGCGCGCGAGTCGGTCAAGTTCATGCTCGAGTTCCCTTAGCTGAAAACGTTCCGCCAACATGCGCAACGCGTCGATCTGATTCTGCAATTCGGGCCAGGCCTCACGGGCGGCGTCGAGCTGTTCGATCACGCCCTGAACGTAGCCGACTTCGAGATGCGCATGCAGATGTTCGACGAGCTCGCGCGGCCACGCGGCGGGGGTGAGCGGCTGTGTCGCGGCCGGCGCGCTCGCGCTGGTATCGGATGCGATCCAGTCGAGTGCAAGCAGTTGCGCGAGCGTGTCGAGCAGCAGATTCACCTGCAGCGGTTTCACCAGATAACCCCCGAATCCGGTCGCGCTCGCGCGATCACGGTCATCGGCGAACGCGTTGGCGGAGAGCAGAACGATGGGCGCGTTCGACAACTGATTCTCGGAGATCAGGCGGCTGGTTTCGTAGCCGTCCATCAACGGCATCGAAATGTCCATGATGATCGCGTTCGCCGCGTGCATCGCCAGCCAGCGCAGCGCATCGGTGCCGCTGGCCGCTTCGGCGACGTCGAAGCCGAGCGGTGTGAGCAATTGCACGACGATGTCGCGCTGATCGTCGAGGTCGTCGACCACGAGAATGGTGCGGCGCGCACCCGTATAGCCGCGAATCGACGCGAGTTCGGCGTGTGTATCGGCCGCCGCGTCGACGGCGGGGGCGAACAGGCGTACCACAAAGCGCGTGCCTTGCCCGACTTCGCTGTCCACTTCCAGGCTGCCGCCAAGCGCTTGCGTGAGCAGGCGGCAGATCGTGAGTCCGAGACCGGCGCCGTGATCGTATGCATGGGCCGCTTCGCCGCGTTCGAACGGCAGGAACAGGCGCTCCATTTCCGCGGGCGGGATACCGGGGCCGGTGTCGATCACCTCGAATTTGAGCGTATCGAGCACGTGACTCACGCGCAGTGTGATCGTGCCGCTCGACGTGAAGCGGATCGCATTGCCGATCAGGTTGGTGAGGATCTGACTCATGCACTTCTGGTCGGTGCGCACGGTGGCGGGCAGCCGACCGACCGTCCGCACGTCGAAGGCGAGCGCTTTCTCGAGCGCTTGCGGACGTAGCATCGACGTCAGGTGCGCGACGAAATCGGCGAGGGATACCTTGGCGATGTTCAACTGAAGCTTGCCCGCCTCGATGCGCGCGATGTCGAGCAGACCGTCGACGAGCGCGAGCAGATGCTCGCCGCTGCGATGGATCGTGCGCACGGCGTTGTAGCGCATGGGCGTGAGTTCTTGCTTCGCCTGAAGCAGTAATTGTGCGTAGCCGAGGATGCTGTTCAGCGGCGTGCGCAACTCGTGGCTCAAACCGGACACGTAACGGCTCTTGGCCTGATTGGCCGATTCCGCGGCGGCGGTCGCGCGCTTGAGCGCCGCGTCGGTTTTCTGATGCGCGTCGATTTCGAGCATCAGCAATTCGTTCTGCCGCTGCGACTCTTCCTGCGTGACGCGGCGGTTCTCGCGCTCCAGCACGAACCACCAGGCCGCGATGCAGCCCACCAGCGAGAGCGCGAGAAAGATGTTCAGGAAGCTGCCCGACAGCGCATGGCCGACCGACGGCCCGGCGGCGATCATCGAAGTCGCGCTCTGCGACCAGATCAGATAGAGCACGCTGCCCAGCACCGCGAGCATGGCGAACACGAGACTCGCATAGTGAATGAGGCGCAGCGCGGCGGGGCCGAGTCGCGTGCCCGGCAGCACGCGATGCAGCGCGCGGCCTGCCTGCGAGGCAAAGCGCGCATGCGGTTTGCAGCGATCGTGGCAGCGCGAGTCGAGCGAGCAGCACAGCGAGCAGATCGTGCCGCCATAGGCCGGGCAGTACGCCGTATCGTCGGGTTCGAAGGTGTTTTCGCAAATCGCGCAGCGCAGCGAGGTGGCGTCGCCGGTCGGCTGCGCGGCGCGGGCAATGTAATAGCGGCCACGCGTGAGTACCGCGAGCACGGGTGCGCACACGAACGCCGCACCGAACGCGATGAACGACGACATCGCCCTGGCGAGCTCGCCGAACAGACCGCTATGCGCGAGCATCGCGACGGCGGCTGCGATCAGCATCGCACCGACGCCGACGGGATTCACATCGTAGAGATGTGCGCGCTTGAACTCGATATGCCGCGGGCTATAGCCGAGCGGCTTGTTGATGACGAGATCGGCGAACAATGCGCCGACCCACGCAATCGCGATGTTCGCATAGAGCGACAGCACCTTGGCGATCGCGTCGAACACGCCCATTTCCACGAGCAGCAACGCGATCATGACGTTGAACACGAGCCATACCACGCGGCCCGGATGGCTGTGGGTGAGCCGTGCGAAAAAATTGGACCACGCGAGCGAGCCCGCATAGGCATTGGTCACGTTGATCTTCAGCTGCGAGACGATCACGAACAGCGTCATCGCGGGCAGCGCCCAACTCGCGAGCCCCAACGGATCGAGCAGCAGATGATAGGCGACGAGGTACATCTGCGTAGGCTGGGTGGCGTGGCCGGGATCGACTTCGTACTGGAGCGCGATGAAGGCGAGCAATGCGCCGCCCAGCATCTTGAGGGCGCCGGGCACGATCCAGCCGGGCCCCGTCGAGAGCAACGCGAACCACCAGCGCGTGCGGTTCTTCGCGGTGAGCGGCGGCAGGAAACGCAGGTAGTCCACCTGTTCACCCACCTGTACGATCAGCGCGAACACGACCGTCGAGGCTTGGCCGAAGGCGATCAGGCTGAAAGCGCGGCCTTGCGGCGCGAAGCCCGCGAAGGTGGTCCATTGCGCGATCAGGTCGGGATGGTGCCACAGCACGGCTGCGTAGGGCAGCACGAACAGGACGAGCCACAGCGGCTGCGTCCAGCTTTGCAGGCGGTTGATCAGCGTGATGCCGAACATGACGATCGGAATCACCACGAGCGAACTCACGACGTAGGCAATCGCCAGCGAAATATGGAAATAAAGCTGGAGCGCGAGCGACATGATGGCCGCTTCGAGCGCGAAAAAAATGAACGTGAACACCGCGTATAGCAGCGAAGTGACCGTCGAGCCGATATAGCCGAAGCCCGCGCCGCGCGTGAGCAGGTCCATGTCCACGCCGTAGCGTGCCGCGTAATAGCTGATGGGCAAGCTCGTGAGCCAGATCAGCACGGAGACGGCCGCAATGGCCCAGACCGTATTCGTGAAGCCGTAGTTGACGACGAGACTGCCGCCTATCGCTTCCAGCACCAGAAACGACACCGCGCCAATCGCCGTATTGGCCACGCGCAGTTCCGACCAGCGCCGGAACGAGCGCGGCGTGAAGCGCAGCGCGTAGTCCTCGAGGGTTTCGTCGCCAACCCAGGCGTTGTAGTCGCGGCGCACCTTGACGATGCGTTGCGTACCGGGCGCGCCCACTGACGGGTGACTCTGGGACATGAAGATGATCCGAATTGGTGCGAAAGCGGCACGAGCGGGGCGCGAACGGCGTAACGGCGGACCACGCCGCTCAGGATCGCCCTGTCATGCAAATTACATTCCAGTGCGTGCGCCGGGAATACGTCGATTGACGTATTCCGATCGCCAATTTGGCTTTCTACATTGCGTCCAACCTCGACCCAGCCCGCAGCGACCCGCGCCGGGCACCCGATAAGGAGAACGTGATGTCCGCAGACGATCGACTCGATGACGATGCCCGGATGCTGTCGCCGCTGCGCCGGAAAATGCTCGGCGGTCTCGCCGCCGTGCCGCTGATGGCGCTGGGCCTGCCGCGCGGCGCGTTTGCGCAAACCCCGCCCACGGCGAAGGTCAACACCACGCGCCTCGCGGTCACGGACACCACGGTGACGGTCGGCCAGCTCCACTCGGCCACGGGCACGATGGCGATTTCCGAAACCGGCTCGATCCAGGCCGAGCGCCTCGCGATCGAGCAGATCAACGCGATGGGCGGTGTGCTGGGCCGCAAGGTGCAGATCATTCAGGAAGACGGCGCGTCCGACTGGCCGACCTTCGCCGAAAAGTCGAAGAAGCTACTGGAGAACGACCATGTCGCGGCGGTATTCGGCTGCTGGACCTCGGCGTCGCGCAAGGCGGTGCTGCCGGTGTTCGAGAAGGACAACGGCCTGCTCTATTACCCGACCTTCTACGAGGGCCTCGAACAGTCGAAGAACGTGTTCTACACGGGCCAGGAAGCCACCCAGCAGATTGTCTGGGCGCTCGACTGGGCGTCGAACACGAAGAAGGCCAAGACCTTCTTCCTGATCGGTTCAGACTACATCTGGCCGCGCACGTCCAACAAGATCGCGCGCCGTCATATCGAGCAGCATCTGCACGCGAAGGTGGTAGGCGAGGAGTATTACCCGCTCGGCACGACCGAGTTCGCGTCGCTGATGAACAAGATCAAGCTCGCGCGCCCGGACTGCATCTTCGCGACCGTGGTGGGCGGCTCGAACGTGGCGTTCTACAAGCAGCTCAAGGCCGCGGGCATCACGCCGCAGAAGCAGTTCCTGCTGACGTTGTCGGTGACCGAGGACGAGGTGCTCGGCATCGGCGGCGACAACTTCGCGGGCTTCTATTCGTCGATGAAGTACTTCCAGTCGCTCGATAACGACAACAACAAGAAGTTCGTCGCGGCATTCAAGGCGCGCTACGGCCAGAAGTCGGTGATCGGCGACGTGACGCAGGCCGCCTATCTCGGCCCGTGGATCTGGAAGGCCGCGTGCGAGCGCGCGGGCAGCTTCGACGTGGACAAGGTGGTCGCGCACTCGGCCGGCATCGAAGTGGCGAACGCGCCGCAAGGCTACGCGAAGGTCGATGCGAACCATCACCTGTGGAGCCGCTCGCTGATCGGCCAGGGCCAGACGGACGGCCAGTTCAAGGTCGTCGCGCAGTCGGATCAGCCGATCCAGCCGAATCCGTTCCCGAAGGGCTACATGTAATCCGTCAACCGCAGCGGCGCGGCGGCCGATGACGCCGCCGCGCGAGGAGCGTTCGATGTCCGCTACCGATATTTTCAACATCACGCTGATGCAGGGCTTCGCCGGTCTGAGCCTCTTCAGCGTCCTGCTCCTGATGGGGCTCGGGCTCGCCGTGATCTTCGGCCAGATGGGCGTGATCAACATGGCGCACGGCGAATTCATGACGATCGGCGCATATACGGTCTACATGTTTTCGTGGTTTTCGCAGAACGTCTGGCAAGCGTTCACGCCGTTGTATTTCTTCTTCGCGATTCTCGCGGCGTTCGCGCTGGCCTTCGCGGCGGGCTGGCTCGCCGAATGGGCGCTGATCCGCCATCTCTACAAGCGCCCGCTCGACACGCTGCTCGCCACCTGGGGCCTGAGCCTCGGCATGCAGCAGGTGTTTCGCTCGACCTTCGGGCCGAAGGAAGTGAGTCCGGCGCTGCCCGACTGGCTGATGGGCTCGTGGGAGCCCACGCCCGGCCTCGACATTCCGGTGAGCGGCATGTTCGTGATGGGCCTCGCGCTGCTGATGACGGGCGGCCTGCTGCTCGCGCTCTATCGCTCGCGCTGGGGCTTGCGCGTGCGCGCCACGGTCGCGAACCGGCCGATGGCGAACGCGGCCGGCATCAACACGCGGCGCACCGACCGCATGACGTTTGCGATCGGCTGCGGGATCGCGGGCGTGGCCGGCGCGGCCTTCACTGCCATCGGCTCGACGGGACCGACGAGCGGCTCGCTCTATATCGTCGATTCGTTTCTCGTCGTGACCTTCGGCGGCGCGGCGAGCCTGCTCGGTACCGTGGCGTCGGCGTTCGGCATCGCGCAGATGCAGTCGATCAGCGAGTTCTTTCTCTCGGGATCGATTGCGCGCGTGCTCACGCTGCTCACCGTCGTGGTGATTCTCATGCTGCGTCCGCAAGGCCTGTTCGCCTCGAAGGTGCGGCGGGTTTGAGCGCGCATTAATGCACCAGCCTCATTCACAGCTTCATTCGACTGGAGAGATGGACATGGAACCCATCCAACCCACGGCGGGCCGCGTATCCCCGCGATCGAGCCTGGGCGCGCCGCCCGCTGGCTGGCGCGCGCGCGTGGCGCGGCTCGACGCGTCGGGCTACGCGGGCATCGTGCTGCTCGCACTGCTGATCGTGGTCGTGTTTCCGCTCGCGCTCGACACCTTCCGCCTGAACCTGATGGGCAAGTACCTGACCTACGCGTTCGTGGCGATCGGCCTCGTGATCGCGTGGGGCTACGGCGGCGTGCTCAGCCTCGGCCAGGGCGTGTTCTTCGGCCTCGGCGGTTACGCGATGGCGATGTTTCTGAAGCTCGAGGCGTCCGATCTGGCCGCCACGCGCACGCAGACCACGCCGGGCATTCCCGACTTCATGGACTGGAACCAGCTCACCGCGCTGCCCGGATGGTGGAAGCCGTTTCATTACTTGCCGTTCTCGATACTCGCGGTGCTCGTCGTGCCCACCGCGCTCGCCTTCGTGATCGGCTACGCGATGTTCAAGCGGCGCGTGGGCGGCGTGTACTTCGCGATCATCACGCAGGCCGTGGCACTGATTCTGTCGGTGCTGATCATCGGCCAGCAAGGCTATACGGGCGGCGTGAACGGCATCACCGACCTGCGCACGCTGCTCGGCTGGGACATCCGCACCGATCACGCGAAGCTCGTGCTGTATTTCGTGAACGCCGCGCTGCTGATCGGCGCGCTGCTCGCCGGCCGCTGGGTTCAGCGCAGCAAGCTCGGCACGCTGCTGCTCGCGATGCGCGACAAGGAAGACCGCGTGCGCTTCTCGGGCTACGACGTCGCGATGTTCAAGGTGTTCGCGTTCTGTCTCGCGGCGATGCTCGCGGCCGTCGGCGGCGCGATGTTCACGCTGCAGGTCGGCTTCATGTCGCCGTCGTTCGTCGGCATCGTGCCGTCGATCGAAATGGTGATCTACGCGGCCATTGGCGGGCGCATGTCGCTGGTCGGCGCGGTGTACGGCGCGATTCTCGTCAATCTCGGCAAGAGCTGGTTCTCGGAGAGCTTTCCGAACCTGTGGCTCTATCTGATGGCGGCGATGTTCATCGGCGTGGTGATGGTGTTTCCGAACGGGCTGGCAGGGCTCTACGACGAGCATGTGCGTCCGCGCGTGCGGCGGCTGCTCGGCGCGGCGAACGAGGGGGCGTGAAGCATGAGCAATACCGATTTTCTGCTTGCGATCGAAGACCTGACCGTGTCGTTCGACGGCTTCAAGGCGATCGATTCGCTCAATCTCTATCTCGAACGCGGCGAGTTGCGCGTGGTGATCGGCCCGAACGGCGCGGGCAAGACCACGCTGCTCGATCTCATCTGCGGCAAGACGAAGGAAACGGCGGGCAGCATCAAGTTCCGCAACGAGGAAATCACGCATCTCGCGGAATTCCGCCGTGTGCGTAAAGGGATCGGCCGCAAGTTCCAGACGCCGTCGATCTACGAAAACCTGAGCGTGGCGCAGAACCTCGAAGTGTCGTTTCCGCGCGGCCGCAGCGTGTTCGGCGCGCTCGCCTATCGCGAGGACGCGGACGTGGCCGATCGCGTGCGCGACGTGGCCAACGAAATCGGTCTCGCGGCCGCGCTCGATCTGGAAGCGGGGCTGCTTTCGCACGGCCAGAAACAATGGCTAGAAATCGGCATGCTGCTCATGCAGGACCCCGAATTGCTGATGCTCGACGAACCGATTGCCGGCATGAGCGTGCGCGAGCGCGAACTGACCGCCGATCTGCTCGACCGCATCTGCCGCAACCGCTCGATGATCGTGATCGAGCACGACATGGCTTTCGTGGAGCGCATCGCGCACAAGGTCACGGTCATGCATCAGGGAAAGATTCTCGCGGAGGGGCCGATGGCGCAGGTGCAAGCCGATCCGCGCGTGATCGATGTCTACCTGGGCCACTGAGTCGGAAAACGAACGACAACACGGAGAACACATCATGCTGGAAGTCGACGATCTCGTCGTCAGCTACGGCCAGAGCGAAGTGCTGCACGGCATCGGCTTTTCCGTTGCGCAAGGCGAAAGCGTGGCCGTGATGGGCCGCAACGGTATGGGCAAGACCACGCTGTTCAAGGCGCTCATCGGCATGCTGCCCGCCAATCGCGGCACGGTGCGCGTGGCCGGCGCCGACGTCTCGAAGGACGAGAGCTGCCGCCGCGTATCGAAAGGCATCGGCTACGTGCCGCAAGGACGGCAGATCTTCGCGTCGCTGACCGTCGAGGAAAACATCCAGACGGGCCTCGAAAACGCGCAGAGCCAACACGTGCCCGACGAACTCTACGCGTTGTTCCCCGTGCTGTTCGACATGAGAAAGCGCAAGGGCGGCAATCTCTCGGGCGGCCAGCAACAGCAGCTCGCGATCGCGCGCGCGCTCGCGACCGACCCCAAAGTGCTGCTGCTCGACGAGCCGACCGAAGGCATCCAGCCGTCCGTCATCAAGGACATCGCCAAGGCGCTCAACCAGATTCGCACGAGCCGCAATATCGCCATCGTCGTGTCGGAGCAGGTGTTGAGCTTCGCGCTCGACGTGGCCGACCGTCTGTTCGTGATCGAGGGCGGGCGCTTCGTGCACCAAAGCACACGCGATGCGGGCGACACCGACCGCATCCGCGAGTACCTCTCCGTCTGAGCGCGGCGCGGCGTCGCCCGCCGCGCCGTATGTCAATCCGCGAACCCAGGAGCGAACGTCATGCCCGAGACTCTCATCAAGGTCGATCTGAACCAGTCTGCCTACGAAAACGAACAGGTGCACAACCGCTGGCACCCCGACATTCCGATGGCCTGCTGGGTCAAGCCCGGCGACGATTTCATCCTCGAAACCTACGACTGGACCGGCGGCTTCATCAAGAACGACGACAGCGCCGACGACGTGCGCGACATCGACCTGTCGATCGTGCATTTTCTCTCCGGCCCGGTTGGCGTGCACGGCGCGGAGCCTGGCGACCTGCTGGTGGTCGACCTGCTCGACATCGGCGCGAAGGCCGATAGTCAATGGGGCTTCAACGGCTTTTTTTCGAAGACGAACGGCGGCGGTTTTCTCACCGATCATTTCCCCAGCGCACAAAAATCGATCTGGGATTTTCACGGTGTCTACACGAGTTCGCGCCATATTCCGGGCGTGAATTTCGCGGGCCTGATCCACCCGGGCCTGATCGGCTGCCTGCCCGACCCGACACTGCTGGAGACCTGGAACGCGCGCGAAACCGGCCTGATCGCCACCGCGCCCGATCGCGTGCCGCCGCTCGCGAATCCGCCGTTCGCGGCCACCGCGCACATGGGCAAGCTCGCGGGCGAGGCGCGTGACAAGGCCGCCGCGCAGGGCGCACGCACGGTGCCGCCGCGCGAGCACGGCGGCAATTGCGACATCAAGGATCTGTCGCGCGGCTCGAAGGTGTTTTTCCCGGTCTACGTGGATGGCGCGGGCCTGTCGGTCGGCGACCTGCACTTCAGCCAGGGCGACGGCGAGATCACGTTCTGCGGCGCGATCGAAATGGCCGGCTGGGTGCATATGCGCGTGAATCTCATCAAGGGCGGCATGGCGAAATACGGTATTCGCAACCCCGTCTTTCAGCCCAGCCCGATCACGCCGACCTATAACGATTACCTCATTTTCGAAGGCATCTCCGTCGACGAGCAGGGCGGCCAGCATTATCTCGACGTCACTACCGCGTATCGCCAGGCGTGTCTGAATGCCATCGAGTATCTGAAGAAATTCGGATATTCGGGCGCGCAAGCGTATTCGCTGCTGGGTTGTGCGCCGGTGCAGGGGCATATCAGCGGGGTGGTGGACATTCCGAACGCGTGTGCGACCTTGTGGCTGCCCACGCAGATCTTCGACTTCGACATTCGCCCGAATGCCGACGGCCCGATCCGGCACATCCAGGGCGGCGTGGATCTGCCGTGTTCGCCGGATCTCGCGAACGCGTGAGCGACTCACCGAAACGACGCAGGAACAGGAGGCTGTCATGCCAATCTACGACTTCGAATGCGCAAATTGCGGGCCGTTCTCCGTCATGCGCCGCATCGCGGATCGCGAAAAATCGTGCTGTTGCCCCGACTGCGGCGCGCAAGGTGCACGCGTCATCAGCGCGCCGTCACTGGCGCTGATGACAGGGGCGCGCCGTGTTGCACATGCGACCAACGAATGTGCCGCGCACGCGCCGCGCCAGTCCGGCGACGGGCCGCCACTGCGCCATCGCGCCGGTTGCAGTTGCTGCTCGGGCGGCGCGGCGAAGCTCGCCGGCACGGCGTCGGACGGCCTCAAGCGGCCGGCGGGACGGCCGTGGATGATCAGCCACTAAGGTGTGCCGCGCGCGATCCGATGCCCGGAAGCAGCGGCCGTCGCGCGCGGCGTCAATGTGTACGTGTTCGAGGAGGAAGCGTCATGCGACATGGTGATATTTCGAGTAGCCGCGATTGCGTGGGCGTCGCGGTGGTCAACTACAAGATGCCGCGCCTGCACACGAAGGCGGAGGTGCTCGACAACGCGCGCCGTATTGCGGACATGGTGGTCGGCATGAAGCAGGGCTTGCCGGGCATGGATCTCGTGGTGTTCCCCGAGTATTCGACCCACGGCATCATGTACGACCGCCAGGAGATGTTCGATACGGCGTCCGCGATTCCCGGCGAGGAGACGGATATCTTCGCGGCGGCGTGCCGCAAGGCCAATGTATGGGGCGTGTTCTCGATCACGGGCGAGCGTCACGAGGAGCATCCGCGCAAGGTGCCGTACAACACGCTCGTGCTGATCGACAATCGCGGCGAGATCGTGCAGAAGTATCGCAAGATCATGCCGTGGACGCCGATCGAAGGCTGGTATCCGGGCGACCGCACCTATGTGACGGACGGGCCGAAGGGCCTCAAGATCAGCCTGATCATCTGTGATGACGGCAATTATCCGGAGATCTGGCGCGACTGCGCGATGAACGGCGCGGAGCTGATCGTGCGCTGCCAGGGCTATATGTATCCGGCGAAGGAGCAGCAGGTGATGGTCGCGAAGGCCATGGCGTGGATGAACAACACCTACGTGGCCGTGGCCAACGCCACCGGCTGGGACGGCGTGTATTCGTACTTCGGCCATTCGGCGATCGTCGGGTTCGACGGGCGCACGCTCGGCGAATGCGGCGAGGAGGAAATGGGCGTGCAGTATGCGGAGCTGTCGCTCGGCATGATTCGCGACGCGCGGCGCAACATGCAGTCGCAGAATCATCTATACAAGCTGCTGCATCGCGGCTATACCGGCACGATCAATTCCGGCGATGGCGCGAATGGCGTCGCGGACTGTCCATTCGGCTTCTATCGCGACTGGATTGCGGATCCCGACGCCACGCGCCGCCGCGTCGAAGCGCTCACGCGCGCCACTCCCGGCACGCCGGAGTGCCCGATCGAAGGAATTCCGCACGAAGACTGAGTATGCACCGGGGATATCGGGCGTTTAACCGGCGTGACGGTCGCAGGTGCTGTATTAGCCGGGACTTGATCTGACAGATAGTCGGGCCGACAAAGAACGAGTCATCAATGGGGGATGAGTTTCTCCTTGGCGAGATCGAGCGAATCGAGGAAAGTGCGCACTCGGCGCGGCCGCCGCCGCGGCACATCTGCTAGGACTCGATGCGGCGGCCACCTGCGTCCTCGCTCAAATGTCCCGCAGGTCACACAGCGGCACCGATGACAAGGGCACCGCGCCCTCGGCCGTAATCAGTACCTGCTCCTCGAGCTTGACGCCCTCAATCCCGTCCTTTTCGCCGATGAAGCTCTCGACCGATACCACCATGTTCTCCTCGAACACTCCGTCGTAGCCCCATTCCTCGAAGTCGACCGCATAGGCCACGCTCGGGAACTCGTCCACCAGCCCGCAACCGTGAACCATCATCATGTAGCGGTTGTGGACGTACTGCGACGGTACCGCCCAGCTTTTCTCGGCAAACTCGCGAAAAGTCACGCCCGGACGCAACAGCGCGCAATTGTGCGCGATCTGATCGCGCGCACGGCCGAACAGCGTACGTTGTGCGGCGGAAGGTGACTTGCCGGGACACACGAAGCTGCGTGAAATATCGGAGAGGTACCCGCCCGGCCCGACCATGTCGGTGTCGAAGCCGACAATGTCGCCGGCGAGGATCTCGCGATTCGTGGCATCACGGAACCACGGGTTGGTGCGCGGCCCGGAGCTGAGCAGCCGCGCCTCGCTCCATTCGCCGCCGTGTGCCGTATTGGTGTCCTGCAACACGCTCCACAGCTGGTTCTCGGTGATGCCGGGGCGCAATGCCTCGCGCATCCTCGATACGCCGAGGTCGCACACGCCCATCGAGATGCGATGTTGCTCGATTTCCTGAGGACCCTTGATCATGCGTGCCATTTCAGCCAGCGGTTGCGCGTCATGCAAGGACAGGCCCTCCGTGCGCAGCCATTCCGCGCCCCAGGGGTCGCACTTGTCGAGTGCGAGCCGGCGGTTGCCGCCGCCGTGCTGCCGCACCACGTCCGCAATGGTACGTGCCCACTCGCGTGCCTTCTCGTCCACACGCGGCCCGGCGAGAAAGAAGTTCCACGGGATGGTCGGCCGGATCTCGTCGATCGTCTCGATACCTTCGCTGTTGTGTCGGCTGGTGGCGAAGTCGAACAGAATCACGGGGCCGTCCGTGGCGACGAACACGTAACGACTTGGCGAGTGCATCACCCAAACGCCGAGACTGTTGGTGTCGGTCGCGTAACGGATGTTGATCGGGTCGGCCAGCAGCATCCCGGCGTAGTCGTGTTGCTTCAGTTGCGCACGCAATCGCTCGAGTCGGTACGCGCGCAGCGCCGGGCGGTCGAGCGCCTCGAACGCGTCGATCAGCCCGGGGTCGACGGAACTGGCCCGATGCCCTTGCGAGAGCGGGTCCTGCCGGAACTGGCGGCGCTCGGTCGTGGCGACCGTCGATGCATCCGTTTCATCAGTGAAGCGGCGGTTCATTCGAATACCTGTCAGTGAGGGGAAGTGGACCGACGATGCGCAGCCGGGAATCGGTGGCGTCACTTCGATCGATATTGATTAGTGATACATATAAATTTGAGCATGGTTCAGCGGCGCCCTTCGCCGGGGCGGGGCAGCGTTGTCCGGCCCCGTGGCACCAGTATCGTTCGCGGCCCGTCCCCGCGTAAACGCAAGGAAAAAATCTCCGCCTGTTAATGGAAAGTGAACGTGTCGGGCCGGTGCCTCAGGCGGCCATCTGCTGAATGAAGGAGCCCTTGACCCAGGACGCCACGGCTTCGGTGGCCGGTGTGCCGGCCGAGTTGCGCGCCACCGTCAGATGGAAACCGTGGCAACGCACCGGATCGGTCCGAATGGGCTGCACGAGCAGCCGGCTGGCGAGAAAGCGGCTCATCAGCGGCGGCCCGATCAGCGCAAAGCCTTGCCCGTCCAGCGCGGCCTGGACCAGGTTGGTATAAGTGTTGACCGTGATGTTCGGCTTGGTTCCGTCCATGCTGACGCCATGGTTGGTAAACCAGGTCGACCAGCGCGTGAGGCGATCGTAGGGCCCTTCGAGGTGGATCAGCGGATGTCCGAGCAGATCGGCGGGATCGAGCGGCGTGTCGTGGTCGACCAGATAGTTGGCCGAGCAGGTGGGCGCGATGGTCTGCGAGGTGAGCAGGATCGAATCCTCGGCGGGCGGCGCGGAACTGTAGGTCACCGCGAGATCCACATCCTTCTCGCCCAGATACGGCAGGTCCGACACGATGAAGCGCAGTTCGATGTCGGGGTACTGCGCGCGGAAACTGCCGAAGTTCGGCAGCAGCCAGTAGGTCACGAAGCCGGCGGTCGCGCTGATGGTGACGATGTTGTTCGCCGGCCGCGAACTGATCTCGATGGTGGCCTGCCCGACCTGCCGCAGCGCGGACGAGATGGCCGTGTGATACCGCACTCCGCTGTCGGTCAACCGGATGGTGCGGTCGACGCGGTCGAACAACTGCACGCCGAGGAAATTCTCGAGCGCCTGGATCTGCTGGCTGACGGCCACGCGCGACACGTTCAGTTCTACGGCCGCCCGCGAGAAACTCAAATGACGGCCGGCTGCCTCGAACACGATCAAGGTGTTCGGCGGCGGCAGCGTTGCTTTCAATGAACTCATGTATCGGGTCTCCTGTCCACGCGGGGCTCAGCGACGCATTGCCACGACTGTATCGTGCCGCTCGGCAGCGTGCTCGCGCGCGTCGCCGCCGAAGGTGCGGCTTTGCGCCTGCCGGCGCTCCTGGCCGGGTGTCAGGCCGAAGGTTTTTCGGTAGGCGGAAGTGAACACCGAGAGCGACTGGAATCCACAGGCTACCGCAATATCGGTCAGCAACATGGCGCTCTGCTGCAGCAACTGGCGAGCCCGACGCAGGCGCAACAAGCGATAGTGCTGCATCACCGGCTGGCCCACCGCCGACCTGAACAGGCGCAGCAGCCTGCGCTCGCGCACGCCGGCACGCTGCGCCAACGCTACCAGCGACAGCGGCGTCTCGATGTGCGCTTCCATCAATTGCAGCACTTCGGCGAGCAGCCGACTGGTGGAGCCGTAGCCGGCGGGCGGTTGCAGCGCGCGGGGATGCCGAACCCGGTCCACCGCCAGATAGCTCGAGATGCGCTGCACGAACGCATCGCCCATCGACGAGCCGACGAGGTACAGCATCATCTCGAGCGGTGCCACGCCGCCCGCGCAGGTGATGCGATCGCGGTCGATGCGGAAGATACTGCGCTCGAACGTGACGTCGATGAAGCTTTCGGCTTGCGCGTGCAGGTATTCCCAATGGATCACGCAGGTGTGGCCGGCCAGCAGGCCGGCCTTGGCCAGTACGTAGGCGCCGGTGCAGATGCTGCCGAGCAGCGCCCCGGCATGGGCGAACTGGCGGACCCGTTGCAGATGTGCCGGCGTGGTGGCGCGCTGCACCTCGTTGCCGGCGCAGACGAACACGATATCGGCCGGCCCGGGCATGTCCGGCACATCGACCGGCAGCGTCATGCCGTTGCTCGCCTGGACGGGCTGCCCGTCCACGCTGATCACGGACCAGCGGTACAGCGGCTTGCCGCTCAACTGGTTCGCGATCCGCAATACTTCCAGCGCGTTGACGAAGGCGATCATGCTGAAGTTCGGCACCAGCAGGAACACGAAATGCGAGGCGCTGGCGACTTTCGCCAGCGTTCTGTCGACCGGCACCGGCGCTTGCGGTGCGTGCGGGAGCAGGGGCGGCATGATCGGACGGTAGCCGGTGGGCCGGGGCGCGCGGCTACGGCCGGATCACGGCCTTCACTTCAAGATAGGCCTCGAACCCGGCTTCACCGCATTCCCGGCCGTTGCCGGACTGCTTGAAGCCGCCGAACGGGGCGCACGAATCCCAGCCCGGGGTGTTGATTTCCACCTGGCCCACGCGCAGCCGCGCGGCAGCCTGCGAGGCGGCCGCCGCATCACCCTGCACGTATGCGGCCAGCCCGTAGGGGGTATCGTTGGCGATCTCGATCGCCTCGTCGACGGTGTCGTAGGCGATCAGCGATACGATCGGCGCGAAGATTTCCTCTCTGGCGATGCGCATGTCCGGCGTGACCTGGGCCACGACCGTCGGCGCGATGAAATAGCCCGTGTCGATGCCGGCCGGCAGGCCGAGGCCGCCCGTCACGACGATGGCGCCTTCCTGCTCGGCCGACGCGAGTAGCGCGCGTGCCCGCTCGAACTGGATCTGGTTGACCACGGGCCCAAGCGTGGTGCGCTCGTCGAACACGTCGCCGCACCGCAGCGTTTCGGCAGCGGCCTTGGCGCGCGCTACCGCTTGTTCGTATTGCGGCCGGTGTATCAGCATGCGCCCCGGCGCCGTACACGACTGCCCGGCGTTGCGATATGCGGCATGCACGCCGGCGGCCACCGCCGTGTCGATGTCGGCACCGGGCAGGATCAGGTTGGCCGAGTTGCCGCCCAGTTCCTGGTGGACGCGCTTCACGGTGTCGGCCGCGGCCCGGGCCACCTGGACGCCGGCGCGGGTCGAGCCGGTGAAGGACACCATCTCCAGATCCGGATGTTCGGCGATCGCGGTACCGACGGTGGCGCCGTCGCCGTTGACGAGATTGAACGCGCCGGCCGGCAGGTCGGCGTCGTGCAGCAGTTCGGCGAGGTAGAGCGCGCTCAGCGGCGAGTATTCGCTGGGCTTGAGCACGACGGTGCAGCCTACCGCGAGTGCCGGGATCAGCTTCGTGATGATCTGCAATATCGGGAAATTCCACGGCGTGATCAGGCCGCACACGCCCACGGGTTCCATCACGAGCGTGGTCCTGCCGCGCGTTTTTTCGAACTCGAAGCGCTCGAGGATCTCGATGCCGTTCTGGATATGCGCCAGGGAGCCCGCCACCTGAGCCTGCCGCGAGAAGCTGATCGGCGTGCCCATTTCGAGCGTCATGCGCCGCGCGAACTCCTCGCTGCGCTCGATGAACAGCGCCTCGATACGACGCAACATGGCGACGCGCGCACTGGCCGACGAGGTGGAGAACGACGGGAACCGGCGCTTGGCCGCCGCGACGGCGGCGTTCACGTCCTCGCGCGTACCCATCGCGATCTCGCCGACCGGCGCCAGGGTTGCCGGATTGATCACGGCGCGCCGCGCCGGATGCGTGGCGGGAACGAATTGGCCGTCGATGTAGAAATGGTCGAGGTATCGCACGATAGTCCTTGAATTGAGTGACAACGGGAAGCGGGGCGCTCGCGGGTTCAGGCCGCCGTGGTCGGAACACCGGCGGTATCGGGCACGCTCGGTTGCTGCTGTCCGCGAACCTGCCGCGGCACGATTGCTCGCACCACGTCGCGCATCGCGCACTGACCGACTACCGCACCGCCGCGGATCACCGCGAAACTCCGGTCGAGATCGCCTTGCGACTTCGCCAGGGCGGCCTCGAGCGTGTCGCCTTCGTCGAGCGTGTCGCCGGCCCGGTACGCTGCGGATGACGACGGGCTCATCACCGAGCCCACCTTCAGCACGCGTGCGCGGTTGATGTCGTTGACGAAGCGCTGGATGTAGTCGTCCTTCGGCTGCAGCACGATGCTTTCCGGGCTGCCTTGCTGCACGACCTTGCCGTCCTTGAGGATCACGATGTGATCGGCGATCTTGAGCGCCTCCTCGAGATCGTGCGTGATGAACACGATCGTCTTGTTCAATTCGCGCTGCAACTCGATCAGCAAGTCCTGCATGTCGGCACGGGTCAGCGGATCGAGCGCCGAGAACGCCTCGTCCATCAGCAACACGTCGGCGTCCGAGGTCAGCGCCCGCGCGATCCCGACGCGTTGCTGCATGCCGCCCGACAGCTGGTGCGGGTAGCGGCCCTCGAAGCCCGACAGGCCGAGGCGCGCGATCCAGCGCCGTGCCTCCTGCTGCACGGCCGGCTTGGCCTGACCGCACACCTTTTTCGCCAGGCCGACGTTGTCGAGCACGGTCAGGTGCGGCATCAGTGCGAAGTTCTGGAACACCATCGACACGTTCGAGCGGCGGAACTCCAGCAATGCGCGCCCCGACAGCCGGGTAATGTCGCGCCCGTCCACGAGGATCTCGCCGGCGGTCGGCACGATCAGGCCGTTGAGATGGCGGATCAGCGTCGATTTGCCCGAGCCCGACAGGCCCATCACCACCGTGATCGCACCGGCACGCATGTCGACGTTGATGTCGTGAAGCCCGATCACGTGGCCATGCTTGTCGAGCAGTTCGGCCTTGCTGATGCCGTTCATCACGAGCGGCATCATCGACTTGGCCTCGGGGCCGAACACCTTGTAGCACTGGCGCACGGCGATCTTGATGTCCTGGCTCACTGCTGGCCTCCTTGTTTGTGGACCGCGAGACGCGACATCGATACCTTGGTGACGCGATCGAACAGGATCGCGAGCAACACGATCGACAGCCCGGCCAGCAGACCTACGCCGAGTTCGAGGTTGTTGATGCCGCGCAGCACCAGCACGCCGAGTCCCGGCGCCGATACCAGCGAGGCGATCACGACCATCGACAGCGACATCATGATGGTCTGGTTCACGCCGGCCATGATGCTGGGTAGCGCCAGCGGCAGCTCCACGCCCACCAGCTTCTGAAACCAGCTCATGCCGAAGGCGGAGGCCGCCTCGCCGACAGTGCCGTCTACCTGGCGGATGCCGAGATCGGTGAGCCGGATCATCGGCACGATCGCGTAAAGGATGATGGCGATTCCGTAAAGCTTCGGGTCGGTCACGCTGAACAGGAAGATCAGCGGGATCAGGTAGACGAACGACGGCAGCGTCTGCAGCATGTCGAGCACCGGCAGCATGCTGCTCTTGAGACGGTCGCTCTTCGACATGGCGATACCGGCCGGAATGCCCAGTACGATGCAGATCAGCGTGCAGGTCAACACGATCGCCGTGGTTTGCAGTGCGTAGTGCAGATAGTCGACCAGTCCGAGGCAGAAGATCAGGGCGGCCGTCATCGCGGTCACCTTCTTCGAACGCGACAGGCCATAGGTGATGGCCAGCAGCGCCAGCGTGGCCAGCCACCACGGCACGATCTCCACCATGTGCAGCGATAGCTGCAGCATCCACGACAATGGCTGGGTGATCGGGTCGAGTACCACTTTCAGGCCGTGGCGGATGTGCAGGAAGCCCTGCTCGATGCCGGTGGTCAGGTCGCGGGTGCGGGGGATGGCCGCGCAGTCCGCGTTCAGCGCGTCGAGCGATGGAAACGGGAAGTTCCATCCGCTGTCCTGGTTCGATGACGAGGCGGCGGACTTCGACAGCAACTGCGCGAGGGAGACCGGCCCGGACTGGGCATGGGCATCGCACCATGGCCGCAGGCCGACCGAGTCAAAAAATGCGTTATCGATGTTCATGGATGTCAATCCTCGCGTCCGGGGCCGCTCGAGTCATGGATGCATTGCGTTGTGGCAGGGCGCGAAAAACGATGCATCGGTCTCCGGATACGCCTGCCTGCCCGGAGCCGATGAGGGTGCCTTACTTGATGACGGAACTGACCTTGGTCAGCGCGGCGGGCGACACCCAGCTCTTCCACTGATCCTTATAGTGCGTCAAAAAGTAGGCGGCGGTTTCATCGGCCGTGGCCTTGTTCGTCTCCTGCCAGGACAGCAGCTGGCTCATCAGCGTGTTCGAGAACGACACGCGGCTCATCAGGGCCGCGATGTCCGGATGGGCGTCGCGGAACGGCTTCGACATGGTGGTCAGCACGGGGGCACGAGGCCAGCCCGTCTTGCCCGGCGTGGGGCAGTCCAGGCGCGCGTTGCATTTGGCGACGGCCGGTACCACGGGCCCCATGTCCACGCTGACCATCGGATACTTGCCGAGCAGCGCGGTCGGCGCCCAGTAGTAGCCGAACCACGGCTTCTTGTCCTTGTAGGCCGCCGCCAGCGAGGCCGCGAGCGTTTCGCCGGAACCGAAGCTGACCACCTTGATGCCGTGCTTCTCCAGCTCGAAGGCCTTGATCAGGTTGTTGTTCGATACCGTCGAGCCCCAGCCGGGCGGGCCGTTGTCGAACTGGCCGCCGACCAGTTCCGGATGCGCGAGGATGCCGTCGAGCGTCTTCAGTTCAGGATGCTGGTCCACCAGATACTTGGGCACCCACCAGCCGTCCTGGCCGCCGTCGGCGATCACGTTGGCGAGCGACACGATCTTTCCCTGCTTTTCCAGCGTGTAATACACGTCGGCCACCGCCGGCCAGACTTCGGTGAGGATGTCGGGCTTGCCGGTTTCGGACAGCGAGGTCAGCGCCGGCACCGTCGAGGTCGGCACCTTCTGCACCTTGCAGCCGTAGCCCTGTTCCATCAGGAAGCTCGACACCGCCGTGACGATTGCGGCGGATGACCAGTTCATCTCCGTGATGGTCACCGAGCCGCACTCCGCCGCCATGGCGGGGGCCGAGATCGGACCGATCAGGAGGGCTGCAGCGAGAATTGCGAGTCGTGATTTCATGACACTGAATCTCCAACAAAGGCTGAGTGGACAGGAACGGTAAAACGACGAGGCCCAGGCCTCCTTAGGTTTGCTGCACGGCCTCGGCAGCCGTTGCGGCTCGACGTGCGGCGAGGATCATGTCGGCGCCTTTCTCGCCGATCACGAGGCTGATGGCATTGAGATTGCCGCTCGGAATCTGCGGGATGATCGAGGAGTCGACCACGCGCAGGCGGTCCACGCCGATCACTTTCAGCTCCGGCGTGACCACCGCATCGGCATCGACGCCCATCTTGCAAGTGCCGCACGGGTGGAAGCTGCCGCCGGCGTTCTCGCGCAAGTAGGCGAGCCATTCGTCGTCCGTCTGCACGTCGTCACCGGGCTTGCACTCGCCGGTCACATAGGGTGCGAAGGCGCGCGAGCGCAGCGCCGCGCGTGCGATGCGAGCCCCCGCGATCAGCGTCTCGCGATCGTAGGCATCGGCCAGCATGTTGAACTGGATGCTCGGCGGCGCGAGCGGATCCGAGGATTTCAGCTTCACCTCGCCTCGGCTGCGCGAATTGTTCACGTTGGGCTGCAGGTTGATCGCGGCCTCGGGTTCCATGCGGATGCCCTGGTCGGTATAGCTCGAGGAAAACGCGCCGAAGTGATACTGGATATCGGGATAGGCAAGCTCGGGCCGCGTGCGCACCAGGCCGACGCCGCTATACGAGAAAGTGGCCTGGCCGGAGCGCGACAGCAGGAAGCGCGTGCCGTACTTGAGCATGCCGAGCGCGTTGAATTCCTGGTTGGCGGTGCGAACGTTTACATAGGCCTTGACCTGGCAGGCGGGGTGCTCCTGCAGATTGCGGCCCACCGCGCGGTTCTCGACGATCACAGGAATGCCGGCCAGGTTCAACTGGTCGGCCGGGCCGACGCCCGAATGCATCAGGATCTTCGGCGAATTGATGGCGCTCGCGCTGACGATGACCTCGCCGTGGCAGCGCTCCACGCGGCGCTGGCCGTCGAGATCGAATTCGACGCCGACTGCCGTCCGGTTCTCGATCACGACACGGCGCACCAGCGCGCCGGTCAGCACGCACAGGTTGGGGCGGCGCCTGGCCGGATCGAGATAGCCTCGCGCCGCGCTCCAGCGCAGGCCGCGATGCTGGGTCGAGTGCAGGATGGCCGCGCCCTCGGTCGGCTCGGCATTGAAGTCGACGTTCTTCGGATAGCCGAGCTCTTCCATCGCGTCGAGGAATACGCGCGTGAGCGGCGGTACGCCGCGGATTTCGCTGATTACGATCGCGCCGGTTTTTCCGTAGGTTTCGCTGACGCCGTCCCGGTTGCATTCCACCTTGCGGAAGTAAGGCAGCAGTTCGTCGTACGACCAGCCGGTATTGCCGAGCGCGGCCCAATGATCGTAGTCGCCGCGGTTGCCGCGCACGTACCAGGTGGCATTGATCGAGCTCGACCCGCCGAGCACCTTGCCGCGCGGCACGACCTCGGTGCGATCGTTGCGCGTGGGGTCGGGCTCGGTCGGAAACATCCAGTCGGTTTCCGGATCGTTCATGGCTTTCATCGCCAGGGCCGGAATCTTGATGGCAAAGCGGTTGTCGCTGCCGCCAGCCTCCAGCAGCAGCACCCTGTGGCGCGGATCGGCGCTGAGGCGATTCGCCAGTACGCATCCCGCCGACCCTGCACCGATGATGATGAAATCCCAGCTCATTGTTTCGTACCCTTTCGAACCTTTACGGGTGTCTGGCAATCGCCCGGTTGACCGACGACCGGAAAACGTGTGGCCGGCTGCGTGCGCGGGCGGGGGAGATCCGTCCGCGCGCGGCGCGTCACGCCTGGCGCGCGGTAGCCGGCTGGCCGCGCGTGCGCTCCACCAGCCGCGTCAGCGTGCGCATCAGCACGGCGATATCTGCGGCCGACACGCCGTCGAGCTGCGCATCCTCGAAGGCGATCCAGCGCGCGCGGATCGACTGGCGCAAGGCCAGCCCCGCATCGGTCAGCCTTACGCCACCATCGGCCGCGCGGATCAACAGCGCCTTCTGGGCCAGCCAGGTGACGGCGTCCTCGACATCGCGCTGGCCGAGATAGGTCTGGCGAGCGACGTCGCCGACCTTGATGCCGGGGCTCGCGTGGACACTGGCCAGTACGCGCGCCACCGCGATGCTCACGCCTTCGGCGCGGCGATGTTCATCGAAGGCTTCGGACAACGCGTGGTGCGTGTCGAAGATCAGTTGCAGCAGGTTGTTGCCGGACGGCCCGGTACCCGCGTTGGCGATTTCGGCCGAATCGCCCGGCACCTCGGGAGGCTCGCTGGCAATGCAGTACTGACCCTGGCTGAAGATGAGCGGCACGCCTTCGAAGCGTGTGAGCCGGGTGACCCGGCCGATCAGCAGCAGGTGGTCGCCGCCGTCGTGGCGGGCATGCACGTCGCATTCGAAATGGGCGAGGCAGCCGTCCAGAAGCGGCGAGCCGAACGGGTCCGGGTGCCAGGCCACGTCCGCGAACTTGTCCTCGATCTTGCTGGAGAAATGACGCGACAGCTCGATCTGTTCGGAGGACAGAATGTTCACCGCGAAGTGCTCGCAGTTCGAGAATGCCGCGAAGCTGCGCGATTTCCGGTCGATCGACCACAGCAGCAGCGGCGGATCCAGCGACAGCGAGGAAAACGAGTTGACGGTGACCGCAGAACGGCGCTCGCCGTCTGCGGTCGTGACGATGGCGACGCCCGTGCCGTACTGGCTCAGGCCGCGGCGGAACATGCGCGCATCGTCGGCCGGGTTGCCCTGTTCGATCGGCGCGAGCGCGCGCTGCGTGGAAGATTCGGAGAGGCGCATGATCGGTTTGACAGTCTCAAGAGAGTTTCACGAAAACCGGCGTTCCCTGCGCGTCAGGCGTAGAGGCTGCGCGGTTCCGGCAGCCCGAGGTTCTGGCGCAGCGTGGTTCCTTCGTATTCGCTACGGAATCGTCCGCGCCGGCGCAGTTCGGGCAGCACATGATCGGCGAAGTCGTGCAGTGCGTGCGGCAGGTGGGTCGGTGCGATATTGAAACCGTCGGCGGCCTTGCCGTCGATCCAGGCTTCCATCGCGTCGGCCACGTCGTTCGCTGTGCCGATCACGGTCAGATGCTCCTGCGACATCGCGATCCGCTTGTACAGTTGCCGGATCGTCAGGCCTTCGCGCTGTGCCGTCTCGTAGTACATGCTCGCGCTGCTGCGCAGCCCGACGTCTTCGAGCGGCGGGGGCGGCACCGGGCCGTCCAGGTCCATGTGCGACAGGTCGCCGAACGAGCGTTTCAGGATCGACAGTCCGACCAGCGGATCGATCAGCTCCTGGAGCATCGCGTACTTCTCCTGCGCTTCGTCGCGCGTGCGGCCGACGATCGGTGTCAGGCCGACCATCATCAGCAGTTCATCCTCGCTGCGGTCGAGCGCCGGCAGGCGATCCTTGACCGACGCGTAGTATTTCTGCGCTGCTGCCATGCTCTGCTGGGCAGCGAACACGATGTCGCAATGTTTCGCGGCGATCTGCTGGCCGACCTCGGAGGTTCCCGCCTGCACCAGGATCGGCCGCCCCTGCGGCGAGCGTCGCACGCTGAGCGGGCCGCGCACCGAAAAGTGCTTGCCCGTATGACCGAGCACGTGCAACTTCGACTCGTCGTAGAACACGCTCGATTCCTTGTCGTGCACGAAGGCATCGGCGTCCCAGCTGTCCCACAGCCCTGTCACCACGTCGACGAATTCGGCCGCTCGCTCGTAGCGGGTGTCGTAGTCGAGATGCTTGGCGCGGTTGAAATTCCACGCTTCCTGTTCGGACCAGGAAGTCACCACGTTCCAGCCGGCGCGCCCGCCGCTGATTTGGTCCAGCGAACCGTACTTGCGTGCGATGTGGTACGGCTCGTTGTAGGTGGTGGACGCCGTCGCGACAAGGCCGATCTGCCGGGTCTGGCTGGCGAGGGCGGACAGCAAAGTGAGCGGCTCGAGTTCAACGTTGTGGCCCGAGCGGCACAGCGAGCCCTTCGGCACGTCGTCGTAGCGCACGCCGATGCCGTCCGCGAGGAACAGCAGATCGAACTTGTTGCGCTCTGCGAGCCTCGCGATGTCCAGATACAAATTGAACTGCGACGCAGCATCGGCCTGCAGGTCCGGGTGGCGCCATGCGCCGAGGTGGTATCCCATGTACCTGATCGACAGGCCAAGTTTCATCTGCTTCTTGCTCATCGGATCCTCTGCGTTTCCGTATCCATCGCGACAGGCTCGAGGAGGACCTCGGCTGCCAGGTAGGTTGGCCGGACTGCTCGGCCACCAGCGTGCTCCGTGCCGTTCTTGTCTCGCTTCGGCAGTAAGTGAAACTGATCATATCGACGCGGTCATGCCCGGTAAACGCAGGAAAATAATATCGGAACGTAAAGTTTTTCTTAACTTAGGGTTTGCGAGATTGGGTCAGCGGAAACCGGCAGCGCGGCCTTCGCCAAGAAGGCGCCGCGTCGCGCGATCCTGGAAGCGCGGCACTCTGGATACCACGCCGTCGCGTGCAAAAAAGTCAGATGTTCGAGGGGTGATCTTTGGTCATACGTATGGACCGAACGCGGTAACGACTTCAGGCTCTTCGCTACTGCGTACAAACCCGATCTCTCCAGAGCTCTCCAGGGTGCTGGTGCGCGCTCGTGCGGGGGAAAGGTGGTGGCCATCAGGTGCTCGGTGGCGTCCCGATTCTGCGCAATCCGATTGCCAGCCGGCAGTCCGCTCGATTCGCGTCGCGGACCGGCACGGCTCGACATCGAAGCCATACATTCGGGCGACGCCGATACTTCGGTCGCCTGTTAACCCAGGCTTATCACGCTCCCTTTTTTTTCCTGCGTTTACGACCGAACATGGACGAAGCAAGATTCAGACAGGCATGGATCGGAACCGGCAGGATTCGTTGGAATTCCGAAAATTCACGCAGTACCGCAGTTGATTCACGACATCGATATGCCCGTCGTCCGAGCCGCCTTTTACAACGGGGCGTACACGGAACTCTTCACTGATATGCCCAACCTCGTCGATGTGAACGGGAGGCCTACGAGTTGACCCGATGTTTTGAGTATTGACGCACTCGACTCGATCAATTCTCGGGCGGAACCTGGTGGAATTAATTATGAGGATATCGAAATGAGGATGGATCGAATTGAGGACGCACTTGAAGCAATGGCCCGAGGCTCGATCGTTGTTGTCGTAGACGATGAGGATCGGGAAAACGAGGGGGACCTCATCCTGGCTGCCGAGCATGCAACGCCCGAGGCGATCGCCTTCATGGTGCGATTTACGAGCGGCATGCTTTGCGTCGGCCTCGCGGGCGAGCGCCTTGACGAGCTCGAGCTTCCACTGATGGTAGAGCGCAACACTGACTCGATGAAAACCGCGTACACCATAACCGTCGACTACCGCCATGGGACGACGACCGGAATCTCTGCCGCGGACCGCGCGGCGACGATACGTTCGCTGGTCGACGAACGGGCCACTGCGGGGGACTTCAGTCGACCTGGTCATGTGTTCCCGTTGCGCGCGGTGCCTGGTGGTGTATTGCATCGACGGGGGCACACTGAGGCCGCGGTGGATCTGGCTCGGCTCGCGGGCCTCAGGCCCGGCGCTGTACTGGCGGAGGTGGTCAATGACGACGGAACCATGGCGCGCAGGCCGGAACTGGAGGCATTTGCGAGGCTGCACGACTTGCCGATCATCTCCATTGCTGATCTCGTCACATACCGAAGCAGAACGACGAAGATCTGGTGCGAATCGGCAACCGTACTTCCGACGATTCCTCATGCTGTTTCAGCATAAATACAATCAACCTTAAGACCTTGGCGTTGCGTTCTGTTCTTGATTCACCGGTAGTCACTGTTCATCTAATATTAAATTGTACTAAGTATGTATTTGGAGATCATGGAATGAAGAAAATTATTGCGACGTCGGTTTTAGTGGCGATCGGTGCTTCCGCGCATGCCCAAAGCGCGGTCACGCTTTACGGCCTCATCGACGAGGGCTTCGACTTCACAAATAATGTCCGTGGTGGAAAAGTCTTTGAACTCCAGAGTGGTTTCGTGCAAGGGAGTCGATGGGGAGTGAAGGGCACGGAGGACCTCGGCGGCGGACTGAAAGCCATCTTCCAGCTCGAGAATGGGTTCAATGTCAATAACGGCCGCCTGGGTCAAGGTGGCCTCATGTTCGGTCGCCAGGCATATGTTGGCCTCGCAAACGACAAGTTCGGCACGGTTACGTTCGGCCGACAGTACGATTCTCTCGTCGACTATCTCGCGCAGACGACGGCAAACGGGAACTGGGCGGGTTACATGTTCTCGCACCCCTATGACAACGACAACACCGACAACACGTTTCGTGTGAACAACACGATCAAATATGCGAGTCCCAACCTTTCCGGCTTCCAGTTCGGTGGCACGTATAGCTTCAGCAATGACACAAATTTTGCGAACAACCGCCAGTACAGCGTGGGGGCGCAGTATGCGAACGGCGGACTGTTGATTGCGGCAGCCTATTTGCAAGCGAACAATCCGTCGGCAACGGCAGGCGGCGCCATCAACAACGGAGGTGACGAAAATTTCGTCGCGCAACGTCTTCGCATTTTCGGTGCCGGTGTCAATTACAGCTTCGGCCCTGCGACGATGGGCTTCGCGTACACGAACACGTATGTGACGCAGCCTCAAAGCTCGGGGTACATCGGCGCGATCACACCGTCTAGCGGAACGCTTTCGTCCCTGCGGTTCCAGAATTTCGAGGTGAACGGGAAGTACCAATTCACACCGGCGTTTTACGTGGGTGCGATGTATACCTACACTCGAGCGGATTTCAATGCGACGACCGGTAGACAACATCCGAACTATCAGACCGTCGGATTGATGGCCGACTACAACCTGTCGAAGCGAACGGATGTTTACCTCCAGGGTGCATATCAGCATGTTGGCGGCGACAGGACTGGCACCGTGCTGGATGTCGCCTTCGTGCCTGGGGCGGACGACGTGTCCTCCAATCGCAATCAGCTCGTCATGCGTGCCGCTATCCGCCATAAATTCTGACGACCCCGCCATTCCCCCCCAGTGTTGCCGACAGACGTGCGCTGGGGGCGCGAAGGATCCGCATGATCCCTCTTGCTTCACGCCACCGAGGTGGGTAACAGAAGGCCCATGACGCCCTTGGCTAGCCGATAGGGCATCGTCGCACCAGGCTCCGCGTGCAGCCGTCTCAGCTCGTCGGTGCTAGCCTCCGTCACGTATTCCTTGGGCGGAGCGACGTACCTTGTTCTGTCGGCACCGCATGCGCAGGCCTTCCATCGTTCGCGGCTGTTGAAAACCTTTCCCGATACGGTTTTCAGTTCCGCGCAATGGCTATCGTGTAGACGACGCGGTACGCCGCAGTCCGTACAAGATCTACGCGACGCGCAACTTTAGCTTGCTGGACTTCAGCCGCCGCGTGTCAGCCAAGTACATCACATCAAGCGCTTGCTCCGGTGAAATTGTCGTGCTAATTTTTCATGAAATTTATCGACGTAAATTTCACGGAGCCCGCATGTTCGCGCAGTCCGACCGTCACGTCGCAAGCTACTACGCCGGCACCTACCCGGCGCCGATCCCGCATCGGCCTGAGCTGGACGAGCGCATCGACGCCGACGTGCTCGTCGTCGGCGCGGGCTTCAGCGGGCTGCATACGGCGTTGCGCCTGGCGCTCGCCGGCAAGCGCGTCGTCATGCTCGAAGCGAGCCGCGTCGCATGGGCCGCGTCGGGCCGCAACGGCGGCCAGGCGCTGCTCGGCTGGTCGTGCGACATGCAGCCGCTCGAGGATTCGCTCGGCCGCGACGGCGCGCGCCTGCTGTGGGACAGCATGCGGTGGGCGGCGGCCGAGGTGCGCGAACTGCCGGTGCGGCACGGTTTCGACATCGACTACCGGCCCGGTAGCCTGTGGGCGGCCGTGCGACCACGCCGCGTCGCGATGCTCGAACAGGCCCGCGACGAGGCGGCCGAGCGCTGGGGCTACGACCGGCTGCGCGTGATCGGCCGTGGCGAGATGCCCGAATGGATCGGCGGCACGCGCTATCTCGCCGCGCTCCACGATCCGGAGGCCGGCCACCTGAATCCGCTGAAGCTCGCGCTCGGCCTCGCGCAGGCGATCGAGCGCGCGGGGGGCCGCATCTACGAACAGAGCCGCGTGCTCGACTGCCGCGAGACGGCCGGCGGTCACGTCGCGCGCACGGCGCACGGCGAAGTGCGCGCGGACGTGCTCGTGCTGGCATGCAACGCATACGTCGACCGGCTCGATCGCGATCTCGCGCGCCGGCTGCTGCCGGTCGGCACTTATCAGGTCGCGACTGCGCCGCTTGCGCCGGATGTCGCGCGGGCGCTGCTGCCGCAGAACAGTTGCGTGATCGACAACCAGTTCGTGCCCGACTACTTCCGCCTGAGCCCCGACAACCGGCTGCTGTTCGGCGGCGGCTGCACATACCTGGGCGGCATTCCCGCCGATATCGCGGCGGCGACGCGACCGCATCTCGAACGCGTGTTCCCGCAACTGGCCGGCGTGCCGCTCGACTACGCGTGGGGCGGCCATATCGACATCAGCATGCGCCGCACGCCGGATATCGGCCGCCACGGGCAGCGTTTCTGGCTGCAGGGCTTTTCGGGGCACGGTGTGCTGCCGACGCTCGCCGGCGCGCGCGCGGTGGCCGATGCCGTGCTCGGCGACGAACGCCTGCTCGCGCAGTACCAGCGCATCCGCAATCCGCGCTTCCCGGGCGGCGACCGGCTCGCCGCGCCGCTGGAAGCGATCGGCAAGGCCTGGTACCGTCTGCGCGATACCGTCTGACCCACCGGAACCCGTCATGAACGAACAGGAAGAGATAGAAAGTCTGGCGATCCTGATCCGCGACCTGCGCAAGCATCGCAAGGTCACGCTCAACGATCTCGCCGAACGGATCGGCCGCTCGGTCGGCTTTCTGTCGCAGGTCGAGCGCGGGCTGTCGCGCCCGACGGTCGCGGATCTCACCGCGATCGGCGAGGCGCTCGGCGTGCCGACCACGTATTTCTACAGCCTGAGCAAGCCGCGCAGCGTGCCGTGGGTCACGCGGCCCGACGAACGGCGCACCGTGTATTACGCGGCCGGCATTACCGACATGCTCGTGTCGCCGAACATGCGTTCGCGCTTCTCGATCCTCGAAAGCCATCTCGCGCCGGGCGCGAGCAGCGGCGAGCGGCCGGTCGACGACAGCGACGAGCAGGGCGGCTTCGTGCTCGAAGGCGAACTGACGATCTGGGTCGACGGTGACGACACGCCCGTCACGCTCGGCCCGAACGATGCATTCCAGCTTCCCGCGCACAAGCGTTTCCGATATGCCAACCTGACCGAAGCGCCGACGCGCGTGATCTGGGTATTCACCTGAGTCGTCCGCGGGGCGCGCAGTGTTGCAAGCTGTCGCGCCATGCAGCCTGTTTGCAGTACTGATTGAAATGCAGCGCATAGGATCACGTGTGCCGCATGAATCCGGTTCGCCGCGTCGCGGCACCGCCATACAAAGACATGGAAAGGATGAGACATGGCTGACGTCGTTCCCGCGCTGGTCGATGAGGTCCGCGCATTCCGGCAGGCGCACCCCGAAATCCGATATGTCGACCTGATCTGCCTCGACCTGCCCGGACACTTCTACGGCAAGCGCTATCCGATCGATGCGCTGGAAAAGGTCGCGGCCGGTTCGCTGCTGAAGCTGCCGCAGAACTGCATCCTGCTCGGTACGCAGGGCGGGCTCTACAAGATCGGCGATTACTGTTTCAACGACGGCGACCCGGACGCCGTGCGCCGGCTGATCCCCGGCACGCTGAAGCCGGTGACCTGGGAGAAGCAGCCGCTCGGCCAGATGCTGATCACGACCGACGGCACCGATTCGCCGGTCGAGTTCGAGCCGCGAGAGGTGCTCGCGCGCGTGCTGAAGCGGCTCGCGCGGCGCGGCATCCGGCCGGTCGTCGCGTTCGAGCTCGAGTTCTACCTGTTCGACGCGCAGCTCGCGGAAGGGATGCCGCAGTATCCGCGCGACCGTTTGAGCGACGACCGCGACGATCAGCCGAACATGCATATCGAGCGGCTGTCGCGCTTCTCCGACGTGCTGCACGAGATGGTCGACGTCGCGTGCGAGCAGGGTGTGGACGCGACGGTGATCACCGCCGAGCTCGGGCCCGGCCAGTTCGAGATCAATTTCGGCCACACCGACGATGCGCTGCGCGCGGCCGACTGGTCGGCGATGTTCTGCCGCAGCACGCGCGGCGTCGCGCTGCGGCACGGCTATCGTGCGAGCTTCATGGGCAAGCCGTACCTCCACGCGCCGGGCAGCGGGATGCACGTGCACGTGAGCCTGTACGACGACGCGGGCCGCAACCTGCTCGCGGCGGACGGGCAGCGTCCGTTGCGGCATGCGGTGGCCGGCTGCCTTGCGCTGCTGCCGCACTGCATGCCGGTGTTCGCGCCGAATCACAACGCATTCCGGCGCTACGGGTCGATGGTGAATGCGGCAAGCCGTGCGAGCTGGGGTTTCGAGGATCGCGACGCGTGCATCCGGATTCCGGAGTCGGATGCACGCAACCTGCGCATCGAGCACCGGCTCGCGAGCGCGGATGCGAATCCGTATCTGGTGCTTGCGGCGATCCTGTCGGGGATGGAGCACGGGCTCGACGCGAAGCGCGAGCCGATTGCGCCGCTCAACGAGGATCGCGGCAGCGGGATCGATTTCCCGAAGGAGATGCTGTCGGCTGTCGCCGCGATGCAGGATCATCCGGCCGTGCGCGAAGGGCTCGGCGGCGAGTTCGTGATGGTGTATTGCGAGAACAAGCGGCAGGAGGAACTGGATTTCCGCAACGAGATCGGCGCGCGGGAGTATCGGTGGTTTCTGTGACCGAATGCTGCCGCTCGCACGTCCTATCGTTCGCGCATCGGCTCGATCGGCAGGTGCGCGCCCCACGCGCTCGTCAGCGCTTCGATTTCGGCGACCGGGTCGATCTGTTGTCGCGTGCTTTCGTTCACGTCGTCGCTAAATATCAGGTGCGCGAATTCACGCGCACGCTCGGTGATCGCCGCGGTTTTCCGGCTGCGCCGCATCGTGAACGATGCGAGTGCCGCATCGAGGTCGCCGCCGTTGCCGGCATCGTATCCGTCGAGACACCGGGCAAGATGCCACGCATCCTCGAGCGCCTGGCATGCGCCCTGTCCGGACGTCGGTAGCGGTGCGTGCGCGGCGTCGCCGATCAGCAGCACGTTGCCGCGGTGCCAGACGTCGACCGGATCGAGATCGTGCACGCGGATCTGCGCGATCGTGTCCGGCGGCGTCGCGCGTATCACGTCCGCGATGGGCGCCGGCCACGATGCGAAGCGGCGTTCCAGCATCGCTCCCGGATCGCTTTCCGTCGCGTTGACCGGGGCGGCTTCGGGCCATGCCGCGGCCCAGTACGCGCAACGCCGGTCCACCGCGACGATGCCGAATCGTTCGCGCGTGCCCCAGTAGTCGAAGATCGACACGTCGTCGATCAGCGGCGCATCGCTTTGCGCGATACCGATCCAGTTGACGAATCCCTGATAGACGGGTGCGTTGTGGCCGACCACGTAGTGTCGCGCGACGGAGTTCATGCGCCCGTCCGCGCCGATCACGAGATCGGGCGCGATCGTCGTTCCGTTGTCGAAGCGAACGACGGCGCGACCGTCCGCCCCGGCCTCGATGGACGTTGCACCGTGGCCGTAGCGGACGTCGATGCCTTGCCTGGCTAGATGCCGTGCCAGGACGGCCTGCAGGTCGCGCCGCAGGATCGAATACGTCGGGAAACCCATGCGGCGATCGAGAGCGCGGATATCGGTGACCTTGAGCGCGTTGCCATGCCGGTCGATGCGCTTCATCGCGTTCATGCGGCCGCCGGCCTTGACGATGTCCGGCAGCAGGCCGAGCTGCGTGAGGACGAAGCCGGCATTCGGCCACAGCACCACGCCCGCACCCATCGTCGATTCAGACGGCCTGCGTTCGTATAGCCGGATATCGTGGCCGCGCCCGGCGAGTGCGAGTGCGGTGCTCATGCCGGCCACGCCGGCGCCCAGGATTGCAATGTTCATGACGCTCCTTCCTTGTGTCGTGCGCGCACTCGCTTGAACGCGGGTTCGCGAGTCGGTGTCGCATTGACGGGATGAGCATCGTAAATTATGGTCTCTGGCGGGATAAGCCATGAAAATCGGCAGGCTTTGATACCTGAAATGGGCTAATGATGCGTAGCAAGCTGGATCTGAATGCGGTACGCGTGTTCGTGTCGGTGGTCGACGAAGGCAGTTTTGCCGGCGCTGCACGTGTGCTTGCGATGCCAAGCTCCAACGTGAGCCGCCATGTCGCGCAACTGGAGTCGAGGCTCGGCGTGCGCCTGATCGAACGCAGCACGCGGCACCTGCGCATGACCGAAGCCGGGCGCTTGCTTCACGAGCGGGCGCGGCCGATGCTCGATGCGCTGACGCAGGCCGAATTCGAGCTGACCTCGCAACTGACGGAATTGCGCGGCGTATTGAAGCTCTGCGTGCCGGGTGAAATCGGGCCGCGCATGCTCGGGCCGATCGTCGCGGAATTCGCGAGCCGTCATCCGCGTGTCGAAATCGATTGCGATACGAGCCTTGCCGGCGTGTCGACGCTGCGCGACGATATCGACCTGTCGATCATCGTCAATCGCGGGAAGCTGGACGACAGCGCGTTCGTCGTCAGGCCGCTCGTGAGTTTGCCGAGTGTCGTCGTGGCCGCGCCGTCGCTGATCGAGCGCACGGGCATGCCGACCCGGACGGAACAGCTCAGGCAATTGCCGTGCATCACGACGTTGAGCACGCTGAAAGGGCAGCCGTGGCAGTTCGCCGACCGCGACGGGCGGATTCACAAAATTCCGGTGGCGAGCCGGTATCGCGTCAACAGCGGCGAGATGGCAGGCTTGGCCGCGGCGAACGGAATCGGCTTCGCGATTCTCGTCGAGCGCGCGTGCGTGGCAGAGCTGGCCGAAGGGCGGCTGGTGCGCGTGCCGCTGGAGATGACGCCTGCGCCGCTGGAGTTGCATGCCGCTTATGCGAGTCGTAATTCGGTCAACGCAAAGATTCGCGAGTTGTTGCAAATGATGCAGGAGCGGCTGGCGGCGGAGGAAGCGTTGCCCTCATCGCACTCGCTACGGTAGTGCGCGCCAATAACGCACTTCTTCGATCGGCGTCCCGTCGATTTCGAACGTCTTGATGTCGTCCTCGGCAACGAAGCCTTCGCGCTCGTAGAACGCCCTGGCGCGTCGATTCTTGATCAGGACCCAGAGCGACACCCATGCATGGCCGGCGTCATGCAGCGACCGGCATGCATGGTCGACCAGCGCCGCGCCGATGCCCTGGCCGCAATGCGACGGATGCAGATAGATCGCTTCGATTTCTCCCCACGCGCGATCCTTGTCGGTGTCGCGCGTCGGACCGTAGGCGATCCAGCCGGCAGGCAGGTTGTTCGTCATCGCGAGCGCGACGCGCGGCCGTCCGGCGTCGAGCGCGTAACGCCACGCGGCCGTGCGCTTTTCGACCGACAGGCCGGCGAGGAACGCGGCCGGCATGATGTCCGTGTAGGTGGCTTGCCACGACGCGACGTGAATATCGGCGATGGCCGGTGCGTCGGCGGAGGTGGCGGCGCGGATGTCGATCGTCGCGGTGTTCGGTGCCATGCGTGCCTCGCCTGACCGGTTGCCATGCGCCGCGTTGCAGCGCGCGGGTTTCAATCCGCCGGATCCAGACTGGCGGCGATTGCGAAACTGTAGCCGAGATCCAGTTGCGATGCGTCGGCGGGCATCTCGGTTTTCTTCAGCACGAACTCGAACGCGGGCTCGAACCAGCCGTTGCGCGGCACTTCGCCGCCGAGGATTTCGACGTCGTACCAGCCGTTGTCGAGATCGATCACGGGCCTGCCGGGTTCGCGATAACGCGTGAGCAATGCGTTCACCGTCTCGTCGGTGAGGCATTCGAGAATGCGCCATGTGTAAAGCATCACCGAACGATGCTCGACGCGCAGTACGTATCCGCCTCGGCGATGCTGCAGGCGGCTGCCGGCCTTCAGCAATTCGGGGGTGTCGTCATCCAGCGTGAAGATGATCGTGTACGGATGATTCTCGATGCCGGCCAGTGGAATGACGATACCTTCGAGCACGGCATGGTCGCCGCTGTCGCCGGTCGTGAACTCGGACGCGACGTTATCTGACAGCCGATGGGTTTCCTTGTAGCGCTTCAGCAGCAGAAGATCGCCGACGAGGAAATAGTCGATCAGGTCGTTGAGGACTTCGGAGAATTCATGCCGCATCGTCGTTCCTTTCGAGCATGCCATGCCGCGAAATGCGTCGCGGCATGGCACGTGCGACGACCTTACTCGCCGAGCTTCGACGTCACGCACCCGGTGCTCGAGCATTCGCGCTCACGCTCGCGCAGGAACGACAGCCGCGACTGCGTCATGTCGTTCGCGCACTGGATATCCACGAGATAGCTGCTGCCGCGCGTCTCGCTGCACTGCGCATCGCGTTGCTTCAGCCACGCGAGCTGACCGGCCTTCAGCGTCGCCTGCTGGTCGCCGCTCAGCTGCTTGCGCAGGCGGCCGTATTCGTCGTTCAGATCGCGGTCGGATTGCGAGAACTGCGTGCTGGTGCAGTACACCTGGTCGAACGCGCTGCGCGGCTTCCCGCAGCCGGCCGCGTGAGCGGCGAACGGAACGGTGAGCGCGAGCAGCGCGCAGGATGCGAACAGATTCTTCTTTTTCATTTTGATGCTCCTGACTGGGTGAAAACCGTTGAGCCCGACGGGCGATATCGTCATTTATTGCGGCGTCGTGCATGCGTCGATCCCGCCCGCGATCGCGGTGGACAGGCGCTGGATCGTCTCGCGCCGCGCGAGTCGTGCTTCTTCGTCCGGATTGACGATCACGCCGGCTTCGACGAGCACGGCCGGAATCGGCGCGGTGCGCAGCACGACGAGATCGTCGAATCGGTGGATGCCGAGTTGCGGGTCGATCAGCGGGCGGTTCTCGCCGCGGATCGGCTGCGCGTGATACAGCGACGGCCGTTCGCCAGCCGCGACCAGCCGCTCGGCGATGGCCTTCGCGCAACGCAGGCTTTCCGCATAGTGCGGATTGCGTTCCGACACGAACACCGAGAAGCCGTGGAATTCACGTTGCCGGCCCGCGTCGATGAATTGCTGCTGCATCGAGTCGTGATGGATCGACACGAACAGGTTCGCGTCGGGCGCCTGCGTCGAGCGTTGATCGAGCTTGATCTCGCGGCCGTCGGCCGATGTGCGCAGCACGCGGTCGCCGTGCGCGGCGAGCTTTTCCGCGACCGCGCCGGACAGGTCGAGGTTGTACAGGTATTCGACGCGGCCGCTTGCACCGGTGGAACCGGGGTGCGCCGGCGTATGACCGGTGTCGACGACGATGTAACGGCCGGCGGCGGGCTCGGTGCCGGTGGTGCCTGCGGTGTCGGCTGCATGCAGCGCCGGCGGCGCGCCGAGCAGCGGGGCGCACGCGAGCACGCGCGCGGCGGCGCGCACGAGCGGGTGAAGGCGTCGAAGGGTACGGTTCGTCATTGTTGTTGTCGCGGAGGGCATACGGCGCGTCGCACGGTGCGGCGCCGTCGGCCTGCTCGATGCAGTCGGAATGTCGCGCGATTATAGCGGGTGGCGGCGGCGCCGCAATGACGAACGTCGGCCGTCAGGCGAGCACGCGCCGGGCCGCGAGCGTGCCCCAGTACGACGCTTCCTCGAACAGCGACAGCCCGGACAGGTCGGCGTGCGCGAACACGACGGGGCCGTCGGCATCGCGCAGCGCGAGCAGGCCCGGCCGGCTCAGGAAGCCGACGTCGGGCGTCGCCATCGCGTGGCCGCGCACCGTGATCTCGAGCGCCGTCGCGTGTTTCCACAGCTCGCGCCCGTAGACGGCCTGCAGGTCGATCGCCGCCTGTTCGCGCAACGCGTCGGGCCGCGCATGCGCAAGCCAGCGGCGCGTATCGTCAGGCGTCTGCGTACTCAACGCCTGATACGCGGAGAACACCGAGCGCGTCGGCGGCGACATCCGGATCAACTGGTGCGTGGACACCACGTAGCCGAGCGCCGCGCCGTCGTAGACGACGTTGTCCCACGCGAGCGGCACGCCTGCTTCTTCGGCCGGCATCCCGTCGAGCAGGAAATTGGACACGAGCCACGGCGCGCGCGGCGGCAGGTCGCGCGCAGGTTCGAATCCATACGCGGCAAGCTGCGGGAACACGCGCGCCGCGACGAACAGCGGCATCGCGCTCACGACGCGACGCGCCTTCAGCGTGAACGTCGACAGCGTGCCGTCATCGTCGATGCGCGCGCACAGCACGTCGACGCCGCCTGCGCGCTCGGTCGCGCGCACGGCAAAGCCGTCCCGCGACCACGCGTTCGAGCCGGTGCGCGCGGTGATCGAAGCGCCCAGCTTCGTCACCATCGTGTGCAGCCCGTCGGGCCAGGTCAGCACCGCGCCGTCGCTCGCATCGCCTGCATGGCCGCCGCGCGACGAGAAATAGTGCAGGCCGGCCCAGGCGGAGACGTGCTCGTAGCCCGCGCCGTAGTCGTCGCGGCAGCAGTAGTTCAGGTACCAGTGCAGCGCCTTCGCGGTGTAGCCCTCGTCGAGCAGCCACTGGCGGAACGAGCGCCGGTCGAGCGCACGCCATTGCGGGTCGCGCGACGATTCGGCGATCGGGATGCAGAACACCTTGCGGCCGTCGGTGCCGCGCGCGGCGCGCAGTCCGTCCGTGTACGCGAAGAACTTCGCCTGCTGCGCGAGCTCGTCGGCGCCGAGGCCGGCGGTCGGCACGATGCCGTCCTGCCACTGGCCGGCGATGAAGAGCCGTTCGTCGGGCGCGTGCACGAGTGCGCGCTCGTCGTACACGGGGCGCGTGGAGAACGGCGCGGATTCGATCACGCCGAGATCGGCGAGCATGTCGCGCAGATGCGCGGATTCGAGCGACGGCAGCGGCAGGTAGTGCGCGCCTTTCGGATAGCCGAGATCGCCGAAGCGGCCGCCGGCCGCATTGCCGCCGAATTCGGGGCCCGCGAGCACGGTGAAGCGCTTGTGGCCCGCGCGCGCGAGCTGCCATGCGCACGACAGTCCGGCCGCGCCGGCGCCGAGGATCGCGACATCCGTCTCGATCGTGCCCGACGGCGGCGGCAGCGTTGCATGGTCGCGCAGCGCGTGGCCTTCGCGCATGCCGGGGTAGGCAACGCGCGGCGTCGTCTCGATCCAGCCGGTGCGGCCGCATGCGGCGAGCGACGCGGCCGCCGACGCAACGAGGAACGTGCGGCGGTCCATCAGCGCAGCACGTGTTTCCAGTCGTCGTCGAAGCGGCGCACGAGCGGCTGGTCGTTGAGTTCGTTCGGCGACATCGGCAGCGCCGGCATGTCGGCCGGGAAGTGGAACATCTCGGCGGCCGTCTGCGCATCGAGCCAGCGCGTCGGCACCGAGTAGTGCGTCGGCACCGTGAAGTCGCGGCGCTTGCCGGCGATCACGAAGCCCCAGTCGCCGAACGACGGCACGTAGCAGTGGTACGGCCACGTGTTGAGCCCGGCTTCGTGCAGCGTCGCGATGATGGTCCAGTACGCGTGCGGAGCGAAGTACGGCGACGTCGACTGGATCACCGCATAGCCGTTCTCCGACAGGTGGCGCGCGAGCAGCCGGAACACCGGCACCGAATACAGCCGGCCGAGGCCGAAGTTGGTCGGATCGGGGAAGTCGACGACGATCGCGTCATACACGTCGGCATTCGATTCGAGCCAGCGGACGGCGTCATCGTTGATCACGCGTACGCGCGGGTCCTTCAGCGACCCCTGGTTCAGCTTGACGAGCGGCACGGACGTCGAGAACAGCTTCGTCATCGCGGGATCGAGGTCCACGAGCGTGATCTGTTCGAGATTGCGGTGCTTGAGCAGTTCGCGCACCGCCAGGCCGTCGCCGCCGCCGAGCACGAGCACGCGCTTCGCCCACGGCAGCGCGTCGATCGCCGGGTGGATCAGCGCCTCGTGATAGCGATGCTCGTCGCGCGACGAGAACTGCAGGTTGCCGTTCAGGTACAGCCGCATGTCGTCGTGCCACTGCGTGAGCACGATGCGCTGGTACGGCGTCGTTTCCGAATAGATCGTCTCGTCGCCGTACACCCCGTGCTCGGCCCAGTGCGTGATGCGGTCCGACAGCGCGAACCCGGCGACCAGCAGCCCGATCACGAGCGCCGCGCGCATCAGCTTGCCGCGTACGTTGCGGATCTCGTCGCGGAACAGGTGCGTCGTCCACAGCGCGACGAACGCGTTCAGGAGGCCGAACAGGAAGCTCGTGCGCAGCAGGCCGAGACGCGGCGCGAGCACGAGCGGGAAGATCAGCGACACGGCGAGCGAGCCGAGATAGTCGAAGGTCAGCACTTCGCTGACGGTGTGGCGGAACGCCTGGCGCCGTTGCTGGAACGCGCGCATCACGAGCGGGATCTCCATCCCGATCAGCAGGCCGAGCGCGAGCACGAGCGCGTAGAGCGCCGCGCGGAACGGCGCCGCGAGCCACGCGAACACCGCGAACAGCAGCGCGGCCGACACGCCGCCGAGCAGGCCGACGAGCAGCTCGATGTCGACGAAGCGGTCGAGCACGTCGTCGTCCTCGACGAACTTCGCGAGCCACGAGCCGATCCCCATCGCGAACAGGTAGGTGCCGATCACCGACGAGAACTGCAGGATCGAATCGCCGAGCAGGTAGCTCGACAGCGCGCTGCTGATCAGTTCGTAGCCGAGCCCGCACGACGCGAGCACGAGAATCGACAGGACGAGCGCACGCCTATGCAGCATGGTGCGTCCGTTGTGCGGCGGTCGGCAATGTGGATATACTGGCGCGGAATTTTGTCAGCTGGCCCTGCACGGGCCGGCCGGCGACGGGGCGGCGAACCGAGCACAAAATCCGAGGGAAAGAATGAATAGTGCCTATCTTTATGCGGTTCATTTACTGTCGGCGTTCGTGCTGCTTCTTGTGTTCGCGGCAGTGTACCTGAAGGTCACCCCGTTCGACGAACTGGCGCTGATCCGCGACGGCAACGCGGCCGCGACGCTGTCGTTCGGCGGCGCGCTGATCGGTTTCTGCCTGACGCTCGCGTCCAGCATCGCGCACAACTCGACGCTCGGCGAAGTCGTGATCTGGGCCGTCGGCGCGATGATCGTGCAATTGATCACCTATGCGGCGCTGACGCGCCTGATGCCCGGCATGAATCATGCAATCGAGGATCGCAACGTCGCGATGGGCGGCCTGATGGGCACCGCGTCGCTCGTCGTCGGCATCATCAATGCCGCCTGCCTGACCTGACGCGCCACGCGTTTCGAGGAGACCGACATGAGTCTGGGTTCATTCATCCGCAAGCAGTTCATCGACGTCCTGCAATGGACGGAAGACACCGACGGCGTGCTGGCCTGGCGCTATCCGATGGAAGACCAGGAGATCCAGTACGGCGGCAAGCTGACCGTGCGCGAAACGCAGGTCGCGATCTTCGTCAACGAAGGCAAGGTGGCCGACGTGTTCCAGCCGGGGCTGTACACGCTGGAAACGAATACGCTGCCGGTACTCACGTACCTGAAGAACTGGGACAAATTCTTTCAGTCGCCTTTCAAGTCGGACGTCTACTTCTTCAGCACGCGGCTGCAGCTCGGCCGGCGCTGGGGTACCGCGCAGCCGGTGACGATCCGCGATCGTGAATTCGGCTTCGTGCAACTGCGCGCGTTCGGCATCTACTCGTACCGGATCGTCGATGCGGCCGCGTTCCACCGCGAGGTCAGCGGCACGCGCGCGGCGTACACGGTCGACGATCTCGAGCAGCAGCTGCGCAACCTGGTCGTCACCGCGATGAGCACGACGTTCGGCTCGGCCGACGTGCCGTTCGTCGACATGGCCGCGAACCAGTCGCTGCTGTCGCAGCGCGTCGCCGAGGCGCTGGTGCCGGTATTCACGCGCTACGGGCTCGCGCTCGACGCGTTCGCGGTTGAAAGCGTGTCGCTGCCGGCCGAGCTGCAGAAGGCGCTCGACCTGCGGATCGGCGCGGGGATGGCCGGCGATCTCGCACGCGCCACGCAATACCAGACCGCGCAGGCGATTCCGCTCGCCGCGCAGAACCCGGGCGGCATCGCCGGGGTCGGCGCGGGGCTCGCAGCCGGTGCGGCGATCGGGCAGGCGATGGCCGGCCAGATCGCGGGCGCCGCGCAACCGGCGCCGCCCGCACCGCCCGCGCCCGCCGCGGCGCCCGTCGCTGCCGCGCCGGCCGAGGGCACCGATTACGTGCAGCGGCTCGAACAGCTGAAGGCACTGTTCGACAAGGGGCTCGTGACCGAAGACGAATATTCGCGCGCGAAGGCCGAGATCCTCGCGAAGCTCACCCGGTAAACGTCGCGCATGTTCAGCACCTCGTGCCCCCAGTGCGGCGCGCCAGTCGAGTTTCGCTCGGCGGCGGCCGTGATGGCCGTCTGCGCGTTCTGCCGCAGCACGCTGCTCAAGCGCGGCGCCGACGTCGAACGGATCGGCGAGCTGGCCACGGTGCTCGACGATGCTTCGCCGATCCAGATCGGTACGGCCGGCCGCTACGGCAAGCGTGCGTTCACGGTGCTCGGGCGCATCCAGATGACCTACGACGCCGGCGCGTGGAGCGAGTGGTACGTCGTGTTCGACGACGGCGCGTTCGGCTGGCTGTCGGATGCGTCGGGCCAGTACGCGGTCACGGTGCGTGAGCCCGACGATGCGTCCGGCGGCGCGTGGCCCGCATTCGGCACGCTCGAGCCGGGCATGCGGATCGACCACGGCGGCCGCGCGTATCTCGTGTCCGACGTGCGTACCGCGCGGTGCACGGGCGGCGACGGCGAGTTGCCGTTCCGCGTCGATGCGGGTTGGGAGGCGCGTGTCGTCGACCTGCGGACCGGCAACGCATTCGCGACTTACGATTATTCCGACGCCGACTCGAACGGCGGCAGCCCGGCCGTCTACACGGGTGAAGCACTGGAGTTCGACGCGCTGGCGTTCACCGGGCTGCGCGACACCGAACACGACACGCGCGAGAAGCGCGGCGCGGAGATGGTGCCGTTCGCGTGCCCGAGCTGCGGCGCGCCGCTGTCGTATCTGCCGAACCTGGCCGACTACGTCGTATGCGGAAGCTGCCATGCGGGCGTGCAGTGCACGGCCGAGCAGCAGACCGTGTTCGCGGCGCAGCGCAAGCTCGACTCGGTGAAGGGCGCGCTGGAACTCGGTGCGATCGGCACGTTCGACGGCGTGAAGTACACGGTGATCGGGATGATGCGCTGCCGCGTGCCGGGCGACGACGAAACCTGGGACGAATACCTGCTGCTGAACCCGAAGCGCGGCTTCCTGTGGCTGGTGCAGAGCGAGGGGCGCTGGGAGCGCGTGAAGGTGCTCGACCAATGGCCGACGATCGGCAGCGATTCCGACGTGACCGACGGCGGCAAGACCTACCGGCTGCGCGAGGAATACGACTCGGAGGTCGTCTACGTGGTCGGTGCGTTCAACTGGCGCGTGCAGGTGGGCGATCGCACGTCGATCATCGATTACGGCTGGCAGAAGGACAAGCTGACGCGCGAGCGCAGCGATGCGGAAATCGTCTGGTCGCGCGCACGGCCGCTGTCGGGCAGCGCGCTTGCCGAACGTTTCAGCGCGCCGGCGCTTGCTGCTGCTTCGGGGGCGGCAGCGTCGACGGGCCTGTTCGGCGGGAAAAGTCCGCACAGTTTCGCGCCGCTGCCGTGGGTGTTCAGCGCGTTGCTCGTGATCTTCAACATGGGAACGCTGTTCTCGTTCAGCGGCCGCACCGTCTACGTGCTGGTCGGCCTGCTGGTGCTGTGGCTGCCGGAATGGCTGTGGAAGGGCTTTGCGTCGGACGGGGGCAAGTCGTGATCCGGTACATCCTCTACGGCCTCTACGGCCTGTTCGTCGTCACGCTGTTCAGCTGCGCGTCGATCGGCGGCAGCGGGTCGGGCGGCAGCGGCTGGGGCAGTTCGTCGGCCCGCAGCGGCTACTCGTCGTACGGGTCGCACAAATGACCGCACGCGACGGGATCGAGCCGCCACGTGCGACGCTCGGCTCGCACGTGCTGGCCGATCTGGCCGGCATCGATGCGGCACTGTTGCGCGACACCGCGCGGCTGGAAGCGATCCTCACCGGCGCCGCGCGGCAGGCCGGCGCGCGCGTGATCGGCGCGCATTTCCATCACTTCGGCGGCGAGCATGGCGTGACGGGTGTCGTGCTGCTCGCCGAGTCGCACATCACGATCCACACGTGGCCAGAGCATCGCTTCGCGGCCGTCGACGCATTCATGTGCGGCGCGGCGCGCGCGGCCGAAGCGGTCGATGCGATTGCCGCCGCGCTCGGCACGCACGCGCAGGTTCGGCAGCAGGTGGCGCGTGGCGGCGTGTCGGCTTGAACACGCATTTCGCACCTTGTTCGCCATCACGGAAGCGATGTTGCGCCGCGAATCGGGCGCGGATACGTTCGTGACGCGCTAGCGTTCGAACCGGAACGTCGACACGCTGTGCAACGTTGCATCGTCGGTGCCGACGATGCCTTGCGTGCCCGCGACGGCCGAGCGCTTGCCGTTGCTCAGCACGGCCCAGTAGCATTCGCCGCCGGCAGCATGGAAGCCGGTTTCCGGATCGCTGATACCGCACGTGATCGTCGCGCGCATGCCGCGCCAGCCGGGGCCCGAGAAGCGCTCGACTTCCTGCGGAATGCCGGGGCCGTACGACGTCACCCACTTGCCGTCGTCGTCCTTCACGAAGCCCGCTTCTTTCTCCGCGACCGGTTCCAGCGCGCCGTCGACGATCTCGAACGAGATGAAGCTGCTGCTGTAGGTCATGTTCCGGCCGACGATCGCGACGCAATGGTCGCTGCCGCCTTCCGGGCACGGCTTTTTCACCTGCCGGTTCGCGAGGTATTCGAACGAAATGCCGAGCGCGGGATCGCGGTAGGTTTTCCAGCCCGCGTGTTTCACCTGCTTCAGCGCAGCCGTGCGGTCGCGGTACGCGGTGGCGATGCACGCGGCGTCGGCGCACGCATCGCGCTGCGCGAGCCATGCACGTTGCGACCGGACGACGGCCTGCTGGTCGGCCGCGATGCCGATCGCATCGTAGTACGCGTTCGACAGGGTGGTGTCGGCCGAGACGAGCGCCTTGTCGCCGCAGATCAGGCGATCGGTGCGTGTCTTCGCACGCGAGCAGTCGATGCCGTCTGCATGGGCCGACAACGAAAGGCCGATCGCGGCCAGCGTGAGAGCGACGCGAATGCCGAACACGGACATCTCCTCATCGGGTGGACGACTGTCACGCAGCCGTCATTTGGCGTGGCGGCGCGCGGTTCGTTTCGAGAACGTTCGCCCCCGCGCGCCGCGCATCGACGTGCGTTTCAGCGATTGATTTCGTCGGCCGAGATCAGTTCGGCCACCAGCACCTGCGCAGGACCCCGCAGGTAATACTCGTGTTCGAGCGGTTCGCGCAGCTTCATGTACGTTTCCGAGCCGATCTGCATCGTCTCGCCCGCGTGCATCCGTGCGCCGCTGTCCAGCAGGTAGTGCATCACGTTGTTGAAGATGCCCGAATAGCGTTCGCCTTCGTGATGGCCCGCCGCGAGCGCGGCGAAATCGGGGAGGCCGAACACGTCGGCGCCATAGGTGCGCATCCACACGCCTTCGACGCCTTCGACCTCGTATTTCACGAAGCCGCAGAAGAACAGGTTCAGCGGGATGTCGCGCAGCACCTCGAGGCTTTCTTCGCCGAGTTCCTTCGCGTTGAAGACGCCGGCCGGCAACGACGTGTGCGCATGCTCGTTCAGCACCGCGACGCCGTTCTGCTCGGCCAGCGCGCCGGCGACGGCCGCCAGCGCGACATACTGGTCGAGCGGATTCGCTTCGTGCCCGGCGTAGTAGAGGATCACGTGGCTGCGGCTCGCGCGTACCTGCTGCTTCAGGTCCTGCCCGTAGTGGGCGGGTGCGACGCACGTCTCCAGCGCGTCGGACGGATAGGGCGCATCGAATCCGACCAGCCGGACGACATGGTCGCCCCAGCCGGCGAGCCCGAATACCTGCTCCAGCGTCGGCTCGGTTTCGACGCGCGCCTGTTTCATGCTCGGGTGATAGGCACGCAGCGCGGCCGTCAGCGCGGCAATGTCGACCTGCAGCGGGCCGTCGAAGACGACCGCCACGCTCAATGGATTCTCGACGTCGGGGGCCGCGACCAGCGCGACGGGGTTTTCGGGCGCTTCCTTGCGGCCAAAGAATCGGGATATCAGGCTCATCGGATTGTGTTTGTGTCGATGCCGTTACAGGGAGCGCGCCCTGTTCTCTCGGGCAGGGCATGCCGTCGGGATGACGGTGGCCCGTAGTTTCCCCGGGTTCGGCGAATCTGGCAAATATCCGATGGCGCGGCCGGCGGCACGCGCAGGTCAGTGCGGCAACGCCTCGGCCTCGGCCCAGCGCTTGAACGAATCGAGACGTCGGCGTGTCTGCACGAGATAGAACGCGCCGATCAGCGGTTCGAGCAGCCAGCGCAGCCAGGACGGCTGGGCGCGGAAGTTGTACGTGAACTTCACCTCGGTCGACCCGGGCGTGTGTTCGGTGAAATTCCAGCTGCCGCTGAAGCGTTCGAGCACCTTGGGCCCCTCGACCATTTCGACGGCGGCGACCTGCGGCGGGCGGTACGAGATGTAGCGCGACACCATCGTCGCGCCCGACTGGCTGCGGCAGAACGCGTCGACACCGACGTCGGCCGTCGTTCCGTCGAGCAGATAGGCGTCGGTAAGGAAACTGTCCCACACGAGCCGCCGCGCGTAATCCTGCGACCACGTGAAGAGGCGTCTGCGATCGACGCCGACGGTCCGGCTGACTGAGATCCTCATGATGGCGGGCAAGGGCGCGGATTAGGATGAAATCGAGTGTAACCCGCCAAAAACGCGCGTTTCGTCAGACTTCGTCAAGTCGAGCGTGTGCTCGAACGGGCGCGATTGACGCACCTCGGGATTTCACCTAGGATTCGATACAACCCTTCGGGACAGACCCGGAGCGTTTCAATCTCTTGAGGGAGCCTCATGAGTACGCAACAGAACCGGCGCTTCGACGCGCTCGTTTTCATTGGTCGTTTCCAGCCTCCGCATCGTGGTCACCTGAACGTGCTGAAGTCGGCGCTGAGCCGGGCCGAGCGCGTGTGCGTGCTGATCGGATCGACCGACAAGCCCCGCACCATCAAGGATCCGTTCTCGTTCGACGAGCGCCGCCAGATGCTGGCTTCGCTGCTCGACGCGTCCGAGCGCGACCGCGTGACGATCGCGCCGCTGCAGGATTCGACGTACAACGACGGCGACTGGGTGCGCTGGGTGCAGGAAGCCGTCGCGTCCACGCTCGGCGACATCGCACAGCGCAAGGTCGGGCTGATCGGCCACGAGAAGGACGCCACGTCGTATTACCTGCGGATGTTCCCGCAATGGGAACTCGTCGACGTCGACGCGACGGAAGACATTTCCGCCACCGAGATCCGCGACCAGTATTTCGCCGAACGTACCAACAGCTTCGTGCAGTGGGCCGTGCCGGAACCCGTGTTCGGCTGGCTCGAGCGTTTTCGCACGCAGCCGGAATTCGCGCAGCTGAAGTCGGAAGCCGAATTCATTGCCGCGTATCGCAAGGCGTGGGCGGCCGCACCGTATCCCGTCACGTTCGTGACGGTCGACGCGGTGGTCGTGCACTCGGGCCACATCCTGCTCGTGCGTCGCCGCAGCGAGCCGGGCCGCGGCCTGTGGGCACTGCCGGGCGGGTTCGTGAACCAGGACGAGCGGCTCGATGCGGCCTGCATCCGCGAACTGCGCGAGGAAACCGGCCTCAAGCTGCCGGAGCCCGTGCTGCGCGGCTCGATCAAGGATCGCCAGGTGTTCGATCACCCGACGCGTTCGCTGCGCGGCCGCACGATCACGCACGCGTGCCTGTTCAACTTCCCGACCGGCGAGCTGCCGCGCGTGAAGGGCAGCGACGATGCCGACAAGGCGCGCTGGGTGCCGCTCAACGAATTCGCGCAGATGCGCAACGTGATGTTCGAGGATCACTTCGACATCGCGTATCACTTCCTGGGGAAGCTGTGATCCGCTGATTCCCCGCATTCCGTCCGCCGCGACAGACGCGGCGGCACTTCAACGGCCTAGAGGAGCTCTAGCCATGCAAAACGATCTCGGCGGCTTTGCCGCGGTTCTCGCCAATCCGATCCTCAATACGGATTCCTACAAGGCTTCGCACTTCCTGCAATATCCGCCCGATGCGTCGGCGATGTTCTCGTACGTCGAATCGCGCGGCGGATGCTACGACCGCACGGTGTTCTTCGGCTTGCAGATGCTGCTGAAGGAATATCTGTGCAAGCCCGTCACGCACGCGATGATCGACGACGCACGCGATTTCTTCGCGGCGCACGGCGAGCCGTTCAACGAAGCGGGGTGGCGCTACATCGTCGAACGCTACGACGGCTACCTGCCGGTGAAGATCCGCGCGGTGCCCGAAGGCTCGGTCGTACCGGTGCACAACGTGCTGATGACCGTCGAATGCGACGATCCGCAGGTGTTCTGGCTCGCGTCTTATCTCGAGACGATGCTGCTGCGCATCTGGTATCCGGTGACGGTCGCGACCCGCAGCTGGCATCTGCGGCAGACGATTCGCCGCTTCCTCGAAAAGACCGACGACGATCTCGCGCAACTGCCGTTCAAGCTGCACGACTTCGGCGCGCGCGGCGTGTCGAGCGCGGAGTCGGCCGCGATCGGCGGCGCCGCGCACCTCGTGAACTTCATGGGCTCGGACACGGTGCTCGGCGTGCTGGCCGCGAACCGTTTCTATCGCGAGCCGATGGCCGCGTACTCGGTGCCGGCGGCCGAGCACAGCACGATCACGTCATGGGGCCGCGAAGGCGAGATCGATGCGTACCGGAACATGATCAACCGCTTCGGCTTGCCCGATGCGATCGTATCGGTCGTATCGGACTCCTACGATCTGTTCGCCGCGCTCGATCTGTGGGGCGGCGAGCTTCGGCAGGCCGTGCTCGATTCGGGTGCGACGCTCGTCGTGCGCCCCGATTCGGGCGACCCCGTGACGATCGTGCTGCAGACCGTGCGTGCGCTCGACGCATCGTTCGGTTCGACCGTCAATGGAAAAGGGCGGCGGGTGCTGAACCGTGTGCGCGTGATCCAGGGCGACGGTGTCGACGAGGCGTCGATCGAAGCGATTCTCTCCGCGCTCGACGATGCGGGCTACGCGGCCGGCAACCTCGTGTTCGGCATGGGCGGTGCGCTGTTGCAGCAGGTGAACCGCGATACGCAGCGTTTCGCGATGAAGTGCTCGGCGATCCGGCGCGGTGGCGTGTGGCACGACGTCCGCAAGGATCCGGTCACCGATCAGGGCAAGCGTTCGAAGAAGGGGCGGCTCACGTTGCTGTGCAATCGCCGCACCGGCGAGTATCGGACTGTAACGCTGCCCGTTGCGTGGGACGACCGTGCACTGGAAGGCGAATGGGAGGAGGCGCTCGAGACCGTGTTCGATACCGGGCGCTTGCTCGTCGATACATCGTTTGCCGAGGTGCGGGCGAGGGCGCACGCGGGCGAGATGTGAGGCAGGTGGGGGAGGTATGAAACCTCTCCCGATGCCCGCTTCGGGCATTTATCTGCCACCTGCCTCCACCGGCACGCCGCTGCGGTCACCTGCCCGCACCGCATCCATCGCCCGCGCGAGCGCATCGAACACCGCGGGCCCCTTGCAGCGCGACACGTTGAAGCGCATGTACGACGTCGCGCCATGCGACGGACTGAACACATTGCCGGGCGCCAGCACGACGTCGTGATCCAGCGCATGACGCGCGACGCGCGCGGCATCGAGTCCGTCGGGCAATTTCGCCCACACGAACAGGCCGCCGCGCGGCTCCGTCCAGATGCCGAGCCCGGCGCGCGTCAGGCGCCGGATCGTTTCGCCCATCGCATCCGCAAGACGCGCGTGCAGGCTGTCGAGATGGCGCCGGTACGTGCCGTCGATCAACAACCGGTGCACGACGTTCGCACCGATCTGCGCGTTGCCGAACGACGTCGCGAGCTTCAGGTCGACGAGCGCGTCGATCCATTCCGGGCGTGCGGCGACGAAGCCGCAGCGGATCGCGGCCGACAGCGTCTTCGAGAAGCTGCCGATCGACACGACGCGCGACAGTCCGTCGAATGCCGCGAGGCGCGGCGCGGGAGCGTTCTCGAAGTCCGCGAAAATGTCGTCCTCGACGATCAGCAGCCCGTGCTCGGCCGCAAGCGTCAGCAGCCGGTGCGCGACGGGCGGTGCGAGCGTCGCGCCGGTCGGGTTGTGCAGCGCCGCGTTGGTGATGTACAGGCGCGGCCGGTGCTCGGCGAGCACCTGCTCGAAGCGCACGAGATCGGGACCGTTCGGCGTATACGGAACGCTGACGATCCGTGCACGGTGGGCGCGCAGCAACGCCTGGAAATTGAAGTAGCACGGATCGTCGAGCACGACCGTGTCGCCGGGCTCCAGCAGCAGGCGGCACACGAGATCGAGCGCATGCGTGCCGCCGTCGGTCAGCATGATCTGCGCGGGTTCCGCATGGACGCCGTGCTGCGCGAGCCGCCAGGCAAGCTGCTGGCGCAATGCGGGCAGGCCGAGCGGCGTCGCGTAGTCGGTCAGCGCGTCGGCGTCGTCGCGCGACACGGCGCGCAGCGCGCGGCGCAGGCTCTCGTCCGGCAACCACGACGACGGCAGCCAGCCGCAACCGGGCTTCACCGACGTCGGCGCCGCTTCGAGCGACTGGCGCGACAGCCACAGCGGATCGAGCTCGCGATCGAGGCGCGGGCCGAGATCGGCGAGCGCGAGCGGCGGCGCGTGGCCCGACACGTAAAAACCCGAGCCGCGCCGTGCGACCAGCACGCCTTCGCTCGCCAGCCGTTCGTATGCGTCGACGACCGTCGATTTCGACACGCCCAGGCTGTCGGCCATCATCCGGATCGACGGCACGCGCGCGCCAGGCATCAGCGCGCGGCTCGCGATGCGCGCGCGCAAGGTGTCCATCACGGTTTCGACGCGCGTGCGCGACGCGGCGGGCGGGGCGGGAGGCAGGGCGGCTCGGCTCATGGCGAGTGAACTGTACGGTCGGTTGTCCAGTACAGTTTGTCTGAATTGTATTGGGCTGTAGCTTACGCGCTTTTCGCGGGCGGCGGATCATGGTCATCCACTTTTCCCGTTCAGGATTTCCCGTGCAAAAGACGACCGATGGATGGCTCAGCGGCCTGCTGGGCGTGATCATCTTCAGTGGCTCGCTGCCGGCGACGCGTGTCGCGGTGCAGGGACTCGACCCGCTGTTCCTGACCTTTGCACGCGCGACGATCGCCGGTGCGCTCGGCCTGCTGCTGCTCGCCGTGCTGAAGCAGCGGCGGCCGACGCGGGCCGAGGCCGTGTCGCTGGCCATCGTCGCGCTTGGCGTCGTGGTCGGCTTTCCGCTGCTGACCGCGCTGGCGCTGAAGCACGTGACGTCCGCGCACGCGATCGTGTTCGTCGGGCTGCTGCCGCTGGCAACCGCACTCTTCGGCGTATGGCGCGGCGGCGAGCGGCCGCGGCTGCCGTTCTGGATCTTCTCGATCGTCGGCAGCGGTGCGGTGGCTGCGTTTGCGCTGCGCAACGGCGGGCAGGCGTCGGTCGTCGGCGATGCGCTGATGCTGGCCGCGATCGTCGCGTGCGGGCTCGGCTACGCGGAAGGCGCGCGCCTGTCGCGCCAGCTCGGCGGCTGGCAGGTGATCTCGTGGGCGCTCGTGCTGTCGCTGCCGCTGATGGTGCCGCTTGCGTGGCTCACGTGGCCCGCGTCGTTCGACGCCGTCGATGCCGCTGCATTGTGGGGGCTCGCGTACGTGTCGCTGTTCAGCATGCTGATCGGCTTCGTGTTCTGGTATCGCGGGCTCGCGCTCGGCGGGATCGCGGGCGTCGGCCAGCTGCAGTTGCTGCAGCCGTTCTTCGGTTTCCTGCTGGCGGCCGGCCTGCTGCACGAGACGGTGCCGCCGTCGATGGTCGCCGTGACGCTCGTCGTGGTCGGCTGCGTGGCGGGCGCGAAGTATTTCTCGAAGATGGCGCCGGTGCAGCGCGCGGGGTGACACGCGCCGCGTTCCTCGAGGTTGCTTTACTCGAACGTTTCGAGCGCGAGCAGTTCCTCGATCGTCTGCCGGCGGCGGATCAGCCGCGGCGTGCCGCGATCGACGAGCACTTCCGGCGCGAGCGGCCGGCTGTTGTAGTTCGACGACATCGACGCGCCATACGCGCCCGCATCGTGCAGGAACAGCAGGTCGCCGATCTGCGGCTGCGGCAGTTTGCGGTGCGTGACCACGCCGCCCGCGTCCTGCGTGAACACGTCACCCGATTCACACAGCGGCCCCGCGATCGCGAGATCGACCGACGGCCGGCCGGCCGGCAGCGTGCCGTCGTGCGCGTGCACGGACACCGCGTGGTAGCTGCCGTACATCGACGGCCGCATCAGGTCGTTGAAGCCCGCGTCGATCAGCACGAAATCATGCTTCGGCCGGCGATTGACGGCCTGCACTTCGGTGACGAGCGTGCCGGCTTCCGCGACGAGAAAGCGGCCCGGTTCGATCTCGATGCGTACCGGGTGGCCGAGGTGCCGCTCGATCCGCTTGCGTGCGGCGTCCCACTGGCTGAAGTAGTGGCCGACGTCGACGCGCGGCTCGCCGTCGCGATACGGGATCGACAGGCCGCCGCCGGCCGAGATCGCGTCGATGTCATGGCCGAGCGACGTGACGAGATCGACCATCGCATCGCACACCTGCGACAGATGGCCGTAGTCGACGCCCGAGCCGATATGCATGTGGATGCCGACGAGCTTCAGCCCGTGCTGGCGCACGATCTCGATCGCGCGCGGCACGTCGTCGATCCAGATGCCGTGCTTGCTCTGCGGGCCGCCGGTGTTGGTCTTGTTGCTGTGGCCGTGGCCGAAGCCGGGGTTCACGCGCAGCCACACGCGGTGGCCCGGCGCGTGCTCGCCGATGCGCGCGAGCATGTCGAGCGAACCGGCGTTGACGGTCACGCCATGCTTCAGCACGGCCGCGAGCGTCGGGCGGTCGATCAGGTCGGCCGTGAACACGACGCCTTCCGGCTCGCCTGCCGAACTGAACCCCGCTGCGAGGCTGCGCTCGATCTCGCCGAGCGACACGGCGTCGACGCATGCGCCTTCTTCGCGCATCAGCTTCAGGATATGGACGTTCGAGTTGGCCTTCTGCGCATAGCGGATGACGTCGAACTGGCGCAGTTGGGCGATGCGGTCGCGGATGACGTCGGCGTCGTACACCCACAGCGGGGTGCCGTATTGCTGGGCGAGCGTCGCGAGCTGGCGGGAATCGAGGGACATGGCGGATGAATCGGGTCGAATGAACGGATAGCGTCGATGATGCATCGGATCGTCTATACAGTAAAATGCCGGTTTGTCGTGATTCGATTCATTTTTGATATAGCTGACCATGCTTACGCACCGTCATATCGAGGTTTTCCGCGCGCTGATGGTGACCGGCAGCACGACGCGCGCGGCCGAGATGCTGTACACGTCGCAGCCGACAATCAGCCGCGAACTCGCGCGGATGGAGCAGGTCGTCGGCTTCGCGCTGTTCGAGCGCACGCACGGCCGGCTGCGGCCGACGATGGCCGCGCTCACGCTGTTCGACGACGTGCGCCTCGCCTATGTGGGGCTCGAACGCGTCGCGGCAACGGCTGCGCGCCTGCGCGAATTTCGCGACGGCCAGCTGTCGGTGATCGCGCTGCCGGCGTTTTCGCATGCGATCCTGCCCGGCGCGTGCCGCCGTTTTCACGAGGCTCACGCGGGCGCCAGCGTGTCGGTCGCGACGCAGGAATCGCCGGTGCTCGAGGAATGGCTCACCGCGCAGCGTTACGACCTCGGCCTGACCGAGCGCGACGTCGCGCCGGCCGGCACCGTGCTCACGCCGCTGCTCGAGGTCGACGAAGTGTGCGTGCTGCCCGCCGGCCATCCGCTGCTCGCGCAGGACGCGATCGATCTGCTCGATCTTGCCGATCGTCCGTTCGTGAGCCTGTCGCTGAACGATCCGTACCGCATCCTGATCGACGAGGCGTTCGCGCAACTCGGTGTCGCGCCGCGCTCGGTGATCGACACGCCGTCGGCCGTGTCGGTGTGTGCGTTCGTGCGGCAGGGGCTCGGCGCCGCGATCGTCAATCCGCTGACCGCGCTCGATTTCGTCGGGCGCGACCTGCACGTGCGGCCGCTCACGCGGTCGTTTCCGTACCGCGTCAGCGTGGTCGTGCCCGAGCACCGGCCGAAGAGCCTGCTCGTCGATGCGTTCGCCGACGCGCTGCGCGGCGAGGCGAAGGCGATCCGCCGCCGGCTGGCCGCGCACCTCGGCTAGCGGCACCGTATGATGGGCGTTTCGCCGCCAACGTCTTCACTTTCCGGAATCCCGTCATGACCGACGCTTCATCTTCCGTCGAACCGCCGACCCTCTATGGCGAACGCGTCGTTCTGCGGCCGCTCGACGCATCCGACCGGCAGGCGCTGCTGGATGCCGCAGCCGACGGCGAGTTGTGGAATCTGAAGGTCACGGTCGTGCCTGGCGCGGAGACTATCGACGCCTATATCGATACCGCATTGCAGGGGCGCGCGGCCGGCACCGTGATGCCGTTCGTGATCGTCGATCGCGCATCGGGCCGCGTGATCGGCAGCACGCGCTTCTGGAAGATCGACCGCAAGAATCGCAAGCTCGAGATCGGCCATACGTGGCTGAGCGAATCGGCGCAGCGCACGCGTGCGAATACCGAAGCGAAGCGGCTGCTGCTCGCGTATGCGTTCGACACGCTGCAATGCGTGCGGGTGCAGTTCACCACCGACGAGCTGAACGAGAAATCGCGCACGGCGATCTTGCGGCTCGGTGCGAAGCAGGAAGGGATCGTGCGTCACGAGCGGATCATGCCGGACGGCCGCAAGCGCAACTCGGTACGCTTCAGCATCATCGACGACGAATGGCCGGAGGTGAGTGCGCGGCTGGCGGCGAAGCTCGCGACGTAACGTGTGACGTGCGTCGCGCCGACAGCAGGGGAGGCGGCAGCGCGACGCAGGGGGCGGTGCGCCGCGCACGAGGCGCGGCGCTGCATCGCGTTACTGCGCCGATGCGAGGTGGTGACGCTGTGCGAGTTTTTGCGCGTCTGCGTAGTGCGCTTGCAGGATCGGCAGCGACTGGCGTGCGACTTCCTTCAGCTTCGTGTCGCGGCCCGATGCGATTTCGGCCTGGAATGCCGAGATCGTCTTCTGCTGGCCGGCAAGTGCGACCTGTTCGATATATGCCTTGTCGAACTCGGCGCCGCGCAGGCTCTTGATGCTGCTCAGCACGGCCGTGTCGGGATCGTTGGCCGGCACGTCTACACCGCGCGGGCTCGCCGCACGCATCGCCTGGATGATCTTTTCGTCGTCGGTCGATACGCGTTGCGCGAAGGCCTTGACCTGGCTGTCCGACGTGCGCGAATCGGCGATGCGTGCCGCGTCGTGCTGCGTCGACACAGTCTTCGTGCCGTCCGTAATGAAGGCCTGGTCGGCTTCGTGGATGCGCGTCGCGGCGGCGGCCGGCGCAGCAGGCGCGGCGGGTGCCGGTTGGGCGGTTTGTGCGGTCGCCGTCACGGCGACGAGAAGCAGGCCGGCGGCAGACAATGCAAGGCGCGAGATGTGGGGAAAGCGGTTCATGGGACCTCCTTTCGATCGGGGCTCTGGTTTAAAAAACGGATGACGTGATCCGTAGCTGTGCGAGAGACCGGGCGCGCCCGGGCCGGATTCGACCGCCGCTCTGCCGCGGCGCCGGTCGAAGTGTTTCCCGGCCCGACTGATTCTAGGAGAGTGGTCGGGTAGCAGGTGCAACCGTGCTGTGGTTTGTGTAACGGTTGGTAAGACGAAACGGGGCGCACGTGCGCGGACAGGTATTGCGTACCTGATGCGCGTGCGGTGGCGGCAATTTTTGCGCACACGTGGCGCATGCAATGCATGAGATGCACGCGCGTGTCGTCGGCATTTCATCGGCGTGATGTTGTCGCGGCTGTTGCCGCGGAGGCCCGTCGGGCGAGAGGGCCGCGTGTGTGCGTGGCGTGCGCGAAAGCGTTAAACGCGATCGAGCAGCGCATCGAGGCGCGGCAGCAGCGGCGTCGCGCAATGTGCCTGCAACGCGTCGGGCGCTGTGTAGCCCCACGCGACGCCTTGGAACGCGATATGTGCACGCCGGGCCGCGTCTGCATCGCGGATCTCGTCGCCGACGTACAGCACTTCGTCTGCGCGCACACCGGCTTCGCGCACGAGCGCGCGCAGACGGCGCGCCTTGCCGAACAGCGGAATGCCGCATGCGAAATGGTCGACGCGTGCGCCGGCACGCGGGCCGAGCCGGTCACGCACGATCTCTTCGGTATTCGACGTGGCGATCGCGATGCGGATGCCGCGCGCGGCGAGCGCGTCGAACGTTTCATCGACGCCGGGAAAGAGCCGCACATGCGCGATGCGCGGCCGCATCAGGCGGCGCATGTCGATCGTCACGCGCGGTACTTTCCACATCGGCACGTCGAGCGCGCGAATGATGTCGCGCGCCGACATACCGCGCAGCGCGGGGCGCAGTTCGGGCGTGGCGTCGCGAAAGCCGTGCAGGCGCGACGCTTCCGACAGCGCCGCGAGAAAGCTGTCGAGCGAATCGGCGAGCGTGCCGTCGAAGTCGAATGCGATGAGGCGGAAGGTCATGAAGCGACGTGACAGGTTTATTGGACAGGCGACATTGTCACCGAATCGCGCCCCGGTGCCTGCACCGTCGCTTGCGCGTGCCGCGCGGCGTGCGCGTGTTGTCGGCTGGCGCGCGACGCGGAAAGGAAAGCCCGGTATGCTGTCCGGCGTCCGCGCTGGCGGTTTCCCGATGTCTCTTCCTGGCTGAATTCGATCAAATGAAAATCGCTCGTGCCCATTGTGCGACGTGGGTTCTCGGCGCGGCCCTCGCGTTGACCGCTGCTACGGAAGTGGCCGCCGCTCCGGTAAAACGTTGCGGATGGCTCGAGAATCCGACGCCGGCCAACTGGTGGCTGGTCGACAGGGACGGCAGCTGGACATTGTCGACCATGGGCAACGAGCCGGTACCGGGCCTCGACGAGATGCCCGACATGTCGACGCAGGGCTGGGTCGTCACCAACGCGGGAGAGCACGGCTACGGCTGCGCGTGCCTCGACCTGGAAATCGATCCGCACACGCGCGAGGTAACGAGGATCGTCGCTGCGAAGCCGCTTCCGCTGAAGCGTTGCAAGGCCGACAAGACGTTGCCGGCGCCGTGACGAAGGTAGATGGAGGTCACGCTACTCGTAGTGGTAGCGGCAGGAAACGATGCCGATCTGATGGTCATCAGCCTCGTAGACCAGACGGTTCGTATCGTCGATACGCCGCGACCAGAAACCCGATAGATTGGCCTTTAGCGGCTCGGGCTTGCCGATGCCCTCGAACGGCGTTCGCTGGGCTTCGCGAATGAGCTGGTTGATGCGCTTGAGCGTCTTGCGATCCTGCCCCTGCCAGTAGACATAGTCGTCCCACGCGTCGGAAGTAAAGAGCACACGGCGTACGCTCATTCGTCGTCCTCGGCGAGCTTGTGCTCTTTCGCCTTGCCCTTGCGCAATTGCGCGATCGAGCGTTCGAGATGGGCGACGTTGGCCGGCGAGCGCAGCAAGTGAACCGTCTCCATCAGGCTGTCGTAGTAGTCCTGGGACATGATGACGGCGTTCGGTGCATCGCGGCGCGTGATGAGCGTCACGTCCGCGTCGTCGACGACCTGGTCGATGACGGTCTTCAGATTGCCGCGGGCATCCGAAAAATGAATCGTGCGCATGATGTGCCTCACTTGTACATATAATGGTACAAGTATAGCACCGTCGAAGGATATGTACAGATTGTTGTACAGGTTCAATGGTGCCCGGCGTAGTCGCCCATCACCATCCGGCAAGACGCCGCACCTGTGTTCAGCTGCAGCGGATTGGCGGTGTCCCTTGTCCCCCGCCCCACGGCGCGGTATCGTCGATGCTCCGCCTTCCGACCCCGACCGGAGAACAGCCGTGCCCGCAGCCGCCCCCGCCACGCTGAGATTTTCCACCGACAAGCGCGAACTCGACATCGACGCGATCTACGACTTCCTGCATCGCGACGCGTACTGGTCGCAGGGCATTCCGCGCGATGTGGTCGAGAAGGCGATCGAGGGGTCGCTGTGCTTCGGCGCGTATGTCGGCGACCGGTTCGTCGGGTTCGCGCGGCTCGTCACCGATCACGCGACGTTCGCGTACCTGTGCGACGTGTTCGTGTTGCCGGCCGAACGCGGCAACGGCTACGGCCGCGCGCTGATCGACCATGTGTTCGCGCAGGAGATGGTGCAGCGGCTGCGCCGCATCATGCTCGTGACGACCGATGCGCACGAGCTGTACCGCCCGGTCGGCTTCGGGCCGTCCGCGAATCCCGAGCGGCTGATGGAGATCCGCCGCCCGGACATCTACGCGAAACGCTGACGCGCGGCGCAGCGCATACAATACGCGCTTTCCGTTTTTGCCGAAGAGAATCCCATCATGACCGAACAGGAAGCCGAACAGCTCGCGACGCACCGTCACTACAAGGGCGGGCTGTACCGCTACATCGGCGTTGCGCGCCATTCCGAAACCGAGGAATCGGTGGTCGTCTACGAGCATCTGTGGCCGCATGCGCGCGGCCTTTGGGTGCGGCCGGAAGCGATGTTCAACGGCAATCTCGAAGACGGCACGCCGCGTTTTCGCAAGCTGCGCGACTGAGCGGGCGGCACCGGAGCCGGTGTCTAGCCGGCGCTGCCCGGCTCGTCGTGCGGCCCTTGTTGCCGCAGCGCCATCGCAAAGAAGCGCCGGATTTCATCCATCAATTCCGCACGGGCCGACGCGAAATCGAACGCGCGCCGGTTTTCGTGCGCGTAGCGGCGGCGCCAGTCGTCGGCCGCATGCCGCGCTTCGCGTGCGCGCAGATCGTCGAGTTCGGGCGTGCGCAGCGCGTGATCGGCGATCAGCGTCACGCCGTCGCGGCTGACCTCCAGCACGCCGCCCGCGACGAGGAGGCGGCGATGCTCGCCGGTCGGCGCATCGACGAGCATCACGACGCCCGGCCGGATCCGCGTGAGCAGCGGCGCGTGGTGCGGGTAGATCCCCAGTTCTCCGCTTTCCCCCGGGACGACGACGAAATGCGCGTCGCCGGCATACAGCACCGCTTCCACGCTCACGATGTCGAGCTTCATCGACGTCTTCATGCGTACTCCTTCAGACCGCCGCCGCGCCGGCGACGATTTCGCACAGCTCGGTGGTGATCTGCGCCTGTCGCGTCTTCTGGTACAGGTGCCGAAGGTCGCGCAACACGCGGTCGGCGTTGTCCGTCGCGGTCTGCATGCTGAACATCCGCGCGCATTGCTCGCACGCGTAGTTTTCGACGACGGCCTGATAGAGCGTCGCCTCGACGTAGCGCAGCAGCAACGTGTCCACGACCGGTTTGGGCGCGGGCTCGTACAGATAGTCGGACGCGGCCGCGTCGGCAGTCGGCGCGCCGGTGTCGAGCCCCGTGATCGGCAGCATCGCGTCGATGCGCGGCTCGTACGCGAGCGGGCTCGTCAGCCGGTTGTACGCGACGTGCACTTCGTCGAGCTCGCCGTTGACGAACGCGGTCAGCGGCACGAGCAGCGCACCGAGCAACTGCTCGAAGTGCGGCTCGGCGGCCAGGCCGCTCGCACGTGCCGCGATGGTCGCGCCGTGGCGCAGCAACGGCGCGAGGCCACGCGCACCGATCACGCTCAGTTCGCAAGCGACGCCGTCCCGGTCCCAGCGTTCGAGCGCATCCACGCATTCGACGAGCAGCCGCGCATTGAGCGGGCCGCACAGCCCGCGATCGGTGCTGACGACGATCAGGCCGACGCGGCGCACGGTATCGCGTCGCGCCATCAGCGCCGATACATGGTCGGGACGGTCGCGCAGCACGCGTTCCGCCATCGCGCCGATGCGCGCCGCGTACGGCCGGAACTCGCGCGCGCGTCGCTGCGCGCTCGCCATCTTGGTGCGCGCCATCATTTCCATCGCCTTGGTGATCTTGCGCGTGGACGAGGTACTGGCGATCTTCGAGCGGATTTCGCGTATGTGCATGTCAGGGGGCGGCGTCGCGGCCATCCGGATGTCGTCGTGTGATTTCATGCTATCGGGACTTCACCTGAAACGATTGACGGAAATCAAACGACTTCGCTCGGTCCCGCACCAGAATCCGTTCACGTGATCCTTGCGAAGGGGCAGTCGATGACCGAGTTGCGCACGCATCAGAAATACGACGCGCTGATTGCGCGTTGCCGCGCATTGCGCCCGGTGACGGTCGCGGTCGCACATCCCTGCGACGAGGTATCTCTGCACGCGGCGGCGGCCGCCGCCCGGGCCGGCATCATCGTGCCCGTGCTGGTCGGCCCGGTGGCGCGGATCACGATGCTCGCCGCGACGCTCGGTATCGACCTGTCCGGCTATCGGCTCGTGGATGCGCCGCACAGTCATGCGTCGGCGGCGTGCGCCGTCGAGCTGGTGCGCGCGGGAGATGCGCAGGCGCTGATGAAAGGCAGCCTGCACACCGACGAGTTGTTGGCGGAGGTGGTGCGTGCCGACACAGGGCTGCGCACCGGGCGGCGCCTGAGTCACGTGTTCATCATGGACGTGCCGACTTATCACAAGCCGCTGTTCATCACCGACGCGGCCGTCAATATCCGTCCGACGCTCGAACAGAAGGCCGACATTGCGCAGAACGCGATCGATCTCGCGCATGCGCTCGGCATCGCCCGGCCGAAGGTGGCGATCCTGTCGGCGGTCGAGACGGTCAACTCGAAGCTGCCGTCGACGCTCGACGCGGCCGCGCTGTGCAAGATGGCCGAGCGCGGCCAGATCACCGGCGCGCTGCTCGACGGGCCGCTCGCGCTCGACAACGCGATCAGCCCGGAGGCCGCGCGGCTCAAGCATCTCGGTTCCGCGGTCGCGGGCGATGCGGACATCCTCCTCGTGCCCGACCTCGAGGCCGGCAACATGCTCGCGAAGGAGTTGACGTTCCTCGCGAATGCCGATGCGGCCGGCATCGTGCTCGGCGCGCGCGTGCCGGTGATCCTGACGAGTCGCGCCGACAGCGAACGCACGCGCCTGGCGAGCTGCGCGGTCGCGGCGCTCGTCGCGGCGGCGACGCGCACCACGGCGGCGCCCGTGGCCGCGCCAGCGGTTGCGGCCGACGCACACTGACGGGGCCGCGATGCGACATCCCGTCCTGGTGCTCAACGCCGGCTCGTCGAGCCTCAAGTTTTCGGTCTACGACGCGCGCGAGGATCGTTCGCTCGATGCGGGCCTGCATGGGCAGGTCGAGAACCTGCACGACACACCGCATCTGTTCGTGGCCGACGCGCACGGTGCGACGCTCGCCGATCGCCCCGTCGCGCGATCGGGGCATCAAGGCGCGATCGAGGCACTGCACGCGTGGTTCGCGGCCCACGTCGGGCAGGAGGCCGCGTTCGACGGCGTCGGGCACCGGGTCGTGCATGGCGGCCCGTATTTCACCGCGCCGGTGCGGATCGACGCGCGCGTGCTCGATGCGATAGCGTCGCTTTCGCCGCTCGCGCCGCTGCACCAGCCGCATCACGTCGACGCGATTCGCGCGGTTACCGCGGTTGCGCCGAACCTGCCGCAGGTCGCGTGTTTCGACACCGCGTTCCATTCGACGGTGCCGGCGCTCGAACGGGAGTTCGCGTTGCCGCGCGCGCTGACCGAGCAGGGCATCGTGCGCTACGGGTTTCACGGGCTGTCGTACGAGTACATCGCGACGGCGCTGGCGGCCCTCGATCCGTCGTGGGTGCGGCACCGGACGGTGGTCGCGCACCTCGGCAACGGCGCGAGCCTGTGTGCGCTCGCGAACGGCCGCAGCGTCGCGACGACGATGGGGTTTACGGCCGTCGACGGGCTGCCGATGGGCACGCGCACGGGCGCGCTGGACCCGGGCGTGATCCTGTACCTGCAGCGTCACGCGGGCCGGTCGCTCGACGAGGTCGAGCATCTGATCTATGCCGAATCGGGCTTGCTCGGCGTGTCCGGCGTGTCGAGCGACATGCGCACGCTGCTCGCGAGCGACGCACCGTCGGCCGCGCATGCAGTCGAGTTGTTCGCCTATCGCGCGGCCCGCGAACTTGCCGCGCTGGCCGGCGTGCTCGGCGGTCTCGACACGCTGGTGTTCACGGCGGGCATCGGCGAGCACGCGCCGCGCGTGCGTGAACGGATCTGCAACCGCGCGGCGTGGCTCGGCATCGTGCTCGACGACGCGGCGAACGCCGCGGGCCTGCCGGTGATTTCGAGCGACGCGTCGCGCGTGACGGTGCGCGTGATCCCGACCGACGAGAACCTGATGATCGCGCGGCACACACGCCGCGTGCTGGACGACGCGATCCCTTCCATGCCGTATCCGACCTGATGAGACCTTCGATGACAGCACGCGACACGTCTTTCCCTGCCGCCAGCGCGCCCGCGCTGCCGATTTTCTGGCCGATGGCCGCCGCCACGGCGATGTTTGCGGCCGGCGCCGAGATCGCTGCGCGCAATCTGCGCTTCCTCGCGGAAGAGGAGAAGCTCCATTTCGAAGCGCATCCGGCGCTGGCATCGACGAACCGGCCGTTGCTGGAGCTGCGGACGATGACGTTTCGCGATTATTCGGCCACGCCGGCGCACGGGCTGCCGACGATCGTCGATGCGCCGTACGCAGGGCACAGCGCGATGATCGCCGACTACCAGCCGGGGCAGAGCCTGATGCAGACGCTGCGCGAGCACGGCGTGACGCGCCTGTACCTGACCGACTGGCGCTCGGCCACCGAGGACATGAAGGACCTCGAGATCGACCAGTATCTGGCCGAGCTGAACGTGTGCGTCGACGAACTCGGCGGACGCGTGAATCTCGTCGGGCTGTGCCAGGGCGGCTGGATGTCCGCGATGTATGCGGCGCGTTTCCCGCACAAGGTCGCGAGCCTCGTGCTGGCCGGCTCGCCGATCGACACCGATGCGGGCGACGGCCCGATCAAGCAGATGGTGCACACGTATCCGACGTCGTTCTACGAGGAACTCGTCGCGATGGGCGGCGGGCTGATGCGCGGGCGCTTCATGCTGCGCGGCTGGAAGAACATGCATCCCGACCAGCACTATCTCACCGAGCACGTCGACCTGTACGAGCATCTCGACGATCCCGACTACCTGCGCAAGCGCGAGGTGTTCGCGAACTGGTACGAAAGCCCGATCGATCTGCCGGGACGCTGGTACCTGCAGGCGATCGTGCAGATCTTCAAGGAGAACCGGCTCGCGAAGGGCACGTTCGTCGCGCTCGGGCGCACGCTCGACCTGAAGGACGTCGCGTGCCCGGTCTATCTGCTCGCCGGCGAGGCCGACGACATCACGACGCCGGAGCAGGTGTTCGGGGCGCGCGATCGTCTCGGGACGCCCGCGTCGCGGATCGAGAGCCGGCTCGTGCCGGGCGGCCATATCGGCCTGTTCATGGGGACGCGCACGCTGAAGACGGTGTGGCCCGACATCGCGCGATGGATCGCGGCGCAGCGCTAGGCCGGCGCGGATCGACACGGGAGGGCGACATGACGTTGCGACACAAGCGGGGGCTCGTCGTCGGCATCGCGAACGAACAGAGCATCGCGTGGGGATGCGCGCGCGCGTTTTGCCGGGCGGGCGCCACGCTCGCGGTGACCTGGCAGTCGGACAAGACCTTGCCGCACGTCGAGCCGCTGTTCGCGCAACTCGACGCGCCGATCCGGATGCCGCTCGACGTCGGGCGGCCCGACCAGATGGCGGCGGTGTTCGACGCGATCGCGGTGCAATGGGGTGCGATCGACTTCGTGCTGCATTCGGTCGCGTATGCGCCGAAGGCCGATCTGCAGGGTCGCGTGGTCGACAGTTCGCCCGAAGGCTTCTCGTTGGCGATGGATACCTCGTGCCATTCGTTCATCCGGATGGCGCGGCTCGCCGAGCCGCTGATGACGTGCGGCGGGAGCCTGATGGCGATGAGCTATCTTGGCGCGGAGCAGGTCGTCGCGAACTACGGGGTGATGGGGCCGGTCAAGGCCGCGCTCGAAGCGAGCGTGCGGTACCTGGCGGCCGAACTCGGCGGTGCGGGCATTCGCGTCAACGCGATTTCGCCGGGCGTGCTGCCGACGCGCGCGGCGTCGGGCCTGCCGGACTTCGGCCGGCTGCTCGACGACACTGCGCGCAGGGCGCCGCTGCATCACGTACTGGACATCGACGACGTCGGCGCGTTCTGTGCGTTTCTCGCCAGCGATGGCGCGCGGGCGATCACGGGCGGCACGCACTATGTCGACGCCGGCATGCACATGCTCGGCTAGTGTGCCGGCGGCAGGCGATGGCGGGCGGCGTCAGGTGCGCGCGAATGCCTGCACGAGGGCCGGCGGCGCGTGGGCGACCGTCACCTCCGGCGTGCCGTGCCACGCAGCGAGCTTCTTCACTGCTTTCGCCACGTCGGCCGCGAGCCCCGTGCCGAAGCGCACGCCCGGCTCGACATGCACCGCCTTCAGCTCGAACGTCCCCAGCGTGCGATGCGCTTTCGCATCGACGCGGCCGATCAGCCGGCCGCGATGCAGCACGGGCAGGCAGAAATAGCCGTAGCGCCGCTTGTGTTGCGGCGTATAGCACTCGATCGTGTAGTCGAAGCCGAACAGCGTCGATGCGCGGCGCCGGTCCCAGACGACCGGATCGAACGGCGACAGCAGCGTCGTGACCGTCGAGCGCAGCGTGTCGGCCTCGGCGGCCGGCAGCCAGGCCTCGAGCGAGCGATGCACGTACGCGGGTTCCTTCCAGTCGTCGATCTGCACCGGAATCAGGTCGCCGGCTTCCGCGAGCCGTTCCAGTTCCTCGCGGTACGAGCGTCGCGGCAGCCGGTAGTAGTCGGCGACCCAGTCCGCGCGCACGACGCCGAGCGCACGGCACGTGTAGTCGAGCAGCGCCGGCAGCACGGCATCGCGCGGCGGCAGGTCGCGTGAGTCGTCCCAGCCGGGCAGCACGCGTTCGCGTACGTCGTACACGCGCTGGAAATTGCGGCGTTCCAACACCATCAGGTCGCCCGTCGTGAACAGCACCTCCAGGTGCCGTTTCTCCGGCTTGCGATCCCACCATCCGTTGCCCTTTGCGCCATCCTCGCGCGTGAAATCGGCCGACCGCACCGGGCCTTCGTCGCGAATCCGCGCGAGCAGCCGTTCGATCTCCGGACGATTCTGCTCGTGCCACTCGGCCGCGTATTTCCAGCCCATCCCCGACGGATCGAGCATCTTGTAGCGCATCAGCCCGAACTGCTCGACCGGCAGAAAACACGCTTCGTGCGACCAGTACTCGAACAGGCGTGCCTCGGCGAGATGTTCGTCGAGCCACTGCGGCGCGAAATCGCCGAGGCGGCTGAACAGCACGAGATACGGGCTGCGCGCGACGACGTGGATGGTATCGATCTGCAACTGCGCCATCCGGCGGATCGAGTCGAGCACGTCGGCCTTGGTCGCCTTGCGGCGGGGCGGCGTCAGCAGGCCCTGCGCGGCGAGATGCAGCGCGCGGGCGGCGGCGGGCGAGAGCGTAAGCATGGGAAGGGCGGTCGAAGGTGGCGATCGGGGACCACTTTAGCGCGAAAGCGGCGCACGTGTGCGCCGCGCCGCTGCAACGCGTCTGACAATGGTTGACAGACGGGTTTCGCAAGTTTCCCTATAGTGCAGTTCATGGCGCGACGACAAGTGCGCCGAACGATTCCGCTTCCGACGCACATATGTCCATGGCACGCAGGAAGCGAATCCTGGATTCTCAACCCCCCATCGGGAATTCAGGAGCCCTGAGCGGACATCCATGCGGCTGTGCACCGGCCCCGAGTGGATGTCCGCTGATTTTTTTGTACTTCCGGTTTTTACTTCCCCACCACGCGATTCCGCCGCACCGGCCGCTTACGGCTGGCTATTGCCGCTTGCCGCGCGCGACTTCGTCGCCGGCGCCGGGCGGCAGCCGCCGCGTGATCGGAATCGATGCGAACGAGCACAGCCCGACGACGAGGAACGCGGGCCAGAAATCCGACCACATCATTGTCTGATGGCCCTGCAGCCAGTGCGACACGTGCAGCACGAGGCCGGCCACCGTCACGCCGAGGCCGAGTGACATCTGCTGCACGACGCTGCCGAGGCTCGTCGCGCGGCCGGCGTCGCGCGGCGAGATGTCCGCATAGATCATCGAGTTCAGGCTCGTGAACTGCAGCGCGGGGAAGATGCCGCCGACGAGCACGATCAGCCAGATCGCCCAGGTCGCCATGCCGGGATGGAACACGCCGTACGCGGCGATCGCGAGGCCCGCGAAGGCCGCGTTGTAGATCAGCACCGTGCGAAAGCCGAAGCGCCGCAGCGTATGCGTGGCCGTCGAGCGGCTCACCGCGCCGCCGAGCGCGGACGCGCACGTGATGAGCCCCGAATGGAACGCGGTCATGCCGAGCCCTTCCTGCAGCGCGAGCGGCAGCAGGAACGGCACCGCGCCGAGGCCGATGCGGAACAGCGACCCGCCGACGACGCTCGCGTGATACGTCGGGATCTTCAGGAAACTGAGGTCGAGCACCGGCCGCTCCTTGCGGCGCGCGTACGGCACGTACAGCGCGAGCATCGCGATGCCGGCCGCGCACATGAGGAGTGCGTTCGAGCGCGACGTGAGCGCGCCATCGATCAGCGTGAGGCCCATCAGCAGCAGCGCGGCCCCGCTGGCCGACAGCAGGAAGCCGAACCAGTCGAGCGGGCCGGGATCGGGCTCGTGGGTGTTCGCGATGTGCTTGCTCGCGAGATAGATTCCGTAGATACCGATCGGCACGTTGATGAAGAAGATCATCCGCCAGTGCAGGTAGGTCGTGATGAAGCCGCCGACGAGCGGCCCGACCGTCGGCCCGAACAGCGCGGGAATCGCGAGGTAGTTCATCGCGCGCACGAGATCGGAGCGCGGCACTGCGCGGAAGATGATGATGCGGCCGACCGGGACCATCATCGCGCCGCCGACGCCCTGGATGAAGCGCGCGAACGTGAGCACGCCGAGGGAGTTGGAGGCCGCGCACATCAGCGAGCCGACGACGAAGATGCCGATCGCGGTGCGGAACACGGAGCGTGCGCTGAAGCGGTCGGCGAGCCAGCCGCAGATCGGAATGAACACGCCGAGGCCGACCACGTAGGCCGTGATCGCAATGTTCAGTGTGACGGGATTGTGCCCGAAGTCCCTCGCCATCGCGGGCAGTGCGGTGACGATGATGTTCGCGTCGACGCTTTCCATGAACAACGCACAGGCAACGATGAGCGGTGCTAGAAAGACGGGCGACATGGGCTGGGCGCGCGGTAAAGACGCCATTATGCCCACAATGTGACCGCTGAGTCACGCGTGACAACAGTTGTTCCGCATGTTGCAACAGTCGTCCTTTCCGGCGAACCGTATGGAAAGAACGACTGCGCACGCACGGCTCAACGATCGTGTCGGTGTGCGACACGGAACCGGCCGGCGGGCCGCGCGGCCTCGTCGTCGATCGACGCATGCGATGCGTTTTCGACGCACGGCAGGATCCCGACGTTGTCGACGCAACGATCCCGGAACGGCTCGACGTAGTTGGCGCTGCAGCAGGGGGTGTTCGGGAACAGCGGCCCCGACGCGCATCTTCACGGCATGGTTGCGGTGCGTACGATCGAAGTTGGCCGGATCATGGTGATTCCCTTTGACGGCGTGGAAAGGCGTTTCTAAAATATGAGCGTTTGCTCATATTGGAAACGCGCATTCCCGCCATGTCCGAGTCGCCTTCGCCTCTCCCGCTTTCGCCCCGCAAGGCGCCGCGCCAGCGCCGCTCGATGGCTACCGTCGACGCGATCGTCGAGGCCGCTGCTCGCGTTCTGGAGCGCGACGGCTTCGACGGATACACGACGAACGCCGTTGCGGCGCTGGCCGGTGTGAGTATCGGCTCGCTCTATCAATACTTCCCGAATCGCGATGCGCTGACGGCCGCGCTCGTCGAGCGCGAGAGTGCGCATCTGCTCGACGACGTCGACCGGGCAGCCGCGCTGGCTTCGTGCGACGACGTGCTGCGCATGCTGGTGCGCGGGGCCGTCGCGCACCAGATGCGCCGGCCGGTGCTCGCGCGGCTGATCGATTTCGAGGAAGCGCGGCTGCCGCTCGGTGCGCGCGCCGCACGCGTCGCGGACCGCATCCACACGACGCTGCTGCATGCGCTCGGGCAGCGCGATGCGCCGCGTGTCGCCGCACCCGGCGTCGTCGCACACGACCTGCTCGCGATTGTGAAAGGGATCGTCGATGCGGCGGGCGCGCGCGGCGAGACCGATGCGGCGGCGCTCGAAACGCGCGTGTGGCGGGCCGTGCGCGGCTACCTGCGCGAGTCGCGCGAATCGAAACTTGCTTGATGTGCACGTTTCGTGCGACAGTCGGACCCATTCGCACCACAACATGACGCGTATCGATCGAGGGCCATCGGGACGAACGCGCGCGCGAACGAGACCTCGTGCCGATCCACTCACCATCGAAAGGAGGGGACACGCCATGACGTCACGTCGTGCCGCATCGATTGCTTCTCGCTTCCCGGTTCATCGCGCTTCACGTGTTGCGCCACCCGCGCCGCGTCTGCGCTGGGCTGCCGCGCTGGCCGTCGCCTATCTCGCCGTCGCGGGCTGCGCCGCGCAGGCCGACAACGCGAACCAGGCCGCTGCGCAGGCGGCCAGCCAGTCCACGGTCGCGACCGCTGCCGCTGCGGCGGCTCCCGCGTCGGGCACGCTGCTGCCACCGCCGAGCCAGCTTTACGGCGACCTGTTCGTCGCGGTGCAGACCGCGCAGATCTATCCCGACCAGAAAACCTTCGTCGACGCGACGCCCGATACCGATCCCGCGACGATCGTGCAGTTGTATCAGCAACAGAAATCGCAGCCGGGCTTTTCGCTGAAGACGTTCGTCGGCCAGCACTTCACGCCGCCCCCGGAAAGCGGCGTGACGCCGCCGCCGAACCAGACGCTGCGCCAGCACATCGACTGGTTGTGGCCGCAGCTCACGCGCACGAGCGTCACGGTGCCGCAGTACGGTTCGCTGATCGCGATGCCGAAACCGTATGTCGTGCCGGGCGGCCGCTTCCGCGAAGGCTACTACTGGGATACCTATTTCACGATGCTCGGGCTGCAGGTGTCGGGGCGCGAGGATCTCGTCGACGACATGCTCGACAACTTCGCACATCTGATCGATACGATCGGACACATCCCGAACGGCAATCGCACCTACTACGCGAGCCGCTCGCAGCCGCCGTTCTTCGCTTACATGGTCACGCTCGCCGCGCAGGCCGAAGGCGACAAGGTCTACCAGAAATACCTGCCGGAACTGCGCAAGGAGCACGCGTACTGGATGCAGGGCGAAACCACGACGCCGCGCGGGCAGGCCGCGCGCCACGTGGTCGCGCTGCCCGACGGCACGGTACTGAACCGGTACTGGGATGCGAGCGACACGCCGCGCGACGAGTCGTATCTCGAGGACGTGACGACCGCGAAGTCCGTGCCGTCCCGTCCGGCGAACGAGGTGTACCGCGACCTGCGTGCGGGTGCCGAAAGCGGCTGGGACTACAGCTCGCGCTGGTTCGGCGACGGCAAGACGCTCGCGACGATTCGCACGACGTCGATCGTGCCGGTCGACCTGAACAGCCTGATGTTCCATCTCGAGACGACGATCGTGAAGGGCTGCACGGTCACGCGCGACATCGCATGCGTGACCGATTTCTCCGGGCGCGCGGCGCGGCGTGCGGCCGCGATCAACCGCTATCTGTGGAATCGTCGCGGTTATTACGGCGACTATGACTGGCAGTTGCGCAAGTCGCGCGACGGCGTGACGGCGGCCACGTTGTATCCGCTGTTCGCGGGCGTCGCATGGCCCGAGCGCGCGAAGGCGACCGCGCGCGAAGTGCGCAAGACGTTGCTGCAGCCGGGCGGGCTCGCGACGACGACCGAGAACACGGGCCAGCAGTGGGACGCGCCGAACGGCTGGGCGCCGCTGCAGTGGATCGCGATCGACGGGCTGCGCCGCTATGGCGAACCGGCGCTCGCGAAGGAGATCGGCACGCGCTTTCTGTCGGACGTGAAGCATGTGTATGCCACCGAAGGCAAGCTCGTCGAGAAATACGTGGTCGAAGGCGCCGGCACGGGTGGCGGCGGAGGCGGCGAATATCCGCTGCAGGACGGGTTCGGCTGGACCAACGGCGTCACGCTGAAACTGCTCGGGCTGTACGGCGAGTAATACGCGGCGCGGGCCATGTGCCCGCACGGTACGCAAGCACACGGGCCGGACTGTCGCGCAAGCGGCCGTCCGGCCCGTGTCTTCATGCGGCTCGCGTCAGAACGTGATCGTCGTGCGTACGCCGACCACCGTCTCGTCGCCGATGCGTGCACCGGCCGCGTTCGGGTTCGGGATGCCGCCGCCCGGGCGGAAGAAGTGCTGCAGGTCGGCTTGCAGTTGCCACCATGGCGTGACCTGGTACTGGTAGGTCGCTTCGACGACCGTCTCCGCGCGGCGCACCGGATAGCCGGGCGTCGTGTACGCGCCGGTGTCGCCGTCGAGGCCGCGCGCATGCGAGCCGATCTTCGCGTAGCCGATCGCGATGCCGGCGACGTCGTTGTCGCGTCCGGCGAACGGCGCCTTCAGCGTCACGCCTGCATTGGCGGCGAAATCGACGATATTGCGATCGCCCGGCGAACCCGTCACGCGCGCGAACACGCCGACCGAGCGCGGGCTGTCGGCCGACGGCCGCCACACCATCTGGTCCGCGACCGCATAGAACCCGTAGTTGCCGCGATGCGTGGCGGGCGTGCCGTTGCTCGCCGGATCCGCGAGCGACAGGCCGTCGGTGCCGTAGCGCGGATCGTTCGTATGCTGCGACTGATACCAGAAGCCGAGCTTGTACGTGCCGGGCAGGCCGGCCGGTTGCGGCGCCTTCGGATCGGCGGGCGGCGCGTTCAGCGCGTACTGCACTTCGCCGATCACGAACGCGCCGCTGCGCAGGTTGAAGTTGGTGCCGTGTGCGTTCAGCACCTGCGCGTCGCCGTCGGTGCGGCCGGCCGGGTTGCCGTCGAACACGCCGATCATCGCGGTCCATGCATCGGCCGGCTTCACGCGCAGCCGCACGCCGAGCGACGACAGCGGGTAGGCGGGGCCGCCGGCCGGCAGGTCGGTCGACGGCAGCACGGGCCAGCCGAACGTCGCGTTCATGAACGTCGCCGCGTTCTGGCTCACCATGAATTCCTGGTCGACGCTCTGCTGGCCGACCTTCACGTCGACCTTGCCGTCGAGCAGCGACTGCTGGTACCAGAGCTCCCACAGGCGCGTGGTCGAGGTCGCCTCGATGCCGGTCGCGGTCTGCAGCGTCTGCAGGTAGCGCTGCGTGAGGCTGGTGCCGTGGATCTGCAGCGCCGACACGTTGAACGTGCCGCCCGGCAGGCCGATCGCCTTGCCGGTATCGACGTTGAAGCCGAATTGCGTGAGCCCCTGGTACGCGCCGCCGCGCCCCGTGCCGCCGGACGTGTTGTACAGGTACTCGCTGGTTTCCTGCAGGCTCAGCGTGACGCCGTGATCGCCGAGCAGGTCGCGCAGGCCGCCCATGTTGCCGAGCAGGTTCGACCGCTCCCAGAAACCGGTGGGGGCGGGCGCGGCAGCATCGGCGGCCTGTTGTGCGGGCGCGGCGGCGTCGTTGGTGCCGGCCGTCGGTTCGGCTGCAGCCGGCGACGATGCCTGCGCGAACGCAGATGCGGAGGCGAGCGACAGCAGCAGCGTGGCGAGCGCATTGACGCGAAGCTTGCGCGGGACGGGAGAGAGAGGGTTCTTCATATGGGCTCCGTCGACGGTTTGATTAGTTAGACTGAATAAACGAAAACGTGATGAGGGAAACGCGGCGAGACGATCGCGCGGCGGCCCAGGGCGAGTGGAACCGCCGCGCGGCAATGGGGTTACGGCAGCCAGCCGCCGACGCGCCACACCTGCGCGAAGCCGAGGCGCGACGCGGCCGCGCACAGCAGCGCGGCGAGCGCGACCGCGGCTGCCATCACGGCGACCAGCACGCAGTCGAGCGGGCGGGGCGTCGCCGGCACGTGGGTGAGCGCCATGCCGCGCCAGTTGCTGAACGCGTGGGCGAGCGGCGAGAGGCCGGAAACGAACGAGCGGTCGCACGCGACGTGCACGATGCGCTTGAGTTTGAGCGCGAACGATTGAAAGAACATGACGTTACCTCCGTCCGGTCCGGCGTGGGCCGGACGACGTGTTCGAGCGCCGGCGCAAGATGCGGCCTGCGATCGGAGGGTGGAACGTAACGGAGCGTGCGACTGGCGAGGCGGCGATGACCGGCCCCGGAGGAAGCGCGCTAACCCGACGAATGCGAGCTAGCGGCGAAAGACATGCGTCTGGCTGCTATCTCGCGATGGCTTGGCCGGCCTGGACCGGCATCGAACTGCAACTAGAGCATGTGTCCACGGAGGGACTCCCTTGATGAATTGGGGCGGATTGTAGTCGCGATTTTTGCTGCGGTGCAAGTAAAAAACGCACGAAGAATGGCGTCTGTGGCGTGGGTGTCGCAACGGACCGCCGCGGCGCGACCGCGTCTGGGCGAGGACGGGAAGCGCGCACGGCAGGGTGCCGAGCCGTTGTTCGCGCGCATCGCGTGCCTGACCGCGTCGCGATGCGCTGAAAGGTTCCGGTACGCCGTTTCAAGGGCAAATCTTTCAGTGGCGGAAAGGGGGGAATTTATTTCGGGAAATGGGGTTTGGAGGGGTTGACTTCACTTTCGGGCCGTCCATAGAATCCGCCATCTTCACTCTTGGGGCCGCCGCCTTGGACGCCTGCAGTAGTCGATCTTCGAACGAAATTTCCGCCTGAGCGACCGACGTCCGCGCCTCATCGAAGCCGCCGTTTGTCTCCCAGGCAAACGGTGCGCGCAGCAGTATTCCGCAGCAAATTCCTACGTGCACCCTGATTCGCGCCGGTTAGCGTGATGCGTTCTCGCATGCGTTGCCCGGTTTCACCGCCGCCCGGCAGGCGGCCGCGTTCGCGCATGCTTGTTCCATGCTCGCGAATGGCGGCCCGCAGGCCTGACGGCGGTCAACCGTGTTTTCCGGAACACCGCACAGGAGCCGCCATGAACGACAGCGACAGTTGTCCCTTATGCCCGTTGCATACGCAGACCCTTTTGAACCCGGGTCGCAGGGACAATCCGGCCGACTAGCCTGACACGTCGTTCAGGCCCCGGACTGGCCCCGCACCCACCACGCGGCCGGCACGCCTGCCGTCGCCGCACGGAGCCAGACCATGAACTTCGGCCTTCTGCTGTCGAACCTTCCGCACGTCACGGAATCGCGCAACCACTACGATGCGATGCTGACGCTCGACGCCCGTCCGCGGGTGTTTTCCCGCCTGCTGAACCAGCTGAAATCGTTGATCCGCTGAAAGAAGTGCCGAGCGCGCCTCGGCATGCGCACGCGTATCCGCCTTCGAGCGGTTGCCTCGTGCGCATTCCAAGGCCACACGCTTATCGAATCGAATAACCCTTAGCCGTACGGAACACATCATGTCCACGCCATCCAACGTCTCTCCACCGATCGCCGTCGAACGCAGCGCCGTGCTCGACGAAGCCCACCTGGGCGACATCCGCGGTGCACTCGGCACGATCGAGCGCCACGACACCGGTGCGCGCGGCTCGTGGTGGGCGCGCCTGCGCACGTTGCTCGCGATCATCGGCCCCGGCCTGATCGTGATGGTCGGCGACAACGACGCCGGCGCATTCGGCACCTACACGCAGGCCGGCCAGAACTACGGCACGACGTTGCTGTGGACGCTGCTGCTGCTCGTGCCGGTGCTGTACGTGAACCAGGAAATGGTGCTGCGCCTCGGCGCGGTGACGGGCGTCGGCCACGCGCGCCTGATCTTCGAACGCTTCGGCAAGTTCTGGGGTGCGTTCAGCGTGATCGACCTGTTCCTGCTCAATGCGCTGACCATCGTCACCGAGTTCATCGGCATCACGTTCGTGCTGGATTTCTTCGGCCTGCCGAAGGTGGCCGGCGTGTGCGTGGCCGCCGCGCTGACGATGGCCGCGGTGAGTACCGGCGATTTCAGGCGCTTCGAGCGGTTCGCGATCGGGCTGTGCGTGCTGAGCCTGCTGCTCGTGCCGGTGCTCGTGTCGATCCACCCGCCCGTCGCACAGATGACGCGCGATTTCTTCGTGCCGAACTGGCCCGCGCACGCGAAGCTGTCGGACGTGATGCTGCTCGTGATCGGCATCGTCGGCACGACGGTGGCGCCCTGGCAGCTGTTCTTCCAGCAGAGCTACGTGATCGACAAGCGCATCACGCCGCGCTTCATGAAGTACGAGAAGGCCGACCTGTGGATCGGCATCGCATTCGTGCTGGTCGGTGCGGTGGCCATGATCGGCTTCAGCGCCGCGCTGTTCAACGGCCATCCGGAAGCCGGCAACTTCACCGACGCGGGCGGCATCATCGCGGGCCTCGAGAAGTATGCGGGCCGCACGAGCGCGACGCTGTTCGCGGTCGCGCTGCTCGATGCCTGCATCATCGGTGCGGCGGCCGTGTCGCTGTCGACCGCGTATGCGATCGGCGACGTGTTCAAGATCCGTCACTCGCTGCATCGCGGCGTGACCGACGCGAAGGGCTTCTATCTCGTCTATTTCGGCATCGTCGCGGCCGCGGCCACGCTCGTGCTGATCCCGGGCAGCCCGCTCGGCCTGCTGACCGAAGCCGTGCAGACGCTGGCCGGCGTGCTGCTGCCGAGCGCGACCGTGTTCCTGCTCGTGCTGTGCAACGACCGCCAGGTGCTTGGGCCCTGGGTCAACTCGACGAAGCTCAACGTGTTCACGGGCGCTGTGATCTGGGTGCTCGTGCTGCTGTCGATCATCCTGACCGCCTCGGTGATGTATCCGGATATCAGCGGCGAAGCGATCGTCGACGTGCTGGTGGGCGGCACCGTGCTCGCGATCACCGGCTATCTCGCGACGGTCCTGATTCGCCGCAACAAGCGCGTGGTCGAGCCGGCGCTCGATCGCTCGCTGCGCGATACGTGGCGCATGCCGGCGCTCGACACGCTCGAGCCGCAGAACATGACGGTCGCGACGCGGATCTGGATGGCCGTGCTGCGCGGCTATCTCGTGATCGCGGTCGGCCTCGTGATCGTGAAGGTCGTGCAGATGACGCTGCTGAAGTAACGGCGATCGTCAGCCAGGAAGCGGCGCCGGACCCGGCACCGCGCCGCAACCCGACCATGCCGGCCCGCGAGGCCGGCATGTGTGTTTACGCGCTCGATTTCATGAAACGCCGTTGCGCCGTGCTCAGATCAGCTCGAGCTTCGACGTCAGATACGTGAGCTGGATCCGGTTCGCGACGCCGAAGCGCTTGCGCAACTTGCGCAGGTGATAGTCGACGTTGTGCGCGCTGGTGTCGAGGCGCCGGCCGATCTCCTTGTCGGATGCGCCTTCGGCAATGCCGAGCAGCAGTTCCTGTTCGAACGGCGTGAGTCCGTTCACCGCGCGCTCGCGCGACGTCGAGATCAGTTGAGGCGACGCGAACTTGTGCACCGACAGCCCGATCGACAGCGCCTGCTCGATGGTCGCCGGCGTGATCCATTCGCGCGTGCGGCGCGGCGCGGTGAAGCTCATGAACGCGTGCAGCCGCGTGCCGGGCACGGCCATCGAATACATGATGCCGCTGCACATGCCGTCGTCCTGCATCGTCTGCAGGAAGCCGTCGAGCGCGGCGGGGCTCGCGTACGGGCTGTCCTCGCGCTCGCGGTGATCGCGCCGCAGTTGCTGCAGGTCCCACACGATCGGCATGTTGCACACACGCGCGCCGAGCGTGCGCGGATCGACATCGTGGTGGTTGTGGCGCACATAGTCGCCGCGATAGGTGGCCGGCGTGAACGCTTCGTGCAGGTAGAGGCTTTCGACACGGTCGCGCGCGAATTCGAGCGCGAAGTACGCGAACGTCGAGAAGCCCGTCAGATGCAGCAGGCTCGTGACGATCCGGTTGCGCTCGGCCGTGCTCTGCGCGTGCGCGAGCGTATCGGCGACGCCGAGCTTCGGCGCGTGCGGCTGCGCGACGTCGCCGCGCTTCACGTCGTCGCACCAGACGACCTGCACGGCGCGCTCCCGCAGCGCATCCGCGCAGGCGCTCGACCCGCGCGACGGGCGTGCAAAGGTTGGGGCGACCGCTTCTTCATGCAATGCAATATCGGACATGAGTCATCCCTCGGAATCGACGCGCATCGCCTAGCGGCGGCCGTATCGTGAACGGCATTCGCGGCGGTGCGATCGAGCATCGTTTTGATATGCGCCGATCGTCATCCCTGACGAAACGCGGGGGCATTGTACAAAAATGCCTGTGTATGCGTAATATGCCGTAATACTAATTGCGGCGAAAGGTTCATGTTCGCGCGCGTATATTGACTACCAGAAAATCATAAAGAAAAGACCAGATCGTGACGGGGCGCAGTTTCATATATTGGGAAAGGGGCGGGCTCCTCATGACACATGCTGACGGCGCACCACGCGTCGAATGGTTCTCACAAGCCGATATAGCGACCGCTGCCGCTTATTCGAACGAATATCAGGCAATCGAGCGCGACGTTTTTACCGGCATTCAAATCGGATCCGGTAAAACCGACCTTGCGCAAATCGATTTCGCGCAATGCCATGCGCGATTGCGGCAAATCGGATTCAGTACGCTCGGTTACGGCGCCTACGAAATGATCGGGCGGCGCATTCTGTGCGCGCATCTGCTGCGCGACCTCGCGCCGGCGACGTTCATGCAGCCGTTCATCGAGGGAATGCTCTACGAGAGCGACCCGCGTTTCGCGCAGGTGCGGCAGAGCGGCTTTCCGGTCGCGTGGCGGCTCGACGAGATCGAGTCGGCCGCGCAGGGCAGCGGTGACCGCAAGGTGCTGGCGCTCGCCGGCCACCTGCGTGCGCACGCAATGAACAGCGGCGTGATCTTCAGCCTGTCGGCGCCGCGTCTCGACCTGCGCGTCGCGGTGAACGTGACGTCGGAGACGCACGGCACCGAATGGATCGACGATCGGGTGATCGGCGGCGCGCTGTCGGTCAGCCTTGCCGTGCATCGCGTCGCGCTGCCGTTCCTCGAGGCACGCATCGCCCGCATGCGCGGCTTCGCGCTCGGCGACGAGCAGCAACAGGTGCTCGACCGGCTCGTGCACGGGCTGTCCGACCAGGAGATCGCGAGCGCGCTGCGCACGTCGCTGCACAAGGTCGGCCATCACATCCGCTCGCTCGAGAAACTCTTCAACGTGCAGAACCGCGCGCAGCTCGCGTATCTCGCCGCGCGGCGCCTGTAACCGTCGCCTGACGCACCGCCGACGTGCGCGCGGCCGCGGCTCGCACGCAATGGAAGCGGTTCCGGCGGCGCGTTCCCGGGCGTGCCGCCGGGTTTCGTAGTCCGATTCGATCGTCGCCGGAAAACGCGCTTTCACGCTACGAGGCGCGTCCCTTTTTCCACCGTTTCCCGTCGCTACACTCGTCCCATTCAACGGTCCGCGCGGCAGGGGCAGGATTGCCCGTGCCAGCCGGCGATAACGACAGGACACCGGCACGATGGCAGAACCGAAGGCGCTCTCCCGCGACTGGCAGCGGTTGTTTTCCGCTGGCCGTGGCGTGTCCGGACGGCGTCTCGGAGGCGCGTCGCCGCGCGCCGACCTGTTTATCGCGGCGTTCATCATCGCGGTCGTCGCGCTGTTCATCCTGCCGCTGCCGCAGGCCGCGCTCGACGGGATGATCTCGCTGAACCTGGCCGCGAGCGTCGTACTGCTGACGGTCTCGACCTACGTGCCGTCGGCGGTCAGCTTCTCGTCGTTTCCCGCGTTGCTGCTGTTCACGACGCTGTTCCGGCTCGCGCTGAACATCGCGTCGTGCAAGCTGATCCTGCTGCACGCGAACGCGGGCCACGTGATCGACGCGTTCGGGCGGCTCGTGGTCGGCAACAACGTCGTGGTGGGCGGCGTGGTGTTCCTCGTGATCGCCGTCGTGCAGTTCATCGTGATCGCGAAAGGGTCGGAGCGGGTGGCGGAAGTCGGCGCGCGCTTCTCGCTCGACGCGATGCCCGGCAAGCAGATGAGCATCGACGCGGACTTGCGCGCGGGCATCATCAGCGCCGACGAAGCGCGCGAGCGCCGCGAGAAGCTCGAACAGGAATCGCAGATGCACGGCGCGATGGACGGCGCGATGAAGTTCGTGAAGGGCGACGCGATCGCGGGCCTCGTGATCGCGTTCATCAACATCGTCGCGGGGATCGCGGTCGGCACGCTGATGCACGGGATGGATATCGGCCAGGCGCTGCAACGTTACGCGATCCTGACGGTCGGCGACGGGATGGCATCGCAGATTCCGTCGCTGCTCGTGTCGATCGCGGCCGGCATCGTGACGACCCGCGTCGCGACGCGCGATGCGCGGCAGCGCCAGCTCGGCGAACAGCTCGGCGAGCAGCTGGGTGCGCATCCGCGTGCGCTGCTGATCGCGGCGGTCGTGCTGACCGGCTTTCTCGTCGTGCCCGGTTTCCCGAAATGGTCGTTCGCGCTGATCGCGATCGGCCTCGGCGTGTTCGCGTTCTCGCAGCTCAAGCGCAAGACGGCCGCGCCGAGTTTCAACCTGATCCAGATCGCCGGGCGTGTCGGCGCGGCCGACGACGGCCAGCCCGCGAAGGTGTCGCATGCGGCCGGCGTCACGTCGCTGATCGCGGTGTCGCTGTCCGACGACCTGCGCACGAGCCTGAACCTCGCGCAGCTGCAGGCCGCGCTGTCGAGCGCGAAGGCGCGCGTCGATGCGGACATCGGCACGGTGTTCCCGCGCATCACGCTGAACGATGACGAAGGCGCGGCGGCCGGCACGTACCGGATCTATCTGCAGGACGTGCTCGCCGCGCACGGCGCGCTGAAGCCGGGCTGGCTGCTGTGGGACGGCGTCGCGCCGCTGCCCGAGCGCGCGGAGCGCCAGCCGGCCGAGGCGTTCGGCCCGTTCGCGACCGCGCTGTGGATCAAGCCTGACGGCCCCGCGCCGGACGGCAAGTGGCTGTCGAGCGAAAGCGCGCTCGCCGCGCACGTCGAGCAGATCGTGCGCCAGCATGCGGACGAACTGCTCGGGATCCAGGAAACGCAGGCGCTCGTGCATCTGGTGCGCCGCGAGCACCCGGAACTCGTGGGCGAGCTGACGCGGCTCGTGCCGCTGCAGCGCGTGACCGAGGTGCTGCGCCGGCTGCTCGCCGAGCAGGTGCCGATCCGCAATTTGCGCGTGATCTTCGAAAGCCTGATCACGTGGGCGCCGAACGAACCGGACGACGTGATCGCGCTGGTCGAGCTCGTGCGCGTCGACCTGCGCCGGATGATCACCGACCGCCATGCGGGCACGACGCGCCAGCTGCGGGTCGTGCTGTTCGAGCAGAACCTGCAGGAGCGGATCGAGAGTGCGGTGATGCGCACGAAGCAGGGCAATTTTCTCGCGCTGTCGAGCGCGGTCAAGCAGGACATCGGCGAGCAGGTGCGCGCGATCGTGCAGGCCGCGCAGGCGGGCGGCCACGGCACCGCGCAGGGCGCCGCGCGGCTCGCGGTGATGGTCGCGCTCGGTGCGCGCCGCTACGTGAAGACGATCCTGCAGCCCGTGCTGCCCGACCTCGCGGTGCTGTCGTACCAGGAAGTCGAGGAAGACGTGCAGCTGCATACGGTCGGCTGGGTCAAGAACCCGCCGGATGACGGCACGGTCGGCGCGGGCGCCGACGTGCGTGTACCGGGAGCCGTGCAATGACGAGCTCGACGATCCTCGACCTGACGCGCCAGGCGCTGATGCTCGTGCTGCTGCTGTCGTTGCCGATCGTGCTGATCGCCACCGTCACGGGCCTCGTCGTCGCGATCCTGCAGGCCGTCACGCAAGTGCAGGACGCCAACATCGGCATCGCGGTGCGGCTGATCGCCGTGATGGTCGCACTCGTGCTGCTGTCGGCCTGGCTCGGCGGCGAAGTGCTGCGCTTCGCGCAGCAGGCGCTGGAACGCATGTTCGTTTCTTCCACAGGAGTCCTTTGATGCGTCGACGCGTCGCCTCGATCCCGTTTCAACCGCGCAGCCTGCAACGGGCCGCGCTCGCCATGTGCGCGGCCGCGCTGCTCACGGCGTCGCTGTGCATGGCGCCCGCGCAGCATGCGCGGGCCGCGGACCTGCGCTGGCGCAACAAGCCGTTCACGATCGTCGCGAACGGCAAGAAGATCGGCGACTTCATCCGCGAGCTCGCGTCGTCGCAGGGCGTGACGGCGGTGGTCGACCCGAAGGTCGACGGCGTGATCAGCGGCCGCTTCTCGGGCACGCCGCAACAGACGCTCGAGACGATCTGCTCGACCTACGGGCTCACGTGGTACTACGACGGCTCGTTCCTGTACGTCGATCCGGCCGACCAGTCGCAGACGCAGATGATCCCGATCCCGCCCAACGCCTCCGGTGAAATCGGCCGCGCGCTGCAGGCGATGCAGATTCCCGACAAGCGCTACACGCTGGTGATCAACGATCGCGCGAACAGCGTGTACGTGGCCGGCCCGCGCCGCTACGTCGAGCTCGTGCGGCAGGCGGTGGGCTCGGTCGGCGATCCGTCGGCGAACGGCGCGCATGCGGATATCCGCGCGTTCCGGCTCAAGTACGGCTGGGCGTCGGATTTCACGATCAACCGCTCGGGCAAGGAAGTGACGGTACCCGGTGTCGCGACGATCCTGCGGCGGCTGTTCGGCAAGGCCGGCGACACGACGGCTGCACCGACGAGCCCGTCGCTCGGCCAGGCCGCGCGCCAGGTGAAGCTCGGCTCGGGTCTGACGATCGCGGTGCCGCGCCTCGATTTCCCCGACATCTCCGGCGGCCCGCGGCAGGGCGGCTATTCCGGCGACGGCGGCGCGAGCGGCGGCTTCTCGCCGTTCTCGAGCAGCGGCGGCGGCGATACGCTGCCGCAGATCGTCGCGGACCCGGCGATCAACGCGGTGATCGTGCGCGACCTGCCGGAGAACATGTACCGCTACCAGTCGCTGATCGGCCAGCTCGACGAGCGTCCGCGCATCGTTGAGATCAACGTGACGATCATCGACATCAACGAGGATTCGCTCGACAGCCTCGGGATCGACTGGCGCCTGCATACGACGCACGGCGACGTGCAGATCGGCAACGGGCAAAACCCGCTGAACGGCAACACGCAGTACAACGGCGTCGGCAATCCGCCGCTGACGTTCGGCATCGGCACGTCGGAAACCGGGCAGACGGGCGCGTTCATGCCGACCGGCATCGCACTGACCGCGTCGATCGGCGGGTCGCTGCGCAATTACCTGCTCACGCGTATCAACGCGCTCGCGCAGAAGGGCCAGGCGCAGATGCGATCGAAGCCGAAGGTGCTCGCGCTCGACAACACCGAGGCGATCCTCGAGAACCTTACGCAGTTCTACGTACAGGTGCCGGGCTACCAGGATTCGTCGCTGTACAGCGTGACGACCGGCACGAGCATCAAGGTGACGCCGATGATCGTCGACGAGGCGATCCGCAACGCGGCGGCCGTGTCAGGCAATCCGCAGAGCGTGATGATGTCGATCGACATCCAGGACGGCAACATCGTGCCGGGGCAGGCCGTGTCGAACGTGCCGGTGATCCAGCAGCGCAACATCGTCACCAAGACGATGATCGACGAAGGCAAGAGCCTGCTGATCGCCGGTTTCAACGACGACGAGGTGAGGCTGAACAAGAGCGGTGTGCCCTGGCTGTCCGACATTCCGCTGATCGGCAACCTGTTCAAGTACACCGACAAGTCGGGCAATCACATGGAGCGGTTCTACCTGCTGACGCCGCGCGTGGTGACGACCGCGTCGATGTATGCGCCGGACGGATCGCCCGTGAATCCGGGCGCCGACGGGCCGGCGAGCCAGGAAGGGATGTCGATGTATCGGCCGCCGGACAACGACGTCGCGGTGCCGCTGACGCCGAAGCCGCTGCCGGGCACGAAGTTCGGTCCGCCCGCGCTGCCGCAGCCGAAGGATGCGGCGGCGCAGCCGGCGGCGACGACCGCAGGAGCCACCACCCATGTCGACGACCATCATTGACCCGCACGGCGACGGCCCATTGCCCGGCGGCGCGGGAGGCGCGGGGGCCGGTTCGGCCGCGCTCGCGTCGCCGTGGAACCTGTGCTTCCTGAGCGGGCCGATGTACGGCCGCACGATGTCGCTCGCGCGCGGCGCGAACTGGGTCGGCACGGCGGCCGATTGCGAAGTGATCCTGCCCGATCGCGAGATCGGCGCGAAGCAGGTGTGCCTGCAGGTCGGCGCGCTCGCGGTGACGGTGCAGAACCACGGCGGCGAAACCGGCGCGGCGGTGCTGTTCAACGACGAACCGCTCGGCGCGGGCCGCCGCTCGCTGACGCCGCACGACGTCGTGACGGTCGGCTCGATCCGGCTCGGCATCGCGCGGCATGCGCAGGCGAGCGTCGCGGTGCCGGACGAAGCCGATGCGCCGGACGCCGCGCGCGAGGCGGCGTGGCTCGGCTGGCTCACGGGCGGGCTGCGCCGCCTCGGCAGCCGGCGGCTCGTGATCGCGCTCGTCGCGCTGTGGATCGGCGTGCTGCTCGGCGCGCTCGGCTACGGCTTCGTCACGTGGTCGGGGCGCCTGCCGTGGCAGCACGAATCGGTGCTCGCGCGCACGCACCGGCTGCAGCAACTGCTGCATGCGTATCCGGAGCTGGCCGTCGCGCCGCGCGACGACGGCGTGATCGTGTCCGGCTACGTCAGCGACCCGGCCGCGCGCGAACGCGTCGCGCAGATCGTCGCGGGCGTCGACAACGCGGCGCTCGGCAACATCTACGTGGTCAGCGACCTGGTCGCGACCGCGCAGACCTACTTCAGCGATACGGCGCTGACGGTCACGTATCTCGGTCGCGGCCGGATCGAGCTGACGGGTGCGGCCGCGCGCGCGCAGATCGAGCCGCGCATCCGCAACTACATGAAGGACGCGCGTCCGGCGCTCGAAGTGGTCGATCACGTGCGCGATGCCGATCCGGCCGCGCCGCGCACGGCGACGACGCTCGGCGGCATGGCGGGCATTCCGGAGATCACGACGGTGTTCGCCGGCGACGGCGACCAGCGCTATATCGAGACGGCCGACGGCAGCCGCTATTTCGAAGGTGCGCGGCTGAAGGAGGGCGCGACCGTCGTGTCGATCGGCCCGGACGCAGTCGTGTTCGAACGCGGCGGCCAGCGCATCACGATGCCGCTCGGCGGCCCGTCGGCGAATGCGCCCGAGCAGGCGCCGGCGCCGCCCGTGGCGCCGCTCGCGACCGGCGCGGCCGCCGGGGTCGCGCAGCCGGTGCCGGGGCCGACGCTGTTGCCGGAGGCGGCGGCCACTGCCTCCGCCGGCGCATCGAAAGGGGCGGCGCACTAGCGCCGCGACAGGTCATGCGCATCGCGCGGCGCGCGGTGCGTGCAATACGCGGGGCGTCGCATGGGCGCGGCGCCCCACGTCGCCGGGGGGGCATGGGGCCGCCGCCGGAAGGTGGATGACGTTCACGTAAAGGAGCGCAACATGGGTACGCAGGCAGCAGGTGCAACCAACACGAACCAGGTCCAGCAGCAGGCCGACGACCTGACCAAGACGCAGCTCGAACTGACGAAGATCAACTTCCAGGTCCAGCAGTCGACGGCCACGTTCGAAACCAGCAACGCGGTGACCGCGCAAGAGGGGACGGCGAACGCCCAGGTTGCGCAACACCTGAGCTCGGCCGGCCGCGCATGACGCCGGCCGCCGGCCGTGCCGCGCGTGGCCGCGCGCCGGGTCTGCCCGTGGCGGGCATCCGGCGGTGAAGGCGCGCGTGCCGGCCGGCCCGTTCCGGGCTGGCCCGACCGATCCGGTCCGGTGTCGGCCATTCAAGGAGGGCATGACATGTCAGTGACAGGCGTAGGCGCGGCGCCGCCGGGCGCGGCCGCGCTCGCGAGTGCCGCGCAGCAGCAGGCGGGGGCGGCGTCCGATCCGGCGCAGGTGCGCCAGTTCGATGCGCTGATGCAGCCGGGGGCATCGCCGTCCGCTCCGCCGTCCGCATCGGGCGTCGCGATGTCGCGCGCGCCGGCGGATGCGGCGCCGGCCGTGCAGATGACGCCCGCGCAGGCGAACCAGTCGTCGCTCGTCGAGCGGTTGCGCACCTACGGCAACGATCTCGATTCGCGGTACGCGAACATCGACAAGCATCGCAGCGAGATGCTGACGTCGATGGCGGACAACCGCAGCGATCCGCTGATGACGATGGTGAAGGCGATGGACTTCCAGTGGACGGCGACCACCACGATTTCGGAATACCAGTTGAGCCTGTCGGTCGCGCAGGCGGCGAACGGCTTCACGCACACCGTGCTGAAGACGCAGGAGTGAAAGCGTGCGTGCGGGCCGTCGATGGCCTCACGCACCCTGAAGCGGACAAACGATGACGACGATCGATTCGACGCCACGCGTGCATGCGTGGCGCAGCCGGGCAGCGCGCGCGCTGCTCGCGGGGCTGCTCGTGCTGCTGGCCGGGTGCCAGAAGGAGCTGTACTCGGGCCTGTCGGAGCGCGACGCGAACCAGATGATCGCGGTGCTCGGCGACGCGGGCATCAGCGCGTCGAAGGACAACGATGCGCGCGACACGTCGGACCGCAACGCATGGCTCGTGAGCGTCGCCGACGGCGACATGCAGCCGGCGCTCACGGTGCTGCACGCGAACGGGCTGCCGAAGCCGAGCTACGCGAGCCTCGGCGAGCTGTTCCAGAAGCAGGGCCTCGTGTCGACGCCGGCCGAGGAACGCGTGCGCTACCTGTACGGCGTGTCGCAGGACCTGTCGCGCACGCTGCAGGACATCGAGGGCGTGGTTGTCGCGCGCGTGCAGGTCGTGATTCCGGAGAACGATCCGCTCGCGGACAAGATCAAGCCGTCGTCGGCGGCCGTGTACATCCGCTACCGGCCGGGCGTCGACCTGCGCGCGATGGCGCCGATGGTCAAGGATCTCGTCGCGCACAGCATCGAAGGGCTGCAATACGACAACGTGTCGCTGTTCCTGCAGCCGGCCGCCGCGCGCGCGACGCGCGTGGACGGCATCGGCAGCGCGGTATCGGACGTCCTGCGGCTGCGCTCGCCGCTGGGCTGGCTCGTGTTCGCGCTGATCCTGCTGACCTGCGCGGTCATTGCGCTGTCGGCCGCACGGCGCGGGATGTTCGGTGCGCGGCTCGCGGGCCTGCTCGGCGCACCGCGCGGGGCGAACGGTGCCGGCGGCGCGTCGCAGCAGGGTGGTGGCCTGCGCACGCCGGACGGTGCGCGCGACGGCGCATGAGCGATCCGCACGCGCCGTTGCCGGGCGCCGGGCCCAACCCGGCCGACGCCGTGCCGCTACCGTGGCTGCATCCGCTCGCGCCGCCGCCGGCTGCGCGCCGCAGCGCGTTTCACGCGCTCGTGTGCGACTTCAACCTGCGGCCCGACCGCTACCTGCACGTGACGCGCGTGCCGGCCGACTGGCCCGCGCGCTACCGTTCGCCGGACGCGTTCGGCGCGGCCGGCCGCAAGCTTCTCGCGCGGCACCTGCTCGCTGCGAACGGGGTAGCCGACCATCACGACTTCGACGTCGCGAACCCGTGCGCGCGGCTCGCGCTGCTGCCGGGCGCGGCGCTCGAGCAACTGGCCGCGTATGCGGGGCTGCTGCTGCATCGCACCTGGCTGCGCGACGCGCTGGCCGGGCGCCGCATCCGCGCGGAAGTCGCGGCGCGGCTCGGCGGCGACGCGCTGGAACTGACGCTCGAACGCGCGCCGGAATTCGGCGCGCTCGCCGAAACGCTCGAGCCATGGCGTGCCGATCCCGCCGCGCTGCCGGTCGTGATCCGCGCGCGCGGCGCTCGCCTGCTCGCGGATTTCATCGGCGTGGCCGGTGATGCCGTCGCGCGGCGCGTGCGCCTGAAATTCAACCGCGCGATCGACGATGAAGCGCCGTACTGGCTGAACCGCGCGCAGCGCGACCAGTTCGGCGAACTGATGTTCCTGTTTCTGATTCCCGAGAGGCTTGCGTCATGGGACTGGCTTTTCTGATCACGAGCGACAACCTGCAGCTGCTGTCGGAGCGCAAGGTGCTCAAGGAGCGCGAATACGCGGCGCTGCTCGATGCGTCCGCGGTGATCGCGACCGCGCATGAAGAGGCCGCGCGCATCGTCGCCGATGCACAGCGCGAATTCGACAAGCGCCAGGCCGCCGGCTACGACGAAGGGATGCGCCGCGCGCAGCGCGAGCAGGCCGCGCAGGCGTACACGCAGGCGCTGGCCGCCACGCGCACGATGGAGACGATGAAGGACGCGATGGCCGATATCGTCGTGAAGGCCGTGCGCGCGATCGTCGGCGAGATGAGCACGCAGAAGCTGTACGAGGCCGCGCTCGCGCGGATCGCGCCGCTGGTGCGCGACGAGGCGTTTCTGGTCGTGCATGTCGCGCCCGGCCGCAAGGACGAGATGCGCGACGCGCTCGACGGCGCGTTCGCCGGACAGTCGAACCGGCAGAAGATCCGCATCGTCGAGGATGCGCAGCTCGAACGCCACGCGTGCACGGTCGAGACGCCGTCCGGGCGCATCGACGCGAGCCTCGACCTGCAGATCGACGCGCTGCGCCAGGCGATCCGCCGCGATGCGCTGAAGGGTGCCGCGCGATGAACGCGCCGCTCGACGATCCGCAACCGTTCGGCGACGACGACGGCGCACCGTTCGATCGCGGCCGCCTCGTCGGCGAACTCGATGCGGGGCTCGCGTTCTTCTCGCCGGTGTCGGTGCAAGGGCGCGTCAATCACGCGGTCGGGCAGATCCTGAACGCGACGGGCATCCGTGCGCGGCTCGGCGAGATCTGCGAGCTGCGCACGCCGAACCAGCCGACGCTGCTCGCGGAGGTGGTCGGCTTTTCGCGGCAGACGACCTTGCTCACGCCGCTCGGCGACGTGGCCGGGCTGTCGCCGGAGACGACCGTCGTGCCGTCCGGGCGCGAGCATGTGTTTCCGGTGGGCGAAGCGCTGTTCGGCCGTGTGCTCGACGGGCTCGGCCGGCCGCTCGACGATCGCGGCCCCGTGACGGGCGCCGCGTGGGTATCGACGCAGCAGGACCCGCCGAATCCGCTCGCGCGCAAGATGATCGACACGCCGTTTCCGACCGGCGTGCGCGTGATCGACGGCCTGATGACGCTCGGCATCGGGCAGCGCGTCGGCATCTTCGCGCCGTCCGGCGTCGGCAAGAGCACGCTGCTCGGGATGATCGCGCGCGGCGCGCAGGCCGATGTGAACGTGATCGCACTGGTCGGCGAACGCGGCCGCGAGGTGCGCGAATTCATCGAGCACAGCCTGTCGCCGGAGGTGCGCGCACGGTCGATCGTCGTCGTGTCGACGTCCGATCGCCCCGCGATGGAGCGCGTGAAATCCGCGCTGGTCGCCACTGCGATCGCCGAGCATTTCCGCGATGCGGGCAAGCGCGTGCTGCTGCTGGTCGATTCGCTGACGCGTTTTGCCCGTGCGCAACGCGAGGTCGGCCTCGCGAGCGGCGAGCCGCCGACGCGGCGCAGCTTCCCGCCGTCGACGTTCGCGGTGCTGCCGCGCCTGCTCGAACGCGCGGGGCAGGGCGCGCACGGGTCGATCACCGCGCTCTACACGGTGCTCGTCGAAGGCGACGAGGAGTCGGACCCGATCGCCGAGGAAGTGCGCTCGATCCTCGACGGCCATATCGTGCTGTCGCGCAAGATCGCGCTCGCGAACCGCTATCCGGCGATCGACGTGCTCGCGAGCCTGTCGCGCGTGATGCCGCTCGTCGCGAGCCGCGCGCACCAGCATGCAGCGGCGCGCGTGCGCGAGCTGATCGCGAAGTACCAGGAGATCGAGCTGCTCGTGCAGATCGGCGAATATCGCGAAGGCAGCGACCGCCTCGGCGATCTCGCGCTGCGTGCGCGTGACGCGATCGGCGCGTTCTGCGCGCAGGCGTCGGACGAGGACGTGCGTTTCGACGCGCAGCTCGCGAAGCTGATGAAGCTGGCGAACGATCATGTCTGAAGCCGACGACCGCCTCGTGCTCGCGACGCTCGCGCGCCTGAAGCGCGTGCGCGAGATGCGCAGCCAGATCGCCCGCGTCGCGGCCGCGCGCCAGCAGGGCATCGCCGCGCAAAGCCGCCGCGCACTCGATGCCGCGCATGCGCAGCTCGCGCAGCAGGTTGCCGCGAAGGCCGCGATCCAGGCGCGGCTCGCCGACGATTTGCGCGAGGCGCGCGCGCTGCAGGATGCCGCGGCCGACACCCGCACGTTCGACCGCCACATCGGCACCGCGAACGCATCGGTGCACGAGGCCGCGCACGTGCATCGCGGCCACGAGGCGACGTTGGCCGACCTGCAGCGCGCCGCGCGCAAGGCGAAGGCCGCCGAGGACAAGCTCGAGAAGGCCGGCGAGAAGGCGCTGCAGGCGCGCGCCGCGCGCGTCGAGCGCGACGCAGACGAAGTGGCGGACGGCTACGCGGTGCGGCGTTTCTCGGCGGCCGGTGCGTGGGCGGCCGGCGCGGGCGATGCGTCCGGTCATGCGTCCGCGCAGCCTGAAGCGGCCGCCGCGTTCGATGCGGAGATGACCGACACCGAAGCCGGCACCGAACCGGGCACATCCGCCGCGGCCGACGAGACCGCTTCGCCTGCCGCCGCGGAGCGCCGATGCTAGACCAGGCAGCCGGTTTCAACGACGTCGTGGGCACGCTGCGACCGCTGCTCTACGTGATGCCGCGCCTGTTGCCGATCATGTTCGTCGTGCCCGTGTTCAACGAACAGATCATCACGGGTCTCGTGCGCAACGGCATCGCCGTCGTGATCGCCGCGTTCGTCGCGCCCGCGATCGATGCCGCGCAGGTGGCCGCGCTGCCGTTCCTGATGTGGTGCCTGCTCGTCGCGAAGGAGGCGGTGGTCGGCATGCTGCTCGCCGGCGCGTTCAGCGCGGTGCTGTTCGCGATCCAGGGCGTCGGCTACCTGATCGACTTCCAGACCGGCAGCGGCAGCGCCGCGTTCTTCGATCCGATGGGCGGTCACGAAGGCGGCCCGACGTCGGGATTCCTGAATTTCGTCGCGATCGCGCTGTTCGTCACGGCGGGCGGCCTGCAGGTGCTCGTGCAGCTGTTCGCGCAGTCGTACGCGTGGTGGCCGATCGGCTCGCTCGGCCCCGATTTCTCGTCGATGCTGCAGACCTTCATCGTGCGGCAGACCGACACGATCTTCGAATGGATGGTGAAGCTCGCCGCGCCGGTGACGATCGTGCTGGTCCTCGTCGAGCTCGGTATCGGCCTCGTCGGGCGCGCGGTGCCGCAGCTGAACATCTTCGTGTTCTCGCAGCCGCTGAAGAGCGCGCTCGCGTTGCTGATGATGATGCTGTTCCTGCCGGTGGTGTATGCGTCGCTGCATTCGCTGCTGAGCCCCGACAGCGGGCTGATGGCGCTGCTGCGCGCGCTGTTCGCCGCGCACGGCGGCGGCTGAGCGGGCCGGAGCCGAGATGGCCGAAAAGGACCAGAAGCCGACCGCGAAGCGCCTGCGCGAGGCGCGCGAAAAAGGCGATGTGCCGAAGAGCGCGGAAACGATTTCGTCGGCGTTCTTCGTCGGCGTGTGCGTCGCGCTCGCGGTGGGTATCGGTTCGCTGTTCGCACGGCTGCAGGCGCTGTTCCGGCTCGTGTTCGACGCGGCAGGCGCCGCCGACCCGTCCGCGCGGATCGCGGTGCTGATCGACGGCGCCGCGCGCGACTGGGCGACCTTGTCCGCGCAGATCGTCGCGGCCGGGCTGCTTGCCGGCCTGCTCGCGGGCTTCGTGCAGGTGGGCGGCGTGATGGCGTGGAGCCGCCTCGTGCCGCAGCTGTCGCGGCTCAATCCGGCCGAGGGGATGAAGAACCAGTGGTCGCTGCGCAACCTCGTCAATCTCGCGAAGATGCTGGTGAAGACGGCGCTGCTGGTCGCGACGCTCGGCTGGCTGATCGTCGAGTCGCTCGATCCGGCGGTGCAGTCGGGCTTCACGCGGCCGGTCTCGATCCTCGCGCTGATCGTGAAGCTGCTGATGCTGCTGTTCGGCTGGGCCGCGCTGATCTACATCGTGATGGCGCTGATCGACATCGTGCACCAGCGGCACGAGTTCAACCAGAAGATGAAGATGTCGATCGACGAAGTGCGGCGCGAGCACAAGGAGGACGAAGGCGATCCGCACATCGAGGCCAAGCGCCGGCAGCTCGCGCGCGAAGCGCAGTTCGCGTCGCTGCCCGACCGCATCGGCTATGCGTCGGTGGTCGTGTATTCGTCGCGCGTCGCGGTCGCGCTCTACTACGGCGGGATCGGCACGCTGCCGTGGGTGCTCGCGCGCGGCGAGGGCGACGCGGCCGAGCGGATCGTGCGGCTCGCACGTGACGCGTTGCGGCCGACGCTCGCGAACGTCGGGCTCGCGCAGGCGCTCTACGAGACGACACCCGAGAACGGCACGATCCAGCCGCAGCATTTCCGCGAGGTCGCGCAGTTGCTGAAATGGGCGACCGGCGCGGGGTGACGCGCTTGGCGAAGGCCGCTGCGGGCTCCTTTGAATGCCGCCCCTTTTTTTGTTCTGCAACGTGCCGCGGCCATCCGCTCCGATTTGATATGGCCCCTTGACGTAACTATCGGCGCAGGGCGCTTGACGCCATTTTTTTTCCGGTTTTATCCGACATTCACTGGTGAATTATTGCTGATTTATTTCTTCGTAATATGGCCCGACCATCATGCCGGACGGCGGGCAGCGAGGTTGCGCCGCACGTGACGGAACAGGTCAACAGGGGGCAGACATATCAAATGTGCGGAATCGACGGCTTTCTGAATAGCGTCGCCTTCGATGAGGAGACAGCGCGCGGCACGCTCGCGCGAATGACGGCGAGCCTCGCGCATCGCGGGCCGGACGGGCAGGGGATCTGGGTCGACCCGGAAGCCGGCATCGCGCTCGGCCACCGGCGGCTCGCGATCGTCGACCTGTCGGTACACGGCCGGCAGCCGATGGCATCCGCATGCGGCCGCTACGTCCTCGTCTTCAATGGCGAAATCTACAACCATCGCGAACTGCGCGCGGAACTCGAGCGCGCGGGTCGCGCACCGGCGTGGCGCGGCCACTCCGACAGCGAGGTGTTGATCGCGGCGATCGTCGCGTGGGGTGTCGAGGCAACGTTGCGCCGCGCGACCGGCATGTTCGCGTTCGCGCTGTGGAATCGCGCGTCGCGCGTGCTGACGCTCGCACGCGACCGGATCGGCGAGAAGCCGCTCTACTACGGCCGGATCGGCGACGCGCTCGTGTTCGCGTCCGAGCTGAAGGCGCTGCGCGGCTATCCGGGCTTCGACGGCGCGATCGATCGCGACGCGCTGTGCCTGTACCTGCGCCAGTCGAGCGTGCCCGCGCCTTACACGATTTATCGCGGCATCCACAAGCTGCCGCCCGGCACCTTCATCCAGTTCGAACATGCGCGCGACACACCGCGCGTGCGTGCGTACTGGACGCTCGAACAGGCGATCGAGAACGGCCGTGCGCAACCGTTCGAGGGCAGCGCCGACGAGGCCGTCGGCCAGCTCGACACGATCCTGCGCCAGGCCGTCGCGCGGCAGATGGAAGCGGACGTGCCGCTCGGCGCGTTCCTGTCGGGCGGCGTCGATTCGTCGGCGATCGTCGCGCTGATGCAGGCGCAATCGTCGACGCCGGTCGACACGTTTACGATCGGCTTCCACGAGGCCGGCTACGACGAAGCCGGCTACGCGAAGGCCGTCGCGCGCCACCTGGGCACGCGTCATACCGAACTCTACGTGACGGCCGACCATGCGCTCGGCGTCGTGCCGAAGCTGCCGTCGATCTACGACGAGCCGTTCTCCGATGCGTCGCAGATTCCGACCTTCCTCGTGTCCGAACTGACGCGCCGGCACGTGAAGGTGAGCCTGTCCGGCGACGGCGGCGACGAACTGTTCGGCGGCTATACGCGCTATTTCCTGACGCCGCGCCTGTGGCGCAAGCTGCATCGCGTGCCGGCGGCCGTGCGCGCGCGGATCGCGGCCGCGCTGCATGCGCTGCGGCCCGATCATGCGGACCAGCTCGCGGCCGTCGCGCAGGGCGCGTGGGGCGGCGTGGAGGCGCGCGACTCGGCGACGCGCATCGGCGATCGCCTGCACAAGCTCGGCCACGTGATGACGGCCGAGAGCCGCATCGGGCTGTACCGGCTGCTGATGTCGTCGGTGCATCATCCCGAGCGCATCGCGCTGTCGGGCCAGGAGCCGCCGACGGCGCTGGACACGGTGTCAGCGTGGCCCGCGCACCTGAGCTTCGCCGAGCAGGCGATGGCGATCGATACGCTCACGTACCTGCCGACCGACATCCTCGCGAAAGTCGATCGTGCCGCGATGGCCGTCAGCCTCGAAACGCGCATGCCGTTCCTCGACCATCACGTCGTCGAATTCGCGTGGCGCGTGCCGGCGGCCGTGCGCTTGCCGGAAGGGCAGTCGAAGGCGCTGCTGCGCCGACTGCTCGACCGGTACGTGCCGTCCGCGCTGATCGATCGGCCGAAGCAGGGCTTCTGCGCGCCGGTCGACCACTGGCTGCGCGGCGCGCTGCGCGACTGGGCCGAGGCGTTGCTGCAGCCGTCGCGACTGCGCGAGGAGGGCTTCTTCGATGCGACCGCGGTCGAGCGTCTGTGGCGGCAGCACCAGACCGGCCGGATGAACTGGCAGCACCAGTTGTGGGCGGTGCTGATGTTCCAGGCGTGGCTGGAACATCAGCGCGCGGGGTGACGCGGCGCCGCGCGGACAGCCGGCGTTCCGGCCATCCGCGGTCGGACTCGGCCGTCAGCCGACGTTCAGCGGCGTGCCGATCGCGAGACGGCCCGGATCGCGCGCGGCCGACGGATTGAGCTGCAGGATCTCGGTCAGCGCGCGCGCGTCCTGCTCGCCGCGCGTCATCGCCTGCTGGTCGGCACGCGACACCTGCGCGGCGTCGAGCAGCGACTGGCGATGCTGGTCCGCGATCACCCACAGCGAATCGCCGGCGACGACGATGTACGGCTGCGGCGAGTTCGATGACGCCGGCGGGCTCGACGGCGTGCCCTGCGACGGCTGCGACGGCTGCGGCGCCGTCGTGCTCGTCGTGGGCGACGGCGTGGCGGACGGTGTGGCGCTCGGCGAAGCGGACGGCGAGGCAGACGGCAAAGCGGACGGCGTGGTACTCGGCAACGCGCCTGGCGCGAGATTCGACTGCGACGGCGAGCCGCCGCCGAAGATCCAGTTGAACAGGCCGCCGATCATCGGCGCGACGCCGATGATGAACTTGTAGCCGAATGCGGCGACCGGAATCATGACGACCGCGGTCGGGATCTTCTTGACGAACGGCGTGGCGTTCGGGAAGTGCGTATTGAGCCGGCCGGCGAGCAGCAGCGCGGTCGACGTCGCGGTCGCGACCGCGAGATCGTATTCCCCCTGCTTCCATTGCGACGCGGTGGACAGCCCGCCGAGCGCGACCGACGCGAAGTCGCCCGCCGAATCGAGCACGCGCACGACGCGGCTGCGCTTGTCCGCGTTCACGCGCCGCGACACGATCAGGAACGACGCGCCCGCGTACGCGGCGCCGAGCACGCCGCTGGCGACGCCGGTCGAACCCAGCGCCAGGCCGAACCAGTCGTGCGCGCCGGCGATCTTGCCGATGCCGCTCGTGAGCGTGGCGACCGACGCGACGGCCGTGCCCGCGCGCCCGGCGATGCCCAGCCGGCTGCGCGGATTGCCCGCGTGAAGCTGCTGCAACGACGTGCCGCCGACGAACCCCTGCATCTGCGTGAGCACGTCGTCGGCGAGCGCGGTGATGTTGGCCTTGGCGTCCTCGAAGCTCATCGTCCCGCGCCGGTATTGCCGGACGTATTGTCTCGCCATCGCCTGCGCGTCGCGTACCGCGGCGTCGAGCTGGATCGGCCGGTGTTCGCCGTATTCGTGCGTCTGGGAGCCGAATTGCCGCACGAGCGTCGTCTCGAGATGTGAGAGCGCCGCGACCGCGGCTTTCGGGTCGCCCGATTGCAGGCTGCGGATGGCGCCCTGGTGCATCACCTGGAACACGCGCCCGAGACGCGACGCGAGCAGGAACGACGACGACATGTTGCTCATGACGGTCGGGTTGATCCAGTGGAACGCGGCGTCGAGGCCGATCAGGCTCGACGCGCCGAGGACGATCCCGCTCGTGATGTTCGTCTTCCTCCGGTCGGACGGTTCCTTCGACGGCCGGTGCACGCGCAGCGCGTTGAGATGCGCGGCAGCCTCGTCCATCGTCGCGTTGGCGGCGGCGGGCGCATCGGGCTGGGCGATGGCCTTGCGGTTGGCGCCGATCGGATGGGAGCCGTCGTGTTGCAGCGCCGGCCGGCCGGTGACCTTCTTCCAGTGCAGGCGGCTGTCGGAGGCCGGCTGCGGCGCCAGCTTCGGCCGCGCGGGCGTGCCGGCGCGATGGCGTTTGAGCCAGTCGCGGCCGATCTCGCGCGCCTTCTTTTCGAGCTTGCCGACGTCGTCGTCGCCGATGCGCCGCCACATGCTCTGGCCGTACTCGTTCGTTGCGCGGCGCGCCTGGTTCAGCAGCGTCGACGTGTTGTGCTCGTACAGCTCGTCGCGCAACGCGGCGATCTCACTGTCCGTCATGCCTTTCGTCTTCGCGATGCGCTCGACTTCCGTGAACAGGATGCGCTGCTGGTTCGCGAAGTCTTCGGCGCTGACCGGTTCGTAGACGCGCGTCAGTGCATCGCCGCCATGCAGTCTCGCGAACTTCCCGGCTGCGTTCAGCTTGTAGTCGACGAGCTTCGCCGCCAGCGCGCGCGTCAAATCCGCATTCGCGATGAAGTCGTCGCCGTGCGTGCCCCAGGACAGGCCGACATGAACCCAGTCGAGCTGTTTCCGGCCGAGGATGGCGTCCAGCAACTGCACGTGGCCTTCGCCCGGCACCGGCTCGAGCACGGCATCGGCGCCGTGGAAGGTCAGCAGCACGAGCGGCGCCTTCTCGCCCTCGTGCTGCTTCGCCCACGTTTCCAGCGATTCGGCGATGCGCCGGATCTCGGCATACCCGTTGTTCGTGCCGGCCATCGCGTGACCGTCTTCGCGCGACACGAGCGGCCGCGACGGCGCGGCCTCGAGCCGCAGCAGGAAGCCGTATTTCGATGCCGCCGTGAGCCACTTGTGCAGGTGGGCGAGGTCGTCGAGTTCGAGCGTGTGTTGCGTGCCGTCGGGATCCGTACGCGTGATCGTCGCCGTATCGTCGTCGTAGCGGGCGCCCGTCGGGTCGCCGAACTTCCTGGCGCGCTGGATCAGCCCCGGGTCCTGCTTGCCGCCGACGGCGGCAGCCTGCGAATACGGATCGACCTGGAGCGCGACGGCCGGGAGCAGGCCGCCGTACTGCTCGAAGTACTGCCGCATCGGCTCGGGATCGTCGCGCAGCGAGAACGAGCGCGACATCGGGACGAGCCGGTCGCGGATGTCGGCCGGCAGCTCGGCGTACGCGTCGATCAGCTTCTTGTCGGCGGTTCGCGCGGCGCCGTGGTCGATCGCGAACCGCTGCGAACGGCGTACCAGCCGGTTGCGGCCGCCGCCCGGATTGGCGACGAAGCCGTGCGGATGCAGGCTCGAAGCCTCGCGCCACATGTCCAGCGACTTGAAGATCTTCTTCCACAGCGTGGCGTCGGCCATGATGGCCCGCGGCTCGTCGCTGAGCGTCAAGCCGTTGCCGTCGTGCTTGCCCTGGTCGCGCTTGCCCCATTCCTTGACGCGTTCGAGCGTCGACGCGAAATCGGCGACCTTCGCCTTGCCGTAGCGCGTGACCGATTCGACGATCGTGCTCGACACGAACGCCGGCTGGTACGGTTCGAGCGCGATCGGCTTGGCGGCGGGTACGGCCGGCGGCTTTGCCGGCTGAACGGCCGGTTGCTTCGCTTGCGGTTTGCCGCGCGCGGCCTTGCGGCCGGGTTTACCGGGCCGGCCGCCTGCGTTGCGTTTGCCGGCGGCGGGCGGTGCGGCGGGCGCGGCCTGGGCCGCCGCGGCTTGCCGAGCCGCTTCCTCGGCCTGCAGCGCGGCCTCCTTCAGCGCGGCGGCGCGTGGCACGAACGCATCGGGGGCGAGCGAGGACAGCAGGAAATGCTGGTTCCCGCCGAACGGCCCGCGGCCGATCGTCGCCCGATCCAGCGGCAGGCCTTCGTTGGCGCCGTCGCGGTACTGGGCGAGGGTGTCGTACCAGCGGATCGTGCCGTCCTCCACCGCGACGAGGCCGGTGAGCGTGCCGCGCAGCGCGTCGGTGACGCTCCCTTCGTGATCGAACACGTACACGAAATGGCCGTCGGGTACCTCGCCCATCTCGATCGCGCGCAACAGCTGCGGCGCATGCTGTGCGTTGAAGTCGAGCGCGGTGTCCGGCGTTGCCGGCAGCAGGTTCGGCGTGCCGGCATCGGCCGCTTCCAGGTTCTTCTGGCGCAGCGACGGGCGAACCCGCCCGAGCACGCGCTGGACGTAGGCATCGGGCTTCGACAGCGGAGTCTTCCGGTCGTCGAGCGCACGGCGCATCTTGGCCGGCGCGAAGCCGCCGTAACTGTCGACGACGTCGTGCGCGACGTCAGCCACGACGAAGCGCACGCCGCGGCGCCCGTCGGGCAACAGGCGCGAGCGTCGCCGGAACGCGTCGGCGAGCTCGCGCTCGGCGATCGTCGCGTCGCCCAGCGACGTGGTTTCGACGTACGTCCATTTCTGCTCGGCATCGAGCGTCGCGTAACCGAGCACCTTGCCGGACTTGCGATCGATCGCGTAGAGCGTCGTTTGCGTGCCGGGATGCTTGCGCGCGTATTTTTCCGCCTGCTTCGGCCGCTGGAAGCGCGGCGCGTCGTCGAGCTGCTTCACGGTGGCGACGACGTTGTCGGCGGCGCCCGTGGCCGACGGTTCGGCGTCCCACTGGCGCAGCTCGCCGAAGTACGCTTCGATGCGCGCGGCGCCGCCAAACGAGAGCAACTCGTCGAGCGGGACGGGCGACAGGTAGTAGTCGTAGTTCTTGCGGCTGGCGTCGCCTTTCGACTTGAGCGGCAGGAACGCATCCTGTGCGACCTTCGGGTCGATTTCGTCCGAGGCCGGCTTCTTGTCGATGAACTTGCCGTTGGCGCTCGTGCGCAGGCTCGCGATGAACTCGGGCTGCGGATGGCGCGCGTCGATCCGGTCGGCCGGCCGGTCGATGTGCGGTGCGATCAGCACATGGGCGTCGTTGCCGAACGCCGCCTTCATGTCGTCGACACTGGCGAGCTGGTCGCCGTCGATGCGGACCAGGTCGCGCTTGCCGTGCGTGGCGAGCTGGTCGAGTGCACGCTGCCCGCGCTTGACGGCCGGTCCCGACGCGTGCGCGGGCGCCGTTGCGCGCCGCCGCGACAGCGGGGCGGGGGCCGGCATCTCGCGCGGGACGCCGCCGGCCCGCATGCCGGCTGCCTGGCTCGTGTAGTAGTCCCGATAGGTGGCATGGCCTGGCACCGACGGCGCGGCGTCGCCGAACGCGGCCGCAAGCCGGCGCAGGCCGGCTTCGTCGCCGGGCATCACATGATCGGCCTCGCGCGCGATCGCGTCGGGCAGGTGGGCGTCCTTCGCGATATCGATGCCCGTGTCGCCGGCGAGTTCGCGGCGTACCGCGAACGCGTTCGCCTGCGCGCGCGCCTCGGCCAGCAGCGCGCTGTCGGTCCATGCTTCGGGCGACGTGTGGTCGAGCGCCAGCTGGCCGGTGATCGTCTCGACTGCATGCTGCGCTTCATGCGCGAGCGCATAGACGAGCGTGCCGGTGCCGCGCAACCGCCCGTCGAGCACGATCCGCTGTTTCGCGGTGTCGATGCGGCTGCCGCGTCCGGGGCGGCCGAGCACGACTTTCCAGCCGGCCGCGTGCGCTTGCGCGACCTGCCCGCTGAGCAGGGTCGAGCGGTCGACGAGTGCGTAGGCCTCCTTCGGCAGCGGCGCGCCGCCGAAGCGCATCCGGATCCGCGTGATGACGGACGGCTTTTGCGCGAACGCATCGGGCGGCAGATGTTCGGTGATTTCCGGATGCGCGAGCTCGATCGCTCCGCGTGCGATGCCGTCCTCGAGCACGACGCGCAGCGCGCGGATGTCGCGCACGATGCCGTCGACGTTCAGCCGAGGCGCACCGACGTCGAGCGACGACGGGTCGCTCAGGTAGAAATCGCCGTGGGTGTCGAACACGCCTTCGAAATCGTAATAGAGGCCGTGCCGCGCGGTGATCTCGCTCGCGCGATCGAGCTGCGCGAACGCGTCGAGCGTGACGCGCTCCGGCAGCACGCCGGCGGTCACGTCGTGGCTGCTGAGCGACGCGAACGGTTCGTACATCACGGCCACGCGGTCGAAGGCGGCGAACGGGCCGCCGATCGTGAGCGTCTTCAGCCCGTACGCACGCAGGGCGGCGAGGCCTTCCTGCTCGTGCCGGATCGCATCGATATGGTTGAGGATCGCGTGGTTGTCGGTGCCGAGGTAGAGCCCGATCGCATTGCGGCGGCCGAGCTCGAACACGGTCTTTTCGATACCGGCGCCGGTCGCTGCGCCCATGACGCGCTCGACGGGCAGGCGTGCGGCGGGGTCGCCGCTCGTGTGGACGCCGTTGCCGTCCACCGCGAGCGGGCCGAGATCGGGGCGGGTGTGCGGCGCCGGGTCGTAGCGCAGCCACGCGCGCGTGGGGCTCAGCGCGGCTTCGGCGCCGAAGCCGACGGCAATCGTCGGCGGCACGTGCACCGGCCGTTGCCACACGTTCGCGAGCCACGCGCCCGCGTCGCGGCCGTTGCGCGCGGCGAGGATGATCGCCGCGCCGGGAAAGCCGAACACGGAGCGGTGCGCGAGCGTGAACTCGACCGGCGACCACGGGCGGCCGTCGGCGTCGACGAGGCGGCCCTGCGCGTCGGTCGTTCCGCGCACGATCACGATGCCGGCTTCGCGGTCGTACGACAGCCCGTCCGAATGCAGCAGGCGCAGGCCGTCCACGCCCGCCACGCCGCGCCCGTCGAACGGCGAGGCCTTGACGGGGCGCGCACGCGACCACGCCGTTTCGGCCGCGAGCGCGGCGGCCGCGTCGTGCTCGGGTGCGGCCAGCGTCGCCCGGCCCGGTTGCGCGGCCTGCGCCTGCCGGCGGTACAACTCGCCGTAGCTGATGCCGCCGAGCGAGGTCGGCGCGTGTTCGAACGCGTCGGCGAGGCGTGCGATCGATTCGGCATCGCCGGGCCGCACGCGGCCGTATTCGTTGGCGATCGCATCGGGCAGCGCGACGTAGCGGCCGACGTCGACGCCGGCGTTCGCGCGAATTTCGTCGCGGATCGCGAACGCGTTCGCCTGCGCGCGGGCTTCCGCCAGCAGCGCGGAGCGCACGTAGCGTTGCGTCGACCCGTAGTCGAGCCCGAGCGTGCCGGTCACGGCTTCGGCGGCATGCCCGGCTTCGTGCGCGAGCACATAGACCATCGAGCCGGTCGAGCGCAGGTTGCCGTCGATCGTGATACGGCGTCGCTGCGTGTCGATCTTGCTGCCTTCGCCGGGTGTGCCGCGCACGACTTTCCAGCCCGCGTCGCGCACGAGCCGCATCTGCTGCGACAGCAGGCCCGACGCATCGATCAGGCGATAGGCTTCCTTCGGCAGCGGTGCGCCGCCGAAGCGCATCCGCACGCGCGTGATGATCGAAGGCTTCTGCACGAACGCGCCGGGTGCCGGCGTTTCCGCGAGCTGCGGATGCGCGAGCTCGATCTTGCCGCGTTCGAGGCCGTTCGTCAGCGCGCGCTCGATCAGCGCGAGGCGCTGCAATGCCGTGAAGTGCTCGCCTGCACCCATGCCGATCGAACCGGGGTCGCTCAGCAGGAAATCGCCGTTGCGCGTGAACAGGCCCTGCAGGTCGAAGCCGATACCCGTGCTTTCGACGACGGCACGGATCTGCCGGATATGTTCGAGCGCCGCGCGCGACACCACGCGCGGCAGCGCGCCGGTCTCGAAGCCGAAGCTGTGGAATACGCCGAGCGGCCGGTACAGTACCGCGACGCGGTTGAGCGCGGAGAACGGGCCGCTCATCGTCACGGTTTTCAGGCCGTACGACGCGAGATCGTCGAGCGCGATGCTTTCGTCGATCGCCGCGTCGAGATGCTCGGCTTCCGATGTATGGGGCCCCTTGTCGTACACCGCGAGCGCGGCGTCGTCGCCGAGCGCGAACACGGTTTTCTCGCCGCCGGAGCCGAGCAGCTCGCCGACGTGGCGTTCGACGTCGATCCGTTCTCCCGGCCGGCCTTCGACGTGCACGCCTTCGGCGTCAGCCGTCCGCGGGCCGAGGTCGTGCGGTGCCGCGGGCGCCGGGTCGAAGCGGCGGAACACGCCGGTGTCGAGCAATGCGGCATGCGCGCCGACCGCGTGCGCGGGCGGCGCATACACCGGCCGTTGCCACAGGTTCGCGAGCTGCGCGGCGGCGGCTTCGCCGCCCTGCTGCGCGGACAGCACGATCGAATAGCCGTCCTGGATCATGAACGCGGGCGCCTGGTCGAGCGCGTATTCGTGCACGCCCGTCAGCAGCGTGCCGTCCGGCAGCGTGTCGGCGTGCAGCATCATCACGCCGGCGTCCTCCAGCACCGTGAAATGGCGGCTGCGGGCCGCCTGCAGCTCGGACACCGTGGGTGCCGGCCGCGCACCGAACGGCGACGCGTACTCGGCATGCGCGCGGCTCCACGCGACGCGTTCGTCGAAGCTGCGCACGCCGCGCGGCGTGTCGCCGGTTTCGCGCGTCTGCGGCGCGGGCATCCGGCGCGGAATGCCGCCGCGGCGTTTCTGGCGCGCCCAGACGTCGTGATAGAAGTCGCGGTAGGTCTCGCCGTCGCGGCCGGACACGGGTGCGTCGGCGAATGCATCGACGAGCCGGCCGACCGTGCCCGCATAGTCGTGCGACGGCGCGCGCCATGCGTCGCCTTCGTGCTCGATCGCATCGGGCAGCCGCATGTGCGCGGCGATGTCGCCGCCGCCCGCGAGCTGGATCTCGTAACGGGCCTCGAACGCATTGATCTGGGCGCGCGCCTCGGCTTCGAGCGCCTTGCGCGTGAAGCGGCTGCGGTTGCCATAGTCGAGATTGAGCACGCCGGCCATTGCCTCGACCGCATGCCGCGCTTCGTGCGCGAGCGTGTACGCGATGCTGCCCGGATGCTGGAGGCCGCCGTCGATCGTCACGCGGCGCTTGCGCGGATCGATGCGGCTGCCGCCGCCGCGCTTGCCGAGCGTCACGCGCCAGCCGGCGTCCTGCAGCATGCGCAACTGCGTCGCGAGCGTACCTGATTGCATCGCGAGCGCCTGCGCGGCTTCGGGCAGCGCCGCGCCGCCGAAACGCATCTGCATCCGCGTGATCCAGCCGGGGTTCGACGCGGCATGGTCGGGCGGCGGCGTTTCGGTCGTTTCCGGATGCGCGGCGGCGAGTGCGATATCGTCGTTCGCGGCGGCCGGGCGCGCGTCGCTCGCGTTCGCGCGGGCGGTCGTCCGGTCGGCGGTGTCGCCGGCCGCCTTGCCGGCGGTTTTGCCGGTGTCCGTCTCGCGTTCGGCCGTGCGCTCGACGGTGGCGGGGCGCTCCGTCTTGACGAGCACGAGCACGCGATTCGGCGCGCTGAAGAGGCCGTCGAGCGCGCTGACGGGTTCGGCCGTCGCGGCAGCGCGCGGCATCGCCGGTTCGTTCGGGCCGCGCTTGCCGGCCAGCACGATCACCGTGTCGTCGCCGGCTGCCGGGCGGGGCGACGCCGGCGCCGCTTCGTCGGCTGCGGCAACGCCCGGCAAGCCGGTTTCGGCTGCCGTGGTTTCCGGCGCGGGATCGAAGCGCAGCACGCGCGCGTCCGCGCGAAGCTGGCCGTCGGCGCCGAACGCGTCGGGCGCGGCCGCGTAGACGGCTTTCTGCCAGCGGTTCGCGAGCTCGGGCGCCAGTGCCGCGTCATGCTCGCCGGCGACGACGATCACGGGTTCGTCGAGATCCTGCGGGCGCAATGGGGACGGCCGTGCACCGGGTGCGTCCTGCGCCATGCGGTCGCGCACGACATAGACGGTGCGGTCGCCGACCTCCAGCGGTTCGGCGCTCGGCCCGCGCGGTACCGCGACGCCGGCCGGATCGCGCGTGGCCGGCCGCGCGGCGGGCGCTTCGTCCGTCAGGTCGACGACCTTCACGTCGACGCGCGGCGGCGTGCCGTCCGTCTTCGTTCGCGTGCCGGCGCCGGCCGGTTCGTCGAGCTCGGCGGCCCGCGTGCGCAGCGCCTGCGCATCCTGGCTGCGCCGGTCGTTGCGCGCGGCCGTCGTGCGGTCCACTTCGGTTTCGTCGTGCTGCTGATCGACGCGCGCGCGCTCCTGGCTCGCGCGCTGCGTGCTGCGGGCGTTGCTCGCGGTGCTGGCCGTTTCGCTCTCGGCGGCCGTCTGCGCGAGGCTGCGCGGCGCCTCCTCGTCGGCGCCGTGCGCCTGCCGGATCGCTTCGCTCGTCTGCGCAATGGCGTGATCGAGGAGTTCGAGTCGGGTCTTCGGGACGACGTTCGACGTCGTGGTCATCTCGCCGTCCGGGCCGAACGACAGGCGCTCGCCGGTTCCCTTCACGTCGTCGATGCGCGTGCCGTTGGTCCATTCCTTCGGCGATGCCGACACGACGGACAGCGTGCCGTCTTCGCCGAGCACCACCGATTTGCCGGGCGGCATCTGCTTGCTCGAGGTCTTGTCGAGCACGCGGATCGGCTGGTTGTCGTAGGTCAGGATCTTGTCGCCGACCATCAGCATGCCTTCGGGCGACACCTTCACGGCCTCGCCGTCGAGCGTCGCGCGGGTGCGGCCGTAGGCGAGCGACGACACGTCGCCCTTGTTCAGGATCTGGCCGAGCATCTTGCTGTCGACCGTGACGGTCTCGCCGTCGGCCGTGCGGATCGGCACCGGCCGGCCGGTGCGGGTTCGCACCGACGTGACCGCGCGTTCCTTGAGGCCGCCCGCGGCCATCAGCGCGACGTTGGTGAGCCCGGACTTGAGTTGCTCGCCGGCCGCTTTCTTGTCGCCCGCGAGATAGTCGACGCCGGCCTCGCCGAACGCCTCGACCGCGCCGCCGACGCCGGTCACGATCGCGGTGGCCTTCGCGCCGGTGGAAAGCAGCGACGCGACTTTCGGCGTGCGCGTGAGCGCCGTCACTGCGCGCGTGAACAGCTTGCTGCCGGCGAGCTTGGCGGCGCCGGCCGCGCCCATCGGCACGAGATTGATGAAGTCGGCGCGCGCGCCCGCGTCGGTGAACGGATTGATGCTGCGGCCGTGTTCCATGCGCGTCGCGATGTCGAGCCCCGCGCTCGTCATCGATGCGCCGATCGCGGTGTACATCATCCCCGCGCCGAGGATGTTCAGCGGCACGCCGACGATCGCGCCGATACCGGTGCCGTCGAGCAGCCCGCCGAGACCTTCCAGCGCCATGCCGCCGACCATCATGCCGATGTTCAGGCCGGTGCTGGTCAGCGTGTTCAGGAAGCTGTCGAAGCCGCTTTCATGATGCGCGGCCTTCGACACGAGCTGTAGCGAGCCGTCCGCGTTGTGGCCGGTCGCGATGTCGACGGTCCCGTCCTTCGACAGCTCGTTGTTGTTGATGTAGTCGTTGATGTCGTGGTAGGTGCTCGCCGTCTCGTCGACGTATTGCGTGCCGTCCTTGCCGGTGACCTTGAAGATCGCGCTGGTCGTCATGCCGGCGTCCTTCGCCGCATACACCATCGGCAGCACGCTGACCTGCGTGGTCGCGCCGCCGCCGACCTTCAGCAACTGGTCGCGCACGCTGTTGATCGTCGACAGCTTGTCCTTGTCGGTGAAGCGCGCGACGTCGTCGTTCGTCGGCGATACGGGATCCGAACCGTCGCTCGACGAGGCCGTGTTCGGCACGTCGGGCTGCATCCCGAGCGCGACGCCGATCAGGTTGCGTTGTTCGTTGTCGGTCAGCTTGCCGAACGCGATCGTATTGCCGTTCTGCGTGCTCGCGCTCGCCGCGTCGAGCAGCGAGTTAGACAGTTCGCCGCGATGCGCCTCGTAGAAGTCGTGCAGCGCCTTCTTGTAGTCGTTGCCGGCATCCGAATCGGGCGCCGCGTAGCGCAGCCGCTCGTCGAGTCCCGCGTCGAACCGGTCCATCAACACCTGCTGGTGCGACGTCTCGCTCAGCAGCTGCAGGCGCTGTACCGCGTTGTCGGCTTGCGTGACGGCCGCCTTCGCCTTGTCGAGCTGGTCCTGGTACAGGTTCGGCCGCGGCGTCGACGGCGCGGGGATCATGTCGTCGCCCGCGACGTAGCGGAACCGCACGGGCGGCGGATTCGCGGCCGCCCAGTCGTCGTACTCTTTCTGCACCGAGGCGAGCGTGCTCTTGGCCTGCGTCTGCTGGATGCGTGCCTGCGACAGCGCGGCCTGGGTCGCGCGCTCGTTGACCGAATCCGCGAGCCGGCTGTCGGCCGCGCGGATCGCGCCTGCGACGACCTGCAGGCGCTTTGCATCGAGCAGCGTCGGGCCCGCCGGCGCGGCCTGCGTGGCCGGCGACTGCGGCAGCACGAACGGGGACGAGTCGGCGAGCGACGGCGGCAGGCCGCCATTCGCGGTCGACAGCGACGGCGCGGGCAACGGTGACGACGTCGGCAGCGTCGGCGTGCCGGTGGGGGCGGCGCTCGCAGCGGTCGACAGCGACGATGCGGGCAGGGAAGGCAGGCCGCTTGCGGTCGACAGCGACGGCGCGAACAGCGGCGGCTGGGTCGTCGGCTTCGTGAAGATCGAGCGCGCGTTGACCTGCGCCTGGATCTGCGACGCCTGGTCGTCATACTGCTGCGCGAGCGTCGCGCCGTAGGTCGCGACGAAACCGTCGTGCGCGATACCGGCCTGCTGCTGCGCCTGCGACAGTTTCGCGTAGGCGTCGCCGACGTCGAGGTCGACCTGCGGATCCTTCAGCATCGAGCCCGGGTTGGCCTTGTGCCAGGCGTCGGCGGCCTGCTGCTTCTTCGTGTAGTCGGCCTGCAGCGTGTCGACCTGATGTTGCGCGGACAGCATCTGCAGATAGCTGCCGCTCGTGTTCGCGGCCGTCTGCGCGCGGGCGAGCGCGGTCTTCGCATCCGACACGGCATTCGCCACGATCACCGTCGGTCCTTCCTTGCCGCTGACCGAGTCGTACGTTTGCTGCGCGTTCGTGAGCGTCAGGCTGTCCTTCGCGGCGCCGGCCGCGGCATTCGCATAGTTCGCGTCCTTCGCCGCCGCCGTGACGGCCTGCTGCGCGGCGTCCTGCGACGCCGGCGCGTCGGGCATCGTGACCTGCAGTTCCAGCGGCTGGAGTGCCTTGTTGAGCCGGCTGACGCCCGAGTCGAGCGCGCTCTTGTAGTCAGGATCGGCGAGATACGACTGGAACTGCGTATAGGCGAGGTTCGAATTCGCGACGTCCGCGTAGTACTTCGACGCGCCGACGGCGGCCGTTGCACTGGCGGTCTGCCAGTTGTCGAAGAGCCGGATCTGCAGCGGGTTCTTGCAGTCGCTCTGCTGCGGTACCCAATTCGGATCGTTCGCGTGCTCGGGAAACGCGGCCAGCAGCGTCTTGAACTGCTGGTCGGCGGCATGTTGCGCGTCACCGGGATCGGTCACCTTGCCGGAGTCGTCGATCTTCATCCCGGCCGGCATGTCGGCGTTCGCCTGTTCGCCGTACAGGATCATGTAGCCCGCGTCGGTCGTCACGTTCAGGTCGCGCTGCGCGCTGTCGGCGGCGGTGCGCGCCTTCGCATAGGCATCCTGAGCGGTCTTGCGGTCGTCGGGCGTCGATTCGGGATCGCGGTTCACGAGGCGCAGCACGTTCTGCGCGCCCTGCAGCGATTGCGATGCGTCGTCGTATTGCGTCTGCGCGGCCTGGATCGCCTTCTGCACCGCTTGCGTCTTGTCGTTCTCGACCGTGATGTCGGGCGGCGGCACCGTGTACTGCGCGGCCATGCTCTGGACCAGCGAGGTCGCGGACGCGATCTCGGCGTTGGTCGGCTTCGACGGATCGGTGGACGGCGTGGCGGTCACCGGAATCGGCGGCGCCGCGACCGGGTTCGCGGGGCCGGCCGACGGGTCGTCCTTCTTCGGCGGAGGCGGCGGCGGGGGCGGCGGTGCGACGACCGGGTTCAGCGTTTCCGACAGGAAGCGCTGCCAGTTGACGCCCAGTCCCAATCCGTCGATCAACAGCATGCTCGTCTCCCTGAAGGCGCGGCGCCACGCGCGCCGCGACGCGATCCGACGAGTGTAGGGATAGGCGTTGCGGCCGGATCGCCGCTGTTTCGTAGCTCGTCGGCGCGGCCGCCGCGCGAGCGCGCCGCACGCTACGAGACGCCCGCAGCCCGATGGCGGTGCCGCGCCAGCGCCGTTCGCGCCCCTGAAATCGGGGCGCGCATCGCTACTCGTCGAGACACTTCACGCACAGCCGCTTCGCCTGGCTGGCCGCGAGCCCGCGGCACATCATCACGACCGGGCGGGCGTGGCACGACGGCGCGTCGGCGGACGCGGCAGGCGACGGCAGCCGGCGTGCGCGCTCCGGCGGCGTGGTCGCGGCCGCGTCCATGCGCCGCTGGCGCGCGGGCGGCGGCGGGTCGCCGACGACGGGAATCGGTCCGACGCCGCCTTCGCGCGCGTTGCGCTGCGCGCTGGCGACGACGCGGCTCACGTAGCCGCTCGAGAAGCCGGTCGTGAAGTTGCCGCTGTAGTAGCACGACAGTGCCGCGCGCAATGCGGCCTGCGTGGCGCGGCCGGTGCCCGACGAGCGCGCGAAGCATTCGGTCAGGATCGCGCCGCCGGCCTGCAGGTTGCGGCACGGTTCGAACATCGTCGCTTCATCGAGCCCGTATTTCGCGAAATTGCGCTCGTTCACCTGCGCGAGGCCCACGCTGTAGCTGAAGCCGCGCGCCGCGAGGTCGCGCGCGGTCGCGCGCGCTTCGTCGAGCGACGCGGGCTGGCGCGCCAGATGGCCGCCGACCACGCCGATCGCATACGGATTGAAGCCTGACTCGGTGCGCACGAGTGCGGCGAGCGTATCGGGATCGACGTTCGGCGCGCAGGCGCGCGCGAGTCGAGCGAACCCCGCGCCGCTGCCGGCCGCCTGCGCGACTCGCGCCGACAGGCCTGCAAGCGCGAGCGCGACCAGCGCGCACAGGCACGCGGCCGCGATTCGCAGGCCGCGCGCGTTCATCCCGCGCCCGCCACGCGGTACGACATCACCAGCCCGTGTACGAGCAGCGACCAGCCGTCGAGCGCGACGAACAGCAGCAGCTTGAACGGCACCGAGATCGTCGTCGGCGAGATCATCTGCATCCCGAGCGCGAGCAGGATGTTCGCGACCAGCAGGTCGACGACGATGAACACGATATAGATCACGAAGCCGATCTGGAACGCCTTCGTCAGCTCGGCCAGCGTGAAGCTCGGCACCAGCACGAGCAGGTCGTCGTCCTTGATGCCGTCCGCGCGGTTCTTCGGCCACACCGACGTCGCGGTCCGCACGAAGAACTCGCGATCGCGCTGCCGCGTGTGCGACACGAGGAAATCCTTGATCGGCGGCAGCGCGGCGTCGGCGAGCGCGCCGATATCGGCGGTCGACAACTGCGCCGACGCATCGAAGTGGCGCGCCTGCAGCGCATCGCGGATCGACATCCCGACGGGCGCCATGATGAACAGCGACAGGATCAGCGCGATGCCGTTCAGCACGAGGTTCGGCGGCACCTGCTGGATCCCGAGCGCGGAGCGCAGCAGGCCGAGCACGACCACGAGCTTCGTGTAGCTCGTCACCATCAGCGCCGCGAACGGCGCGATGCCGAGCGCCGCAATGACCGCGATCAGCGCGACCGGATTCGGCAGGCTGCCCATCGTTCAGCGCTCGCGCGGTGCGGGTTGCGTCAGCGTGACGACACGCACGCCGAGTTTCTGGCCGACCGCGATCAGGTGGCCCGTGCCGATCAGCATCCCGTTCGCGACGAGATGGATCACGCTCTGGTTGATCCCTTGCTGCAGCTCGATCACGGCGCCCGGCTGCAGCGCGCTCAGCTCGCCGAGCGGCATCGACGTGGGCGGCAGCTCGAAGCGCAGGTCGACCGCGAGGCCGTCGAGCGTGCGTGGCGCATCGGCGGAGGGCGCGTCGTGTGTCGTGGCGGGCGCGTTGTCGGTGCGGGTCGGTTCCAAAGGCATCTCCCTGATTCGTTCGACGGTCAGCCGGTTGCCCGACGGCCGTCCGGTGATCTCCCATGCCGGCGCGGCCGGCAGCCGCGCGACGCAAAGCAGGCTCTGCTCGTGCGCCTGCCAGCGTTCGATCGCGATGATGTCGCCGCCGACGACGTCGGCCAGTTCGGCCGTCGTCAGCTCGGTGCGGCCGATCTCGAACACGAGCGGCACCGGCAGGTTCGCGTAGGCCGCGCGGGCATCGGCGAGCGCGGCCGGCGCGGTCGCGAAGAACACGGCCAGTGCGTCCGGCACGTCGAACAGCAGCGCGCCATGGCAGCGCCACGCGGCATCGGTGCGCCGCAGCTCGAAGCGCAGCGCGTCCGGCACCGCGCGCCAGGCCGGCACGCTGTCGGGCGGCGGCAGCAGTTCCACGCGCTGCCGCGTCGCGGCCTGCAGCACGGCCGCGAGCGGCGCGCACAGGTCGGCGAGCAACGCCGCGCGGATCACGGCCGGCACGGCCGGATCGGCTGCGTCGCCGAGCCATTCGGTTTCCGCGACCGGATCGATCCACAGCGTGCCGGTGGCCGGGCCGATGACGAAGCGGTAGGCGTGTGCATCGGCGGCCGGTTCCGCGTCGACGCGCCAGCGCACCTCGTACGCGTGCTCGCCGAGCGTGACCGGGGCGGCGCCGGTTGCGCAGTACGCGTGCGACAGCCCGCGCGCAGCGGCGGCGGACAGGCGCGGCAGGTAGGGCGACGCGTCGAGCGCGACCGCGGCCGGCGCAGCGGCGGGCGGCGCGGAAGCGGCGGGCATCGCCCGGCTGGCGGCGTCGCCGGCGTCGGCATTCGTCAGGAACAGCGCAGGCACGGCGGGATCGGGGCGGATTCGGCGTTGATTCGACGGGTTATTCTGGGGCCGGCGGCGCGGAAGGGCGCGCGGCTGCTGCGTCGATTGTAGGGACGGCCATGGCCGCGTGCCGCGCCGGAATCCGTAGTCGCGTGCATTGCCCGGCGATCGTGGAAGCGGTGCGCTACGAAGCGTGAGGAAGCCGGGCAGGACGCGACCGGCGCCCAAAAGCAACCGCCGCCCGGAGGCGGCGGTCGGGGCGCGGCGGGATGGCGGGCCGGATGGCGTGCAGGCCGGGTCCGGCCGGCAGGCCGCGAAGCGCTGCGGCTTGGCGCAGCGCGGTAAGGGGAACGTGGCCGGCGCGCCGCGAGCAGGCGGCGCGCGGGCGAAGCGTCACGCGTAGTCGGCGGCCATCGCGGGTTGCGGCGCGGCTCGCAGGATCGGCGCGGCTTCGTGGCGCTCGACGTGCGTCATCGCCGCACCGAACAGCACCAGGCGATAGCCGACCGCGTAGATCGGAATGATCCGCAGGTTCTTGTCGTGGTCGAGCCGCAGCTTCGAACGGATACGCGAGATATGGGTGTCGAGCGTGCGCGACGACACGCCGAGCTCACGGCCCCATACGGCCTCCTGGATTGCCTGCCGCGGCACGATCTTGTTCATGTTGTCGAGCAGGAATTCGACGACGTCGAATTCACGCGGCGTGACGTCGACGATCGTGTTGTCGATCTCGATCGTGCGGCGCACGAAGTTGATTTTTATGTTGTCGATGTACAGGTATTTGCAATCCATGGTGGCCCTCGCATGTCCATAAAGGAGTGTTTGCGGGTCCTGTGCTGCAACTTCCGGGCCAGGGGAAGAATTGACGGTCGCCAGCTGACGGCCGTGCCGATGCGGGTGGCTCTACATATTTGAATTTAAAAGAATTTTTAACGTGAGGCGCGATGTGGGTTGTGAAGGGGGCAGAACAATGTTGAAGGATTGTTACGTAGCATCGGCGGGCGACGTTACGGGCGTTACGTCTGATGTAACGTGGGGAGAGGGAGGTGGGGCGAGATATACGAGGGTTTTTCGGCTGACGACTAACCCGACATCGAACCCTACAGGTTTGAAGAATTGTGTATGTAAATCAATGAATTGCCGGCAATTTTTGCCGACATCGAACCCTACATCGAGTCTCGCGCGAAAACACGCCGGCCGCGGAATATCTTCTTCCCGCAGCCGGCGTTCCGTCGCATCAGGCCTTCGCGCTGTCCGCCGAATCGAACGGCAGCCCGTAGTGCCGCTTGCCCGTCGCCGCGAAGATCGCGTTCGCCACGGCCGGGCCGACCGGCGCGACGCCCGGCTCGCCGACCCCGGTCGGCGCCTCGGCCGACGGCACGATGTGCACTTCGACCTTCGGCATCTCGGCCATCCGCAGCACGTGGTACCCGTCGAAGTTGCGCTGCTCGACCTGGCCGTCCTTCAGCGTGATCGCGCTGTGCATCGCCGCGCCGAGCCCGAAGCCGATGCCGCCCTCCATCTGCGCGGCGACGATGTCGGGATTGATCGCGATCCCGCAATCGACCGCGCACACCACGCGCTCGACCTTCACCTTGCCGTCCGCGTCGACCGACACCTCGGCCACCTGCGCGACATAGCTCTTGAACGCCTCGGCGACCGCGATCCCGCGCCCGCGCCCCTTCGGCAGCGGCTTGGCCGGATCCCAGCCTGCCTTTTGCGCGGCGAGGTCCAGCACCGCGCGCATCCGCGGTTCCTTCTCGAGCAGGTCGCGACGGAACGCGTAGGGATCCTTGCCGGCCGTGTGCGCGGCTTCGTCGATGAACGCCTCGACCGCGTAGGCCGTGTGCGAGCTGCCGACCACGCGCCACCACAGCACGGGCACGCCCGTCTTCGCGGTGGTGAGCTCGACCGACACGTTCGGCACCGCGTACGGCAGGTTCGCCGCGCCCTCGACCGACGTGGCATCAACGCCGTTCTTGACCATGAACGCCTCGAACGGCGTGCCGGCGAGAATCGACTGGCCGACGATCCGGTGGCGCCAGCCGACAAGCTTGCCGTCCGCGGTCAGGCCCGCGTCGAGCTTGTGGAAGTACATCGGCCGGTAGAAGCCGCCCTGGATGTCGTCCTCGCGCGTCCACTGCAGCTTGACGGGCTTGCCGTCCGCGCCGAGCGCCTTCGCGATCGACACGGCCTCGACCACGTAGTCCGACCACGCGTTCGCGCGCCGGCCGAAGCTGCCGCCCGCATACAGCGTGTGGATCTGCACCTGCTCGGGCGTCAGCCCTGCCGTCCTGGCCGCGTTGGCCTGATCGACGGTCTGGAACTGGTCGCCGGCCCAGATTTCGCAGCTGTTCGCCGTCAGCTTGACGACCGCGTCGAGCGGCTCCATCGGCGCGTGCGCGAGGTACGGGAATTCGTACGACGCGCTGATCTTGCGCGTCGCGCCCGCGATCGCCGCGTCGGCATCGCCGTCCTTGCGTGCCGACGTGCCCGGCTTGTCGGCGAGTTGCCGGTATTCGCGCATGATCTCGTCCGAGCCGCGCTTTTCCGCGTTCGTTTCGTCCCAATCGACCTTCAGCGCGTCGCGGCCCTGCTTCGCGGCCCAGAAGCCGTTCGCGACGACGGCGACGCCACCGGGCACCTGCACGACCGACACGACGCCCGGCACGGCCTTCGCGGCCGTCGCGTCGAACGATTTCACCTTCGCGCCGAAGCGCGGCGGGCGCTGCAGCAGCGCGACGCGCATGCCGGGGAACGTCGTGTCGAGCGTGAAATGCGCGGTGCCGTTCGATTTCGCCGACGCATCGACGCGCGGGATCCGGTGACCGATCAGCTTGAAATCGGCCGGCTGTTTCAGCGTGACCTTGTCCGGCACGGGCAGCTTCGACGCATCGGCGACGAGCGTGCCGTACGGCGCCGTCCTGCCGCTCTTCGCGTGCGTGACGACGCCGTTGGCGGTCGTCAGCTCGCCGGCCGGCACCTTCCAGCGGGTCGCGGCGGCCGACACCAGCATCGCGCGCGCCTTGCCGCCGGCTTCGCGCAACTGCTGCCACGAGTTCGCCATCGCCGAGCTGCCGCCCGTGCCCTGCATCGTGCCGAACGCGAGGTTCGCGTAGCGCTTCGCGTCGGCCGGCGCGCTTTCGACGCGCACGTGCGACCAGTTCGCGTCGAGCTCCTCGGCGACGATCGTCGCGATGCCCGTGTACGCACCCTGGCCCATTTCGACGTGCTTCGCGATGACCGTGACGGTGCCGTCGGGCGTGATGCGCAGGAATGCATTCGGCGCGAAACCGGCGGCGGGCGCGGTCGCGGCGAGCGCGCGGCGGCCGAAGCCGCTGAAGTCGAAGCCGATGGTCAGGCCGACCGCGGCCGTGGCGCCCGCGGCCTTCAGGAAGGTGCGGCGCGACGGGCGCACCGTATCGTTGTTGTCGAGTTCGATCGTCATGGTCAGGCTCCCAGCGTCGCTGCCGCGTCGTGGATCGCGGCCCGGATGCGGGCGTAGGTCGCACAGCGGCACAGGTTGCCGTTCATCGCGGCATCGATGTCCGCGTCGGTCGGCTTCGGGTTCTGTTCGAGCAGCGCGGTGGCCGACATGATCTGGCCGGACTGGCAGTAGCCGCATTGCGGCACCTGCAGCTTGACCCAGGCGGCCTGCACGGCATGCGCGGGCTTGCTTTGCAGACCCTCGATCGTCGTGACGTGCTTGCCCGCGATGCCGGCGAGCGGCAGCACGCACGAGCGGACGGCCTGGCCTTCGAGATGCACGGTGCACGCGCCGCACTGCGCCATGCCGCAGCCGAACTTCGTGCCGGTCAGTCCCGCATGTTCGCGAATCGCCCAGAGGACGGGCATCGACGGATCGGCGTCGAGCGTGACGTTCTTGCCGTTCAGGACAAACGAGGTAGGCATTTTTATGTCTCCATGGGGAAAACCCGCCATACGGGCAGGTTAGCCGGGAGTGTGCGCGAGCCGCCGCTTTTTGCGTCTACCCAATCCTGCAAATTTATTGAACAATCCTGCAAATCCCCGGCACGCGGCAGGCCGTTTCGCTATGCTCGCGCGACACGGGAAATCATTCGAGGATGCGTCATGGACATGACCGATATCGTGGCGTCGCGCGAATCCGGGCGGCGCGAGCTGGCATCGCTGATCGGCCGTTTCGCGCCGGCCGACGGCTCGCATTCGACGGCCGTGCCGGGCCTGATGCTGCATCGGCACACGCGTCCGGTCGATCTCGGCTGCGGCGTGTCGCGGGCCGCGCTCGTGATCGCCGCACAGGGCGCGAAGCGCGTGATCGTGGCCGGCCAGGCTTACGAATACGACACGCACAATTGCCTGATTACGTCGATCGACTTGCCGATCCTCTCGCGCGTGACGCGCGCGTCGGCGGATGCGCCGTACCTGTGCCTGTCGCTCACGCTCGATCCGCAGCGCATCGTCGAGCTTGCGGCCGAGATGCGGCTGCCCGAGCCCGACGCGGGCCCGGAAGGCGAGGGGATCGCGCTCGCCGAGCTGACGCCGCCGCTGCTCGACGCCGCGCTGCGGCTGTTGCGCCTGCTCGATACGCCCGGCGACATTCCGGTCGTCGCGCCGCTGATCGAAAAGGAAGTGCTGTACCGGCTGATGACGAGCGGGCAGGGCACGCGGCTGCGGCACATGGCCATCGCAGGCAGCCAGACGCACCGGATCGCGCGGGCGATCGAATGGATCCGCGATCACTTCGCGGAGCCGATGCGCGTCGAGTCGCTCGCGCAGGCGGTCAACATGAGCGTGTCGTCGCTGCACCATCATTTCAAGCACGTGACGACGCTGAGCCCGCTGCAGTACCAGAAGCAGTTGCGGCTGCACGAGGCGCGGCGATTACTGCTGCGGCAGGGCGGCGACGTCGGGTCGGTGGCGGCCGTCGTCGGCTACGAAAGCGCATCGCAGTTCAGCCGCGAATACAGCCGGCTGTTCGGCGCGCCGCCGATGCGCGACGTCGTGCATCTGCGCAAGAAGGAACTGCTCGGCTGACGTGCCGCCGCACGGCGGTTGTTTCAGGGCGACCGTCACGAGCATGCGCTGACCGGCGCGCGTTTCGTGCGCGAGCCTGTCATTCATCGCCTTCCACTTCGTCAACCATTTCCAGGAACCACACGTCGAGCTGCTCGACGGCGGCGCGTACCTGCTCCATCCCGTCGTACGCGCATCGCTTCGGCAAGGGCCGGTTCGAATGGGCTGATCTCGACGAAGCACCGCGACGGGTGCTCCGGTTTCGCTGACTACTCGGTTGATGCTTGAATGACGCGAGCGTCGATCGACAACAGGTGATCTTCATCGCCTTTCCCCCCGGCACGCTGACTGGCAAGGCGGCCGCCGACCGTGATACGTGTGCCGTGGCGTGCCGCTCGATGAGAGCCGGATCTCAGGCAATCGGCATGCCATCGACGTTGCAGTCCCGTCGGGCGCGGGCATGCCCATGCGACCGCCGTTCGACGAGCGTGCGGGTGTTTCAGGCGTGTATCGTGGGGACAGGGATATAAGCGGGGCGAGTGCGGGGGCAATGCAATTCGATACGAAGAAATGCCCGATAAATCAGGATTTTACGGGATTTCCAACGTAAGGGCGATGCCGGGTCGATATGTTTCATCGATGAAAATTTCGGGAAAAATTACTTGAAGATAATTCTTCGGCGTATCGCTTACCGAATGACTCGTGGTGTGAAGGCTGAATCGAATGGAAATGAAAAGTCGTTGCCTCTGCTTCGGTCGGAATTGCGCGTTTTCATTTGTTTTTATTATTACAACGATGACACCCCGGATGACTGCATCGTCATCGAGTGATCGTGTCGGTATTTTCACGAATGAATCAATTTCGTCTCGATGATCGCGATACACGCGTGCCGGACGCACATCGAAGGCCGCTGCGTCTGGCCCAGGGGCAGCGCGCCGGGAGAATCGATTCTCGTTCGTCTTCGCGCGGGAGCCCGGCCGCAAACGCCGCGAAGCGTCGTTCGTCAGCGGAAAGACGGATGCAGCCCGGCCCACGGGGCGGCGCGCTTCTCAAGTTTGAAACACTCGTTCATCTTGCTGTCGGGCAAGGCTCCGCGGGCCGGATTCGTCCGTCTAATCGCGGTATTGCGTCGTGACGCTCAATGATCTCGGCGGGTGCCAAACCTTTGCCGCGATACATTCCTGAAACAAAAAATGTCGCTTCTGGAGAAATACCCCCATCTTGAGGCGGTCCGTCACGCGCAATGGACGACGGAACAACGTGTGGCACGCCGCTTGCGATATTCAACGCACCGGCGAGCGGTCGACACGATGCAACAACGATGTGGGGGCGGCCAACTCGTCAATAAGCAGTCGGGGAAACGGCGATGAAGACCAAAAGCAGTAGTGTGATCTGCGCCTATTTTGCGCACCATTGGGGTAGTTGGAAAAACCGGGGTGGTGCTCACGACGCCGTGCCAGCGTCGCGGGTATTCCATTGCCGCTTTTCATGCCTCCGCACCGGCCGCGCGCCGGAAACGTTGTCGCGCCTCGCGGCAATCGGGCGACAGCGGTGCCCGCTTCCTTTCAGTTCACCACGATGGGTCATGTTGGTCGTGCAGTACAACCTGACGCCGTCTCGTCTTCAACCGTGCAAAGCGGTTTCGATCGCGCCGGGCCAGTATCGGCGCTGGCCGGATTAGATCGAACGCACGCACGCCGGATTGCCCGGAAGCCCTTTCTTTGCCAGCTCAGGGAGCAAACATGCCATCTGGCTGCAATGCGGCGCCGTCATCGCTCGACTGACGAGCGCAGTTTGAACGGCTGTCGCATTTTGCGGTGGTATATATTCGCGCGTTTTTGATTCCGAAAATGGATTCCAGTGCCGGTATCCGTTTTCAACGGGATATCGAAAATCGTCATCCGGGATGATTTATGCATCATCGCGGTCGCGAAATTAATTGAGTTTTTTAAAAGAATTCAATGTTCATAAAAATTATAGAAAACACCTACTTATAAATTTTGGACAACTTATAAAAGCAAAACTAGAATTCGACTGGCCAAAATTCATAAATCACAAAATTACATTGCTGAGTTAATAAACAAATTTGATAGTAATCCTTATTTTTAAGGATTGCTCGAGGCGGGAGGATCGAAGGCGTGCGGTCTTCCTTGCTCATTCTCTCCACGCCGTTATGGAGTCGACCATGAAGAAGCTTCTGATTGCAGCAGCAGTTCTGGCGGTTTCGGGTGCAGCGTTCGCAGCGAGCGGCACGATTTCGGGCAGCAACTCGTCGAGCGGTGGCCAGACGATGGCCGGGGTCGCCGGGTTCGGCCACTTCTCCGCGACCGATTCCGGCGCGGCGCTCGGCGCAGCCGGCGCGCTCGCCGGTGGCCCCGGCAGCGGCTCGGTCTCGTACACGAGCCACACCCAAACGTCGACGGTCGGCGGCTTCGGCTTCGGCGGCGCACAAGCGGGTGGCAGCAGCGGTGCGAACGCCGGCTCGGTTGGCTGGACGTATCACCACTAAGCCGCGACGCGTAGCGTTCGTCATTGGCTGGCGGTGCGGATGCCGGGCGTTGCCCCGCGCGGGCAGGCTCGGCTCCGCCACCGTCGAACTTTCTCACGGCAAGGAATTGCTATGAAAGCCAAAGTCATATTAGCGACAGCGCTCACCGTCCTATCGTCGGCCGCAATGGCAGCAGGTTCGTTCACGAACAACCAGACGCAATCCGTCGCAGCGGGTGTGTCCGGTTCGGTACTGGTCGGGTCCGGCAGCTATACGAGCAATTCGACATCGACGGCTGGTGCGAGCGCCGGAAGTACCGTGACACCCGCTGGTTCCGTCGGCACGGCGTCCGCCAACCACAACTCGACCTCGACGGCCAGCGGTTCCGGCACGAACGGGGGCGCGTTTGCGGCAGGCGGCGGTATCGGTGCCGCAGGCTCGTACGGCGGAAACAGCAAAACGAACGAGAACGCAAACGCACTGTCGGGAGGGGTGACCGCCACGATCGTACTCGGCGCCAACCACTACACGGCCACGGGCGCGAACGACAACGGCAATGCCAACGCGGGTGCCGCTGGACTGACGGGCAGTGGCGGATCGGCTGCGATCACGGGTTCGAATCACTACAACTCGTCGACCGCGTGGAGTACCGGTCCGGCTGGCTCGCCGTCCGCGTCGGGCGGAAGCCAGGGCAGTTCGAGCGCGACCGGGAGCAGTCATTAGTCAGGCGTGGGGGGACCAGTTTCCCAGCGACGCTGGTCTCTTTTCCCGCCTTGTTGTCACGTAAGGAGTTGGCATGAAGCAGAACCTGATTGCCGCCGCTCTGATGCTCGCGTCACTGACGGCATATGGCGCTGACCGTGCTGCCGATGGTGGGCAATCGAATATGCAGACGTCAAACAACCCTTCTCAGACAACCAGACCGTCGGAACAACAATCGCTTTCGTCGGGCAGTGCCATCGGCGCATCGGACGCCCAGCAGCAGGGAATGTCGGATGGCCCGTGGTCCCAGCTGGGTAGCGGCTGGAAGCAGTTCGGGGAAGCAGCAAGAACTGAAGTCATTCAGGGGAAGTAGCACGGTTGCCTGGGTGGGAGGTATAACCTCGTCCGGAGAGTGAAATGAACAGCAACAGGATCAGGGTGGCATGCGCGGCGATGTTCGCGATGACCACGATCGGTGCCCAGGCGCAAACTGCCGACTCGAGTTCGAGCGCGCAATCCTCGACGTCGTCGACGGCGATCAGCCAGGGCGGCGGCTCGAGCATGAACACGAACACCACGAGTTCGCGCGGCGGCAATGCAACGAGCAGCAGCGGGGTGCGTGGCAGCGGCAATTCGAGCGTGAACGTGAACGTGACGATGCCGTCCGGCACCAGCGGTGGCTCGAACGTGACGCCGCAGAGCGTGAGCACGCTCCAGACGTCGGGCTCGCCAGGCACCAACCCCTACAACACCCAGACTTCCGAAAACGTCAATTACTCGGGTACGCAGACGATCAAGACCAACCCGTCGATCCAGGCACCGGGCCTCACGACCACGCTGTCCGATACCTGCATGGGATCGGTGAGCGTCGGCGTGTCGTTCCCGGGGTTCGGCGCGACGGGCGGCACGACACTGGTCGACCAGGCGTGCGTCCGGCGTCTCGATGCGCGTGAATTCCGCGCGATGGGGCTGACCGACGTGGCGCTCGCGCTGCTGTGCCAGAGCGATGCGAACCGGCGCGCGGTGGAAGCGACCGGCCACCTGTGCCCGGGCACGACCGCGCCACTCGCGCGTTCGAACGTGGCGCCGAGCGTCGAAGCGACCGTCGCCGACGACGTGAAGTATCGCGATCCGATCGTGCGCGACCGCATGGGCCTGCCGCCGCTCGGTTCGGCTGCGCCGGCACCGGCTCCCGCGCCGACGCGTCCGATCCAGACGACGTCGGTGCAGGCCGCGCCTGTTCCGGTGCCGGTCCCGGTCCCGGCGATGGCGCCAGTTGCCGCCGCGCCGGCAGTGGCGGCGCCGGCAGTCGCCGCAGCCGCTCCGGCAGTCGCAGCGCCGGCCGTTGCGGCTGCTGCACCTGTGGTTGCTGCAGCGCCGGCAGCGCATGTGGCTGCCGCGGCACCCGCCGTCGCCGCCGCGCCTGCCGCCGCGGTCGTACCGGCGGCAGCGATGGCAGCCGTGCCGGCTGCGGCCATCATTGCTGCGCCGGTGGTTGCCGACAAGTCATCGCAAGAGCCTGCCGCACTGGTAGCCGACACGAAGGCGCCCGTGCCTGCGCAGCCGGTGGCCGACACGAAGGCGCCCGAGGCCGTGCAGCCGGTTGCCGACACGAAGACCCCTGAGCCCGCACAGCCGGTAGCTGATACGAAGGCGCCCGAGCCTGCCCAGCCGGTAGCTGACGCGAAGGCACCCGAGCCCGCACAGCCAGTAGCCGACAAGGCGCCGGAGCCGATGCCGGTCGCGACCGACAACGCAGCGCAGGCTGCCGGCGAACCGGTTGCCGAACCGATGCCGGCTGCTGCCGTCGTCGCGGCGCCGGCAGCCGATGCAAAGGCTGCCGAGCCGGCGTCGCAAGCGGCGGTCGAAGCGCCCGCGCCGGAAGCCGCGCAGCCTGCTGCCGCCACAGCGCCGGCCGACATGCCTGCCGCCGACGCGAAGGTGCCCGAAGCGGTCGAATCCGTTGCCGCACCGGCTGCGCCGTCTGCCGACATGCCGGCATTGTCCGACCCGGCCCAGGCGTTGCGGCCGGCTGCCGTCGACCAGCAGGCCGCACCGGCAGCACCGGTCGCGCCGGCACCGGCTGTCATCTCGACGAGCACGTCGTCGTAAGCGCGCGGGGCTGTCTGCCATGTGGCCGGCATACCGGTCGCACGGCAGACGGCCGGCCCCGATGCACGGCGGTGGTTCCCGGTTGGACGGGTGTTGGTCCCATCCCCGAGGTCAGCCCCACTTTTTGCCTGACGAGGATGCAAGGAGGCCTCAATCATGAGGATCTTTTTGGTCGCTTTGCTGCTGGTCGGCGTGCAAGCCGCTGCGCAGTCGGTTTTCCAGAATCCCGCGGTCTTCATCATCCTGAACGAGCAGACCCTCGCGAACGCCGCAAGCGTTCAGCAGGCGCTCTCGACGCTCAACCGTCCCGACAACACGGCGTGCGCACCGATGATGATGATCGGCGACCCGCAGATGATTTACATGATGCCCGAGGAGGGGCACGCGCCGTCGTGGCAATCGCCGGTGTACGGTCGCGGCGCGCCGTTCCGGGCGCAGAACGGGCCGGCGCCGACGGGCAAGACGGTCGGCGCGATGCAGCACACGGAAGACATGCGGACTTTGCCGTGGAGCGACGGCAGTGCGATCACGCAGAAGATCGCCGGCGAGTCGAGCCTGGTGGCAGCGGACCGCGTGAGCGAGTGGCAGCTCAACGGGCTCAACAAGATCGAGACGGCTCGCGCGGAAGACGTGACGGTGAACGGCAAGACCTACCGTGCGTATCGCGACGATCTCAACGGGGCGGCGAAGCCGGTCGTCGAGCCGCAGATCTACACGCAGCGCGTCGTGTTCTGCCGATAACGAAACATCGATTCGAGGACGGGGCGGCGCCGCGCCGCGGGACCACGAGGCCCCGCCATACGCGATCCGGCAACGGCCGTCCCGATATACAACCCTATGCGGCGAGGCCATCGTGAACTATTGCTGCCAGCTCAGCGTGTCAGGCCCGCAGGATGTCGAGCGGGAAGCCGGCGCGATGCCGTTCGTCGCCGTCCGGCGCGATCAGGTGGTGCCGTCGCGGCCGCTCGTCTATCTGTCTCAGCGGCACGATGCCGCGCTCGTCGATTGCCTGGCGTCGCGCGGCTGGGACGTGTGGCGCGCGAAAACCGTTGCGGACGCACTGAATCTCGTCAAGGCGAACCGCCCGCATGCGGGTATCGTCGATTTCGGCAGCTTCGCATCGCTCGACATCGTGTCGTTCGAAGCGCTGCTGCGCGACCCGCGCGTCGGTTGGGTCGCGCTCACCGACAGGGAGCGGCTGCGCGACATCCCGATCGCGCGCCTGATCCGTCATTGCTGTTTCGACTACGTGCGTAACGTGACGGCCTACACGACGATCGGCTATCTCGTCGGCCATGCGTACGGGATGCTGAAGCTCGCGGACGGCGACCCCGCCGCGGAGGCTGCGCCGCCCGGCGGCACGATGATCGGTTCGTGCGACGCGATGCGCCGGCTGTTCGCGACGATCCGCAAGGTCGCGAACACGGATGCCACCGTGTTCATCGCCGGCGAATCCGGTACCGGCAAGGAGCTGACCGCCGCGGCGATCCATCAGCAGTCGATGCGGGCCGTTGCACCGTTCGTCGCCGTGAACTGCGCGGCCATTCCGTCGACGCTGCTGCAGGCCGAACTGTTCGGCCACGAGCGTGGCGCATTCACGGGCGCGCACCAGCGCAAGATCGGCCGCATCGAGGCCGCGCACGGCGGCACACTGTTTCTCGACGAGATCGGCGACATGCCGTTCGAGAGCCAGGCGAGCCTGCTGCGGTTCCTGCAGGAGGGCAAGATCGAGCGGCTCGGCGGGCATGCGTCGCTACCGGTCGATGTGCGGATCGTGTCGGCGACCCACGTCGATCTCGAGGCCGCGATGCAGGCGGGGCGGTTCCGCGCCGACCTGTACTACCGGTTGTGCGTGCTGCGCATCGACGAGCCGCCGCTGCGCGCGCGCGGGCGCGACATCATGCTGCTCGCCGATTACGTGCTGCGGCGTTATCGCGGCGACAGTTCGCACCGGATTCGCGGCTTCATGCCCTGCGCGGTCGAGGCGATCCACAACTATCCGTGGCCCGGCAACGTGCGCGAGCTGATCAACCGGATCCGGTTCGCGGTCGTGATGACGAACGGTCCGCTGATCTCGGCGGCCGATCTCGAACTGCGCGCGTACACGTCGCGGCAGCCGCCGACGCTGGCGGAAACGCGCCGGCAGGCCGAGCGGCGCGCGATCGAGGAAACGCTGATGCGCAACCGCCACCAGCATGCGGATGTCGCCGCGGAACTGGGTATTTCGCGCGCGACGCTGTACCGCCTGATGACCGCGCTCGGGCTGCACGGCTGATGCGCGTCGGCGCGCGCCGCTCAAGACTGCGCGGCAGCGGCCGTTAAAACATGAAATGACCCGTGCGGACCGCCGGCGCATCGATGCGCGCGCGGCCGGCACGCGGCGCATCACGCTTATCCGGGGTTTATCGTGACAGAGTGCAGTCACTGCGGCAGGACGTTCCTGGTCGGCGGCCGGTCGATCGACGGGCGCCGCTATTGCAGCCGGGTGTGCGCACGCGCGCATCCGATCATCGTCGAGGCCGAACGGGTGCCCGACGCGAAGGTTCGGCAGTATGTCGACGACTGGCGCTACGGGCCGTGCCCGATCTGCCTGCGCGAAGGGCAGCCGGTCGACGTGCATGCGTCGCATCGCGTCGTGTCGCTGCTGTTCGTCACGCGCTGGGCGACCCGGCGCCACGTGTGTTGCCGCCGTTGCGGGCGCCGGAAGCAGGCGGTCGCGCTGCTCGCATCGGCCACGCTCGGCTGGTGGGGGCTGCCGTGGGGCATCGTGCTGACGCCGATCCAGCTCGTGCGCAACGCGCTCGGGCTGGCCGCGCGCGATCCGGAGGTCGCGACGCAGCAGTTCGAGGAGTTCGTGCGGCGCAAGCTGGCGGCGCGCCGGCTCGAGCGTGCGGAGCAGGGCGCCGGCACCTGATCGTGCGCTTGCGCGCACCGCGCCCGCTCAGGCCGGCCGCTCGAAGCCCGATGCGACCCAGCGTTCGGCGCTGGCCTTGTTGAGCTTGAACCCGGCCGACACCTTCGCTTCGGCCAGCAACTCGCCGTACGGATCGAATGCCTTCAACTGCGCATACGGCTCGAACTCGTCCGGCACGATGTCGAGCGTCACCGATACATCCTGTTCGTCGTCGCCCTGGACAGTCACTTCCTTGTGCAGCATCGCGCGCCGCTGCTGCTCGTGCCGCATCAGTACTTCGGTCGCGGTCTTCACGAGCGTGCGGAACGCGTTCGCGTCCATCGGTTTCGGGTTCTTCTTGTCGCGACCCATCGTCCACGGCCCGACGAGCGCGGGCTCGGACTCGCCGTCCTTGATCATCTCGACGGCCCAGCCGTCGTCGTCTTCGTTCTTGATGATGCGGGCCGTCCAGCCGTTGTCGCGCCAGAGGCCGTCTTCGTGGATGGTGGTGTCGTCGGATTGCAGGTCGGATTCGGTCATGAGGAAAGCGCGAGTGCGGGCAGCCGGCAAAAAGGCGGGGGCGCGCGGCCGGCATCGGCGCATCGCTCGCCGCCGGGGGCCCGGGGTGGCATGCAAAGGCGCAATTTTACCTGCTGGCCGGCCGCATCGCGCACGACGCCTGCCATTGGGCCGATGCCGCGCCGGTCGGCCGCCGGCTGCCGGGCGCTCGAACCCGTGCAAATATCAAACTCGTATTACGTCCCCGGCGCCCGATCCATGTGTTGTCCGATATCCCGCCCGCGCCTGGCTGCCTAGAATCGGGTTTCAGGCTAAAAATAGCCTGAATGCCCTTTCAACGCTCAACCGGCCGCCCGCTTTTCGCGCCGCGCGGCCGGCGAACCACCAGGAACTGCGCATGAGGAAATTCAATGTTCGCGTCGTCGTCGCGTACGACTGGCCGTTGACGCTGGCCGGCATCGAGCAGGTCGCCGGCAGCGCCTGTGCCATCGAGCTCGTCGCGGTCTACCGGAGCACGGCCGAACTGGTCGCGTCGCTCGGCGCGGTCGATTGCGACGTCGTGCTGGTCGACTATGCGATCCGCGGCGACGCGCAGATGGACGGCCTCGCGCTGTTCGGCTGGCTGCGCCGCACGCGGCCGAACGTCGGGATCGTCGCGCTGGTCGCGAACGAGAACCCGCTGATTTTCCGGTCCATTCTCGCGATCGGCGGCGTGAGCGTCGTCAGCAAGTTCGACGAGGTCGGCCACATCGTCACGGCGATCCATTCGAGCTACAGTGGCGGCGCGTACCAGTCGCCGGTCGTCAGGCGCGCGGTCGACACGCTCGGCGCGCGCGGCGAGGCGCCCGTGAAGCTGTCGGTAAGGGAGATCGAGGTGATTCGCCTGTATCTGGCGGGCGTGCCGATCAAGACGATCGCGCAGCGCCTCAGCAAGGGCAAGCAGACGGTCAGCGCGCAGAAGATCAGCGCGATGAAGAAGCTCGGTGCGAACAACGACGTCGAGCTGATCCAGCGGGCGGCCGGGCTGGGGCTCGGCGGCGGGGCGGGCGCGCCGCGGGCCGGCGGCGCGGGGTGAGCCCGCCCGCGCCGGCCGGGCGCCTTCAAGCCGGCAACGCGAACCGCGTGACGGCGTCGCGCAGCGCTTCGGCCTGATCGCGCAGCGAATGCGCGGCCGCCGCGGCCTCTTCGACGAGCGCCGCGTTCTGCTGCGTGACCTGGTCCATCTCGCCCACCGCGCGATTGACCTGCTCGATCCCGGCGCTCTGCTCGCGCGACGCATGGCTGATTTCGTCGAGGATCTCGTTCACGCGTCGCACCGACTGCACGAGCTCGGCCATCGTCTCGCCCGCATTCGAAACGAGCGCAGCGCCGTGTTCGACCGTCTCGTTCGACGACACGATCAGCGACTTGATTTCCTTCGCCGCCGTCGCCGAGCGCTGCGCGAGCGAGCGCACTTCGGCCGCGACCACCGCGAAGCCGCGGCCCTGTTCGCCTGCGCGCGCGGCTTCGACGGCCGCGTTCAGCGCGAGGATGTTGGTCTGGAACGCGATCCCGTCGATCACGCCGATGATGTCGCCGATCTTGTGCGAGCGGTCGGTGATCTCGTTCATCGTGCGCACGACGTCGTCGACCACCGCGCTGCCGCGCGTCGCGACCTGCGCGGCCTGGCCCGCGAGCGACGCGGCCTGCGCGGCGCTGTCCGCGTTCTGCTTCACGTTCGCGGTCATCTGGTCCATGCTCGACGCGGTCTGCACGAGCGCCGCCGCCTGTTCCTCGGTGCGCTGCGACAGGTCCGTGTTGCCGGACGCGATCTCGCTCGCGCCGACGTTGATGTTCTCGGTGCCCATCCGCACGCGCGACACCATGTCGATCAGCCCGCCCTGCATCGTGTGCAGCGCATGCAGCAGGCTGCCGCGATCGTCCTGCTTCACGGTCACGCGCGCGGTCAGGTCGCCCCGCGCGATGCGTTGCGCGGCGTCGAGTGCGGCCTCGAGCTCGCCGCCGAGATTCGCACGCACGCTTTTCAGCACGAGCACCATCACGGCGGTCGCGAGCGCACCGAGCACGGCCGTCATCGCGAGCCAGCGGCCGATGCTCGCGAGCACGGCCGAGCGCACGTCGTTCATGTACATGCCCGTGACGAGATACCAGTCCCACGGCGCGAAGCGCTGCACGGCGCTGGTCTTCTCCTGCGGCTTGTCGGCGCCCGGCTTCGGCCACAGATATTCGACGAAGCCCTTGCCGCCTTCCAGGTTGCCGGCCTTCACGATCTCGACGAACAGGTGCTTGCCGTTCGGGTCGGTGAAATTCGACACGTCCTTGCCGTTGAGCTCGGCCTTGATCGGGTGCATTACGATCACCGGCTTCGAATCGTTGATGGAGATGTAGCCGTCGGCACCGTGGCGCATCGCGGCGATCGCCTCGATCGCCTTCTGCTTCGCATCGGCCTCAGGCAGCACGTTCTGCTGCGACAGCTTGTAGTAATGGTCGGTCACGCTCGCGGCCTGCGCGACCAGCGACGCGAGCTGGTCGCGGCGGTCCGCGATCATCGAGGCGCGCGTCTGCCATGCGCCGAGCCCGGCGATCACGAGCAGGCCGAGCCACAGGATGACGATCATCGAAGCGAGTTTCTGATTCAGGGAAAGGTTGCGCATGGTGTGTGGTCGGTCAGTCGAGGATGCTCGCCGGGGCGGCGTGACGGGATAAGTGTCTTGACGGCGTTTGATGCGTATCGCCGTAGACGGGTTATCCCTAGGAACCGATGCCGTCGCCCATGCCTTCGACGCCGGCAGGGATATCTATGCATATGCATAACGGGCATCGCTATACTGTCGGGCAATGGCGTCGCGCCGCGCCCCCGCGTCGGCGCCGGCACTGAACGAAACCGAAAGGAGGCAACGATGCGAATTCTGGTGGTAGGGGCCGGCGCGGTCGGCGGATACTTCGGCGGCCGGCTGGCCGCGGCGGGGCGCGACGTGACGTTCCTGGTGCGCGACGGAGGCGCCGCTGCGCTGGCACGCGACGGGCTGCTGATCCGCAGCCCGTGCGGCGACCTGACGCTCGCGAACGTGCAGACCGTGCGCGCGGCCGATGCGGATGCCGGCGCCGCGCCGTTCGATCTCGTGCTGCTGAGCTGCAAGGCATACAGCCTCGACGACGCGATTGCCTCGTTCGCACCGTTCGTCGGCCCGCAGACGCTGATCCTGCCGATGCTCAACGGAATGCGTCACCTCGACGTGCTGCGCGAGCGCTTCGGCGCCGCGCAGGTGCTCGGCGGGCTGTGCGTGATCGCGGCCACGCTCGATCGCGAACAGCGCATCGTGCACCTCAACGACACGCACGGGGTCACCTTCGGTGAACTCGCCGGCGGCGAATCGCCGCGCGTGCGGGCAGTCGCCGACGTGCTCGGCGGCTCGGGCTTCGACGCGACCCTCAGCGACGACATCGCCGCACGGATGTGGGAGAAGTGGGTGTTCCTCGCCACGCTCGCCGCGAGCACGTCGCTGTTTCGCGGCTCGGTCGGCGACATTCTGGCCGCACCGGACGGCCGCCGCCTGCTCGAGACGATGCTCGCCGAATGCAGCGCGATCGCCGAACACAACGGCCACCGGCCCGATCCGGTCGCCGTCGAACGGATGCAGCGGATGGTGCTGACGCCGTCGCCGCTGACGGCGTCGATGCTGCGCGACGTCGAGAACCATGCGCGCGTCGAAGCCGATCACGTGATCGGCGACCTGCTCGCGCGACGCGACCCGCAGGCTGCCGATACGCTGTCGCTGCTGCGGATCGCGTACAACCACCTGAAGGCGTACGAGGTGCGCACCGCGCGCGAACACGCGGCGGCGTAAGCCGACGGGGCAGCCGGTGCGGCCGGCCGCGCCGTTCCGCGCTGCAACAAATTTGCCATCCGGCGCCATTTCAGCCCGGGGGTGGCAAAAAAGTATCGAAAATCAGGCGTAAAGTTGGTGGAGCCGCGCGCTCGATCGACCTACATTGCTTCCCATGCGACCGGTCGCATCGCCGCGCGAGACGCGCGGCGATGTGCGCCCAGCCGAACAGGCCGGCCAGCGAACCATGGGAATGGAGACGCCAACATGATGCACCCCGATCTCGAAGTGGTCGACGTGCGACGCGACGAGTCATTCAAGGTCTGGTCGCACGGTTATCCGTATCGCACGATCCGCTGGCATTTCCATCCCGAATTCGAGCTGCACCTGATCGTCGCGACGCGCGGCAAGTATTTCGTCGGTGACCACATCGGCTCGTTCGGCCCCGGCCATCTCGTGCTGCTCGGCCCGAACCTGCCGCACAACTGGGTCAGCGACATGGCCGAAGGCGAGACCGTCGAGCGCCGCAACCTCGTGATCCAGTTCGACCCGGCGTTCGTGCGCCGCTGCATGGACGCGTTTCCCGAATGTCGCGACGCGCAGGCGCTGCTCGACGATGCGCGGCGCGGGGTCGGCTTCGACGCCGCGACGAGCGCCGCGATCGCGCCGCTGTTCGACGAACTGCTGACCGCGCGCGGCATGCGCCGGATCGCGCTGTTCATGACGATCCTCGAGCGCCTGTGCGGCGCGGCCGAGCGCACGCTGCTCGCGAGCCCCGCATACGACCAGGCCGATGTCACGCCCACGCGGCTCAGCCACGCGCTGTCGTATATCGGCAAGAACCTCGCGTCCGAGCTGCGCGAATCCGATCTCGCGCAGCTGACCGGGCAGAGCGTCAGCGCGTTCTCGCGCGCATTCCATCGCCACACGGGCATGCCGTTCGTCCAGTACGTGAATCGTCTGCGGATCGAATCCGCGTGCCAGATGCTGCTCGCCGACGACGCGAGCATCACCGACATCTGCTTCCAGGCCGGCTTCAACAACGTGTCGAACTTCAACCGCCAGTTTCGCGCGGTGAAGGGGATGGCGCCGTCCGAATTCCGTGCACTGCAGCGCCTGAACGCGCGCAGCCGCGACCTGGCGCTGCATGCGGCGCCTACCGGCAACCCGATGCCGCCGCGCGTGCTCACGCCCGGCGCACCCGAGCTCGCGCCGCAGCCCGGATGATCGCCGGGCCGTTGCCCGCCCGAGCTTTTCCCGCCGTCTTACCCAGCCGATCGCGCCGCTTGCGTCGCGAGGGGCGCATTCACCCACGAAAAAGCTGCACACAATTCCGGAGACACCGTCATGACGCACGCATCGCCCGTTTCATCCCCCCGTCGCGCCGCCCGCCTGGCGGCCGTTGCCGCGCTCGCCGTCGCGGCCTTGCTGCCCGCCGCCGCGCAGGCCGCGCCGTTGCGCATCGGCATGACGTTCCAGGAGCTGAACAACCCGTATTTCGTGACGATGCAGAAGGCGCTGAACGATGCGGCCGCGTCGATCGGCGCCCAGGTCGTCGTCACCGATGCGCATCACGACGTCAGCAAGCAGGTGAGCGACGTCGAGGACATGCTGCAGAAGAAGATCGACATCCTGCTCGTGAACCCGACCGATTCGACCGGCATCCAGTCGGCGATCACGCAGGCGAAGAAGGCCGGCGCGGTGGTCGTGGCCGTCGATGCGAACGCGAACGGCCCGGTCGATTCGTTCGTCGGCTCGAAGAATTACGACGCGGGCGTGATGTCGTGCGAATACCTCGCGAAGGCGATCGGCGGCAGCGGCGAAGTCGCGATCCTCGACGGGATTCCGGTCGTGCCGATCCTCGAGCGCGTACGCGGCTGCAAGGCCGGGCTCGCGAAATTCCCGAACGTGAAGCTCGTCGACACGCAGAACGGCAAGCAGGAGCGCGCGACTGCGCTGTCGGTCACCGAAAACATGATCTCCGCGCATCCGAACCTGAAGGGCCTCTTCAGCGTGAACGACGGCGGCTCGATGGGCGCGCTCGCCGCGATCGAAGGCTCCGGCAAGGACATCAAGCTGACGAGTGTCGACGGCGCGCCCGAGGCGATCGCGGCGATCCAGAAACCGAACTCGAAGTTCATCGAGACGACCGCGCAGTTCCCGGCCGACCAGGTGCGCATCGCGCTCGGCATCGCGATCGCGCGCAAGTGGGGCGCGACGGTGCCGAAGGCGATTCCCGTCGACGTGAAGGTCGTCGATCGCGGCAACGCGAAGGGCTTCAGCTGGTGAACGACGTGCGACGCGACGTGAAGGGCGGCGGTGCGGCCGGCGCCCTTCGTACGGAGAAGCCGATGGACACGATACTCAGGCTCAGCCACATCACGAAAAGCTTTCCCGGCGTGAAGGCGCTGTCCGACATTCATCTTGAGATTGCCCGCGGCGAGATCCACGCGCTGCTCGGCGAGAACGGCGCGGGCAAGTCGACGCTGATGAAGATCCTGTGCGGCATCTATCAGCCGGATGCCGGCGCGATCGAGATCGACGGCACGGCACGCCGTTTCGCAGACTATCACGACGCGGTCGCGGCCGGCGTCGGCATCGTGTTCCAGGAATTCAGCCTGATTCCGCACCTCGATGCCGTCGACAACCTGTTCCTCGGCCGCGAGCTGCGCAATCGCTGGGGTGCGCGGGACCGCAAGCGGATGCGCGCGGCGGCGGCGAGCATCTTCGCGCGGCTCGGCGTGGCGATCGATCTCGATGCGCCGATCCGCACGCTGTCGGTCGCGCAGCAGCAGTTCGTCGAGATCGGCAAGGCGCTGTCGCTCGACGCGCGCATCCTGATTCTCGACGAGCCGACCGCCACGCTCACTCCGGCCGAGGCCGAGCACCTGTTCGCGATCATGCGCGAGCTGAAGCGGCAGGGCGTCGCGATGATCTTCATCTCGCATCACCTCGACGAGATCTTCGCGGTGTGCGACCGCATCACGGTGCTGCGCGACGGCCAGTACGTCGCGACGACCGACGTCGCGCGCACCGACGTCGAGCAACTGGTGCGGATGATGATTGGCCGCCGGATCGAAAGCAGCTTTCCGCCGAAGCCTGCGCTGCGGGCCGACGCACCGGCCGTGCTCGAAGTCGATGCGCTGCAGATCGGGCGCGACGGCCCGGTGAACCGCTTCACGCTGCGGGCCGGCGAGATTCTGGGCTTTGCCGGGCTCGTCGGCTCGGGCCGCACCGAAACCGCGCTCGCGGTGATCGGCGCGACGCGCGCACACCGCAAGGACGTGCGCGTGCGCGGTGCGGCGGCGAAGCTCGCCGATCCGGCCGATGCGCTGCGCGCGGGCATCGGCATCCTGCCGGAAAGCCGCAAGACGGAAGGGCTCGTCACGTCGTTCTCGATCCGCGACAACATCTCGCTGAACAACCTCGGCAAGTACCGGTCGATGCGCTGGCTGATCGACCGCGGCAGCGAGGCGCGCACGACGCACGACGTGATGCGGCGCGTCGGCGTGAAGGCGCCGTCGATTCACACCGAGGTTGCGACGCTGTCCGGCGGCAACCAGCAGAAGGTCGTGATCGCGCGCTGGCTGAACCATCACACGTCGGTGCTGATCTTCGACGAGCCGACGCGCGGCATCGATGTCGGTGCGAAAGCCGAAATCTACGGGCTGATGCGCGAACTCACCGCGCGCGGCTACGCCATCATCATGATCTCGTCTGAGCTGCCGGAAATCGTCGGCATGTGCGATCGCGTCGCCGTATTCCGGCAAGGACGCATCGAGGCGACGCTCGCCGGCGACGAGATCGATCCCGACACGGTCATGACCTATGCCACGGCCGGCACGCGAGGAGCGACCCATGAACCTGCCTGATTCTTCCTCCACGTCTTCGACGACGCTCTCGGCCACGGCCGGAAACGGCGATGCGCCGCCGCCGCGCGCGATGTGGGCGCAACTGCGGCGCTCGACGCTGTTCTATCCGCTCGTCGGCCTGATCGTCGTGTGCATCGCGATGATGATCGCGAGCCCGAGCTTCCTGTCCGCTGCGAACCTCGAGAACGTGCTGCGCCAGGTGTCCATCAACGCGATCATCGCGGTCGGCATGACCTGCGTGATCCTGACCGGCGGGATCGACCTGTCGGTCGGTTCGGTGATGGCGCTGTCGGGCACGCTCGCGGCCGGGCTGATGGTCGCGGGCGTCAACGCGGTCGCCGCGCTCGCGATCGGCATCGCGGTGGGCCTCGGCTTCGGCTTCCTGAACGGCGTGTTCGTCGCGTTCGCGGGGATGCCGCCGATCATCGTCACGCTGGCAACGATGGGCATTGCGCGCGGGCTCGCGCTGATCTACACGGGCGGCTACCCGATCGACGGCCTGCCCGACTGGGTCGCGTTCTTCGGCAGCGGCAAGGTACTCGGCATCCAGGCGCCCGTGCTGATCGTGCTGGTGGTGTACGCGATCGCGTGGCTGCTGCTCGAGCGCATGCCGTTCGGCCGCTACGTGTATGCGATCGGCGGCAACGAGCAGGCGACGCGGCTCACCGGCGTGCGCGTCGCGCGCGTGAAGCTGATCGTCTACACGCTGGCCGGCGTCACGTCGGCGCTCGCCGCGATCGTGCTGACCGGGCGCCTGATGAGCGGCCAGCCAAACGCGGGCGTCGGCTTCGAGCTCGACGCGATCGCGGCCGTCGTGATGGGCGGCACGTCGATTTCCGGCGGGCGCGGCGCGATCCTCGGCACGCTGGTCGGTGCGCTGCTGCTCGGCGTGCTCAACAACGGGCTGAACATGATCGGCGTGAACCCGTATGTGCAGAACGTGATCAAGGGCGGAATCATCCTGCTCGCGATCTATATCAGCCGCGAACGGTCGCGGTAACGATCCAGTCGATCAGCTATCCCTATCATCAACGAAAGAGACAACTCATGACGACACCCGAAGCCCAGCCGCGCATGACCGCGGTCGTCTGCCACGGTCCCGAGGATTACCGCGTCGAGCAGGTCGAGAAGCCGCGCCCCGGTGCGAACGAGCTCGTGATCCGCATCGCCGCATGCGGGATCTGCGCGAGCGACTGCAAGTGCTATACGGGCGCGAAGATGTTCTGGGGCGGCCCGAGCCCGTGGGTGAAGGCGCCCGTGATTCCCGGCCATGAATTCTTCGGTCACGTCGAAGCGCTCGGCGACGGCGCGGCCGAGCATTTCGGCGTGGCAATCGGCGATCGCGTGATCGCCGAGCAGATCGTGCCGTGCGGCAAGTGCCGCTATTGCAAGTCGGGCCAGTACTGGATGTGCGAAGTGCACAACATCTTCGGTTTCCAGCGCGAAGTCGCCGACGGCGGGATGGCCGATTACATGCGGATTCCGCCGACCGCGATCGTTCACCGGATCCCGCTCGGCGTATCGCTCGAAGATGCGGCGATCATCGAGCCGCTGTCGTGCGCGATCCATACCGTGAATCGCGGCGACGTGCAGCTCGACGACGTCGTCGTGATCGCGGGCGCGGGCCCGCTCGGCCTGATGATGACGCAGGTCGCGCATCTGAAGACGCCGAAGAAGCTCGTCGTGATCGACCTGATCGACGAACGGCTCGAACTCGCGCGGCAGTACGGCGCCGACGTGACGATCAATCCGACGCGCGACGACGCGCGCGAGATCGTCCGCGCGCTGACCGACGGTTACGGCTGCGACGTGTACATCGAGACGACCGGCGCGCCCGTCGGCGTGAACCAGGGGCTCGACCTGATCCGCAAGCTCGGCCGCTTCGTCGAATTCAGCGTGTTCGGCGAGGATACGACCGCCGACTGGTCGATCATCGGCGACCGCAAGGAGCTCGACGTGCGCGGCGCGCACCTCGGGCCATACTGCTATCCGGTCGCGATCGACCTGCTTGCGCGCGGGCTCGTCACGTCGAAAGGCATCGTCACGCACGATTTCGCGCTCGAGGACTGGGACGACGCGATCCGCGTCGCGAAATCGCCCGAATCGATCAAGGTGCTGCTGAAGCCGGCCCGCTGATGTGGCAAGCATGCGCCTCACCGGAGACATCATGGAATACGTGATTGGCGTCGACATCGGCACGCAGAGCACCAAGGCGCTGCTGGTCGACCGGCATGGCACGATCGTCGCGCGGCACGCGGCCGGCTACCAGCCCGATACGCCGCGCCCGCTGTGGGCCGAGCAGTGGCCGCAGGTATGGTTCGACGCGGTGCTCGCATGCATCGCGGGCTGCGTGCGCGACGCGCGCGCGCAGGGCGTGCCGGCCGACGCGATTCGCGCGGTGTGCGTGAGCAGCCTGTACGGCGGCTCGGGCATTCCGGTCGACATCGACATGCGGCCGTTGCATCCGTGCCTGATCTGGATGGACCGGCGCGCGACCGCGGAAGTCGACTGGGTCAACGAGCATGTGAACGTCGAGCGGCTGCGCGTGATCACGGGCAACGGCGTCGACAGCTACTACGGCTTTACGAAGATGCTGTGGCTGCGCGACCAGCGGCCGGACGTGTGGGCGAACGTGCGCTATTTCCTGCCGCCGAACGCGTACGTGATCTACCTGCTGACCGGCGAGGTCGCGGTCGATCACAGTTCGGCCGGCAACATCGGCGGCGTCTACGACGTCGCGCGCCGCGAGTGGTCCGACGACGCGCTCGACATGCTCGGCATTCCGGCGACGATGATGCCCGAGCGGCTCGTCGATTCGTCGGAGACCGTCGGCGGATTGCTGTCGCAATGGACCGGGCAGCTCGGCCTGCCGGCCGGCACGCCCGTCGTCGCGGGCGGCGTCGATGCGGCGGTGGCGACCTTCGCGGCCGGCGCGACGCGTACCGGGCAGCACGTCGCGATGATCGGCACCAGCATGTGCTGGGGCTACGTGAACCGGCACGTCGACGCGCGGCACGGGCTCGTCAGCATGCCGCACGTGTTCAACGGGCAGCGCGACCTGTACGTGTTCGGCGGCGCGATCACGGCCGGCGCATCGGTCGCGTGGTTTCGCGACCAGTTCTGTCAGGCAGAAATCGATGCGGCGCGCCTGCTGCCGCACGGCGATCCGCACGTGCTGCTCGAGGAGGCGGCCGAGCGCGTGCCGGCCGGCGCCGACGGCGTGCTGTTCCTGCCGTACCTGATGGGCGAGCGCAGCCCGGTGTGGGACGCGAAGGCAAGCGGCGCGTTCGTCGGGCTGAGTCTCGCGCATACGCGTGCGCACCTGTATCGCGCGGTGCTCGAAGGTGTCGCGTTCGCGTTGCGGCACAACATCGAGGCCGGACGTCGCGGGGCGGTCGCGCTGGACGACCGGTTGATCGTCGTCGGCGGTGCCGCGCATTCGGCGCTGTGGATGCAGATCATCGCGGACGTGACGGGCTTTCCGGTGTGGACGATCGAGCAGGACGTCGAAGCCGCGATGGGCGCCGCGCTGCTCGCGGGTGTCGGGGCAGGGCTCGTGTCGCACGACGAGGCGCAGGGCGGCTGGGTCACGCTCGTCGAGCGTGCGCGTCCCGATGCCGATCGCGCGAAAGCGTACGACGCGCGTTTTTCGCTCTATACGGCGCTGTATCCGGCACTCAAGCCGATCATGCACAAGCTGGGCACCTCATCTTGACGTCCTCTTCCGCCTGAAGGCGGAGGATTCCCACATCTGGCGATGCACGTCCGCATCGGAGAATGTTCAGCGCAGCGTTGATATCACGATCATGCACGACACCACATCCACTGCAGGCCCATTCTCTTACTCGCAGTCCCGCGATACCTTTCGGCCGCGTCGTGCTGTCTTTCGATCCGCACGACGAACAGGACTGGGTCGAACCGCATTCGTCGACTTCCTCGAACGTGGCCCCGTGCGCGATCGCTTTGTAGCGGAGCTTGTTTCGGAAGGACGACCAGGATGCGTCGTAGACGCTTTTCGCCATCCTGGTTCTGGCAAGTTTGACGGCCGACACGTTGCCGACCGCGATGTAATCGAAACGCCGCACCAGATCGAGCGCGAGCTTATGCTGGAAATCGGCACGCGCATTTGCCACCTTGGCGTGCAGTTTTGCGATATGCCGCTTGTGCTTTCGCGCCCGTTGCGCTTTAGCCAGCTTTTCCGCCGCTCGTCGACCGAACTGGTCATTGGGCAGCTTCTCGCCCGTCGAAAGTGTGGCGAAGTCTTTCAAGCCGAGATCGATGCCAACGCCGGAACGGACCGGGCGGGCCTGAACATCGGGCACCTCAATCACGACGTTGAGAAACCAATGACCGCGCGCATCCTGCGCAAAGTTGGTCCCGTCCTTGATTTTGCCTTCGGGAAGCGCCCGGCTGTTGAACACGCGAAACGTGTTACCGGCAAAACGGAACGCATCACCCTCGCGCTTCAGGTCACGGCCCTTCAGCGGCACCCAGCCCAGCGATTTCCTGCCGCAATAGCGCAGGTAGGGCCGACGGTGCTGACTGCGCGACTTCGCGTATTGCTCGCACGTCGCGTTGATCGTGCCGGAGTGGATGCCGAGTTCCTTGCTGCTCCCCGTCGTCAGCACGTTCAGATCGAATCCCGTCGGCCACTTCTTGCTCCATTTGAGCGCGTGCTTCTGCGTGTCGTTGCAGAAGTTCCAGACGTAGTTCACCGCGCGGCTCTGCTTGTTAAGCAGTCCGTTGAGCGACTTCACGCGGTAGCGGTAGACAAGGATCATGTCGGTGATCCTAACCCGTGGAAGAAGCAGCCTGTCAACAGCACGCCTTTCCTTCCCGCCATCCACCCCGAAGGAAGTCCCCTTGGGGGAAATGGCGGGGTTTCTCGGAGCAAATTCTGATGAACACACGATTCGATTTCAGCGGTGCGCGAGTGCTCGTCACGGGGGCATCGAGCGGGATCGGGCGCGCGTGCGCGGTCGCGCTCGCGAAGGCCGGTGCGCAGGTCGTCGCGGCGGGGCGCGACATGGCCGCGCTCGACACACTCGCCGGCGAGACCGCGTGCGAGACGTTGCGTATCGACGTCGGCGGCGACGAGCATGCGATCGACGCGGCGCTCGCCGCGCACGATGCGTTCGACGGCCTAGTCAACTGCGCGGGGATCGCATCGCTCGAACCGGCGCTCGATGTCGAAGCCGCGCATTTCGATCGCGTGATGGCCGTCAATGCACGCGGTGCGGCGCTCGTCGCGCGGGCCGTGGCGCGCAAGATGATCGAGCGCGACGGACGCGGCGCGGCGAACGCACGGGGCAGTATCGTCAACGTGTCGAGCCAGGCCGCACTCGTCGGCCTGCCCGCGCATCTGAGCTATTGCGCGTCGAAGGCGGCGATGGACGCGATCACGCGCGTGCTGTGCATCGAACTCGGGCCGCACGGCATTCGTGTGAACAGCGTGAACCCGACCGTCACGCTCACGCCGATGGCGCAGTTCGCGTGGAGCGAACCGGAGAAGCGTGCGCCGATGCTGGCCGCGATTCCGCTCGGGCGCTTTGCGGAGCCCGACGAGGTCGTCGAGCCGATCCTGTTTTTGCTGAGCGATGCGGCGTCGATGATCAGCGGCGTATCGCTGCCGGTCGACGGCGGGTATACGGCGCGCTAGGCCGCGTCACGCGGCGGTCGCGGACGACGGGGCGTTGCGGTGCAGGTGCGGGGCGGCCGACGCGCGGCTAGACCGGGTCCTTGCTCGGCGGTCCGTCCGGTTGCTGCGGATTGTCGTGATGACCGGGCGGCGACGACAGCGGGTCGTCTTCCGGATCGCGGTTCGGGTCGGCCGGTGGCTCGGGCGTCGGGGTCGTGTGATCGGTCATGGAGAACTCGCGCAGTGCGTGACGGCGGTGGCGCGGCGGGGGCGCCTCGTCTCCGTTATAGCCAATCGGGCGCACGTTTGCAGCGGGATTATTGCGCCCGGTTGGCGATCGTCGGCGAAATCCGCGCATGGGCGGTTTTCGTGCGGGATCGTGCCGGGAGCCGGCCGCTCGCGATCGCGGTCAACGCAAATCCGCCTGCGTATCGACGTCGCGCAGGATGCCGGGATCGTCGACGTCGAGCAGCTTGACCGGCGCGCTGGCGAACAGCGCGCGGGCGCCCGTGTCGCCGTCGAGCGCGGCGAGTGCATCGAAATGGTGCGCCGCGAAGCCGACCGGATGGCCGCGCACGCCGCGATGCGCGGGCGCGACGATCGATGCGTTGTCGGCTTCGAGCGCGCGCGTGACCGTCTCGTAAGTGGAAGCGGCGATCCACGGCATGTCGCCGAGCGCGACCAGCCAGCCACTCGCGTCGGGCGTCGTGCGGACGCCGGCCGCAAGGCTCGCGCCCATGCCGCGCAACGCGTCGGGCGCGTACACGACCTGACAGCCGGCTTCGTTCAGCAGAATCGCGAGTTTCTCGGCGCCGGGGCGCACGACGGCGATCACGTCGGACGTGGCCGCCGCGAGATGACGGGCGGCGGCGACCGCAACCGGCGTGCCGTCGGGAAGCAGCGCGAGCAGCTTGCTGTGCAGGCCGCTCGGGTCGAAGCGTTGACCAAGGCCGCCGGCGAGCAGGACGCCGGTGACGAGTGACGCATAGGACATCGGCGCGGGGGGAGTGGGGCTGGTGCTGCGATTGTGCGGGAGCACACGGGGATCGGCAAGTGAGGATGTTACCGATTCGCGCCCGTCAGGCCGGAACGTCTGCCATCACGACACTTCGTCGAGCATGCTTTCCTCGACGGGACCGTAAATTGCGTGCGATTCGTTCTGGATGACGGCCCAATAGCGATCGCCGAACGACCAGTGCCACCATTCGGACGGGTAATTCGTGAAGCCGGCGTGGGTCATCGCGGCGATCAGCACCTGGCGGTTGCGTGTGGCAGCGCGGCTGATGAACACGTTGTGCGTGTAGCACGCGCCGGAGGATTCCCGGTCGGTGGCGTTCATGATGCAACCCATGTCGATCTCGATGCCTTCCGCCGAGATCAGCGTCAGGTCGATGGCGGCGCCCGTCGGATGGGCGGCGACTTCCGGCGGTGCGACGTAGTGGCTCGTCAGTGCGATCAACGTGCCTTCGTCCGGCAGCGGATTCAGCGTCCGGCGCAGGTGCGCGAGATGCTCGGTGAAGTACTGGCGCTGCAGGGCCAGCGGGCGGTAGCCTTCCTTGACGTACAGGCGCAGGTCGCCGGGCAGCGCGTGCGCGGCGGCGATCAGCCGTTCCGCCACGCTGCAACGCACTTTCAGGAAATGCGGGCTCCTGCTCTCGATATCGCGGCGGTCGAGATCGACGGCGATGCGGTCATGGAAGCCTGCGAGATCGACGAACCCTTCGTGCGACTCCTGCAGGGCGATCGAGCGGACGGCGGGATCGGAGAGCGGTATCACGGTAGCGAGCAAGTAGCGCGATGACGGTGGCGGGCCACAAGCCGATGTCGAATGGGCGGCCGTGGTCGTTTTGGTCAGACGAATCGCCAATATGCCAGAGTTGGGCGGGAGCGTGTACCGCGGTTGCGTATGCGGGCGGGTGGCGCTCACCAGAGCGTCTTGACGTGCGCGTACGCGCGGATTTTTTCGTCGCGGGTAATCAACTGCGCGCCGAGCCGCCGCGCGGTTGCAACGATCATGCGATCGGCCGGATCCTTGTGGAACGTGCCGGGCAGGTCGGTGGACTTCGCGGCGATGTCGGCATCGACCGGCACGAAGCGCATGCCGTCGATCTGCGCGACGGTGGCGAGCCATGCGTCGACATCCATCGTCAGTGCGAGGCGGTCGTTGCGCACCAGCATCGCGATCTCCCACGCGGAGATCGCGGATGCGGCGAGCGCACCTTCGCTGCGTGCGCGATCGATCGCGCTTCGCGCCTTCTTGCTGAGCGAAGGGTCGCCCGCCACCCACCACACCAATGCATGCGTATCCAGCACGATCACCGCGACGCCTCCCAATCATCTTCCCCAATCGGATCGAGAGGATTGTCGTAGCGCATGACCGAGCCGCGCAATATGTCCAACGGCTGAGCTTCGCGTGCGTGATACGGCCGGATCTCGAGCGTCGGCTTGCCGTGGTCGGTGACGATCAGGCTTTCGCCCGACGCCTCGACTAGCCGGAAGTATTCGAGGGCGCGGGCCTTGAATTCGGATTTCGATACGGGAGCGTGCGGCATCATGATATGAGCATGGTCATCTGACGATGGTCATTTTAGGCTCGTATTTCGACGCGATGCAAGCGCCGGGTGTCATGCGTGTGCAATGCGTGACACCGGAAAGGGCGGCGTTACCGGTTCACGCTACGCATCCGCCCACTTCCTCAACAGGTTGTGATAAATCCCCGTCAATGAAATGACCATCGGATCCTTCGCCCCTTTCTCCGCGGAAAGCGCCTGAATCTGCGTATCGAGCTGAAACAGCAGCGTGCGATCACCGTCATCCCGCACCATGCTCTGGATCCAGAAGAACGAAGCAACGCGCTCGCCGCGCGTCACCCGCGTCACGTGATGCAGGCTCGAAGCCGGATACAGCACGAGGTCGCCTTGTCGAGAAACCGCAGCCCGTCGCTGATTTGGCGGCATCGCGAGAGCTTCGCAGCGACGAGGAACTGATCGGGGCAGCGAAGACATCTTCGTTCGCAACGTGGCTACGCATGGAGTCTGTCGTCGAACTGGCAGAGGGGGGCAGTTTGCCGAGAGGGACAATCTACTGGTTCTGCCGCTGCTTGATACAACTGACGCGCGAATGTGGAGGCGGAAGTCGCAGAGATTGCCGGGAGCTGTTGATTCAAATTGCAGTCCTGTCAGATCGCATGGTGCTTTCAATAAGCTTGCGATACCATGCTCGAGCTGTAATAGAACACAGAAAGACAGACTTTCCCAAGAATAATCAAAGGGCGCTTGTGAAAAGACATTATCTGAGAGTAGGCGACAAATCGACAGCCGGGGGCGTCGTAGTCGACGGCATTGCGACGACATCGGTCCTGGGCCAGGAGTTGACCCGTCTTGGCGCGTCAGTAGCGTGTCCGGCATGCAAGACGGTCGGACATATTGTCCCGGTAGGTCCGCGGTTTCCGGATGGGTGGATGGGACAGAAGGTCGCGCTTGAAGGAGACAAGGTTTCTTGCGGGTGCTTTTCGTTGCCGACGATGCTGCCGTCGCAAAGCGTGATGTATGAGCAATACGACGGCGAAGGACTTTCGAGCATGGGCTTCTCGTCTGCCGCCGCTGCAATCGCTGCACTTTCCGATCCCGAGCATTGGGTTAGATTCAAGCTCGATGAAAAGGGAAGCTGCGAAGGGATGAAATGCACAGCACATTTTGCCGATGGATCCGTCCAGCACGGAGTTGTCGGCTCGAACAACATGATTGCGTTCGAGCGACCGAACAGCAGTGTGTGCGAAAAGCTTGAGATTCACCACGAGAGCGGCGCTCAAAGTGGCTCCGTTATTGATCGTTTGCTGGGAGCAATGTCGTCGTGAGCACAACTGAAGCGCAAAACAAGATCACCCACGAAGGCAACTACGCGACGCAGCAAACACACACGCTGGAAAAGGGCATCCTTGAAGCAGCCATCGTTGAATTCGAAGCAGTGGCGGCGAAGTTTGCGGCCGATGCGATCAAGGATAGCAAGACGCGCGAGCGTTACATGGCGCACATTAAGGAGGTTTCGGACGAAACTCGTAAACAGGTCGATGGCGGACACATCACCGTAAAGGATGGTGCGATCTATATCAACCAATTGCGAGACAAGCTGTTTGTCGAATATCGGCGATATACGTCTGCCATCGGCGTCGCCGGCGCCGAGAAAATTAAGCTGAAGTCGAGAGGGTTCGACTACTACCTGGACAAGTATGCGCAGCGTCAATTTGGTAAGTCGTTTTCTCAACTGACGGAACTGGAGCGGAGCAAGGTTTACTATGCGGTCATCGAAGCGGCGGGGCGTCCGAATGATGACGTCAACGCGTCGATTCGCAAGATGCGGGTTATGGCAAAGGTTGCCATCCTCGTGACTTCCTTGTTCGCGATTGGCGCTATCATCAACGCAGACGATAAAGTAAAGGAGGCCGCGCGACAGGGCAGTATCATCGCAGGCTCGATGTTGGGCGGCGGCATTGCAGGCCTGTTCGTGTCGTTCATGTGCGGGCCGGCCGAGCCCGTTTGTGCCGCGATTCTCGTCTACATTGGCACGAGCGCTGGTGCGATCACCGGAGAGATGGTGAATGACGTGTATCAAGATGAACTGGATGAGTTCTATCGATGGACTTCCAAGTGAGATTGGGTAGAAGAGATGTCAATGTTCGTTACAGTGCTGATGGTGATCCTGTTCGTTGCGGCTGGAGCGATCGTCATTCTGAATCTTGCCTATCGCCCTGATTCCATATCGGATTTCTGGAACCTCGACAACGAATACGAGCGGAGGTCCAGCAAGTTCGATTTCCTCCGAACGAAGGTTGCCTTCTACGGCGCCATTGTGACGGTGCTTGTAATCGGACTGCTACACATCTTCGTGCTGCGATAGCATCCCGTTGCGTCACTTCGGTGATGCCCGAATTATTGATTTTGAGGACGCGTTCCGCGTCCTCTTTTTGTGTGTGGCGTAGCGTGAAGTTCGACGTCTTGCGCGCCGCGTCACGCATCCGCCCACTTCCTCAACAGGTTGTGATAAATCCCCGTCAATGAAATGACCATCGGATCCTTCGCCCCTTTCTCCGCGGAAAGCGCCTGAATCTGCGTATCGAGCTGAAACAGCAGCGTGCGGTCGCCGTCATCCCGCACCATGCTCTGGATCCAGAAGAACGAAGCAACGCGCTCGCCGCGCGTCACCGGCGTCACGTGATGCAGGCTCGATGCCGGATACAGCACGAGATCGCCAGCCGATAGCTTCGCGCGATGCACGCCGTACGTATCCTCGACGCACAGCTCGCCGCCGTCGTACGCATCGGGTTCTTCGAGAAACAGCGTCGCCGACAGGTCGCTGCGCACGCGGAAATCCGTGCCGCGCAGCAACCGGATCGCGTTGTCGACGTGCGTGTCGAACGTCTCGCCGCCCGCATAGCGATTGAACAGCGGCGGAAAGACCTTCAACGGCAGCGCTGCCGAAAAGAACAGCGGATTGCGTGCGAGCGCATCCTGGATCGCATCGCCGACGGTGCGCGCGACTGGCGAGCCTTCCGGCAACTGCCGGTTGCGTTTCGCGAGCGCCGACTGAGCACCGGACGTCGCGTTACCGTCAACCCATTCGGCCGCGTCGAGCAGGTCGCGACATTGCGCGACCTGCGCCTTGGTCAATACGCCGGGGATATGAAGCATCATGAGGCGGATTCCATTGCGTGCGGCGCCAGTTGCAGCGCCACCGAGCGAAAAGCGGCGACCGGCGACGACGCGAGATACGCGCGCATCTTCGCGATGAAGGCGGGCGTCGCGGTGGCCGGCACGCACGCGAGCCAGTCGAGCGCTTCGTCGATGTGCCCGCGCTCGGCGAGCAGCCGCGCATAGTTGAACTGGCCGCGGAAGTCGCCCGCTTCGGCCGCGCGGCGATAGTGGTCGAACGCGGCGTCGGTGTCGACCGTCACGACCCAGCCATCTTCGTAGAAACCGCCGATCAGGTTGATCGATTTCGCATGGCCGAGTGCGGCCGCGCGGCGGAACCAGTCGAGCGCGTCGGTGCGGTTCTCGTCGACGCCGTTGCCGAGCGCGAGCGCCGTCGCGTAGTTGTACATGCCCCAGTCGAGCCCCGCCTGCGCGGCGAGCCGGTACCAGTACACGGCCACCGGCGCGCACGCGGCCGTACCCCAGCCGAACTCGTAGCAGCGGCCGAGCATGTTCATCGCCATCGGATGACCGGCCCGCGCCGCGTGCCGGAACCAGTTGAACGCGGCCGCCGGATCGCGCGCGACGCCGTGCCCGTCGAGCAGGTACTGGCCGTAGACGGCCTGCGCATCGACGATGCCGTGGTCGGCGGCCGCCGCGACCCACGCGGCGGCACGCTCGGGCGGCCCGGCCAGGATGTCGGCGAACTCGCGCGGCGATACCGACGCGAGCGCCTTCAGCGACACGGCCTCCATCGATCAGTAGCGCGCGTTCAGCGTGACGAACGCCGAGCGGCCCGGCGCGATCGACGCATAGTGCGCCGGGTACGCCTGATCGAAGTACGTGCGGTTGAACAGGTTGTTCACGTTCAGCTGCAGGTCGAGCTTCTTGTTGATCCGGTACTGCGCCATCGCGTCGAAGCGCCAGTACGACGGCACGGCGCGCTGGTTCGCCGGATCGCCGAAGACTTCCGACATGTAGAACGCACCGCCGCCGACCGTGAACTTCGGCGTGACGTCGTAGTTCGACCACATCGTGAGGCTGTGCTTCGGCGTGTTCGGGAAGCGGTTGCCGTTGTTCGCGGCGTCCTTGCCGTTGTCACGCAGTTCGCTCTTCATGTACGTGTAGCCGCCGAACACCTGCCACTGCTTCGTGATCTGGCCCGCGAGGCCGAGTTCGAGACCCTGCACGCGCTTGTTGCCGACCATCGCGTACTGGTTGTTCGGCAGCGTCACACGCGCGTTCGTGGTGTCGATCTGGAACAGCGCGGCCGTCAGCGACAGCTTGTCGTTCAGCACGTTCCACTTCGTGCCGAGCTCGATACTGCGGTTCTTTTCCGGCGACAGTTGATCGGCGTTCGGGCCGACGCCGCCGCGGCCCGGCGTGAGCGACTGCGTTTCGCTGCCTTCGCCGAGCAGCATGCCGGCCGGCGTCGACGACGTCGCATACGACGCGTAGATGCTGCCGTTCTGCGCGGGCTTGAACACGAGGCCGGCCTGCCAGTTCACGAGCGTGTCGTCGCGCGTATAGGTCTTGCCGCCGTTGGCCTTCGTATCGGTGAAGCGGGTCGAGTAGTCGTCGACGCGCACGCCGGCGTTGACCTGCCAGCGCGGCGTGATCTCGATCGTGTCGAAGCCGTAGATCGACTTCGTCGTGGTGCGCGCATGCGCGTAGTCGTTGTTGCGCGTGATCGAGCCGGCCCACGGATCGTTCGGGTTCGGCGACCGGAGACTCGTGCAGTTGTAGCCCGACGCGGCGCCGACGCCTTTCTGGCAGATCTTGCCGGTGTCGGTGGCGACCGTGTACGAATCGCGCTTGCCCCATTCGCGCGACAGTTCGATGCCGGTCGTGAAGCTGTGCTTGAACGGGCCCGTGCGGAATTCCCCGAACAGCTCGGTCAGGTTCGCGAGGCTGTTGATCGAGCTGTCGCGGTTGTTGTTGCGGCGCCAGACCTTGCCGTTCACCACGTTGCCCTGGCTGTCGTCCGGCTGCGTCCAGATGTAGTCCTGCGTCGATTCCGTGTAGCGGGTGGTGTTGCGGATCGTCAGCGAAGACGTGATGTCGTGCTCGATCTTGATCGTGCTGATGTCCGAGGTGGTCTTGCGGAAATCGCGGTCGATCAGGCCGTAGAAGTTGTGGCGATCGACGGGCGCCGGATAGATCGTATTGACGTTCGCGGGCTTGTTCGACGTCGTGTAGAAGTACGGGATGCCGCCGTCCGGCATGTCGTCCGTCTGCAGGTGGTAGTAGCTCGCGGTCACGCGCGTCGGCGTGCCGAGGCCGAACGCGATGGACGGTGCGACGCCCCAGCGCTCGTTGTTGACGGCGTCGCGGCCGGCGACGTCGTTGTTGTGGCTCATCAGGTTCAGGCGGAACGCGGCGTGATCGGCGAACTGCCAGTTGCCGTCGGCCGTGAAGCGGCGATAGCGGTCGGTGCCGAGGCCCGCGCTCGCGGCGGCCGTCGTGCCGAGGTGCGGCGCCTTCGTGATCAGGTTGATGCTGCCGCCGGCGCCGCCGCGGCCGCCGTACGCGCCGTCGGAGCCCTTGGTGATCTCGACGCGCTCGGTGTTGAAGATCTCGCGCGTGGTCGCGCCCGTGTCGCGCATGCCGTCGACGAACATGCTGCCCTGCGTGTCGTAGCCGCGGATGAACGGACGGTCGCCGAGCGGGTTGCCACCTTCGCCGGCGCCGAACGTGATGCCGGGCACGGTGCGCAGCGCTTCGGTCAGCGTCGACGCGCCGCTGCTATGGATCAGCTCCTGCGGGATCACGGTGACGGACTTCGGCGTGTCGACGAGCGGCGCGGTGAATTTCGCGGAAGCGGAAAAGTCGGCCTTGTAGCTGTGCTCAGTCTTGCCCTTGATCTCGATCGGCGCGAGATGGCCTTCGGTGCTGGCGGGGGCCGCGGGCGGCGTGCCGTCGGCGAACGCGGGGCTCGCGGCGAGCACGCTGCACAGGGTGGTGAATTTACCGAGCTTCAGCTCGTCGGAACGGGACTTCATGATGCGTTCGACCTCGCGATGTGGCCCCGGAGACGGTGCGCTGCAGAAATGTGCATACCGCCGGGAATTATTACGATTTGTTTTCAGGCGGCATTCTATGTAATTTCTTGTTGAATGAGAAGCGTTCGTGTTTATGTTTGTAAGGTAATTGTTGACGAATGTTGCGGAGGGGTTTTGAGGGTTGGCGGGGCGGGCGGGATGGCCGAATGGCCGAATGGGACGGGCGTGGCGGACGGCTTACAGTGGTCGAATCTCCATTCGGCTCAAATGACAGCAAGGTGTTAGTATGACTGCATTGCAAGCAAATGTAGTGAGGCGCATCATGCCCGTGATCACGGTTCGAAATTTGCCCGACGAAGTGCATCGCGCGCTTCGAATCCGGGCCGCGCAACATGGCCGCAGTACCGAGGCCGAGGTGAGAGACATTCTCGAGCAAGCTGTTCGGCCCGGCGGCCGGCCCAGGCTCGGGACGCTGCTGGCTGAAATCGGGCGGGAGGCGGGCGGCATCGATTTCGACGTTCGGCGCGATACATCGTCAACCGATCCGATGAGCTTCGAATGATCCTCGTCGATACCAACGTCATTTCCGAGCCGCTGCGGCGCGAACCGAACGCGACCGTGATCGAATGGCTCGACGCGCAGAACGTCGAGACGCTGTTTCTTGCCGCGATCAGTCTGGCGGAAATGCGCTTCGGCGTGGCGGCGTTGCCGGACGGACGCCGGCGTGACTGGCTCGAGCAAAGTATCGAGCAGCGCGTCGTGCCGCTGTTTCGCGGCCGGATTTTGCCGTTCGACGATGCGGCCAGCAAGGCGTACGCGAGCCTTCGTGCGAAGGCGCGTGCGGTCGGCAATGCGATGGCGTCGGCCGATGGCTTCATCGCTGCAACCGCCGCCGCGAACGGCTTGGTCGTGGCCACGCGCGACGTCGCGCCCTTCGAGGCAGCGGGCCTGCGTGTGATCGACCCTTGGGCCAGCTGACGCCGGGTCGGCCGCCGCCACGCTACCGGCACCGAAAATGACAACGCGCCGTGCAAGCCGGCGCGCTGGGTGCGTTACGTCTGCGTGCGGCCCTTGAACCGAAGCAATCTCGCGTTCAGGCGCGCAACACCGGCCGCAGGTTAGTCGATCCCGTGGAACACTGCGTCCTCCGGCCCGAGGTATGCAGGCGGGCGCCACGTCGCATCGCGCATCGAGTGCTGGACGAGATTCTCGACCCCGAGCAGGATCGCGAAGATTGCCATCCGCACCGGAATGCCGTTGTCGGTCTGGCGGAAGATGGCCAGGCGCGGGTCGCGGTTCAGGTCGACCGACAGGTCGTTCGCACCGGGCCGGCTGTCACGCGGCAGCGGGTGCATGATCAGCGTGTCGGGTTTGCACACCGAGTCGACGAGTGCCTGGTTGATCTGGAAATCCGGTGTATAGCCTTCGAACGACTCGTCGGTGAAGCGCTCCTTCTGGATCCGCGTCGCATAGACGACGTCCGCGCCGCGCAGCCCGGCCGCGAGGTCGGTCGTCTGCTCGATCACATGGCCGTTCGTCGCGATCTGGTCGACGATGTATGCCGGCATCTCGAGCGTCGGCGGCGACACGAGCGTGAACTTCAGCCCGCGGTACAGCGCGAGCAGCTTGACGAGCGAGTGCACGGTGCGGCCGTATTTGAGGTCGCCGACCAGCGCGATGTGCGCGCCGTCGACGATCTTGCCGAGCCGCGAAAACTCGCGCTGGATCGTATAGAGATCGAGCAACGCCTGGCTCGGATGTTCGCCGGGGCCGTCGCCGCCGTTGATCACGGGCAGGTTGGTTGCACGCGCGAACTCGGCCACCGAGCCTTTCTCCGGATGGCGGATCACGAGTGCGTCGACGTAACCGGCCATCACGCGGCTCGTGTCGTAGATCGATTCGCCCTTGGCCATCGACGAGAACGTGAAGCCCGTCGTGTCGCACACCGAGCCGCCGAGCCGGCAGAAGGCCGCGCCGAACGACACGCGGGTGCGCGTGCTGGCTTCGAAGAACAGGTTGCCGAGCACCGCGCCTTCCAGCACGCGCGAGATCTTGTGGCGCCGCGCGATCGGCTGCATCACGTCGGCCACGCGGAACAGCGCCTCGACCGATTCGCGCGAGAACTGGTCGACCGAGATCAATTGCGGCTTGCCTTCGAACAGGAACTGCTTCGAGAGCTCCTGTTTGTCTACGCTTTGCGTATAGTCTCCGCCGTCCGGCGCCGAGCGCTCGACGATTTCCGAAACAAAGCGCTCGACGATCTCGGGCATCCCGCGCGATTCCTGCGAGTCATCGGGCAGCAGCCACGTATCCAGTGCGCGCCGGCTGACGCCGATGCGATTGGCGAACGCTTCGCGGGTCATGTTGAGGCGGCGCATCGCGTCGCGGAGGAAGGCTTGCTGGGGAACGGTCATCGGCGGCTCCTGGCGGAAAATATACGCGATGCGTATATTAATTCCTGGCGCAACGAAGTCAAGGAAAATTTGCGCGAACGGCAGTGCGGGGCATGGAACGCGCGGCGGGTTGTACTGGCGCGTGGCGTCCGTCTCCGTATAATCAGGTCAGGCCCCGTGCCCGGTATGGTGCCGGGCGCCATGCCGCTAACAATTCGCCCGGTCGGGCTTGTTGATTCGAAGGAGAATGAGAATGACGCGTACGATTGCTGCAATGCTGCTGGTGGTGACCGCCGCGCTCGCCGGTTGCAACACGGTCGCCGGCATGGGCCAGGACATTTCGAAGGGCGGCCAGGCGATCAGCGATTCGGCTGAGAAGGCCAAGTAAGCCGACCGGTTCCGGCATGCAGAAGGCGCCGGGCCGTCCCGCGATTGCGGGGCGGCCCGGCGCCTTTTTTTCGGCCGGTGCCGACGCCGGTGGCGTCAGGCGTGTTCGACGAACGCGTAGCGGCCTTCGACCTTGCGCGGCGTGAACCAGCCGTAGTCGGGGAACATCCGGTTGCGCACGTACCAGACGTAGCCCACCAGCAGGGCCGTGATCGCGAGGCTCGGCAGTGCGGTCGACGGATCGCGTCCGAGCTCGGCGACGGTCTTCGGCAATTGCAGCAGCGACAACACGATGAACGCGTGATAGGCGCCGACGCGATGGGTTGCGAAGCCCCAGATGAACAGCAGCGACAGCGGCACGGTCAACACGAGGAACACGGCCACGAGGCCGGTGCCGGCGCCGCTCGCGAAGAAGTAATACGCGAGGATGAGGCTGATCGCCAGTTGGGCGATACCGAGCGCGACCAGGATCCGGACGTGCACCTTGTTCTTGCGGCAGCGCTCGGGATCGGGGCGCGACGCGATCAGCTGCGCGAGCACGCGATCCTTGAGCCCTTGTCCCGACAGTTCGGCGAGCGCGTCGGCCTTTCGCGTGCCTGCGGAGAGCAGCACCGCGATTCTTGTCTTGGCTTCCTTCCTGTTCATTGCGTGGCGGATTGTCGTTCGATGGTTGTCAAAGGTTCCGGCCACGCGAATATTGCATCTTGCGGAGTCATGCGCAATCGGTTTGCAGCACCCGGACACATTCCTACAGCCGCCGTGGCGCACGGGTGACGGGCCATGTCACGGGAGAGAATGGCCGCCGTTGCCGCGATCCCGCGCTGACCGCGGGTCAGTCCGCGGTGGTTTGCGCGGTGGCGCGCGAGGGGCTGGCCGGCCGGGCATCGTTCGCGTCGGCGAGCCGCTCGCGCCGCCGCGTCGCGCCGACGAGCATGCCCGCGACGACGAGCGCGATGCCGGCGACTCGCGTGCCGTTCAGCGTTTCACCGAGCAGCGCGACCGCGAACAGCACGGCCGAGACCGGTGCGACCGCCGTGAACAGCGCGGCCTCGGTGCCGCTCGTGCGAGCCGAACCGGCGTACCAGCACAGGTAGCCGAGCACGGTCGGCACCAGCGCGTAGTAGGCGATTGCCGATACTGCGCCGACGGTCCAGCCGTTTGCGACCGCGCGCCATTCGAATGCGGCCGGCACGAGCGCGAGCACGAAGCCGAGGCCCGACATCGCGGTGGACAGCGCGAGGGGCGGCAGCGGCGCGGCAAGCCGCCGGTTGAGCAGGATGAAAACGGCTTCGCACGCGACGGCGGCCAGCACCAGCGCATCGCCGGCAAGCGTCTGGAGCGACGGCATCGCGTGGCCGGGTGCGAACGTGACGAGCAGCACGCCGGCCGTGGCGAGCGCGGCGGCCACCCAGTCGCGCGGCGTCTGCCGCTCGCGCAGCACGACGGCCGCGATCAGCGTCGACATGGCCGGCAGCGTGCCGAGCATCACGCCGGCGTCGAGCGGCGACGACAGCTTCGTGCCGCTGATCAGCAGCACCGTATAGCCGACGCCGCCCGCAGCGGCCTGGACGACAAGCAAGACGGCGTCGCGCGTGGAAACGCGCGGCCAGCGCATGCGCTGCGCGCGCATCAGCGCGAACAGCAGCGGCGTCGCGATCAGGAAGCGCAACGCGGTGGCCGCGAACGGTGGCAGGCCGCCGGCCGCGAGACGGCTCGCGATGACGGTGCTGCCGACGCCTGCCATCGCGGCGGCGAGATAGAGATAGCCAATCAGTCGTGTCTTCATGCGCCGCATCGTCGCGTACGGCGGCAACGTGCGTCTTGAACGAAATTGCAGCGGGGCGGGGGCGTTGAATGCGGTGCGTGCGCTGGCCGTATGGGGAACGGTTGCGGCAGTAGTGCCAACGACCATCGACTGCGATGCGGTGCCCGCGGATGCTCATGCGCCGGCAGCAGACGCGTCAAACCGCCTGCGTAAACCGCCCCGGCGTGATCCCGAACTGGCGCGCGAACGCGCGCGTCAGGTGGCTCTGGTCGGCAAAACCGGCTTCGGCCGCGGCGTCCGCGATCGGCATTCCGCTGGCGAGCAGCGCACGCGCCAGCCGGGCGCGCGACTGGATCAGGTACGCATGCGGCGTAATGCCGAGCTCGCGCGCAAAACCGCGCAGCAGCTGGAAGCGGCTCACGCCGCTGAGGCCGGCCAGCTCGGCGAGCGAAACGGGTGCGGCCGGCGCCGCGTCGAGCCGCTCCCGGGCGACACGGATCGCCGGTGCGACGCCGGACGCCGGCAGCGCGCGGTTCGCATGCCGTGCGAGCAACCCGGCGACGAGCATCACGAGCGCCTCGTCGCGGGCGAGCGGACGGGATTCCCCCGCGACGATGCGGGCATGCAGCCGGCCGACGGCGGCGGCGAGCCGTGCGTCGCGCACGGCCGGGTGCGCCAGCTCGACACCGGCGAGGCCTTCTTCCGCCGCGACGCCCGCGACCAGCGCGGGTGCGAGGTACAGCATCCGCCAGCGCCGGCCCGTGCCGGCATCGATCGGCGAACCGTCGTGCATTTCGCCCGGGTTGACCATGATCGCGTCGCCGGCCAGCGCGTCGACCTGCCCGCGGCCGCTCCAGGACCGGTGCGCGCCGCTGACGATCACGCCGACCCCGAATTCGTCGTGCGCGTGGCGCGGAAACGCGCGGTCGGATTCGAGGCTGATCGCCTCGATGCCTTCGCCGGTGCGTCGGTAGTGGGTGACACGGTGCATGTGCGCTCCTCGCGCCGGTTGCGGCGCGGATCACGTGCACTTTAGCGCGTTCCGTTGCCACGCGCCCTTCATCCTTTTGGCGGATACCGCGCGGCGCGCGCAGCCCGCACCATGTGCACATCTGCAGCGTACATGGCCCGCCGGGCCTGAAGCTGCGCGGGAGACGGCAGGTGGAACGACAGGATCCGGTATTCATTCAGGTTGGCGCGCTGGCAGACGGCTTCGCGCCGGAAGCGAACATCCTCGCGTCGGTCGACGCACTGGCCGGGCGCACGCTGGCGCTCGGCGACGCATCGGGCGCATGGCGCGTCTATTCGTTCGAGCCGGGCGCGCTGCGGTGGCGCGATGCGGCGACCGACACGGGCGGTCGCGAGCCGTGCCGCGTGACGCGGCTGCGCGACGGGCTGTACTTTGTCGACTATATCGACACGGCTGCCCGCGCGACGTCGGTCAGTCTCGTGATCGATCTCGATCATGGCGTGTGGACGTCGGTCGTCGGCGTGCTGCCGACCGAAGCCGACACGCGCATCGACGCATTCACGCGCGTCGCGCGCGGCTTGCCGCTGACGGCCGTCGATGCGGAATTCCGGCACGGCACGCTCGGCGGCCACGCGCAGCCGGGGCCGCTGCATGCGCCCACGCGCGAGCTGATCGGCAAGCGGACGATGTACCGCTACAGCCCGACCGAATGCTACGAGCACATCTACCTGAACGAGAATTTCTATGCGTGGCAGTGCCTGCAGGGTGTCGAGGGCGGGCTGGCCGATGTCGACCGCTGTCATTACTTCAGGATCGCCGATGAACTGTATCTGTTCGTGTGGAGCGAAAAGGTGGTGCCGACGCTGGGCGTCGTCCTGATCGACCTTGCGCAGCGCAAGACCGACGGCAAGATCTTCGGCTACAAGGGCGGCGATTTCGGGTCGCTGTCGAACTTCCAGATCGGCGCCTACGCGCAGGTGCTGAACGAAACCGTGCATCCGCTCGGCGGCGAGGCGCAGCGATGAATGCCGTGCCGGGCAGCGGCCGCCTGCGTGCGGATTTCAGCGGGCGTGTCGTGCTCGTCACGGGTGCCGCACAGGGGATCGGCGCGGCGATCGCGCGTCGTTTCGCGGAGTCCGATGCGTTCGTCGCCGTGGCCGACCTGAACGGCGACGCGGCCGCCGCGCAGGCCGACGCGCTGGCCAGTGCGGGCGGCGCTGCGCGCGCGTACCGGGTCGACGCAGCCAGCCGCGACGAACTGGGCGCGCTCGTCGCGGCCGTCGAGCGCGACGGCGGCCGGCTCGACGTCGTCGTTCATAACGCCGCGTATTTTCCGCTGACGCCGTTTGCGCAGATCGACGAGCCGACGCTCGAGCGAACGCTGTCGGTCAACCTGTCGGCGCTGTTCTGGCTCGCGCAGGCCGCGTTGCCGGCATTCGAGCGCGCGGGGGCCGGGCGGCTGCTCGTCACGTCGTCGGTGACGGGGCCGCGCGTCGTCTATCCGGGGCTCGCGCATTACGCGGCGTCGAAGGCCGGCGTGAACGGCTTCATTCGCGCGGCGGCACTGGAACTCGCGCGCCGCAACGTGACGGTCAACGGCGTCGAGCCGGGGATGATCCGCACGCCGGCGGCCGGCAATCTCGGCGGCGCGTCGGTCGCGGCGCAGATCGCGCGCGACATTCCGCTCGCGCGGATGGGCGAGCCGGAGGACATCGCGAACGCGATGCTGTTTCTCGCATCGGCCGACGCGGCGTACATCACGGGGCAGACGATCGTCGTCGACGGCGGCGCGACCTTGCCGGAGAGCGGGGCGGTGCTGGGGGACGCGTAACGGAGGACGCGAACCGGCGCGAGCAGCCGTTGCGGTAACGGTGTGGCCGGCATGTCGTGGCGCGCGTCGTGGCGAGCCGCGCCGTCGCCGGCCCGCACGCCGTCTCGATTACAGCCAGCCGTTGCGGATGAATTCGACGATCGAATAGCGGCGGTTCTCGAGATCGTGCTGCCGGACGGCTTCGACGATGCGCGATACGCCATCCGCATAGGGCGCCGCGCCGACCACGCGCGATTCGAACTGCAGGCTGCATGCGCCGTCGTCGATGCGGATCCGGTGCACCGCATGGCGGCCGAGCTGATCGTCGGGGATGCCGAATTCGCTGCGCTGCACGTCCGGGTCGCGCACGGAGCGGATGTCCTCCGGCGGTACGCCGAGCGATTGGCCGATGCCGACGGCCGTACCGGGGACGGAAGTCTTGCCGGCCTGATGCGATTCCGCCAGGCTGATCTCGCAATCGCGGAACAGGTGGCCGCTCGTTTCCAGCATGCTCATGAACTTGAGCATCAGGATGTTGGTGTTCGGGCAGAGCACGACCGGGAAGTCATGCGATGCGGTTTCGAGGTCGGAGCCGGTGGACAACTCGACGAGCGGCGACGCGGTGGCCCGGCAGAACGCGATCGCGGCGGGAAGTTCGCGGCCGGAACCGGCGTGCACGACGATCGATCGGGCGTCGCTATGTCGGGCGTCGCTACGCGTTGCGTCGTCTTGCATGCTGTCCGACCAGGGCATCACGCGACAGGTCGCCGGGTCGAGCTTGTGCGCATTGAGCAGTTCGTTGGCGAGCTTGCCGGTTCCTACGACGATTACTTGCATGGAATTGACGGGTCGGGATTCAGGATTCGAGTCGGGGCGCGCGCGCCGCGCCGGACGGGCCTCGCGCATTATGCCCGGCCGCCCGCGTCCGCGCTTGCCGGGCGCTGCATGGCGCGGTCGTCCGCCGACGTGTTTGCGCAACTCGTTCGTCGTCGCGCTCGAGCGCCGGGCGAGCCTGGCTCGCGACGTCGTGACGGCCCGCGACGGGTGGGCCGCGATCCGTTTCGTGATGCTGCCGCCGGGCTGGCGGCCGGGCAACCGGCGCGAAACGACGAACGAATTGCGTCGCTTCAGCCTCGTCGCCGTGCGCACGGATGCGTGAACGGCGCTACGCTGTCGCAACTTCGTCAAACTACCCTCGATCCAGGAGAACTCATCGATGGAACACGATCTGAAAGGCAAGGCAGTCGCGATCACCGGCGGATTCGGCCATCTGGGCGTCGCGACGGCCGCATGGCTCGGCGAGCGCGGCGCACGCGTCGCGCTGATCGGCCGCGGCGCGGCGCCCGATGCACAGGCGCTGCCCGGCGTGCCGGCCGACGCGCTGCGCGTCGGCGGCATCGATCTCGTCGACCCGCAGGCCGCGGTGCAGGCGCTCGAATCGGTCAACCGCGCGTTCGGCCGGGTCGACGCACTGCTGAACATCGCCGGCGCATTCGTATGGCAGACGATCGCCGACGGCGATGCGGCCACGTGGGACCGCATGTACGACCTGAACGTGAAGACCGCTCTGAACGCGTCGAAGGCCGCGCTGCCGTACCTGCTGGCGAGCCCGGCCGGCCGCGTCGTCAATATCGGCGCGGGCGCGGCGTTCAAGGCCGGCGCGGGCATGGGCGCGTATGCGGCCGCGAAGGCCGGCGTCGCGCGGCTCACCGAGGCGCTGGCAGCCGAACTGCTCGACCGCGGCGTGACGGTGAACGCGATCCTGCCGAGCATCATCGACACGCCGCCGAACCGCGCGGACATGCCCGATGCCGATTTCTCGCGCTGGGTGCGGCCGGAACAGATCGCGGCGACGATCGGGTTCCTGCTGTCGGCCGACGCGCAGGCGATCACCGGCGCGTCGATTCCGGTGAACGGCCGCGTCGCGTAACGCGCCGGGGAGGGGCTGGCCGGGTCCTGCCGTGCGTACAATGTCGCACCGGATTGTGCGACCCGAACCCGAGACCATGAATCAGCCCAATATCCTGATCGTCGAAGATGAAATGGCGATCGCGGACACGATCGTCTACGCCCTCGGCACCGACGGCATGCAAACCGTCCACTGCACGCTCGGGCAGGCGGCGCTCGACCACCTGCGCGACACGCGTTTCGATCTCGTGGTGCTCGACGTCGGCCTGCCGGACCTCAGCGGCTTCGAGGTGTGCCGGCGGCTGCGCACGTTCACCGACATTCCGGTGATCTTCCTGACCGCGCGGCACGACGAGATCGACCGGATCGTCGGGCTCGAAATCGGCGCCGACGACTACGTGGTCAAGCCGTTCTCGCCGCGCGAGCTGGCGGCGCGGGTGCGTGTGATCCTGCGCCGCTTCTACCGCACGGCCGCGCCGGGACCGGCGCCTGCACCTGCGCCGGCGGCATCGCCGGCCGAAACGATCGCACCGGGTTTCACGCTAGACACCGACGGCGCGCGCGTATCGTGGCACGGCCACGCGCTGGATCTCACGCGCTACGAATTCGGCCTGCTGGCGCTGCTGGTCCGGCATCCGGGGCGCATCTATTCGCGCGAACAGCTGATGGACCTCGTGTGGCACGAGGCATTCGATTCGGCCGACCGCACGGTCGACACGCACGTCAAGACATTGCGCGCCAAGCTGCGCGCGATCGATCCCGAGCGCGACCCGATCCGTACGCATCGCGGAATGGGTTATTCGCTGCAACCGTAACGACCGGCACCGCCCATGCATATCGGCCTGCGCATCTTCTTCGGTTTCTTCCTGATCGTCGGTCTCGCTGCGCTGATCACGCTGCGCGTATTCGTGCAGGAGGTGAAGCCCGGCGTGCGCGAGGCGATGGAGGACACGCTCGTCGATACCGCGCAGGTACTCGCGACGCTGGCCGCCGACGACATGGCGCACGGGCATATCGCCGACGGCGCGTTCGCACGTCAGCTCGGAAAACTGCGCGAGCGTCCGGTCAGCGCGAACGTATGGGGCATCCAGAAGAACGCGATCGGCTACCGCCTCTACATCACCGACGCGCACGGCATCGTGCGCTACGACTCGTCCGGCAGCGCGGTCGGCCAGGACTATTCGCGCTGGAACGACGTGTACCGGACGCTGCGCGGCGAATACGGCGCGCGCAGCACGCGCAGCGATCCGAACGACGACAGCAGTACCGTGATGCACGTCGCGGCGCCGATCCGGCGCGGCAACGAGATCATCGGCGTGCTGACGATCGCGAAGCCGAACCAGACGGTCGCGCCGTTCATCGCGCGCAGCCAGCGCAAGATCATGCTGTACGGCGCGTTGCTGATGGGCGGCGCGATCCTGATCGGCGTGGCGTGCACGTGGTGGCTGGTGCTCGGGCTGCGGCGCCTGCAGCGCTATGCGCGTGCGATCGCGGCCGGCGAGCGCGCGGCGATGCCGCTGCAGGGCGCGAACGAACTGGCCGAGCTCGGGCGCGCGGTGGAGAGCATGCATCAGCGGCTGGAGGACCGGCAGTACGTCGAAACCTACATCCACACGCTCACGCACGAGATGAAGAGCCCGCTGGCCGCGATCAGCGGCGCGGCCGAACTGCTTCAGGAAGACATGCCGGTCGCGAACCGCCGGCGCTTCACCGAGAACATCCGTCGCCAGGCCGGCCGCCTCGAACAGATGATCCGCAAGCTGCTCGCGCTGGCCGAGGTCGAGCAGAAGCAGCGCCTGTCGGTGCACGAACCGGTCGCGTTGCGGCCGGTGCTCGAACAGCTCGTCGACGATCTCGAACCGCGCGCGCGGCAGCGCGGCGTGAGCCTGCGGATCGACGCGAACGATGCGGTCGATCCTGCCATCGTCGAAGGCGATCCGTTCCTGCTGCGCCAGGCGCTCGGCAACCTGCTCGACAACGCGCTGGATTTCGCGCCGCAAGGCAGCACGATCCGGATCGCGCTCGAACGGCAGCCGGTGGGCAGAGCGCACGTCGCTGTCGTGCGCGTCGACGACGACGGCCCCGGCGTGCCCGACTACGCGCTCGCGCGCGTGTTCGAGCGCTTCTATTCGCTGCCGCGCCCCGACGGGCAGGATCGCAGCACGGGCCTCGGGCTGTGCTTCGTCCGCGAAGTCGCGATGCTGCACCGCGGCCAGGTCGCGCTCGCGAACCGTGACGAAGGCGGAGCGTGCGCGACGCTCACGCTGCCGGCGGCCGGCTGAGCGCGCTTCACGTTCGCCACACATTCGCTTCACACCGGCTTCAATCGCCCTTCACCGGGGCCGCTCATGCTGACCGCACCTTCCACTTCGGTATCCGTCAGCAATGAATCGAGTCCTGTTGTTCAAGTCCGTGATCACCGCGTTTCTCGCGCTGGCGATCCTGATCCCGCTGCAGATGGTCCAGAGCATCGTGCGGGAACGCGCCGACTATCGGCAGAGTGCGCTGCAGAGCATCTGGGCGAGCTACGCGGGCCCGCAGTCGGTGACGGGGCCGGTGCTCGTCGTGCGTTACACGGAAGTCACGCGCGTGCGCGACGACTCGCCGGCCGGCGGCAAGGCGAAGACGAGCCTGAGGAGCGAGACGAAACGCCTGCTCGTGTTTCCGAAGACGCTGAGCGTCGACGGCACGCTGTCGGTCAGCGTGCGCTATCGCGGCATCCACAAGGCGCTGGTGTACGGGCTCGACAGCCGGATGACGGGCACGCTGCCGCTGCCTGACGTGAAGAAGCTGCCGCAGGCCGACGGCCACGTGAGCTTCAAGATCGACGGCGCGTATGTCGCGCTCGGCATCGGCGATCTTCGCGGGCTGAAGGCGCAACCCGACCTGCGCATCGGCGGCAAGCCGCTCGATGTGGAGCAGGGCACGCGGCTCGACAGCCTGCGCCAGGGCGTGCACGCGAACGTCGATCTCGCGGCGTTGCTGGACGCAAACGCAGGGGCGGCGGTCGTGCCGTTCAGCATTGGCCTGCCGCTGGCGGGTGCGGAATCCGTCGCGTTTGCACCGGTGGGTGACCAGAACGACTTTTCGTTGAAGTCGACATGGCCGCATCCGAGCTTCGGCGGCGAGTTCCTGCCGGCGGAGCGCACGATCGATGCGCACGGCTTCACGAGCAACTGGCACGTGACGTCGTTCAACACGAAGGCGCGCGAGCAGGTGGCGTCCGGCAACGGCGGTGACGAGATCGAGATGGCGTCGGTGTCGTTGATCGAACCCGTGAACGTCTATCTGCAGGCGGAGCGCGCGACGAAGTACGGTGCACTGTTCGTGATGCTCACGTTCGCGAGCTTCTTCATGTACGAGCTCGTGAAGCGGCTGCGCATTCACCCGATCCAGTACACGCTGGTCGGCCTGTCGCTCGCGCTGTTCTTCCTGCTGCTGCTGAGCCTGTCCGAGCACATCGCGTTCGGCTATGCGTATCTCGCGGCGAGCGCCGCATGCATCGGACTGCTCGGCTTCTACCTGTCGTTCGTGCTGCACAGCGTGAAGCGCGGCGCGACGTTCACGGCGCTGCTCGCGATGCTGTACGCGGCGCTCTACGGGCTGCTGCTGTCGGAAGACAATGCGCTGATGCTCGGTTCGCTGCTGCTGTTCGCGATCCTCGCCGGCATCATGACGCTCACGCGCCGCGTCGACTGGTATTCGCTCGGCGCCGCATGGCAGCCGCTGGCGGACAAGCAGGGTGCCGTGAAACCGGGCGCGCAGGCGAAGTAATTGCGTGGGAGGCGAGCACGCGCACCGGTCGGGAATGCCGCGGCCGGCGCGCGCTTCTGTACGGGGCTGCCGAGCTTCATGCGCGCGAGGCGGGCCGACGAAACCGCGCAAGCGGAATCTCGGCGACGGCCGTGATCTCGATCAGCAGGTCGGGATGGTAGAGACGCTCGACCTGAACGGTCGTCGTCACGGGATAGGGCTCGGCGAAATACCGCTTGCGGATATCGCCCGCCTGCATGAACGCGTCGATGTCGGTCGCGTAGTGCACGAGCGAGATCACGTCCTGCATCTGTCCACCCATCGCGGCCAGTACGTCGCGGATGTTGTCGAGCGTCTGGCGTACCTGGGCGCGCATGTCGCCGTGGCCGACAACCTGCCCGTCGCGGTCGAGCGCGACCTGTCCCTTCAGATGCACGATCCGGCCGTCGCCCTGGATCACGGCCATCGAGAACGCGCCGAACGGCGCCCAGACTTCCGGTGGGTTCACTGCTTCAGCCATCGTGCGGCTCCTGTGGGGCGATGAGGCGGATGCGGCGGCAGGTTTGGCGGCGGGCGTCGCGATGGAGCAAGGCCGAGCGCCGGCCGGAAATGCAATGGAAGCGAGACATCGACAGCGTCGCCGGGTTCACCGACAATCGCGCCATTATGGATCAGCGCCCGGTGAAGCGTGAGCGACGCCACGGCGGTAACGACGACACCTCATGGACGATATCCGGATCATCAGGGATCTTGCAGAAATCGAGGACACCGCCTACATCGAGCTCATGGGCGGGCCGTATGCGCGCAAGTGCTGGAACGAGGGCTCGCTGTTTTTCAGGGAGGAAGTCTTCGGCCTGTTCGAAGCGGCAAGCGAGCGACAGATCCCGGACTACGATCATTACGCGTTCAACGGCATCGGTATGCCGGACTGGCTTCGGATCATCGACGAACTGGACGACACGCGCAGATTGCTTGGCGACGCCGCGCGGCGTACGGCGGCACTCGACCGGCTCGGCTTCGTGTTCCACGATTCGCGGCAGGCATTCGTCGACCGTCTGGACGCGAGCTGCGCCGAGCTTGCAGAGGTCATCGCCGAAATCGACGCATGGACGCGCGAGGTGCGGATTCGCCACGACCAGGTGACGATACTGGGAATATGACGCAGCATGGCGCGGCCCGCGCGGCCCGCATGCCGTGCGGCTCCGCGTATACTGAACGCGTCTCTTCATTCGATTTTCGCCGTGCCCAACACTGCCTCTCCGGAATCGCCCGTCGACGATCCGCGTCCGACCCCGCCCATCCAACCCGAACTGGAAGACTGCTGCAACAGCGGCTGTTCGCCGTGTGTCTTCGATCTCTACGACGAAGCACTCGCGCGCTATCGCGTCGAACTGGCCGAATGGGAAGCGCGCCAGGCGCAGCGCAAGCATCACGCGTGAGCCGGGTGCGGGCGAGCGGCCGCATCTGCACCGTTTGCGCGTCGGACCCTGCCTGCGCCGCGATTCCCGTCCCGCTTACGTGCCTGCGTGCAGCCGCCGATGCAGCGGCCCGAGCATGGCCGACAGCGCGACGCACACGAGCAACACGGCCGTCAGCGCGAACATCGACGTCCTGAAGCCCTGCACATAATCGAGCGCGGCCGGATGCGCGCCGAGCCGGGCGAAGAACATGCCGCCGAGCGTGGCCGCGCCGACGGCCGCGCCGATCTGCAGCATCGCGGTGACCATGCCGGATGCCAAGCCCGCGCGCGCAGTATCGACTTCCGCGAGCACGATCCGCACGACCGACGGCAGCACGAGGCCCTGGCCGATCCCGATCGCCGCGATCCCTGCGTAGAAGCCGGCGCCCGACGCGGCTGCACCGGCCAGCGCGGCGGCCGTCGCGACGCCGGCGGCGAGCATCGCGAAACCGAGCGTGAGCACGCGATAGCCGCCGAACCGTTCGACGAGTCGCGGCATCAGCAGCGGGCTCGACAGGAAGCCGAGCCCGAGCGGCAGGATCGCGAGCCCCGACGCGAGCGGCGACCAGTTCAGGCAGCCCTGCAGGTAGATCCCGTAGCTCAGGAAGAACGCGCTCAGCGTATAGAACAGGAACGCCAGCATGAGCCCGAGCGCGACGACGGGGTGACGGAGCAGGCGCACGTCGAGCAGCGGATCGTGGCCGCTCGCGAGGCGGCGCGCCTCGACCGCCAGCAGCGCGCCGAGTATCGGCAGCGCGCCGACGAGGCACGCGACCATCCACAGCGGCCAGCCGGCCTCGCGCCCGTGCGTGAGCGGGTAGACGAGCATCAGCAGGAACAGCGACAGCAGGGCCATGCCCGGCACGTCGATGCGCTGGCCGCGCGGCGGCCGGCTTTCCGGGATGAAGCGCCAGCTGCCGATCAGCGCCAGGATGCCGATCGGCAGGTTGACGAGGAAGATCGCGCGCCAGCCGAGCCCGAACGGATGCAGGCTGATCAGCGCACCGCCGCCGAGTTGGCCGATCACGGCCGCGAGGCCGAACACGAAACCGTAGAAGCCCATCACGCGCACCTGCTCCTGCGGGCTGAACACGCTGCGGATCGTCGCGAGCACCTGCGGCGCGAGAATCGCGGCGAACAGGCCCTGCAGCACGCGGCCGCCGACCAGCACCGCGCCGCTGCCGGCAAGCCCGCACAGTGTCGACGCGACGACGAAGCCGGCCATCCCGATCATGAACATGCGCTTGCGGCCGTACAGGTCGCCGAGCCGTCCGCCGGTGATCTGCACGACCGCGTTCGCGCACGCGTACGCCGACACGACGAGCTGCAGCTCGGCCGGGCGCGCGCCGATGCCGTCGCGGATGGCCGGTAAGGCGAGATTCACAATGAAGTAGTCGAGCGGCGGCAAAATCGCGCCAACCAGCAGGACCACCAGCGCCCAGCCATGGTGGCTGCGCGGCGTCGCCGCGGCGGCCGTGCCGGCCGGCGCGCAGGGAGCAAGGGTGTCGTTCGTCATGGAAGCAAGTCCGAAGGAATGGGTGCCACATTCACGCAGGACGCGACGCCTGGTGCGCCGGTTCCGCCGTGGGCGGGCGATTGACCCCCATTCTGGGTGGTGGCAATGAATCGGAAAAGCGGGAATTGGTGGTAGCATTCATCGGGTTATTCGATGGATAGAGGATGGCGATGCGCGGTTTCGACCTGGATCAGTTGCGCACTTTCGCGGCGGTTGCGGATGCCGGCAGCCTGACGGCCGCCGCGCCGCTGCTGCACCTGTCGCAGTCGACGGTCAGCGAGCAGGTGCGCAAGCTCGAATCGCGCGCCGGCGTGCCGCTGTTCGTGCGCAGCAAGCGTGGGGTCGAGCCGACGCCGGCCGGCACGCGGCTGCTGCAGCACGCGCGGCGCATCGTGGCGCTGAACGAGGCCGCGTTCGACGAAGTGCGCGGGCAGGCAATCAAGGGCGAGCTGCGCGTCGCGATCACCGATTACTACCGGACCAACGAAGTCGCGGGCCTGCTCGCGCGGCTGCGGGAGTGCTACCCGCAACTGAGCCTGCACGTCAGCGCGATGAAGAGCGCGGAGATCGAAACGGCGCACGCGCGCGGGCAGGTCGATCTCGGCGTGGTGATGAACCTGTCGAGCGGGCCTTTCCGCCCGGCGTCGGCCGATACGCGCTGGGTGTTGCGTCGCGAGCCGCTGTCGTGGGTCGCATCGCCCGCGCTCGCCGAGCAATTGCCCGAGCCGCTGCCGCTCGTGCTGCTGCCGGACGACTGCATGATGCATCAGGTCGCGGTGCGCTCGCTCGACGAGCAGCACATGCCGTACCGGCTCGTGCACAGCGCGTCGGGGGTGGCCGGGTTGCAATCGATGCTGGCGGCGGGGCTCGGTGTGGGCTGCCTGTGCGCGTCGGCGATCGGCGAGGGCATGATGCGGCTCGGCGCGAAATTCCGGTTGCCGCCGCTGCCCGACGCGGTGTTTTCGCTGACCCCGCCGATGCCGGGCGAACGCGAAGCCGTCACGCAGGCGCGCGAGGTGCTATCGCGGCAATTGCTGATGTAAAACCGGGCCGCACGACACGCGGCGGCGCGTACCTGAGAGGCGCGCGAAGGAACTTAAAAATGAACGACGAACTGCAACGCCAGATGGCCGCAAAACTGCAGGATGCGCTGGAGCGCGTGGTCGACGAGCGCTCGCTGATCCACTTCCTGCGCGTGCTCGGCCATGACTGGAACAAGGAGCGGCAGCTCGAGGCCGACGTGCCGCCGTCGCCGTACTCCCGCGCCGCGCTTGGCTGGGAAAACCACTCGATCGGCGAGTACCTGGACGCGATGGTCGACTGGGCCGAAGCGTCGGAGGAAGGGCTGCGCTTCTACGACGTGCCTGACAATCCGTGGCGGCGTATGGCGGACATCCTGTTCGCCGGAAAAATCTACGAATAGCGCCGCTCGCGCGCTTCGTCCAGGTCACGCAGGCCGTCGCGAACCGGCTATTCGACGGCTTCGCCGCTCACATACGCACGCAGCCCTTCGGCCAGCGCATCGAACACCGCGCGGCAGCGCGGGCTCGTCCGCAGGTCCTCGTGCATCACGACCCAGGTTTCCAGCTGCATTGAGAGCCGGTCAGGCAGCACGCGCACGAGCCGGGCGTCGCGTTTCGCGAGCCCGCTCTGGCAGAAGCCGATCCCGAAGCCGGCGCGGATCATCGCGAGTTGCGCGAGGTTGCTGTCGGTGCGCAGCGCGAACGCTTCGCGCTTCCATGACGGCATCCCGCGCCCCGCCGAGCGGATGAACGGCGTGACCGTATCGAAGCCGATCAGCGCGTGATGCGCGAGTGCGTCGGTCGTCGCGGGCGCCCCGTGGTGCGCGAGATAGTCGTCGCGGGCATACAGCCCGACCTCGATTTCGCCGACGCGCCGCGCGACGAGCGCGTCCTGCGAGGGTGGCGCCATCCGGACCGCGATGTCGGCCTCGCGCTTCAGCACATCCTGGATGCGGTCGGTCGGCACCAGCTCGATGACGAGCCCCGGATGGTCGCGCCGCAACTGCGCGAGCATCGGCGGCAGCACCTCGACGGCGATCACGTCGCTCGCCGAGATCCGCACGATGCCGCGCACGCCCGCGCCGTGGCTCGCGGCCGCACGCTCGAACGCGGCGGCCGCGCTGCGCAGCGCTTCCGCGTGGCCGCGCAGCGCAAGCGCCGCCTCGGTCGGCAGCAGGCCCGACGGCGAGCGCGTGAACAGCGTCTGGCCGAACGCGCCTTCGAGCGCCGCGACGTGGCGGCCGGCGGTGGGCTGCGTAATGCCGAGCGCGCGCGCCGCACCGGACAGCGAGCCTTCCGTCAGCACGGCGAGGAAGGTCCGGTAGCGTTCCCAGTTCAGATCGGTGGTCATACATAAATGTATAGCTGATCCATCGGATTCGGCAATTCCTTGTTAGCCGTCGGCGCGCCAGAATGCGTGTCATCACGGTTCATTCAAGGAGAGCGGCAATGACGACCCACGCAGGCGGGACGCAACGACAGGCACTCGTGCTCGGCGCGAGCGGCGGGATCGGCGGGGAAGTCGCGCGGCAGTTGCGCGATGCGGGCTGGAAGGTGCGCGGGCTGAAGCGCGGGCTCGACGCCGAGGTCGTGGAGCGCGACGGCATTGCCTGGATGCGCGGCGACGCGATGGATCGCGATGCGGTCGTCCGCGCCGCGCGCGGCTGCAGCGTGATCGTGCATGCGGTGAATCCGCCGGGCTACCGGAACTGGGCCGGGCAGGTGCTGCCGATGATCGACAACACGATCGCGGCGGCGAAGGCGGAGCGGGCCACCGTCGTGCTGCCGGGCACCGTCTACAACTACGGCGCCGACGCGTTTCCGGTGCTGGTCGAAGATGCGCCGCAGCATCCGTCGACGCGCAAGGGCGCGATTCGCGTCGAGCTGGAGCGCCGGCTGCAGGATGCGGCCGGGCAGGGCGTTCGCACGATCATCGTGCGTGCCGGCGATTTCTTCGGGCCGAAGCTCACCGGCAACAGCTGGTTTGCGGCGGGGTTCGTCAAGGCCGGGCAGCCGGTTGCGGCCATCAGCGTACCGGGGCGGGACGGCATCGGGCATCAATGGTCGTACGTGCCGGACGCCGCGCGCTCGATGGTCGAGCTGATCGAGCGGCGCGACACGCTGGAACCGTTCGCGCGCTTTCACCTCGGCGGGCATTGGGACGAGGATGGCTCGCAGATGGCGGAGGCCGTGCGCCGCGTCGCTCAGCGGCACGGGCTGCGGCCGACGGTGCGCAAGTTCCCCTGGTGGTTCGTGTGGGCCGCGGCGCCGTTCGTCACGACGCTGCGCGAATTGCTCGAGATGCGCTACCTGTGGCGCGAGCCGATCCGGCTCGACAACACGCGGCTGACCGCAGTGCTCGGCCGCGAGCCGGTGACGCCGCTCGATACGGCAGTGGAGGCGACGCTGGCGGGGCTGGGGTGTCTCAAATGAGCCGCGGCCGGTCACGGGCTGCGCCCGAAACGCGTCACGGCGAACCACCGCACTCGCGGAACAACAATTCTCCACATACCCGCGCATGTCCGATGCGCATCATGTCGGTCAATGCCGAGACGGCGAAAACGGGGGGCGCGATGGGGTATTTCGGATGGAAAGTGTCGGTTGCGGGGGCAATCATGTTCACGTTGAGCGGGTGCACCAACCTGGCCGGCGTACTGTACTGCGGCAACTCGCAATTCAATTTTCCGGATTACCACTGCTTCGAATCATACCGGTAGAACAGGCGCGCCGACCGAAAGCCGCCGCGCCCGCGTCCCGTGCGGTTTCCTGCTGCCCGTTACGCCACGACCGGCAGCACCTCGACCGCATACCGGTGCCGAAGGCTGCGCCCGAGCACCGGATCGTGCAGTTCCATCTCGAACACATCGCCGTCGCCCATCGCCGCGATCGCGCCATGCACGGCGACCGTGCCGCCATACATCGCGCAGCGCGCGGGCATCGTGCGGCGGTCGTCGAAACGCTGCCACAGCACCTCGGGCACAAGCAGGCCGCTGACCGCGCCGTGCTGATATGCCGACCGTTCGCCATCGCGCGAAATCAGCCAAGCACGCATCTCGATCGCATCCCAGTGATCCGCTACTTCCGCGTAAAGCCACGCGTCGCGGCCGAGCGGCTTCGCGCATACCTGTTTCGACACCGCGACACCATACGCTTCGACTTCGCGATCCGTATGATCGGACCCGACCGTGATCAGCGTGCCGGCCGGGCTGTCGACCAGCACGCATTCGATTTCGCCGCCCGAACGCGCGCCGAGCACGCCGATCGACGGCGCCTGCGTGAGCAGCGCGGACGACACGCGGTAGAAGCACGGCGTGGTCGACGGCGGCGCGACGCCGAGTGCCGCGAGTTCGTCGATATGCGCCTGGATCGCAGCCGGGTCGCGGCCGGCCCAGCCGGCAATCACGACGCGCTGGATGTCGACGTCGACGGCGGCCGGCGTGCCTTGCAGGGAAATCACGTTGAACGACAGGGTTGGCATGCGGAGATCCGTTTGAAGTGCGAAGAGAGGAATCGGCTGGCGGCGGCGCTCAATCCTCGAGCGGCCGGTGCGCGGTTTCGCGCGCGGCGAGCAGCGCGATCGACGTGACGACGAGCGCGGCGGTGACGTACAGCGACACGGCTGTCGTCGTGCCCGTCTGCCGGAACAGCGCGGCGATCACGAGCGGCGCGAAGCCGCCGCCGACGATGCCCGCGAGCGTGTACGCGAGCGACGAGCCGGCATAGCGCACGCGGGTCGGGAACTGCTCGGTCACGAACGCGCCCTGCGGGCCGTACATCACCGCATGGATCACGAGGCCGATCGCAACCGCCGCGACGATCGCACCCGGGCGCGCCGAATCGAGCATCGCGAAGAACACGAACGCCCACACGATGCCGGCAACTGCGCCGGCGAGATATACGGGCCGGCGGCCGAAGCGGTCCGACAGCGCGCCGAAGAACGGCACCGCGAGCGCGTTGCAGGCCGTGCCGATCATCACGGCCGTCAGTGCGACGGGGCGCGACAGGTGCAGCACGGTCGTCACGTAGGTGAGCGTGAACACGACGATCAGCGCATACAGCACATCCGAGCCGATCCGCGAGCCGCCCGCGATCAGCAGGCGCTTCCAGTGATGCTTCAGCACGTCGGCGACGGGCACTTCGGCGGTCGCGTGCGACTCGGCGAGTTGCTCGAACTGCGGCGTTTCGTCGACGCCGCGTCGCAGCCAGAAACCGAACACGACGAGCAGCGCGCTGGCCGCGAACGGCACGCGCCAGCCCCACGACAGGAAGTTGTCGGACGTGGTCGACAGCGTCACGAGCGCGATGCACCCGGTGCCGAGCAGCGTGCCGAACGACGGGCCGATCTGCGTCCACGACGCGGACAGCCCGCGCCGTTTCTGGTCGCCATGCTCGACCGACAGCAGCACCGCGCCGGCCCATTCGCCGCCAAGCGCGACGCCCTGCACGAAGCGCAGCGCGACGAGCAGGATCGGGCTCAGGATGCCGGCTTGCGCATAGGTCGGCAGCGCGCCCATCGACGCGGTCGTCACACCCATCAGCACGAGCGTGAGCATCAGCACCGCGCGGCGGCCGATGCGGTCGCCGAGGTTGCCGAACACGAAACCGCCGAGCGGGCGCGACACGTAGCCGACCGCATAGGTCGAGAACGCGAGGATCGTGCCGGCCAGCGGGTCGACCGACGGGAAGAACAGATGATTGAAAACGAGCGCGGCGAGCGTGTTGTAGATCGTGAAGTCGTACCACTCGAGCGACGTGCCGATCATGCTCGCGGTCGCGAGTCGGCTGGTGCGGACGCGGCGGGGCGCGCGGGCGGCGGGCTGGGCGAGAGTGCTCATGGTATCGGGCAGGTCGTGACGGATGACGGGAGTAAGCGCCGGGCCGGCGTGCCGGCCGCGCGCGGGTGCGGTACGGCGAGCGCAGGCGGGCGGCGTTCAGGGTTCAGGCAGGCAATGCGGCAGCGGCGGCCGGTTCGTCTTCGGCGGCGCGGTGCGCAACCTGCAGCGGTGCAGCGGCGCGCCACAGCAGGTCGAACGTGCGCACGTCGTCGTGCCCGGCGAGCGCGGTGGCCACGCGACGCGTCACGGCGGCGTCGCTGCCTTCGATCAGCACGAGCGCATCGGCAGCCGGGCGCGCGGCCGCATCGGCGCCGATCGGCGCGGACAGGTCGGGCGTAGTGCGGAAGAGTCGTGCGGCGTGGATATGCGGTTCGTGCAGTGCGTCGTCGAAGCGTTCGCGCAAGCGCGGCACGTCGATGCGGTCCGGCGGAAGCACGAACAGCGCGAGATGCGCGCCTTCGCCGTCGCCGGCCTCGATCGTCAGTTCGCCGACGCGCCGCTGCGTGCCCGTCATGCGTTCGAAGTTGGCGAGCGACCACGCGGTCTGCTGCGTGAACGCGCGCCGGTACGCATCGCCGCGGAACACGTCGAGCGCGTCCGTCACGTACAGCGCGAGGTACTTGCGCGGGCCGCCGTCGGTCGCGCGAAAGCGCCGCGCATGCGTGAAGCCGGGAATCGCGACACGCTCCTGCATGTGCTCGCGGTCGTACCACGCGTTGAAATCGGCTTCGTGCGCGCGGTCGATATCCGTCCAGACGCAAAGCTGGCCGTGCGGAAGGGAAAGGCGGGTCATCGCGGGGTTCCTCGTGACGGGGGTGTCAGGAACCGCAGTTTCCCGAAGCCGGGCTGCGCCCGTCCAACAAGAAAACAAATTCGCGGTGAACAGGTTTTCTTATGAGCGGCGCGAGCGGCGTTTTGCGGCGGGGGCGGCAGGCGGCTCGGCCTTGGTCGTGCGCGGCGCTTTTGCCTGCGTTTTCGTCTTGGTCCGCGGCGCCTTGCGTGCGGGCGTTGCATCGATGCGTTCGGGCGCGGCCGGTTTTGCGTGACTGGCGGCGGCCATCGCGCGTGCGACTTCGCTCGCGAGTTCCGCGATGCGCGCGGCCACCGGCAAACCCTGGCTGCGGTACGTCGCGACGAGCGGCAACGCGGGGAATTCGGGTTCGACGTCGAGCAGTTCGAGCGTGCCTTCCTGCAGCTCGCGCCCGATGATCGCGGGCGGCAGCGCGGCCACGCCGAAGCCGTCGGCGACGAGGCGGATCATCGCGGCGACCGACGTGATGCAGTTGATGCTGGCCGGCCGCTCGACTGCCGCGAACAGCCGCTCGATCGTCGCGTGCGGCCCCGAATGGCGCGAGAAACTGATGATCGGAAACCCGGCCAGTCGCGTGACGTCGAGCGGCTGGCCGCCGAGCCCGAGGCGCGGGCTCGCGGCCCAGCGCACCGGGAATTCGCACAGCGGCAGGTTCGTGAAGTCGGGGCCCGGCACGGCGTCGGTCTGCAGGATCAGGTCGACGCCGTCGGTGCTGAGCAGACGGATCAGGTGCAGCGTCGTGTCGCTCGTGATCTCGACGTCGAGGCGCGGATAGCGCTCGCGCAGTTGTGCCATCAGCGCCGGAAACCAGCTGTGCACGATCGATTCGATCACGCCGATCCGGATCAGGCCCGCGTCGCTCGCCGCATCGATGTCGCGACGCATTTCGCCGTCGAGCCGCACGATCCGCTCTGCGTACGCGAGCATGCGGCGGCCCGCGGGCGTCAGCGTGGCCGAGCGCGTGTTGCGGTCGAACAGGCGCACGTCGAACGCTTCCTCGAGCGAGGCGATGCGGCTCGATACGGCGGCCTGCGTCGTGTGCAGCTTTTCGGCCGTGAGCCGGAAGTTTTCCAGCTTCGCGAGCCAGACGAAGGTTTCAAGAAACCGGATGTTCATCGATGACCGAACTGTGAGGCGGCGCCGGACGGGGCGGCAGGATCGGTCGATGGTAGCGGATTTTCGGGGCGGGCAACGGGCAGACAAACGGCGCGTTTGCCGCCGGGCAGACAAACGGGCAGGCGGCGCGGCGCGTTTGCCGCGGCGGGTACGGATGCTCGCGGCCCGGTGCCGGCGCACTTGCCCGCCACGACGTGCCGCGCGGGCGGTGCGCCGCTCCGTGTCAAAGCGGGTCGAACGCGAGCGTCGGCACGTCGACGACCATCGCGCCGCCGTCGGCAACGAGCGTCGCTCCGGTGATGAAGGACGCGTCCGGCGATGCGAGGAACGCGCAGACAGCCGCGATTTCGTCCGGCTCGGCCGCACGGCGCAGCGGCACGTCGGCGCTCACGCGTGCGTACGCGCCGTCGAGCGAGTCGCCGTGCGCGGCCATCAGCGGTTCCATTTCCGCGTCGGCCATCGGCGTACGGACCCAGCCGGGGCACACGGCGTTCGCGCGTACGCCGTGCGGCCCGTAGTCGCGTGCCAGCGACCGCGCGAGCCCGAGCAGCGCATGCTTGCCGACCGTGTAGCCGCATACGCCTGGTCCGGCCGCGAGCGCCGCGATCGACGCGACCAGCACGATGCTGCCACGCTGCGCGATCAGGTCGGGCAGGCACGCACGCGCGCTGACGAACGCGGTGTCGAGGTTGGCGTGCATCGCGTTGCGCCACTGCGTGTCGTCCGTTTCGTCCACGCGGCCGATGCCGTGGCCGCCCGCGCACGCGACGAGCGCGTCGACGCGGCCGAAGCGTTCGGCGATGCGTGGCAGGAACCCGGCCCAGTCGGCGGTGCTCGCGGCGTCGCTGGCGAGGGCGAGGCCGCCCGTCTCGGCGGCCAGTGCGTCGAGCGGCGCCTGACGGCGCCCGATCAGCACGACGCGATCGCCGCGGCTGGCGAAGCGGCGCGCACACGCGGCGCCGATGCCGGTGCCCGCGCCGGTGATCGCGATCGTGCGGGGTTGCGGGTGCGTCATGTCGTTCTCCGGAAAGGTGTCGTTACCGGCCACTTTAGGCGGCGCCGGCGCGCGACGGTATCCGCCGAAAGGATGAACGCGGGTCGTCCGGACGGCCGGCGCGGCCGTGGCCCATTTTGCAAAGGCTGACGATGTCCGGCGCCGAATCGCTCTATCCTCCACATTTTTGGGATAAGTCACGAAAGCCCGGCAAAATAGCGCAGGCGTGCGCACGCCTAGACGCGCGGCGCGTCGGCCGGCCGATTCCGTCGTGCGAGCGGAGCGGCAGGCGGACGAGATCGGCGCGAGCCTGCGCCCGATATGCAGGCGTCGTGCCCGCCGATGGATCGGGTCGCCGCGGCGTATCGCCCGGTTGCGCGCTGGTGCGGCCGGACCATCGACGAGAACAGGGAGGGGCCGGCAATGAGGCTGGACGACGAAAGAGAAAGCATGAACGTCGAGGATCGCCGCGGCGCCGGCGGTTTCGGCGGCGGGCGCGGCGCGACGATCGGCATCGGCACGATCGTGGTCGCGCTGGCCGCGTCGTATTTCTTCGGGATCGACCCGCGCGTGGTGCTCGAAGGCGCATCGGCGCTGCAGGGGCGCCAGCAGCAGGCGCAGCCCGCGCCGACGCAGCACCAGGGCGCACCGGCGAACGATCCGGGCGCGGTCTTCACGCGCAAGGTGCTCGGCAATATCGAGCGCACGTGGACGGGCGTGTTCAATACCCAGCTGCACGCGCAGTACCAACCGCCGAAGCTCGTGATGTTCACGAATTCGACGCCGACCGCGTGTGGCACCGGCCAGACCGCGATGGGGCCGTTCTACTGCCCCGGCGACCGCAACGTGTACATCGATCTCGGTTTCTACGACGAGCTGCGCAAGCGTTTCGGCGCGGGCGGCGATTTCGCGCAGGCCTACGTGATCGCGCACGAAGTCGGCCATCACGTGCAGAACCTGCTCGGCATTTCCGACAAGGTCGACGCCGCGCGCCGGCGGTCGAGCCAGGCGCGCTCGAACGCGCTGTCGGTGCGGATGGAGTTGCAGGCCGACTGCTTTGCCGGCGTGTGGGCGAACAACGCGCAGCGCGCGAACCAGCGGCTGATGGAGCCGGGCGATTTCGAGCAGGGGCTGAAGGCGGCGGCCGCGATCGGCGACGACCGGCTGCAGCAGCAAGGGCAGGGCTATGTCGTCCCGGAAAGCTTCACGCACGGCACCAGCGACCAGCGCGTGTACTGGCTGCGGCGCGGGATGGAGTCCGGCGAGGTGAGCGCCTGCGACACGTTCGCCGCGAACGCGCGCTGAAAACGGGGCGCGCACCTTCGCGCGCCCGTATCGTCCCGGCCGAACCGGCCACCGCAGCCGGAACGGGACGATTTGCCGATTCGTGCTCACCCGCGCTTTTCGGCGCCGGTAGGCTGGCCCGGACCTCGCAATTCCTTCCAAGCGGCCGCCAGCCGACTCCACCATGCCGACCCCCTCCGTTCCCGCCGATCCGGACGCCGCCGACTGGCAGCGCGCGCTGCGCGCGTGCGTGGACGCGTTCGACGCGTTCGCGAGCCCGTCCGCGATCGTGTTCTACCGGCTCGACCAGAGCGGCGAGCCGGCCGATTTCGAGTTGTTCGGGATGCCGGAATCGATGCACCGCACCTATGTCGCGCGCTACCGGATGCTCGATCCGCTGCATCCGTCGCGCTGTGCGGCGGGCGAATGCGCGGTCGTCACGCTCGCGTCGCAATTGCCTGACGAAAGGCGCGATGCGTCCGCGTACTGGACCCGTTTCCTGCGGCGGCACGACGTCGCCGACGTCATCGAGATCTGGCTGCGCGATGCGGGCCGGACGGTCGGCGCGTTTTCGCTGCTGCGTTTCGGGAAGGGGGACGCGACCGGCAACAGCACGGCAGGGCGGTTCGCGTCCGGCGAAATCGACGCGCTCGCGCGGCTGCAGCCGGTAGCCGAAGCCGCGCTGAGCCCGCTGCTGCGCGCGCGGCGCGGGATCCACCGGATCGGTTGCGAGGAACGGCTCACCTACCGTGAGGAGCAGATCGCGCGCCTCGTGCGCGACGGCCGCTCGAACAAGGAGATCGCGCGCGATCTCGCGCTCGGGCAACCGACGATCAAGACCCACCTGATGCGCATGTATCGCAAGCTCGGCGTGTCGAACCGCACCGAACTGGTCGGGGCGCTGTTCCTGTAGTCGTTCTGCGAACGGGCCCGCGAGATCGTGCAGTACCATGCGCGATCGTCGTTTCGATAACAATCAAGAAAAGGGCCGGGAAGATGGACGTCACGATCATTGTCGCTTCGCTTGTGGTCATCGCGTTGAGCGTAGCGTTACCGATTTTCATCATCAGAACCGTGAGAAGCGGGATCTACGATTCGCTGTACTTCCTGATTCCGCTTGCGCTCGGCGTTTACTGGCTGGACTACCAGGCGTACGACTTCCTCGCGTCGATGGCGCACGGTTTCAGAAACTAGCCTTTCAGTCCGAACCCGCCATCTTTCTCCCCCCACGCGCTGCCAATTTGCGCTCACCGGGCGTGATCCCCCGTCGATACAGTGGTCCGACGCCCGCGTGCCTCACCCGCACGCGGTCCAGCCACGACAATCCTCGAGACGCCCATGAGCAACACGAACTTCGTCGCCGTCAGCGACACCGTGCGCACCTTCGTTGCGCGCGATTTCGGCCTCTTCATCGACGGTGACATGCAGCCCGCGCACGCAGCTGCGCGGCTCGACGTGTACGACCCCGCCACGGGCGAGCGGCTCGCCACGGTCGCGGATGCCGACGTACACGACGTCGACCGCGCGGTCGCCAGCGCGAAGCACGCGTTCGACACGCGCGTATGGAGCGGGCTGCGCCCGGCCGACCGCGAACGCATCCTGCTGAAGCTTGCCGACCTGATCGAAGCCGACGCCGAAACGCTCGCGCAGCTCGAAACGCTGAACCAGGGCAAGTCGATCCACGTGTCGCGCGCGATCGAAGTCGGCGCGAGCGTCGAATACGTGCGCTACATGGCCGGCTGGGCGACCAAGATCACCGGCCAGACGCTCGACGTGTCGATTCCGTTCCCGCCCGGCGCGCGCTATACGGCCTATACGCGCAAGGAGCCCGTCGGCGTGGTCGCGGCGATCGTGCCGTGGAATTTCCCGCTGATGATCGCGGTGTGGAAGCTGATTCCCGCGCTCGCGGCCGGTTGCACGATCGTGCTGAAGCCGTCGCCGGAAACGCCGCTCACCGCGCTGCGCCTTGCCGAGCTCGCACGCGAAGCCGGCGTACCGCCGGGTGTGTTCAACGTCGTCACGGGCGGCCGCGTCTGCGGCTCGGCGCTCGCGAGCCACCCGTCGATCGCGAAGATCTCGTTCACGGGCTCGACCGCGACCGGCAAGCTGGTCGGCGCGGCGGCCGTGCAGAACATGACGCGCTTCTCGCTGGAGCTCGGCGGCAAGAACCCGATCGTGATGCTCGACGACGTCGACGTCGCGCAGGCGCTCGACGGTGTCGCCGCCGGCGCGTTCTTCAACCAGGGGCAGGTGTGCGCGGCCGCGTCGCGCATCTATGTGCACCGCAGCAAGTTCGCGCAGCTCGCCGACGGCCTCGCGGGCGTCGCGCAGTCGATGAAGCTCGGCGCGGGCCTCGACACGACCGCGCAGATCAACCCGCTCGTATCCGCGCACCATCGCGACAAGGTCGTCCAGCACATTGAAGGCGCGCGCCGCGCGGGCCTCACGTTCCTCGCGGGCGGCACGCCGGCCGACGACCTGCCCGGCTACTACGTGAAGCCGGCCGTGATCGCCGATCCGCATCCGGACAGCGCGATCGTGCGCGACGAGGTGTTCGGCCCCGTGATCGTCGTCGTGCCGTTCGACGACGCGGCCGAAGCCGTGCGTCTCGCGAACGCGTCGCCGTACGGCCTCGCCGCGAGCATCTGGAGCAACGACCTGACGCGCGTGATGAACCTCGTGCCGCAGATCGAGGCCGGCACCGTATGGGTGAACTGCCATATCCCGCTCGATCCGTCGATGCCGTTCGGCGGCTACAAGCAATCGGGCATCGGCCGCGAATTCGGCCAGTACGCGATCGAAGGCTTCACCGAAACCAAATCCGTCTGCATCGCGCACTGACGCGCGGCGCGACCTCCGAACCCGAACGACCCCGGTTCAAACGATCCGACAGTGGAGACTGCAATGAGCTACAACGAAGCAAAATTCTGGCATCCGATGGTGCACCCGAACGAGATGAAGCAGCGCAAGCCGATCCGAATCGTGCGCGGCGACGGCTGCTACGTGTTCGACGAAGACGGGCGCAAGCTCGTCGACGGCGTCGCGGGCCTGTGGAACGTGAACGTCGGCCACAACCGCCAGGAAGTGAAGGACGCGATCGTGCGCCAGCTCGACGAGCTCGAATACTTCCAGCTGTTCGACGGCATTTCGCATCCGCGTGCGGAAGAACTGTCGAAGAAGGTGATCGACATGCTCGAACCGGAAGGGATGCGCCGCGTGCTGTACAGCTCGGGCGGCTCCGATTCGATCGAGACCGCGCTGAAGATCGCGCGCCAGTACTGGAAGGTGCGCGGCCAGGCCGACCGCACGAAGTTCATCTCGCTGAAGCAGGGCTATCACGGCACGCACTTCGGCGGCGCGTCGGTCAACGGCAACACGGTGTTCCGCCGCAACTACGAACCGAACCTGCCCGGCTGCTTCCACGTCGAGACGCCGTGGCTGTACCGCAACCCGTTCACGCAGGACCCCGAAGAACTCGGCCGGATCTGCGCGGAAATGCTGGAGCGCGAGATTCAGTTCCAGAGCCCCGACACCGTTGCCGCGTTCATCGCGGAGCCGATCCAGGGCGCGGGCGGCGTGATCGTGCCGCCGGCCAACTACTGGCCGCTGGTGCGCGAGGTGTGCGACCGCTACGGCGTGCTGCTGATCGCCGACGAAGTCGTGACGGGCTTCGGCCGCAGCGGCAGCATGTTCGGCAGCCGCGGCTGGGGCGTGCGCCCGGACATCATGTGTCTCGCGAAGGGGATCTCGTCGGGCTACGTGCCGCTCGGCGCGACGGTCGTGAACGCGCGGATCGAGGACGCGTTCGCCGCGAACGCCGATTTTGGCGGTGCGATCATGCACGGCTATACGTACGCCGGCCACCCGGTGGCATGCGCGGCCGCGATCGCGAGCCTCGACATCGTCGTGAAGGAGGACCTGCCGGCGAATGCGGCGAAGCAGGGCGCGTATCTGCTCGAAGCGCTGAAGCCGTTCGCGGAACGCTTCGCGGCGGTCGGTGAGGTGCGCGGCAAGGGGCTGATGCTCGCGCTCGACCTCGTCGCGAACAAGGACACGCGCGAGCCGATCGACCCGCTGTCCGGCTATGCGAACGCGGTGGCGGAGGTCGCACGCGAGAACGACGTGCTGGTGCGCCCGGTCGGCACGAAGATCATCCTGTCGCCGCCGCTCGTGATCCAGCGCGAGCAGCTCGACCGGATCGTCGACGCGCTCGCGGCCGGCTTCGAGGCCGTGCCGTTCGCATGACGGCGTAGTCGCTTGACGGCAAACCTGCGGCGGAAGGCGTGGATACCGCCGCGGGTTTGCCGATTTGCGCTATGACCGGATTATTTTGCCTGCGTATTTTTTCGACATCGGATCACGATGTGATCGACAGGGGACCGGGGTGGCGCAGCGCTGAAGCGCCGCCCCGGGCCGACCGCAAGGCAAGTGGCCCCAGCCGCCGACGAAGCGCCGGTGCAGGCCAGTCAAGGAAGGAGACAACGATGTCGGGATGGTCAGGAGTGACCGGCGCCGCGGGCGATACGTCCGCAGGCTCGCCGGCGGAAGCGGGCGGCGGCACCGCGCTGAAGGCCGGGGCAGTCGGTTTTCCGACCGCGCTGGCGAGCGCCGTCGGCCTCATCATGGCGAGCCCGGTGATCCTCACCGCGACGTCGGGCTTCGGGATGGGCGGCTGGGCGTTCGCGGTCGCGATGATCATCGCGTTCGTGATGATGCAGGCGCAGGCCACCACGTTCTCGGAAGCCGCCGCGATGCTGCCGACGGCCGGCTCCGTTTACGATTACCTGTCGTGCGGGCTCGGCCGCTTCTGGGCGATCACCGGCACGATCTCTGCGTATTTCCTCGTGCACGTGTTCGCCGGCACGGCGGAAACGATCCTGAGCGGCATCATGGCGCTCGTCAACTTCGAATCGCTGAACGCCGCGTTCGAGAAGCACAACAGCTCGTGGCTCGTCGGCGTCGGCCTCGTGGTCACGTTCGCGATCACCAACATCATCGGCATCAAGGTGTTCAGCAAGCTCGAGATCGTGCTGACGGCCGGCATGTGGCTGTCGCTGATGATCTTCGGGATCCTCGGGCTCGCGGCCGCGCCGGCCGTGCATCTCGACGGCTGGTTCGGCGGTTCGGAAGTCGGCACGTCGGTGCCGGCCGTGCTGTCGCTCGTCGGCATGGCGATGTTCATGTTCGTCGGCTGCGAATTCGTCACACCGCTCGCGCCGGAAATGAAGGCGCCGGGCCGGACGATCCCGCGCGCGATGGCGCTCGGTCTCGTCGGCGTCGCGATCTGCATGTTCCTGTACGGCGCGGCGATCCGCCGCCAGGTCGCGAACGTGCCGGTGAGCGCCGACGGCCTCACGCACCTGCTCGACACGCCGGGCGCGATTCCGGCATTCGCGCTGCAGGTGCTTGGGCCCTTCGGTCGCATCTGGTTCGGCATCGCGTTCCTGTGCGCGGGCGCCGCGACGATCAACACGCTGATGGCCGGGCTGCCGCGCATCCTGTACGGGATGGCGATCGACGGCGCGCTGCCGCGCTGCTTCGCATACCTGCATCCGCGCTTCAAGACGCCGGTGGTCGGCATCGTGGCTGCAGCGATCGTGCCGATCGTCCATGCGTGGCTGATCAACGGCAATCTCGACAGCATCCTGCACCTCGTGCTCGCCGCGACCTGCGCATGGGGCACCGCGTACCTGCTCGTCACCGCGTCGGTCGTGATGCTGCGCATCCGCCGCCCGGACCTGCCGCGCCCGTACCGGTCGCCGCTGTTCCCGCTGCCGCAGATCGTGTCGAGCGTCGGCATCGTGCTCGCGATCTGGTACATCACGCCGCCCGGCATGAATCCGCGCGACATCTACGTGCCGTTCGGCGCGATGCTCGGGCTCACCGCGCTGTATGCGCTGTTCTGGACGCTCGTCGTGCAGCGCCGGCATCCGTTCAAGCCGGTGCCGGTCGAGGACGTGCTGCGCAACGAGCACGTCGCGTCGTGAGGGCCGCGCTCGCCCGGTGGCGCGCGGCGCCCGACGCGCCGCCGCCCGGTCATCGGCACGGCGCGATCGCCGCGCGCGTGCTGGCCGATCTGCAGGCCGCGCGTGATGCCGACGGCGCGTTCGGCGCCTCGGCCCGGCTGCCGAACGGCGTGCGCGTAAGTGTCGACGAGCGTGTTGAGCGCCAGTTCCTGATGCATACGGTCAGCGTGAAGGTGGCGGCGACCGCCGGCGGCCCGGCTGCGCAGGGCAGCGCCCGCGTGCGGCAGACCGGCTGGCTGCGCAGCACGGGAATCGATGGCGTGCCAGCATCCGGATGCGACCCCGTATTCCTTGAAACGCTGGCCACGCTGCTTGCCGAGCCGTCGCTGGCCGGCGCGCTGCGGCCGCTGCACCTGACCGACTGCACGATCGACGCGCGCGACGGCCGCTGGACGCTCGCGATCGTGCCGTTCGGCGGCAGCGAAGTCGTGAACCGGATGCCGTCGTTTCGCCGCTACGTCCGTCTGACCGGCGAGCAGGCCGCCGCGCTGTCGGCGGCCTTGCTTGCGTTCGAAACCGCACTACACGGGATTTTGCGAGGGTAAGCTGTGGCGTTGCGTGCCGTGCGAACCCGGCGGCCGCATCCAGGACCCGAGGGTTTTACCGGAGATGCCGATGCTGTTCCAGTCACGCTCACACGAAGACGTGCACGATCACGGGCTCGCGATCGCGGGCTGGCATCAGGTCTACCGCCAGATGACGCCCGGCCGCTTCAAGGGCACCGTCACGCAGGTGCTGTACGACGATTTCCATTTCTTCCGCGAGACGACCAACCGGCGTGTCGCGCAAACCGGGCTCGCGCCGGCCGCGCGCACGTCGCTCGCGGTGCCGCTGTCGGTGCCGCTCGCGGGCACCTTCCAGGGCCAGCCGGTCGACGGCTATGCGCTGCTCGCGCTGCGCGCCGGCGAGGATTTCGAATTCCACACACCGGAAGGGATGGGGCTCGTCGGGATCAGCGCGGCGTCCGACATGGTCGACGAGCTGTGCGAGGCCGAATTCGGCGCGGCCGGCGCGCGCAAGCTGCGGCATGTGACGCGGCTGTCCGACGAGCAAGGCGTCGCGCTCGGCGTGCGGCTGTCGTCGCTGATCGACGACGCGCAGCGCAATCCGGGCCACCTCGAATACGCGGCCACCCGCAAGATGTTCCGCGACGCGATGCTCGGCATGTTCCTCGACGCGCTCGAACAGGGCATCGGCGTCGAGCGCCGCGACATCACGCACGCCACCTACAGTGATATCGTGAGCCGCTGCGAGAAGCATCTGCGCGACCGGCCCGAGGAACCCGTCACCGTGCTCGAACTGTGCCGCGCGCTGCGCTGCAGCCGCCGCACGCTGCAAACGAGTTTTCAACGCGTGGCCGACGTCACGCCGGTCGGCTACCTGCGCACGATCCGGCTGAACGCGGTGCGCCGCATGCTGCGCACGACGTCGGTGCGGCAGCTCGGCGTCGGCGAGGCTGCCGCGAGCTGGGGCTTCACGCATCTCGGCTATTTCGCGCGCGAGTATCGCGACCTGTTCGGCGAACTGCCTTCCCAGACGACGCGTCCCGAATGACGCACGCACGCCGCGACGGCGCCGCCGGGCAGCGTCGCGGGCAGTGCAACCCACCGTTTGCCGATTTGCGATAGAGGTCCTGAATTTTCGCTGGATAGAGTCCTGTCACCCATATCGACAACGCCATCGATTTGCACTGCGAATCGATGAACACAGAGGGCGGGACATGAAAATCGGACGACGACTGGCCGCAGCCGCGGCGACGCTGGGGTGCATGCACGCCCAGGCGCAGACCTCGGGGAGCGTGACGCTGTACGGCACCGTGGACACCGGCATCATCTATTCGACGAACCAGCAGTTCACGCGCGCCGACGGCAGCACGGGCGGCGGCCATGCATGGCAGATGGGCGGCGGCAACCTCGTGCCGTCGCGCTTCGGCTTCCAGGGCGCCGAGCCGCTCGGCGGCGGGCTCGACGCGGTGTTCACGCTCGAGCAGCAATTCCTGTCCGCGAACGGGCAGGCGTTGCAGGGCGGCACGGCGTTCAGCCGGCAGGCCTGGGTCGGGCTGCGGCGGGACGGCATTGGCACGCTGGGCCTCGGCCGCCAGTACGACTCGTACACGGACATGCTCGGCGCATACGTGTCGAGCAACAACTGGGCAACGCCGTACGGTTCGCATCTCGGCGACGTCGACAACCTGAATGCCGCGTTCAACTTCAACAACGCGGTGAAGTTCACCAGCGCCGATTTCAATGGCCTCACGGTCGGCGGCACGTTCAGCTTCGGCGGGCAGGCCGGCGACTTTTCCGCGAAGCGCGGTTATGCGGTGGCCGCGACGTACACGCGTGCGCCGGTCGCGTTTTCGGTCGGCTACCTCGACCTGCACCAGCCGCTCGACGCGGCGCTCGGCGGCGCGAGCGGTTATATCGGCGACTTCGCGTGCAGCAACCCGGGTGCGATGTACTGCCTGCTGCAGGATGCCGGCTCGATGCGCGCGTTCGGCGCAGGCGGCTCGGTCACGCTCGGCGCGGCGACGGTCGCGCTGACCTACACGCATACGCGCCTCGGCGACAGCCGCTATTTCTCGACCGCCGCGCAGCCGCGCACGCAGGCGTTCACGTTCGACATCGGCGAGCTGAACGTCACGTACATGTTCACGCCCGCGCTGCAGGGCGGCGTCGCGTATCTCTTCAACGCCGCGCATACGGACGGGCGCGGCACGACGCGGTTCCACCAGGTGAACGTCGGCACGAACTACAGCCTGTCGAAGCGCACGGCGCTGTACGCGGTCGCGATCGGCCAGATCGCGAGCGGGAAGGGGCTCGGCACCGACGCGAACGGCAATGCGGTGAACTACGCGCAGATTCCGGTGCTCGCGAACAGCAACTCGAGCCGGCAACTGGCCGTGATGGCCGGGATTCGTGTGAACTTCTGATCCGGCCGGGAAGGTCCGGTTGGGGAGGTCCAGCCGGAGGCCGGGGCGCCAGGCGGGACGGGGGCAGCCGGGCACGGCGGCTGCCGTTCCCGCCGTGTGCCATAAATTCTTAACGATCGGCGTGAACAATGGCGTTCGCACCCGGCGGCCAGTCGCGTCACCCGCGTTGCACACGTGTGCAACGTCTGGCCGTCCCGCCACCACGCCGAACGAGAGAGACCTCATGACCTTGCTGACCCGCCTGCGCGCGCTGGCTGCCGCCCTTGCGCTGTCCTTCGCCGCCACGCACGCCGTTGCCGCGGATCTCGTCATCGCAGGCCGCGACGACATCTACGGCAAGGGGCTGGCCGACGCCGTCGCCGGCTTCACCAAGCTGCACCCGGGCACCGAGATCGAGCTGCTCAAGCTGCCGAACGCGAACCTGTACCAGAAGCTCAAGCTGTCGATGCGCGAAGGCACGGGCGCATACGACCTCGTGATGATGGACGACACGTGGGCGCCCGAATTCATCGGCAACGGCTGGCTGAAGCCGCTGCCGGCCTCGCTCGCGGACGCCGATCTCGTGCCGTCCGCCGTCGCGCTCGGCCGCAACGCGGCCGGTGCACTGTACGCGCTGCCGATCGTCGGCAACGTCGAGATGTTCGCGTACCGCAAGGACCTGCTCGCGAAGTACAAGCTGCAGCCGCCGCGCAACTGGGACGACGTGCTGAAGATCGCGCAGACCGTCGGCGGCGCGGACAAGAGCGTGTCGGGCGTCGTGTTTCGCGGCACCAAGGGCAACCCGGTCGTGACGGGCTTCCTGCCGATCCTGTGGGCGTACGGCGGCGACGTGTTCGACCAGGCCGGCAACGTGACGATCGATTCGCGCGAAGCGCAGGCCGCGCTGAAGACGTTCCTCGCGCTGAAGGCGTCGGCGCCGAAGGACGTCGACGTGTACGGTGCGGCGGAAGTGCGCGACGCGCTGCAGCGCGGCACGGCCGCGCAGTCGATCGAAGTGTGGCCGGCGTGGGTGCCCGCGCTTGACGATCCGAAGCAGTCGCGCGTGGTCGGGCAGATCGCGCTGCAGCCGCCGCCCGGGCAGACCGCCGGCCCGGCGCCGATGCTCGGCATCTGGCAGATGGGCATTCCGAAGGACGCGCCGCACGCGAAGCTCGCGCAGGATTTCCTCGCTTACCTGACCGCGCGCGATACGCAGACGCGCCTCGCCGGCATCGGCATTCCGCCGACCCGCCGCAGCGTGTTCAACGATCCGGCGCTGGTGCGTCAGTACCGCTGGTACCCCGACCAACTGAAGGCGCTCGAAGCCGGCCGTGCACGGCCGCGCGTGAAGGACTGGCAGCAGGTCGAGAGCATTCTCGGCGACCAGTTGCAGCTCGCGCTGACGGGGCAGGCCGCACCCGACGCCGCGCTGCGCCAGGCGCAGCAGAAGATCGCGCAGGCGACGGCCGCGGCCGGCAAGTGACCGCGCGCGTCAATCCGTCGACCGGAGATCGCGCATGAAAGGCTTCGGCCGCAGCCTGCCGTTCGTCGCGCTGCTCGGTCCCGCGCTGCTGGTGCTCGCCGCGCTCGCGCTGTATCCGGTCGCGCAGGTGCTGATCGATTCGTTCTGCCAGGTCGACTACTCGGCCGGGCGCCGCGCGTTCGCGGGGCTTGCAAACTACCGCGCGGTGCTCGGCGACGACGCGTTCACGGCCGGCTTCGGCAACACGCTGCGCTTCACGATCGTTGCGTCGCTCGCCGAAGTCGCGCTGGGCTTCGGGCTCGCGCTGCTGTTCGTGCGCGCGTTTCCGGGGCGGCGCATCGCGCTGCCGCTCGCGATCCTGCCGATGATGCTGTCGACGCTCGTGTGTTCGGCGATCTGGCGCAACTGGCTGAACTTCGACGGCTTCCTGAACGCGCTGCTCGCGGCGTTCGGCATCGAAGGCGTGCGCTGGCTGTCCGACCCGCATCTCGCGCTGTGGTCGCTCGCGCTCGTCGACGTCTGGCAGTGGACGCCGATGGCGTTCCTGATCGTGCTGGCCGGGCTGCAGTCGATTCCGCAGGAACTCTACGAAGCCGCGCGCACCGACGGCGCGAGCGAGTGGCAGTGCCTGCGCGACATCACGCTGCCGCTCGCGGCGCCGCAGATCGGCCTCGCGCTGCTGCTGCGCTCGATCGACACGTTCAAGCTGTTCGACAAGGTCTATGCGTTGACGGGCGGCGGCCCCGGCAATGCGACGCAGACGTTGTCGACCTATATCTACGACACGGGCTTCCGCTTCTTCAACGTCGGGCCGGCGAGCGCCGCGTCGGTGCTGATGCTCGCGGCGTCCGCGGTGCTGGTCTCGGGGTACGTATGGCAGACGGTTCGCAAGCGGCGCGCATGACGGCGCATCCCGCAGGCGTCACGAGCGCGCGGACGGGCGCCGCATTCGGTCGCGCGCTGCCGTGGGTCTTGCGCATCGCCGCGCTCGCGCTGTTGCTGCTGCCATGCCTGTGGATGGCCGGCGCGGCTTTCATGCCGACGCTCGAACGCCTCGATCATCCGCTGCGGATCTGGCCGGCCGCGCCGACGCTCGAGCATTTCGCATCGGTATGGTCGAACGGCATCGGCGCGCCGCTGTTGAATTCGCTGCTGGTCGGTTTCGGCACGACGCTGCTCGCGCTGGCGCTCGCGTTTCCGGCCGCGTACGCGCTCGTGCGTCTGCGGTTTCCGGCGCGGCTCGACCTGCTGTTCCTGGTGCTCGTGCTCGCGTTGAAGCTGATGCCGCCGATCACGATCGCGGTGCCGTTGTTCGCACTCGCGAAGCGGCTGCACCTGCTCGATTCGACGCTCGGCCTGATGCTCGCGTACCAGATTTATGCGTTGCCGATGGCGATCTGGATGCTGCTCGCGTTCGTCCGTGAAGTGCCGATCGAGTACGAAGAGGCGGCCTGCATCGACGGTGCGGGGCTTGCGCGCCGGCTCGTGCAGATCGTGCTGCCGCTGTGCGCGCCGGGGCTGATCGCGACGGCGATCTTCGTGTTCATCGCCGCGTGGAACGAATTCCTGATCGCGCTGCTGTTCGTGTCGACCCCGAGCCGTTTCACGCTGCCGCTCGCGATTGCCGGCTACGTAACGGAGAACGGCATCGACTGGGGCGACCTGATGAGCGCGGGGCTGATGGCATCGCTGCCCACGCTGGCCGTGGCCGGCTATGTGCAGCGCTACCTGTTGCGCGGCTTCGCGGGCGGGCTGAAGTGACGCGCGGCCGTGCCGCGCCCGATGTCACGTCCGATGTCACGCCGTCACGCGCAGCTTTCCCGCACCACTTGCGTGACCGGCACGACGCGCGTGCGCGACGGGCCATCGAACGTCTGCATGCGGTCCGCGAGCAGCTCGATCGCGGCATGCGCGAGGCCGCGCGTGTCCTGCCGGAGCGTCGTCAGCCGGTACGCGTCGTACTCGGCGGCCGGAATGTCGTCGAAGCCGATCACGCACAGGTCGTCCGGCACGCGCAACCCAAATTCGCTGCGCGCGACATCGATCACGCCGAGCGCGAGCAGGTCGGACGAGCAGAACACGCCATCGGGCCGTTCGCTCGCCGCGAACAGCTGCCGTGCTGCATCGACTCCGCCGGCATGGGTGTCGGACGGTGTGTCGATCACGTGCGCGAGCGTCGCGTCGAAGGCGTCGCCTTGCCCGATCGCGTGTTCGAATGCCGCGGCGCGCGACCGCGCGCTGTAACTGGCACTGCGCGGCCCGACGAACGCAAGCCGGCGCGCGCCGGCCCGCACGAGCCGCTGAGCCGCATGAACGGCGCCCGCCGCGTTGTCGCTGACGACGACGTCGGCACCCGGCAGATTCGCCTCGCGGTTGATCATCACGACCGGAATCCGGTGTTCGAGATACTGCTGTGCGACCGACAGCGGCGGCGACGCGGACGTCATGACGAGCCCCGCGATCCGGTAGCTGAGCAGCTGTTCGAGCGATTGCCGGACCTGACGCGGATCTTCCGCATTGGTCACGAGCGGGGTGAGCGCACGCTGCCCGAGCGTGGCCATCAGGTCCGACAGCAACCGTGCGCGGAACGGGTTCTCGAACCCGGCCGTCACGACGCCGATCATGCTGCTGCGCTGCGTGATCATGTCGCGCGCGATCAGGTTGACCTGGTAGCCGAGCGCGCGCGCGGCGACCATCACGCGTTCGCGCGTTTGCGGCGCGATGCTTGCCGTCGGCGAGAACGCGCGCGACACTGCCGAGCGTGAGACGCCGGCCCGCGCCGCGACGTCCGACGCCGTTACCCACGGCTTTCTTTCCTTGTCATTCATCGATTCATGATCCCTTCGAGCCACGAAACCCGCATGCCGCTCGCCGACTGGATGTCGGCGCTCGACGATGCGCGGTTGCTGCATACGCTGACCCTACCGGGCAGCCATGACACCTGTGCGTATACGGTCGACGACGGGCTCGTGCGCACGCAGCGCGCACCGCTCGACGCGCAGCTCGCGCACGGCGTGCGGTTGCTCGACATCCGCTGCCGGCACGTGCGCGATGCGTTCGACATCCATCACGGCGGCATCGCGCTCGGGATGACGTTCGACGACGTGCTGGCAACCTGTGCGCGCTTTCTCGATGCGCATCCGCGCGAATGCATCGTGATGTCGGTGAAGGACGAGTGGCCGGCGCACGCATGCACGCGCGGTTTCGACGCGACGTTCGACGCGCATCGCGCGCGGCATCCGCGGCTGCGCTGGCATGCCGGCGGCACGCTGCCCGCGCTCGGCGACGTGCGCGGCGCGATCGTGCTGCTGCGGCGCTTTCGCAGCGGCCGGCCGCTCGGTATCGACCTGACCGCTTGGCCCGACAACGCGACGTTCACGATCGATCATCCCGACGGCGCGTTCGTGATCCAGGACGAATACCGCGTGCCGGTGGCCGCGTCGATCGCGTGGAAGTGGCGCGCGATCGACGCGTTGCTGACGCACCTGCCGCTGCCGGACAGCGGCCGCTGGGCGATCAGTTTCTGCAGCGGGACGGGGATGGGCGCGAATCCGTCCGTGGTGGCGCATGGCGACGGCAGGGTCCGGGGCATTTATGCGCGGCTGGCCGAACGATTGCGTGAGCAGCGCGGCTCGTATGGCGTGGTGCTGCTCGATTTCTGCGACGACGACGACTGGGCGCTGGTGCGTGCGCTGATCGAATGCAACGACCCTGTGCCGGAGCCGCGCACGTGGCGCAGGGCGTTTCGCTGTTGATCAGCGCAGATTCGTGTTGAAGAATGCGAGTGCCTTGGCGTCGAACGTCTGGTGAAAGGCGACGCGATCGAGCGGTGGCACGACAGGCGGCAGGCGCGGGCGTCGCGTGGCCCGTCGGACTACCGCGTCGCGATCGCCACCGCCGCACCGGCCATCGCGGTCGCGCTCGTGCGGTTCGCGATCCGCTTCGCACGTGCCGACGTCAGGAACGCACGGGCACGCGACGCGAGCAGCGACCAGAAGCAGTCGGCGAGGACCAACACCGCGAGCATCGTGCCGACCAGCTCGGCCCACGCGACGACGCCGACGTGCGTGAGGTCGACGATGGTCGGCAGCAGCGCGAGATAGAACACCATGATCTTCGGATTGCCGAGCGTCACGAGCGTGCCGGCGACGAACATGCGCCACGGCGACTGGCCGCGCGGCAGGTCGTCCGCACCCGTGTCGGTCGGCGCGGTCCACATCTTCCAAGCAAGGAACAGCAGGTACGCGACGCCGATCAGCTTCAGCACGATCAGGCCCGTCGCGAACGTGCGTGCGAATGCCGACAGCCCCGCGACCGCGAGCGTGAGCCACAGCGCTTCGCCGAGCCACATGGCCGCGAGGAACGGCAGCACGTCGCGCACGCCGTTCGTCAGCACGCGGGCGACGAGCGCGGCGACGCTCGGGCCGGGCGTGCCGGCGGTGACGAGCAGGGCGAAGGCGAAGACGGCGAGTGCGGACAACGTCATGATGGACCTCGTGGATCGGATAGTCGAAACGATACGTATGAAGTTTCGATTATAGTGACGGCCGTCCAGACTGCCTGAATTGCCGTCATGCCTGCATCGATCCTGATTCGCCCCGCCACGCGGGAAGACGCGGCCGCGATGGCCGCCGTGGAAGTCGCCGCCGCGCAGCGGTTTCGCGAAATCGGCATGACCGACATCGCCGACGGCGAGCCGACCGACGCGGCTGCCGTGCTCGTGCGGATCGACGATGGCCGCGCGTACGTCGCGGTCGATCCGCAGGGCGCGTGCGTGGGGTTCGCGTTCTACCGGCTGCTCGATGCGCAACGGTTGTATCTGGAGGAGCTTGATGTCGCGCCGTCGCATGCGGGGCAGCGGATCGGCGCGCGCCTGATCGAGCGGATCATGACGCGCGCCGCGCAAGACGGCATCGCCGAGGTCGTGCTGTCGACGTTTCGCGGCGCGCCGTGGAACGCGCCTTACTACGCGCGCCTCGGTTTTCACATCATCGACGATGCGTTGCTCGACGATAGGCTGCGCGCGATTCGCGCGCACCACATCTCGCTGGGTCTCGACGAAACGCAGCGCGTGTTCATGCGGCGCGCCGTGGCGGCCTGATGCCCGCGCGGACCGATTCCGGCGCAGTCAGCGCCGCGTATCGCTCCCGAACGAACGCGACGCGAACGCGGCTTCGATGTACGCGAGAAAATCCGTCGCGGGGCGCGTCAACTGCAGGCCGGGCGGCGTGAGCCGATAGAGCTGCAGCGGTGGCGGCGCCAGCGGCAGCGGGAGCGGCGTGAGCGCCTGGCCGAACACGGTTTCCGACAGCGAGTGCCGGGTCCACGAGAAGATTGCGTCCGTCGTGAGAAGCAGGCTGTAGAACAGCGCATATGACGTGCAGCGCGTGATGCAGCGCGGCGCCGGCAGGCCCGCGTGCGCATGGAGAGCGCGAATGTGCGCCGGAAAATTGTCGCTCGGATCGGTGTGGATCCATTCGGCATCGCGTAGCGCGTCCAGCGATGTCGCACCGGCGAAACGCCCGTTCTCGCGGGTGACGAATGCGGTGTCGAAGGTGCGGATCGGCTTCACGTCGGCGGACTCGGCAACCTCGCCGGTGATGGCCGCGAACGCGAGATCGAGCGTCCGGTTGTGCAACTGCTCGGTCAGCTGGCTGAACGACAGTTCGCGCAGTTCGCATTCGACATGCGGCCAGTGGCGTCGAAATTCGGCATAGGCGTGCGCGAACCCCGTTACCGCGACGATCGGCGTGAAGCCGAGCACCAGCCTGCCTTCACGCAGCCCTTTCAGATGCGCGATGTCGTCGCGTGCGCGCTCGAGTTCCCGCACGACCGCATGCGCGCGGCCGAGCAATACGTCGCCTTCCGGCGTCGGCACGACACCCCACGGTTTGCGTTCGAGCAGCGCCACGCCGAATTCGCTTTCCAGTTCCTGAATCGCCTTGCTGACGGCCGGCTGGCTGACGTGCATCGTTTTCGCGGCAGCCTTGATGCTGCCCGCCGTGGCCACTGCAACCAGTGCGCGCAATTGATGGGTTTTCATGATGCGGAGGATATAACCAAATCTTATTCGTATCAAAATTGATGTGTTTTTTGACCTGGCGCGTCTCTCCATACTTGGCCGCAGCGGTTGCGATGCAGCCGATCCAATGGAGCCAGACATGACGCAGGACCTTGCCCCGACGCTCGCGGCGATCCGTGAAGCCGCCCCCCGCTTTGTCGCGATCCGACGCGACATCCATGCCCACCCGGAACTCGGTTTTGCCGAAACCCGCACCGCGCGGATCGTCGCCGCGCAATTGGCCGAGTGGGGCTACGACGTGACGGCCGGCATCGGCGGCACCGGCGTGGTCGGCCAGTTGCGGCGCGGTACGTCGTCGCGCACGCTCGGCTTGCGCGCCGACATGGACGCGTTGCCGATTCGGGAAGAAACGGGCCTGCCCCATGCGAGCACGGTCGCCGGGACGATGCACGCCTGCGGTCATGATGGCCATACGGCGATCCTGCTTGCAGCCGCCCACCATCTGGCCACGCAGGGGCGTTTCGACGGCACGCTGAACGTGATCTTTCAGCCCGCGGAGGAGGGGCTCGGCGGCGCGAGACGAATGATCGAGGAGGGCCTGTTCGAGCGCTTTCCCTGCGAGCGCGTCTATGCGCTGCATAACGCGCCTGGCGTACCGGTCGGTCATTTCGCGTTGCGCTACGGAGCGATGATGGCGTCGTCCGATTCGGTGACGATCACCGTGACGGGCAAGGGCGGGCACGGCGCGATGCCGCAACTCGCGAGAGATCCGATCGTTGCGGCGGCGAACATCGTGATCGCGCTGCAATCGATCGTCGCCCGCAACATCGATCCCGCCAAGGCGGCAGTGGTGACCGTCGGGACGTTCCATGCCGGCACGGCCCCGAACGTGATTCCGGAGACCGCGACGCTGCAACTGTCGGTCCGCTCGCTCGACGCAGCCACGCGCGACGAGGTCGAGGCGCGGATTCGCCGGATCGCCGACGCGCAGGCGCAGGCCTACGGAACCGTTGCGCAGGTCGACTACCAGGCCATCTCGCGCGTGGTCGTCAACGATGCCGCCGCCGCGGATCTCGCGGTCGAGACGATCACGGCGCTGGCCGGTGCCGGTGCGCTCACGCTGATCGCCGACGGTGTGATGGGCAGCGAGGATTTTTCATGGATGACGGAGCGCGTGCCGGGTTGCTACGTGATGCTCGGCAACGGTATCGATTCGCACGGCGGCTGCTCGGTTCATAACCCGGGCTACGACTTCAACGACGAGGCGCTCGGCTGGGGCGCCGCCTATTTCGTCGGCATCGCGGAGCGCTTCCTGGCGGTTTGACGAGCACGTCGGCCAGTCGCGGCAATTCGGAATTTTCTCGCTGAAAAATAAGGAAAACGAATGAAGAAGAGTCTGACATGGGGTGCGGGGTGTCTGGCGCTGGTCACCGGAAGCGCCTGCGCGGTGCCGTATCAGGACGTGCTGCTCGCGGCGGTGCCGGAGTTCAACGGCGGGTTGAAGGAGGGCGTGGCGCTGTACGGCTCGGTCGACATGGGGATCAACTACCAGACGGTGGGCGGACGGTCGACGTGGCAGACCCAGAGCGGCGGCGAATGGACGTCGAAATTCGGCTTCTTCGGGCGCGAGAATCTCGGCGGCGGGTGGCGCGCCGAATTCAATCTCGAGAGCGGCTTTCTCGCGAACAACGGCGCGCAGCAGGATACGCAGTCGTTCTTCAACCGGCAGTCGTGGATCGGACTCATGTCCGACCGCTATGGCCGGCTGCGAGCCGGCAAGCAGATCGGTACGGGGCTGCCGCTGTTCATCGACGTGTTCGGCACCGTGGGCACCAATTCGGTTTACACGTGGCTCGGCGCGGCCGCCGTGCAGACGGCGCGCGGCGTCGGCTACAACAGCGACCTCGGGCCGGGCGCAACGCAACTGCCGGCACGCGTCGACAACGCGATTACCTATCGCACGCCGATCGTGGCCGGCACCACGACGCTGATGCTGATGTACGCGCCCAGCAACGTCGCGGGGCGCGCACCGGCCGCGTCCGCGCAGGGCGCGCTGCTGCAGTGGTACAACGGCACGACCTATCTGGCGGCGAGCTACAACCAGGTGTGGGGCATCAACGGCGCGAGCACGGTACGCAACGACCTGTACGGGCTTGGCGCCGTATACGACACGGGGCGGCTCGTGCTGTCCGCGTCGTTCAATCAATATGCGCCGAAACTTGCCGGCGACGGGATCGCACGCGTGTACACCCTCGGCACCATCGTGCCGTTCGGTGTGAATGCGGTTCGCGCGTCGGTCGTCTATCGCGATACGTCGGGCGTGCGCGATGCCGCCGGACGATCGGCGAAGGATTCGGCGCTTGGCGTCATGCTCGGCTACGACTACCTGTTGTCGAAACGTACGGGCCTCTACGCGCGGGCCGGGTTCATCCGCAACTACGGTATCTCGACCGTTCTGCTGAACGGCAATCCGTTGCCGACCGAGCCAGGCGGCACGACGCCGCGCACCGGCACGACGCCCGTGACGGTGTCGCTCGGGATGTATCACAACTTCTGAACGAGGGCTTCGGATGAGCACCCTGAATCGCGCGGCTACCGCGCAGACGATCGACGAACGACGTGCGCTGCGGCGGACCGTTGCCGCCGCAGCGCTCGGCAACGGACTCGAATTCTTCGACTTCACCGTGTACAGCTTCTTCGCGGTGCTGATCGGCCGGCTGTTCTTTCCGGCGTCCAGCGATGCGGGTGCGTTGATGCTGTCGCTGGCGACCTTCGGCGTCGGGTTCGTTGCACGACCGCTCGGCAGCGTCGCGATCGGCGCGTATGCGGATCGCGTCGGGCGCAAGCCCGCGCTGGTGCTGACCGTCGCGTTGATGGCGCTCGGCACCGGCATCATCGGATTCGCGCCGACCTACGCGCAGATCGGCATCGCGGCGCCGCTGCTGATCGTGATCGGCCGGCTGCTGCAGGGTTTTTCGGCAGGTGGCGAGGTCGGGGCCGCGACGACGTTGCTAATGGAGTCGGGCGGCACCCGTCGGAGCGGCGAACTGGTCAGCTGGCAGATGGCCAGCCAGGGGGGCGCGGCGCTCGCCGGCGCGCTCGTCGCGTTGACGCTGTCGCGCTGCCTGCCGCCCGATGCGCTGCAAGGCTGGGGCTGGCGCGTGCCGTTCGTCCTCGGCCTGCTGATCGGGCCGGTCGGGTTTTATCTGAGACGCCATCTCGACGACACGCTGCCGCATGCGGCAGCGGGCGCGCCGCGTGCCAGCCGCCGCATTCCGTGGCGGCAGGTTGCGGCCGGCACGTTGCTGGTGATCGGCGGCACGTCGACGATGTATACGATCGTGTTTTTCCTGCCGTCGTTCCTGACGCTGACACTCGGCATGCCGGCTTCCGTCTCGTTGCTGTCCGGCTGCACGGCAGGCGCGGTGATGCTGGTCGGCTCGCCGTTCGCAGGCCGGTTCGCGGACCGCCTGCGCCGCCGCAAGCCGATGTTGCGAACGGTGTGCGCGATCTCGACCGCACTCGTGCTGCCGGCGTTTCATGCGATGCGCACATGGCCGTCGGTCTTCACCGTGCTGGCGGTCGTGATCGTGCTGATCGGCCTGATGACGCTGTCGAGCCCCGCGGGCTTCGTGATGATCCTCGAAGCCTTGCGACCGGAAGTCCGTGCGACGTCGCTCGGCATGATCTATGCGCTGGGCGTGACGATCTTCGGCGGCTTCGCGCAGTTGATCGTCGGCGCGCTGTGGCGTGCGACGGGCAGCTTCTACGCGCCGGCCTGGTACGTGCTCGGCGGCGGGGTGGCCAGTCTCGTCGGCCTGGCGTTGTTTCGCGAGGAAACGGCACGCTGACGTGCCGTGCCCAGGCGACGAGAGGGGCGCGGCACACGACCGTGCGCCGCGCGTGTCGTCGGCCGTCAGGCCGCGTCGCTCAGCGCCGGGTAGTCGGTGTAACCCGTTTCGCCTTCCGCATAGAACGTCTCCGGCACCGGCTTGTTGAGCGGTGCGCCGATTTCGAGGCGGCGCGGCAGGTCCGGGTTCGCGATGAACAGCTTGCCCCACGCGATCGCGTCGGCGCTGCCGTTCTCGAGCGCGGCCTGCGCGGTGTCGAGCGTGAACTGCTCGTTTGCGATCAGCGGCCCGCCGAACGCTTCCTTCAGGCGCGGGCTCAACTGGTCGCCCGAATACGATTCGCGCGTGAAGATGAACGCGATCTTGCGGCGGCCGAGTTCGCGCGCGACGTAGCCGAAGGTTGCCGCCGGATCGGAATCGCCCATCGTGTGCGCGTCGCCGCGCGGCGCGAGGTGCACGCCGACACGGCCGGCGCCCCACACGTCGATCGCTGCGTCGACCACTTCGAGCAGCAGGCGTGCGCGGTTCTCGATCGGGCCGCCGTACGCATCAGTGCGGTGGTTGGTGCTGTCCTGCAGGAACTGGTCGAGCAGGTAGCCGTTCGCGCCGTGGATCTCGACGCCGTCGAAGCCGGCCGCCTTCGCGTTCTCGGCGCCCTTGCGGTACGCGGCGACGATGCCCGGGATTTCGTCGAGTTCGAGGGCGCGCGGCGTCACGAACGGACGCGGCGGACGCACGAGGCTCACGTTGCCGCCCGCGGCGATCGCGCTCGGCGCGACCGGCAGGTCGCCATTCAGGAACATCGGATCGGAGATCCGGCCGACGTGCCAGAGCTGCAGTACGATGCGCCCGCCGGCCGCGTGCACGGACTGCGTCACCTGCTTCCAGCCTGCGACCTGCTCGTCGGACCAGATGCCCGGCGTGTCTGCATAGCCGACGCCTTGCGGCGTGACCGACGTTGCTTCGGTAATGATCAGGCCGGCCGATGCGCGCTCGGTGTAATAGCGGGCCATCAATGCATTCGGCACGCGCGCCTCGCCCGCACGGGAGCGGGTGAGCGGCGCCATCACGATGCGGTTCGGCAGGGTCAGGTCGCCGAGGGTAACGGGATCGAACAACGTAGGCATGGCAGATAACCTCTTCACTGAGAGCGGGGAAGCCGTGGCGTCATGTGCGATGGCGCCCCGCATGGCCGGTTAGGCCGTTGGCTAGAGTTCGCGGCGCAGGGCGTCGTGAAATGCGTCGATGACGGCCTCGTTGCGCTGGAAAAACGCCCACTGGCCGATCCGCGTCGACGTCACGAGCCCCGCGCGCTGCAGCGTGGCGAGGTGCGCGGAGACAGTCGACTGCGACAGCCCGCAGCGCGCATCGATCTGGCCCGCGCAGACGCCGTGTTCATACGGCAGCGTCTGTTGCGGGAAATACTCGCCGGGCGTTTTCAGCCAGACGAGGATCTCCCGGCGCACGGGGTTCGAGAGCGCTTTCAGGATGGCGTCGATGTCGAGTTCGGTCGGCATGGAAGGGTTGGGCGTTTCGGTCGGGCAAACGGGTATCGTCGATGGGCGAATCATATATCGTCTTTCGACGATATGTTTGAAAGCACTGCTGGCTATGGGGTTGATAGGTGTCGACATCTAAAAAGAACGTGCTTCGCATTTCACTATGTGGTGGAATCGGCGTAACCGGTTCATATCAATGTGTTTTATGTCTCGCTACGTTCGGTGTGCTTGAGTATCGGCAGCGGGCGCAAGCGTTACCCTTCGAGGAAAATTGACAGGTATTTCCAAGTCGCACAGGGCCCGCTGGGTCTTCTCGGGCTTGATGCGTCCCCATCGGTTTTTTACTATGCGGGAAACGCGCCAGCACTTGCGCTCACACCACACCCGAGAGCCTCCATGCGATCCAAGTCGACTGCCCCCTACATCGTCGTCGTCACCGGGGTTGTTATCGCCTGCGCGCTGATGGGGCTGTGCGCACTGCTGTTGTTCCAGAGCCGCGACGATGCGCTCGACCGCGCCCGCGAAACCTCGCGCAATCTGGGCCTGATGGCCGAGCGCGACATCGAGCGCAACGTCGAACTCTACGATCTCTCGCTACAGGCGGTGCTCCACGGCCTGCAGCGGCAGGACGTGATGAATTCTTCCGCCAGCCTGCGCCGCGGCGTGCTGTTCGACCACGCGATGACGGCCCAATTTCTCGGCTCGATGCTGGTGCTCGACGCGGGCGGCAACATCGTCCTGGACTCCGCCAACGACGTGCCGCGTCAGGGCAATTTTTCGGATCGCAAGTACTTCACCGTCCATCGCGACAATCCCGACGTCGGGCTTTACGTCAGTGACCCGTTCGCATCGCGGTTGCGGGGCGGGTCGCTCAGCATGGTGCTGTCGCGGCGGGTCTCGAACCCTGACGGCACGTTTGGCGGCGTCGCGCTGATTGCGATCAACCTCGAGTATTTCCGTCAGCTGTTTGCCGGCCTGTCGCTTGGGCAGCACGGTTCGATGTCGCTGATCGGCAGTGACGGCATCATGGTGATGCGTCACCCGTACGACGTGCACACGATCGGCCGCAACATCAGCAAGGCTGCGACCTTCCAGCGTTTCCAGACGGCTCCCGAGGGTTCCTTTTCAGAAACGTCGTCGATCGACGGGGTGCGCCGCCTCTACTACTTCAAGCATCTGCCGAAGCTGCCACTGATCATCATGGTCGCGGAGGCCGAACAGGACATTTACGCCGGCTGGCGGCACCGCGCCGTGACGATCGGCGCGCTGGTGGCCACGTTCGGCGCCGCGTTCGTCGCCGTGTCGGTCATGCTGGGCATCCAGCTGCGGCGCCGGATGCGCGCCGAGTCCGAACTCGTGCTGCTGGCCCGCACCGATGGGCTCACCGGCCTGAACAATCGACGCACGTTCGGGGAAGTGCTGGACCGCGAATGGCGCCGCGCGCGCCGGGCGCATTCCGTTTTCTCGCTGCTGTTTGTCGACGTCGACCGCTTCAAGGCATACAACGACACGTACGGCCACCAGGCGGGCGACGACGCGCTGGCCGCGGTCGCGCGCTGCATCGGCGATAACATCCGTCGCCCGGCCGATACCGCGGCGCGCTACGGCGGGGAGGAGTTCGTCGTGTTGCTCCCGGATACGCCGCAAACCGGCGCCGCGCAGATTGCCGAGCGCATTCGTGCGGCCATCGATGAACTCGGCCTCGAGCATGCCGGAAGCGAATACGGGCGCGTCACGGCCAGTATCGGTCTGGCGAGCTGGGCGCCGGAGCAGGAAGGCGAGCCGGGCTCGCTGATCAAGGCAGCGGACGAAGCGTTGTATTACGCGAAAGCAACGGGCCGCAACAAAGTCGCCACCCTTCAGTCCGTCGATTGATCGCGACCGGGCTGCCAGGCAGTCAAGGAATGCCTGGAGGGACGGCGGCACGCGCGCACGCGATGTCGCGATCGTAGATCTGCCCGACATCGACAACGTGGTTCGCGACGATCAGATTGCCGAACGTCTTGCCGCCGCCGCCGGCACCCACCATGGTCAGTCGGGACCTGGCGATTCTCCGGCGACGGCCCGAACGGCCGTCGCATCGTTGCGGCGGTCAGTCGTGCTTGATCGCGATGGTCTTGAGCGCGGTAAAGCCGAGCAATGCCTCAAAGCCTTTCTCACGGCCATATCCGCTTGCCTTCACGCCGCCGAACGGCAGTTCCACGCCGCCGCCGGCGCCGTAGTTGTTGATGAAGACCTGTCCGGCCTGCAGCTTGCGCGCGAGCCGCAGCGCGCGGGCGCCGTCCCTCGTCCAGACGCCAGCGACGAGGCCATACTGCGTGCCGTTCGCGAGCGCGACCGCCGCGTCTTCGTCGTCGAACGGCATCGCCGCGAGCACGGGGCCGAATACCTCTTCCTGCGCGAGTTCGCTGTCGGGCGGCACGTCGCGGAACAGGACCGCTTCCTGGTAGTAGCCTGCACCCGATGCGCCGGCCGCGATGGTGCCGCGGGCCGCCACGCGAATGCCGTCGGCCTGCGCGCGCTCGACGATGGCCCGGACCCGCGCATGCTGCTTCGCGTTGACGAGCGGCCCCATCTCCAGATTCATCGACGGCGGCCCCGAACGCAGCCGCGCAAATTGCTGGGCGAGACGATCGAGCACGCGCTCGTAGACGGTGCGCTGGACGAGCAGGCGGCTGCCGGCCGAGCAGGTTTGCCCTGCGTTCTGCACGATCGCGTTGACGATGACGGGCAGCGCCTGGTCGAGATCGGCATCGTCGAACAGCAGTTGCGGCGACTTGCCGCCCAGCTCGAGCACCGCCGGGCAGTGACGCTCGGCGGCCGCGCGGCCGACCAGCGCCCCCGTTCCGGTCGATCCGGTAAACGAGACGTGACGAATGCCGGGATTGGCCGACAGTGCCGAGCCGGCTTCGCCGCCCAAGCCCGTGACCACGTTGACCGTGCCGGCTGGAAAGCCGACCTCGGCCGCGATTTCGGCCAGCCTCAGAATGGACAGGCTCGCATCCTCCGCCGGCTTGACCACGCACGCATTGCCGGCGGCGAGCGACGCGCCGACCGAGCGGCCATAGATCTGCATCGGGTAATTCCACGGAATGATGTGGCCGGTCACGCCGATCGGTTCACGCACCGTCAATACCGTGAACCCGGCGGTGTAGGGCAGTGTGTCGCCGTGCAGCTTGTCGACGCATCCCGCGTAGTACTGGAGGTAGCGCGCGAGCACCGCTGCGTCGGTCCGTGCGGTGTTCAGCGCCTTGCCCGTGTCGCGCGCCTCGAGCTGCGCGAGTTCGTCCGCATGCTGCGAGATGGCGGCGGCGTACGCGAACAGCAAGTTGCTGCGCTCGACCGGCGACAGCTTCGCCCACGGGCCGTCGAGCGTGTCGCCCATCGCGCGCTGTGCCGCGGAAACGGCGCGCTGCACGTCCATCGCATCGCCGCGCGCGATCGTCGCGAACGGTTCGCCGGTGCTCGGGTCGACGACGTCGATCCGCGCGCCGGTATTCGGCGCGACGCGGGCGTTGTCGATGTAGTGATCAAATTGCATGGGTCATTCCTCGATCGATGCGGGATTCGCGATGGCGTGCGCAATCGCGGCGCCCAGTTCTTCGGTGGTGGCCGTGCCGCCCATGTCGCGGGTGCGCGGGCCGGCGACGAGCACGGATTCGATCGCGGCGACGATTTCGGCGGCCGCGGCTTCGTAGCGCGATTCGCCGCGACCGAGGTGTTGAAGCAGCAACGCGGCCGACCAGATCTGGCCGATCGGATTCGCGATGCCGCGACCGGCGATGTCGGGCGCCGACCCGTGCACCGGCTCGAACAGCGAAGGGAAGCGGCGCTCCGGGTTCAGGTTCGCCGACGGCGCGATGCCGATCGTGCCGGTGCAGGCCGGGCCGAGGTCGGACAGGATGTCGCCGAACAGGTTCGATGCAACGACGACATCGAAGCGATCCGGATTCTGGACGAAGTGCGCGCACAGTATGTCGATGTGATACTTGCGCGTTTCGATGTCCGGGAACGAGCGGGCGATCTCCGCGACGCGCTCGTCCCAGAACGGCATGGTGATCGAGATGCCGTTGGATTTCGTCGCCGCCGTCAGCTGCTTGCGCGGGCGCGAGCGGGCGAGTTCGAATGCGAACCTGAGCACGCGGTCGACGCCGATGCGCGAGAACACCGACTGCTGCACGGCGATCTCGCGGTCGGTCCCGGCGAACATCCGGCCGCCCACCGACGAATACTCACCTTCCGTGTTCTCGCGCACGACGATGAAGTCGATGTCGCCCGGCCGGCGCCCGGCGAGCGGCGCGGGCACGCCCGGCATCAGGCGCACGGGGCGCAGGTTCACGTATTGATCGAACTCGCGCCGGATCTTGATCAGCGATTCCCACACGGCGACGTGGTCCGGCACGATATCGGGCGTGCCGACGGCCCCGAAGAAAATGGCGTCGTGCGCGCCGATCTGCCGTGCCCAGTCGGTCGGCATCATCGTGCCGTGGCGAACGTAGTGATCGGTACACCAGTCGCCGAACTCGTCGAACGCCAGCGGAATGTCGAAGCGTTCCGCGACAGCGCGCAGCACGCGCATGCCTTCGGGCATCACTTCCTTGCCGATGCCGTCGCCGGCGATGACCGCGATGCGGTGCGGGTTCTTCATTTTGCGGGAAGCCTCCAGGACGAAGCTGGCGTCCCGCACGGGAGGGGCAGACACGGGGAGGGTGTGCGAACCGGCCCGCATCGAACTGCTGCGCGGCGGCCGTTGATACGCGACGCTGCCTCCGATCACATCGGATCGCGTCGGCGTGTCTCCTGTGTCTCTTCCGTTGCGGTAACCGGCGGACTGTTGAATCTGTCCTTCGAATCTACTTTGTCGCGGGCGCCGGAAGGAAGTGCGGATCCGTGAACGGGATCTTCGAAAATCTGCAACACGCCGGTGCGCGCTGACGCGTGGCGGCGCAGTCAGTCGGTCGATTGCCCGGCTTCACCGGAGACGAGCGAGGGCGGCGCGAACGATGCGAGGAACTCGAACAGCTTGCGCGTCGGCAGCGGCACGGCGCCGGCGCGAATGCCGACCGACATGACGCGGTTCGCCCACGGATCGTTGAGGCGGATGAAGCGCAGGCGCATCGGTTCGCGAAACAGCGCGACCGCGCGCTCGGGCAGGATGCCGATGCCTTGCCCTGCGGCGATCAGCCGGCACATGGCTTCGAAGCTCTGCACCTGCACGCGGAAGCGGACCGACTTGCCGAGCAGCGCCGCTTCCCGGACGAGCGACCGCGTGAGTTCCGAGCGGTCGTCGAGCGCGACCAGATCGTGGTCGAGCAACGCGCTGAAGTCGATCGCGTCGCCGGTGAGCGGGTAGTCGTCGGGCACGACCACGCTGGCCCGGTCCATGCAGTAGGGGGCGAGGTGGATCCCTTCGGGCGCGGTGCGCGACGTGACGATGCCGACGTCCGCGCGGCCTTCGCGCAGCGCCTGCAGGATGTCGGAACTTCTCAGCTCGCTGATCTGCAGCTTGATGTCGCGATAGCGTTGCGAAAACGCGCGCAACTGATCGGGAAGATCCTGGCTGATCGCCGAGATGTTCGCGAACACGCGGACGCGGCCGACCGCGCCTTTCGTATAGTCGGACAGCTCGCTGTAGATCGCATCGGTGCGCAGCAGCAGGTCGGTCGCGTGGCGCAACAGTGCTTCGCCGGCAGGCGTGAGTTCGACGCCGGCCACCGTGCGGTTCAGCAGCACCACGCGAAAGTGATGCTCGAGCAGCGCGATCCGGCGGCTTGCGGTGGAAAGCGACATGTGGGACTGTTGCGCGGCGCGCGACAGGCTGCCCAGCTCGGCTGCACGGACGAACAGGGCGAGGGACGTGAGATCGAACAAGCGCGGACTCCGGTTGAAACTGCGGCAAGTATGTCATTCATCGATGCGCTCCACGGTATCGAGCGAAGTGGTGCTAACCCTGACTGGCCGCGAATGGTGCGCCGCACACCGCGACGCCGCCGTCACGCCGCACCGGCCCGTGTCGTGCGAGCGATCGGAGGCTGGAATCCGTTTTATCGGCGGCTTGTGCATCGCACCGTACGATGCCGGCAGGCCCGTGCGTTCGAGATATTCGAAGTGCCGCTTGAAGGATTTCGCATATCGAGTGCGCGGGGCAGCCGGTAGATTCGAACCGTCCCCTGTCGCACACACCTATCTCGACAGCGACTGCACGCGCGGCAATGCAAGCATGCACGCGGGGCCATCCAAGAACTTTCGGAGACAAACGTGGAAATCGACGCGACCTGCAACCCGGGCGACCTCGCAGCCCCGGCATCGGCGCACGACCTCGCAACGGAGGACCGGATCTTTCGTCGGCTCGCCGTGCAAATCCTCCCCATCCTGATGTTCGCGTACGTCACGTCGTACATCGATCGCGTGAACGTCAGCTTCGCCAAACTGCAGATGAGCCAGCACCTGGGCTTTTCCGATGCGGTGTTCGGCTTCGGTGCGGGGATCTTTTTTCTCGGTTACGTGATCTTCGAGGTGCCGAGCAACATGCTGCTGGTGCGCGTCGGGCCGCGCCGCTGGATCACGCGGATCGTCGTGTCGTGGGGCGTCGTGTCGGGATTGACGGCGTTCGTGTCCACGCCGATGCAGTTCTACGTGATGCGCTTCCTGCTCGGCGTCGCCGAGGCCGGCTTCATCCCGGCCATCGTGCTTTACATGGCCCGTTCGTTCCCGGGGCGGCGGCGCGCGCGGATCCTTTCGATGTTCTATGCGGCGCTCGCGCTGGCCGGGTTGATCGGATCGCCGCTGACCGGCTTCATCCTTCAGTATTTCGACGGGGCGATGCAGATCCCGGGCTGGAAATGGATCTTCATTCTCGAGTCGCTGCCCGCATTCGTGGCTGCGCTGTATGTATGGAAGGGCCTCGACGACGACGTCACGCGCAGCGAGCGTTTCTCGCAAGCGGAGCGCGCCATCCTGGCACGCGTGCTGGCGGAGGACCGCGCGACGACCGAGTCGGTCAATCACCGCGGCCTGTTCTCGAACTGGCTCGTGTGGGCGTTTTGCGTGATCTACTTTCTCGACGTGTTCGCGATTTACGGCTATACATTCTGGGCGCCGACGATGATCAAGCAGATGGGCATCGGCAGCGATTTCGTCATCGGCTTGCTCGCCGCGCTGCCGAATGCGGTGGCCGTGGTCGTGATGGTCCTGTTCGGACGCAGCGCGGACCGGCGCGGCCGGCAGCGGCTGCACGTCGCCGCGCTTTTGCTGATGGGCGCGATCGGGCTCGGGCTGTCGGTCGTCTGGCACGATCAGCTATGGCTCGGCATGTTCGCGCTCTGCATCGCGAACGCGGGGCTCATCTCGTTTCCGCCGCTGTTCTGGAGCATGCCGACCGCGGCGCTCGGCACCGCGTCGGTATCGATGGGCATCGCGGTGATCAGTTCGTTCGGGAATCTCGGCGGCTTCTTCGGGCCCTATGCGGTCGGCTACCTGAAGCAGATGTCGGGCAGTCTCGCCGCGCCGCTGTTCCTGATGGTCGGGTGCCTGCTGTCGGGCATCGTCCTCACGATGCTGCTGCCGTCGCGGCTGGTCGACCGGTAACGGCAATCCATTTCGCCGCGGACGCTGCGCCGCGGCGCCATCTTTTGACGGGAACGACATGAAACAGCAGATTGGCCTGATCGGCGTGGGCTTGATGGGGCATGGCATTGCACGCAACGTGCTGAAGCACGGCTATCCGCTCACGGTCGTCGAGCATCCGGGCAACCAGCCGCTCGACGAATTGCTGCGCGGCGGCGTACGGACCGTGCGGACCGCGCGCGAACTGGCCGCGCAAGCGGACGTCATCATCCTCTGCGTGACGGGCTCCCCCGAAGTGGAAGCGGTTCTCACCGGTGAAGACGGCGTGTTGGCCGGCCTGAAGGACAACGCGATCGTCGTCGATTGTTCGACCGCCGTTCCCGAGTCGACCGTCAGGATGGCGCGGCTGGTCGAAGCGGCAGGCGGGCGCTTCGTCGACGCGCCGATGACGCGCGGCGCCAGGGAGGCGCACGAGGGCCGGCTGAACCTGCTGGTCGGTGCGTCGCCCGGGGCGTTCGCGGAGATCAGGCCGGTGCTCGCGTGCTTCGCGGAAAACATCACGCGCGTCGGCGATGTCGGGGCCGGCCACAGCATGAAGCTTCTGCACAACTATGTTTCGCTCGGGACCATCGCGCTGCTGTCGGAAGCCGTTGCGTGCGCGAAGCGCTCGGGCGTGGACGTCGCGGTGCTGGCCGACGTGCTCGCCAACGGCGGTGGCGGCGGCGCCGCACTGAACCGGCTGCGTCCGTTCCTGGAGACCGGCGACACGTCCGCGCTGCCGTTCCATATGGCGAACGCGCTCAAGGATCTGTCCTACTACTCGGCGATGGCCGAAGGCGTCGAGGCGGCTCATGCGATCGCGGCGGCCGTCACGGATACGTACCGCGATGCCGTTGCCGGCGCCGGTGCGCATTGTCCCGTGCTGAAATTGTCCGATGTCCTGATAGCGGGGCCCGCGCGCGACGAAGGCACGTCGCGTTGACGGGGCGTGCGGCCGTGTATGCGCGGCTGCCGCGGCGCGCTCGGCGCATGATGAGCGCGCCATCCGCCGAAATCGGCTGCCACGTCACATAGCGGGACGCCGAACTGCACAGCCACGGTTGGAAGTCGTCGGTCGAGCGGTGCAGGGCGGTGGCTGGCGGCCTCCGGCGGAAGCGGTCGTTCGTGCTTCGCCACCCGGCGTCTGCTTGTCATCGCGAATCAGCTGCTCGGACGCACGACTGGGAGCGCGTGGAGCAAGATCGTTGTCACGGAAAGGCGCTGTCGATGGGCGAATTTTGTCCGGCCTAGAATCGCTTTGATCCATGTACGGGCAGGTCAAAGCCAACGGAGCGCCGAGTGACGGTCATCGCACAACTTTCGGATATTCATGTCCGGCCTCACGGCGCGCTGTATCAAGACGTCGTGGATTCAAATGCAATGTTTTCGGCAGCGGTCGATTCGCTGAACCGCATTCGACCCGAGCCAGACCTGGTTGTCATTTCCGGCGACCTTACGGACGAGGGCACCGAAGACGAGTATCGAAAGCTTCGCGAGTTGCTTGTCGGGTTGCGGCGACCGTTCGTGGTCCTGCCGGGTAATCACGACGACCGTGGCAATCTGCGAGCCGCGTTCCCCGATCACGCGTGGCTTCCGAACGAGGGTGCGCTCTCGTTCGCGCTGGACGTGGGTGAACTACGCCTCGTGGCGCTGGACACCTCGGTTCCGGGACTGCATCACGGTGAACTGGACGCCGAAACCTTGGCATGGCTCGACACTGAACTGACCGAGCATCGCAGCCGGACCGTGGTTATCGTCATGCATCATCCACCGTTCATGACCGGCATTCCTTATCTGGACATCTACGGGTTGCGCAATGCGGATGCATTTGCGATGGTTCTCGCGCGGCATGGCAACGTAGATCGCATTCTTGCCGGGCACGTCCACCGGTCGATGCAGACGCGTCTTGGAAGCGTTCCGGTATTCACCTGCCCGAGCACGACCACTCAGATTGCGCTACGAGTGGAAGCGGACGCGCAGCCCGCTTCTTTTCTCGAACCGCCTGCATACATGCTGCATCGCTGGACGGATCGAGGCCGGTCAGCGGTCTCCCACCTGTGCTACGTGGGGCATTTCGAAGGCCCGTTCCCCTTCGCGTAACCGCCCCCGTCAGGTACGCAGCGGCCGATGACGTACGAGGCGTTGGCCCGCTGTAGACACATGATCGCCTGTTACCTTGGGGGAGCCATTTCAACTTTCGACGTCAAGCTCCGCAACGGGGCGCAGAACCTGCATCACCGATGTGACAACTGCATGTCATTAGCGAATATGTTTTTTTTCGCTTGATTACATCCCTGTCGTGCTGGATAGAATGCTACGCGTTCCTGATGAATACGGAACGGTTCGTACATTTGTGCCGCTTCGACCATAGCTAAAAAACTGGGGATCCAGACATGCGAGACAACGGAGCATCGACGATGCTGTCCGAGGAAGTCGTCCCACTTGGCGACATCGAGAATATTGCACGACGCCATTTCGTGATGGGGCTCGGTGCAACGCTTCTGGCCGGCTGCGGCGGTGACGGAAGCAACGCGGTTACAGGCGGTGAGCGTATATCGGCAAACGGCACCGGCCAGGCGTCCGGAGTGGCTCCCGCTTCGGACGGTATCGACGCAGGGGCGACGTCTGCAGGCACTGCCCAAACCCGTGCCTTCACGCATCCCGGCTTGCTGCATACCGAGGCGGATTTCGAACGCATGCGCGCCAAAGTCGGCGCCCAAGCTTCTCCGTGGGTCGACAGCTGGAACGTGCTCGTCGCCAACGGTCACACGCGCCTGACGAACAAGCCGAACCCGCAGGTCGGCATCTATCGCGGCAATGATCCCATGCATGGTCAGAACTACGGCGCCCTCTACAACGACATCGCCGCCGCCTATGGCGACGCGCTGCGCTGGAAGGTGTCGGACGACAAACGCTATGCCGACAAAGCTGTGGAGTATCTGGACCAATGGGCGTCGACGCTGACGACGCTTGGCGGCAGCGACGTGGCGCTCGCTGCCGGCATATACGGCTACGAGTTCGCCAACGCAGCCGAAATCATGCGCGGCTACAGTGGCTGGAGTCCGGCCGGACTCGCGGCGTTTCAGGCAATGATGCGCAATGTCTTCTACCCGGTCAGCCATGCTTTCCTGACCCGCATCGACACCGCGATGGACACGCACTACTGGGCCAACTGGGGCCTGTCCAACATCGCGTGCGTCCTGGCCATCGGCGTGCTGTGCGACGATGCCGAGCTCGTCAACGAGGCCGTCACCCATTTCAAGACCGGTGGCAGTAACGGCTGTATCCGGCAAGCCGTGTACTACCTGCACCCCGGCAACCTCGGGCAATGGCAGGAAGCCGGCCGGGACCAGGGCCACAGCACGCTCGGCATTGCATTGACGGGCGCCATTTGCGAGATGGCGTGGAATCAGGGCATCGACCTGTACGGCTACGACAACAATCGCTTTCTGGCGGGTGCGGAATACGTGGCCAAGGCCAACCTGAAGCAGGCAGACGGCGCGTTCTACACGGTGCCTTTCGTCACGTACCAGAACAGCGCCGGCGTCATCCAGACGCAGTTCGCCGCCGGCGGGCAAGGCGGCGCGCTGGGGCGGCCCTGCTGGGCGCTGGTGGCCAACCATTACATCAACCGCAAAGGTCTGGCGGCGCCTTACACCAAGCGCGCTGCCGAGCTTGTGGCACCGGAAGGCGGCGGCGGCAACTACGGCCCCAACAGTGGCGGCTTCGACCAGCTGGGCTACGGCACGCTCACCTGCACGCTCGACCCCGGCACCCCTGCCGCAACGCCGACCGGCCTGACCGGCTACGCCAGCGCGGGCAAGGTGGTGCTGTCGTGGTGGGGCAGCAGCAACGCCGTCAGCTACAACGTCAAGCGCGCCACCATTGCCGGCGGACCGTACAGCACCATCCAGAGCGGTATCACCGATCTGCTGACCTATACCGATATGCCAGGCGGTGCCGGCACGTATTTTTATGTCGTGACAGCGCAAACGATTGCGGGCGAATCGGCGCTCTCCAACGAAGTGAAAGTGATCACGGCGCAGCAACTGCTCGCGCACCTCGCGTTTGATGAAGGCGGTGGCATCACGGCCGCCGATAGCTCGGGCAACGGGCGTAATGGCACGCTCAACGGCGCAACGTGGGCAGCGGGGCACAGCGGCAACGCGGTCTCGCTCAACGGCTCGGGCGCGTATGTGGCGTTGCCCGACGACCTGCTGGCCGATGTGTCGGACTTCACCATCGCCAGCTGGGTGTTCTGGAACGGCGCGCAAACGTGGGCACGCCTGTTCGACTTCGGCACGGGCTTCCACCGCTACATGATGTTCACGCCGCGTGGGCAGATGCGCAACGGCTGGGCCGGCATGCGCTTCGCCATGACGGCCAACGGCCCCGGTGACGGCCCGCCGGAGCAGATCATCGACGCCCCCACCGAGCTGCCGAGCAAGCGATGGGTGCATGTGGCCGTCACGCTGTCGGGTTCGACCGGCACGATATACGTGGACGGCACGCCCGTGAGTACCAACACGGCGATGTTCCAGGCGCCGTTCCGCCTGGGCCGTACCACGCAGAACTGGCTTGGCAAATCGCAATACAGTGCCGACGCCACGTTCCACGGCCTGATCGACGATTTCCGCATCTATCGCGGTGCGCTCAGCGCTGCGCAGATTGCATCGCTCATGGCGAATTGATTGCGCGGGGCCCGATGGCGGGCCCTGCGATGAACCTCTTCCTTTCAGGATTTCTCCGATGACCGTGTTTTCTCAACGATGGATTGCCGTTGCGGCGATGGCGTGCACGCTATGGGGCTGTGATGGCGGATCAGATAGCGCGACAGGCGTGACCAATGCGGGTGCCAATGCAGCCGCCAATCGTAGTCAGATCGGCGGAAATGGCAGCAGCAACCTGCCGGCGGCCAGCTGGACCAGCGTCAAGTGGGGCGGGGGCGGCTATGTCACCGGCCTGATCTACCATCCAGCCAACGCGAGCCTGCTGTACGCACGCACCGACGTCGGCGGCGCGTACCGCTGGAACGCGGCCAACTCGACGTGGACGCCCATCACCGACGGCATCGGTTTCGGTTCAGGCGAGGGCGATTTCCACGGCGTCGAAAGCCTCGCGCTCGACCCGAACAACGATCAGCTCGTCTACATGATGACCGGCATTACCGTGACGCAGGGTCACAACGGCCGCATCTACATCTCGAGCAACCGCGGCAACACCTGGACGCACTACGACCTGCCGTTCCCGGTGGGCGGCAACGACAACGGCCGGGCCACGGGCGAGCGCCTGCAGGTCGACCCCAACAATCCGTCGACGCTGTTCTACGGATCGCGCACGGCCGGCCTGTGGAAGAGTGCCGATTCGGGCCGCACCTGGACGCAGGTCACGGGTCTGTCCTCCACCACGATCAGCGGCGGCGGTTCCCCGCTGGGCGTCGAGCAGGTCATCTTCGACACGTCGGGCACGGGCGGCGGCCAGCCGACCTGGATCATGTGGGCCACCGTCGCCCCGGACTACGCCAACGCGGCGGGCCTGACGTCGACCCTGTACAAGTCCATCAACGGCGGCTTCTCGTGGACGCCGGTGCCCGTCCCGTCGACGGTGTCCGGCTACTACATCCCGCACGTCGTGCGCACGTCCGACGGCAACTTCTACGTGGTGTTCAATGCGGGCGTCGGCCAGGGCATCGGCGGACCGAGCTATCTCTACAAGTTCGGCGGAAGCAACAACAGCAACTGGACGCTGCTCAAGAGCTCCAGCAGCAACGGCTTTGGCGGCCTGTCCGTCTCCGGTCTGGGCGCGTCCGCCCGCATCGCACTGGGCATGACTGGCTGGAGCGACACCAGCAAGACCATCCAGCTATCCGACGACGGCGGCAGTACGTGGCGCGAAATCGAGGCCGGCATGCCGCACACCGGCCTTGCCGCGGGTGGCTGCGCCGGCTGGGTCGAGGGCGTCGCCATCGACCCAGCCAATCGCGATCACGTCATGCACGTCCACGGCGGCGGCATCTGCGAAACCATGAACGCGTCGTCGCCCACGCCAACCTGGAGCGCCAAGGTCGACAACCTCGAGGAAACCGTGACGCTGGCGCTCGTCACGGCGCCGCCCGGTGCGTCGTACAAGTTCATCAACAGCGCCGGCGACATCGGCACGTGGGTCAATACGGATCTCTCGACGAGGCCGACGAAAGGGCCTTTGAACACATGGAGCAGCGGCAATTCGGCCGACATGTCGTGGTCCGATCCGACGTACATCGCCGCCGCGGGCGTCGATAACGCCAACGGCCATGCCACCAAGGGCTTCTGGTCGGGCGACAGCGGCAACAGCTGGGCGACGTTCGCGTCGCTGCCCAACGGCGCCGCGGCAAGCCAGAGCAACGTGGGCAACCTTGTCGTACCGTCCCGCAACAACGTGACCTGGGCACCGCCGGACTCGGTGCCGTCGTATACGACGAACAATGGCGCCAGTTGGACGGCCACCAACCTGCCGGCGTTCAGCGCCACCTGGAACGGCTTCCAGCGTGCCTATCGCCTGGCCGCAGACCGCAAGAATGCGAAGAAGGTTTATGCCTACGACTCCGGCGGCGCATCGTGGAGCTGGCAGCGCGGCAAGATCTACGTGTCGAACGACGGCGGCCACACGTTCACGCTGAGCCAGGGCTCGGTGAACGCGAACCTGGCCTGGAATTCGTGGCGCGATACGTCGATGGCGGTCAACCCGAACGCCGAGGGCGACCTCTGGCTGGCCGACGGCACGGCCGTGTACCACTCGGTGGACTCGGGCGCGACCTGGGCGAAGCTCGGCGCCTTTGCGTCGACCAGCGACACACCGGGCGCCACCGTGATCGCGTTGGGCAAGGCACCGACCGGTTCGCCGTACTCGGCCGCGGTCTACGTGGAAGGCACGATGAACGGCGTCTGGGGCATCTACCATTCCGACGACGGTGGTGCAACGTGGGCGCGCTTCAACGATGACGCGCACCAATTCGGCGACTCCGGCGTGATGGCCGGCGACTGGAACACCTATGGCCGGATTTACGTCAATGGCGCCGCGCGCGGTCTGATCTTCAGCAATTGAGGTTGATCGACCTGTCGACCGTCCGGTTGGGGTTTGCAACCGGACGGAGAGGTCGAAAACCGGACCTCCAAGCAGGAAATCTTCACTTCCGACCGGGACCGATTCCGGTTCAGGGTCAGTGGCAGCGTGGGCACCGTGCTTTAAAAAGTAAAGCAGAGGCGAGGCTCGGTTATGGCAATTGACTCTGCCTGCCAGTTGCTTTAAAAAGTAAAGCATGACGACACCAAGAATCGGACAACGCGTTCGCGGATCGACGACAGGGCGGCCCATCATGGTCGTGCTGGATCTGCTCGGGCGCCGCACCGCGCTGCGCATCTTGTGGGAGCTGCGAGGCGCGCCGCTCACGTTCCGCGCATTGCAGGAAGCCTGCGAAACGAACGCGCGCCTGCTCAACACGCGGCTGGCCGAGCTCAAGGCGTCGGGCCTCGTCGAGCACGGGGAGGGCGGTTATTGCATGACCGCCGAAGGCCGGCGGCTCGAAGCGGCGCTGCAGCCGTTGCTGGGATGGGCAAGACAGTGGGCGAAGCGCGACCCGGAGGGGCTGGACGCGGCCGATCGCGAGCAATCGGGTCAGGCGCGCTGATCGTCCGCGCCCGGCTGCGCATCGCCACATCGTTCCGGGTCACGCGTCGAGCGTGATCCATTTTTTGTTTGCGGAGTCCTTGCATGTCTGTCCGGGCCGTCATCTTCGACTTCGACCTGACGCTGGCGGATTCGTCCGCGGCGATCGTCGAATGCACGGAATACGCGTTGCGCCAGCTTGGCGCGGCAGGCGCGACGCCGGCGCAGATCGCCGCCGTGATCGGGCTGCCGCTGCCGCAGATGTTCCGTGCGTTGACGGACGAAACCGAACCGGCACGGGGGGACGCGTTCGCACGGCACTTCGTCGCGCGTGCCGACGAGATCATGGTGCCCGGTACGCGCATCTATCCCGAGGTGCCTTCGCTGCTTGCGCGGTTGCGCGAGCAGGGGCTCGCCGTTGCGATCGTGTCGTCCAAGTTTCGCTACCGGATCGAGGCGATTCTCGAACGCAACAGCCTGCGGCCGCTGGTCGACGTGTTGATCGGCGCGGAAGACGTGCAGCGTCACAAGCCGGATCCCGAGGGGCTCGTGCAGGCATTGGCGCGGCTTGAACTGCCGGCCCGCGCGGCGATCTACGTCGGCGACCATGCGGTGGATGCGCAGGCGGCCGAGCGCGCCGGCGTGCCGTTCGTCGGCGCGGTGACCGGCATGACGTCGTTCGATGCCTGGGCGCGCGCCGGCAAGCAGGCGGTATCCGCGCATATCGGGGAACTGGCCGCGCTCGTGCAGCGGATGCAGTGCGAACCGGGGCAGGCGTCCGGCCCGCACGACGCCTGACGTCGGATTGAGGAGCCACACGATGCCGCGCCACGTGAACCATCTCCGCTGGAAGATCGTCGCGTTGCTGGTCGCGCCGCTGACCTTCGTGATGACGCTCGATCGCGCGGCGATGGCCGTGGCCGCACCGACGATCCAGGGCGAACTCGGCCTGTCGATCGTCGAGATGTCGATGATCCTGACGATCTACTTCTGGGCCTATGCGATCGGCCAGATTCCGGCCGGGCGCGCGGCCGAACGCTTCGGATCGCGCCGCGTGCTGTTCGGCACGAGCACGCTGTGGTCGCTGATGATGATCGTCACGCCGCTCGGCGGTTCGTTCGCCTGGCTGTTCGGCTGCCGGCTGGTGCTCGGCGGCGCGCAGTCGGCCGACTGGTCGAGCAGCGTCGTCGCGCTCAAGCGCTGGTTTCCGGCCGGCGAGCGCGCGAAAGGCAACGCGGTGCTGCTCGCGGGGCTGTATCTGGGCCCGATCGTGTCGGCGCCGCTCACGGCCTGGACGATCGTCCATTTCGGCTGGCATGCCGTCTTCTACGGATTCGGCGCGCTCGGCTTGCTGCTCGGTGCGATCTGGTGGTTCGGCTACCGCGATGCGCCGGCGTCGCATCCGCTCATCACGCGGGCCGAGGCGGACTACATCGCGGCCGGCCAGCCGCCCGGCCACGCGGCCGCGTCGGGTTCGCTCGTGCGTTGCCTGCGGTTGGGGCGCTTCTGGATCTTCGGCATCCAGTATTTCCTGCTCGTGCTGATCCAGAGCTTCTACACGACGTGGCTGCCGACTTACCTGATGCGCGCACGCGGGCTGTCGTTGAAGGCGATGGGGATATACGCGTCGCTGCCGTGGGTTGCCGTGTTCGTGGCGGTATTCGTCGCGGGCGCCGTCAGCGACCGGCTGCTGAGGAAAACGGGCTCGATCTACTGGGCGCGCACGCCGGTCGCGATCGCGGGATTCGTCGTGAGCGCGCTGGCACTGGTCGCCGCGTCGCACGCGGACGCGATCGCCGCGGTCATCGCGCTGCTGTGCCTGTCGTTTGCGGCCGTCGGGTTCGTGCAGGTCGTCGTATGGTCGGCCGCGCAGGATCTCGGGCGGCCGTTCGCCGGCGTGATGTCGGGCTGGACCAACGTGTGGGGCGCACTGTCGAACGTCGCGGGGCCGATGGCGCTCGCGCTCGTCGTCAAGGTCACCGGCAGCTGGGGCAGCGGGATGGTCGTGATCGGCGCCGCGGCGGCCTGTGGCGCGGTGCTGTGGCTGTTCGTGCATCCCGAGCGCCCGTTGCTCGCCGTGGTGGCGGGCGGCGTGCCGCCGGCGGCCGGGGGCCGGAACGCGCGGCGCGGCGACGCGCGCCAAACCCGAGCCGACGCCGGGCAGGTTTCCGAGCCGGCCGACTGACCCGGGTTTCGCAACGGGCCGGCAGCGCGCGACGGATTCTGCGACCATCGCCGTTAAAACGATATCCGCCACTCGATCTGCCGCCATGTCCCTCATTTCCGTTGCCTTTGCAAGCATCCGGCGCTCACGCGTGCTGCCGGCCGCCCGATTCCTGTCGTTTGCGATTCCGCTCGCGGCGGCCATCGGCGTCCTGGGTGGCGCGCACCGGGTCGAAGCCGCGACGCCCACCCAGCGCGAACGTCTCGACGCGCCGGTGAAGGCCGTCGCCGACCAGCGTCTGGCCGTCGACACGCCGCAGGGCAGTGCGATGCTGCCCGTGTATGCCGACCATCCGGTCGACGAGGCGGCACCCGACGTCACGCGCGTGTTCATCGTGATTCACGGCACACTGCGCAATGCCGACGGTTACTACGCGTCGGGGCGCAAGGTCGTCGAGAAGGCCGGCGCGGCCGGCAACGGCACGATGGTCGTCGCGCCGCAGTTCCTGACACGTGCCGATACGCGTGCGTTCTCGTTGCCCGCCTCGACGCTCGCGTGGACCCAGGAAGGGTGGAAGGGCGGCGAACCCGCGCGCCAGCCGGGCCCGGTCAGCTCGTTTGCCGCGCTCGACGCGCTGCTCGCGCATTTCGCCGACCGCGGCCTGTACCCGTCACTGACGACGGTCGTCGTGATCGGCCACTCCGCCGGCGCGCAGCTGCTGCAGCGTTACGCAGTGGCCGGGCGCGAAGGCGACGCGCTCGCACGGGCCGGCGTCGCCGTGCGCTACGTGGTCGCGAATCCGTCGAGTTACCTGTACTTCGACGACGAACGTCCGAATGCCGACGCGATCGCGGGCGGCACCTGCCCGCGCGCGACGGAATGGAAATACGGGCTGAAGTCGGCGCCGCCTTACGTTGCGTCGCAGGACGTGCGCGAACTCGAAACACGCTACGTCGCGCGCCATGTCGTGTATCTGCTCGGGCAGGCCGACACGAACCCATACACACATTTCATCGACCGTTCGTGCGCGGCGATGGCGCAGGGCCCGTACCGGCTCGCGCGCGGGCTTGCCTACTTCGATTACCTGAAGAAGCGGCACCCGGACGATCTCGCGCAGCAGGTCGTCGAAGTACCGGGCGTCGGGCATGACGGTCTCGGCATGTTCACGTCTGCTTGCGGGCTGGCCGTGCTGTTCGGGCAGGCATTGCCGCAGTCGTGTCCGGTGGTGGCCGGCACCGCGGCGGACTCGCAGGCGTCCGACGAAAATCGATCGATCAGAAAAATGCAGGAATCGGCAAGATAAATTCATTTCCCCGCGCGGCGTTCGCAGTTCAGGATGACGGCGTTCCCAGGAGCGTCCCCATGAACATCACGATCCGCGACGATGACCTCAAGCCCGATGGGCAGCCGATCCACGTAGTGCCCCCGGACGTACCCGAGCGTGAAGCGGCATCGATCGAGCCGCTGATTCTCGACCTGCTCGAATGGATCGGGCCCGGCGCGCGGCCGTACGACGAGGTGATCGACGCGTGGCGCACGTCGTGCCCGCGCCTGCCGGTGTGGGAGGAGGCCTGCGCACGCGGCTACGTGGTCCGCCGTCATGCGCCGGGCGGCGTGGCCGAGGTCGAAGTGAGCGAGGCCGGCCGCGCGCATGTCCGGGCCGCGCGCGCCTGACCGGGCGGGGCAGTCGGCGCGCGGCGGTGCCTCCCGCGCGTCATGCCGTTTTTTCCGCGATCGGCGGGGCGTCCGGATCGAACACCGTCAAGCCTTCCGTCGGGTCCGTCGGCAGGTCCCACGGCCGGGCGGCGATGGCCCGTTTCGCCGCGTCGTAGCCGGCCTGTCGGCGGGCTGCGATGCCGGCCGGCGTGAAATCGATGTCCTTCAGCTGATTGTCGCCGTCGAGCCGCGGCGCGGCGAGCTTGATCAGGTGCATCGTGGTTTCGCATCCCCACGCAGCGAGCCGGCGCACGGACGGCGACGCGCGGTCGGCTTCCGGCACGTGCCGGACCAGTTCGCGGATCACGTGGCGCAGCCGGTGAATTTGCTGCTGGCGCGCGATGTGGCTGTCGGTGCGGCTCGCGTACTGGATGTCCTTTTGTCGTTCCGACACCTGCCAGATGCTCTCGGGCTCCGGGCCGGCCGGATTCCACATCTGCACCGAGAAGATGATCGAGCTGCGGCGCGGGTTGTCGTCGAGCACGACCTCGACCGGCGTATTCGAATACACGCCGCCGTCCCAGTACGGCGCGCCGTCGATCCGTATCGCCGGGAACGCGGGCGGCAGCGCGCCCGAGCTCATGATGTGCTCGATGCCGAGCCGCGTGTCGCGCGAATCGAAATAGCGCATCGTGCCCGTACATGCGTTGACCGCGCTGACGGTCAGGCGCGGCTCGCCCGCGTTCAGCAGGTCGGGATCGATCAGCGAAGCCAGCGTGTCGCGCAGCGGCGCGATCCGGTAGTACGACGCGCGATCGACGCCGAGGCGCGTCATCGGCCCGAGCCACGACGCCGGATTGGGCTGGAAGAAGCCTGTGATGCCGCCGCCGATGATCATCAGCTCGGCCAGCATCCGGTCCCAGCCGGGCACCAGCGGCGGGACGTCGAAACGGGTCCGCTCGGTTACGCGATGCCAGAACGCCGACAGTTTCTCGTAGCGCCGTTCCGGCGGATTCCCGGCGATCAGCGCCGCGTTGATCGCGCCGATCGAGGTGCCGACCACCCAGTCGGGCCGGATCCCCGCTTCATCCATCGCCTGGAATACACCGAGCTGGAACGCGCCCAGGGCGCCGCCGCCCTGGAGCACGAGCACGACTTGCCCGGGGAGGTCCATTCGTGCCGGCTGGCTCGCGGTCATGGCATGCCTCGCTGCGTGTGACGGTGGGTCGGAACCGAACAGTTCGATTCAGTTTAGGCGATCGGCGGCGCGGAACCGCCCGCTTGCACACTGGCGGCTTGCGCTGCTTGCCGCGCCGGTCGCTTCCGGCCCTTTGGTGCGGCGGGCCGGCCCGGCGACGGACGTCACGCGTCCGGGTAGGGCGTGCCGTCCTTGTGCAGGAACCGGCCGTCGCGACTCGGGCTCATCATGTCGATGTCGGGGCAGGTGATTACGTCGTCCGGCGAACGCGAGCCCACTTCGAGATAGACGGCGACTGCGTTCGACCGGTTGACGAGGTGATGGCCGTTGCCCGAGTTCTTCGGAAACGCCGCGCAGTCGCCCGCAAGCAGCACGGTTTCGCCATCGTCCTCGATCATCACGAGTTCGCCTTCGAGCACGTAGACGAATTCGTCCTCGTCGGAATGCCAGTGGCGCTGGGCCGACCAGCCGCCAGGCGGCACGCGCATCAGATTGACGCCGAAATCGCGCAGCCCGCCGGCGTCGCCGAGACGCTGGCGGATGCGCTGCGCGCACGGCGCGTCGAACGGCCGCGGATAGCCGCTGCCGCGGCGTTCGGGCACGGTGCTGAGGTCGATCCTGGGCATGGGCGGCTCCGTCTGCCACGCGGGCGAATGGGACGGCGATCATTGTAGGCCGCTGCCGTCCGCCGTCCGTCCGCGCGTTGCAGGGCGGGCCGCGTCATTCGACGGTGATCGTCTCCTTCATGTACGGGTGAATCCCGCAGAACACCTTGTAGACGCCCGGCTTGTCGAAGCGGAACGAGTACGTCTCGTCCTGGTCGAGCGCCTTCGAATGGAAGATGCCGGCGTCGTTGACGACGGTGTGCGGCTCCCCGTCGAGGTTCTTCCACGTGATCGTCGTGCCGGCCTTGATCGTGGTCGACATCGGCGAAAACATGAAATTGCGGATCGTCACGAGCGGGCCGTCCGGGCCCTGCGCGAACGCTGCGAGCGGCGTACCGGCGGCCGCCGCGCACAGGATCAGTGCCGCGCTGATTCGGGATGGCTTGAAGCGGATCATGTCGGTCTCCTCGTGTTGGTCAGGCGAGCGTCGCATCGTGCAGCGACGACGCGGCCGGATGGCCGGCGAATTCGACGGTCGTCACGCCGAGCATCGACGGCAGCCGGTCGTGCGGCACCGTGAGCGGCACGGGGCCCGGGCCGTTGCCGGCCGTCGGCTGCGGGAACGCGGTCGAGCGCGCGGTGTGGAACGTCACGTTGCCCTCGACCTTCGACACGATCTGGTGGATGTGCCCGTTCAGCACCGTGACCGAGCCGAAGCGGCGCAGCAGCGCCATCGTCTGCGGCGCGTCGCCGGTGCCCCAGCCCCACGGTTCGTAGATGGTCCACATCGGCATGTGCGAGAACACGACGATCGGCGTGCTCGACGAACGCCCCTTCAGATCCTGCGCGAGCCACGCGAGCTGCTCGTCGCCGAAGCTGCCGAGCCCGTTCGGCTTGAAATGCATCACGTTGACGAGGCCGATGAAATGCACGCCCGCGTGATCGAAGCTGTAATAGCCGCGGTTGTCCGATGCCTTGCCGAACCGGCCGAAATATTCGGCACCCGAACCGTCGGTGACGTCGTGCTCGCCGGGTACCGTGTGCAGTTCCGGCACGCGCAGCGCGGACAGCAGTTGCGACGCGTGGTCGAATTCCTCCGGCTTGGACAGGTGCGTGATGTCGCCCGTGTGGATGGCCAGCGCGGGCATTGCGGGCATCCCGTTGACGAGCTCGATCGTCTGCTTCAGCGTGGCCGACACGTCGGGATTCGCGTCCTTGTTGAAGCCGATGTGCGTGTCGCTGATCTGCACGAACAGCGGCTTGCCCGCATCGGCCGGGCGCGCGTCGCCGGTCTGCGCGAGCGCGAGGTCGAACGGCGTCAGGATGCCGCCGGACAGCGTAAACAGCGTGCCGAGGCCGCCGAAGGCCATGCATTGCAGGGCTTTGCGGCGCGACGGGCGGGTAGGGGTCGAAGACATGTGAGCCTCGCAATCGTATGACGAAACCGGACGGCCGGATCGTCCTGGAATAAGCCGGCGCCTTCGCATGCCATACCGGCGAAGCGGCAGATTTATTCCCGCGCGTGACAAGGTCGAGCACCCGTGTTTCCGGCTGATCGGGCGACGTGCGACGCCGCGAGGATGACCTGTCAATGTCCTGTAAGTGACACGTCACATTTGCGTCACGACCGATCGATAGCCTGCCACTCCGAGTCACCTATCCGGAGCCCCTTCATGCCGAATCTCGCGGCAACGGAAACCAGCGGTGCGGTCAGCCATCGCACGCGCACCATCAGCCTTGCGCTGTTCTTCCTGATCATTGCCTGCGGCATCGTCTATGTCGGTGTTCATCTCAGCGCCGATCTCAGTCCCGTCAAGGAAAGCTCGGCCCTCCCGTTCCTGCTGCTGATCGTCGCGCTGCTGATCGCGCTCGGCTTCGAGTTCGTGAACGGCTTTCACGACACCGCGAACGCGGTCGCGACCGTCATCTACACGCATTCGCTCGACCCGCATCTCGCGGTCGTCTGGTCGGGCCTCTGGAACCTGTTCGGCGTGCTCGTGTCGAGCGGCGCGGTCGCGTTCGGCATCCTGCAGTTGCTGCCGGTCGAGCTGATCCTGCAGGTCGGCAGCGGCTCGGGCTTCGCGATGGTGTTCGCGCTGCTGATCGCGGCCGTCACGTGGAACCTCGCGACCTGGTATTTCGGCCTGCCGTCGTCGAGCTCGCACACGCTCGTCGGCTCGATCATCGGCGTCGGCCTGATGAACCAGATCGTCAGCGGCCCGTCGGGCACGAGCGGCGTCGACTGGAACCAGGCGCTCGGCGTCGGCAAGGCGCTGCTGTTCTCGCCGCTGATCGGCTTCGTGCTATCCGCGCTCGTATTGCTGTTGCTGAAGGCGCTCGTGCGCGTGCCGGCGCTGTACCAGGAGCCGAAGGGCAACAAGCCGCCGCCGTTCTGGATTCGCCTGCTGCTGATCCTGACCTGCACGGGCGTGTCGTTCGCGCACGGCTCGAACGACGGTCAGAAGGGCATGGGCCTGATCATGCTGATCCTGATCGGCGTGATGCCGACCGCCTACGCGCTGAACAAGGCCGTGACGCCGGACCAGACCAGCACGTTCGTCGCAGTCGCGCGCCATGCATCGACGACGCTCGTCAAGTACGCGGACCCGGCCGTGCAGTCCGCCAATCCGCGTGCCGATGTCGAGGCGTACGTGCGCACGCACAAGCTGACGCCGGTGACGATTCCGGCGCTCGGCAAACTCACCGACACGATCGCCGACCAGGTCGCACAGGCAGGTGGCATTTCGAGCGTGCCGCAGAACCTCGTCGACAACGTGCGCAACAACATGTACGTCGCGTCCGAGGCGATTCGCCTGATGGAGAAGGCGAAGGCGCCGGCGTTCTCGATCGAGGACGCGAGCGCGCTCGAAGCGTTCAAGAAGCAGATGGACCGCGCGACGAAATTCATCCCGACGTGGGTGAAGGTCGCGGTCGCGATCGCGCTCGGCCTCGGCACGATGGTCGGCTGGAAGCGGATCGTCGTGACGGTCGGCGAGAAGATCGGCAAATCGCATCTCACCTACGGGCAGGGCGCGTCGGCCGAAGCCGTCGCGATGCTGACGATCGGGATGGCCGACGCGTACGGGCTGCCGGTGTCGACGACGCATGTGCTCGCGTCGGGCGTGGCCGGCACGATGACGGCGAGCGGCGCGGGCCTGCGCTGGGATACCGTGCGCAACCTCGTGCTCGCGTGGGTGCTGACGCTGCCCGCGTCGATCGCGCTGTCGGCCGTCCTGTACTGGGCGCTGCACGGGCTGTTCTGATTCGCGCCGGGGGCGCGACGCCCGGCCGCGCGACGCGCGGCCGGACCCATCGATTTTCAATTCGACACAAGACGCTACCGATGGATATCAGTTTCTTCGATCCGAATCGCACCGCCAACGCGTCCGCGTGGCGCGTGCTGCCCAACCGCTGGGACGTGGTCGCGTTTCCGCTGATCATCGGCATACTTGCGATGGCGATCGTCGGCTTCCACCAGACGATGGCGCCGATCGGCGTGCTGCAGACGCAGAAGATCTCGCTCGACCCGTCGAACCTGCCCGAATACGCGTTGCGCACCACGCTGCGGATGCTCGCCGCGATGGTCGCGTCGCTCTTCTTCACGCTTGTCTACGGCACGCTCGCCGCGAAAAGCCGCCGCGCGGGCATGGTCCTGATCCCGATCCTCGACATCCTGCAGTCGGTGCCGGTGCTCGGCTATATTTCGTTCACCGTCACGTTCTTCCTCGCGCTGTTTCCGGGCCGCGTGCTCGGTGCGGAGCTGGCCGCGATCTTCGCGATCTTCACGAGCCAGGCGTGGAACATGACGTTCAGCTTCTACCAGTCGCTGCGCACGGTGCCGCGCGACCTGAGCGAAGTGTCGCGCGGCTTCCACCTGACGCCGTGGCAACGCTTCTGGAAGCTCGAGGTGCCGTTCTCGATGCCGGGCCTGATCTGGAACATGATGATGTCGATGTCGGGCGGCTGGTTCTTCGTCGTCGCGTCCGAGGCGATCACCGTCGGCAACCAGACCATCACGCTGCCGGGCATCGGCGCGTATCTCGCGCAGGCGATCTCGGACAAGAACCTCGGCGCCGTCGGCTGGGTGATCGTCGCGATGTCGGTCGTGATCCTCGCCTATGACCAGTTCCTGTTCCGCCCGCTCGTCGCATGGGCCGACAAGTTCCGGATGGAGAACACCGCATCGGGCGATGCGCCGCAATCCTGGCTGCTCGACATGATGCGCCGCACGCACCTGATCCATCAGCTGCTCGTGCCGGCCGGCTGGCTGCTGTCGCAGGCCGCGCGGATTCCGTTGCGCCTGCCGTCGCTGAAGGGCACGCGCTCGCGCGGTGCGGCGGCGCGCCGTTCGTCGCGTATCGGCGACATCGTGTGGGGGGCGTTCGTGATCCTGCTGACGGCGTACGTCGTGTGGCGCGTCGTCAGCTTCGTGTCGACAGGCGTGACGATGGCCGAGGTCGGCCACGTGCTCGTGCTCGGGCTCATCACGCTGCTGCGCGTGCTGATACTGATCGCGATCGCATCGGTGATCTGGGTGCCGCTCGGCGTGCTGATCGGGCTGCGCCCGGCGCTGGCCGAGAAGATCCAGCCGCTCGCGCAGTTCCTCGCCGCGTTCCCGGCGAACCTGCTGTTCCCGGTGTTCGTGATCGTGATCGTCCACTTCCACCTGAACGCCGACATCTGGCTGTCGCCGCTGATCGTGCTCGGCACGCAGTGGTACATCCTGTTCAACGTGATCGCGGGCGCGATGTCCTATCCGAACGACTACAAGGAAGCGACGAAGAATTTCCGTATCCGCGGCTGGCAGTGGTGGCGGCAGGCGATCCTGCCCGGCATCTTCCCGTACTACGTGACCGGCGCGATCACCGCATCGGGCGGCGCCTGGAACGCGAGCATCGTGTCCGAGTTCGTGCAGTGGGGCGACACGAAGGTCGTCGCGCACGGCCTTGGCTCGTACATCGCGCAGACCACCGCCGCTGGCGATTTCCCGAAGATCATCCTGGGCATCGCCGTGATGTCCCTGTTCGTCACCCTGTTCAACCGTCTGCTGTGGCGTCCGATGTACGCCTACGCGGAATCCCGGCTCCGTCTCGATTGAGAGTAAGCGCGATGCAAAATTCGACCGTTATCAACGCCCCCGTCAAGACGTCCCAGCCGCTGCAGCCGCCGCGTCTCGGCGAGGAAATCCTGCGCGTCGAGCACGTGAACCGCGGCTTCAACAAGTCGCAGGGCGAACTGCTCGTGCTCGATGATGCGAACCTGTCGCTGCGCGAAGGCGAGATCGTCGGGCTGCTCGGCCGGTCCGGCTCGGGCAAGTCGACGCTGCTGCGCATCATCGCCGGCCTGATCGAGCCGACCGGCGGCGAAGTGACCTACCTCGGCAAGCCGCTGAGCGGCCCGGCCGAAGGCGTCGCGATGGTGTTCCAGACCTTCGCGCTGTTCCCGTGGCTCACCGTGCTGCAGAACGTGGAAGCCGGGCTGGAGGCGCTCGGCGTCGGCGCACGCGAGCGGCGCGAACGCGCGCTTGCGGCGATCGACCTGATCGGCCTCGACGGCTTCGAGAACGCGTACCCGCGCGAACTGTCGGGCGGCATGCGCCAGCGCGTGGGCTTTGCGCGCGCGCTCGTCGTCGACCCGACGATCCTGCTGATGGACGAGCCGTTCTCGGCGCTCGACGTGCTGACGGCTGAGACGCTGCGTACCGACCTGCTCGACCTGTGGACGCAGGGCCGCATGCCGATCAAGTCGGTGCTGATCGTCACGCACAACATCGAGGAAGCCGTGTTCATGTGCGACCGGATCCTCGTGCTGTCGTCGAACCCCGGCCGCGTGATCGCCGAGATCAAGGTGCCGTTCAAGCATCCGCGCAACCGGCTCGACACCGATTTCCGCAAGCTCGTCGACGACATCTACGCGAAGATGACCGCACGCCAGACCGGCGAGGCGACGAAGAAGGGGCTCGAGCTCGGCAGCTGGGTGCCGCGCGTGTCGACCAACCTGATGGCCGGCCTGATCGAGACGCTTGCGATGGCGCCGTACCACGGCCGCGCGGACATGCCGGAAATCGCGCGCACGCTGCATCTGGAGGTCGACGAACTGTTTCCGATCGCTGAAGTGCTGCAGTACCTAGGCTTCGCGGACGTGCGCGAAGGCGACGTGTTCCTGACGCCGCCCGCCCGCGTGTTCGCGGAATTCGGCACGCAGGAGCGCAAGCTGATGTTCGCGGACCATCTGCTGAAGCACGTGCCGCTGGCGGCCCGGATCAGGAAAGTGCTGAACGAGCGTCCGGGCCATCGTGCGCCGCGCGTGCGCTTCGAGCAGGAGCTCGAGGATTTCCTGTCCGACGAAGCGGCGGAAGAAACGCTCGATGCGGTGATCGACTGGGGGCGGTACGGGGAGGTCTTTTCGTACAACGACAAGACGGAAGTGTTCAGTCTGGAGGATGTCGAGTCGTAAATTCGGAAAGTAAATCAGTAGGGCGCGACATCCATCCATCACCGATGTCGCGCCGACGTTGGGCGTGACAATTTTCTACATTTCTAAATTCGGTTATTTATCAGATTGGTGGCTTGGTATCGTTCGACATATTGAGGATTTTTAGAGGTATTTGTTGGATATCATTATGTATAAAATATATTTGAATTTCGAGAGGATTGGTTTTCTATGATGTGGAACGTGGTTGCAATGTGATGACTGCGGATCCTCGTTGTAGCAGCAAGAAGGCCTATTTCACCATCCATTGATTGAATTTTAGCGGCGCTTTGAGGGCTCGGGGTTTGGGGTAATAAGAGATAAGAAAAAATAGAAATTTTATTCACGGTAAATCGAAATTTATAAAATCAAAAAAAGTGATTTCGATGATCCTGTAAAGATGCAGAATTGCCAGATCCGAGGCCACTGCGTGTTCATTTTCGCGAACACATGCTTCACTGGCGAGAGCGTTGTGGCACTGCGTCCTTGAATGCGTGAATGGGCGAATGTGCCGGCGTAAAACCTCTCGTTCAACGGCAACCATGCGAACCATTCAGGATGTACTGAAGCACCCCAATTCGGTCGTTACCCAACCACTGCATCTCGAGATCGCGGTGCTCGATGTGCCGGTCTCCGTTCTGTCGTTCGTTCTGACCGAGGAAATGAATACGCGATTCCTCGCGGACATCATCGTGACCTCGCAGGACAAGCGGATCGACGGTGCGACGATTGTGGGCCAGCCGGCGGTCTTCACGATCGAGGAACACGCTGCCGTGCCGTCGATGGCGGCTGTGATCGATCCGGTTCGGCATGCGGCGCGTACCGTGCACGGCGTCGTAACGCAATGGACTCGCGTCAAAACGTCTCGCGACGAAGCAACCTACCAAGTCTATCTGAAGCCGCGTTTCTCGCTGCTTGAAGAGGTGCACGACTCGGCCGTATTGCTGGACAGGTCGTTTCGCGAGCTGCTGAGCGACATGATCGTCGATCGCGACTTGTTCCAATCCTTCGACGTCGAGTTCGAGCTGGAAGGGCTCGATGGGAAGCTCGAGCAAACCGTGATGTACGAAGAGACGGTCGCGAACTTTATCGACCGGCACTGCCGGCGCGCGGGCGTCTATTACTACTTCAAGCAGGCGAAGAAGGAGGACGGCCCGCAACGCGACACGTTGGTGTTCGGTAATACGCCGCAGGGCTATATGCGAGCGCTCGAGGTGCCGTTGCTGCCGCATTCCGGTCTGACGAGTTGGCACGAGGCGATTCTGACGCTGGAAGTCACGCGCGCGCTGGTGCCGCAGACGGTACGCGAATGGGACCGCAACTACCGCGTACCCGACGATCCGCTGCAGGTCGAATCGATCGTGGGCCATGACGATCGCTCGGTCTATGGGAGCGTCAACCGCAGCATCGAGCATTTCCATTCGGTTGAGGAAGGGCAGGCGCTGGCTGACGCGCGGCGTGACGAACTGCTCACGCGGCAAATGCGGCTAACGGGCACGAGTAACGTCATCGGCATGACGCCTGGCATGGTGGTGCGGATCACCAATGACGAGGTGCACGAGGCGCCGCACGGGATGGTGATCACGAAGCTCGTCACGACCGGTAGCCGCAGCCAGTCGGTAGTCAACACCTTCGAGGCGATCCCTGCACATCACACCTACCGGCCTGAATACATTCCCGAAAAGCATTGGCGATGGATCGCCGGCATGCTGATCGGTGTGATCGAGTCCGGCGATGACGAGCCGTACGCATGGATGGACGAATATGGCCGTTATCGCGTCAGGCTCCTGTTCACCCGACACAGCGGCAAGCGCGGCACGAACAGCATGCCGTTGCGCGTGCTGCGTACATCCGCGTCGTACCAGGGCGGCCTGCACATCCCCTTGCTGCCGCGGTCCGAAGTACGCGTCGTCGCGACCCAGGGAAATTGCGACCGCCTGCTGATCGCAGGGGCCCTGCATGACCATGCGCGTCGCGACCTCGTCCACGGCAAGGAGGGCTGGTATAGCCGTGCGGTGTTCCGCTCGCCATTGCTCGGCAACAAGTTGCGTTTCGAGGATCTGAAAGACCACGAGGGCCTCCGATTGGCGACGGTGTTCGGGGAGTCGTCGCTCAACATGGGCCATCTGGTCGACAGGGACAAGAACAAGCGCGGCCAGGGCTTCGAATTGACCACGCAGAACTGGGGCACGTTGCGCGCGCCGAAGGGGCTGTTCGTTTCGGCAGACGCAGCAGGAGGATCCGAGACGCCGCATCTCGACATGCCCGCCGCTATCGCGCAACTCAAGGCTGCGTTGCAACACGTAACGGACCTTGCGGCTGCGACGACGCAAGCCAAGGTCGACCCTGCGGACCGTGCGACGCAGGCGGCGCTGCTCGATGGCATGGATCAGCTTCGCGACGCGGGGCTGCTTGCGAGCGCTCCCGGCGGCATGGCATTCGTGACACCGAAATCGATGCAGCACTCGGCGGGCGAGAACGTGATCGTCACCGCAGGGCAGAACATAGACGTGAGCATCGTGAAGCGACTGCGCATGGTCGCGGGTGACCTGATCTCGCTGTGTGCGCACAAGCTCGGCATCAAGATTTTTTCGAAAGGAAAAATCGAGCTTCAGGCGCAAGGCGCTTCGATGGATCTCTTCTCCGACGAGCAATTGCACGTGTCGAGCGCCGACGCGAATGTGCTCGTAAGCGCCAAGACAAGGGCGATGGTGGCTTGCGGCGGCGCGTCGATGTCCATCGAGGACGGCAATGTCGTCTTCAATTGTCCGGGTGAATTTCGCATCAGGGCCGCCTCGTTCGTGTTCGAAGGGCCGCGCCATACGTCCATCCGCTTGCCGCAACTGCCGGTGAGCGACTACTCGCCTAGCTCAAGATACAGTCACACTCGGTAACGACATGATCATCAGCCCGCCCTTTTTGCCCAATGCCGGCCTTGCAGTCCCGACCGGGACGAACCCCGATCAGATGATGGACGCCGTAGACGAGCGCGAATGCGATCACGGCATCTATCCGATCGCCTTCGATCGGCGTTGGCATTGCGGCATGCATCTTCAGCCCGATGAGAAGGGGGAGGTGTACGCGATCGCCGACGGAGAAGTCGTCGCCTATCGGGTCTGCCAGCATGCGGTCGGCAGCAGCAGCCATACGGGATTTATGTTGCTCAAGCATACGACCGAGACGGGCGAAGGCCGTACGCTGATCTTCTACTCACTTTATATGCATCTGCTGCCGCTGGCGGAATATAGGAAGCACGGTGCGGACAAAGAGCGTTTGCCGGAATTCCTGCGCGAGCCGACTGGCCCGGTAAGCCGGGGGCAGGTGACGCCGGCTGTCTCGGGGGAGAGCAAGAAGGTCCGGCGCAAAGACGTGCTCGGGTGGCTCGGCCAGTATGAGGGCATGCCACATTTGCATTTCGAAATCTTCATGTTGCCGGAAGATTTCGATGCCTACTTCGGGAGCACACAGCTGGATAACAGCACACCCACTTCGCCGAATGGAACGGACTGGTGGGGGCACGCGTATTTCGTCATTCCGGCAGGCAGCAACTTTCGTCGTTTGCCTGAGAAGGCTGATGCTCGCAACAAGTTGCACGGGATTGAATTCAAGCCGGGTCACGAGGGCTCGAATACCTTGCCGTTGCTTGTCGAGACCTACTTCAGCGTCGGCTCGAAATATACCAAGGTCTGGAGTATGGCGGAAGACGGCACCCGCACGCTGCTTACGCCGCAACCCGTCAAGGAAAGGGACTACGAATACGACCTGTACAAGCGTGCGACGGCGCTTTATTCGTCATGTCCGAGCGACGGCTACGAGTTGCTGCGCTTCGGTCGCATCCTGTCACCGTCTCAAACACTGGCGGCGGATGCGCGCGCGACGTGGATGCAGGTCAATTGGGCGGCGGACAAGGCAGGCTACATCGATATCAATGACCCGAGTATCCAGAAGTTTTCCGATGCGGATTTCCTGTCATTTATGGGTTGGCAGAAAATCAGTGAAGGGAACACTCCGTTCGACAGTGACGGAATGTGCGATGTGGCAGCGTTGAAGGAAATACTGAGCGACGCCGCTCCGCACGAGGTACCAGCCGTGGAAGGTGAAACGCTGGAAGCTCACAAGGCGAGAGCGCTTGCAGGGTATGTACAAGGCAACGCCCAGGTACGGCAGCAGTTGCGCCGGCTCATCTGCAGCGCGCCGAGTGAATGGGACAGTACGAACAACGAAGAGCGCTATGCGAGGCTGCTTGACGAAGGTGGCTTCTATCACGGCAATGACAAGGGCTACAACGATTTCATGAAGTATCTGAAGGGGGTTCAGTTTTGGGACAAAACGGGGCTTCCCGCAGGGCAGAAGCTGTGGTTTTTTCATCCGCTTGAATTTATTCGGTGCTTCAGACGATGCGATTGGTTGAGTTTGCGAGATCAGACACAATTGTTGCCTCGTAATTCAATGCCAGATGCCGGCGGGCATATCTCATGGGTGGAGAGTGCAAGGCGTTTTGCAGAGGGAAATGATGATGCTCGCGGGAAATTGCCTCCGCGAATGTGGTTGGCGCTCAATCATGTGTATCGGAAATACGGATTTGGGAACAGTCTTCGGAAGTCTCATTTTCTTGGTCAGATACTTAAAGAAACAGGAGCGCTATGCTCGACAAGAGAAAATGGCGATGCTAGTTATTTCAGAAAAATGTACGAGAGCTACTCCGCGAGCGATGCTTCCTACGATTTTGATCATAAGAAGGCATGGTTGGATAGGCTTGGCTTTTTGAAGGGCCGGGATCGTGCAACGTACATAGCTCAGCGACCAGGAGAGGTTCATAAGAAGGCGGTTGCTGGTGAGAATACACAGCTAGGTGATGGGCCTCGTTTCTGCGGGCGCGGGCTAATTCATTTGACTTGGAGGAGAGGCTATCGTGAGTATGGCGAGTACCGCGCCAAGGATTTTACGAGTGACCCCAATCCACTTCTTATTCAAAGCGATGCGGGAATGGCGGCGGATTCAGCTGGTTATTTCTGGGTTAAGAAGAGTATCAACAAAAAGGCTGACAGGGGGGCTAGTGATCTCGACGTCAAGGCGTGCTTTGGTTCAGTGGGGGGCGCTGGTGGACTGCCGGCACGTCAGCAGTTATTTCGTTATGCATATTTCATTCTTAATGACGCGCCGGATTTCCCGGGGGAAGGAGTTTTGAAGCGTCAAGAGAATTGATTTTTGAGTGGATGTGGATATGTTGAGCCTGTTTGATGTCTTTGGTTTTATGTATTTCGAGGTGTTTTTGGAGTTTGATTTCGAGGGCTATTATGGGTGATAGACGAGTTTTTTCGTTTGGCATCTCACTGGTGTTAATTTCTTTGCTCTTTACGCTTCGATCTCATGCAGCCGACGTTCCGGTCGTCATTCAGAGTGAAATAGAAGCGCGCACAGATGAAAACCATGTGTTGCAGCCACCAATAATTGATGCAGATCCCGCGATGCAGGGGGTGTATATTTATTTTTTAAGAAACACATCTAACGTTCCGGGTTATGGTAAGGATAATAGGCCTTACATGCTTGATGCTCATCTTATTTTTTTAGACAAAAATAAAAATTGGCATGACGTATTGTTTGATCGTTATGTGAAAGATGATGGGGTTCCGGAAATTTCGACCGTATTTTTTGTGAATACGAATCATGATCGAAGGGGTAAGGAGGTTGTTGTTTTAGTGCGCACGCCGCTTAACCATTATGATTATGGTGGAGAATATTACGATGGTTATGTTTACAATTTGACTGGTGATCCTGGAACTGGAGTTGTTTTCGCTGGGCTGCAAAGTGACGCAAGCGCACCTTTTTTAGATCAGTGTGAATGTGGTTTCCGCGATGGGCGCTCAACGCATGCTCGCTATAAGGATGCTGAATCGATTAGAAAAGCGCTTGCGATGAAACATCGTATTTCCCCTGCTGCGAAGTAAGTGATGTTGTGGAGAAATTTAATATGCGTTATCTAAGCGCTGCGGGCAATGGAGATTGCTAGTTTTTATTTTTCACGATACTGGCTGCGCAGTCCCGATTGGAGTGGAACTCGATTCGGCGACGGGGTGACGTTGCTGAATTCGAGTGCGCATATTACCAATGAAGACGATAATGAATATGATGCCAGAGACGGATGCCGTAGCAGCTTCGTCCGAATGTGATAAAGAAAACAGGTCTCAATGCCACTCCCAGAGCAACATGATCTCGGGTGCTGTAATTTTCTTGCTCGGGATGTGTTTTGCTATGAATGACGAAGCATTCGCTCGATCTGGAAATTACGCGGCCTATAACGATTGTAGTACATTTATCTTCGATAACGAGGATGATGATGTGCTGTCTTCTTATAATAATTCATTTGGTAAGCCGGATGAGACTCGTTGGAATAGAGGAAAGCAGTGTGTCGCGCTTCTGTCCACTGGGAATTTAACGCCATTTTTAGGTGCGACAGATGAGTGGGGGAACTGGTTTAACAGCAGGATCGCAATCACGATACATCGCGACGATGACCTACTCTTCCCGGCGTCGATCGGTGTCGCGATAGCCCTGACTATGATGCCTGTTTGGAAAAGGCATTGCTCATCTACAATGGTTTTCACCGTGACGAACGGGAGCGCTGGAGACTTCGCACATACCAACCGGAAAACGGCTTCGGAATCAGTCTCGAACAGTCAATGTCGAACACCATGGACGGAACCATTGAGGGGCCGGATGGCATCACGGTGTTCGGTGTGTGGCGGCGTCCGTATCCATTATCTAGTAGGCCGAAAAAGTGGTGGGTCGCGTTATATGTAATCCGTCATGCATCGTTTGGCTATGTGGTGCTTTCAAATAGACCGAGTAATGGTCCGCCGCTTTTAATTCCACAGGAGGAGTCACTAGATTCATACACGAAAACAATCCCGTTTATCGAAAGACTCGTGAAAATTGTGCAAAGTGTACGTATCAGGTGAGATTTTTAACGTCGGAGATCGGCATATCTAGGGAGAGAACTCGGATTAGATGGGAAGCAGCAAGTCTGAAAAAACCATATTTACCTCGGTAACCAATATATGAAATCTCCCATCCGCAAAGGCGACAAACTCGAACAAGGCGGCGAAGTCACCAATGGCTCACCATGGACGACATTCATGGGCAAACCGCTTGCCCGCAAGGGCGACGAGGCGTTTTGCGAGCGGCATGGCTCGACCGTCATCGACGAAGGCGCCGACAAGTTTCCCGATCGCGACAACAGGCCATTCGCGCTGGACGGCCATCGCTGCGCATGTGGTTGTAAGTTGATCTCGTCGCTGCCGAACGTCCGCTTCGAATAATGCCCGTCGACCTCTCCCAGGCGGGGCGTCCGAGCGCCTATCCGAGCCATCCGCGCTTGTGGCCGTGGTGGTTCTGCATCTGGCTGGCCTGCGCGGTTTCCGGAGCAGCGATTGCCCTGCTGGCCTGGCCGTTGGGTGAACGGGCAGGCAGTCCGTGGTTCTGGTTCTGCGTCGTCGGTATCCCGAACGGGCTTTTCGGCCTTCTGTTCGCGATCGAACGCGCACGCTATGAGGCCATGTGGTACCGCGCATACCACCGCAATCTCCATCGCGATCGATGGCTGGCGGAACGCGTCCGTGTCGCGCAGCAACCGCTTCGAGTGCTTGGTATTGGTTGTTGCTTGCCTTTGAACGACCAGACGCTTGCCCACGCGATCCGCGCCGGCGCGCGTCTGCCGCGATCGCAACAACCTCGCTATGGCGCGGGAGTCGTCGAGCATTGCCGTTTTGATGACCCGCCGGAAATATCCGACGAGGCTGACGACGTCGATGAGATCGATCCGGCCGTCAACAGTGGAGCCGATGCCGCAGCAGATGCGCCACCAAAGCGATTCATTACTCAATTGACGCTCGGGATCGCCGAAGCGCTCGAACCGCTCTCCGCGAGCTTGCAAGCACTCACGCATTACGAACCGACCCACTGGCCGAAAGTGCGCGTGCTGGCCGAGTCCGGCGAAGAAGCTTTGCGCGAGCAGGAAGTGCACGACGCGTTGCAATTGGCCGGTCTGCCGCTGCTTGCGGTGTCAGCCGTACCGGCTTCCCACGGATTGCTTGTCGCAGACGCATGGCGTGACACCCGCGACGCATGCCCGCTGCTCGTAATCGCTACGGCATGGCACGAAGAATGGCCTGTGACCGGCAGCACGGAGGGATGCGTCGCGGTGCTGCTCGATGCGGGCGTCTACCGTCTACCCGAAGGGGTGCCCGTGATGGCGTCCCTGCATCGCCCTGTCGAGGGCAAGCCTGACGAGATCGAATACGGTTTCGCGAATGCCGTGATCTGGGGCGATATCGATTCCGATGCCGTGACGCGTGCCTGGATCACGCGTGCGGTCAAGCGTTGCAATCAGGGACTGCGCATCGCGAACCTGGCGACGCTTGCGAATGGCGACGCGCAATACGACCTCACCTACATCGTGGGGGATTTCGGCAATGCCAGCGGCTGGCTCGCCATCGCAGCCTCAATCGAATGCGGTGCTGTCGACGCGCCGCAACTGATCGTTGATGGCGCGCAGTCCGCCATCATTCATGTGCTTCCCGGTACCCACGGGAAGGAAACCTCGTTGCTTGGACACACTCAGCATGACCGATCCGAAACTGACTTTGCGATCGATTGACTCGGCGCGTGCTGCAGATGCTCCGCCGTCCGGACGCGTTGCGCTCTGGGGCGTGGTGATTGCGGCGTTGATCGTCGCAGCCTTCGCGATCGGCCTTGTATGGGCGCGAGGCGACTTGTTCAATCTCGCACCCGGCGGGGCGCGGATGCAGGTGGTGGTCGTCATCGTCGTTGCGTTGCTCGTCTTCGTTGCCATACATCTCTGCGTGTTTTTTATCGGTGCATACGGGATCGCCGGGCGGATGTTTCGCCGGGATATCGGCGACGCGACGAAGGCGCAGAAGCCGCTGAAACGCGACGCCCGTCTGCAACGCCTGGTCGAGGAACTACGGGTATCGCAGGGTCGGCTCTGGCGATACCGATCACCGTGGCTGATGGTGAGCGGTGCGGACACGTTGGTCGATCAGGTCGCGCCCGGTCTGAAGTGCGCGGGCGTGATGCCGGTCGGCAATGCGATCCTGGTGCACGGGGCACCGGATGGAATCGACGCGGGCGTATGGCGCCGGCAGATCCGTAAGCTGCGGAGCAAACGACCCGTCGACGGTGTTGTGCACGTCACGCACGTGGACGAGCGCGATATTGAATTGCCGCGCGTACTTGCTGCGTTGGCCGCCGACATTGGCTGGGCCGCGCCTGTCACGTTACTGCACGCCGTGCCCGCGCAGGGCGATCGACCCGAGACGTTCGAAGCGATCGGCGCATTTCCGCGGGCGGCATACAACGGGGAGCAGCCGGCGCTGGGCTTGCGCGATCAGCTTGCCGCGATCGAGCGTGGTACGGCGGACGCGGGCGTGCAGCAATGTACAGCGCCTACCCGGATCAGCTATCTAGCCGAAATCTCGCAATACATCGGGACACAGCTCGAACACATCGTTACCGGCTGGCAAGTGCTCCTTGCTTCGCAGTGGCTGCGCGCGCCGCTGGCGGACGTGATGTTTGCCCCCGTATTTACGGCGACAGCGGCGATGCCTACACCGGTGCCGATCGCCGCGGACGCGAGCACAACGGTGACGAACCTGCCGGTCGAATTCCCGCCGCAACCAGCTGCACTGCTACCTGCGTGGAGCGCAATCGCCAGCCGGCGACGTATTGGCCGGCGCATCGGATTCTACTGGCCGGATACGCTGGCGATGGGCGTGACCATTGCGGCGATAGCGTGGTGCGCATGGATGACCGCATCGTTCATCGGCAACCAGCAACTCATGCGCGAAGCGAAGGCGGTAGCGCGCGCAGCGGTCGATGCGCGGTCGCAGACCGCAGCTGCCTGGCGCGCGCAACTGGCGCTACAGCAGTTGATGGAAAAGCTCGAATACCGGCAGCAGCATGGCGCCCCTTGGTACCTGCGGGCCGGCTTGTCGCGCAATGACGATATCCTCGTCAGTCTCTGGCAACCGTACCGAATCGCTGCGACCCGCAACTTGCAGGCGCCTGTCGTGCAAACGATCGGCGAACTGTTGAAGACAGCAGATCAGGCGCGCGCCGATAGCCTGCAATCTCAGGACACGCGTGGTAGTACCTACAACGCGCTCAAGACTTATCTGATGCTCGGTGAACCATCGCGCGCCGAACCCGCATTTCTGAAGGGCATGCTCGTCGCCCTGTGGTCGCGCCCCGTGGAAATGCCGCTCGGCGAGCGTTACGATACCGGCAGGCGCCTTGCAGGCTTCTACGCTAATCACCTGAAAGCGCATCCCGAATGGCGGATTGCGACGGATGACCGCATCGTGACCTCGACCCGCAACATGCTGGTCACGCAATTGGGACTCGCGTCGGCGGACGACACGGTGTACCAACGTATCCTCGACGAAGTCAAAAACAAATACGCCGACGCGTCGCTCGAAACGCTCCTGAATGGCGCCGATGCGCACGGGATGTTCAAGGCATCACAGACCGTCCCGGGGATCTATACGCGTGCGGCGTGGGACGGCATGGTCGCCGCGGCTATCGACAAGGCGTCGCATGAACGCCGGATCAGCGGTGACTGGGTGTTGTCCGGCTCGCAGGCTTCGCAGAGGATCGGTAATACGCTCGTGCAGGGCATGACCCAAACCGCGGCGATCGATGATGAGAAACGTGCTGCCGAGGAACTGAAGCAGCGATTGACGGCCCGGTATTTTGGCGAGTACACGGCGGCATGGCAGCGCATGCTCAATAGCTTGCAGTGGCAACCGACGGCCAACCTCGGTGGCGCGATCGAACAGCTTTCCCGACTGGCGGACGCGCAGACCTCACCGTTGATCGCGCTGATGAAATCCGTGCAATATCAAGCGCAAGCGGGGCGGCCGTCGCAGGCGTTGGCCGACACGCTGGTGAGAAAGGCGCAGAACCTGATCGGGGCTGACGAACAGGCGGGGGCGACCGTCATCAATCCGCTCGACGAGCCGTTTGGTCCGCTGCTGGTGCTGATGGGCGACTCGGGCGGGTCGTCTGCCGCGGAAAACGGGAAGGGCGCCACGCCAGCCGACATCGCGCTAAGCGGTGTGAGCTTGTCTCGCTACCTGACGGCGGTCACGACGATGCGGCTGAAGCTGCAACAGATCGCGAGCAGTCCGGACGCACAGGTAATGGCACGCTCGCTCGCCCAGGCCGTGTTTCAAGGCAAGTTGTCGGAATTGTCCCAGGCGCGCAATGACGCGGCGCTCACGGCCGCGAGCCTGGGTACGGCGTGGGCGGGCTTTGGCGATATGGTGTTTGCGCAGCCGCTTGAAACCGCATGGCAGGCGATCCTGCAACCGGCCGCCGCGAGCCTGAATGACGCATGGCGAGCCGGTGTTGCCGCTCCGTTCAATGCGGCGATGGACGGCCGTTATCCGTTCTTCGATACGCAAGCCGATGCGTCCTTCGCCGAGCTCGGACGCTATGTGCGGCCCGATACCGGATTGATTTCGCGTTTCATCACGACGCAACTGGCCGGCGTGATGAAACTCGAGGGCGACCATTGGGCGCCCAGCGAGCTTGCACCGCAGGCGTTGCAGTTCGCCCCGACATTCCTGAGCGCCGTTCGGCAGTTGTCGATGGTTGGGGCACAGCTCTACCCGCAGGCTGACGCCGGGGAGAAATTCGAGATGATGGCGCTACCGACGCCGAACGTGACGCGATCGGAACTGTTGATCGACGGCGTGCAGATCGTCCATTTCAATCAGCAGGAGCGCTGGTCCCCGCTGGCGTGGCCCGGCAACGGCCTGAACGGGCACGCTAGGCTCACATGGCAGACGCTCGACGCGGGCCTGCGACAGGCATTTGATTCGGCCGGCGATTGGGCATTCCTGCGGCTGCTGAGCGAGGCCGAGATCAAGCCTCTCGATGGCACGCGCTATCGGCTCACGTGGAACACGGGGAGCGTCGAGCCGTTGTCGTACGTGTTGCGTACGCGGGTCGGAGCCGGGCCGATCGATTTGTTGAAACTGCGGGGGTTCCGCATGCCGGATCGCATTTTCATCGTGGGCAAGGCGGGTGCCGTGCCGACGATGCCGCTTTTGCCGCCGCTGCCACCGGATTTCCAGCCATGAGTGAAGACGAAAACAATCCGACGAAGCCTGCAGGGAGCGGTTTCGGTGAAGATGATGATCGATACCTGCGCTACTTCGATGCGGAAATGCGTTATCTGCGCGAGGCGGGGAGGGAGTTCGCGAGGTCCCAGCCACAAAGCGCCCGCCGTGTGGGAATGACGATGCCTGGCGCGCGCCACGACAGCGTCGAGCAGACCTACGAGGGTTTCGCGTTTCTCACGAGCCGGCTGCGGATGAAACTCGACGACGCAGCGCCGGAAATCACCGATCCACTGCTCGATCATCTGTGGCCGCATACAGGCCGCACGATTCCGTCGCTGGCCATCCTCGAGTGTGTGCCGCGCTCCGGCGAGGCGCGGATACTCGATACGTTGGCGCCAGGGTTGCAGGTACGTTCGACACCGGTCGGACCGGCCGGGACGATATGTGTCTATCGAACCACTCGGTCGATACACCTGCTGCCGCTCAACGTGCGTGAAGCGGGCGCGCGCCTGCGCGAGGACGGCCGTACGGTGATCCGGCTCGCGTTCGACCTGCTGCACCGCGAGCAGCGGTTGCTGGACGACCTGTCGCGTATCCGGCTATACCTGCATGGTGACCGGCCGACTGCATCGGCGCTGTACGCGGTTTTCACGCGCCAGGTGGAGTCGATCGGCGTGCGCATGCCGCGCCTGCTCGACGGCCAGCTACAACCACGCCCGACGATGACGATCGAGGCGGCAGGTTTCGGCGCGCAGGCGCGACTGTGGCCGACCGACCTCGATGCACGTGACGTCGATCTCGACCGCGAGCAGACGATGCTCGAATATTTCGCGTTCCCCGAGAAGTTTCACTTCGTGGACTTGTGTGGTTTCGACGCGGCCAGTGTGCCGCCGGGCGAAACACGGCTGGAATTCGAAATCGTGATTCGAGACCGGATCCCCGGTGACGCCACGTTCGGTGCGGACAACATCCGGTTGTTCTGCACGCCTGTGATCAATTTGCTCGAACTGGACGCGCAGGCAATCCGCCCCAATGCGCATGACCGCGACTATCCGGTGCGCGCCCCGGCCTCCGCAGGCGAGAGCGTCGAGCCATACGACGTACTGTCGGTCGTGGCGACCGATCCGCGCACCGCCAGGCAATACCCGTATCAATCGATCAAGGCATTCCGGCACCGCGGCGGGATGATCCGGCACGAGTCGCCGGATCGGTACTATCACGCTTCGATTCGGCAGGGCGTGACGGGCCAGCGCGAGATGGTCGTGACGTTGGGCGGGCATCTGTGGGAGGAAGCAGGCAGCTTACCGGACGGACACGTAACTGTCCGGGTGTTGGCAAACAACGGACGCCTGCCGCGTATGGCGCTGCGTGAATCGACGGTTACCACGCCTGTTTCGACCTTCAATGGTGTCGAGCACGTGCACAATTTGACGGCCCCGACGATGCCGCTGTATCCCCCGCGCGGCGGCGCTTATGACTGGCGGGTGATTTCTCACTTCAACGGGGCCGGCACGACCGAGCTGAACATGATGGACGCGAATGTGCTGCGCGGCGCGCTGTCGTTGTACGACTGGACGCGAGATGACGATAACCGGCGACGCATCGACGCGATTCATCACGTTTGGCTCGATGAGGAAACGGAACTGGTGGGAGCCCGTGTCGACCGTATCGTGAATGTGAACGTGGGTATCGAGCCGTCGGGTTTTGCCGGGCAGGGGGACGTCGCGCTGTTCGGCGACGTACTCAGCCGCTTCGTCGGCCGCTATGCGTGCTTCCATTTTGCGGTGCGGCTCGTTCTGTATGAAGGCGTGGGCGGCCCGAGCCGGCGCTATCCATGCACGATCAAAACGGGAGACTGGCTGTGACACCGCGAGCACATCCGATGATACGAAGCATTCGATTGGCGGCTGCTACTGCGATGACGGTTGCGTTGCTATCTGGCTGCGGTATGTGGCAATCGATGAAAGAGACGACCGCCGGCATGACGCGCGCGATTTTCATCACAAAGGTCAAGCAGATGAACCTCGTGATCGAGAGCCGCGCCGCGCTCAATGAGAACGAGCAGGGACGATCGCTACCGGTCGTGATGCGTGTCTACCAGTTGAAGGATGCGAAGATCTTCGAGAGCACAACTTACGTCTCGCTGCTCGATGACGACAGTGCGTTACTGAGGGCCGGTCTGATCAGCAGCATCGAGACCACGATCGTGCCTGGCGCCACGGTGGAACTGTCCACGCCGATGGCCGCCGACACGCAAGCCGTGGGCGTGGCCGGGTTCTTTCGTGATCAACGTGGCGCCGAATGGCAACTGGTGATTCCGAAGTCGAAGTGGAAGAAGACGGATCCCGTCAAGTTGGTCGTGACGGGCAACCGGATGGAACTGGCGCCCTGAGCGAGGGAATGCGACGGTGGTTGGTACGGTGCGTTACATGTGCGGATTTGCAGTTCGGGATTCATATTGCACACGCCACGAGGTCGAAAGCTGACGCCTGCGCCCGGATGGCGAGCGATCGTCATTCGGGCAGATCGCGCCGGCTCATATCCCATTCGGTTCCGTCCGCATTGAGCCGCTCGATCTTCTCCATCCGCTGCCGCGCTAGCTCCGGCATCTGGTTCGTCACGCCGATCACCAGCGCTTCGGCGAGCGCCAGCGCCGGCACGTTGGTCTGCAGCATCGCGAACGGGCGCCCCTGGATCCGAAGCACGATCTCCGCGAACTCGCTGATCGGGGAGCGCCACTCGTCGGTGATCAGCAGGATCCGCACGCCGAGCCGGTGCGCGGCCCGCGCGAAGCGGATGCTGTCCTTCTGGTAGCGGCGAAGGTCGAAGATCACGAGCACGTCGTCACGCCCCATGTCGGCCAGTGCGACCGACGCGAGATTCACGTTCGGCTCGACGTACTGCACGTGCGGCCGCGTATAGGCGAGCATGAACGAGAACAGCGACGCGAGCGGCGCCGTATAGCGCCCGCCGCCGCAGAACACGCGAATGTCCTGATCGGCCAGCACCGCCACGGCTGCGTCGAACGCGGCCGCGTCGAGCCCTTCGATCGTGGTCGCGAGCGATTCGGACAGCCGCTGGAAGATCGCCGAATGACTGTCGCGCGTGCCCGTTTCCGAATGGAACGCGTCCATCCGCGCGAGCGGTGAATTCATCGCTGTGTCGATCTCGTCGTGCAGCGCTTGCTGGAACGACGAGTAATTCGGAAAACCGATCCGGACGACGAAGCGGAATACGGTCGGGTCGCTCACCTCCGCCTGCTTCGCAAACTGCGCGATGGGGCCCAGCCCGAGACTGGGATAGCGATCCAGCAACGCCTGTGCAACCTTTTGTTCCGACGGCGTGAAGCTATCCATCTGGGATAACAGCAACGCCCTGATGCTCGTCCCCATCGGGCACTCCAGCTCTCTTATCTGTATGACAAACGGCAGACCGCAATCTGCCGACGACTCCACGCATGTTAGCCGATTGACGTATGGCGGGCCGAGTACGTCCCGGTATTAGAGGGACGCATCGCCCTGCTGCCTGCTTCGGTCATCAATGTAATAAAACAAACATACATCGATCGTCGTTTCGATGAGCCATCGCTTCGAATTGAGTGATAACCCTAGTTTTTAACGCAAAAAGGCGAGTGTTATGATCGCGGCCTCGCGGGAATGTATTGTTTATTACATGTCCGGATGCGCTGCGTCGGCACACGATTGCACGGTTGCGCATCCCGGCCCGGCCCGGTTTATTTGTCTGGAGGATTCCGTCATGAGGCGGCTCGTAGTACTCACCCTGTTGTCGGCCATGAGCGTGAGCGCGTTCGCTGCGTCGACCCCCGCGGTCGAAGCGAAGAACGGCATGGTCGTGTCGTCGCAGCACTTTGCGTCGCAAATCGGCGTCGACATCCTGAAGGAAGGCGGCAACGCGGTCGATGCGGCGGTGGCGGTCGGCTATGCGCAGGCCGTGACCAACTCCTGCTGCGGCAACATCGGCGGCGGCGGTTTCATGACCGTCCACCTGGCCGACGGCCGCGACCGCTTCATCAACTTCCGCGAGACCGCGCCGGCCGCGGCGTCCGCGAACATGTATCTCGATGCGGCAGGGAACGTCATTCCGGACGAAAGCCTGTACGGCTATCGCGCGGTCGGCGTGCCGGGCACGGTGGCGGGCCTCGATCTCGCGCAGCGCAAGTACGGCAAGCTGACGCGCAAGCAGGTGATGGCGCCGGCGATCCGGCTGGCGCGCGACGGCTTCGTGCTGACGCGCGGCGACACGGACATCCTCGACACGACGGTCGACCGCTTCAAGAAGGATCCGGAAGCCGCGCGCATCTTCCTGCGCCCGGACGGCACGCCGCTGCAGCCGGGCGACCGCCTGGTGCAGAAGGACCTGGCCCGCACGCTCGAGCGCATCGCGGAGCAGGGGCCCGACGCGTTCTATCACGGCGAGATCCCGAAGATCGTCGAGGCCGCGGCCAAGCGCGGCGGCGGCGTGATCACGGCCGCCGACTTCGCGTCCTATCGCGCGCAGGACATGGCGCCGCTGACGTGCACGTATCGCGGCTACGAGTTCGTGTCGGCGCCGCCGCCGAGTTCGGGCGGCGTGACGATGTGCGAGACGCTGAACATCCTAGAGGGGTATGACCTGCGCAAGCTCGGCTACCAGTCGGCCGCGGTGGTGCACTACATGACCGAGGCGATGCGGCACGCGTACGAGGACCGCAACACGCTGCTGGGCGATCCGAACTTCATCGACAATCCGGTCGCGAAGCTGACGAGCAAGCAATATGCGGCCGAGCTTCGCAAGCAGATCAGCGGTGACATGGCGACCGCATCGGTCGACGTGCAGCCGGGCGTCGGCGTGCACGAGAAGCCGGAAACGACGCACTATTCGATCATCGACCGCGACGGCAATGCGGTATCGACGACCTATACGGTCAACGGCCGCTTCGGCGCCGTGGTGATCGCGCCGGGCACGGGCTTCTTCCTGAACGACGAGATGGACGACTTCACCGTGAAGGTCGGTGCGCAGAACCTGTTCGGCCTCGTGCAGGGCACGCGCAACTCGATCGCACCGGGCAAGCGTCCGCTGTCGTCGATGGCGCCGACCATCGTGAAGAAGGACGGCAAGGTGTTCATGGTGGTCGGCTCGCCGGGCGGATCGCGCATCATCACGATCACGCTGCAGACCGTGCTGAACGTGATCGATTACGGAATGACGCCGCAGGATGCGGTCGATGCGCCGCGCGTCCATCACCAGTGGCTGCCCGACACGGTCTACTACGAGACGCGCGGCCTGTCGCCCGACACGCTCGCGATCCTGCGCAACATGGGCTACAAGATGGTCGAGCAGACGCCCTGGGGCGCGGCAGAGCTGATCATGGTCGGCCTGCCGGGTACCGAAGCGGCGAGCCGCCAGAGTTCCGGCAACGATTCGTCGGTGTCCGGCAACGTGCGCGTCGGCTACGTCTACGGCGTCAACGATCCGCGCCGTCCGGCCGGCTCGGCGATCGGCTATTGACCTGATCGCACCATGCTGAACCGCTGCCGCCGGCGTTCGCGTTTGCGCGAATGCCGTAGCGGCGGCAGCGCGCCCGTTCGCGGACATCCGCGAGCCTGACCGGCGCGCCGCGCGCGCCTTTCATCCGTCAACTCATTCACCGTGCGGTGAATCCCGTCATGAACAAACGAATGTCTGCGGCAGGCTGGATCCTGCTCGCGATGGCGGCCGGCATCCTCATCGGCTACCTGATCTACACGCAGTTTCCGGACAAGCAGTCGGCCGCCGAAATCGCCGGCTACATCTCGCTCGTGTCCGACGTGTTCCTGCGGCTGATCAAGATGGTGATCGGCCCGCTGGTGTTCTCGACGCTCGTCGTCGGCATTGCGCACATGGGCGACGCGTCGTCAGTCGGGCGCGTGTTCGTGAAGGCGCTCGGCTGGTTCGTCACCGCGTCGCTGGTCTCGCTGCTGCTCGGGCTGCTGATGGCGAACCTGCTGCGACCGGGCGAGAACCTCGGCCTGCCGCTGCCGGACATCGGCGCGTCCGCGCATCTCGCGACGTCCAAGTTCACGCTGAAGGATTTCGTCGGCCACATGGTACCGAAATCGTTCGCGGAGGCGATGACGAACAACGAGATCCTGCAGATCGTCGTGTTCTCGATGTTCTTCGGCGTCGCGCTGTCGGCGCTCGGCGAGCGCGGCAAGATTCTCGTCGCCGCGATCGACCAGCTCGCGCACGTGATGCTGAAGATCACCGGCTACGTGATGAAGCTCGCGCCGCTCGCGGTGATGGCCGCGATGGCGTCGACCGTCGCGATCAACGGGCTATCGATCCTGCTGAAGTTCGCGGTGTTCATGGGCGATTTCTACGTGAGCCTCGTGCTGCTGTGGGCCACGCTCGTCGCCGCCGGCCTGCTGTTCCTCGGCCGCCGCGTGTTCAGGCTGCTCGTGCTGATCAAGGAAGCGTTCATGCTGTCGTTCGCGACCGCGAGCTCGGAAGCCGCGTACCCGAAGATCCTCGACGCGCTCGACCGTTTCGGCGTGCGGCGCAAGATCTCGAGCTTCGTGATGCCGATGGGTTATTCGTTCAACCTCGACGGCTCGATGATGTACTGCACGTTCGCGTCGCTGTTCATCGCGCAGGCCTACAACATCCACCTGTCGCTCGGCACGCAGGTCACGATGCTGCTGATCCTGATGCTGACGTCGAAGGGGATGGCCGGCGTGCCGCGCGCGTCGCTCGTCGTGATCGCGGCGACGCTGCACCAGTTCAATATCCCGGAAGCCGGGCTGCTGCTGATTCTCGGTGTCGACACGTTCCTCGACATGGGCCGCTCGGCCACGAACGCGGTGGGCAACTCGATCGCCAGCGCGGTGGTGGCGAAGTGGGAAGGCGCGCTGATGTCGGAATCCGACGCGCTGGCGCATGCCGCGCATCTCGATGCCGAACTGGAACGGCAGAGCAACGATCCGGCCTATGTCGCCGGTCGGGCCACGTCGACCTGACGTCAGTCCGCCAGCGCGTCGTCGATGCACGCCGCGAGCACCATCGCGGCGGCGTTGCCCGGCGTCGAGCCGAGCAATTGCGGCGCATAGACGCTGTCGCCGATCTCGATCGATCGGCCCGACAGCGCGCACACGCCACGCTTGCGGGTCGTGAACAGCCGCCACTTCTGGTAGCCGTAATGCCCGGTGCATGCATCGCACCACGAAATCATCACGGTGTCGGCCGTGGGCCGTTCGAGCACGCTGATGGTCGGCTTGCTCGACGCGTCCCACGACGGCAGCCGGTCGCGCGTGACGCTGCGGCGCCGCGGGACGCCCCACGAAACGGACGGCATGTCGAAGCTGCCGATCGCGGCAACAGTCATGAGCCAGGGCGCTACAGGGTTGTTCATGTCTCTTTTCCTCGAAACGTTTCGTAACGTTACGCGGTGCCGCAACGCGCGGCATCACGACAGGCGGATGCGCGGCTGCACCCAGCCGTTGATCCGTTCGGCGATCCACAGCAGGGTCGCCTTGGAGAAACCGTGCAGCGCCTGCTGGTGCCGCCGGTAGAGCATCAGGTGGCTGAACTGCGCGAAACGCCCCTGGATGAAGCCGCCGCGAAAGAACCCGAACTGCCCGAGCGTGCCGAATGCGTCGTAGTCGCTGATCGACACGAGCGCGCCGAAATCGTGGAACGCGAACGGCGGAATCGGCGTGCCGTCGAGCCACGCGGGCAGGTGCTTCGCGAGATGCTCGGCCTGCTGCGTCGCGACCTGCGCGGTGGGCGGCAGCGGCCGTTCCTGGCCGTCGGGCTGCAGGCTCGCGCAATCGCCGATCGCGAACACGTGCTCGTCGCCCGTTGCCTGCAGCGTGGGTCCGACGACGACCTGGTTCGCGCGGTTCGTGTCGAGTCCACCGAGCGCTTTCATGAAATCGGGCGCCTTCACGCCGGCGGCCCAGACCATCAGGTCCGCTTCGGCAAACGAACCGTCGCCGTAATGGAAACCGTTGGCGTCGGCCGACGTGACGCGCGTCGACGTCAGCACGTGAAAGCCGATCTGTTCGAGGCGCCGCTGCGCCGACGCGGAAATCCTCGGCGGAAACGCATTCAGGATGCGCGGGCCGCTTTCGAGCAGCGTGAGCTGCAACCGCTCGCGCACCGTTTCGTCGCCGTAGGCCTGCGCGACTTCCAGCAGGCGGCTCAGCTCCGCCGCGAGTTCGACGCCCGTCGCGCCCGCGCCGACGATCGCGACGCGGAACGGCTCGTCGCGCGCGATGCTGCGGAACACGCGCATCCGCAACGCTTCGTTGAAGGTCTCGGCCTGCTGCTGGCTGTCGATGAAGTAGCAGTGCTCGCGCACGCCCGGCACGCCGAAATCGTTGGCCTGGCTGCCGAGCGCGAGGATCAGCACGTCGTATTCGAGCTCACGCGCCTCGATCGCCACTTCGCCGTCCTGCGAGCGGATCTCGCCGAGCTGCACGCGGCGGCGCGCGCGATCGAGCCCCTTCAGTTCGCCGGGCTGGTACGTGTAGCCGTGGTCGCGGGCATGGGCGAGGAAGATCACCTGCTGCTGCTGGACGTCGCGCGTGCCGGCCGCGATCGTGTGCAGCATCGGCTTCCAGATGTGGGTCGGACTGCGGTCGACGACGGTGACCTGGGCCCGGCCGGACCGGCCGAGACGCTCGCCCAGGCGGGTCGCGAGCTGCAATCCGGCGATCCCACCGCCGACGATGACGATGCGCGTAGGGGTTGTCATGGATAAATCATCAAGTGATGAATAAGGTATGATCGTAGCGCTTCCCGGCTCCGCGTGTCAACGGAGCAGGGCGAGCCATCCAATTCCGGGGAAATGAAACCGGGGCCCGAACACGGGCATTCGAACCATTCAAAGGGGAGCAGGAAAACGTGGCTGAAGTCACTGAGCGCGAGCCGTCGAAGCGGCGTACGCGCGGGCGGCCGCTGGCGGATGCGTCCGTCGGTCCGGACGTGATATTGCGGGCCGCGCGCCGCACCTTCGCGAAGCGTGGCTACGACGCGACGAGCGTGCGCGAAGTCGCACGCGAACTGGGCATCGACGCGGCGCTGATCGCCCATCATTTCGGCACGAAGGAAACGCTGTGGCTGGCTGTCGTCGAGCAGATCGTCGAGCTGGCCGAGCCGATGTTCGACGCGCTGCGTGCGTTGCGCACGTCGTCGCTGCCGCATCGCGACCGCGTGCGGCGCGCGTTCGAGCTGTGCGTCGATCACGAGTTCGCGGAGCCGGACATCGGCATGTTCTTCTCGACCGCGGCGACCGAGGAGGGCGCGCGGCTCGACCGGCTGCAGGAGCGGATCGTGCGCCCCTATCACGATGCGATGTTGCCACTGCTGACGGAGGCGGTCGAGGCCGGTGCGATCCGCCCGGTCGATCCGAACCTGCTGTTCTTCATGATCGCAAGCGCGATCGGCACCACCGTGTCGTACAGCCACATGATGCTGGAGTACACGTCGCTGCCCACGCGGCCGGAGGCGTTCCGGCATGCCGTGCTCGCGGTCGTGTTCAACCTGATCGCCGTCTGAGCGCCACCGCGCGCGCAACGCGCGCGGTCACGTCGCGGCAACCCGCGCCAGTTCGCTCACCGCGTTTCGCGCGGTCCCGCGCGGCGCATCGACGGGCGGCGACGGCGTGCGGAAAGCGATCTCCGGCTCGGACGCAAGCGGGCTGCCCGCATCATTCAGTTCGCAGAACGTAATGCCATGCCGCTGGCGCGTCGTGTGACGCATACCGCGCCAGCGGTGGGCGCGGGTTCGCCCGTCACTCCGGATCCGCCGGCGGCTTGTCGCCGAGCCAGCGCCGCGCGCCGGGCCCGTTGCGGCCCGCGCGGTCTTCCGGATTGGTCAGCTTGCAGCGCTTCAGCGACAGGCAGCCGCAGCCGATGCATTCGTCGAGGTTGATGTAGAGCCGCTGCAGCTCCTCGATCCGGCTCGCGACGCGCTGCTTCCAGCCGCGCGACAGCCGCTGCCAGTCCTTGTTGCTCGGCGCGGTGTCCTCGGGGAGGCTGACGAGCTGCTCGGCGATTTCGTCGAGCGAATAGCCGATCTTCTGCGCGAACACGATGAACGCGATCAGCCGCAGCACCGCACGCGAATAGTGGCGATGGCTCGAGCCGTTCCGGTGCGACTTGATGAGCCCGCGCGTTTCGTAGAACCGCAGCGTCGACGCCGGCACGCCGCTGCGCGTGGCCACTTCGCGGATCGACATCAGCGGCCATTTCGATTCTTCCGGGGTACCCATGACGTTCTCCGGGGGGAAAGCTTGACTTGAAGTTAACTTCAACTTTTATGCTACGCGGCAGTTTAACCCGTCGCGAGGCACCATGCTTTCCTTATCCCTACGCAGGACGTCGCCTTTGGGCGCCGCCTGCGCACTGTTGCTGGCGTTGTCGGGCTGTCACGACGGCAAAGGCGCATCGTCGGTCCAGCCCCTTCCCGAAGTCGGCGTCGCCACTGCCGCACCGCGCACGGTCCGCCTCGCGGACGAATTCAACGGGCGCGTCGAAGCGGTCGACGCGGTGGAGTTGCGGCCGCGCGTGAGCGGCTATCTGCAGCGCGTGGCCTATAAGGAAGGCGACCTCGTCGCGCAGGGCGCGCTGCTGTTCGAGATCGACCCGCGTCCGTACCGGATCGCGCTCGACCGAGCCAACGCGCAGCAGCAGCGGGCCCGTGCGGCCGCGAGCCTCGCTCAGGTGCAGCTCAAGCGCGTGCAGACGCTGATCGATGCGCATGCGACGTCGCAGGAAGAACTCGACAACGCGCGTGCCACCGCCGAGCAGGCCCGCGCGGATCTGCAGGCCGCCGACGCGGCCGTCGCGGACGCGAAGCTCAACCTCGGCTTCACCGAGGTGCGCGCGCCGATCGCGGGCCGTGTCGGCCGCGCGGTCGCGACCGTCGGCAACCTCGCGCGCGCGGACGACACGCTGCTGACGACCGTCGTATCGCAGGACCCCGTCTACGTGTATTTCGACTGCGACGAGCAGAGCTATCTGCGCTACAACGCGCGCCGTGCCGATCCGAGGCATCGAGCGATCGGCGCGGATCCCGTGCGCGTGGGCCTCGCGAACGAGACGGGCTTCCCGCACGCGGGCACCGTCGATTTCCTCGACAACCGGCTCGACCCGCAAACCGGCACGATCCGGGCGCGCGTGCGGCTGCCGAATGCGGACCATGCGTTCACGCCGGGGCTGTATGCGCGCGTGCAGCTCGTCAGCGGCCGCGACCAGGAAGCGCTGCTCGTCGACGACAAGGCCGTGCTGACCGACCAGGACCGCAAGTACGTGTACGTGATCGGTCCCGGCGACAAGGCGCTGCGCCGCGACGTGACGATCGGCCGCGAGATGGAAGGCGAGCGGATCGTCGAGAAGGGGCTGCAGGCGGGCGATCGCGTGGTCGTCGACGGCGTGCAGCGGATCTACTATCCGGGTGCGCAGGTGAAGCCGAAGGCGCTGCCCGCGCGCGCCGATGCAGGTGGCGGCAACGGCATGCAGGCCGTGGCCGATGCCGGCGCGCCTGCCGCGCAATGACGGGAGAGACGCAATGGATTTCTCCCGATTCTTCATCGACCGGCCGATCTTCGCGGTCGTGCTGTCGATCGTCATCTTCGCGATCGGCCTGATCTCGATTCCGATGCTGCCGGCCGGCGAATACCCGGAAGTCGTGCCGCCGAGCGTCGTCGTGCGTGCGACGTATCCGGGCGCGAACCCGAAGGAAATCGCCGAATCGGTCGCCGAACCGCTGGAAGAGGCGATCAACGGCGTCGAAGGCATCATGTACATGAAGTCGGTCGCCGGGTCGGACGGCAGCCTGCAGGTCGTCGTCACGTTCCTGCAGGGCGTCGATCCCGACACGGCTGCCGTGCGCGTGCAGAACCGTGTGAGCCAGGCGCTGTCGCGCCTGCCCGACGAGGTGCGGCAGTACGGCGTGACCACGCAGAAGCAGTCGCCGACGCCGCTGATGTACGTGAGCCTCTACTCGCCGGACAACAGCCGCGATTCGCTGTACCTGCGCAATTACCTGACGCTGCACGTGAAGGACGAGCTGTCGCGGCTCACCGGCATCGGCGACGTCGGCGTGTATGGCTCGGGCGACTACGCGATGCGGCTGTGGCTCGACCCGAACCGGCTCGCGTCGCGCGGGCTCACCGCGAGCGACGTGATCGCGGCCGTGCGCGAGCAGAACGTGCAGGTGTCGGCCGGCCAGCTCGGCGCGGAACCGTCGCCGAAGAAAAACGACTTCCTCGTGTCGATCAACGTGCGCGGCCGCCTGCGCACCGTGCAGGAATTCAGCGACATCGTGCTGCGCAACGGCGACGACGGCCAGGTCGTGAAGCTGTCCGACGTCGCGCGCATCGAGCTCGGCGCCGGCGACTACACGCTGCGCTCATACTTCAACGACAAGCATTCGGCCGTGGTCGGCATCTTCCTGTCGCCGGGCGCAAACGCGCTCGACGTCGCGAAGTCGGTGTACGCGAAGCTCGACGAGCTGTCGAAGCGGTTCCCGCCCGGCGTCGCGTATCGCCCGGTGTGGGACCCGACGGTGTTCGTGCGCGAATCGATCCGCGCGGTGCAGCACACGCTGATCGAGGCCGTCGTGCTGGTCGTGCTCGTCGTGATCCTGTTCCTGCAGACCTGGCGCGCGTCGATCATTCCGCTCGTCGCGGTGCCCGTGTCGGTGGTCGGCACGTTCGCGTGGCTCTACCTGCTCGGCTATTCGATCAATACGCTGACGCTGTTCGGGCTCGTGCTCGCGATCGGGATCGTCGTCGACGATGCGATCGTCGTCGTCGAGAACGTCGAGCGCAACATCGCGCAGGGCTTGAGCCCGCGCGATGCCGCGCACCAGGCCATGCGCGAGGTGTCGGGGCCGATCGTCGCGATCGCGCTCGTGCTGTGCGCGGTGTTCGTGCCGATGGCGTTCATGTCGGGCGTCACGGGCCAGTTCTACAGGCAGTTCGCGGTGACGATCGCGATTTCGACGGTGATCTCCGCGATCAACTCGCTGACGCTGTCGCCCGCGCTCGCCGCGAAGCTGCTGCGCCCGCACGGCGCGCCGAAGGATGCGCCGACGCGCGTGCTCGATCGCGCATTCGGCTGGCTGTTCCATCCGTTCAACCGTTTCTTCGAACGCAGCTCCGACCGCTATCACGGCGTCGTCGGACGTACGCTGAAGCGGCGAGGTGTGGTATTCGCGGTCTATGCGGCGCTGCTCGCGGCGACCGCGCTGCTGTTCAACGCGGTGCCGGGCGGCTTCATCCCGGTTCAGGACAAGCTGTACCTGTTCGCGGGCGCGAAGTTGCCGGAAGGCGCGTCGCTCGCGCGTACCAGCGCGGTGACCGAGCAGATGACGAAGATCGCGCTCGGCACCGACGGCGTCGAGATGGTGCCGGCGTTCGCGGGGCTGAATGCGCTGCAGGGCGTGAACACGCCGAACATCACGAACTCGTACGTGATCCTGAAGCCGTTCGACCAGCGTCACCGCAGCGCCGCGCAGATCAACGCGGACCTGAACGCGCGCTTCGCGGCGATCGGCAGCGGCATCACCTACGCGCTGATGCCGCCGCCGATCCAGGGCCTCGGCAACGGTTCGGGCTACTCGCTGTACCTGGAGGATCGCGGCGGCCTCGGTTACGGAGAATTGCAGAAGGCGCTGTCGGCGTTCCAGGCCGCGGTCGCGAAGACGCCGGGGATGAGCTATCCCGTCAGTTCGTACCAGGCGAACATCCCGCAGCTCGAGGTGAAGGTCGACCGGCTGAAGGCGAAGGCGCAGGGCGTCGCGTTGACCGACCTGTTCAATACGCTGCAGGTGTATCTCGGCTCGATGTACGTGAACGACTTCAACATCTTCGGCCGCGTGTATCGCGTGATGGCGCAGGCCGATGCCGGCCACCGGCAGACGGCCGCCGACATCGCGAACCTGCGCACGCGCAATGCAAAGGGCGAGATGGTGCCGATCGGCTCAATGGTGACGGTGGGGCCCGCGTACGGTCCCGATCCGGTCGTTCGCTACAACGGCTATCCGGCCGCCGACCTGATCGGCGATGCCGATCCGAAGGTGATGTCGTCGTCACAGGCGATCGCGAAGCTCCAGCAGATCGCGAAGGAGGTGCTGCCGCCCGGCATCACGCTCGAATGGACCGATCTCAGCTACCAGCAGGTCACGCAGAGCAATGCGGCGATCGTCGTGTTCCCGCTGGCCGTGATGCTCGTGTTCCTCGTGCTCGCGTCGCTGTATGAAAGCTGGACGCTGCCGCTTGCGGTGATCCTGATCGTGCCGGTGTGCATGTGCGCGGCGTTGTTCGGCGTATGGCTGTCCGGCGGCGACAACAACGTGTTCGTGCAGGTCGGCCTCGTCGTGCTGATGGGGCTCGCGTGCAAGAACGCGATCCTGATCGTCGAATTCGCGCGCGAACTCGAGATCCAGGGCAAGGGCGTGATCGAAGCGGCGCTCGAGGCATGCAAGCTGCGGCTGCGCCCGATCGTGATGACGTCGGTCGCGTTCATCGCGGGCTCGGTGCCGCTGCTGATCGGCAGCGGCGCGGGCAGTGAGGTGCGTGCGGCCACCGGCGTCACCGTGTTCGCGGGGATGCTCGGCGTCACGCTGTTCGGGCTGTTCCTGACGCCCGTGTTCTATGTGGCGGTCCGCAAGCTCGCGGGCGGCACGCCGGCCGTCTGGAGCGAACAGCACGGCACCCTCGAAGGAGAAAACCGATGAGCGCCGCTTTTCGTCTTTCCGCGCTCGCGATGTCGGTGACGCTTGCCGCATGCGCGGTGGGCCCCGATTTCAAGCGACCCGATACGGCCACGGCCGCGCGGTTCGCGCGTGACCGGCATCCGGCGACGCAGCGCGACGCGTCGCCGTCCGCTACGCCGCCCGATGCGTCGGCCGCCGCCGATGCCACGTTCTGGCGCGGCTTCGGCGATCCGGTGCTGACGCAGTTGATCGATGCGGCGCTCGCGGCCAACCAGGATCTGCAGGTCGCGGTGTCGCGCTACGATGCATCGAATGCGCTGCTGTCGCAGGCAACCTTCGACCGCTATCCGACGCTCACCGCAAGCGGCCAGATCGGTCATCAGCTGAGGAGCAAGGACCAGGCGTTCGGCGCGCCGCGCAGCCAGCGCGATACGCCGACGTCGAACGTCGGGATCAATGCCGCGTGGGAACTCGACCTGTTCGGCCGCGTGCGTCGCTCGATCGAGTCGCAGCGCGCCGAAACGGCGGCGAGTGCGGCCGACGTGCGCGCGGTACGCGTCGCGATCGCCGGCGAAGTGGCGAGCACGTACGTCGACCTGCGCGGCTCGCAGGAGCGGCTGCGAATCGCACGCGAGAACGCCGACAACCAGAAGCAGACGCTTGCGCTGATCAATGCGCGCGTCGGCGCGGGGCGAGGGTCCGAACTCGATGCGGCGCGTGCGCGTGCGCAGTACGAATCGACGACGTCGCGGATCGCCGTATACGAAGCCGCGATCGGCGTCGACGAGCATCGGCTCGCGGTGCTGACCGGACAGACGCCCGATGCGTTGATCGGCCGCTTCGATTTGCCGACAGCCGGCATGCCGCCGGGCACGCCCGTCCCGCTGCCGGCGCTGGGAGCCGACGTCGATCCCGGCACGCCGGGCGACCTGCTGCGCCGGCGCCCCGATGTCGCGGCGGCGGAGGCCAGGCTGCACTCGGCGACCGCGCGCGTCGGCGTCGCGACGGCCGATCTGTTCCCGCGCTTTACGCTGTCGGGGCTGCTCGGCAGTGCGACGAGCAGCTACGGGTTCTTCCGCGCGGGCAGCGACACGAACCTGATCGCGCTCGGCATCGACTGGTCGTTCCTCGATGTCGGCCGCGTGCGTGCACGGATCGCCGCGAGCGACGCGGAAGCGGCCGGCCAGCTCGCGCAGTACCGGCAGACCGTGCTCGGCGCACTGGAGGAAACCGAGAACGCGCTGCTGCGTGTCGCGCGTACGCGTGACGAGACCACGCACCTCGTGCGCGCGGCGGACGACAGCGCACGCGCCGCGCAGCTCGCGCAGACACGCTTCTCGGCCGGTGCGATCGACTACTACGAAGTGCTCGACGCGCAACGGACGCTGCTGCAGGCGCAGGACGCGGCGGCCGACGGACGGATGCGCAGCGCGGCGTCGACGGTCGCGCTGTACAAGGCGCTCGCGGGTGGCTGGCCGTCGGGCGTGGAGCAGGGCGTGCAGGCCCCGCTCGCGCAGTCGCAGCCGTAGCGCGGGCGGCGGCGCGCGGCAGGCAGGAGGGGGCGTGGCTGTCGCGCGCCGCGTGGTCACACGGTGGCCGGGTCGACCTTGTCGACGTCGATACCGTAGCGCCGGATGGCCTCGCCGACGCGCGCACGCTCGATCACGCCATCGTCGGCGAGCGCCTTCAGCGCAGCGATCGCGATGAAGTGCCGGTCGACCTCGAAGAACGTGCGCAGCGCCTCGCGCGTATCCGAGCGGCCGAAGCCGTCCGTGCCGAGCGACACGAAGCGCCGGCCGTCGACGAACGCACGAATCTGGTCGCCGACGATCTTCATGTAGTCGGTCGCGACGACCACCGGCCCCGTGCGACCGTCGAGGCATTGCTGCACATACGGCACACGCGGTGCCTGATCGGGATGCAGCAGGTTCCGGCGCTCCGCGGCCAGCCCGTCGCGGCGCAGCTCGGTCAGGCTCGTCGCGCTCCAGACGTCGCTCGACACGCCGAAATCCTGCGCGAGCAGGTCGCTGGCGGCGATCACTTCGCGCAGGATCGCGCCGCTGCCCATCAGTTGCACGTGCGGCGCATCGGCCTTGTGCGGTGCGCTTTCGCGCAGCAGGTAGAGCCCCTTCAGGATGCCGGCCTCCGCGCCGTCGGGCAGCGCCGGATGCGGATAGTTCTCGTTGAGGAGCGTGATGTAGTAGTAGACATCCTCCTGTTCCGCGAACATCCGCCGCAGCCCGTCGCGCACGATCACCGCGAGTTCGTACGCGTAGGTCGGGTCGTACGACACGCAGTTCGGAATCACCGACGACAGCACCTGGCTGTGCCCGTCGTTGTGCTGCAGCCCTTCGCCCATCAGCGTCGTGCGGCCCGACGTCGCGCCGAGCAGGAAGCCGCGCGTGCGCGCGTCGGCCGCGGCCCACGCGAGATCGCCGACGCGCTGCAGCCCGAACATCGAATAGAAGATATAGAACGGGATCGCCGGCAGCCCGTGGTTGCTGTATGCCGTCCCGGCCGCGATCCACGAGGCGATCGCGCCCGATTCGTTGATCCCTTCCTGCAGGATCTGCCCGTCCTTCGCTTCCCTGTAGTAGCTGAGCTGGCCCGCGTCCTGCGGCGTATAGAGCTGGCCGAGATGCGAATGGATGCCGATCTGGCGGAACAGGCCCTCCATCCCGAACGTGCGCGACTCGTCCGGCACGATCGGCACGACGAGCTTGCCGAGCTGCGGATCCTTCAGCAGCGTGCCGAGGATGCGCACGAACGCCATCGTCGTCGACAGCCCGCGCCCGCCGGAGTCCTTCAACTGCGCGTCGAACGCGGCGAGGGGCGGCACCGGCAGCGGCTGCACGGTGCTGAAGCGGGCCGGCACGTGGCCGCCGAGCGCTGCGCGGCGCTCGGCGAAATAACGTGCTTCGGCGCTGCCCGGCTCCGGCTTCAGGTAGGGCAGTTCGTCGAGCTGCGCGTCGCTGACCGGCAGCGCGAAGCGATCGCGGAACGCGCGCACCGCATCGGCGCTCATCTTCTTCAGTTGGTGGTTCACGTTCTGGCCTTCGCCGGCTTCGCCCATCCCGAAGCCCTTGACGGTTTTCGCGAGCACGACGGTCGGCCGTCCGTCCGCGCGCATCGCCTGCGCATAGGCCGCATGGACCTTCTCCGGATCGTGACCGCCGCGCGCCAGTTTCCAGATGTCGTCGTCGGACAGGTCGGCGACGAGCGCGAGCAGTTCGGGATACTTGCCGAAGAAATGCTCGCGTACGTACGCGCCGCTTTGCGACTTGAAGGTCTGGTAGTCGCCGTCGACGCACTCCATCATGCGCTGGCGCAGCAGGCCGGTCGTGTCGCGTTCGAGCAGGCGATCCCAGCCGCCGCCCCAGATCACCTTGACGACGTTCCAGCCGGCCGCGCGGAACGTGCCTTCGAGTTCCTGGATGACCTTGCCGTTGCCGCGCACGGGGCCGTCGAGGCGCTGCAGGTTGCAGTTGACGACGAAGATCAGGTTGTCGAGCCGTTCGCGCCCGGCGAGCGAGATCGCCGCGAGCGATTCGGGCTGGTCCATTTCGCCGTCGCCGAGAAATGCCCACACCTTGCGGCCCTGATGCTGTTTCAGCCCGCGGTATTCGAGGTAGCGCATGAAGCGCACCTGATACGCGGCCGTGAGCGGCCCGAGTCCCATCGACACGGTCGGAAATTGCCAGAAATCCGGCATCAGGCGCGGATGCGGATACGACGACAGCCCGTCGCGTCCTGCTTCGCGGCGGAAGTTGTCGAGCTGCGCATCCGTGATGCGGCCTTCCAGATACGCGCGGCCGTAGATGCCGGGCGCCGAATGCCCCTGGATGTAGACCATGTCGCCGTCGAACGTATCGGTGCGACCCCGGAAGAAATGATCGAAGCCGACGTCGTACAGCACCGCGGCCGACTGGTAGGTCGCGATGTGGCCGCCGACGTTCGAATGCCGGCCGGCGCGCAGCACCATCACCATTGCGTTCCAACGGATCATCGCATTCAGGCGCCGCTCGAGCGCGAGATCGCCCGGGTAGGCCGGTTGCCGCTCGCGCGGCACGGAGTTCACGTAGGCGGTCGTCACGCGGCCGTGCAGGTCGCCGTGGCGGGCTGCGTCAAGATCGGCGAGCTGGTCGAGCAGGTAGTGCGCGCGCGGGCGGCCTTCGAGCGCGATCACGGATTCGAGCGCATCGAGCCATTCGCGGGTTTCCTGCGGATCGATATCGGGTAACGCGAGAGGTGCGGTCATGCAGTGTCTCCAGAAGCATCTGGCTGCGCGGGGCGACGGTCGTGGCGCCGCGTCGCGCGACGGAACGCTCGCCGATCGGCGAGCAAAAATGGTTGCAATTGCAATCGTATGAAGGTCATTGTTATCGAGGTAAAATTTAATTGCAACTGCAATTCAACGAAAGGAACGACCTGACATGAGCGCACCCGAACCCGATCTGTGGTTCTCGTTTGTCCGCGCGCACCGGACGATGATTCGCGAGATCGAGCGCCGCCTCGCGGCGGCCGGCTTGCCCGCGTATGCGTGGTACGACGCGCTGTGGGGGCTCGAAAGCGGGCCCGACGGCACGCGTCGCATGCACGAACTGGCCGATGTGCTCGCGATCGAGCGCTACAACCTGACGCGGCTCGTCGACCGGCTCGAACAGGAAGGGCTCGTGACGCGCGCGCGGTCGGCCGACGACGGCCGCGCGGCGTTTGCGAGCATCACCGACAAGGGGCGCACGCTGCGCAAGAAGATGTGGAAGGTGTACCAGTCGACGGTCGCGGAGCTGTTTCTCGACCAGTTCGCCGGCAAGGAGCAGGCGGCGATGGCCGCCGCGCTCGACCGCGCGACGGCCGCGGCGCGCGACGCGGCCGCCGACGCGAAGTAACGGCAGCCGGCGCGCGCGTCAGCCGCGCGCATAGCGGTGCATCGCCTGCGTGGCCCAGTCGGCCGGCACGCGGCCGTCGTCGGCCAGCAGGCGGAGTGCGACCGCGGCAATCCACCGGGCATTCGGTGCGCGTGTGCCGGGGCCGGCCGTATCCGCGCCGAGCGCGGTGAAGCGGGCCGGAATGAACGCGCCGATCTGCGCGGCGACGTGCCGCTCATAGCCCGTCACCGCGAGCACCGGCGTGTCGCTTTCGCCGAGGCTCGTCCGCACGTGCGCGACGCGCGCTTCGTCGTGCGGATGCGGCAGGTTCCAGCGGTCGGTCGCGCGACCGTCGCGCGCGAGCTGCGTGTAACTCGGGCAGCTCCAGATCGTCGAATCGATCCGCCATTCGTCGTGCAGCAGGTCGGCGGCTTCCATCACGTGCGTGAGCGTGCTGCCCGCGCCGCATAGCCGGATATGCGCGGCCGCACCGGCCGCCGCACGCCGGCCGGCCCGCACCATGCCGTTGAACGCATCGCGGGCCGCCGTCGCCGACAGCGGCTTGGCATCGGGCATGCAGTCGTCATGGCCCGCGAGGTAGAAAAACCCCGGCTGGCCGGCGACATAGAGCGTGCGCAACGCGTGGCGCAGGATCGCGATCGCTTCGTGTCCCGACGCCGGGTCGTACGGCGTGCATGCGGGGTTCGCGGCCAGCCAGTGCGGAACGTCGGGCGTCACGCCCTTCGGCCAGGACGACGCGGCCGTTTCGGCATCGTTGACGAAGATCCCGCGATCGACGGTCTCGATCGATGCCAGCCGCAGCCGGTCGATCGCACGCGCGTGCAGCAGGTACAGCAGCGGCCGCTCGAAACGCTTGCCCGGATCGAGAAACCGCAGCGGCCACGCGCTGATGTGGCGATGCGCGTGCGTGTCGGTGAACGACTCGCGTGCATCTGCGCGGACGATCCACACGCGCTTCGACGTCGCCGTATCGCGTTCGAGGCAATCGGCGGCCGCGCGCATGGCGCCGAGCGGGGACACCGCGTGGCCCGGCGGTGCGAGCCGCCGCGTCGTCAGCCGTTCGAGGCAGGCTGCCGCGGCGCGGCGGGTGTCGGGCGTCCGCACGGGCGGACCGGGTCGCACAGTCTGCATGTCCCTCCTTCGAGTACTGGCATGTCACCGGCACCATCGGTTCCGGCATAGAATTGCAATTGCAACGATTGTAATTGCAACTACAACCCGACGACAAGGACCGACATGACCTCGAATCACTCCCTTACGTTCTATACGGCAGACACGCCGAACGGGCACAAGATCGCGATCTACCTGGAAGAGGCCGGCATCGCGCACGACCTCGTGCACGTGAACCTGTCCGCCGGTGAGCAGCGCAGCCCGGCGTTCCTCGCGATCAACCCGAACGGCAAGATCCCGGCCATCGTCGACCACGATACCGGGCTGGCCGTGTTCGAATCCGGCGCGATCCTGAGCTATCTCGCCGCGAAGACGGGTTGCCTGCATCCGGACACGCTGGCCGAGCGCACGGCGGTCCAGCAGTGGCTGCACTTCCAGATCGGCGGGATCGGGCCGATGCTCGGCCAGCTCTGGTGGTTCCTGCATGCATCGAAGACGGCCAATGCGGAAGCGATCGACCGCTACCGGAAGGAGGCCACGCGCCTCTATGGGGTCGTGAACGGCCGATTGTCGGAATCGGCGTACCTCGCATCGTCGCGGTATTCGATCGCCGACATCGCGGCGTTTCCGTGGCTGCGCGCGGCGGCCGAGCTCGATATCGACGTCGCCGGCTTCCCGCACGTCGAGCGCTGGCTTGCCGACATCGACGCACGGCCGGCCGTTCAGCGGGGCCTGATCGCCTGCCGCGCGCCGGCGGCAGCAGCGGCGCACTGACGTCGCATCGCCCGCGCCGCACGCGCGGCGCGGAATCCGGCCGGTTGTCCTCCCGGAAACATTGTTCTCCATCGTCGTAAACGTCTCGAATGCGTGATATTTGCGCCGCGCGATCCGGTTTAGAGTGGCCGCGAATCGATGACGATGTGTCGTATGGCCGCAGCCTTGGGCCGTACAGGCGCACCAGAGGAGTGGGAGACAAATGGGTGAAGGCAGGATTACGCAGGTCGAGTCGTTCGGTTTCGAGCGCATTCCCGATGCATCGCGCTATGCGCGGCCGATCGATCTGTTCCGGTTGCTGTTCGGCGGCTGCAATACGTTTTCCACATCGGTGCTCGGCAGCTTTCCGGTGCTGGTCGGACTGTCGTTCAAGGCGGGTGTCTGCGCGATCGTGCTCGGCGTGCTCGCCGGCACGTGCATCCTCGCGCCGATGAGCCTGTTCGGGCCGCGCAACGGCACGAGCGACCCCGTGTCGTCCGGCGCGCATTTCGGTATTCATGGCCGGATCGTCGGCTCGTTTCTCGCGCTGCTCACGTCGATCGCGTTCTTCTCGCTCGCGGTGTGGAGCTCCGGCGATGCGCTCGTCGGCGGCGCGCACGACATGGTCGGCGTGCCCGTCAACGGTTTCACGCTCGGCGCGGCCTACATGGTGTTCGCGGTGCTCGTGCTGATCGTCTGCATCTACGGTTTCCGCTTCATGCTGTGGGTCAACAAGATCGCCGTGTGGGCCGCGAGCGTGCTGTTCGTCGCGGGCCTGTTTGCATTCGCCGGCCTGTTCGACATCAACTATGCGGGCACGCTGCAGCCGGGCGGCGCGGGTTTCTGGGCCGCGTTCGTCGGCGCGGTGCTGGTTGCGCTGAGCAACCCGGTATCGTTCGCGTCGACGCTCGGCGACTGGGCGCGCTACATTCCGCAGCACACGCCGAAGCATCGCGTGATGGGCGCCGTGTTCGCCGCGCAGGTCGCGACGTTCGTGCCGTTCTTCTTCGGCCTCGCGACCGCGACGATCATCGCGGCGAAGGCGCCCGCGTTCATCGCGTCGAACGACTACGTCGGCGGGCTGCTGGCGATTTCGCCGCGCTGGTTCCTGCTGCCGATGTGCCTGATCGCGATCATCGGCGGGATGTCGACCGGCACGACCGCGCTGTACGGCACCGGGCTCGACGTGTCGAGCATGTTCCCGCGTTTCCTCAACCGCGTGCGTGCGACGCTGCTGATCGGCACGATCGCGATCGCGTTCATCTTCGTCGGCCGCTTCTGGTTCAACCTCGTCGAAAGCGTCGCGACGTTCTCGACGCTGATCGACACGTTCAGTTGCCCGTGGATGGCGATCATGGTGATCGGCTACGTGACGCGCCGCGGCTACTATCTCGCCGACGACCTGCAGGTGTTCAACCGCGGCCTGCACGGCGGCCACTACTGGTTCACGCACGGCTGGAACGTGCGCGCGATGGGCGCATGGCTGCCGGCCGCGTTCATCGGGCTCGCGTTCGTGAACCTGCCGGGCCAGTTCGTCGGGCCGCTCGGTTACCTCGCGGGCGGGCTCGACCTGAGCGTGCCGGTATCGCTGGCGGTGGGCGGGCTGCTGTACTTCGTGCTGCTGACTTTGTATCCGGAGCCGGACGGCGTGTACGGCCCGCACGGGCGCCGCTTCGTGCGCGGCGGCAAGCAGGGTGCGCGCGGAGCCGGTGCGCCGGCGATCCAGCCGAAGGGGTATTGAGCGGCGCTGGGTGCGCGGCCGCTTGCTCCTTGTCGCGAAACGCCAACGCCGCCGTGCGGGTCAAGCCGCCGGCGGCGTTGCCGTTGCCGGCTGGCGCGGTGGATCAGTGGAACGTGCTGCCCGCGAGCAACCCGCCGTCGACGATGAATTCCGCCCCCGTGCAATACGCCGATTCGTCCGACGCGAGGAACAGCACGAGGCTCGCCACTTCGTCGGGTTTGCCGATGCGTGCGATCGGCAGGCCGCTGTAGATCGACGACGGATCGAAATCCGCGAACTCGGGCGGGCGCGCCATCACCGTATCGATGCCGCCCGGATGCACCGAGTTCACGCGAATGCCGTAGCGGCCGAATTCGAGCGCGGCTGCCTTTGTCATCCCGCGCACGGCGAACTTGCTCGACACATATGCGCTGCCGCCCGCGACGCCTTCCATCCCGGCCGTCGACGACACGTTGACGATCGAGCCGCCGCCGGCTTCCTTCAGCGCGGCCACGGCCGATTTCATGCCGAGCCAGCAGCCGACCTGGTTCACGTCGATCACCTTGCGATAGTCGTCGAGCGAGCACGATTCGATCGGCACGAGTTTCAGGATCGCTGCGTTGTTCACGAGGACGTCGAGCCGGCCGAACTGCGCGAGCGTCGCCTGGACGGCCGCCTGCCAGTCGGCTTCGCTCGTGACGTCGAGATGCTGGAATCGTGCGGCGTCGCCGAGTTCGGCCGCGACGCGCCGGCCGGCGTCGTCCAGCACGTCGGCGATCACCACGCGCGCGCCTTCGGCGACGAACCGGCGTGCTTCTGCTTCGCCCTGGCCGCGGGCGCCGCCCGTGATCAGCGCCACCTTGCCTTCGAGTCGTTTCATCCTGCTTGCTCCTGTGAGTGAGGGGGGACGCGCGCGGGTCCGCTCATGCGGAGGCGGCCGCCGCGTCGATGATGCGAACCGGATCGGTGCCGTCCCAGGCGAGTGCTTCGGCGATGCCGTGCACGATCATGTCGCGCATGCCCGCGCCTTCGATCACTTCGACGCGCACGTCGGGATCGTCGGGGTCGTCGAGATACGCGACGCGCGTGGCCGGGTTGCACGCTTCGAACACGACGCGCAGGCCGCGCGCGATGAGCCGTGCGACCGCCGCATCGAGATCGTCGACGACCCACGCGACGTGATGCAGGCCCGCGAGCGGTTGCCCGTGCACATCGCGGTACGGCGACGGCGCGTCGTTCGTTACGTGGATCAGTTCGATCTGCAGATCGCCGCGATACGCGAGCCCGACGTCCATCGTGACCGTCACCGGTTCGCCGAGATACCGGCCGTCGAGGCGGACATTGCGGAATACGGTCCACGGGCCGACGTCGTGGCGGGCGCGCCAGCGCGCGATGCTGCGGTCGAGGTCGGCGACCACGTAGCCGATCTGGTCGACGGGGCCGGGGAGTGGGGCGTTCATGTCGTCTCCGTGGCGGACGCATCGATGCGTACCGCGCGATGAATGACGGCCATGATCGCAACAAAGCGCGTGCTCCGTGCCGTCCAAACGGACGAGTGCGCGTGGGTTGCGCCGGCGACCCATCGGCGCGGGCGGCATGGCGGGTATCGGCACGGCCGATGATTAGCATCGCGGGCGGCGGCCTACCGGCGCCGCCGCGCGGTCATTACGCTTGGGCGATCATCCACTTCGTCCGGAAGGTCGCCATGTCCCGTCTCGACTACAAGTTGCTCGGCCCCTGCCTGCTCGCCATCGCGCTCGACGCGATGGGGTTCGGGCTCGTCTACCCGATGATGTCCGCGATCTTCAGCGATTCGCACGCGGGCATCCTGCCGGCCGACGCCGGCGAGCACGCGCGCAATTTCTATCTCGGTCTCGGCTACGGGATCTACCCGCTGTGCATGTTCTTCGGCTCGTCGCTGATGGGCGAGCTGTCCGATCGCTACGGCCGCCGCCGCGTCCTGCTGCTGTGCGTGCTCGGTCTCGCGGCCGGCTACGCGATGATGGCGGCCGGTGCGTGGCACGCCAGCATCGCGCTGCTGCTGGCCGGGCGCGGGCTCACCGGCCTGATGGCCGGTTGCCAGGGCATCGCGCAGGCGGCGATCACCGACCTGAGCACGCCCGAGAACAAGGCGTACAACATGAGCATCATGTCGCTCGCGTTCAGCGCGGGCGTGATCGTCGGTCCGGTGCTCGGCGGCGTCACGTCCGACCGGACGATCTCGCCGCTGTTCGACTACGGTACGCCGTTCGTGCTGGTCGCCGTGCTGTCGCTCGCCTGCGCGTTCTGGACCTGGGCGTCGTATCGCGACTCGGCCGCGCCGCGCGGCGACACGCGCATCGATCCGCTGCTGCCGCTGCGGATCATCTGGGAGGCCGCGCGCCAGCGCAACGTCGCGTTCCTGTCGGTGGTGTTCTTCCTGATGCAGGTCGGCTACGGGCTGTACCTGCAGACCATCATGCTGCTGCTGCAGGCGAAATTCGGTTATACGAGCGCGCGGCTCGGGCTGTTCAGCGGCGTGATCGGCATCTGCTTCGTGTTCGGCCTGCTGTTCGTCGTGCGGCTGATGCTGCGCGTGTGGCGCGTGATCGACATCGCGAAGACGGGCTTGCTCGTCGCCGGGCTGGGCCAGGTCCTGTCGGCGTTGTTCCCGCACGAACCGGTGCTGTGGGCGCTCGCGATGGTCGTCGGCTGTTTCGACATGGTTGCGTACACGACGATGTATACGGCGTTCTCCGACGCCGTCAGCGAGGACCGGCAAGGCTGGGCGCTCGGCGTCGCGGGCTCGGTGATGGCGGTCGCGTGGGTCGTGACGGGCGCGCTGACGAACCTGCTGCCGGTGTTCGGCGAGACCGGCCTGCTGCTGATCGGCGGTGCGGGCTTCCTGCTCAGCTTCGCGATGATGGTCGCGTACGGGCGTACGCGGCCGGGTGCCCGTACGGCCGCTCTGTCGTAAGCGGCACGCGCGCACGTTGGCCCGATCCTGTCGGACGTTGTCCCGCGCGCCGCTGTCGCGCACGGCCGCGCGGCCCGACACTGGCGCCTCGCGGCCGGTGAAGGATCGGGCCGCGTCCGGCGGCGCCGGCAAGACCGGCGTGCCGTCCGATCGATGTGCGAACCCAAAGAGAGCGACCCATGCAACACCCGACCATCCGTACCCTGGCCGGCGCGACCGCGCCGACGTCGATCGACGCCGCCCGTAGCGCGCTGCTGGTGATCGATTTCCAGAACGAGTACTTCAGCGGCCGCCTGCCGATTCCGGAAGGGCCGCGCGCGCTGGGCAATGCGCGGCGCGTGATCGCGTTCGCCGACCGCGCGGGCATTCCGGTGTTTCACGTCCAGCACGTCGATACGGCCGACAGCCCGATCTTCGCCGAAGGCAGCGACGGCTTCCGCTTCCACGCGGACCTGCAGCCGGCGCCGCACCACGCGGTCGTGAAGAAGACGTCGGTCAGCGTGTTCCCGACGACGGACCTCGATGCGCGCCTGAAGGCGGCCGGCATCGACACGCTGATCGTCACGGGCCTGATGACGCATGCGTGCGTGGCCGGCGCGGCACGTGACGCGGTGCCGCTCGGCTATGCGGTGATCGTCGTCGACGACGCGTGTGCGACGCGCGACCTCGACGTCGCGGACGGCGGGACGGTGCCGCACCGCGAGCTCCATCGCGCGACGCTGGCCGCGCTGTCGGACACGTTCGGCGACGTGCTGACGACCGAGCAGGTACTGGCGCTCGGCGTCGCCTGACGACGGCGCGGGCCGACGCTCAGTCGGCCCAGCCCGGCGCGGCGTGCACGACTTCGCCGCGGAAGCACGTCTCGATCACGCGGGCCTGCGCGAACGTCTCGACCGGGTGCGCGAACGGATTGCGGTCGAGGATCGCGAAGCTTGCATCCTTGCCCGCTTCGAGCGAACCCGTGCAGTCGTCGAATCGCAGCGCGTACGCGGTGTTGACCGTATAGGCCTCGAGCATCGTGAGCAGGTCGAGCCGTTCGTGCGGATTCCACGGCGGGCTGTCGGGCTGGTCGATCAGCAGATGCGTGACGCCCGTCTGGATGATCTGCATCGGGTCCATCGTGCTGACCGACCAGTCGGAACCGGCCGCGAGCATCGCGCCCGCGTTGCGCAGGCTGCGGAACGGATAGTTGCGCGCGGTGCGCTCGTCGCCGAGCAGGTCGCGATAAAGCTGTTGCTGCTCGTCGCGGGCGGCCGTCCACAGCGTCTGCACGCTCGCGATCGCGCCGAGCCGGTTGAAGCGGCTCATGTCGGCCGGATCGACGAGCTGCAGGTGCGCAAGCTGTGCGCGCCGGTCGCGCATGCCGTTGCGGCGCTGGATGTGTTCGAGCGCGTCGAGCGTCATGCGCACCGCGCGGTCGGCGAGCGTATGGAAGTGCAGATCGAAGCCGGCCGTATCGGCGAGCAGGCAGATTTCGTTCAGCGCGTCCTGGCTCCACAGCGCGAGGCCGCAGTCGTCGGTGCCCGCGTACGGTTCGAGCAGCGCGGCGGTTTTCGATTCCGGCACGCCGTCGACGAAGATCTTCACCGTATGCAGGCGCAGGTTGTCGCGTTCGTATTCGCGACGCCAGGCGACGAAGCGCTCGACCTGCTCGCGCGGGTCGCGGCGCGGGTTCGCGTACAGGCCCGCGCTCATGTACGCCTTCAGCGTACCCGCGCGCTGCGCGTCGGCATAGGCCTTGAGCTGGTCTTCCTCGACGCGGGCGTCGAACCAGCCGGTGATGCCGTAGCCGTGTGCCATCGCGTGCGCCTTGGCGAGCGACTTCGGGTAGCCGGCCGGGCTCAGTTGCGGAATGATCGGGCACACGCGGTAGAACGCCGCTTCGTGTACGACGCCGGTCGGCACGCCCGACGCGTCACGCTCGATCACGTCGCCCGACGGATTGGGCGTGTCGGCCTGGATGCCGGCCGCCTCGAGCCCCTTCGTGTTGAGGCAGCCGCTGTGCACGTCGGAGCCGACCACGAGCAGCGGCCGGTCGGGCACGACGCGGTCGAGCAGCGCGCGGGTCGGATACGCGCCGAACGCGGCGAGGTTCGCGCCGCCGAGATAGACCCACGGCTCGTTCGGCGTCGCGTCGGCGCATGCGCGGATGCGTTGCAGGATCGTCTCGGGATCGTTGATGCCGGACAGGTCGAAGTCGCCGAGGATCTGATGGCCTTCGAGCGGATGCACGTGACCGTCGATCAGGCCCGGCAGCATCAGTCGGCCGGCGAGATCGACCATCCGCGTCGCGGGGCCGGCCAGCGGGCGGATGTCGTCGTCGCGGCCAACCGCGACGATCTTGCCGTCCTGGGTGGCGAGCGCCTGCGCGAAGCGGCGTTGCGCGTCGCCCGTGTAAAGCAGGCCGTTCAGATAGACGGTATCGGCGTGTTGCATGTGTCTGCTCCGGTAAGGAGATCGACGGGCGCACGTGTCCGGCGGCCGGGCCATCTGGCTCGTCCGGTCGCGTGAACCCGGCCGGGTTGGAATGGGAAAGGGGCGTTACGTGCCGGTGCTGCGCGGCCCGGGCGGCGCAGTGCCGCGCCGGAGGCCGGCGACGGTTGCCGGAGCGTCATGCCGGTTTCGCCGATGAATTCGTATCGGCGAATCGAGGGGCGACGGGCGCGCGGCCGCGCGGGCCGGTGTCGAACCGGTATTCGGCATTCCGTATCTCCGTGGTATCCGACGCGCTACGGCGCTCGGGTGAGTCAGATACTAGAAGCGGGGCGGGCGGCTGTCTGTCATTGTTTTGAGGACAACGCGCGACAAAGGCGGTGGGGGCGGCGCTTACTGGCTGTGGTCTTCCGGCACGGCTTCTTCAGTCACGCACCACGCGAACAGCCCTGCACGGTTCGCGACGCCGAGCTTCGCGAGCGCGCGCCCGAGATAGGTGCGCACGCTGCTCGGCTTGAGCGCGAGCGTGTCGGCGATCTGCGGGACGGGCTGCCCCTGCAGCACCGCGCGGCAGACGAGCCGCTCGCGCTGCGACAGCGCCGCACCGCTGGCCGCCAGCCGCTGTTCGAAGCGTTGCAGCAGCGCGCCGTCGTCCGAGCGCGGCGTCAGGCGGGCGAGCCGCGCGTGCTGGATCAGCAGCGGCAGCACGAAATCGCCGAGCTGACGCAGCAGCGCCAGTTCGGCCAGCGTATAGGACGGCTGGCCGCGTCGGCGGAACAGCGAGAACGCATAGACATAGTCGCGCTCGCTGCCGAGCAGCGTGCAGTCCTCGCCGAGCTCGCCGAGCGCGAACTGGCGGCCGTACTCGGTCGCCGTGTCAATGTCCTCGTTGCAGGAGAACACGAGCTGCGAATCGGTAGCGCGCTCGATATGCGGGAGCAGCGTGTCGTTGCGCCAGTCGCCCCGTGTATACAGATCGAGTGCATGGCGCGTGCCGTCGGGATCGTCGCCGCCGGCGAAGAACAGCACGTCGACGCTGTCGACCGAATGCGACGGCGCGTCACGCCGGTAGCGTGTCGCGACGCTGTAATGGGATTGCGGATCGACGGTTTCGCGCAGCCACGCCCAAAGCCGGGCGGGAAACTGCGGACTGCCGAGGCTGGCGACCAGGTCGCCGGCGTTGCTCAGGGAAATATGGGCGGGGCTCATCATTGACACCGTCTGCGCGAACGGCCGCCGGTGCGGGCCGTGCTTCGCCTGCGCCAGAGCGGCGGCGAAGCACGATTGTAGGAGACTTCGCCGGCGCCGGGCATCCGCGCTTGCCCGGCGCGTCGCCGTGTGCGGGAACCGGCGGGCGTTGAGCAGCGCGCACTGACCGCTTCGCCGGTGCAGGATGTGCCGAAGATGATGCGCGATGGGATGGCGCACGGCCGGATGCGTTCGCATCGCCATCGATTGATTTCGTTATCCGAAGGATGCAGTCACGACGACGCGCTGCGATGATGGGGCGAGGTATTCGGCGCAAAGACGGCAGCGTGCTGCCGTAACGATGTGCTGATGGCGGGCCACGCATCCTGATGCAACGGCGCGAACGACGCCGCTACCCGCGCGCCGCCCGGCTCCGGACCTTCATCGGCCGGAGCCGGGCGACGGCTTAGCGCCACGACCCGTCTACGTAGACCCACACCGGCCCCTGGCGGCGCCAGTAGCCGGGTACCCAGCGACGCCCGGGGCGCCGTGCGACCCAGCGGCCGGACACCCATATATAGCGGCCACGCTGCCAGCGCCAGTAGCCGTCCGTCCATATATAGCCGTGTGGCCGGGGCGGCGGCGGCCGGCGATCGTGCCGGGCTGCCGGCGGCCCGGAGCGCGGGCGATCGTCGTAGGGCGGCCCGCCGGGCACGCGGTTCGGGCCGGACGGCCGGTACACGGGCGGCGCGGGCTGGGCCGAGGCGGCGCGCAGCCAGCCGGTGCCGGCGAAGGCGGCGGTCAATCCGATGGCGCGCAACAACGAGCGTCGATTCATGGCGTGTCCTGTTCAGTATTGAAGGCTGCCTTACATTAGCCTGCCAGTGCGCCGGCCGGGTTACGCGAGCGGTTAAGGCTGTTACTGCGCGTCACGGCAGGCGGCCGACGCCAGTTCCTTTCTGTCGGCTGACGGAGACGTCGCCCGAGGCGGCCTGTTTACTGATGGGCGAGTACGTTTTAGGCGTCCGACACCGGAGAATCGAGGCTGAAATAGGTATAAATTACCGATTCAGGGGTGATGAGCCAGATCCGTTTGTTGTTTCTATGCAACCGTCAAGACGATGACATGTAAGAATGATGCGATGAATGCCTCCAAAATGCCGTCGTCAAGAAGTCAAAAACAAACGTTAAAACAAATACTTATGAACGACCCCCACTTTCATTATTTCTAGTTCTGGAAAAGCTTATTTCTTTATTTGCGGATCGCTCCCCTAGGGTACACCCCTAAACTCACGGTTCCCAAACGGGCAACTATCCGGGCGTAGCCAGCAGGACCGATGGCACTCCCGGGCGGTTGCAGACCGTTTATGAACAAGGTCGCGAGACCTGCCTCTTTTTAGAAGGGAGCTCCACGAATGAACAAGACTCTGATCGTTGCAGCAGCTGCAGCATCGTTCGCAACCGTCGCTCACGCGCAAAGCAGCGTCACGCTGTACGGCGTGCTGGACGCAGGCATCACCTACCAAAGCAACGTCGCCAGCAAGTCGCTGTGGTCGATGGGCTCGGGTATCGACCAGAGCCGTTTCGGCCTGCGTGGTTCGGAAGACCTCGGTGGCGGCCTGAAGGCAATCTTCACGTTGGAAAGCGGCTTCGGCATCGGTAACGGCAAGCTGGGCAACAACGGCGGCATGTTCAACCGTCAAGCATTTGTCGGTCTGTCGAGCCAGTACGGCACGGTCACGCTGGGCAAGCAGTACGACGCAACGCAAGACTACCTGGCGCCGCTGACGGCAACGGGCACGTGGGGCGGCACGTACTTCGCGCACCCGGGCAACAACGACCGCCTGAGCACGAACGGCGACGTCGCACTGAACAACTCGATCAAGTACACGAGCGCTAACTACGCTGGCCTGCAATTCGGCGGCACGTACTCGTTCTCGAACAACCAGAACTTCGGCAACAACCGTGCGTACAGCGCTGGTGCGTCGTACCAGTTCCAAGGCCTGAAGCTGGGTGCAGCGTACTCGCAAGCTAACCTGGGCGACGGCACGAACGCAAACGGCGCGACGAACATCGCTTCGCAAGGTCGCGTCCGCACGTACGGTGCTGGTGCTGGCTACGCATTCGGCCCGGCACAAGTCGGCGCTGCATGGACGCAATCGCGTATCGACAACGTTCCGGGTCAAGCTGGTGCGTTCCGTACGGACAACTACGAAGTCAACGCAAAGTACAACCTGACGCCGGCTCTCGGCCTGGGCGCAGCATACACGTACACGAACACGAAGGTCGACGGTGGCAGCTCGCACTGGAACCAGTTCGGCGTGCAAGCTGACTACGCTCTGTCGAAGCGCACCGACGTGTACGCACAAGCTGTGTACCAGCGCGGCGCGAAGGGCAATGCGTTCGGCACGTCGATCTACAACGGCGACAACACGACGGCAGCGAGCTCGTCGATCAACCAAACCGCAGCAACGGTTGGTCTGCGTCACCGCTTCTAAGCGTGACGGCGGGGTAACCCGCTTCGCAGCATCGAAAAAGGCGCCTTCGGGCGCCTTTTTTTCGTCTGCGGAATGCGATGGCGACGATTCGGGTCGCCCGGATGCAAAAAAGCGAGGCCAGTTCAGTGCCTCGCTTTTTTGATTTTGCGCCCGTGTCAAACGTGGCGCGGGCGGCCGATGACGTCAGCGCGTGTATTCGCCGTTGGCTTCCGGCTGGAACACGATCGCGGAGACCTTCATCAGCTTTTCGGCGCCGCTCGGCTGCATCACCTTGACCATCTGGCCACGCTGCGTGCCCAGCAGCGCCATGCCGACGGGCGAGAAGACGTTCAGGCGGCCGAGTTCGAGATTGGCGGTGTCCGGATAAACAATCGTCCAGGTGGCCTGCTCCTGGGTCGCCTCGTCGAGCAGCGTGATCTGCGAGTTCATCGTGACGACATTGGCCTTGATGGCGTCGGGCTGGACGATGTCGGCACGCTCGAGCAGCGTGTCGAGCATGGCCTGGAAGCGCGGGTTGTGTTCGGCGTGCTTTTCGAGGCGAGCAACGTCGAGTTCGGTCAACTGGTAAAGGCGTTGTTTCATGGCAGTTCTCCAAATGATCGGCAAGGGCAGGCATGGCGTGCCTATGGGATCGCCCGGAGCCTGTCTGACCTGGCTCCGGGAGGAGACCGAGCCGTCAGATCAGGCGCCGGGCAGGGGCGAGCGGCGCCTGGGCCGTGCGTCGAGCGAGGGGATGCGCCGGATGGCCGGCGTGCGCGCGCACGCCGGCCGGGCCGAACGGCGAAACCGAAAGGGGCGTGGGCGCGTACATGGTGGATGGGATATCGACTGGCGAATAAAACCTTACGATTCTACAACACAACCTTCGGGATAGGTGATTCGGCTGTCGGCGTTTCGTCAGCAATTGTTGTGCAGATGAAGCAAGTCGCAAGAGCTGCGTCCAGAAACACGCGGCGATTTTTTCCAAAATCGCAACGCTGTATGTTCAAACTAAGGGTTTCCCCTTGGAATGGCGAGCACTACACTGGACTCAATCGCTTCAGACAGTCCTGCCGAGGCGACGTCAAAAGAGAACATATTCCGGAGGTAAATCATGAAGTCGATCATCTACGCAGCCATCGCCGCATCCGTTCTTGCCGCACCGATCGCATCGTTTGCACAGTCCGAGCAGGGGCTGACGCGCGACCAGGTCAAGGCTGAACTCGTGCAACTCGAACAGAACGGCTACAAGCCGCTGGCGAGCGATTCGCAGTACCCGAACGACATCCAGGCAGCCGAACGGCGGGTCCAGCCGAACCAGCCGACGCTCGCGCAGGCCGATACGAGCGGCTACGGTGCCGTGGCGACGGGTGCCGGCCAGGCAGGCCGCCGCATCACGCATGACGCGCCGAACCCCGTGAACTCGGTCTACTTCGGCAACTGATCGAACGTCCCCGGTCTGCCCGAGCGCACCATTCAATCGACGACACGCGCGCCATGTGCGCGCGTCGTTCGCCCGCAGGAGCAGAACCTCCGTCGCCGCATGTCGGCGGCTTTCCGCCCAGACGCTGACGCGTTTGGGCCTTTTTCGCTGGGGCGGATCAGGTGGAAGCGACCGGCGTGCCGTGAATGTAGTGTTCGAGCTGGCTGATCGTGAACTGCTGATCGGCAATCACGCTCTTCACGAGATCGCCGATCGAGATGAGGCCGACCAGCTTGCCGCCGTCGAGGACGGGCAGGTGGCGCATCCGGTGTTCGGTCATCAGCGCCATGCACTCGTCGGTGGATTGCGACGGTTCGACGTAGCGCACCTTCGCCGTCATGATTTCCTCGACGCGGGTGGCTTTCGATGAACGGTCCTGCAGGACGACCTTGCGCGCATAGTCGCGCTCGGTGACGATGCCCGCGATGTCGTCGCCGTCCACGACCAGCAACGCGCCGATCCCCTTTTCCGCCATCAGCTTGATGGCGTCGTAGACGAAATCGGTCTTCGTGACGGTGTAGATCGTGCGGCCCGAATCCGGCTTGGCCTTGAGAATCTGCGCGACAGTCGTGCTCATTCGCTTTCTCCGTGTGCGGGTCGATACAGGGAAGGCTGGGGGTTGGTGCGCGACACCCGATAAGCCCAGTATAGCCGGGCAGGCAGTGGCAGTCGCGTGACGTTTCCAGATTAGCGGTAAACTCCCGTCACGCACTATCCACACAACTCCTACATTCCTGAACGTTTCGATTGAATTCATGATGTCTTCGCGTCCCCAATCGCCCACGCCGGGCAATGACCAGGCCGACGAGTGCGTGACGCTCGTCGCCACCGCGTCGCTGCCTACGCGCTACGGTACGTTCAAGTCATACGCGTTTCGCGTATCGGGCAGCGATGCCGAACATCTCGCGCTCGTGATGGGCGACGTGGCCGGCGAGCAGTCCGTACTGACGCGGCTGCATTCCGAATGCCTGACCGGCGACGTGTTCGGCTCGTATCGCTGCGATTGCGGCGAGCAGCTCGACCTCGCGTTGCGCTACATCGCGGCAGAAGACCGCGGCGTGCTGCTGTACCTGCGCGGCCATGAGGGGCGCGGGATCGGCCTGAGCAACAAGATTCGCGCTTACGCGCTGCAGGAGCAGGGGCGCGACACCGTCGAGGCGAACCTCGACCTCGGCCTGCCCGACGATGCCCGCGAATACGATTCGGCCGCCGCGATCCTGCGGATCCTCGGCGTGACGTCGGTGCGGCTGATGAGCAACAACCCGGAGAAGTTCGACACGCTCGCGAAGCACGGCATTCCAGTCTGCGAACGCGTGGCGCTGGCAGTGCCCGTGCGCGAGGAAAACGAGCGTTATATCCGCACGAAGCAGACGAAGTTCGGGCATTACTTCGAGGAAAACGAGTAATCATCATGGGCGCACCACCTGCGCCCGTTTCTCGTTGTCTGTTCTATCCGTCGCGGGCAGACGCGACGATCGAGATTCTCCCTGAGTCAACCGTCCCGCCTTCGGGTTCGTGACCTCGCCTGCGTTCCGCCGCTTCCCGTACGATCCGCATCATTCATGTCCGCTCCCGCGAAGATCGAAACCGAACATCTGACGCTGCGCCGCTGGCGACCGACGGATGCGCGTGCGCTTGCGGCGATGCATGCGGACCCGGACGTGACCGCGTGGCTCGCGCGCGGTCCGATGTCCGTCGACGAGGCGAGCGACGCAATTGCGCGCTTCGAAGCGCATTTCGACGCACACGGTTTCGGTGTGTGGGCGGTCGAACGTCGCGCCGATGCGATGCTGATCGGGCTTTGCGGCCTGTCGCGCGAAGCGCGCGCAATGCATCCGATGGCGCCATGTGTCGAGATCATGTGGCGGCAGGCGCGCCACGCGTGGGGGTGTGGCCATGCTGCAGAAGCGGCCGCCGCCGCACTGGTCGACGGGTTCGGCCGGGCAGGGCTCGACGAGATCTTCGCGTGGACGGCCGATACCAACCAGCGATCACTGCGCGTGATGGAGCGGCTCGGCATGCTGCGCCAACTCGCGCGCGATTTCGATCATCCGGCGTTGCCGGACGGGCATCCGCTGCGGCCGCACGTCGTGTATGTCGCGCGCGCCGGCGGCGTTGCCGGCGCGTAACGGTTCACGCGTATCCGCGTGTCAGCGCCAGGTGCCGTTCTGCAGCACGATCCGGTAGCCGTCGGCATCCTCGAAGGTCTGGCCGGAAATTTCCCAGTACGGATTGAACGACGTCACGGGCATGAAGCCGTGCGCGGTGGCACGCTCGCACGCGGCTTCCCATTCCGGGCGATCGGGCAGGTAGAAGACGATCAGGTCTTCGGGCGTCGGCGACGGCGCGATCGGATGATCGGGGCAGTGCGTGAATTCGAAGTGATAGTCGAGCCCTTCGCGTCCGATCATCACGCCGGAAAAGCCGTCGTGATCTTCGAAGCGCGCGAGAACCGACAAGTCGAGGGCGTCGCGATACATGCGCTCGGTGCGGGCGAGGTTGCTGACCGGGCGGGCAATGCGCAGGTGGGCGTGCAAGGTGGCCTCGGGGGAGAGTGGCGGGCCGGTCAATGATAAGCCGGCCGATCGGGATTGCGCGAGGCGAGCGGATCGGGCCGCGGCGCACGCTCGTCGTATCGAACGATATCGCTTCATTTCGGCCAAACGAAGCGACCGGTCGACTCCCGACTCACGAAACAACAACATGACGCTTCCGAATCAATGCGTGCACCGCGTCGCAGCGGTTGTACGTTCTCAGGACCTTCGACCCCCCCGCCTTCCGCAGCGCCGGCTGCTCGACGCGCGGATACGTGCGTGCCGGACAGGAGGTGACGAATGGGTAAGCCCGATCTGCGTCGGCCGGTTGCCGGACCTTATCGCCAGTCGCGATGGGCGACCGGCCTGGAGGCCGCCTTTGGATGGGTGGCAAAGGGAACGTTGGTATTGGCCGGGCTGGCGGTGGCCGCGTTGGCGGCGCTGACGGGCGACGTCGGTGCCCTGGCAGACCTGCCGTCGACCAGGAAGGGCTGGCTGTATCTGCTGCTGATACTGGCCGTGGCGGTCGCACTGATATTTGCGGTGCATCACTACTGGCTGGGCCCGGCAGCCTAGCCGGAGCGGGAAATGATGTGGCCCCCGCAATCCGCGCAGGCAATAAAAAAGCCCGCTGCTTGAGCGGGCTGAATCCATGTTTGGAGACATGGAGGAGACAGACGTCAATTTAAGGGAAAACCCGGACGTTTGCAAGTCCCAGTTGTATCCATGCAACTCGCAGCCGTCACCCGTTCACATGCCGCCGGCCCGTGCGTGAGCCGCAAACGCGCCGAACCGCTCTTGCGCGACGGGCAGCGCGTACTTGTCGCGCATTTCCGTCTCGATCCATGCACAGGCTTCGCGTGCGCAGTCGGTCAGCGCGTGCCGCGTTGCATGCCCGTCGATGTCGTAGACGAAACGCACGCCGACCTCGTCGTCGGCGACCTGTCGTTCGAGCTGGTTGAGCTGCAGTTGCGGCCCGCGCTGCTGCGACAGCGCGCGCAGTTCGTCAAAGTGATATTCGAGCCAGTCGGCGAAAAACAGCGCATCGCTATGGCACGGCAAGCGGAAGGCCGCGCTGCGCGACGGACGCGGTGCGGCGTCGCCGGTCGTCGCGAGCGGCGCGCCGTCGGCGGCGAGGGCCGTATCGACGGGCGCGAGCGGGTGCTGAATGTGCCGGTACGGTTCGCGGTCGCGCAGCGCATGCCACAGCAATTCGTCGCCGGCGGCGCCGGACGGCTGCATCGTCAGGTCGTGCCGGCCGCTGTCGGCCGGGACGACGTCGCGAATCACGAGGCGCAGCGAGCAGAGCGGTTCGTCGGCGACCAGCAGCGTCGCCGGGCGCGGCAGCCCGCAGACGAGCGGCGCAGCGCCCGCGGCACGAAACACGAGCCCGCGGCGATCGAGCCGTACGAGCGGCAGCGGCCTGGGAAACGACGGATAGGCGACCGCGATGCGGGCGTCGCCGACGCTCGTCAATCCGGGCATCATCGCGCGAAAGACCTGAGACTGGTCCACGTTGGTTCTCCTTCGTTACGAGGCCGCCCGGACGGAAACGCGTGCTCCGGCTCAGGCGGCGATGGCTTGCCGGGCTGTCTGTCCCGGCTCGATTCCTAGTGCGGCAAACGTTTGCGAATCGATATCGATCCAGCACGCGACCACCAGACGGCCGTCGACCTGTTTCGGCGGCCCTGCGCGGTGCGCGTGAATGCCGATCCGGCGGAACAGCCGCTCCATGCTCGCGAACGTCACGCCGATCAGCTGCCGCGCGCCGAGCTGCGCCGCGCATTCGACGACGGCCGCCAGCATCGGGCGCACGGCCCACTCGGCATTGCCCGGCCCGCCTTCGTCGTCGGTCGCCGCGAACCTGGACAGCTCCCAGACGGCGGCCGATTGCGGCAACGGCATGTCTTCGGCGATCAGGTCGGCGAACAGCGACTTCAGCAGATACGGGCGCGTGGTAGGCAGCAGGCGTGCACATCCGCACATGTCGCCGCCGGCGTTCCTCGCGAACACGTAGACGGTATCGTCGCGATCGAACTGGTCGCGCTCGAAGCTTTCATTCGCCGACGGGAGCGCCCAACCGAGCTGCTCGATAAACACGCGGCGCCGATAGCGCCCGAGATCCGCTGCAAGTTCGTGTGGCAACCGCCCTTCCTCGTGAACGAAGGTCCGCATGGTGTCCTCGGATCTGTGCTTTTGTATGCATGCATTACATCGCGCGGCACGAGGAGGCTGTAACTGGTAACTCTTACAGGGTGGCCGTGCAAAGAGGCCATTTGCGGCGTGGTAACGGTTTCTTGATCAACGGGATTGAAAACTGGACGGCTTTTGCTTATAAAGAGCGCCAGTCTTGCGAAATGATCAGAGGATTGTGCGACAGGTTGTCACTGGAGCGTGGGACCGGCATGATAGGCGTCGTTGCGACCGAGCAGCGCCGATGCGACCGCGGCGGGCCAGTCGATGCCGGCAAGCCGCGCGGCGAGCGCGGCGGCAGTGCGAAACATGCCGATGTCGGTGCCGGTGGCATCGACGACCATCACGTTGCTGCGGACGTCGCCGCCCGCGATCACGAACGTGCCCGTCGCGCGTTCGAGGTACCAGTCCCAGCCGACCGTCACGTAAGGGGCGCCGGCACTGGCCGTGCGATGCCATTCGGTATAGCCGGCGAGGCGTGCGTCGATCGCGCTGTCGCGCAGTTCGGACAGCAGCGATGCGTCGAGGCCGCTCGACACATGGTCGAGTGCAAGCACGGCCAGTGCGCCTTCTGACAGGCGTACGTAGCCGTCCGGGGACGGGCCGGGGACCGGGTGCAGCAAAGGTGAGGTCATGCGCGGAATGTATCAGCGTCGAACGGGTGCTGGAACCTGACAAGTATGACAGCGTGACGTTGTCGGAGAAAGAATGGAACTGCGCTGGCAGGATGCCTATCAACAATTCAGTGCCGCGGAAGACGAGCAGCAGCTCTTCCAGCGGATCGCCGCCTATTCCAAGCGGCTGGGATTCGAATATTGCTGTTACGGCATTCGCGTACCGTTGCCCGTATCGAAGCCGTCGGTCGCCATCTTCAATACCTATCCCGACGGCTGGATGGCGCACTACCAGGCGAAGAACTACATCGAGATCGATTCGACGGTTCGCGACGGCACGCTCAGCACCAACATGATCGTCTGGCCGGACGTCGACCGGATCGACCCGTGCCCGTTGTGGCAGGACGCACGCGATTTCGGGCTGTCGGTGGGCGTCGCGCAGTCGAGCTGGGCGGCCCGCGGTGCGTTCGGCCTGCTGAGCATCGCGCGCCATGCCGACCGGCTGACGCCTGCTGAAATCAACATGCTGACGCTGCAGACGAACTGGCTCGCAAACCTGTCGCATTCGCTGATGAGCCGCTTCATGGTGCCGAAGCTGTCGCCCGCGGCGGGCGTCACGCTGACCGCGCGCGAGCGCGAGGTGCTGTGCTGGACGGCCGAGGGCAAGACCGCGTGCGAAATTGGCCAGATCCTCAGCATCTCGGAGCGGACGGTCAACTTCCACGTCAACAACATCCTCGAGAAGCTCGGCGCGACCAACAAGGTCCAGGCAGTCGTCAAGGCGATTTCGGCCGGGCTCATCGACGCACCGTGACGCAGGCGAGGGCGGCGCCGGATACGGCGGCCGCCACGCCGTTCACTCCATCATCGGTTCCGCTTCCTTCGCGGTCCAGCTCACGCTGGAAATGCTCTTCTCCATGCTCATCCGGCTCGCGATCTGCTCGAGCTTCTGCTGATCCTTCGGATGCAGCTTCAGCGTCGCGGTTACCTTCAGACGGTCCGGCTGGTCGGGCACGTCCTCGCTCGTCAGGCTCTGGAACGACAGCGGCTTCGCGTACATCGAGTTCGACAGCAACGTGCGGATATGCACTTCGTCGGCGGTCAGGCAAATCACCGTGATCTGGTATTCGCGGACGAGATCGGCATTCGATACGGGCGTGGCGTTGATCGCCTGGCTGACGCCGCGCAGCACGGTATTGGTGAGCAGCACGACACCCGTGCCGGCGAGCGCAGGCACGTAATGGCCGGAGCCGGCCAGCACGCCGACGGCGGCCGAGCACCACAGCGTCGCGGCCGTGTTGATGCCCTGGATCGAGCCCTTGTCGCGCATGATCACGCCGCCGCCGAGGAAGCCGACGCCCGACACGACGTACGCGGCGATCTGCGTGACGCCCGCGACGCCGTTGCCGGTCAGCACGCCGAGCGTGACGAACAGGCATGCGCCGCTCGCGACGAGCGTGATCGTGCGCAGGCCGGCCGTGCGCTGGCGCATCTGGCGCTCGAGGCCGATGGCGACGCCACAGGCGAACGCAGTGAAGAGACGGAGTGCGAAATCGAAAGTCATGGTTGTCCTGCCGTGCAAGAAGCGCATGCCGGCTCGCGTCGCCGCGGTGCAAGGCCGCAGGCGACGCGGCAATAGCCGTCATCGCGCGGTACTCTATCGCGCGAATGCGTCATGCAGTGTGAAACGGGTAGGCGTGCGGCTCGCGGAACGCGAGCCGGGGCAGGAGAACTGCGTCGGACAGGCGTTCAGGCGGCAAGCGGCGCACGCAACGGAGTGCTGCAACTGTCCACGATGGTTCCTGAAGGAAGAATGGGCGGCATTCTAGTGGGCGGCGCGTGCAGGCGTCAACCGCCTGGCGGCCACAGCGCTACTGCGCCGAGCCGATCGTGCCCGTCGCGAGCGCGAGCGCGGCGGCCGCCGACAACGCGCCGGCGTAGCTGTCGACCTCAGCGTTCCGGGCCGCGAGCAGCTGGCTTTGCGCGATCGTCGCGTCGGTGACCGAGCCGACGCCGTTGCGGTACGCGGTCAGCGCCGCATCGTAGCTCGTCTGCGCGGCATCGACGAGCGCCCTGGCCGCGTCGTGCGACGCGAGGCTCGTCTGCACCGCGTTCTGCGCGGCGACGACCTGGCGTACCGCTTCCTCCTTGGTCCGCGTGAGGCGGGCGGACGCGCTTTCCGCGTCGTTGCGCGCCTGCATCAGCACGGCCGAGCGCAGGCCGCCGTCGTACAGCGGGATCGTCACGCCGAGGTACACGCCGCCGCCGTAGCGGCTGCCGTTCAGGTTGACGGTCGGCGCCTGGTCGCCGATCGCGGGCAGCGCGGAGATGGCCGTGCCGCCGCTCGCGTACGACGTCGACGCGGAGAGGAAGATCTTCGGCATGAACGCGGCTTGAGCCGCCTTGATCTTCGCGCGATTGGCCTTTTCGAGCGCGAACGCGCCCTGCAGGTCGGGGCGGCGCGCGATCGCGTCCGACACGATCGCGTCGACCGACGAACCGAGCGCGGGCGGCAGCGGCCGCTTCGGCAACGCGGCGATCGTCGGCTTCGACAGCGGCGAGATGCCGAGCGCGGAGACGAGCGCGAGGTAGCTGTCGCTTTCCGCGCCGTTCGCCTGCACGAGCGCGAGGTTCGCCTGCGCGCGGTTCTGCGCCGCCTGCGCGAGCTCGACGACCGTGCCGACGCCATGCTTGAGCCGCGCGCGCGATGCCGCGAGGATCGCATCCGCGTTCGCGAGGCCCTGCTGCGCGCTGACGGCGCGCGAGCGTGCAGCCTCGTAGCGGTAGTAGCCGACGGTCACGTCGTGGATCACCTGCTGATGCACCGCGGTGAATGCGACGTTCGACGCGATCGATGCCTGTTCGGCCGCCTCGACGCGTGCCGCGCGGCCGCCGAAATCGAACAGCAGCCATTGCAGCGACAGTGCCGAGATCGTGCCGTGCACGGTGGTGTTGCTCGACGAATCGCCGAGGAACGTCGACGTCGAGCCGTGGCTCGCCTGGTACGCGCCCATCGCGGTCGCCGACAGGCGCGGCAGGTAGGCGGACTTCGCGAGGCCGACCGCGAGCGCCGCGTTGCGCGCGTCGTTCCAGGCGATGCGGGTGAGCGGATTCGCCGATTCTGCGAGATCGATCAGTTCGGGCAGCGTGTACGGATGCGCGGTATCGAGCGTGGCCGGCGGCGAGACCGACGCGAGCGCCGGCGACGCGGGCAGCGTGTAGTCGTGCGCGCCTTGCGCGGACGCGCGCGGCGGGCCCGGCACGATGTCGCCCGCGGCCGACGTTTGCGGCTGCCACGGGCGGTCGGATGCCTCCGGCGCCAGGTCGATCGACGACGTCGCGCAGCCGGCCAGCGCGACGGCGGTCGCGAGGGCGGCTACGGCGATCGAGGCGGCCGGCGGTTCAGGTCGACGCATGGGGGGCAGGCTCCTTCGGTGTGGCTTGACGGGCGGCGTCGGCGATCTGCGCGAGCCGTGTGTCGATCAGGTTCAGCAGCGCGTCGCGTGCGGGGTCGATGGGGGCGGCGCCCGGCGGCGGAGCCGTTGGCGCGGGAGAGGCCGCATGGGGCACGGCTTCGTCGTCGCGCGGTTCGGTCACGCGCGAGAGTTGCGCCCCGATCGCCGCGTCGCCGGGCTGGCGTTCGGCGAGCAGGAACAGCGGGCCTTCGATCGCACCGAGTTCCGCAAGTGCGCGCCGTCGCGTGGCGAGCCACGTCGCGGCCGGCCGTACCCACGACGGTTCGTAATGGACCAGGCCGAGTTCTTGCGAGATCGCGCCGTGACGCGCGAACGCTTCGGCTGCGAGTGTGCGCCGTTCGGCCGGTTGTGCGATCTGCGCGATGCGCCGCCACTGGTCGAGCAGCGCGGCGAACGCGACGTCGATCTGCTTGCCGATGCTGACGGGCCAGATGCGCGTGAACACGAGATACACGACGACGTTGCCGAGCAGGATGCCGATCGTGCGGTCGCGCGCGATCGTCAGGTCGAAGCCGGGGCCGGCGCCCTGGATCACGCACAGGAAAAACGCGAACGCGATCTGGAAGCCCGCATACGCAATGCGCGGCGAGCCGAAGGCGATCCACGCGGACAGCCACGCGCCGGCGAACACCAGCGCCATCAGGTGGCCGACCGACGACAGCGCCGGCACGACGAACACGAGCGCGGCGGTGCCGAGCAGCGCGCCGATCATGCAGCCGAAGATTCGCAGCGTGAGCTTCTCGACCGTTTCGGCCGTCGAGCCGAGCGACACGATGTAGCAGGTGACGACGCAGGTATGGATGCCCGACCAGTCGAGCTGCGAGTACAGCAGGTAGCAGAAGATCGCCGCGGCGGTCGTCTTCAGCGCATAGCGGATGTGGTCGGGATTGGTGCGTGCGTCGGGCAGGAAGAAGCCGCCGCGCGGGGCCGGTGCCGGTGCGTGCGTGGCTGCAGGGGCGGCGGGCGTCGTGCCGGCCGCAGCCTCCGTCGCTGCATCGGCCGTCGGGGCCGTCGCGCCCGGCTCCGCGAAGTGCATGATCGCTGCCTGGAGATCGGTCGCTGCGATGCGCGCGAGCGGCGGCAGCGCATCGGCGGGCGGCAGCGCGAGCGTCACGTCGACCGGGTAGCCGCCGCGTTCGAGAATGGCGGCCATCTCGTCGAGCGTCGCGGCGATCGGCGTGGCGAACGTATCGGGCAGGCGTGCGTTCGGTTCGCGATCGGCCAGCGCGACGGCGACCATCAGCGCGGTGCTCGACGCGATGGCCTGCCGCAGCGCCGTGAAGTCGGCGGCGGTCGACGAGCCTTCGAGCTTCGACAGCTTGAGCCACGTGAGCAGCTGCTTGTCGCCTTCGCGCAGGCTCGCGTCGAACGCGGCACGTGCATCGTCGTCGCCGCGCAGTCGCCGTGCGGCGAGCCGCAGCCGCTTCGCGAGCTGCGCGTGCGCAAGCTTGCGCGGCGACGGCGCGATCAGCAGGTTGACGACGATCGCCACGCCGACGGGAATCGCGATCGTCAGCCAGATGTACAGCAGCGCGCGGGTGGCGGCTTCGCCGAACGGTGCGAGGCCGAGCTGGTCGAGCCCGAAGCCGACGATCATCGCGAGGATCGCGCCCACCGGGCGCAGCTTGCTGGCGGACGTCAGGTACAGGTGGGCGACCGACAGCACGGCCATGCACGCGACCCGCAGGATCGAATAGTCGATGCTGAAGATCGCGATGCCGAGCACGAGCCCGATCACGATCGTGACGATCAGCAGCAGCGCGGCCGCGAGCACGACGCTCGTCACGCGGTCGGCGCGGATCATGAAGAACACGACGTATGCGGATAGTGCGGCTTCGGGCGTGCCGTACGCGGCCGTCACGAGCGCGGTCAGCGCGCAGATCAGCGCGACGCGCACGGCGATGGCCGTGCGCCCCGGAAACGGCGCGAGCAGTCGCAGGACTTCGCGCGGGCCCGGCGCGCGAACGTCAGCGGCAGGCAGTGCCATGCCGGACCTCGACGATCGCGCTGGCGCCGACGCGCACCAGCTTGGCATCGGGTTCGTCGAGCTTCACGCGCACCGGGAAGCGTTGCGCGACGTGCACCCAGTTCACCGAGTTCTGCACGATCGGCAGGGAGCGCGGCAGATTGATGCGCGCGCTGTCCGCGATGCCGGCGCCGATGCCGACGACCTTGCCCGTGAGCGGGCGACTGCGGTCGATCATCGAGTAGACGGTCGCGCAATCGCCGACCGCGATGCGGCTCAGCGCCGTCTCGCGGAAATTGCCGACGGCGAACCATTCGCGCGCGTCGATCAGCGTGAAGATCGACTGGTTCGGCGCGAGCGTTTCGCCGGCGAGGACGCTCAGGCCCGTCACGAGCCCGTCGTGCGGCGCGCGCACGACCGTATCGTCGAGCGCATGCTGCGCGCGGGCGAGCGCGGCTTCGCGCGCATGCAGCGTCGCGATCGCGTCGGCTTCGTCGCCGATCGTCTGCGCGGACGCACGCTGCTGCTCCTGTGCCTGCGTGAGCGACACGGACGCGTCGCGCTGGCGGACCTTCGCCTGGTCGAACTGCTGCGCGCTGACATAGCCTTGCGCGGCGAGCGGCGCGAGCCGGTTCACGTCGCGTGTGGCGAGGTCGTAGTTCTGCGTCGCGCGCTTGACCTGCTCGGCGGCGACGGATGCGTTCGAGCGCTCGCCGATCAGCGAACGGCGGCGCGTGTCGAGCGATGCGCGCGCGAGTTCGACGTCGGCCTGCGCCTGCGCAACCGTCAGCCGGTACGGCACGGGATCGATTTCGTACAGCAGGTCACCCTTCGCGACGCGCTGGTTCTCGTGCACCGTGAGCTGGACGATGCGTCCGCCGACCGGCGATGCGACGTGCACGACGTCCGCGTCGATCGACGCGTCGTCGGTGGACGGGTAGGCGGTCGTGCGGCAGTACGCATACACGAGCGCGGCGATGCCGAGCGCGACGATCGCGAGCGCGATCACGCGGCCCTTCACGGAGGGGCGGGGGAGTCCGGCGGCCTTCATGCGAACGGCCCGGTGCCGGTGAGCCAGACGATCACGGCGACCACGAGCCCGATCGCGGTGCAGACGGCGAGCTGGTAAGGCACGGTGGAAGCCCAGCCGGTCGCGACGAACACGCGGTGCGCGACGATCGCGCCGATGACGCCGACGATCGCACTGACGAGCCAGAGGGGGAAATACGCGCCGAACAGCACGTACGACGGTGCGCCGCGCGATGCGCAGCCCGCGAGCGGCAGGGCGGGCGCCAGGACGGCGGCAACGCGCAGGCGCGTGCGCGGCGTTGTTTTTCTCATGGTGTGACGAGCTCGACGTTGGGGGTGGATGCCGGGCGCGGCGCAATGTGGATCGTCGCGACCGGCCGGGCCGCGACGACGATCCCTGGATACGGAGCCGATCATAAATCAGCGCGATACGGATCGCCAGCCATCCGGCATGCATACGCGGCACGGGCCGTGGCCGGTCGCGGGCGCACCGGCGGTCGTGCCGGCCCGTCCGGTCGCGCGTTTCCGCAGCAACGTTCCGATCGCCGCGATTCTGCCAGCGCACGCTCGCGCAGGGTTGCTGACGGACTGTCAAGAATCGTCAGACGAACGAAGCGTGGCGGTGTTTGCCGTGCCGGCGTAGCGGAATCGGCGCGCAAGCGGGTGATTGCGTCTCGAATGCGTGCGAATCCGGTCAGTCCGGCTGGCTGCGGGCATCCTCGACGAGCAGGTCGACGAGATCGCGCGCGAAGCGCGGCAGTGCATCGAGATCGGCGACGCAGATCTGCAACTGGCGTTCGGCCCAGTCGTCCTCGAGCGCGACGACGCGCAGCGCCATCGTCTTTGCATGGCGGTGTGCGGTGCTTTCGGGCAGCACGCCGATACCGACGTTCGCCTCGATCATCCGGCAGGCTGCCGCGAAGTTGCTGACCTGGATGCGCCAGCGCAGCGTGCGCTGCACGTCGGCGGCCGCGCACGTCAGGAAATTGCGGATCGCGCTCGCTTTGGACAGGCCGATGGAATCATGGTCGAGCGTGGCGACGAACGGCGTCGAGGCCTGGCCGGCGAGCGAAGCCGCGCTGCGCTCCACCGGCGGCCGCGACCGGTCGTCATGGCCGGGATCTGTGTACCATCGTGCGTAGGGTGCGACGCGCGGCACGGGGCATCACGACCCCGTGCGACGCGCGGCGCGGAAGCGGTATCGGTATCGCAACGAAGGTGAGCGTTCCATGCGAAGTTTCTTTGTCCGGTTCATTGCAATCGGCGTGCTGTTCCATCTGTACGTCGGGATGCGGATCATTCCCGATGCGTTCGCGTCGCCGGTCGCGCGCACGATCGCGGCGCTCGTGCTGGCGAGTTTCGTCGTGCTGATTCCGGTCGGCATGTTCTCGCGCCGCTTCGACGAAGGCTGGGCCGCGACGCTGGTCGGCTGGGCGGGCGCGCTCGCGATGGGTTTCTTTTCGTCGCTGCTGGTGCTGACGTTCCTGCGCGATTGCGTGTTGCTCGGCGTGGTCGCGTGGCGGCAACTCGGGCACGACGGCGCGTGGAGCGGCGCCGCGGCCGACACGGCGCTCGGCGTGCTGGTGGCCGCAGTGCTCGTCACGGCGATCGGGTTCGTCGGCGCGCGCCGCACGGCGGCGGTCAAGCGCGTGTCGATTCCGGTCGCGGGGCTGCCGGCGGCGCTCGACGGGCTGTCGATCGTGCAGCTGTCCGACATCCATGTCGGGCCGACGATCAAGCGGCCGTATATCGAACGGATCGTGCGCGCGGTCAATGCGCTCGACGCCGACCTGGTGGTCGTGACGGGCGACGTGGTGGACGGCTCGGTCAAGCGCCTGCGCGACCACACGGCGCCGCTTGGCCAGATGCGGTCGCGGCACGGCAGCTTCCTCGTGACCGGCAACCACGAGTACTACGCGGGCGCACATGCGTGGATCGACGAATTCCGCCGCATCGGGCTGACGGTGCTGCTGAACGAGCACGTGCTGATCGAGCACGACGGTGCACGCGCGGTGCTCGCGGGCGTGACCGATTTCACGGCTGGCGGGTTCGATCCCGCGCATCGCAGCGACCCCGCGCAGGCGCTGGCCGGTGCGCCGCGCGACGTCGCCACGAAGATCCTGCTCGCGCACCAGCCGCGCAGCGCGGAAGCGGCGAACCGCGCGGGTTATACCGTGCAGCTGTCGGGCCACACGCACGGCGGGCAGTTCTTGCCGTGGCCGCCGTTCGTGCGGATGCAGCAGCCGGTGATCGGCGGGCTGAACCGCTTCGGCGACATGTGGCTCTATACGAGCCGCGGCACCGGATACTGGGGGCCGCCGAACCGCTTCGGCGTGCCGTCCGAAATCACGCTGATCCGGTTGACGCGTGGTTAGGGCCTGTTCACGCTAATAACGGGCTTGCGAACGTGCCTTGCCGGCCGCAGTGCAAGAAGCAAGGAGCGCCGTTTGGCCGAGCCAAACAAGCGACGCGCGACGCCGCAATGCGGCCGGCAAGGCGCGTTCCCCTGTTTGGAAAAATTCATTCGTGGGGCTGGCCCCCAGAAGGGCCGATCGCCGCGTCATGCTCCTCGCGAATACGTCGAGTATTCGCTTCGTCGCAATCCTTGCGCTCGGCCCTTCTGGGGGGCAGCGCAAGCCCGTTATTAGCGTGAACAGGCCCTGGCCCACAACGGTTACTCGATGCGAGCGATATCGTCGAAATCGAAGCGCGGGCTGCGCGGGAACAGGCCGGCCGGATCGCCGTAGCCGAGGTTCACGAGGAAGTTGCTCTTGATCGTGGTGCCTGCGAAGAATTCGGCATCGACCTGCGCGCCGTCGAAGCCCGACATCGGGCCCGCGTCGAGACCGAGCGCGCGGGCGGCCAGGATCAGGTACGCGCCCTGCAGCGACGCGTTGCGGAACGTGGTGGCCTGGATCAGCGCATCGTTGCCGGCGAACCAGCTGCGTGCGTCGGCATGCGGAAACAGGCGCGGCAGGTGTTCGTAGAACGCGTAATCCATCCCGACGATCACGGTGACGGGCGCGGCCATCGTCTTCGCGAGGTTGCCTTCGGACAGCGCGGGTTTCAGGCGCGCCTTCGCTTCGGGCGACTTGACGAACACGAAGCGCGCAGGGCTCGAGTTCGCCGACGTCGGGCCGAATTTCGTCAGGTCGATCAGCCGGTGCAGCAATGCGTCGTCGACGGGTTTGTCCTGCCATGCGTTGTGCGTGCGGGCGGAGAGAAACAGTTGGTCGAGAGCGGAATCGGAGAGCGTCGTCATGATGAGATCCGGGAAGAAAGCGGCCGGGGCGCGCCGGCCGGCGTGGCGGAGAAAAGCGGCGCCCCTCGGCGGGGCGTGCCGCGACACGCCGCGATGATAGCGTGATGCGCGAACGCGCATCGCGGTGCGCGGCGGTTTCCTTTCAGCGGCGAATGACAGCGCATGGCGGTGCAGGGCGCCGTTGGCTAGTATGCAGACATGTACCCTTTACGCCACTCCTCGCCCGTTCCTTCCGACATGTCGACACTCGATCTCTTCGCCGATACGCCCGTGCCCGACGTGGACTGGTACCCGGACTGGCTTGCACAACCCGATGCCGACCGCACGCTCGCCGCGCTGATCGGAGAGGTCGCGTGGCTGCAGGACACGATCCGCACGCCGCGCGGCCGCATTCCGTTGCCGAGGCTCACCGCGTGGCAGGGCGAGCCCGATGCCGTCTACGTGTACTCGGGGATCCGCAACGTGCCCGCGCCGTGGACGCCGGCCGTGCTCGACCTGAAGCAGGCGGTCGAGGCGACCTGCGGCGCGCGCTTCAACAGCGTGCTGCTCAATCGCTACCGCAACGGGCTCGACAGCCTCGGCTGGCATGCGGACAACGAGCCGGAACTCGGCGACGAACCGGTGATCGCGTCGGTGAGCCTCGGTGCGATGCGCGTGTTCGACCTGCGCCATCGCGCGACCGGCGTCACGCATGCGTACCGCCTCGTGCACGGCAGCCTGCTCGTGATGCGCGGGCGCACTCAGGCCGAATGGCAGCATCGCGTGCCGAAGGCGCCGGCCGTGCAGGGCGAACGTGTCAACCTGACGTTCCGGCGCGTGACGTCCGCCGGATAGATCGCGCCCCGTTTTCGCGATCCACGAATGGCCGCTGCAAGCAATCCGTCGCGTGTGCGGCACGTTGCCGCACGAATGCGTTACCGTGCCGCCTGACAGCGCCAGAGGCCCGTCCCGTATGGGTTTCAGTCAATCTCGATCGACCGGGCGGTTCCGATAGATGAGTGAAACCTCTGATGGTGCGTCGCAACAATTATTGACTAGACTGTCGAATGGCAGAAACGCGTCGGCACCCCGGCGCGACCCTTTCGACATGCCCCGAGTGTTGCCGATACGGCGCGCAAGGGGGCAGGAGCAAAACGCGTGACCGTACTCGACCCTTCCTTCGAACCCTCGCTGCACGTCTTCGAACAAGACGGTGGATGGCAATGGGCGCTGACGGTGAAGCGGGCGACCGGCGTCGGAGTGAAAGTCGTAGCGTTCAGCCGGGAAGGCTTTCGCGGCGAGGCCGAGGCGGTCGCCGCCGGCCAGCTTGCCCGCGCCGAATACGACGCCGCCGTGACGGCCTGACACCGTCGCGGCGATTCCGCCCGAGGATCGCCTTCGCCGTTAGCCGTTAGCCGTTCACCTTTCGCCGTCCGCTGCCGGACGGTTCTTTCCTGATTCCTTTCCGCTTTCAGCCTTTTGGCCGCCGGCCGCCGCGATGCGCGCAGCGCGCGACACCGCCTGCGCGGCACCGGCACGCCCGTCCGCCCGCGCTTGCCGCGCCGAATGGTCCGTACCATTCGACACGTGCGTGCCATACGTTGCGCTTAACGTCCGTGCACGGCGTCCGTCGCGCCGGCGACGCGGCCTGCGCCGCGGTTTGACCGCCGGACGCCGACCGATCGACAAGAATGATGCAGGTCATGTGCGACGATAGAACCGACTACCACCGCCATGCGCGCCGCGGATCGCGCACGGCGCGTGCGCCGCAACGGGGATTCACGCTGATCGAGGTGCTGATCGCGCTGGCGATCGTGGCCGTGGCGCTGGGCGCCGTGATGCGCGCGATCGGCGCGCTCGCGTCGGATACCGACATGGCGCGCATGCGGCTGCTCGCGCTATGGAGTGCCGACAACGCGCTCGGCGAAATCCGCATCGCGTCGACCTGGCCGTCCGTCGGCACGAACACGTTCGCGTGCCCGCAGGGCCGCTACCGGTTCGTGTGCCGCCAGTCGGTGGCCGCGCTGCCGAGCCCGCTCGTGCGGCGCGTGACGGTGAGCGTGTATCCGTCCGCGGCGAGCCGCAACGTGCTCGCCGAAGTCGTCACGGTGATCCAGAATGAAGCGCGCCAATGAACCGCGCGCGGCGGCGCGTGCGCCGCAACGGGGCTTCACGCTGATCGAGATGCTGGTCGCGATCGCGCTGCTCGCCGTGATCGCGCTGCTGTCGTGGCGCGGCCTCGATGCGACGATTCGCGGTCGCGACGATATCGCGTCGAATCTGGCGCAAACGCGTCTGCTCGGCCGCTATTTCTCCCAGTTGCAGTTCGACCTGACCAACCTCGTGACGGCCGACGAAGTGTTCGGGCCGCCGCTGCGCATTCGCCCGAACGAACTCGTGATGGTGCGCCATCTCGGCGTCGGCGGCGGGCCGGCGCAGATGCAGGTCGTGCGCTACCAGCTCAAGGGGCGCGAGCTCGTGCGCAGCGCGTCGCAGCCGCTCGCGTCGCTGGCCGACGTGGAGGACGCGCTGCAGCACATGGACGCGTTCGCGCGCGTGGTGGTCAGCAACGATGCGCGGACGATGCAGCTTTCCGTGTGGATTCCGCCGGGCGGATGGACGACGAGCCAGGCCGTCATCGAGCAGAGCTATGCGCAGTTTCTCGCGCAGCACGGCGTCAGCAATCTCACGTCGCTCGGCATGCCGCTGCCGCGCGGCGTGCGCTTCGCGGTCACGATGGGCGCGCCAGCAGTCGAATACGTGCGGACGATCCCGATCGGCCAGTGATGGCGGCACGGGGTGTTCGACGCGCGGAACGTGTTCCGTCCCCCGGACAAAATGGTCCGTAACTTTCGTCATACATCTGTTATTGCCCGTCCGTTAGTCTCGTGGCGAGCATGACCGCCGCGACCGGTTCCATCGAGCCGAGTCAGCGGCGGCATCGGCAAACGGGAAGGGGGCGAACGTGACGGTCGAGCACCGGCATGATGCACACGCGGGCGCGTCGGGACTCGACGCGCGCGGGCAACGGCAATCGGCGGCGATCCTGAGCCGCGCACAAAACTGGCACGGTGCAGGACGGTTCGACGACGCGGCGCGCGAATATCTCGCCGTGCTCGAGCAGGAACCGGACAATCCCCAGGCATTGCACCTGTACGGCGTGCTGCAGTTCCAACGCGGCGCGGCCGACGATGCCGAAGCGTTGTTGCGCCGGTCGATCGCGATCGCACCCGGCACGCGCGTCCTGTCGGATCTCGGCGCGATCGCCGGCGAGCGCGGCCGCATTGGCGAGGCGCTCGAGCATTTCGCGGCCGCGCTGCGCACGACACCCGACGACGTGCAGACGCTCGTGCGCCGCGGCAACACGCTGCTCGGATTGCGCCGTTACGACGATGCACTGGCGTCGTTCGACCGCGCGCTCGCGGTGTCGCCGCTGGTACTCGATGCGCTCTGCAATCGCGGCAGCGCGCTGCGTGCGCTGCGCCGCTTCGACGATGCACTCGATACCTACGATCGCGCGCTGATGGTCGACCCGCGTTCGTTCGAATCGTGGTTCAACCGCGGCCTCGTGCTGCGCGAACTGCAGCGACCGGCCGATGCGCTGCAGTGCTTCGAGCGCGCCAGCGCGATCCGGCCCGGCGTGGCCGCGATCATGGCCGAGCGCGGCCGCACGCTGATCGATCTCGATCGGCCGGGCGAGGCGCTCGACGCGTTCAACGAAGCGATCGCGGCCGATCCCGCGCGGCTCGACGTGCTCTACAACAGCGCGGTCGCGCTCGAACGGCTCGGCCGCGCGGACGAAGCGCTGGCCCGCTGCGAGCGCGTGCTGGCGTTCGATCCGGATCATGTCCGCGCCCATGCGAGTCGCGGCAACGCGCTGCTGCAGCTCAAGCGCCACGACGAAGCTCTGGCCGCCTATGCGCGCGCGCTGGCGCTCGATCCGCACTCGACGGAGACGTTGTGCAACCGCGGTACCGCGTTGCGTTACCTGAAGCGCTTCGACGAAGCACTGGCCAGCTACGACGCCGCGCTTGCGCGCGACGCACGGTTCGCCGAGGCCTGGACCAACCGCAGCAACGTATTGCAGGACCTGCATCGCTACGACGAAGCGATGGCGTCGCTCGACCGTGCGCTCGCGCTGCGTCCCGATCACGCGACGAACTGGCTCAACCGCGGCAACCTGCATTTCGAAGCGGCGCGCACGGACGACGCGCTCGCCGCGTACGACCGCGCGATCGCGCTGCATCCCGACTATGCCGAAGCGCATTTCGCGCGCGCGTCGCTGTATCTGATCGAAGGCGATTTCGCGCGCGGCTGGCCCGAGTACGAATGGCGGCTGCGCGATGCGCAGCTTGCGCGGCACTACCGGCCGTTCACGCAGTCGACGTGGCAGGGCGACACGCCGCTCGACGGCCGGACGGTGCTGATTCATGCGGAACAAGGGTTCGGCGACACGCTGCAGTTCTGCCGTTATGTGTCGCTGGTGGCCGCGCGCGGTGCGCGGGTCGTGTTCGAGGTGCAGCCGCAACTGCGCGCGCTGATGGCGTCGCTGCCCGGTGCGGTCGACGTGATCGCGCGCGACGAACCGCTGCCGGCGTTCGACTGCCAGGCGCCGCTGCTGAGCCTGCCGAATGCGTTTCGCACCGACGAAGCCACCATTCCGCAAGCCGGCGCCTATCTGCATGCCGATCCGCAGCGCACGCGCGAGTGGGAAGCGCTGCTCGGCGACCGGCGCCGGCCGCGGATCGGGATCGCGTGGGCCGGCAATCCGGAGCATCGCAACGATCACAACCGGTCGATCGATTTCGCGCGGCTCGCGCCGCTGTTCGATCTCGACGTCGACTGGATCAGCCTGCAAAAACCCGTGCGCGAACGCGACGCGGCGCTGTTCGCGGAAACGCCGGTGCGCCGCGTCGACGACGAACTCGGCGACTTTGCTGACACGGCCGCACTGATCGGCGCGCTGGATCTCGTGATCGCGGTCGATTCCGCGGTCGCGCACCTGGCGGGCGCGCTGGGCCACGCGGTCTGGGTGCTGCTGCCCGATCCGGCGGAGTGGCGCTGGATGCGGACCCGCGGCGACAGCCCGTGGTACCCGTCCGCGCGGCTGTTCCGGCAGGCGGCGCCGGGCGACTGGACGAGCGTGATCGACGCGGTGCGTGCCGCGCTCGCGCCGATGGCACGTTAGACACGACACGCGACACGAACAGCGACCAGTGGGGGCCACACGATGACACCGAACGGGGAAGGGACGACACTCGCGAGCGCGCCGGTCGCGCCGGATCGCCGTCCGCCCGACACCGCGCAACTCGAACGGCTGCTCCTGCGTGCGCGCAAGGCACACCACGACGGCGCGCTGCAGCATGCGGAACACGCGTATACCGAATTGCTGACGCTCGATCCCGAGCATCCGGAGGCGCTGCACCTGCTCGGCGCGGTGCGGTTCCAGCAAGGCCGCCTCGACGATGCCGAGCCGCTGATGCGGCGCTCGATCGAGCGCCGGCCGGTGCCGCTCGCGCTCGCGAATTATGCGGCGGTGCTGACGGGGCTCGGGCGCGAGCACGACGCGCTCACGCGGCTCGACGAAGCACTCGCGATCAATCCGGTCCATCAGCGCGTGCTGTTCCAGCGCGCGGGCCTGCTCGCGCAACTCGCGCGGTACGACGATGCGTGCGCGGTCTACGATCGGCTGCTCGAATTGACGCCCGGTTTTGCCGACGGCTATGTGAAGCGCAGCGACATGCTGCGCGCGCTCGGCCGTCACGACGACGCGCTCGCCGATTGCGACCGGTCGATCGCGCTGGCCGGGCGTTCGTTCGACGCGATGCGCGCGCGTGGCCTCGCGCTGCGCGAACTCGGCCGCTTTCGCGAGGCGGTCGACAGCTACGGCTACGCGCTCGCACAGAAACCGGGCAGCACCGAGGTGCTGTTCCTGCGCGGCGTCGCGTATCTCGACCTGAGCGATCCGGAACGCGCGCTGGCGGATTTCAATGCGGCGATCGCGGCGAGCCCGACCTTCGTCGATGCGATCTTCAACAGCTCGATCGCGCTCGAACAGCTCGGCCGGCACGACGAGGCGCTCGTGCGCTGCGACCGCGTGCTCGCGATCGATCCGCGCCACGCGCGGGCGCTCGCGAACCGCGGCAATGCGGCCAGCCACCTGGAGCGCTATCGCGACGCGGTCGACAGCTATGCGCGCGCGCTCGACGTGGAATCGCGCAGCCCCGGCGTGCTGTGCAACTACGCGAGCGCGCTGATGCGCGTCGAGCGTCACGACGATGCGCGCGACATGTGCGACCGCGCGCTGGCGCTCGACGCCGGCTACGTGCCCGCCTGGGTCACGCGCGGCCGCGTGCAGCTCGAGACGCACCGCTACGCGGCCGCACTCGACGACTTCGCGCGCGTGATCGACGCGACGCCACGCGACAAGCTCGCGCACTTTCACAAGGGCAATGCGTTGCGCGCATTGCGGCACCACGATGCCGCGCGGCAGGCGTATGCGGATGCGATCGATATCGATCCCGACTACGTGCTCGCGCACTGCATGCGCGCGTTCCTGTGTTTGTCGATCGGCGATTTCGAAGCCGGCTGGGCCGAGTACGAATGGCGCTGGCGCGACACGCAGCTCGATGCGAGCCGGCGCACGTTCGCGCAGCCGCGCTGGACGCACGGGATGCCACTCGACGGCAAGACGATCCTGCTGTACCCGGAACAGGGGCTAGGCGACACGCTGCAGTTCTGCCGCTATGTCCCGCTCGTGAAAGCGCTCGGCGCGCGCGTCGTGCTCGAAGCGCCGGTCGAGCTGAAGACGCTGTTCGCGACGCTCGACGGCGTCGATACGCTCGTCGCGCGCGGCGAGCCGCTGCCGCCGTTCGACCTGCATTGCCCGCTGCTGAGCCTGCCGCTCGAATTCCGCACGGACCTGGCGTCGATTCCCGCCGGCGTGCCGTATCTCGCCGCCGACCCCGTGCGTGTCGCGCAGTGGCGCGAACGGCTCGGCACGGCCGCGCGGCCGCGCATCGGCCTCGTGTGGTCCGGCAACCCGCTGCACCTGAACGACCGCAACCGCTCGATGACGCTCGCGGATCTGCTGCCGCTGTTCGACGATCGTTACGAGTGGATCAGCCTGCAGAAGGTGGTCCGCGACGAGGACCGTCCGGTGCTCGACGCGAGCGCGGTGCGGTTCGTCGGCGACGATCTTGCCGATTTCGCCGATACCGCGGCGCTGACTGCGCTGATGGACGGCATCGTCAGCGTCGATACGTCCGTCGCACATCTTGCCGGCGCGCTCGGCCGGCCGCTTGCGCTGATGATTCCCCATACGCCCGATTTCCGCTGGCTGCTCGAACGCGACGACAGCCCGTGGTATCCGTCGGCGCGGCTGTTCCGCCAGCCCGAGGGCGGGCAGTGGGCGCCCGTCGTCGAGCGTATCGCGGCCGGGTTGCCAATGCTCGTCGGTGGAGGCGCGCAATGAGTGCGCGCCGCGCGGCTACGCCGCTGGCGGGCGCCGTACCGGGCGCTGCGGCCGTGCCGCTGCAAGTGGTGCTCGCCGATGCGCTGCGCCAGGCGCGCACGCGTCTCGAACAGCGCGACTTCGCCGGGGCCGGACGGCTCTACGAAGGCGTGCTGGCGATGGCGCCCGATCATGTCGAGGCGCTGCACCTGCTGGGCCTCGTGCACCTGCAGCTCGGCGATCCCGCACGGGCCGAGCCGCTGATCGCGCGCTCGATGACGTTCGGATTGACCCAGCCGTGGAATCTGGCGAACCACGCGGCGGCACTGACCGGTATCGGCCGTCATCGCGATGCGCTCGCGCTCGCCGATCGCGCACTCGCGATCGATCCGGACCATGCGCCGTCGCATGCGGCGCGCGGCGATGCGCTGCTTGCGCTCGGGCAATACGATGCGGCGCTGGCGGCCTACGACCGGGCGCTCTTGCGCGAACCGGCGCATGCAACGGCGTGGCGCAAGCGCGGCGAGACGTTGCGCCGGCTCGAGCGGCCCGCCGACGCGCTGATCAGCATCGAGCGCGCGTTGCGGATCGACCCGAACGAAGCGGCCGCGAACATCGAGCGCGGGCATGCGCTGCGCGCGCTCGGCCATCGCGAGCAGGCGCTGCACAGCTATCAGCTCGCGATGGTCGTGCGCGGCAAGACGCCGGAGCTCGTCTACGCGTGCGGCGTCGTGATGACCGAACTGGGCCGCCCGGCCGATGCGCTCGCGTGTCTCGACGAAGGGCTCGCACGGCTGCCGAAGGACGAACAGTTGCTGTACGCGAGTTGCGTTGCGCTGGATTTGCTGCACGCCCGCGACGAATTGCTGAAGCGCTGCGACCGGCTGCTCGCGCTGAATCGCGGCAACGTCGCCGCGTGGGTCGGGCGTGGCAATGCGCTGCTCGGGCTCGAACGTCACGCGGAAGCCGCCGAAGCCTACGCGCAAGCGCTGGCACGCAATCCCGGCGATATCGACGCGCGCCGCAACCGCGCGGCCGCGTTGCGCGCGCTCGGCCGGTTCGACGACGCGCTCGCCGATTACGACGCGGCGCTGGCGCTGACGGGTCCGCAAGCGGAACTGCATTACAACCGCGCGCTCGCGCTGCAGCAGCTCGGCCGCTACGACGACGCGCTCGCGAGCCACGCGGCGGCGGCGGCCGCGCCGGCGGACACGGCGCAGGCGTTGTTCACGCGTGCGCTTGCACGCCAGCACCTCGGCGACGACGACGCGGCGCTGACCGACTACGCCGACGCATGCCGGCGCGATCCGAATCATGGCGCCGCGCGCCGCTCGGCGGCGTTCTGCCGGCTGCTGACGGGCGATTTCGACGCGGGCTGGCGGCAGCACGAGGCGCGCTGGGAGGCGGCCGACGTGATGCTGCACCGGCGTCATGCGGACCGGCCGCGATGGACCGGCGACGAACCGCTCGCGGGTCGCACGCTGCTGCTGCATGCGGAGCAGGGTTACGGCGACACGCTGCAGTTCTGCCGCTACGCGAACCTGGCGCGCGACGCGGGCGCGACCGTGATCATCGAGGCGCCGGCCGCGCTCGGCGAACTGCTCGGTACGCTGCGCGGCGTGAGCCGGGTCGTCACCGAAGGGCAGCCGCTGCCGGCGTTCGACCTGCAGTGTCCGCTGATGAGCCTGCCGTACGCGTTCCGCACGACGCTCGATACGGTGCCGTCCGACGTGCCGTACCTGCGCGCCGATGTGTCGCGGCGTGCCGCGTGGGCACGGCGCATCGACGCGATCGCGCCGCCGGGCCGGTTGCGCGTCGGGCTCGCGTGGTCCGGCAACCCGCGCCACTCGAACGACGAGAACCGCTCGATACCGTTCACCATGCTCGCACCGCTCGTCGCGAGCGACGCGCTCGACGCGACGTTCGTGAGCCTGCAGCCGCAGGTTCGCGCGCGCGATGCCGACGCGTTCGCCGCGAGCGGCGTGCTGTCGTTCGCGGACGCGTTGCACGACTTCTCCGAAACGGCGGCGCTGGTCGACACGCTGGATCTCGTGATCAGCGTCGACACGTCGGTCGCGCATCTGGCCGGCGCGCTCGGGCGGCCGGTCCGGGTGCTGCTGCCGCGCGTGTCGGACTGGCGCTGGCTGCTCGAACGCGACGACTGCCCGTGGTATCCGGCCGCGACGCTGTTCCGGCAGACGCGGCCCGGAGACTGGCCGGCGGTCATCGGCCGCGTGGTCGACGCGCTCGGCGCGGCGCGCCCGGCACGCCCCGCAGCGGCGTGACCGGCCTTCCATGACAAAAGCTACGGACCTTTTCACGGCGGCCGGAATGGTCCGTAACAGTCGCCATGTCGCTGCCATTCGCGCTTCGTATGGTCTTCGTATTCCAGCGGCTCGTTTCGGGCGCAACGACATGTGCGGTGCCGGACCGGCGCCGCGCGCAAATTCCTAGCATCGGGGTGGCAAGAATGGCAGCACGCGCACGTACGGAACGGCAACTTCGCGCAACGGCCTCGCGGTCGGTCCTGAAATCGGAGCTGAGCCCGCTTTACCGGGCGGTCGTGCTGATGCTCGCGGCGGGCGTGTCCGCGCATGCGCATGGGGCCGGCATCATGAACCTCGGGCAGGTCGCACGTGTGTCCGGTGGCGGCGCGGGCGGCGCCGCCGGCATGCCGGGCGTGCCGAATCTCGGCGTGTCGTCGCAGCAGGCGCTGCAGGCGAGCCAGCCGTCGATCCGCAACCTCGGCTATGCCGCGCACGCGATCGCCGCGCAAATCGCCGCGCAGCAGAATGCGGCGGCGGCCGCGGCGAAGCTGCCGTCGACCGTGCCGAACGGGCTGGCGCCGGGCGGGCTGCAGGTGGCGGCGGGCGCGTCGGGCGATACGAACAATCCGGTGCTGTGGTTCAACGCAAACGCGCCGACGCAGAGTACCGACGCGAGCGGCCACGTGAACGTCGACGTGAAGCAGACCGGGCAGAACGCGGTGCTGACGTGGGAGACGATGAACGTCGGCCGGCAGACCACGCTGAACTTCGACCAGTCGGGCGGCACGCAGACGAACGGCGCGAACAACTGGGCCGTCCTGAACCGGATCAACGATCCGAGCGGGCGGCCGAGCCAGATTCTCGGAAACATCACGGCGCAGGGCGCGGTGTATGTAATCAACCGGAACGGCGTGCTGTTCGGCGCCGGGTCGCAGGTGAACGTGCATTCGCTGGTGGCGTCGTCGCTCGACGTGCTGAACATGAACAATTACAACCAGACCTTCGTCAACAGGGTTCCGGTTGTGACGGACAGCACGCTTGCGCAGGATGCCGCGGGGATCGTCGCGAGCAACAAGCAGTTCCTCAGCCTGCCGGCCGGAACGACGGGCGGGCTCGCGTATTCGGAGTCCGGCAGTTCGGCCGGGGTGAACGGCAACAGCACGGTGCCGAACGAAGTGCTCGGCCTGGGCAACCAGGTCAACCTCACGTCGGCCAGCCAGTATCAGCCGTGGGGCGATGTCACCATCGAGCAGGGCGCCTCGATTACCACGCACGCGAACGGCAATGTGAGCGATGGCGGCTTCGTGATGATCGCCGCACCGAACGTGACGAACGCAGGGCATATCAAGGCGACGGACGGGCAGGTGGTGCTCGCGGCGGGTGTCGGCGTAAGCCTGCGACCCAACAGCGGCGCCACGACGAATCCGCAGGTGCTGCTGCCGGAGCTCAGCGGAAAGATCGCGCTGCTCGGCCCGAACGGCCAGACGACCGACATCACGCCGGCCGGTACACTGACCAATACCGGCATCGTGGAGGCCGCGCGTGGCAACGTGAACCTGCTCGGTAGCCGCGTCGCGCAGAACGGCGTGGTGGGCGTGACGACGAGTGTCAACGTGCCGGGCACGATCACGATTTCCACTGTCGATGAATATTCTTCCAACAATCCGACCGGCGCCGGGTATCTCGGGCAGGGGGTCGTGACGACGAGCCCGCAAAGCACCGGCAGCACCACGAGTCGCGCTGGCCTCCTGAGCTTCGGCCCCGATTCGGTGACGGCGGTGATGCCGGACGGCAACGGCCAGACGACGCCGTCGACGCCCGGCGCGACCTTCACGCCAGGCAGCATCGGCATGACGGCCGGCTCGGTGTGGTTCCAGGGCGGCTCGCTGATCGAGGCACCCGGTTCGAAGGTATCGGTCGGGGCGCTCGCGCCGTCGGCATCGGGCGCCCAGGCGCCGGCCGGCCAGACCGCCGTGCCGGGCCGGATCTATGTCGACAGCGGCGCGACGATCGATGTGTCGGGTCTCACGAACGTCGAGGTGCCGATCTCGCAGACGCTCGTGACGGTCGACCGCATCGGCCAGAACGAACTCGCCGATTCGCCGCTGCTGCGCAACGGGTTTCTGTCCGGCTACAAGAATCTCGTGTTCGACAGCACGCTGACGGGCACGCGCAGCGACGGCGTGTCGTGGGTCGGCAGCCCGATCCTGAACCTGTCGGGCTATGTGAACCTGATTCCGCGCACCGTCGACCAACTGCTGACCAACGGCGGTTCGATCATGTTGTCGGGCAACGAGGTAATGACCGCGACCGGTTCATCGATGAACCTGAACGGCGGCTACGTGCACGTCGACGGCGGGATCGTCAACACGACGCGGCTGGTCGATGCCAACGGGGCAATCGTGCCGATCGACAAGGCGAGCCCGTACGACACCTATGTCGGCATCGCGGGCCAGTTCACCGAATCTCATCCGCGCTGGGGCGTGACGAAGTCCTGGTACAACCCGCTGCAGACGGCGGGCACGTATCAGGGCGACTACATCGTCGGCGGCAACGCGGGCACGCTCGATATCTACGGGCTGAAGTCCACCGTGCTGGACGGCGACATCAGCGCGCAGGCATTCGGCGGCGCGAAGCAGATGCAGGGCAACAGCCTGCCGAGCGGCGGGACGTTCAACCTCGGCGCCGATCCGAAGCTCGACGGCGCCGCGCTGGTGCACCTGACGTCGAACAACAACGACGTTGCGTCGGGCACCGCGGGCTTGGTCGTGCTGCAGGACAAGGCGCCGCAACTTGCCGACATCTCGCCGGGTTTCTCGATCGACACGCCGCTCGACCAGACGGCGCTGCAGGCGCTGCCGGCGACTGATCCGCGCAATGTGCTCACGACCACCGTGGTGCCGGTCGCGACGTTGAACAATGGCGGCTTCGCGAACCTGAACGTGACCGAGGACAAGGCGGGCGGCAAGGGCGTCGTGGTGCCGCAAGGCACGCAGCTGAACCTGCAGCCAGGCGGCTCCATCACCATCAATAGCCCGGTGGCCGGTACCGACGTCAACGTGGCCGGCCGCCTGTCCGTGCCGTCGGGGGTGATTTCGATCACGAGTGGCGGCAACATGATCGTCGGCCCGCAGGGCGCGATTAGTGCCGCGGGGCAGTGGGTGAACAACGACGTGCAGGCCGCACCGCGTACGACGCCGGGCAACAGCCAGTTCATCAACGGCGGTAGCATCACGCTCTCCGCGTTGCTCGGATCGAACGTTATCGGCGGCGGGCTGGTGGGCGACACCTCGGGTTCGGTGCTGCTGCAGCCAGGCAGCGTACTGGACGTATCGGGCGGCGGCGAGATGCTGTCCAACGGCCAACTGCTGATGCAGAACGGCGTGCCTGCCGGACGCGGCGGAAATGTGACGTTGCAGGCGTATTCAGCGACATCGCTGAAACAGTTTGGCGGGTCGGACAGCGGGTCGACCTTGCCCAGCGTGCAGCCGACAGCCGGCACGATCGCATTGGGCGGCACGATCCTGAGCGAAGGGTTTTCGGGTGGCGGCACGCTGACGCTGCAGGCGCTCGGATTCCGGATCGGCGGCGCTGAAGCCGCCGCGTCGCCCTGGGACGTCTATCTCCCGGAAACCTTCTTTGCACGGCAGGGTTTCGGCAAGTATGTGCTGAATGCGTTCTACGACACGACGGTCGCACCCGGCGCATCCGTTGCCGTCACGCAATTGAATCGTATTCCGGACATGTTCGCGCTTCAGCAGGCGGCCACGGGTGTGAACCTGGCGGCAGGCGGCCTGACCACGATCGGGCAGCTCGATGCGTATCACCGGCAGGCAACGAATCTCGTCCTGACGGCCGGCAACGATACGTCGTGGCGGCAGGGCCAGCTTGCCACCACGCCGTCGTATCCGGGCGTCACCGGCGCGGTCACGCTGTCGGAAGGCGCATCGATCCACGCGGATGCCGCTGCGAGCATTGGCCTTGGGTCGCCGGCGCAGGTTACGGTACTCGGCTCCATCGTCGCGCCGGGCGGGTCGATCACGCTGAGCGCGGACGGGAACGGCACGAATGCGCAGGCCGGGCAGTTCAGCACGGGTTTCATGAGCGCGAGCCAGTCGGTCTGGCTCGGCGCGGATGCTTCGCTCGACGTATCGGGCACGGCATTGGCCAATCCGCTTGCGGCGCCGGTCAAGATCGGCGCGACGACGGTCGTGCCGAACACGGGCAAGGTGCTGGCGGGCGGCTCGGTCACGATGTCGAGCGATACGGGTTACGTGGTCGCGCAGTCGGGCTCGAAGATCGACGTATCCGGCACGTCGGCGACATTCGACCAGTTGCAGCCCAATGGCACATACGCGTCGCAGCCGGCGTGGAGCGATGCCGGCTCGATCACGCTGTCGGCGGCGAACGGCCTGTTCGCGGATGCGACGCTGGCCGGACGTCCGGGCGCCACGCAGGCGAGGGGCGGCACGCTGACGATCCTGCCGAGCCAGGCGAACCCGCATAGCAACGGCTCGACCGCCACCGCGCTCGTCGTGCGGCAAGACGGCACATTCGTGCCCGCGGGCCTGATGCCCGGGCAGAGTTTCGCGTCGGCGATCGATTCGACCACCGGCTTGCCGATCGGGCAGTCGAGCGGCGTCCTTCAGTTCGCGGCTGACCGGCTCGACGGATCCGGCATCGCCAATCTGGTATTGGGCAGCAGCATACCGCCCAACGGTGCGCCATCAATACCGATCCTGTTTGCCGGCAACGTCACGCTGTCGTTACCGGAATCCGTGACATTGAACACGGGGCGCGTCGCCGCCATCGGCATGGGGCAACTATCGTCGCTGCTGTCGACACCCGCGCGCTCGGCCGACGGAACGCTCTCGGCGGCCGTCGACGGCTTGCTCGCGCAACCGCAGCCTTCATTGGGTACGACGGTCGAGATCAACGCGCCGTACGTTGCGTTGTCGGGGCCACCCATCCAGTTGCAGTCGCTGCAGTTCAAGCCGGTCGCGGCACTGTCCGATGCGACGCTGAACGTGAACGCATCGTTCATCGATCTGAAGAACCAGGCCCAGCTCAACAATTTCGCTCATGCGAACTTCACGAGCAGCGGCGATATACGCCTGAGCTCGACGAACGCGGGTCAGTCCACGGCCGGTACCGCGCCGGGAATTCTTTATACGCCGGGCGACCTGACGTTCAACGCGGCGGATCTGTATCCGTCGACCGGCAGCACGTTCATTGTCGCCGCGGTGGGCCCGACCGATTCGGCCACGGGCAAACCGGCGCCGACGACGGTCATGTTCACGTCGAACGGCGTGTCGGGCACGCCGTTGTCGGCGGGTGGCGCGCTGCTCGTGGACGCGACGAACATCGTGCAGGGCGGCACGGTGCGCGCGCCGTCCGGCACGATCGTGTTCGGCGTGGGCGATCCGTCGAATGCGGCAACGCAGGCCCAGTTTGCCGGGTTGCCGCTTGTCGCGACGGATACGGTGAAGCTCGTGAACGGCAGCGTGACGTCGGTTTCGAACGGCGGCTTGGTCATTCCGTACGGCGCGACGATCGACGGAGTCGAGTGGCAGTTCAATCCGCTTGCCGGCAACACGACGTCCGACCTGACCGCACCGCCCGCGAAATACGTGGGCGTGAACGGCAGCAATGTCGCGCTCGACAAGGGCGCGACGATCGACCTGTCCGGCGGCGGCGACCTGCAGGCCATCGAATGGGTGCCGGGTACCGGCGGCACGCGCGACGTGCTGTCGCAATACAACGTGAGCTATTCAAGCGGCAAGGGTGCGACGGCCGTGCCGGTCAATGTCGGAGCCGGCAACGTCTATGCGATCGTGCCGGGCAAGCAGTCACCGGTCGCGGCGTATGACCCGACCCTTGCGCAGACGATACAGCCTTCCACCAATGCAAACGGCACGGCATCGACCGTGACCGCGACGATGGGCGTCGGGCAGGCGAGCCTGACCGACCCGGTCGGCAAGGCCGTGTATCTGTCGGGCGTGCCGGGGCTGGCGCCCGGCTACTACACGCTGCTGCCGGGCAAGTACGCGACGCTGCCGGGCGCGTATCGCGTCACGGTGTCGAACACGGCCGGCAATCTCGTGCCGGGCGCGAACCAGGTGCTGCAGGATGGCTCGGTCGTGACGGCCGGGTATTTCGCCGACGCGTTGACGGGCAGCCGAAGCGCGACGCCGACGCTGTTCAACGTGCAGTCGAACAGTGTGTGGCAGCAATACTCGCAATACACGCTGACGGGCGCGAACGCATATTTCACGAAACTCGCCGCGACGAAGGGCAACGTGACGCCGCCGCTGCCGGTGGACGGCGGCCAACTGGTGCTGGCGGCGACGAAGGCGCTGTCGCTCGGCGCGACGCTGAATGCGGCTGCCGGTGCGGGCGGCGCGCCGGCCCAGGTCGACATCGCGTCGCAGGACATCCAGATCACCGGTAACGGCAGCGCGGCGCTGCCCGGCTATCTGCAGATAGCCGGCGACGCGCTCGATTCGCTGAACGCGGGCAGCCTGCTGATCGGCGGCACGCGCGCGGCGACGACGAGCGGCGTCACGATCACGCCGATCGCGAACAGCGTCGTCGTGTCCAACGACGGAAACACGGCGCTGAAGGGCCCCGAGATCCTGCTCGTCACGAAGACCGACGGCAGCGGCACCGATCCGAACGCGGCAAATGGGCTGCGCGTCGATGCCGGTGCATCGATCGCCGCGCAGGGCGATTACCCGGCAGCCAAGGACCAGCCGATCGCGATCGCCGGCGACGGTGCGTTGCTGCGCGTGTCGAACGGCGCGATGGCGCCGTTGTCGCGCACCGGCGGCACGGGCACGGGATTGCTGACGGTCGGCGCGGGCGCGACGCTCGCGGGCGGCCAGGCGTTGCTGCTCGATTCGTCCGGCGACCTGAAGGTCGATCCGTCCGCGGTGCTGTCGGCCAAGTCGATCACGGCGGACGGCTCCGCGATCACGTTCACCAACGCGAGCGGTGCGTCGGCGGCGAGCCTGCCGGGCTTCGTCGTCGATCCGGCCGGCCTCGCGCAGTTCGCGAACGCGCAGCAAGTGACGTTGCGCAGCTACGGCACGATCGGTTTCGTCGGCGACGTGAACGCGACGTTCGGCAACGGCGTCGATCTGAGTGCGGGCACGTTCACGAGCGATGGCGGCCACGTCACGCTGAATGCGCAGCAGGTCGCGTTCACGAACGAGATGGGCGCCGCGCCCGGTACGACGACGGCCGGAAACGGCACGCTGACGGTCAATGCGAAAGAGATCGACTTCGGCGCGGGCACGAAGGCGGCCAGCGGCTTCGGCTCGGCGGTGATGAACGCGACGGCCGGCATCGTTGGCCAGGGTACCGGCACGTTCGACTTCGGTGCACTGCCGGTGACGCTCAATGCACCGGTCTACCTTGCCGATACGAGCTCGGCCGCCACCGTGAAGACGACAGGCGCACTGACGCTGAACGGCGCGTCGGGCACGGCGTTGAAGCGCGACGCGGTCGGCGGCGCATGGACCTTCATCGGCGGTACTGTCGCTGACAACGGCGCGACGATCAGCGCGCCGGCCGGCAACGTGACGGTCGAGGCGACGACCGGCAACCTGACGATCGGCGGCGGCTCGACGGTCAGCGCGGCGGGCGTGTCGAAACAGTTTTTCGATGTGACGCGCTACGCGCCGGCCGGTTCGATTGCGTTGACGGCCGATGCGGGCACCGTCGACGTGCAGGCGGGCTCGACGCTCGATTTCTCCGGCGCCAGCGGCGGTGGTGCGGCAGGCAGTCTTTCGCTGTCGGCGCCGCAACAGGTCGTGAACCTGAACGGCACGATCAAGGGCGGCGCGGCGAGCGGTTATGCGGGCGGGTCGTTCTCGCTGAATACCGGTGGTGCCGCGGATCTCGATGCGCTGTCGAAGACGCTTGCATCGAGCGGCGTGAACCAGGCGATCACCGTCCACACGAAGACGGGCAACCTGACGCTGTCGCCGGGCAACACGCTGACCGCGCATTCGGTGCTGCTGACGGCCGACGGTGGTTCGGGAAGCTCGGCCGATACGGCGAACGGCAACGTGAACGTGCTCGGGACGATCGACGCGTCCGGCAAGGCAGGCGGCGAGATCGACCTGTACGGCCGCAACGGCGTGGACATCGAAGGTTCGTTGCTGGCGCGCGGCTCCGATCCGAACCAGCGCGGCGGCAAGGTCAACATCGGCACGACTGCAATGTTCGATCCGACGATCGTCGACGCGAACGGCAATTCGGTCGCGTACAACGCAACCTATGGGTACGAGAACATCCTGCGTGCGAACGCGGGCGCGATCACGCTCGGCGCGAATGCGCTGATCGACGTGTCGGGCGGGACGGCCGGCGGTTTGTCGGGCGGCACGGTGAATTTCCGTGCGCCGCTGCTGGCCGACAACGGCGTGAAGCTCAACTTGCCGGATACGTTCAACGACGGCAAGGGCATCGTCGGCTCGCGCGCGACGACGCTCGAGGCGTATGCGGTATGGAGCACGACGGACGCGACGACGGGCGCGCAGCACTTCGACGGCGTCATCGACCCGGCGGGGTGGTATGACAAGAGCGGGCATCTGCTGGCCGGCACGTTCACGGCGCAAGGGACGTCCGGCACGCCGGCGACGTTCTCGTTCGCGCCGGACGGTTCGGGCGGCGGCACGTTGACGAATCAGACTACCGGCGTGGCGACGAGCGTCACGCAGGTGCAGCTTCAAGGCGGTGATAAGGACATTGGTTTCGGCGGGCTGAACAACATGTATTTCGCGCCCGCGAGCGGCGGCGCGAATACGGATCACCAGACTTTCTACGGTTATCAGAACGGCGATGCGTCGACGGCGGCGCCGGGCACGCTGATGGGGTTCGTACAGCACGGGCTCGATACGCTGGTCGATCCGTTTGCTGGCAAGAACATCGCGAACGCACGCATCGTGCCGGGGATCGAGCTCGACAACCCGAGCCCGGCGATCAACGGCGGCGATATTCAGGTGCTGACGAACTGGAACCTCGGCGCGGGTGCATCGCCGACGAATCTCGCGTTCCGGTTCGATGGGCAGGCGCCGGTTGTGACGCTGCGTGCCGAGAACAACGTGAAGGTGAAGGCCAGCCTGTCGGACGGATTCTTCCAGATCGCGAATCCGCTGGGCGGCGGGGGGACGATTCCGGTGCCGCCGTTGTCGACGTTGGCGGCGGCACAGGCGATTTTTGACGCGCCGTCGGGACATTACGCGGATATCGGGTACGGAATTTCGTATTACGCGAGCAGAGGCCTGGTGTCCGGCCCTGGTCACGCGGTTGGCGGTACGTCGGATGAGATTGCCGAGTACTACGCGCTGTATTCAGCCTATGCCAATTTCCTGGGAGCGACCGCACCAGGTCTTTCGTCGGCGTTGCAACTGCCGACGGACGACAGCAGTATCCAAATCATCGCCGCTCTTTACGGTCAGAATCACAGCGTGATGCTACCTGGGCAGCCCGTTGCACCGACTGTGCCGACCGCAACCGAGCAGGCATCGAATCCGGGTTCCTATCTGATCTATCTGAATCAGTACCAGAAGTATCTGTCTGATTCTGTCCAGTACACCGTCCAGCACGGCCAGCAATGGCCGCTATTGGCTCCTCTCGTAGCGCCGGTCGCTCAGCCCGTTTCGGTGATCGCGACCCCGACGATCAGCCTGCCTGCCGTGGCGGACAATTCGCCAGCCCCGACGTCCGTCGCGACGAATCCGATTCCGTTGGCGTCGGCTTCGCTGACGGGGGGATCGAGCAGTTCATTCCGTGTGGTGGCCGGGGCCGATCTGAACAGCACGAATCCGCTGGCGCTCCAGGCGTCGGCTACGGGAGGGAGATCGAACGGCAAGAGCGTGACCTTCGACGGGCATACTGCGTTCGTGGACGGGAACGGCCTGGCGGTGTTGGCGCCGACGACGATACGCACCGGTACCGGTTCGATCGATATCGCGGCGGGCAATGACATCGCGCTATTCGACAGCAGTTCGATCCAGCCGAACAGCCCCGACATAACCGTTCCCGGCGTGATTTACACAGGCGGCGCGCCTGCGGCGGGGGCGCCGGCCGGCACGAGCCTTTCCATCATTCATGGCCAGAACAACAATCCGGATATTCTGGTCACGCCGGTCGTCAATCCGGACTCGGCCGGCGATATCACGATTCATGCGCAGGGCGATATCAAGGGCGCGGAGTATCTGACCGACGTGAATGGGACGGTGACCGGGCGGCAAGGCGCCAACATCAGCCCATTCTGGTGGCAGTGGATGCAGATCGGTAATCCGACCGGGATGGTCGGCGCGACCAATCCCGTGTCGCAGACCGTACAGACGTCGATCAACTTCGGCGCATTCGATCAAGGCGTGTTGAGCGCGGGTGGCAACGTGTCCGTGTCGGCTGGCGGGAATATTTCCGACCTCTCGGTGTCGCTGCCGACCACGTGGTGGTTGACCGGCACCAAGACGGATGCGCCGACCGTCAATACGGTCGGCGGCGGCAACCTGTCGGTGCGAGCCGGTGGGGATATTCTGAGCGGCGGCTACTTCGTCGCGAAGGGATCAGGAACGATCACGGCAGGCGGGAAGATCGGGTCGGATATTGCGGTGCCTTCGTCATTCGACGGCCAGCCTCCCGCAGCGATGGATACGCTGCTGGCGACACAGGATGGCGTGCTCGACGTAAGCGCGCGACAAGGCGTCAGCATCGGGCGTGTGTTCGATCCGTCGTATGTACAGAGCAATGTGCTGTTGAGTGCGTACCAGCAACAGGCCGACATGAAGGGCTATTCGTCGACGTCCGCCGTCAATATCGTTTCGACGACGGGTGACGTCGCGATCGGCACGCTTTCGAATATCAGCCTGATCGGCGGTGGAGCGACCAATGCGGAGCTGCCGGGGGTGAACGATTTGTCGTCCGTTCTGCCGGCGTCGGTGAACCTCACTGCGTTTGACGGCGGCATCACGGTGGCGGCGAGCGGCTTGCTCTATCCGTCGGCGTCTGGCGACCTGAGCCTGATCGCCGATCAGTCCGTCAATCTGTCGAGTGTCAACGGATTGATTGTCAGCGGGTTTCCTGCGTTCGGCATGCTCGACGTCGATCCGTCCGCGATGCCGTCACCGGCGAAGCCGAATGTTCTCGTCGCGAACCCGACGATTGCATCGGCGGCGGCACATGATCCGGTTGCCCTGCATGGTGACGATACCGTACCGGCGCGGATCTACAGTCTGAACGGCGATATTGTCGATAGCGTACCGGGAAATACGTCAATCTTTAATTTCGTGGTTCCGGTGGTGATCGACAAACCAGCGTTGATCCAGGCCGGCCGGGATATCGTCAACTTGTCCTTCCTGGGACAAAATCTGCGCAGATCCGACGTGACGCGGATCGTGGCGGGGCGCGATATCTACGATACGCACGCGTCGGGTTTGCCCGCGCTGAATATCGGCGGTCCCGGCACGTTCGACATCGAAGCCGGCCGCAATATCGGACCGTTGACCAATCTGTCGGGCGTAACGAACGCGGCTGGCATAACCACCGGTATCAACGCGATAGGCAACGTAAACAATCCGTATTTGCCCCACGAGAGCGCGAATATCAATGTACTGTTCGGTGTCGGGCCGGGTATCGATACCTCTTCGTTCGTCTCGACGTATGTCGATCCGGCGAAGTCCGTGCCGGGTGTTTCCAGCGCGACGCCCGCGCTCGTTACGTTCATGGAGCAATACGAGGCGGGCCTCTCGGTCGACACGGGGTTGGTCAACGATCAGCCGGCGATTAAGCCGTTGAGCGCGGACGAGGCCTGGTCGAAATTCAAGGCGCTGCCGCAGTATGTCCAGCAGCTCTTTGCCGAGCAGGTGCTGTTCAAGGTGCTGACCAGCGTCGGCGAGGATTACAACAACCCGACCAGTCCGTACTATCAGAAATACGCGCGCGGCTACGAGGCGCTCAATACGATGTTCCCGGCTTCGCTGGGCTACACGGCAAACAATCTCGGCGGTGGCAGCAACGGTGCGAACAAGCTGACCGATACGGGCGACCTGGATATTCGCAGCACGACCATCCAGACCCAGCAGGGCGGTAACGTGTCTATCCTCGGCCCGGGCGGCCAGGCGCTGATCGGGAGCACATCCGCACCGCCTCAGATCGTCGACAGTGCGACCGGCAAGACGATTGCCGGGCCCGGAACGATGGGTGTCCTCACGCTCGAGAAGGGGGACATCAACATCTTTACGGACCGCAGCGTGCTGCTCGCCCAGAGCCGGATCTTCACCGAGCAGGGCGGCGACATGACGATCTGGAGTTCGAACGGCGACATCAATGCGGGCAAGGGTGCGAAGTCGTCGGCTGACACACCGGCGCCGCAATACGTGTGCGATGCGAACCACTATTGCACGGTCGACGCACGCGGGCAGGTTACGGGCGCGGGCATTGCAACGTTGCAAAGCGTGCCCGGTGTGCCGATTGGTACGATCAACCTGATCGCGCCTCGCGGCACGGTCGATGCGGGCGATGCTGGTATTCGTGCGGGCAACTTGAACGTTGCCGCGCTGCGCGTGGTGAATGCCGACAACATCCAGGTAACCGGCAAAGCGACCGGCATCCCGCTCGTGCAAGCGGTGAATACCGGTGCGTTGACGGCCGCGAGTGCTGCCGCATCGGCTGCCACGCAGGTGGCGCAGGATATCGCGAAGAACAATGCGGCAGGTGGGGCGGTGCGTCGCTGGACGATCTCGGTGCAGGTGGAGGGCTTCGGCGATATGGGTGGCGACGGCGCGAAGAAGCACAAGCAGCAGGTTGGCTACGATTCGTCGAACGCGGTGTCGATTCTTGGCTTCGGTCAACCCGGAGCCACGCAACGGGCCGCGTTGACATCGGAGGAGCGTAACAGGTTGGGCAAGATCTGATCGAAGCGTGGCGCGACGCGGGTAGCCGGTAAGTATCGGCGCTCGCGTTTTTTGTATGCGTGCGCCGCACGGATCATTCGATCAAAGACGGGATGAGTGTCCCCCGTGATTCGGATTCTTGCTGTTCGTATAGAGGGAAGCGCGAGCCGTATTGACAGTCGTTCGCCGGGCGCTTTACACGTCGCGAGACGAAGCGGCCTGTCCGATTGCAATGACGTGGATCGGGAAGTTACGGGTCGCCTGATGAATAGGCTGGTGGCTTTCAAATAAAACTGCGCCCCTCGTAACCGAGAGGCGCAGCAGTTTGGATCCCGGTAGTCAGTATGTCGACGACTTATCGACCGACCACCGTGCCCGTGCAGACGCTCGCGTTGCCGATATCGAGGTTCCACGTGCTCGCGTTGCTCAGGAAGTCGTTCGAGATGGCCGTCTGGTAGTTCGACGGAACCGTGTCGAAGCCGTTGCCATGAACGATCGACGCGAAGCTGGCGTTCGTGTAGTGGCTGTTCAGGAAGTCATGAACCGCAGTCTTGACGGTCGCATCCCTGTAGCATTGGCTCAGAATAATCTGGCTCGTGCCCGAAACCGGATAGCCGGAAGCCGGGTTGCCGGCATTCGGAACCCAGTTCGCCTGATTCGAGGCGGCGAGCTTGCTCGCCGGCGGCAGGACGGAACCGAGTGCCGTCGACGCGTTCGCATACGTCGGCGCGTAGTACGCGCTGTTCTTCGCGTTCACGAGGCTGGCCACCGGCAGTTGCAGCGCGCCGGCCGACGTCACGACCGTGCTCGACGGAGCGAGGAACGTGTTCGTGTAATCGGGGCTCAGGTAGGCGATGGCTGCCGTACCAGCCGACGAGAAGCTCGCCACGGCGTTACGCACGCCACTGCTGCCCGATGCCGCGACGAAGTTCGCCGGCACCGTGCCGCCAGGGAACGATGCCGTGAACGTCAGCGAATCGGCGAACGTGACGCCCGCGTTCGTGTTGGTCGTCGTACACACGGCGGCCAGATGGCGCGTCAGCAGTTCGGTCGTGCCGCTGCCGTCCGCGCGATAAACCACCTTGATCGGCGTGCTGGTCGTCGTGTACGGCGAGCCGGTTTCCGGATTGATCAGCGCGTTGGTCCGGACGCCATTGACGACGGTGCCAGCCCAGTCGGTGATACGGCCCGAGAAGATCCCGCACAGATCGTCGTCGTTCAGCGCGATGCTGTGCGCTTGACCCGGCGTCGTTTGCGGCGTCGTCGTACTCGTCACGGCCGGGCCGTTGACGACCGGCACCGTGATCGGCGTGACGATGTACGGAATCTGAATCAGCGGGCCGTTGGTCGCGCCAAGGCCGGCCTTGTACGACGTGAGCTGGGCGGTCGACAGCGCCGCATCGCTGTTCGCGAAGTGGACCGTGCCCGTGACCGTCGAGCCGAAGTACGTCGGCTGGTTGTTCAGGAACGCGTTCTGGCCGGCGCCCGAGCCAACCGAGTAATACGTGAACGAGCCTTCGGCGGTGCCGAACAGGCCGATTTCGGTCGCGGTGTTGCCGATCGCGCCGATGGTCGGGGCGACGAGCGACGAACCGCCGCCGTGGATGTCCGCGGCCATTGCGGCCGTGGCGCCCAGACCGGAAACAACGAGAGCGAGGACTTGACAGATCTTGCGCTTGCTGGATTTCATGAGAAATTTCCTTGAACGAAGATAAACGGGAACCCCTGCTGTTGCGGTTGGAATGCTTATGGACCGCCGCGTAAATGTAGGGGGAAATCAGAATGAAACGTGTGAATTTTTCATAACGAATGGTGCGTAACATTTTTATCGAGCTAGCCATTGCGTTATTCGCATTGATAAAGCGCGGATGGGAGTGTCATTCGGCACAAGTTGGAGCGTTCAGATATTGAGATCTGGACGAATCGTTCGGTGGATCACGCGTGGGAGCCCGCATCACGCTTGACGGAAGCCGTTCACGTAGCAGGCGAGCCCGCGCACGGCTATCCCAACTTCAAGACGATTTTGTGGCGGATGTTACGGAACATTTTCCACGTCGACGAATGTCTTTCGTTTTGATGTATTTCTCGCATTTTCGCGAGAATCTGTAAATAGAAGATTGATTGTGGTCGCGCGTATTTAATGTGTGACAGATTAATTGATTGGATAAGATTGAAATCGTTTTTACGTTATAAGAACAACGACGCCAAGTAATAAAGCTCGCCCAAAAAGGTAGCCCAACATCCGTCACAAATCTGCGCCGGTTCGTTCCGTAGTCTTCCCCGGCGACTCCGTCCGGCAAGCTGCGCGACGTCATCGGAAGCGGTCGCGCACGTGACAGGAGAGCATCGGCATGTCGGCATTCCGCTACGAAGCGATCGATCCCACCGGCCGCACGCTGAAAGGCGTGCTCGAAGCCGACAGCGCGCGCGCCGGCCGCAGCCATCTGCGCACGCAGGGGCTCACGCCGCTCGTCGTCGAACTGGCCGCGCAGCGCCTGCATGGCGAGCGCCATCAACGCTTGTCGCTCGGCCGCAAGCTGTCGCAGCGCGAGCAGGCGATCATCACGCGCCAGCTCGCGAGCCTGCTGGTCGCGGGGCTGCCGCTCGACGAATCGCTGTCGGTGCTGAGCGAGCAGGCCGAACGCGAATACGTGCGCGAGCTGATGGCGTCGATCCGCGCGGAAATCGTCGGCGGCCATTCGTTCGCGAACGCGTTGAGCCAGCATCCGCGCGATTTCCCCGAAATCTACCGCGCGCTGGTCGCGGCCGGCGAGCACACGGGCGAGCTCGGCATCGTGCTGTCGCGTCTGGCCGACTACATCGAACAGAGCAATGCGCTGAAGCAGAAGATCCTGCTCGCGTTCACGTATCCGGGCATCGTCACGCTGATCGCGTTCGGTATCGTCACGTTCCTGCTGAGCTACGTGGTGCCGCAGGTCGCGAACGTGTTCACCAGCACCAAGCAGCAACTTCCGACGCTGACGATCGTGATGCTCGCGCTGTCGGATTTCGTGCGGCACTGGTGGTGGGCGTCGCTCGCGGCGACGGTCGCGATCGCCTATGCGATCCGCAAGCTGCTGTCGCGCGATGCGCCGCGGCTCAGGTTCGACACGTGGGTGCTCACCGCGCCGCTCGCGGGCAAGCTCGTGCGCGGCTACAACACGGTGCGCTTCGCGAGCACGCTCGGCATTCTCACCGCGGCCGGCGTACCGATCCTGCGCGCCTTGCAGGCGGCCGGCGAGACGTTGTCGAACCGCGCGATGCGCGCGAACGTCGACGACGCGATCGTCCGCGTGCGCGAAGGCTCGGCGCTGTCACGCGCGCTGGCGCATACGAAGACGTTTCCGCCGGTGCTCGTGCACCTGATCCGTTCGGGCGAAGCGACGGGCGACGTGACGACGATGCTCGATCGCGCATCCGAAGGCGAGTCGCGCGAGCTGGAGCGCCGCACGATGTTCCTGACGAGCCTGCTCGAACCGCTGTTGATCCTCGCGATGGGCGGCGTAGTGCTCGTGATCGTGCTGGCGGTGATGATGCCGATCATCGAGCTGAACAACATGGTGCAGTGATACGCAGCTCAGCGCACGTATGCGTTGGCTTTCTCCGCGGCGGGCAGCGCGATCTCGCGATGCAGCCCGTTGCGGTCGACGACGATCGAGCGTGCGCGAACCTCGGCCAGTTTCGCGGCTTCGCCGATCGCCGCGCCGAGCGACACGACGCGCGAGGCATCGCCGCCGACGCTGACGATCGCCGCCGCACGGCGCGCGTCGAAGGCGAGCACGCCGAGCAACTGGATGGCGTCGTGGCCGTCGTCGGGTTTCGCGCCGAACAGCCGTGCGCCGGCCGCCACGTCGATCGGCGCGGGCGGTGGTGCAAGCGCCGCGACCGGCGCATCGGCGGCGCTCAATACGCGCACGGCCCACAGCGACACGGCAGCGAGTGCCGCGGCGGCGGCGAGGGTCGCCGCGAGCGGCACGAGATCGGCGCGGGACGGCGCGATGCGAAGCAGGTCGAGCGGTTTCATGGCGACAGGTCGGTGCGATGGACAGAAGACGTTTTCCATTCTTTGCCGCGAGGGTGAATGCATGATGACGGGCCTCAACGAAACCCGAACGTCGTACGCCGGCCAGTCGCGCGGATACGCGCGTCGCCGCACGCAACGCGGTTTCACGCTGCTGGAGATGCTCGTCGTGCTCGTGATCGTCGGGTTGCTGGTCGCGGTCGTGACGCTCGCGCCGTCGCGCAATCGCCGCACCGATCTGGCGGAGGAGGCGCAGCGTCTCGCGAACCTGCTCGAATCGGCCGGCGACGAGGCGCAGGTGCGATCGATGCCGATCGCATGGCAACCGGTCGGCGGCGGCTATCGCTTCGTGCAGCGCACCGACAGCGGCAGCTGGGCGCCGATGACCGACGATCTCTATCGCGCACGCCGCTGGGGCACCGAGGTAACGGGCGTGTCGGTGCGCTACACCGGCGGCGGCGAAGTGCCGTCGCGCGTGGTGCTCGGCAGCGAAAGCATCGACGTGCCCGTGACGATCACGCTGTGGTCCGGCGACGTGCGGATGGCCGTCGTCGGCACGGGCATCGGCAACTTCGTCGTGCGCCGGCCTTGAGCGGCGCGTGGCGCCGCGCGCGAACACGATGGGCGAACCCGTGTGGATTGAATCGCGCCGCTGCATGCTTCACCGGACTGTCACAGTGCCCGCTCACAATCTGTCGTTCGCTTGCGACGGAGCCGCTCCCGGGGGCGCGCGCTTTGGCACGCGGCGTGCAACTCCACTTCCGTCCAGGGATTCATGACTCGTTCACGGGCGCCGACCGGTGTCCTGGCGCTCGTCGCGTGGCTCGCGCTGGTCGTGCTGTGCATGCGCGGCGCGCACGCGCAGGAGACCGGTTCCATCGGCCGCCAGCCGGGCAGCGCGGTGCATTTCGATCTGCCTGCGCAGCCGCTCGCGAAGACGTTGCAGGACTTCGCGCGGCTCACCGAGCTGATCGTGCTCGCGCCGGCGCCGCTGCTCGACGGGCGCACGAGTGCGCCGGTCCAGGGCGATTTCACGCCGCGCAACGCGCTCGAGCGGATGCTGGCCGGAACGGGGTTGCGTGCGGAATTCTCGCGTCCGGACGAAGCGATCATCGTCGCGCAGCCGGCGGCCGAGACGCCGCCCGCGACGGCCGACACGCCGGCGGATCCGGCGCTGCCGATCGACGGGATCGGCGATTCGGGCGATCGGCGCGCGTTCGCGGGCCTGCTGCAGGCGCATCTGATCGATGCGCTGTGCGCGCAGCCGGCAGCCGTGCCGGGCAGCTATCGACTCGTCGCGCAGGTGCGCATCGACAACAGGGGGGCGGTGGTGGCGGTCAACATGGTGGCATCGAGCGGTTCGGCCGCCCGCGACGCGGCGGTGATGCGCGCGCTGCGCGCGCTGAAGCTGGACGATGGGCCGCCGGCAGACCTGCCGCAGCCGGTCACGATCCTGCTGCGCCCGGCCGGCAATGGCGTGCATTTCCGTTGCCCGGCGCCGCAGCCGGCCGTCCGGCGCTAGGCCGCCATGTCCGACAGCAACCGCTCCGGGCTCAGGCATCTGCTGGCGGCGCGCTACGCGTACCTGGTCAGGCGGCTCGAACGCGTGACGGGGTCGAAGGACGGCGCCGCCGATGCGCTGCACGAAACCTGGCTGCGCCTCGAGAACGCGAACGTCTCCACGCAGGTGACGAATGCGGACGCCTATATACTCGGGATGGCGAACAATGTCGCGATCGACCAGCATCGGCGCGAACGGCGGCATCTGCACGACGACGACGTCGAGACGCTGCTGGAGATGCCCGACGAACTCGCGGATCCCGAGCGCATCGTCGCGGCGCGCCGCAAGGTCGAGACACTGAAGGACGTGCTGCGCGGCCTGCCGCCGCGGCGCCGCGCGATCCTGCTGGCCGCCCGCGTGGATGGCCTGCTGAACCGCGAGATCGCCGAGCATTTCGGTATTTCGCTGCGGCTCGTCGAAAGCGAGCTGAGCGCGGCGATGAAGTACTGCCTGCAGCGCATGCAGGAAGACGGTGATTCGTACACGGGCACGCGAGGCGGCCCGCGCAAATTTTGAGCATCCGGACGATGACGAAAGCCCAGGCCCAACCTGCCCACGACGAACTCGACGAAGCGAGTGCGTGGCTGCTGCGTCTGCGCTCGGGAGAAGCGGGCCAGGCCGAAGCCGATGCGTTCGAGCGCTGGTGTGCCGATCGTCCGCAAGCCGCCGATCTGCTGCGCGATACGTGGAGCTCGCTGCGCACGGCGGCGACCGAACTCGCGCACGAGGAGCGCACGGCTGCTGCCTGGGCAGATGTTGCAAAGCGCGAACGCACGATGCGCACCGGGCGCCGCGCGTTCATCGGCTTCGCGGTCGCGGCCGGCGCTTCATGGCTCGCGGTGCGGCCGCCGATGCAGCTGTGGCCGTCGCTCGGCGACATCGCGGCCGATTACCACACCGGTACCGGCGAGCAGCGCAGCGTCGCGCTGTCGTCGCGTGTGACGGTCGAACTGAATACGCAGACGCGTCTCGACGTGCTGCCCGCGAGCGATGCCGCGCATGGCGTCGAAGTCGTCGCGGGCGAGGCCGAGATCGACGCGGCCGCACCGCCGGCCGGCCGTGCGACGCCGATCCAGCCCGTCACCGTGGTGGCGGGCGGCGGCCGCATGCAGGCGACGGTCGCGCGCTTCAACGTGCGGCGCACGGGCACGCAGGTCTGCGTGACCTGCCTGTCCGGCACGGTCGCGCTCGAGCATCCGCACGGCGCACGCACGCTGAACGCCGACGATCAGGTCGTCTACGACGATCGCGGCGTGCAGCCGGTGTCGCGTATCGATCCGGGCGCCGTCAGCGCGTGGCGGCGCGGGATGCTGGTGTTCAACGGCGTGCCGCTGTCGGACGTCGTCGACGAGATCAACCGCTACCGGCGCGGCAAGGTCATCCTGCGCAGCGCGTCGCTCGGCGCGAACCGGATGCAGGCGCAGTTCCCGATCACGCGGCTCGACGACGTGATCAACATGGTCGGCCGCCTGTACGGCGCGCACATCACGCGCCTGCCCGGCAACATCGTGCTGCTGAGCTGACGCGGTTTCCCGCGTCCTCCGCTTCCTTCCCGTTCTTCCTGTCTCCGCCAGGCCGCGCGGTCGCCTGCTTCGGGGCCGCTCGCGCTGCGGGTTACGGCCCTTCGATACGACTTTATCCATGAGGGCCGGCAAAACGCCGGGCTGTCGTTCGCGATGGCCCGGCGGGGCGTCGTCGGACCCGAGGCGTGGGTGGCAAGCGCCCCGGCCGCGCAGCGATGCGTGGGGTGGGGAAGGTGTGTCGAATGAGCTTCGGGCGGTGGCGTGATCATGAACGAATTGCAACGGGAGTCGGATTGCGGCGACGCGGACACGCGCGCCGACGCGATCCGCGAGGGCGCGGTGCGCTGGCTGCTGTGGCTGCGCGCCGGCGACACGACGGAGCAGGAACGCGACGCTTTCGGGCGCTGGCGCGCGCAGAGCGACGAGCATGCGCGCACGGTCCGCGAACTGATCTGGATGTGGGCCGTGCTGGAGACGGTCGGCCGCCAGGAGCCCGGCGAGACGGCCGGGTCGACGCGCACGCATTGACCCGCGCACGGGCAGCGCAAGAAAGTCTGCGGGTTAGCCGGGCCCGCTTCGACCTTGTATACGAGAGAGCGAGGGGGCCGTGCAGAGGGGCCGAGAGGCGGAGACCGGGACCGGGAGCCTGAACGGGCTTCCGGATCGCCGTTCACGCACGGTGGCCGCCGTGTGCGGCGCTCCAGGCGGCGTCGAGCGGATCGCCGGCGTCGCGCAGCGGCTCACGCAGAAACGGAAAGCGTTCGACGAACGGTGCGGATTCTTGCAGGGACACGATATGGCCGACCATCCATTGCAGCAATTCGCCGCCGTGCCGGACCTGTTCCGGGCGCCAGTCGGGCATCGTCGAGAAGAGCGCGGAGAAGCCGCTCCAGCGCGACGGCCGATCGTTGTCGCCGGGCCGGAAATAGGTGTTCATCGCGACATCGTCCGCATCGGTCAGCGTGCCGACGAACAGCCCGTGCGGCGTCGGCACGCCGATCTGCTGCCAGCCTTCCGCGAGCGCGAGCGAACGCATCACGCGCGCCGCGACGAACGCGATGCGTGTCTCATGCGCGATTTCCGCCAGCGACATCACGCCATTGCGCTGCATGCAGCGCGCGACCGCGTGCGGCCGGATCACGTTCGATGCGAAGCTGCGCAGCACGAGGTCGGGCACCGTCAGCTGAAGCTGGAATTCGCGCAGCCCGTGCTCGGCGCTCATCGTCGAGAAATTGACGAACAATCCTTCGGCATGACCGAGCACGCCGACGTACGGTTCGAGCCCGAGGCGCGCGAGCTTCGGCGCGATCTGGCGCTCGAGCAGCCGCATCAGGTTGCGGCGGTTGCGCACGCCCGTGAAATCGTCGATGCCGCGCGTGATGACGTCGCTGATCTCCCAGCGGCGCTCGTCGGCGACGAGCCTCGGGGAGCCGCTCAGGTCGAACCGGGCGCGGCCGTGCGCCACGCGGGGATCTACGTACATGCCGGTGCCTCGTGCATCGATTGCGGGCGGACCGTCGCGACGGCGCGGCGTCGCGCGGATCGGGTCGCCCACGATGCTGCGGTGTCGCCGGCGCGCCGTCAAGAGCGAACGCATCGCGACGCACGCATGCGCATGCCGTCGCGGCGGCCCGCGCGATCAACCAGACAGTGTGGGGTATCCCGATGATGCGCACGATCGTGGAACGCTTTGTCGAGCAGAGCCCGATGACGATCATGGCGCGGCTCGTGCTGCAATGCGCGCTGCACGACGATTGGGGCGGTGCCGCGGCGGATGCCGGCGACGAGCCCGACGGCGAGTCGATCCGCGAGGCGCTGTTTGCCGTCGCCGTCGGCGCGATCGCCGCGATTGCCGCGTGGCAGCCGACGCCGGATGCCGCCGCGGCCGTCGCGCCGGGGTTGGGCGCGGCCGTGACGGCGCTGCACGATTGCATGAGCCGGTGGCGCTCGGGCTGGGGGCGCGCGCTGGCCAGGGACAGCGTCGACCTGCTGCTGCCGGTCGCGTCGGTGTGCCGCGTCGACGGCGCGCGCGCAGTCGACGGGATGCGGCTGCGCGTGCTGGACGGGTTCGGCGAGGCCTGCGCACCGCGGGCCGACGGTTGCGGCTGCGGGCGTGCGTGCGACGACCCCGCGCGCGATGCGGCGGCGGGCGGTGTGCGCGTCCTGCCGGTCTACGATCCGGATCTCGGGATGATCGTCGACCTGCTGCCTTGCGAACGCGGCCGATCGCACGAGCGTGCCTTCGTCGGCGCGCTGCTCGAGACGGTCCGGCCCGGCGAGCTGTGGATCGTCGACGGGCGGTTCGATACGGACGCGATCCTGTCCGGCTGGCCGCGCCGCGGCGGCGCATTCGTGCTGCGCGAATACGGCCGCTCGGCCGCATGCCGGCCGCTTGGCGACTGGCAGGAAGCCGGCGTGTTCGGCGGCGGCTGCGTTCGCGAACAGTCCGTCGGGATGGCCGGCGAAGGCGGCGTGTCGGGCGCGTTTCGGCGGATCGAATGGCACGGTGACGAGACGCCCGGCGACATCGTCACGCTGCTGACCGACCTGCCGGCCGAGCGGTTCGATGCGCCGCAGGTCGTGGCGCTGTCGCGCCGGCGCTGGCGCGACGCGTTGCCGCTGCCGCTCGAGCCCGTCACGGGCGGTGCGCTGTTCGGCGCCGTGCCCGCGCGCGCGGCGCTGCTGGCGTGCGGGATCGCCGCCTTCGCATACAACGCGTTCAGCGTGATGGCGCGCGTGGTCGGCGGTGCGCTCGATCTCGACGCGCGGGACGTCGACCGCCTGCCGTCGCTGATCGCCGACGGCGTGACGGCCACCTATGCGGGCATGATGATCGCGCTGCCGCCGGAGTGGTGGGCGCGCTACGACCAGTTGCCGGCGGCGACGCTGGGGCAGATCGTGCACATGCTCGCCGTGCACGTCGACCCGCGCAGCGAGCGGCGCCGGCGCCGCGACAACCGGCTGTCCGCGAAGTCGCAGGCGTTACTGCGCGCGGCAACGCTCGAGCGCCTGATGCACGAGGACGGCGATGATCCGGCCGCGAACGTGTTCAGCCTGCGCACGATCGCGATGGCCACGCGCGACTTCAGCAGCAATCCGTCGAAGGCGCTGCGGCACGCGGGCGAGGCGCTCGTGATGGTCACCAAGTACAACCGGCCGATCGCGTTGCTCGTGTCGATCGACGACTGGAACCGGCTGCTCGGCGAAGTGCGCGAGACGAGCTTCACGCGGCTGACGTTCGATGCGGCGGCGCAGGGCCCGCGACCGGTGACGTTGAGTGAATCGTCGCTGAATTAGCGGGCGCCGATCGCACGTTGGCGGCCCGGCCCGCATCCGGCTTCAACTCGTCAGCCGCCGCACCCAGATGACCGACGTCCACGCGAAATTGCCGCTGCCGTAGCGCGCGATCAGCGTGTCGATGCGTGCGTTGATCCGTGCCGAATGCACGCGGCAGTGCACGATGAAATAGCCGCTGTTCACGCCGACGGCCGAGCCGTCCGGCAGCGTCGGGTTGCCGCCTTGCGCCGGCAGCAGGTATTCGGCGATGTCGCCGGTGCTGACGAAGTAGGCGGTCGCGCGCCGGTCGACGAGCCGCTTGGCCTGGCTCGGCGACAGCGTCGGAATCGCGGCGACGAGCACGGGTTCGGCCGCGGTGTTCGCGTTGACGACGGTCAGGTCGGGCAGGATCGTCACGAACGGCGCGAGCGCGTCGATCGCATGTGCGTCGTAGCCGGGAATACGCGCGAGATCGTCGACCGACACGAGCTGCAGCGGCCAGCCGCCCGGGCCGTTCGCGTCGCGCAGCGAGCGCAGCATGTAGTCGGCCGTCGGTTGCGCGAGCGCGGGATCGAGCGACAGCTGGACGAGCAGGCGCCGGTACGCCAGCACGCCTTCGCCGCTGGACTGCCAGGGCTTGCCGGGCGCGACACGCGACACGAGGTTCGTCAGGTTGAAGCGCGCCTGCGCGTCCTCGACGCTGCCCGAGATCCACGCGCGCGACAACTCCGCGTTGACCGCCAGCGCGTCGGACGGCAGCAGGTCCGAGAGCTGCACGTCGGCGACCGGTGCCGACCACGGCTGGCCGGCGAACGTGACGTTCGACGTCGCGCTTTGCGCGCGCAGCGTCGCGCGTGCCCACTCGACCGCGGCGCGTTCGATCCACATCGTCTGCGTCGCCAGCCGCTGGTTCTCGACGTCGCGCGTCGCGACCTGCTGGCGCCACAGCACGCTGGCCGCGAGCGTGGCCGCCAGCGCGACGACGAGCAGCACCGTCACGATCGCGATGCCGCGTTCGCGCCGTGCGTGCGTTGTCCTGCCTGCCCCGTATCGATGCATCCGCGTGCCCCCGCAGTGTCGGCGCGGCGCGCTCACACCTCGAACGCCAGCCACGCATGCGCGATGCTCGCATGCGCAGATGACGTGACGCCGAACAGCGTGGCGAGCCCCGCGACCCAGCACGCGAGCGTCGCGGGACGCATGCCGTCGGCCGCCAGCGGGCCGACGAGGTCGCCGATCGCGTGCGAGCGCCACAGCAGCAGCACGAACAGCGTGCAGCCGACGGTCATCGCGATCGCGAACATGTGCGCCGCGATCGCGGGGCGCTGCGTGAACGGCGCACGGTGATGCCGCTGGTTGGTCGCGACGATCGCGACCCCGTTCGCGACGGGCACGATCGCCATCGCGAGCGCCCAGAACAGCGGCTGGTCGCTCGACGAATTGATCAGCAGCAGCGTGCCGATCATCCAGATCGGCGGCGCGAGCAGCGTGAGCACGGACCACGACAGCAGCTGCCACGCGAGCCACGGCGTGCGCCAGCGCAGCGGCGGATCCGACGCGGCATGAGCGGCGCGCGGCCGCAGCCGGCCCGGCATTCCGGCGGCGCCGGCCAGCCGTCCGGCGAGCCACCGTACGAGCATCGTGGCGAATGACATGGCGTGTCCTGTCGTTGACATGTTTCGTTCTCAATAGCTAGGACGAAGCGGGCAGCCGAAAACCGCAGGATTTCGCGCGTGCTCGCGATGCCGCGGTGCGGTGTAAACGGTCCCGCGTGGGTTTCGCGCGAACGCGTGCCGTGTTTTCGCGAGCGTTTCGTGAATATCTTCAGCGGAATGTCACAAAAACTTCCCGGTTGAAACCGGAGGATTGTCGGGCCGCACGCTGGCCGGCCGCGTTTTCGCGTGCACGTCGGCCAGGCAACGAAACGTATACGAAAAAGGGGGGCACGCAAGGTCATGCGCCGCGTCTCGCGAGTCTCGCGCGAGGGAGCGCCTGCGCGCATTGCAGGCCGCTTGCGTCGACCGCTCGCCGGTGCCGGCGGATCGGTCGACGTCACGCGAAAAAAACATTGCGGCAATGCGCGCTTCGTTCCGTCTAGGTAGGTGGGAGCTGCGACTTGGTGCGTCGCGCGTGGCCCCGTTCGCGACCGATGCGCGTGTGTCGGGCCGGCGGGCGGGAGCACGCAAGCGCGCACATTTTTTCTCATCAGGCGGCGTGAAGCCGACAGGTGCATGACAGTGGAACAGTTCGAGGAAACCCGGCCGGCGGGCGAAGGCGCTGCACCGACGGACGACGTATCGGCGCGGCAGGCGGAAGCGCTGTCGCCGGTCATCAACCTGCGCGACACGGGGCGCTTCCTGCAGGTGCTCGAGGCGCTCGGGTGCTCGCTTGCCGTGAGCCGCCGCCCGTCCGGCGTGGCCGTGATCGGCGTCGACGACGGCGTGCCCACGCTGTCCGCGTGCCTGTTGCCGCGCTCGATGGGGATGGCCGTGTCGGGCAAGCGGCTCGCGGTCGCGACGATGCACGAGCTGATGGTATTCGCCAACGTGTCGACGCTCGCGCCGCACTATCCGGCCCGCCCGGATCACTACGATGCGATGTTCGTGCCGCGCATGTCCTACTACACGGGCGATCTCGACCTGCACGACATGGCGTTCGACAAGCACGTGCTGCTCGCGGTCAACACGCGCTATTCCTGCATCAGCGTGATCGACGGCTATTTCAATTTCACGCCGATCTGGCAGCCGCCGTTCGTGACGGAGACCACGCCGGACGATCGCTGCCACCTGAACGGCATGGCGTTCGCCGACGGCAAGGTGCGGTTCGCGACGGCGCTCGGCATGAGCAACGAGCCGTTCGGCTGGCGCAGCGGGATGGCCGGCAGCGGCATCGTGATGGAGGTGCCGTCCGGCCGGGTCGTCGCTTCGGGGCTCTCGATGCCGCACTCGCCGCGTGTGATCGGCGGGCGCCTGCACGTGCTCGAAGGCGGCCGCGGCCACGTGCTGCAGATCGATCCGCAGTCCGGCGCGCGGCACGTGCTCGCGAAGCTGCCGGGCTTTACGCACGGTCTCGCGGAGTACGGCGGCGTGTTGTTCGTTGGGCTGTCGAAGCTGCGCGACAAGCGCGGTCCGCAGGGGTTGCCGATCGAAAGCGAATCGGATGGGCTGGTCGCGGGCGTCGCCGCGCTCGACGCGAACACCGGCGACGTGCTCGGCATCCTGCAGTTCTTCAACGGCGTCGACGAGATCTTCGACGTGCAGGTGATCCCCGACGTGCGGCGTGCCGAAATCCTGAGCCCGCACCAATGGGCCGAGACGCCGTCGATCGTGACGATGCAGGGCGGCTTCTGGCAGACGCGTCCGCGCGAGGACGACGAACCCGCAAAGGCGGTGGAGCACGCGTGATGAACGACGATCGTTGCGGGTTTCAAGAGGTCGTTTCGTCCTTATCGGTAGACGTGGCTCGCGCATGGCGGGGCGTGTCGCCGCAACGGGCCGGCGGCGTGTTGTGGCTCACGGGGTTGTCGGGCGCGGGCAAGACGACGCTGGCAGACGCGGTGGCGGCGCGACTGCGCGACCGGCGCGTGCATCCGGTGGTGCTCGACGGCGACCGGCTGCGGACCGGGCTGAATCGGGACCTCGGTTTTACGGTGCAGGACCGTTTCGAGAACGTGCGGCGCATCGCCGAAGTCGCGGCACTGACGAGCGAATCCGGCGCGCTGGCGATCGTCGCGGTCATTTCGCCGCTCGCGGCGATGCGCGATGCGGCGAGAGCGATCGTGGGGCCGGCCTTTCGTGAAGTGTATGTGAGCACGACGCTGGCCTGCTGCGAGGCGCGGGATCCGAAAGGGCTGTACGCGAAGGCGCGACGCGGTGCGCTGCCGGAATTCACGGGCGTTTCGGCGCCGTACGAACCGCCGGTGCGAGCCGATCTCGCGATCGATACCGGCAGTGCATCGCTCGCGACGTGTGTCGATACGCTGATGCAATTCGCGATGGCGCAGTTCGGTTTCCAGGCCGGTGTGCAGGCTTCGCTGACGTATCACGGCTGAGTTCGGATCGGCAGTAGAAGAAAGCATTGCGCAGTTCATGATAAGGATGGCGAATCAATAGTCATCAAAGTGAAACAGGCAACTGATAGCGGAGCGAGCGGCTGGTGCAGTGCGGCTTCGCTGCGATCCGGAACAACAAAGGGGAATGGCGCATGCCGCCGAGAGTAGACCGCAAGTCACGCGAACGATGGCGGCTGAATTGCCGATGCCTGGCCGGCGCCGTGCTGGCCGGAGGGTTGAGCGTCGCACCGGGCATTCATGCGCAGGAAGCCGCGCCGGCCGCGAAGGCGGCACCGGCCGCGCCGCAGTCGTTCGACGTGAATGCCTTCGTGGTGCGCGGCAATACGACGTTGCCGGCGCTCGAGATCGAGAAGGCCGTGTATCCGTACGAAGGGCCGGGCCGCACGCTCGCCGACGTGAATGCGGCCCGCGATGCGTTGCAGAAGGCGTACCAGGATCGCGGCTACCAGTCGGTCGTCGTCGAGCTGCCGCAGCAGCAGGTGAAGAACGGCGTGATCCTGCTGCAGGTGACCGAGGCGAAAGTCGGTCGCCTGCGCGTGGACGGCGCGAAGTACAACTCGCCGCAGAACATCCGCGACGCGGTGCCCGCACTGGCCGAGGGCCAGGTGCCCGATTTCAACCAGGCGCAGCAGCAGCTCACCGACCTGAACCGCTCGGCGGACCGGCAGGTGATTCCGGTGCTGAAGCCGGGCGCGCTGCCGCAGACGGTCGACGTCGACCTGAAGGTCGACGATCACAGCCCGCTGCACGGCTCGCTTGAACTGAACAACGACAACAGCCCCGGCACGTCGACGCTGCGCACGACCGCGAGCCTCAGCTATTCGAATCTCTGGCAGCTCGGCCACGTGATTTCCGGCACCTATGTGATCGCGCCGCAGCATCCGAACGATGCGCGCGTCTACGCGTTCTCGTATCTCGCGCCGATCAAGGATTCGCGCTGGAGCTTCCTCGCGACGGTCGTGCATTCGGACAGCAACGTCGCATCGGTCGGCAACACCAACGTGCTCGGCAAGGGCACCACGTACGGCTTCACCGCGATCTATTCGCTGCCGGCGACGGAGACCTACGCGCACTCGGTCAGCATCGAGATCGACCGCAAGCATTACGACGAAGACGTGTCGCTGCCGGGCCAGGGCGGCTCGACGGCACCGCTCACGTACGTGCCGGTCACGCTGTCGTACAACGGCCAGCTGAGCCTGAAGAATTCGCAGACTTCGTTCTCCGCGTCGCTGACGACGAACATCCGCGGCCTCGGCAGCGACTGGGGCGCATGGGACAACAAGCGCTACAACGCGACGCCCGATTTCGTGTACGGCAAGTTCGACGTGAACCACACGCAGCGCTTCGCGAACGACATGCAGGCCAATGCGCACGTGAACGCACAGATCTCGAACTCGCCGCTCGTGTCGAGCGAGCAGTTCGCCGCGGGCGGGATGAACAGCGTGCGCGGCTACATGCAGGCCGAGAACACGGCCGACAGCGGCGTGATCGCGTCGCTCGAGTTGCGCAGCCCGTCGCTCGCGAAATGGCTGGGCGGCGCGGTCGGCAGCCGCCTGAACGAGTGGCGCTTCCATGCATTTTTCGACGCGGCGCACCTGTGGCTGCTGAGCCCGCTGCCGGAGCAGACGTCGCGCTTCAACCTGATGAGCGTCGGCGTCGGCACGCGGCTGCAGCTGATGAAGTACGCCAGCGCGGATTTCGAGGCCGGCTGGCCGTTGAAGGCGGGCGTCTATACGCGGCAGTACAGCCCGCGGTTCGATTTCTACGTGAGGCTGGGGTTCTGACGGATTTTCTATCGTGGCGGGGCGATGCGACGAGCGCGGCGCCCGCCCATTCGGGGAGTGGATCGTGAAGCGAGTCTTGTTTTTCCTGTTGGCGGTGATGCTCGGCGTGCTGCCCGGCATCGCGAACGCATGGTGGCAGAACGACTGGTCGTACCGGAAGGCGATCACGATCGACGCGAGCGCGAAAGGCGCGAACCTGGCGGAGTCGGCCGGCCGCGTGCCGCTGCTGATCCGCCTGCATTCCGGCAACTTCCAGTTCGACGGGCTGGCCGACAACGGCGCCGACATCCGCTTCGTCGCCGCCGACGACAAGACGCCGCTGAATTTCCACGTCGAGCAATACGATCCCGTGCTCGGCGTCGCATTGATCTGGGTCGACGTGCCGAAGATGCCGGCCGGCGCCGCGGAGTCGATCTGGATGTACTACGGCAACAAGAAGGCGCCCGACGGCGGCCGACCGGCCGAGACGTTCGATGCCGACTACACGCTCGTCTACCACTTCAACGGCGCGGCCGGCGGACCGCCGAAGGATGCGACCGCGTACGGCAACCACGCGCAGAACGCGTCGTTCCGCACGGTCGAGGACGGCATCGTCGGCAAGGGCGCGCGGTTCGACGGTACGGGTTCGCTGACGCTGCCTGCCAGCGCGTCGCTGAATGTGCCGGCCGGCGGCAGCTTCACGTTCAGCGCGTGGGTGAAGCCGTCGGCGCTGGCCGCGAACACGCTGCTGTACAGCCGTCGTGACGGCGCGAACGCGCTGCTGATCGGCCTCGACAACGGCGTGCCGTTCGCGGAAGTCGCCGGCGCGGCCGGCAATCCGGCGCCGGTGCGCACGCCGGCCGCACCGCCGGTCGCCGCGAACCAGTGGACCTACCTCGCGGTCACGGCCGACGGCAAGAACCTGACCGTCTACGTGAACGGCAAGCAGGCCGCGCAGGTCGCGGCGACGCTGCCCGCGCTGAACGGTGCGGCGACGATCGGCGCGGACGTCGGCGGCGCGCCGGCCGGTTTCGCTGCCTATTCGGGTGCACTCGACGAACTGCGCCTGTCGAAGATCGCACGCTCGCCGGCCGCGATCGCCGTCGACGCGCTCGCGCAGGGCTCGGAATCGAAGCTCGTCGCGTACGGCGCCGACGAGAAGCAGTCGGGCTTCGGCTTCGGCTACTTCGGCGTGATCGTGCAGTCGGTGACCGTCGACGCGTGGGTCGTGATCACGATCCTGCTCGGCATGGCGCTCGTGTCGTGGATCGTGATGTGGACGAAGGCGCGCTACGTCGGCACGGTCGACAAGGCCAACCAGTATTTCGTGCAGCGCTTTCGCGAAGTGGCCGGCCGCCACCTGGTCGGTCTCGCGCATGTCGACGAAGCGAGCGCCGACGGCCGCCGGCTGTACCAGTCGTCGCTGTACCGGCTGTACAAGGCCGGCGTGCATGAAATCCACAGCCGCGTGGACGGCAACGGCCGCACGGTGATCACGTCCGAATCGATCGAGGCGATCCGCGCGTCGATGGACGCGACGCTCGTGCGCGAGAACCAGCGGCTGTCGAAATCGATGGTGCTGCTGACGATCGCGATCTCGGGCGGCCCGTTCCTCGGCCTGCTCGGCACGGTGGTGGGCGTGATGATCACGTTCGCGGCGATCGCGGCGGCCGGCGACGTGAACGTGAACGCGATCGCACCGGGTATCGCGGCCGCGCTGCTCGCCACCGTCACGGGCCTGTTCGTCGCGATTCCGGCGCTGTTCGGCTACAACTACCTGCTGATCCGCAACAAGAACGTGACGGCGAACATGCAGGTGTTCGTCGACGAATTCGTCACGCGCCTCGCCGAAGCCCATCGCGCGCCCGATCACGCGGTGCTGGCCGACTGACCGCACGCAGGAGACCACCATGCAGGTTCAGGACGACGACAAGCCGTACGACGACATCAACATCACGCCGATGCTCGACCTCGCGTACGTGCTGCTGATCATCTTCATCATCATGACGACCGCGTCGGTGCAGGGCATCAAGGTCGACCTGCCGAAGGCGAGCTCGTCCGCGAGTCTCGCGAAGCCGAAGACGAAGGCGATCACGGTCGCCGATTCGGGGCAGGTGTTCCTCGACGCGTACCCGGTGACGATGGACGAGCTCGAAAGCCGGCTGCGCACCGAGAAGGCAACCAATCCGGAATTCCCGATCGTGCTGAAGGGCGACGCGGCCGTGCAGTACCAGAAGGTCATGGACGTGCTCGACCTGCTGCGCCGCCTCGACCTGTCGCAGGTCGGGCTCGTGACCGGCAAGGCGAAGCAGGGCGGCTAGCGCGATGGAAATGACCTATAACGGCGGCCCGCCGCAGAAAGGCCCCGGCCGCTTCGTGAAGCCGGTGGCGATCGCGCTCGTGCTCGCGGGGCTGGCCGCGCTGATCTGGCATTTCGCTGGCGATACTGCGGGCGTGAAGCGCGTGAGCGCGCCGCAGGTGACGACGGTGATCCCGTTGCCGCCGCCCCCGCCCCCGCCGCCGCCGAAGCAGAAGCCGCCGCCCGAGAAGGTGAAGGAAGAGGTCAAGACGCCGGTCGAGCGGCCGACGATCGCGCCGAAGCCGTCCGAGGCGCCGAAGCCGTCGGACAACCAGCCGAAGCAGATGACGATGAATGCCGATGCGCAGGCCGGCACCGACAGCTTCGGCATCGGCGCGGGCGACGGCTCGGGAATGATTGGCAGCGGCGGAGGCGGCAAGTTCGGCAATGCGAGCTACGCGCAATACATGGTGTACGTGCTGCAGCGCGCGATCGAGCAGGACAAGGGAGTGCAGGACGCCGGCGGTGCGCGTTTCGCGGGCAGCCTGAACCTGTGGATGGATGCGTCGGGGCGGATCACGAAGGTGACGATCGCGCAGTCGACCGGCGACGCGAAGATCGACACGGCCGTCGTCGCGGCGGTGGAGGCGCTCGGCCGGGTCGATGAAGTACCGCCGCCGGCGACGACGTATCCGGTGCTCGTCAGGCTCCAGGGCCGCAAGCCGGCATGACGATGCGCGAGAGAGACCACGCAAGAATCATGGGGCAGCGCCGTCGCACGGATGCTGCCGGAAAAGAAACGAAAATTGTTCGGAGTGCTTCGATGATTCGGAAGATGAACGAACGGGGTGGGGTGCCCCGCAACGGCGCGCTGCCCGCGCGCCTGTCGCGTGTCGGCGCGGCGGTGCTGACGCTCGGGCTGACGTGCACGTCTGCCGCGCACGGGCAATCGCTCGAAGCGCAGGCGGCATCGGGGAAGGCCGCGCCGACGGAAAGCGTGGTGATCAACCTGATCAACCTGCTCGTGAAGCGCGGCGTGCTCACGCAGCAGAACGCCAATGAGCTGATCAGCGAGGCGCGCACGGAAGCCGTGCAGGCGAGGTCGGCGCGCGCGTCGGGCGCACCGGTCATGGCGGGCGGCGTGGTCAACCCGCCGACGCAGCCGGGCGACGTCGCGGTGCCGTACGTGCCGCAGCTCGTGCGCGACCAGATCCGCGACCAGGTGAAGCAGGAAGTGATCGCGCAGGCGAAGGCCGAGAACTGGGCGCAGCCGAACACGTTCCCCGACTGGGTGTCGCGCATCAAGCTCGACGGCGACCTGCGCGTGCGCGACGAATATCACTTCTACGGCAGCCGCAACGCGAACAACGTCACGAATTTCGCGGCGATCAACCAGGGCGGCGGGTTCGACATCAACCCGAACACCAACACGACGCAGCTGCCGACGCAGAACACGACGCAGAACCGCAACAACCTGCTGCGCTACCGCGCACGGCTCGGCGTGACGGCGACGCTGTCCGACGAAATGACGGCCGGCCTCCAGCTCGCGAGCGGCAACGACAACGGCCCGGTTTCCACGACGGGAACGGCCGGCGGCGGCTGGGGCAAGAAGAACATCTGGCTGAACAAGGCGTTCTTCGCGTACAAGCCGACCTCGTGGCTGAACCTGACGGCCGGCCGTTTCGACAACCCGTTCTTCAAGTCGGATCTCGTGTTCTCCGACGACCTGATGATGGACGGGCTCGCCGCGAACCTGCGCCATGCGCTGCCGTGGAATCCGGACGTCACGCTGTTCGGCACGCTCGGCGTGTTCCCGATCCAGTACACGAGCGAGAACTTCCCGTCGAACAGCACCGAAAAGGCCGGCAGCGACACGAAGTGGATGTTCGGCGCGCAGTTCGGCGCGGACTGGAAGATCGACGCGAAGAACCGGCTGCGCGGCGCGGTCGCGTACTACGACTTCCAGAACATGCGCGGCACGCTGTCGTCGCCGTGCGCGCTGGGGCAAGGCCCGACGAGCTGCAGTACCGACAACGAGGCGCCCACGTTCATGCAGGGCGGCAACACGCTGATCGCGCTGCGCAACATCGTGCAGAACCCGAACCTCGCGCCGGGAATGACGCCGCAGCCGCAACTGTTCGGGCTCGCTTACAACTACCGGCTGCTCGACCTGAAGGCGCAGTGGGACACGGTGGTGGCCGACCGCTTCAAGCTGCGGCTCGACGGCGAATACGTGCGCAACCTCGCGTACAACGACAACAAGGCGTTCGCGGCGGCCTCGCTGCCGGTCAACAACTACGAATCGACGTCGGTGAACGCGACGCGTGCCGACTACCGCAGCGGCCCGAGCGGCTTCCTCGCGAAGGCGACGGTCGGTGAGCCGGAGCCGCGCGAGAAGGGCCAGTGGAATTTCTCGATCGCGTACAAGTACCTGCAGCCGGACGCCGTGCTCGACGCGTTCAACGATCCCGACTTCCATCTCGGCGGCACCAACGCGCGCGGCTACGTGATCGGTGCCGCGTATGCGGTCGCGCGCGACACGTGGGTGTCGGCCCGCTACCTGAGCTCGAAGGAAGTGTACGGGCCGCCGGTGTCGATCGACGTGCTGCAGATCGAGCTCAATGCTCGCTTCTGACCGGAGCCGCGAATGAACACGACCACTCGCACGATGCTGGCGGCCGCCGTGGCCGGCGCGCTGCTGTTCGCGGCCGGCGGCGCGCACGCGCAGAGCATCGAGGACAAGCTGCGCAGCCAGTTGCGCTCGACCGTGCAGGAGCTGCGCCAGCTGCAGGACGGCCAGGCGCAGTTGCAGAGCGACAAGGCGGCGGCCGAGAAGCAGCGCGACGACGCGCTCGCGCAACTGAAGGCGATGCAGGGCCAGCTTGCGGCGGCCCGCGGCGACTCGGGCGCCGAGGCGGCCACGAAGCGCGCGCTCGCGCAGGAGCGGGCCGGCCGCGAGCAGGATGCGAAGTCGCTCGCGAAATACAAGGCGTCCTACGAAGACCTGCTCGCCGTGTCGCGCGCCCGCGATGCGCAGCACACGCAGCTGCAGAAGGATGCCGCCGCGCGTGACACGCAATTGAAAACCTGCCAGGCACACAATGCCGAGCTGTATCGCGTGGGGCACGAGATTCTCGACGCGTACGAGCATGTCGGGATCGGCACGTTCTTCTCGTCGCGGCAGCCGTTCGCGCAGTCGGCGCGCGTGAAGTACGACGATCTCGCGCAACGCTACGGCGATGCGCTGTATGCGGGCAAGTACGACCCGGCCGCACGTGCGGCCGCCGCGGCACCGGCATCGGCTGCAAGCGCACCGTGAGCGGGCAGCCGGGCACGTCATTGAAATTCATCGATTCGTCGAATACGGGGGACACCGACATGCAAGACAAGCAACCGAACGCCGGCGACGAACGCACGGCACACGATGCGCCGATCGAAGCGATCAGCGCCGATCGCCTGGCCGACGTGCTGCGCCGCGCGGGCTACCGCGTGACGGCGGCCGAGCAGAACGGCACGGTGCAACTGATGAGCGCGAGCCAGGGCATCGGCTTTGCGGTGCGCTTCGGCAACCCGGCAGCGCCGCTTGCGCCGCAGGGTGCCGATACGCAGCTCGCCGCACTGCCGTACATCGACTACACGCTGTCGTGCGTGCTGCAGGTGCAGGGCGAACTGCCCGCCGAACTCGTCGCGGACTGGAACCGCACCAAGCGCTTTGCGCGTCTCGCGAGCCACGGGCAGTTTCTCGCGCTGGAGATGGACGTCGTCGTCGCGGGCGGCGTGTCGGAACGCTACCTGCGTTCGACGATCGAGCTGTGGGACCGGCTGATCCAGGAGTTCCTGCTGCACCTGCGCAATCGTCCCGCGATGGCCGAGCAGGAAGCGGCGGCGCGTGCGGCGGCGGGCGAACGGCACGGCGAGGCGGCAACTTCCGCCGCGGCCGGGATCGAGGCGGCTGCGCAATCATGATCGTCGCGCGCCGGATCGGCGCCGCGCTGCGCGCGTGGCTGCCGGGCCGCACGCGATCCGGCGCGACGGCCGCGCATGATGCGCCCGCCGCGTGGGGCGACTATGCGCAACATACGGCGCGCTGGTTTCAGACGGCGCTCGATGGCGACGATGTCGCCGCGAGCCGCCTGCGCGGCGATGTCGAGCGCTGGGCCGATGCGCTGGCCGATGCCGGCGACGCCGAGCCCGTGCTGCCGGTGCGTGCATGGCTCGACCGGCGCGGGCGGGTGACGCGCGCCGACAGCGCGGCGGCCGGGCCAGCGGCGCTCGACGCCGCGCTGCACGCTGCGCTCGTCGGCAGGGCGGTCGGCCTGGCGCCGCCGCGCGGGATGGCGCAACCGCTCGTCCTGCGCGTGACGCTGACGGGCGCGCGCTGATGCGGCGTCCGCATTTCAAGAGAGCAATCCAGAGGGCAGTCGAACCATGATGACGAAAATGAAGATGCGGGCGATGGTGGCAGGCAGTCTCGTGCTGGGTGCGCCGTTCGTTGCGCATGCCCAGGACGACGTGATCGCGAACGCCGCGCAGGCGTCCGTCACGCAGGCCGACTTCGCGGCGCTGTTGAAGACGGTGGGCCCCGAAGGGCGCGAGCGCCTCGCGGCCGATCCGGCGGCGCTGGACCAGGTCGTGCGTTCGACACTCGCGCAGAAGGCCGTGCTGGCCGAGGCGAAATCGAAGGGCTGGGACAAGCAGGCGCAGGTGCAGTCGGCCGTCGAGCAAGCACAGCGCGACATCGTCGTGCGCAGCTATCTGGCGTCGGTGAACGCGCCGGCGGCCGATTATCCGTCGGACGCGGAGCTCCAGTCCGCGTACGACAAGAACCGCGCGGCGTTCATGGCGCCGCGCGCGCTGCATGTCGCGCAGATCTACATCGCGGTGCCGCCGAACGCGGACGCCGCGACGCTCGATAAGGCGCGCAAGCAGGCGGCCGATCTCGCGAGCCGGGCACGCAGCGGCGATTTTGCGGCGCTGGCGAAGGCGAATTCGCAAGACACGGCGAGCGCCGCGAACGGCGGCGATCTCGGCTTCGTGCCCGATCAGCTGATGGTGCCGGCGGTCCGCCAGGCGGCCGACGCGCTGAAGCCGGGCCAGGTCTCCGCGCCGATCCAGACGCCGTCCGGCTTTCACGTCGTGAAGCTGATCGAGATACGCGCAGCCGCGCCGCGCCCGCTGGCCGACGTGAAGGAGCAACTGCGCGCGATGCTGCGCGCGCAGCGCACGCAGCAGAATGCCCAGGCGTATCTCGCGAAGCTGGCCGCGAACGCGCCGATCAACGAAGACGCGCTGAAGAAAGCGCTCGCGTCCGCCCGGTAGGCGCGCCCATGGCAACCGTCCGTTCGACGCCGCGCGTCGAGGTGCCCGACGCGCGCACGCCGGGGCGGCGTCGCGCGGCCGCCACCGACCGTCCGCGCATGCCGAAGGCGAACCCGTGGCCGGGCCGGCCCGGCGAGTGGCCGACGCATTGCCCGCTGTGCTTCGGCGCACTGGAGCCGTTGCCCGGCGCGGGCGGCTATGCGCGGCACCGGAGCGCGCGCTGTTCCGCGCAGTGCGTGCTCACGACCCGCCAGTATCAACCGGACGAGCTGACGATCCGCGCGGCGCGCGACGTGCAGGTCGCGGCGGTGCATCGCGAGCGTTTCGTCGCGCAGTGGCCGCGCCATTACGCGCTGATGCGGCGCGCGTGTCCCGCGCTGACGATCGGGCGCTTCATCGCGGTGATCGCGTGCGTGGATGTCGCGGATCTCTGGTCGTACCGGATGCTGCGCGACGACGATCTCGCGGCCGTGCTGCTCGTGCTGGCCGGCTTCCTGCGCGTGCCGGAGGTGTCGGGCGCCGCTGCGCCGGCCGACGACGCGCGCGCGCCCACGGTGCGATGGGTGCGGTTCTGGTTCGACGCGAGCGTGCGTGACGTCGGCGATCTGTGGACGGCCGGCAGCACCGCGCCGCCGCTGTTTCGCGTCGACTATCGGGAGCCGCTCGTGACGCCGTATCCGACCGGTGCGCAGGTGCACGCGTGGCAGCCGGTCGACGGTATGCGCGACGCGTGGGCGCAGCACGCCGACGCACATGAACCGGCCGTCGACGCGGCCGAGCGCGCGGCGTTCGAGCGTTTCCTCGCGCGTGCGCAGGCGCCGGGCGCGAGCGTGTGAGTGCGGCCGCCGGCGCGATGACATCACTGAAGGAGGCGCGGATGAAGGTGCGACGAAACGGATTCGCGACGCTCGTCTGCCTGCTGCTGGCGGCCGGCGCACACGCGCAGGGCGGCCACGCACCGGCGCAGGCCAGTGCCGGATCGGCGGCGAAGCCGGTGTGCGTCGATGCGGAAGTCGACGGCAAGCGCGCGCTGTCGTACGACTGCCTGAGTCAGCAGCTGAAGCCGACGGCCGAGCCGCAGGCGGGCGCATCGCAAACGGATTCGGAGCGGTTGTCGAAGCAGCCGTCGAACCGTCTCGGCACGTTCAACCTGTCGACCGAACGGAACCGCTTCGGCACGAACTGGGGCCGGTCGATCACGCCGCAGCGGCCCGATGCGCCAGTCGCGGTGCCGCCGAAGTGATGTCCGCGCCGCGCGATTGGCCGGAACCGACGAGGAACAGCGACATGAGAGCGGTCAGGCAGACGGGCCGGGCGATGGTGCTGCGGGCAATGGCAGGCATGCTCGCATTCGCGTGCGCTTGTACTTGTGCGCCGGCACGGTCGGCCGAGCGCGCCGCGCAGCCCGGTGCGACACCGCCGACCGTCGCGCTGCCGAACTTCGCCGCGCTGGTCCGGCGTGTCGGTCCGGCCGTCGTCAACATCAGCGTCACGCGCGAAGTCACGCAGATGGGCATCCAGTTGCCGCCCGGCATCGCGCCCGATCATCCGCTCGCGCCGTTTCTCGCGCGGCGCGTGATCGGCAACCGTGAGGAAGTGAGCCTCGGCTCAGGCTTCATCGTCAGTGCGGACGGCGTGATCCTGACCAACCGGCACGTGGTCGGCGACGCCGTCGCCATCGACGTGAAGCTGACCGACAAGCGGCAGTTCAAGGGGCGCGTGATCGGCAGCGATCCCGTGTCCGATGTCGCGGTGATCCGCATCGACGCGCACGACCTGCCGGTCGTCGCGACCGGCGACCCCGCGCGCACGGAAGTCGGCGACTGGGTGATGGCGATCGGCTCGCCGTACGGGTTCGCGAACACGGTCACGCAGGGCATCGTCAGCGCGAAATCGCGTTCGTTGCCCGGCGAGCGCGCGATCCCGTTCATCCAGACCGACGTGCCGATCAATCCCGGCAATTCGGGCGGCCCGCTGTTCGACCTCGGCGGCCGCGTGATCGCGATCAACTCGATGATCTTCTCGAAGACGGGCGGCTACCAGGGGCTCGCGTTCGCGATTCCGATCGATATCGCGCTCGACGTGAAGGACCAGTTGCTGCGCACCGGCAAGGTCACGCGCGGCCGGCTCGGCGTCGCGTTGCAGGAAGTGAGCCAGGCGCTCGCGCGCTCGTTCGGCCTCGCCAGCCCCGACGGCGCGCTGGTCACGATGGTCGAGCCGGACGGCCCGGCCGCGCATGCAGGATTGCAGGCCGGCGACGTCGTGCTCGCAGTCGACGGCAAGCCGGTGGCCGAATCCGCGGACCTGCTCGGCACGGTCGCCGGCATGCGGGCCGGGCGGCAGGCCGACCTGCTCGTGTGGCGTGCCGGCCGCGCGATGCACGTGACCGCGACGGTCGGTGCATTCGACAGCGGCACGGCGTCGGCAGGCGGCGAACAGGGGCCCGCACGGTTCGGGCTCGCGCTGCGCGCGGCGACCGAGCAGGAGCGCCAGCGGCTCGGCGTCGGCCAGGCGCTCGTCGTCGAACAGGCGAGCGGCCAGGCTGCGCGTGCCGGGTTGCAGCCCGGCGATGTCGTGCTGTCGGTCAACGGCACGCCGGTTGCGAGCATCGGCGCGTTGATGACCGAGATCGACGCCGCGCACGGCAACGTCGCGCTGCTCGTCCAGCGCGGCGGCACGCGGCTGTATGTGCCGATCGAGATCGGGTGAGCGGGCGCGGCCGGGCGGCGCGCGCGCGCGATTGAAAACGGAGGCGGGATGAAGCGAATGCAGGAGCGGGGCGCATCCGGATGGCTGAGGGGAATCGTCGTGGCGTGTGCGCTGGTCGCGGGGGCCGCGCCCGCCGTCGCGCAAACCGCCGACGTGCCGGCCACGTGGATCCGCTATGGCCAGCTCGCCGGGCAGCAGTTCCAGGCGTGGCTCGAGGCGGACGGCGCGGCAGCCGACCGGCTGCACCGCTATCTCGAAGCACGCGTGCTGAACGCGCGTGCCGATGCGCCGCCGCCCGCGATCGTCGTGCGCGCGTGGATCGGTGCGAACGGCGCCGTCACGCGCGTCGAGTTCGCGTCGCTCGGCGATCCCGATGCGGACGCGACGCTGCGGCAGCTGCTCACGGCCGGCCCGCTGGCGGAGCCGCCGCCGCCCGACATGCTGCAGCCGCTGCGCGTGCGTTTGCGGCTTGCGCCGAATCCCGATGCGCAGGCAGTCGATCCGGCGTCGTCACCGGCGGCGGCACGCGCGCCGTAACGAGACGCCCGGAGCCTGGTCGACGCCGGTGGATATCGTAATAAGATACGAGGTTATTGCGTTGGCGGGACGATGGTGTCCGTCTTCCTCACAAGGAGCTATCCATGCAACTGACCCAGCTAGGCGGGCATGTCGCCCAATCCGGCCTCGGCGAACGGCAAAAACACGCGCAAGCGCTGATGTTCGGGATGGCCAACATCAACGAGTACGTATCCGGCGGCGTCTGCTATGACGCCGCGGCCTATGTCCGGTATCTGCTGCGCGCCGACGCGCTGATCTCGCCCGGCACGCTGCTCGACACGATCGGCCAGCTGTGGAAGCCGCGCTTCAATTTCGAGACCGGCGATCAGTGGGATGGGCGTGCGAGCATTCCGGCGGGCACCGCGGTCGGCTTCTCCCGGAACGGCAACGTGTTTCATGCCGCGATCGCCGTCGGCGGCAGCCGGATCCGCGCGATCAACGGCGGCCTGCTCGGCAGCGGCTGGATGTATGCGGTCGATCTTGCGCGGGTGCTGGAGCGGGACCCGGCCGGCGGCTTCACCTACGACCGCGCGAGCCTTCGCGTCTACTTGTCGCGCCTGTAGGCACACCGGTGCACCGGCGCGCCATGCCGGGCACGGGCCGGCCGCACCGTTCGGCCAGGCGGGCGCCGGCCCGTCGTCCGGCCATTTCCGCATGGCGTCGCGCCGTCCAACGCTGCTATCCTCTCGACCTTGAATGACACCGCATGGCGGCGTGGCAGCGCATGCTGCATCGCGGCGATGCGTGCCGGTGCGATCCGGCGCGCGCGCTGAGGTAGCATGACTGACTATCCACGATGATCCATGACCTGTTCCGTGACTGATTTCCTTTCGTCCATGTCCACATGGTCAAGACAACGATGAGCGGCGCACCCGATCCGGCGCCGCCTGGCGACGACGAATCGTCCGGCGGCGCTTCGTCCTACTTGGTGCCGGGGCTCGAACGCGGGCTGCGGATCCTCGCCGAATTCTCCGCGCGCGAGCCCGTGCTCGGCGCGCCGGAGCTGTCGAAGCGCATCGGCATTCCGCGCACGACCACGTTCCGCCTGCTGCAGACGCTCGAGGCGCTCGGTTTCCTCGAGCGCGTGAACGGCGACCGCTATTTCCGGCTCGGCGTCGGCGTGCTGCGGCTCGGCTTCGAATACCTGAATTCGCTCGAACTGACCGATCTCGGCACGCCCGTGCTCGAACGGCTGCGCGATGCGACCGGCCTGTCGACGCACCTGCTGATCCGCGACCAGCGCGACGTCGTGTTCGTCGCGAAGGCGCAGAGCAATACGTCGATGTTCGGTTCGGTGAAAGTGCACGTCGGCACGCGCCTGCCCGCGCACGCCACCGTGCACGGCCACGTGCTGATGGGCGACCTGACGCGCGATGCGCTACGTCAGCTCTATCCGGAGAAAAAACTCGAGCAGTTCACCGAACGCACGCCGGGCAGCGTCGACGAGCTGTATGAACGCGTGCGCCACTACGCGCGGCTCGGCTATGCGGTCAGCGAGGCGGCATTCGAGAGCGGCATTTCCGCCGTGACGGCGCCCGTGCGCGATCAGTCGGGCTCGATCGTCGCGGCGATCACCGCGACGGTACCGCGTTCGGAGATCGGCGAGGCCGGCGAGAAGGAGCGGCTCGTCGAAGCCGTGTGCGGCGCGGCGGTCGACCTGTCGCAGCGGCTGAACTACCGTCCGCTCGAAAGCGACCCGACGTTCGCGCATGCGCGCCACAAGGTCGCGATGTTCTGACGCCCACCTATCGGACGGGCCGCTGCACGCGGCATTGCAAACGAAGAAGAGCGGCCCAAGGGGGCCGCTCTTTTCATTTCCGGCACCGGATGCCCGGCACCGCTCAGAACGAGTGGTGGATGCCGGTCAGCACGATCACCTGGTTCGCGGTGCTCGACACGCCGGCCGTGAAGAATGCAGCCTTGGCGCCGCCCGAACCGTGTTCGTAGAGCACGTTCGCATAGAGCTGCGTGCGCTTCGACAGCGCGTAGATGTCGCCGAGCTCGACCTGCGTCCAGCGGCGGCCGGCCAGTGTCGTCGTCGCCGCGCCGCCCGCGATCGTGTTGAACACGCTGCTGCGGTAGTTCACGCCCGCGTCGTAGCTCTGGAACGTATCCGAAAAGCCGTTCGACTGCATCTTCGTGCGCGTGTAGAGGCCATGGACGAGGAAGTCGCCGAACTGGTAGGACGCGCCCGCGCCGATGTTCTCCACCTTGTTCGCCAGATAGCCGTTCGCGGTGTTCTGCCCCTGGAACGAGGTGATGCCGGTTTGGCCGATCAGGATCGAGCGGTCGTGCTCGCTCGAGTACACGGCCGACGCCTTGAACGGCCCGTTCGCATAGTTCAGCGCGACGCCGACCGACTTGCCGGTCGAGAAGTTCGTCGTGTTGCCGAGCGCCAGCGTGGCCGCGGCCGAGAAGCCCGCGAAGGCCGGCGAACGGTACTTGATCGCGTTGTTGTACGGCACGTTGCCGGTCGCGGCGAGCCCGTCGATGTTGCCGGGGTGGAACGCGTACCAGCTCAACGCGAGATAGGCCGTGCTGAGCGGATCGAGATAGTCGAACGACAGCGGCGTCTGGCGGCCGAGCGTCAGCGTGCCGTAGCGGTCCGAGCTGAGGCCGACGAATGCCGCGCGGTTCCAGATCGTGTTCGCGGTCGCGAACTGGCCGTTGTTCGTATAGAAGCCGTTTTCGAGCTGGAAGATCGCCGACAGGCCGCTGCCGAGATCTTCCTTGCCCTTCAGGCCCCACCGGTCGGGCTGGGTGTTGCCCTGGATCATCGCCCACTTTGCATGGCCGCCGACGTTGTTCACGTAGGCGACGCCCGCATCCAGGCTGCCGTACAGCGTCACGCTGCTCTGCGCCCATGCGCCCGACGCGGCGCCCAATCCGATCACTGCTGCTGCTACCGCTTGCTTGATCATTTGATCTCCTGAATCTCCAACCTGATGAAAACGTGCCGTGGCGTCGTGCGCGGGGACGGCCGTCCGTCGCGCAGGGATGCGCCATCTGGCGGGCATTCGTATGTTCCATATAAGGAACAATGTGCCTCTGGTGGAATGAAGTATAGAGGCGTCAAGCGCCGGATCAAAAATAAATTTTTCGGGACGGAAGGGCTTCGTGCCGATGCCCGGCATTGGTGCCGCATGTCTCGAAAAAGACGATAAATCCCCGCAGTAAAACAAAAAATTACATTCGACAAGGTAGTCGAGAGCGATTGCCGACCAGGCGGTCAGTGTTTTCCCTAGGACATGCAGCTTTTTGTTTTACTCGTGGAAAGTCACTTCTATAATCACCATACATAAACTGCTGTTCCGAATATGGAACAAATCGGAACAAACCGAGAGTCGATCAGAAGGAAGGGTGTGAGATGTCTGAGCAATGGATTTGCGCCGGTCACGCCGGCGCGCTGTCGGAAGACACGCCGATCGAGTTCAAGCGGACCGACGGCGTGGAAATCGGGATCTACCGCGTCGGCGACGACGTGTATGCGCTCGAGAACGTGTGCCCGCATGCATACGCGCTGCTGACGCAGGGCTTCGTCGACGAAGGCACGGTCGAATGCCCGCTGCACGAAGCCGTGTTCGACATCAGGACGGGTGCATGCCTGAAGGGTCCGGGTGGACGCGCGCTGAAGCAGTACGCGGTGCGCCTCGCCGGTGAAGAAATCCAAGTAAAGGTGGAATGACATGAAAGAAGCGACGGTCAACTTCAATCCCTTCCTGAAGCCGTGGGTGGCACCGCAGCCGAACAACGTCGCGGGCAAGGGGCAGATCGAGGTCCCCGGCCAGGTCGAGAACCAGGTCTGGCAGAACCGCAAGGCCGCACCGACGCAGTACGAGAACGACCTCGGCGATGCGCTCGAACGCGTGTTCGAGAGCGGCGCAACCGAGCTGGACGATGTCGTCGCGGGCCTGAACCGCATCGGCTTCCGCGCACCGGACGGTACCGCGTGGACCGCGGAGCGCTTCCGCGCCGAAATGGCCGCGCTGGCGGAATGAGCGTACCGACCGCGCCGCGCGCCTGAGCGCCGACCCGACAACCGCATCCGGAGCACACTGATGACGTCCCCCGTACAACACGCAGTCCAACACGACCCGGTCCGTGACTATCTCGACCGCGGCATCAAGAACTACTGGTACCCCGTTGCACCGAGCTGGCAGGTGTCGAATGCGCCCGTCGGCCTCACGCGCCTGTCCGAGCAGATCGTGCTGTGGCGCGATCACGACGGCAAGGTTCATGCGCTGGAAGATCGCTGCCCGCACCGCGGCGCGCGCCTGTCGCTCGGCTGGAACCTCGGCGGCAACATCGCGTGCTGGTATCACGGCATCGAGGTCGACGGCGGCGGCACGGTCAACCGCGTGCCGGCCGTGTCGAACTGTCCGCTCGAAGGCACGAAGTGCGTGAAGTCGTATCCGGTCGAAGAGAAGGCCGGCGCGATCTTCCTGTGGTTCGGCGACGAAGCGCACGGCGAGCCGGCGCCGCTGAACCTGCCCGAGGAACTGGTCGCCGACGAGTACGGCCACTTCCTGTGCGTGTCGAACTGGAAGTGCAATTACCAGTACGCGATCGACAACGTGATGGATCCGATGCACGGCGCGTATCTGCACGCCACCTCGCACTCGATGGCCGAAGGCGACAAGCAGGCCGACATGCGCGTGCGCAAGACGGAAACGGGCCTGATGTTCGAGAAGATCGGCCAGCGCGACGTGAACTTCGACTGGGTCGAGCTCGGCGAAACGGGCTGCCTGTGGATGCGCCTCGCGATTCCGTACAAGCAGAAGTTCGGCCCGGGCGGCAACTTCGGGATCATCGGCTTCGCGACGCCGGTCGACGGCGACAACTGCCAGGTCTATTTCTGGCGGACGCGCAAGGTCAGCGGCTGGCAGCGCGACGTGTGGCGCTTCATGTATCGCAACCGCCTCGAAGGCCTGCATTGGGACGTGCTGGAGCAGGACCGCTACGTCCTCGAAAGCCTCGCGCCGCACGCGCGCGATCACGAATACCTGTACCAGCACGACGTCGGCATCACGCGCGTGCGCCGGATGCTGCGCCAGCGTGCGCAGGAACACCTGTCCGCACTCGATGCGCATCGCGCCGCACAGGCCGCGTCGGAGCCCGCGAATGGCTGAGCTCGCTCCGGTCGTGTCGCTGCCGGGGCGCCGCGTGCTCGTCACGGGCGGTGCGCGCGGGCTCGGCGCGGCGTTCGTGAAGGCGCTCGTCGAAGCCGGCGCGCAGGTCGCGTTCGGCGACGTGCTCGCCGACGAGGGCCGTGCGCTGGCCGCCGAACTCACGCAAGCCGGCCACGCCGCGCATTTCTTCGCGCTCGACCTCGCCGATCCGGCCAGCATCGACGCGTTCGTCGCGCAGGGCGCGGCGGCGCTCGGCGGCATCGACGCACTGATCAACAACGCGGCGATCACGAACTCGGGCGGCAAGCTGTCCACGGAGCTCGACGTGTCGACGTGGGACGCCGTGATGAACGTGAACGTGCGCGGCGTGTGGCTCGTCAGCAATGCAGCGCTGCCGCACCTCGCGCAGTCGGGCCGCGGCGCGATCGTGAACCTCGCGTCGGACACCGCGCTGTGGGGCGCGCCGAAGCTGCTCGCGTACGTCGCGAGCAAGGGCGCGGTGATCGCGATGACGCATGCGCAGGCACGCGAATTCGGCGCGCACGGCGTGACGGTCAACGCGATCGCGCCGGGGCTCACCGAAGTCGAGGCGACTGCCTACGTACCGGCCGAGCGTCATGCGTTCTATATGCAGGGCCGCGCGCTGACGCGCGCGCAGGTACCCGACGACGTCACGGGCCCCGTGCTGTTCCTGCTGTCGGACGGCGCGCGCTTCGTGACGGGTCAACTGCTGCCGGTGAACGGCGGCTTCGTAATGAATTGATGTTTTCACACTGAATGAAGGAGAGGACGATGGCGGACGCCGATCTCGAACGCAAGTCGTGGGACCAGCCGGAAGGTGCAAGCTTCGACGACTGGATGGAAGGGCGCGTCGCGCGTTACGCGACGCGGCGCTACGACTGGGACGCGCTGAAGTTCCAGGCCGACTACGACCCGAAGTACCGCCGTGCGCAGATGCGCTACGTCGGCACGGGCGGCACGGGCGTCGCGAAGGACGTCAACACGGTGCCGGCCGGCGGCTTCACGTTCTCGACGATGGTCATCCCGGCCGGCAACATCGGCCCGAGCCACATCCACATGGACGTCGAGGAAATCTTCTTCGTGCTGCGCGGCAAGATGAAGGTGATCTGCGAGCGCGACGGCGAGACGTGGGAAGCGGTCCTCGGCGAGCGCGACCTGATCTCGGTGCCGCCGGGCGTGTATCGCACGGAAATCAACATCGGCGAGGAAGATGCGCTGATGTGCGTGATGCTCGGTTCGCCGAAGCCGGTCACGCCGACGTATCCGCCCGATTCGCCGCTCGCGAAGATCAAGCGTTGAGACGGAGCCGGTAAAGCAATGAGTGTCATCGACAAACGTGAACGCGACCGCACCGCGGCGTTCGCCGCGCTGCTCGGGTGGTTTCCCGAGCAGCGTTGCGCAACCGGCGCGGCGGGCACGATCGGTTACCGTGAGGCCGGCGCGCAGCATGCGGGCCGTGCGCTGCCCGTCGTGCTGCTGCACGGGATCGGCTCGGGCGCCGCATCGTGGGTCCGCCAGCTCGACACGCTCGGCGCGTCGCGCCGCGTGCTCGCATGGGACGCACCCGGATACGGCGTATCGACGCCCGTGCACGGCGCGTCGCCGGCCGCCGCCGATTACGCGGCAGCGCTGAACGCGTGGCTCGAGGCACTCGGCATCGATCGTTGCGTGCTGGTCGGTCATTCGCTCGGCGCGATCATTGCGGGCGGTCTCGCCCGTGTGATGCCCGCGCGGATCGCCGGCCTGCTGCTCGTGTCGCCCGCGGGCGGCTACGGCAGCGCACCGGCCGAAACCCGCGAATCGCGCCGCGACGCGCGGCTCGCGATGCTCGCGGAACTCGGCCCGGCCGGGCTCGCCGAGCAGCGCAGCGGCAACATGCTGTCCGGTTTCGCGAACGAGGATGCAAAGGCATGGGTGCGCTGGAACATGGCGCGCATCGTGCCGGCCGGCTACGCGCAGGCCACGCATCTGCTCGCGAACGCCGATCTCGCCACCGATCTCGCCGGCTTTCGCGGCCGTACGGCCGTGGCCGTCGGCGCGAACGACGCGATCACGCCGCCCGCCGCGTGCGAGCGGATCGCCGCAGCCGCGCACGTCGCGCTGCAGGTGATTCCGCAAGCCGGTCATGCCGGCTACGTGGAGGCGCCGGCCGTTTATTCCGCGCTGATCGAAACGTTCTGCCGCCAGTGCGACCAACAGCGGGGGCAGGCATGAGCGAACCGCTGGAACAACCGGTTTCCGACAACACGAAGTCCGACGCCGGCTATGTGGTGCCTGGCCTCGAACGCGGGTTGCGGATCCTCGCCGAATTCTCGCCGCGCGAGCCCGTGCTCGGCGCGCCCGAACTGTCGAAGCGGCTCGGCATTCCGCGCACGACGGTGTTCCGTCTGCTGCAGACGCTGGAATCGCTCGGCTTCCTCGAGCGCGCGGACAAGGATCGCAACTACAAGCTCGGCATCGCCGTGCTGCGGCTCGGCTTCGAATACCTGAGCTCGCTGGAGCTGACCGACCTCGGCCTGCCGGTGATCGAAAGCCTGCGCGATGCGACCGGCTTCACGACGCACATCGTGATCCGCGACGGCCGCGACGTCGTGTTCGTCGCGAAGGCGCAGAGCCAGTCGCCGGTGTTCAGCTCGATCCGCGTGAACGTCGGCACGCGCCTGCCCGCGCATGCGACGACCCACGGCCATGTGCTGATGGGCGACCTGTCGCTGAAGGAGCTGCACGCGCTGTATCCGGAAGGCGCGCTGAACCGGATGACGAACGCGACGCCGGAAACGGTCGACGCGCTGTACGAAGTGATCCGCGAGGATGCACTGCGAGGCTACGGCGTCAGCAATTCGTCGTTCGAGCGCGGGATTTCGGTGGTGACGGCACCGGTGCGCAACGAGACGCAGAAGATCGTCGCGTGCATCACGGTGACGGTGCCGCGTCCGGAAATCGACGCGGCGCTGATCGCGGACGGACTGATCGACAAGGTGCAGCGCGCGGCGGCGGAACTGTCTCGGCGGCTCAACTACCGCTCGGATGACGAGCATACGTTCATGAAGGCTTTAGGACTCCGATGATTGAGATCGATTTGACCGGGCAGGTTGCGGTAGTGACGGGCGGTTCGTCCGGCATTGGCCTCGCGACGGCCGAACGGTTCCTGCAGGCCGGTGCGTCGGTCGCCATCTGCGGCCGCGACAGCGACCGCCTTGCACGCGCCGAAGCGATGCTGCGCGACAAGTACGCCGATGCGCAACTGTTGACCGCACGCTGCAACGTGCTCGACGAAGCCGATGTCAACGCGTTCGCACAAGCGGTATCCGCACGCTTCGGCCGCGCCGACATGCTGGTCAACAACGCCGGCCAGGGCCGCGTGTCGACCTTCGCGGATACGACCGACGACGCATGGCGCGAAGAACTCGAACTGAAGTACTTCAGTATCATCCGCCCGACGCGTGCGTTCCTGCCGCTGCTGCGCGACGCGCAGGCCCCGACGATCACCTGCGTGAACTCGCTGCTCGCGCTGCAGCCCGAGCCGCACATGGTCGCGACGTCGTCGGCGCGCGCGGGCGTGCTGAGCCTCGTGAAGTCGCTCGCGACCGAACTGGCGCCGCAACGCATCCGCGTGAACTCGATCCTGATCGGCATCGTCGAGTCGGGGCAGTGGCGCCGTCGCTACGAAACACAAGCACAACCCGGCGAAAGCTGGGAAGACTGGACGGGCGCGCTCGCCCGCAAGAAGAACATTCCGCTGAATCGCTTCGGCAAGCCTGACGAGGCCGCCTGGGCACTGTTTTATCTCGCAACGCATCTGTCGTCGTACACGACGGGCAGCCATATCGACGTTTCTGGAGGCTTTGCACGCCATGTCTAAAAAAACCACGGTTGGCGAGCTGATTGCCGCCTTTCTCGAGCAGTGCGGCGTGAAAACCGCATTCGGTGTCATCTCGATCCACAACATGCCGATCCTCGACGCGATCAACTCGCGCGGCAACATCCGGTATGTCGGCGCGCGCGGTGAAGCCGGTGCGTTGAACATGGCCGACGGCCTGGCCCGCGTGTCGGGCGGCCTCGGCGTCGCGTTCACGAGCACGGGCACGGCGGCCGGCAACGCCGCCGGCGCGATGGTCGAGGCACTGACGGCCGGCACCGCGCTGCTGCACGTGACGGGGCAGATCGAGACGCCTTACCTCGATCAGGATCTGGCGTACATCCACGAGGCCCCCGACCAGCTGTCGATGCTCGACTCGATCTCGAAGGCCGCGTTCCGCGTGCGGACGGTCGAAACCGTGCTGCCGACGATCCGCGAAGCCGTGCGCATCGCGCAAACCGCGCCGACGGGCCCCGTGTCGGTCGAGATTCCGATCGACATCCAGGCGGCTGAAATCGAGTGGCCGGAGGACCTCGCGCCGGCGCATGTCACGGTGCACGAGCACGATTCCGCACGCGTCGCGAAGCTTGCCGACGCACTGGCGGCCAAGCGCCGTCCGCTGCTGTGGCTCGGCGGCGGCGCGCGCCATGCACGCGCGGAAGTCGAGCGCCTCGTGAAACTCGGTTTCGGCGTCGTGACGAGCGTGCAGGGCCGCGGCGTGCTGCCCGAGGATCACCCGGCGACGCTCGGCGCGTTCAACGTGCATGCGGCCGTCGAAGCGTTCTACAAGACCTGCGACGCGCTCGTCGTCGTCGGTTCGCGCCTGCGCGGCAACGAGACGCTGAAATACAAGCTCGCGCTGCCGCAGCCGCTGTTCCGCGTCGATGCCGACGCGCTCGCCGACAACCGCGGCTATCGCAACGAACTGTTCGTGCACGGCGATTCGAAGCGCGTGCTGGCCGAGCTGGCCGACCGCCTCGAAGGCCGCCTGTCGGTCGATCCGCAATTCGCGGCCGATCTCGCGGCGGCGCGCGAGCAGGCCGTCGCCAGCGTGGCGGAAGGCCTCGGGCCCTACAAGAAGCTCGTCGACACGCTGCAGGGCGCCGTCGGCCGGGACTACAACTGGGTGCGTGACGTGACGATCTCGAACAGCACGTGGGGCAACCGCCTGCTGAAGATCTTCGAGCCGCGCTCGGGCGTGCATGCGCTCGGCGGCGGCATCGGCCAGGGCATTCAGATGGGCATCGGCGCGGCGCTCGCGGGCGCGGCCGCGAAGACGGTCTGCCTGGTCGGCGACGGCGGCCTGATGGTCAACGTCGGCGAGCTCGTCACGGCCGTGCAGGAAAACGCGAACGTGATGATCGTGCTGATGAACGACCAGTGCTACGGCGTGATCCGCAACATCCAGGACGCGCACTACGGCGGCCGCCGCTGCTTCGTGCAGCTGCACCAGCCCGATTTCGCGCAGTTCTGCGCGAGCTTCGGCCTCGCGCACTACCGGATCACGTCGCTCGACGACGCAGAAGCGATCGTGCGCGAAGGAATGGCGCAGGAGGGCCCGGTGATGGTCGAAGTCGACATGCTGTCGGTCGGCTCGTTCGCATCGAACTTCGCGGGCCCGCCGGTGAAGAAGGAAGAACCGACGGAGCGCCAGTATGCGTAACGGGCAAAAGCGGGACCACGCACCCGTCGACGTCGCGATGATCGGCTTCGGTGCGATCGGCGCGGCCGTGTACCGCGCGGTCGAGCACGATGCGTCGCTGCGCGTCGCGCACGTGATCGTGCCGGAACACCAGCGCGCGGCGGTGCAGGGCGTGCTCGGCAGCGCGGTGGAGGTCGTGTCGTCGGTCGACGCACTGGCCCGCCGCCCCGAGTTCGCGCTCGAATGCGCCGGTCACGGCGCGCTCGTCGATCACGTCGTGCCGCTCCTGAAGGCCGGCACCGACTGCGCGGTCGCCTCGATCGGCGCACTGTCCGATCTCGCGCTGCTCGACCTGCTGTCGCAGGCGGCCGACGAGGGCGGCACGACAGTGACGCTGCTGTCGGGCGCGATCGGCGGCATCGACGCGCTGGCGTCCGCGAAGCAGGGCGGTCTCGACGAAGTGCTGTACGTCGGTCGCAAGCCGCCGCTCGGCTGGCTCGGTACGCCGGCCGAGGCATTGTGCGACCTGCATGCGATGACCGGGGAACAGGTGATCTTCGAAGGCACCGCACGCGACGCCGCGCGGCTGTATCCGAAGAACGCGAACGTCGCGGCAACCGTCGCGCTCGCGGGCCTCGGCCTCGACGCGACGCGCGTGCGCCTGATTGCCGATCCGGCGGTCGAGCGCAACGTGCACCGCTTCACCGCGCGCGGCGCGTTCGGCGAGATGTCGCTGGAGATGAGCGGCAAGCCGCTGCCCGACAACCCGAAGACGTCCGCGCTGACGGCGTTCAGCGCGATCCGCGCGCTGCGTAACCGCGCGGCCCGCTGCGTGATCTGACCGGGCCTTGGACCGTCCGCCCGCGCCACGGCGAGGGCGGACGCGCAGAGACAGATTTGTGGGACTTGTGACATGACTCCTTTCGATACGAGCCTCGTACCCGACGGCAACATCCTGATCGGCGGCGAGTGGCGGCGCGGCCGTGGCGCGCCCTACGCGAGCATCTATCCGGCCGACCAGTCGCTGAACATGGAAGTGTCGACGGCGAACGCGGAAGACGCGGCCGAAGCCGTCGAGGCCGCCGACGCCGCGTGGCGCCGCGCCGACTGGGCCGGATTGAAGCCGCACCAGCGCGCGCAGGTGCTGTACCGCATCGCCGACCTGATCATGCAGCGCCACGAGGCGCTCGCGAACCTGCAGCGTCGCGACAACGGCAAGCCGATCGGCGAGACGCGCGTGCTGGTGGCCAGCGCCGCGAACACGTTCCGCTATTTCGCGGCGTGCCTCGAAACGCTCGACGAGGAGCTGACGCCGTCGCGCGGCGATTACCTGACGATGAGCGTGTACGAGCCGATCGGCGTGATCGCGGCGATCACGCCGTGGAATTCGCCGATCGCATCCGACGCGCAGAAGCTCGCACCGGCGCTCGCCGGCGGCAATGCGGTCGTGCTCAAGCCGGCCGAGGTCACGCCGCTCGTGTCGCTCGCGCTGGCTCGCATCTGCGAGGAAGCCGGCGTGCCGAAGGGCGTGCTGAGCGTGCTGCCGGGCAAGGGCTCCGTGATCGGCGACGTGCTCGTGCGTCATCCGCTCGTGAAGAAGGTGTCGTTCACGGGCGGCACCGAAGTGGGCCGCGGCATCGCGCGCCTCGCGGCCGAGAAGCTGATGCCGGTGTCGCTCGAACTCGGCGGCAAGTCGCCGACGATCGTGTGCGACGACGCCGATCTCGATCACGCGGTCAACGGCGTGCTGTACGGCATCTTCAGCTCGTCGGGCGAGGCGTGCATCGCAGGTTCGCGGCTGTTCGTGCAGCGCGCGGTGTACGACGAATTCATGAAACGCCTGGTGGCCGGCGCGCGCAAGCTGCGCGTGGGCGACCCGACGCGGCCCGACACGCAGATGGGGCCGCTGATCACCGCGAAGCATCGCGAATCGGTCGAGCGCTACGTCGCGCTCGGCCTCGAGGAAGGCGGCCGCCTGCTGTGCGGCGGCGAGCGGCCGTCGGGCGACGGGCGCGAGCACGGCTTCTTCTATCAGCCGACGATTCTCGAAGGCTTGCCGAACAGCGCGCGCATCTGCCAGGAGGAAATCTTCGGGCCCGTGCTCGTCGCGATGCCGTTCGACGACGAAGCGTCGCTGATCGCGCAGGCGAACGACAGTGTGTTCGGCCTGGCAGCCGGCATCTGGACGCGCGACTACAAGCGGGCATGGCGCATCGCGCGCGCGCTGGAGACGGGCACCGTGTGGATCAACACGTACAAGCTGTTCTCGATCTCCACGCCGTTCTCGGGCTGGAAGGAGAGCGGGATGGGGCGCGAGAAAGGGCGCCTCGGCATCCGCGAGTACATGCAGCAGAAGAGCCTCTACTGGGGCTTGAACGACGCGCCGCTGCCGTGGGCGAACTGAGCGAAGGAGAATGACGCAATGAGCATTTTGGGAATCGAGCAGATCACGTACGGCGTCGACGACCTCGCGACCTGCCGGCGCTTTTTCGCCGACTGGGGGATGAAGGAAGTCGCGCACGATGACACGCGCGCGCGTTTCGAGACGCTGAACGGCTGCACCGTGCTGGCCGTCAAGGCCGACGATCCGGCGCTGCCGCCTGCATTCGAAGCAGGCCCGACGCTGCGGGAAGTCACGTGGGGCGTCGCGACACAGGGCGAACTCGACGCGCTGCGCACCAAGCTCGCCGGCCAGCCCGGCTACTACGCGCAGGACGATGCGGTCGGCTGCATCGACCCGAACGGGATGGCGATCCGCGTCGAAGTCACGCGCAAGCGCGAACTCGACATCACGGGCTCGCCGTCGAACGTGTGGGGCCGGACGCTGCGCGTCGACCAGCCGAGCCCGATCTATGCGCGCGCCGAGCCGGTCGAGGTCGGCCATGTCGTGTTCTTCACGAACTGCCTCGACGCGCAGGAAAAGTTCTATCACAAGCTGCTCGGCTTCGAGACGTCGGACCGCTATCCGGGCCGCGGCGCGTTCATGCGCTGCGCGCCGCACGGCGGTCACCATGACCTGTTCCTGCTCGCGCTGCCGAATGGCAAGCGCGGCCTGAACCACGTCGCGTTCACCGTGCGCGACATCCACGAAGTGTTCGGCGGCGGCATGCACATCGACCGCTGCGGCTGGGAAACGCAACTCGGCCCGGGTCGCCATCCGGTGTCGTCCGCGTACTTTTGGTACTTCCAGAATCCCGCCGGCGGCCTGATCGAGTACTACGCGGACGAAGACATGCTGACGCCCGAGTGGCAGCCGCGCGAATTCGAGCCGGGCCCGACCGTGTTCGCCGAATGGGCCGTCGACGGCGGCCTCGACGGCAACACGCGCCGGCAGAAGAACGCGAAGGCGCCGGAAGGCAAGTTCATGACGGAGCGGAAATCGTGAGCGAAACGAACTCGCAGGAATCGACCGCGCCGGGCACGGTCGTCGTGATCGGCGGCGGCCAGGCCGCCGGCTGGGTGCTGAAGACGCTGCGCGCGGAAGGGTTCGCGGGCCGCCTCGTGATGATCGCCGACGAGCCGCATCTGCCGTACGAGCGTCCGCCGCTGTCGAAAGCCGTGCTGGCCGGCGACGCCGACATCGAAACCGTACGCGTCGTGCGTCCCGACGAATTCGACGCGCTGAACGTCGAAGCGTGGCAGCCGGAACGCGCGGCCTCGATCGATCGCGCACGCCGCGTGGTGACGACCGAAAGCGGCCGCGAGATCGAATACGACCGGCTCGTGATCGCGACCGGCGGCACGTCGCGCCGCTTGCCCGATGCAATCGTCAGCACACCGAACCTGCATTACCTGCGCACGCTCGACGAAGCGGCCGCGCTCGGCGAGAAGCTGCGCGCGAGCCGGCGCGTGCTCGTGATCGGCGGAGGCTGGATCGGTCTTGAAGTCGCGGCGACCGCGCGCAAGCTTGGCGTCGATGCGGTCGTGGTCGAAGGCGCGCCGCGCCTGTGCGGCCGCTCGGTGCCGCAGATCGTGTCGGATTTCCTGCTCGACCTGCATCGTTCGAACGGTGTCGACGTGCGGACGGGCGCGGCGCTCGCGTCGCTCGACGCGCAGCCCGGCGATGCATCGAAGGTGCGCGCGACGCTCGCCGACGGCACGACGATCGACGCAGACTTCTCGGTGGCCGGCATCGGCCTCGCGCTGAACGCGTCGCTCGCCAGCGATGCGGGGTTGGCGGTCGACGACGGCATCGTCGTCGACGAATACGGCGCGACCAGCGACCCGGCGGTCTTCGCGTGCGGCGACGTCGCGAACCATCACAACGGCTGGCTGAAGCGGCGCGTGCGGCTCGAATCATGGGCCAACGCGCAGAACCAGGCGATCGCGGCGGCGAAGGCCGTGCTCGGCGTGCGCGCACCGTACGCGGAGATTCCGTGGTTCTGGTCCGATCAGTACGACGTGAACCTGCAGATCCTCGGCGATCTGCCGGCCGATGCGCAGCTTGTCGTGCGCGGCGATCTCGCCGCGCGCCGAGCGACGCTGTTTTTTGTGGGCGATGGGCATGTGAGAGGTGTCATCGCCGTGAACAACGCGCGCGAGCTGAAGCTCGCGCGCAAGTGGATGAACCAGGGCCGGGCAGTGGATACGGAAGCCCTGGCAGACACGACCCAAGCGCTTGCCTGACCGGCGAAAGACCAGGAGACACCTCGCATGAGCACTTTCGACAATGTCGTGGCCGGTCGCGCCACGATGGAAGCTGCCGCCTCCACGCCCGGCGCGATCATCGCGCGGCTCGAGCGGCTTCCGGCCAACTCGATGCAGATCCGCGCGCGCGTGCTGATCGGCACCGCGACGTTCTTCGACGGCTTCGACGTGATCACGATCGCGGCGACGCTGCCGTTGCTGATCCACAAATGGGGGCTGTCGCCGACGCAGATCGGCATGCTGATCGCGTCCGGCGCGATCGGCCAGCTGATCGGCGCCTTCCTGTTCCCGGCGCTCGCGGAAAAGCACGGCCGCGTGAAGGCGATCGCGTGGAGTTCGGCCGTGATCGGCGTCACGAGCATCGCGTGCGGCTTCGCACCGACCTTCGAGGTGTTCGTGCTGCTGCGGATCCTGCAGGGGCTCGGGCTCGGCGGCGAACTGCCGGTTGCCGCGACGTACATCAACGAGATCACGCGCGCGCATGGCCGTGGCCGTTTCGTACTGCTGTACGAGATCGTGTTCCCGATCGGCCTGCTGGTGTCGATGGCGCTCGGCGCGTGGCTCGTGCCGCGCTTCGGCTGGGAGATCATGTACTTCGTCGGCGGGCTGCCGCTGATCCTGTCGCTCGTGCTCACGCACCTTGTGCCGGAATCGCCGCGCTGGCTGGCGTCGCGCGGGCGGCTCCCGGAAGCCGGGCGCGCGGTGGGCGTGTTCGAAGCGTCGGTGCGCGGCGAACTGCCGCCCGTCACGCAGGCGGCCGCGTTCGACGAGATGGTGCGCCAGCATCCGAAGCGCAAGATGAGCGACCTGTTCAGCGCGGCGTATCGCAAGCGTACGCTCGCGGTGGCGACGTTGTGGGCGACCTGCGGGTTCATCCAGTACGGGCTGTCGACGTGGCTGCCGACGATCTACAAGAACTTCTATCACGCGCCGCTGCAGCTCGCGCTGAACCTCGCGGTGATCGGCTCGGTGATGGGCGTGCTCGGCTCGCTGGCGTCGGCGCTGCTGGTCGACAAGCTCGGCCGCAAGCCGGTGATCGTGTGGTCGTTCGTGCTGTGCGCGCTGTCGCTGGCGCTCGCGGGTGTCTATCACGCGTCGTCGGTCTACGTCGTCGCGATCTTCTGTTCGCTGTCGCTCGGGTTGATGGCGTCGGGGTTCATCACCGCGTACGTCTACACGCCGGAGCAGTATCCGACGAGCATTCGCGCATCGGGCTGCGGGCTCGGCAGCGCGTGGCTGAAGATCGCGTCGTTCGTCGCACCGATGGTCGTGCCGCACGCGATCATCGGCGGGAACCTCGCGCCGGCGTTCTACCTGATCGGTGTCGTGCCGCTGATCGCGGCGGTGACCGTGCATTTCGTCGGGATCGAGACGAAAGGGAGGGTTCTGGAGGCACTGGAGGCGTGAGTGTCTTCCGCTGCGGTGGATGAAGTGAACCGAAAGGCCCGGGCGATGCTCCCGGGCTTTTTTCGGGGCGCTCCCGCAGCGGCGCGCAGGGTGCGCGCGATTGTTGGGGCACGGCGAGCGTGTTCTAATTCACGGTCCCGATTTCGTCAGACCATTGCCATGCCCCTGTTCGAACCCGTCACGCTGCATACCTCCCGCCTCGTCCTGCGGCCGCTTCGCGACGCCGACGCGCAGGCTTTCTTCGAGATCTGGTCCGATGCGGAAGCGATGCGCTATTTCTCGTTCTCGCCGATGACGCAGATCGGGCAGGCCGAGGCGCGCGTCGCGCGCAACCTGCAGACGTCCGCGAGCGGGGAGAGCCTGACCTGCGTGCTCGAATTGCGGGAAACCGGCGAAGCGCTCGGCGAATGCGTGCTGTTCCACGCGAACGAGCAATGCCGGCGCGCGGAGATCGGCTTCAGCCTGCGGCGCACGTTCTGGCGGGGCGGATACATGCGCGAAGCGGCGTCGGCCATGATCGATCATGCGTTCGGCACGCTGCGGCTGAACCGGATCGAGGCCGATATCGATCCGCGCAACGTCGCGTCGGCGCAGCTGCTCGAACGGCTCGGCTTCGTCCGGGAAGGGCTGCTGCGCGAACGCTGGATCGTCGGCGACGAAGTGTCGGACAGCGCGCTGTACGGGTTGCTGGCGAGTGATCGCCGCGCGTAAGCGGCCGACTTGCCGGATTCCCCGGACGAACGTACGCTTGGTCGACACCCCGGTCCACCCACAGGCTCTCGATCATGCAAGCCCATCCCCTGCGTCTTTCCCCCGGTGACGATCTGCGCGGCGCCATCGAGGCGGCGTTGCGTTGCCACGAATCGCAGGCGGCCTTCGTGATCCAGGGCATCGGCAGCCTGAGCGTCGCGCAGTTGCGCTTCGCCGGCGTCGACCAGCCGACCGAACTGCGCGGCGACCTCGAGATCCTGACGCTGGCCGGCTCGGTGTCGCCGGACGGCGCGCACCTGCACATGTCCATCTCGGATGCGGACGGCCGCGTGACGGGCGGCCATGTCGCGAGCGGTTGCGTGGTGCGCACGACGGCCGAGATCCTGCTCGCGCTGCTGCCTGCGCATCGTTTTGCCCGCGAACCCGATCCGCACACCGGCTTCAACGAACTGGTGATCCGCCCCGAGCCGAGCGACGATGCCGCATGAAAAAGGCGCCGCAGGCCTTTCAGCCTGCGGCGCCTTTTCGCGGTGGCGCTGCGACGTCAACCTCCCGCCGCAGCCCGACTGCGTGCTTACAGCTGCACGCAGTCGGCCACTTCCTTGAAGTCTTCGATCTGGTCGAAGTTCATGTACTGGTAGATCTTGTCGCCGTTCGCGGTGAGCACGCCCATGTCGGCCATGTACTCTTCCTTGGTCGGGATCTTGCCCAGACGCGAGCAGATCGCCGCCAGTTCCGCCGAGCCGAGATACACGTTCGTGTTCTTGCCGAGACGGTTCGGGAAGTTGCGGGTCGACGTCGACATGACCGTCGCGCCTTCGCGCACCTGAGCCTGGTTACCCATGCACAGCGAGCAGCCCGGCATTTCGGTACGCGCACCGGCCGTGCCGAACACGCCGTAGTGGCCTTCTTCCGTCAGTTGCTTCTGGTCCATCTTGGTCGGCGGCGCGACCCACAGCTTGACCGGGATGTCGCGCTTGCCTTCCAGCAGCTTCGACGCGGCACGGAAGTGACCGATGTTGGTCATGCACGAACCGATGAACACTTCGTCGATCTTCGCACCGGCGACGTCGGACAGCGTCTTCACGTCGTCCGGGTCGTTCGGGCACGCGACGATCGGCTCGTGGATGTCGGCGAGGTCGATCTCGATGACGGCCGCGTACTCGGCGTCGGCATCCGGCGCCAGCAGTTGCGGGTCGGCCAGCCACTGTTCCATCGCCGCGATACGGCGCTGCAGGCTGCGCGGATCCTGGTAGCCCTGCGCAATCATCCACTTCAGCAGCGTGATGTTGCTGTTCAGGTACTCGATGATCGGTTCCTTGTTCAGGTGCACCGAGCAACCGGCGGCCGAACGCTCGGCCGACGCATCCGACAGCTCGAACGCTTGCTCGACCTTCAGGTCGGGCAGGCCTTCGATTTCAAGAATGCGGCCCGAGAAGATGTTCTTCTTGCCTTGCTTGGCGACCGTCAGCATCCCTTGCTTGATCGCGTACAGCGGGATCGCGTTGACGAGGTCACGCAGCGTGACGCCCGGCTGCATCTTGCCCTTGAAGCGGACCAGCACCGATTCCGGCATGTCCAGCGGCATCGTGCCGGTGGCGGCCGCGAACGCGACCAGGCCCGAACCTGCCGGGAAGCTGATGCCGATCGGGAAGCGCGTATGCGAATCGCCGCCGGTGCCGACGGTGTCGGGCAGCAGCATGCGGTTCAGCCACGAGTGGATCACGCCGTCGCCCGGGCGCAGCGCGATGCCGCCGCGCGTGCTGATGAAGTTCGGCAGCGTCTGGTGCGTCTTCACGTCGACCGGCTTCGGATACGCGGCGGTGTGGCAGAACGACTGCATCACGAGGTCGGCCGAGAAGCCGAGGCATGCGAGGTCCTTCAGTTCGTCGCGGGTCATCGGGCCCGTGGTGTCCTGCGAGCCGACCGAGGTCATCTTCGGTTCGCAGTACGTGCCCGGGCGCACGCCCTGGCCTTCCGGCAGACCGCACGCGCGGCCGACCATCTTTTGCGCGAGCGAGAAGCCCTTGCCGCTGTCGGCCGGCTGGTGCGGCAGGCGGAACAGCGTCGACGGCGCGAGGCCGAGCGCTTCACGTGCCTTCGCGGTCAGGCCGCGGCCGATGATCAGCGGAATGCGGCCGCCGGCGCGCACTTCGTCGAACAGCACGTCGGACTTGACCTGGAATTCGGCGATCACCTTGCCGTCCTTCAGCGCCTTGCCTTCGTATGGGCGCAGTTCGACCACGTCGCCCATTTCCATCTGCGACACGTCGAGCTCGATCGGCAGCGCGCCGGCATCTTCCATCGTGTTGTAGAAGATCGGGGCGATCTTGCCGCCGAGGCACACGCCGCCGAAGCGCTTGTTCGGGACGAACGGGATGTCTTCGCCGGTGAACCACAGCACCGAGTTGGTGGCCGACTTGCGCGAGGAGCCGGTGCCGACCACGTCGCCCACGTACGCGACCAGGTGACCCTTTTCCTTCAGCGATTCGATGAACTTGACCGGGCCGCGCTTGCCGTCTTCTTCCGGCGTGATGCCCGGGCGTGCGTTCTTCAGCATCGCCAGTGCGTGCATCGGGATGTCCGGGCGGGTGGTGGCGTCCGGCGCCGGCGACAGGTCGTCGGTGTTGGTTTCGCCCGTCACCTTGAACACGGTGATGGTCAGGCTTTGCGGCACTTCCGGGCGGCTCGTGAACCATTCGGCATCGGCCCAGCTCTGCAGCACGGCCTTCGCATGCGCGTTGCCCTTGTCGGCGAGTTCCTTCACGTCATGGAACTGGTCGAACATCAGCAGGGTTTTCTTCAGCGCGTCGGCTGCGACGGCCGCGACGGCGTCGTCGGACAGCAGTTCGATCAGCGGCTGGATGTTGTAGCCGCCCAGCATCGTGCCGAGCAATTCGGTCGCACGTGCACGCGAGATCAGCGGGCAGGCGGTCTCGCCCTTGGCCACGGCGGCCAGGAAGCCGGCCTTCACGCGGGCGGCTTCGTCGACGCCCGCGGGCACGCGATGGGTGATCAGGTCGACGAGCGTCTGCTCTTCGCCGGCCGGCGGGTTCGTCAGCAATTCGACCAGTTCGGCGGTCTGCTGAGCCGTCAGCGGCAGGGGAGGAATACCGAGCGCGGCGCGGGCGGCCACGTGAGCACGAAAGTTTTCAAGCATGGGGAGACCTGCTGATATTGCGTTTGAGGGGAAGGCCTTGCCGGCACTCCGGGGCTATTCCAGGCACTGCTTTGAGCGGGATTCTAATCTCAATGGTCTGGAACGTCAAATGTCTTATGTCTTATATAAGAGTTGGCGGGCGAAGGACCGGGGCCGTGGCCGCATGGCGGAAGCGGCCTTGTCTGGCGTGGCTCGGTGGGCGGGTTGTCGGGGCGGGCTCAGGTTGCCGACGCGCACATTTCTGCACAAGCACGCAGGAAACGGTACACACGCGGCGCTTTCGCGCGTCTACGCTTCCTGCCACGCAGCTTGCGATCGGCGTTCGAAATCGCAGGGCGGAATTTGGCGCGTGCCCGTCGATTCGTCCCGTGCGGCTGCGGTCCTCTTACTCGGGTGATCAGGAACATGCGATCCAGCGATTCGATTTTCGTGGTGACGGCGCTCGTCGCGTCGTCGGTCGTTCAGGCGGCGACCACCGGCGACGACGCGCGTCGCGAGGCCAGCCGGCCCGTCGCGCTGGTCTATCGCGGCCCCGCCGCGTGCGATGGCTGCCCCGAGACGATCGCCAGCCGCCTGCGGGAATCGGACTACAAATTCCGGGTGATCTACGTCGGCCCCGCGGAAAAGCTCAGGATCACGCCCGCGGCGCTGGCCGGTGCGGCACTCTATGTGCAGCCCGGCGGCGGCCAGGACATTGCTGGCGCGGCAGCCAGCATCGGCCGAAATGAAATCCGGGCCGTACGGCGATACGTAGCGAACGGCGGCCGATACCTCGGGCTCTGCATGGGCGCCTACCTGGCCGGCGGACAGGGTTTCGGGCTGGTCGCCGGCGAGATCGACACCGAGGTCGACCGGCCGGGTTCGACGCTTCACGGCATCGCCGACACGGTGACGCCGGTCGTCTGGCGCGGGAAAAAGCGCTGGATCTACTATCAGGACGGCGCGAGGCTCCCGGTCGCGCCGATCGGCTCCGGCGGGATCGTGCTGGCGATCTACCCGAACAAGGACATCGCGGCCGCCACGTACCGTTACGGCAAAGGGCGCGTCGGCCTTGCCGGCCCGCATCCGGAGGCCGACGAAAGCTGGTATCGCCAGAATGGTCTCGAGAATCCGGACGGCGTAGTGCCGGACATGGCCTACGACCTGATCAACGCGACGATGAAGCCGTAGCGAAGCGGCCGCGGCGTGCGGCTTATCGCCGTTTGGCGCGATACGCGTCGAGGTTTTTCCGCGCCTGCGCGCGGATTGCGCGCTGCACGAAAGGTGTCCAGCCGAGCAGCGCGCCCTTCAGCCCGAGCGCCTGACGCGCCCAGCGCCACAGGTCGAAACTGTCGCGATGCTCGACGATGCGCCCGTCGCGAAACCGGAACCGCGCGTCGATCCGGTTGACCACCATGCGGCCTGTCGCGGTGAACCGGTAGTGCGCGATCCACTCCGCGCGGCCGGCCTGCTCGTCGGCGGCGACTTCGCCGAACGTCAACGAGAAATCCTGCGCTCGCGCGACGAGCATGCGCCACATGTCGCGAGCGAGGTCGCCGCGCAGTTCGCCGAACGCGGGATCGCTGAAGACGATGTCGTCGGCATAGCAGGCAAGCATCGCGTCGATGTCGCGCTGCTGGAAGGCGGTGTAGAAACGCTGGATCAACTCGGTGTTCGGATGAGTCATGTTGGACGTAAAGGGGGGGACGGTGACGTCCATCGAAACATCGATCGGGAAAGCGGCGGCGGCAGGCAGCGCGAACCGACGCCCGCGCTTGCCGCGTCGGGCGCGGCGGGTTTGCCGCCGGATGATACGCGTCAGCGGGCCGCCATCGCAACGTCCTGACTTCCGCGTCCGGTCACCAGGCAGCCCGACATGAAGGCCTCGCTCTGGCTACCGGCGGCCGCGTCGCCGAAGCCGCGGCCGAGCGCATCGGCCCTGACCTGCGCGGCGCCTTGCTCGCATGCGAGCGGGCTGGCGTCGCGACCCTGCGCGTGCAGGATCGCGCGATCGCCGATGAGATAGGCCAGCAGCGCGAAAACAGCGATATGTACGGCTCGTCTCATGATTCGTCTCCTCGTCACTCAAGCGTAACGCGGACACGTTCGACGAAGCACTTGGGGCTTCCCCCGGTAAACGTCTGCTGAAAGCGGTGGCGAGGCGCGGGGAATCCGACCCGATTATTCGTCGGAACCCGGCGCGACGGCGATGCGCGCGAGTTTGACGAATGTCAGGGTCCGGCCGGGAGGGGACGGTCGCGCGACCGCTCGAGGCGATAGCATGAATGCATGATTTGACGGAGCGCGATGGCGGATGAACGCATCGGCTCCGGCAAGCAGGTCCGCGATGAATATCGCTGTCGAAATATTGAGGAATCCAAATGTTGAACGTTTCTTCCGTGCTGATCAGTCTCGCTCCGCTGTGGGCCATCCTGCTGGTGGCGTCGTCGGCGGCCGCCTATTTCGTGTTCTGGCGCAAGGTCATCGACTGAGTGCAGCGCGCCACCCGTGCGCATCGTGCGCATGCACGGCGTGCGCTGTCCGTCATTGCACCGCCGTCACCGGCACATTCGAAATCCGCACCAGCCGGCCCATCACGCTGCGGCGAAACACCGACATCAGCGCATGCAGCGGATCCTGGCGCGGCGCGACCACCACGATCTCGTCGCACCCGGTCTCGGCCGCGACGGATGCGATCGTATCGGCCACCGGCCCGACCTTCATCACGACGGTGTATTTCACGCCGGCCTCCCGCAAAATCCGCTCGGCCATGGCCAGATCGTCGGCCGCGAACTTCTCCTCGATCGAGCGCAGTCGCGACAGCGGGTGGTAGGCTTCGAGCCGCGTCGATTCGAGCGGCGCCTGGACGTTGATCAGCACGACCTCCGACGCGCAGCGCTCGCGATACAGGAATGTCGCGTGGCGAACGGCCTGAAGCGAGCGCGGCGAGTGGCCGACCGGAACCAGCAGCTTGAGCATGGACGATGTCCTGGGAACGAGATGCTTCCAGCGTAGCGCGCGGCCGGAGCGGGCAACCTAAAGAGATCGGGCGGTCGCGTAAAAATGTCGTTAACGTGCGCCGCCGCATGACGCGCCTATTAGAAATATAAGAAATTTAAGTTTATGCGCATAAACGATTTCATCGGCCGGGACGGTGCGAGCGGCCCGGTATGCGCCGCCCCGATTCAGTCGGATCCGCAATGAATCGCGACGGAAAATATCGGAGGTCGCCGATCCGGCGTCGCGTAGAGTAGAGCGTCGGCCGCGGCGCGGCCTCTTCCGGCGGGTTCGGGAGCGGCTGCCGCCGCCACGCGGCCCGCCATTTCATTTCGAATCCAGGAGACCCCGCATGCCGCACGGCGCCCCGCAGCTTCTCGCTCCCGCTTCCATTTCCGTCGATCCGATCGTGCGCCTGTCGGCCGGCGAGCTTGCCGGGGCGATCCGCAGCAAGACGGTTTCGTGCGTCGAGACGATGCGTGCGTACCTCGATCACGTCGAGCGCGTGAACGGCGCAATCAACGCGATCATCGCGCTGCGCGACCGTGACGCGCTGCTGGCCGAAGCCGCGGAAAAGGACGCCGCACTGGCGCGCGGCGAGTACCACGGCTGGATGCACGGGATGCCGCAGGCACCGAAGGATCTGGCGATGACGAAGGGGCTGCGGACGACCTACGGCTCGCCGATCTTCCGCGAGAACGTGCCGCAGGCCGATTCCGTCGGCGTCGCGCGGATGCGCGCGGCCGGCGCGATCTTCATCGGCAAGACCAATACGCCCGAATTCGGGCTCGGCTCGCACACGTTCAACGAGGTCCATGGCGCAACGCGCAACCCGTACGACCTGACGAAGAGTGCGGGCGGCAGCAGCGGCGGCACGGCGGCGGCGCTCGCCGCACGGATGCTGCCGGTCGCGGACGGCAGCGATTTCGGCGGCTCGCTGCGCAACCCGGCCGCGTTCTGCAACATCTACGGCTTCCGTCCGTCGCAGGGCCGCGTGCCGCGCTGGCCGGGCGTCGACGTGTTCATGCAGCAGCTCGGCATCGAAGGGCCGATGGGCCGCACCGTCGGCGACGTCGCGCAGCTGCTCGCGATCCAGGCCGGCTACGACGCGAACGATCCGCTGTCGCTCGCGGAAGATCCGGCCGTGTTCGCGCAGCCGCTCGACGCCGACCTGCGCGGCAAGCGCATCGCGTGGGTCGGCGACTGGAACGGCTATCTCGCGACCGAGGCCGGCGTGCTTTCGCAATGCGAGGCGGGGCTCGCGACGCTGCGCGAGATCGGCTGCGACGTCGATGCCGCGTTGCCGGCGTTCGCGCCCGACCGGATCTGGCGCCTGTGGCTCACGCACCGGCACCTGCTGTCGGGCGGCGGGCTGCTCGCGCACTATCGCGACCCGGCGCGCCGCGCGTTGCTGAAGCCCGAGGCAATCTACGAAGTCGAAGGGCTGCTCGCGATGCAGGGTGCGGCGGTGTTCGACGCGAGCGTCGAGCGCACCGCGTGGCATCAGGCCGTGCTGAGCTTCTTCGATCGCTACGACTTCATCGCGGCGCCGACCGCGCAGGTGTTCCCGTTCGACGTCGACCAGCGCTGGCCGAAGGAGATCGCGGGCCGCACGATGGACACTTACCACCGCTGGATGGAAACGGTCGTGCCGTGGACGCTGGCCGGCTGCCCGGTGATCAACGTGCCGGTCGGCTTCAACGATGCGGGGCTGCCGATGGGAATGCAGCTGATCGGGCGCCCGCGTGCCGATCTCGCGGTGCTGCAGCTCGCGCGCGGCTACGAGCAGGCGGCCGACTGGGTCAACCAGCGGTTGCCGGCGTGGATGGCCGCGTAACGTCGCGGCCAGGCTGGCCAACGAGCCGGTAGCAGGGCGATGAAACGGGCGGCGGCGAGCCATCCGTTTTGCCTGGAGCGGCGAACGCGACGCGTGACGGCGCGGCGTTTTGCTGCGCTGCATGCAAAGGCCGGACTCGGCCTGCATTGACGCAACCGGAGAACGAATGCCGGTGTCCGCGTGACATCGCACGGCAAACGTGGACGAATCCACGTGACGACGCCTGCCAGTCGCGGAATTGCAAGCAGCCGCGCGCCGTGATTTCGTTTCGATGTGTTTCAGTCGTTGCGGCATCGCGCGACGCGCTTCGACAATATCGGCCTCAATCATTCGGGCACGAGGAAAGCACATGAAGCACATTCGCGCGACGGGCCGTCACCTGGCCTCGGCAGGCATCGCGTTCGGCATCCTGATCAGTCACGCCGCGCACGCGCAGCTCGACTTGCAGTCGCTGGGCGCGTCGCTGCTCGGCGGCGGTCAGCAACAGCAGGCGGCCCCCGCGCAGGGCGGCGGTGTCGCGCAGTTGCTGCAGGCCTATGTCGGCGCGAACCGGCAGGTGCTGACCGGCCAGTCGTCGCTCGCGTCGGCGATGGGGCTGACCGGGGCGGCGGGGCAGGCGCAGCAGGCCGCGAGCCAGTTGTCCGGCGGCGATGCGCTGACGCCGGCCACGCTGTCGCAGATGGGCGGCGCGCAGCAGTCGGTGTCGCAGGCGCTCGGCCAGGCGTTCGCGAGCGGCGGTGCAACGCACGGCCCGATCGACAAGCAGGCGTTCAGCAACGGCCTCGCATCGCTCGGGCAAGGCCTCACGCAGTATTCGCAGCTGCAGTCGGGGCTCGGAAATCTCGGTTCGACGAGCGCGGCGTCGCTGCTGCAGTCGGGCCTGAATCCGCAGAACATGCAGGCCGCTTCGTATATCGCGCAAAGCGCGCCGGGCCAGCTGCAGTCGCTCGCGGCGACGCTCAGCCAGGCCGTGCAGTTCGCGACGAGCCAGGGCATTTCGGTGCCGTCGGTCGCATCGTCCGCGCTGAAGCTGCTGCCGTAACGTCGTGCGGGCGTACGCGCGATGCGGTGCCGGCATCGCGCGCGGCGCTGGACAATCGCCCCGCGCAACATGGGGATTTCGCGTGATGCTATCGTGGCGAGTCCTTTTTATCGGTGCAGGTTCATGACTGACTCGTTCGACCTCTCGCGCTATTTCTCCCGCATCGGCTACGACGGCCCGGCCGAGCCGACGCTCGCCGTGCTGCGCCGGTTGCATCTGCTGCATCCGCAGGCGATCCCGTTCGAAAACCTCAATCCGCTGACCGGCGCGCACGTCGCGCTCGACCTGCCCGCGCTTGTCGACAAGGTGATCGAGCGCCGCCGCGGCGGCTACTGCTTCGAACTCAACAAGCTGTTCTACACCGCGCTCACGACGATCGGCTTTCGCGTGACGCCGATGATCGCGCGCGTGCTCTGGATGCGGCCGCCGGAATTGCCGGCCGCGCCGCATACGCACATGCTGCTGCGCATCGATCTCGACGGCGTGGCGTGGCTCGCGGACATCGGTTTCGGCAGCGCGACGCTGACGGCGCCGCTGCGTTTCGTGCCGGACGAGCGGCAACTGACGCCGCACGGTGCGTTCCGCGTGGTCGCCGCGCCGGTCGATGGCGAATTCGACATGCAGTTCGAGACGCCGGGCGGCTGGCAGACGACCTACCGCTTCCAGCCGAAGCAGGTCGAATGGATCGATTACGATGTCGCGAACTGGTTCACGTCGACCTATCCCGACTCGATCTTCCTGCATGACCTGATCGCGTGCCGCGTGCTGCCGGACGGCCGCGCCGCGCTGCGCAACACCACGCTGACGCTGCGCGACGCGGCGGGCGCGGGGCGCTCCGTCACGTTCGACAGCGCGGCCGAGTGGGGCGCATGCCTGCGCGACACGATCGGCATCAATACGGACGGCTTCGATCTCGACGCGCTGTTTGCGCGGCTCGCGGCGCGCTGAAGGTAGCGGGGCGATTGCGCGGCAACCGCCCCCAGGACCGCCCCACCTCGCCGCTGCCGCGCACGATCGCGGCCGACTGCTCCGTTGTGCCTGGCTAGCGCTTGGCGTATTCCGGTTCTACGGACGTGATATGCGGATCAAAACTGACAGGCGTGCCGCCTATCGACAGGTTGACCGAGTATTGAACGCTCGTACCCGTTCCATGAACAACCGCAGACCACCATTGGCCATCATGCCCAGGTATTGCCACAGGCTTGAATTCATTGAACGTGGTATCCACGTCTCCGGTAATTCCTGTAATGGAAATGCTCGGCTGCTGATTGATTGAATAAACGCGCCAAATGAGGGTGTCTCCGTCTTCGCAGTACGTGAGCAATTCGTCGGTGCCCTCGGTTTTGTAATTCTTGGCAGCCGGGTATGTGGTGTCGGAGTCGTCTGCCATATAGACGAAATCGCCAACATTTTTATCGGAGATCTGGCCGCTATTTACGCCGAGTGCGCCGGTCGTATTTACCGCAACAAGTATGTTGATGGTGTTTGACATGATGGTCTCTTCAATTAAGGGTTAAATCACCTGTCCATTTGCAGGACGGTATTCCGGAGTTTTGAAAAATTACACTGATGCCTGATCGAGATGTAAGGGCCCTCATGGGCGAGCCAGGTAATTCATGAATCGGCGAAATTTGCTGTCGTTCAGCGATTTGGTATCCCACTCCGGGGCGGTCACGGGTGAGTCGAGAAAGATGAAGCTGAAGCCGGACCCGGCAGCCTGGGCATTGCCGTGACAGCCCATGCAGCCGCCCATGTTGAGGCTGTTCCCATTATGCGAAACGTTGGTCAGGTTGTTTCCGCTCCTGGTGAAATCGGTAATGGTGAATTTTTTATTCCGGAAGTCGTCAAATTCTCCGCTGAACCGCTGGAGATTGTAGTCGGTTTCGATAACGCTATTGGCCTGATAATAGGTTGAGCGTGGAAATCTATCGATTCCGGGAATCTTTGCTCCAAGCGGCGTATTTTGAACATTGATGAGCTTGTAGTACAGCCAGACAGGCGGTGACTTGAAATTTCTGGATGCCGCATACGAGCGAATCTTGTCGTGAGCCTGCTTGTTGGCGCTTATTATTTCGTCCGGTATGTCATTTATTCTTTTGTTGACGAGAATGATCCCGCCATCGAGCAGGCCGGAACTGCGATCTTTGGTGTCTTTGATGTTCTGATAGTAAAGCTGCTTGTTCGGTGTGGCGGGGTAGCCTCCCGGTTGCACGAATGTCTGGGTTGTGTGTGGGGTGGCGTTGTTGGAGATTACGTTCGGCGTCATCGGGGTGACGTTCTTCAGTGCGCTCTTGTAATTTCCGTCCTCGTCTTCAATCGGGTTCCCATCGGCATCCGTTATGTTGTCCGCCTGCTCGAATGTCGTGTAAATAAAATAGGGGGCGGATCTTGTTTTCCTGATGATGTGCAATCCCACCAGCCCCATGACTTCATCGGTGGCTTTGATGTGCTTTCCGTCGTCTTCACTTTCGTAATGACGGGTCAGCGTTGTATAGAATCGGCCGGATTTTGTTTCGTCAGGCGTCAATCTTCTCCATGCCGCCTTGATTTCAATGGAATCCAGAGGGAAGCTGACGCACCTGGCTTTGGAGGGGTTGCCGTCGCAATTGGTCGAGCCGGCTAGCGGGTCGCGCTTGTATGCTTTGACGAAGTCGGCGGTCGCTTGGAATATGGCTGGAACGGTGCCTGGCGGATTCGACAGTTTCGGGTCGGGGGCCTGCGGATTCCACCATTTGTTTGCGGTAATGTATTTGTATTCATTTCTGTTGGCTTTTGCCATGAACAGGATTTGTGCATTTTTGTCCAGGGGCGTGCTCGACACGACGCCGGCATAAATCTTGTTCAGGCCGATCTGGCTGTTCTCGTCGAGATTGATCCAGGGCGCCGGCCCGGAAGAGGGCGCGACATTTCCTTGGCCATAACTGTAATTCGGCCTGTCGTCGTAGCCGTAGTCGCTGGCAGCTCCTTTTGCGAAGGCGCTGGAATTGTCCGTCGGGAATATTTCGACCTTCCCGCGGAAGGTATGCCAGACGAGCGGGTCCTTGTACTGAGGGTCGCCGAACGGCAAACTCGTGTCGGGGTAGTCGCGCTTTTGATTGTTGGTATCTTTGGCAAGCGCTGGCCAGTTCAGTGCAATGAACTGATTCCAGGCAAAAGTGGCGGCCTGTTGCAGTGTTGCGTGCGGCGCGTCGGAATTATTGAGATCCTTGGGGAGCGAGGAACTGATCTCGATCGAATCGTTTGCGTTACCACCGGAGGCGCTGCTCATCCCGGCGACAGGGTAAATCGCGAGCGACACGCTCCCGGCCATCAGCATCGCGATACGCAGCAAGCGGGTGCGGCATTTTCCAGGTTGCAACATATTGCGTTCTCCTAACCGAAAACTCCTGGTTCCGATCGTGTTTTTCGAGGGCCGCAAGTCGATTTTCGATTGCGTGTGGCCGCCGTGACAGCACGCACACGGCAGCCCTGGGCCCTCGCGCCATTCCTGATGATCCCGAGTCGCGCGAAATCGCTATCCGTGCCGGTCCTCGAGACTATTCGTCGCCGGACCGGCTGACCGGATGGCCAAGGTACGCCTTGACATCGTCAGCGGATGACTCGGGAAACATTTTCTTGATGAGCGGCGGATTGGCTTCAAAGAAGTTTCTGACGCCGCCCGCGAGTTGAAGCGAATAATCGAGCGACACGCGGTGCACATTGTCGCTGGCGGGCTGCGTCCCCGGCGGCGGCGGTGCCGGCGGCATCCCCGGTCCGAATGGTGTCCCCGAAGGGATGTTGCGGAACCACCATGCCGTGACGTAATCGGATGCGCCCTTGGGTGGGACCATGCTTGCACTTAATGGCCACTGGGAAGTCGAGTGGCACGACATGCAAGCCGATTTCGGGTTGTCGACCGGACCGTTGAGGCGGTTCTGATAACCGTAGTGGGGCAGCTTGACCGCCGGATTGAGCCATGTCTGGGTCAGCTTGCCGGATCCCGTGAAGCCGGGATCATTGCCCCACATGACACCGACGGGATATACCTGTTCCCAGTTCCTGAGCGGCTTCACCTTCGGCCTCCCGTCGCCGACAGCGAGTTCCGCGTTCTTCGTATTCGGTGGCTTGCCGCCTCCGTAGACAAAGGTGCCGAATACCCAGCCGGTGTCCTTCGAACGGTCGTCCTTCACTGCGATGTCGATCTGCAGCAAGCGGACCGTCGTGACACAGCGCTTGCTGTCCTGCGTCGGGTTTTGTTCGTGCACGTCGCAATAGACATAGGCCTTCCATTCGGGCGCGCCGGCGAGATAGGGAACCTCGTTAGGGGTGGCGGTCGTAAACAGCAACTTCCCTGAAACGGTTCCTTCGGGGAAGATTCCCGCATTCGTATCGGGCTTCCCGTGATCCTTCCACACCTTCCCGAACGTGACGCCGCCCGGCGCGTTATAGAAGCCGACCGCGTAGTTGTTCCAATATGACTTTTGCGTCTTGGCGAGTTCGAGCGGCGCCGATACGCGTTCGCGCGTCAATCCATGGATGAACTCACGCCCTTCCTTGCCGTAATCCTGCCAGGGCGCGTGATACCAGGTGCGCCTCGAATTGAGTGCTGGATCGAAATTGGATTCGCTTTCCGCAGGATTTCCCCGGATATTTCCTTCATAGAAATACGTGAGCGCTGAAAGGATGTAGCGTTTGGTATCGTAAATTGGATCGTATTTACGCCAAGGCTCGTAATCTTTTGGCGCTGAATCGGGGTAATCCTGCGACAGCTTGAAAACGTGGCCGGGCCATCCCGGCAACGGGTTCATCAATGCATCGCAGAATGGCGTCGTCGGCGTGTCGCATTCGCCGCTTTCGACGCCTATTGCATTGGCTGGCAGGGCGACGCAGGTTGCCGATATGAAAACGCATGCGTAAATTGCCGCTGCCGCCCACCGGGAAACACACCGATCCGAATTCGATACATTGCTGACATTCATGGTAACTCCGGGGCTGTATTGTTTAATTTTTTAACGGCAAGCGGAATGGATCGACGGAAAGCGAAACATTGCGCGCGACCATGTCAATGAATATTGGGATAGTTTCGAAAAACGTGAAATTCGACTTTTATCGAAATCAGCTACGGCCCATTCAGACTAGTTCGCGCATGAGCGCTTTACAACTGTCATTTTTGGTAGAACTGGTGGCGATTATTGAGCGTGTTGAAATGGAGTTTATATAGCGGGTTGCGGCGACATGAATGGAGGCGCTTGTTGTCGAGATCGCCGCGACCCTGCCCGGAGGCACCTTCCATTCGATCGGGGCGGATCGATGAGCGCCGCCGCCGCCCCCGTGATTGACTTTTGCTAGATTGCTAGCATACTAGCAATCATGACCGACGAAGAAGTGAAGCAATTCAACGTGTACCTGCCGCTCGGCCTGATCCGGCAGGTCAAGCATCGCGCCATCGAGACGGAGCAATCGCTGTCCGCGCTGGTGGCCGATGCGTTGCGCGCGTACCTGGCCGCGCCGCCGCCAGGAGCGGAACCGTCCACCAAGGAGGAATGACATGTCATCCGAGCGAATCGAAGCCGTGTACCTGACCACGCACAACTGGGGCAAGTCGGCGAAGTTCTTCCAGGCGCTGGGCTTCAAGCTGGAATTCGAAACCGATCACAACTCGGGCCAGCTGCGCAGCGGCGACGGTCCGTTCCTGTTCATCGCGGAAGTGCCGCCGGGCGAGACGCCGGACATGCAGGTCGTGCTCAAGGTGGCCGACGAGCAGGCGGTGCGGCCGCAGCCGATCGTCGACGTCGTCACGCCGTTCGAGGACACGCACTGGGGCACGCGCGACATGACCGTGCGCGATCCCGACGGCCGTGTGTGGCGCCTGCAGGCGCCGGGCAAGCAGGGCGCGTGAGGCCGGCATGAGCGAGATCCGCGAAGACGCCCCCGACAGCACGGCCGCCCGCGTCGCGCTGTGGCGCGCGCTGCACGTCGAACTCGACGCGCCGCCGCACGTGCTTGCCGACGAAGTCGGGCTTCAGTTACTCGCGCCGCCACCGGGCTGGCAGCAGCGCGGCGACATGGATCCGCAGTTCACGCGGCCGTTTCGCGCGTCGATCGTCGCGCGGGCCCGTTTCATCGAGGATCTCGTGGCCGAGCGGGCCGCGCGCGGCGTGAGCCAGTATGTGATCCTCGGCGCGGGCCTCGACAGCTTCGTGCAGCGCCGTCCCGACATGGCGTCGCGCGTGACCGTGTTCGAAGTCGACCCGCCCGCGCCGCAGGCATGGAAGCGGCGCCGCCTGGTCGAACTCGGTTTCGGCGTGCCCGACTGGCTGCGTTTCGTGCCGGTCGATTTCGAGGCGAAGCAGTCGTGGCGCGCTGCGCTCGTCGGCGCGGGCTTCGATGCCGGCAGGCCGGCTGTCGTGGTGTCGACCGGCGTCAGCATGTACCTGACGCGCGAAGCGAACGCGGCCGCGTTGCGCGAAGTCGCATCGCTCGCGCCGGGCTCGACACTCGCGATGACATTCTTGCTGCCGTTGGAGAACGCGGACCCGGACGTGCGTCCGGCGCTCGACATGGCCGCGAAGGGCGCACGCGCGAGTGGCACGCCGTTCATCAGCTTCTTCATGCCGGCGCAGATCCGGGCGCTCGCGCTGGAGGCCGGTTTTGCGAAGGCCGAGCACGTGTCGGCCGCCGAGCTGACGCGTCGTTATTTCGCCGATCGCACGGACGGCCTGCGGCCGCCGAACCACGCGGAAGAGCTGCTGGTCGCGACAGTCTGAACCACGACGCGCGCGATCCCCGTCACGCGCGTTCGAGCACGGCCATTTCCCGCACGACCACGAGCAGCACCGCCAGGCTCGCACCGCCCGACGCGCGCAAGTCCGCGAGCAGGTGCTCGTAGCGCGCGAGCGCGGCGTCGCGGCGCTCGCGCCACGCACCGACGATCGTCTCCGGCGTCGTCGAATCCGGCGACTCCGCGAGCGCGCTCGTCGTCAGCGTGCGCTTCAGGCGCGCGACTTCCGCGAGTGCGGCGGCGCGCGCCAGCATGTCCCAGTGCGTCGGCGTCGGCAGCGTCGCCGCGCGCTCGCTGATCCAGCCGTAATTGAGCAGCGTGCCGAGCGAGAAATACACGCCCGCGACGAGTTCGAGGCTGCGGTTGCAGGTCGCGGCCACTTCGGCGATGTCGAGCAGCGCGGCTGAAATATCGCCGCTCGCGACGCGTACCGCGAGCGCGCTGTCGACGCCGGCTTCGACCAGCACGCGCTGCCGCTCGGACAGCGCGTCGAGATCGTCGGCCGGCAGCAGCGACGGCAGTTGCGGGGCGAGCCGTTCCGCCGCGTCGCGGCAACGCGCGATCAGCTGGGCGACGCCGCCGTCGGCCACCGCGCCGGATTGCAGGTGGCGCAGGAACCACAGCGCCGCGCGTTCCAGCAGCCGCGCCACGTCGACGAACATGCGCGCCTGCACGTCGTCGGCCACGCGGTTGTCGAGCGCGTCGATGTCGCGCCATACCGCGTCGAGGTCGAACACGTCGCGCGCCATGATGCACGCGCGGACGATGTCGCCCGGCTTCGCGTCGGTTTCCTCCATCAGCCGGTGCACGAACGCGCAGCCGACGCGATTCACGAGCGCGTTGGTCAGGTGCGTCGCGAGAATCTCGCGGCGCAGCGGATGGCGTCCCATCGGCTCGCTGAAGCGCTGCTGCAGCGGTTTCGGGAAGTAGTCGACGAGCATCGCGGCCACCAGCGGATCCTCGGGCACGTCGGATTCGAGCAGCGCGTCGTAGAGCCACATCTTGCTGTACGCGAGCAGCACCGCGCGCTCCGGCGACGTGAGGCCGGCCTTCGCGGCCTGCCGCTCGGCGACTTCGTCGTCGGTCGGCAGGAATTCGATCACGCGGTTCAGCCGGCCCGCGCGTTCGAGCCAGCGCATCAGGCGCGCTTCGGCGTCGAGCAGCTCGACCGCATAGCGGCCGGCGATCGACAGCGCCTGCGTCTGGTAGTAGTTGTCGCGCAGCACGAGCAGCCCGACTTCGTCGGTCATTTCCGCGAGCAGTGCGTTGCGCTGCTTCTCGGTCATTTCGCCATCCGACACGACGAGCCCGAGCAGGATCTTGATGTTGACTTCGTGATCCGAACAATCGACGCCGGCCGAATTGTCGATCGCATCGGTGTTGATGCGGCCACCGCGCTGCGCGAACTCGATGCGGCCGAACTGCGTGCAGCCGAGGTTGCCGCCTTCGCCGACCACCTTGCAGCGCAGGTCCGCCCCGTTCACGCGCACTGCGTCGTTCGCGCGGTCGCCGACCTGCTGGTGGGTTTCGCGCGCGGCCTTCACGTAGGTGCCGATGCCGCCGTTGTACAGCAGGTCGACCGGCGCCTGCAGGATCGCGCGGATCAGCTCGGTGGGCGGCAGCGCGTGGGCGTCGATGCCGAGCGCGGCCTGCACGGCCGGCGACAGCGGGATCGTCTTCGCGGTGCGCGGATACACGCCGCCGCCCGGCGAAATCGCAGCCGGATCGTAGTCGGCCCAGCTCGAGCGTTCGAGCGCGAACATGCGAGCGCGCTCCGCGAAGCTCGTCGCGGGATCGGGGTTCGGGTCGAGAAACACGTGGCGGTGATCGAACGCGGCGACGAGCCGGATATGCGGCGACAGCAGCATCCCGTTGCCGAACACGTCGCCCGACATGTCGCCGACGCCGACTACGGTGAAGTCGGTGGTTTGCGTATCGATGCCCATCTCGCGGAAGTGCCGCTTCACCGATTCCCACGCGCCGCGCGCGGTGATCGCCATCTTCTTGTGGTCGTAGCCGACCGAGCCGCCGGACGCGAACGCGTCGTCGAGCCAGAAGCCGTATTCGTGCGAGATCGCGTTCGCGTAGTCGGAGAAGGTGGCCGTGCCCTTGTCGGCGGCGACGACCAGGTACGGATCGTCGGCGTCGTGGCGCACCACGTCGGGCGGCGGCACGATCGCGTTGCCGACGAGGTTGTCGGTCAGGTCGAGCAGCCCGCGCAGGAAGGTCTGGTAGCACGCGACGCCTTCGCGCATCCACGCTTCGCGATCGCTCGGCGGCGGCGGGTTCTTCACGACGAAGCCGCCTTTCGAGCCGACCGGCACGATCACGACGTTCTTCACCATCTGTGCCTTCATCAGCCCGAGCACCTCGGTGCGGAAATCCTCGCGGCGATCCGACCAGCGCAGGCCGCCGCGCGCGACGCGCCCGCCGCGCAGGTGCACGCCCTCGACACGCGGCGAATACACCCAGATCTCGAACATCGGCTTCGGTTCGGGCAGGCCGGGCACCTTGGCCGGATTGAACTTGAACGACAGGTACGGTTTCGATTCGCCGCTCGCGTCGACGAGGAAGTAGTTCGTGCGCTCGGTCGCGTTGATCACGCCGAGGAACTGGCGCAGGATGCGGTCCTCGTCGAGGTTCGGCACCTGGTCGAGTGCGCCTTCGATCGCCTTCAGCAGCCGTTCGGCCTGCACGTCGCGCGTGTCGCCGGTGGCCGGATCGAAGCGCAGCAGGAACAGCTCGACGAGCTGCCGCGCGATCGCCGGATTGCCGGTCAGCGCGCGTTCGATGTACGCATCGCTGAACGTCGAGCCGACCTGCCGCAGGTATTTCGCATACGCGCGCAGGATCGTCACTTCGCGCGCGCTCAGGTGCGCACGCAGCACGAGGCGGTTGAAGTCGTCGTTCTCGATCCGGCCGCTCCAGATCCGGTCGAACGCATCCTCGAACAGGCCCTTCACGCGCTCGATGTCGAACTCGGTATCGTCCGCGAGCTCGAGGCCGAAGTCGTGTATCCATGCGTGCGTCGCGTCCGGCGTCTGGATCCGGTACGGGCGCTCCTCGTCGACGCGCACGCCGAGATGCTCGAGCATCGGCAGGCTGCGCGACAGCGCGATCGGGTCGCCCGCGCGATAGACCTTGAAGCGGAACGCGCGCGGCTCGGCCTCGATCGGGCGGTACAGGTTCATCGCGAGCTGGCCCGTGTCCTTCACGCGCTCGATCAGCTCGATGTCGCGCACGGCCGTGCGGGCGGGGTAGTCGTCGCGATAGCCGGCCGGGAACGAATCGGCATACCGCTGCAGCAGGCGGTTGCCTTGCTCTTCGCCGAATGCGTCGAGCAGCGCGTCGGCGAGATCGTCCTGCCAGCGGCGCGTGACCTGCACGAGCCGCGTTTCGAGCTCGCGCGTGTCGACATCGGGCATCGTGCCCGGTTCCGCATGGACAACGAAATGAATGCGCGCGATCGCCGATTCCGACAGCAGCGGCGTGAATTCGACGTTCACGCCGTTGTACGCGTCGACGAGGAGTTTCGCGATGCGGCGGCGCAGGTCGGTGTTGTACTTGTCGCGCGGCACGAACACGAGGCACGACACGAAGCGGTCGAACCGGTCGCGCCGCACGAACAGCCGCGTGCGTTGGTGTTCCTGCAGCCGCAGGATGCCGAGCGCGATGTCGTAGAGCTGGTCTTCGTCGGCCTGGAACAGTTCGTCGCGAGGATAGGTTTCGAGCACCGTCACGAGCGACTTGCCGAGATGCCCCTTCGGCAGGAAGCCTGCGCGCCGCACGATGTTCGCGCACTTGCGGCGCACGATCGGGATCTCGGCGCTCGACACCATGTAGGCGGTTGACGTGTAGAGCCCGATGAAGCGGCGCTCGCCGGTGACCTTGCCGTCCGCGCCGACGAGTTTCACGCCCACATAGTCGAGATAGCCCGGCCGGTGCACGGTCGCACGCGAGTTCGCCTTCGTCAGGAAGATCGGCCACGCGCCGGTGATGATGTCCGCGGCGGCCTGCGGCAGCGGCGTCACGTCGGGCGCGCCCGGCGTGCGCAGCGATTCGCGCAGGATGCCGTAGCCCGAGCCTTCGACGCCGCGCAGGCCGAAGCCCGTGCCGTGCGACACCAGTGCATAGTCGCGCTGGCCGAGGAACGTGAAGTGGTCGGCGGCCATCCATTCGAGGAACGCGCGCGCCTCGATGTCTTCCGCGGTCGATTCGCGCGCCTTCATCTCCTTGATCGTTGCGCGGGCGATTTCGACGATCTTCGGCCAGTCCTCGACCGACGCGCGCACGTCGCCGAGCACGCGCGCGATGTCCTCGCGCAGCGTGTCGAGCAGCGCGGCGTCGCCGCAGCGGTCGACCTCGAAATGGATGAACGACGCGAGTTGCGACTGGCCGTCGCCGGGCGTCGCGCCGCCCGCATCGACGCGCTCGATGCCGCCGCCCGCGCCGCGCCAGATGCGGAACACCGGGTGCAGCGCCGAATGCAGCGCGAGCCCGAGGCGGTTGACGGCCATCGTCACCGAGTCGACGAGGAACGGCATGTCGTCGTTGACGATCTCGATCACCGTGTGATCGGAATGCCAGCCGTGCTGTTCGAGGATCGGGTTGTACACGCGCAGGCGCTCGCTGCCGGGCACGAACTTCTGGGCGGTCTGCCAGTGCGCCATCGCGGCGCCGTACAGGTCGGCGATGCTGCGGTTCTGCAGATCGTCGGCGTCGACGAAATCGTAGTAGTGGCGCAGGAAGGGTTCGACGATCCGGAAGGTGGCTTCGGGCAGGCGCCCGCGCGCGAATTCGACGACATCGGAGAGCAGGTGTGCGACGACTTCCTCGTTCTTCGCTTCCATGGCGGTCTCCTCGTCGGGTGGCCATTGGCTGCTGCGTCTGTCCGGCATTATGGCGCCGATCGCGTGACAAAGCGATGTGCGGGCGCACAACGCGGGCGGCCCGGCGTGGATTCAGCGTGGGGCGGGCGGTATCGAAGCTTCGCCGCCCCTGACGCTCAGCGCTCGTCGCTCCACAGCTTCCCGGCCGTCGCCCAGTTCTCCTTTTTCACGTCGGTCAGGATGATGTCGACCGAGCCCGGCTCGCAGCCGAGCGTCTCGCACGTGACGCGTGTGATGGCTTCGACGAATGCGCGCTTCTGGTCGACGGTGCGGCCTTCGAACAGCTGGATATTGAAAGTCGGCATGGCAATGCTCCGGTTGAGGTTGAACGATTCGGCGGGATGAGGATGAGACAGGCGGCGTCAGTCGCGATACGACGGATCGATCCGGTCGAGCCGACGCAGCAGCGCCGGCCATTCCAGTTCGCCTTCGATCGCGCCGCCGTCGCGCAGTTGCGCGGCCGTGCGGTCCGCGATGGCCGGGTCGGGCAGCACGAGCGGCCCGCCGCCTGCTTGCGCGCGAACCTGGATGTCGCAGGCCTTGATCAGCGTATCCATCAGCACATAGGCTTCGGCCACGGTGCGGCCGACCGTCAGCGTGCCATGATTGCGCAGCAGCATCGCGGATTTCGCGCCGAGGCTCGCGGTCAGCCGCGCGCCTTCGGCCGGGGAGAACGCGAGCGCCTCGTAGTCGTGGTACGCGAGGTCGCCATGAAAGCGCAGCGCGTGCTGCGACGCGGGCAGCAGCCCGTCGCGCTGGATCGACACGGCGATGCCGGGTGTATTGTGCAGGTGCATCACGCAGACGGCGTCGGCGCGCGCGGCGTGCACGGCCGCATGCAGCGCGAAGCCCGTCACGTTGACCGCATGCTCGCCGTCGCCGATCCGGTTGCCGGCCAGGTCGATCTTCACGAGGTTCGATGCGCGGACCTCGTCGAACGTGAGGCCGAACGGGTTGATCAGGAAGTGGCCGGGCTCGCCGGGCACGGTCGCGGACAGGTGCGTGTAGATCAGGTCGTCCCAGCCGTTCAGCGCGACGAGCCGGTAGGCTGCGGCGAGATCGACGCGCATCCGGCGTTCGGCGTCCGAGATCGGGCCGCCGGGTTTCACGGCATCAGGACGGTGTGCGAATGACGACATCGGGTTCTCCGAGGGTGAAGCGGCGCGCGACGTAGACGGTCGCCCATGATGCGAGTGCGAACGGGGCCGTGAACACGGGGACGTCCGCGCGCATCGCGAGCCACTGGATCAGCGCGGCGAGCGCGGCGGCGGCAAGCGCCGCGCGCGGGCCGCGCGGCATCAGCGCGAGTGCGGCGAGCGCGCCGTTGAAGCCGAGGAGGCCATCGGCGAACGATGCGCCGTTTGCGCCGAGCGCGACCAGCAGCACGGTCGACACGATCGCACCGCCGAGCGCGAACGCGGCCGCGCGGCGCGACGCGACGGCGAGGCCGGCCACGATCAGTATGCCGGCCCATGCGCCTTGCGCGAAGGTGGTCTGCGCGACGCCCGACAGCAGGGCGTCGGCGGTGGAAGCAAGCGTTGGCGCCGCGCCGGCCGTCGCGCCGCTCGCATGCTGCGGCGCGACAAACGGCAGCCACAGCGTGGTGACGGCGAGGCACGGGCTCGAATACGGGCACTGGCGGCAGCGGGCGAGCGGCCCGCGCATCGAACGTTGCACGAGTGCCGCGCCGATCGAGACCAGCGGCACCAGCGCGACGGCTGCGAGTTGATGGGGCGCGAACAGCACCGCGATCAGTGCGGCAAGCGCACCATTGAAGCCGTGCAACCCCTGTTCGATGTCGCGGCGCTCGGCGCCTGTCAGCACGGCGGTCATGCTGGCGGCGGCCGAACCGACCAGCGCCGCGCTCGCGAGCCGCAGGTCGGTCAGGGCCAGCGCGGCGAGCAGCAGCGCGCCGGTGAATGCGTTCGCCTGCAGCACGATCTGCCCGATGCCGCGCAGCAGGATACGCAGGTCGATCGACGGCGGGACGGGGCGGACGGTAGGCATGATGGCTGCGGAACAGGACGAGCCGCGAGCATAGGACACAATCTCGTGCACCGTAATAGGGAATTCTGGATAGTCAGGATTTGTTCAACGATGCCCCGCATTGGGGAAAACGGAGGCGGAAAGATGCGCGAAGTGCGTTGGGCGTCGCTCGAGGGCGACGGAGTCGAACATCTGACGTTCGACCGGAGCGGCGGCGCGATCGTCGTCGAAAGCGCGGTGGTCGGCCAGCGGTACGGCCGCGCATACGGGCTCGCGTATCGCGTCGAGTGCGATCCGCAATGGCGCGTGACCTACGCGGTGCTCAAGGTGATGGGCGGCGGCACGCTCGAGTTGCGCGGCGACGCCGCCGGCCACTGGCGCGACGGCTCGGGCCGCGCGCTGCCGGCGCTCGACGGCTGCATCGACATCGACATCGCGGCGACGCCGTTCACGAATGCGCTGCCGATCGGCCGCCTGGGGCTCGCGCGCGGCGAGCGGCGGCCGATCGACGTCGCGTACATCTCGACGCCGGACCTGAAGGTCACGCCGGTCAAGCAGGCTTATGCGTGCATCGAGCCGGGCCGGCGCTACCGCTACGAAGGGATCTTCCGGAATTTCACGGCCGAGATGGAGATCGACGACGATGGGCTCGTCATCGACTACGAGACGCTGTTCAGGCGCCTGCCGGCGCCGACGGGGCGCTGAACCGCGGCGCTCGTGGCCGCCGGCCGCTCCTGCGCGGACGCGAAGCGGTCGATCCGCTGCGCGATGATGTCGGGGTGGCGCAGTACGATCCAGTGGCTGCCGTCGATTTCCTCGCGCACGTGGTCGCCGAGCCAGCGGTCGAGGTCGACCGACATCTCGGGCGTCACGTAGCGGTCGCGCACGGGCACGAGGATCTGCACCGGCGCCTGCGCGTACCGTTCGCGCGGCTTGCGGGCCCGCGCAATGAAGTTCGCGCGGTACAGCTGCAGCCCGTTCAGCGCGTTCTTCAACTGCACGGGATCGCGCTCGGCACGCACGCGTTCGGTGATCTGCAGCCAGCGCGGCCACAGCGCCGCGCCGCCGAGCCGCCACACCAGCGACGGCACGACCGGCAGGTGGAAGAACGCGATGTACCACGACTTCAGGCTCTGCCTGAGCCGCATCTTCGCCCGGAACACGTGATCGAGGCACGGGCCCGAGATCGACGTGTACGACGCGATGCGGCCGCGGAACGCGGGATCGGTCACGGCCTCCCAGCACTGGATCGAGCCCCAGTCGTGGCCGACGAGATGGAACGGCCGGCCGCCGCAGGTCGCATCGGCCACCGCCTTCAGGTCGGTGGCGAGCCGCTCGAGCGTGTAGTCGGCGCGGCGGCGCGGCGCGTCGGACGCGCCGGCGCCGCGCACGTCGTACGCGATCACGCGGTAGCGCTTCGCGAGCCGCGCGCGGATCGGCGCCCACACGGCCGCCGAGTCGGGGTAGCCGTGCACGAGGATCAGCGGCGGCGCGCGCCGCGACCCGCTCACGTAGACGGCGAGCTTCACGTCGCCGGACTGGACGGTCAGCATCTCGTGGGCGCGCGCCATGGCGTCATGCCTGCGGGACCGGGTGCAGCGGCACGCGGCGCGGGGCGGCTTGCGCTGCATAGCGCGCGTTGGTCGCGTCGATGTTCTCGAGCAGCGTGTCGAGTCCTTGCAGGTACTGGTGGTTGTCGTGATCCCACGGGTGGAAGCCCGGGCGGAAGTAGTCGAGCCATTCGCGTGCGATGCTCGGAAACACGCCGTGTTTCGGGCCGTACAGATACTTGACGAGGCGCCACATGCCGCCGAACCTGCCGTGTTCGCGACGGTGCGCGAGCATCAGGCGCACGTGGAAGTCGAACACGATCGTCCAGAAGAACACGGTCGTCGTCAGCATCGTGCCGGTGCGCAGCAGGTAGCTGCCGAGGCCCGGCTTCATCACGGTGGTCCACACGTCGTAGGACACCGCCTTGTGCTCGGTTTCCTCCATCGCGTGCCACATCCACATCTGCTGGTAGCCTTCGACCGAGCCGTCGATCCGGTGCTCGTGGCCCGACAGCAGCTGGTTCGCGAGGATCGCCGTGTAGTGTTCGAGCGCGATCGTGATCGCGAGCTGCATCGAATGGGGCAGCGCCTTCTTGAACCAGCCGAGGATCGTCCACAGGCGCTTGTCGAGCTTGTGGGCGGGCAGTCCCGACGACTGCAGCAGGTCGTTGTATTCGATGTGCTCGCGCGTGTGCATCGCTTCCTGCCCGATGAAGCCGATCACCTGCTTCTTCAGCTCGGGATCGTCGATCCGGTCGCGGTAGTTGCGCACCGAATCCATGAAGAAGCGCTCGCCGGCCGGGAACAGCAGCGACAGTGCATTCATGAAGTGCGTGACCGGCACGCCCTGCACGTGCCAGTCCTTCGCGCGTTCGGGGGGCAGCGCGAAACGGATGTCGCGCCGCACGGGCATCATGTTCGGTGTCGTCATGATTGTTCTCCCTGATTGCCTGCATTGTTGTAGGTGGCGTGCACCGGCGCGGGCGCCGTCGTGCCGCGCGCGGCGCGGCGGGCCTTCGCGGCCTCGCGGCGCGTCGCGAGCACGACGAGCGCCTGGTACGCGGCCGGCAGGATGCGCGCCATCCAGTCCGCACCTTTCGCGTCGCGGCCGATCAGCACGCGGCGCTTGTTCTTGCGCACGCCGGCGAGGATCGTGCGCGCGGCGTCGTCGGCGGTCGTGATGAAGAACTTCTCGAAGCTATCCTTGCCTTGCTGTTCGCTCTCGACGATGAAGCCGACCATGTTCTTAGCGACGCGGCTCGACTGCGCGATGTTCGTGCGGATGCCGCCCGGATGCACGCAGGTCGCCGACACGCCGCACTTCATCATGTCGAGTTCCTGGCGCAGCGATTCGGTGAAGCCGCGCACCGCGAACTTCGTCGCGTTGTAGCCGCTCATGCCCGGCTGCGCGAAGATTCCGAAGATGCTCGACGTGTTGATCACGTGGCCGTCGCCCGATGCCTTCAGGTGCGGCAGGAACGCCTTCGTGCCGTGCACGACGCCCCAGAAGTTGATGTTCACGATCCACTCGAGATCGCTGTATTCCATCCCTTCGATCGTGCTCGACAGCGCGACGCCCGCGTTGTTGAAGATCAGGTTGACGTTGCCGTGTTCCTTCGCGGTGTCGTCGGCCCACGCGAACATCGCGTCGCGGTCGCCGACGTCGAGCACGCGCGTCGACACGCGCACGTTCGGCGCGATCGCGCTGACGATCCGCTCGGTTTCGGCGAGGCCGACGCCGTTCTTGTCGGCGAGCGACACGTGGCAGCCGGCCTGCGCGAGCTGGATCGCGAGCGCGCGCCCCATGCCCGAGCCGGCACCCGTGATCGCGGCGACCTTGTTGGCGAAATCTCTCATGTCGATGGCTCCTTGTCTGGCTCAGGCCGCTTCGGCGGACGTGGATGCGGAAGCGGCGGGCGCGGCGACGGGCCGCGCGGTCGTGTCGTGTTGCGGCGCGCGATACGCGTGGTAATCGGCGATCGAGAAGCGCGCGGTCGCCTGGCGGAAGCGCCACGTGAAGCCCGGCCACAGCGTCGTGTTCTTGCCGGTGCGCGGGTCGAGGTACCAGCTCTTGCAGCCGCCCGTCGACCAGATCGCCTTCTTCAACTTGCCTTGCAGGTCGCTGTTGAACTGCGCCTCGACGAGCGGGCGTACCTCGATCGCATCCGCGCGCTCGCGGCGCATCGCCTGCAGCGCGCCGAGGATGTATTCGATCTGCGACTCGATCATGAACACCATCGAGTTGTGGCCGAGGCCCGTGTTCGGGCCGACGATCATGAAGAAGTTCGGGTAGCCGGGCAGCGTCGAGCCGAGATACGCATGCGCGCCGTCGCGCCATGCGTCGACGATGTCGAGGCCGCCGCGGCCGATGATCGCGCCGCGCGGATACGGGTCGGCCACCTGGAAGCCGGTGCCGTAGATCAGGCAGTCGACTTCATGACGCTTGCCGTCGGTCGTCACGACCGCGTCGGCTTCGATGTGGTCGATACCGGTCGTGATCACGTCGACGTTCTTGCGCGACAGCGCCGGGTAGTAGTCGTTCGAGATCAGCACGCGCTTGCAACCGAGCGTGTAGTTCGGCGTGACGGCCTTGCGCAGCTCCGGATCGGGAATCTGCTTGCGGACGTGGCGCAGCGCGAGCTTCTGCACGTTCTTCATCAGCGCCGGATGGATCGCGAAGCCGAGCACGCGCGATTCGAGCATCCAGTAGATGCCGCTGCGCACGGCCTTCTGCGTGAACGGCAGCGTGCGGAACAGCCATTTCTCGAGCGCGGTCAGGTTGCGGTCGGGCTTCGGCATGATCCACGGCGGCGTGCGCTGGAACAGCGCGAGTGCCTTCACGCGCGGCGCGATCTGCGGCACGAACTGGATCGCGCTCGCGCCGGTGCCGATCACCGCGACGCGCTTGCCTTCGAGCGCGTAGTCGTGATCCCACTGCTGCGAATGGAACGCGCGGCCCCGGAAGTTCTCGACGCCGGGAATCGACGGCAGCGCGGCGCGCGACAGGCCGCCCATCCCCGACACAAGCACGCGCGCGGACAGCCGCTTGCCGTTCGCGAAGGTGAGGCGCCAGCGTTGCGCGGCCTCGTCGTACTCGGCGCGCTGCAGCTCGTGGTTCATGCGCAGGTGCGGGCCGATGCCGAAGCGCTGCACGCAGTCTTCCAGATACGCGCGGATCTCCGGCTGCGGCGCGAACATGCGCGTCCAGCGCGGGTTCGGCGCGAACGAGAACGAATAGACGTGCGATTGCACGTCGCACGCACACCCTGGGTAATGATTGTCGCGCCACGTGCCGCCGACCGACGCGGCCTTCTCGAGGACCACGAAGTCGGTCACGCCTGTTTGCCGCAGGCGGATCGCCATCCCGAGACCGGCGAAGCCGGTGCCGATGATGGCGATGTCGATGGTTTCGTCCTGGCCGTCGTGGCCGGGCGGACCGAAAGGCAACGTACGAGCATTCATCCGGGTGTCTCCGATTTGGCTCATTTTCGAATGTTACATTGTTTGATGTAACGATAGAGGGTGAGCCTGGAAACCGCAAGGGGCTAGAAGCGGCGCTCTAAGGGCCGGAAGCCAGACGGGAAAAGGCTGAGCGGGGTTTGGAACGATCCGCTTTCCGCGATGCGGGATGGGCGGGAAGGGCCGTCGGCAGGACGAGACAGGCGATGGACCAGACCGCCGGCATGCGGCGGTCTGTTTGAAACAGTATCAGGGCCGGATCGATCGGGTGGCCGTCTCATGGAAAACCCCGGCCACGATCGTGACCTGCGCGAGTGCGTAGAGGCCCCAGATCAGGTAGTCGATGCCCGGAAAACCGCCGAGGAAGCGGCCGACGCCGATCAGCGTGTCCGAGCCGACGAAGATCAGGCTGCCGATCGCGACCAGCGGGCCGTGCGTGCGGGCCGCGAGCGCGAAGCTCGCCATCACGCACAGTACGAGCATGTAGACGGCGACGGGCGCCAGCAACTCGCCGAGATGCGGGAAGAACGCCGCGTAGAACGACGGCGCGGCGATCCACAGCCCGACGAGCGCAACGATGCGCCAGCCGTCCGGCCGCGCGCGCCACCGGAAGAAGATCGCGCAATAACACAGGTGCGTGAGCAGGAACGCGCCGAGGCCGAGGACGAACGACAGCGGCCAGTCGGGCAGCGCGAGCAGTACGTCGCCGAGCACGGCGGTGGCAAGCGCCGCGCATAGCCACGCGCGTTCGCGCGGCGCGCCGCAGGTGCTGCCCGCCGCGAGCAGCAGGATGCCCATCGCGGCTTTCGCGACGGCCTGGCCCGGATAGGGCGCGGCAGCGAGCGACAGCCCGTACAGCAGCGCGGCGGCGATGGCGAGCGGCCAGAGCCGGCGGTAGGTGGCGGGAAGCGTGGCGATCAAGGCGGGTGTCTCCGGTTTGTTGTTGTCTGCGGCGGGCGGCCGGCAGCGGACGGCCGGCATCGGACGGCGCGCCGTCGAGGGCGCGGCTGCCGGCCATTATCCGGAAGAACGGGCGTGCAAAAACCGGCGAATCCTTCTAGGAATCGATTGCGAAGGAGGGCGACGCCGCCGGCTGAGTTTTCCGCGCGTTGCCCCGGTTGAACCGGGGCAACGACTTCAATTCGGCTTGCTATGATCGCCGCGGTATTGCCGTTGTCGCCGTTGTTGTCGTTGTCCCGCCCGGCCGCGCGACTGGATGCACAGCCGGTGCGTGCCCGATGTATCCATGCCGTGCCCGGCCCGCGCGCTCGTAGAAAGCGGGGCGGCGCCGGCTCTCCACGAATACAGGTCCGACCCATGACCGAACTTCTCCACGGCGACGGCGCGATCCGTCGCACGACGCCGTACGGCTCGTCGATCGAAAACACCTATGCGGGCGTGCTGTCGTTCATGCGCCGCAACTATTCGCGCACGCTCGACGGCGTCGACGTCGCGATTTCCGGCGTGCCGCTCGACCTTGCGACGACCTATCGCTCGGGCGCACGGCTCGGGCCGGCCGCGATCCGCGCCGCGAGCGTGCAGCTCGCCGAGCTCAATCCGTATCCGTGGGGCTTCGATCCGTTCGACGATCTCGCGGCCGTCGACTACGGCGACTGCTGGTTCGACGCGCACAACCCGCTGTCGATCAAGCCGGCGATCATCGAGCACGCACGCACGATCCTGCGTTCGGGCGCGAAGATGCTGACGTTCGGCGGCGACCACTACATCACGTATCCGCTGCTGGTCGCGCACGCGGAGCGCTACGGCAAGCCGCTGTCGCTGATTCATTTCGACGCGCATTGCGACACGTGGGCCGACGACGAGCCGGACAGCCTCAATCACGGGACGATGTTCTACAAGGCCGTGAAGGAAGGGCTGATCGATCCGGCGACGTCGGTGCAGGTCGGCATCCGTACGTGGAACGACGACTTTCTCGGGATCGAGCGGCTCGATGCCGCATGGGTGCATGACCATGGTTCGCGCGCGGCGGTCGAGCGGATCGTCGAGATCGTCGGCGCGCGGCCCGCGTATCTGACGTTCGACATCGACTGCCTCGATCCGGCGTTCGCGCCGGGAACGGGGACGCCGGTCGCGGGCGGGTTGCCGTCCGCGCAGGCGCTGGCGATCGTGCGCGGGCTCGGGGCGGTGAACCTGGTCGGGGCCGACGTGGTCGAGGTGGCGCCGGCTTACGATCATGCGGACATTACCGCGATCGCGGCGGCGCATGTCGCTTGCGACCTGCTGTGCCTGTGGCGGCAGAAGAAGGTGGCGGGGAAGTAGGCAAGCGGGTGCGCCGACAGGTCGGGCACCCTGGTGAAAGCCCATCGGGCCTGCTGCTGCTCGACGCGTCGGCGCACACGCGAATCCGGCGCCGTCGAAGCGTCGGGGTCCCGGCCGGCCGCAACGTCGATTCAACGCGAAAGGAAGATCGACTCAGCCCGGTATCGAATAGCGCGCATTCAGATCGGCCAGCAGGCTTTCCCTGTTTGCATCGTTCGGTTTCATCCAATTGCTGTCGAGCTCGTTCACCACGCGCTGGATGCTGGCGCGCCTCTTCTCCGGGTCGGTCTCCGTGTCGATGTTCTTCAACGCAGGATGATTTTCGATCGCACTCGTGATCCACTTGTGCAGTTCGGGTGAAACGCCGTTTGCCTTAGGCACAGCTGGTTTGGCGAACATGCTCGCGCGCTCCGCCAGCGCTGCCGACGACATCGAAGGCGGAATGCGGGCGATGGGAACGAGCCCGACCTGCCCGATTGCGCTCGGCAGGATCTTGAGGTCGCCTTCAATGCTCTTCATGTAATGGCCGGTATCGGTACTCGCGTGATGTTGCGCCGGCGCCCAGGCTTCGGATGGACTCGCGTTGCTCTCGTGGAATCCGGTACCGGGCACGACTACCGCGAACATCGTGTCGTGCCCGTCGGCTCTGGCGTAGTCGCCGGTCGGGCGTTTGGAAATATAGAGGCCCGGGCCGTGGATGTTGGTGCCGGCGACCCCGCCTGCTTGCCCTTGGTGCTTGTCGGCGGAAAAACCCTCTGCCCGAAGCGATGCCACGTTGTGATCGGGTGTCACGTGATAGCCGAGCACCTTGACCGGATGACCTTGTTGCTTCGTGAGTTCGGTCTCGATGGCGTGCTTCACCTGCTGGACTTGCTTGGGATCCCATTTATCCGGCTGGCCTTGAAGCGTCGGCAGATTCGGCACGTCGACGACTTTGCCCCCCATCTTCGCATCACTGCCGTGTGCCGACGCGATAGTCTGGACGCTTTCCGTGCGAGACGGCGCTGGGCTGTTTGAACCGGAACCGAAGAGTCGACCGGGGCCGTGACTGTCGCCGATATCGGTGGGGGATTGCGCATCGGCGTCGAGCCTGGACTTCTTCGCAGACGCCTGTGGCGTGCTGAACGCGCTCGGCGAAATCGGGCGCTTTTCGACACCCGTGGTGCCCGGTGCACGTGCGCGGCTGCTTGACAGATCCTGAAGCCCCGACAACGCGTGCCCCGGTTGCTGCGGCGATGGCGTGCGCTCCGGCGCCGGCGGCGGGGTGTGCTGTTCGGTGGATTGGACGGCAGTATCTTTGGGCGAAGCGAGTGGGTTGGTGCGTAGCATCAGCGCTTTCCTGATCGGCGAACGGGTTCCGCCTAATCTTGATGCGCACGTTCGTGCAGCGGGGCCATGCATGCGAACGCGGGTACGCTCAGCCGAAGCGTTCGGCGCCGCACGAGCCGGCCGGCGCCGGATGCGACGACAGGATGCCGGTCCGGAACGGGCGACGGCCGACGGGCAGGGCGCTCGTCGGCCTGTCGCGAATGACAGGCGCGCGACGACCGTGCGTTACTTCGCCGCCAGCGCACCCGCGACGCTTTTATCGATCCACGCATTCTCCGTGACACTCAGCTTCTGCGGAATCAGCTTCGCCGCGTAAAACGCATCGGCAACGCCTTGCTGACCGGCGACGATCTTCTCGTCGATCGGCACCGCACCGAACGGCACGCGCTTGATCCACGTCTCGACGAGCGCCTGCGGCAACCCGACCTTCGGCGCAAGCAGCGCGGCCGTGTCGGCCGGATGCCCGTTGACCCACTGGCCCGTTTCGCGCGCCTGTTTCAGGATCGCGCCGACCACGTCGGGATGCTGTTGCGCGAAACTCCGCGTCGCCTCGTAGAAATTGTTGGTCGCCGCGAGCCCCGTGTAGTCGGACAGCGTACGCACCTTCAGCGCGTTCTGCGCAGCTGCATAGTACGGATCCCACACGGCCCACGCATCGACATTGCCGCTTTCGAACGCGGCGCGCGCGTCGGCCGGCGCGAGATAGACCGGCTGGATTTCGTCATAGCGCACGCCGGCCTTCTTCAGCGCCTCGAGCAGCAGGTAGTTTGCGCTCGAGCCTTTCTGCAGCGCGACCTTCTTGCCGCGCAGGCCGGCTACCGTCCGGATCGGCGAATCGCCCTTCACGAACACGGCCTCGTTGTGCGGCGCCGGCGGTTCCGCGCCGACATAGACGAACTGCACGCCTGCCGCCTGCGCGAACACGGGCGGCGGCGCGCCCGTGTAGCCGAAGTCGATGCTGTTCGCATTCAGCGCTTCGAGCAGTTGCGGGCCGGCCGGGAATTCGAACCATTGAACACCGTAGCCGAGCGGCTTGAGCCGCGCTTCGAGCGAGCCCTGCGCCTTGACGATCGACAGCAGGCCGGCCTTTTGATAACCGATGCGCACGATCTTGTCGGCGCTGCCTTGCGCGAAGGCCGACGCGGCAGACAGGGCAACGAGCGAGACGGCGGCGGTGCGGGTGATCCAGCGGGTGAAACGAATCATCGAACGAACTCCATGCGAGACATCTTCGGGGAGCGGCCGGTGCCGCTCGGTTGGAAGAATCGTCGCATGGGCGATCGCGCCGGCAAACGAAGCATTGCCGATATGAATATGACGGCGGCGGCCCTATGCTTTGTCGCCGTCGTCTGCCGGACCGGACGTATCCGGCGTGCCGGACTGGCGCGCCGCTTCGTCGCTGAGCTTCTTGTCGAGGATCGTCGCGACGCGGCCGCCGAGATACGCGCTTGCCGCGGTTTCGAGCGCGCGATTCGTCTCGCCCTCGACGAACACGGCCGCGAGCGGGCGCAAGCGCCAGATCGCGTCGACCAGCTCGGGCACGTCGGTGGCCGGCGGCAGCGTGCCGGCGTCGTAGCGGTCGAGCCGCTTCACGACGAGGTCGACGAGCAGCCGCGCGATCGCGTCGAAATGCGGCCGCGCGAGGCTGATCACGTCGAGCAGCTCGCGCGGCGGGATCCCTTCCTTCGTCATCGCGGCCGCCGCCTCGAGCAGCGCGGGGCTCTTCGCGACGAACGACAGGCCGCGCCGTTCGAGCAGCCCGAGCTCGGTCACGCGCGACAGCTGCGCGGTCGCCTGCGGGCCGAACATCTGCGCGAGCGCGGCGAGCGAATAGGTTTTCGGCAGTTCGTGCGACCAGCGGCCGCCGATCGCGTTTTCGAGACCGAGGATCGAGCGCAGGTCGTGGCCTTCGTCGATCGCCTTGATCAGGTCCTGGATGTTCGACAGCGTGTAGCCGCGCGCGAGCAGATGGTTGATCAGCTTCAGGCGTGCGACGTGCGTGTCGTCGTAGATGCCGACGCGTCCGCGTTTTTCCGGCGGCGCGAGCAACCCGCGATCCTGGTACGCGCGGACGTTGCGCACGGTGGTGTCGGATACGCGCGCGAGTTCGTCGACCGTGTACTCGTTGCGGGAATCCGGCGCAGCCTCGTCGGGCGTGGAATGAGTCTGTTTTGACATGCGGTCATTCTAGCGCGACGCGGCGGGCTGGCGCGACGCAGGGAGCATGTGCGCGCCGTCGCCGAGCGGCCGTTGCAGCAGCGCCGTGTCGATCCAGCGGCCGTGCTTGAAGCCGACCGCTTTCAGCACGCCGGCCGGCTCGAAACCGAATGCGCGGTGCAGCGACGTCGAGCCGCCGGTGCCGCCGTCGGCGATGATCGCGATCATCTGCCGCCACGGGCCCGCTTCGCAGCGTTCGATCAGCGCGGCGAGCAGCGCGCGGCCGATCCCGCGCCCGCGCTGCGCATCGTCGATGTAGATCGAATCCTCGATCGCGAAGCGGTACGCGCTGCGCGCGCGGTACGGCGTCGCGTACGCGTAGCCGGCCACGCGGCCGTCGCATTCGGCGACGAGATACGGCAGCCCGTGATGCAGCACCGCGTCGCGGCGTGCGCGCAGCTCGGCGACGCCGGGCGGCGTTTCCTCGAACGACGCGACGCTGTGGTGAACGTGATGCGCGTAAATCGCGTGGATCGCATCGAGGTCGGCGTCGGTTGCGTCGCGAACGACGCAGGCGGGAGCGATAGGCATGGCGGCGGCGGGAGCGAAATCAAATGAATACTATGCCGTCCGCCGGCGCGCGTGGCAAATCCATCCGGCGAATGGCGCCGCCGGGTGCCTACAGCCGTCCGTCCGCCGCATGAACCGCATCGGCGATCGCGTCGGCGACGCGCTGCACGCGCGGCGACCGGCGCACGTCCGGGTGAACGACGAGCCAGATTTCGCGCTCGATGTCGCAACGAGGGGCATCGGTCAGCTCGACGAGCGGTGCGCCGGCGTGCACGGCCGGATCGTCGACGAGAAACCGCGGCAGCAGCGCGACGCCGGCTCCCGCGGCGCAGGCGCGGTGCTGCGCGGCGAGGTCGTTGGCGACGAACGCGAAACGCCGCCCAGCCGCGAAGCGTTCGAGCCACTGCTGCTGCGGCGTTTGCGCGAGCGCGTCGTCGTAGCCGACGAACGGCCAGGTGTCGGGCGGCGCGTCGACCCATTCCAGCGCTGCGCACAGCGCGAAGCGCATCGTGCCGAGCCGGCGCGCGGCGAGTCCCGGCTCGCTCGGCCGCGACAGCCGCACCGCGAGATCGGCTTCGCGTGCATACAGGTTCGCCGCATGCATCTCGCCCATCAGGTCGATCCGCAATGCCGGCCACGCGCGCTGCGCACGGGCCAGGCGAGGCGCAAGGAAATGGCTGGCGAACACCGGCGACGCCGACACGCGCACCGCGCCGTCGAGTGCAGCGGCGCCCTGCGCGGCGCGCGCGAACGCATGCGCATCGGCTTCGAGGCGCGTTGCGTGCTCGGCGAGGTGCAGTCCTTCGTCGGTCGGCGGCCAGCCGCGCGGCAGCCGGTCGAACAGCCGGATCCCGAGCGCGGATTCCAGTGCGTCGATGCGCCGCGCGACCGTCGAATGCTGGACCTGCAGCGCGCGAGCAGCGGCCGACAGGCTGCCGCCGCGCATCACCGCGAGGAAGTAGCGGATGTCGTCCCAGCTCATTGGCAGCGCGGACGCGGGAACAGGATCCTGATCGGTCGAATTTTGCACAGTAACTGGGCGATTAACGTGAATTCCGTTCGATTATGCACGATGAGATGATCGTGTCACTTCATTCGAGAGCGAGGAACGTCATGACCCAGACTGCCAATGCCATCCGGATCGGGATCGACCGTTACGGCGACGCCGGCGTGCTGCGCCGCGTCGATGCGCCCGTTGCGCCGCCCGGCGCAGGCGAAGTGCGGATTCGCCAGACCGCCGTCGGCGTGAACTTCGTCGACATCTATTTCAGGACGGGCGCACACGCGTTGCCCGCGCTGCCGGACGCGCTCGGCGTCGAAGCGGCCGGTGTGATCGACGCGGTCGGGGGCGGCGTGACGGATCTCGTGCCCGGCCAGCGCGTCGCGTATGCGGGTATGCCGACCGGCAGCTATGCGAGCCTGCGCACGATGCCGGCAACGCGCGTGCTGCCAATTCCCGACGGCCTGAGCGACGAAGCCGCCGCGGCCGGGCTGCTGAAGGGGATCACCGTCTACATGCTGATGCATCGCGTCCGGCAGGTCGGCGCCGGCGACACGGTGCTCGTGCATGCGGCGGCCGGCGGCGTCGGGCTGCTGACGACGCAATGGGCGCGCGCGCTCGGTGCGCGGGTGATCGGCACGGTCGGATCGGCCGCGAAAGCCGCGCTCGTCCGCACGCACGGCGCCGAGGCGGTCGTCGATTACCGCGAGGAGGATTTTGTCGCGGCGGCGCGTGCGTTCGGCGGCGGCGCGGGCGTCGACTACGCGATCGACGGCATCGGCGGCGACGTGCTGACGCGCACGCTCGGCGCGGTGCGCCCGTTCGGGATGGTCGCGAGCATCGGACAGGTGGCTGCGATCGGTGCGCGGCAGACGTTCGATCTCGACGAACTGGGCCCGGCCCGCTCGATCGCGCTCGCACGGCCGAGCGTGCTCGGCTTCATTGCACGCGACGTCGACGGCTATCGCGACGCCGCGCGCACGACGCTCGAACGGCTGGCGGGCGGGATGCACGTCGAGATCGGCGCGCGACTGCCGCTCGAACAGGCGGCCGACGCGCACCGCTTGCTGGAGTCACGCTCGACGACGGGCGCGGTCGTGCTGCTGCCGTAACGGGGCGTCAGTTGCGGATCGCGACGCTGCCCGACGGCCGCATCGCCACTCGATAGCAGGTCAGTTGTGCTTGCGCAGCGGTGCGTCCTCGACGAACCACGCGAGCACGAACGCGATCGCGATGACCGTCGCAGCCGACAGATACACGACATGCAGCGAGCCTGCGAACGCATGCAGATACGCGTCGCGTACCGCATCGGGCAACTGGTGCACGGTGGCCGGGCCCAGCGCGGGCGGCAGCTCGGTGCCGGCCGGCAGCGCGCGCATCATCCGCGACTGCAGCCCGTGCGAGAACAGCGCGCCGAACGCGGCGACGCCGAGCGAGCCGCCGATCGAGCGGAACAGCGTCGCGCCCGACGTCGCGACGCCCATGTGCCGGAATTCGACCGTGTTCTGCACGGCGAGCGTGAGCACGGGCATCACCATGCCGAGCCCGATCCCGAGCAGCGCCATGTAGGCGTACATCGTGTGCAGCGGCGTATCGAGCGTCAGCGTCGACAGCAGCGCCATCGCGACGCCGCCGATCAACGTCCCCGCGATCGGGAACATCCGGTACGAGCCGAGCCGCGAGATCAGCCGGCCGCTGACGATCGACGTCACGAGCATCCCGCCCATCATCGGCAGCAGCTGCATGCCGGCCTGCGACGGCGTCGAGCCCTTCACGACCTGCAGGTAGAGCGGGATGAACGTGACCGAACCGAACAGCGCGACGCCGACCACGAAGCCGATCAGGCTGACCAGCACGAAGGTGCGATGGCGGAACAGTTCGAGCGGCATGATCGGCTCGGCCGCGAGTCGCTCCTCATAGATGAAGCCGCCGATCGCGACGAGCCCGAGCACGAGCGTCATCCACAGTTGCGGCGACGTCCACGGCAGCAACGAGCCGCCTTCGCTCGTGAACAGGATCACGCAGGTGAGGGCGGTCGCGAGGAACGCGGCGCCCATGTAGTCGATCCGGTGCTTCACGTGCGCGGTATGCGGCCGGAATGCCATGCCGATCACCGCGAGCGCGAGAAAGCCGAGCGGCAGGTTGATCGTGAAGATCCAGCGCCACGACAGGTGCTCGACCAGGAAGCCGCCGAGCAGCGGGCCGACGATCGTCGCGAGGCCGTACACGCCGCCGAACATCCCTTGGTAGCGCGCGCGGCGATCGGGCGGGACCAGATCGCCGATCGCGGCCATCGTGACGACCATCAGGCCGCCGCCGCCGAGCCCCTGCAGCGCGCGCAGCACGATCAGCTGCGTCATGTCCTGCGCGACGCCGCACAGCGCGGAGCCCGCGAGGAACAGCACGATCGCGGCCTGCAGCACGATCTTGCGGCCGTACAGGTCGCCGAGCTTGCCGTACAGCGGCAGCACGACGGTCGACGACAGCAGGTACGCGGTGACGACCCACGACAACTGGTCGAGCCCGCCGAGCTCGCCGACGATCGTCGGCAGCGCGGTCGACACGATCGTCTGGTCGAGCGCGGACAGCAGCATGACGAGCAGCAGCGCGGCGACGATCAGCGCGGTCGGCGCGTCGCGGCGGGCCGCTTCGGCGGCCGGTGGAGTGAGGAGGGTATCGGTTGTCATCGAGTTGTCTGCCATGGCAGGGAATCGTGTCGAAATATAGCCATGGATGATTGACTAGTCAATTTCTGCCCAGACTCGATATGTTTCAGCGGTAACAGGAGATTGCCGACATGAAAAATTGACCGCGATCAGGCGAACAGCGGGGACAGGCTCAAGTTTTTTGCAGGCAAACCGTAATACAGAGTGCCGCGGACCGATTGCCGCGGCATTTTTCACCGCTCACGTGCCGTCATGAACCTGAACGCCCTGTTTTCCCGTTTCTCGATCCGTACGCGGATCTTCTCCACGCTCGGTCTCGTCGCCGTGCTGCTCGTCGTGTCGGGGCTGATCGGCCTCGCCGGCATGCAGAGCTCGAACCGCGCGCTCGACGAGGCTTACACGCAGCAACTGGCTGCGAAGACCGCGCTGTCCGCGGCGAGCCTGAACCTGACGATCGTGCGCACGACGCTCGATCGCGCGCTGCTGCATCCGGAAGCGCCGGAAGTGCCGGAGCTCGTCAAGAAGGCCGAGAGCTATCTCGCGAAGGCCGACGCCGCCTGGCGCAACTATGCGGCGATGCCGCACGACGGCGACGAAGGCCCGCTTGCGAGCCGTCTCGACGCCGCACGCCAGGCGCTGATCGGGCAGGCGCTGAAGCCGATGATCGATGCGATCCGCGAAGGCCGGCGCGACGAAGCCGACCGGCTGCTGATGACGGTCGCGCCGCCGCTGTCGGTTGCGCTTACGCAAGCGACCGATGCGCTCGACGCGTACCAGGTCGCGCGCGGCAAGGACGTCTACGACACCGCGCAGACCTATTACGGCTGGATGCGCATGGGCGCGATCGCGGGCATCGCGTTCGGCCTGGCCGCGTGCCTGGGTTGCGCGATCGGCCTGCATTTCGCGATCACGCAGCCGGTGAACCGGCTGCTGTCGCATTTCCGCCGCCTGTCGGACGGCGACCTGACGTCGGAAGTGCGCTGGTCGTCACGCGACGAGATGGCCGAGCTGGTGAAGGGCGTGACGGGCATGCAGCGCAGTCTCGCGGATACGGTGCGTCAGGTCAGCCAGGGTTCCGAAGCGATCTCGACGGCGACGCACCAGATCGCGGCCGGCAATACCGACCTGTCGCAGCGCACCGAGGAGCAGGCATCGGCGCTGCAGGAGACGGCTGCGAGCATGGAGCAGCTGACGGCGACCGTGAAGCAGAATGCCGACAACGCGCTCGAGGCGCAGGCTTGCGCGGACAGCGCGAGCGAGATCGCGACGCGCGGCGCGACGGTGGTCGGCGAGGTGATCGGCACGATGAACGAGATCGACCAGAGCTCGCAGAAGGTTGCCGACATCATCGGCACGATCGAGGGCATTGCGTTCCAGACCAACATCCTCGCGCTGAATGCGGCGGTCGAAGCCGCGCGCGCAGGCGAGCAGGGCCGCGGTTTCGCGGTGGTCGCCGGCGAGGTGCGCACGCTCGCGCAGCGCTCGGCATCGGCCGCGAAGGAAATCCGCACGCTGATCGGCGAATCGGTCGAACGTGTCGCGACGGGCTCGCGGCTCGTCAGTACGGCCGGCGCGACGATGCAGGACATCCAGCAGGCGATCGGGCGCGTGACGGGCATCATGACCGAGATCGCCGCCGCATCGAGCGAGCAGCGCGACGGGATCGAACAGGTGAACCGCGCGGTGTCGCAGATGGATCAGGTGTCGCAGCAGAACGCGGCGCTGGTCGAGCAGGCTGCCGCCGCGGCTGCGTCGCTCGAGGAGCAGGCGGATGGGTTGCGTCGCGCGGTGGGGGCGTTTCGGGTGGCGTGAGCGGGCTCGAGGTGAGTCGCCGGGGATTTGTCGGCTGAGGCGACCTGTTTTTACGGGTTGGTCGAACTCGTGTCGTTGATCCGATCGAGCAGTCTGTTGATAAATAAAGCCCCGGTAGAGGGGCTTTATTTATTGAAAATCAAAGTCTTATAGTGCAGCCTCTAAAACAAAGGCAATCTGGCGCGAAGCCAGTCCCACTTGGATGGTGGGATTTTCAGATGTTTCGTGTAATTCGATTCATCGGTCAAGTCGATGTAGCGAACCAGGTTGCCCTCGTAACCCAGAGGCGGGTGAAAGCTTTCTCCGTGATACCAGTTGACGGAAAAATATCGTCTCGCAAGAAGCTCGCCATTTTCACTAAACACTCTTAGCTCTATGTCGTCATTGGTCGCGTTCTGATCGTTCCCGCCGGTGCCGCACAGCTTGAATTTGTACCAAACGCCATTCATGTTTTTCATGCCGCCATCCAATGTATCAGGGCGGTCATAGAAGTCACATCGGCCATAGGTGGGGCGATTGAAATGAATGACCAAACCTGTGCATATATAAATGATAGTGGCTAGGCCAATGTATCTGATGACTCTATTCGACATATTTCACCAAGATTAAGATCGATCGGCCTCTTCAGCTTCAAATAGACTGGACTTGAATATATCATGAAGTCTCTGCCTCGGTGATGCTTCTCTCGCCAGCGACTGTAGTCTGCGTTGTAGATCGGAAAGTAAACATCGTTTATTTTGAATTTTCCGAACGGGCTTCTTCGTGTGTCGACTGGTTTTTTGATATTTCTTGACCAAATATCAATATCGAATTCTCGCTTTGGCGAACTTGATCCGGTGAGGAGCGCCCCTGTGGCGATGATCACCCCATGCTTGTTCCAGTGGCCTAAATATTGCTCTCCGTTGAACGAGTAGTTGTCTTTCACGTAAACATAGATGTGCGTAATTTTCCCGGTGGCGCTTAGGCAATAAAAGGTGCTTGATTTTTCATATTTAAAGTATTTTTCACTGGAAATTTCAACATTTCCAATGGCTGCATAAATGTTGAAATTGGCCAATGCCCCTGTGAGATCCGTTGGGGAAAGATTTTCCAGGGTGTCAAAATTTCCTATTTTAGATAGTTGAAATTGCCACTTTTTGTGAAATTTCTGCAAATTTCCGGTAAGCGAGGTGGTGTTGAAATTGAATGTCGAATTTCTGTCAAAAAATAGCTCTTTGACAAACGACTTCGTGATATCTGATGCTGTGCGTACGGAGCGCTCGCTGTAGATATCGCTCGCGAGAAGTTTCTCGTATTTTTTTCTTACATTCCCGAATTTCAACACCCAGTCAAGGGTAACGTCATCATTATTCATCGGCTGGGCCGACGTTGGGTCGTCATTGTAGGTATGCGCAGCGCCCGCAAACCAGATTCGCGCAAGCCTGGCTGAAACCCTCCAGCCCAGAGTGTCCATCGCAATCGGCACGTCCTGGAGATCGAAAGGCGGCGGGTTTTCGCACACCTCCGATTCCGCCTGCGTTGGTGGTCCTTTGGTTATTGCCTGATTGGCTTGCGGCGGCGGTTGAGGTGCTGCGGGAGGCTTCGGGACATTCGAAGGCCTGGAAATCGGTTTCGGTTTCGGTGGCGGCGGCTTTTCCCCCGGGGCAAGCCTGTCGATCGATACGCTCCTTTGCGTATCAAGCGGCACGCACCCTTGGGAACCCTTGTATTCCTTCAACTCCGATCCGAACAACCCCTTTTTCGGTTTGTAGTACGGCAGCTTTTTTACGTCGGCCATGGACTATTCCGTTTGCAACGAATGGCCTGGCATCGTAGAGGCCGGTTGCAAGTGGACAAACCGTCAAGTATTGCCGAAACAGGTCGAAACGAGCGTGGACAAGGGTCCGGAGCATCGAGAAATGTGCCCGATTGTGTCGACGACCACGATATCGGAGAGCGTCCCGGCGCGGACAGGCGTTCGCCCGCCCGCCGCGTCAACCGGACGCGCCCGCCAGTTGCCCAGCCGCGCGCGACGACGCGACGATCAGCAGCTTCATCGTCGCGCGCGTCGCGCCGACGAACAGCTTGCGTGCCGCGCGCGCGTCGAGCGTGTCGAAATCGACCTCGGTGAGGATCACGCACGGCGCCGACTGGCCCTTGAAGCGGTAGATCGAATCGAGCAGCACGTCGCCTTCGCGGTATTCGGGATTGCCGAACAGGTCGTACTTGCCGGTGAAACTCTTGATCCGGTGCGGGCCGAGCTGGTCGAGCGGCGCGAGCACCGAACCTTCGCGGCCGCGATACGACAGCACCGCGATGTCCTGCTTGCGGAAGCCGAGCGACAGCGCCTGCGTGACCGCGCGCTTGGTCGCGTCGATACAGGCTTCCGACAATGCGTCCGCCGACGCGCCTTCCTCTCCGTATGCCGATACCGATGGCTCCGAACCGTCGAACGGGCTGCCCGAGCGCAGCTCGGCCGCGAGCGGCTCAACACGGCCGACGACGTCGCGCACGAATTCGAGCAGGTCGCGCGGGCTGCGGTAGTTCGTCAGCGCCTTCAGCGTGACCCAGCCTGGCAGTGCGACGGGTTCGCGCATGTACAGGTTCTGCAGCGGATCTTCCAGCCACCACCATGCACCGTCCGGCGCCAGCAAGCGCTCCAGCGCGGCCGCCCACGGCGCGTGGAAATCCTGTCCTTCGTCGACGACCAGCACGTCGAAGCGCCAGCGTTCGGGAATCGGCGCTTGCGCGAAACGCGCTTCGAGCCGCTCGAATTCGCCGGGCACCTGGAAGTCGGGCGTATAGCCGCCGTCGCGCGCGACCCAGTCGCACAGCTGGTGGTAGTTCGCGATCTTCGCGCCGGGCGGCGCGATGCGCGCGATGTAGTCGGCGAGCGGCCGGTTGAAGCACACGTACAGTACGCGCTTGCCGGCCGCGACGGCGTCGCGCATCGCCTGCACCGCGAGCTGCGTCTTGCCCGAGCCGGCCGTGCCGGTGACACGCAGCCGGAACGGCGCGAATTCGAGCTGGCGCGCCCACGCGGCGAGCCCGCCCGACAGCCGCGTGACGAGCGTGCCCGCCTGCCCGACGAGCGCGCTCGTGTCAGGCGTGAGCGCGAGCTCGTCCGCGAGGAAGTGGTGGAGCTTCGACGCGTTCGGCAAGTGTTCGTCGTCTTCAGGCAGGATCTGCCGGATCACCTGAGCGAGCTGCGCCTTGCGCGACGCGTCGACGATGCGGTCGGCCGCGACACCCGCGATCGACGCGTCGCGGATCGAGTAGTCGGGGCAGTACAGCAGCGCCTCGACGCCGCAGACGCCCGCGCCGAGCGCGGCCGTCAGACGCCGGTGCAGCGTTTCCTGCGTACGCGCGAGCTGGATCGGGACATTGCGCTCCTTCTGCAGGTAAACCTTCACGAGCCCCTTCGGCGTTTCGCGCAGGAAGCCGGCTTTCTGCTCGATCAGCAGCACGCGGCCGGCCGGGCTCACGACGACGAACGCCGCTTCGCCGAATACCGAAAACGCCTGGTCGGCGCGCGTCCAGTGGACGCCGTGATACACGGTGTAGCTGTCGGGCAGCGCGTGTTCGAGCGCGGCTAGCGTTTCGCGCTCGCGTTCGGCTGCGCCGGTCGCGGCGAGGCTTTTCCAGTCGTCGGGGATGAGGCGGGCCATGGAGTCGGGCGGCAAATGCCGGCGTGGGCGTGAACAGGTGCGGCTATTGTACTGAGGAACCTGTTCGTGCCCGCGGCGCCGCGCGTGCATCGGCCGCTCGACGAGCGGCCGGCCCGGCGGGCGTTATCCGCGTGCGAGCCGTTTCGCGAGATCGGCGCTGAGGATCGCCATGCGCGCGGGTTTTTCGTAGCAGACGACGTCGAACGCGCGGATCACTTCGCTGATGTCGGCCTCGCTCGCGCGGCCGGTGAGCAGGTCGCCCGTCAGCACGAAGATCGGCGCGCCCGGGTTGTCGGACGTGCGCACGGCCTTGATCGCGGTGGCGGCCGTACTGTCGTCGAACAGCCATTCGGTCAGCACGGCGTCGAAGGCCTGGCCCTGCAGCGCGTCGACGAACGGCGCGAGGCCGTCGAACGCGGCCGTCGCGAAACCCTGCCGTTCGAGGTAGCGGCACAGCTCGGTTGCGCTCACGCGATCGGGGTCGATCACCGCGACGACGAGCTTGTCGCTCTCGGCGCGGCGCGGATAGATTTCGATCTTGTGCACGTCGTACGCATTCTGATACAGCACGCCGGTGTGGCGCAGCACGCGCCAGCGGCCGTTCTGTTCGTACGCGACGAACTCGGGGCGGGCGCCGGCTTCGAGCGGCGCGCCGATCCATGCGGTGCACGGAATCTCGGCGACACCCGCATAAAGTACGGCCTCCTGCGAACAGGCGCCGACCATGCCGGGGTCGAGCGTTTGCGCGCCGAACAGCTGTGCGGCGGGTTCGCCGTACGCTTCGGCGACTTTCTTGATCTGCGCGAGCGTCCAGGGACTGCTGCCGCGCAGCTTGCGATGGCCTTGCGAGAAACTCAGGTCGAGGATGCGGCACAGCTCGGTGGTCTGCTGGCGCTTGCCGATACCATTGCGGGTCATCAGCTCGCGCACGCGCTCGGCGACCGCGAGGGAATCCGTGGTGATTGCTTCAGTGGTCATGCTACGGGAACGGATCGTGACGTTCAGAACGATGCCTTGCGGCAGTCTCGATGGACAGTCTTCATGACGTCCAGGGGCGAGCCGACCGGCCACGCGCGGAAAAGATAACTTTACCGCAAAATGGTCGTCATTCCGTGTCGCGTAAGGTGCGTTTGTGTGAAAGGTGTGTCACGACGTTACCGCCGCGCGCACATCTCGTAGGAATTAACGCCTGACAGGAAACAATGACGACAACCTATCCGCTGCACGATACCCTGACCCGCGCCGAAACGGCGTTTCCGGCCGAAGCCGATGTCGTGATCGCCGGCGCCGGCATCATGGGCTGCGCGGCCGCGTACTACCTGGGCCTGCGCGGGTTGAAGGCCGTCGTGCTCGACAAGTCGCGCATCGCCGGACAGCAGTCGACACGCGCGTGGGGCTTCGTGCGGCAGCAGGGCCGCGAGTCGGCCGAGGTGCCGCTGATGATGGCCGGCATGCGGATCTGGGAGGAGTTAGAGGAAACCCTCGGTTTCGATCTCGAATGGCGGCAGGGCGGCTGTCTCTATATTGCGGACAACGAAGCGGACTGGTCGTCGTTCAATGCGTGGCTCGCCGTTGCGCGGGAGCACGGGCTCGACACGCGCACGCTGACGCGCGCGCAGATCGACGAACGCGTCGGCGGCCTTTCGCCGCAGGCGCGTACGCTCGGCGGGTTGTTCACCGCGACCGACGGGCAGGCCGAGCCGCGTCGGGTGGCCGCCGCGTTCGCGGCACGCGCCGCCGAGGGCGGTGCGCGTTTCTTCGAAGGTTGCGGCGTGACGGCGATCGAAACGGCCGGCGGCGCGGTCGTCGGCGTCGCGACCGAGCGCGGCACGATCCGCACGCGGCGCGTGATCTGTGCGGCCGGCGCGACGAGTTTCCGGCTGCTCGACGGTGTCGGCATCCGGCTGCCGCAACAGGCCGTGCGCGGAACCTGCATGCGCACCAATGTGGTGCCGCCGGTGTCGGCGTCGACGGTGTGGGGGCATGGCCTCGGCATCCGGCAGCGCAAGAACGGCGCGATCAATCTCGCCGACGACATGCAGGTCGACGTCGACCTGACGCTCGGCCATTTGCGCGGGTTGAGTCTCTTCTGGCCGGAGTTCTGGTCGCAGCGCGACAAATTCCGGCTGCACGTGAATGCGGCGGCGTGGCGCGATGTGCTCGCACGCATCAACGGCGCGGCGGGCCCGATCGAGCCGCGCGATCCGCAGCCGCAGCCGAATCGCGCGCACGCGCCGCGTGCGCTCGCGAAGCTCAAGGCGATCTTCCCCGCGTTGAAGGACGCGCAGATCGTCGAGGCATGGGCCGGCCTGATCGATGTGCTGCCCGACGGCATTCCGGTGATCGATGCGCCGGGCACGCCTTCGGGCCTCGCGATCGCGACGGGGTTCTGCGGCCACGGTTTCGCGATGGGGCCGATCGTCGGCCGGCTGCTCGCCGAATGGATCGACACGGGCGCGCCGTCGCTGGACCTGTCGGCGTTTCGCGCGCAGCGCTTCGTCGACGGGACGATGGTGCGGCCGCGCAGCATGCTGTGACGGCCGGGCGCGCGCGTTCCCGTCGTAGAATCGAGCCCGCATTCTTCAGGAGACTTCCCGTTGGCTTCGCCATCCGACCAGCGCCGCTCGTTGCGCTTGCGCCTGCGCCGCGCCCGCAATCCGTGGCAGGCGCCGCGTGCGCGCACGCTGTTCACGCGTCCCGCGACGTCGCCGCGGCGCACGCTGCTGTTCCGCATCGGCGCGGTCGTGCTGCTGTGCACGCTCGCGTTCGTCGTGCTGTATCTCGATCGCGACGGCCTGCGCGATTCGACCAAGAGCACGCCGATGACCGTCGCCGATCTCGTGTATTTCACGATGGTCACGGTCGCGACGGTCGGCTACGGCGACATCGTGCCCGTCACCGCACGGGCGCGCCTGCTCGATGCGTTCTTCATCGTGCCGATCCGCATCGGCATCTGGTTCATTTTCCTGGGCACGGCGTATCAGTTCGTGATCCAGCGTGTCATCGAGGAATTCCGCATGAAACGCCTGCAGAAGCAGTTGTCCGATCACATCGTCGTGTGCGGCTACGGCCTGTCGGGGTCGATCGCGGTGCGCGAACTGCTCGAGAGCGGCGTCGATCCGGCGACGCTCATCGTGATCGATTCGCAGCAGCAGGCGATCGAGGCCGCGACGTCGCTCGGCGTGGCGGGATTGCTTGGCGATCCCGCGCACGAGGATCTGCTGCAGCAGGCACAGGTGCGTGAAGCGAAGGCCGTGATCATTTCGGTGACCGACGATCCGACCGCGATCCTGCTCACGTTGTCGGTGCGCAGCATCGCGCCCGATACGAAGATCGTCGTGCGGATCCAGGAGAACCTGTACCAGCGGCAACTGCGGCAGGCCGGCGCCGACGTGATCGTGTCGTCGACGAAGATCGGCGCGCTGCTGCTCGCGGATGCCGTGCACAGCCGCTATATCGTGCCGTTCGTGAACGACATGCTGTCGACGCGCGGGCGCGCGACGCTGCTGGAGCGCGAGGCGTTGCCGCACGAGATCGGCTGCCTGACGAATGTGGTGCCGGGCGCGATCGTCGTCGGGCTCGATCGCTGCGGGAAGATCTTTTCGTTCTACGAGGATCCGCCGTGCAGGATCGAGAAAGGGGACACGCTGGTCGTGATTCAGTCGGCGCGGATTCCGGATCCGGATATTTGAGGACCGACGGGCGAGCCATGAGGCCGTACCCGCGCGTGATGCGTTGCTCGTACCGCTTCGCGCGGTTTTCGTCATTCCCAGGTGTTGCGAAGGGGCGGTATGCCGCAGATGTCCGCTCCGATTCGATCGTAGATTCCACCGCAAATCGTCGATTTGCCCGCCTCCCGCGTGCTGTCCCGACGCGACAGCGCGCGCGGATGCCGCGAAATCGCTGATCGCGAGGGCGCCGGGTCCGCACGTTGCGCGGGTTCTTCCGCTTCGGCGCCGTATTTTCCGTAGACCGCGCCATTCGCTGTCGCCGTTGCTTTCCTACGATGAATTCCACGGCCGGACCCATTGAGTGCAGGGTTCGTTCCGCAAACCGGGCCTGCCCGACGGCAGCCTCACATCCAAGGAGCAACCATGGCTTTTCCTACCAGCGTCAACGACCAGATCACCGATTCCGTCACGCAGGCCAACACGAAAGTGTTGGGCGACGCGCCGGCCATCGCTCTCGGCAACCTCTACCAGGCCACCGCGCAAGCCCTGGCCAATGCCGCCCACAACGCCACCAATGCGCAGCAGCAGAGCTACGTGACGGCCCAGACCGCCACCACGATGGGGGTGGCGACGTTGTACTCGCTCGACACGGCCTCCACCGGTGTCGCGACGAAGGACATCCTGAGCACCGGCGTCCCCGGGCTCGGCCGCTAACCCCGCGCCATAAAACATCGAGGAGCCCGACATGGCATTTCCTACCTCTGTGAACAGCCAGATCACCGATTCCGTCACGCAGGCCAACACGAAAGTGTTGGGCGACGCGCCGGCCATCGCTCTCGGCAACCTCTACCAGGCCACCGCGCAAGCCCTGGCCAATGCCGCCCACAACGCTACCAATGCGCAGCAGCAGAGCTTCGTGACATCCCAGGCTGCCACGACGATGGGGGTGGCGACGTTGTACTCGCTCGACACGGCTTCAACGGGCGTCGCGACGAAGGACATCCTCGGCAGTTGAGGTCCGTCGTCAACCGTTGACACGAAGGAGCTGAGCAAATGGCCTTTCCTACAGCCGTCAATGACCAGATCACCGATTCGGTGACGCAGGGGAACACCCAGGTGTTGGGCGTATCGCCGGCCGTTGCAATGGGCAACCTTTACCAGGCTACGGCGCAAGCACTGGCCAACGCGGCCCACAACGCCACGCTGGCGCAGCAGCAGATGTACGTTACGGCGCAAGCCGCAACCACGATGGGCGTGTCGCTTCTCTATTCACTCGATACCGGCAGCACGGCGGCCGCAACCGCGAAGATTCTCGGCTGACGGCCAGTTTCCGACCGGATTCCGGCATCACGTTTCGTTCATTTGTTGAGGAGTTCAAATCATGGCATTTCCGACATCAGTCAACAGTCAGATCACCGATTCGGTTTCGCAGGTCAACACGAAAGTCCTGGGCGACGCGCCATCGGTCGCGATGGGAAATCTGTACGTGGCGACGAGCCAAGCGCTTTCGAATGCCGCTCACAACGCGACAAACAACCAGCAGCAGTCCTACGTGACGATGCAGGCGTCCACCACGCAGGCCGTATCCACGCTGCTGACGGTGGACACGGCGACCACCGGCGTTGCAACGACGGAGATCCTCGGGCTGAAGTAGCGGCGTCTGAGCCTCGCGGCAGCGGAGTGCAAGCTTGCCACGCCAATCGGCCAGCTCGCGTCTGGCAGCGCCGGTCAGCGCGCTGCCTCAGCTCGCCGCGGGGCACGGGCCGGCGTTCGCCATGGCGATGACGTATGTCGCCATGGCCGACAGTCTCGGTCTCGCGATGGGTAACGCCGTGGCCAACCAGCAGCGCGGCCAGGTCGTCGCCGATGCCGCAACGATCCAGGTTCTCGCCTTGATCATCAAGAACGGAAGCAAATAGCCATGACCACCGACAACAGCACCGTCAACAGCCAGATCGTCGACGCAGTGAGCAGCATCGTCACGTTGACCACGGGCCAGTCGCCGTCACAGGCGCTTGCCATGCTCGACGCCGTCTTGCTGGAAACGCTCGGCATGGCGATGCATAACGCCGTGAATCGACAGCAAAGCGCGAGCATGGTGAGCGCGGCCGCGCTGACGGCGGCGTGCGCCAAGATGCTCGCCGTGCCGTTCCCTGCGCCGCCGGCGCCGCCGCCGCCTGCACCGACACCCCCGCCGGCGGTGCACCCGCTTCCGGGGCCGGAGGAGCCGCCGTCGCAGGCAGCCCTGGTCAAGGCGGCGGTACAGGAGGGCGAGATCGCGTTCAGCGGCGCGAAGGCCGCACTCGAGAACCTGAAGGCCGGAGCGGGCGCCGCGGCGCAGGACGCGACCGATGCCGAGCAGGCGCTGTCCGATTTCGCGAAGGCGATCACGGCCGACGTGTCGAAAAGCGCTTCGAACGAGCCACCGAATCATCACTCGACGGATACCCCGACAGGCGCTTCGACGGCTCACGATCCCGCACCGGAGCCGGACGGGACGCCACCAGGACATTGACGGCACACGCATCGGTCAACTGACGCGTTCACTCCATCGAAGGAGATTCCATGGATCCCATGAAGGTCAACTCTCAGATCATCGACGTCATCAACCAGAGCCAACTGGCGACGATGAGCCCTCAGGTCGTGCTGACGAGTGGTGCGGGAAAGGCTTATCAGTCGGTGGCTCAGTCGACCGCGCTCGCGGTGCAGGACGCGACGGACGCACTGCGCAACATCTCGACGATCGCGACGACCGCAGCCGGCGTGGCGCTGGCTCAGCTGCTGGTTTCGAGCGACCCGAAATACGTCACCGCGTTGCAGCAGGCGCAGGCGCTGATGCACGCCGCGACCGAGGACTTCGCCAAGGTCGGCACGGCCGCCGCCGCCGTGCTCAAGGGGTTTCCGGCGGGTTGAAGCGTAGCCGTACGCCATCGAAGTACGACCAAGGAGCAAGGACATGACCGTATCCGTTGCCGGCAAGCTGATCCCGCTACCTGCTGCGCTATCCGAAGGGGGGCGGCTCGCGCTTGCGTTCATCGACGGCGGGATCGAGTGGCTCGGGTGGGCTGCCAACGCGCCGGCGGCGCGCTATGACTTCGCGGACGAAACCCAACTCGTCGCCGCCGTTCAGCAAGGCTTGCACGCATCGCGTTTCGCGTTGTTGCCGCAACTCGGTCTGATGGTCAGCCCCGTCAAGCTGTTGACGTTGAGCACCGCTGACCTCAGGACGCTGGCGTCGGCGGAGAGCGGTGACGATTCGGACATCGTGGCCGCACAGGTGCGCCAGATCCTCTCCGCGCATGGGCTCGTCACCCGCGAGGATCTGGCGGCGGGCGTCAGCTTCCTCGAGCAGCTGAGCGTGAATTCCGCGCCGCTTTTTCAAGCCCCGGGCTTCGACGAGAAGCTCGCGCTGATGAGGCTGATGTATCCGGGGCAGGCCGCGCAACAGCCTGCGTTGCAGCGCGAAGCCGCCTCGTTCGCGGTGAAGCAGGCGCGCACGGTTCACGAGTTCTGCGATTTCTACCGGCTTTACCTGGATCGTGCGGAACAGCTTGGCGGCGATGCGACGACACCGGAGCAGCGCGAAGTCGCGGCGACCGATGCCATGCACGCACTGCTGCCACTGATGTTCGGCGCGCTCGATTGCCCGCAGGTGCAGGGCCTGACGGGGCCGCCGGAGGTGGAATCGACCGTGCGGAACTGGCTTGCCCGTGGGCGGATGATGGGCTTCACGCGACTCTCGCAGGGGGCACAGCAGATCGTGCGTCACACGTCCTACAAGGGTGAAACCGGCGACGCGGCCAGGCGCATCGTCGACTTCTATCTGCATTCGGCACAGTCGTTTCTGGCTTCGCAACAGGTCTACCACGGGCTGATGGGGCAGGACGGGGCGACCTGTTCGTTTTCCGTCGAGACGGGTCAACTGCGGGCCGAGTTGCGGTTGAACAGCCACGGCGTGATTTCGTTGGCCGACTTTGGTGCCAGGCCAACTCCTACCAATACTGCGGTCTCCGTCGATACGGATGGATCGCAAATCTATCAGGATGACGAATCATGAGCACACCATCAAATACGGAATCGACGGCGCCCGAACAACCGTCCAGCGCGCAACCGGCGACGTCGCAAGCGCCTTCGCCGCCCCGGTCCGACGCCGTGCCTGCCGGCGTGGTATCCGAGGCGCAGCCAGTCTTCGCCAGTGTCCAGGCTGCGCTCGCGAACATTCGGGAGGACGCTCGGGCGAAGGCCCGGCAGATGATCGCGGACGCGGAGCGCGCGCTGCTCGAATCGCTGCGGGCGCTTCATGCATCCGACAAGCCGGATCGTGCCGCCGGCGATTCGAACCCGGCGTCTCAGGAGCGGGAAGAATCATGAACTCGACCGGCAATGAAACTGCTGCGGAGCCTCAGGATTCTTTATCCCGGAACGCCGAAACGCAGGCACAGCAGTCCGTGGACCGGGCGGTCGCGGCCAGTGACGAAGCGATACGGACGGCGTTGGGCGGTACCGCGAACGCTGGCTTGACCGTCGGCGGTCAGTACACGCCCGATGCAACGGCGCAAGCCGACGCGCAGGCAACTTCGCAGGATGGCGCGAGCGCGAGCGAGGCTGCGGTTGCCCAAGCCGTACGACAGGCGGGTGACGCGCAGGCCAACGCGATCGAAGCCGCATGGCGGCAGGCCGACGCGGCACAGCAAGCAGCCGAGCGGGCAACGAGCACGAATGCGTCCGATGACCAGGGAGAGAAAAGTGGGCAAAGATAAAGAGAAAGAGAAGGGGCTCGACGAGAGCGAAAGCGGCGATCGGCTGTTTCCCGGCGTCATCAAGCATATTGTCGTGCTGATGCTGGAGAACCGCGGTTTCGATCACCTGATGGGCTGGCTCTATGCGCGCGACGAGGACCCGACGATCGTTCCCGGAGACAACCCGGAACCGTTCCGCGGACTTTCGACATATGGCGAAAACAGGAGCTCGTTGCAGAACCTGGCCAATCCGGTTCCGCCGTCGTGCGCGAGCGATGGCCCGATCGAGCCCATCAGGGCGACACGCTCGCCCGCGACACCTGTCTACGGTCCCGGCGAGAAATATCAGCACATTCGGCGGCAAATCAGGGGGCCGGAGGATCTCGGGAGCATCAGCGGATCATCTTCGCGGGCAGACATGAAAGGTTTTGTCGTCGACTTCGACGACGTACTCCGAAAAGAGCACAAGATGCGCGACCCCGGCCCCACGCGGGAGACGCTGAGCCAGATCATGGAAACCTATATTCCGCAGCAGCTTCCGGTGCTCAGCGGCCTCGCCAGGTACTACGCCGTCTCGGACGATTGGTATTGCTCGGTCCCGAGCCAGACCAATACCAACCGGGCATTTTCGATGGCGGGAACGTCCAGGGGACTGGTCGACAACAATTTCTATCATCCAGCGTTTCGCGATCCGGCCGCCTGGGCGGGCCGGGCCGCCTCAAGTGCCCGCAACTGGTGGAATCAGGAGTCCGGGGATTGGTCATTGCCGGAATTGGCTGGCACTGAAGCGGACACGCTTCCCGCTTCCACGCGCTGCCTGTTCGACGTGCTCGGAGCGTTCGGCATCGGTTGGAAGGTCTACTGGCAACGGCCCTGGCCGCTGACCCCCTTGAAGGAGTGGAATCAGTATGTGAGAACGATGTTCCCCCTCCTGTATGGCAGCGATTTCAATGCAAACTTCGCCCAGTTCAGCGCCGATGATCCTAACAACGCCTTTTACACGGCCGCCCGCGATGGCACCTTGCCGGCGGTGAGCTGGATCGAACCAAAGTGGGGCGGTGGGCCGTCGTGGGAACTCAGCCTTACCGGGAACGACTATCACCCGGTTGGCGACACCACGGTCGGCGAGGACTTCGTGATGAACGTCTATAACGCGCTGTCGACCGGTAAGAACTGGAGCGATACGCTGTTCATCATCACGTTCGACGAGAACGGCGGAACGTACGACCATCTGGTTCCACCGCCGGCGCCGCCGTCGGATCTGGATCGATGCCCGCTTCCCGGGGACAGGACCGGCCGGGGGATGGATCCGGCCACTCGCACGCAGTTCGGATTCGAGTTCGACCAGTACGGGGTGCGAGTGCCGACGCTCGTCATATCGCCGCGCGTCAGTCGATCGACCATCTTCCGGCCCAAGGGCTCCATACTCCCGTTTGATCATGCGTCGATCATCGCAACCATTCTGAGCATGGCAGGCATCGAACGACGATTCTGGCAACTCGGATCGCGCGTGGAGAACGCTCCCACCTTCGAGTACCTGATCAACGAAGACCCTCGCAAAGATGCGCTCACCGAACCGTCGAGCGCATTGACGGTGCCGGCCGCATTCGATCCCGATTCCGATTCGGGCCCCTATCCCTATCACGATTCCGATTCAGCCAACGAACTCGATACGAGTCAGATCTATGTTCTCGAGTACGTCGGCAATCCCTGGAGGCAGGTGCGTGGCGAACCGCTGTACCTCGCGAAAGCAACGAGCGCCGTCCACCGCTACAGCCGCAGGACGTGGTGGTATCCCACCGTCTCGGAGGATCGGGACCTCACGGTAAGGGTTGCGCTCAGTTACCGCACCGGAGAACTCGACGGAAAGACCCAGGCGTCCAGGATACTCAATATGTCGGCGCTGTATATCCGATGTCACGAGCGAGATAAATGGTGGAATTTGTCCGTTCTTGATTCTAAGGATGCCTATCTTTCTGATGACCCCCGCGCCCTCTGGCAAATCCGCCTGTGCAATAGTCGGCAACCGGACAGCCCCGTGAGAGTCGGCGACTACGTGTATTTCGTCTCGCTGTCGAAATGCGTGCCACGTAAAGCCTTTGACGGCGATCGGGAGCTATTCGACGTTTCACCATTCTCGGACAGGATTCCCACGCGTCTGATGCCGATCGGCGACGACGCGTCCCATCTCTGCGACAAAGCCGGCGAATGGGCGGTCTGGAGAGTCGTGCAAGTCGAGGATGCGTCCTCGTCGCAGGGCGTCTAGATCCGACCGGATACCGCTCTCGGTTTTGCGCGCGCGGCGTACCACGGCCACATGGAATTTCCAGACCTTCATCGCGACAGGCAGGACACGATCATGAGCTACTACGCAGGCTTCGACACCGATATCTTTCCCGGCCACGCGCAACTCGAATGGCTGAAGCGCAATACCAACCTCGTCTGGTGCGGCTACTATCTGGCTCCTGCCCCCAGTCACGGCAACACCAGCTGGATGGGCAACCGCGGGATGCTGATCGAAAAAGGCTGGGGTTTGCTGCCCATCTACGTGGGCCAGCAAACGACTGGCGCCGGCTCGCATGACGTATCGGCATCGCAGGGTGCCATCGACGGTTCCGAGGCAGCCCGGTTGATGAACCGCGAAGGATTTTCGCCCAACTCCTACGTATTCATCGACTGGGAAGACGGCAACGCGCTCGGCACGGACGCCCGGGTCTATCTCCGCGCGTGGGCTGCCGCGGTGATGAAACGCGGCTATCACCCGGGCATCTATTGCTCACACGATCTGGCCGCAACGATGGCGTCGCTGATGGCCACGTTGAGCCCGGCTCCCGCGCTGCGCATCTGGGCCTGGAACATACCGACCGATGCCGCGCATCCGTATGTCGGTGCCCTCGACGATTTTCCTGACGGCGCGCCTTCCGGCTCGGGTTATCCGGATGCCGTGGCGTGGCAGTGTCAACAGAACTGCGCGCTGCTGCTGCGGGGTGCGCCGATCGGGAACATTCAGGTGGATTTGAGCACGTCGAGCCTGGCGGACCCGTCCGAGCCGTGCCAGTCGTCGTAGTCCCTGCGCTTCACGTGACCGCATGTCTGTATTCCCGTGGACTCACCCCCACGATGCGGCGAAAGCTCTTCTCGAAGTGGCTCAAGTCACCGAAGCCGACACTCAAGGCGACTTCGGTGATGCGTATGCCGTTGTCGCGTATCAGCAGCTCTTTCGCCTTTTCAATGCGGATATATTGCAGAAGCGGCTTGAATGCGGTGTTCAACGCGTGGCGGAACAGATAGCTCAGGTGCGACGGACTCACATGCGCATGCCGTGCCAGATGGTCCATCGAAACCGCGCTCGCATAATGTTCGCCCAGATACAGCAGCGCCTTGCGCAGCGCCTTATGCAAATGGCCGAGTGCCGCCGCGTCGCGCGTCACGGCGCAATGCGCCCAATGCGCCAGCGGCGCCAGGGCGCCTGACGCGGCTTCATCCGCGGCCGAGGCTCCCGCCGGCTCCGCGTTGAGTCGTTCGGGCGACGTCGGCGTGCCGGCGTGAGCGCCGGCCGACGGCGGCGCCATCCAGGGTGTATGGTGCGCGATGTCTTCGAGGCTGATCGGCATGTTGTCCGCCATCACCGCGAGACGCGCAATCACGCGCTCGAGCTCGAAGAGGTTTTCCGGCCACGCGTAGGCCTCGCAAGCGGCAATCAACGCATCGCTGCATTTGTTGTCCGCGACATGGCCATGACGCTCGAGCGCAGCGACGACCAGCGGCGCAATGTCAAGCGTGCGCGTGCGCAGCGGTGGAATGCTGACCGACAGGAAATCGAGTTCGGCCAGCAGCGCTCGCGAGAACCGCCCGTCTTCGACTTGCTGCCGCAGATTGGATGTCGTCGACGCCACCACGCGCGCCTCGCTTGCATCCGGCACGGTCAGCCATTGCCCGAGCCGTGAATGCATATGTTGGGGCAATTGGCTCTGAAGGCGGGGAGTCAGTTCATCGATGCCATTGAAAAACAAGGTGCCGCCGGCTGCCTGCTTGAACCATTGCGCGGGCTCGCCTGCCGGTTCGGCGCAATTCACCTCGATGAACGGCCCGTCGCGCCTCGGGCCGTTGCAATGCAGCGCCACCGCCAACGGGATTTTCTCGGTACCGAATTCGCCCGCCAGCAGCACGGGAAGCGTGCTGCGAGATGCCCGTTCGACGAACACTTCCATTTGTTGCAACGCTTTCGATATCCCGACAAGCAGCAGCGGATGGCCCAATCGCGCTTGGGTCCATCGCTGCACTTCATAGCGCATGCTCAGCAGCGCACACCATCGAGCGAACTGTGTGCCCAATTCCCGGCGGGAATCAGCGTCCGCTGACGTATCCGGTTCGGGCAGCCGAAGTTCGCCGATCTGCTCGCCCGCGTAGATCACGGCGAACCGAGCGAAGTCGCCATCGTGCAGGTCATGTCGATCCTGGCCGCTGCTCCCGTCGCCGACCCAGGCAAAATCGACGGCATCGCCGTTGCAGCCGAGCTTCAAGGTGCCTACGTCGCGCAGCCATATCGACGCCGCTGGCAACCTCAGCTTCCCGATCAAGGCGAGCATCATTGGCTCGATGAGTTCGGGCAGCGTCCGATATGAGCGATAGACGCTTTGAAGAATGGCTTCCACGCGACACCTCCCCCGGATTTAATTGGAATTTGCAATGCCCCCGCATTGCAATTTTTAATATCGGCAGTGTGGAAGGGATGTAAAAGACTGGGCAAAATGATTTGCTGGCGCGGGGTGATGGGGCGACGCGGAAATCCCTGCCGTAGACGATTTGCGGTCGGTGATTCAGCGGCCGAAGCTGCGCCGCACGCGATACCAGGGTGCATCCTGTCGGTGCTCGAGCCGGGCTGGCCGGTCGATGTCCATGTGCATGCCGAACGGCGCGAGGGAGCGATCACGTGTGCCGGCGGGCGCGGTGTTGTCGAATGATTTCGGGGCATTGACGAACGGCATGGCGCGTATCTGGTCAAGCCGCCCAACTATGCGCGGGAGAACCTGTTCGAACACGCGGACGTGACGGCGCGCGCCGTTGCCGAAGCGGTGCGCGCGGCGGGCTTGCTGCGTGAAGACTGGACAGGCGTCCGGAAGATCGGCCTGGAAGGGCCGACTGCATATTCGCCTGCCGACATCGCGGCGATCTTTGCGCGCGCGCTGGATCGACCGGTGAGGCCGATGGCGCTCGAGTCTTCGGAGTGGGCTGGCGTACTCACGATGAATCTGTTCTCCAGTGTGGCGATAAATGGATTCATCGAACTGAATCACGGGCTGAACAGCGGGCACATCGATTTCGGGAGCGACGATACCGTCGAGCTTCGACAAGGGCGGGTGACGTTCGAACAGGTCGCCGAGGAGATCCTGCGGGCATGACGCTGCACATCCGCAGGCGGCGCATCACAGCGGCATCCCGGCGTTCGTGAGCGGTGGAGCTGCGGCACTGCCCGGATATGGGCGCCCTCGCGTGCGTCGAGCGGCCGCAATGGCCCGCACGGCATCACGCGCGATCCGGCTCCATCGTGGAGCCGGTCATTTCCCGGTCGCGAGTGACCTTTCCGGTCAACCTGCCGGCTCGGCCGTGGCCAGCAGGCTACGCAGGAACACCATGATCATGTGCCCGATCGGCACCTCGGACAGGATCGACTGCTGCAGCGACAGGCCTTGCGAGAGCCCCATGAACGACATGGCCAGGACGGCCGGTGGTTCGGGCGGCACTTTCTTCAGCCGCGCGAAAATCTGCTCGATGCAATAGGCGAGGCCATCGCGATGGGCGTCCAGCATCGCCTGCGACGCGATGGCGAAAGCGGGGTTGCGCCGCCCCTGAAGCTTGAACTCGACGCCCAGCACCGACCATTCGGGCTCGGCATCGACGGTCCGCGACCAGACGTCCAGCGCATTCAGAATGTCCTCCCCGGACGCGGACGGGTCGCTCAGCGCCCGCGCGATGTCGGCCACCTGCGTCGTCGAACGCTCCCGCATCAGTTCGACGAACAATTCCTCCTTGCTCGCGAAATTCGAATAGAACGCGCCCTGCGTATAACCGGCCTCGGCCGCGATATCCCTGAGCGACGTCGCGCCGAACCCGCGATCGACGAACAGCCGCTTCGCCGCGGCGAGCAAATGGGCGCGAGTCTGCTGTCGGCTTTCTTCGCGGCTCAGCCGCGGGGGAAGGGAGGGCATGTTCATGACAGGCAGGATATCAGTTGATATTTGAGATAGATACCATTACGATCGCGTTTCAAATATCACTTGATATTTGAAACGCAGGGCGCGATTGTGCCGCCGGACGTCTGCAGCGGGGATTCCCCGGGCGGACGTTCGGGTCGACGCGGGGGCGCGCACTGTGTACCGGTGCGCGGCGGTGTGTCGTTACCCGCGTGTCGCGTGCTTCGACGCGCCGACGCCAGCCGCTTGCCGATCGAGTGGATACCGTCGTCACGGGGTGTCGTGAAACAGTCAGTTAGTGATGCGAATCATGGCGGTTCGCATGCAGATCTGGATGCGGGCATGAAGAAGATGAGCGCGAGCAAGACCTATGCACAGCTCGTAGTCGAGCTGGCCGAACTGGACGAGGAAATCGAGCGAGCACGCGCGCGCGAACGCGTCGATGCGATCGCGGCGGTTCACTCGTTGATGGATACCTATGCGATCAAGCATCGCGACCTGGTCGGCCGCAACGGTAGCCGGGGCCCGTACATGGTGAAAGTATTGCCGGCGCGGTATCGCGACCCCGCGAGCGGGAAGGAGTGGAGTGGGCGCGGTAACGCGCCGCTCTGGATTCGCGGCAAGGACCGCCGCCAGTTCGCCATTTGCAAGCCACCGCCTGCCGGCAAGAAGGCAAAGCGGGGTTGATGGAACATGAAGGACGGCATGGCCGGCGTGCCGAACTGCGGCAGCGCTGCCCACGGCTGCGCGTCACCCGGCGGGCGAAGCCCGGCAGCGTACGCCGGCACTGGCCCGGGCGACGCGCCCCGGCGCAGGCCGCAGCGTGTGCTTATCCGCGCCCCACGAACGGCATCGTGGTCGCCATGAGTTCGCGTTGCCGGCGTTGCCGTGCAGCAGGTACATCACCGGGTAGCGCGCGCCTTCCGGGTTGTAGCCGGGCGGCAGGTAGACCGTGTACGACCAGTCATTTCATGCGCTGCGACGAGCTCGAAGCGGCATGGGCGTGGGTAGAACCGATTCTCAACGGCTGGAAGGAACTCGGCGACCGACCGCGCAACTATATCGCCGGCACGTTCGGGCCTGCTGCATCTTCCGCGCTGATGGCGCGCGAGAACATGGTGTGGTCGGAAGAAATCTGAGAACGTTGCCCTGGAATCAGAAGACTTCCGAACAATCTTACGGGGGGGCATACGCGTGATGCGCGTCGATCAGCCGGCTTTTCTGGGTTCTCTTTTTCTGTCGCGGCTTGCAGACCAGATGCTGCTGTTTCTGGTCCCGCTCGTCGTCTTTCAGGTCACTCAGAAAGCGACGTGGTCCGGGCTCGCTTTTTTCATTGAAGCGTTCCCGCGATTCATCGCCTTCCCGATTTGCGGTGCATTGAGCGACCGCGTGTCCCCGATTCGCGTGCTGCGAGCGAGCCAGACCAGCCGCGCTGTCGCTTGCTTGATCGGCATCGCCGGCTATGTCGCCTGGAGTGGAATCGGCTGGCTGATCGCGTTGTCCGCCGTATGCGGCGTACTGACGAGCCAGGGCCTCGTCGCTCGGGAGGTGCTGCTGCCACAGATTTTCCCGCGGCAGCGCTTCGAGAAAGTGCTGGCCTATACGCAGCTTGCCGATCAGCTGGGTGTCGTGCTCGGGCCGATCGTCGCGGCGGCGCTGCTTGGATTCCGTACCTGGGAGTGGGCCGTCGCTTGCGCGGCGCTCCTGTTTGTCGCGGCGGACAGGTTGACATTCGTATGGCAACGGACCAGCACGGCAAGCATTGCGCCTCCCGAACGCTCGGTGGGGCCGTGGTATGCGCCGTTCGGCGTGGCGCTGACGCATGTCGTCACGCTGCCGGGGCTCTTGCGGCTGGTCCTGCTTGCGGCGGCGGAAAACCTCGTGATCGGGACGACACTTGCGACGTCGGCTGCAATGGTCACCGGTGCGTTTCGACAGTCAGGCGGTTTCTATGCCGCACTGCAGGTCGCGGGTGCCGTCGCGACGGTCGCGATCCTGTTGTTCGTCGCGCGTATCGAGGTATCGCGCGTGCGGCTCGGCATCGTCGCATTCGCTGCGATCGCGGCTGGCGGCCTCGTGATGGGCATGTCGGGTTCGATTGCGATGTACGTTGCCGGTTTCCTGATGGTCATCGGCTTCGACAAGATGTTCAACGTGTATATACGCAGCGCACGGCAGGCCATCATCCCCCCTCGGGATTACGGCAAGACGATAGGCGTCATCGTTCTGCTGAACAACGCGACGCAGCCGCTTGCCGGGCTGCTTGTGGGGCTCTTCTCCGGTCACGGGCGCGTTGCGCTCGTCATGACGCTGACTTCGATCGCCATGGCGATACTGGGCGGCGCGGTCGTTGCCGTCGGCTCGGCCCGGATGCGATCGACTGCACGCGTTCCGGACTGACACACGCACCGAGATCGGTCGGAAGCGGGGGGCGGCAGCGCCCGATGTCGCGACGGCCCGGGCTATCGCCAAGGTCAAAGCGGAAGCACGGAAGTCTGCTTGATCTTCTGCATCGGAATCTCGGTCTTTACGCTCTGCACGCCGTCGATCCGGGTCAAGTGGTCGATCTGGAGCTTCCGATAGGCGTCGATGTCGGCAGTCACGACACGCAGCAGGCAATCGCAATCGCCCGCCATCAAGTGGCACTCGAGAACCTGCGGAAGACGTTGAACCGCCTCGGTGAAACGGTCGACGGTTTTCGCGTCCTGGCTCGTCAGCCAGATGCGGACGAAGACGGTCAACCCCGCACCGATCTTCGATGCGTCGAGCAGCGCCGCGTAGCGCTCGATGACGCCAGCCTGTTCCAGTTGCTTGACTCGACGCAGGCACGGTGACGGCGACAAGCCCACTTTCTGCGCAAGTTCCACGTTCTGGATCCGCCCATCTTCCTGGAGCGCTCTCAGAATGCGACGGTCCGTTTCGTCCAGCTCGATCTCGGCCATTGGTCCGATAGGTTGAGTTGAGGCACACGATGCCTGAATGTTCACTTTTTGAAGCATTGAATTGCCAAACTGCTCCGATCTTAAGTCGAACACGCAACCTGAAATTATTTTTTCTACGATAAATTTTTGCCCGTAGCAGCCGGGACGGTCCCGCTGCCGATCAAGGGGCAAAAGATGAGCACCGATTCCGTCCAGCACTTCGAATTCGAACAAAATCCTCATCCCGTCGCGGCGGCCGAGCGCGCGGCGCTGCTCGACAATCCCGGTTTCGGCCGTGTCTTCACGGATCACATGGTGACGATCCGGTACTCGGCGGAACGAGGGTGGCATCACGCGAAAATCGGGCCGCGTGAAGCGTTCCGGTTCGATCCGGCGACGCTCGTGCTGCACTACGCGCAGGAAATCTTCGAGGGCCTGAAAGCTTACCGGTTGCCCGACGGCGGCGCGGCGCTGTTCCGTCCCGATGCGAATGCGCGGCGCTTTCGCCATTCGGCCGAGCGGCTCTCGATGGCGCCGTTGCCGGAGGCGATGTTCGTCGAATCGGTACGTGCGCTGGTCCGGGCCGATCGCGACTGGATTCCGGCGTTCGACGGCGCGGCGCTGTATTTGCGTCCGTTCATGATCGCGACGGAGGCGGTGCTCGGCGTGAAGCCGTCGCCGGAGTATCTGTACTGCGTGATCGCTACGCCGGTCGGCGCGTACTTCAAGAGCGGCGCGTCGGGGGTGACGCTGTGGGTGTCGGAGCACTACACGCGGGCGGCGCCGGGCGGCACGGGCGACGCGAAATGCGGCGGCAACTATGCGGCGAGCCTGGTTGCGCAGGCGGAGGCGATCCGTGAAGGCTGCGAGCAGGTGGTGTTTCTCGATGCGGTCGAACGCCGCTGGATCGAGGAACTGGGGGGAATGAACGTGTTCTTCGTGTTCGACGACGGGTCGATCCAGACGCCGCCGCTGAACGGGACGATTCTGCCGGGCATCACGCGCGCGTCGTTGATCACGCTGGCCCGGGATCTGAATTACACGGTGCGGGAGGAGGGCTACACGATCGAGCAGTGGCAGGTGGATGCGCGCAGCGGTCGGCTGGTCGAGGCGTTCGCGTGCGGCACGGCGGCGGTCGTGACGGCGATCGGCCGGGTGAAGGGCCGTGCGTACGACTTCACGATCGGCGAAGGCGGTGCGGGGCCGGTCACGTCGCGCCTGAAGGCGGCGCTGCTCGATATCCAGAACGGGCGCGAAGCCGATCGCCACGGCTGGGTGGATCGCGTGTTTTGAGTTCGGCGCGACGGCCCTCGCGACTCGCGACGGCCGCCGTGAAAACCGCGGCCGGCATCCCGGCCGGAAGCAGCCGCGCTGCCTGTTGGAATTCTTCGATCATGTCAGCTGTTTCGTTGTCACGGGTGATTGACCGCCTGTTCATAGTCGACCCCGGTCTTCATCGTCTGCTGGGCGGTGCGCGCGCCGCCCTGGCGAGCTTGCTTGCCGGAGCGCTCGGCATTGCATCGGCGCTCCATCTCGGTTTTGCGATCACCACCGGCGCCGTGGGCATACTTTTCTCGATGATCGCGCCACTCTTCCTGCGCGATGCTCACCGGCTGGACTGGTATGAATCGCTTGCATGGCAGTACGGCGTCGCATGCGCGAGTTTCGCCGCGGCCGCCGTCGTGAGCGCGTGGCCCGCCGTCGGCAAGGCGGGTTTCGTGATCGTCCTGTTCTGTTCGATGCTGTGCCAAACCCGGGGGCCGCGCACGATCGGATGTGCGTTCCTCGCGATCGCCATGTACTACCTTGGTCTCTATCTGCATCCGACCGCGCTACAGATCGACCGCATGCTGGCGATGTCGATCGCAGGCCCCGCAAGCGTCGTGCTCGTCTGCCGGTTGCTGTTGTCGGCGCATGCGGCGCCCACGCCACGGCTCATCGCGCGTTCCGTATCGCTGCAAGCGGCATGCATTGCGCGAAGCGACGTATCGGACGCTGGCGCACTGGATGCGATGGCGCATTTACTGGCGCTGAACGAAGCCGCCATCGCACTCGAGAATCAGGCGTCGACACTCGATGAAGGCGACGCGCATGCGTTGCATGCCGCGCTCGTCGCATTGGAGATCGCGTCGGCTCGACGCGTGCTGAACCACGATCGGACCGCCACCGCCACCGCGGCACTACGCGCCGCGATCGCCCGCTTCGATAGCGTCGCCGACGAAGTGGCGGCGCGCATGACCACCGCACGTCCGTCCGCGGTGCCGCGGCACGCGCGTGCGGGTTGGTGGGGCGCCGACTGGCGCACGCTCGCATGGTTACCGGCGATCCGCGCTGCGGCGGCTGCGTGCGCCGCGATGTTGATCGGCGAGACGCTGTCGTCGGAACGGTGGATGTGGGCGGTGCTTAGCACGTTCGTCGTGTTCTTTGGCACGTATTCGTGCGCGGACACGATCTATCGCGGCGCGCAACGCATCGCCGGTACGCTCGCCGGCGCGCTCGCGAGCGTACTCGTCGTCGGCGCCGTTCATCATGCGAATGCACTCGTGACCATCGTAATGGGCGTTTGTGTGTTTGCCTGGGCGTACCACATCCTGCACGCCTATGGGCGCGGTGTTTTCTTTCTCACGGTGCTGATCGGCCTCGTCTATGCGCAACTGGGTTTCGAGATCGGCCTGCTCGCGGAACTGCGTATCGGCGAGGTGTTGATCGGCTGTTCGGTTTCGCTCGCGGCGGCGCTGCTGGTGATGCCGCTGGCGGCGTCGCGCCACATCGCGACGCGCTCGCACAGCCTGTTGGCTGCGCTGCGCGAACTCGTACACGAACGCGACGATGGCACGCGGCCGGGGGCGGCGCAGACGCGCGCGGCCGATCGCCGCTTTCACGACGTGCGCATGGCTATCAGGCCGTTGGCCGCGTGGCGCATGCTGCGTGTATCCGGCGACGCCCGACGGTTGCTGGACACGCTGCTGTACTGCTGGCTGCATGGCCGAATCGTGGCGACCCGCCTGCCCGTTGAAGCAGGCGGCCCGGTTGTCGCATTGGAGCGACATGCGCGCGCAGCCATCGTGACGCGAATCGATGCTTTGATGAGCGACTTGCATTGCAGCCACTCGATGCGACTCGATGCGGATGTGAACGTCGGGCACGGAACACTCGCGATATCCGGCAATCATCCGTTACCGGCCCATCGGGAACTGGCTCGGCTCGACGCGAAATTGACCGAACTCAATCGAGCATTCGAGGACGCGCTGTTCGGAAAAAATGCGGGCGACGAACGGTGGCGGAGATAACTGCGGCTCCCGCATCACCTGCCGCTCGATCGCCGATACGAGTTTGGGTTCGACAGGAACCGATTGATCTCGCCGAGACAGGTTACGGGTCCGTTGTCGTCAACGGTCCCCGCTATCGCAGCTCGTTCAACTGCTCGAGGACGAACAGGAGGCAATCAGCCTGCCTCACTGAAGCGTGGCGTCGCGGCAAGCTGGGGGCGTCGATGCGCCGCCAGGGTGCCAGGGATTGCCGCTTGTGAGCGTCGCCTGCCGCCCCGGTGAATGCCGCCCGTGCGGCGTGTGGTGTAACCATCTTTTAGTCATGCGAATCATGTCGATCCGCATGCGGATGCGTGGCATGAAGCAGAAGATGAGCGTGAGCAAGACCTATGCGCAGCTCGTTGCGGAGCTGGCCGCACTGGATGAGGAGATCGAACGCGCGCGTGCACGCGAACGCGTCGACGCGTTCGAGAAGGTTCACGCGTTGATGGACACGTATGCGATCAAGCATCGCGACCCGGTCGGCCGCAACGGCAGCCGGGGCCCGTACATGGTGAAAGTATTGCCGGCGCGGCATCGCGATCCCGCGAGCGGGAAGGAGTGGAGCGGGCGCGGTAACGCGCCGCTCTGGATTCGCGGCAAGGACCGCCGCCAGTTCGCCATTGCAAGCCTCCGCCTGCCGGCAAGAAGGCAAAGCGGGGTTGATGGAACATGAAGGACTGCATGGCTGGCGTGCCGAACCGCGGCAACGCTGCCTTCGGCTGCGCGTCACCCGGCGGGCTAGGCCCGGCAGCGTACGCCGGCACTGGCCCGGGCGGCGCGCCCCGGCGCAGGCCGCAGCGCGTGCTTATCCGCGCCCCACGAACGGCATCGTGGTCGCCATGATCGTCATGTTCAGGATGTTCGTATCCAGCGGAAGATTCGCCATCTGAACGACTGCATTCGCGACATGCGTGACGTCCATGCGCGCCTCGGGCGCGAGGCTGCCGTCTGCTTGCGGGACGCCTTGCGTCATCCGTTCCGTGAGCGACGTCGCGGCGTTGCCGATGTCGATCTGGCCGCAAGCGATGTTGTACCGGCGGCCGTCGAGCGCCAGCGACTTGGTGATGCCGGTCACCGCGTGCTTGGTGGCCGTGTACGCGATCGTATCGGGGCGCGGCGCGTGCGCGGAGATCGAGCCGTTGTTGATGATGCGGCCGCCTTGCGGCTGCTGCGCTTTCATCAGGCGCCACGCGGCGCGCGCACACAGGAAGACGCCGGTCAGGTTCGTCGCGACGACGCTGTTCCACACGTCGAGGTCGTATTCGTCGAGGGACACGACGGGCGCATTGCGGCCGGCATTGTTGAACAGGACATCCAGCCGCCCGAACTGCTGCGCGATCTGCGCGAACGCGTGGTCGACCGATGCTTCGTCGGTGACGTCGGCGGGAAACACCTGCGCGCCGCCGCCGGCGGTGCGGATTGCGTCCTGCGTTTCACGCAACGATGCTTCGTTGCGTCCGAGCAGCGCGACGGCGAATCCCGCCTGGGCGAGCGCGATGGCCGCCGCGCGACCGATGCCGGAGCCGGCGCCCGTGACGGCAGCGAATTTCTTCGAGACAGACATGGCTTGATTTCCTGCTGGTTGAATGAGGAGCGAGGCGACCGCGGCTCGATGTCGTGACCGCTTCGGCAATGTAGTCTAAATGCGCGGCACGCGGATTCGAGCGATATCGCGATTCGCGTGCGACCGCGTGGTGACGACGACTATTTCTTTCGCCCAGGCACGGCCTTTCGTGCCCGTGTGCCCGTCTCCGCGAACAGGTCGACCACGACGTCGCGCAGCCACCGGTTCCCTTCGTCCTGATTGACGCGCGTATGCCAGAGCAGGTGGATCGGTGCACCGGGCAGCGTGACGGGCAGTGCGCGCCAGCCGAGCGAGAACGGCGCGGCGAGTTGCAGCGCGAGATGCTCGGGCACCGTTGCGATCAGGTCGGTGCGCTGCAGGATGTAACCCACGCTCATGAAATGCGGCACCGTCAGCCGCACCCGGCGCTTCACGCGGCGGCGCTGCAGCCATTCGTCCACCTGCCCGTGACCGGTGCCGGCCGATACCACGACCAGATGTTCGGCGTCGCGCCACGCTTCGACCGTCAGCGGCGCTTCCTCGAGCGGATGGCCGCGCCTGAACAGGCACACATAGCGCTGATCGAACAGCCGGCGCTGATAGAACCCGCCCTTGAGCTGCGGCAGCAGGCCGATCGCGAGATCGACGCGGCCGTCGGCCATTTCGTCGCCGAGGTTGACGCTCGTGTTGCGGACGGTATTGAGCGCGATGCCCGGCGCCGCGTGCGACAGGTGTTCGAGCAGCGCGGGCAGGAACACGACTTCGCCGATATCGGTCATGCCGATCGTCAGCGTGCGGGCCGCGCGCAGCGGATCGAAACCGGTCTCGGGATTCAGCGCGGCATGCAGCGTCGCGAGCGCACGCGATACGGGTTCGGCCAACTGCAGCGCGAACGGCGTCGGCACGACGCCGCCCGGCCCGCGCACGAACAGCGGATCGCCGAGCCGGCGGCGCAGCTTCGCGAGCGCGTTGCTGACGCCCGGCTGGCTCATGTTCATCTGCTCGGCGACGCTCGACACGCGCCGTTCCTGCATCAGCCGCTGGAAAAGCAGCAGCAGGTTGAGGTCGATCTCGCTCAGTTCCATGGGTTCCGCGGTGCCTCTTTCATTGCATTCAGTGATGAAGGAGATTCATTTCATTTTATTGCGGGATGAAAGTCCACTGCTGAAAATACCGATACGGACCATGCATTCGACATGACCGCTGCGCCGGTCGCGGGCCCCCAAACGAATATCGGAGACACCTTCATCATGCAGACGAACCTGAAGATCGCCATCGTCGGCGCCGGCATCGGCGGCCTGACCCTCGCGCTCGCATTGCGCGAGCACGGCATCGACGCGCAGCTCTACGAGCAGACCCATGCGTTGCGTGAAGTCGGCGCGGCCGTCGCGCTGTCGGCCAATGCGACACGCTTCTACGAACGCATGGGCTTGCGCGCGGCCTTCGAGGCGGTGTGCGCGGATATCCCGGGCCTCGTCTATCGTGACGGGCGCAGCGGTGCGGTGATCGGCCATCATCGCGGCGAACCCGACTATCGCCGGCAATTCGGCGGCGCGTACTGGGGCGTGCATCGCGCGGATCTGCAGGCCGTGCTGTCGAAGGCGGTCGGTCTCGAATGCATTCATCTCGGCCACCGTCTGGTCGATCTCGCGCAACATCCCGATCGCGTCACGCTGTCGTTCGACAACGGCGCGCGCGTCGAGGCCGATCTCGTGATCGGCGCGGACGGCGCGCGTTCGATCACGCGGCGCTGGATGCTCGGCTACGACGATGCGCTGTATTCGGGCTGCTCGGGCTTTCGCGGCGTGGTGCCGGCCGCGCGCCTGGACCTGCTGCCGGATGCCGACACGATCCAGTTCTGGGTCGGGCCGCACGGGCATCTGCTGCACTACCCGATCGGCGACAACGGCGACCAGAACTTCCTGCTGGTCGAGCGGCATCCGTCGCCGTGGCCGTCGCGCGACTGGGTCATGCCGGCGGCAGAGGGCGAGCAATTGCGCGTGTTCAGGGACTGGCATCCGGCCGTCGTGCAGATGATCACCGCGGTGCCGATCAGCCAGCGCTGGGGGCTGTTTCATCGTCCGCCGCTCGGCCGCTGGAGCCGCGGGCGCGTGACGTTGATCGGCGATGCCGCGCATGCGCTGGTGCCGCACCACGGACAGGGCGCGAATCAGTCGATCGAGGATGCGGTGGTGCTGGCGGCGCAACTCGCGAAGGCCGGGCCGGGGAACTGGCGCGAAGCGCAGGAAGCCTACGAGCGGCTGCGTCGCGGCCGGACACGCAAGGTGCAATACGCGTCGATTTCAGCGGCCGACGTGTTGCACCTGCCCGACGGACCGGCCGCGCAGGCGCGCAACGCGCGTCTGGCCGAACGCGACAGCGTGCTGCATCACCTGGACTGGATTCACGATTTCGACGCGCTCGACGAGGTGCCGAACGAGCGGCAGGGCGGCACGTGGCTTTGAGCCCGATGCCGGATGCGACCGGCGCGCCGGGTCTTGCGTTTGCCGCCTGGCGGCCGGCCGGACGAAAACAGGCCGGGCGATGCCCGCCCGCCGTCACTTCACGCACTCGAGCGCGTACTTCAACCCTTGCCCGAGCAACCCGCGCCACACGTCCCACGTATGCCCGCCGTCGACGATGCGCAGCTCCGCCGGGTTTTGCGCGCGGCGCAGCTGCGTGTACAGCACGCTCGATTCCGCCTGGATCGTCAGGTCGTCGTCGCCGACCGCGATGAACATCGGCACACGCCAGGTGCGCGCGAAATAACCGCGCAGCAGCGCCGGGTAGTTGAGCTCGTGCCATACGCGCGCGTCGAACTGCCGGTCGCCGAACACGCCGACATAACGCGCGGCGGAATTGAGCGGCGGCTCGTTCGCATAGATCGCGGGGCTCAGCAGCATCGCGCCGCAGAACAGCCCCGGTTCGAGCAGCGAGAAGCGCAGCGCGCCGAACCCGCCCATCGACACGCCGCCGATCGCGCGGCCCGCGCGCTGGTTCGACACCGCGAAGTGCGCTTCGACCTCGGGCAGCAGGTCGTTGAGGAACGCGCTCTGCATCTTCTCCTTGCGATCGACGTACCAGTCGGTGCCGCCCTGCGGCATCACGATCACGACGGGCGGAATCTCGCGGCGCTCGATCAGCGTGTCGGCGGTGGCCTGCAGCCGGCCCAGCGTGACCCAGTCGTTCGCGTTGCCGGCGTTGCCGTGCAGCAGGTACATCACCGGGTAGCGCGCGCCTTCCGGGTTGTAGCCGGGCGGCAGGTAGACCGTGTACGACCAGTCGCGCTTCAGCGACGCCGACCGGAACGTGCGCAGCACGACGCTGCTGCCCGGGTTGACCGGCGGCTCCTGGGCGGTCGACGGTGTCGTCGCGGTCTGGGCGGCCGGTGGCGGCGGCACGGGCGAGACCGGCGGCGCGGCCGGCGCGGCGCGGGCGGCGGCGATGGAGCCGGCGATCAGGGCGAGGGCGAACGGAAGGGCGAGTCGGCGCATGGCGAAGCGTTTCAGGAGAGGCGCCGGCTATCGTAGCAGCGGCACATGACGGCGCGGCGCGTCATCGCCGCGAACGGAACGGCAGCCGCGCGACGAGCGGCCCGTAGAGTTTGGCCACGAGATACAGCAGGCCCATCGCGACGGCGTCGGCGGTCAGGCCGAGCGGCACGTCGAGATAGCCTTCGGTCGCCTGGTATAGCAGCGAATCGACCGCGAGCGAGATGCCGGTGCCCGCGACGAAGCACAGCAGCCCCTGCCGGCCGATCGTGCCGATCCACGGCATCGCGTGCGCGACCTTCTTCATCCAGCCGAGGTGCACGAGCTTCGCGGCCAGCCACGCGATCGCGAGGAAGTTCATGAGGCGCAGCGTGCCGAGGTTCTGCTTGATCGACGGATCGGTCGGGAACGGCTCGAAGCGCAGCCGGTAGTACGCGCCTGCCGCGACGATCGCGAGCGACACGGCCGTCAGCACCCAGCCCTGCGGCTTGGGCGCGAGCGTCTGGTACACGGGCTGGCAGCGGGCAATCACGCCGAGCACGAACAGGAATTGCCACGCGAACGGATTGAAGTCCCACGGCGCGCCTTCGACGGTCGGCAAGAAGCGTGCGACGTGCGGCGCCGCATACCAGAGCGACCCGCTGAACGCGAGCATCAGCCACGGCTGCGTGCGCGCCAGCGGCAGCGCGAGCGGGACGAGCAGCGCGAAGAACGCATACATCGGCAGCACCGACGCGAGGTACGGCTGGCGGCGGAACAGCAGGATGTCGCGCAGCGCGGCGAGCGGCTTGTGCAGCAGGCCGTCGAGGTCGTTGGTCGGCATGTTCGGGCCGTCGATCGCGAACGCGTTCAGCGCAGCCGTGATCAGCAGCATCAGCCCGGCCGTCACGAGGAACGCGCGGTAGATCTCGAACGCGCGCCGGATGAAGCGCTGGCGCGCGGCGGCCTCGTCGTGCCTCTCGGCGAGCGAGTTGTACGCAATGGCGGTCGCGAAGCCGCCGAGGAACACGAACACCTCGGCCGCGTCGCACAGCGCGTACGCGTGCAGCGTCACGCGCGACAGGATGCTGCCGCCGATATGGTCGACGACGATGACGAGCAGCACGAGGCCGCGGAAGAAATCGAGTTCGGCGTAGCGGCCAGCACGGGCCGGCGCGGTCATCGGACCGCCTCCCGGCGCGGGCCGCGGGCGCAGCCGGCACATGCCGCGCAGGAATCGGGGTGAAGCATGACTTCGTGAGGAAATGGCGAACGGATGCGCATTGTGCCATCGATGCGACGCGCATCGGGTTTACGCGGATGGCAGGTCGGCCTGCCGCTGCCGATAAGCCCGGTCAGGCCATCTGCGCAACGGGGCAGTTGGACGAGCGCAACGCTTTGCGCGCGACGACTCGCACCCGATGGACGGACGGTTTGCGTCGTGACACCATTTTGTCCTCACGCGGCCGCACACCGCGTCGTCCGCCCTGCGGGCCACACATACAACAGATCGAACAATTCGCCGGGCGCACGGCCTGCCCGGCCCTCGGCTCCGGAGATTCGTCATGAAGAAGCACGTCATTTTTGCCGCCGCGCTCGCTGCATTCGCCGCGCCGGCCTTTGCCCAGAACAGCGTGACGCTGTACGGCCTGATCGACGAAGGCTTCAATTACACGAACAACGTCAACGTCAATGGGGTCGGAAAGACGAATTACCAGCTCGCGAGCGGCTACGCGCAGGGCAGCCGCTGGGGCCTGAAGGGCAGCGAGGATCTCGGCGCCGGGTTGAAGGCGGTCTTCACGCTGGAAAACGGGTTTGACGTGAACAACGGCCGACTCGGCCAGGGCGGCCGCATGTTCGGCCGCCAGGCGTTCGTCGGGCTGAGCCAATCGCGCTTCGGCACGTTGACCTTCGGTCGCCAGTACGACTCCGTCGTCGACTATCTCGCGCCGCTGACCGCGAACGGCAACTGGGGCGGCACGCTGTTCTCGCACCCGTTCGACAACGACAACACGGACAACTCGTTCCGCGTCAACAACACGGTCAAGTACGCGAGCCCCGACTGGAACGGCCTGACGTTCGGCGGCACGTACAGCTTCAGCAACAGCACGGGCTTCTCGAACAACCGCCAGTACAGCATCGGCGCGCAGTATTCGCTGGCCGGGCTGCAGGTCGCGGCCGCGTACCTGCAGGCCAACAACCCGGGTATCGGCAATGCGGGCGCGATCGCGGCCGACGATGCAAACTTCGTCGCCGACCGCCTGCGCATCTTCGGCGGCGGCGTGAACTACACGTTCGGCCCGGCGACGGTCGGCCTCGTCTACACGAAGACGGACGTGAAGAACCCGGTGTCGACCGTCTACCTGCCGGCCTCGACGTTCGCCGGCCTCGGGCTGACTGCGACCAAGTTCCAGAACATCGAGATCAACGGCAAGTACCAGCTCACGCCCGATTTCTTTCTCGGCGCGCAGTACGTGTATACGGACGGCAAGTTCGACGCGGCCGCCGGCTCGTTCAAGCCGAAGTACCACACGGTCGGCCTGATGGCCGACTACAGCCTGTCGAAGCGCACCGACGTCTATCTGCAGGGCGCGTGGCAGAAGGTGGCCGGCGACAAGACCGGCACGGCAGCCGACGGCGGCTACGTGGTCGGGACCGACGGCCCGTCGGCGTCGTCGAACCAGTTCGCGGTGCGTGCCGCGATCCGCCACAAGTTCTGATTGTTTCGACCGGCGGCGTCCCGGCGTCGGCCGGTGTCAGTCCGCGCGGTGCATGCCGCCGAGCGTCTCCGCGAGCCAGTCCACGAAGATCCGCACACGCGGCGCCAGATGCCGGCCGGTCGGGAACACCACCGACACGGGCAGCGGCGTCGCATTCCATTCCCGCAGCACCTCGACCAGCGAGCCGTCGGCGAGCAGCGGCGCGAGCCCGTCGCGCGGCGCCTGGATCAGCCCGAGGCCCGCGACGCAGCACGCGAGATACGCCTGCGAGCTGTTGACCGACACGACGCTGTGCATCTTCACCGTATGGATCTCGCCCGAATCCATGTCCGCATATTCCCAGTCCAGCTCGCGGCCCGTGCGGCTCGAGAAATAGCCGACCGCGACGTGGTCGGGCAGCTCGTCCGGCGAGCGCGGCGTGCCGTGGCGCGCCAGATACGCGGGCGACGCGCAGTTGATCTGCGCCATCTCGCCGACGCGCCGTGCGACGAGCGACGTGTCGGACAGCACGCCGACGCGTACCGCGCAGTCGATGCCGTCGGCGACGAGATCGACGAAGCGATCGGTCGTGCTGATCACGACGCGCAGGTCGGGGTAGCGCGCGTGGAAATCCGGCAGCGCCGGGATCACCTGGTTCAGCGCGAAACGTTCGGGCAGGTCGACGCGGATCACGCCGCGCGGCGACGTGCCGGCATCCTCGAACAGCGTTTCCGCATCGTCGAGATCGGCGAGCAGCTGCTCGCAGCGCTCGTAGTAGGTCGCGCCTTCGGCGGTCAGCGCGACGCGCCGCGTCGTGCGTTGCAGCAGGCGGATCTTCAGGTGCTTTTCCAGATACTGGACCGCGTTGCTGACGGTCGGGCGCGGCAGTTGCAGCTGCTCGGCCGCTTTCGTGAAGCTGCCGAGATGGGCGACGCGCGCGAAGATGCGCATTGCTTGCAGATGGTCCATGCGGGCGGAAGCCTTGGCGGGGAGGGGAACAAGGCTCCATTGTTAATCAGCGTCGAATGGTTTGGTGGAGCGTTTCGCGTTTATCGTGCGCGGCAAAGCGCCCAGAATCCGGTCCATCCACTCACCACTTGAAGGAAACGCACATGGACACGCGTCAACTGGGCCGCACGGGCCCGCAGGTTTCGGCGATCGCGCTCGGCTGCATGGGGATGTCGGACTTCTACGGGCCGGCCGACCGCGACGAAAGCATCGCCACGCTGCACGCGGCGCTCGACAACGGCATCACGATGCTCGATACCGGCGATTTCTACGGGATGGGCGACAACGAGATGCTGATCCGCGACGCGCTGCGCGGCCGCGCACGCGACCAGGTGCTGATCAGCGTGAAATTCGGCGCGCTGCGCGATCCGGTCGGCGGATTTGCCGGTTACGACGCACGGCCGGACGCGATCCGGAACTTCGTCGCGTATTCGCTGAAGCGGCTCGGCACCGACTACATCGACATCTACCGTCCGGCGCGCGTCGATCCGGCCGTGCCGATCGAGGAGACAGTCGGCGCGATCGCCGATCTCGTGAAGGCCGGGTACGTGCGCCATATCGGGCTGTCCGAAGCCAGCGCCGACACGATCCGCCGGGCGGCGGCCGTCGCGCCGATCGCCGATCTGCAGATCGAATATTCGCTGCTGTCCCGCGGTATCGAAGCCGACATCCTGCCTGCCTGCCGCGAACTCGGGATCGGCGTCACGGCCTACGGCGTGCTGTCGCGCGGGCTGCTCGGCGGGCGCTGGAGCACGGCACGGCAGGGCGAGCGCGATTTCCGCGCGGCGAGCCCGCGCTTCCAGGGCGAGAACCTCGCGCACAACCTCGCGCTCGTCGACGCGCTGCGGGCGATCGCCGACGAGAAGGGCAGCAATCCGGCGCAGGTCGCGATCGCATGGGTGCTGTCGCGCGGCGCCGATATCGTGCCGCTGGTCGGTGCGCGCAAACGCACGCAACTGCAGGACGGTTTGCTGGCAACTAATTTGCAACTAACGGTCAATGATCTCGCTCGCATCGAAGCGGCGGTGCCCGCCGGGGCGGCTGCCGGCGAGCGTTATCCCGCCGCACAGATGGCGCACCTCGACAGCGAGCAGGGCCGGGGGTGATCCACGGGGCCGGATCGCCGGGCGCCACAGGCCCGTCCGGCGGGCCCTAGCCAGCCTCAGGCAAAACCAGATGGCGGGCAGCATGGCGGGGCGGCACCATCGGCGCCGTACTCAACCGATGGAATCGCCTCCATGCAAATTCATACGCTGACGATCATCGTGCTGGTGTTCCTGCTGGCCGGCGCGGTCAAGGGAATGATCGGGCTCGGGCTGCCGACGATCGCGATGGGGCTGCTGACGCTCGCGATGCCGCCGTCGGCCGCGGCCAGCCTGCTGCTCGTGCCGTCGTTCATCACCAACGTGTGGCAGTTGTGGCTCGGCCCGTCGTTCGGGCCGTTGCTGCGCCGGCTGTGGCCGCTGCTCGCCGGCCTGACGATCGGCACGCTCACGGGCGGGCTGCCGGCGCTCGCGGCCGGCAGCACCTGGACGCACGCGGCGCTCGGCGTCGTGCTGATCGTATACGGGTTGTGGGGGCTGGCCGCCGCGCGCTTGCCCGCGCCGGGTCGCCACGAGAAAGGGCTGTCGGCCGTGGTCGGCTACCTGACGGGCGTCGTGACGGCGGCGACCGGCGTGTTCGTCGTGCCGGCCGTGCCTTACCTGCAGGCGCTGCGGTTGTCGAAGGACGACCTGATCCAGGCGCTCGGGCTGTCGTTTACCGCATCGACGATCGCGCTCGGCCTGCAATTGCACGTGTCGGGCGCGTTGCAGACGGTCGATCTCGGCGTGTCGGCGCTCGCGCTCGTGCCGGCGCTGGCGGGGATGGCCTGCGGCCAGTATGCGCGGCGCGTGATGAGCGAAAAGGCGTTCAAGCGCTGCTTCTTCATCGGGCTGATCGCGCTCGGCGCGTATATGGCAGCGTCGGGGTGGCTGTGAGCGGGTATCGCGGGCGAGGGTGATGCCTGCCTCGTTCAGAAGCGCCCGAGGCCGGTTTCAGCGACCGGCTCCGGGCGTGTTTCACACGGCGTGGATCACGCGGATCAGGCCGGATCGGCGTATTTCAGCGACCACCCGAACGTGCGCGTCGTGCCCGCGCCGAGTGCAAACGGCTTCGTCGTGCACGCGAAGTTCGAATGCAGCTGGCCGATCGGCGTCGTCGACAGCGGGTTCGTCGCGCCGTTCGCCGTATCGAAGGCGGACAGTGCGCAGGTGTCGAACCCGGAGGCCGCATAGCCGGTCGCGGCGCTGTTCGCGTACGTCACCGACATGCCGTCGCCGTTGGCCTGCGTGGACGCGAAATCCGCGAACGACGTGAAGTCCGTCTCGACCGCGAGGTTGCCCGTGAGCGTGCCCGAACTCAGCGTATCGCTGCGCGACACCGTGCCGTGCGCGAACGTCAGCACCGTATGCACCTGCAGGTCGAGATCCGTCGTGTAGGCAGCGTTCTTCGACGCGAGACGGAACTTCGTCGTATCGAACGACACGATCACCTGGCCGTTGCCTTGCTGCACGTTCAGGTTCTTGTAGTACGTGACGGGAATGTAGGTTTTCGCGTTGTACGTCACCTGCGGCACCAGTAGCGCGTAGCCGAGATCGGTCGTGCCGTAGATCAGCTTGTCCGAGAACGGCACCGGGTAGTACGGCGTGTACGAGTTGTAGTCGGGCGCCTGGCTCAGGTTCAGGTTGATCACGCGCCGGCCGTCGCGCACGGTGAGCAGCGCCGCGCTGTACGGGTGCGCGGCATCGGTCGGCTGGTTGTACCAGGTGAGCGTGTAGCGCGGCAGCGCATCGAGCCATGCGCCGTAGTCGGCATCGGCCATCGGCGCCTTGCCGCCGAAGCCGAGCTTGTTCCACCACGCGTTCACGTACAGGTACTGGTGCAGCAGGCTGAAGTTCTCGCCCATCACGCGCGGCTTGCCGCGATACGTGTCGGTGCCGCGGCCCTTGACCCACATGTTCACCGACGGCGTCGGCAGCGACGGGTCGTACCAGTACGTGTCGAAACGATGCGCGGCCCGGTAGATGAATGCGTACGCAACCTGCTTCTCCTGGTCGGTCAGCACGCCGGCGTTGGCGGCGGCCGTCAGCACTTCCATGAACGCGGAATCGCCGTACGGGCCGATCGAGCGGCCGTAGTTGAAGCCCTGGCCGCCGGCGTTCAGCTGCGGCAGGATCAGGTCGACCGACTTGCGCAGATAGCCCTTCAGCTCGGGCGTGAGATTTGCCACGTTGTCCATCTCGAACGTGCGCTCGACCACTTCGCCGATCAGCAGCGTGCTGTAGCGGTCGAAGCGCGCCTGGTCGTAGTAGGTCGTATGCGTGTTCGACGCTTCGTCGGAGAAGCCGCCGGAAGAATCGTTGCGGATGTGGTTCGTCAGCGTGTACAGCAGCGCGTCGCGCGCGCCCATCGTCGCGACGGACGGATCGGTCTTTGACGCGAACGACGGGCTGCTCCAGCCGAGTTTCTGGCGCAACCCGGCAATTCCGTAGGACACCGCATAGTAATTCTGCGCGGTATTGAGCGATGCGATGTCGATCGGCGTGCCGGCGGCCGGGCACGTACTGGTCTTGCCGCTCGCATCGGGGCCGAACATGTCGCAGAAGGTGAGGCGCTGCTGCAGCGTCGCGAGCATCGCGTCGCTGAAGACCTCGTTGAGCATCCCGTGCGCCTTCAGGTTGTTCAGCGCGACGAGGTAGTAGTACTCGCCCCACGACGTGTTCGCATACGCGTAGTTGCTGCCCGACTGCGCCATCATCGCGGTCGTGATCGTCTGGTACGTCGCGAGGTAGCTCGCGTATTGCGGGTCGTTCTTCGACTTCATGTCGATCAGGATGTACGACAGGCCGAGTGCGAGCTTGCCGGGCAGGAATTTGTCGCCGGTGTTCGTGTCGAGCACGTGGACCGGCGTGCCGTCGCCGAGATCCATCACGACCTGCGTGAAGTCGGGCGACTTCCGGATCAGGTCGAACAGCGCGCGCATCTGGCCCATCATCGTGACCGGAATGTTCGTGCCGGCCGGCACGCTCGTGTCGGGCGCACCATAGACGAGCGCCTGCAGCGAGTTCGACGCGAGCGTGGGTGTCGTGGACGGCGGTGGCGATGACGGCGGCGTGTCGGTCACGTCGTTGCCGCCGCATGCGCTGATGAATACGACGGAAAGGGCGCTGAGCGCGGCGCCGAGCGCGAATCTGCTGCGCGGATGCATTGTGTCTCCAGTTTCGAATAGTGATGAAGGACGGGCAGGTGTGGCCGTTGCCGCGCTCGACGCCCGTACCCGGCCACCGCCCTGCAACCCTGATCCCTGCGGGCGGACAGCCTGAATCACAACTCGAGCGGGCAAGCGTTCCCCCTGCGCGGGCCGAGGCCGGCGTCGCGCTGATGCATTGGAAAACGTTTTCCAAATTTAGGCATCGCGCGGCGCGATGTCAATGAACTTTCACGCCCGATGCGCCGGTGAAAACCCGGATGGTGGGAATGGCGAGATGGGGCGGGAGATCAGGATGGTGCGGAAATTACCCGGTATTTTGTCGTCGATCGAGCAGATATCGTGCCGGGAAAGAGCGCTGGAACGACAGACAACAAGATTGACCGTCGAGCTGCTTTAGATGGATGACGAGAGAAAACGTTATCCATAAGGATCGAGGTGCGTCACCGCAGATATCGGGCCGCCGCGACGGGCCTAAAGCTGGGCCTCGATCGCAGCCTTGTCGATTACCGACCAGACCTGGCGGATCTTGCCGTCATGAAACTCGTAGAACACGTTCTCGGCGAACGTGACCTTCCGGCCGTCGACGGCGAGCCCCATGAACGTCCCCTTCGGCGAACAGGCGAAGCGCAGCCGGCATGCGACGCGCGGCGGCTCGCACGCGAGCAGCCGGATGTCGAAACGGAGATCGGGAATGTCGCGATAGTCCTGTTCGAGCATCGCGCGGTAGCCGGCGAGGCCGAGCGGCCGGTCGTTGTGGATCACGTCGTCGGACACATACTCGCCGAGCGCCGCCCAGTCCTGCCGGTTCAGGCAATCGATATAGGCGCGATAGCGGGTAGCGAGATCGGTTTCGGTCATGGTCATGCCTCCATGTTTCGACGATGCGGCGCGCGTTACGGTGACGTTCTCGCGCCGGACAGGAACGCGACGAACTCGCGCGTGTACTTCGGCAGCGCGTCGAACGACCGCGCGCAGAGCGTCAGCTTCCGGTGGCTCCACGGATCGGACAGCTCGACGAGCCGCACGTCCATCGTCTGCATCGCGCGCTCGGCCGCATGGCGCGACACGATGCCGATGCCCACGCCGCTCGCGATCACGCGGCAGATCGCATCGAAGCTCTTCAACTGCACGCGGTAACGGATCCGCTTGCCGAGCGCGCGCGCCTGGTCGGCGAGATGCACTTGCAGCGCGCTGCCGTCGGTGAGGCCGATGAAATCTTCGCCGGCGATCGCGTCGAACGCGACTGCCCCGTGCGACGCGAGCGGATGCGCAGCCGGCACGACGACGATCAGCCAGTCCTCGCGGAACGGTTTCTGTTCGAGCCCGCCGAGCCCGACCGAATCGGCGACGATGCCGACCTCGGCCGTCTTGTTGCGGATCGCATGCACGATCTCCTGGCTCGAGCGTTCCTCGACGCTGATCGACAGCTTCGGATGGTGCGGCAGGTAATCGGCCAGCGCGTCGGGCAGGTATTCGCTCAGCGACGCCGTGTTGCACAGCAGCCGGATATGGCCGCGCAGCCCCTGGCCGTATTGCTGCAGTTCGCCGCGCATGTGATCGATCTGCTGCAGCACGGTGCGTGCGTGGTGTTCGAGCGCGCGGCCCGCGTCGGTCGCCTGCGCGCCTGACTTGGTCCGGTGCAGCAGCGGCACGCCGAGCTCGTCCTCCATGCCGCGGATGCGCTCGCTCGCCGCCTGCAGCGTGATGTGCGTGCGCTCGGCGCCGCTCGTGATCGTGCCGGCTTCGCAGATGTTCAGGAAGAGCCGCAGGTCGGTCAGGTCGAAGCGCATGATGGGCGGGGAGTGAAGGCGTTGGATGGCCGATAAGTTAGCAGGAACCGCCGCGTCGGTCTCAGGCGCAGCCTGAGGCCCGATTCGCCGGTTCCGCATTTTCGGGGCGCGATCGATGGTCGATCATGGCTGCACATCAACCCGGGGGGGAGCCTGTCATGCAGATCGATTCGTCGTGGGGCGTGTCGTTCAAGATCGCGCTGCATCTGCTGTTCCTGTGCATCGGCATCGCGTGGGCCTGTTCCGAATTCGTCGGATGGTTGCGTTGAGTGCGGCTGCGCGCCTATTGAAACAAATCTGCCATAGTTTTTAACGACGAAAATTCTTCCGCTTTTCCACAAAAAGACCATCAAGTTTTTCTGAATCGGACCGTATTACCGGTAGCGAATGCCGGCCGGCATCCGGTTCGTGATCGTTTGTCATCATTGTTTGCATCCGGTTACACGTCGGCCGTTCCGTTTTTGAGATGCTTGAAAGATTGTCAAACCGGAGTCGGATCGTCCATGAAAACGCGCGAGATTCACCGCAACGCGGCGTGGCTGCCAGGCCTGGCAGCCGTGCTCGTCATGGCCGGTTGTGCAAGCACGCAGTCCGTCCCGCCGAGCGATACGCTGGCGGGCTCGTCGTCAAGCCAGCCGGCTTCCGCGCCGCCGGCGGCCCCGTCCGCCACCTTGCCGCCCGCGCCGATTCTCGTCGCGCAGAAGTACGTCGTGAAGCGCGGCGACACGCTGACGGGCATCGCGTCCGCGAACGACTGCAGCGTGGCCGACCTGCGCACCTGGAACAAGCTGGCCGCGAACGGCAGGCTGCGGATGGGGCAGGTGCTGCGCATCGTCAAGCAGCAGCCGCTGCCGCCGGCGGGCGCGGCCGGTACGCAAACGGCCGCGGGCAATGGGGCCGCAGGTGGTCAGGCAACTTCACCGGCCAGCGCATCGAATGCGAGCGACCGCCAGGTCGTCAAGGAAACGAAACGGCATGCGGGCGGTGTCGCGCTCAAGTGGCCGGCAAGCGGCAAGATCGTCGACGGGTTCCGGCCGGGGCAGAACCGCGGGATCCAGATCGCCGGCCGGCCGGGCGACCCGGTGCGCGCCGCGGCCGACGGCCGCGTGATGTACGCGGGCACCGGCCTGAACGATTACGGCAGCCTGATCATCGTCCAGCACAACGCCGATTTCCTGACCGCGTATGCGCACAACCGCAAGCTGCTCGTGAAGACGGGCGACATCGTGCGCCAGGGAGACGAGATCGCCGAGATGGGCGACCTCGACAACTCGCGCGTCGCGCTGCTGTTCGAGGTGCGGCGCGACGGCAAGCCGGTGAATCCGATGCCGTACCTGCCTTCGTCGCAAGGGTGACGCAGGGCCGTTTTGCTGGAACGTGGCGGCGGTCGCTGCTACGCTAGGGTCTGTTCATGCACGTCCCGCGCGCCGCGGGCCGACGGGCGTCTTTCGGGGATGCGCGGCGAATGCCGTCGCGGGCCGGCCGTCGGCGTGAACGGGCGCGCTTCGCCGAGGCGTGCCCGCGTTGCTTCGTGCCACCGTTTCCGACAGAACGCACCTCATACATGGAACACTCTCCGACACGCCGCTCGCTGTTGCTTGCCGCCGTTGCCGCGCCGTTCGTCGCCGCGTGCACATCCGCGCCGGTCGCCGACAAGGGGCGCGCTCACACCGCCCAGGCCGAACTGGCCGCACTCGAAAAAGCATCGAACGGCCGCCTCGGCGTCGCCGCGCTCGACACGTCGAACGGCGTGCGCATCGCCCACCACGCGCGCGAGCGCTTCCCGCTGTGCGGCACGTATGCGGTCATGGCCGCCGCCGCGATGCTCGCGCGCGGTTCGCTCGATGCCTCGCTGCTGCCGCGCCGCATCCTGTATCGCCGCTATGAAGTCGTGTCGGGCTCGCCGATCACCGAAAGCCACGTCGACACGGGCATGACGATCGCGCAGCTGTGCGAGGCGATGCTGCAGGCGGGCGACAAGGGCGCGGGCAACCTGCTGATGGGCGTGCTCGGCGGCCCGCAGGCCGTCACGTCGTTCGCGCGCGAGAGCGGCGACACGACGTTCCGCCTCGACCACTGGGAGCCGGAACTGAACAAGGCCGCGCCCGACGACGAACGTGACACGTCGACGCCGGTCGCGATGGTCGACACGCTGCAGCGGCTGCTGCTCGGCAATACGCTGCAAGCGCCGCAACGCGCGCAGCTGACGGAATGGATGGCAGACGGCGCGCGCGGCGCGACCGGCATCGCGGCGGGCGTGCCGCCGGGCTGGCGCGTCGCGGAAAAAGCCGGCACGGGCGGCTACGGCACGACGACCGACGTCGCGGTGCTGTGGCCGCCGTCGCGTGCGCCGATCGTGATGGCCGTGTCGTTCACGCAGCAGCAGGCCGATGCGGCGGCGCGCGCGGACGTCGTCGCGTCGGCGGCGCGCATCGCTGCGGGCGCGCTGACCGCGACGGCCTGACGGGCCGGCGTCTCGCGCAACGCGGGCGTTTGGCTTATCGTGTCGGTCTGAGCGCGCCGGCGTCGGCGCGCGGTTCTTCCGCGCCGTTTTTCCGTTTCCCGTTCGCCATGCACCGACTTCCGCCCCTGCACGCGCTGCAGATCTTCTCGACGGTGGCCCGCCACCGCAGCTTCACGCGCGCGGCCGAGCAGCTGTGCATCACGCAGGGCGCAGTGAGCCGGCAGATCCAGACGCTCGAGGCGCACTATGGCTTTCCGCTGTTCAAGCGGCATGCGAAGGGGCTCACGCTGACGGCGGAGGGCGAGCAGTTGCTGCCGGTCGTCAACGAGAGCTTCGCGCGGATCGAGGACATCTCGATGAAGCTCACGCGGCAGCGCACCGATCTCGCGCTGAAGGTGCCCACCTGCGTGATGCGCTGGATGCTGCCGCGCATCATGCGCTTCCAGGGCGAGCATCCCGATCTCCATGTGCAGATCACGACCGCGTGGCAGCACGTCGTCGATTTTTCGACCGAGCCGTTCGATGCGGCGGTCGTCTACGGCACGTCGCCGGGCCCGGGCGTCGTCGCGCTGCCGCTGTTCGACGAGCGGCTCACGCCCGTGTGCGCGCCCGAGCTGCGGCAGGCGTCGCCGCTCGATGCGGTCGGCGATCTCGCGCGCCAGACGCTGCTGCATCCGACCCGCGACCATCGCGACTGGCGCGCGTGGCTCGATCATGCGGGCGAGCGCAGCGTCGATCCCGCTCGCGGGCCGACGTTCGACACGCTCGATCTCGCGACGAACGCGGCGATGCAGGGCTTCGGTGTCGCGATCGGCGACGTGACGCTCGTCGACGACGACGTCAGCGCACACCGGCTCGAACGGCCGTTCGACATCGTGCTCGAAACCGGCGCGCGCTACTTCTTCGTGTATCCCGAGACCATCGGCAGCCAGCAGAAGATCCGCGCGTTCAGCGACTGGATCGCGCGCCATCGCGACTGACGCGCGGGGCTCCGGCGGCGGGTTCTACTGGTAGGTCACGACGGCGATCATCGGCGCGCGCGCGTTGCCCGGACGGTCAGGTAAAACGATTGCGCGGGAGGCCTGCGTAAAGGTCGTGGTCTTGATCGTGCGCAGGCTTGCCGCGTCGACGAACGCGACTTGTCCGCTGGCAGGCCGCGGGCAGTCGGGGCGCACGTGCGCGTGGACGGCATCGGCCGTATCGAGTGCGAACGAGCAGGGCGGCTCGACGATCATGCCGGTGAAATGGATGATGCCGGACGCGCCGGCGGCAAAGGACGAGGACGTGGCCAGAAGCGAGGCAGCCAGCGCGAACGAGGCGGCAAACGAACGGTGCTTCATGACAGGCTCCAGAGAGGAAGCGCGTCGCAGCGGGGCCGCTCGGGTGGCAGTCCGTCAACGCTGCGGTGCTGTATGCGTAAACGGCAAGTTCATCGAACCTCTTGAGTGAGAAACCGGAAATAACGACGATGAGCAAACGACGCCGTGTTCCTTCAATCAATTTATCTCAAAATTGTGCGGCCGCAAGTCGGGGTATTGCCGGTGACGTAAACTCGGAGGAAGCGCGTCAATGGACGCGGGATTCGCAGGTAAATCGTTGAGGGCTCAACGAATCGACCATCCGGTGAATGACGATGCGCCAAAAGAAAACGGCCGCTCGTGTGCGACGAGCGGCCGTTTGCGTCGGAGCGCGGTCTTCGGTGTTCAACCCGCGCGCTTGCGGATCGCACCCACGACGACGAGCAGCACGATCGCGCCGATGATCGACGCGATCCAGCCTGCGCCCTGGCCCGGCGCATACCAGCCGGCCGCGCGGCCGACGTAGCCGGCGACCAGCGAGCCGACGACGCCGAGCACGATGGTCATCAGGATGCCCATCTTGTCGTCGCCGGGCTTGAGCGCGCGGGCGAGGAGGCCGACGATGAGCCCGACGACCAGGGTTTCGATGAATTGCAGCATGAACGCCTCCCTATTGCGGTTGAGCTGTTGACGAAAGGAAGTTGACCCGTGCGACGCACAAGGGTTCCATGCGGCGGCGCAGCCGGCGCGTGGCGTGCCGAGTATCGCACGCCGGCGCATCGCGCAGATGTCAGGCGGCCGGCACACCGGCCACCGGGTCGAGACGGCGATAGCCCTCGGTCGCATTCAGCAGCGTGCGCGTGTAGTCGCGTGCAACCAGCCCGGCACGTACGTCCTCGATCCGCAACTGCTCGACGATCTCGCCATGCTGCATCACGGCGACGCGCTGGCACAGGAAGCCGATCACCGCGAGGTTGTGGCTCACCAGGATCATCGTCAGCTTGTGTTCGCGATGCAGGCGGCGCAGCAGGTTCAGGATCTCGGCCTGCACCGAGACGTCGAGCGCGGACGTCGGCTCGTCGAGCAGCAGCACGCGCGGCTCGACGATCAACGCACGCGCGATCGCGACACGCTGCCGCTGGCCGCCCGACAACTGGTGCGGATAGCGGAAGCGGAACGCCGGGCCGAGGCCGACCTCGGCGAGCGCGCGGGCGATGCGCGCATCGGCGTCGCCGATCGCATGGATCGACAGCGGCTCGCGCAGCGTCTGGTCGACCGTGAAGCGCGGATGCAGCGATGCGTACGGATCCTGGAACACCATCTGCACGTGGCGGCGGAACGCGCGATCGGGCGTGCCGCCGACCGGCCGGCCGTCGATCGACAGGCTGCCGGACGCGAGCGGCACGAGGCCCGTCAGCGCACGCAGCAGCGTCGACTTGCCGGAACCCGATTCGCCGACGAGCCCGAACACTTCGCCGTCGCGCACCGCGAAGCTCGCGTCTCGCACGGCGTCGACGTGACCCGTACGGGTCGGGAATCGGATCGATGCGTGATCGACGTCGATCATCGTGCGGCCTCCTGTCGGTCGGCGGGCTCGAGCCACGCCGGATCGCGGCGCAGCACCGGCAGTTCGTCGGGCGGGTTCGCGAGCGGCGGGTTCGCCGCGAGCAGCCCGCGCGTATAGGGGTGAGAAGCGTTGCGCAGGTCGCGCGCGGCGCAGGTTTCGACCACACGGCCCGCATACATCACCGCGACGCGGTCGCAGAACGACATCACGAGCGGCAGGTCGTGGCTGATGAACATCAGGCCGGTGTCGTGGCGCGCGATCATCGCGTCGAGCACCGCGAGCACCTGCATCGACACGGCGACGTCGAGCGCGGACGTCGGTTCGTCGGCGATCAAGAGGCGCGGGCCGGTCGACACCATCATCGCGATCATTACGCGCTGGCCCATGCCGCCCGACAGTTCGTGCGGATACGCATCGGCGACGCGTGCCGGGTCGCGGATCTGCACGGCCGCGAGCGCATCGACGATCCGTTCGCGCAGCGCGCGGCCGCGCAGCCCGGGCTCGTGCAAGCGGAACGCTTCGCCCATCTGCTTCGCGACCGTCATCACCGGGTTCAGCGAATACTTCGGATCCTGCAGGATCATGCCCATCTGGCTGCCGCACAGCCGCCGGCGCTCGCGCGGCGACATCGCGAGCAGGTCGTGGCCCGCGAAGCGCATCGTGCGCGCCGACCAGCGTGCGGCGTCGGGCAGCAGGCCGAGCAGCGCGCGGCCCGTCAGCGACTTGCCGGAGCCCGATTCGCCGACGATGCCGAGCCGTTCGCCCGGCGCGAGCGTCAGCGACAGGTCGCGCACGGCGTCGGTGACGACGCCGTCGTGGCCGCGAAAGCCGATCTTCAGCCCGTCGATCTCGCAGAGCGGCGCGGGCGCGGTGGCGGAATGCGTCGGCATGTCACGCTCCATGACGGGGATCGAAGACGTCGCGCAGCCCGTCGCCGAGCAGGTTGAACGCGAGGCTCACGAGCAGGATCGCGATGCCGGGCAGCGTCGCGACCCACCATGCGTCGAGCAGCACGTTGCGGCCCGATGCGACCATGAAGCCCCATTCGGGGCTCGGCGGCTGCGCGCCGAGGCCGAGAAAGCCGAGGCCCGCGACCGTCAGGATGATGCCGGCCATGTCGAGCGTCGCGCGCACGATCACCGACGACATGCACAGCGGCATGATGTAGCGCAGCAGGATGCGCGGGCCCGATGCGCCCTGCAGCCGCGCGGCGTGGATGTAGTCGGCCTGCGCGATGCGGATCGTCTCCGCGCGCGCGAGCCGCGCATACGCGGGCCACGCGGTGATCGAGATCGCGACGACCGCGTTGATCACGCCGGGCCCGAGCGCGGCCGCGAACGCGAGCGCGAGCACGATCTTCGGGAACGCGAGCGCGATGTCGGTGATGCGCATCAGCACGCTGTCGACGAAGCCGCCGCAATAGCCGGCCGTCGTGCCGATCAGGAGGCCGATCGGCACGACGATCACGACGACGAGCAGCGCGATGCCGAGCGTCAGGCGCGACCCGTCGATCAGCCGCGAAAGGATGTCGCGGCCGAGCTGGTCGGTGCCGAACCAGTGCGACGGCGAGCCGGGCGGCAGCAGCCGGTCGGACAGCACCTGGCGCAGCGGGTCGTGCGGCATGATCAGCGGGCCGACGATCGCGACGACGATCAGCGCGACGAGGATCGCGAGCCCGAACAGGTTGAGCGGATTCGTGGCGAACCGGCGCCAGCGTCGGTACGCGAGGCCGAATGCGGCCTGCGAGCGCGACGCGGGCGCATCGGACAGCAGCCACGCGCGCAGCGTGAGGCGCTCGGTGTTCATGATTGGACGACCTTCGGCATGGACGATGAAAGAAGCGGGGTGGAAGCGGTCATGTCCGGGCGGCCCTCAGCGCGCACGCGGATCGAACACGCGATACAGCGCGTCGGTCAGCAGGTTGACGGTGATGAACATCGCGCCGATCACGAGCGTCGCGCCGAGCACCGCGCTCATGTCGGCGTTCAGCAGCGCGCCGGTCAGGTACGAGCCGAGCCCCGGCCACGCGAACACGATCTCGGTCAGCACCGAGCCTTCGAGCAGGTTGCTGTAGGTGAGCGCGATCACGGTCAGCAGCGGCACCGCGATGTTGCCGAACGCATGCCGCCAGATCACGCGCCGCTCGGACAAGCCCTTCGCGCGTGCGGTGACGATGTATTCCTGGCTCAGCTGGTCGAGCATGAACGAGCGCGTCATGCGGCTCAGGTAGGCCACGGAGTAGTAGCCGAGGATCGCGGCCGGCAGCGCGATGTGCGACACCGCGTTGCGGAACACGTCCCACTCGCCGGCGAGCGCTGCGTCGATCAGCAGGCTGCCCGTGCGCGTGTCGACCATCCCGTCGTACACGGGATCGAGCCGGCCGGGGCCGCCGACCCAGTGCAGCCGCGCGTAGAACAGCAGCAGCCCCATCAGTCCGAGCCAGAACACGGGCACCGAATTGCCGATCAGCCCGACGAAGCGCGCGATGTGGTCGATCGGGCGGTTGTGCTTCACCGCGGCCGCGACGCCGAGCGGCACGCCGATCGCGATGCCGATCAGCGTCGCGATCGTCGCGAGTTCGAGCGTCGCCGGGAACACGCGCCTGATGTCGTCGAGTACCGGGTTCGCGGTCAGCAGCGACACACCGAGATTGCCGTGCAGCACGTCGCGCACATAGATCGCGAATTGCGTGACGAGCGGCTTGTCGAGCCCGAGTGCGAGGCGTTCGGCCGCGTACGCGTCGGCCGACGCGCGATCGCCGAGGATCGCGAGCACGGGATCGATCGGCACCTTGCGGCCGATCACGAACGTCAGCGCGAGCAGCCCCGCGAACGTGACGGCGAGCGTGAGCGCCCAGCGCAGCACGCGCAGTGCCCAGCGCACGGCCGGGCGCCGCGCGGGCAGCGTGCGCAGTGCTTCGAGGGAGGAGGCGGGAGTCGACATGCGGTGAATCTTAGCGCTTCTTCGGGAGGCGGCGCCACACAGTATCCATATATTCGAAGCGCGCTGATGCCCTCGACGCAACCCGCGGTCGAAATGGACCGCTCGCCGCCGTTCGAATCAAGAAAACGAAACTGGTGCGGTCGAATCATTCGATATTGATTTTGGGCGGGCCAGAGAATCAAAAGTCACTCTATTTAACAATTTTATTGAAGGCCTCGTATACGTAGTAACGGAAGCTGGATTTTTCGCGTTGCAGCTTCTGCGCCCTTTCGATCAAAGTTGCTGGTGCAACGGTATTACATCGTTTCTTCTTCAATCGGATAGGAATGGCATATGAATGCGGTGACGAAAACCCTTGTGGATGCACTGCGCCATCCGAGCGCACGCCTTAGCCAGCGTCTTGGAATATGGATCGGCACGCTTGACCTCGGGCTCGACGTGCTCGACTTCAAGGTACGCGCCGGGTTTTGCAGGGACTACAAGGTCGATGTCACGGTTACCTCGCCACATCTCGATATCGATGGCAAGCAGTGCGTCGGACGGCGCGCAGGCTTGCAAATTGACGAGCGGGTGGCTGTCCCGTCGGTCAATTACGTCGATCCGGTCGAGCATGCCGCAGCCACCTTCAATGGCATCGTCACGCGCTGGAAGCGTATCCGTACGAGTCGCGACGAGGCGGCTTACCAGTTGCGCATCGAGCCCAGGTTTGCCGCTCTGCTCAAGCGCGTGCATGGCTCGCGGGTATTTCGCGACAAGAGCCTGCAGGAGATCATCACCGAACTGGTTGTCGATCGGCGGAACTTCGACGCGTTCGATATCGAATTCGACCTGGAAGGCGTGAAGGAGAAGCTTGAGCAGGTGGTTATGTACGAGGAGTCCGTCTGGAACTTCATCGCACGTCATTGCCGCCGAAAAGGCATTTTCTGGTTCTACAAACAGGGACGCGGCAAGCAGGGGCAGCTCGACACCGTTGTATTTGCGGACAATCCGCGCGCCTATGTGCGTTCGATCGAAGTGCCCCTGATGCCGGATTCCGGCCTCACGGGTAACTGGCACGAGGCGGTGCTTTCACTGAATGGCGAACGCACGTTGGTGCCGGCCGAGATCGAGGTGTGGGAGCGCAACTATCGCACGCCGGAGGATCCGCTGCGCGCGACGGCGACCGTTTCGGACGAGAGCGGTGACCGCTCGGTGTTCGGCCGGATCAACCGTAGCGCGGAATTTCACCTGACGCAGCAAGGGGGCGAGGCGCTGGTGCAAACGCGACGCGACGAGCAGATCGCCCGTCAGGTCACTCTGTTCGGTACCGGCAACGTGAAGGGCCTCATGCCGGGTGTGGTGGTGAAACTTGGCAACACGAAGATGCGCGGCGCCGAATACGGGTTCGTGATCACATCGATGGAGATGAAGGGCGGGCGCACCAAGCCGGCGCACAATACCTTCAAGGCGATGCCCGGACATCTCGGTTACCGGCCGAAATTCGACTACGAAAAGCATTGGCGTTTTCTGGAAGGGCCAGTCGCCGGCGTTGTAACGACGTTTGACCGCGCACCCTATGCGTGTATAGACGAGCACGGGCGCTATCCCGTCCTGCCCAAGTTCCTGCAGGGATCGGACAGCGCCGACAAGCAGTTGCTGAATCTGCGCCTTGTGCGTCCGTCGTCGTCGTACCAGGCCGGCTTCCATTCGCCATTGCTGCCGCAGACGGAGGTGCTGCTGCAGGGGGAACACAACGACGTCGATCGCTTGCTTATATCGGGCGCGCTGCACGACTATTCGAACCCGGACCTGGTGCATGGCGCGCAGGCGATGTTCAGCTACGCGATCTGGCGCTCGCCGCTGCGGGGCGCGGAGATCGTGTTCAACGACCTGAGAGAGAAGGAAAGCGCGCGCATCGCCACGGTCTACGGCCAGTCGGCGGTGAATCTCGGTTATCTGCTCGACAGCAAGAAATTCAAGCGCGGAGAGGGAATCGACGTCACGACTCGTGCGTGGGGCACGATGCGTGCGGAGAAGGGGCTGTATTTTTCCGCGGACTCGACAGGTGGTGCTGACACGCCGCACCTCGACATGCCCGCTGCCATCCAGCAGCTGAAGGCAGCGCTGCAGCACGTAACGGAACTGGCCGATGCTACACGGCAGGCGAAGGTAGAACCGGCCGACCGGGCCACGCAGGCGGCACTGCTGGACGGATTGAACCAGCTTCGTGACGCGGGGCTGCTCGCGAGCGCGCCCGGCGGCATGGCGTTCGTGACGCCTAAATCTGCCCAGCACTCGGCGGGCGAGAACGTGATCGTCACGGCGGGCAAGCACATGGACGTCAGCGTCACCAAGCGGCTGCGGATGATGGCGGGCGAATTGATTTCGCTGTGTGCCCACAAGCTAGGCATCAATCTGACCGCCTCGAAGGGGAAATTGACGGCTATGGCCCTGACGGACGGCATGGATCTGTTCGCGCAGAAACAGTTGCGTGTCGCGAGCGAGAGCGCGGACGTCCAACTGGCGGCAAAGTCGAAAATCACGCTCAACAGCGGCGGGGCGTCGCTGGTCATCGAAAACGGCAACATGACGTTCCACTGTCCCGGTGCGTTCGTTATCAAGGCGGCGTCGTTCACCTTCGAAGGGCCGGACAACGTTGCAGCGCCATTGCCACTCCTGCCAAAAATCGGCCTGAAAATTTCCGACCATTACTCGTCGTCGCATTGAAGCCATGATCATCAGCCCTCCTTTTTTGCCCGCATCGGGTCTGTCGTCCAATGATGCGTCGAGGCCGGACCCCATGATGGACGCCGTCGACCAGTTCGAGATCGGCCATCACGGGGTCTACCCGGTCGCCTTCGACCGGCGTTTTCACGGCGGCATTCATCTGGCGCCGAGCGAGCAGCACGAACCCGTGCGCGCGATTGCCGACGGTGACGTGGTGGCCTATCGGATCTGCAAGAACGCCCTGTCCGATGGCAGGATCGATCCGACGACAGGGCAGCTGGAACGGAACTCGAATGCCGGTTTCGTCCTGCTCAGGCACACGACCGACACGGGAGACGGGCGCACGATCACGTATTACTCGCTCTATATGCACCTGCTGGACATGACCGGGCAGCAAGATGTCGCGCCTCAATCGAACGATCCGCCAGCGACCGGATCGGCGAACGCCCTGCCGAAATGGCTGCTCGATACGGCAGAGGGCAAGGATTGCGTGGTTCAGCCGGGCGGTACGAAAAAGGTGTATCGCAAGGACATACTTGGTTATGTCGGCTGGCATCAGGGTGTTCGGCATCTGCACTTTGAAATCTTCATGGCAGACGATGATTTCACGGCCTGGTTCGAGCAGGACGGCCACAAGGTTCAGCTAGGTGAAAAGAACCCCGTTCAGCCTACGTCGGGCGACTATTGGGGACATACGTATTTTGTCATTCCCGGCCCGATGGATTTCGTGCCTCAGCCGGCGGGTATGAGTGACGCCTGGTTTCCTCCAGTGCAGGGCGGTTCAATTGGTGAAAACGACACGCTCTATGTCGAGGCCTGGTTCAACAAGGGACGGCGCTATACGCAGGCGTGGATCGACCGCGGCAACAGTGGTAGCGTCACCTTGCTCACGCCTGCCCCGGTCGCTGACCCGTACGACAACGACACGAAGCAATACGAGTACGACCTGTATCAGCGTTCGATGGCGCTCTATTCCGATTGCCCGAGCGATGGCTACGAAATGCTTCGGTTTGGGCGCATTCTCTCGGACGATCCGACGCTCTCGGGTGCGGCTTGTGATACTTGGGTCGCGGTGCCAGTCGATGAGAACGGAAGCCAGGGATATATCAACATCGCATCAGACGTGATCGTCAAGCTTTCTGATGCGGATTTCCCGTTCTTCAAGGATTGGCAAAAGGTCGATGAAGACAATGCGCCATTCAATCACGATGGACTCTGCGGCTACGATGAGCTTTGCCGTCTGACTGGCGTCGCGGATCCGCAAGCCGCGTCCGGCATGATCTCGCCGCTCGAATACGACAGGAACAACGACGATAGCGTCAACCTGCAACTCGCAGGCTACGTGCGGAACGCAGAGGGCGCGCGCGAAAAACTTAGGGGACTGGTGTGCAAGGCACGCAGCGAGTGGGACCCGTCCGACAACGACGAGCGGTATCAGGGATTGAACGAGTCGGATGGATTCTTCGGTAAGCAGAAAGATACCAATCCGGACGGGTACGAGAAGTTCATTGAATTCTTGAGAAAGTTCCAATTTCTGGATAAGACGCCGCTTGCTGGACAGAAGGTCTGGTTTTTTCATCCCTTGGCGTTTATTCGGCATTTCAGGAAGTGTGCATGGTTGAGCGCGAGCGAATTCAAACAGTTGTTGCCAATAGAGGTCCTGCGCGAAGCAGGAACCCACCGGTTGTATTACGAAGAAGTGGCCTATTCGAGGCGCCGATCAGATATCTCTAACGCTCATCGGGTTCCGTTGAATTGTGCTTTGCGAAAATACACTGTTTCTTCGCCTGATCGCATGGCGACGTTCTTTGGAAATTCTTTGCAGGAAACCCAATGGCTTGAAAAATTGCACGAGAACAATCGTAACGAGTGGTACTACCCGTGGGATGGTCGCGGATTTCTGCAGCTTACACATTCGTCAAATTACATCGGCTACTGGGATTTTCGTGGACGCAACGCTCTGATCTCGCAAACCACACGCAACGACTTGGCACACGCGCAGGCCCAAGCCGATGGGCATCGAGCACAGGCCCGAACTTATTTAGCGGATCCAGTCAGTGGCGTAACGCCTGTAATGCTAACGTGGCGCGAGCAAGTCGGTGCTGAGGGCCAGCCTGTAACACCCGAAGACACCTTTGCTCCTGCCGATAGTGCCGGGTACTACTGGGCAAAAATGGGTATGGGGCGTTACGCTGATAGGCCAATCATCTTGGAGCGGCGTGCAGTAACTGCTACGCGACCGCCGGACCGTCAACGTCCCCGTCCGAACCCACCAGTCAGCAAGATCTATTATCACAGCATGAATTTTCGGGACGCGTCGGCTGCTGTGAACCTTCCTGCTGCCGTAGGCCGTCTCCATAAACCATTTAATGGCTATATCGCCCGGTGCGTGGCATTCGCGCAAGCGCTAGCGGTGCTGGCGGAAGTCAAATTTCCAGACGAATCAGGCGCTCCCTCACACGAGTTTCCTGAGGGGCGCATTCCCCGGAGAGATTGAGTATGCGTGACAAATTGAGTGCAATTTTGATTGGGATAATTCTCGTATTCGTCCAATTTGCATCGTGCGCCAAAGGTGGCACTTTCTCAGACGATAAACCATCGAGGCTTGTAGTCGATATGGGTGAGCAATGTGTAATTAGTATTGTTGACTATTTCAATGGCCACTTAGTCAGTGGGGTGCCATTAAATGCGTCTTACTGGACGGAAAAGCCGCCAATTAAAAATGCATTTTCGAAGTTCGGTATTAATTTTGCATGCGTTAATTTTGTCAAAAAATCGAAAAACGAAGTCGCGCGCCAATATGGTGCTCTCTATGATGAATATGGAAAAAAGTGGATCCCTTATTTCGAGAGCGCGAGAGATAAAGAGCTTCTGGGTGCATTCACCAATGTGTACAACCTGGAAGCGGTCAACGGGAACGGATTCTATTTGATCCAGGACGATAAGGATGGTGATCCAGGTCAGCGCGAGCGCTACTTGTCATTCTGTATTTTTCACGAAGGTATGGCTGTATGTGGTGGTGAACCTGTCATGTACCTTAGTGATCCGAATGGCAGTCTGCTCTCATATGTTATTGAAGTCCTTCGCAGCGTCGAATTCGTTGATACTTCAGGATCAAAACCCGTGACAGCAAGTGTCCCTGTCGCGCAATGATCCGATATCACTCCACGATCTTCAGAAAGAAGAACGGCCACTCGCCGTCGACGAAGCTAGTCCGAACGGAACGATGGCGCTGGAAGAAAACCCCAGTTGCGGGCGGCAAGATCATGTATTGCCCGGATATTTCCGTCTTCGATCATGGTGCAATTAAGTGGAAACTTTTGACGGTCTCGGATCAATGCAGCGACACCCCTCGTTGAATGAATGTCGCGCAACACGTCCAAAGGGAAAATGGATTGCACGGACGGAGCCTGTCCAAGTGTGGGCAATTCAGGGCAATCGACGCGTCGTGACGACAGATGACACAAGTGCGGTCTTTTAAACACCACAGAAATGGCATTCCAAAAATGAAATCTCCCATCCGAAAGGGCGACAAACTCGAACACGGTGGCGAAGTCACCAGCGGCTCCGCGTGGACCGTATTCATGGGCAAGCCACTCGCCCGCAAGGGCGACGACGCAATCTGTGACCAGCACGGACCGACCACCATTGACGAAGGCTACGAGCGTTTTCCCGATCGCGACGGCAGGTTCATCGCCATGCATCACCATCGATGTGCCTGCGGGTGCCGGCTGATTTCGTCGCTACAGAACGTCAATATTGTCTGATGCCGGTCGACTTTTCTCCCGCCGGACGCCCCAGCGCGTACCCCCATCGAATGCGTTTCTGGCCATGGGCGTGTACGTGGCTCGTCTGCAACGTATTCGGCCCGGCGTTCGTGTTGCTGGCATGGCCCAAAGGCGAGCCAGCAAGCGGCCTCAAGTTCTGGAGCTGGATCGTTGGCGTGCCGAACGGACTGTTCCTGGTGCTGCTCGGTTTCGGCCGCGCCGGCTACGAAGTGCTGTGGTATCGCGCGTACTGGAGCAACCATCATCGTGATCGCTGGCTCGCGGAGAAAATCAGATTCGCACAGCGCCCGCTACACGTACTCGGTGCAGGCTATTGCTTGCCGCTGGCGGGCAAATCCTTGTCCGAAGTTCTGGAAGCGAAAAGGCCGATCCTGAAAATGCAAGCCCCTCGGCACGGTCCAGGTAAGGTTTTATGCAACCGATTTGCGGACGACGATCCGTTACTTGCTACCGCATTCACGACGAGTGGAGAAGACGACCAGACAGACGATCCACCCGAACCGGTGAAGATCGCACCCGCCGTTCAGATGATTCGTTTGGCGCTTGAACCGTTGATCGAGAGTATCCGCGCGCTGACTCGATACGGAGCGACCTATTGGCCCCAAGTACGCGTACTGGTCGAATCGAAAGTGGCGAACCAGCGTCTCGCCCAGGTTCGCGATGCGATGCGCCTGGCAGGACTTCCCCCGCTGGCGGTTCAGCCAGCGCCAGCTAGCGACGGATTGCTGGTGGCCGATGCGTGGCTCGATGCGCACGAGCGTCGTCCGCTTCTCGTCATTGCGGCGGCGTGGTACGACGATGACATTGACGAAGGCTTCTCCGAGGGATGTGCCGCCGTATTGCTTGATGCCGGCTATTTCAAGTTTCCGTCAGAAGTCAGCCTGAAAGCGAAGCTGTGCAGGCCCATCGCATGTGATGCCGCCGAACCCGAATACGGTTTCGCCGATGCCGCAATCTGCGGCAAGACTGAACCCGGGGCGGTGAAGAGCGCGTGGATCACCCGTCCGATCGAAAGGTGCGACGAGGTTTTGCGTGCCGCCGGATTTCTGGCTGCGGCAAAAGACGCTGCGCAGTGCAGGCTGGATCGGATTGTCGGCGACGCCTGGGCGGGCAATAGCTTGTTGTCGATTGCCGCTGCCATCGAAGCGCCCACCGATGACGAACCTCAACTTGTCGTCGATGGTCTTCAGTCGGCCATTCTCCATGTCATATCCGAAGATCAAATGATTTCCGCGCATGTCGATATCCAAAAATAACCTGCAGCACATCGAGCGCCAAGTTTCCGCCGAGAAGGCGACTCCGAGCCGCGCGGCGATCTGGGGCTTGCCTCTCGCCGCGTTGGTGCTTGCCGTCGTAGCGCTCTGGCTGATCTGGTTTTATGGCGATCATCTCGGCATTGCAGACGGTATGCATCGTATGCAGATAATGACCGGCATTCCGGTGTTACTCGTCGCCGTCGTGACCGCTCATCTGTATTCGATCTCCACGGGCGCCTATGCGAGCGCTGCCCGATTATTTCGTCTTGAAACGGGTGAGACGAGAACAGCGTCCACGAGGCTGAAGCCGCCGAAGCGTGACGCCCGGCTGCAATGTCTTTATGAGGAATTACGCGTCACGCACGGTTGGTTCTGGCGCCGCCGCCTGTGCTGGCTATTGGTGAACGGCACGGATGACCGGATCGATCAGGTCGCGCCGGGCCTCAAGCAGGCCGGCATCATGCACGTGGACGAAACGGTGCTGGTACACGCATCGCCTGACGGGATTGAGTCGACGAAGTGGCTCGGCCAGATCCGGGAGTTGCGTCGCCGCAACCCGGTTGACGGCTTGGTACAGGTGGCCTGCGCGAGCGATGCAGATCCCAAGCTGCCTCGTACGCTCTCGACGATTGCCATCGCTTTGGGCTGGGCCGCTCCGATCACGTTTCTACATCCGGTCGAGGCTAAAGGCGGCAATCTACCCGAACGGTTCGATCCGGTTGGGACATTCATGCCAAGCAGTTCGCGCAAGGAGATGCGAACCGCCGGAGCCTTCCTGCTGGACAGATTGCGTGACCTCGAATACAAGACTGCAGATGCTGGAGTACGCATGGGCGGCCAGCCGCACTGGTACACGTGGCTGCTGGAGATTTCGGAATACATTGGCGACCAACGCGAGCGGATGATCGAAGGCTGGCAAGCGCTCGCTGCATCGAAGTGGCTGCGCGTACCGCTGACGGGGATCATGTTCGTGCCAGTCCTTCCGGGGGCATCCACTGTCCCGGTGCCGATCCCGGAAGTCGCCGATGACGTGCAAGATCCGTCCGCCCCGGCGATACCGGTGGAAGCGGTCACGCGCGAACAACCGGTTGCGCTGCTCCCCGTCTGGCGGAAGATCGCCGCCGGTGTGTGCCACTGCCGGGGCCGCCGCACGAAGCTTTACTGGCCGAACGTGTTGGCGGGGTGCGCGCTGTTCGGGGCGATTGCGTGGTTGGTAATGCTGGTGATGTCCGGCATCGGTAACCGTGTACTGGTTCGCGAAGTGCAAGCAGTGGCCGACGTGGCGCTGACCGCTCCGCCCGGCACGCCGCAGGCGTTGCACGCGCAACTCGCGCTGCAGAAGCAGATCAGCCTGCTGGAATACCGCCAGCTGCATGGGGTGCCGTGGTACTTGCGCGCGGGCCTGTCGCGCAACGATGAACTGCTCGACGCGCTGTGGTTGCCATATCGGACGATCGCCGCACGCAATTTGCGGCAACCAGTCGTGCAGGCGCTGGAAGGCCAGCTTACCCAGCTCTCTCAGGTTCGTGACGACGAACAGCAGAGCCCCGACGCGCGGACGCGCGCGTATAACCGCCTCAAGGCCTATCTGATGCTGGCCGAGCCGTCGCGGACCGATGCGCCCTACCTCAAGACCCAACTGCTCGACGTATGGCCCGCGCCTGCCGGCATGCGTGCGGGCGAATGGCTTGATATCTCGCAGCAACTGGCCGGGTTTTGGGCGACACACCTCCAGGCGCACCCGGTCTGGCGGATCGACGCATCGATGCCGCTTGTCACACAGATGCGCTCGACGCTCGTCAATCAGATCGGGCTGGCAGGCAGCGACGACGTGCTGTATCAGGGCATCCTCGATGCAGCACGCGGCAAGTATGCGGATGCGTCGCTGGCGACGCTGCTCGCCGGTGCGGATGCACATGGTCTTTTTACGACCGCGCAGACGGTGCCGGGGATCTATACCCGTGCTGCGTGGGACGGCATTGTCGCAGCGGCGATCGACAAGGCGTCGAGCGAACGTCGCGTGAGCGGTGATTGGGTGCTAACCGGTGCACAGTCGGCGCAGACTATCGGCAATGTGCTTTCGGTGGGCACCATCAAGACAGTGGCGGCAATCGATGAGAAGCGCGTGACCGAGGAGTTGAAACAACGCCTGACTGCGCGCTACTTCGCCGAGTATGCGGCTGCGTGGCAGCACATGCTCAACAGCATCCAGTGGCAACCGGCGGCGAATCTGAATGGTGCGATCGACCAGTTGTCCCGACTCGCGGATGCGCAGACCTCGCCGCTGATCGCGCTGATGAAGACGGTGCAAGATCAGGCGCAGGCGGGCCGCCCGTCGCAGGCGTTGAGCGACACGTTGGTGCGCAAGGCGCAAAGCCTGATCGGCAGCGACGAGCAGTTGGACGCGCGGGCCGTCCATCCTCTCGACAAGCCATTCGGCCCACTGCTTGCGCTGATGGGCGACGTCGGCGCCGCACCAGCCGGCGGCAACGGCGAGGGCAACATGCCCGCCAATATCGCGCTGAACGGCGTGAGTCTATCGCGCTATCTGACGGCCGTGACGACGATGCGCCTGAAGCTACAGCAGATCGCGGGCAGCGCCGATGCGCAAGCGATGGCCCGCTCGCTCGCGCAGGCGGTATTCCAGGGCAAGCTGTCGGATCTCTCGCAGGCCCGCGACGATGCCGCGCTCACCGCTGCAAGCCTAGGCGCTGCATGGTCGGGCTTCGGCGGCGCTGCATTCGCTCAGCCGCTCGAGGGAGCGTGGCAGACCATCTTGCAGCCGGCCGCTGCGAGCCTGAACGGGGCGTGGCGCTCAAGCGTCGCCATGCCGTTCAACGCGGCCATGAACGGCCGGTATCCGTTCTTCGATACAAACACCGATGCGTCGTTTGCCGAACTCGGGCGCTACGTGCGCCCCGACACCGGCCTGATCGCGCGCTTCGTCTCGACGCAACTGGCGGGCGTGCTGACGATGGAGGGCGACCACTGGGTGCCGAACGAATTGGCGCCCCAGGCACTGCAGTTCGATCCGAAGTTCCTCTCCGGCCTGCGCCAGTTGTCGACCGTGGGTGCCCAGTTGTATCTGCAGGGCGATGCGGGCGAGCGCTTCGAGATGATGGCGCTGCCGACGCCAAACGTGACGCGTTCGGAACTGTCGGTGGACGGCAAGCAGATCGTCTACTTCAACCAACGGGAAAGCTGGACACCGCTCGCATGGCCCGGCAATGGCCTGAACGGGCACGCGGGACTGACGTGGCAGACGGTCGATGCGGGATTGCGGCAGGCATTCGATGCGACGGGCGACTGGGCATTCCTGCGTTTGTTGGGCAAGGCCGACGTGAAGCCGCTCGACAGCACCCGTTATCAACTCACGTGGAACGTGCCACACGACGAATCGCTGCGCTATGTGCTGCGAGCACAGGTAGGTGCCGGACCGCTGGATCTGCTGAAGCTGCGAGGCTTCCGGATGCCGGAGCGAATTTTTGTCGTCGGCAAGGGCGGCAGCCAGCCGCCATTCCTGCCGCCGCCACCTTTGCCGCCGGAGATGCAACCATGAACGGCCCGTGGAAACGATCCCCCAGAGAACTAGAAGCCGTTCCTCAAGTATTTCGATGCGGAAATGCGCTACCTGCGTGCGGCGGCGGATGAATTTTCCCGCGTCCATCCCGAAGCCGCGTGCCGCCGGTGTTCGCCGCGCCGCACATTCTCCCAATGCTTATTGCTTCTTCAGGTTGCGGTATGACACGAGATCGTTGATCGGCCCGACTTCGAGCCCGCTCACGCCGGGCCGCGTCGCGACCTGCGCGACTTTCTCGAACATGATCACGAACGGCGAGCGCGCGAGCACTTCCTTCTGCATCGCCTGATACAGCTGCGCGCGTTTCGCGGCGGTCGGCTCGGCGAGCGCGGTGTCGGTTTCCTTCGTCAGTTGCGGGATGTCCCAGCTGTTGCGCCAGGCCAGCATTTTATAGCTCGACTTGTCGGAGTTGTCGGGATTCCATGCGAAACCCTGCGCGTTGCTGTGCGGATCGATGTAGTCGGCCGACCATTCGCCGATGTAGATGTCGTGCTGGCGCGCGCGGTATTTCGCGAGCGTCTGCTTGTTGTCGCCGGGGATCAGCTGCACCTTGATGCCGGCCTGCGCGAAGTTCGCCTGCACGGCCTGCGCGATTTCCGTGTACGGATAGTCGTTGCGCACGTCCATCGTCACCGAAAGGCCGTTCGGCACGCCGGCCTTCGCGAGCAGCGCCTTCGCTTTCGCGACGTCGAGCTTGTACGGGTTCGTGTTCAGCGTGCCGAGGAAGCCTTCGGGCAGGAAGGTCTGGTGCACCTTGTAGGTCGTCTTCACGACGTTGCCCTGGATGCCCGCATAGTCGACGAGCCATTTCAGCGCTTCCTGCACGTCGGGTTTCGCGAGCGTCGGGTTCCTCGTGTTCAGGCCGAGATACAGCAGCGTCGCTTGTGGCGAAGCCGATACCTTCGCCTTGCCGGATTTCACGACCGACGCCAGATCGTCGGGGCTCAGGTCGCGTGCCGCGTCGACGTCGCCGTTTTCCAGCAGCAGGCGCTGGCTCGCGGCTTCGGGCACGTGGCGCAGCACGATGCGCTTCATCGCGAGCGGTAGCCGGTAGCCGTCGAAGCGCTGCAGCACGATGCTGTCGCCGGCCGCCCACTTGACCAGCTTGTACGCGCCGGAGCCGGCTTCGTTGGTTTTCAGCCAGGCATTGCCGAAGTCGCTGCCTTGCTGATGCGACAGCAGCAGCTTCTTGTCCAGCACCGACGCGGGCCACGAGCCGAGCACGTTCAGCACGAAGGTCGGCGCGTACTTGCGGTCGGTCGTGACCGACACCGTCTGGTCGTCGAGCTTCTTCACGTTCGCCGCGACGTTCTCCTTGGTGAGGCCGATGCCCGTCAGCACGGCGGCAGGCCCCTTGTCGAGCAGCACCGCGCGCTGGATCGACCACGCGACGTCGTCGGCCGTCAGCGGGTTGCCCGAGTGGAACTTGAGGGCGGGGCGCAGCTTGAACGTATAGGTCAGGCCGTCGGGGCTCACCGACCACGACTGCGCGACATCGCCGTTGAATTTCGACGGATCGCGCAGGTCGACGCGCACGAGCCGGTCGTAGGTATTCGCGACGTATTCCTCCGGCACCAGCTCGTAGATCTCGCCCGGATCGAGCGTCGTGAATTCGTCGAGCAGCGTGGCCATCACGAACATGTCCTTCGGCGTCTCCGCGTAGGCGGCGGAGAGCGGAACGGCGGCGAGAACGGATGCGGCGGCCAGCGCCGCGACGAGCCGGGATGTCGGGAAATTCATGTGCGCTTCTCCATCTGTCGTTTGAGTCGTTGAACGTGAACGTGCATGAAAAAGGGGACGTGCATCGTCGTTACATCAGGCGCCACGGGCCGCTCGCCGCGTTGTCGATCTGCGGCAAGGCGCGCGAGCCGGGCAGTTCGTAGTGCCACCATTCGCTGTCGATGTGCGTGAAGCCGGCCGCGTGCATCACGCCGAGCAGCAGCAGGCGGTTGCGTTGCACGGTTTCGGGCAGCCCCGCATGGAAGTGGCCCGACGCGGCGACCATCTCGTCGAATCCCGTGCCCATGTCGAGCGGTTCGCCGTCCGCGCCGACGAGCGTCAGGTCGAGCGCGGTGCCGCGGCTGTGATTCGAGCCGCGGCCGAGATCGGCGATGAAGTTCGGGTCGGGCAGGAAATCCCACAGCACCTGCTGCGCCTGCGGCGGCCGGTACGCGTCGTAGATGCGCAGCGTGAAGCCGGCTTGCGCCGCGATGTCGACTGCGCGGCGCAATGCGGCTTCGGCCGGCGCCAGCAGCAGGCAGTGCGCGCGGCGATAGATCGGCTTGCCGGTCAGGTTGCGGTCGGTCGCATAGACGAGGTCGATCTCGACGCGATGCGTGGCGGACGTGATTTCGACGAGGCGGTGATCGTTCATCGGCAGGGCGGGCTCGCTCAGGATTCGAATTGGTCGAAGGTGCGCTGCAGTTCGCGGTTGCGCGCGACGCGCCGGTCGATCGCGGGGCCGAGGCGGTCGACCACGGCCGTGATCAGCAGGTTGAACAGGCAGGTGAGCGGCGCGAGCGAATCCCAGAACTGGCCGACGTCGGTCTTCACCTGCAGCAGGTCGGCCGGCCAGTCGCGCGCCCACGGGCACGACAGATCGGTGACCAGCGCGAACGGCTGGCCGCGCTCGGCGGCTGCCTGGCAATAGCGGCGTGCGCTGCGCGAATACGCGCGCGTATCGGTGACGATGCAATACGGCCGCTCGAATTCGGAGTTCAGCGAATCGACGTACGAGCCCGACTGGCCGTCGGAATAGAACACGCGCGGGCGCAGGTATTCGAGGTAGCTGCTGAATGCGTTGCTGATCCCGCGCGTCGACTGGATGCCGAGGATGAACACCGCGTCGGCCTGCGCGATCCGGTCGGCGACCTGCGCGAACACGGGGCCTTCGGCGAGCCGGTACACGTGCCGGATCGCGTCGAGCTCGCGTTCGAGCGACGACGCGAGCGTGCCGTCGCTGCTATTGCCGTTGCCGTTGCGTTCGTCCGGCGGCGTGCCGGCGATGCGGCGGTATTCGTCGAGCCGGTCGGTGATCATCCACGGACGATCGCCGCCGCCGCGCAGCTCCCGTTTCAGGTCGTCGAGATTGCGATAGCCGACGCTGCGCAGGAAGCGCCCGACCGAGATGCCGCTGGTGCCGGCCTGCTGCGCGATCTGGTCGGCCGTCTCGAGCCCGAGCCGGTCGAGGTTCGCGAGCATGTAGCTCGCGATGCGCTTGGCGGTCGGCGTCAGTTCGGCATAGCGGGATTCGACGGTGCGGGCGAATGCGCAGGTCATCGGCTGTTAGATATTTGTCGTCTGGTGATTTGATGTCATCCATCTAACAAAGCCAAAATCAATCGCGCCAGCGGATAAAAACTATGATGCGAGGATAGGTGATAGGGTCGAAAGCGCGCTTGGTGACATGGGCAGGGGTGTGAGCCGGGCGGCGGATTATTCCTGACAGACATATTTTGCGTTTATGCCTGTCAGGAATATTGGACCAGGCAGCAGGTGGATGGCATGACCACCACGCACGGTTGGATTTCCACCTTCACTTGACTCGCCGATTCACCTGCATCCAGCACCACACAGCGTCTCGATAATTACAAAATTAAAGTCGATCAGTTAAAATCATTAATTCAGGTTAATAATTCATTTAATTTTTATGAGGATATGTATTTAACTTGCGTCACGGGATGTTCGATTTTCGATAATCGGAAAAGCGACATGTGCTCCGTAATGGAAATTCTCTCAATTGCAGAAATGAAGAGGAAATCGTGACGAATCTTTCTCGACGCAAAATGCTGGCGGGTACGGCCGGCGCCATTGCTGCCGCGGGTATCGCGGTATCGGCCAAGGCCGCCTCGTTCGGCAATCCGGATCGTCCGCCGGAAGGCGCGGTGAATGCGCTCAACCGCCAGAGCCTGACCGACCCGGGCCCGAAAAATCCGGCCATTGCAAACCAGTTTCCATCCTTTCAGGATCCGCCGGCCACCGATATCAACGGGATGCCGTTATTCTGGGCCTCATTCAATAATGCCCATAAGCGCATTCAAAATGGCGGATGGGCGCGCGAAGTCACGCAGGACGATTTTGCGATTTCCGAAACCATTTCCGGCGTCAACATGCGCCTGACGCGCGGCGGCATTCGCGAAATGCACTGGCACCAGCAGGCCGAATGGGCAATCATGCTCGACGGCCGCTGCCGGATCACGGTGCTCGACGAACTCGGGCGGCCGTCGGTGCAGGACGTCAAGACCGGCGATCTCTGGTATTTCCCGCCCGGCCTGCCGCATTCGCTGCAGGGCCTCGGCACCGACGGCGCCGAATTCCTGCTCGCGTTCGATAACGGCCGCGCATCGGAATTCAACACGCTGCTGCTGACCGACTGGATCGCGCATACGCCGCCCGACGTGCTTGCGCTGAACTTCGGCGTGCCGGCCAATGCGTTCAGGAATGTTCCGCTCGACAACCTGTGGATCTTCCAGGGCGACGAACCGGGGCCGCTCGCGGACGCGCAGCGTGCATCGGCTTCGTCGGCCGGGGCGCCGCCGCATCCGTTCATTTTTTCGCTCGGCGACATGAAGCCGGTCAGGAAGACGCGCGGCGGCGAAGTGCGGATCGCGGACAGCACCAACTTCAACGTGTCGACGACCGTCGCGGCCGCGCTCGTCACCGTGCACCCGGGCGGCATGCGCGAGCTGCACTGGCACCCGAACGCGGACGAATGGCAGTACTACCTGCAGGGCGAAGCGCGGATGACCGTGTTCGACACGGGCCCGAAGGCGCAGACGGCTGACTTCCGCGCGGGCGACGTCGGCTACGTGAAGAAGAGCCTTGGGCACTACGTGCAGAACACCGGCAAGACCGACCTCGTGTTCCTCGAGATCTTCAAGACCGACCGCTATGCGGAGGTGTCGCTGTCCGACTGGCTCGCGCATACGCCGCCGAAGCTCGTCGAAGCGCATCTGAACGTCGCGCCCGACGTGATCGCGCAGTTTCCGCGCAATCGTCCCGACGTCGTGCCGCTGTAACGCGGTCTTCGCTCCAGGCCGAAGCCGGCAGGCGGCATGCCGGCCTCGGTGCCCGCTCCCGAAGCGGTCTTCCTCATTCGAACGGAAACTCCACCATGCTTCCCGTCCCGAGCAAACCTGCCGGCGGCCTTGTGCTGCCGGGCCTGTCCCCCGAGCGTATCGACGGCGCGACGCGTGCCGCGCTGGAAGGGCGCCGCACCGGCGCCGCCGCGCTGCTGCCGTTCGTCGGACCGGCCGTGATCGCGTCGATCGGCTATATGGATCCCGGCAACTTCGCGACCAACATCCAGGCCGGTGCCGCATACGGCTACCGGCTGCTGTGGGTCGTGCTGGCCGCGAACGCGATCGCGATGCTGTTCCAGGCGATGTCCGCGAAGCTCGGCATCGTCACCGGCCGCAATCTCGCCGAGCTGTGCCGCGACCGTTTCCCCGCGCCCGTCGTGTGGGCCATGTGGGCCGCGTCGGAGATCGCCGCGATGGCGACCGATCTCGCCGAATTCCTCGGCGGCGCGCTCGCGTTCGGATTGTTGTGCCACCTGCCGCTGTTCGCCGGGATGATCGCGACGGGGCTGGCGACCTGCGCGATCCTCGCGCTGGAGAAGCGCGGCTTCCGGCCGCTGGAGGCCGCGATCGCGGCGCTGGTCGGCGTGATCGGCGCGTGCTATCTCGGCGAACTGCTGATCGCGCCGCAGGACTGGCACGCGGCCGCGTTCCATCTGGTCGTCCCGCAGATTCCGGATCACGCGGCGCTGACGATCGCGGTCGGGATCATCGGCGCGACGATCATGCCGCACACGCTGTACCTGCATTCCGGCCTCACGCAGGATCGCGCCGCGCCGCGCGACGATGCGGAGCGGCGGCGGCTCGTGCGGTTCTCGAACCGCGAGGTCGTCGTCGCGCTCGGGCTGGCCGGGTTCGTGAATCTCGCGATGGTGATGATGGCGTCGTCGGCGTTCCACCTGAGCGCGCCGGGCATGACCGACATCGGCGACGCCTACCACACGCTGATCCCGGTGCTCGGGCCGGCGGCCGGTGCGCTGTTTCTCGTCGCGCTGCTGACGTCTGGCGTGTCGAGCTCGGTGGTCGGCACGATGGCCGGGCAGGTCGTGATGCAGGGTTTCATCCATCGCCGCATGTCGGTCTGGGTGCGGCGCGCGGTGACGATCGTGCCCGCGTTCGCGGTGGTCGCGCTCGGCTGCGACGTCACGCGCGCGATGGTCGCGAGCCAGGTCGTGCTGAGTTTCGTGTTGCCGATGCCGATGATCGCGCTGCTGATGCTGTCGGCGCGCGCGGACGTGATGGGCGCTTACGCGATGCGGATGCCGCTGCGGATCGTCGCCGGTGCGGCGACGGTCGTGATCGTCGGGCTGAATGTCTACCTGGTGTGGGCGGCATTCAATTGAACGGGGGCGGCCGGCGGCTTACTGCTGCATGTCTGGCGCTTCGCGCAGCCGCCAGATCGCGTTGCACTGCTGGCCGCCGAGGCTCGTCGCGCGCAGCGTGATGACGGTACCGGCCGCCACCTGATACGAGAAATGCGCCATCAGCTCGGTGCCCTTGCGCTGCGCGTGCCCGTCGACCAGCACTTCGCACAGCAACGGCGACGGCGAACCGGACGGATGTGTGACGTAGACGTTCAGCCGCGCGATGTCGCGTGTCGCGGTGAACACGACTTCGTGGTTGCCGCTACCGACGAGCATCGTGCCGCCCGGTTCGTCGAGCGCCTGCAGGTACGCGCCTGCGCTGCCCTCGATCGCGGCGGACGAAACGGTCAGTCCGGCCGATTGCACGTAGTCCGCCGCGGCGATGCGTGCGGCGACTGCGCCGGCCGGCACCGGCGTGCCGTCCGACAGCGCGAACGGCGAGCCGTCGCGCAGCGCGGCGTCGGTGTGGTTCGCGTAGTAGCGCCAGCGGTCGAGGAAACGGATGTCGCCGGTCATGTGCAGCGCGCGGATCGGCTCGCCCTGATACCGGAGCGTCGTCGTGCCGCTGCCCGCGTCGAACGATTCGTGGATGCCGTACTTGCTGACGAAGTTCTGGACCGGGTCGAGCAGCGCCGTTTCGCCCCGTGCGCTCCACAGATGGAGGAACGTCGTATCGATGCCGAAGCATTCCTGGAAATCGGTGCCGACACGCGCGATGCAGTCGCGCAGGTGGTCCGCGTAGCGTGCCCAGGCGTCGGCGGTTCCCGCCACGAGCCCGGCCTGCAGCGCACCGCCGTGGCGTGCGGTGACATCGTCGACGACGAGCCGCCAGTGATGGTCGCGCCGCTCGCCGATCAGCGGCGTGACGACGAACGTGCAGAACAGCGGGTCGGGGCACACGTGGATGCGGTCGTCGCCGATCTGCGAGAACAGGTCGAACTGCGGCGCGCAGAACCAGATGTCGGCGTCGTACAGCGCGAGCTTGCGGATCTGCGGATGGCGCGCGCAATACGCGGCGGCCTCGATGAAGCGGCCGACCGGCAGCGCATATGCGCCCGACGCGTCGATCACGTCGACCGACTCGCTCGCGAGGATCTGCCGCTTGCGTTCGGACAGCCCGTAGCCGATCACCGCGATCCGGCCGTCGTAGCCGGTCTGCCGCAGCGACAGCAGGAACGGCACGAGCATTTCGTACCAGGCGCGGTTGTTGTCGTTGATCGCCACGCAGACCGCGTGCTCGCTCGGATGCATGTTGTTTCCCCGTTACGTGTGCCCGACGCGGTATCCGCGCGGCGCCGGCCATTGTAGATCGCGGCCGCCGCACGGCACAGCGCCGGCGCGGCGGCACGTGGCGATTACCCGCGCGCCGGCATGGCCGGGCACGCGGGCAGGCGCGATTACTTCGCTAGCGTGCGGTATGACACGAGGTCGTTGATCGGCCCGATTTCGGGCCCGGTCGCGCCGGGGCGCGTCGCGACCTGCACGACCTTCTCGAACATGATGATGAACGGCGAGTTCGCGAGCACGGCCTTCTGCAGCGCTTCGTAACGCTGCGCGCGCTTGGCGGGCGACGGCTCGACGAGTGCGGCCTCGGTGTCCTTCGTCAGTTGCGGAATGTCCCAGCTGTTGCGCCACGCGAGCATCTTCGTCGGCGATTGATCCGAGTTGTCCGGATTCCATGCGAAGCCGCGCGCGTTGCTGTTCGGGTCCATGTAGTCGGGCGACCATTCGCCGATGAAGATGTCATGCTGGCGCGCGCGGTACTTGCCGATCGCCTGCTTCGCATCGCCGGGGATCAGCTTCACGCGGATGCCGCCCTGCGCGAAGTTCGCCTGCAGCGCCTGCGCGATCTCGAGGTACGGATAGTCGTTCGGCATGTCCATCGTCACGTCGAAGCCGTTCGGCAAGCCGGCCTTCGCGAGCAGCGCCTTCGCCTTCGCGACGTCCTGCTTGTACGGCCGCGCGTTCGACGTGCCGAGGAAGCCTTCGGGCAGGAAGGTCTGGTGCACCTTGTAGGTCGTGCTGACGATGTTGCGCTGGATGCCGTCGTAGTCGACCAGCCATTTCATCGCCTGCTGCACCTCGGGCTTCGCGAGGTTCGGGTTCTTCGTGTTCAGGCTCAGGTACAGCAGCGCGGACACCGGCCACGACGCGACCTTGATCTTGCCGGCCTTCGTCAGCGCGGCGAGGCTGTCGGGGCTCAGGTTGCGGGCGGCATCGGCGTCGCCGTTCTCCAGCAGCAGCCGCTGCGCGGACGCTTCGGGCACGTGGCGCAGCACGACGCGCTTCATCGGGTACGGTGCGCGGTATTTCTCGAAGCGCTGCAGCACGATGGTTTCGTTCGGCGTCCACTTGACGAGCTGGTACGGGCCCGAGCCCGCGTCGTTGGTCCGCAGCCAGCCGCTGCCGAAATCGTTGCCTTGCTGATGCGACAGCAGCAGCTTCCTGTCGAACACCGATGCCGGGCAGGCGCTCAGCACGTTGAGCACGAAGCTCGGCGCGTACTTGCGGTCGGTTTCGAGCACGACGGTCTGCGGATCGACCACGCGCACCTTCTGCATCACGTTCGCCTTCGTGAGGCCGAGATCGGCGAGCACGCCGGCCGGCCCCTTGTCGAGCAGGATGGTGCGCTGCAGCGACCACGCGACGTCGTCGGCGGTCACCGGGTTGCCGGAATGGAACGTGAGACCGGGGCGCAGCTTGAACGTGTAGGTCGTGCCGTCGGCGCCGACCGTCCACGATTGCGCGATCTGCCCGTCGAAGCGCGTCGGGTCCTTCAGGTCGACACGCACCAGCCGCTCGTAGGTGTTCGCGACATATTCGGACGGCACCAGCTCGTAGATCCCGCTCGGGTCGAGGGTCGTGAATTCGCCGAGTTGCGTGGCGACGACGAAGATGCCGGGCGGCGTGGCAGCCTGCGCCGGCAGCGCCGGAACAAGCGCGACGAGCGCGGCGCTGACGAACAGCCGGGACAGCAGGTGCTTCATGCGGGCTCCGTTGAAAGGGAATCGTGGGTGCGATTCTCTCATCGACGGCCGCCCGGATGAAAATATTCGGCAGGCGCGCCGGCGGGCTGGCGCGCAGGAACGAGCCGGGCGGGCGCCCGGCATTGGCAGGTTTGGATCAGATCGCGCAGCGCGCGACCGCGAAGCGCATCGCTTCCTCGGCCGGTTCGTTGCCCGAGCCGCGCACGACCTTGATGACCGAGCCGTTGCCCGATGGCGTCAGCGTGACGAAGTACGAATTCGAGCCGACGGAGATGTCGGTCACGCCGTTGCGCTGCGATTGCTCGGTGCCAGACAGGCGGCTGTCGAGGCAGTTCGCGATCGCGTAGGCCGGACGTTGCGACGACACGTAGATCATCGGTGCGGCACCCGACGAGGCAGAGTCGGACGAGGGCGCGGAACCGCAGGCGGCGAGCAGGGCGGCGGGGAGGAGCAGCAGGAATCGTTTCATGGTCGGTCGTCGGGTGTCTCGTATCGAGGCTGGGGCGCGGGGTAGGCGAAACGCGAAGCTTCGCGACGAAACCGCCCGGAATCGGGCCGTTTTTGACGGACGACGATGCGACAGGCGGCTGACGACGGAGTATACCCGCAGCATTTGACGCCGTCGGTGCGTTGAAACGATTCGATACACAACCAGAACAAGCACCCGCTGCCGCATCGCGGCAGCGGGCGTTTCAGGTGAGGGCGAATGGGCGCTTGCCGGTGTTGTCGTCGTTATTGGCCGATCTTGTGGCTGACCGCATTTTCCTGCTGGTTCAGCACGTGCTTTTCGCTCTTCGTGATGTGGCCGTGATCCTGCGCGGCCATGTCCCGCTCTTCCTGGCGGATCTTGCGGTCGTCGCGGTGCAGGCGCGCGGCCTGGGCGTGCGACATTTCGCCTTCCTTCACTTCGTGATGGATGCGGCGATTCTGGTTCGCGAGGCGCTGGTTGACCTCTTCGCGGCGCGGATGCGCGTTTTGCCACGGTGTATCGGCGAACGCGGTGCCGGTCAGCACCGACATCAGGGTGGTGGCAATCGCGATATGGCGCGTAAGGGCTCGCATGGTGTTTTCTCCTGTCGTTGCGCTCCGGAATCGTGGGCGCATGACGAAAAAACGCGATACGGGCACCGGCTGTTGACGTTTCGGCCTGTATCGATTGCAAGTGTTTATTACGTCTGCCGCGGCGCGGGGCGCGCGCCGCAGCGGGTACGGATCAATGCGCGCCGGCCGCCGCCGCATCGGCATCACCGCCGCCCGAGCGCACCGGTTTCGTGATCCAGATGAGCGGGATGATCGCGATGAAGATGATCGCCGACACGTAGAAGATGTCGTTCAACCCCATCACGGCCGCCTGCGAGTCGACCGATGCGTTGAAGAACGCAAGCGCCGAATCGGGGCTCAGGTGCAGCAGCGAACGCGTCGCGTCGACCTGCTGCGTGAAGACCGGATTGGTGACGCTCGCCTGTTCGGTGAGCCGCACGTGATGCAGGATCGTGCGGTCGTTCCACGCGTTGCTGATCAGCGACGTGCCCACCGCGCCGCAGAATGTCCGACCGAAATTCGACAGGCCGGCCGCGGCCGGGATCTTCTCCGGCGGCAGCCCGGACAGGATGATCGACGTCAGCGGCACGAAGAACATCGCCATCGGGATGCCCTGCAGCAGCGTCGGCAGCACGAGATCCCAGCGCGACACGTCGGTGTAGAAGGTCGTGCGCATCATGAACACGACCGCGAACCCGACGAACGCGAGCGTCGCGATGTAGCGCGGGTCGGTGCGCGGCAGCAGGCGCCCCATGACCGGCGTGAGCAGGATCGCGAACACCCCGAGCGGCGCGGTGGCGAGCCCCGAGTCGACCGCGCGGTAGCCGAGATAGCCCTGCATCCATTGCGGCAGCAGCACGAGCGTGCCGAAGAACATCCCGTACGCGACCGAGATCGCGATCGTGCCGCCCGCGAAATTGCGCTGCGTGAAGAGCCGCAAGTCGACGATCGGGTTGGCCTCGTTCAGCTCCCAGATGAGGAAGAACGCGAAGCCGATCAGCGCGACGATGCCGAGCGCGACGACGACGGACGAGTTGAACCAGTCGAGATCCTTGCCCTTGTCGAGCATGATCTGCAGCGACGCGACCCACAGCACGAGCAGCAGCAGGCCGACCGTGTCGATCGGCATGCGTTTCGTGGCCGATTCGCGGTCGCGGAACACGATCCACGTGACGGCTGCCGCGAAGAAGCCCACCGGGATGTTGATGTAGAAGATCCACGACCAGTTGTAGTCGTAGGTGATCCAGCCACCGAGCGACGGCCCCGCGATCGGGCCGACGAGCGCCGTCATCGACCACAGCGCGAGCGCGCTCGACGATTTCTGCCGCGGCCATGCGCCGAGCAGCAGCGCCTGCGACAGCGGCGCGAGCGGCCCCGCGACGGCGCCCTGCAGGATCCGCGCGGCGAGCAGCGTCGGCAGGTTCGGCGCGATCCCGCACAGCCACGACGCGAACACGAACAGCAGGATCGACGTGACGAACAGGCGCACCTGGCCGAAGCGCTGCGTGAGCCAGCCGGTCAACGGAATCGACACCGCGTTCGCGGCCGCGAAGATCGTGATCACCCACGTGCCTTCGTCGACCGACACGCCGAGGTCGCCGGAGATCGTCGGAATGGCGACGTTCGCGATCGACGAGTCGAGCACGTTCATGAACATGGCAAGCGATACCGCGATCGTGCCGATCGCGAGCTTGCCGCCCGACAGCGGCGCCTGGGGGGACGGAGATGACATGGTGTTCCTGCGTGATGAAAGGGGCCGGGCGGCGCGCGCCGGCAGTCGCGCACGTACGCGCGCGACGCCTGCGCGGACGGGCCGCGAAGCGGACGAACACGCCCTGCGCGCGGGCGGCCCGGCAAACGGGGCCGTCCGCGCGCAGCATGCGGTTCAGGCGTTCGATCGGATCGGTGAAGCCGTGGCGGGCTTCGGGACGCGGGCAGGCCGGTCAGGAGGGCGCGACGCGCGTGACGCGTCGGCGGGCAGCGGGCACGTGGCTGCCGTAGCGTGTGTGGTGATTTGGCATGGGCACAGGCTAACGATGCGGCGCACGGCGATCAACGCTCGCGCGCTCATTAGTTCCTTTCGTGCGCCGCAATAATGCAGCCGATGGGCATCGATGGCCGGTCGCCGGTGCCGCCGGTTACGGCGCGGTCCGCCACGCGGTGAAGACTTCCGTCAGGAACTCGACGAACGCGCGCACCTTGCTGTCGAGCGTCGCGCGCTTCGGGTAGAGCGCGTGCAGCTCGACGTCGTCGGTGCGGTGCCAGTCGGGCAGCACGATTTCGAGTTCGTTGCTGGCGAGCCGCCGCGTCGTGAAGTGCGTGGAGATCAGCGCGATGCCGCCGCCGCTCGCGGCCTGGCGCAGCACCGTGACCGATTCGTTCGAGATCAGCACCGGCCGCACCGGCACATCGGCCACGTCGCCGGCCGCGTTGGTGAGTCGCAGCGTCAGGCCCGGCGTGTCGCGGCCGACGAACAGGATGTCGTGACCGGCGAGATCCTGCGGCGTCTGCGGCCGGCCGGCCCGGTCGAGATAGTGCGGGCTGGCCGCGAGCTTTGCGTGCGACCAGCCGAGCGAGCGCGCGACATAGCCGGAATCGGTCAGCACGCCCGTGCGCAGTGCGACGTCGAAGCCGTGCTCGACGAGGTCGAGCGGGCTGTTGTCGTAGATCAGCACGAGCTGCACCAGCGGGTAGCGCCGGCGAAACTCGGCGAGCGCCGGCTCCAGTTCGATCAGGCCGATCGCGTAGGGCACCAGCACGCGCAGCGTGCCTTCGGGCTCGGTGCGCAGCGCCCGGGCCTGGCGGTCGGCGTCGAGCAGGATTTCCTCGGCGCGCAGGCAGCGTTCGTAATAGTCGCGCCCGGCTTCGGTGACGGACACGCGGCGCGTCGTGCGGTACAGCAGCTGGACGCCGAGGTCGTCCTCGAGCTGCCTGACCTTGCGGCTCACGCGGCTGAGCGGCATGTCGAGTTGCGTGGCGGCGGCGGTGAAGCTGCCGCGCTCCACCACGCGCAAGAATATCCGGATGCTTTCGAGGTCCATACGGGGCGTTTCGAGGTTCGTTCTGCGCGCATCTTACCGTCGCGCGCCGGATCGCAGCGGGTCGCGCCGATTATCCTGCCCGGTGCAATAACGCATCCCGCCGCCGCCCCGTAGTGGCGGCCGGCGCGCGATCGTATGCTCGCCGGATGAAATTCGCTCTCCCCAGCGTGCCGCCGCTCGCGGCCGTCCGGGCCGCGCTGCGCGATGCGCGCCCGACGTTGCCGCCCGGCGCGCTCGCGTTCGCGCTGCGCAATACGGCCGCGTCGCTGCTCGCGCTCTATATCGCGTTCCGGATGAATCTCGACGATCCGAAATGGGCCGCGTCGACCGTGTGGATCGTCGCGCAGGGCAGCCGCGGGATGGGGCTGTCGAAGAGCCAGTACCGGATTCTCGGCACCGCGATCGGCGCGGCCGTCGCGCTCGTGCTGACCGGCGCATTCGCGCAGACGCCCGAGTTGTTCCTGCTGGCGCTTGCCGCGTGGATCGGGCTGTGCGCGGGCGTCGCGACGTTCCAGCGGAATTTCCGCGCGTATGCGGCGGTGCTCGCCGGCTATACGGCCGCGATCATCGCGATGGATGCGGTATCGGCGCCGCTGCACGCGTTCGACATCGCGGTCGCGCGGTTCCTGTATGTGGTGGTCGGCATCCTGTGCGGCGCGCTGGTCGAAACGGTCTTTGCGCCGGGTGCGCCGTTGAAGGACGTCCGGACCCACCTCGCGCGTTATCTCGACCGCGCGGTGGCGGTCGGCGCGGGCGCGCTGCGCCGCGAGCCGAACGGCGCGGCCGTGCATCGCCTGTTTGCGGATGCGTTCGAACTCGACACGGCGGCCGAGTATGCGGCGGCAGGCGCACCGCCCGTGCGCAACGCGATCGGCCATCTGCGCGCGGCGGCGCTGGGTGTGCTCACCGCGCAGGCCGCCGGGCAGGCGATTCGCGAGCATGCGGCGCGAGCCGGCGATGCGACGGATCCGCTGGTCGACGAGGTCGCGCGCGTGCTCGACGGTGTCGCCGCTTCGGGCGATGCGGGGCACGAGATCGCGGCACTGCGTGCGCGTGTGGACGACGCCCTGCACGCGGAGGCCGCCGCGCAGATCGGCCCGGACACGTCGCGCCTGCTCACGCTCGACCGGCTGGCGGCGCTGCTCGCCGGGTTCGATCGTGCGTTCGCGAGCCGGACGCTGCTCGACCGGCCCGAGCCGCCGCCTGCGCGCGTGCGCTACGCGTTCCACCACGATCCGGTGCTCGCGTGCCACAACGGCATCCGCGCGTTCATCGCGGTGCTGGCCGCGTCGGCGATCTGGATCGTCACCGCATGGCCGTCGGGCGCGGGCTTCGTCGCGATCACGGCGGTGGTCGGCGCGCTGTTCTCGACACGCCCGAACTCGGTGCGCGCGGCCGTCGGCTTCCTGAAAGGCACGGCATGCGCGGCGGTCGCGGGCGTCGTCTGCAACTTCATCCTGCTGCCCGCGGTGTCGGGCTTCGAGATGCTCGCGACCATCCTCGGCGTATTCCTGGTCGCCAACGGCATCGCGATGCGTCATCCGCGCACGGCCGCGATGGGCAGCGCATTCGCGATCTTCTTCTGGAATTTCACGTCGCCGGACAATACGGTGCGCATCGGCGACGCCGCGTTCCTGAACAGCGCACTCGCCACGATGCTCGGCATCGCGTTCGGCGCGCTGATCTTCGCGCTGGTGTTTCCCGGCGATCCCGGCACAAGCCGGCGGCGGCTGCATCGCGCGGTGCGCCGCGACCTGGCCGGCATCGCACGCGACCCGCGCGCGTGGCCGGAGAGCGTGTGGCTGAGCCGGACGGCCGATCGTCTCGCGCGCGAACTCGGCTTCGCGGGCAGCCTGCCGCAGACGCTGATCGAGCGCGACATGCGCGACCTGCTCGCGATCTGGGGAATCGGCGACAGCCTGCTGTCGCTCGCCGAACTGGCATCGCGCGAGCCCGCAGCGCGCCGTGCGGCGGCCGTGGTGCGCGGGCGCGTCGCGCGGGCGGATGTCGCGCAACTCGACCGGACCTGCGACGCGGCGGCGCGCGTGCTGCGGCGGCGCGCGGCCGTGCGCGACGGCGACGATGCGCACGCGTTGCTGCGCGGCGTCGTGCTGTTGCGGCGGATCGCCGACGCAGCCGCCGAGCACGGCCGCTTCCTGCGCGGCCGCGGCGACTGAGCGGGGCGAGGGTCAGGTGAGGCGGTACGCGCGGCCGGGCGTCACTTCGGCCGGCAGCGGCTCGTGGTTCAGTTCGAGCAGCGTGCGCTCGATCTGTCGCGTCATCGCATCGAGTGCGAGATGGTTCGGCCCGTCGCCGAACGGCTCGGCGATCGCATGCGCGATCGCGTCGAGCGCGATCAGCGTATAGGCGACGAATACGGTGACGAACGGCGTCGCCGCGCCGATCGAGTCGACGAGGCCGAACGGCAGCAGCACGCAGTACGCATAGATGGTCCGGTGCAGCAGCACGTCGTATGAAAACGGGATCGGCGTCGACGCGATCCGCTCGCAGCCGCTCACCATCGACACGAGATCGTCGAGTCGCGCATCGAGCATCCACAGGCGCGTCTCGGCGAGACGGCCCGCGTCGGCGCGTGCGGCGAACGTTTCGCGCAGCGCGTGCACGATGACGACCGGGCGGAATCGCGCACCGGCGATGCGCGCATAGGTGGCCTCGTCGAGCAGACCGCGCAGGTCCGTGGCCGGATCGGTGCCGCGCAGCTGATGCTTGAGCGCATAGACGAACGCGACGACCGTCCGCACGAATGCGCGCCGCGATGCATCGTCGCGATCGACCGCGCCGTAGCAGAGCGCCTGCGAGACCAGCGTGCGCGTGGCGGTCAGGACGCCGCCCCACAGTTGCCGGCCCTCGCGGTAGCGTTCGTAGCTCGCGTTGTTGCGAAACCCCGCGAAGATCGCCAGCGTGAGGCCGATCAACGTGAACGGCGTCGGGTTCAGCGGCACCTTCTCGCCGAGCACGCGGCCGCCGCCCCACACCGCGACGAGGCTGATCGCGAGCGTCAGCACGAGCTGCGGCAGGATGGTCGGCAGCACCGAGCCGTTCCAGACGAGCAGCATCCGCAGCCAGTGCTCGCGCGGACGAACGATCATCGTCGCGCTCCGTCAGGCGGCGATCGACGCCGGCGCGGCCGCGCGATGCAGCAGTACGGGCACCGACTTCGACGTCGGCGTGTTGCACACGTCGCCGACACTGTCGAGCGGCACGAGCGGGTTGGTTTCCGGGTAGTACGCGCCGATGCAGCCGCGCGGGATGTCGTACTCGACGAGCAGGAAGCCGTCCGCGCGCCGCTCGATGCCGTCGTGCCACACAGTTTCCATGTCGACCCATTCGCCGGCCTTCAGGCCGAGCATCGCGAGATCGTCGCGGTTGACGAACACCACGCGGCGCTGGCCGAACACGCCGCGATAGCGGTCGTCGAGCCCGTAGACGGTCGTGTTGTACTGGTCGTGCGAGCGCGTCGTCATCAGCGTCATCAGCCGTTCGCCGTGCAGCGCGCGGGCGCGCTGGATCGGCGTGTCGGTCGGCAATGCGTGCGCGATGAAGTTCGCCTTGCCGGTCGGCGTGAGCCATTCGCGGTCGCGCGACGCGACGCGCAGGTGGAAGCCGCCCGGCCGTGCGATGCGCGTGTTGTAGTCGTAGAAGCCGTCGAGCGTCGCTTCGATCGCGTCGCGGATCTTCGCGTAGTCGTCCTTGTACGCGAGCCAGTCGACCTTGCCGCTGCCGAACAGCGCATGACCCATGTGCGCGACGATCGCGGGCTCCGACATCAGGTTCGGCGACGCCGGCTTGTTCATCCCGTACGACACGTGGACCATGCTCATCGAATCCTCGACCGTCACGCCTTGCGCGACGTTGTCCTGCAGGTCGATCTCGGTGCGGCCGAGCGTCGGCAGGATCAGCGCGTCGCGGCCGTGGATCAGGTGGCTGCGGTTCAGCTTGGTCGTGATGTGCACCGACAGGTCGCAGCGGCGCATGCCTTCCCAGGTGCGCGGCGTGTCGGGCGTCGCCATCGCGAAGTTGCCGCCGAGGCCGATCAGCACCTTCACGTGGCCTTCGAGCATGCCTTCGATCGTCTCGACGACGTCGTAGCCGTGATGGCGCGGCGGTTCGAAGTCGAACACGTGGCCGAGCCGGTCGAGGAACGCCTGCGACGGCTTTTCCTCGATGCCGACCGTGCGGTTGCCCTGCACGTTCGAGTGGCCGCGCACCGGGCACAGGCCGGCGCCGGGGCGGCCGATATTGCCGCGCATCAGCATCAGGTTCGTCAGCATCTGCACGGTCGCGACCGAATGCTTGTGCTGCGTGATGCCCATGCCCCACGTCGCGATCACGCGTTCGCTGCGCGCATAGAGCTGTGCGAGGCCGTCGATCTGCTCGTACGGCACGCCGCTTTCGGCCGTCAGCGCGGACCAGTTTTCGTTGCGCAGGTCGTCGGCGAACGCGTCGAAGCCGGCCGTGTGCTCATCGATGAACGCGGTGTCGAGCACACGCGGCGCACCGGCGGCGCGCGCGGCATCGTCGAGTTCGAGCACGCGCTTCGCGATTCCCTTGATCAGCGCGAAATCTCCGCCGATCGTCGGCTGGATGAACGTCGACGCGATCTTCGTGCCCGACATCGTCAGCATCTCGATCGGGCTTTGCGGATCGGCGAAGCGTTCGAGGCCGCGTTCCTTCAGCGGGTTGATCGACACGATCGTCGCGCCGCGCTTCGCGCATTCGCGCAGCTCGCCCATCATCCGCGGGTGGTTGGTCGCCGGATTCTGGCCGAAGATCAGCAGCGTGTCCGCGTGCTCGAAATCGTCGAGCGTGACGGTGCCCTTGCCGACGCCGACCGACGCCGGCAGCCCGCGGCTCGTCGCCTCGTGGCACATGTTCGAGCAGTCGGGGAAGTTGTTCGTGCCGTACAGGCGCACCAGCAACTGGTACAGGAACGCGGCTTCGTTGCTCGCACGGCCGGACGTGTAGAACGCGGCCTGGTTCGGGTCGGGCAGCGCGCGCAGGTGGCGCGCGATCAGCTCGAACGCGTCGTCCCACGCGATCGGCACGTAGCGGTCGGTCCGCGCGTCGTACACCATCGGGTCGGTGAGCCGGCCGTGCTGCTCGAGTTCGAAATCCGACTGGTCGAGCAGCTCGGTGACCGTGTGCGCGGCGAAGAACTCGGGCGTCACGCGCTTGCTCGTCGCTTCGGCGGCCACCGCCTTCACGCCGTTCTCGCAGAATTCGAACGTCGACGCGTGCTGGCGGTCGGGCCACGCGCAACCGGGGCAGTCGAAGCCGTCCGGCTGGTTCTGGCGCAGCAGCGTCCGGTAGTTGCCGCCGGCGACCTTTTCCTTGATCAGGTTGATCGTGACGGCTTTCAGCGCACCCCAGCCGGCGGCCGGGTGGGTGTACGGTTCGATGCGCGCGGTGGCGGATTTCTTTTTCATGATGCGGGTGTCGGGGTCGATGGCTGCAGAGTACGCGCGGCACCCGTCCGGCTGTGTGTACACCTGTTCACTTCAAAAAAGAGTACAGTTTCGGCCATTCATACAGTGCGGATCGCAACTGTGTTGTTGAAGGGAAGCTGAAAGGGAGGCGCGTGAAGCGTTACGAACAACTGGCCGACGATCTCCAGGCGCAGATCGAGCGTGGCGTGTACCGGCCGGGCGAGCGGATTCCGTCGGTGCGGCACGCGAGCCGGCAGCAGCAGCTGAGCGTCACGACCGTGCTGCGCGCGTACCTCGTGCTGGAAAGCCGCGGACTGATCGAGAGCCGGCCGCAATCGGGCTATTTCGTCCGGGCGCGCGCGTCGGCGCCGCCCGGGGCCGAGCTGCACACGTCGGCGCCGACGGCCGAGCCCTCGGCCGTGGACGTGAGCCGGCTCGTGCTGTCGACGCTGCGCTCGATCGCGCGCGACGACGCGGTGCCGCTCGGCTCGCCGTACCCCGACGCGTCGCAATTCCCGGTGCAGCGCCTGGCGCGCTATGCGCAGGCGATCGGGCGGCGCCGCACGCGCTGGGGCGTGATCGACGACCTGCCGCCCGGCAACCAGGAACTGATCCGCCAGATCGCGCGGCGCTATGCGGAGCGCGGGATCGCGGTCGAGCCGGGCGAGATCGTGATGACGATCGGTGCGACCGAGGCGATCAACCTGTGCCTGCAGGCCGTCGCGAAGCCGGGCGACACGATCGCCGTCGAATCGCCGACTTTCTACGCGATGCTGCACGCGATCGAGCGGATGGGCATGCGCGCGCTCGAAGTCGCGACGCACCCGGGCGAAGGCATCGATCTCGACGCGCTCGAACGGGTGCTCGAGCGCGAGCGCATCGCGGCGTGCATGGTGATGCCGAATTTTCAGAATCCGCTCGGCTTCCAGATGTCCGATGCGCGCAAGCGCGCGCTCGTCGAGCTGCTGGCGAAGCACGGCGTGCCGGCGATCGAGAGCGACGTCTATCACGAGCTGCACTTCGGCGACACGACGCCGGGCGCGCTGAAGTCGTTCGACCGCGACGGGCTCGTATTGCATTGCGCGTCGTTCACGAAGAGCCTGTCGCCGCGCTACCGGATCGGCTGGGCGATGCCGGGCCGCTACCGCGACCAGGTCGAGAAGCTGAAATTCCTGAACACGCTTGCGACGCCCGCGATCGAGCAACTGGCGATCGCCGAGTACCTGAAACACGACGGCTACGATTTCCACCTGCGGCGCATGCGCAAGCAGTACGCGCAGCAGGCGAGCCTGATGAGCGCGATGGTGCGGCGCTTCTTCCCGGAGGGCACGCGGCTGTCGCAGCCGCAGGGCGGATATGTGCTGTGGGTCGAGCTGCCGCCGCAGGTCGATGCGATGAAGCTGTACACGCTCGCGCTCGCGCAGCGGATCACGGTCGGGCCCGGCCACATGTTCTCGGCCGGCACCGACTACCGGCATTTCATCCGGCTCAACTACAGCTATCCGTGGTCGCGGCAGATCGAGGACGCATTGAAGGTGCTGGGACGGCTCGCGTCGGAGTGCGCGGCGCGGTGAGCGCGGCCGTGCAGTGCCTCAACCCGCGTGCGGCGCCTGCAACCCGGCCTGTGCGGCGACGCCCATCTGCCGCATGTCGAAGCCCGACGGGTGCTGGTACACGCGCAGCCCGAACTCCGGCAGCACCGCGATCAGGTGGTCGAACAGGTCGGCCTGGATGGCCTCGTAGTCGACCCACGTCGTCGTGTCGGTGAAGCAGTACAGTTCGAGCGGAATGCCTTCGGCCGTGAGCGGCAGTTGCCGAGCCATGCAGGTCATGTCGCGGCGGATGCGCGGATGGCCCTTCAGGTAGTTCGCGACATACGCACGGAACGTGCCGAGATTCGTCAGCTGGCGCCGGTTCGCCGGGCAGTCGCCGGCCGCGCCGAGCGTGCCGTTCCATTGCTCGATCGCGTCGACCTTGTCCTCCAGATAGTCCTTCAGCAGCGTCAGGCGCTCGAGCCGTTCGATCTCGTCGTTCGACAGAAAGCGCACGCTCGTCGCATCGACGAACAGCGCGCGCTTGATGCGGCGGCCGCCCGCTTCGGTCATCCCGCGCCAGTTCTGGTAGCTCTCGGTGATCAGCTTCCACGTCGGCACCGTGATGATCGTGTGATCGAAGTTCGCGACCTTGACCGTGTTCAGCGTGATGTCGATGACGGTACCGTCCGCGCCGGCCGACGGCATCGTGATCCAGTCGCCGATCCGCAGCATGTCGTTCGACGACAGCTGCACGCCGGCGACGAGGCCGAGCAGCGTGTCCTTGAAGATCAGCATCAGCACCGCGGACATCGCGCCGATGCCGGACAGCAGCAGGCCGATCTGCTTGCCGGTCGCATCGCCGATCACGACGAGCGCAGCCGTGATGAACATCACGAGCTTGACGAGCTGCATCGCGCCTTTCAGCGACAGGCGCGGCTGGTCGCGCTGGTGCGTGCGGTGCGTGTGCTCGAGCGCGGACAGCGTCGCGCTGATTGTCATCGTGACGAGGAACACGATCAGCGCGAACAGCACCTTGTCGGTGACCTGCGCGACGCGCTCCGGAATGCCGGGCACCGCGCCGAGCCCGAGCTTGATCACGACGAACGGGACGATGCGGTTCAGCCATTTGAATGCGCCGAACTCGAACAGCGCGTCGTCGACGCGCGTGGCGGACAGCCGCGCGAGGCGCGCGACCACGCGAAACAGCAGGAAATGGACGGCGGCGGTGATGGCGCCGGCAGCGGCGAGCAGAATGAGGATGCCGACGAGCGGCGTCAACCAGGATTCGTTCAGGGTCATAGCGGCTAACAGGGGCCTTCTCGTGCGTTGAATCGGCGCCGCGACGCGGCGCGCGCCCGGTGAAGGGCACATGAAAGGGACCGTGATTGTGCCATCGGGTTCCGGGCGCGTGTCGTGGATGCCGCGTCAACCGGCTCCCGAATACGTTCACCATTGTGCAGGTATCCTCTGCATCGAGGTGAGGGTGAAAGGCCGTACTTGCCATGCGAGGCTCGCCCGAGGCACGATGCGCGAAAGCCTTCGCGATCCTCGTCACTTCGACCTCACGCATTTCACGCATGCAAGATTCCAACGAAAGCCGCCCGTCGGGCGTGCGGCTGCTGAAAGGCATTCTCCCGATCCGCCGGGCAGGCGCCGTCCGCGACGTGTTCGCGGGCATTTCGCTCGCATCGATGGATATCCCGCAGGTGCTCGGCTATGCGCGCATCGCCGGGATGCCGGCCGTCACGGGCCTCTACACGGTGTTCCTGCCGCTCATCGCGTTCGCGTGCTTCGGCGCATCGCGTCATCTCGTGGTCGCCGCCGATTCCGCGACCGCAACGATCTTCGCGAGCCGGCTGTCGTCGATGGCGCCGGCCGGCAGCGCGGAATATGCGGCATTGGCCGGCATGGTCGCGCTGCTGACCGGTGCGATGCTGCTGCTCGCGCGCGTCTTCAAGCTCGGTTTTCTCGCCGATTTCCTGTCGCGCACGGTGCTGGTCGGCTTTCTCGCGGGCGTCGGCGTGCAGGTGTCGATCGCGATGCTCGGCGACATGCTCGGGCTGGCGGTGCCGTACCCGGCGTCGCGCAGCCTCGCGCAACTCGACTACGTCGTCACGCATCTCGTCCACACGAACCGGCCGACGCTCGCGCTCGCGGCGCTCGTGGTCGTCGCGATTCTCGCGTGCAAGCGGTTCCTGCCGCGCGTGCCGATGCCGATGATCGTCGTCGTGGGCAGCATCGCGGCGAGTGACGGGTTCGGCTTCTCCGCGCACGGCATCGCGGTGCTCGGGCCTGTTGCGGGCGGCTTGCCGCCGCTGCGCTGGCCGTCCGTCACGTGGCAGCAGTTCCTCGATCTCGTGCCGGTCGCCGCGTCGTGTTTCGTGATGATCATCGCGCAGAGCGCGGCGGCCGCACGCGTGTTCGCGCAGCAATACGGCGAAGACGTCGACACCAACGCGGACATCCTCGGCCTCGCGGCCGCGAATGCGGCGGCGGCGGTCGGCGGTGCATTCGTCGTCAACGGCAGCCCGACACAAACAGCGATGGCCGACGGCGCGGGCGTGCGCAGCCAGATCGGGCATCTCGCGTTCGCCGCCGTCGTGGCCGTCGTGCTGCTGTGCTTCAGCACCTACCTGCAGTATCTGCCGCATGCGGTGCTGGCCGGCATCGTGTTCACGATCGCGCTCGGGCTGATCAACGTGCGCAGCCTCGCGGCGATCCGCAAGGAAAGCCCCGGCGAATTCACGCTTGCGCTCGTGACGGCCACGGCCGTCGTGACCGTCGGCGTCGAACACGGCATCCTGCTGGCCGTGGCGCTGTCGCTGATGCGGCACGTGCGCCACAGCTACCAGCCGCACACGATGGTGCTCGAACCCGTCGCGGGCGATGGGCGGTGGCAGCCGGTGCCCACGCGGCGCGGTGCGATGACGGCGCCGGGGCTGATCGTCTACCGGTTCGGCTCCGACCTGTTCTTCGCGAACGACCATCTGTTCGCCGGCGAAATCACCGAGCTCGTCGACGCGGCGCCGGTGCGGCCGCGCTGGTTCGTCGTCGACGCGGGCGCGATCACCGACGTCGATTATTCGGCCGCGCGGACGCTGACCGATCTCGTCAAGATGTTGCATGCGCGCGGGATCGGCGTGCTGTTCGGGCGCGTGAATCGCTATCTGCGTGCGGACATGGATCGTCACGGGATCACCGAGGTCGTCGGCGCGTCGTGCATCTTCGCGACGCTGCATCAGGCGCTGGAGGCGGCCGGCACGACGCCCGCGCCGCAGGAGCCGGGCACCGTGTAGCGCGAACGGGCGCTACGCAGCCGTGCGCAGGCGCGCGAAACCGTTGCGCAGGTAGCGGGCCAGTTCCGTCGCGGCCGGCGTGCGCTGGCCGCGCGGCACGTGCAGGTTGATCGAGAAATTCGGCAGCGCGGGCAGGCCGCTGCCGGCCGGCAGGATGTCGAGGTCGGCCGGCACGGTGGACGCGAGCCAGACGGTCACCGCGAGATCGGAGCGCACGGTCGCGGCCGTTGCGTCGAAGCTGCCGTTCTCGAACACGGTGCGCCACGTGCGATCGCAGCCGCGCAGCGCGTCGAGCACGGAAGGGCGGAACGCGCAGGTCTGCGCGACCATCGACACCGGCAGCGGCGTGGTGCGATGCGCGGCGCCGCCTTTCGCGCCGACCCAGACCAGCCGGTCGACGGCGATGCACTCGCCGCGCGACGATCCGACCGGCGCCTCGATCAGCGCGACGTCGAGGTCGCCCTGCGTGAGCCCGCGCCGCAGTTCCGGCGACGCCGCGCACACGAGCGTGAGCTCAACTTGCGGATGCGCCTGCGCATAGCTTTTCAGGATCGGCGCGAGACAGGTGCCGACCAGATCCTGCGGCGCACCGAGGCGCACCGCGCCTTCCACCGCACCGGCCGTCAGGTCGGTGAGCAGCGCATCGTGTACGGCGAGCAGCCGGCGCGCCTGTTCGAGCAGCCGCTCGCCGGTCGCCGTGAGCAGCAGGTTGCGATGCTCGCGGACGAACAGCGGGCCGGACAGCGTTTCGAGCCGCGCGACCTGCTGGCTGATCGCGCCTTGCGTCAGGTGCAGCGCGTGGCCGGCCGCCGTCATGCTGCGATGATCGGCGACGGAGACGAATGCGCGCAGCAGCGCGATGTCGAGATTGCGAGCCATGCGTCACATTATGAACGCTAATGGCAGACATAAGAAGCTTTCACTGTCGTAATGGATGAATCGCGGGTAAAACGGGGCTTCGACGACGACAACCGGGAGCCGCCGTGCCGCTTCACGACTACCTGCCGCTGATGCTGTTCGTGATCGTATCCACCGTGACGCCGGGCGGTGCGACGACGCTCGCGACGGCGTCGGGTGCGCATTTCGGCTACCGGCGTTCGCTGCCGCTGATGGCGGGCATCGCGGCCGGCCTGGCGTCGATGGCGGCGGCCGCGGCGGCCGGGCTTGGCAGTGTGTTGCTCGCACTGCCGGCGTTGCAGCTCGCGATGAAGGCGGTCGGGTCGCTGTACCTCATGTGGCTGGCCGTGCGTATCGGGCGCGGCGGCAAGCCGCGGCTCGATGCCGCCGTGCAGCGGCCGCAGGGATTCGTCAGCGGCGTGTGGATGCTCTGGCACAACCCGAAGGGCTGGGCGATGACGCTCGGCGCGGCCGCGTCGTTCGCGGCGCTCGCGTCCGGGCCGGCGCGGCTCGGCGTGCTGCTCGGGCTCGCGTTCGGTGTGGCCGCGATGGCGTCGCTGTCGTTGTGGTGTTTCGCGGGGCTGCTGTTTGCACGCGTGTTGCGCACGGAGCGGCAGTGGCGCTGCCTGAATGTCGGGCTCGGCTTGCTGCTCGTGGTGTCGATCGTGCCGATGTGGCTGCCGTAGCAGGAGACCGCGCACACTGCGCGGCGCTCCCCCTGTTCAGTGCTAACCGGCCCGCACGGCGCCGGCAGGCCGGCCACCGGCGCCGCTCGACCACAACGGCAGCCACAGCGTCGTGATGAAGCTCGCCGCGTGCAGCGCGCACAGCAGGCCGAATGCCCACGCATACGCGACGGCCTGCGAGCCGCCGGCCGACGCCGATTCGACGTGCAGCCGCCACGCGAGGAACAGCGTGCACATCGTCGTGAACGTCGGGCCGCCGAGGCGCTGCACGATATTGAGCGACGTCGTCGCCATCGGCAGGTTGCGGCGTTCGACCGACGCATACGCGGCGGAGATGGACGGCGCGCCGATCGCGCTCTGGCCCATGCCGCGCAGAAACAGCGCCGGTACGAGCACGACCGGGTCGTAGCCGGTCAGCGCGAGGACCACGAACGGCAGCGTTGCGACGAGCGCGAGCAAGGCGCCGGCCGCGGCCAGCCGGCGCACGCCGAACCGGCTCGTCAGCGCGCCCATCGACGGATAGGTGACGAGCATGCCGAGCCCGAGCGGCGCGAGCAGCCAGCCCATCTCGCCCGGCGAACGCCCGCACGCCTGGATCAGGAACACGGGGATCAGCATCTGGCCCGCGTACATCGCGCCGTTCGACAGGAACTGCGTGCCGGCCGCCGCGCCGAACATGCGCGAGCGGAACAGCGCGAGATCGATCAGTGCCTGTTCGCCCTTGCGCCGTTCGAAGCGCAGGAACGCGGCGAGCAGCAGCGCCGAGCAGCCGACCGCGGCGACGCCGAGCGCCGAGCCGATCCGTTCGGCGCCGTACAGGAACAGCACGAGGGCGGGCGACAGCAGCGCGAGGCCGACCCAGTCGAGTTCGCGCCGATGCGCATCGTCGTGGTCACGGGGCAGGAAACGCGCGGCCAGCGCGAGCGCAAGCGCGCCGACGGGCAGGTTCACGAGAAACAGCCAGCGCCACGACGCATGCTGCAGGATCGCGCCGGCGACCACGGGCCCGAGGATCGGCGCAAGCAGCACGGGTACCGCCGCGTAGCCGATCACGCGCGCCATCTGCTGGCCGGCGACGCGCGCGATCATCATCTGCGCCATCGGCGCGAGCAACCCGCCGCTGACGCCTTGCAGCACGCGGAACGCGATCAGCGAAGGTGCGGACCACGCGAGCCCGCACAGCGCCGAGGTGAGCGTGAACGCCGAGAAACACCACAGATACAGCGCCTTCGCGCCGATGCGGTCGACCAGCCAGCCGTTCAGCGGCAGCACCAGCGTCAGCGCGAGCAGGTAGCCGCTCGTCACCCACTGGATCGTCGACAGGCTCGCGTGCAGGTCGGTCGCGAGGCTCGACAGCGACACGTTGACGATCGTCGCGTCGAGTTGCGACAGCAGCGAGCCGAGCGTCGCGACCGCGCTGACCTTCCAGATCGACGGGTCGAGCCGGCCGGCCGCATGGCCCGGCGCCGGCTTCGCGTGCTGGTCGCTCACGCGTCGCGCCGGTCGAGCAGCGCGACGATGTCCTGCGTCGTGCCGGTCTCGCCGAGGCGCGGGAACAGGCGCTCGATGCTGTTCACGTGTGCGTCCGCGCTGAGGTCGGTCATCGCGTCGACGGCGAGGGTCACGTTGTAGCCGAGTTCGTGGGCCTGCCGGGCGGTCGATTCGACGCCGATGCTCGTCGCGACGCCGGTCAGCACGATCTGCGTGACGCCGGCCGCCTTCAGGTGAGCGTCGAGATCCGTGCCGGTAAATGCGCCCCAGGTCTTTTTCGTCACGACGTGGTCGTTCGGCCGGCGGTCCAGTTCGGGGATGAGTTCGGCCCAGTCGGCGGGGAGTTGCGCCGTGCGCGGCGCTTGCTCGGTGCGGCCCGGCGCACCGCCGGCGACGTTGACGAGCACGACCGGCAGGCCGCGGCTGCGGAATGCGTCGAGCAGCGTGCGGGCGTGCGCGATCACCGGTGCGACCGGGTGGGCGGTGGGGAGGGCGACGATGCCTTTCTGCAGGTCGATGACGACCAGTGCCGTGTTCGTGTCGAGACGGGTTGCGCTCATGACGGGGCTCCGTGAAAAAGGGCGGGGAAAGCCGGGCGCGCGGATGCCGCGCGGCGCGCCGGCCGGATTCATTGGTCGCCGATGCGGCGGATCAGCGGGATCGCCGCGGCGAGCGTGGCGATGTCTTCGGGATCGAGCTTGTCGATCGCGGCGCCGAGCCACTTGTGCTTCGCGGCGTTGCGCTTGCGCCGTGCGTCGAGGCCGGCCTGGGTCAGCTTGAACAGGATCTGGCGGCCGTCGGTCGGGTGCGGCTCGCGCTCGACGAGCGCATCTTCCTCGAGGCTCGCGAGAATCGCCTTCATCGATTGCGGCTTCATCGCTTCGGCGCGCGCGAGGTCGGCGGTCGTCATCGGCCCGTGTCGTTCGAGCCGCGCGAGCGCGCTGGTCTGGGACATGCCGAGCCCTTCGGATTCGATCTCGGAGCGCAGCCGGCGGATCAGCTGGCCGACCGCGAGGGTCAGGTCGGCGGCGACGGTGTCGGCGGAAACGCCGGGTTTGCGTGGCGGGTTCATGCGGCGGATCATAGAATACGACAGTTAAACTTGCAAGTTTAACTGTTGAATTTCCCGCTGCGCGACGGAGCGGTCCATCGCGCGATCACGCGCGGCGCGGGTCGACCGGGACGACTTCGTTGTATTTCGGGGTCGCGCTTTCGTGCAGCAGGTCGCCGAGGTATTGCGCGAGTTCGTCCGCGGCGAGCGCCGACGGAATCTGCAGGTTGGCCGGGCGCCGCTTGCCTTCGGTGCCGAGGTCGAACACAGCCCATCGGCCGTTCGCGCGCACGACGGCGAGCAGCCGTCCGAACGCGTTGAAGCGGTATTCATCCTGCATGGCATCGCTCCCGTCGGGTGAACGCAACGGCTGCCTGCGCGTGCTTACTGGATCGAGCAGGACAACCAGCGGTGGATCTTGAGCGCGTCGCTCGATACGCCGGCACGCGTCGGCGCGCCGAGCAGCACGACCGTTTCGCGGCGGCCCTTCACGCGCATCCGCATCACGACGCCGTGCCCCGACTCGTTGATGAAGCCGGTTTTCTGCAGCCGGATCGGCAGGCGGCGGTAGCGGACGAGCGGGTCGGAATTCACGTACACGAGCTCGCCGTCGCCGGGGCGCACGGTGGTCGACGTGTCCGTCGAGAAATAGCGGATCAGCGGATCTTGCGCGGCCGCGCCGACGAGTCGCGCGAGATCTTCCGCCGTCGACACGTTGTGCGGCGACAAGCCGGTCGGCTCGCGGAAGTGCGTATGACGCATGCCGAGCCGGCGCGCTTCGCGGTTCATCGCCTTGACGAACGCGGCGCGCCCGCCCGGATAGTCGCGGCTCAACGCGGCGGCCGCGCGATTCTCCGACGACATCAGCGCGATATGGAACATGTCGCGGCGCGACAGTTCCGAGCCGACCTGCAGGCGCGAACCGGTGAACTTGATGGTGTCGCGATCGTGCGCGGTGACGCGCAGCACGCCGTTCAGCGGACGATCGGCATCGCGCGCGACGACGGCCGTCATCAGTTTCGAGATCGACGCGATCGGTCGCACGGTGCGCGCGTTGCGGGCCAGCAGCGGTGTGCCGGAGTCGACGTCGAGCACGTAGGCCGCGCGTGAATGCAGCGACCCGACCGCGCGCGGCGTGAAGCCGCAACTGGCGAGCAGCTTCGGTTTCGCGGGCGGGCGCGGCCGTACGGCCGCCGTGCGTTTCGCACGCCGCGGTTGCGGTGCGGGTGCGGCGTGACGTTTGGCGGCCTGATGCGTGACGCGCGGGCGGCGCTGCTTGACGGCCTTTTTCTTGCGGTGGGGTTTCTTCTTGACGGCCTTCGTGTGGCCATGCGCGTGGGCATGTGCGGTGCGATGCGGCTGCACGCGTTGCGCGGACGCGTTCGTGGCAAACGCGAGCAGCAGGAACGAGAGGGCGAGGATCACGGTGGTCCGGGCGCGAGGCAGGCGCGCGATGAGGCCGGTCAAGCGAAAGTCTCCTTTTCACGCGCGATGCGGCTGCGCGGAATGCATGGGCGGTCAGCGGGTGCGGGAAATTATACGGTCGATCGCGTGGCGATGACGATGGGATGAGTCGCAATGACGCGTGATGCAGGCGGATTCGGCGTGTTTTCGATCTGCCTGTTGAGATGGTGCGGGTGGTGCGCGTGTGGTGACGGCCGTGCAGGCTGGCCGTTCAGCGCGGCCAGTTCCGCCGCGACACGACCGCAAAGCTGATCGCGATCGACCCCGTCACGGCGCGCGGCGTCGGGTCTTCGATCGCATCGCCGAAGCGGAAACGGCGGCTGCGTCCGTCGACGCGTCCGGCGCGACGTTTCGGCGCGTGCGCATCGGTTGCGGCAGCGGGTTCGTTTGCGTCCGCGGCATCGCATGACGGCTGGGCCACGCATTCAACGGCTTGATCGAAAGACATGACGGTGAATTCCGGGAAGGGCATGTCCGTATTGGACGCTATCGGATTCGATCAGTAAAATGAATATTTCGATCAATACGATTCTTTTGAAGAATGGAACTGAAACTGCTCCGCACGTTCCTGACGGTCACCGAGCTGTGCCATTTCAGCCGCGCCGCGGATGCGCTGCACATGAGCCAGCCGGCGCTGAGCAAGCAGATCGGCGCGCTCGAGGCGAGCCTCGGCGGCAAGCTGTTCGAGCGCGGCCGGCACGGCGCGGAGCTGACGTCGTTCGGCGAACGCTTCCTGCCCGATGCGCAGGCGCTCGTGCGCGACGCCGACGAGATCCTCGCGCGTGCGCGTGAGACAGCCGGCGGGCAGCGCGGTCATTTGCGGCTCGGCATCTGCCTGTCCGTGCTGACGCTCGTGCCGAAGCTGATCGCCGAGTTTCGACGTCGCAATCCGGGCATTGCGGTCACGCTGAGCGACCTGTCGTCGTCCGAGCAGACGCGCCGGTTGCGTGCGGGCAAGCTCGACGCCGGGTTCCTGCGTCTGCCGTCCGACGACGGCGTGTCGTCGTTCAAGGTGATCGACGAATCGCTCGCGCTCGCGGTGCCTCCGCACCTCGGCTTCAAGCGCGTGCCGGCCGACCTCGACGTGCTCAACGAGATCGGCTTCATCGCGCTGCAGCGTGCGCGCGGCCCGGGGCTGGCCGCGCAGATCGACCGGTGGTGCGTCGAGCGCCGCTTCGTGCCGCACGTGACGCAGCAGGCGGAGGACGTGCAGTCGGTGCTGACGTCCGTCGCGGCCGGCGTGGGCGTCGCGTTCATCCCGTCGAGCGCGCAGTATCTGCTGCGCGATGCGACGGTGATACCGCTCGACGGTCGCGACGCGAAGTGGCGCGTGGGGCTCGCGTGGCTGTCGGATCGCGACGATCCCGTCACCACGCGTTTCGTGTCGTTCATGCGCACGGCACTCAAGGGCGTATGACGCGGCGTATAGTGTCCGCGATGACCTTTCCTGACCGAACGCCGGCCCGCTGCCGGCGGATGACCCCGAACCGATGACTTCAGAATCCGACGAATCCCCGCTCGATCCCGCACTCGTCGCGACGCTCGCGACGCTGAACGAGGCCGCGAACGATCCGGCCGGCAAGACGTGGTCGCTGCCGAAGATCGCGAAGCGCACGCAACTGCCGATGAGTACGCTGCGCCGTGTGTTGACGCAGCTCGACGCCGCGGGCCTGAGCGCGACGACGCTGAATGAAGACGGCACCGGCAGCGCTGCGCTGACCGACGAAGGGCGCGCGGTGTGCGCGCAACTGTTCGGCGCGAACGACGCTTGATGAATGAAAAACGGGCCGCTGATGCGGCCCGTCGTGTAGCGGCTCGGCGCATGCGTCGCGCCGGCACGTTGTCATCAGGACGGAATCAGAACCACTGCTTGTAGCGGCGCACGTAGATCGTCTTGACGATCTGCGCGAGCACGATGTAGCCGACCATCGTCGCGGCGAGCCACAGCCAGTAGGTGCCCGGCAGGTGCATGAAGCCGATCGCTTCCGCGAACGGCGAGAACGGCAGCCAGCAGCCGATCGCGATCGCGGTGAAGGTCGACAGCAGCACCGGCAGCGACGCCGTGCTCTGCAGGAACGGGATTTTCTGCGTGCGCAGCAGGTGCACGACGAGCGTCTGCGACACGAGGCTCTCGATGAACCAGCCCGAGTTCATCACGATCTGGCCGCCGGTCCCGCCGTTCAGGTGATACAGCGCGCCCGCGCCGAACACGGTCCACATCAGGATGTAGGTCGTGATGTCGAACACCGACGACGTCGGCCCGACCCACAGCATGAAGCGGCTGATGTTGCCGGCTTCCCACTTGCGCGGCTTCTTCAGGAACTCGGGATCCATCTTGTCCCACGGCAGCAGCATCTGCGACGTGTCGTAGATCAGGTTCAACACGAGCAGCTGCGTCGCGAGCATCGGCTCCCATGGCAGGAACGCGCTGGCGACGAGCACCGAGAACACGTTGCCGAAGTTGGAGCTGGCCGTCATGTTCAGGTACTTCAGGATGTTGCCGAACGTCTCGCGGCCCTTGATCACGCCTTCCTCGAGCACCATCAGGCTCTTTTCGAGCAGGATGATGTCGGCGGTTTCCTTCGCGATGTCGGCGCCGCTGTCGACCGAGATGCCGACGTCGGCGTCGCGCAGCGCCGGTGCATCGTTGATGCCGTCGCCGAGGAAGCCGACCGTGTGGCCGTTCGCCTGCAATGCCTTGACGATGCGCGCTTTCTGCAGCGGCGTGAGCTTCGCGAACACGGTCGTGCGTTCGACGACCTTGGCGAGCGTGTCGTCGTCGAGCGCTTCGATTTCCGTGCCGAGCATCGGCTTGCCCGGTTCGAGGCCGACCTGGCGGCACACCTTCATCGTGACGGTCGGGTTGTCGCCCGTCAGTACCTTCACCGCGACGCCGTTCTCGCGCAGCGCGGCGAGCGCCGGTGCGGCCGATTCCTTCGGCGGATCGAGGAAGGTCAGGAAGCCGCGCACGACGAGATCGTGTTCGTCGGCGGTGCGGTACTGTGCGCGCTCGTCGCCGCGTGCGATCGTGCGCGTCGCGAGCACGAGCACGCGGAAGCCGTCCTCGTTGTAGGCGGTCGCCTGTTCGAGCAGCCGCTTGCGCGCGACGAAGTCGAGCGGGCGTACGCCGTCTTCGTCCTGCACGTGGGTCGACACGGCGAGCATTTCCTCGACCGCGCCCTTGCAGATCAGCAGGTGCGTGCCGTGCCTGTCCTCGACGACGACCGACAGGCGGCGCCGCACGAAGTCGAACGGCAGCTCGTCGATCTTCTTGTAGCCCTGCGGCTTCACGCGTTCGCCGATCTCGTCGGCACGCGCGACGACCGCGATGTCGATCAGGTTCTTCTGGCCGCTCTGGTGGAAGCTGTTCAGCCAGCCGAGCCGCAGGATTTCCTCGTTCTTGTGACCGGACAGGTCGAGGTGGTGTTCGAGGATGATCTTGTCCTGCGTGAGCGTGCCGGTCTTGTCGGTACACAGCACGTCCATCGCACCGAAGTTCTGCACCGAGTTCAGCCGCTTGACCACGACCTTGCGGCGCGCCATCGCGACCGCGCCGCGCGCGAGGTTCGCGCTGACGATCATCGGCAGCATCTCGGGCGTCAGGCCGACGGCCACCGCGAGCGCGAACGTAAGCGCGCTCAGCCAGTCGCCCTTGGTCAGCCCGTTGATCATGAACACGATCGGCACCATCACGAACATGAACTTGATCAGCAGCCAGCTCACGCTCGCGACGCCGCGATCGAAGCTCGTCTCGATGCGCTTGTGGCTCACGACGTTGCGCGCGAGCGAACCGAAGTACGTGTCCTCGCCGGTCGCGACGACGACGGCCGTCGCCGTGCCGCTGACGACGTTGGTCCCCATGAAGCAGACGTTCTCGAGATCGAGCAGCGACGCCGACGCATCGCTTGCCGGGCCGGCCGCGTTCGTGCTCGCGGTTTTGCCGGCCACTGCGCCGAGCGTGTCGTACTTCTCGACGGGCAGCGCCTCGCCGGTCAGCACGGCCTGGCTGATGAACAGGTCGCGCGACGCGAGCAGGCGCACGTCGGCGGGGATCATGTCGCCGGCCGACAGGTGCACGATGTCGCCGGCCACGACTTCGCGCATTGGCACTTCGCGGCGCGTCGGCTCGGACGTGTCGGTCACGGAACGCTGCACGGTGGCCGTCGTGCGGACCATCGCCTTGAGCTTCTCGGCCGCGCGCAGCGACCGGAATTCCTGCACGAAGCGCAGCAGCGCGCTGATCGTGACCATCGTCAGCAGGATCGTCATGCCGACGTAGTCGCGATCGTCGGGCGCCGCGAAGTAGACGTCGGTGAAGAAGCTGATGGCGGCCAGCACCAGCAGCACGTAGACGAACGGGTTGTGGAACGAGAGCAGCAGCTGGCGGGTCCAGTGCGGCGGCTTGTCGTGCGCGATCTCGTTCGGGCCGTAGTGCTGCAGGCGGTCGGCGGCCTGGTCGTAGGTGAGGCCGCGCGTGCTGGTGTGCAGTGCCTTCAGCGTATCTTCGAGCGGGCGGGCCGCTTCCTGCGCGGCGCGCATGATGCGCGGCTCGTTCTGCCGGCCGGCGCCGGCCTTGATGAAGCCGCGCTGTTTCTTCTGAGAGGTGTTGTGTCGTGTTGTCATGAGTCGCTCCTTGCGCACGAGGCGGCGGGCGGGGAGCGGCCGTGACGTTATCGACGCACGAGCGCTCCCCGCCGCGTCGCGTCAGGCGCGATCGGCTGTGGATCGGTAAAGGCGGGAACGCTCGCCGGCGCGCGTGATGCGGTCGGCATGTCGATGCGCAGCGTCGCACCGGCGAGCGGTAATCGACTACTGTCGTCTGAGTTCATCTGCACTCCTGTCGGTTGCGGAGAGTCGGCACGTGCGATCGACGGCGGCGCGCGCAACGAGGCGCGCGGCCGGACGGCACGCGAACGGAGAGTGCACGCGGCTGGCGCCGCGCGCGACACGAACGCACACGCGCGACGGCGCGTCGCGTGCATTCGACAACTTCGAAAAATTCGGCGGGAGATCGGGCCAGTACTCAGGCCGGAAGGACGCCGCATCCTGCTTCCCGGGATGCGGCAGAAGACGAGGCTCTGCGCGTTTTCCTCAGGCAGCAGTCGAGTTGGTCAAGCACCAACTACAACTCGCATCGGTGTTCACAGAACACTCCAAGTAATGAGACGGGAGCGATGGTAATGGCTCGCTGTGCGAAGCGTCAACCCTTTTGTCAGGCGTTATTTCGAGATGCGTGATCGGGTCGATGCGGGCTCGCGGAAGCGCCGGCGGGCCGGCAACGAAGCGGCCGCGCGCATGCCATGCCTGCATGTGCGCGGCCGCTTCGGGCAGGGCGCCGGTTACTGGTTCGCCGACGCGACGGCGGCCCCTGCATCGAGGATGCCCGAGCCTGCCGGCATCGCGGTGCACGACGTGCCGGCTGCCAGCTTCGCCGCGCGCGTGCCGCCTTGCAGCTTCTGCTGGATCTGCGTGGGCGTGAGGTTGCCGTTTACCGACAGCATCAGCGCCGCGACGCCCGACACTTGCGGCGTCGCGAGGCTGGTGCCGTTCGCGAGGCCGTAGGTGTCCGCGCCCGGCGTCGTCGTGCCGGTGTTCGACGTCGACAGGATGTTGACGCCCGGCGCGCTCAGCGATACGTCGGCGCCGAAGTTGCTGAACGATGCACGGCGGCCCGTCGCGTCGGTCGCGGCGACGGTGATCACGCCGCGGCAGTTCGCGGGCTGGTCGAGCCCGGTCGACAAGCCGTCGTTGCCGGCCGCGACGATGACGGTCACACCCTTCGCGGTCACGTCGTCGATCGCCTGCTGGAACGTCGTGCTGCATGCGCCGACGCCGCCGAGGCTCAGGTTGATGACCTTCGCGGGCCGCGGGTTCGTCGGGACGCCGTTCACGGGGATGCCGGCTGCCCAGCGCATCCCGTCCGCGATGTCGCTCGTCACGCCGCCGCACTTGCCGAGTACGCGCACCGGCAGGATCTGGCCGAGCCACGACACGCCGGCGATGCCGGTGCCGTTGTTCGCGGTCGCGCCGATCACGCCCATCACGCGCGTGCCGTGCCAGCTGCTGTCGCTCGGCTGGCTCGCACAGTGATAGTACGGACCGTTGGCGTTGTCGAGTTCCTGCTGCGTGACCCAGTCGCCCGGATCGGTTGCATCGGGGCTGCGCGTCAGGCCGTTGTTGCTGGTGTTGACGTTGCTGATGAAGCTGTAGCCGGACAGCAGGTTGCCGACCAGGTCGCCGTGCGGCCGGTAGCCCGTGTCGAGCACGGCGGTGACGACGGTCGGCGAACCCTTGGTCGCGCTCCACGCGGGCGGCAGGTCGATCCCGGCAGTCGGATCGGACAGGTTCCACTGCTGGTTGTAGAGCGGGTCGCTCGGCGTGTCGCGAACCTGCATCGGGTGATCCGGTTCCGCGTAGTCGACATCGCCGTCGGCCGCGAATGCCTGCGCCAGGGCGGCTGCGTCGGCAGCCGCCATGCGCTGGCCGAGCGACAGCACGGCTGCGCCGTTCGAGATCGTCCGCTCGACCTGCACGTTGACTGGCGTTTGCGCGACCGTGCTCGCATAGGCGCGCGCGCTGCCGGTCACCGGCGCCGTCCAGCGCGTCATCGAGCGCTGGATGACCGCATCGAGGCGCGTCCCGTTGTCGACGGCCGCCATCGCACGCGTGGCCGTCAGCGTCTTCAGCTTGACGATCAGGTGATCGACCGGCGGCTCGACCGGTGCCGTCTGCGCAGCCATCTGCACGGCGGCCTGCTGCGTGGCGCATGCATTGCTGCCGGACGAGGCGGGCGGGGTCGTGGGGTTGCTGGGCGCGGGGGTGGGGGCAGGCGTCGGGGCGGGTGCGGGCGACGCGTTGGAGGAAGAGGGGTTGCTGCCGTCGCCGCCGCCTCCGCCGCAGCCGGCGAGAGGCAGTAGGGCGGCGGCGGACAGCATGCCGGCGAGCATGCGCGCGTGTGCGGAGCGCGCCAGCGCAAAATTGAAACGTTTGGCTCTCATGTTGAAACTCGATCCTCGTAGATAACCGTCGTGCCGGCGGTGGCGCTGGTCCGGCTGACCCGGACCTAGTCTTTTTTGTCTGACGGTTGCAGCCAGGTTGCTGCGACGCGCCATGCTCTGGGTAACGGCTTGCACGGCGGCTTCTTGAGTGCGTTTCACGAGAAAAACAGGGGTGGCCGCAAACGATTACGTTGGTGCGTCGCGGCATGAACGCGCGTTTGGAACGCGTGGCACAGAGGATGGCGGCGAGTCCGCGCGCGGCCGGTCGGGCCGAACGCACCGCTTCGACGTGATTGGCGCGGCACGGAAAACATCTTTCATGGCCCGCGGTTGCGGAAGGCCGCTTACGCTTTCCCTGATGCGACGCGAATTTTGTCGGGCGTAGGATCGCGATTCGATCAACGTTTCGTCAGGAGAAAAGCATGGATCGCCGCTTCCGTTGGCTGGCTGTCGCGCTGTCCTGTGCACTGGCGGGTGCCGCGCACGCGCAGGCCCTCACCGGTACGCTGAAGAAGATCAAGGACACGGGCATCGTGTCGCTCGGCATTCGCGAATCGTCGGTGCCGTTCTCGTATTCGGACAACCAGCAGAAGAACATCGGCTACTCGCGGGACATCGCGTCGCGCATCATCGACCAACTGAAGACGGAACTGAACGTGCCGAACCTCACGGTCAAGGAAATTCCGATCACGTCGCAGAACCGGATTCCGCTGTTGCAGAACGGGACGATCGATTTCGAATGCGGATCGACGACCAACACGCTCGAGCGGCAGAAGCAGGCCGCGTTCTCGAACAGCATCTTTCTCTACGGCATTCGCTTCAGCACGCGCAAGGATTCGGGCGTGAAGGACTTCACGGACCTGGCCGGCAAGACGGTCGCGACCACGGCCGGCACGTCGGACGAGCGTCTGCTGCGCAAGCTCAACGAAGAGAAGGCGATGAACATGACGATCATCAGCGCGAAGGATCACGCCGAAGCGTTCATGAACGTCACGACCGGGCGGGCGGTGGCGTTCGTGATGGACGAGCCGCTGCTGTACGGCGAGATCGCGAAGGATCGCAATCCCGGCGCGTATACGGTGACGGGCACGCCGCTCGTCCACGAGAACTACGCGTGCATGATGCGCAAGGACGATCCGGCGTTCAAGCATGTCGTCGACGGTGTGATCGCGAAAATGCAGACGTCGGGCGCGGCCGAGAAGCTCTACAACCAGTGGTTCACGCAACCGATTCCGCCGAAGGGCGTGAGTCTCGACTATCCGCTGTCGGCGGAGATGAAGCAGCTGTTCAAGAATCCGACGGACCAGGCGCAGTATTGATCCGGTCGTCGCGATGAAACGCCGCCGGCGCGTGCCGGCGGTTCGGGAGCGGGGCGAGTCGCGCCAGGTGTCGAGTTGACGACCGGCTCGCGCAGGGCGGGCCGTCGCGATGACGGGTTCATCCCGGCCAGCGCCTTTCAGGATGTGCCGCAATCGGCATTCAACCTCGCGCGCGCCATGGGAATCCGGTCGCCCGATGCAACAACGGGCACAATACGGGATTCGTCGCGACCGCACGCATGTTCGCAATTCGAACATTGTCGGCACGTCACTGCTGCCCGAGATCCTCCCCAGTCGTCATGAACGCCACGCTCACCCCGGCGCGCGAGTCGAATTCGCCGCGCTTCCTGCTGTTCCTGATCTGCCTGTTTGCGTCCGCCGGTCAACTCGCCATCGACATCTACGTGCCCGCGCTGCCCGATATGGCGCGTTCGTTTGCGACCACGCCGCAGGCGATCCAGTCGAGCGTGTCCGGCTACATGGCGGCCTACGCGCTGGGCCAGCTGATCTTCGGGCCGATCGCCGACGCGTACGGCCGCAAGCGCGTGCTCGCGTTCGGGCTCGTGATCTACACGATCGGCTGCCTGCTGTCGCTCGGCGCGCCGAACCTCGAGACGTTCGTGCTGGCGCGCTGCCTGCAGGGCTTCGGGATCGCGACTACCAACTTGCTGGCGAAGGCGATCATCACCGATTCGTTCTCGGGCCAGGCGCTGATGCACGCGTTCACGTACATGTCGATCGCGTGGGGGCTGGCGCCGATCATCGCGCCGGTGATAGGGGCGCACCTGCAGGAATGGTTCGGCTGGCGCGCGTGCCTGGTGTTCCTGCTGGTCTACTCGCTGGCGATGTGGGCGCTGCTGTGGCGTTACCGCGAAACCCTGCCGAAGCCGGTGCATCTCGAGCCGCGCACGCTGATGACGAACGCGGGCAAGGTGCTGGCGAGCCCGGTGTTCCAGAGTTGCTTCCTCGCACAGGGGCTGTGCTACAGCATCCTGCTCGTGTTCAACATCGTCGGGCCGTTCATGGTGCAGACAACGTTGCACAAGCCGCCGACCTTCTTCGGCTATCTCGCGCTCGGGATCGGGCTGATGTATTTCCTCGGCGGCTTGTCGAACCGGATTCACGGCCGCGGGCTGCCGAGCGCCGAGCAACGGCTGCGCATCGGCGCGCGCGTGATGGCCGGCGCATCGGTCGCGATGCTGGTGCTCGCGCTGACCGTCGGCCTGCGCGTGTGGACGCTCGCGACGCCGGTGCTCGTGATGGGCTTCTGCGCGGGCGCGATGTATCCGACGCTGATGGCCAAGGGCAATTCGCTGTTTCCGCATATCGCCGGGCTGACGAGCGCGATCCTCGGCTGCGCGCTGCTGCTCGTGTCGTCCGCGATGATGGGCCTCGCCGGTTTCGTGTCGATCCACGTGCTGACGCCGCTTGCGGTGTTCTTCGTCGCGCTGTCGTTCATCGTCGTGTGGATGGTGACGAAGCTGCTGCGCTACCTGTCGCAGCAGCAGGCCGCGCCGGTCGCGTGCCGGAGCGGGGAGGCCGCGTAAGCGCCGCCGGCCGACCGATGAATCGAATCCTGCTGAACCGCGTCGCCCGATCCGACGCCGCCGACCTGATCGCCGCCAACCGAGCGAGCCGGAGTCATCATCTGCCGTGGGTCGACTCGTTCGTCGACCAGGCGGGATTCGACCAATGGTTCAACCGCTGCCTGACGGGGCCGAACGTCGGCCTCGTCGCGCGCGATCGGGCTTCCGGTGCGGTGGCCGGTGTCGTGAACCTCAACGAGATCGTCGGCGGCGTGTTTCAGAGTGCGTATCTCGGGTACTACGGGATGGCGGATTTCAGCCGCAAGGGGCTGATGACGGATGCGCTGCGCGCGGCGATCGTCGTCGCATTCGGCGAGCTGGGGCTGCATCGGCTCGAAGCGAACATCCAGCCCGGCAACCACGCGTCGATCGCGCTGGTGCGGCGGCTCGGCTTTATGAAAGAAGGCTTTTCGCCGCGCTACCTGCGTATCGGCGGCGAATGGCGCGACCACGAACGGTGGGCGCTGCTGGCCGACAACGAGAGCGCTGTGGACGCGTGACGCCCGATGCCGCGCCCGCGTCAGGGCTTACAGCGGATGTGCGGCGCCGGCCTGTGTCAGTAGCGATACGGCGGCCGGATCCGGCTGCCCGTTCGAATCGATCGCGCCGGCCTTCGCCAGCGCGACGAGGTCGCTGTCGACGCCCGGTTGCCCGACCACGAACGACGTGGTCAGGAACGCCGGCGCCGCGAGCGTGACCGCATAGCGCTGCTGCAGGTTCGACACCACGGCCGATTGCGCGGCCTGGACCGCGTTCGGATCGTTCATCACCTGCTGATCGTGCAGGCTACCCTGGAAATTGCCGATCAGCCCGGCCGTGTTCGTGCCGAGCTGCGCCGCGAGATAGACCAGCATCAGCTCGGTCTCGGGCGTCGTGTTGAAGGTGCCGCCCGCATAGGCAAGCGAATGCAGGCTCGTGCCGCCCGACGCCACGGTGATGACGCACGGCAGCGTCGCGTTGACCGTCACGCGGTAGTTGCCGCCGCCGTCCGTCAGCGTTGTCGCCGAGCCGGCCGCGCAACTGACCGTCACCTGCGCGCTCGCGAGCGCGCCGCCCGTCGCGGCCGTACCCGACAGCGCGACGGTCTGCGTGTTGTTGTTGAAGCAGGCATCGACGCCGAAGCAGGCGTCGCCGTTGCACGCCTGGAGGGCTGCGAGCGTTGCAACGCACAAGGCGCCAAGTGCGGGGCGGGTGAAGCGTTCGTGGCGAATGTTCATGGTCGCGGGCAGTCGGGAGAATGGGGCAACCGGCGAGCGTCGGGAATACGGCGCTGTTCTCATTCTATGTCCCGAATCGGCGTGCTGCTGGCCTGTTCGACTTGGCGTCGACGGCTCAGGCACGCTTCCGCTGGGCGGCTGCGTCACTTGCGCGAAGGACGGTCCGGCGGCGACGGCGCGACGCGTGTCCGACGACGGGAGGCGCGTGTGATCGACCTCTGCACGCGTTCGGTCGGAAACCTTTCAGTTCCCTTCGCAATTCGTTATGCTGCGGGACGACTAAAAACGATGAGAGAACGCGCCGTTCCCGAGAGGGCCGGCGTGCCGTTTCCGACATGAACTTCAAACGACTAACGGGCCGGCCGTGCCCGGCGGGTTGCGACGGCAATCCGGCATCGCGGGCCCACACGGCCCGCCACGACGTTCAGCACATACACATGCGCGGCGCGGCAGTGCGGTCCGGCGCACGGAAGGCCGCAGCCACCCTGGCGGGCGCGGCCCTGCTGTTCGGCAGTGCCGTGTTTGCCGCGCCGGCGGGCGCCGACAGCGCCGCGATCGCGGCATCGTCAGCCGGCTCGCTGGCAGCGCCGGCTGAGTCGGCCTGCACACACGAGGCCGTCGCCGCGGTCTATCCCGTCGCCGGCAAACCCGAAGCCGCTCCGCCGCTGAAAGGCCGCGTGACCGACATGACGGGCGTGCTGAGTGCCGCCTGCGCATCCGAACTGACCGACCGCCTCGCCGCGCTCGAACAACGACACGGCGTGCAGATTGCGATTCTGCTGGTCGGCTCGACCGGGCAGTCGACGATCGAACAGTTCGCAACCACCGTGTTCGATCGCTGGAAGCTCGGCCGAAGCGGAGTCGACAATGGCGTGCTGCTCGTCGCCGCGCTCAACGACCGTACCGTGCGGATCGAAGTCGGCTACGGGCTCGAAGGCACGATTCCGGACATCGTCGCGGGCCGGATCATCCGTGAGCGGGTCGTGCCGGCGTTTCGCGAGAGCCGCATCGAAGCTGGCATCAGCGATGCGGTCGACGCGCTGATGCGCGAAGTGGCACCTGCGGACATGGCGACACCGGAGCAGGCCGCCCCGGAGACGGCGATGCGCGGGCGCGACGACACGGACGCGACGGATACCACGCACTCATCGCCCCGCGCCACACGACCCGACGGCGAAACGTACCAGTCGAACGGCTTGCCCGTGCGCAAATCCCCGAAGACCGGCGGCGTACGGTTCTGGTTCCTGCTCGGGCTTGCCTGCGTCGTGCTGGGCGTGGTCGCCGAGTGGCGCAGGCTGCGCCTGCGGATCACGCTCCCGGCGGCCTGGCTCGTGGCGGCCGTCGTGCCGGTCGTGATGCTGCCGGTCGGCGCGATCTTCAACGGCAATCTCGTGGAGATCCTCTGCGCAGCGCTGTTCGTCCCGGCGGCGGCGGGCGTCGTGCCGTGCCTGCTCGGCATCAACCTGTTCCGATCGGCGCGCGTGCGCAAATACACGGCGATCATCGGCGGCACGCTGTTCATGATCATCGCGATCGGGCGCGAGATGGACTATTCGATCGAGGAGGTGCTGTCCGGCATCTTCGGCGTGCTGTGCGTGCTCGCCGTGATCTGGGCGAAGTTGATGGGCATCGACTCGTCTTCGTCGTCCGGTTCGCAGTCGGGTTCGTCGCGCTCGAGTTCGCGTTCCGATTCGTTCCGCGGGAGCGGCGGGTCGAGCGGCGGCGGCGGTGCGTCGGGCCGTTGGTAGCCGCCGCGCGCATTTCCTTTTACCTACCGCTCCGCCCGGAGCGTTCAACCGGAAGTCACCCACGATGAAATGGTTTCGAATCCTGATCGCATGCTGCGTGCTGGCTCCGCTCGCGGGGTGCGGCTATAACGCGATTCAATCGTCCGACGAGGACATCAATGCCGCGTGGTCCGAAGTGCTGAACCAGTACCAGCGCCGCGCGGATCTCGTGCCGAACCTCGCCGCGTCGGTGAAGGGTTATGCGTCGCACGAGGAGCGCGTGCTGACCGAAGTGGCGTCGGCCCGCGCACGCGTGGGCAGCGTGCAGATGACGCCGGAGATGGCGAAGGATCCGGCCGCGCTCGCGGCATTCGACCAGCGGCAGGGCGAGCTGTCGGGCGCGCTGAGCCGCCTGATGGTGGTATCCGAGCGCTATCCGGAACTGAAGGCGAACGAAGCGTTCCGCGACCTGCAGACGCAACTCGAAGGCACGGAGAACCGCATCGCGGTCGCGCGCGGCCGTTACATCAAGACGGTGCAGCACTACAACGTGCAGATCCGCCAGTTCCCGGGCGTCGTGATCGCGAAGATTTTCGGCTACCAGCCGCGCCCGAACTTCAGCGTCGCGAACGAAGCGGCGATCTCGACGGCGCCGGCACTCGACTTCTCCGCCCAGCCGCCGAAGGCGAGTACGGCCGGCCAGTAAGCGGCCGGCTTATCCGCTCACGGCTTGCGCGCGGCCGCTTTCGCGAACGCGCCGCGCACCTCGAAGCTGATCGTATCCGCGACGTTGCCGCGCGCATCGACGAGTTCGAGCCGGTGCCGGCCCGGCCACGGCAGCCACGCGATACGGTCGGCATGCCCGATCACCTTGTCGTCGAGCCGCCACGCGAACTTCGTCGCGTGCCCGGCCGAACGCTCGAACCAGACCCGCTGATTCTTCGGCGGAATGTCGGGGTCGATCGCGAAGATCGTGCCGTCGGTCGGCGCGCCGATCGTCAACGGCGCACGCGCACCGTCCTTGCCCGGCGTGACGGGTGCCGCGAGCCGGATCGTGTCGACCGCCGTCCCGGCGAGGAACCACTCGTTGCGTGCCGGCTCGATGTCGCGCTCGAACGCGATGCGGCGCGTCTCGACGCCGGCCGGCGCGCGCGGTGCGCGGCTCGGCAGGTCGCGGTGCAGGTAGCCGACGACAGCCGACCACACGGGCGACGCGCCCGTGACGCCCGACACGTCCCACATCGGCGAGCCGTCCGCATTGCCGACCCACACGCCGACCGTGTAGCGCGACGTGTAGCCGATCGTCCAGTTGTCGCGCATGTCCTTGCTCGTGCCGGTCTTGACCGCCGAGAAGAAGCGCGTTGCGAGCGGGTTGTCGAAGCCGAACGTGCGGACGCGCGCGTTGTTGTCCGACAGGATATCGGTGACGACGAAGCTGGCCGCCTCGCTGAACACGCGCGTGCCGCTGTCCACCCGTACGGGGGCCGATGCGCCGGACGCCGGTGCCGGTGAGGGCAGGTCGACCACCTGGCGCGCGACGCCGCCGTTCGCAAGCGCGCGATACGCATTGGTCAGGGACAGCAGCGTGACGTCCGCACTGCCGAGCGCGAGGCTGAAGCCGTAGTAGTCGCCTTCCTGCGCGAGCGGCAGGCCGAGCGCGGTCAGCGTGCGCGCGAAGCGGTGCGGCGTGACGAGCACGAGTGTGCGCACGGCCGGCACGTTCAGCGAGCCGCCGAGCGCGCTGCGCACGCTCACCCAGCCCTTGAAATCCTTGTCGTAGTTCTGCGGAATGTACAGGCCGCCGCCGGCGGCGAGGTTGATCGGCGCGTCGTCGAGCAGCGACGCGGCCGTCAGCCGCTTTTCGTCGAGCGCCTGCGCGTAGAGGAACGGCTTGAGCGTCGAGCCGGCCTGGCGCGGCGCGAGCACGGCATCGACGTCGCGCGCGCTCGACAGCGCACCCGACGACCCGACCCATGCGCGAATCTCGCCGGTCGCGTTGTCGATCACGACCACCGCGCCGTCCTGCACGTTGCGCCGGTGCGCGGGCGCGTTGAGCTCGGTCAGCGCGCGCACCAGCGTGTCGCGCGCGAAGCGCTGCAGCGGCGCATCGAGCGTCGTGCGCACCTGCGCGCCGGCCGCCGGCTTGACTTCGGCCGCGATGCGCCGCGCGAAGTGCGGGGCGAGGGCGGCGCCGTCCGCCGTGACGTCGTTACGCACCGCGTTGGCCGGGCGCGCGACGACGAGCTGCACGTAGCCGTCGAGCGATGCGCACGCCTGCTCGGCATGCATGTCGCGCAGGATCCGGCACGCACGCTCGGCGATCTTCGCGGGCGCCGCGTTGGGCGCGCGCACGAGCGCGGCCGCGATCGCGGCTTCGCGCGCGTCGAGGCCCGACGGCGCCTTGCCGAACAGCACCTGCGACAGCGCACCGAGCCCCACGGTCTCGCCGCGGAACGGCACCAGGTTCAGGTACGCCTCGAGGATCCGGTCCTTGCGCCAGCCGCGTTCGAGCAGCAGCGCGTTCATCGCCTGCGTGGCCTTCTGCGGCAGCGAGCGCTGGCCCGAGCGGCGCGGCGAATCGCTGAGCAGGCCGGCGAGCTGCATCGTGACGGTCGACGCGCCGCGCGTGCGCTCGTTCCACAGGTTGCCCCACGCGGCGCCGGCGATCCCGCGCCAGTCGACGCCGCTGTGTTCGTAGAAGCGCTTGTCCTCGGACACGACGATCGCCTCGCGAAACGCGGGCGAGACATCCGCGAGCGACACCCAGTCGCCGCGCCGTTCGGTGAGGTCGACGCGCGTGCGTTGCAGCGGCGTGCCGTCGCGCGCGAGCAGCACCCAGTCGGAACTGCGCCAGTTGCGGCGCACGTCGTCGTAGCCGGGCAGTGCATGCGCGACCAGCGGCGCCGCCAGCACGACGGCGACGAATACGCGGCCGGCGAAACGCGCCGGCCGCGGCCATGCCAGATCGATCATCACGTTCTCGTTACTTGCCCGCGTCGGCCGCCTTCACGGTCATCGGCGGGTTCGGCCACAGGCCGTACACGGACGGTGCGTACAGCGCCTCGACGCGCGTCGGCGGCAGCCCGAACGTGCCGACGTTGTTCAGCCGTACCGTGTACTCGACCGAGAATTTGCCCTTCGGCAGATAGTCGTAGTACGCACGGTAGCCGTCGAAATCGCGCTCGATGAATGCCGGCCACGCGCCGTCCGGCGTTTTCTCGCCCTGCGTCGCTGCTTCCGAATCGCGGCCGAGCCCCGAGCCGAGGATCGTCGCGCCGGCCGGGATCGGATCGTTGACGGCAACCCACGTCATGTCGCTCTGTGCATCGATATCGAGATGCACGCGTACGACGTCGCCGCGCGTCAGCACACCCTTGACGGCCGGCGACACGGGCGTGACGGTCTTCGTGATCCGGTAGCCGGCTGCGAACGGCGAGCGCAGCGGCACGGCCGCGAGGCTCTCGACCGTCGCCCACGGGCGCCCCGTGCCGTCCTGCGTGACGGACAGCGTGGCCGGCCCCTGCGACGCGCGCGGCCACGGCAGCATCACGCTGCGCGCGGCGGCGGCGCGGGTCGCGGGCGTCGCCGACGCGGACGCGGACGTATCGGCGGGTGCGGCGGGTGCCGCTTGCGACCACGAGATCGAGCGCTCGTCGCCGCCCAGCGCGACCTTCGTCGCGCCGGCGACCGGCGTGCTCTCGTAGGTACGCGAGAAGCGCTCGACCGCGAGCAGCCCGAGCGCATTCGACGTCGTCGTCTGCCATGCGCCCTGGCGCTGCAGCGCGAGCAGGCCGGCCGTGACGCGCGGCATCTCGTCCTTCCACGCCGGGTCGCCCGCGAATTCCAGCGCGAGACGGGCAGCATTGGTCTCGTTGCTGGTCATCAGCCACCACAGCTCGTCGTCGCGCGCGGTCGAGAACACGAGCTGCGTGCCCTGGTACGTGAGGCGCGCACGCAGGATCTGCTCGACCTGCGCGCGTTTCTCGTCGCGTTGCGGGATGTCCTTCACGCGCGTCAGGATCGCGTGATAGTCGATCACGGCCGACGTCGGCCACTGATTCGGTGCGATCTCGATCGAGCCGAGCATGCGGCCTTGCGCGGCACCGTAGCGCGACAGCGCCTCGATCGCGGCGAGCTTGCGCAGGTCGCGATCCTGGCGCGGCGCCCACGCGTTGCGCTCGATGCGGCCGTCGACGAAGCGCGCGAGCCCGGCCTCGAGCTGCGTGCGCACATCCTCCGGCAGCGCGAAGCGCGGGTCGAGGCGGCTGGCTTCGTCGGACACCACGAGCAGGTACGACGACAGCGTCGGGCTGCCGTGGTGCGAATCGTCGGACGACGGCGGGAAGTAGCTCGCGAGCCCGTCACCGTCGAGGTAGACGGGCATGCGGGCGACCAGCGCCTGCCATTGCGCCGGGTCGCGCAGGCCGATCGCGCGCGACGTCTGCTGCTCGAGGCAGCGGTAAGGATAGCGTTCGAACCAGCGCCGCACGCCGGGCAGGCCGTCGGCGAGCTTCGACTGCAGCGACACGGCGATGCCGCCGCGCGGTGAACCTTGCGCGTTGTTCACGGCGCCGGCCGGGGCCGATACGGGCACCGTCAGCGTGCCGTCGACCTGCGCGAGCGTCGCCTGCTGCACCGTTACGGGCAGCGCGGGCACGACCTTCTGCGCGACCGCCAGCGCGTCGGACGCGCGCTTGCCGCCTTGCTCGGCCGCCTCGATGCGCCAGTTCAGCGCACCGGCCGCGTCGAGCGCCTGCTCGGGCACGGTGATCGTCCACGCGACCTCGGTCGCCGTATTGGCGGCGAGCGAAACGGTCTGCGGTGCGACCTCCAGGCCCGTCACGCGCGGCGTCACGACGACCTGCATCGTACGATCGGTCGTGTTGCGCAGCGTGACCTGCGCGCGGAACGCGTCGCCTTCGCGCACGAGCGGCGGCAGGCCGGAGATCAGCTGCAGATCCTGCGTGCTGCGGATCGACGTGCTGCCCGTGCCGAAGCGGTCGGGGCCGACCGCCGCGATCGCGACGATCCGGAAGCGCGTGAGCGCGTCGTTCAGCGGGACTTCGACCGTCGCGCTGCCGTTCGCGTCGAGCGTCACGCGCGGGTTCCACAGCAGCAGCGTGTCGAACAGCTCGCGCGTCGGCGCGCTGCCGCCCCCGCCGCCGGCCGGCACGGCCTTGCGGCCGAAGTGGCGGCGGCCGACGATCTCCATCTGCGCGGTGGCCGTCTCGACGCCGTACGCGCGCCGGCGCAGCATCGCGTCGAGCAGGTCCCAGCTGTTGTTCGGCATCAGTTCGAGCAGCGCCTCGTCGACGGCCGCGACCGCGATCTGCGTGCCGGCCGGCGCGGGCTGGCCGTTCGGCAGCGTGACCTTCACGTGCGCCTGCGCCTTGCTGCGCACCGTGTAGCGCGTCGCGTCGGTCGTCACGGTCACGCCGAGACGGTGGACGCCCGTGCCGACCTTGATTTCGCCGAGGCCATAGCGGAACGCGGGCTTCGACAGGTCGACGAACGCGGTCGGCGCTTCATAGTGACGGCCTTCCCGCCAGAACGCCCGCGCCCATTCGACCGGCGCCTTCCAGCCCCACGTGAAGAACGAGTACCACGGCACCTCGCGAATCCGGCCGCGCAGCGCGAGCACCGACACGTAGACGTTCGGCCCCCACGATTCGCCGACCTTCAGGTCGACGGTCGGGTTCTTGCCGTTCAGCTCGACGATGTGCGTTTCCATCACGCCGCCGCGTTCGACCGCGACGAGCGCCGTTGCATAGCGGAACGGCATCCGCACCTGGAAGCGGGCCGTTTCGCCCGGTTCATACGACGTTTTCTCTGGGATCACGTCGATCCGGTCGGTGTTGTCGCCGCCGAACCAGAGCTCGTCCTCGCGCGTGACCCACACCGACGTCGATGCATTCGACGTGCGGCCGTCGCCGTCCTTCGCGACCGCGATCAGCTGCACGTTGCCGGCCTGCTCGAGCGTCGCGTCGCAGGCCATGCGGCCCTTGTCGTCGGTCTTGCCCGAGCACAGCACGCCGAGGTCGCGCGTGTCGCTCTTGTTGTCGTACGCATAGAAGCCGCCGACCATCCGCTTGCGCGACGTCGTCGTGATGTGCGCGACGCCCTTGATCTCGATCGGCACCGATGCGCGCGGCTTGCCTTGCAAATCGACCGCCAGCGCCTGCACCGGCACGCGCTGGCCGACCGACACCCAGCGGCCGGCCTTGATGCCGGCGACCACCGCGGCCGGCCACAGGATCGTGTCGCCGCGGATCGTCTGCACTTCGCCGTTCGGGTCCGCGAACGTCGCTTCGAGCGCGATGCGCTTCGGCGCATCGACGTCCGGCAGGCCCTTGAGCGTGACCGAGCCCGCGCCGTTGCGATCGAGCGTCAGCGGCAGCTTGTCGGCGATCAGCTTCGTCGCATCGGGGTCGTGGTTCGAAGACGACGACGCGTTGTCGCCGTCCTGCGAATCGTCGTCGGCGTTGCCGTCGCTCGCGTCGGGACGATACGGCGTGAAGCTGAAGTCCTCGAAGCGATCGGCGAAGGGCGGCGATGCCCACTTCATCAGCGCCGACACCTGCACGGGCAGGTTCGATGCGCCGCCGCCCGACACGTAGTCGATCTGCACCGCGAGCGGCGCCTCCTTCACGGCGACGAGCGGGCTCTTCTGCGCGTCGCGCGCGCCGATCGAGCCTTTCAGCACCGGCAGGCGGAACGCCTCGACGCGGAAGCTGCCGCTGTAGTAGGTGGCGGTCGGTGCATCTTCCGGGCCGCCTTCGAGCTCGACGCTGTATTCGCCGAGCTTCGCGGCGGCCGGCAGCGTGAACTGCGTGTCCGCGCTATGGTCGGCCGCCCACGTGAGCGGCAGCTTGTAGGTCTGGCCCGTGCCGAGATGGCGGATCGTCACGCGCGTCGGGTATTGCGACGGGAACGCGAGGCTCTGCAGCGTTTCGGCGCGGATGAAATGCTTCATCGACACGGTTTCGCCGGCGCGCAGCAGCGTGCGGTCGAACACCGTATGCGCACGCACGGTCGGCGCGCTGTCGGTATCGGTCGGCACGTTGAAGCGCCACGATTCGATCCCGCGGTTCCAGCCCGAGCTGACGAACGCCATGTCGGGGCCCGTCTTCGGGTCGTCGACGCGGGCCGACACGAAGTAGTCGTCGAAGCGCTGCTCCGACGAACTGCATGCGCGCTTCGGCTCGAACGGCCCGTCGATCTTCAGCAGGCCCTGCGCGTCGGTCTTGCCCGCCGCGATTTCGTCGCCGTTGCAGTCCGACACGCGGATCTGCGCGTTCGGCACCGGCTTGCCCTTGTCGAGCGTCGTGACCCACACGAGATTGTTCTCGCGGCCCTGTTTCAGGTGCACGCCGAGGTTCGTGACGAGCACGGTGGTGCGCACGTACATGCTCGACGGCTTCGCAAGCAGCGAGCGGCCGAGCGCGGGCGACGCGAGTTCGAGCACGTAGAAGCCGGGTTTGTCGATCGGCACGCCGACCACCTCGAACGGGCGCAGCGTCTTCGGGTCGGCCGGCGGCAGCGTCATCGTCTGCACGCCGGACTCGCCCTTGAGCAGCGACAGCGAGCGTACGTCGATGCGGCGGTTCTTCGGCGCGGGCTGCTTTTCGCCGGCCTCGAGCGGCACGTAGACGGGGTGCTGGCCCTTGCGGTCGAGCAGGCCGGGAATCTGGCTGTCGATCGAGCCGGCCGTCATCGACCAGTTGTCGAAGCGGTCGACGGTGCGCATCCACTGGCGGATCGCCGTGTCGTTCTCGACCTTCAGGTTCGCGAATTGCGCGCCGCCCGCGTTGAGGCCCGCGATATGCAGGTCGGCTTCGACGTTGCGCAGCGTGACGGGCACGAGCGCGGGCGTATCGGGTTCGGCGAAGCGCTCGACGATCCCGAAGGTGCCCGACGAGAACTTCGCGAGCGGCGGCATCGGCGCGGTACGCGTGGCCAGCGGGAACAGGTCGGCATTGGACAGCGACCGGTCGGTGATGTCGCGCAGGCCCGACGGCAGTTCGATCGTCAGGCCGGCCTGCGCGGGCAGCGGCGGGTTGAACGCGACGGTCGTCACTTCCTCGCTGTGGTCGTCGGCCGCGAAGGTCGGGTTCAACGTGCCGTCGGGGCCGCGCAGCTTGATCGCTTCGGCGTTCTTGCGCGAGATCGGCGCGTTGAACGACAGCGTGAGCGGGCGCAGCGGCGTGCAGGGCGCCTTCGCGTTCTCGCGTTCGCACGAGAAGCTCGCGGCGAACGGCGCGCGCACGGTGAAATCGAAGCGGCGTTCGGTCTCGTTCGCGATGCCGCTCGGGCTTGCGACACCCTTGCCGTACACGAGCTGCATCTTCGCGCTCGCCGGCAGCGCCTGCGAGCATGACAGCGTCAGCACGCGTGCGGCGTCCTGCTTCAGCCCGAAATGATCGAGCAGTGCGTTGCGCGCATCGTCGTCGGCCGCCGTGACGGGAATGCGGTTGCCGATGCCGGCCGCTTCGCACCAGATGTTCGCGAGTGCCGAACGCGGCTCGGCCGGGCCGTTCAACTTCATGACGAAGACCTGGCGTTCCTCGATCTCGCGCGAGCCGGGACGCACCGACACCGGGAACGGGCCGCCCGTCTGGAACGTGAAGCGACGCGGGCCGCTCGCCGCATTGCCGGCGACCGAGCGCAGCGAGTCGTTGAGCGCAACCGAACAGCGCACGCCGGGCGGCAGGTCGTTTTCGAAATCGTAAACCCAGGTCTTGGCGTCGAGCCAGTGGCCCTGGCCGCGCGCGGCCGTCGAGTCGTTGCAGGTCACGCGTGCGGGATTCGGCGCGGAGGCCGAGCCGAACGCGACCATCGGTTCGTCGAACTTGACGACGCTCTGCCGGACTTCGGTGACGGTGCCTTGCGGCGACACGCTCACCGTGCGCGCCGCGCCCGCATGCAGCGACAGCGCCGCGGCGGCGCCGAGCACCGTGACGGCGCCGATGCGCCAGAGCAGCCGGGTGGTGTGGTTGGTTTGCTTCGTTTCTTTGTTGTGTTTGTCGTGCTGCTTCATCGCTCGATTGCCCTCGGAGGGAAGCTTTCTGTTTGATTGCACGCGATTCTAACCGACCGTCAGGCACGCGCATCGCGGTGCGCAGAGTGTCGCCCGCACGCGACACGGGTGCCGGTGCCGCAGATTTGTCGCGCCGACGACACAAAAATGCAGCGAAATGTCGATTGTCTCGGATTGCGGAACATTAAATGGACTATAAAAAGATTGTTCGATCCGATTTGTGCGCGTACATTTCAGGTCCGCGCCAATGTTTGAGAAATATCAAGCGTGGTTTTCCCGAATCCGGTGTTCGAGAGAAGGAAACATGCACAACGACAACACTCCCCACTCGCGTCGCGAAAGCGACGCAACCACAAGCGGTATCACGCGGCGTCAATGGCTGCAGGGCGCACTGGCGCTGACGGCGGCGGGCCTCACGGGCTCGCTGGCGTTGCGGGCCCTGGCCGACGACCCCGGCACTGCGCCGCTCGATACGTTCATGACGCTCTCCGAAGCAGTGACCGGCAAGAAGGGGCTGAGCCGCGTGCTCGGCGAACGCTTCCTGCAGGCCTTGCAGAAGGGCTCGTTCAAGACGGCCGACAGCCTGCCGCAACTCGCCGGCGCACTCGCGTCCGGTTCGCTGAATCCCGATCAGGAAGCGCTCGCGCTGAAGATTCTTGAAGCGTGGTATCTCGGCATCGTCGACAACGTCGTGATTACCTACGAAGAAGCATTAATGTTCAGCGTCGTGTCCGATACGCTCGTGATTCCCTCGTATTGCCCCAACAAACCCGGCTTCTGGGCCGAAAAACCGATCGAGAGGCAAGCCTGATGGCCGATACCGATACGCAAAAAGCCGACATCGTCGTCGTCGGATCGGGTGTCGCAGGCGCGATCGTCGCCCACCAGCTCGCGATGGCGGGCAAGTCCGTGATCCTGCTGGAAGCCGGCCCGCGCATGCCGCGCGGGGAAATCGTCGAGCGCTTTCGCAATCAGGTCGACAAAACCGATTTCATGGCGCCGTACCCGTCGAGCGCATGGGCGCCGCATCCGGAATACGGCCCGCCGAACGACTACCTGATCCTGAAGGGCGAGCACAAGTTCAACTCGCAGTACATCCGCGCGGTGGGCGGCACGACGTGGCACTGGGCCGCGTCGGCGTGGCGTTTCATCCCGAACGACTTCAAGATGAAGACGGTGTACGGCGTCGGCCGCGACTGGCCGATCCAGTACGACGACCTCGAGCATTACTACCAGCGCGCCGAGGAAGAACTCGGCGTGTGGGGCCCGGGCCCCGAGGAAGACCTGTACTCGCCGCGCAAACAGGCGTATCCGATGCCGCCGCTGCCGCTGTCGTTCAACGAGCAGACCATCAAGAGCGCGCTCAACGGCTACGATCCGAAGTTCCACGTGGTGACCGAACCCGTCGCGCGCAACAGCCGCCCGTACGACGGCCGGCCGACCTGTTGCGGGAACAACAATTGCATGCCGATCTGCCCGATCGGCGCGATGTACAACGGCATCGTCCACGTCGAGAAGGCCGAGCAGGCCGGCGCGAAGCTGATCGACAGCGCGGTCGTCTACAAGCTCGAGACCGGGCCGGACAAGCGCATCGTCGCCGCGATCTACAAGGACAAGACCGGCGCGGACCATCGCGTCGAGGGCAAGTACTTCGTGATCGCCGCGAACGGTATCGAGACGCCGAAGATCCTGCTGATGTCCGCGAACCGCGATTTCCCGAACGGCGTCGCGAACAGTTCCGACATGGTCGGCCGCAACCTGATGGACCATCCGGGCACCGGCGTGTCGTTCTACGCGAACGAGAAGCTGTGGCCGGGCCGCGGCCCGCAGGAGATGACGTCGCTGATCGGCTTCCGCGACGGCCCGTTCCGTGCGACCGAAGCCGCGAAGAAGATCCACCTGTCGAACATGTCGCGCATCAACCAGGAGACGCAGAAGATCTTCAAGGCCGGCAAGCTGATGAAGCCCGCGGAGCTCGACGCGCAGATCCGCGACCGTTCCGCGCGCTACGTGCAGTTCGACTGCTTCCACGAAATCCTGCCGCAGCCCGAGAACCGCATCGTGCCGAGCAAGACGGCCACCGACGCGGTCGGCATCCCGCGCCCCGAGATCACGTATGCGATCGACGATTACGTGAAGCGCGGCGCCGTGCATACACGCGAGGTCTACGCGACGGCCGCGAAGGTGCTCGGCGGCACCGAAGTCGTCTTCAATGACGAATTCGCGCCGAACAACCACATCACGGGCGCGACGATCATGGGCGCGGATGCACGCGACTCGGTCGTCGACAAGGACTGCCGCACGTTCGACCATCCGAACCTGTTCATCTCGAGCAGCTCGACGATGCCGACCGTCGGTACGGTGAACGTGACGCTGACGATCGCGGCGCTGGCGCTGCGGATGTCGGACACGCTGAAGAAGGAAGTCTGACCGTGCGGAAATCTACTCTCACCTTCCTCCTCGCCGGCTGCCTCGCGCTGCCGGGGCTCGTCCGTGCGGCTGATTCGGCCGATCCGGCGCAGGTCAAGCGCGGCGAATACCTCGCGGTGGCCGGCGACTGCATGGCCTGCCACACCGCGAAGGGCGGCAAGCCGTTCGCGGGCGGCCTCGGGATGCCGGTGCCGATGCTCGGCAAGATCTATACGAGCAACATCACGCCCGACCCGGACACCGGCATCGGCAACTGGACGTTCGACGACTTCGAGCGCGCGGTGCGTCACGGCGTCTCGAAGAACGGCGACAACCTGTACCCGGCGATGCCGTACGTGTCGTACGCGAAGATCAACGACGACGACGTGCAGGCGCTGTACGCGTACTTCATGCATGGCGTCGAACCGGTCAAGCAAGCGCCGCCGAAGAACGAGATCCCCGCGCTGCTGAGCATGCGCTGGCCGCTGAAGATCTGGAACTGGCTGTTCCTGAAGGACGGCGTGTACCAGCCGAAGCCCGAGCAGAGCGCCGAGTGGAACCGTGGTGCGTATCTGGTGCAGGGCCTCGCGCACTGCAGCACGTGCCATACGCCGCGCGGCATTGCAATGCAGGAGAAGTCGCTCGATGAAACCGGCGGCAGCTTCCTGTCGGGTTCGGTGCTCGCGGGCTGGGACGGCTACAACATCACGTCCGACCCGAACGCGGGGATCGGCGGCTGGACGCAGCAGCAGCTCGTCCAGTACCTGCGCACCGGCAGCGTGCCGGGCCTCGCGCAGGCGGCCGGCCCGATGGCCGAGGCGGTCGAGCACAGCTTCTCGAAGATGACCGAAGCCGACATCGGCGCGATCTCGACGTATATCCGTACGGTGCCGGCGGTGGCCAGCGGCGACGCGAAGCAGTCGCGTTCGTCGTGGGGCAAGCCGGCCGAGGACGGCCTGAAGCTTCGTGGTGTCGCGCTCGCGTCGTCGGGTATCGATCCGGCGCGGCTGTACCTCGGCAACTGCGCAACGTGTCACCAGATGCAGGGCAAGGGCACGCCGGACGGCTATTACCCGCCGCTGTTCCACAACTCGACGGTCGGCGCACCGAATCCGACCAACCTCGTGCAGGTGATCCTGAACGGCGTGCAGCGCAAGGCCGGCAGCGAGGACGTCGGGATGCCGGCATTCCGCCACGAGCTGTCGGATGCGCAGATCGCCGCGCTGACGAACTACCTGACCGGGCAGTTCGGCAATCCGGCCGCGAAGGTGACCGAGCAGGACGTCGCGAAGCTGCGCTGACGCGGCGCGCGACGCAGCAGAGCGACGACAGAGAAGAGGAGGCGCACAGCACATCGGGCGGGCCCGATGCCGGTTGTTGCAGAGCGGGGCGGGCGGCGCAGGCGGCCGCCCGTCCTGGTTCGTTGGCAATCCGGTGCGCGCAGGCCGCGCATCGCTTTCGTTGATCGAGACCATGACACCGAATCAACCGTTTCTCGCGTCCCAGCGCGATGTGCTGCTGCTGCTGTCCCGGATCCTGCTCGTGATCCTGTTCGTGATGTTCGGCTGGAAGAAGATTGTCGACTTCTCCGGTACGATCGCGTTCATGGGCTCTGAGGGCGCGCCCGCGCCGATCATCTCGGCGGCGATCTCCGTCGTGATGGAGCTCGTCGTCGGCATCGCGATCCTCGTCGGCTTCCAGACGCGCCCGCTCGCGCTGCTGCTTGCGCTGTATACGATCGGCACCGGCATCATCGGCCACCACTACTGGACGATGACGGGCGGCGAGCAGATCAACAACATGATTCATTTCTACAAGAACATCGCGATCGCGGGCGGCCTGCTTGCACTGTGCGCAGCGGGCCCCGGTCGATATTCGATCGATCGCGGATAAGCAGACCCTGGGCGCGCGCATGGGGCGCGCGCGGGAAGGTCGAGACTCCGAGGGGGCATCATTTTGCGACTTAAACATTTCGCATGGCTGATTGCGGCTGCCACACCGGCGGCCGCCTTTTCACAGACGAGCGTGACGCTGTACGGCCGGATCGACGGCGGCATCGAATACCTGAACCACATCGCGACGCCGAACGGCAGCAAGTCGCGCTGGAGCGCGGAAGGCGGCGACTGGGGCACCAGCATGTTCGGCCTGAAGGGCTTCGAGGATCTCGGCGGCGGGCTGTCGACGGTCTTCAACCTGGAAACCGCATTTCAGGTGATGAACGGCACGACGGGCGGCGGGCGCATGTGGTCGCGGCGCGCGTACGTCGGGCTGAAGAGCAACACATGGGGCCAGCTGCAGGCCGGCCGAAACCTGTTCATCGACAGCGACGGCGTGTGGGAATTCGACCCGTTCGTCCAGCAGGCGTTTTCGTCGGCGTCGCTCGTGCGCGGCCGCAACTGGCAGCAGAGCAGCAACAACATCGAATATCACAGCCCGGTGATCGGCGGCTTCGACGTGCAGGCGCAATATGCGTTCGGCAACCAGTCGCGCGGCTTCAACTACGGCGCGGCCGACGATTTCGGCCGCTCGGACGGGATCATGATCTCGTACCACTCGCCGGTGCTCGACGTGCGCGGCATCTACGACGAGCTGCGCGACAACAACGGCAAGTTCAGCAACATCTTCACGGCGTCGCGCGAGTATTTCGTCGGCGCGAACGTGAAGGTGTCGAAGTTCAAGATCCAGGGCGCGTATACGCACTACCAGGCGCCGGACAGCCCGGCTGGTGTCGCCGATCGTGCGGATCACTACTGGCTTGGTGCGACTTATGCGGCGACGCCGCAGTGGGCCGTGACGGGTGGCGGGTATTACGTGAAGGTGGGTGACGGCGGTGGAGACGCATCGCACGATCCGTCGGGTCACGCGATCATGTATGTGCTCGGCACCACGTACAACCTGTCGAAACGTACGTTCCTGTATGGCACGGTCGCGTATGCGCGCAACGGCGGGAATTCGAACTTCTCGCTGCTCGCGACGCCGCGGGATGCGACGTCGGGGACGAGCCCGCTCGCGGGCGAGTCGCAGACGGGTGCTTATGTGGGGATGATGCATACGTTCTGAGCGCGGGCAGCGCCAGATACGCAAGAGGCACGGGTGATCGGACCCGTGCCTTTTTCATTTGCGGCCTGCGGCAACTTCGGCCGCATCGGCCGCCATTCAATCCAGCGCCTTCCCGGCCTTCTCGTCCATGCAGCGAATCGCGAGCAGCGTGAAGACGCCGCACCCGATCGCATACCAAGCCGGCGCATTCGGATTCCCGGTTGCCGCGATCAGCCACGTGACGAAGAACTGCGCGAAGCCGCCGAAGATCGCGACGCCGACGCTATACACGAGTGCACCCCCGGTCGCCCGCACCGCCCGCGGAAACAACTCGCCGAGCATCGCCCCCGTCGCACCGATATTGATCGCATGCACGATCGACAGCGCGGCGATGATCGACAGCAGCGACGCGGCGCCCGGCCAGCGGTTCAGCGCGATGAACGCCGGGTAGATCGCGGCCATCAGCACGATGCGTGTCCACCAGACGATCCGGTTGCGCCCGTACACGTCGGACAGATAGCCGCCGATCGGCGTCACGAGCATCAGGATCGCGCCGGCGACGCAGCCGGCCGTCATCGACAGCCACGTCGGCAGGTGCAGCACCTGCACGCCGTAGATCGCCATGTAGAACACGATGATGTAGTGGATCGACGTGCCGCCGATCGTCACGCCGAGGCCCGCGAACACGGCCTTGCCGTGATGGCGCAGCACATCGGCGAGCGGCAGCGATGCGACCGGCTCGTCGTGCGCGGCCGCCGGTGCGGCGGCGGGCACTTCCTCGACGGTGCGGCGCAGCCAGTAGCCGAGCGGCACGAACAGCGTGCCGATGATGAACGGCACGCGCCAGCCCCAGCTTTCGAGTTGCGCGGCAGTCAGCGTCGACGTCAGCGCGACGCCGGTCAGCGCGCCCGCGAGCGCGGCAAGCCCCTGGCTCGAGAACTGGAACGACGCGTAGAAGCCGCGACGATGCTGCGGCGCCTGTTCGAGCAGCAGCGTCGTCGATGCGCCGACTTCGCCGCCCGACGCGAACCCCTGCAGCAGGCGCGCGAGCACGAGCAGCACTGGCGCGGCGATGCCGATCTGCGCGAAGGTCGGCGCGACCGCGATCGTCGCGGTGCCGAGCGCCATCAGCAGGAGCGTGAGGATCATCGCCTTCTTGCGGCCGGCACGGTCGGCATACATGCCGATCACGAGCCCGCCGAGCGGGCGCGTGACGAAACCGACACCGAAGCTCGCGACCGCGAGCATCAATTGCCCGAACGACGAATGCACGGGAAAGAACAGCTTGCCGATCAGGATCGCGAAGAAGCTGTAGACCGTGAAGTCGTAGAACTCGAGCGCGTTGCCGACGGCGGCTGCCGCTATCAGCCGGCGTTTCTTCGCGGCGGCGCGGGCATCGACCGGTGTGCCGGCGAACGGAAGGGCGGACGTTTCCATGGGGTTCCCCCGGTTAAGCGCGAAACTGCGTGGTGAAAGGCCGTCAGGCCGCGAGCCAGGCTTCGGCGACGCGAACCCAATAGCTCGCGCCGATCGCGAGAATGTCGTCGTTGAAGTCGTAGCCGGGGTTGTGCACCATGCAGCCGCCCTTGCTGCCGATCCCGTTGCCGATGAACGCGTAGCAGCCGGGACGCGCCTCGAGCATGAACGCGAAATCCTCGCTGCCCATCAGCGGCGCGGCGTCGGTTTCGACGCGCTCGGCGCCGAGCATCTGCTGCGCGATCTCGGCCGCGAACGCGGTCGGTTCCGCGTGATTGACGAGCACCGGGTAGCCGTAGTCGTAGTCGACTTCCGCGGTGATGCCGAAGCTTTCCGCCTGGCCTTTCACGAGGGCTTCGATGCGGCGTGCGAGCAGCGCGCGCACGTCAGCGTTCAGCGCGCGCACCGACAGCTTCATCACGACGGTTTCGGGAATGATGTTGAAGGTCTCGCCGGCCTGCACGCTGCCGACCGTAATCACGGCCGCATGCTGCGCATCGACCTCGCGTGCGACGATCGTCTGCAGCGCGACCATGATGCTGCCTGCGGCCGACATCGGATCACGCGCGAAATGCGGCATCGCGCCGTGGCCGCCGACGCCGCGCAGCGTGATCGTCACGCGGTCGGCCGATGCCATCGCAGCGCCGGTGCGGAATGCCATGTCGCCGGCCGCGCGGCCCGGCATGTTGTGGATCGCGAAGATCGCGTCGCACGGGAAGCGGTCGAACAGGCCGTCGTCCATCATCGCCTTCGCGCCGCCGAAGTTTTCCTCGGCCGGCTGGAAGATCAGGTTCAGCGTGCCGGAGAACTGGCGCGTGGCCGCGAGGTGGCGCGCCGCGCACAGCAACATCGCCGTGTGGCCGTCGTGGCCGCATGCATGCATCTTGTTTGCATGGCGGCTCGCGTACGGCAGGCCCGTGGCTTCCGCGAGCGGCAGCGCGTCCATGTCGGCGCGCAGTCCGACCGTGCGCGTGCTTTGCCCTTCGCGCAGCACGCCGACAACGCCCGTCTTGCCGATGCCGCGATGCACGTCGTAGCCCCAGCCGGTGAGCAGCTCGGCGACGAGATCGCTCGTGAGCGTCTCCTCGAACGCGAGCTCGGGATGAGCGTGAATGCGGCGGCGCACCTCGACCAGCTCGGGGGCGATCGCGGCGATGCCGGGGATGACGGGGTTCACGGCTTGCAGCATGGGGTCTCCTGTGGGGCAGGTGGAGCGTTTGACGTGCATATGACGAGCAAGCATATAAATTTCTTTCGGGTACCAGAAGCTGCTAAATTGCTTTGGTGCACACCGTCGGTTGCCGCTCGGGAATACCCTGAGCCACTGTGCCGCGCGACGCACAGGGTTTCCACGGATCACGCATTGCCGCCATGAAATACCATCAGCTGAAAGCGTTCGTCACCGTTGCCGAAGAAGGCAGCATCCGCGCGGCCGCGCGGCGCCTGAACGTGTCACCGGCGGCGCTGACGAAGGCCGTCAAGGAACTCGAGATCGCACTCGGCGTGTCGCTCGTCGTGCGTACCGCACGCGGCGTGCAGCTCACCGCGTTCGGCCAGCAGCTGCAGGTGCGCGCGCGGCTGATCGTCGCCGAAATGCAGCGTGCCCGCGACGACATCGAGCAGGCGCAGGGCGCGATGACGGGCTCCGTCGCGGCCGCCATCACGCCGGCGGCCGCGGTGACGATCCTGCCCGACGCGTTCCGCGCGTTCCGGCGCCGCTTCCCGGTGGCGCGCGTCAATCTGGTCGAAGGGTTTCCGGGCGTCGCGCTGCCGCGCCTGCACGACGGTTCGCTCGATTTCGCGGTCGCCGTCGTCGTGCCCGAGCTGCTGGCGGCCGAGTTCGATCATGCGGAGCTCTACGCGAGCCGTTCGCTGATCGTCGCGCGCAAGGGGCATCCGCTCGCGTCGGCTACGTCGCTCGCCGATCTCGTCGACGCCGACTGGCTGATGAATCCGTCGCCGGAAAGCTCCACGCAGGTGCTGTTCAATTCGTTCGTCGCGTACGGGCTGCCGGTGCCGGCGCGCGTCGTCGAATGCCCGAGCTTCGGGCTCGCGCACAGCCTGATGACGGGTTGCGACCTGATCGCATCGATGCCCGAGCAATTGCTGCAGGGCGAGTGGGCGCGCGACCAGCTCGCGGTGCTGCCGATCCGCGAGCGCTTGCCGGGCGTCTCGGTGCAGGTCGTCACGCGCCGCGACAGCCCGCTGACGCCGGCCGCGGCGATGCTGCTCGACTGCCTGCGCGATTCCGCGCGGCGCAAGGGACTGCGGTGAAGCGGAACCCGACGATAATCATGTAGTCATCCTGACGATGATCGTGCCGACACGCGGCGAGCGGTACGCCATTCCGGCGCATGCCGCGCGAGCCGGTATGATATCGGCCGGCCCGCCGCTCCGGCCGGCCGCCAACCACTCTCGCCATCCGGCATCCAGCAATCAGAGGCTTCACATGACCAGTGCAACCCAATTCGACAACGTATCGGTCGTCAAGCGCGCGAACGTCTATTTCGACGGCAAGTGCGTGTCGCATACCGTGCTCTTCCCGGACGGCACGCGCAAGACGCTCGGCGTGATCCTGCCGTGCGCGCTCAACTTCGGCACGGACGCGCCCGAATTGATGGAAGTGCAGGCCGGCAAGTGCCGCGTGAAGCTCGACGGCAGCAGCGAATGGCAGACCTATGGCGCCGGCGAATCGTTCTCGGTGCCGGGCAAGAGCCGCTTCGACATCGAAGTGCTCGAGATGCTCGATTACGTCTGCAGCTACCTGTAAGCGCAGGCGGCAGAAAAAGAAAAGCCCCGCCGAAGCGGGGCTTGTCGCAAGCGGATGGCGCAAGGCCATCCGGAGCGCCTGTTCTCGTTACAGGCAGGCGTTGATGTCGCCGGCCGACGATGCGTCGCCGCCGCGGAAACCGACCCAGGTCTTCGCGTTGCCGGCGTTGGCCGGGCGCACCACGGCGGCAGCGCCGTTCGGCGGCTGCTGGCCAGGCGCGTAGACGGCCATTGCGAGGCCGTTCGCCAGTTCGTACTGCGACGTCACTTGTTGCTGCGACTTGTCGGCCCACGTCTTGGCGATGCACTGCGCCACTTGGTCGGCGGGCTTTTGGCTTTGTCCCACGTTCTGCAGGGCAGAATCGGCTGCATGAGCAGAAAATGCCACGGTCAATGCGATGAGCGGTAAGTATTTCGCGTTCACGTTATCTCCCTCGAGTCGTGATTGATTAAGTGGGATGCGCAGCAGTACTGCGTGCTAATGAGATCGCATCGGGCAAGCACGGTTCCGGTGATTCCGAAACAAGTTGTTAACGCGCTTGCCAAATGGCGGCTCCGGTGCTGTGCGGCGTTGCTGCGATGCGGCATGCGTCGTGTGCGGCTCGACGTCATGCGTTGCGCGGTCAGCGCGCTGCCCGGTCGTGTGGTGTCGTGACGGTCACGGCACACGGCATGTGTATGCATGCCGTGCCGCGACTCTTTATCTGATGGCGAAGTGGAATGGCTGATTGATGGCCCCGTCGCATGAGCACCATGATGACAAACTTTCGCCAGACAAAATGTTAACCAACTTTAAACACGGAACACGGCGGAATGCGATGCGGCGCACGAGGGCGCGCCGCATCGTGAAGCGAGGCGTGGCGCGATGAGGAGGCGGTGCGCGGCCGGTGTGCCGCGCACGCGGTTGGCGTCAACCGGCCTTGCGGGTGGCGGCGTCGCGCAGGTTGACCGGGACGATCGGGCGAAAGCGCTCGCGCTTCTGTTCGTCGTCGAAGTGCTGGAGCGCGGGCTTGATCAGGTCGCTGCGCGACACGAGGCCCGTGATGCGCAGCGATTGCTCGTCGTCGACGACCGGCAGGCGTTCGAGGCCCAGCATCGCGAGGCGCGATGCGACGACGCGGCATGTTTCGTGCGCGAGCGCGACGGCCGGCGCGCGGCCGGCGAACGCGCCCGCGATCGGCGTGTCGGCGCCGGCCTGTGAGCGCTGCGCGTCGAGCGTCGCACGATCGACCAGGCCGAGCAGGCGGCCGTGCTGCACGACCGGGTAGGCGCGATGCGTCTGCTTCGCGCCGAAGTATTGCGACTCGACGATATCGAGCGTCGCTGCGCCGTCGATCGCGACGAGCCGGTCGGCCGGCGTCATCACTTCACCGATGTCATGGCGCTCGAGCGGATCGACGCCGTATTCGCGATAGATGTGATAGCCGCGACGCGCGATCTTTTCCGTCATGATCGAGCGCTTCATCACGATGGTCGAGAAACCGTGCGCGACGAGCGTTGCCGCCAGCAGCGGCAGCAGTGCGTTCGCGTCATGCGTGAGGCCGAACGCGAACACGATCGCGGTGAGCGGGGCGCCGAGCGTGGCGCCGAGCGTCGCGGCCATGCACACGAGCGGCCACAGCGCCGGATCGCCGCCCGGCAGCAGCGGCGACAGCACGGTGCCGAGGCCGGCGCCGAGCATCAGCAGCGGGGCGAGCACACCGCCCGACGTGCCCGAGCCGAGTGCGATCACCCACATCACGGCCTTCACGATCAGCAGCGCGAGCGCGATCTTCAACGCGATGTGCTGATGCAGCAGGTCGCCGATCACGTCGTAGCCGACGCCGAGCGTGCGCGGTTCGAGCCAGCCGCCGATGCCGATCACGACCGCGCCGAGCGCGGGCCACCACATCCAGTGCACCGGCAGCTTCGCGAAGGTGTCCTCGACGCGGTACAGCGCCGCCGACAGGCCGCATGCGAGCATGCCCGACAGCAGGCCCGCGACGATGCACGACAGCAGCGCGACCGGCGTCGGCGCGGCCGTCGACAGCGGAAACAGCGGATCGACGCCGAAGAACAGCGCACGTGCGAACCCGGCCACCGCACACGCCAGCGCGACCGGCAGGAAACTGCGCGGCCGCCATTCGAACAGCAGCAACTCGACCGCGAGCAGCACCGCGGCGACGGGCGTGCCGAACACGGCCGTCATGCCGGCGGCCGCACCGGCGACGAGCAGCGTCTTGCGCTCGGCGGCGGTCACGTGCACGCATTGCGCGATCAGCGAGCCGAGTGCGCCGCCCGTCATGATGATCGGGCCTTCGGCGCCGAACGGGCCGCCGCTGCCGATCACGACACCGGACGACAGCGGCTTGAGGATCGCGACCTTCGGCGACATGCGGCTCTTGCCGAACAGGATCGCCTCGATCGCTTCGGGAATGCCGTGGCCGCGGATCTTCTCCGAACCGAAGCGCGCCATCAACCCGACGATCAGGCCGCCGATCACCGGGATCACGATCACCCATGCGCCGAGCGTGTTGTTCGCCGGGGAGCGGTCGGCGAACGAGAACTGCTGGAAGAAGAACAGGTTCGTGAACAGGTGGATCAGGCTCAACAGCACGAACGCGGCAAGCGTGCTGAGCAGGCCGATCCCGGCGGCAAGCAACGCGATCCTGGGCAGGCGTGCGTTGGTCGAGAAATCGCGTTTGTGTGGTGCGTTCATCGGAGTGGAAAGAGCAAGGGTCAGTAATCGATCTGGGGAACCTGGAACGTGCCCTTGAGCGACTTCAGCTCGGCGCGGTGCATGGCCGCGAGGCGCGCGAGCAACGTCTCGCCGGCGGGTTCGAGGTGGACTTCGACCTGCCGGCGATCGGCTTCGCTCGTCTTGCGCTTCACGAGCCCGAGCGCCTCGCAGCGCGTCACCAGCGCGACGACGCCGTGATGCTGCGCCTGCAGGCGTTCCGCGAGCTCGCCGACGGTTGCCCATTCGCGATGCGGATAACCCTTGATGTGCAGCAGCAGCAGGTATTGCAGCGGCGTCACGCCTTCGCTTTGGGCGGCGCGTTCGGAGAAGCGCTCGAAGCGGCGCATCTGGTAGCGGAATTCGGACAGTTGCTGGAAATCGCTTTTGGCCAGCGCGCGTCGGGTATCGTTCATCGAGGTCGGTTGTACGGTCAGTTTCGGTGGCATCAAATATATCACAATATGATATAAATGGCCGAGCGAGGGTAGAATGAATGTGTGCTGCGTCGCGTCAGCCGTTACGGGACATGGCGCGTGCTACGCGGCCTCGAGCATTCGGGTCTGCTGATAGAGGCCCGTCACGAGATCCGTCTGCGTAATGATCCCGACGAGCCGGCGCGACGCATCGACAACCGGAATGTGGTGATGGCCCGAATGCGTGAACAGCGGCACGAGCGCGGTGATCGGCATCGTTTCCGGCACGCACGCGACGTCGCGCGTCATCACGGTGGCGACGCTCGCGGGCGGGCCGCCGAGCGATTGCGGCAGCCGCGCGGACAGGCGCTGCCACAGCGGGGCCGGACGGCGCAGCTGGCGCGTGAGGTCGGCGCGCGTGACGATGCCGGTCAGCCGGCCTTCGCCATCGACCACCGGCAGCGCTTTCACGCGGTGGCGGTCGAGCAGCGTCAGCGCGGCCGTCACCGATGTCGACGGCGCGACCTCGATCGCATCGTTCGTCATCAGGTCGGCGCACGTGAGCTGGCCGAACGTGCGCGTATAGGCCTGCATCTCGGTTTCGAGCAGCAGCGTCTCGAGATCGTCCGGATCGACGTCGAGCCATTCGCCGCGGCGCTTCAGCACCACGTCGAGGTCGCCGCGCGTGAAACCGCCGCGCGCCGATGCGGCGCCGCCCGCCTGCGGTTTCGCGTCGGGTCGCACACCGCCGTGCGGATAGCGGTGTCCGGTCAGCGCGTGATACACGAGCGCGGCCGACAGCAGGATCGCCGATTGCAGTGCGATCGGCTCCAGCACGAAACCGAAGCCGAGCGAGTGGATGGCCGGGCCGCCGACCACGGCCGTGAGCGCGACGGCGCCCGACGGCGGGTGCACGCAGCGCAGCGCGAACATGCCGCCGATCGCACATGCGATCGCGACCGCGGCGGCCGTGATCGGATCGGCGATCCATTGCGCGCAGGCCACGCCGACCGTCGCCGCGACGAGGTTGCCGCCGATGATCGACCAAGGCTGCGCGAGCGGGCTCGCCGGCACCGCGAACAGCAGCACGGCTGATGCGCCCATCGGCGCGACGAGCAGCGGCACGAGGCCCGGCACGCCGGGCAGCAGCCGCATCGTGACGCCGACCGTCGCGATCCCGACGAGCGCCCCCGTGCACGAACGCAGGCGCTCGCGCCAGCCAAGCGACATCGGATGGGGAAGGAAGCTGCGCAGCCATTGCTGCAGCGTGCGGCGAGACGGAGAGGAGCCTGACGACGACATGGACGGGTACGCGGTAAATAGGACGGCGCGGGGCCGTACGGCGACAAGGGTGCAATTATATCGTGTTGTGATATAAATTGCCGTGCTGCATCAAGCCGTTGCATGCACACGACGCGCGAGCCTTGCGAAAGCCTTTCATTCGATGAGAGCTTTGGGGCCACGCAACCGCGCACATTCGTCGGCGGCGGCGTACAATTCGGGCCACCGAATCCCCCGTCATGCCAGAACCACGTACGCGATGCCCGCTCTCCCGCCTTTTCCCCGGCCCGGTGATCGACTCGACGTGGTTCGCGGCCGCGTTCCGTTTCCCACCTGACGCGAGCGCCGCCGACGCCTCCCCACCGACTCTCCCCAAGCCAATCCAATGGACATGCTCGAAAACATGCGCCTGTTCGTGCGCGTTGTCGAAGCCGGCAGTTTTACTGCGGTCGCGAAGGAAATCGACGCGACCACCGCGCAGGTGTCGCGCGCGGTCTCGAACCTCGAAGCGCACGTACAGACGCGCCTGCTGCATCGCACGACGCGCCACCTCGGCCTGACCGAAAGCGGCGAACGCTATTTCGAGCGCGCGAAATCGATCCTCGCGGAAATCGACTATGCGAACGCGGAGGCGCGCAACGCGCTGCTGCGGCCGAGCGGCAAGATGCGCATCCATGCGATGACGGGGCTCGGGCAGAGTCATGTCGTGTCGTCGATCGTCCGCTACCAGGAGGACAACCCCGACGTGTCGGTCGAGCTGACGCTCGCACAGCGGATGCCGAATCTCGTCGAGGAGGGCTACGACGTGTCGATTGTGACGGCGTCGCAACTGCCCGATTCGGGCTATGTCGCGCAGACCTGCGGCACGAGCTGCAGCGTGCTCGTCGCGTCGCGCGAATACCTGGCGCGGCACGGCACGCCGCAGACGCCTGGCGAATTGCCGAACCACGTGTGCCTGCGTCTCGACACGCCGGCCTCGCCGGCCAGCGAATGGCGGCTCGAGCGCAGCGACGGCGAGGAAGCCGTCTACGAACTGCAGCCGGCGCCGTTCCAGGTCAACGTGCCGGACGCGCTGTGCGTCGCGGTCCGCGCTGGGCGCGGGATCGCGTGCGTCGCGCTGTATACGGTGCTCGACGACATCCGCGCGGGGCGGCTGATCCGCGTGCTGCCGGAGTACCGGCTGCAGACGGTGAGCGTGTATGCCGTCTACGCGACGCGCCGCTATCTCGACGCGAAGATCCGTACGTTCCTCGAGCACCTGCGCACGACGCTCACGCCCGCGCTGGAGAACGACCTGCGCGAACTCGACAGGCTGACGACCGAACATGCGCCGGGCGGCCGCAAGCGCGCGTGACGGCGCACGTGCGGGCCGCTGCGCGGCTCAGGCCGCCGGCGTGATGCGGATCCGCTCGAAGCGGCCCGCGAGCCATGCGTAGGCGGCGATGCCGATCAGCCCGTGCGCGGCGACGAACCACAACGCGCCGGCGAACGAGCCGGTGCTGGCGACGAAGTAGCCGATCACGAGCGGCGTGACGATCCCGGCGATGTTGCCGAGGCCGTTGAACACGCCGCCGCTCAGTCCGACCATGCCTTCGGGCGCCGTATCGGCGAGCACGGCCCAGCCGACCGCCGCGAGCCCCTTGCCGAAGAACGCGATCGTCATCAACGCGATCACGACCGCGTTCGACGACGCGCCGTTCGCGAGCACGAGCAGCGTCGCCATCGCCATCCCCGCGACGAACGGCGTCTTGCGCGCCTTCGACGGATGCATGCCGCGCCGGATCAGCCAGTCCGACAGCACGCCGCCGAGCACGCCGCCCGTGAACCCGCAGATTGCCGGCAGCGCGGCAACCCAGCCGGCTTCCATGATCGTCATCCCGCGTCCCTTGATCAGGTAGATCGGAAACCACGTGATGAAGAAGTACGTGAGCGCCGTGATGCAGTACTGACCGATATAGATCGCCCACAGGTTCCGGTGGCGGAACAGTTGCGATGCGTCGTGCCACGAAACACGCGGCCGTTGGCGCACGCGGTTCGCCTCGAGATCGACGAGCGCGCCGTGGGCGCGCAGGTAGTCGCGCTCGGCATCCGTCACGCGCGGGTGCCCGTGCGGCTCGCGATACCACGCGAACCACAGCGCGGCGAGCGCGATGCCGAGCAGCCCCATCCACAGGAACACATGCTCCCAGCCGAGTGCGTGGGTGAGCCAGGCCATTGCCGGCGTGAACAGCACGACGGCCATGTACTGCGCGGAATTGAACAGGGCCGACGCGGTGCCGCGTTCGGCGGTCGGGAACCAGCAGGCGACGATCCGCGAATTGGCCGGGAACGCCGGCGATTCGACGAGGCCGAGCATGAAGCGCATCACGAACAGCGCGAGCGTCGCGGCCGCACCCTGCACGGCGAGCCAGCCGACCGTGCCCTGCAGCATCGTGAAGACCGACCACAGCAGCAGGCTCAGGCCGTACACGCGCCGTGCGCCGAAGCGATCGAGCAGCCAGCCGCCCGGGATCTGGCCGATCGCGTAGGCCCACGCGAACGCCGAAAAGACGATGCCGAGCTGCACGGGCGTCAGGCCGAGATCGTGCGCGACGCCGGTGCCGGCAATCGACATCGTCGCGCGGTCCGCGTAGTTGACGACGGTGACCGCGAAAATCAGCGTGAGGACCGCATAGCGGACGCGGCCGATCGTGCGCGAGGCGGCGGGCGACGCGGCGAGGGCGCCGCCGCTGGATCGATTGGACATGCGTGTCTCCTGGCCTCCGTCGGGCGGAGGCATCCGGTGTTGTAACGAGGCGGCCGCGCGGCGTTCAGCGCGTGACGCTGGTCGGCGGGCGCTGGCCCGCGAAGCACGCGGCGAGGTTGGCGAGCACGATCCGGCCCATTTCCTCGCGCGTTTCATGCGTGGCGCTCGCGCGGTGCGGCTGTACGACGACGCGGTCGAGTTCGAGTAGCGCGGCCGGCACGTGCGGTTCGTTCGCGAACACGTCGAGGCCGGCGCCGGCGATCGTGCCGTCGGCGAGCGCACGGACGAGCGCGGCTTCGTCGACCAGCTTGCCGCGCGCGACATTGATCAGGAATCCTTTGGGGCCGAGCGCGGCGAGCACGTCGGCCGTCACGAGCACGTTGCCGTGGTCGGCCGATGCCGCGATCACGAGCACGTCGCTGTCGCGCGCGAGCGCGGCGAGGTCGGGCACGTAGCGATAGCCGCTGTCGCGATGCTCGCGCGGGCCGAAGTAGCTGACGGGCATCCGGAACGCCTGCGCGCGCTGCGCGATCGCGCGCCCGACGCGGCCAAGCCCGACGATGCCGAGCCGCTTGCCGGTGACCTGCGTCGCGAGCGGCTGGGCCGTCTTGCCCCAGCGGCCGGCACGCACGATCCGCTCGCCGGCGCCGAGGTCGCGCAGCGTCATCAGGATCAGCCCCAGCGCCATGTCGGCGACGTCGTCGGTCAGCACGTCGGGGGTGGTCGTCACGTGGATACCGCGTGCGCGGGCGCGGTCGAGATCGACCGCGTCGGTGCCGATGCCGCTGATCGCGACGATCTCGAGCGCGCTCAGCCGGTCCATCAGCGCGGCGGACAGGCCGTTCGCGCCGCCGGTCACGACGCCGCGAATGCGCGACGCCACGCGATCGAGCAACGCGTCCGGGTCTTCGGCCGCGTGCAGCCGATGCACCGTGTAACGGGCGGACAGTTCGGCGTCGATGGTGGCGGGGAGCGGCTGGGTCAGCAGGATGTCGATGGTCATGAAGGTCTCGGTCGTCGTGCGCGGCGCGGGCCGCGCATCGGGTGGAACCGAGTATAGAAATCGCATCGATATCGGTCTAACATCAAAAGACTATCGATTGATTCAAGAATTGGATGATTGAACTGCACCAGCTTCGCTGCTTCGTCGCGGTGGCCGAGGAACTGCATTTCGGCCGTGCGGCCAAACGGCTCTTCATGACCCAGCCGCCGCTGAGCCGGCAGATCCAGCTGCTCGAGCACGCACTCGGCATCGCGTTGCTCGAGCGCAGCAGCCGGCAGGTCAGCCTGACCGCGGCCGGCGAGCGCTTCCTGCGCGACGCGCGGCACATCCTCGAATTCTCCGCCCGGGCCGAGCAGGCCGCGCAGCGCGTCGCGCACGGCGGGGCCGGCCGCATCACGCTCGGTTTCACGGCTGTCAGCGCGTACCGGATGATTCCGGTGCTGCTCGCGCACGCGGCGCATGCGCTGCCGGACGTCGACGTCGAATTGCGCGAGATGGTGTCGACCGTGCAGATCGATGCGCTCGCATCGCGGATGCTCGACGCCGGTTTCGTGCGGCAGCGCGCCGCGCGCCAGCCGCTCGAATACCGGCTCGTGCAGCGCGAACCGATGCTCGTCGCGGTGGCGCAAGGCGCGCCGCTTGCCGCCTACGAGCAGATCGGCCCCGACGAACTCGACCGGCAGCCGTTCATCGCATATTCGCCGAACGAGGGGAAGTACTTCCACGACATGATCTCGGGGATGTTCGCGGGCGCCGGGCGCCTGCCGAACTACCTGCACTACGTCGGGCAGACGCATACGATCCTCGGCCTCGTGCGTGCGGGGCTCGGCGCGGCGCTGGTGCCGGCGTCGGCGCGCGAGCTTCATGTCGACGGCGTGGTGTTCCGGCCGCTGGCGGGCGTCAATGTCGCAGCCGAGCTGTATCTCGCGTGGCGCGCGGACAACGACAATCCGGCGCTGCCGGTGTTCAACGCGATGGTCGAGCGGTTTCTCGCACAGGAACAAGGCGGCGGCGCAGCGTAGCGGCGTCGCGCGGTCGCATCGTGTCACAAGCTTTCAATCCGGAAGCTTGCGGCGCCGCGACGACAAGCAATCCTGAGCGAGCGGCGCACGCGCCGACGACAGGAATCCTTGCAATTTCGAAAGCATGCCGTCATGCGCGTGCTTCGCGGCGGGCGGCACGAACGCCAGGGGCGCTGTCAGCCCGACGAGGGGCTCCATACCGACCGCTTGACGCTGCATGCCGGTCGGCGCAGGATACGTCCGTGCATTTGGAGCGGGACGCGCCGGCCGCGCGGTTCCTGCACCCGCGACACGCAAAAGAACAACGATGAGCCTTTACGCCTTCGTACCGGAATGCCGGCGCCGCATCCATCCGCGCGCCGCAACGACGCTTCACCCGACGCCCGTCGCGTCACGTATCCGTCATCCCGTTCGTACCTGCGCGCCGGTACACTTTCCCGTCCGCGCGCTGGCCGCGACGATGAACGGCGCCAGTGCGGCCCGCCGCATCGCATCGCCGCCCGCTACCCCCGATCACCGCATCCCGAACGGCGCCTACACCGGCGTCTCGTGACGTCCGCACGCGTCCGTCCTGGTATTGCGCCGCCGGCTTTCCTGATTGCCGGGCGGCACCGGAGTCCGAAGCATTTCGATTGCATTTGAAAAAGCAAACGTACGCAGTCCGGTTCGAGGTTCAAGGAGAAAAACTCATGTCGCAGCTTTCAAATGAAGCAAACGGCAGTTCGGGGAGCGGCAAGGTCAAGCTGATCAAGTGGGCGATCATCGTCGCCGGCGTCGCGATCGCGGCACCGGCCGCGCTGTTCATCCTGAAGGGGGTGATCGCGCTGGTCGCGGCGGGCGTGATCGGTCTCGGCGCGATCTATCTGGCGCCGGTCGTCGCGATGAAGCTCGCGAACCAGAAGGTGAAGATGATCGTCGAGGAGGCGCAGTCGAATCCGATCGAGACGCTGATCAACCAGCTCGCGGAAAAGCGCCAGGACGCGCAGAAGTTCGCAGACAGCATCACCGCGTTCCGTACCGAGGTGAAGAACTTCGAGAGCAAGACGGAGCTGTTCGAGAAGCAGTACCCGGACGACGCGCCGCGCTTCCGGGCGCAGCTCGACACGATGAAGCAGCTGCTCGCGTTCCGCGAGGGCCGCTACAAGCAGGTGCAGGTCGAACTGAAGAATTTCGCATCGGCGATCGACCGCGCGAAGGCGATGTGGGACATGTCGCAGGCGGCGCAGCAGATGAACAAGCTCGCGGGCCGGCAGGCGTCCGATACGTTCGAGCAGATCAAGACCGACGTGGCCGTCGATTCGGTGATGCGCTCGGTCAACAAGGCGTTCTCCGAGATGGAGACGTCGCTGATGGATAACCCCGAGGTCAAGCAGGCGCAACAGCAGGCGGTGTTGAACGGCGGCCGCGCGCCCGGGCTCGATGCGGCGAACCCCGCCCAGTTGCCGTCCAAACAACAATAACTTCCCGCAGGCCCTCAACCATGAAAAAACTTCTTGGCGCAATTGCGTTTCTGGTCGTGCTCGTCGGCGTATGGATCGTGCATCAGGGCGGCCTGTCGACGCTGATTCCCGCGCATGACGCGGCGCCGTCGTCGACGTCCGCACAAAATGTCGACACTGGCCGGTCCGCGCAGACGCCGACATCCGCCAACGTGCTGCCGGCCGGCTTCACGCCGCAGGCCAGCACGCTGAAATCGATTGCCGAAAACGGCATCGTCAGGATCTCGGTGCAGAACCCGAGCGAGCCGTTCTTCGGCGAGGACAAGGGCACACCGCACGGCTTCAACGTCGAATTCGCGCGGCTGCTGTTCGCGGATCCGTCGTTCTCGCACGGCGGCAAGCCGGTCGTCGTCGATACGCGTCACGAGGTCGATACGTACCCCGGCGTGCCGAAGCAGCTGCTCGATACGGATGCGAAGGGGAACCACGTGGTCGACGTTGCGATGGATGGGCTGACGTTCCCGGACAACTCGCCGGCCGGCGTCGTCTATTCGGTGCCGTACGTCGACGATTTCGGCTATTCGCTGATCGTGCGTCAGGGCTCGGCGATCCGCTCGACCGACGATCTCGCCGGGAAGACGGTCGGCATCCTGAAGGGCGACCCCGACGTGCGCGCGTTCGTCACGCGCCAGTATCCGAACGTGCACTTCGTCGAGGTCGACGATTCCGATCCGGCGTTCATCGCGAAGAGCGTCGACGGCCGTACGGTCGACGCGTTCATCTACGACTATCCGTTTGCGGTCAGCTCGATCAAAAACACCGACCTGAAATTCGCGGTGACCAAGCTCGACGGCTCGAACATCGCGTACAAGATCGGCGTGCGCGCCGACGACCAGGACTTGCTGATCTACCTGAACGCCGCGATCGCGAAGCTCCGGCAGTCGCCGCAGTATCTCGAGCTGCTGCGCAAGTACTTCGTCAGCGACCAGGCGGTGACGACCGCGGCCGCATCGGGCGAGCTCACATACGTGGTGAAGGCGGGCGACACGCTGAACCTGATCGCGGCGAGCAAGCTCGGCAGCGGCCAGCGCTATCGCGAGATCCAGCGCCGCAACAACCTCGCGAACCCGAACCTGATCCTGGCCGGCCAGCATCTCGTGATTCCGGCCCGGTAACAGCGGCGTGGCGTGAATGAAGGAAGGTGAAGGGACGTGAAAGACGGCCCGCGGCCCGGCGAAGAGAATCCGCCGGGCCGCGTGCATTCGGACGTCAGTGGGTGATGGACAGGAACAGGTACGCGGCGAACAGCGCGAGGTGCACGACGCCGTGCAGCACCGTCGTGCGCCCCTGGCTGAGGGTGAGCGTGCTGACCAGCAGCGTGAGCGCGAGCAGGACCGTTTCCATCGCGCCGATGCCGAGCGTGAGCGGCTGGCCGACCCAAATGAACACGGCCGCGACGGTCGGGATCGTGAGCCCGATGCTCGCGAGCGCGGAACCGAGCGCGAGGTTCATGCTGGTCTGCAGACGGTTCGCGCGCGCGGCGGTGACGGCCGCGAGCCCTTCCGGCAGCAGCACGAGCGCGGCGATCACGATGCCGACCGCGGCTTCGGGCGCCCCGAGCTTCAGCACCGCGTGTTCGACCGCCGGCGACAGCAGCTTCGCGAGCAGCACGACCGCGACGAGGCTCGCGAACAGCAGGATCATGCTGATCACGGCGGTGCGGTTGCTCGGCGCCGCCGCGTGCACCGCCTCGTTTGCACTGTCGTGCTCGGCGAGGAAGTAGTCGCGATGGCGCACGGTCTGCACGAACACGAACGCGCCGTACAGCACGAGCGATGCGACGCCGGCGAACGCGAGCTGCGATTTCGAGAAGAACGGGCCCGGCGCGGCGTTCAGGTAGTTCGGCATCACGAGCGACAGCACCGACAGCGACGCGAGCACCGCGAGCGCCTTGCTGGCGCCGCGCCCCTGGAAGTCCTGTTCGCCGTGCTTCCACGCACCGACCAGCAGGCAGATGCCGACGATGCCGTTGCAGATGATCATCACCGCGGCGAACACGGTGTCGCGCGCGAGGCCCGATTTCTCGGGGCCCGCGCCGAGCATCACCGACACGATCAGCGCGACCTCGATGACGGTCACGGCGACCGCGAGCACGAGCGTGCCGAACGGTTCGCCGACGCGGTGCGCGACGACTTCCGCATGGTGGACGGCGGCGAACACGGCGCCGGCGAGCGCGGCGGCGAACACCGCGATGACGAGGCCTTCGGCCGGCACCGCGCGCGACAGCGCGAGTACCAGCCACGCGGCAAGCGGGGCCCAGAGGGTCCAGCGCGGGAGCTGGTTGGACGAGAGCGGCATGGAGGGTTTCCTTATGCGAGTGGCGGCGCGCGACGCGCCGTCACGGGTTGACGAAGCCCGGCCGTACTATCCGCCGAACGAGGACGATGAAACAGAAAGGGCGGCAGCACGCAACGGCGCTGCCCTGGATTCGCTGCCGTGAGGCGGCGAGGGGCGCGGGCGGGCCGAAGCCCGTCGCTGGATGAAACGGTGGTTCGATGCGGCTGCCCGCTGACGGCGAGGCGGTACACGTGACGACGCGCGGGCCGGAGGCGCGGTTCCGGCGCCGACAGGGCGGCCGGTGACGGACGGCGGTAGCGACGTGACACGCGGTTTCCCCCTGAAATCCGGCGGTTTGTCGAATTTTATCAGGCGTTCGGGGGTCGCTATCTCATATTCGAACCCTTACGTTGACCTTTCGGTTGATAAAAAGTGCCCCGATCTTTCAATTTTTTATCTTTGCAGTCTCCGGAACGGTCTCTTGCACGACGAATTCGGGCACGCCCTGACATAAATCTACCGACCGGTCGGTTTATAATCGCTCGCACCTCCACTTCATGACGGATCGCAAGCGATGGCTGTTTCCTCTGCACAATCGGTGAACTCGGGCGCGTTGGCGTCGTCGGCCATCGTCGGCGTGATCGGAGCCGGCGCGATGGGCGCGGGCATTGCGCAGGTCGCGGCCGCGGCCGGGCACACGGTGCTGCTGTACGACCTGAGCGAAGCAGCCTGCGACAAGGCGCTGGCCGGCATCCGCGCACAGTTCGCGCGACTCGCGGAGAAAGGCCGGCTCGAACCGGCACAGGCCGACGCTGCCGGCAACCGGATCCGCGCGGTGCGTGCGTTGGCCGACTTCGCGGGCGCCGCGCTGGTCGTCGAGGCGGCGGCCGAGCGGCTCGACGTGAAGCGCGAGATCTTCGCGACGCTCGAAGGCCATGTCGACGACGCGTGCATGCTCGCGACCAACACGTCGTCGATCTCGATCACGTCGATCGCGGCCGGGCTGCGCGTGCCGCAGCGGGTCGCCGGGCTGCATTTCTTCAACCCGGCGCCGCTGATGGCGCTCGTCGAAGTGGTCAGCGGGCTGGCGACCGCACCCGAGGTCGCGCAAGTGCTCCATGCGACCGCTGCCGCGTGGGGCAAGCAGCCCGTGATGGCGAAATCGACACCCGGCTTCATTGTGAACCGCGTCGCGCGGCCGTACTACGCGGAGGCGCTGCGCGTGCTGAACGAGCAGGGCGGCGCGCCGGCCTCGATCGACGCGGTGATGCGCGAAGCCGGCGGCTTCCGGATGGGGCCGTTCGAGCTGATGGACCTGATCGGCCACGACGTGAATTTCGCGGTCACCGAATCGGTGTTCCGCGCGTACTTCAACGATCCGCGCTACACGCCGTCGCTGATCCAGCAGGAACTCGTGAACGCGGGCTTCCTCGGGCGCAAGTCGGGGCGCGGCTTCTATTCGTATGCGGACGGTGCGACGCCGCCCGCGCCCGATCTCGAACCGCCGCGCGCCGCGCCGGCCGACGTCGTGCTGTACGCGCAGGATGGCCCGGCCGCGGCGTTGCAGGCGCGCTTCGCCGAACGCATCGCGGGTGCCCGGCAGGCCGGCGCGCAGGCGGACGACCTGCTCGCGACGGCCGGCCGCGCGTCGATCGCGCTGACCGACGGCCGCACGGCCACCGTCCGCGCCGCGCAGGCTGGCGTGGCCGATCTCGTGCTCGTCGATCTTGCGCGCGATTACGCGCAGGCCGGGCTCGTCGCGCTGACGCGCGCGCTCCAGTGCAGCGACGCGGCCTATGCGGATGCGGTCGGCCTGTTCCAGCAGGCGGGCTTGCGCGTCGTCGGCGTCGGCGACGTGCCGGGGATGGTCGCGATGCGCACCGTCGCGATGCTCGCGAACGAGGCGGCCGACACGGTGAACCAGGGCGTGTGCTCGCCCGCCGATCTCGATCTCGCGATGGAGAAGGGCGTGAACTACCCGTGCGGCCCGCTCGCGTGGGCCGATGCGATCGGCATCGGCCGCGTGCATCGCGTGCTGTCGAACCTCGCGGCGAGCTACGGCGAGGACCGCTATCGCGTGTCGCCGCGGCTCGCCGCGCTGCATGCGGCCGGCCGCACGTTCCGGTCGCAGCCGCCGGCCCCGTGACTTCGAACACGATAACGACATCACTCCATTGGAGGAGCACCCCGATGACTCACCCGACGCATCCCGCCGCCGCCCTCGAGCCGATCGAGACCGCCAGCCGCGACGAACTGCAGGCGCTGCAGCTCGAGCGCCTCAAGTGGTCGCTGCGTCACGCGTACGACAACGTTCCGCACTATCGCCGCACGTTCGACGCGGCCGGCGTGCATCCGGACGACCTGAAGTCGCTTGCCGATCTCGCGAAATTCCCGTTCTCGACGAAGAGCGACCTGCGCGACAACTATCCGTTCGGGCTCTTCGCGGTGCCGCGCGAGCAGGTCGTGCGCGTCCATGCGTCGAGCGGCACGACGGGCAAGCCGACGGTGGTCGGCTACACCGCGCGCGACATCGATACGTGGGCGAACGTGACCGCGCGCTCGATCCGCGCGGCCGGCGGCCGCCCGGGCGACACGCTGCACAACGCGTTCGGCTATGGGCTGTTCACGGGCGGCCTCGGGATTCACTACGGCGCGGAGCGGCTCGGCTGCATGGTCGTGCCGATGTCGGGCGGCCAGACCGAGAAGCAGGTGCAGCTGATCCGCGATTTCGAGCCTAAGATCATCCTCGTCACGCCGTCGTACATGCTGAACCTGATCGACGAGATGGTGCGGCAGGGGATGGACCCGGCCGAGTCGTCGCTGAAGATCGGCATCTTCGGTGCCGAGCCGTGGACGCAGGCGCTGCGCGAGGAAGTGGAAACGCGCGTGGGCATCGACGCGCTCGACATCTACGGGCTGTCGGAAGTGATGGGCCCGGGCGTCGCGTGCGAATGCGTCGAGACGAAGGACGGCCCGGTGATCTGGGAAGACCATTTCTACCCGGAGATCATCGATCCCGTGACGGGCGAAGTGCTGCCCGACGGCAGCCACGGCGAGCTGGTGTTCACGTCGCTGACGAAGGAAGCGATGCCGGTGATCCGCTACCGCACGCGCGACCTCACCGCGCTGCTGCCGCCGACCGCGCGCGCGATGCGCCGGCTCGCGAAGATTACCGGCCGCTCCGACGACATGCTGATCGTGCGCGGCGTGAACGTGTTCCCGAGCCAGATCGAGGAGATCGTCGTCGCGCTGCCGCAACTGTCGGGCCAGTTCCAGATCACGCTGTCGCGCGACGGTCACATGGACCGCCTCGACCTTGCGGTCGAGCTGCGCTCCGAGGTGGCCGCGTCCGTTACCGCCGGCGATCGCGCGGCGCTTGCGCGCGAGTTGCAGCACCGGATCAAGACGATGGTCGGCGTGTCGTCCGGCGTGACGGTGCTGGCGGCCGGCGGGATTCCCGCGACCGCGACCGGCAAGGCTCGGCGCGTGATCGACCGCCGCCAGGCTGCCTGATTCCGAGATTGACCGTTCTACCCGAGGAAACCTGTTCGATGGATGGATTGAAGACCCTGGCCGTCGCGGTCGATGCGCGCGGCATCGCGACCGTCGCGCTGCAGCGCGGCGACGTGCTCAACGCGTTCGACGAGACGATGATCGCCGAGCTGACCGATGCGTTCACGGCGCTCGGCCGGCGCGACGACGTGCGCGCGATCGTGCTGCGCTCGGACGGTCGTGCGTTCTGCGCGGGCGCCGACCTGCAGTGGATGCAGCGCGCGAGCGCGAACGACGCGGCCGCGAACCTGCGCGACGCCGAGCGCTTCGCCGCGATGATGCGCGCGATCCGGCAGTGCCCGAAACCGACGGTGGCGCGTGTGCAGGGCCATGCGTTCGGCGGCGGCGTCGGCCTGTGCGCGGCCTGCGACATCGTGATCGCGAGCGACCACGCGCGCTTTTCGGTCAGCGAGGCACGCTTCGGGATCCTGCCGGCCGTGATCGGCCCGTATCTGGTCGAGGCGGTTGGCCAGCGCCAGGCACGCCGGCTTGCGCTGACCGCGACGCAACTCGGCGCCGCCGAGGCCGTGGCGATCGGCCTGATCCACCAGGCCGTGCCGCTCGATGCGCTCGACGCAACGCTCGACCGGACGCTTGCCGAACTGGGCCGCAACGGCCCGAACGCGCTGACGGAGATCAAGCGCTTCTTCGACGCGATCGGCGAGTATCCGCCGTCGGAAGAGCGTGCGGCATTCACCGCGCAGACGATCTCCCGCGTGCGGGCGATGGCGGAAGCAAAGGAGGGCTTCGCCGCGTTCTTCGCGAAGCGGCCGCCGGCCTGGGAGGCGCCCGCCGAGTAAGGCGGCGCGACCACGATCGACGGCGAAACGGGCCCGGCCGCAAATTGCGTCTCGGGCCCGGGCGCTTGCTCTACAATGCGTGACCCCCGGCGCGCTGCCGGCCCAGCCCCGTCCGATGCTTCGCCCGATGATCGTCAACCGCCTTATCTCCGAGATCCTGTTCGGCTTCACCGGCCTGATCGGCATCATCAATCCGATCGGCATCGCGTTCCTGTTTCTCGAACGGACCGAGGCGTTGACCGAGCACGAGCGCGACCTGCTCGCGCGGAAGGTCGCATTCAACTCGTTCGTCGTGCTGCTGGTCGCGTTCTTCGCCGGCACGCCGGTGCTGCATTTCTTCGGGATCTCGATGGAAGCGCTGCGGATCGGCGGCGGCTTCGCGGTTGCCGTGGCGGGCTGGCAGATGCTGAACGAGCCCGACGGCCCCGGCGGCGGCGATACGCCGGTCAAGCCGATCGACGCGAACGCGATCATGACGCGGGCGTTCTTCCCGCTGACCGTGCCGCTGACGGTCGGCCCCGGCTCGATCGCCACCGCGATCGCGCTGAACGCGAACCGCACGCACAAGCTGTCGGAGTTCATGCTGTCGAGCATCGTGTCGATCGCCGTCTCCGTGCTCGTCGCGGTCGTGATCTGGCAGGTCTACAGCCGCTCCGCGCTGCTCGCGCGCTATCTCGGCAGCGAAGGGACCAAGGTCGCGAAGCGCGTGTCGGCATTCCTGCTGCTGTGCATCGGCGTGCAGATCATGTTGACTGGCTTCTCCGCGTTCCTGCAGCCGATCGCCGACCAGGCAAAGTAACCGGCGCCTTCCGGTTCATCCTTCGAGGTTTATTCTTTCACGCAGCCTGCACGCGACGCGCGGTCATACGCGTTCGCGGCATGCGGGATACCATGCGACGTCTGGCGGATGCGCGGCGCGCATCCGGCCGCAATCCCAACTTGAGTGGCGAGGCGTGCAATGGAATATGTGAAATTCGGGTCGACCGGGCTGGACGTGTCGAAGCTGGTGCTGGGTTGCATGACGTTCGGCGAGCCGTTGCGCGGCACGCATCCGTGGACGTTGCCGGAAGCGGAGAGCCGCCCGATCATCCAGCGGGCGGTCGAAGCCGGCATCAATTTCTTCGATACCGCGAACATGTATTCGGACGGCACGTCGGAGGAGATCGTCGGTCGTGCGCTGCGCGATTTCACGAAGCGCGACGATGTCGTGATCGCGACCAAGGTGTTCTACCGGATGCGCCCGGGGCCGAACGGCGCCGGCCTGTCGCGCAAGGCGATCATGACCGACATCGACCAGAGCCTGAAGCGGCTCGGCACCGATTACGTCGACCTCTACCAGATCCACCGCTGGGACTACGGCACGCCGATCGAGGAGACGCTCGAGGCGCTGCACGACGTCGTGAAGGCCGGGAAGGCGCGCTATATCGGCGCATCGTCGATGTTCGCGTGGCAGTTCGCGAAGGCGCTGCACATTTCAAAGGAGAACGGCTGGACCCGCTTCGTCAGCATGCAGAACCACCTGAACCTGCTGTATCGGGAAGAAGAGCGCGAAATGCTGCCGCTGTGCGCGGACGAACGCATCGCGGTGATTCCGTGGAGCCCGCTCGCACGCGGCCGCCTGACGCGCAACTGGGACGAATCGTCGGAACGGCAGCAGAAGGACGAAGTCGCCAAGCAGCTGTACGACGCGACGATCGACGCGGACAAGGCCGTCGTCGAGGCCGTGGCGGCGATCGCCGCCGCGCGCAACGTGCCGCGGGCGCAGGTCGCGCTGGCATGGGTGGCGCAAAAGCACGGCGTGACCGCGCCGATCGTCGGCATCTCGAAGCCGCAGCAGCTGGACGACGCACTCGGTGCGCTCGCGCTGAAGCTGACCGACGACGAGATCGCGACGCTCGAACGCCCGTACGTGCCGCACGCGGTCGCCGGGTTCGACTGAGCGGTATTGCAGGCGCCGCCGCGCAGCGCGTTCAGCGTGCGGCGGCGAGCATCGGGTAGGTGAACAGGCCGAAGTGGACGACGTTCAACCCGGCATGCGTGATGGCGGACGCAAGCAGTCCGCCGCGCCGCCATGCGAGCCCGTAGCCGGCGCCGGCCACCGTGCCCAGCACGATCCATTGCCAGCCGCCGGCCGCGTGCGCGGCGCCGAACAGCACCGCGCCGACCGCGAGCGCGACCCACGGGCCCCATGAGAACGCGCGGAGCGCGCGCGTCAGCCCGCCTTGCACGTAGCCGCGGAACAGCGCTTCCTCGGCAAGCGTCACGAGCAGCAGGTTGTTCACGAGCCACAGCCAGCCCGACGCCGGCCACTTGGGCGCCCAGCCGACCATCCCGAACGCCAGCGCGCCGGCCAGGCACGCGGCCGCCGTCGCGACGGCCGCCAGCGCGCCGGTGCGAAGCGCGCGCGACAGCGCGACGTCGGGCGCGACCCATGGCAGCACCCACAGCAGCCACAGGCCAACCAGCGGCTTGTCGAGATTCAGGTACATCGTGAACGGCACGGCGTCCGGCGTGAAGCGCGTCGGGCCGATCACGAGCGGATTGTGGAATCCGGGGATCAGATGCAGGCTCAGTGCGATCGCCAGCGCGGCAAACACGGCGTGCGCGGCGATCCGCACCGCGAGCGGGCGCGCGGGCCACACGCCCCACGCGGCTGCGGCCAGCAGCGCGAGCGGCGCCAGTGCGGCTGCCCCGAGCTTGCCGAACGCCAGCGCGACCGCATAGCCGAACCCGGCCAGGATGATGCTCAGGCCGTGCAGCGGGCGCTGCCACGCGAATGCGGCGGCCGCGAACAGGGCCAGCCAGATCGTGGCACACGGAAGGAGCGAAAGGGACATGATGGGACAGGCTTGGGTCGGACGGGACGCCGCGCATCATACAGCAGCCGCAGGGACTGCCGCCGGGCCGACGACGATGGGGCGTCGGCGGGCAGGCCGGGCGTCAGCGGCCGGCGGTCTCGGTGACGCCGCTGCGGCCCGGAATGTCGACGCTGTTGCGCACGCGCATCCGCCGCCGGTACCAGAACGTCCAGGCCAGCAGGCAGCCGAACACGGTGTAGCCGACGATCGGCGACACGACCAGCACGCGCTCGACCGGCCAGGTCATCACCATCCAGCAGCGCAGCAGCATTTCCAGCGTCATGAAGCCGCCCCACACGAACGTCATCCGGCGCAGCATCTGCCGCAGCCCCGGTTGCGCGGCCCAGACCGCTTCGAAGTGCGCGGCGCCGCCGTCCATCTCGCGGGCCACGGTCGCGCGGGCGAGATAGAAGATCAGCGGGCGCTCGCGAAACAGCGACAGCAGGAACACGACGCCGATCGTGCCCGACGCGAGCGATTCGCGCATCAGCAATGTACGCGGGCTGCCGCCGAGCGCCATGCCGATGATCGACAGCGCGATGCCGAGCAGCACGATGGCCGCCACCGCGTCGACGCGGCGCGAGCGGACGAATTCGACGATCGACCAGATGATCGGCGGAACCGCCGACGCGTACAGCGCGCCGGTATCGCCGAACTGCGGCTGCGCGACCCGGTAGGCCACCCACGGCAGCACGAGGTTGACGAAAAGTTCGAGTATCAGTCCGGCTCGCGGTTTCACGGTGCGCAATTCCACGCAGATTGGGGCGAACGCGCGAAGGACGTGGTGGCCTCCGGTCGCCCCGAAAAGGGTTCGGTCCAGTATATCCAAGAATCGCGCGCAGCAGCGGTGGCACGCTTCGTCACGCGTTGGCGGCCGCCGGCAGCGTGATCGTGACCGTGGTGCCTTGCGCCTCCGTCCTGTCGACACCGGTCGAACGTGCGCGATCGGGAGAAACCCTGATCACGCGTCAGGCGCGTGGTGCGTCGTGCTTGATTGTTTGGATTGCGAAAGTTATTTGACGGCGTGTCCGGGGTGGAGCACGGGATGCGGATCGCGTCGGATGACGGCAGGGAGGAAATCGGGCGGGAGGCACTCGGACACGTCGCCCGGGAATCGGGCGACGCTCGACAGCGAAATGGCGATACGCGCGCTGTCAGGAAACGGCAGGCTGAACGATGATCTTCACGTTCCGGTCCTTGTGATTGACCAGTTCCTCGAACCCGTGCGCGACGATGTCGCCGAGCGCGATGCGTCCGGTGATGAGCGGCTGCACGTCGATGCGGCCGTCCGCGATGAAGCGGATCACGTCCGCGAATTCGCCGTTGTAGGCGAGCGAGCCGATCACTTCCTTCTCGGTCGACACGATGTCGAAGAAGTTGAACGGCGTCGGCTCCTCGAAGATGCCGACCATCACCGACTTGCCGGCCTTGCGGATCACGTCGATCGCGAGCTTCGCGGTGGCCGTGTGCCCGATGCATTCGAACGACACGTCGGCGCCGTAGCCGCCCGTCAGCGCCTTGACTTCCGCGATCGCGTCGGACGTCTTCGGATCGATGACGACGCTCGCGCCGACTTCCAGCGCCTTCTGCTTGCGCGCGGCCGACATCTCCAGCGCGATCACGCGCCCGGCGCCCGCGGCCTTCGCACACATGATCGTGCACAGGCCGATCGTGCCGGCGCCGACCACGACGACGGTCTGCCCGACGATGTTGCCGGCCTTCTTCACCGCATGCAGCCCGACCGCGAGCGGCTCGATCAGCGCGCCGGCCTCGGTCGGGAAGTTGTCGGGCAGCTTGTACAGCAGCTCGGCCGGCACGTTGACGAATTCGGCGAACGCGCCGTTGTTCATCAGCCCGGTGAACGCGAGGTTCTCGCAGATGTTGTACAGGCCGTGCCGGCAATACCAGCAGGTACCGCAATGCTGGCAGGCGTCGGCCGTCACGCGGTCGCCGACAGCAAAGCCGGATACGCCCGCGCCGAGTTCGGCGATCTCGCCGCTGAACTCGTGCCCGAGGATGCACTGACCCTTCAGGCCCGTCAGCGGATGCGGCGCATCGACCGGGATGAATACGGGCCCGGCGACGTATTCGTGCAGGTCGGAGCCGCAGATGCCGCACCAGTGCACGCGAATCGTGACCCAGCCAGCCGGCGGGCGCTCCGGAACGGGAACCTCTTCGACGCGGATGTCGTGGCGGCCGCGCCAGACGGCGGCTTTCATGCTGCGGGCGGTGATCGGTGCCGGTGTATTCACGTTGCAGTCTCCGTCAGGTTGTCGTCGGGCGCATGGCGTGGCTGCCGGGACGCCCGTCGCGCGATTGCGCGCTCGACCGGTATGCAGGAACGGGGCCAGCGTGAATCGATGCCGGTTACGGTGATCGGGCGGGTGAGAAAGCGTGCGGCGCAGCACGCGTTCCTGCGTCGGCCGGCGACGATCGGACGAGAAAGGCGCGTGGAATTTGCTGCATGTGCGAAAAAGCGGATCGGGTGAGACGCCGGGACGTTCGTCTCAACGCAATGAGACGAATCGTGAGACGAACGGCAGCGGGCGGTGCGGTTCGATGCATGCTCGGGCGACGACTTCGTTCACCGCTGTCGTACCGACCGATTGCCATGATCGCCGAAACGCATCGTTGCGCACGTTACCCCTTTACTTGAAGTGAACTTCAATTTGTATCATGTGGGCCAGTCCGATTGCGGCCGCGTGAGGCATCCCGTTGCGCGCGGCCGCCGCAACGGAGGTGGAGATGACCGAAGCGCCTGTCGCGGCAGATGCCGCCACGTTGCCGTCGCTGCAGAACGAGCTCGGCGGATCGCTCGCGTCGCTGAGCGGGATCATGTCGGTGTTTCCGTTCGTCGGTGCGTTTGGCTGGTCGGGCGTCGTCGGGCTGATGCTCACGGCCGCCGTGGCCGGTGCGGCGATCGGCCTGTCGCTGCTGCGCGAACCGATGGGCCGGCGCTGAGTGCGCCGGTGCCGTTCAACCTGCACGGAATTCCGTCAAGCATGCTCATCATCATGGAAAGCCCGATCTGCGAAGAAGACGTGTCGTGCAATGCGCCCGCCCATGGCGCGCACGATGCGATGTCGCTGCGCGACCGCGTTGTCGCGCATCCGCTCGTGACGATCGGCCGCGCACCGGTACCCGAACACGCCGCGGCGGCGGCCTCGCCGTTGCGTCCGCAACTGTTCGTCACGGTGCTCGAGGCCGGCGACGACGGCCTGCTGATTCGATGGGTCGAGAGCGGCCGTTGCCATTACGGCGAGCAACGCTGGCGCTTGCGCGTCGCGCTACAGTCGGGCCGCTGCGCGCTGTCGGGGCGGCCGATCGAGCCGGGCGAGCCGGTGTTCCGGCCGGTGCGGCGGCCCGTGCCGGCCAATGGCGACGAGATGATCTGCCCGGCGTCGGTGCCGGGTGCGGCCGGCACAGCGGGCACAGCAGGCACGGCGCGGGACGTGGCGCCGGAGCACGACGACGCACGCGATCCGGCCGACGTGCTCGACTGAGCGGAACGCCGGCCGGCCGCGGATCGGCTTACTTCTTCAGATCGTGCCGGTACTGGATGAATCCCGCATTGTTCGCGAGCTTGTCGTACAGCGCACGTGCGGTCGTGTTGGTTTCATGCGTGAGCCAGTACACGCGGCTCGCGCCGGCTTCGCGGGCCCGTTCGTACACGCCCTCGATCAGCGCGCCGCCCGCGCCTTGTCCGCGCGCGTCGGGCGCCGTGTACAGGTCCTGCAGGTAGCAGTACGGCCCTTCGGTCCAGCACGAGCGGTGGTAGATCGCATGCACGATCCCGACCAGCGCGCCCGACGCGTCGAATGCGCCCAGCACGAACATCGGTTCGGCCGGATCCATCAGGCGCGCCCACGTCGTCGCGAACACCGCGTCGCTCAGCGCGGTGTCGTAGAACTTCTGGTAACCCTGCCACAGCGGGCGCCATGCGGCTTCGTCGGCAGCGACGAGCGGGCGCACCGTGACGCGCGTCGCGTCGTTCGCACGGCTGGCCGCGTCGCGCGCGCCGGCCTGCGCGTGGCGGATCGCGACGAGCGACCGGCGCTGGTTGCCCTCGGCGTCGAAGTTCTCCGGTGCGAGCCACGCTTCGAACGCGGCGCGCACGTCCGGCCATTCGCCGTCGATGATCGAGAACCACGCGGTGTCGCGATTGCGGCCGCGGTAGATGATCGCCTGCCGGAACGTGCCTTCATAGCGGAAGCCCAGCCGCGCGGCCGCCTTGCGCGACGGTTCGTTGAGGTCGTCGCACTTCCATTCGTAGCGCCGGTAGCCGAGCGTGTCGAACGCGTACTTCATCAGCAGGAACTGCGCTTCGGTCGAGATCGGCGTGCGCTTGAGCAGCGGCGAGAACGTGACGGAGCCGACTTCGATCACGCCGTTAGCCGGATCGATCCGCATCAGCGCGAGCGTGCCGACCGCGCGGCCCGTCGCGCGATCGATCACCGTGTAGTGCAGCGGGTCAGGGCTCGCCTGCGCGGTGCGTGCGTAGTCGCGGTAGCTCGATTCGTCGGTGTACGGGCCGTGCGCGAGATAGGTCCAGTCGCTGCCGTCGGGCGCTTGCGAGTAGGCCGCGTACAGGTCGGCCGCATGGCGCTCGGCGTCGAGCGGTTCGAGCCGGCAGTAGCGGCCTTCGATCGCGATGCGCTCCGGGCGCGGGCGCGCGGACCAGTCGGGAACGGGGTGGCCGATGGATTGCTGGAAGGCGTTGGTGAGCGTGGACAAGGTCGATCTCGCTTCGGTTGGCGGCCGGCGACATGCCGGCATGCAGACGATCGTAGTCCTGGCGAGGTACCATGAGAAGCGCCAGAGATTGGCAAATTTATGGTGCCACGATAGGGTGCCGTCACCTGTGCGCTGTTCCGACACTTTCACGCTGCGATGTTCCGATGACGACTGCCATTTCTTCCGGCGACGCGCCGTTGCTGCCGCTCGACGCTCCGCTGGCGCGTGCGCCGGGCGCACCTTCGTTGCAGCGTCAGTTGCTGCGCCGCGTGCGCGACGCGATTCTCGGCGGCGCGATGCCGGCCGGCACGCGGCTGCCCGGCACGCGCGCGCTGGCCGAGACGCTCGGTGTGTCGCGCAACACGACGGCCGCCGTCTATGAGCAGCTCGTCGCCGAAGGCTTCCTGCAGTCCGACCGTCGCGGCACGCGCGTGGTCGGGCTGTCGCGGCCGGCGCCGCCGCGCCGGCGAGCGGCGCCGCCGGCCGTCGCGCAGCGGCTCGGCCGAATTCGCCCCAGCCTCGTCGGGTCCGGCGAGTCGGAAGGGTTCCGGCCGGGCGTGCCCGCGCTGTCGCATTTCCCGGTGGATGCGTGGCGGCACGCGATCGACCGCGCGCTGCGCCGCGCCGGCCGCGACCTGCTGGCATATGGCGACCCGCTCGGCGAGCCCGCGCTGCGCGAATCGATCGCGCGCCATCTGGCCGTGACGCGCGGCGTGCGCTGCGATCCCGAGCAGATCGTGATCACGGAGGGCGCACAGGGCGCGATCGCGCTGTGCGCGCAGTTGCTGACGAACCCGGGCGATACGGTATGGGTCGAGGAGCCCGGCTATCGCGGCGCGCGCACCGCGATGCAGGCGGCCGATCTCGAGGTCGTGCCGATGCCGGTCGACGCGGAGGGGCTGCGCGCGGAAGAGGACGACTGGCGCGAGCGGACGCCGCGCCTCGTCTACACGACGCCGTCGAACCAGTTTCCGACCGGCGCCGTGCTGTCGATCTCGCGCCGGCTCGCGCTGATCGATGCGGCGCGCCGGCATCGCGCGTGGATCATCGAGGACGACTACGACAGCGAATTCCGTCACACCGGCGAGCCGATCGGCGCGATGCACGGGCTCGCGCCCGATTCGCCCGTCGTCTATCTCGGTTCGTTCAGCAAGACGATGTTTCCGGCGTTGCGGATCGGTTTTCTAGTGCTGCCCGAGGCGCTGCTGGCCGCCGTGCGGCCGGCGCTGCCGGAGATGCTGCGCGGCGGGACGCGCCATGTGCAGCTCGCGCTGGCCGATTTCATCGAGACGGGCGAGTACGGCCGGCATCTCGGGCGAATGCGCCGGTTGTATCGCGACCGGCGGCGTGCGCTGCTCGCCGCGCTCGACAGCAGCCTGAGCGTGCCGCACCAGGTCGAGGGCGGGCCGTGCGGGCTGCATCTCGCGTTGCGGATGCCGGCGCGCTATCGCGATCGTGCGATCGTCGAAGCGGCGCGCGCGCACGGCATCGGACCGTTTCCGCTGTCGGGTTTTTCGATCGATGCAGCGCGGGCGGGCAACGGGCTCGTGCTCGGTTTCGGCAACACGTCGGCCGATGCGTTCGAGCCGATGTTGCGGATGCTGTCGGCGATTGCGGAGCGGGTGGGGGGGCGGCGGTAACGCGTGACGGTATAGTTCGGCCATTCGAACTTCCTGCTGCCCGATCGTGATCACGCTCCGCCAATCTTTCCTGTTCGTTGCCATTACCAGTACGTCGCTGTCAGCGATCGTCGCTCACGCACAGGTGACGCATGACGGCTTCATCTGCGATACCGACAAACATCACGTCGTGATCGACCACGTCGCGGACGGTGCATTGCGTTATCGCGTGTGGAACAAGCCGCGTCCGGTCGACCGGAAGCCGGACGTCGAGGTGCGCGGTGGCACCGAAGAAACGGGTGGAACGGACCCGTGCGTGAGCACCGACTGGTCGTTCAGGCGCGGCAATATCGAGTACCGGGTATCGGACAGCGCCGCATGTACCGACGGCAAGCCGCCGCGCGGTGCATACGGGATGGTTTCGGTGACGATCAACAAGGAGTTTGCGTCGCGTTACTGGTGCGTCAAGTAGGCGGTATGCGGTGATTCTGTTCCGGCAAGTGCTGTGCGGCCTTCCGCGCATGTCGGCCGAGCCGGTCTTTCATGTCCGATAACCAATGCGGCGGGTCAGGTGATCGGACTTGTTCGGATTGACGAATCGCCGACTTTGTTCGAAACGAGCGCCAACGCGGCTCGGCACGTGCCGTCTCTCCGCCATACGGGTTTCGATTCGTATGTTCCGACCGGCGCGTGGGCTATAAATGGTTGGGTGTACCGGTCCTTGTCGGGCGCCTGCGCGTCTCGCGCAGGATGGCGTCGCGACTGCCGGGGGAGGTGCGCCGTGGTTCGCCAGACGCTTGCTCGCGCCGTGCTTCGCACCGCGTTGATCGGGAGCGTGTTTGCCGGAGGTTTGCCGCCGCCGGCCGCCATTGCCGCCACCCTCGCGCCGCCTGCCGCGCCACGCGCCCTGAAGCAACGGCCGCCCGCCGCGCCTTATGCGATGCCGGTCGATTTTCCGGCCATCGTCGAGCGTTACGGACCCGCGGTCGTGACGATCATGACCGCGCTCAACCAGCAAACCGGCGGGCCGTCCTTCGCGATCCTCGATACCGACGATCCGCTCGCCGTGTTCTTCCGGCGTGGCGGGCCGACGCCTGTGCAGGGCGCGCAGGTGCCGACGCCCGACCCGGTGCTGCGCGCGGTGTCGGGCAGCGGCTCGGGCTTCATCGTCAGCGCCGACGGCCTGATCCTGACGTCCGCGCACGTGGTCGACGAGGCGGCCGACGTGACGGTGCGGCTGACCGACCGGCGCGAATTCAAGGCAACGGTGCTGGCCGTCGATCCGCAAAGCGACGTCGCCGTGTTGCGTGTCAATGCAACGAAGCTGCCGTTCGTGCGCGTTGGCGATTCGGCGAAGGTGCGGGCGGGCGAACCGGTGATGACGATCGGCGCGCCGGACGGGGCGGGCAACACGGTCACGGCCGGCATCGTCAGCGCGACGTCGCACCAGTTGCCGGACGGCAGCGCATTCCCGTTCTTCGAAACCGACATCGCGCCGAATCCCGACAACTCCGGCGGCCCCGTGTTCAACCGCGCGGGCGACGTGATCGGCATCGCGGTGCAGGTCTACACGGGCAACGATCGCTACGCGAGCATGACGTTCGCGATCCCGATCGCATTTGCCGCAAAGGTGCGCGCGCAGTTGCAGGCGCAACAACAGGCCCAGATGCAGGTGCAACAGGTTCAGGTGCCCGCTCCCGATGCGCCGGCCGGCAACGCGCTCGGCGTCGACGTGCAGGACGTCGGCGTCGGGCTGGCCGTGGCATTCGGGCTGCCGCGTCCGGCAGGCGCGCTCGTCAACGGCGTCGCGCCGGGCTCGCCGGCCGCCGCGGCCGGCCTGAAACCCGGCGACGTGATCGTGAAACTCGGCGACAAGGCGATCGGCCGCTCGGCCGAGCTGAACGACCTGGCCGCCGCGCTGGCGCCCGGCGAAAAGGCGTCGCTGCGCGTGATCCGCAACCGTGCACCGGTGATGCTGACGATCACGGGCGCCGACGAGACGGCCGGGAACGCACCGGCCACGGCAGCGGGCATGGCCGCGCCGAAGGCCGCGGCACGACCGGGCCCGGGGGCGGGCGACCGCGGCGACCGCCTGGGGTTGACGATGCACGCGCTGAGCGACGACGAGCGCCGTTCGACAGGGCTCGCGGTCGGGATGATGGTGGACGCGGTGCACGGGCCGGCCGCGCGCGCGGGCATCCAGCCGGGCGACGTCGTCCTGGAGCTGAACGACACGCTGCTCGAGACGCCGGACGACGTGCCGATGCTCGAAGCGAGCGGCGGCAACGTGATCGCGGTGCTGATCCAGCGCAACAACGCGCGGAAGTTCGTGTCGGTGCGTGCGCGTTAGGGCGTTGACGCGGCGGGTGTCGCCCGCCTAACATCGTTCGATCTCGCCGGCAGTCAGCCCGGCATTCAGGAGCCATTCGGCATGAATACGGCTTGCTTCATCGTAGTAGTCCACAGGCGCAGGGTCCGGTAGCGGCACCGCGCCGGCACCCATGCGCCCCCGACTCGTTCGGGGGCTTTTTTTTGCATTGCGCACGGCGCTGCGGCACGTGCGCGGAGGGCATCCGCTTGCAATCGAACCTGCCGATCGAATCCGCCCCGGCGTCACCGCGACATGTGACGCTGATCCTGCTGTGCGCGCTCTCGGTATTGCCGCTGAGCCTGTTCCTGCCGGCGTTGCCGGCGATCGCACGCGACCTGCATGCCGACTATGCGCTCGTCGCGCTGTCGCTCGGCGGTTACGCGGCGGTGGCCGCGTCGCTCGAGTTCGTGATGGGGCCGCTGTCGGACCGGTTCGGGCGGCGGCCGATCGTGCTGACGAGCGTCGGCGTGTTCGTGCTCGGTTCGCTCGGCTGCGCGACGGCGACCGATATCCGCGTGTTTCTCGCGTGCCGGATGATGCAGGCGGCGATCACATCGGTCTATCCGGTGTCGATGGCGACGATCCGCGATACCGGCGGCGGCGCGCGCGCGGCGAGCCGGATCGGCTATGCGGCGATGGCGGCCGCGTTCGCGCCGATGCTCGGCCCGACGCTCGGCGGCGCACTCGACCAGACGGTCGGCTGGCGGGCGAGCTTCTGGCTGCTCGGCGCGGCCGGCATCGCACTGTTCGGCTGGTGCGCATTCGACCTCGTCGAAACCCATGCGAACCGGTCGTCGAGCTTCCGGCAGCAGCTTCGCGCGTATCCGGCGCTGCTCCGCGCACGCCGTTTCTGGGCCTACGCGCTTTGCATGGCGTTTTCGACGGGCGCGTTCTACGCGTTCCTGGCCGGCGCGCCGCTTGCCGCGAAAACGCGGTTCGGCATTGCGCCGGCGGAGGTCGGCTTTTACATGGGGACGATCACGGCCGGTTTCGTCGTCGGCAGCTTTCTGGCCGCACGTGTCGCGCGCCGCTATGCGCTCGCCACGACGATCCTGTGCGGGCGGGTCGTCGCGTGTGCGGGGCCGTTGATCGCGTTAGGGCTCGTGTCCGGCGGCGCGATGCATGCGCTCGCATGGTTCGGGCCGTGCGTGCTGGTCGGCATCGGCAACGGGCTGACCAATCCCGGCGCGCATGCCGGCGCGGTGTCGGTGCGCCCGGAACTGGCGGGCAGCGCGTCGGGGCTGGCCGGCGCGATGACGATCGCGGGCGGCGCCGTGCTGTCGTCGCTGACGGGCGCGGTGCTGACCGCCGGCAACGCCGGTTATGCGCCGCTCGCGATGATGCTGCTGTCGGCGGCGATCGCGCTGGCGGCGGCCGTGTGCGTCCGGGTGTTCGACGGGCAAGACGCCGGGCGGTGAGCGCGGGTGCGCCCCGGTACCGGGGCGCGGTCGATTGGCGGAAAATCCGTCGAATACCGGGACACGATGCACCATCCGCGAGCCGTATTCCCGGACACGCGTGAAGGGTGACTGGACGAGGATGCGATGAGCGACTTTTCGGATTTCCAGCGGGACATTGCCGATGCCGCGAGGGCGACCTTCAAGGCGCTGCGGGCGTTGCACCCGGACGAGCATTTCTATGCGTTCGCGCTTTATACGGACAGCGGCGCGATGACGGTGGTGCCGGCCGCCAATACGGTCGAAGGGCTGCGCCGGATGCGCGCGCAACAGGCGATTCCGGACGACGATCCGTGGTTCGTGTGGGGTGTTTCCGAATGGGCGTACGAGGCGGCGGAGGCCTCGCCGTTCAACGCGATCTGCGGCAGGCTGGCCGACGAAGTGCTGAGCCCGCAGTTCGTCCGGTCGCGATTCACCGAATTTTCCCGGCAACTGCACACCGACATGATCGAGGCGTTGCGGCTGCTCGACCGCGAGGGCCTGTTCGGCACGGGCGACGAGCGGGCGGCCATCACGCTGTTCGTGTCGATCAGCGACGACGATGCCGCCGAGGCGCTGGAAAACGCATCGGCGAAAGCGCTGAATCCGCCGGCCGTCGCCGACGCATTCCTGCGCCGCTACGGCTGACCGCCATCGGGATACCGCACGGCGGCCCGGGCGGGCGGCCGCCGTGCGTGCTTCGTTACGGCTTCGCGCCCACGACGAATTCGAACGTCGCGACGCCGTCGACGCCGCCCGTCACGCGGTCGCCCGGCTGCAGCGCGCCGACGCCGGCCGGCGTGCCGGTGAAGATCAGGTCGCCGGCCTTCAGTTCGACCGAGCGCGACACGTACGCGATGACGTCGGGCACGGCCCAGATCATGTCGGCCAGGTCGCCTTGCTGGCGCGTGTCGCCGTTGACTGCGAGCCAGATGCGGCCCGTCGCCGGGTGCCCGGTGGCCGACGCCGGGCGCAGTGCGGTCACGGGGCCCGACGCGTCGAAACCCTTCGCCCAGTCCCACGGACGGCTCAGCTTCTTCGCCTCGGCCTGCAGGTCGCGGCGCGTGAGGTCGACGCCGACGCCGTAGCCCCACACGTGCGACAGCGCGTCGGCCGGGGCGATCGACCGGCCGTCCTTGCCGATGGCGACCACCAGCTCGATCTCATGATGGAGGTCGTTCGTGAGCGGCGGATAGGCGACGGTGCCGCTGGCCGGGACGATCGCGTCGCCCGGCTTCGTGAAGAAGAACGGCGGTTCGCGGTCGGGATCGGCGCCCATTTCGCGGGCGTGGTCGGCGTAGTTGCGGCCGACGCAGAATACGCGGCGCACCGGAAAGCGCGCGGACGACTGTTCGACTTCGACGGAAGGACGCTCTGCGGCGTCGATGACATAGGCGGACATCGGATGGCCTCGTTCGGTAGGAAGACGGATGCCGGTGCCCGTGCGGCGCGCGGGCCGGCATGCGTGCAACGATACCCGACGCGCGTACGGCCGGATGCGACGCAACTGCGTTTTACCGGGACAAAACTACGCGTCGGCGGCTGGCGGCGTGTCGTCGCTGTCCGGCAGCGCGGCGTTCGCGTCGCGGTACGCCTTCGGCGACACGCCGACGCGCGCCCGGAAGCGCCGCGCGAAATACCCTTCGTCGCGGAAGCCGACCGAGCGCGCAATGTCGGCGATGCGCCGGCTGGTATGGGCCAGCAGCGATTGCGCGAGCGCGATCCGGCGCTCGGTCACGAGATCGGTGAACGTACTGCCGGTTTCCTTGCGGACCAGGTGCGCGAGGTAGTTCGGCGACAGGAACGCGGCCTCGGCCGTCGCGGCGAGCGTCAGGTCCTCGCGGGTCAGGTTCGCGCGAACGTGCCGCAGCACGCGCGCGAGCGCATCGCGCCGGCCTGCACGCTGGGCGCCGCGCTGGGCGAGCTTGTCGAGCGCGCCCGCGTACTGCGTGCAGACGAGCCCGATCAGCTGCAGCAGGTAGCCGCGCAGCAACGTGGTCGAACCGAACGTGCGCACGCGATCGGTGTCGAGCATGCACAGCGCGAGGCGGCGCGCTTCGTCGTAGGTGTCGCCGGTCAGGATGAAGTCGAGATGTTCCTGGAAACGGAACGGCGTCAGCTCGGGGAAGCGGTGCGCGGGCACGTCCTCGAGGTCGAGCGGATCGACGTCGAGATCGGCGCGCAGGAACGCCTGGCTGAAGTTGATCACGATGAAATGCGCGCCTTCCGGATGCGGGATCAGGTGCTCGCGGTGCGGCAGCACGAACGCGAGCGCACCGCGCGGAAACGGCCGCGTGACGCCGCCGATCCGCTGCTCGGTGTCGCCGCCGAGGTTGAACTGGATCTGGAAATACGCGTGCCGGTGCGGCTCGGTGATCGCCTGGCGCGACGCCTGGTCGCGAATGTAGAAGTCGAGCCGGTCGCTGCGTTCGGGCATCCCGTACAGGCGCGGCGGGGCGGTGGAGGGCATGAAGGATTCTGCTGTTCGTGACGCGGTGGAGCCGCGATGGTACAGCGAACCGGGCGCGGCCGGAACGTGCGGGCGCGCTGCGGCGCGGCATTCAGGCGTCCGGATGGAATCCGAGATAGCGGGCGTGCGGCCCCGTGCCGTTGCCGGCGAGCACGCTCGATGCGCCGACCGACACGAGCGTTTCCACCGTCGGCGCGCGGTTCGACACCAGCTTCCATCCGGTAGCCTCGACAGCTTCAGCCGCCGACGGGGCGCGCAGGTCGGTCAGTGCGGCGAGCAAGGTGGCGGCGGGCAGCGCATGGACCATGAATCCTTCATTGGCGACGGCCGCCGTGTCGATGCCTAGCGCCGCGCACAGCCGCGCGCGCAACGGCGTCTCGGCCTCGCTCGCCGCGCGCGAGCGTGCGATGTGCTCGCGCGTCGCCGCGTCGACGAGCGTGCCGCCACGGATGAGCGGCGCGTGCTGCCAGGCATCGGGCGGGCATTGCTTGCCGCCGGGCAGCAGCGCCACGAACGGATTGATCTCGGCCGGATAGATCCGGCACACGAGCGGGCGTTCGTCGTAGATCCCGCAGCGCAGGTCGTCGCGCAGGTTCGGGCACGGGCCCGCATGGGACGCGGTGAGCACGGCCGTGATGCGTACGGGCAGCGAACCGCTCGTCGCGGCCGTCGAACGCGCGCGCTTGTACGCAGCGAACGCGTCGCCCGGCTCGGGTTCGACGGGCCACGGCATCGCGTCGCACAGCAATTCCACGTGGCCGCCGCGCCGCAGCCACGCGATCGCCTCGTCGAGCGTCAGCGGAATGCGCAGGTCGTGGCAGCATGCGCCGCATCCGGTGCAGGCAAAGTCGACGTCGAGGTCGGTCGAGGTGGTATTCATGAGGGTATCGCGGGGACATCGGGCGCCACGCGACGCATCGCGATGGCGCCGGTGATTGCGTTCATCGGTCGAGCAGCGGCACCACCCGGCGCCGCAGCTCGGGCACGACCTCGGCGTCGAACCACGGATGGTGCTTGAACCACGCCTGGTTGCGCGGCGACGGGTGCGGCAGCGGTAGCACGCCGGGGCCGTAGTCGCGCCACGCCTGCACGGTGTCGGTCAGCGTCGCCTTGCGCGTGTCGCGCAGGAAATGCCGCTGCGCGTACTGGCCGATCAGCAGCGTCAGTCGGATATACGGCAGCTCGGCCAGCAGCCGGTCGAACCACAGTGGCGCGCATTCGGGGCGCGGCGGGTTGTCGCCGCTCGCGCCGCGGCCGGGGTAGCAGAAGCCCATCGGCACGATCGCGAAGCGCGTTTCGTCGTAGAAGGTGTCGGCGGCGACGTCGAGCCAGCCGCGCAGCCGCTTGCCGCTCGCGTCGTCCCACGGGATGCCGCTCGCATGGACACGTGCGCCCGGCGCCTGTCCGACGATCAGGATGCGCGCGTCGCGATGGGCGCGCACGACGGGGCGCGGGCCGAGCGGCAGGTCGGCTTCGCAGGCACGGCACGCACGGATTTCGGTGAGCAGCACGTCGAGCGGCGCGCGCGTTCGTTTCGGCATCGATTCGGATCGGGGACGGAAGGGGCGTGCAATGTCGCCCGGACGGCGCCCGCCGGAGCCGCCGGGTGGCCCGGATCGGCGTGGCGCGGCCCTGGAGCGCGCGCCCGCGGCCTCATGCGGCACGCATTACGCGTGCGACGGGCCCGCTGCGCCGCCTTCGGCGACCGCAGCATCATACAACGCGCTTTGCGCGATTGCCGCGGCGATCGCCGCATCGTCATGCGGACCGTCGAGCATGCCCCAGCGCCGGTATTGGGACAGGAACCAGCGCCCTTCTTGCGGATCGGGCCGGTTCACGGCGCCGCCGTCGTGGAAACGGATCGGCAGCGGCGGCGCGGCGAACGGCCCCGCGCCGTAGTCGCCGAGCAGGCGCGGCGCGATCAGCCGTGCCGGCACGCCGAGCGCATCGGGCGATGCGAGCCAGTCGGCCGCCTCGCGGCGGTGCGCGGCGCTGTCGAGCCACGCACACGCGTCGACGAGCGTGCGGATCAGCGCGCGCGCGGTGGCCGGATACAGCGCGACGAAGTCGCGCCGGGCGGCCAGCACCTTCTCCGGATGATCGGGCCAGATCTCGCTCGTGACCGCGACGGTCCGGCCCGCGCCGCACGCTTCGGCTACCGCGTGCCACGGTTCGCCGGAACAGAAGCCGTCGAGCTCGCCGCCGGCGAGCGCGGAGACCATCTCGGGCGGCGGGATCACGACGCTGCGCACGTCGCGCAGCGGATCGATGCCGTGTGACGCGAGCCACGCGTTCAGCCACATCGCGTGCGTGCCGGTCGGGAAGGTTTGGGCGAGCAGCGGCTTGCGGCCGAGCGTCGCGAACGCGTCGCGCACGTTGCCGGTTGCGCGGAACGCGTCGGCGAGACCGCGCGACAACGTGATCGCCTGGCCGTTGCGGTTCAGCACCATCAGCGCGGCCATGTCGGCCTGCGGGCCGCCGATGCCGAGCTGCAGCCCGCAGACGAGCCCGTACAGCGCATGCGCCGCATCGAGCTCGCCGCTGAGCAGCTTGTCGCGCACGGCGGCCCACGACGGCTGGCGACTCAATTCGAGCGTGAGGCCGTGCCGAGCGCCGAGGTTCAGGCGCTGCGCGACGATCAGCGGGGCCGCGTCGCTGAGCGCGACGAACCCGAGGCGAAGATGCGCGCGTTCCGGCGCGGCGGGAGGTGAGGTATGCATGGCAGTCATGACTGGGGTGGCGCGTCGAGCAGTTGTCGCGCGACGTCGACGATACGCAGGCCCTGATCCATCGCACGCTTGCGCAGTGCCGCATACGCATCGTGCTCGGACAGCTTGCGCTGGTCCATCAGCGCGCGTTTCGCGCGGTCGATCAGTTTGCGTTCCGCGAGTTCGCGCTCGACGTCGGCGAGCCGGCGGCGCAGCGCATCGTCGTGCGAGAAGCGCGCGAGCGCGACTTCGAGAATCGGGGCGAGACGCTCGGCCGACAGCCCTTCGACGAGATACGCGCTGACGCCCGCGCCGACCGCCGCACGGATCAGTTCCTGGTCGGCGTCGTGGCTGAACATCAGCACGGGGCGCGGCGCGGTCGCGTGCATCACCGCGAGCTGCTCGAGGGTATCGCGCGACGGCGAATCGGTATCGATGATCACGACGTCGGGACGCTGCTCCTCGACGGCCGCGGGCAGCCGCGCGGGCGTCGCGACGTCGTTCAGCATCTCGTAGCCGAGGCGCGCGAGCGCGTCGCCGAGCTCGCCGATCGGCTTGTCGGTGTCGGTGACGAGCAGCACGCGCAGGCGGGTGGTCGGGGCAGGCGAACTCATGAGGCGGGTAACAGGAGCGGTGACGCTTCGGCGCAACGCGCGAACGATGCAGGCAGGCCGCATGCGCGGCCGGCGATGACGGGAAGGGGGAACGGCCGCAGCCGCGTGACGCGGTACATGTCAGGCGGCCCGCGAAAATGCGGTGTCGGCCGCGACGTCCGCGCACGGCGCGGCTGCTTCGCCGATTGCGCCGCCGACGAGGATCACGGCCGGGCTGCCGAGCCGCGCGGCCTCGATGCCGTGTGCGAGCGTGGCGAGCGTGCCGGTCCAGCGGCGTTCGTCGGGCGTACCGGCCCATTGCACGGCGGCTGCCGGCGTCGACGAAGGCAGCGCGGCGAGCAGGCCGGCCGCGATGCTGTCGACGCGGCTCATGCCCATGTAGATCGCGAGCGTGGTGCCGGTCGACGCGAGTCGTGCCCAGTCGGGTTCGCCGTGGTCCTGGCGGTGCGCGGTGACGAACGTGACGCCCTGGCAGTGCTCGCGGTGAGTGAGCGAGATGCCGAGGCTTGCGGCGGCCGCGAATCCCGACGAGATGCCGTTGACGATCTCGACCGGAATCGCGGCGGCGCGCAGCGTCGCGAGCTCTTCGCCGGCACGGCCGAACAGCAGCGCATCGCCGCCTTTTACGCGCACCACTTGCGCGCCGCGCAGCGCGTAGCGGCGCATCAGCTTTTCGATGAATGCCTGCGGCGTGGAGCGGCAGCCGCCGCGCTTGCCGACGCGGATCACGCGCGCCTGGGGCGCGAGTTCGACGATGCCGGGCGCGACGAGATCGTCGAGCAGCAGCACGTCGGCCGCGGCCAGTGCCTTCACGGCCTTCAGCGTGAGGAGATCGGGATCGCCGGGGCCGGCGCCCAGCAGCGTGACTTTGCCAGTCGTCATGTCGTGTTCCATTGCCGCATGCGTCGTGCGGCGGCCGATAACGGATGGTCTGCGCGGCGGCGGGCGGTCGAAACGCACCGGTGTCCTGCCGTGCCGCGCACGGGAGGACGCCGTTGTCCTGACGGGCCCGCCGTGAAGGGCGGGCAGGGTTTGCGGGGACTGCCCACCGGCGCCGTTGCCGGTGTGATGCGTCGATCGAGCAATATCCGGGCCAACCGGCGCGCGCAGCACGCGATGGACCGTATGACGGGGGGGGCGCGCGTGCAGGCTTGCAGGCAGCCGCCGCGCGCGGGCGGCCGTCATGCCGCATCGGCGTGCATCGTGCGCCGCCGGCGCGCACCGCGATGTCGCACGGCGACAGTGCTGCAGCGCACCACATCTGTGCCTCGCTGCCTCAAAGCGCGTCGTGCGGCGCGAGTCGCTGCCCCCCGCCTGCCGACCGGCAAGCCTTGCAGCGCGGGGCCGAAGGCCCGATCGGCGGCGACTTGGCATGGCGCTTGCGTAAGCCGATTCGGGCGGATCAATGGCGATTCGTCCGCAGTACCGATTACCGACGCGCCCGGCAACGGGCTTCATGGGCAACGGCGTCCTACGCATCGGGTCTCGACGAGACCGGGTGCGCAGGACGCCGTTTTTCGTTTGGCGGATGACATGACCGACAAAGCTACCCGTATCGATCTCTTCAGCTTCCGCACCGCGCCGATGCGCGCGTTCCACATGACGTGGATGGCGTTCTTCGTGTGTTTCTTCGCCTGGTTTGCGTGCGCGCCGCTGATGCCGCTCATTGCACGCGAATTCCATCTGACGGCGGCCCAGGTCGCCAACATCAACATCGCCGCGGTGGCCGCGACGATCGCCGTGCGGCTGCTCGTCGGCCCGCTGTGCGACCGCTTCGGCCCGCGCCGCGTGTATGTCGGCCTGTTGCTGCTCGGTGCGATCCCCGTATTCGCCGTGTCGTTCACGCACGACTATCTGTCGTTCCTGATCTGCCGGCTCGGCATCGGCGCGATCGGCGCAGGCTTCGTGATCACGCAATACCACACGTCGGTGATGTTCGCGCCGAACGTCGTCGGTACTGCGAACGCGACGACGGCCGGCTGGGGCAACGCCGGGGCCGGCGCGACGCAGGCGCTGATGCCGTTGCTGGTCGCCGCCGGCCTGATGCTCGGCTTCGGCGAGGATTCGTCGTGGCGCATGGCGCTGGTCGTGCCGGGCATCGCGATGCTCGTGATGGCCTGGGCCTACTGGCGCTTCACGCAGGACTGCCCGCAAGGCGACGTCATCGCGCTGCGCAAGGCAGGCGTGACGGTCGACAGCGGCAAGAAGGGCGGCTGGGCGAGCTTCTTCGCCGCGTGCGGCAACTATCGCGTGTGGATGCTGTTCGTCACGTACGGCGCGTGCTTCGGTGTCGAAGTGTTCATCCACAACATCGCCGCGCTTTACTACGTCAATCACTTCAGCCTGTCGCTGAAGGACGCCGGTTTCGCGGTCGGCCTGTTCGGGCTGCTCGCGCTGTTCGCCCGCGCGCTCGGCGGCTGGCTGTCCGACAAGATCGCCGCGCGCCGCAGCCTCGACGTGCGTGCGGCGCTGCTGTGCGCGCTGATCGTCGGCGAAGGGCTCGGGCTGATCTGGTTCTCGCATGCGCAAAGCATCGGCGTCGCGCTCGTCGCGATGCTGGTCTTCGGCCTGTTCACGCACATGGCCTGCGGCGCGACCTATGCGCTGGTGCCGTTCATCGACCGCAAGGCGCTCGGCGGCGTCGCGGGAATCGTCGGCGCGGGCGGCAACGTCGGCGCGGTGGCCGCGGCCTTCCTGCTGAAGGGCGTCGGCGACGTGCAGCAGACGCTGAGCCTGCTCGGCCTTGCCGTCACCGCGACCGCGCTGTGCGCGATGGCCGTGCGCTTCAGCGAAGAACACAAGGCGCGCGAAGCCGAACTGCGCGACCGCGCGCTGGCCGCCGCCAGCGCTGCGAACTGATCGACCGAAGGAACCGTCATCATGAAACTCATCGTCATCGGCCACGGCATGGTCGGCCACAAGCTCCTCGAATGCGTCGCGGCGGAAGCCGGCACGGCGGGCGCGCTGCAGGTCACCGTGCTCGGCGAGGAGCCGCGCCCGGCCTACGATCGCGTGCACCTGTCCGAATTTTTCGCGGGCAAGTCGGCGGACGACCTGTCGCTCGTCGAACCGGGCTTCTTCGCGCGTCATCCGCGGTTCGACCTGCGCCTGAACGCGCAGGTCGCGTCGATCGACCGCGCCGCGCATACGGTCACGCTCGCGTCGGGCGAAACGCTCGCGTACGACAGGCTGGTGCTCGCCACGGGCTCGCGCCCGTTCGTGCCGCCGGTGCCGGGGCGCGATCGCGCAGGCTGCTTCGTGTACCGGACGATCGAGGATCTCGAGGCGATGCAGGCGTGCGGCGCGCACGCGAAGCGCGGCGTCGTGATCGGCGGCGGGCTGCTCGGCCTCGAATGCGCGAAGGCGCTGCGCGACATGGGGCTCGACACGCACGTCGTCGAATTCGCGCCGAGGCTGATGGCCGTGCAGGTCGACGACGGCGGCGGCCGGATGCTGCGCGCGAAGATCGAGGCGCTCGGCGTGACCGTGCATACGGGCAAGAACACGCTGGAAATCGTCGATGGCGACGAAGGCACGCACCGGATGGCGTTCGCCGACGGCACGCATCTCGACACCGACATGATCGTGTTCTCGGCCGGCATCCGCGCCCGCGACGAACTGGCGCGCGCCTGCGGGCTCGACATCGGCCCGCGCGGCGGCGTCGCGATCGACGACGCCTGCCGCACGAGCGATGCCGACATCTACGCGATCGGCGAATGCGCGGCGTGGAACGGCATGGTGTACGGCCTCGTCGCCCCCGGCTACGACATGGCGCGCGTGGTCGCGAAACAGCTCGCCGGCGACGCGGACGACGCGCCCGCTGCCGCGTTCGCGGGCGCCGACATGAGCACGAAGCTGAAGCTGATGGGCGTCGACGTCGCGAGCATCGGCGACGCGCACGGCACGACGGCCGGCAGCCGCACCTACCAGTACGCGGACGAGCGTCGCCAGGTCTACAAGAAGCTCGTGGTGTCCGACTGCGGCAAGTTCCTGCACGGCGCGGTGATGGTCGGCGATGCAGCCGAATACGGCACGCTGCTGCAGATGATGCTCAACCGCATCGAACTGCCCGAGTCGCCGGAATTCCTGATCCTGCCGTCGTCGGACGGCGCGGCGAAGCCGGCGATCGGCGTCGATGCATTGCCCGCGGCCGCCCAGATCTGCTCGTGCAACAACGTGTCGAAGTCGCAGATCTGCGCGGCGGTGGCCGACGGCGCGACGAGCCTCGGCGCGCTGAAGACGTGCACGGGCGCCGGCACGTCGTGCGGCGGCTGCGTGCCGCTCGTCACGCAGATCATGAAGGCCGAGATGAAGAGGCAGGGTCTGTCGGTCAACAACCATCTGTGCGAACACTTCCCGTATTCGCGCCAGGAACTGTTCCACCTGATTCGCGTCGAGCGCATCACGACGTTCGACGAACTGCTGGCGAAGCACGGCCGCGGGCTCGGCTGCGACGTGTGCAAGCCGGCCGTCGCGGGCATCCTCGCGTCGTGCTTCAACGAATTCGTGCTGAAGCGGGAACACGCGAGCCTGCAGGATTCGAACGACTACTACCTCGCGAACATCCAGCGCGACGGCACGTACTCGGTCGTGCCGCGCATGCCGGGCGGCGAGGTCACGCCGGAAGGGCTGATCGCCGTGGGGCAGGTCGCGAAGAAGTATGGCCTTTACACGAAGATCACGGGTGGTCAGCGCGTCGACCTGTTCGGCGCGCGCGTCGAGCAGCTGCCGTCGATCTGGGAAGAACTGATCGAGGCCGGCTTCGAATCGGGTCATGCCTACGGCAAGGCGCTGCGCACCGTGAAGTCGTGTGTCGGGTCGACCTGGTGCCGCTACGGCGTCGACGATTCGGTCGGCCTCGCGATCGACCTGGAAAACCGCTACAAGGGGCTGCGCGCGCCGCACAAGATCAAGTTCGGCGTATCCGGCTGCACGCGCGAGTGCGCGGAAGCGCAGGGCAAGGACGTCGGCATCATCGCGACCGAAAAAGGCTGGAACCTGTACGTGTGCGGCAACGGCGGGATGAAGCCGCGCCACGCGGAACTGCTCGCGTCCGATCTCGACCGCCCGACGCTGATCCGCTTCATCGACCGCTTCCTGATGTTCTACGTGCGCACGGCCGACCGGCTGCAGCGCACCAGCGTGTGGCGCGACAACCTCGAAGGCGGCCTCGACTACCTGATCGACGTCGTCGTGCACGACAAGCTCGCGATTGCGGCCGAACTCGAAGCCGACATGCAGCACGTGGTCGACACCTACGAGTGCGAATGGAAGAAGGCCGTGACCGATCCCGACACGCGCAAGCGCTTCCGTCACTTCGTGAACAGCGACGCGCAGGATACGACCATCGAATTCGTCGAGACGCGCGGCCAGATTCGTCCCGCGACGCCCGGCGAGCGCACGGGCGGCAAGCCCGTGTCGATTCCCGCCGTCGCCGAAAGCGCGACGCATGCCGGGATTGAAACGGCAACCGCCTGACCGATACCAGCCTCACTGCAAGGAGCCCATCATGAACGATCGTCTTCCGCTGTCCTGGACCCGCGTGTGCCCGCTCGACGACATCGTGCCGAACACCGGCGTGTGCGCACTCGTCAACGGCGAGCAGGTCGCGGTGTTTCACGTCGCGCATCCCGACGGCGGCGTGTTCGCGATCGACAACGTCGATCCCGTGTCGCAAGCGGCCGTGATGTCGCGCGGGCTGGTCGGCAGCCTCGGCGAGCGCGTCGTCGTCGCGTCGCCGCTGTACAAGCAGCACTTCGACCTGCGCACCGGCGAATGCCTGGAAGTGCCCGAGCAGTCGGTGAGCGCGTATCCGTCGCGGGTCGAGGACGGCTTCGTGTGGATCGCGGCCTGAGCGCGCCGGAGCACGCATGACCGCCACTCCCGTCAAGAGCGTGTGCCCGTACTGCGGCGTCGGCTGCGGGATGGTGCTGCACGTCGAGGACGGCGAAGTCGTCAAGGTATCCGGCGACGCCGACCATCCGACCAACTTCGGGCGGCTGTGCACGAAGGGTTCGTCTGCGCACGTCGCGTTGCGCCGCTCGGGGCGGCTCGACCGCGCGTTCGTGCGCCGCGCGCGCGAGGACGACCTCGTGCCGCTGCCGGCGCGCGACGCGATCGCCGAAACCGCGCGCCGCCTGCGCGCGATACTCGATGCGCACGGCCCCGACGCGCTGTCGTTCTACGTATCGGGCCAGATGTCGATCGAGGCGCAGTACCTCGTCAACAAGCTCGCGAAGGGCTTCGTCGGCACCAACAACATCGAGTCGAACTCGCGGCTCTGCATGGCGAGCGCGAGCACCGGCTACAAGCAGTCGCTCGGCGCGGACGGCCCGCCCGGGTCCTACCAGGACTTCGATCGCGCGAACCTGTTCTTCGTGACCGGCGCGAACATGGCCGATTGCCATCCGATCCTGTTCCTGCGGATGATGGATCGCGTGAAGGCCGGCGCGAAGCTGATCGTCGTCGATCCGCGCCGCACCGGCACCGCCGACAAGGCCGACCTGTTCCTGCAGATCCGGCCGGGCACCGATCTCGCGCTGACCAACGGGCTCCTGCACCTGCTGCATGCGAACGGCCGCACCGATGCCGCATTCATCGACGCGTACACGGAAGGCTGGGACGCGATGCCCGCGTTCCTCGCCGATTACACGCCCGAGCGCGTCGCGGCGATCACGGGGCTCGCGGAAGCCGACCTGCGCACGGCCGCACAATGGATCGGCGACGCGCAGGAATGGATGAGCTGCTGGACGATGGGGCTCAACCAGAGCACGCACGGCGTGTGGAACACCAACGCGATCTGCAACCTGCATCTCGCGACGGGCAAGATCTGCCGCCCCGGCAGCGGCCCGTTCTCGCTGACCGGCCAGCCGAACGCGATGGGCGGGCGCGAGATGGGCTACATGGGGCCGGGCCTGCCGGGCCAGCGCTCGGTGCTGTCCGACGACGATCGCCGCTACGTCGAGCATCTTTGGCGCGTGCCGGCCGGCACGCTGCGCAAGGAGGCGGGGCAAGGCACGGTCGACCTGTTCTCGCGGATGGCGGCCGGCGGCATCAAGGCGTGCTGGATCGTCTGCACGAACCCGGTCGCGACCGTGCCGAACCGGCAGAACGTGATCGCCGGGCTGCAGGCCGCGGAACTCGTGATCGCGCAGGACGCGTTTCTCGACACCGAGACCAACCGCTACGCGGACATCCTGCTGCCGGGCGCGCTGTGGGCCGAAGGCGACGGCGTGATGGTCAACTCCGAGCGCAACATGACGCTGATGCGCGCGGCGGTCGCGCCGCCCGGCGACGCGCTGCCCGACTGGCGCATCGTCGCGGAAGTCGCGCGTGCGATGGGCTTCGGCGATGCGTTCGACTATGCGTCGGCGGCCGACGTGTTCGACGAGATCGTGCGTTTCTCGAATCCGGCGACCGGCTACGACCTGCGCGGCGCGAGCCACGCGGCGCTGCGCGACGGCCCGGTGCAATGGCCGGTCGCGCCGGGCACCGCGCGCGAGCGGCACCCGATCCGCTACCTGAACGACGGCGTGAGCCAGACGCTGCGCCCGGGCGCCGGCGGCAACGAGACACCGCGCGTCGCGTTCCCGACGCCGTCGGGCAGGGCGCGCTTCTTCGCCCGGCCGCACGTCGATCCGGCCGAACTGCCCGACGGCACGTTCCCGATCGTGCTCAATACGGGCCGGCTGCAGCATCAATGGCACACGATGACGAAGACGGGCAAGGTCGCGATGCTGAACAAGCTGAACCCGCGTCCGTTCGTCGAGCTGCATCCTGACGATGCAAGCGCGCTCGGCATTGCCGCGAAGGACAGCGTCGAAATCCGCTCGGCGCGCGGCCGCGCGGTATTGCCGGCCGTCGTGACCGAGCGCGTGCGGCGCGGCAACTGCTTCGCGCCGATGCACTGGAACGACGTGTACGGCGACGACCTGTGCATCAACGCGGTGACGAACGACGCGATCGATCCGGAATCTCAGCAACCCGAACTGAAATACTGCGCGGTCGCGCTGCGGCGCGTCGACACGGATGCATTCTCGTCCGCCGGCGACGACACGGCGCGCTTGGACGCAAGCGAGGACGATGCCTCGCCCGCGCCTGCGATCTCGCCAATCTCGGCTTCACAGGAATTCGACATGGCAGACCTCGACACTTTCGCGGCCGCGCTCGGCGTCGCCGATCTCGCGCCGCCGCCGCTGACCGACACCGAGCGGCTGTACGTGGCCGGCCTCGTCAGCGGGCTGAAGGCGAGCGTCGGCCGTCGCGAAGGCGGCGTGCCCGTGCTGCCGGCCGGCACGCCGTTGACGCCGCCCGTGCGGTTCTGGCTCGACGGGATGCTTGCGGGGCTGTTCAGCCGCTCGCTGCCTGCCGGTGCGCAGATTGCCGCGGCGCCTGCGCTGCCGGCCGATGCCGCTGCCGGCGGCGGCGTGCGCATCGTGCGCGCGCGTCCGAAGGTAGTGCTGCTGTGGGCGTCACAGACCGGCAACATCGAATCGCTGACCGAGGATTACGCGACGCAATTGATGAACGCGGGCTTCGAGATCCGCACCGCATGCATGTCCGACTATCCGGTCGCGTCGCTTGCCGGTGCGCAATACGTGCTGCTGATGACGAGCACGTTCGGCGACGGCGATGCGCCCGACAACGGCACCGAATTCTGGGACGCGCTGCAGGCCGGCGGCGCCGCGCGCCTCGACGGCGTGCATTTCGCGGTGCTCGCGTTCGGCGACCGCAACTACGACCAGTTCTGCGGCCACGGCCGCCGGCTCGATGCGCGGCTCGCGGAACTCGGCGCGGCGCGCCTGTGTGCGCGCGTCGATTGCGACGTCGAATTCCAGCACGATGCCGACCAGTGGCTCGAGCGTGTCGTCGCGCGGATCAAGGAGGCCGATGCCGCGCTGCACGCGGTGCCGTCCGGCGGGATGAGCCCGTCGGGGCTGCTGCCGACGAAGGCGCATCCGGCGCCGTCGAAGCTCGTCGCGAACCTGCGGCTGAACCGCCCGGGCGCCGCGAAGGATACGCGCTACGTGTCGCTGTCGACCCAAGGCGCGAACCTCGAATACGAAACCGGCGACGCGCTCGGCGTGTGGCCGACCAACTGCCCGGAACTGGTCGACGAACTGCTGTCGGTCACCGCGCTGAAGGCCGATGCATCCGTGTCGGTGCCGGGCGTTGGCGACATCCGGCTCGGCGAAGCGCTCGCGCACCACTTCGACATCACACGCCCGCATCCGGACACGCTGGCCTTCATCGCGTCGCGCAGCTCGAACGGCGCGCTGAAGTCGCTGCTCGGCGAAGATCGCAAGGCCGACCTCAAGCAATGGTTGTGGGGGCAACAGCTTGCGGATGTGCTGCACGAATACCCGGTCGATCTGTCGGGTACGGAACTGGTTGGCATGCTGAAGCGCATGCAGCCGCGTCTCTATTCGATCGCGTCGAGCCCGAGCGCGCACGCGGGCGAGATTCACCTGACCGTGTCGGCCGTGCGCTATCACAACGGCCGGCGCGCACGCAAAGGCGTCGCGTCGACGTTCCTCGCCGATCGCGCGGACGACGGCCGCGTGCCGGTGTTCGTGCAGAAATCCGCGCATTTCCGTCCGCCGGTGAACGGCGACGTACCGATCGTGATGGTCGGCCCGGGCACCGGCGTCGCGCCGTTCCGCGGCTTCCTGCACGAGCGGCAGGCACGCGGCGCACGCGGGCGCAACTGGCTGTTCTTCGGCGAGCAGCATGCGCAGACCGACTTCTATTACGGCGACGAGCTGGGCGCGATGCACGACAGCGGCTTTCTCACGCGGCTCGACCTCGCGTTCTCGCGCGACCAGGCCGACAAGATCTACGTGCAGGACCGGATGCGCGAGCAGGGCGCCGAGTTGTTCGCATGGCTGGAGGAAGGCGCGCACTTCTACGTGTGCGGCGACGCCGCGCGGATGGCCAAGGACGTCGACATGGCGCTGAAGGCGATCGTCGCCCAGCACGGCGGCATGTCGGATGAAGCCGCGAACGACTACGTCGCGCGGCTTTCGAAGGCCCGGCGGTACATGCGCGACGTGTATTGATTTCCGGCGACGCGGGCCGGGCGGGTTACGCTTGATCGTCCGGTTGCGGGCGGCCGAACCACTGCCGGCTCGAGCGCGACAGCAACAGCAAGGTCGCCAGCACGAAAAGACAGTAGACGGTGCTCAGGAAATCGGATGGTCGGTGGGCGGCCGCGAACGCCATCATGGCCAGCGTGGCGACGACCAGCCCGATCATCGTGATGCGCGCCCAGTTCTTCCGGCGCGCGATCTGCACGACGAGCAGTGCGAGGACGACGGCGAGCGCGATGAACATCGTCGCGAGCATCTGGACGAGCCTGGTGGCTAAGGCGTCGCGCGAGAAGCGGCCGAGCAGGACTGGGACGATCTCCGACTCGAACACGGCGACCCGGTACGCGAAGATGCACCACGCGCCCGTCAGCAGCGTGACGGCTATCCGGACCGTTTCCGGCGCATCGCCGCTGAAAATCGGCATCTTCTTCAGCGAAGTCATTTTCATTCTGGCGTTGTCCTTCGCGGCGGCGGGCATGACGCTTGCACTCGGCTGGCGGCGTAGCGGCCGCAGGCGGGAATCGATCGTCGCAGCGTAGCACAGGCGCGGGCGCCGGCCGGTTCGTTTCGCAGCCGGTGCGCGCCGTTTCTTCAAGCGGCGCGAGCAGGGTGCGGAACTGTTCTCTTCCCCGCAGGACGGCGCGCATTTTCACGGATGCGGCGGACGGTTGTCCGCCGCTTCGCCGGCCGGTTACTGCTGCCGCTCCCACGCACGCGCCTGCTCGGCGCGCACGAACGCTTCCGACGAGGCCGGCAGCAGGTTGCGGAACGCGCCGCCGTCGCTGTCGATCACGTCGACCATCTTCGCGATCATTTCCTCAGGGTCATGCTGCTCCAGCGGGAACGTCAGCCGCTCGGGCGTCACGGAATGGACGGCCGGATCGTGCCAGCGCCGCGTCGTTTCCATCATCCGGTCGTTGAAGCCGGTGCGGTACGGGCCCGGGTTCACGACCGCGACGCGGATGCCGTGCGGCGCCAGTTCCGCGTGCATCGCCTCGGCCACCGATTCGACCGCGTGCTTCGACGCACAGTACGCGCCGGTGAACGGCCCCGTGATCAACCCGGCGATCGACGACACGAACACGATCTTGCCGTGCTTGCGCGCGAGCATCCCGCGCGCGATCTGCTGCGTGAGTTCGAGCGGCCCGAACACGTTGACGTCGAACAGCTCGCGGACGATCTCGACCGGCAGGTCGACGAGCGCGCCGGCTTCGCCGACGCCCGCGTTGTTCACGAGCACGTCGATGTCGAGTTCGGCGGCGCGGGCGCGATCGTGGGCCGACGTGACGTCGAGCTTCACCGCGCGCAACGCGGTGCCGCGCTGCGCGGCGGTGTCCGTCAGTGCGTCGATCTCGACGGCCGTGCGTACACCGGCCGTCACGTGGTGACCGCGCTCGGCGAGACGTAGCGCGACTTCGCGGCCGAAGCCCGTGCCCGCGCCGGTGATGAGGATGCGTTTCCGTGTCATCTGCTTACCTTGTTGAGTGAAGGGTTGCCTGAAAAAGGTCGCGGCAGTGCTGCGCGATCGCGGTGTCTTCGTCGACATTGCCGCCCGAGATGCCGATCGCGCCGACGCAGCGCCCGTCGCCGTCGACGAGCGGCTCGCCGCCGCCGAACGTGACGAGCCCGCCGTGACTGTGTTCGATGCCGCGCAGCGGACCGTCGCCCGACATCGCGCCGAGCGCGCCGGTCGACGCGCGAAAGCGGACGGCCGTCAGCGCCTTGCGCTGCGCGAGATCGATCGCGCCGAGAAAACAGTCGTCGGTGCGCACGAATGCGAGCAGGTTCGCGCCGGCATCGACGACGGCGATCGCGACGCCGGCCACCTGCAGCGATGCGGCATGCGCGAGCGCCGCGTCGATCGTGCGGCGGGCGACGGCGAGCGGCAGGGGGCATGCGGCGGTGAGCGGGTTCATGTGAGGCTCCGAGGGGACGACAGCGCCAGTGTAGGCAGTTGCGGTATATGGGAGAATCCGTATTCCGCTCGAAGCAGTTTCAAGTTTTTTTAATGATGGACGGACGATGAGCAGACGCGATCCGATGGCCGGGCTGCACGTGTTCATGACCGTCGCGACGGCCGGCAACTTCACGCGCGCCGCCGCTGCGCTCGGCCTGACGCCGGCTGCCGTCAGCCTCGCGATCGGGCAGCTCGAGGGCGAGTTGAACGTGAAGCTGTTCAACCGCAGCACGCGCGGCGTGAGCCTGACGGAAGCGGGACAGCGCTACCGGCATCAGACGGAGCCTGCATACCGGCAGGTCATGCAGGCGCGCGACGAGCTGAAGGATGCGCGCAGCGAGCCGAGTGGCGTGTTGCGCGTGACCGCGCTGCCGCTGGCGCGTGCGTTCGTGATTGCGCCCGTGCTTGCCACGTTCCGCGAGCGCTACCCGAAAGTGCGGCTCGAGATTCGCTACGAGAACGAACTGGTCGACATCGCGAAGGGCGGGTTCGATGCCGGGATTCGCCTGGCCGACCGATTGCAGCCGGGCATGATCGGTGTGCGGATCGCGCCGGCGCTGTCGTGTGCGCTGGTTGCGTCGCCCGGTTATCTGGCGAAGCATGGCGCGCCGGCGTCGATTGCGGCGCTCGAACGGCATGCGTGCATCCGTTTCCGGTTCTCGGAAAGCGGCCGCCTGCACAAATGGTTGCTGCATGATGGGCAGCGTGACGTCGATCTCGATCCCGACGGCGTATTCGTGACGAACGATGCCGACGCGGTGATCGACGCGGCACGTGCGGGTGTCGGCATCGCGTTCGCGTTCATGCGCGAGCGGATCGAGCAGGACCTGCGCGACGGCACGCTCGTCGAGGTGCTGCCGGGCATGTGCCGTACGCTGCCGCCGATGTGGCTTTACTACGTGAACCGCAAGCACGTGCCGGCCAAGCTGCGCGCGTTCATCGACGTGCTGCGCGAGCGCGACGGCGCGCACGCGCCATAATCGCATCGGCCGGCCGGCTGCAGCGATGGCGGTGACGATGCATGATGGCGGCTCCAGCCACGAAGCCATGGAGTCGCGTCATGACGGCATCCCCGTATTTCCCGATTCGAACCCTTGTGATTGCTGCGGCGCTGGCCGGCGCCGCGATCTGCAGCGCACCAGCCATCGGCCAGATCCAGACGTCGACCGTGCCGGCCGGCTCGGCGGCTGCGACGCCCGACAACGCAATATTGCTGACGGTGTTCCTGAAACACGACCAGTCGCGCCCGCTCGCCGAGCTGAATGCGCAACTCGCGAAGCAGGGGTTCTACAAGGCGTTTCCGCCGCCGGGCGTCGAAGTGGTGAGCTGGACCGTGACGATGGGGATCGGGCAGATTGTCGTGCTGCGGCTGCCGGCGTCGCGGCTGCGCGAGGTCAATCGCGTGCTCGAGGATACGGCGTGGGGGGCTTACAGAACGGAGTTCTATCCGACTTACGACTACAAGGCGATCGCGTTGGGGGAGCGTGAGCGGGGGAAGTGAGGCGAGCCGAGTGTTTCCGCACTGATGAAGTGTGCTGACTGGCGCCCCGGATCAACCCGTCCCCATTCCCGAAACGCCCCGCGCCATCCCGTTTTCATCCTCGCCCGCCGGGCCTCGTCCGGCAGATTTCTCCCAAATGCATCACAAGTCATTCATCTGATGAAAAAACCACCCCGGTTCCCGGTATGATGCGCACCTTGCGTTCGCAGGACGCTGTTTCTTTATGCGTTTTTGATGTGCGAGAAACCACAAATCGGCACAAAGCCGACGTGAAAGATTCTGTAATATAAATTCCGTATACTTGAAAGTTCTGATCCATGCGCTGCCAGCCTTGCCTTTCGGCCGACCGCCCGCGCAGAACAACCCGTTCGTCGCCGTGAGGCCATCTTGCGCCGCGACACGCTATGCACCACCACTGAACAACTTATGTCTTCCCGCCACTCAGGTTCGCCCGGCCGTGCCGCGGCGGTGATCGCCCGTGCCCGGGCGTTGATCCGCAACGAGCGCGTGCTGTCGCCGCTGCTCGCGCTCGGTATCGGCCTGCTGCTGATCGTGGTCTTCCAGCATCTGTCGGAATCCGTCGACTACCGGTCGGTGATCCGCGAGTTGCGTCACATGTCCGTCGGCGAGTGGGGCGCGTCGCTGGCCGCGACGGCCCTCAGCTATCTCGCACTCGTCGCCCGTGACGCGGTCGGCCTGCGCTATGTCGCCGCGAAGGTGCCGCGCGTCGCGTTGTGGATCGGCGCGATCGCCGGTTCGGCGCTCGGTAACGCAACCGGCTTCGGCGCGCTGACGGGCGGCGCGGTCCGCGCCCGCGTGTACGGCGTGTCGGGCGTCACGCCCGCGCAGATCGGCCGGATGACGGTGTTCACGAGCGGTACGCTGGCGCTCGCGATGGTACTGATGACGGCGGTCGGCATGGTCTGCGTGCCCGAGGCGCTCGCCGCGATGCTGCACGTCGCACCCGGCGTGCTCACGTGGGGCGGCGCCGCGCTGCTCGCGGTACTGGCCGCGATGGTCGTGATGTGCGGCAACACCGCGCGCCCCGTCGTCACGCGCTTCAAGTGGCTGTCGTTCGACGTGCCCGCGCGGCGCGATCTCGTCGCGCAGGTCGTCTACGCGGTGCTCGACGTCGTCGCCGCGGGCCTGACGCTGTGGGTGCTGCTGCCGGCCGCGCCGGTCGGCTTCCCGACCTTCATCACCGTCTACGCGGCCGCGCTGCTGCTCGGGATGATCGGCCATACGCCGGGCGGGATCGGCGTGTTCGAAGCCGCGATGGTATTCACGCTCGGCCGCGAAGTGCCCGCGCACGCGATGGTCGCCGCGCTGATCGCGTATCGCGCGATCTATTTCGGCGTGCCGCTCGTGCTGTCGGCCGGCCTGCTCGCCGGCTTCGAGGGCCGCGCGCTGCGGCGCCGGCTCGTCACGCGGCAGGCCGTGCGCGTGTCGCAGCTCGCACCGGTGTTCCTGAGCCTCGTGACGTTCGCAGTCGGCGGGATGCTGGTGATCTCGAGCGCGACGCCCGCGTTCTGGCACCGGATCGCGATCCTGCGCCATATCGTGCCGTTGTGGGTGCTCGAAGGCTCGCAGGTGATCTGCAGCGTGCTCGGCGTCGCGCTGCTGTTCGTCGCGCGCGGGCTGCTGCGGCGGCTCGACGGCGCGTGGTGGATGACCTTCGCGTTGACGCTCGCGAGCCTCGCGCTGTCGCTCGCGAAGGGCCTTGCGTTCGTCGAGGCCGGCGTGCTCGGCACGCTGCTCGTGCTGCTGCTCGTCAGCCGTCGCCGTTTCAACCGCCATTCGTCGCTGCTCGCGGAGCGCTTCACGGTGAGCTGGTTCGTGTCGGTGACGATGGTGCTGATACTGGCCGTATGGGTGCTGTTCTTCGCGTTCCGCGATGTGCCGTACACGCGCGAGCTGTGGTCGCATTTCTCGTTCGATGCGCGCGCGCCGCGGGCGCTGCGCGCGACGCTCGCGTCCGGCGTGTTCGTCGCGCTGTTCGCGCTGTGGCAATTACTGCGTCCGGCGCCCGGCCGCTTCGTGAAGCCCGTGCCGCAGGACCTGTTCGACGCCGAACGGATCATTCGCGCGCAGGAGTGCAGCGATGCAGGCCTCGCGCTGATGGGCGACAAGTCGTTCCTGTTCTCGGAATCGCGCCAGGCGTTCCTGATGTACGCGAAGAACGGCCGCACGTGGGCCGCGCTGCACGACCCGGTCGGGCCGCGCGAGGAGTGGCCGGCGCTGATCAGCAAGTTCATCGCGCTCGCGCACGCGCACAGCGGCCGCGCGGCGTTCTACCAGGTGCGGGCGAATGCGCTGCCGCTGTATCTCGACGCGGGCCTCACGCTGATGAAGCTCGGCGAGGAAGCGCATATCGCGCTCGACCGGTTCGACCTGAAGGGTTCGAACCGGTCGCACCTGCGCTACGCGCTGCGCCGCGGCGACAAGGACGCGCTGACGGTCGAGGTGATCGCGCCGGGCGACGTGCCGGCCGCGCTGCCGGCGCTGCGCGACATCTCGGACGGCTGGCTCGACAGCCGCGATGCGCGCGAGAAGAGCTTCTCGGTGGCCGCGTTCCACGACGGCTATCTCGCGACGCAGTCGGTGATGCTCGTGCGCCAGGCCGACAAGCCGATCGCGTTCGTCACGTTCATGACGACCGACCTCAACACCGAGGCGACGGTCGGCGTGATGCGCCATCTGCCGGACGCGTCGCCGTACGCGATGGAGTATCTGTTTACGCAGCTCGCGCTGCATCTGAAGGAAGCGGGTTTCCGCAAGCTGAGCCTGGGTATCGCGCCGTTCTCGGGGATGGGGGCGGCGAAGATGCCGTCGCCGTTGCACCGGATCGGGCTGATGGTCTGGCGCTTCGGCGGCCGCTTCTACAACTTCCGCGGCTTGCGCGCTTTCAAGAGCAAGTTCGAACCGCACTGGGAGCCGCGTTACCTCGCGGCCTCGGGCACGGTCGGCGTGTTCGTCACGCTCGCGGATCTGTCATTGCTGGCTGGAGGTCGGCGCTCATGAGTTTGAAGAAGGGAATCGCGCGGGCGGCTGCCGCCTGCGCGGGAATGATGCTGGCCGGCGCCGCGTGCGCCACGCAGCCGGCCGCCGTGAAAGCCGAAACCGTGTCGGGCGGCCGCTATGGGCCCGTCACCGTGACCCGGCCGAGCGGTCCGCTGCGCGGATTCGTCGTGCTGTTCTCGCGCGAGGCCGGCTGGAATGCCGCCGATCAGCAGGCGGCCGATGCGCTGGCGAAAGCCGGCGCGATGACGGTCGGCGTCGATTCCGAGCGTTACGCGATGAATCTCGCGGCGAAGCAGGAGACCTGCCACCACCTCGACGGCGACGCCGAGGCGGTCAGCCACCAGCTCGAACGTCTCGCGCAGTCGTCACGCTACTTCACGCCGATCGTCGCAGGCGTGGGCCAGGGCGGTGCGATCGCGAAGCAGATCCTGTCGATGGCGCCGGAGAACACGATCGCCGGCGTCGTATCGGTCGGCCCGGCCGCGAAGCTCGATCCGCGCTTCAAGCCGTGCCCGCCCGATCCGACGATCGTGCGCCGCGCGATGCCGGGCTTCGTCGAAACGGCCACCGCGGGCGACAACTCGAAGCTCGTGCCGCTCGTGACGGCGCACCTGCGCGACACCAGCAGCAATGCCGAACTCGACGTGTCGGACCTGCCGCTCGTCGAGCTGCCGGCCAAGGGCGGCAGCGACCGGCTGGCGATCGTGATCTCGGGCGACGGCGGCTGGCGCGATCTCGACAAGACGATCGCCGAGGCGCTGCAGCGTGACGGCGTGTCGGTGGTCGGCATCGACAGCCTGCGCTATTTCTGGAGCGAGAAGCCGCCTGCGCAGGTGAGCCATGATCTCGCACGCGTGATGCGCACGTACACGGCGCGCTGGCATGCGAGCCGCATGGCGCTGGTCGGCTACTCGTTCGGCGCGGACGTGATGCCGTTCGCGTACAACCGGCTGCCGGCCGACCTGCGCGACAAGGTCGTGGTGATGTCGCTGCTCGGCTTCGCGCCGGCCGCCGATTTCCAGATCCGCGTGACGGGCTGGCTCGGCATGCCCGCGAGCGACAATGCGCTGAAGGTCGCGCCTGAAATCGCGAAGGTGCCGCCGCAGCTCGTGCAGTGCTTCTACGGCGCGGAAGAGAAGGACACGATGTGCCCGGCGCTCGCGAACACGGGCGCCGACGTGATCAAGACACAGGGCGATCACCACTTCGGCCGCGACTACATCGCGCTCGAGAAGAAGATCCTCGGCGCGTTCGGCAAGCCGGTGGCGGCGCGCTGAACGCCGGCGCCCGCGTCGCGGCGGGCGCCGGCCGGATTGCTTCCGGTGCTTCTTACGGGCGGCCAGCGTGCCGCCCGTTTCATTTTCCGGCCGGTGCTGCCGCGTTCTGCGGCGGCGTGACCGTTCTCGCATCGCGTTGATAGAAACCCGGAAACCGGTCGAGTTGTCGCCGTGCGGCCATGATGTCGGTATCGTCGCCGAGCACGGCGCTCGAGAACCCCGTGCGTTCCATCAGCAGCAACTGGTCGACCAGCACTTCGCCGGTCGCGCGCAGGTCACCCGTGAAACCGTAGCGCTTGCGCAGCAGGTACGCCTGGCTGTACGCGCGGCCGTCGGTGAACGACGGAAACTGCAGGTCGATGCGCGCGGCACGAGCGATCCGAGACGCGAGCGGCGGCAATTCCTCGTCGTTGCCGATGATCAGCGTCGTGTCGTCGTGCAGCGGCGTGTCGCCGGCGTGTTCGGCCGGCGTCAGCAGGCGGATGCGTGCGTGTGCGTTGGACGTTTCCTGGTTCATGCGTGCTCCGCCGAGTGGCGCGCGTCGTTCGCGGCGGCCTTGAAGGGTTCCGCGCCGATGCGGCGCACCGTGTCGATGAATCGTTCGCTGCGGCCGTTCGTATCGATCCGCGCGTCGAGGTATGCATTGACGATCGCGTCGACGACATCGACGATCTCGTCAGCCGCGAATGACGGGCCGATGACCTTGCCCGGCCGCGCGGGGCCGCTCGCGGCCGAGCCGTCCGACCCGCCGAGCGTGACCTGGTACCACTCCGCGCCGTCCTTGTCGACGCCGAGGATGCCGAGGTGGCCGCTGTGATGATGCCCGCACGAATTGATGCAGCCGCTGATGTGCAGGTCGATGTCGCCGATGTCGTGCAGCAGGTCGAGATCCAGGAAACGCTCGGTGATCGCGTCGGCGATCGGGATCGAGCGCGCGTTCGCGAGCGCGCAGAAATCGCCGCCCGGGCACGCGATCATGTCAGTCAGCAGCCCGACGTTCGCGCTCGCGAGCCCGATCGCACGGGCGTTTTCCCACAGCAGGAACAGGTCGTCGACGTGCACCCACGGCAGCACGACGTTCTGCGTGTGCGTGACGCGCGCCTCGCCGGCCGAGAAGCGGTCGGCGAGATCGGCGAGCGCGTCGAGCTGGTCCGGCGATGCGTCGCCGGGGGCCTGCAGGCGGCGCTTGAACGACAGCGTGACGATGCGCAGCGCCGGATCGCGATGTTCGGCGACGTTGCGCGCGAGCCAGCGTGCGAACGCCGGATGGCGGGCCGCCTGCGCGGACACGCGCGCATCCGCATCGGACATGTCGAGCGTGCGCGGCTTGAGCCGCGGCGGGACGAACGACGCGGCGATGCGGTCGAACTCGGCCTGCGGGATCGTGTGCGGGCCGCCGTCGAGGTCGACGATCTGGCGGAACTCTTCCTCGACGTCGTCGATATAGCGCTGCCCCTCGGTCTTCACGAGGATCTTGATGCGCGCCTTGTACTTGTTGTCGCGGCGCCCGTAGCGGTTGTACACGCGGACGATCGCCTCGATGTAGTTCATCGCGTGCTGCCACGGCAGGAACGCGCGCAGCAGCGTAGCGATCATCGGCGTGCGGCCCATCCCGCCGCCGACACTGACGCGAAAGCCGAGTTCGCCCGCGTCGTTGCGCACGAGCCGCAACCCGACGTCGTGCCAGTCGGTCGCCGCGCGGTCTTCGGTGGCACCGGTGATCGCGATCTTGAACTTGCGCGGCAGGAACGCGAATTCGGGGTGCAGCGTCGTCCACTGGCGCATCACTTCGGCGAACGGGCGCGGATCGGCGATTTCGTCCGGCGCGACGCCCGCGCGCTCGTCGCACGAAATATTGCGGATGCAGTTGCCGCTCGTCTGGATGCCGTGCATGTCGACGGTCGCGAGCAGGTCCATCACGTCGGCCGCTTTCGCGAGCGGAATCCAGTTGAACTGCACGTTGGTGCGCGTCGTGAAGTGCGCGCTGCGGGTCGGCAGGCGCAATGTGCCGAGCAGCGCCTGTGCGTCGCGCGCGGCGCGGTAGGTGGCGTCGTCGGGCACGTCGTAGTCGCGCGCGATCCGCGCGAGCACGCGAAGCTGCGCGCTCGACAGTTCGCCGTACGGCACGGCGACGCGCAGCATCGGCGCGTGGCGCTGCACATACCAGCCGTTCTGCAGCCGCAGCGGCCGGAACGCGTCTTCGCTGAGCGTGCCGTGCTGCCAGCGCTCGAGCTGGTCGCGGAACTGGGCGGCGCGGCTGTGCACGAGCGCCCGGTCGAAATCGGTATATCGGTACATGACGTGATACGCGAGAAGCGCCGCGACGCGGGTTGCGCGCGGCTCGGACAGACGTTGCGACGGATGTCGGGCAACGGAAGACAGCGTAGGGAACGCGGTGCGGCGGGACAAGCAGCAGATCGGGACGAAAAGGGCACAGCAGATGGCCGGCGACACGCCGGCGCGAGTAGCCGGGCCGGCGTGCATGCCCGTGACGCGGTCAGACGCCGGCCGTCGACGACATCGTGCTCGAGAAGAAGATTTCTCGGCACGTTCGGCAAGCCGTTGGCGGTGCGCCGACCCTGTACGTCGGGGCGAAAGCGGCATCGCCCCGACGCGCCATGCTCACGCCAGCGTCGCCTGATTTTCGATTGCAGTGCCCGGCGTTGCATACCCTTGCGGTGACGGACTCAAGAATGGGCCCCGCGGGATCGGTCTTGCGCGGCGTTCACGCGAGCAGACGTTGCTCGAACGGGTAGTCGGACAGCAGTTCGAGCTGGCCGTCGTCGCGCACGTACACCTGTTCCTCGAGCTTCACGCCCTCGCCACCCGCCTCGTGGCCGATGTAGCTCTCGATGCACAGCGTCATGCCGGGTTCGATCACGCCGTCATAGCCCTTTGCATCGTTGTCCTCGCGATGGCAGATGTACGGATATTCGCCTGTCATCCCGACGCCGTGGGCCAGCGCGAAATAGCGGCGTGCGCGGTACGGCTGCGGGATCTGCCACGCCTTCGCGATGAACTCCTGGAACGTGGTGCCGGCCTTCACGTTCTCCATGTTCGCGTGGATCTGGTCATAGGCGAGGCGGTACAGCGTCTTTTGCGCGGCGGACGCGGGGCCGTCGCCGCATAGAAACGTGCGCGAGAAATCCGCGTAGTAGCCGAAGCGGCCCACCACGTCGGTATCGAGCCCGACCAGCTCTCCCGCCTGGATCTTGCGCGGGCTGCTTTCCTGGAACCATGGATTCGTGCGCGGGCCCGAGCTTATCAGGCGGGTTTCGACGTAGTCGCCGTCGGTCTCGATCACGTGCTGATGCAGGTGCGACCACAGTTCGTTCTCGCTGATGCCGGGCACGAGGGCTGCCTCGAGCTTGTGCACGCCCGCTTCCGCCGCGCGCAGCGACGCGCGGATCATCTTGATCTCGTTCTTCACCTTGATTGCACGGGCGCGTTCGAGCGGCTCCTGGGCGTCCGAAATCTCGTAGCCGCGCGCCTGCAACGCAAATGCGGCCGCCGATGTCGCGCTTTCGATCGCGATCCGCTTGCCGCCACCGCACGCGCGAACCAGATCGTCGATCTCGTCCGCCCAGCGCTCGGTGACCTGGCGCAGCATGTCGTCGCAAAAGTAGTACGAGATCGCGGTGGCCGGCCGGATTTCATCCACGGTATCGAGTCCGTCGGCCAGGAATTCGCATCCCGCGTATTCGAACAGCACCACCTTTCCCTCGGCCGGCACGAACAGATAGCGTGCCGGATTGCGCATCGAATACACCTGCATGTTGCGCGAACCGGTCGCGTATCGCATGTGGGTAGGGTCGAACAGGATCGCGGCGGTCAGGTCGCGTTTCTTCAGTTCGCGGCGAACCGCGGCAAGCCGGTCGCGCTGGATCTGCGCGATTTCGTCGGCGGTCGGCTCGCAATCTTCCGGGCGGTGAGTCGGTCGGAGCATCGTCATGATGGTAGGGTGAATGTTATTTGTGTCAGTAGAACGAAATATGGTGATGGGTTGACCCATCGGGAACTCGCATCGTCAGTCGACCAGATCGTCCGCGCGGACCAGCGTCTTTTCGGCTTCCAGGTGCATTTCGGATACGCGGCCGTACAGCTGGCGGGTTCGCTCGAGGCGGCCGATCACGCCGGGCTTTTTCGAATAGGCGAAGATCGTGGTGTGACGGTCGATGTCGCCGCGAACCTGGGTCACGCGGTGCAGCGAGAAACGGCCCTTGAACAGTTGCAGATCGCCCGGCTGCAGCGTAATCACGCTGATCGGTGCGCGCGTCTCGCCGCGCACCACGGCGCCGACCGCTCCGTAGTTTTCGCCCTCGGGCGACCGGATGTTCGGGCAGTACTCGAAATCGCCGCCTGCCGTGGGTTGCTGCGTCATCATCGATACGATGAATTCGTTGGTGTCGTAGTGCCACGGCTGTTCGGTGCCGGGCGGCATCACGTTCTGAACCAGCCCGGCGTACGGATCCGCGTATTCCCAGATCTGCGCTTCGCCGAGACAGGCGGCGACGAATCGCTTCATCGCACGCGCCACGTAAATCCTGTGAACGATTGCGTCGGCCGGGATCACATCGCGGGTGACAAATCCGCTCGTGCGATCCATGAAGACACGGCGCGGGTCCGCTTCGGGCAACGACGGATCGTCGGCGGTGAAATACGCGTTGACCTTGCGGCTCGAGAAATAGGTCTTTTTCGCGAAGCCGAGCCCTTCGACGCGCGCCTGTTCCAGTGCGGCGGGGCGCAGGAAGCCGGGCAGTACCGCGCTGCCGCTGCCGGCGAGCTGGGCCCGGCAGGTTGCAATCAGGTCGCGCATTCGCGGGTGCTCGGGGTCATGCAACGGATAGCGGTCGGCATCGACGATATCGCTCAGATCGGTACATTCTGCGTCGGCCAGAGGCAGGCTTGCTTGCACGGTTGGCTCCATTTTCGAGGGGTGAGGGGGTTTGTGGCCTGAATTGTTTTCGACAACAATCGGCCTATCGATGCGCCCATGATTTGATCGACAAATTCCATTGCATAGCGAGTAATTTCGATGACTACCATCAGGGATCCCGATTGGTCTCAACTCAGCTCGCTCGACGGGGAACTGGTGCGCGCGTTCATCACGGTGGTCGACAGCGGCGGGGTGACCGCCGCCGCCAGGCAGATGCACCGGACGCAATCGACGATCAGCCTTCGCATTCGTACGCTCGAAGAGCGGCTGGGAACGCACCTGTTCCTGCGCGACAGCCGCCGTCTGGCGTTGTCGCGAGATGGCGAAAACTTCCTGATTCATGCGCGCCGCATCATTCAGGTGCAGAACGAAGCGATAGCCGCACTCAAACGCACGGGCAGTCATGGCGTCATCCGCTTCGGCTTGCCTGAGGATTACGCGGAGCTCTGGTTGCCCGATCTGCTCGGGAAGTTCTATCGCCTGCGGCCGGATGCGCGCCCGCATATCGATTGCAGAATGTCGCTGGAGCTGATCGAGCGCCTGCAGGCGGGCGAACTCGACCTGGCGCTGGTCGTCAGGCACAACACGCAAAGCGGCGGTCGTCATCTCGGCCGCGAGGACGTGGTGTGGGCCGCGCATCGCGATTTCGTGTTGCCGGGTGACGCGTCCGTGCCGCTCGCGCTGTTTCCGGAAACCTGCTGCTACCGTCAGCGCGGACTCGCGGCCCTGGCGGCACTCGGACGGCCGTATCACGTGGTCTACACGAGCCAGAGCCCGACCGGCATCAAGGTTGCCGTCAATCACGGTGCGGCGGTGACGATCATCGACCGCTGCACGCTGCCCGGGAACTGGCGCGTGCTGGATATGGAAGACGGCTTGCCGGCGCTGCCGCCCGCGGATCTCGAACTGCTCCGCGCACCCGGCAATCGCAATCCTGCCGCCGACGATCTGGCCCTGCTGATCGAGACGATGGTCGAGGAACGCCGCCGCGCGGCGAGCGCGCTGTCGCCCGACTGAATGATCGCGCATCCCATCCGGTAGCCTCGGGTGAACCGGGCCACACGCAACGACGCGATCGTTCGGCCTCTCCGATGGTCCCTATCGGAATTCCTCGCTGTCAAAACGAAATTGGCGCAATAAATATATCGGTGAGCGAACGGATGACCGTTGCCACGGATGCCGGTGTGCGCGCGATCGCGCACGCCCGGTTCCAGCGGCCACGTCATGCCGTGCCCAAGTTCCTTCGCCATCCAACAGGAGCCTTTCCCATGATCCCGTCGTTGCTTGCCCGCTTGTTCACTGTCGCCATGCGCCGCCCGGTACTCGGGCGGTTCATGCTTGTCTTCACGCTGTCGGTTTCGGCGTTGGCACACGCCGCCGGCAATGGAACGGTTGTGATCGGCGTGAACAACTGGGCCGAGAATATCGCGGTCGCGAATCTGTGGAAGGCGCTGCTCGCGGAAAAAGGTTACGACGTCACGCTGCAGCCCGGTGACAAGGCCATCATCTACAACGGCGTCGCGCAGGGCAAGCTCGACCTGACGTTCGAAGTCTGGCTGCCGTCGGCGGACGGCCCGCCGTACGACGCGATCAAATCGCGCGTCGAGAAGATCGGCCCGTGGTTCCCCCGCGCACAGCTCGGCCTCGCGGTGCCCGATTACGTCGCGATCGACAGCATCGACCAGTTGAATGCAAATGCCGCACAGTTCAGCCACGACGGCAAGCCGACGATTTTCGGCATCGAACCCGGCAGTGGCTTGATGAAACTGACGGGCGAGGCGCGCGTCGCGTATGCGCTTGACGCAACCGTGCTGCCGTCATCGGAGGCCGCGATGTTGCTCGCGCTGGAACGTGCGGAAAAGCGTCGCCAGCCGATCGTCGTCACGCTGTGGAATCCGCACTGGGTGTGGGCGAAGTATCCGATGCACTACCTGAAAGACCCGAAGCAGGTGTACGGTCAACCCGATGCGATCTATGCGATCGCGAAGTCCGGCTTCGGTAATGCGCATCCCGATGTCGCGCGCTGGCTCGCTGCATGGAAGATGGACGACCAGACACTCGGCACGCTGATGAACGATATCCGTGCAAACGGTGAATCCGATCCGCAGAAGGGTGTCGCGCGATGGATTGCCTCCAATCGCACCCGGGTAAGTGAATGGCTACGCTAAGAGACGGTTTCGTAAATACCGCTCTGTACACCGAATGGTATTCCGTCAGATCGGGCAGCAACCGGGTTTGAGAAACGCGCCATGAATGCCGGCGCGGCGCTCGAAACGAACGGGAATTACACCGGAGCGTCGACGACGAGCGCCGGATCGAGCGCGCGGATGCGCTGGTCGATGAAGTAGCCGCCGCCTTCCTGGTAGCGCAGGAACAGGCGCCCGCACGAGCGGCAGCGGTTGACGGTGCAGCGGTTGTACGGGAAATGACGCAACGCGATCGGCGCGTCGTCCGATGCGTAGTGCGTGCCGGCCGGGTGATGTTCCGCGTAGGTCGGCTCCGTCTCGTCCGGCGGCGCGAGCGTGGCCACCTCGTTCAGTTGCGCGTCCTGCAGCGACAGCGGCAGGGTCGTCCAGCCGGCGAGCGGTGTTTTCGTGCAGACGCAGGGCTGCGTGATGCGCGCCGCTTCGGTCGTCAGTTTCAACAGTGCATCGTGATCGAGGTAGGGCATTGGGTTCATGGGCAATCGTGAAGGGGCCGCGGGATCAGCACTGTAACCCGCGCGCGGACGGCGTGCACGGAGTCGACGCGGGCGACGAGCGGCGGTTGCCGCATGCGGTATTCCGCGTGCCGCGTGCGATTCAGCCGCGCTTGCGGACCGACGGCTGCGCGACCAGCTCGCCGAGCACGCGGATCGCGCGCTCGATGTCGCGGCTCCACGGATGGCCGAAGTTCACGCGCACGCAGCGCTCGAAGCCGTGCGCTGCCGAAAACAGCGGCCCCGGCGCAAAGCTGATTCCGCGTGCGATCGCCTGGCGATGCAGTTCCATCGCGTCGATCGCGTCGGGAAACGCGAGCCACAGGAAGTACCCGCCGTCGGGCCGCACCCATTCGACGCCGGGCGGCAGCCAGCGCCGCAGCGCGTCGTCCATCCGGTCGAGCTGCGCGTGCAGCGCGCCGCGCAGCTTGCGCAGATGGCGGTCGTAGCCGCCGTGCTCGAGATAGTTCGCGATGCCGGCCTGCGCGGGAATGCTCGCCGACAGCGTCGTCATCAGCTTGAGCCGCTGCACCTTCTCGGCGAAGCGGCCGGCGGCGGCCCAGCCGATCCGGTAGCCGGGCGCGAGCGTCTTGGAGAACGAACTGCAGTGCATCACGAGGCCGTGTCGATCGAACGCACGCGCGGGCAGCGGATAGTCGGGGCCGAAATGCAGCTCGCCGTACACGTCGTCCTCGATCAGCGGCACCTCGCGCGCCGCGAGCAGCTCGACGAGCGCACGTTTCTTGTCGGCGGACAGCGTGACGCCGGTCGGATTCTGGAAATTGGTCATGAACCAGCACGCGCGGATGTCGTGCCGGTCGAGTGCGTTCGCAAGCGCATCGAGATCGAGGCCCGTGCGCGGATCGACGGGAATCTCGACCGCGCGCAGGTCGAGCCGTTCGATCGCCTGCAGTGCGGCATAGAAGCCGGGCGCCTCGACCGCGACGACGTCGCCGGGCCGCGTGACGGCCATCAGGCACAGGTTCAGCGCTTCGAGCGCGCCGTTCGTGACGACGATCTCGTCGATCGGCTGCGAGATGCCGGTGGCGAGATAGCGTCGCGCGATCTGCTGGCGCAGCGCCTCGTTGCCGGGCGGCAGGTCGACGACCGTGCTCCACGGGCTCACGAGCCGCGTGGCCTGCGCGAGCGACTTCGCCAGCCGCGGCAGCGGAAACAGTTGCGGTGCGGGGAAGGCGGAGCCGAGCGGCACGATGCCGGGCTGCGTGGCGGCATCGAGAACGGAGAACACGAGGCTGCTGATGTCGACCTTGCGCGTGGCACCGGTGCGGCTCGCGCGGCGCTTCGCGGCGGGCCCCGGCTCCGGCCTGGCGCCCGGCGCGACATAGTAGCCCGAGCGTTCGCGTGCGCGGATCAACCCCCACTGTTCGAGCAGGTAATACGCGCGAAACACCGTGGACTGGCTCACGCCGTGTTGCGCGATGATCTGCCGCAGCGACGGCAGGCGCGTGCCGACCGCGAGGTTGCCGTTGCGGATTTCTTCGGCGATCGTGTGGGCGAGGGTTTCGTAGCGTTTCATCGGCGTGGGCGGAGCGCGCCGTCTCCACGCGCGGGCCGGAGTGGCACCGCGCCGGCGGGGGCGCGGGTCATTGTCCGACGGGCGGCCCGAAAAGGAAAGCGCGGCGGGCCGGCCGCGCGTTCCCGAAGCGTCAGGCCGCGTTCGGCGCCGCATTCCGCCCGGTCGCGCCGCCACGCAGCGGCGGCAGCGGCTCGACCTTGCCGACGATGAACAGGTACGACAGCGCGCCCACCACGCACAGTGCGCCGGCCACCGCGAGCGGCACCACGAACGAGCCTTTCGTGATCGACAGCATCACGCCGGTGAAGGTCGTGATGAAGATCCCCGCGAGATTGCCTGCGAAGTTCTGGATGCCGCCGATCGACGCGACGTGCGCGGGCGTCGGCGCGATTTCGCCGACGAGCGTCCACACGTTGGCACCCGCGAACGACAGGCTCGCATACGCGAGTGCGAACAGCCCGAGGCACGCCCATACGTTTTCGACGAACGCCGACAGCGCGATCGACGACGACAGCAGCATCCCGAGCACGAGGCAGGTCTTGCGCGCAGCGGTGGCGCTCCAGCCGCGGCGGAACAGGCTGTCCGACACGTAGCCGCCGAGCCAGCCGCCGGGAATCGCGAGCAGCGCGGGCAGCATGCCCCACGTGCCGAGCGACGCGAGCGAGAAGCCGCGCGACTGCAGCAGGTAGCTCGGGAACCACGTGATGAAGAAGTAGATCGCGAAGTTCAGGCAGAACAGGCCGATCATCATTCCCCACATGGTGCGGTAGCGGAACAGGTCGAGCCACGACACCTTCGGGCCATTGGTTGCGGACGCAACGGCCGGTGCGCCGCGTTGCGCGAGCAGCGCATCGACGGCATCGGGTGCGATCGCGCGGTAGCGTTCCGGGTCGCGATAGACGAACCACCACGCGAGTGCCCACACGATGCCGATGCCGCCCGTGATCGCGAACGACCCACGCCAGCCGACGATCGAGATCAGCCACGCGACGAGCGGCAACGACAGCGCGGAGCCGACGCGCGAGCCGCTGTCGAAGATGCTGCTCGCGATCCCGCGCTCGCTGCGCGGGAACCAGTTGAACGCGACCTTCGCGAACGACGGGATCGCGGCTGCCTCGCCGACGCCGAGCATCAGCCGCACGCCGACGAGTTGCGCAAGGCCGCGCGCGGCGCCCGTCGCGACGGTGAAGACCGACCACCAGCCGACGGCCAGCGCGAGGCTCACGCGCACGCCGACCTTGTCGATGAACCAGCCGGCCGGCAGCTGCAGGAACGCATAGGTCCAGAAGAACGCGCTCAGCACGAGCCCCATGCCGACCGCGTCGAGGCCGAGGTCGGCGCGGATGCTGGGCGCCGCGATCGCGAGGTTCGCGCGGTCGATGAAGTTGATGACGTTGGCCAGGAAGCACATCAGGATCATGGCCCATCGGATGCGTGGCATGCGGTGTCTCCGTGCGGAATGTCGTGACGGGCGACCGGCGATCCGCAGCGCCGGCCGCCTCGATGGGCGGATCAGCGCGACGCGTGCGCGGTGGTGTCGAACTTCGCGAGCGCTTCCCACAGGCCGTTCAGGTAGACCGCGCCGAGCGCGCGGTCGTACAGGCCGTAGCCGGGCTTGCCCGTTTCGCCCCAGATCATGCGGCCGTGGTCGGGGCGCACGTAGCCGGTGAAGCCGGTGTCGTGGTACGCCTTCACGATCGCGGCGATGTCGAGCGAGCCGCAGCTCGACAGGTGCGCGGTTTCCTCGAAATCGCCGTTCGCGTCGACCTTCACGTTGCGGATGTGCGCGAAGTGGATGCGGCCCATCGCACCGAACTCGCGTACCAGCGCTTCCACGTCGTTCTGCGGACCCGCGCCGAGCGAGCCCGAGCACAGCGTCAGCCCGTTCGCGGGCGTGTCGACGATGCGCAGGATCCGCGCGAGATCGTCGCGGTTCTTCACGATGCGCGGCAGCCCGAAGATCGGGCGCGGCGGATCGTCCGGGTGGATCGCCATCTTCACGCCGGCTTCCTCGGCGACGGGGATGATCGCCTTCAGGAAGTATTCGAGGTTGGCCCACAGCGCGGCTTCGTCAACGTCGCGATAGTCGGCGAGCAGCGCCTGCAGCTGTTCGGGCCGATAGCTCGAATCCCAGCCGGGCAGTGCGATGCCGTCGTTCGGATCGATCCGGTCGACCGCGTCGGTGCTGAACGCGAGGCAGGTCGAGCCGTCGTCGAGCGTCTTCGACAGCTCGGTGCGCGTCCAGTCGAACACGGGCATGAAGTTGTAGCAGACGACGCGGATGCCGGCCGCGCCGAGATGGCGGATCGTCTGCCGGTAACGGTCGATCAGGCGATCGCGGCCCGGCTTGCCGAGCTTGATGTCCTCGTGCACGGGCACCGATTCGACGACTTCGAACTGCAGGCCGGCGCGCTCGATCGTCGCCTTCAGCGCATCGATCTTGTGCACGGGCCAGACTTCGCCCACCGGTTCGTCGTAGATCGCGGACACGATATGCGTGACGCCCGGGATCTGGCGGATGTATTGCAGCGAGACCGGATCGGACTCGCCGTACCAACGGAAAGACATCTTCACTGGAGCGGCTCCTGGCTGGCGGTTCATGCATGAACGACCGGGCGGCAGCGTGCCGGCCTGTCGTCGGTGTGCGGATTATGATTGGTATGCCAGTTGTGCGGGATAGTGGTTTACCAGTTGCCTGATTCCCGTGCGGGAGGCATGACGCTTCGGCGACTGCCCGTCAGGATTGGCTGGCAGGACGAATCGGAGGTGGACCGAAATTGGTGTACCATTTTGGCGATCCGGTGCCGCGACGGCACCAGCCAGCCTGTTGCGAGCCTTTCGATGACTGATCTTTCCAGCCTGCCCGCCAGCCGCGACACCGACGCCGCGGACCGCTCCTATATCGGCCTGGCGCGGCAGATTCACGCGATGGTGGCCGCCGGCGCGTTCGAGGCCGGCGCGCGACTGCCGTCGGAGCGCAGCCTGGCCGACCAGTTCGGCGTCAGCCGCACGCAGGTGCGCGAGGCGATCATCGCGCTCGAGGTGCAGGGGATCGTCGAAGTGCGGATCGGCTCGGGCATCTATGTGTCGGCGGCCGATGCCGCGCGGCCGGTCACGTTCGAGGTACCGCGCGGCCCGGGGCCGATCGAGACGCTGCGCGCGCGCGGGCTGATCGAGGCGGAAGTCGCGGCACTCGCGGCGACCGAACGCAAGGACGCCGATCTCGACCGCCTGTTTTTCTCGCTGACGACGATGCGCGAGCAGATGGACGACAAGGCCGCGTACGACGCGGCCGATCGCCAGTTTCATCTGCGGATTGCCGAGTCGACCGGCAACACGGTGCTGCTGCACATGGTCACGGCGATGTGGGACTGCGCGCGCAGCGATCCGCTGTGGGACAAGATCGAGGAGCATTTCCACTCGACCGCGCTGCGCGAGGCGTCGCAAGAGGATCACCAGCGGATCTTCGCGGCGATCATGGCACGTGACGCAACCGGTGCGCGCGACGCGATGCGTGCGCACCTGTCGCGCGTGATCGCCGAGTTCACGCAGGCGTGGCGCTGACGTTCGTTTCCGCGGCCCGAAGCGGGCCGTTGTAACTTGCCGCATTCAGTCGCCGGTGCCGGCGACCCTGCACGCCGCGTGCGGCTTCTTCCGATTGCGCGACCGTACGATTTATGGTCTCGTTGCGGGATATCGCATCGACTCGAAAAAGGACAGTCGAATGCAGCCGGGCGATTCATACGGGGTCCGATTGATCAGGGGAATCGGTGCACGCATGCGTGCACGCGGAGCCGTGCGCAGGCTGCTCGTCATACTGACAATCGCCTTGCTGGCGCCCGTCCCGCCGGCTTTCGCCGCCTCTCCCGAAACCGTCAACGACAACGTGCTGCGCGTGCTCGCATGGCCCGGCTATGCGGACGGCGACGTCGTCAGCGCGTTCGAGACGCAGTTCCACGCGCGCGTCGAAGTGACGTTCGTCGATTCCGACGAAGCGTTGTGGTCGCGCATGCACAGCGCGTCGCCGCCGGCGTACGACGTGCTGGCCGCGAACACGGCCGAGATCCAGCGCTACGCACACGAACGGCTGCTTGCGCCGATCGACCTGTCGCGCATCCCGAACCGGCGGCGGCAGTTGCCGAACTTCCAGCAGCTCGCGGCGATCGGCGGGCTTGTGCAGGACGGCGCGACCTACGCGATCCCGCTCACGTATTCGTCGATGGGGCTGATCTACGACCGCAAGCAGGTACCGGCGGCGCCGCGCTCGATGCGCGAGCTGTGGAATCCGCGCTACCGCGGCAAGGTGCTCGACTTCAACAGCGCGCAGCACAATTTCTCGTTCACCGCGCTCGCGCTCGGCTATTCCGATCCGTTTCGGCTGTCGTCCGCGCAGACGCTCGCGGTCGCGCGCAAGCTGATCGACCTGCGCCGCAACTTGCTGACCTACTACACGCTTCCCGAGGAGGCGACCGCGCTGTTCGTCCAGCATCGCGCGGCGCTGATGTTCGGCAACTACGGCACGCAGCAGGTCGAGCTGCTGCGGCGCGCGGGCGCGGACGTCGGCTACGTGATCCCGGAAGAAGGCGCGCTCGCGTGGCTCGACTGCTGGGCCGTCACGCGCGGCGCGCAACGCCCCGAGCTTGCATTCGCATGGATCAACTACATGCTCGAACCGGCGATCGGCACGCTGCTGACCGAGCGCCAGGGGCTCGCGAATACGCTCCAGCCGCCAACGGGACTCGACACCGGGCACCAGCATCTCGTATGGCTCCAGCCGGTCGAGGACATCGCGCGCCGCGAATCGTTGTGGAGCCGCATCGTGTCGGGCGACCGGCCGGAGCGGTTCGGAAAATGATCCGGCTCGGGCTCACGTCGAAGCTGTCGGTGCTGTTCGCCTGCATCGGCGTGATCGCATCCGGCACGACCGGCTACTACGCGTATCGCGCCACCCGCGCGATGCTCGTGCAGGAAGCGCAGCACAGCCTGCTGATGTCGACGCAACTGCTCGGGCAGCGCTTCACGACCGTGCTGTCGGACGTTGCCGACGATGCGCTCGTGCTCGCGCAGTTGCCGTCGGCGGCGTTCGTGGCCGGCGGCGACAATCCGGACATCGCGCGACGCACGCGACTCGAGCAGGTCTATTTCAGCTTCATGAGAAATCATCCGGAATACCTGCAGATCCGGCTGATCGCGAACGGGCATTTCGGGATCGAACGCATCCGTGTCTATCGCGATGCGCGCGGCATCGTCGTGCTGCCCGAAAGTGCATTCCAGGAGAAAGGGCAGTTTTCCTACGTATTCGATACGCTCGCGACGGCGCCCGGTCATATCTACCTGTCGCCGATCGCGATCAACCACGAGACGGGGTCGCACGCGGCCGAAGGGCTGCCGATCCTGCGTGTGGGCACGCCCGTCGTCGACGCGTCGGGCCGGACGGTCGGTGCGCTCGTCGTCGACGTCGAGCTGTCGCGCGTGTTCGACCGGCTCGAGCGCGACCTGCCGGAAGACTATGCGGTCTATCTCGCGAACGAATGGGGCGACTTCCTCGTGCATCCCGATCCGGCGCAGACGTTCGGTTTCGATCGCGGCCGGCGCGTGCTGATGCAGGATCGCTTCACCGCCACGCGCGCGTTGTTCGACAACGCGCGAGTGAACGTGACGCTCAACGGTCTCGCGCAGCCCGACGAGGCGCCGGGCCAGATGTTCGCGTTCGCGCGCACGCCGTTCGGGCACGACGAGGGCAACCGCTTCGTCGTGCTCGGCATGGCGCGTCCGCTCGCGGACGTGCTGGCGCCGGCCGGCGTGCTCGGCGAGCGGATCGTCCGGATGGTGCTCGTGTCGAGCCTGCTGGCGGTGGTCCTCGCGATCCTGTTCGCGCGTGCGATCACGCGGCCGTTGCAGACGCTGGCGCGTGCCGCGACGCACGTGTTCGACGATTCGGCCGTCGAGCGGCTGCCGATCGCGCGTGCCGACGAGATCGGCGTGCTCGCGCGCTGTTTCGACAGCATGCGTGTCGAGATCCGCACGCAGGTCGCGATGCTGCGTGCGAAGCAGCAGGAACTCACGCATCTCGCCGGCCACGACCCGCTGACCGCGTTGCCGAACCGGCTGCTGTTCATGGAGCATCTCGATGCGGCGATCCGGCATGCGGCGGCGGTGCGCGAAGGGCTGGCCGTGATGTTCGTCGATCTCGACCGCTTCAAGCAGATCAACGACCAGCACGGGCATTCGGCCGGCGACCGCACGCTCGTCGCGGTCGCGAAGCGGCTGAGCCACGTGCTGCGCAGCGGCGACATGGTCGCGCGGCTCGGCGGCGATGAATTCGTCGTGCTGATCGTGGACGTGCGTTCGCCGGCGGTGATTGGCGACGTCGCGTCGCGCATCCAGATCGTGATGGCCGAGGAGCTGGAATTCGGCGAGCAGCGTATGGCGGTCGGCGCCAGCATCGGCGTCAGCGAGTTTCCGGCCGACGGCGCGTCGGCCGAGGAACTGCTCGTCAAGGCCGATGCGGCGATGTACGCGGCGAAAGCGTCCGCGCAGTGTGCATGCGTGCGTTATCAGGACCTGGTCCGCGGCGGTGTCGCGACGGATGAAGGCGACCGGGTCGCATCGGGCGGCAGCCGCTGACGATCTGCCGGCAACGCATGCGCTGCAAACGCGACGAGCCCGTCATGGACGGGCTCGCTGGATGGCCGGACCGCGCGCGAGGCGCGCGGAGCGGCAGGCTTAGTGGCCGAAGTAGACCGAGTCGTGAGCGCTTTGCGGCTTCACGACCGGTGCGCCGCCTTCGACGGTGGCGGTCGGTTGTGCACCGTAGCCGCTGTTGTCGGCACCGCGCACGCGGGCTTGGGCGGCCTGGATGTCGGCCGGGTAGTACGGGCTCGACAGGCCCGGCTTGTAGCCGGCTTGTTCGAGCTGGACGAGTTCGTTGCGCACCTGGGCGCGGGTCACGGTGCTTTGGGCGAATGCGCCGAACGAAGCGAACAGGGCAACAGCGGCAACGACTGCGGAAACGAGCGATTTCATGATGACCTCCGATGTTTGTTGGCTTTCCGCGTTCGACACCATGTCGTCAGCGGTTGATTACATCGTAGGCGCCGGTCGACCTAGGGTAAACGTGAGTTTCGGCGAAAGATCGTTGCCGGAGAGGCAATAATTCGGCGGCAAATATATTCTGTCCCCATTGTGTCTTGCCGGATTTGCAACGGAACGGCGCGCAGCGCGGATGGCGCGTACTGGCGGCCGCCCGACGGTAGCGGGAAGCGGGGATGGAGGCGGGCGGGTGGCGGGTAGGCCGGATCAGACGTCGTCGTCGATTTCCTTGCGCTCCCGGCGTTCCTCGTTGCCGCGACGCGCGCGCAGGCGCTGCCGCGACAGCACGGCGATCACCTGCTGGGTCGGCGCGCCGGACGGCAGTTCGTTGCGGATGCGATCGGGCACCATCGGCAGGCCCGCACGCTGCCGGCGCAGCGCCTTGGCGATTGCCCGGCGGCATTCGTCCCCGTGGCAATCCCATTCATCGCGGATTCTCTGGCAATAACGGCATTGTTCCATCCGGACAGTCTAACCGGTCTTCGGGAACGGGGCAGGCGCCGGGCGGAAGGTCATGCGCCGGGCCCGGCGAGCGCCTCCGCATGAGACTGGAAGCGGCGGTGTTCTTCCGGCGGAACGAGCGAGCCGCCGGTCGCCCAGATGACGTGCGTGGACGCACGCATGTCGATCGCATGGCGCTGCAGGTAGTCCCTGCCGGCCGGTGACCGCGCCAGCCAGCCCGGCCCGCCGACGGCGGCTGCGGCCGACGGCTCCAGTTCTATCCCCATCGCGCGTCGAACCGCGAGCAATTGCGCGTAGAGCTGCGCGTCGCTGACCGTGAAGACGCCCGACAACTGCGACGCCATCAGCGGGCTGACCAGATGCGACGCCTGCGCAACGGCCAGGCCATCGGCCTCGGTCCGGTTGTCGAGCCCGATGTCGTAGACGGACACCGGTCTGCCTGCGCCGGCGGCGAGCTGGACGAGCATGCATGGCGCCGCGACGGGTTCGGCGAAAAAGCAATGCACGTGTTCGCCGAACAGCGCCTTGAGGCCATACGTGATGCCGCCCGGTGCGCCGCCGACCCCGCACGGAAGATGGACGAAAAGCGGATGCGCGGCATCCACGCGGCGACCCGATCCGGCAAGCTGCGCGGCGAGATGCCGGGCGCTCGCGGCGTAGCCGAGGAACAGCATCAGCGAGCCTTCGTCGTCGACGAAGTGGCAGCGCGGTTGATCGCGCGATTGCGCCCGACCGGCCGCGACGGCCTGTGCGTAATCGCCGTCATGCTCGATCACGCGGACGCCGCGCTTTCTCAGGCGCGCCTTCTTCCACGGTTTCGCATCGGTCGACATGTGGACGACCGACTCGAACCCCAGCGCGGCAGCCATCACGCCGATGCTCAAGCCGAGATTGCCGGTGCTGCCCACGACGACGGTATGGGTGGCGAACAATGCGCGTGCGGCCGCCGACGCGAGGATCCGCCGGTCGCCCGTGGGGGCGAGCAGCCCGTGTTCGATCGCGATCGACTCGGCGAGCGCGAGCACTTCATGAAAGCCGCCGCGCGCCTTGATCGAACCGGCGACCGGCAATGCGTCGTCGCGCTTGATGAACCAGGCGCCGTGCGCATCATCCGCGTGCGGCAACGCGCGCCGCAACGCGTCCGCCGGCATCAGCGGCGATTCGATTTTTCCCGTGGTGGCCACGAGTTCCGGAAACAGCTCGGCCATCAGCGGCTCGCAGCGTGCCAGCCGCGCTTCGGCCGCCGCGATGGCGTCGAACGAAGGCGCGCCGTGCGGCAACGGGCTGCCGGCAGCGGCGTTCAGCCACAGCAGCGGGTGACGGGATTGCAGTCTGGCTAATAGATCGGCAGGTTGAAGCGTAGCAGTCACGGATCGGCCTTGTATTCGTTGAGCGAATTGCAGAGCTGAAATGCTACGATTCCAGGCAACTGCGCAAAAGCGCCGATTTCTAATCAATGCATTAGCTGGACTTATACGAATGCGACTGGACGGATCGATCCTCGGTGCGCTGCTCTGTTTTGAAACGGCCGGCCGGCTGTTGAGCTTCACGAAGACGGCGCAGGCGTTCAACCTGACGCAAAGCGCCGTGAGCCAGCAGATCCGGAATCTGGAGGACCGGCTGGGTTATCCGCTGTTCGTGCGTCAGGCGCGCGGGTTGAGGCTGACGGAGAAGGGCGCGATCCTGCTCGCGACGATGTCTGGCGCATTCGGCGAGATCCACCGCACGCTCCAGACGCTTGGCATGTCGGATGCGCCGCTGCAAGTCAGTTGCCTGCCGTCGTTTGCGTTGCAGTGGCTGATGCCGCGCCTGACCGAATTTCACCGGCAGCAGCCCGACGTGTCGGTGCGTGTGCAGGCCGAATTCCAGGTGCTGGACCGCCAGGCGATGGAGACCGGCGACATCGACGTGGCCGTGCGCTACGACCCGGTGCAATACAGCCGGCTGCATGCGGAAACCGTTCTCGACGAAACCCTGTTTCCGGTCGCCACGCCGGCGTATCTGGCGCGGCATCCGGCATTCGCCGGCGGGGCGTCGCCGGACGGCGTCGTGTTGCTGCACGACGCCGCGCCGTGGGCCGGCGCGCCCGAGTTCGTCGAGTGGCGTACGTGGCTGGAGGCCGTCCGGCCAGCGTGGATCGCGCATCTGGACGGGCCTCAGTTCAACTTTTCCAGCCTGGCGATCACGGCCGCGTTGAACCATCAAGGCGTCGCGATGGGGCGCGCGGCGCTCGTGCATGACGAGATTGCGAGCGGACGGCTGGTCGATGTGTTCGGCGTGCACGTGCGTGCGCCGGCGCGCTACGTGCTGTTGTCACGCAACCCGGACGATCCCCGAACCGCCGCCTTTTCGGGCTGGCTCAAGGCCGAGTGCGTGCGTTTCGGCGAGGCCCGGTCGCGTGTGATGTCGAAGACGGCGTGATCTGCGTGATCGTTGTTGCCGGACGGCTGGATCGGAGTGCGAAGCAATAGGGTCGAAGGCACGGCCGCAAACTACAGTTTCCCGTCCATCGCCATACGGATTGCTTGCGCGCGGACGGAACCGGTCGCCTCATCTGAGCGACCAGATGCCCCAGATCGCGATCAACAGCCCAAGGCCGAGCCCGCAGCCCAGCAACACATAGGTTTCCATTTCGTGCCTCTGAAAACATGGCAGCGCCGATGTCGGCATCGGTGCGCGAACCGCAAAGTCGGCAGCGTATCGTCGGCGTCGACGGCCGGAGCGCTACGCCGGATCCGCGAATACTACGCGTCGCAGCTTTCAGGACCCATGCGCGACCGGTGACGGCACATCGCCGGCTATTTCCCGGCTGCGTGCGTGCCGTCGATCTGCGCAGCGTGCGGGCCGCCGTGCCGGAACACGCCCGATTTCCAGATCATCTGCGACGCCGCGACGAGCACGAACAGCAGGACGACCATCCGGAAGATTTTCGGCGACATCCTGTCACGCAGCGGGCGCACCAGCCACATGCCGGCGAGGGCCGGCAGGCTGGCTGCCGCCGAGATCGCCAGGTCCGCGCCGCTGGCATGCGCGGCGCCGCTGAACGTCGTGATCAGCGTGACGATCGACACCACGAGGATGATCGCGATCTGCTTCGTGAACACGCGCCCGGTCGCGCCGGACGAAATCAGGTAGGTCGCGAGCAGCGGCCCGGGAACCGACGCGATGCTTTCCATCAGAGCCGCGCCGAAGCCGAGCACGAACCCGACGGGCTTTTGCCATGCTTCCGGCAGGCTGAGTTTCGGTGCGGCGAGCATCAGCGCCGCGGCCACGATCAGCAGCGCGCCGGATGCCGCCTGCGCATGCCTGGGATCGAGCGACAGCAGGATCGCGACGCCGACGATATTGCCGATCACGGTGCCGGCGATCGGCGCGGCGATCTTCCGGGCCGTCGCCAGCACCTGGCCGCCTTCCAGCGCCTGCGGAATGTTGCCGAGGATGATCGGCATCGACAGCAGCAGCACCGCGTGCCGGATCGGCAGGAACTGGCTGAGGATCGGCATCGCGATCAGCGGCACGCCGATTCCCGTGATGCCCTTGGCCATGCCGCCCAGCAGCAACGCAATGGCGATGCCGGCCAGGTCGAGCACGGTGAGCGCCTGCAGGCTGGAAACCAGCACACCTTCAGTCAGATTGAAATGAATCATGGAGTGGCCTGTCGCGGCATATCCGGCAGCGAGCGCTGTCGGTCGAATCCGTTGCGGTCGCGTGCGTTTCGCACGCATTCGTTCTTGTCTGGCTTGAACCGGTCATGCGATCGCATGGCACCGCCTCGTGTGCGGCCGGCGGGCGCGCGGCTCCGGTCCAGGCCGGCAGGTCGTGCCGGCGAGCATGAGCCACGCGGTGGCGTGGTTCAACATCGCTTGTCGACCGCCGGCCGGTGCGCCTGCAAGGGCGCGGCGGGACGAGCGTGCATCTTACCTGAGCGATGCGGGCACGGCGTTTCATGCGATGGTGCCGATTCAATATAATTCACGACGGCTTGCCGTTTCATGCGGCGAATACATGCCATCGACACAAGGAAATCCGATGACGCTTGCGCAGTTGCAGGCCCTGGCGGCCGTGGTCGAACTCGGTTCGCTCACGGCGGCTGCCGACCGGCTCAGCCGCAGCCAGTCCGCGATCAGTCACGCGCTGACCGAACTGGAGGACATCACGCAGGTCAAGCTGCTGTGGCGTGACCGGCAGCCGGTCGTCCTGACGGCGGCGGGCGAACGCCTGTGGCCGTACGTCCAGAGTGTCGTCCGTGAAGCGCAGATGCTGCGCCAGCAGTTCAGCCTGTCGCGCGGGAAGCTCGAAGGGCGGCTGGTGGTCGCGTCGTTGCCGAGCGTGTCGCTGGCGTTCGTCGTCCCCGCGCTCGAGGCGTTGAAGGCGCTGCACGAAGGCGTATCGGCGGTGCTGCTCGAAGGCACGGACAGCGAAGTCGAAGGGTGGCTGGACGACGGGACCGCCGACATCGGCGTGGTGGCCGGCACGAAGACGTTCACGCACAACCTGCCGCTGCTCGACGAGGATTTCGTCGCCGTGGTGGCGGACGGGATGTTCGCCGGCCGCAAGAGCGTGTCGGCCAGGCAGTTGGCCGCGGCGCCGTTCATCTTTTCGAAGGGCGGGTGCGGGCCGGTGATCGCGGATTACTTCGCGCGCGGCGGCGCGCCGCTGCAGGCCGCGTTCAACGTGGTCGAGATGCGCACCATCCTGTCGATGGCGGAGGCCGGCATGGGCGTATCGATCGTGCCGCGCATCACGCTCACGTATACGCCGTTCGGCGGCCGCGTACTGGAACTGTCGCCGCGGCTGCATCGCTCCGTGCGGCTGGCGTGGAATACGGCCGGCAACGCGGTGACCGATGAATTCGTGAGGCTAGTCGACGCACAACGTGCGAAAGCGGGGAAGGCGATCCACGCACGCGCGAAGAGGGCAGGTAGCAAGCAGGCGGCACGATGAACGGCGTTCATGGGTGGCTTGCAGTTTATTCATGCTGATGATGCCCGGAATGCAATACATTGATCGGACATCATTCCCGTCGCCCCGAAGGAGATTGCCGTGCCGGCCTTGCCTACCCTGTTTGCATTCGGACTCGTAGCGCTCGGCATGGTGCTGACGCCTGGCCCGAACATGATCTACCTGGTGTCGCGTTCGATCTGCCAGGGCCGCCGTGCCGGGCTCGTGTCGCTCGGCGGCGTCGCGCTGGGCTTCGTGTTCTACATGGTGTGTGCGGCGCTGGGCATTACCGCACTGGTGATGACCGTGCCGTATGCATACGATGTGCTGCGCTTTGCCGGCGCGCTGTATCTGGCCTACCTGGCGTGGCAGGCGCTGAAGCCCGGTGGCCGTTCGGCGTTCCAGGTCCGGCAGTTGCCGCACGACAGCCGCGTCAGGCTGTTCGCGATGGGGTTCGTCACGAACCTGGCGAACCCGAAGATCGCGGTGATGTATCTGTCGCTGTTGCCGCAGTTCATTTCGCCGGGCCACGGCAGCGTGCTCGCGCAATCGCTGGTGCTGGGCTGCGTGCAGATCGCGGTGAGCGTCAGCGTGAATGCGCTGATCGCGTGCATGGCCGGTTCCATCGCGGGCTTTCTGGCGGGCCGGCCGTTCTGGGCGTCGGTTCAGCGCTGGTTGATGGGCACCGTGCTGGCAGGACTGGCCGTGCGTATCGCGCTGGAGTCGCAACGCTAGAACACGGTGGCCGGCGCTCGGGAGCGCGGCCGGCAGCAAGCCGGCCTTGCGTCGACAGCTTCGGGCAACGTCACCCGTTGCAATTGCCTTCGACCTCTTTGCCGACGCGAACGGGCGCGGCCTTGGCTTGGCGCCGGCTGCGCGTCGAGAGCCAGCACAGGATCGATCCGCCGCACACCATCGATGCGCCTTGCCAGAATTCGACCGACAGCGGCGCATGCAGCAGCGTCGCGGCGAACGCGGCGGCGAGCACCGGCGTGAAGTACGACGCGCCGACGATGACCGTCACGTTGCCGTGCATGATGCCGGTGTTCCAGGCCGCATAGCCGAACCCCAGCGCCGACGCCGCCAGCACGAGATACAGGACCGCGTGAAAGCTGAACGTCATGCCGCCGCCGCCTTCGATCGCGAACTTGATCCAGAGCGCCGCGGCGACCAGCATGAAGAACGGCGTGACGCCGTTCTTGCCGTCGGCGAGGCGCGCGGTGACCGTGCAGTAGCCGGCCCAGATCAGCGCGCCGATGAACGCGAGGCCATAGCTCAGCGGATTGTCCGCGACGTTGCGGAGCATGCCGGCCGGATCGAGGCCGCGGTCGCCGCCGAGCACCCAGCAGATGCCGAGCATCGACAGCAGGACGCCCGGCACGACCAGCAGGTTTGCCCGCTGCTTGTTGAACACGATGGCGGCGACCAGCGTGAGGCTCGGCCACAGATAGTTGACCATCGCGACTTCGATCGCCTGCTGTCCGTTGCTCGCATAGCCGATCGACAGCGCGAGGCACAGTTCGTACGACACGAACAGCAGGCCGCCCCAGAGCAGATAGCCTTTCGGGAACTTGCTCAGGTCGGGGAAGCCGATCGAAAACAGCAGAAGCACGGACGCCACCGTATAGATCATCGCGGCGCCGCCGGTCGCGCCGAGACTTTCGCTGACGCTGCGGACGAGCGCGACCACCGAGGCCCATAACAGCACCGCGCCGAGCCCGGCGAGCGTTGCCTTGTTCTTGCGTTTCATGCTTCCTGCCTGCTTCGACATGCCGATTCGATTGCGGATGATACGGGGGCCGTTCGCGCGTGCTGCTGTCGCGAGCGGAAGTGTGGTGGGGTGATTTCGCTGGAAGCGCGCATTTTAACGGGGCGAAGCCGTTGCAGCGATCCGGCCGGACGCGTGTGTACGGCCTGCGGTCGATTCAGGCGCGCGAATCGGTCACGCGTCGTCGATACGCCATGCGGCGCCGATTGCCGACAACGCGTGTCCGATCGCGTCGAGCATGGCGCGCCGCGTCGGCCCCAGCGTCGTGACCAGGAAGAATCCGTCTTCGTCGGTCGTCAGGCCAATCAGCGGCCAGGCGCAGGTGTCATCCCGAACGTCGAGCCGTTGTCGGCCGGGATCGATGTCGATGCCGCCATACGCCTGCCGCAGGGCATGCGCGATGGCATCGAATGCGGCGGCCAACGGAATCGTGTGGATGCGATATTCGAAACTCATCTGCGCGAGCCGGTGTGCGAGCCGGGCAGTCTAACCCGTGCCGCGGCATCCCGTCCCCGAAGGCAGCGCTACCGGCGCCCGCCGCAGCGGGCGCCGGCGTGATTACCGCTCGCGCCGCTTCTTGCTCAGTTCGATCGTTTCGAACAGTTCGTACTGCGCGGTCGGGTGCTGGTCGGCACCCGGCGCGTGGTAGTAGCGCATCGTGATCGTCGTGTGCCCGCCCGGCTTGCCCGGATCGTGGTCGAACACGGCAATCCCGTAGCCGGTGCCCGTATCGCGGCGCGCGGACCAGATCGCATCCTCGAGCGCATCGGCCGGCTGGCGCACGAACGTGTTCGGCGCGCTGCCCGGCACCGGCCGGTTCGGCTTCGTGAACACCTTCGCACGCGCGAAACCGGTCGACGGGTTCTCGCCGTACACGTCGAGCGGCGCGCTGGTGCCGCCGCCGCCGAGGATCAGGTGGATCGTGCCGTGGCTCGTGTCGAACTTCGTGCGGTCCGGATCGTTCGAGCCGACCGGGCGCGGCTGCAGCGTCTCGACCACTTCGCCGGTCGTCGCGTCGACGCCTGCGCGGTGATTGCAGCCGCGCACCGGGTAGCTGCGCTCGTAGTCGTGATCGTGGCCGCACAGCACGAGGTCGACGCCGTAACGGTCGAACAGCGGCAGCCAGGCTTCGCGAATGCCCTTGTCGGAGCCGTTGCCCGTCTTCGACGAACTGAGCGCGTCCTGGTGCATCTGCACGACGATCCAGTCGATGTCGTCGTCATGGGCGGCGTGACGCAGCGTGCGTTCGAGCCAGCGCGTCTGCTCGCCGTTGCTGTAGCCGCGCACGTAGAACGACGTGCCGGGTTCGATCGGCGGGCGGCCCGTGCTCGCGGCCGGCACGAGCGGCGCCGGGCCGCCGACGAACGCGGCGGCATCCTGATACACGACATCGTCGGCATCGAGCGACACGAACAGCACCGAGCTCACGCGGAAGCTGTACCAGCGGCCGGGGAAGTGCGTGCCGTTCTCCGGCAGCGTATAGCGCGCGAGATACGAGTCGAGCCCCTGCGGGCCGTTGTTGAACTCGATCTCGTGATTGCCGGGGCACGGCATCCACGGGCGGTTCGCGGCCGACGTCTGGTTGTTGTTGCCGAAATCGCGCCACACCTCGGGCTGGTGCGCGGGGTTCAGGTTCGCGTAGCAGAGGTCGCCGTTCAGCAGGTGGAACAGCGGCTGGAATTGCTCGACGGCCTGCACCGCGAAGCGGCTTTGCGGCGACGACAGCACCCACGCGCCGTTCGGCGTCGCGAGATCGCCGTAGCTCGTGAAGCGGAACGGCGCACGGCCGCGCGGCGCCGTCGAGAAGGTCGCGGAGAACGGCTGTGCGGCGTTGCCGTCGTTGTCGGCGGTGATCTCGTAGCGGTAGTGCGTGTCGGGCTTCAGCCCGTGCACGCGCGCGTGGTACGCGAACACGGTTTCGCCGTTCAGGCCGTCGGTGTACAGGCGCTGGACGCCGTGCACGGTACGCGCCGGCTCGCCGTCGGCGACGATGCGCGCACGCGGGTTGACGGCCGGCGCGAGCGACGCCCACGAGATCACGACCTCGGACGTCGGGTCGTTGCCCCACGTCAGGTGGACCTGTTCGGGCGTGCCGTCCGGATTCGATGCGGCGGCGCGCGCGGCCGCGAGGCCGCCGGCAGCGGTGGCGAGGCCGGAGACGCCGGCCAGTTTCAGGAAGCCGCGACGCGATACCGAGGCGGCCGGCTCGTTCGGCTGATCAGGGGAAGTGTCCTGGTTCGACATGATCGGTGTTTTCGTTGGGTGGGGACGCGAGAGGGTGGAACCGCGCGGCCATGCGCGAGCGCGGCCGGGGCGTGGGCCGGAAACGAGCGGGATCCCGGTCGCATGCATTGTCGAAGGGCAGTTTTGCCGCGATGTGACAGCCCCGCAACCCGGCGCGGGCAGGATCTCGCAGGCTCTTGCCGAGCGGAACCGCGGCACCCGCCAACGCCACGTCGGTCTCCCCGAAATTTATTTGCAGACTCCGCGACGGATTCCGTTCGCCGGCGCCGTTTAACGCATGAACGACCGCCACCGGTCGATGCCCGTTACTTCGGAGTCTTTCATGAAACTTTCTGTTCCATTGCGATTCGCCACGGCATGCGTGGCCGCGCTGGCGGCCTCCGTGTCGTTCGCGCAGGCCGTGATCGTCGCGCCGTACGCGCCGCCGCCGCCGCGCGTCGAAGTGCTGCCGGCGCCGCGTGCGGGCTACGTCTGGGATCAGGGGCACTGGCACTGGCGGCAGGGCCGCTATGTCTGGATTCCGGGCCACTGGCAAGTGGTGCGCGTCGGTTACCGCTGGGTGCCCGGCCATTGGGCCGCGCGCGGGCCGGCCTGGCGCTGGGTGCCCGGTCACTGGGCGTGATGCATACGCCGCCGCACGGCACGCAGTGCCGGCGCGGCGGTTACTTCGTGCAACATCATGAGTCGAAGCCATGCCTTTTCGAACCATCGTGATCCTGGCGGCCGCAGCCATCGTGCTGGCCGGCTGCGTCGTGGTGCCGGCCCGTCCGGTGTATTACCGGCCCGCGCCGGTCGTCGTATATTGAGCGCGCCGGCCGCCGGTCGTGCGGCCGGCCGACAGGATCGACATGCCGCGCGAACCGGATGTCGATGAAACGGACATGGCCGACGCCGTGTGCGACGCCGGGCGCGATGCGCGCGGCAGTGCCGAACAGTCGGCGTGGCGCCGTCCGGTGATGGCCCGACGCATGCAAGGAGAGCACGACGATGAGCTTCAGCCGGGCGGCGGGTACACCTGCCGTGACAGTGCGGCGCCCGCGCGCCGCGCGACGGAGCAGGCGGCGTTGAACGATCGCGGCGACCGCGATCCTGACGCGGAACTCGTCGCGCGCGTCGGCGCGCGCGATTCGTCGGCCGTGCGCGTGCTCGTCGCACGCAAGCTGCCGCGGCTGCTCGCATTGGCGACGCGCATGCTCGGCGACCGGAACGAAGCCGAGGACGTCGCACAGGAGACGTTCTTGCGAATCTGGAACCAGGCGCCGCGCTGGCGCGAAGGCGAGGCGCGCTTCGACACGTGGCTGCATCGCGTCGTGCTGAACCTGTGCTACGACCGCCTGCGCGGCCGGCGCGAGGAGCCCGTCGATACGCTGCCCGACGTGCCCGACACGCAACCGGAGCCGGCCGCGCAGGCGGAGCTGCGTTCGCGCGATGCGCGCGTGCGGCAGGCACTGGCCGCATTGCCGCCGAGGCAGCGGGAAGCGCTCGTGCTCCAGTACTATCAGGAAATGTCGAATGTGGAAGCGGCCAACCTGATGGGCATCACCGTCGATGCGCTGGAAAGCCTGCTCGCCCGTGCGAGGCGCAACCTGCGCGCGCAGCTGGCCGGCGACCCACCTAGCGAGGACAAGCGATGACACCCGAACGATTTCGCACCATCGTCGCCGCGTACGGCTCGGACGCGCGGCGCTGGCCGGCCGGCGAGCGCGCGGCCGCCGAGGCGTGGGCGCACGCGAACCCGCGCGAAGCGCTGCTCGCCCTGGACGACGCAGCCGACCTCGATGCGTGGCTTGCATGCGATACGGTCGCGCCGCCCGCGCCGTCGCTGGTCGAGCGCATCGTCGCGACGGCGCCCGCGCCGCAGCGCGCACGCAGGCGTGGCAAAGTCTGGTGGTCGGGCGCGGCGTTCGCGGGCGTCGGCCTGGCCGGTGCGCTCGCGGGCGCGGTGGTCGTGTCGATGCTGATGCTCGGCGGCGCGCCGATGTCGCAGCATGAACCGGGCTATCTGACGACGACATTCGGCGGCCCGAGCGTCGACTGGAGCGATGAATGACTGAACGTGGCTGGAAATTCATCCTCGTCGGCTCGGTCGTGCTGAACGTGTTCATGCTCGGCGCGATCGGCGGCGGCGCCTATCAGTGGTTCTCGACGCATCGCGACCTGCATGCGGCGGGCGCCCCTGCATCGCGCACCGCGTTGCGTTTCGCGGCGGACGAATTGCCCGATGCGCGGCAGCGCGAATTCGCGGCCGCGCTGAAGGCGGCCCGCAAGACCGGCCGCGATTTTGCACGGGAAGGGCGCGACGGCCGGATCACCGTGCTGGACCTGCTCGCCGCGCCGCAACTCGATCGGGCGGCGATCGATGCCGCGCTCGACCGCACGCGCGCGGCCGATACCGCGATGCGTGCGCAGGTCGAACGCAGCGTCGTCGATTTCGCGGCTACGCTCACGCCAGAAGAGCGCGCGAAGTTCGTCGATGGGTTGCAGCGCAGCGGGAACTGGCGGTTGCCGCCGAGGCTGCAGAAGAAGCCGGACACGCCGGCGAGTCAGTAAAACCTCGCGCCGGGGGCGACACGCGAACTGCGTGCCGCCGTCGCGCGCTTTCGGTCACGCGCAACGCGTGTGCCGTTTCCGGTGGATTGCGTCGTCGTCGTCGTCGTTCGTTCATTCATGACGTACGCTGCCGCGTTGCGAGATTTCTGCCGATCACTCCGCCCCGCGTTTCCCCGATCGACATTTATTTGCGATTCCCGCGACGGATTTCCCGGCGCTCCCGCGTTGAACGTGGGTACGCACCGCGAGAGAGCCTGTCATGGACCATCCGAACGACATCACGCCGGCCGCGATCGCGCTGAACCGATTCGGTCTCGGCGCACGGGCCGACGAAGCGCCGCCAGCAGACCCGAAGGCGGCCCTCGTCGCGCAATTCGACCGTTACGACGCACGACCGGCCGCGTGGGCCGGCGAACCGGACGCGGTCACACTCGCCACGCGCTTTGCCGATGCACGCAACGCGATGACGGGCGGCGATGCGGCCGCGAAGCGCGCGACCGGGCAATCGATCCGGCGCGACGGCTACGACGCCTATCGCAGTGCGGTTACCGCACGCATGAACAGCGCGCTGAACACGCCCGCGCCGTTCGTCGAGCGTCTCGTGCATTTCTGGGCGAACCATTTCGCGGTGTCGGTCGACAAGGGGCAGGTGGCTGCCTATGCGGGCGCGTTCGAACGCGACGCGATTCGCCCGCACGTGCTCGGCCGCTTCGAGGACATGCTCGTCGCCGTCGAGCAGCATCCCGCGATGCAGGTGTTCCTCGACCAGGCGCGCTCGGTCGGCCCCGACAGCCCGGCCGCGTTGCGCGCCGAAGCGCGCAATCCCTCGACGAAGCGCGGGCTCAACGAGAACCTCGCGCGCGAAATCATGGAGCTGCACACGCTCGGCGTACGCACCGGTTACACGCAAGCCGACGTGACGGAATTCGCGCGCGCGCTGACCGGCTGGAGCATCGCCGGCGGCCGCGGCCCGCAGCCGGGCGATGCCGCTCCCGGTGCATTCGTGTTTCGCCCGAAGCTGCACGAACCGGGCGCGCGCACGGTGATGGGACGCACCTACGACCAGCCGGGCGAAGCGCAGGCGCGCGCGATCCTGCACGACCTCGCGCACTCGGACGCAACCGGCCGGCACATCGCGTTCCAGCTCGCGCGTCATTTCGTCGCCGACAATCCGCCGCCCGCGCTGACCGACCGGCTGGCCCGTGCGTTCGATGCGAGCGGCGGCGACCTGCCGACCGTCTATCGCGCGCTCGTCGATGCGCCCGACGCGTGGTCGCCGGTCAACCGCAAGTTCAAGACGCCGTGGGAATGGGCCGTATCGTCGCTGCGCGGGCTCGGCTGGCGCGATACGGGCGACCTGAAGGCCGCGCCGCTGCTCGCGCAGCTCGGCCAGCCGGTGTGGCGGCCGGGCTCGCCGGCCGGCTACGACGATGTCGCCGCGAGCTGGGCCGCGCCCGATGCGCTCGTGCGCCGCGTCGAGATTGCACAGCGGCTGGCCGCGCGCACGGGCGACCGCCTCGATCCGCGCACGCTCGGCAACACGCTGCTGGCCGGTTCGATGAGCGCGCCGACCGCGACTGCGCTGTCGCGTGCCGAAAGCGCGACCACGTCGCTCGCGCTGCTGCTCGTTTCGCCCGATTTCCAACGGAGATGACCATGGCCCTGTCACGCCGACAATTCCTGAGCGTTGCCGCCGCGGGTGCGGGCGCGATCCTCGTCGCGCCGCGGATCGTATTCGCGAACGTCGCGACCGACCGGCGCTTCGTGTTCGTGATCCAGCGCGGCGCGGCCGACGGCCTGAACATCGTCGTCCCGTATGCGGAACCCGCGTATGCGTCGCTGCGCGGCCCGCTCGCGATCGACACGGCGGCCGCGACGCGGCTCGACGGCACGTTCGCGCTGCATCCGTCGCTCGCGCAAACCGCGCAGCTGTATCGCGACGGGCAGGCGCTGTTCGTTCATGCGATCGCGTCGCCGTATCGCGACCGGTCGCATTTCGACGGCCAGAACGTGCTCGAAACGGGCGGCCGCGCGCCATACCAGGTGAAGGACGGCTGGCTGAACCGGCTCGCCGCGCTGCTGCCGGCGACACGCGAAAACGCGATCGCGTTCGCGCCGACCGTGCCGCTCGCGTTGCGCGGCGCCGTGCAGGCCGCGTCGTATGCGCCGTCCGGTTTGCCGGCCGCGCCGGACGACCTGCTCGCGCGCGTGTCGTCGCTCTACGAGGCCGACGCGCAGCTCGGCCCGCTGTGGCAGTCGGCGATGGACGCGCGCGGCCTGGCCGGCGACGCGCATGCGCGGCAGGACCCGGCCGGCGTCGGCAAGCTCGCGGCGACGTTCCTCGCACGCGACGACGGCCCGCGGATCGCGATGATCGAGACAGGCGGCTGGGACACGCACAGCGCGCAGAACGCGCGGCTCGCGAACCAGTTGAAGGCGCTCGACACGATGCTCGCCGCGCTGCGCGACGGCCTCGGGCCCGCCTGGCAGCAGACCACGGTGCTGGTCGCGACCGAGTTCGGCCGCACGGCGGCCGTGAACGGTACGGGCGGCACCGATCACGGGCAGGCGTCGGTCGCGATGCTCGCAGGCGGCGCGGTGGCCGGCGGCCGCGTGATCGCCGACTGGCCGGGGCTGCGGCCGGGCGACCTGTACGAAGGGCGCGACCTGAAGCCGACTGCGTCGCTCGACGCGCTGATCTCGGGCGCAGCTGCCGAAAGCCTGCGGCTCGATCCGCGCCGCACGGCAGCTGCGTTGTTCGCGGAAAGCGGCGCGATGCGGCCGATGACCGGCTTGATTCGCGGAGCCGCGTGACGCGGCGCATGCCGCGTTCGTGCCCGCCGACCGACTACACAACAGGGAGAATTGACGATGAAGATGCGATCCGTTTCGCTTGCCGTGCTGGTGAGCGCAAGTGCCGTGCTGATGTCCGCCTGCGTGGTCGAACCCGTACGGCCGCCGCAGCCGGCGCCGCTCGTCGAGGTGGCACCGCCGCCGCCTGCACCGGGCTATCGCTGGGCAAAGGGGCATTACCGGTGGGCCGGCAATCACTGGGCGTGGGTGCCGGGGCACTGGGTGGCGGTGTACTGACCGGCCGTGACGTGCCGGGCGGTGCGGATACCGGCTACCACCCGATCCGGTGCTTCTCCTCCGTTTCGCGATGCCGCCAGTCGTCGTCCGCGTGCAGGTACTGGCTCGTCGTCGTGAGCGACACATGGCCGAGATTGTCGCGCACGAGCCGCAGGTCGACGCGGCCGTCGGCCATGTGCGAGCCTGCGCTGTGGCGCAGCCAGTGCGCGGACGCCTGTTCGAGCACGCGTGCCTGCTGGTCGCCGGCTTCGCCGTTCGCGCGCAGCCGGTCGGCCGCGTGCCGGAATACCTGCTTCACGATACGGTGCAGCGCTGCACGCGTGAGCGGCTTGCGCGTCCGGCCGACCGGCAGCACGAGCGGCGTGGGCTCGCCGTCCGACGGCAGCGCGGCCAGGCCATGCGCGCGCCGGTAGCGCGACAGCTCGGCCATCATCTCGTCGGTTGCCGGCACGAGCCGCTGCCGGCCGCCTTTGCCCGTCACGTCGAGCCACCAGCGGTCGTGCCCGTTCGCATCGCGCCGGCAGAAGAACTGGCCCATCGTCGTGTCGGCCGCTTCGGTGATGCGCAGCCCGCCGAGATACAGCAGCGTGAACAGCCAGCGCGCGCGATCCGCATGGAAGCACGCGCGCGCATCGTCGCGCGGCATCGTGGCGATCGCATCCTTGACCGACTGCCACAGCGGCTGCCCGAGATGGCGCGTGACGCGCGGCGCGGGCCGGCGCTGCCGTTGCCGCGACAACGCGAGCGGGTTGCCGGCCAGATAGCCGGCCTGCACGAGCCACGAGAACATCACGTTCAGGATCACCAGCGCCTGCCGCTGGCTGGCCGCCGACAGCGGCCCGTAGAACGGCCGCCAGCGCGGATCGTCGCGCGGATGCTTGCGGCCGCCGTTCGCACACCACAGGTCGGCCGGCGCGGGCGCGAGCAGGAACTGCCGGTAGACGACGAGATCCTCGTGCGTGAGCGACGACAGCGGCTTGCCGCACGCGATCACGGCCCACAGCAGCAGGCGCTCGGCTTCCTTGCGGTAGTTCTGGAACGTGGTCGGCGTATCGACGAAGCGCGCGAGCCACGCGCGCACGGCGTCGAGATCGTTGGTCGCGGCGATCTGCGGATGCGCGCTGCCGGAACGGTTGGAGCCGGTGCGTCCGTCGAGCGCGGCCGGCACGGTCAGCGTATCGATCGGCAGCGGGCGCAGCGCGGCGTCGGACGGAACGGGTGAGGGCATGCGAAGGGAGGCGCGTTGCGCGAACCGCGCGGGCGTGGCCGGGCGGACGCAGGCAACGAACGCGTCAAGGCGTATCGGGAAGCGCCGATGGTACACGATCACCACACGGTGAAACCGCCGTCGATCGCGATCGCCTGGCCGGTGACGAAGCGCGCGGCCGGCGAGCACAGCCACAACACCGTTTCCGCGATGTCGCGCGGTTCGCCGAGCCGCGCCATCGGCGTGGCCTGCATCAGCCGCGCCATGTCGTCGCGATTGTCCGGCCGCTCGGTGATCGCCGTGTTCGCGATGCCGCCCGGACACACGGCATTCACGCGGATGCCGCGGCTCGCATAGTCGATCGCCACCGCTTTCGTGAGGCCGATAACGCCGCTTTTCGACGCCGAATACGCAGCGAGCCCGGGCCCGCTGACGAGCCCCATGATCGACGACGTGTTGACGATCGCGCCACCGCCGGATTGCAGCATGTACCGGCATTCGTGCTTCAGGCACAGCCACACGCCTTTCAGGTTCACGGCGATCGTGCGGTCCCATTCGCCTTCGTCGAACTCGGCGGCGGGGGCTCCGCGCGGTGCGATGCCCGCGTTGTTGAACGCGAAGTCGAGGTGGCCGAACGTGGCGGCCGTCGTGTCGATTGCCGCGCGCACGTCATCGTCGCGCGCCACGTCGGCGCGTAGCACGATCGCCTTTGCGCCGAGGCGCTCGATTTCGTGCGCGGTGTCTTCCGCGGCGGATACCGCGGTGTCCAGCAGCGCGACCTGCGCACCGGCTTCGGCGAAACATAGGGCGGCCTGACGTCCGATACCGGTCGCCGCACCGGTCACGACGGCGACTTTTCCTGCGAAATGTTCCATACCTGTCTCCTGAGGCGCGGGGTGGAGCGACAGGTTAGGCGGTACGGGCCGGTGCTTCGACGTTGAAACGGACTAGGCGGATTCGACGGCGGGCATTCGTCGCGCAGCGCCCCTCACCCCAGTGACAGCACGCTGTTCAACAACATCCGCACCAGCGTGGCCTGCCGCGTGACGCCCGTCTTCGAAAAGATCGCACGCAGGTGCGAACGCGCGGTGTTCTTGCTGATCGCGAGTTCGTCGGCCGCTTCCTCGAGCGTCTGCCCGTTGACGAGCGCGAGCGCCAGCGCCGTTTCGGCCGGCGTGAGGTCGAACAGCTTGCGCACGATGTCGTGCGACGCCTGCGACTTGCGCTCGGCATCGCGGATGAAGATCGCGCACGCCGGCCGGCGCGGGTTGTCCTCCGACCATTCGCTCAACGGGACCGCACGGATCAGCACGCCGAGCCGCGGCTTGCCGGACGGGCGCGGCACCGCGATCGCGTGCGCGACCGACGGCGTGACGCCCGTGCGTTCCGCGAGCACCTGGCGGATCAGCTTCTGCAGCTTGCGGTCCTCGAGCGGATACGACGCCTCGAGCGTGCCGCCGCGCACGCGCAGGCCGTCGCATTCGGCGAAGATCTCGTCGGCGACGGAGTTGGTCCTCATGATCGTGCCGCGCTCGTCGAGAATCGCGGTGCCGACGAGCATGCGGTCGATCGTGCTCGCATACAGCGTGCGCTCGGATTCGACCATCCCGAACTTCGCGTGCAGCCGCACCGCGCGCTTCAGGTGCGGCAGCAGTGCGTTGCACACGGCCTTGTCGGCCGCCGAGAATGCCTGGCCGCGATGCGGACGGCAGACGCGAAAGCGGCACTCGACGCCGTCGTGCGTGCGCAGGTCGGCGCCCATCAGATAGCCGACGTCGAACGGCTTCAGGAATTCGGCATACATCGCGCTGTTGCGCCAGACGCCGACGCCGAGCAGCTCGTCGACGGTGACGACGCGATCGCCCGGCAGATTCACGAACGGGTCGAGTGCGTAGTAGTAGTTGTTGTAAGACGCGACGCCCGTCAGCGGCGCACTCTCCCCGGACGCGTTGATCATCAGCCCCGTATGGCCGCTGGCGGGCCAGCGCAGGATCATCGTCACGTAGTTCGCGTGGAGGTGCACGCGGATCTGTTCGAGCGCGGCGCCCCACGGCACGTCTTCGAGCGGGCCTTCGTAGATGGTCGTGAGCAACGCGTCGAACTGCTCGAGCGTCAGTTTCGATTGGGCAAGGTTTGGCGGCAGGGCCGGGGGCGCCGTGATCATTCGGGTTGTCTCCTGTTGCGGCCGCCGGGTCGCAGGGCGCCCGGCGTGCACGTTCGGACCGCCGGCGGCGATGCGCGTGGCGGAACCGGAACACGGTAGCGTATCGGCTCGCGCGCGACATCCCATGAATGAGGGTGGTCGAGTGCGTTTTGTAAGGTATTTGTGAACCTTCTCTCCGCGCCGCTCGTCTAACCGGCCCTCCAACGCTCCCAGAGGAACATCTGATGATTCACAAGACCCGAACGCTGCTCGGCGCGGCCGTGATTGCCGGCAGCACGCTCCTCGCCGGATGCCAGACCGACGCGGCCGCCACGGCGCCGAACGCGGCCCGCCCGGCCGACGGCAAGCCCGTGGCCAGGACCGTCTACGTCGCGCCGCAGGCGGCGCGCTGCACGGGCGTCGCGCCGATGGAGTGCCTGCAGGTGCGCAGCAGCCCGAGCGAGCCGTGGAGCTTGTGGTACGCGGGGATCGAAGGGTTTGCCTATCAGCCCGGTTACCTGTACTCGCTCGAAATCGACGAATACCGCGTCGCGCAGCCGCCGGCCGACGGTTCGTCGATCCGCTGGGTGCTCAAGCGCGTCGTCGAACGCCGTCAGGCGAACTGACGGCCGCGTTCAAGCAGATGACCGCGCCGCCGCACCGGCCGGCGGCGCGGCCGTATCGATCCGCCGGAATACGGCGGACGACAGCAGCGTCACGCCGCCCATGCACGCGAACGACAGCATGAATCCGTGCGCCATCGAGCCCCAATAGGCGGCGAACAGGTTGACGAGCCCGCCGCCGATCGACACGCCCAGGCCCATCGCGAGCATCTGCATCATCGTGAACAGGCTGTTGCCGCTGCCGGCGTCGGCATGCGACAGCCCCTTGAGCGTCACGCTGTTCATCGCCGCGAACTGCATCGAGTTCGCCGTGCCGAACACGATCAGCAGCACACCCTCCAGCACCGGCGCGGGCCGCGCCGACACCAGCGCGAATCCCGCGATCGCGCAGCCGACGATCACCGTGTTCACGACCAGGAACGTCGCATAGCCGAAGCGCTTCACGAGCGGCGCGATCCAGCGTTTCGCGATGACGCCCGCGATCGCGGCCGGCAGCATCATCAGCCCCGATTGCAGCGGCGTATAGCCGAGCTGCACCTGCATCAGCAGCGGCAGCATGAACGGCACCGAGCTCGTGCCGATCCGGCACAGCAGGTTGCCGAGCAGCCCCGAACCGAAGTTCGGCTCGCGAAACAGCCCGAGCCGGAACAGCGGCTGCGCATGCCGCCGCGCATGCGGCAGGTAGGCGAGCGCGCTCGCAAGGCCGACCACGGCAAGCCCGGCCGCCCACGCAGCGCGATGCGCGGGCGTCGGCGGGTCGATCGCGAGCGACAGCGCGATCATCGCGACCGACAGCAGCGCACAGCCGACGAAGTCGAACGGCGGCGGCTGCGTCGCGTGGTCGTGCGGCAGGTAGCGCTGCACCGCGATGAAGCCGACCACCCCGACCGGCACGTTGACGATGAACACCCAGTGCCATGAAATCGCCTGCGTGAGCCAGCCGCCGAGCGTCGGCCCGACGATCGGGCCGAGCTGGCCGGCGATCGACACGAACGCGATCGCCGCGACGTACTGTTCGCCCGGCACGCGGCGCAGCACGGCGAGCCGGCCGATCGGCAGCAGCATCGAGCCGCCGATGCCCTGCACGGCGCGCGCAATGACGAGCTGGCCGAGCGTATGCGACGCCGCGCAGCCGATCGACGCGAGCACGAACACGAGGATCGCGACCGAAAACACGCGGCGCGTGCCGAACCGGTCGGCGAGCCAGCCGGATGCCGGCGTGAGCATTGCCATCGTCAGCGTATAGACGACCACGACGGGCTGCATCGCGAGCGGCGACGCGTGCAGGCTTTGGGCGATCGAGGGTAGCGCGGTGTTGACGATCGTCGTGTCGAGCGACTGCATGAAGAATGCAGCGGCGACGATCCAGAGCAGCACGGCGTGTGTGGGTTCCCAGGACATGGCGAAATCGGCGGTGCGAAAGCCCGGCGCGGGTGCGCCGCTGCGCGGATGCGCGGCGCCTGCCGGACTTCGAGCGCTCGATGGTACCGATTCCGGTGGATATCGGGAAGCTGTCTGAGGAAATTGAGGTCGAGCCGAGCGTCACGCACGCGGTCGTGCTGAAGGCGCTCGCGGAAAAGGGGGCAGGTGACGCACGCCATGCGCCGGCATCCGGCATCCGGCGCCCGCGCCGCGCATCGTCAGGTCGACCGCTTCTGCGAAATCACGAGCAGCGCGCCGTTCTTGTCCTCCAGCACCGCGCGGTATTCGTGCGGCCCGGCCTGCACGGGCACGCGCACCGATGCGCCGGCCTTCACGACCCGCGCCATCGCCGCATACAGGTCGTCGTCTTCGTCGACGCGCAGCGTGAGCGCCGCGCGCTCGACGATCTGCTCGTCGCCCGCGACCAGCGCGATCGTCAGCGGGCCGCCGTCGAGCGCGCAATAGCGGTCGCCGTCGCGGAATTTCACGTTCAGCCCCAGCCCGTCGACGAACAGCGGCAGCGCCGTGTCGATGTCGTCGACCGGATACAGCAGCATCGATACCTTCATTCCGGTTCTCCCTTGTCTTGATGTGGGCGGCGTGCAATGCGCCGCCGGTCGATGCTAGCGCGTCGCCCGCGGGCTCACGCAGTCCGATCGGATGACGGTGAAACCCCTCTGTCCCCTCAGGCGGGCAGCTACTCCGAACAGATGATGTCCACGCCAGCCGGCACGCCGACACTCCCATTCGTGGACCGTCGCTATTCGTCCGTATCGTGCGGGCGGCCTGCGCGACCCCGACTCGTCCAACACACATGGAGACGCACGCAATGAAGTTTTCCCTCATCTACGAAGCCCAGACCACCGACGCATCGCGCGAGGGCGACCACCGGGTGTTCAAGGAGACCGTCGAGCAGGCGCTGCTCGCCGAGCAGGTCGGTTTCGACACGATCTGGTGCGTGGAGCACACGTCGCTGACCCACTATGCGCACATGAGCGCGCCGGAAACCTTCCTTGCGTACCTCGCGGGCCGCACGACGCGCATCGGCCTCGGCCACGGCGTCGTGTGCCTGCCGCCGGCGATGAACCACCCGATCAAGGTGGCGGAACGCGTCGCGCTGCTCGACATCCTGTCGGGCGGCCGCGTGCATTTCGGCGTCGGCAAGGGCGGCAGCCAGCAGGAAGCCGGCGCGTTCGGCTACGACCTCAACGAGCTGCAGCCGATGATCGACGAATCGATGTACCTCGTGCCGAAGATGTTCGTGCAGGACGAGATCGAGCACGACGGCAAGTACATCAAGATCCCGAAGCGCCCGATCCACCCGAAGCCGTTCCAGGATCCGCACCCGCCGATGTACCTCGCGTGCACGAACACCGATGCGCTGCTGCGCGCCGGCCAGCGCGGGATGGGCGCGCTGGTGCTCGGCTTCGGCGGCCCGGACGAGGTCGCGAAGAAGAATGCGGTGTACCGCGAGGCATGGGCGAACCGCAAGCCGGAAGACCAGGTCGGCTTCCGCCCGACCCAGCACCTCGCGGCGCTGTGCCCGACGGTCGTGATGGCCGACGGCCAGGCGGCCCGCAAGATCGGCATCCGCGGCCAGCGCTACTTCATGGAATCGCTCGCGTACTGGTACACGGGCGGCGAGCGTCCGGACCCGGCGAAGTGGGGCGACGATCTCGTGCAGGCCGACACCGGCGAGATGGTGATCCGCTCGCGCTTCGCGTCGGAGGAAGTCGTCGTCAACTTCGCCGACCCGGCGCTCGCGATGATGAACCCGAACCACGCGTACGGCACGGTGGACGACTGCATCGGCTATGTCGGCCGCCTGCAGGAAGCCGGTGTCGACGAAGTGCTGTTCCTGTGCCAGATGGGCACGGTGCCGCACGAAGCGCAGATGGAGACGATCCGCAACATCGGCGAGCACGTGATCCCGTTCTTCAACCGCGAGAAGGAACGCGCCTGCGCGTGATGCACGGGGCTGCGCCCGTCGTCCCGTCCGGTCGGACGATGCGGCGCGGTCGCGCGACGCCGACCATCGGTGGTGGCGAGCATCGCCCGCGGCCAGGCCGCGCCGAACAACTTTGAACGAGAGCGGGGCGCGCACCACGGCGCAGCCCCCGTTCCACAGGAGACATTCGTGCATCGCGACAACGATTCGAACGCATTGGCCGCCACGCTGGTCGCCCGGGCCGAGGCACTGGCGCCGACACTGGCCGGGCGCGCCGCGCAGGCGGACGCGCAGGGCCGGATCCCGGCCGAGACGATCGCCGACATGCAGGCCGCCGGCTTCTTCAAGGTGCTGCAGCCGAAGCGCTACGGCGGCTACGAGCTCGATCCGCAGGCCTTCTTCGACATCCAGATGGCGCTCGCGCGCGGCTGCATGTCGACCGCGTGGGTGTACGGCGTCGTCGGCGTGCACAACTGGCAGCTCGCGCTGTTCGACGAACACGCGCAGCAGGATGTCTGGGGCAACGACCCGGCCACGCTGATCGCGTCGACCTACATGCCGGTCGGCCGCGTGACGCCGGTCGACGGCGGCTTCCGCCTGTCGGGCCACTGGAAGTTCTCGAGCGGCAGCGAACTGTGCGAATGGGTGTTCCTCGGCGCGCTGGTGCCGCCGGCCGAGGCCGGCCAGCCGCCCGAATACCGGACCTTCCTGCTGCCGAAAACCGACTACCGGATCCAGCAGGACTGGGACGTGCTCGGCCTGCGCGCGACGGGCAGCCACGACATCGTCGTCGACGACGTGTTCGTGCCCGCGTACCGCACGCACAAGGCGATCGACGGGATGATGGGCACGAGCCCCGGCCTCGTCGTCAACGATGCGCCGCTGTTCAAGCTGCCGTTCGCGCAGATCTTCGTGCGCGCGGTGTGCACGTCGTGCATCGGCGCGCTGCAGGGTGCGCTGGACGATTTCACCGGCTATGCGGCGACGCGCGTGTCGGCGAACAGCGGCGCGAAGACGACCGACGATCCGGGCGCGCAGAGCGCGTGCGCGAACGCGGCCGTCGCGATCGACGAGATGAAGGTGCTGCTCCAGCGCAATTTCGCGGAACTGATGGCGTCGGTGACGGGCGGCCCGGCCGTGTCGATCGAGCGCCGCGTGCATTTCCGCTACCAGTCGGCGCAGGTCGCCGAGCGCTGCGCGCAGGCCGCGAACACGCTGCTGCGCTACGCGGGCGGCAACGGCATCTATCACCGCAATCCGCTGGTGCGCCGTTTCCTCGACCTGCATGCGGCCCGCGCGCACTACGCGAACAACGTCGACCGCTTCGGCCAGAACCTCGGCGCGGTGATGCTCGGTCGCGACAACACGGACTTCTTCATCTGACGAGGCCGTGATGAACGACACGCAAGCACAGCAATACACGTTCGACGTGGTCGTCGTCGGTTCGGGCGCGGGCGCATTGCTCGCCGCGTGCCGCGCGGCCGACCACGGGCTGTCCGTCGTCGTGATCGAGAAGACGGCGCTGTACGGCGGCACGTCGGCCGTATCGGGCGGCGGCATCTGGATTCCGTGCAACCACCATATCGCCGAGCTCGGTGCGGCCGATTCGCGCGAGGCCGCGCGCCGCTATGTCGACGCGTGCGTGGCCGGTGCGTCGGCACAGGAACGGCTCGATGCTTATCTCGATCGCGCGCCGGAGATGCTGCGCTATCTGGAAGCGAAGACGCCCGTGCGCTACCAGGCGCTGCCGAAGTACGCGGACTATTTCCAGAAGCTGCCGGGCGCGATGCCCGGTTATCGCGCGCTCGATCCGCTGCCGTTCGACGGCGGGCTGCTCGGCGAGGAATTCGACCGGCTGCGGCCGCCGTCGCCCGGCACGCTGATCTTCGGGCGTCTCGCGGTGACGTCGAAGGAAGCGCACACCTTGTTCTCGCGCGGCCCCGGCTTCATGACGCTCACGATCAGGCAGTTCGGCCGCTACTGGCTCGATGTCGGCATGCGCCGCCGCACGCGGCGCGACCGGCGCCTGACGCTCGGCAACGCATTGATCGGCGGGCTGCGCCGTGCGCTGCTCGACCGCAACGTGCCCGTGTGGCTCGACACGCCGATGCGCGACCTGCTCGACGCGGACGGCCGCGTGACGGGCGTGCGTGCGCAGCGCTTCGGGCAGCCGGTGACGATCGCCGCGCGGCATGGCGTGATCCTCGGCGCGGGCGGGTTCGAGCGCAACCAGCCGATGCGCGAGCGCTACCTGCCGCAGCCGACCCAGGCGCAATGGAGTGCGACGCCGCCGTCCAACACCGGCGACGCGATCGCCGAAGGCCACCGGCTCGGCGGCGCGCTGGACCTGATGGAGCACGTGTGGGGCGCGCCGACGGTCCGCGTCGCGGGTGAGGAGAAGCAACGCGCGCTGTTCGTCGAACGCAACCTGCCGGGCTGCGTGATCGTCAACGGCCTTGGCAAGCGCTTCGTCAACGAAGCCGCGCCGTATTCCGAATTCGTGCCCGCGATGTATCGCGACCATGCGCGCACCGGCGCGACCGTGCCCGCATGGATGGTGTTCGACGCGCGCTTTCGCCGCAAGTATCCGTGCGGGCCGGTCATGCCGGCGTCGATGATGCCCGATGCGCGGATACCGGAAGCCTTTCGCGACGTGCTCGTGAAAGCCGACACGATCGACGCGCTGGCCGCGAAGATCGGCGTCGATGCGGCCGGCCTGCACGACACGCTGCGCGACATGGCGCGCTACGCGGCCACCGGCATCGACGAGGCGTTCGGCAAGGGCGACAACGCATTCGATACGTACTACGGCGATCCGCGCAACACGCCGAACCCGTGTCTCGGGCCGGTCGACGAAGCGCCGTTCTACGCGGCGCGGATCGACGCGGGCGACATCGGCACGAAGGGCGGGCTCGTCACCGACGTGCACGCCCGCGTGCTGCGCGCCGACGGCGCGCCGATCGACGGCCTCTACGCGATCGGCAACACCAGCGCATCGGTGATGGGCGCGAGCTACCCCGGCGCGGGCTCGACGCTCGGCCCGGCGATGACCTTCGGGTATCTCGCCGCCGACCACCTGGCTGCTCGCGCAGCCGACGCCGGAGGCCGGCAGGCCCGGCCATTCACGACTGAACTTGACGGAGTCCGATCATGAGCGATCTCACCACCCACCCGCTGCGCACCGACATGCTGCTCGCGATGCGCCGCCTCGCGCGCTCCGTCACGGTCATCAGCAGCACGCACGACGGCCGGCGCTACTCGATGTCCGCGACGGCGGTCGACTCGCTGTCGACCGATCCGCCTTCGCTGCTGATCTGCATCAACCGCACCGCGTCGCTGTATCCGCCGCTCGATGCGGGCGCGCCGTTCTGCGTGAACGTGCTGTCCGCACGCCACGAAGGTGTCGCGATCGACTGCAGCGGCCGCCTGAAGGGCGAGGCGCGCTTCACGACCGGCGACTGGCATACGTCGCCGCACGGCGTGCCGTATCTGCGCGACGCGCAGGCGAGCCTCGTGTGCGAGCAGGACGGCCGCTTCGAATACGGCACGCATACGGTGTTCATCGGGCGCATCCGCGAGGTGCTGATGAGCGGCGACGTCGATCCGCTCGTCTATCTCGACGGCGCGTATACGACGCCCGGCGCGCCGGTGGCCCGTGCGGCGGCGTGACGCAAGGAACCGGCGATGAGCGATCCACGCTTCCACCGGCTGGCCGTGGCCGAAGTGATTGCCGAAAGCGACGACGCGTGCTCGTTCGTGTTCGACGTCCCGGCCGCGCTGCGTGAAGCATTCACATACCGGCCCGGGCAGTTCCTGACGCTGAACGTGCCGTGCGCGGACGCGACCGTCGCGCGCTGCTATTCGCTGTCGAGCGCACCGGATATCGACGCGGCGCCGAAGATCACCGTCAAGCGCGTGCGCGACGGCCGCGCGTCGAACTGGCTGTGCGACCGCGTGAAGGCCGGCGACACGCTCGACGTGCTACCGCCGGCCGGCGTGTTCACGCCGCGCACGCTCGACGGCGACCTGCTGCTGTTCGCGGGCGGCAGCGGCATCACGCCCGTGCTGTCGATCCTGAAATCGGCGCTCGTGCACGGCCGCGGGATGCTGACGCTGATCTATGCGAACCGCGACGAACGCTCGGTGATCTTCCGCACCGAGTTGCAGCAGCTTGCGCAGCGCCATCCGGGCCGCGTGCGCGTGATCCACTGGCTCGACAGCGTGCAGGGCATCCCGCAGCAGCGCCATCTCGAGGAACTCGCGCGGCCGTTCAGCCAGCAGGAGACGTTCATCTGCGGGCCCGCGCTGTTCATGGAGAACGCGCTGGCCGCGATGCTCGGCCTCGGGTTGCCGCGGGCCCGCGTGCATGTCGAGCGGTTCGCGTCGCTGCCCGATGCGCCGGCGCAGGCCGGCACCGCGGCGCAGGCGGCGGCAACGGCGGCGTCCGGCGACGGCGCGGCGATCGAGACGGTGCTCGACGGCGACGCGTTCGCGTTCGACAGCGCGCCCGGCGAAACGCTGCTCGACGCGATGCTGCGCGCGGGCGTGCCGGCGCCGAATTCATGCCGGATGGGGCAGTGCGGCGCGTGCATGTGCCGGATCGAGCGCGGCGAGGTCGCGCTCGACGGCAACCACGTGCTCGACGACGACGAGATCGCGGCCGGCTGGACGCTCGCCTGCTGCGCGCGGCCCGCGAGCGACGCGCTGCGCGTGGTGTTTCCCGACTGAGCCGTGGCGCGCCTGCTGCGCGCACGGCCATCCTGATCTATGACGATGGACAATGAAATCCTGACCACGCCCGCGCTGATCGCACGGGCTGCCGCGCGCCACGGCGCGCATCCGGCGATCGAGTCGGAACACGGCCGGCTGACCTACGCGGAACTCGACGCCGCGCGACTCGATGCGGCCCGTGCGCTGCTGGCGAGCGGTATCGACGCCGGCGACCGCATCGCGGTCTGGGCGCCGAACCTGCCGCAATGGATCGTCGCGGCGCTGGCGATCCACACCGTCGGCGCGATCCTGGTGCCGGTCAATACGCGGATGAAGGGGATGGAGGTCGGCGGCATCCTGCACGACGGCGGTGCGCGACTGCTGTTCTGCTGCGGCGCCTTCCTCGGCGAATCGTATCCGGCGATGCTCGCGCCGCACCGGCCCGCGACGCTCGAGCGGGTCGTCGTGTTCGACGGAGAGCCGCCGTCCGGTGCGCGCGACGAGACCTGGAACGCGTTCCTCGCGCGCGGTGCGGCGGTATCGCAGGCCGCGGTGCGCGAACGCGAGGCGCAGGTCACGCCCGACACCGTGATGGACCTGATGTTCACGTCGGGCACGACGGGCCGTCCGAAGGGCGTGATGACCGCGCACGGCCAGAACCTGCGCGCCGCGCAGGCATGGGCCGCGATCGCGGGCGTGCGACAGGACGACCGCTACCTGATCGTCAATCCGTTCTTCCATACGTTCGGCTACAAGGCCGGCTGGCTCGCTGCGCTGTCGAGCGGCGCGACCGTGCTGCCGCATCTCGTGTTCCAGCCCGCCGACGTGTTGCGGCGCGTCGCCGACGATCGCGTGTCGGTGCTGCCCGGGCCGCCGACGCTGTACTACGCACTGCTCGACGCACCCGATCGCTCGACGCGCGACCTGTCGTCGCTGCGGATCGCGGTGACGGGCGCAGCGGCGATCGCACCGAGCCTGATCGAGCGGATGCGCGCGGAGCTCGGCTTCGAGACGGTACTGACCGGCTACGGGCTGACCGAATCGTGCGGCTTCGCGACGTTGTGCCGTCACGGCGACGATGCGGAGACGGTCGCCTATACGTCGGGCCGGCCGATGCCGGACGTCGAGCTGCGCATCGCGGGGCCGGGCGGCATACCGCTCGGTGCGGACGAGACCGGCGAGATCTGGGTGCGCGGCTACAACGTGATGCGCGGCTACTTCAACCAGCCGGACGCCACGCGCGAGACGGTCGATGCGGACGGCTGGCTGCATACGGGCGATCTCGGCTGCGTCGATGCGAACGGCAACCTGAAGATCACCGACCGCATCAAGGACATGTTCATCGTCGGCGGCTTCAACTGCTATCCGGCGGAGATCGAACGGCTGCTCGCCGCGCATCCGGCGATCGCGCAGGTCGCGCTGGTCGGCGTGCCCGATACGCGCCTCGGCGAGGTCGGTCATGCGTATGTCGTGCTGCGTCCGGGTGCGCATGTCGATGCCGGCGAACTGAACGACTGGGCGCGCAGCAACATGGCGAACTACAAGGTGCCGCGATTTTTCACGTTCGTCGAGCAGCTGCCGACGAGCGCCGCGGGGAAGGTGCTGAAGTACCGGTTGCGCGCGGCGGCCGACGCGGCTGCCTGAGCGACGACGGATTTCCGCAGGGCGCGGTGCTCGTGTTCGGCAGCAGCGGCGGGATCGGGCAGGGCGTCGCGCTCGAGATCGCACGCGCCGGCGTGCCTTCCTGAAATCATCGACGAAGCTGGCCGGGATGCCGATCGGCTCGCTTGTCGCATCCGTACCCGGCGCGGGCAAGATGCATGCGCACGCATCGGTATTCACCCTGCCTCGTCACGCACGAGGGTGCATCGGCACCGCATGCGCATGCCACGAGGTCACACTTTTGCAACGCTTTTCCAACGTGTTCCTCTGCACACGATCGATCGCGATGGCGACGCGCGTGCGCTGACGCGCCGTCCGGTCTCGTTCTGCTGACATTGCGCGATCGATGCGCGATTCCGCCGATCGCGTAATTCGGCCTGGCGTGCCGAATACGGATACGTTCCTGAAACATTTCCCCACCATTGCGACCCGCAGTGTCGCGCGTGCGCGGCCGTCACGCTTTTCCCGCTTCGATTTGCGCCGCATGGCACGTGCCTTGCGGTTGACCCGGTGCCGCCGGCGCAGACGGATTCGCCAGAACGATCAGCACATCGGCGGCGTGTAACGACATCGAAACAAACCGGGGATCGGATCGGGTCGCGGGCGCCGCGTGTCGTGGCGCAAGCGCCGCGCATGTCGTATCGGTCATGCGCACGGTGCAACGCGTTCCCGATCCGTCGAACAGCAAGCTTGCTTGCAAGGTGTCGTGCCGGGGTTCGCACCGCGCATCGCGACGAAGGCCGCGTGCGGCGGGACGCTGCGCCCGGCACGTGTCGGGGGAGGCGCCCGTGAAAACGACGGTGAATCAATGGGCATTCGTCGCGGTGGCGTTTGCCGCGAGTGCGCACGCGCAGGAAATCTATCTGCAGGGCGGTACGCAGGGCGTCGGCATCGGCGCGGCCGTGAGCTTCAATTCGATGCTGGGTGCGCATGCGGATTTCAACGCGATCGATCTTTCGCATGACTTCACGGTGGCCGGCAATCGCTATCAGGACGACCTGAAACTGCGCCAGGGCGGCTTGTACGCCGACATCTTTCCGTGGCGGGGCAGCGGCTTCCGCGCGACGCTCGGGCTGCGCTTCAACGACGACGAGCTTCGCGGCGTGTCGGTACCGACCAACGGCACTTACGTGTTCGGCGGCAAGCGCTATCCGGCGCTGCCGGGGATGTATGCGGTCGCGGAAGCGCGCTATCCGACCGTGATGCCGTATGCGGGTATCGGCTACGGGCACCGGCCGGCGTCGAAAGGGCTCGGATTCGTCGCTGATATCGGCGTCGCGTACGGGATCCCGAAATGTTCGTACTCGCTGTCGCCGGAACTGGCGGCCGCGGCCGGACCGGTGAAGAGCCAGATCCTGGTCGCGAGCGGGCTCGACCAGCTGCGGCGGGTGATGTCGCGATACCGGTGGTATCCGGTCTTGCAGATCGGGATTTCGTACCGGTTCTGAACTGCGCATCCGTCACGACGTGACCGTGTGATGCTCGCGAACGGGGTCGGCCGCGCGGCGTGCGGGGCGTGCATCGTTGCGCTTCGCGATGAACGGGTGCTCGATGTAGCGGTAGGTCAGCAGCGCGCAGAAGACGGCGATCAGCGCGCTTGCAAGCGACAGCGCCCAGATGCCGGGGACGCCGGCCGAATCGATCGGGAACGCGAACTTGTTGGCCGCATGCGTGATCGCGTACACGATCACCATGTAGATGCTGAAACTGGCGGTGCCGAGCAGCGCGAGCGGCCGCGTGCCGAGCACACCGTAGAACGTGTTCCCGCACGCGACGCAGAGGAATACCGGGAGCAGCGGCAGCGCGCCCTCGATTGAATAGCGTTCGGTCGGGGACGGGGACACGGCGAGGATCAGCAACGCGACGGTAGCCGCCGATTTCGTGCCGAGCCGCGCACGGATCACGGGGTGCCGCGATACCTCGTATGCCGCGGCGCCGAACGCGAACAGCAGCGCCATGCCGGCTGGCGGTCCGAACAGCGCGGCGCAGGCCATGACGATCGCGAGCGCGAGCAGCTTGCGCCACGCGTGCGTGGCGACGAACCATGCGAGCAGCGGAACGGCGACGTAGAAGCGCCATTCGTATGCGAGCGTCCACCACACGCCGCTCAGATAACTGGTTCGCGCCGCACCGTTGATCGGGAACGCTCCGAACCAGCCGAGCGACACCGCTTTGAGCAGGTCGCCCAGCAATTGCGCCGGAGCGCCGACGGCGTTGCGGGGAAACCAGTACAGCGTGCACGCGACGATGACGACCGCGTAAGACAGGTAGAGCGGCGCGAGGCGTCGCACGCGTCCGACGAAGAAGGTCCGCACGTCGAACGAGCGTCGGCATGCGCGTTCCCAGAACAGGAAACCGGTGACCATGAAGAACATCGCGACGGGAATCGTCCCGAGATTGCGCAGGAAATCGGAGTCGGCTCCCCAGATGCCGGTCGACAGCAACGCCTGGTTGCACGCGAAGTGATGGAAGACGACGGAGGTGGCCAGGATGCCGCGGAATCCGTCCAGGTTGCGATAGCGCATCGACAACGAACGGTCGACGGCCCACCGGTAGAACGGCACGTGCCTGGCGACGAGCCACGCGATGATCGCGACGGCCGCGAGGCATGCCGGGAAGTAGAGTTTGTCGGGAGTCGGGGAGAACAGGGTGGCCGGAGAGAGCGTAACAAAGTCCACTGAAGAGCGTCTCGTGTCTTGGATCGGGGTTTCAGGCACGGAGGGTCCGCGTCGATGCAAGGTCTTCTGCGCGCTTCGTGCGGCGTTCGATCGCCGACTTATGGGCTGATGGTAGCAAACGGTTGCAACGGCCGCAGCCCGTTGTGCAACACGATGTTTCAGCGTGAAGCGAGATGGCGCCCGTATTCCGTCGCGCATGACGCCAACGATGCTCGTGTCGCAAATCCCGTTCCTCGCCGGCCGGACATTCGTCGCTGTCGACGGCACTTGACTGGCCATTCGGCCGGCTTCCACATCGTCCCGCTCCGGCTTACCTTGAGCGACAGCAGTTCGACGCGTCGGGCCCGCGGCGGAAGGTGGACGGATTCATGCCGTCCACCGCCGCGGGTCTGCGCCGACCCCGTTGTCCGTCCGGTCATGAAGGTGATAGCAATGCTTGCAATTCATCATCATGGCGCTATCATTGATAGCAAATCCGGATGGAGGAACTCATGGCAAATTTACTGGTGCGTAACGTGGATGACACTATCGTTCAGAGCCTGCGCGAGCAGGCTGCGGCAAACGGCAGGAGCGCCGAGGCCGAACATCGGGCCATTCTGGCCGAAGCGCTCGGCCGCCCGAAGCGGCGGACATTCGCGCAAGTGCTGATGAGCATGCCGGAGGTCGGCGAGGACGCGGATTTCCAACGGGTTCAGGATTCCGGCGAGGTCAGGCGTGTTTTTGATTGATACGAACGTCATCAGCGAAATCAGGAAGGGCAAGCGAACCAACCGCGGCGTGCGGTCGTTCTTCAGGCAGGCCGAGGTCGACGCGAGCCCGCTCTACTTGTCCGTCGTGACGGTGGCCGAGCTGCGGCGCGGCGTCGACCTGATCCGTCATCGCGGCGATCACGTCCAGGCGTCGGCGCTCGACGCGTGGATGGCGATGATCCTGTCCGGCTATGCGCCGAACATCCTGCCGGTCGATATCGAGATCAGCCAGATGTGGGGGCATTTGCGCGCGCCCGATCCGGCGCACGAACTCGACAAGCTGATCGCGGCCACCGCGCTGATCAACGATCTCACGGTCGTCACGCGCAACGTCGGCGATTTCGCGCGCACCGGCGTGCGCCTGCTGAATCCGTTCGACTAGCGGCGGCGTGGCGGCGTCTGGTGGTCTGCCGTCGCGCGAAATCGACGCGGGCGGCGGCCGGCAGGCAAGCCGGCACCCATTGCCGGCCGCCGTGACCGGGTCCGGCACGGCCGCCGCAATCCACGCTCGCGCACCGAATCTCCCTTCGGCGCCCATTCCGCGCCGCAAACCCCGCTGTTTCCCACCCGTCCTCTCGTCCCAACAGACGATGTAACGCCACCCCCGACCGGCCAGAATCCTTACACGAACAACGGATTCTGAACCAGGAGGAGGCCGACATGATCGATGTCCGTGCGCTTGGCTATGTCGTCGTCGAGGCGACGCGCGTCGATGCGTGGCGCCGCTACGCGGAAGACGTGCTGGGCATGCAGGCGCTCGATGCGCCCGGCGGCGCGTTGTACCTGAAGATGGACGAGCGCGATTTCCGCTACGTGATCGTCCCCGGCGCGGCCGACCGCTATTTCGCGTCGGGCTGGGAACTGCCCGACGGCGCCGCGTTCGACGCCGCGCTGGCGGCACTGCAGCGCTCGGGCGTCGAGCCCGTGCGCGCGACCCGCGACGAAGCCGCGCTGCGCCGCGTACAGGCGATGGCGTGGTGCACCGACCCGTCCGGCAACCGCCACGAGTTGTACTGGGGCGCGCGCTGCGACTTCCGCCGCTTCGTGTCGCCGCTGGGCGTCGCGCGCTTCGTCACCGGCGACATGGGGCTCGGCCACGCGGTGCTGCCCGCGCCGCAGTTCGACGCGACCGACGCGTTCGTGCGCGGCGTGCTCGGCTTCGAGCTGTCCGACATCTACCGCGTGAAGTTCACGCCCGATCCGGCCGAACCGGAAAAGCGTATCCATTTCATGCACTGCCGCAACGCGCGCCATCACAGCCTCGCGCTGTTCGAGATGGCCGTGCCGTCGGGTTGCGTGCACGTGATGGCCGAAGTCGATTCGATGGACGAAGTGGGCCGCGCGCTCGACCGTGTCGCCGCGCACGACGTGAAGATGTCCGCGACGCTCGGCCGCCACTGCAACGACCAGATGGTCTCTTTCTACATGAAGACCCCCGGCGGCTTCGATCTCGAATACGGCTTCGGCGGCCTCACGGTCGACTGGTCGAAGCACGCGGTGTTCGAGGCCACCAAGGTGAGCCAGTGGGGCCACGATTTCAGCATCGGATACCGGTAAGCCAGCACGATGACGATGAAACCTCTCGACAAGACGATGTCCGCACGCGACGTGGTCGCGCAACTCGCCGACGGCATGACGATCGGCATCGGCGGATGGGGGCCGCGGCGCAAGCCGATGGCGCTGGTGCGCGAAATCGCGCGCTCGAACCTGCGGGACCTGACGATCGTCGCCTATGGCGGCGCCGATGTCGGCCTGCTGTGCGCGGCGGCCAAGGTTCGCAAGGTGGTGTTCGGCTTCGTGTCGCTCGACGTGATCCCGCTCGAGCCGCATTTCCGCCGTGCGCGCGAACAGGGCCGCATCGACGTGCTCGAGCTCGACGAAGGGATGCTGCAGCTCGGCCTGCGCGCCGCCGCCGCGCGCCTGCCGTTCCTGCCGACGCGCGCTGGGCTCGGCACCGCGTTGCTCGATCACGCGCCGACACTGCGCACCGTGCAATCGCCGTACGACGACGGCGAGACGCTGCTCGCGATGCCCGCGATCGACCTCGACGTCGCGCTGCTGCACGTGAACGCGGCGGACCGGATGGGCAATACGCGCATCGACGGCCCCGATCCGTTCTTCGATGCGTGGATGGCGCGGGCCGCTCAGCGTTGCTACGTATCGGCGGAAACGGTCGACGCATCGCTCGCGAGCGAAGACCTCGACGCCGCGCGCCGCAACCCGTTCGAACGCTCGCTCGTCACAGGCGTCGTCCACGCGCCGGGCGGCGCGCACCCGACGTCATGCGGGCCGGCCTACGGCTGGGACCTGCCGCACCTGCGCGCGTACTGCGCCAGTGCGGAAGACGACGCGAAAACGGCGGCGTACCTGCGCGACGTGGTCGGCCGGGACGAACGCCAGTACCTCGAAGGCATCGGCGGCCTGTCGCACGTGACGACGTTGCCGTTGCCGATTCTGTAAAGGAGCGCCTGTGAGCGAATCTCTCGACCATTCCCTCGCGGAACTGATGATCGTCGCGTCCGCGCGACTCTGGCGCGACGACGGTGAAGTACTGGCGACCGGCATCGGCACGGGCCCGCGGCTCGCGGCCGGCCTTGCGCGGCTCGCGTACAACAACGGGCTGATGCTGACCGACGGCGAAGCGTATCTCGTCGAGGAGCCGGTGCCGCTCGGCCCGCGCCCCGACGGCTATCGCGTGAAGGCGAGCGGCTGGATGACCTACGAACGCGTGTTCGACTGCCTGTGGCACGGCCGCCGCCATGCGCTCGTGATGCCGACGCAGATCGACCGTTTCGGTCAGGCCAACATCTCGTGGCTCGGCGACGACTACGCCCGCCCGAAAACCCAGCTGCTCGGCGCGCGCGGCTTCCCCGGCAACACGACGAACCACGCGAACTCGTTCTTCGTCAGCGGCCACGGCAAGCGCACGTTCGTCGAACGCGAAGTCGACATGGTGTGCACGGTCGGCTACAACCCGGCGCGCCGGCTGCCGGGGATGAAGACCTTCGTCGACCTGCGCAGCATCGTCACCGACCTTTGCGTGATGGATTTCGGCGGCCCCGATCACGCGATCCGCGTGCGTTCGCTGCACCCGGGCGTGAGCTTCGACGAAGTGCAGGACGCGACCGGCTTCCCGCTGATCGCGGCGCCCGAGCTCGGCACGACGGCCCCGCCGAACGCGGAAGACCTGCGCATCGTGCGCGCGCTCGATCCGCACAACCTGCGCGCGACGATCGTGCGCAACAATCCGGCGCCGCGCCGGCGATGAGGTCCGACATGGAAGCGACCCAGATGACGTTCGGCGACGGTGTCGTCGACTACGCGGTCGAGGACGGCATCGCGACGATCACGATGAACCGCCCCGAGTATCACAACGCGCAGAATTCGAAGATGACGTATGCGCTCGACGCGGCGTTCCGGCGCGCGGCGCACGACGACGCGGTGAAGGCGATCGTGCTCGCGGGCGCCGGCAAGCATTTCTCGGCAGGCCACGACATCGGCACGCCGGGCCGCGACATCCACGAGTCGTTCGATCGCGCGTCGCTGTGGTACGACCACGTCGACAAGGAAGGCGGCGAATTCCTCTATGCACGCGAGCAGGAGGTGTACCTCGGAATGTGCCGGCGCTGGCGCGACCTGCCGAAGCCGACGATCGCGATGGTGCAGGGCGCATGCATCGCAGGCGGGCTGATGCTCGCATGGGTGTGCGACCTGATCGTCGCGTCCGAGGACGCGTTCTTTGCCGATCCGGTCGTGCGGATGGGGATTCCGGGCGTCGAGTATTTCGCGCATGCCTACGAGCTGAACCCGCGCATCGCGAAGGAATTCCTGTTCCTGGGCGAGCGGATGCCGGCCGAGCGCGCATATCAGATGGGGATGGTCAACCGCGTGGTGCCGCGCGAGCGGCTGCGCGACGCGACCTACGCGATCGCCGCGAAGATCGCGATGATGCCGCGCCTCGGGCTCACGCTGACCAAGCAGGCGCTGAACCACGTCGAGGAACTGCAGGGCAAGCGCGCGGCGATGGACGCGGCGTTCGCGTGGCATCACTTCGCGCATGCGCACAACGAACTCGTCAGCGGCGACCGCCTCGGCGGCTACGACGCGCGCAGCATGGCCAGCTCGCAGCGCCAGCCGAACGGCGCGGATCGCGGCGACGCGCCGGCCCCGGTCGCCGTCAACGGAGCCGCCGCATGAGCACGACGCCGCAAAGCCCGCTGCATACGCCGCTGTGCGACCTGCTCGGCTGCCGCTACCCGATCGTGCAGACCGCGATGGGCTGGGTGGCCGACGCGCGGCTCGTCGCGGCGACCGCCAACGCGGGCGGCTTCGGCTTCCTGGCCGGCGCGACGCTCGAACCCGGGCAGGTCGAGGCTGAGATCCTGAAGGTGAAGTCGCTGACCGACCAGCCGTTCGGCATCAATTTCCACATGTTCCAGAAGAACGCCGCGCAGGTGGTCGATCTCGCGATCAAGCACCGGCTGCGCGCGGTCAGCTACGGCCGCGGGCCCGATGCGAAGACGATTCGCCGCTTCAAGGACGCCGGCATCGTCTGCATGCCGACGGTCGGCGCGCCGAAGCACGCGGCGAAGGCCGTCGAACTCGGCGCGGACATCGTGACGGTGCAGGGCGCGGAAGGTGGTGGGCACACCGGTTCGGTGCCGACCACGCTGCTGCTGCCGAAGGTGCTCGACGCGGTGCGCGTGCCGGTGGTCGCGGCCGGCGGGTTCTTCGACGGGCGCGGGCTGGCTGCCGCGCTCGCATACGGCGCGGCCGGCATCGCGATGGGCACGCGCTTCCTGATGAGCGCCGAATCGCCGGTGCCGCGCGAAACGCTCGACCGCTACGTCGCGGTCGGCGACCCGGCGCGCATCCGCGTGTCGGACGCGCTCGACGGGCTGCCGCAACGGATGATCGACAACCCGTACCTGCTGAAGCTCGAACGCTTCGGCCCGCTGCGCCGCACGTGGTTCGCGCTGAAGACGGCCGAAGCGTGGCGGCGCCAGAACGGCCTCGGCACGGGCGACATGCTCGGCCTCGCGCTCAAGGCGCTGCGTTCGCACGACTACACGGCGAGCCAGACGCTGATGGCCGCGAACGCGCCGTTCCTGATCCAGCGCGCGATCGTCGAGGGCCGCCCGGATGAAGGCGTGCTGCCGAGCGGCCAGGCGGCCGCGATGATCGGCGCGATCGAGTCGTGCGACGCGCTGATCGCGCGGATCGTCGCGGAAGCCTGCGAGCGGATCGATGCACTGGCCGCGTTGCGCGGCGCGGCAGCGGTGCAGGCCGCATGAACAACCATCACAGGGAGGCCAAGGAGATGACAGCATCCAACCAACCGGCCGGCGCGATGCCGTTCCGGATCGATCGCGCCGACGGCATCGCCGAACTGGTGATCGCCCATCCGCCCGTGAACGCGCTCGACGCGCAGGGCTGGCATGCGCTCTCGCGTGCGCTCGACGCGCTCGGCGCGGACGACGACGTCCGCGTGATCGTCGTGCGCGGCGAAGGCCGCGGCTTCTGCGCGGGCGTCGACATCAAGGAACTGGCCGCGCATCCGGAGCGGATCGTGCCGGTCAACGCGGGCAACTACGAGACGTTCCGCGCAGTGCACCGCAACCCGAAGCCGGTGATTGCGGCCGTGCACGGCTTCGTGCTCGGCGGCGGGATCGGCATCTGCGGCGCGGCGGACATCGTCGTCGCGGCCGATTGCGCGCGCTTCGGCGTGCCCGAGATCGATCGCGGTGCAATGGGCGGCGGCGCGCACCTGCAGCGGCTGTTCGGCGTACAGAAGGTCCGCGCGATGTATTTCACAGGAGACATGATCGACGCGGCCGAGGCGTACCGGCTCGGCGCGGTCGAGCAGGTCGTCACGCGCGACACGCTGCGCGACGCCGCGCTCGCGATCGCCCGCAAGATCTCGGAGAAGAGCCCGGCGATGGTGCGGCTCGCGAAGGAGGCGCTGAATGGCGTCGAGGACGGCGATCTCGAGGACAAGTACCGCTGGGAGCAGGGCTTCACGCTGCAGGCATACATGACGAACGACTCGACGGAGGCGCGCGCCGCGTTCGTCGAGAAGCGCGATGCGCGTTTCGACGCGCAGACAACCGCCGCGGAGGCACGCGCATGAACCTGACCTATACGCCGCAACAGCACGCGTTCCGCGCGGAAATCCGCGAATGGCTCGCCGCGCACGTGCCGCGCGAGCGGCTGCCGAGCTTCGACACCGAGGCAGGCTTCGCCGCGCACCGCGAATGGGAGCGCACGCTGCACTCGGGCCGCTGGAGCATGGTCACGTGGCCGCGCGAGCTGGGCGGGCGCGGCTGCGACCTGATCGAGTGGCTGATCTTCGAGGAAGAGTACTGGCGTGCCGACGCGCCGATGCGCGTGAACCAGAACGGCATCTTCCTGCTCGGCCCGACGCTAATGGATTTCGGCACCGACGCGCAGAAGGCGCGCTTCCTGCCCGCGATGGCGGCCGGCGAGCACGTGTGGGCGCAGGGCTGGTCGGAGCCGAACGCGGGTTCGGACATGGCCGCGATCCGCACGACGGCCACCCGCCTCGGCGACGAATACGTGCTGAACGGCCAGAAGATCTGGTCGACGCGCGCGGTGTGGGCGGACTGGCTGTTCGGGCTGTTCCGCAGCGATCCCGAATCGTCGCGCCACCACGGGCTGACGTTCCTGATGGTGCCGCTGTCCGCGCCGGGCATCACGGTGCGGCCGATCCGGCAGCTCAACGGGCAGACCGGTTTCGCTGAAATCTTCTTCGACGACGTGCGCGTACCGGTCGAGAACCGGCTGGCGGCCGAAGGCGCGGGCTGGCAGGTCGCGATGGCGACGGCCGGGTTCGAGCGCGGGCTGATGCTGCGTTCGCCCGCGCGCTTCCAGCGCACCGCGCAGGCGCTGCGCGACCTGTATCTCGCCCACCGCGACAGCGCGGACCGCGATCCGACGCTGCGCGAACGCGTGGTGCAGGCCTGGATGGACGCGCAGGCCTATGCGCTGTCGACCTACGCGACCGCGAGCCGCCTGCTGAAGGGCGGCCACATCGGTGCGGAGTCGAGCACCAACAAGGTGTTCTGGTCGGAGCTCGACCTGCGCATGCACCAGACCGCGCTCGACATTCTCGGTGCGCACGGCGAGGTCGTCCCGCAGACGGCCGCGCAGCACGCGGCGCTCGGCCACTGGCTCGACGGCTTCCTGTTCGCGCAGGCCGGCACGATCTACGCGGGCACCAACGAGATCCAGCGCAACATCGTCGCCGAACGGATGCTCGGCATGCCGCGCGCGTAACGGCGCCGGCGCCACCCTCACAGAACGGACATCGTATGGATTTCGTATTCGATGAAGACCAGGAAGCGCTCGCGGACAGCGTGAAGCGCCTGCTGATGACCGAGATGACGCCCGAGCTGATCCGCGAGCTCTGGGCGACGCCGACCGGGCGTTCGGATGACCTGTGGGCGCTGTTCGCGTCGCAGGGGCTGACGGCCGTGTCGGTGCCCGAGCCGCAGGGCGGCCTCGGCCTGACCGAAGTGGAATGGGCGCTGCTCGCGCAGGCCTACGGCTATTTCGGCAGCCCCGAGCCGCTGCTCGACACGGCGCTCGTGTCGGCCGGCGTGCTGGCGCGGCTGCCCGCGAGCGACTGGCGCGACGCGCTGCTGCGCGACATCGCCGAAGGGCGCGCGCGTGTCGCGCTCGTGCATCCGGTGAACCCGTATGCGGCCGACGTGCATGTCGCGCAGGCACTCCTGTGCGAACACCGCGGCGAGCTGCACCGCGTCGATCCCGCGCAGTGCGCGTGGCGTGCGGTCGACAGCGTCGACCCGTCGCGGCGCCTGTTCACGCTCGACTGGGAGCCGTCGGCGGCCACCCGCGTCGCGCGTGCGGACGACGCAGCGCCGCTGCTGAATCGTGCGCTCGACCACGGCGCGTTCGCGGTCGCCGCACAGCTGCTCGGGCTCACGCAGCGCGTGCTCGACGTCGCGCTCGACTACAGCACGCAGCGCAAGCAGTTCGGCAAGGCGATCGGCTCGTACCAGGCGCTCAAGCACCTGCTCGCCGACGTCGCGATCCGCTACGAGTTCGCACGGCCGGTGGTGGCGCGCGCCGCACAGGCGATCGCCGACGATCACCCGCAGCGCGCGGTGTTCGTGTCGCACGCGAAGCTCGCGGCGATGTCGGCCGCGCAACTGGCCGCACGCCACTCGATGCAGGTGCACGGCGCGATCGGCTACACGTGGGAGCTCGACCTGCAGATCTTCATGAAGCGCATCTGGGCGCTCTCGGGCAGTTGGGGCGACGCCGCCTTCCACAAGGCCCGCGTGGCCGACGCGATCCTCGGCGACGCATTGCCGATCGGCCCCGCGCAGACCTTCGACCTCGAGGAATCGAACGCATGAAACAGGCTTATATCGTCGACGCGCTGCGCACGCCGACCGGCCGCCGCAAGGGCGGGCTCGCGCACGTCCATGCAGCGGACCTCGGCGGCTTCGTGTTGAAGACGCTCGTCGAACGCAACGCAATTCCCGCCGACGAATACGACGACGTGGTGTTCGGCTGCGTCGACACGATCGGCCCGCTCGCGGGCAACATCGCGCGCACCTGCTGGCTGGCGGCCGGGCTGCCGCTGCAGGTACCGGGCGTGACGGTCGACCGCCAGTGCGGGTCGTCGCAGCAGGCCGTGCACTTCGCCGCGCAGGCCGTGATGAGCGGCGTGCAGGATGTGATCGTCGCGGGCGGCGTGCAGACGATGACGCAGATTCCGATCTCGTCCGCGATGACCTGCGCGGCGCCGCTCGGCTTCACCGATCCGTTCTCGGGCAGCACCGGCTGGCGCGCGCGTTTCGGCGATGCACCGGTGTCGCAGTTCGTCGCCGCGCAGCGGATCGCCGATCACTGGAACCTGTCGCGCGACGCGATGGAGCGCTATGCGCTGGAAAGCCACCGCCGTGCGGTCGCGGCGATCGAGGGCGGCCATTTCAGGCGGGAGATCGTGCCGTTCGAAGGCGTGATGCACGACGAGACGCCGCGCCCCGACACGTCGCTGGAGAAGATGGCGACGCTCGCGCCGCTGACGCCGGGCGGCTCGCTGACGGCGGCCGTCGCGAGCCAGACCTGCGATGCGGCGGCCGCGCTGCTGATCGTGTCGGAAGAGGCGCTGAAGCGCTACGGCCTCACGCCGCGTGCGCGTATCCATCACCTGAGCGTGCTCGGCGACGATCCGCTGTGGATGCTCACCGCGCCGATTCCGGCAACGAAGGCCGCGCTGAAGAAGAGCGGGCTCGACCTGGCGCAGATCGACGTCGTCGAGCTGAACGAGGCGTTCGCATCGGTCGCGCAGGCGTGGCTGGCCGACACGCGTTTCCCGCACGAAAAGACCAACCCGAACGGCGGCGCGATCGCGCTCGGCCATCCGCTCGGCGCGACCGGCGCGCGGCTGATGACGACGCTGCTGCACGAGCTGGAACGCACCGGCGGCCGCTACGGGCTGCAGACGATGTGCGAAGGCGGCGGCCTCGCGAACGTCACGATCATCGAGCGCCTGTGAGCGCGTCATCTCCACGATCCACGAGGCACAAGCATGGGAATCTGTAACGGACGCACCGTCATCATCACCGGCGCGGGCGGCGGGCTCGGGCGCGAGTACGCGCTGGCGTTCGCGGCCGAAGGCGCGTCGGTCGTCGTCAACGATATCCGGCACGACGCCGCGCAGGCCGTGTGCGACGAAATCGCCGATCGAGCTGAAAGCGACGGTCGCGCGCTCGCGAATGCCGACGACATCACGCAGGCCGACACCGCGCAGCGGATCGTCGACGCGGCGCGCGACGCATTCGGCGACGTCCACGTGCTCGTCAACAACGCGGGCATCTGCCGCGACAGGATGTTCACGAGCATGTCCGAAGCCGACTGGGACGACGTGATGCGCGTGCACCTGCGCGGCCACTTCTGCCTGTCGAGCGTGCTGGCGCGCGTGTGGCGCGACGCGGCGAAAGCCGGCCACGCGGTCGACGCACGGATCGTCAACACGAGTTCGGGCGCCGGGCTGCAAGGCTCGATCGGCCAGTCGAACTACGGCGCAGCCAAGGCCGGGATCGCCGCGCTCACGCTGATGCAGGCGGCCGAATTGCAGCGCTACGGCGTGCGCGTGAATGCGCTTGCGCCGGCCGCGCGCACGTCGATGACGGAAGGCGTGTTCGCCGACATGATGAAGAAGCCCGAGGACGGCGGCTTCGACTATTTCGATCCGGCCAACGTCGCGCCGCTCGTCGTATGGCTCGGCAGCACGCTGTCGGCCGACGTGACGGGCCAGGTGTTCGAGGTCGCGGGCGGGATGATCGCGGTCGCCGAAGGCTGGCGCACAGGCCCGAGCGTCGATCGCGGCGCGCGCTGGGCGGCGGCCGAGATCGGCCCGGCGGTCGCGCAACTGCTGGCCGATGCGCGGCCCGCGCAACGCGTGTACGGGAGCTGACCGATGGATCTGGCGCTCACCGACGAACAGGCGATGATCCGCGACGCGGCGGCCGACGTGCTCGCCGAACGCAGTGCGTCGGCCGACGTGCGCCGCGCGCTCGAACAGTCGGCCGGCCGCGACGACGGGCTGTGGGCCACGCTCGCGGGCGAGCTCGGCTGGAACGCGCTCGCGCTGCCGGAAGCGGCCGGCGGGCTCGGGCTCGGCGCGGTCGAGCAGACGGTGCTGATGGAGCAGCTCGGCCGGCGCGTCGCGTGCGTGCCGTACTTCGCGACCGCATGCCTCGCGGCGACCGCGCTGGCCGGCTGCGACACGCCGCCGGCCAACGGCTGGCTTGCGAAGATCGCCGAAGGCGCGTGCAGCGCGACACTGGCGCTGCCGTTCGACCTGCCGGCCGGCGCGTGGAAGTTGCCGGTCGTCGCGGAAGCAGTGGCAGGTGGCTATGCGCTGTCCGGCACGGTCGAGCAGGTGATCGACGGCGCACGCGCCGACCTGCTGGTGATTCCCGCGCGGATCGCGAACGAAGGGCAATCGATCGGGCTGTTCGCGATCGACGTTGCATCGGCGTCGGGCCTGGCCGTCACGCCGCTCGACACGCTCGACGCGACGCGGCCGATCGCGCGCGTGGTGTTCGACGACACGCGCGTGAGCCGCGAGGTGCTGTTCGCCAGCGGCGCCACTGCTGCACGGGCGCTCGAACGCGCAGGCTGGTTCGCGGCGCTCGCGCTGGCCGCCGAACAGCTCGGCGGCGCGCGGCAGTGCCTCGACCTGACGCTCGACTACACGAGCCAGCGCGTGCAGTTCGGCCGCGCGATCGCATCGTTCCAGGCCGTCAAGCACCGCTGCGCGCAGATGATGGTGCTGATCGAAGCGGCGCGTTCGGCGGTGCTCGGCGCCGCGCATGCATGGGATGCCGAAGCCGGCGCGATGGCGGGCGCCGCGCTGCGCGCCGACATCGCGGCCGCGAAAGCCGCCGCGAACGACGCGTATGCGTTCTGCGCACAGGAAGCGATCCAGTTGCACGGTGGCGTCGGCTTCACGTGGGAATACGACCCGCATCTCTATTTCAAGCGCGCGCAGGCGTCGGGCGCGCAGTTCGGCAGTACGCCGCAACTGCTCGAATGGATCGCCTGTCATGCGATCGACGGCAGCGCGTCGCCGCGCGATGCAGCGCTCGAGTCATCGGTTGCAGTCGCATCCCGCCCATCGGCCGCGCGCTCAGGAGCCCTCCAATGAACAGCGAAACGCGCGAACAGCAATTGCGGCACGAAGTGGCCGACTGGGTGCAGTCGCACCTGACCGGCGAATTCGCCTGCCTGAAATATCGCGGCGGCCCCGGCGACGAGGAAGCGTGGCCGGCACTGCGCAAGGCGTGGGAGCAGGCGCTGGCGAAGGGCGGCTGGACCGGGCTCGGCTGGCCGGCGAGCGCGGGTGGGCGCGGCTTCTCGGTCGCCGAGCAGGTGATCTTCCACGAGGAATATGCCCGCGCGGGCGGCCCTGGTCGGATGGGCCATATCGGCGAAGGGCTGCTCGGGCCGACGCTCGTCGCGTGCGGCACCGACGACCAGCGCGCGCGCTTCCTGCCCGGCATCCTGGCCGGCACGCAGTTCTGGTGCCAGGGCTATTCGGAGCCGGGTGCGGGTTCGGACCTGGCCAATGTGCGCACGCGTGCCGAACAGGACGCGGACGGCACGTGGCGTGTGGTCGGCCAGAAGGTGTGGACGTCGCTCGCGCACGATTCCGACTGGATCTTCGTGCTGGCGCGCACCGATCCCGAGTCGAAGGGCAGCAAGGGGCTGTCGTTCCTGCTGATGCCGCTCGACCAGCCGGGCATCGAGATCCGTCCGATCAGGCAGCTCAACGGCGGCGCGGAATTCAACGAAGTGTTCTTCGACGGCGCGCGTGCCGAAGCTCGCGACCTCGTCGGCGCGCCGGGCGACGGCTGGCGGATCGCGATGACGCTGCTCGGCTTCGAGCGCGGGATGTCGACGCTCGGCCAGCAGATGCAGTTCGTCCGCGAACTCGAATGGGTGATCGACGCCGCGCGTGCATCGGGCGCGGACCGCGACCCCGTGCTGCGCCAGCGGATCGGCCGCGCATGGGCCGGGCTGCGCGTGATGCGCTACAACGCGCTGCGGATGCTGTCGGGCGCCGACGATGCCGACGCGAGCGCGCCGCTGCGCCGCGAGGCGCTGATCTACAAGTATTTCTGGTCGAACTGGCACCGCGATCTCGGCCAGCTCGCGATGGACGCGCTCGGGCCCCGCGCGAACGTGATCGATCCCGCCGACGACAAGCTCACCCATCTGCAGCGCGTGTTCCTGTTCTCCCGTGCGGACACGATCTACGCGGGCACCAACGAAATCCAGCTCAACATCATGGCCGAGCGCGGGCTCGGCATGCCCAGGGAACCACGAGGCACAGCATGACCGAACCCCAGATCCAGAAAGCGCCGGCCTACGTGCCGGGCCACCAGCTGCTCGCGGGCAAATCGGTGCTGATCACGGCCGCCGCCGGCGCCGGCATCGGCTTCGCGGCCGCGCGCCGCTGCGCGGAGGAAGGCTGCCGCGCGCTGTTCATCTCCGACATCCACGAAAAGCGTCTCGAGCAGGCCGTCGACACGCTGCGCGCGGAAACGGGGCTGCAACGGATCCATGGCCGCCTGTGCAACGTCGCGGTCGAGGCCGACGTGCGGGCGCTCGTCGCCGCAGCCGAGGACACGCTCGACGGCGTCGACGTGCTGATCAACAACGCCGGGCTCGGCGGGTCGACCCGCATCGTCGATATGGACGATGCCGAATGGTCGCGCGTGATCGACATTAGCCTGACCGGGACGTTCCGGATGACGCGCGCGATGCTGCCGCACATGCAGGCCCGCGGCCGCGGCGCGATCGTCAACAACGCATCGGTGCTCGGCTGGCGCGCGCAGGCGGAACAGGCGCACTACGCGGCCGCGAAAGCGGGCGTGATGGCGCTCACGCGCTGCGCGGCGCTCGAGGCGTCGCCGTACGGCGTGCGCATCAACGCGGTCGCACCGAGCATCGCGATGCACGATTTTCTGAAGAAGTCGGCTCCGGCCGACCTGCTGAATCAACTGGCGTCGCGCGAAGCTTTCGGGCGCGCCGCCGAAGTCTGGGAGGTCGCGAACGTGATGGTGTTTCTTGCAAGCGATTACGCGTCGTACATGACGGGCGAAGTGCTGTCGGTCAGCAGCCAGCACGCATGATGGACACGACGCTCGACCTCGTGCATGCGGCGCCCCGCGTGTTCGCGCATCCCGGCGAACTCGTCGCGGCCGTCGGCGACACGCTCGGCGCGAGCGCGTGGCTCGCGATCGACCAGCTTCGCATCGACGGCTTCGCCGATGCGACGGGCGATCACCAGTGGGTGCACGTCGACCCCGAGCGCGCAAAGGACGGCCCGTTCGGCGCGTGCATCGCGCACGGCTACCTGACGCTGTCGCTCGTCAATCATTTCCTGCCGCAGATCGTGCGCATCGAAGGCGCGCGGCTCGGCGTCAACTACGGCTGCGACAGGATCCGCTTCCCGGCGCCGGTGCAGGTCGGTGCGCGCGTGCGCGGCGTCGGCGAGCTGCTGCGCGTCGAGCCGCTCGAAGGCGGCGTGCAGGCGTGGATTCGCGTGACCGTCGAGATCGAGGGCGAAGCGAAACCCGGCTGCGTCGCCGACACGATCAGCCGCTATTACTTGTAGAGAGTCAGAGACATGGAAGACGCAGTCATCGTTTCCGTCGCACGCACGCCGATCGGCAAGGCGTTTCGCGGCATGTTCAACGATACCGAGGCGCCGGCGCTGGGCGGGCACGTCGTGCGCGCGGCGCTCGAACGCGCGGGCGTCGCGCCGGCCGACGTCGACGACGTGCTGATCGGCTGCGCCGCGCAGCAGGGCACGCAGGGCTACAACCTCGGCCGCCTGTCGGCCGCGGCGGCCGGACTGCCGGCGTCGGTTCCCGGCATGGCGATCGACCGCATGTGCTCGTCGGGCCTGATGTCGATCGCGAGCGCCGCGCGCAGCATCGGTGCGCGTGACGCTCGGATCGTCGTCGCGGGCGGCGTCGAGTCGATCTCGCTCACGCAGAACAAGCACAAGAACGCGTATCGCGCGCGCTCGCAGGCCGTGCTCGACCACCAGCCGGCCGCGTATATCGCGATGATGGAAACGGCCGAGATCGTGTCGCGCCGCTACGGGATCTCGCGCGCCGAGCAGGACGCCTTCGCGCTGCAGAGCCACCGCCGCACGGCCGACGCCCAGGCGGCCGGCCGCTTCGACGCGGAAATCGTGCCGCTCGACGTGCGCCGCGCGCTGTTCGACCAGGAAGGCAACGCGACCGGCCACGAGGATCTGCGCGCAGCGCGCGACGAAGGCGTGCGCGCCGACACGACGGCCGAGCGGCTCGCGGGGCTGAAGCCGTCGTGGAGCGGCGGCAAGGTCGTCGAGCAGGGCGAGTTCGTGACGGCCGGCAATGCGTCGCAGCTGTCGGACGGCGCGGCGGCCGTGGTCGTGATGTCGCGCAGCGAGGCGACGCGCCGCGGGCTGACGCCGCTCGGCGCGTTCCGCGGCCTCGCGGTGGCCGGCTGCGAGCCGGACGAGATGGGCATCGGCCCGGTGTTCGCGATTCCGAAGCTGCTGGAACGCTTCGGGATGACGGTGGCCGACGTCGGGCTGTGGGAGCTGAACGAGGCGTTCGCGTGCCAGGCGCTGTACTGTCGCGACACGCTAGGCATTCCCGACGACCGGCTGAACGTGGACGGCGGCGCGATCGCGCTCGGCCACCCGTTCGGGATGTCGGGCACGCGCATGACGATGCACGCGCTGCTCGAAGGCGCGCGGCGCGGCGTGCGGCACGCGGTCGTGACGATGTGCATCGGCGGCGGGATGGGTGCCGCCGCGCTGTTCGAAGTCGGCGCCTAGCGATTCCAGTCGGGACCATTCGAGGCCGCGGCAACGACCGACGGCCCGGAGACTTGCAGTCGACTGCGGCAGGCGCTTCCGGGCGCACCGCCGTCGAACGCAGACACAGGAGACAAGCGATGAAACGAACTTTGCCCGGACTCGCGATGTCGGCGCTGGTGCTCGGCGCCGCGCTGTTCGCGTTTTCGCCGCGCCCGCTGCCGGCGTTCCCGGTCACCGCGATCCACGCGGACCGGCTGCAGATCAACGGGCTTGCCCGCGCCGGCACGACGCGCATCGTCGCGGTCGGCGAACGCGGCGTGATCCTGCTCAGCGACGACGCGGGTGCGCACTGGCGTCCGGCATCGATCGCGCAAGACCCGGCGTCGACGCTCACGCAGGTGCGCTTCGTCACGCCGACGCTCGGGATCGCGGTCGGCCATGACGGCAGGATCGTCCGCAGCGACGATGGCGGTGGGCACTGGCGCGAGGTTCACATGGACCACGCGCATTCCGATCCGCTGCTGTCCGTATGGGGCACCGCCGGCGGCCCGCTGTTCGCGGCCGGCAGCTTCGGCCAGTTGCTGCGCTCGGACGATGCCGGCGTCAACTGGCAGGCGGTGAAGACGCCGGCCGGCGACCGCCACCTGAACGCGATCGTCGGCGACGGCCGCGGCAACCTGCTGGTCGCGGGCGAAAGCGGCACGCTGCTGCGCTCGACCGACAACGGCGTCACATGGAACAAGCTCGCGTCGCCATACGCGGGCTCGCTGTTCGGCGCGCTGATGCTCGCGAACGGCGACTGGGTCGCATACGGGATGCGCGGCAACGTCGTGCGCAGCACCGATCACGGCGCGACCTGGACGCACGTCGACAGCCACGTGCCGGTGTCGTACTTCGGCGCGACCCAGCTCGGCGACGGCGAACTCGTGCTGGTCGGCCAGGGCGGCGCGATCGTCGCGTCGCGCGACGGCGGGCTGACCTTCGACGTACGGAAGCTCGGCGGCGTGCAGAGCCTCGCGGCCGTGCTCGACATGGGCCACGGTGCGCTGCTGCTCGGCGGTGAAGCCGGCGTCGCGCCGCTCGCCGCGTCGCCGTCCTGACGCGCGCTCATGGCGGCCGCGACCGACGCGACCGCCGGTTTCCGCATGCAACCGTTCGTTTCGCATCGCCCGTCCGTACCGACACGAGAAATCCATGAACGACCTGTCACGCCCCCCTGAAGCGGTTCCCGCGTCGCGTCTCGCGACGTTCGTCGAGCGCTGCGCCGACACGATCATCCGCCGGCGCAAGCTGCTGATGCTGCTGTGCGTCGCGGTGACGCTCGCGCTCGGACTGTCCGCGACGCGCCTGAAGCTCGATCCGGGCTTCAACAAGATGATCCCGATGCAGCACCCGTACATGCAGGTGTTCGAGCGCTATGCGGGCGCGTTCCCCGGCGCGAACACGATCCTCGTGAGCCTGCGCTGGAAGGGCGACGGCGACATCTACAACCAGACGTTCATGGACGCGCTGCGCCACGCGACCGACGACGTGTTCTTCATCCCCGGCGTGAACCGCTCGCGCGTGTTCTCGCTGTTCACGCCGAACGTCCACTACACGGAAGTGACCGAGGCCGGCTTCCGCGGCGACGTGGTCGTGCCCGGCCAGTTCTCCAGCGCGAACCCGGACGATCTCGCGAAGGTGCGCCGCAACGTCGCCCGCTCCGGGCAGATCGGCCGCCTCGTCGGCAACGACCTGAAGTCGGCGCTGATCCGCGCGGAGCTGCGCGAGACCGATCCGGCGACCGGCAAGCGGCTCGACTACAGCGCGGTCGCGCGCCAGCTCGAAGAGATCCGCGCGAAGGTCGCGAAGCAGGGCATCGACGTGAACATCATCGGCTTCGCGAAGCTGGTCGGCGACGTCGAGAACGGCATCGCGGGCGTGATGGCGTTCTTCGCGCTTGCGTTCCTCGTGACGGCCGCGCTGCTGCTCGCCTATACGCGCTCGCTGAAGACGACCGTGCTCGCGCTCGTCGTCGCGCTGCTGCCGGTCGTCTGGCTGCTCGGTTCGCTGCCGCTGCTCGGGCTCGGCATCGACCCGATGTCGATCCTCGTGCCGTTCCTGATCTTCTCGATCGGCGTGTCGCACGCGGTGCAGATGACCAACGCGTGGAAGCAGGCGCTGGTGCGCGGCGCGTCGTCGGCCGACGCCGCACGCGACGCGTTCCGCAAGCTGTTCGTGCCGGGCACCGTCGCGCTGCTGACGAATGCGCTGGGCTTCATGGTGATCATGCGGATCAGGATCGACATCGTGCGCGAACTCGGCATCACCGCGTGCCTCGGCGTGCTGCTGATGATCGTGACGAACAAGGTGTTCCTGCCGATCCTGCTGTCGTACACGCGCCTCGAACGCGGCACGCTGGCGCGTGCGCAGCGCACGGCGGCGGCCGGCGGCAGCCGGATGTGGTTGCGCTTCGCCGTGTTCGCGCGGCCGGCGCCGGCGCTCGGCGTGTTCGCGGTGGCGCTCGTGCTGCTCGCGTACGGCGCGCTCGAGTCGCGCAAGCTGGAGATCGGCGACATCGGCACGGGCGCGCCGGAGCTGCGCACGAACTCGCGCTACAACATCGACAACGCGGCGATCACGCACCAGTACAACATCGGCGTCGACGTGCTGTCGGTGATCGTCGAGACGACCGGCTTCGACGACGCGTGCCTGCATTACCCGGTGATGAGCGCGATCGAGAAGTTCGAGATGACCATGCGCGGCGTGGCCGGCGTGCAGTCGGTGACGAGCGTCGCGTCGCAGGGCAAGGTGTTCATCGCCGCGTTCAACGAAGGCAACCCGCGCTGGGCCGCGCTGCCGCGCTCCAGCGAAGGGCTCACGCAGGGTTCCAGCGCGTTCGATCCCGACAACGGGATGAACACCGCAAACTGCAAGGCGATCCAGGTGCTGATCTACACGAAGAATCACGAAGGCACGACCATCGCGCACATCGTCGACGAGATCAGGCGTTTCGCGGCCGAGAACCCGACGCCGAACGTCGCGTTCCGGCTCGCGGGCGGCAACGTCGGCGTGATGGCCGCGACCAACGAGGCCGTTGGCGACGCGGAGATCGCGATGCTGCTGTCGATCTTCGGGGCGATCGCGCTGCTCTGCGCGGCGACATTCCGCTCGTGGCGCGCGGTGCTGTGCATCATCGTGCCGCTCACGCTCGTGTCGATCCTGTGCAATGCGGTGATGGCGCGCCTCGGCATCGGGCTGAAGGTCGCGACGCTGCCGGTGATCACGCTCGGCGTCGGCGTGGGCGTCGACTACGGGATCTACCTGTACGAGCGCCTGCAGCACGACATCCGCCACGGCGCGACGCTGCCCGACGCATTTGCCGACGCGATGCGCCAGCGCGGCACCGCGGCGCTGTTCACGGCCGTCACGATGTTCATCGGCGTCGGCACGTGGGCGTTCTCCGCGCTGAAGTTCCAGGTCGACATGGGCGTGCTGCTCGCGTTCATGTTCCTCGTGAACCTGTTCGGCGCGGTCTTTCTGCTGCCCGCGCTCGCCGCGTGGCTCGGCGTCGAACGTGCCGAGCGTCGCGTGTCGCCCCGGCCGCAGACGTCGGCGGCCCCGGCGCCGCTGAAGCCGTCGCCCGCGCTCGAACCCGGCAACCCGATGCGCTGAACGGCGCTCCCATTTCCCCCGCGCGCGGCCGGCCGTCGCGCGTTCTCCCAAAGAAGGAGTCAACCCACATGTCCGCACGCCCTTACAAGATCGAAGCCCAGCCGCTCGCGCAGCGCTATGCGCGCGGCTGGCACTGCCTCGGGCTCGCCCGCGACTACAAGGACGGCAAGCCGCACACGCTGAACGTCTTCGGCCGCAAGCTCGCCGCGTTCGCCGATTCGACCGGCAAGGTCAACATCGTCGACGCGTACTGCCCGCACATGGGCGCCGACCTGAGCCTCGGCACGGTCGAAGGCGACAACCTCGTGTGCCCGTTCCACGGCTGGGCGTGGAGCGGCGAAGGGCAGTGCGCGTCGATCCCGTACTGCAAGCGGATTCCGCCGAAGGCGCGCATCGGCGCGTGGCCGACCTGCGAGGAAAACAACCTGCTGTTCGTGTGGAACGACCCGGAAGGCAATGCGCCGCCGGTCGACGTCGCGATTCCGCGCCTCGACGTGTGCTTTTCCGACGAATGGTCGGGCTGGGTCGTCGACAAGATGGTGATCCAGGCCAACTGCCGCGAGCTGGTCGACAACATCTCGGACGTCGCGCATTTCGCGACCGTGCACCATGCGCCGATCGACTATTTCGCGAACCTGTTCGAGGACCACAAGGCGACGCAACTGATGGTCGGCCGCAGCGAGAAGCTCGGCGGCGACAGCCTGACCGCGCTGTCGACCTATTTCGGGCCGGCCGTGCACATCACGCAGATGACGGGGCAGAGCAACGGGCAGCCGATCCATTCGGTGCTGCTGAACTGCCACGTGCCGATCGACATGAACAGCTTCGAGCTGCGTTACGGCGTGATCGTGAAGAAGGTGGCCGGGCTGACCGACGAGCAGAACATGGAGATCGCGAACGCGTACGTGAAGGAAGCGCAGCGCGCGTTCTACGAGGACGTCGACATCTGGCACAGCAAGACGCGGATCGACAACCCGCTGCTGTGCGAGGGCGACGGGCCGCTGTACCAGATGCGCGACTGGTACGCGCAGTTCTACCTGGACGTGGCCGACGTGCGGCCGTCCAGCGTCGCGCGCAAGGCGTTCGAGATGCGGATTCGCGACGGCGGCGAGCCGCCGGCGCTGCATCACGTGTTCGAGCCGCAGTAAAAAAGCGGGCAGGCCGGCCGAAAACGGGGAGGTAACGATAGGTGCCCCGTCGGCCGGTCACGCCCGCCGCATAAGGCGCTCGAGGCGATCGCATGCTGCACTGCATCGAAATGGCTTGACGAACCGGCTGAGACAGCGTAGTGTCTATGGTCGAAGTGTTCAAGAAGTCCGATTGCTCATCATTGGCCGCATTCCGTGCGGCAGTCGTTGGTCTCTCCCTCTTTGAGTCTTTCTGTGCCCGTCGTGGGCGCATGTTCAATTATTTGTATTAAGGAAGTATTTGTGGATACCGGTACCGTCAAGTGGTTCAACGAAACCAAGGGCTTTGGTTTCATTTCCCCGGACAACGGCGGCGACGATCTGTTCGCCCATTTCTCGGAAATTCGCGGCACGGGCTTCAAGACCCTGGCCGAAGGCCAGAAGGTCAGCTTCGAAGTGAAGCGCGGCCCGAAGGGTCTGCAAGCGTCGAACATCACGCCGCAGTAAGCCGCATCGGCATCGGTCGCCAGCGGCGGCCGCTGCCGGATGGAGTTTTGCGCGACGCGCCGCTTTGGCGGCGCCAGCGCGTTCCGATGCGCACGACCGATGCATCGCGACATTCACGATGCATCGGTCGTGACGCCTCCCTCCTCGCATGCCTGAACGGCGTGCGACGTAACGCCCTCGTACAGCGCTCGCCGCTTCGCGAGCGTATCACCGCTTCAACGCATCAACCTGAGCAGACCGCCGCCACCATGTCGTAGCCGGCGCGGTCCCGACTTGCGCGGCGCTCATCCCGCCGCCGCCACCGACCGCCCGACCGCCGCAACGCGCCGGGCTCCGATCGCAAGACAGGCCCGTTGCCCGTCTGAACGAACCGATCCCCGGCAGCCTGCCGGCGGCCGTCCCGTTGCGGGATACGGCGCCGGGCAGATCGCCGCGGCCGCGGTCTATCACCTTGTCTGGAGGAATTGGTTTGGCAAAAGAAGAACTGCTGGAACTCGACGGAATCGTCGACGAAGTGCTGCCGGACAGCAAATACCGTGTGACGCTGGAAAACGGCGTCGTGGTTGGCGCGTACGCGTCGGGCCGCATGCGCAAGAACCACATCCGCATTCTCGCGGGTGACCGCGTGACGCTGGAACTGTCGATGTACGACCTCACGAAGGGCCGCATCAACTTCCGTCACAAGGACGCGAACTCCCCGCGTCCGCCGCGAACCGGCCAGCCGCGTCGTTAAGCGGCAACGATCGGTGCGCGGCACATCGCGCACGCGGTCGACATCCTTCCGGCCACTCGGCCGGACGAACCGGATGAACGGCACGTTGCATGCCGTTCGTCGGTCGCCGGCGGCGCCATCGCGCCGCGGCGGCCAGCCCCGCCTTTACCGGCTACTGCGCGTGCGCAACGCTCAGGCAGCCGCGTCCCGCAGGAAATCCTCGACGATCATCGCGAAGTACGGCGGACATTCCTGCATCGGGTAATGCCCGCAATTCGGTATCGTCACGAGCCGCGCGTTCGGATGCCATGCGAGGAACGTCGCCTGCATCGCCGCCGTGTCGAGCCCCGGATCCTTGTCGCCCACGATCACCAGAAAGCGCGTATCGAGCCCGCGGATGTCGTCGCGCTGAAAACCACATCGGCCGACGGCTGAACCGGCAGGCGGTGACGCCGTTCGTATGACGCTTTACGCGCGGGGTGGCGCAGTCGTACACTCGTCGGCAACTCGCGGCCCGCGCGCGTGGCTTTCAATCCCTTCAGTGGCTTTCAGCGGGCCTGCGACCGTGCAGCCGGACATTCGTCGCGCGACGCCAGGAGGCGCCATGAGTGCAGACGCAGCCCCCGCATCCCCGTCCGTTCAGGACCGCATCCAGCACGTGTTCGTGCTGATGCTCGAGAACCGCTCCTTCGATCACCTGTTCGCGCTGTCGGGCTATCCCGACATCGTCGCCGCATCGCCGGGCAACAGCAACGCGTACGGCGGCGCGGTCTATCCGTTCGGCTGCGGTGCGCCCGACCTGATGCCGACCGATCCGTGCCACGAATTCACCGACGTGCTCGAGCAGCTCTGCGGCGCGGGCGTGCCGTTCGTGAAAGGGCAGGCCTATCCGCCCATCGGCAATTCCGGCTTCGTGTCGAATTACGCGACGTCGCGCTCGGAAGGCACGCCGCCGCAGCCGGCCGACGCGGGCAAGATCATGCAGGGTGTCGACGTCGCGACGCAGGCGCCGTCGTTGTACGCGCTCGCGAACGCGTTCGTGCTGTGCGACGCGTGGCATGCGTCGATGCCGGGGCCGACCTGGCCGAACCGCTTCTTCCTGCACGGCGCGTCGTCGGCCGGGCTCGACCATTCGCCGACCAAGGAAGAGATGGCCGGATGGGACGCATTCGACGGCTTTCCCTATCCGAAGGGCTCGATCTTCGGCGCGCTCGGCGACGGCAACTGGCGCATCTACCAGGACCAGACGGGCGACCCGCTCGGCCACGTGCCGCAGGTCGCGTCGCTGAAGGGCGTCAGCTTCTTCGACATCGACGATCTCGCGCATTTCGAAGCCGATCTCGCGGCCGGCTACACGGCGCGCTACACGTTCATCGAACCCGGCTACGGCGACATCGTGCACGGCACCTATCGAAACGGCAGTTCGCAGCATCCGATGGACGGGCTGGCCGGCGGCGACCAGCTCGCCGCGCGCGTGTACAACGCGATCCGCAATTCACCGGTGTGGAACAGCAGCCTGTTCGTGATCGTCTACGACGAGCATGGCGGCTTCTACGATTCGGTCAAGCCGGGCGCCGCGCCGCCGCCGAACGACGGCGCGGCCGCGACGCTGAACGCGAGCGGCTTCGGCTTCGACGTGTACGGCGTGCGCGTGCCGGGAATCGTGATTTCGCCGTGGGTCGCGGCCGGGCAGGTCGATCACACGCTGTACGACCATGCGTCGGTCGCCGCGACGCTCGAGCGGCTGTTCGGCTTCGCGCCGCTGACCGATCGCGACCGCCTTGCCAACGACCTGCTATCGCTCGTGACGACAACGTGCCGGACGGATTGTCCGCAAAGGATCGGAACATGAGTACGACCCCGGACCCGCGCGATGCGCTGCCCGTGCGCGACGGCACGAGCCTGATCGCGTATCTGCACATCCTGCGCAAAGCGCATGCGGCGCTGGTTGGCCAGGACAAGGCGCATCAGCGATTCAGCGAGATCGTCACGCGCGGACAGGCGCGGCAATATATCGAGGAGCTGATGCCGGCGCTGCTGCAAAAGCGCGCCGAGCATCGGGCGCGCAAGCACGGCGGGAAACATCGCTGAGCCGGAGGAGCGGTGGGTCACGCTGCATGTTGCACGCTCACCGCCGACACCACCGCGCCCGTCAGTTGGACCAGCGCGCCGGCAAACATTGGCGCGCGCAAGTCGTGCGCGGCAGCGCACAGCGTTCATCGCTGCGCTCGTGATTCCGTCCGCTCAGGCCGCCACCGCCCGCGCCCGCGCCATCGTCAGCGCCGCATCCTCGATCATGTCCTCCTGGCCGCCGACGAGCCGCTGCCGGCCCAGCTCGACGAGAATGTCGCGCGCCGGAATCCCGTACTTAGCCTCCGCGCGCTTCGCGAACAGCAGGAACGACGAGTAGACGCCCGCATAGCCGAGCGTCAGCGCATCGCGGTCGAGGCGGATCGGCGCGTCCATGATCGGCACGACGAGATCCTCGGCGACGTCCGAGATCGCGAACACGTCGACGCCCGTCTCGATCCTCATCCGGTCGCACACGGCGACGAACACTTCCATCGGCGTGTTGCCCGCGCCGGCGCCGAGGCCGGCCGCGGCCGCGTCGATCCGGTTCGCGCCGGCCGCAACCGCCGCAACCGAGTTCGCGACGCCCATCGCGAGACTGTGGTGGCCGTGGAAGCCGAGTTCCGTCTCCGGCTTCAGCGCGTCGCGCACCTGGCCGATCCGTGCGGTCACGTCGTCGGGCAGCATGTGGCCCGCCGAATCGGTGATGTAGATGCAGTTCGCGCCGTAAGACTCCATCAGCTTCGCCTGCACGACGAGTTGCTCCGGCGACGACATGTGCGCCATCATCAGGAAGCCGACAGTATCGAGCCCGAGCGTGCGCGCAAGGCCGATATGCTGCTCCGACACGTCGGCCTCGGTGCAGTGCGTCGCGACGCGGATCGTGCCGACGCCGAGCGCGTGCGCCATGCGCAGGTGCTCGACGGTGCCGATGCCGGGCAGCAGCAGCGCCGACACCTTCGCCTGCTTCAGCTCCGGAATCACGGCGCTCAGGTACGCCTCGTCGGTATGGGCAGGGAAACCGTAGTTGACCGACGCGCCGCCGAGGCCGTCGCCGTGCGTGACCTCGATCAGCGGCACGCCGGCCGCGTCGAGGCCGCGCGCGATGTTGCGCATCTGGTCGAGCGTGATCTGGTGGCGTTTCGGGTGCATCCCGTCGCGCAGCGACATGTCGTGAACGGTGATCTTCTTGCCTGCAAGTGACATCGTGTGACTCCTCGACTCAAGCGGTGGCGGCCGTCGCGGCCAGCATCTGTTCGGCGAAACGCTCGGCGGTGGCGGCCGCGGCGGCGGTCATGATATCGAGGTTGCCGGCGTATTTCGGCAGGTAGTCGCCGAGCCCTTCGACTTCCATGAACACCGATACGCGATTGCCGTCGAACACCGGCCCGTTCTTCAGCGTGTAGCCGGGCACGTAGCGTTGCACTTCCTTGACCATCGCATGCACGGACGCGGTGATCGCGTCGACGTCGGGCGGCCCGTCGGTCAGGCAGTGGATCGTGTCGCGCATGATCAGCGGCGGCTCGGCCGGGTTGATCACGATGATCGCCTTGCCCTTGCGTGCGCCGCCGACCTGTTCGATCGCGCCGGACGTCGTGCGCGTGAATTCGTCGATGTTCTTGCGCGTGCCGGGGCCGACCGAGCGCGACGACACGGTCGCGACGATCTCGCCGTACGCGACCGGCTGCACGCGCGATACCGCGTACACCATCGGGATCGTCGCCTGGCCGCCGCAGGTCACCATGTTCACGTTCGCCTGCGCGCTGTCGAGATGCGCGTCGAGGTTCACCGGCGGCACGCAGTACGGCCCGATCGCCGCGGGCGTCAGGTCGATCATCTTCACGCCGAGCGCGGTGAGCTTGTCGGAGTTGTCGCGGTGCACGTATGCCGACGTCGCGTCGAACGCGATGCGGATGTCGTCGGCGGCAACGTGCGGCAGCAGCCCGTCGACACCCTTGTCGGTGGTCTTCAGGCCGAACTCGCGCGCACGGGCGAGACCGTCGGATGCCGGATCGACGCCGACCATCCACACGGGTTCGAGCACCGTCGAGCGGCGCAGCTTGTATAGCAGGTCGGTGCCGATGTTGCCCGGCCCGATCAGTGCGCATTTGATTTTCTTCATCAGGATGGTTCCTTTAGATAAAGCGGACGTCGCAACTGCCGATGCCGGAGATGTGCATCGACAGCGTGTCGCCGGCCGTGACCGGAATCAGTTTCGCGAGCGAGCCGGACAGCACGATCTCGCCGGCCAGCAGCGGCACGTCGTACGCGGCGAGCGTGTTCGCGAGCCACGCGACCGCGTCGGCGGGATGGCCGAGCGCCGCGTCGCCGCGCCCTTGCGCGACGCGCTCGCCGTTCTTGTCGATCGTCATCTCGCACGCGGCGAGATCGAGCGAGCACGGGTCGACGCGCGCATCGCCGAGCACGTATACGCCGCACGACGCGTTGTCTGCGACGGTGTCCTCGATGCGGATCGCCCAGTCGCGGATGCGCGAATCGACGATCTCGAAGCAGGGCGCGACAGCGGCCGTCGCGGCGATCACGTCGGTGCGGTCGATGCCGGGGCCGCGCAGGTCGTGCGCGAGGATGAACGCGATCTCGCCTTCGGCGCGCGGCGCGATCAGCGAATCGGCGGCAATCGCCTCGCCGGCCGCGTAGTGCATGCCGGACAGCAGGATGCCGAAATCGGGCTGGCGCACGTTCAGCATGTCCTGCACGGCCTGGCTCGTCACGCCGATCTTCTTGCCGACGACCGCTTCGCCCTGTTGGATGCGACGCTCGATGAAGCGCTGCTGGATGCGGTAGGCGTCGTCGAGCGACAGCCGGCGCGGACGATTCGACAGCGGCGCGACCGGCGCACGCGCGTGCCACGCGGCGTACAGTTCGTCGCCGAGCGTCGTATGCAGGCGGGAAGACATGAAAGTACCCTCGAATCTCGAATGGAAAAAGCCGCCGTCGCGGGCGGCGTCGTGCGCCGGAGCGGGGCTCCGGCGCGCGGGTCGCGGCCGCGCCGAGTCGGTGGATCGATCAGTTGCCCGAACTGCGGATCGCGTCCGGCGAGAAGTACGCCTCGTTGAACTGCGGGCTGTTGTCGAGCTTCGGCATCGGGCCTTCGTTCGTCAGGCGGTCGGCGAAGTACGCGCCGGAAATCAGGTCGTGATAGAACACCGCGCTCGGATAGAACGTCTTCGCGTCGAACGCATACAGCGACGTCGCGACGTTGGTGCGCCACAGCTGGCCGCGCGCATCGTAGTTGTCGGCCAGCAGCGATTGCCAGGAGTCCTCGTCGATGTACAGCACGCGCTTCGCATACTGGTGGCGATAGCCGTTCTTCAGTGTCGCCTGCAGCACCCACACGCGATGCAGTTCGTAGCGGAGGTACGCCGGGTTCTCGTGGCCCTTGGTCAGCAGGTCGCCGTACTTGATCGCGCTGTCCATGACCTTGTAGTTGTCGTACGGCACGTAGATCTCGCGCTTGCCGACGATCTTCCAGTCGTAGCGGTCGCCGGGGCCGTTGTACAGGCGGTCGTCGTCGACGGTGCGGAAACCGCCCGCGCCCGACGGCTGGTCGTACCCGTACTCGGGCGCCTGGCGCACGCGCCGCGTGCCGGGGTTGTACATCCAGGTGCGCGACGCGTTGTCGGCGCCGGCCTTGTCCCAGTTCTGGAAGCCGACGATCAGCGAGCCGCGGTCGGACAGCGGCAGCTCCGTCGCGTTGCGGTAGTACGTGCGGTTGTTCAGGTCGTTCTTCACGTCGTACTTGCCGACGTTGCGCGGCGAGTAGATGTCGTAGCGAATCTTGCCCCACGCGATGTTGCCGTCCGAGTACACGACCGCCTGGTCGTAGGTCGCCTGCTCGGCGCCGATCGCCGACGAGAAGCGTTGGTTCCACAGCAGCTCGGCGGCCGTCTTCGGGATCGGGTACGGCACCGTCGGCGGCGCGTTCGTCAGGCCGTTCGCATCGGGCGTCATCGTCGACTCGGGCGCGTACGTGCGGATGTCCTTGTAGAGGGCGTCCGGGAAGCGGAAGTCGCGATGGCTCGGGTAGACGTTGATCTTGAACGTGGCCGGATAGCGCTTGAACATCGCCTTCTGGCCGTCGGTCAGGTGCTCGGCGTACTGCGCCATGTTTTCCGCGGTGATCGTTGCGATCGGTTTCTCGCTCGCGAACGGATCGGGGTAGCGGCTGCCGCGCTTGTACTGCACGTCGGGCGGCGTGCCGAGCCACTTGCCGGTCCACTCGGGCACGCCGTTGTCCTTGCTCGCGGCGCGCACCGCGCCGACCGGCGTCAGCGGGCCGTCGAGCGCCTTCAGGTCGTCCGGCGTGACCTTCGGGAACGACGCCGTCGCGGCGACCGCGCACGCGGCCATCACCGACGCGCGCAGGAGGGGGAGATGAATGCGTTTCATATCGATCCTCTTGTTGCTGAATGACGAGCGGCCGGGCCGCTCAGAAGTGGTAGGTCGCCGTGGCCAGCACGTAGTCGCGATCCGACAGCGGACGCGTGACCGGATTCGGCGAACCGAGGAACTTCGCGTAGACGAGCGACAGCTGCAGGTTGCTCAGGCGCGTGAACGTCACGCCGGCCGTCACGCGGTGGTCGCCCTGGCCCGTCAGCGAGCCGAGCGCACCGGCGAGCGGCGACGTGCCCGTCAGGTCGTGCGTGTAGGTCAGCGGCACGTCGAGATCCCAGCCGTTGAACACGTTCTTGTAGCTGAGCGTCCACGCGATCTCCATCGCGAGCGCATTGCGTGAATTCGCGAGCGTGGTCGAGCCGTCGAGCGCCGAGATGCTGCCGGCGTGCACGTACGTGAGTTCGCCGATCAGCGACTGCGAGTTCGCGAGGAAGCTCGGCCCGATCGAGTAGATGCCGGACAGGTTGGTCTGCAGCACGTTCGCGCGCGTCGACTGCGGGCCCGTCGGCGTATTGACGAGCACGGCCGCGCCCTGGCGGTACGACACCTCGCCCGCGACGTTCACGGGGCCGACCTGCGTCGAGAAGCTCGCGCCGGTCAGCTTGATGTTGCTGAAATAGGTCTGCTGATACTGGAGCGTCGGGAAGTACGTCGTGACGACGCTCGGGTTCATGTCGTTGTAGTGCAGGTGGTACAGGCCGATCTCGGTGTCGCCGAGCACGCGCACACGCGCGCCGATACCCCACTGGTTGCGCGCGCTCGGCTTGTCGTCGGGGCCGCGCGGAATGATCATGCCGCCCGGGCCGATGATGTATTGCGCACCGGGACCCGTGACGTCGGAGTAGCTCCAGTACGTGCCGGGCGCGGTCAGCCGGTTCTGCTGGTACGAGAACTGGTAGTAGCCGAGCAGGCTGAAGTTCGGCGTGATCTGCCACTGCGTCGAGATCTGCGGCACCGGCAGCAGGATGTCCTTCACCTCGGCGCCGGCCATGTACGACTTGGTCGCGTCGGACGGCCCCTGTGCGCCGGCGATGTTCGGGAAGAACAGGCTTTCGCCCCATGCGACCACCTGGTCGCCGACCTTCACGTTCAGGCTCGTCGAACCGATGTGGAAGGTGTTGTACGCATACGCGGCGAGCAGCGTCGTGTGGCCCCCCGACCAGTAGCGCGCATCGCTCGTGAAGTCGTTGTACTGGCCCGCGTGGTTCACCGTGCCCGGCGCGTCGTTGTAGTTCGGGCGGCGATAGGCCTGGTCGTAGAACGTGTCCGCGCGGACGAACACACCCCAGTCGTCGTGCTTCAGGTTCACTTCGCCGAGCAGGCTGACCTGGTTCTCGATCAGCTTGTTCTTCGCGAAGTTGCGGTCACCGTCGTCGCCGTTGATGTTCGCCGGCGTCAGCAGATTGCCGCTCGGTGCGCGGGTGCGCATGCCGAGGCCGTAACTGAGCGTGAACGTATAGTCCAGCGTCGTGTCGGCGCCAAGCTCGATCGTGCTGCCGGCATGCGCACCGGGAACGGCGCACGTCAGCAGCGCGGCGGCCAGCGTCGACAGCGTGGCGGTGGCCCGCTTGTCGGTACGGCGCGAAATCCGTTGATGCATGGTGTCTCCTCTTGGGGGTATCGACGACGGTCGACTGTGTGTGTTGTCGTGAGAGGCAGAGTAGGGAGATCGCGGTAGCAGGGAATCGTCGAAATGAACTAGATGACTTCCCTAGGACTGGAAAAGAATTGCCCGCACCACTTGCATTGCGTGGTTCAGCGCGCGTCGGATTGCGCGGCCGACAGGAACGCGGGCCGTTCGCCGCCGCCGTCGAGCCGCAGGTTCGTGCCCGACGTGTACGACGCATCGGGCGACGCGAGGAACAGGCAGGCGGATGCGACGTCGTCGGGCGTCGCGAGCCGTCCGGCGGGAATCGTCGCGCGGATCGCGTCGAGCGCGGCGTCGTCGCCGTAGTGGCCTTCGGTGGCCGATTCGGTCTGCACGAGGCTCGGGCTGATCGCGCACACGCGCACGCGCGGCGCCCACTCGACCGCGAGCGACGCGACCGCATTGACGAGGCCCGCTTTCGCGGCGCCGTACGCGGCCGTGCCGGGCGACGGCCGCGACGCGCTGACGCTCGCGATGAACAGCATCACGCCGCCTGCCGGCTGCGGCTGCATGATCGCGTTCACGCGCTGCGCGAGCTGCAGCGGCGCGATCAGGTTCAGCCGTACGATCGATTCGGTGAAGCGCGGCGATGCATCGGCCGCGAGCGCGAACGGCGAGCCGCCCGCGTTGTTGACGAGCACGTCGAGGCCGCCGGCCGTCTCGCGGATCGCCGCGAGCATCGCGTCGACCTGCTCGACGTCGCGCAGGTCGGCCGCGATGAAGGCCGCCGAGCGGCCATCGGCCGAAGGCGGCGTATCGGGCGCACTGCGCCCGCAGACGAACACGCGCGCGCCTGCCGCGAGAAACCGTTCGGCGATGCGCCGCCCGATGCCCTTGGTGCCGCCCGTCACGAGCACCGTCTTGCCGCTGTAGTCGAATCCGTTCATCGTTGCCTCCGTTTCGGTGGGCCGATGATAGGAAGAAGCGCGCGCGGCTTCGTAGTCTGAAAGGATGATGCCGGCCGGCGCCGGCGGCGCAATCATCGTGGCAGGCATCCATCGAACGACGAAGGAGACAACTCGCGATGACGACCCTCACGACGCCGCCGGCCGGCATCTTCACCGACGTACCGGGCGGCATGCGCCTGCACCATTTCGAGGTGGGCGAGGGCCGGCCGGTGGTGTTCATTCACGGCAGCGGCCCGGGCGCCAGCGGTTTCAGCAACTTCAAGCACAACGTGCCGGCGTTCGCGACGGCCGGCTACCGTGCGATCGTGGTCGACCTGCCGGGCTACGGGCAGTCGTCGAAGCCGTCCGACGTCGCCTATACGCTCGATTTCTTCGTCGGCGCGCTGCATGCGCAACTGGCCGCGCTCGCGATCGGGCCGGCCGTGCTGCTCGGCAACTCGCTCGGCGGCGCGATCGCGCTCAAATACGCGCTCGACTACCCGGACGAAGTCGACGGGCTGATCATGATGGCGCCGGGCGGTGTCGAGGATCGCGACACCTATTTCCGGATGGAAGGAATCCAGCGGATGGTGGAGCTGTTCACCAATCGCCAGATGAATGACGACACGATGCGCGAACTGCTGACGCTGCTCGTGCACGATCCGGCGATCGTCACCGACGCGCTCGTCGCCGAGCGGATGAAGGTGTGTGTCGAGCAGCCGACCGAAGTGCTGTCGACGATGAGCGTGCCGAACCTGACCGGTGCACTCGGCGACCTGCGCTGCCCGATACTCGGCTTCTGGGGCACGGACGACCGCTTCAATCCGGTCGGCGGCGCGCTGAAATTCCTCGAACACTGTCGCGATGCGCGCTTCGTGCTGATGAACCGGTGCGGCCACTGGGTGATGGTAGAACACGCCGATTATTTCAATCGGGAATGCGTCGATTTTCTTGCGACGCGGAACACGCGATAACGCCGGATGCCCTTGAAGGCCGCCGCGCATGCGGGCGGGCCGTATGAATTTACGGAGACACCATGAAACTCATCGAAGAACTGTTCGACCTGCGCGGCAAGGTCGCCGCGATCACCGGCGGCGCGCGCGGCATCGGCGCTGAGACGGCGCGCACGCTGGCTGCTGCCGGCGCGAGCGTGGCGATTCTCGACGTGCTGTCGCAACCGGCGGAAGCGCTGGTCGGGGAAATCCGCGCGCAGGGCGGCCAGGCCGCGTTCTGGTCGCTCGACGTGACGCACGAGGCCGACGTCGCGCGCGTGTTCGGCGAGATCGTCGCGCGCTTCGGGCGCCTCGACGTGCTCGTGAACAACGCGGGCATCGAAGGGCACAACGTGCCGACGCACGAGCTCACGCTCGCGCAGTGGCAGCGCGTGCAGGACGTGAACGTGAACGGCGTGTTCCTGTGCACGCGTGCGGCGATTCCGCATATCGACGCAGCCGGCGGCGGGTCGATCGTGAACCTGTCGTCGATGTACGGGATCGTCGGCGGCCCCGACGTGCCCGCGTATCACGCGTCGAAGGCTGCGGTGCGGATGATGGCGAAGGTCGACGCGATGCTGTACGCGGCGAAGAACATCCGCGCGAATTCGGTGCATCCCGGCTATATCCGCACGCCGATGCTCGAGGACGCGTTCCGCCAGATGGGGCAGGACCCCGATCGCGCATTCGAGTACATGCAGACGCACGTACCGATGGCGAAGATCGGCAGCCCGCGCGACATCGCGGCCGGCATCCTGTATCTCGTGTCGCCGGCAGGCCGCTATGTGACGGGCGCGGAGCTCGTGATCGACGGCGGGTATACCGCGCGCTGATACGGCGCGGTGCACGCAACGGAACAGGAGACAGGCAGTTGAAAGCGCTCGTGGCAGTGAAACGCGTGGTCGACGCGAACGTGAAGGTCGGCGTGAAATCCGACCGGACGGGCGTCGACATCGCGAACGTGAAGATGTCGATGAACCCGTTCGACGAGATCGCCGTTGAAGAAGCCGTGCGCCTGAAGGAAGCGGGCGTCGCGACCGAAGTGATCGCGGTGTCGGTGGGCGTGACGCAAGCGCAGGAAACGCTGCGCACGGCGCTGGCGATCGGCGCGGATCGCGCGATCCTCGTCGAGTCGAACGACAGCGTCGAGCCGCTGGCCGTCGCGAAGATCCTGAAGGCGCTGGTCGACAAGGAGCAGCCGCAGCTGGTGATCCTCGGCAAGCAGGCGATCGACGACGATTCGAACCAGACGGGCCAGATGCTGGCCGCGCTGGCAGGTCTCCCGCAAGCGACGTTCGCGTCGAAGGTCACCATCGCCGATGGCAAGGCCACGGTTGCACGCGAAGTCGACGGGGGCGCGGAAACGCTGTCGCTGACGCTGCCGGCGGTCGTGACGACCGACCTGCGCCTGAACGAGCCGCGCTACGTGACGCTGCCGAACATCATGAAGGCGAAGAAGAAGCCGCTGGAAACCGTGAAGCCGGAAGACCTCGGTGTGGACGTCGCGCCGCGTCTGAAGACGCTGAAGGTGGTCGAGCCGCCGAAGCGCGCAGCCGGCGTGAAGGTGCCGGACGTGAAGACGCTGGTCGAGAAGCTGAAGACCGAAGCCAAGGTGCTGTAAGAGGGAGCGCAAAGAAATGACGATTCTGGTGATTGCAGAACACGACAACGCGTCGATCAAGGCCGCGACGCTGAACACGGTGGCGGCGGCCGCGAAGATCGGTGGCGACATCCACGTGCTGGTCGCGGGCCACAACGCGCAAGCGGCTGCCGACGCGGCAGCGAAGATCGCCGGCGTGTCTAAGGTGCTGCTGGCCGACGCGCCGCAACTGGCCGAAGGCCTGGCGGAAAACGTCGAGGCGACCGCGCTGAATATCGCGAAGGACTACTCGCACATCCTCGCGCCGGCGACGGCCTACGGCAAGAACATCGCGCCGCGCATCGCCGCGAAGCTGGACGTCGCGCAGATCTCGGACATCACGGCGGTCGATTCGGCCGACACGTTCGAGCGCCCGATCTACGCGGGTAACGCGATCGCGACGGTGCAATCGAGCGACCCGATCAAGGTCATCACGGTGCGTGCGACGGGTTTCGATCCGGTGGCAGCGGAAGGCGGCAGCGCATCGGTCGACAAGATCGAAGCAGCGGCAGACGCCGGCAAGTCGCAGTTCGTGAGCCGTGAAGTAACGAAGCTGGACCGTCCGGAACTGACGAGCGCGAGCATCATCGTGTCGGGTGGCCGTGGCCTGGGCAGCGGCGAGAACTACACGAAGGTGCTGGAGCCGCTGGCCGACAAGTTGCAGGCCGCACTCGGCGCATCGCGTGCGGCGGTCGATGCCGGCTACGTGCCGAACGACTACCAGGTCGGCCAGACCGGCAAGATCGTCGCACCGCAGTTGTACGTCGCGGTCGGTATTTCGGGCGCGATCCAGCATCTGGCCGGCATGAAGGATTCGAAGGTGATCGTCGCGATCAACAAGGATCCGGAGGCACCGATCTTCAGCGTGGCCGACTACGGCCTCGTCGGCGACCTGTTCGCGCTCGTGCCGGAAGCCGTCGCGGCGCTTTGACGATGCCGCTGTTCGAATTCAACGGGATGCGGCCGCGCGTCGACCCGTCCGCATATGTCGACCCGACCGCGGTCGTGATCGGCGACGTGACGATCGGTGCGCGCTGTTACATCGGTCCGCATGCGAGCCTGCGCGGCGACTTCGGTGCGATCGTCGTGGAGGACGGCAGCAACGTGCAGGACGGCTGCGTGCTGCATGTCGGGATCGGCGAGACATGCCGGCTCGGCGTGAACAGCCACGTCGGCCACGGCGCGATCGTGCATGGCGCGACGCTCGAACCCGACACGATGATCGGGATGAATGCGGTCGTGATGGACGGCGCGACGATCGGGGCGACGACGATCATTGCCGCGTGCGCGTTCGTGAAGGTCGGTTACGACGTGCCGGGCGGCGTGCTGCTCGCGGGCGTGCCGGGGCGCGTCGTGCGGCGGTTGAGCGACGCGGAGATCGAAGCGAAGGCGAACGGCACGCGGATCTATCAGCAACTGGCGGCGGACTGCCTGAGGACGATCACGCCGATCGACGGGTGAGCGGGGCGCACATCTTTCATGCGTGCCGGTCAATCGGGACGATACCCGATCAATTGCGTGACACATCGCCATTGGCTTAAGATCGGCAGGAGTTCACCACACGCGTCCAGCACCAATGAAAAAGAGCATGAGCCTGCGGGTCGCCGTCATCGCCTCGGCCGTTGCGGCATACAGCATCTACATGCACATCGACCAACTGATCAGCGGCTGCATGTGGGTCAGGGGCCGTCAGCGCTGCAGTTTCGAAAACAGCGCGAATTTCGAGGGCTGGATGAATCTCGACCTGCTGCTCACGTGTTGCTGGGTCGCCACCGCGGTGGTCGGATGGATGACGTTTGCGCAGTCGGGGAAGAAGCCGGGTTAGAGGCGTGGCGCACGCTTTCCCCTGGACGGTCACGAAACAGCCGGCGTTCGCGCCAATCCTGTCAATTCGTGACAACGCGTATTCGCCGCTCGATGGCGATTCCGTTGCGGATTCAAGCGAGCCGGAAAACCACGCACAAGCCTGCTGCCCGCGGGCGAGATCACGTTGATTCCGGCCGGGATGCGTTGTAACGCGCATACGGCGCGAGGGGAGGCTCCCATGCAATTTCCGACCGGATCGGTGGTCGCGCTCAGTTCGGCGGCCGCGACGATGTTTTCGCTGGGCATGCTGTTTCTCGGCTACTGGGGGCTGCACGAACCGCTGCCCTGGCGGTTCGGCGACTACGTCGTGATCGTGCCCGCGCTCGCGGGCTTCGCGTGCCTCGCCAGCGTGCCGTTTCTCGCGACGTCGCCGATGAAAACACCCGACGACGAGTCGCGGATGTTCGTCGCGCGGCGCGTGTTTTTGTGCGGTGCGAGTGCGGTGTGGTGCGCGATCGTCGCGTCGTTGTTCGTTTGAGATCGGGGCGGCGAGACGGTGGCCGAAACCGTGTTGCGGGCGCGTGCCGACACGCGTCGTGCGCAGCTGGTACACAGGGTTTTCACGCCGCCATTCCTGCTTTGATTTCCCCACTGCGTGCACTAGATTCGAAGCGTTTATATGTCACCGAGCGCGAGGTGGAGCCATGACGCCGTGGGAGATTCAGGGTACCGAAATGATCAGCTGCAATTGCTCATACGGTTGCCCGTGCCAGTTCAATGCGTTGCCGACCAACGGCAATTGCGAAGCGATGGGGGCGATATCGATCGACAGCGGCCACTACGGCGACGTGGCGCTTGACGGTGTGAGGATCGCGGTCGTGTTCCAGTGGCCGGGTGCCGTTCACGAAGGCAGGGGCAAGTGCCAGCCGATCGTCGACGAGCGTGCCAGCCCCGAGCAGCGCGATGCCGTGCTGAAGATCATGACCGGTCAGGATACCGATCCATTCGCGACGATGTTCTCGGTGTACGCGTCGACGCTCGAGCACGCGTTCGATCCGATCTTCACGAAGATCGATTTCGACGTCGATGTCGATGCGCGGCGCGGCCGGATTCACGTCGACGGCGTGTTCGACGCAACCGGCGAACCGATCCGCAACCCGGTGACGGGCGCCGAGCATCGCGCGCGGATCGACCTGCCGCACGGTTTCGAATACGAGGTGGCGGAGATCGGCTCGGGCTCGGGGCGCTCGCAAGGCAACATCGTGTTGAATCTCGACGGCACCTATGCGCAGTTCGCGCGGCTGCACATGAACAACCACGGATTGATCCGGCATCGCGTCGCGGCATGACCCCGTTCGACACCTGGCTCGGCCGCGAGCGCGTCGTTACGCTGCTCGCGATGGCCGCGCTCGCCGGCGTGTGCTGGTTCTACCTGTGGACCGGCGCCGGGACCGGCATGTCGGCGCTGGACATGACGACGTTCGCGCTCTTTCCGCACCGTCTCGCGGACGACATGGGCAGCATGGATCCATCGCTGCCGACCGTGATCGCGATGTGGTGGGTCATGATGATCGCGATGATGACGCCCGGCGCGGCGCCGCTCGTGATCCTGTACCGGCGCGTGCTGCGGCATCGCGGCGGCCAGGCGTCCGGCTCGGCGTTCACGTCGGTGTCGCTGCTGGCCGGCTACCTGACGGCCTGGCTCGCGTTCTCGATCGGCGCGGCGCTGCTGCAGGCGATGCTGCAGCCGGCCGGATTGATCTCCGCGATGATGCTGTGGTCGAAGAGCGCCGTCCTTTCCGCTGTCGTCCTGGCGCTCGCCGGGCTCTATCAGTTCTCGCCGCTGAAGCGCGCGTGCCTGCAGCAATGCCGTGCGCCGGCCGCGTTCCTGGTTGCGCACTGGCGTCCGGGTATCGCCGGCAGTTTTCTGCTCGGCGTGCGTCACGGCGCGTACTGCGTGGGCTGCTGCTGGCTGCTGATGGCGCTGTTGTTCGTCGGCGGCGTGATGAACGTCGTGTGGATTGCCGCGTTGTCGTTCCTCGTGTTCGCGGAAAAGGTCCTGCCCGGCGGCGAACGCATCGGCCGCGCGTTTGGCATCGTGCTGATTGCGTGGGCCGGTGCGACGTTGATCGTGTGACGGGCGGTGCCGCCCTGCAGTGGAAACTTGCGGGGCCTGTCGGGAGACTCTCGATGAAGACCTGGTTTCATGCCGTCGCCGCGTGGTGCGCGATGGCCGTCGTCGCGATGCCGGTGTTCGCGGGCGGCGACATGTCCGGCATGCAAATGGGCGACACGACGATGTCGGCGCCGGATGCGAAGCTGACCGATGCCGAGGTCAGGGCGGTCGATGCCGGGCGCGGGCGTGTGACGCTGAAGCACGGTGCGCTCGACAACGTCGGGATGCCGCCGATGACGATGGCGTTCAAGGTCGGCGACGTGGCGATGATCCCGTCGCTGCATGCGGGCGACAAGGTCCGGGTTCGGGTTGAACGCGTCGATGGCACGCTCACGATCGTGAAGCTCGTCAAGCGGCCGTGACGGGTGACGCTATTCGTCGTGATCGACGAACACCTTGTTGGCGCCCGCCTTGTACAGCCGCTTGCCGAGTTTCGGGTAGTCGCACACGTCGTGCTCCGGCCGATCGCCGGCAGACGAGCGGCAGGTCCCCGGTATTGACCATCGTGTGCGCGGGGCCGCCGCGCGGGAATCCCATGAAGTCTCCCGGGCCGACCGGACAGGTCTGGCCGTCGATGGTTGCCTCGCCGAATCCGGACAGCACGTAGACGCATTCCTCGCCGTACAGATGCCGGTGATATTCGGTCGATTCGTGACCCGGCATCAACGTCATCAGATGGAAGCCCAGTTGCGTCAGCCCGGTCGCGTCGCCCAGCGACCGCTTCAGGCGGATGGCATTTGGGTTCAGCGGATGGACGGAGTGCTCCGGTTCCATCGCCGCGATATCGGCGGCGCTCAGAATGGCTCGGGGGTTGTTCATCGTCTGTCTGGTCCGGGGATCGGGGCGCCGGCGGCGCGGATTGCAGGCTTTCGGGCAGGTATCGACGATAGCATCGTTGGGGGCGCTCGGAGGAGGCGGCGAGGCAGCGCGCGGTCGTTTGACGTGCAGTGCTACGTAACAACGGATTCGTGTTACGCATGCGTTATCGGAACGTAAGGTGAGCGTGCGCCGAAAGATCGGGCGGCGGTGCCGTGCGTGGTGCGTGCGAGGGGCGTCGGGACGGCGTGATCCGATGAGATCGCCGAACCATCAGCGGTCCTGATCGCGATGGCACGGTAGATGCTTGCTGGAAGCCCGACGTTGAACAGCAGACGGGGACTTCCATGCACAATCATTTCATCAACGCGAATGTCGCGCTCGCCGCCATTGCTGCGGCGTGTGCGCTGGCGGCATGCGGCGGCGGGGACATCACGGCGCCGACGCTGTCGGGCAACAACATCGGGGCGAGCACGAGCGGGACCAGTGGCACGAGTAGCAGCGGCACGAGCAGCAGCGGCACGAGCAGCAGCGGCACGAGCAGCAGCGGCACGAGCAGCAGCGGCACGAGCAGCAGCGGCACAAGCAGCAGCGGCACAAGCAGCAGTGGCACGAGCAGCAGCGGCACGAGCAGTAGCGGCACGAGCAGCAGTGGCACGAGCAGCAGTGGCACGAGCAGCAGTGGCACGAGCAGCAGCGGCACGAGCAGCAGCGGCACGAGCAGTAGCGGCACGAGCAGCAGCGGCACGAGTAGCAGCGGTTCGAGCAGCGGCAACACCAGCGGCTTCGGGACCAGCGGCACGCCGGGCACGAACGGCATCATCAGTTCCGTCGGCGGCGTCGTCATGGCCGCGGGCACGACGATCGACGGCGTGACGCCTCCCGTCGGCAAGGACGCGACGGCCGGACTCGGCAACACGGTCAACGGCGCCGGCACGATCATTCGCGATACCGCCAATGCGGTGAGCAACGGGATCGGCCGGATCGGCATCGCATCGAATCCGGTCGGCACGACCGTTGCCGGCCTCGGCTCGCTCGTCGGCTCGGCGAGCAGCCCGGTCACGGGCCTGAGCCAGACCGCGAAGGCGCTCGGCACCGGGCCGCTCGCACCGCTGGCGCCGATCACGGCGCCCGTCGGCGGCCTGCTCGATACGGTTGCCGGCGGTCTCCAGGGCGCCGGCGCGACACTCGGCTCGACGCTGTCGTCGGGCCCGGTGCAACAGGCGACGCAGGCGATCAGCACCGCGATCACGCCGCTCGTCACGACCACCGGCCAGCTCACGCAGCAGGTCGGCACGGCAACGGGCCTCGGACAGCCGGTTGCCGGCCTGCTCGGACAGGTCGGCGCGGCGATCACCTCGGCGGGCGGCAAGGTGGCGTCGGCGTCGTCGCAGCCGATCGTCGGCGCCGTCGGCCAGGTCGTGTCAGCGGTCGGCAACACGGTGACCAATGCGGGCGGTCTTGTGAGTCCGAAAGGCGCGAACGGCGGCGCGCCGATTCCCGGTCTGGTGATCAGCGTCGCCGGCGGCATGCCGGCGATGGTGATAAACGGGCCCGGAGCCGGTACGGGCGGCGGTGCGGCGTCGGGCGGCACGGGCAATCCACTCGCGCCCGTTACGTCGCTGGTGGGTGGCCTGCTCGGTGGTGTGACGGGCGGAGTCGCCGGCAAGTAGCCGGAGCGCGTCGGTCATCCTGGGAAAGGTGGGTGGCCGGCCGCCGGCCTGAGATCGGCCGGCCGCCGCCGCTCGCGACTTTCGCGGCGCGGCCCGGCCGACAGTGGCGATCAGCCCGTCAGCCGCGATTGCCGTCGAGCTTCGACGGCGGTCGCGCCAGCCCGCGCACCGGCACAGGCGTCGACATCACGATCGACGTGCGCGTTTCGCCATACAGGTTGATGCGCTCGATCAGTTGTTCGAGATGGGTCATGCTGGTCGCGACGAACCGCATCACGTACGAATCCGCGCCGGTCACGTGACGGCATTCGACGACTTCGGGAATCGCTTCCAGCAGCTTGAGGAATTTGGCCTTGGCCGGCTGCGGCACCGTGATGCCGATCAGCGCGCTCACCGGGTAGCCGGCCGCGGCCGGATTGATTCGGGCCGTATAGCCCTCGATGACGCCGGACGCCTCGAGGCGCCTCACGCGCTCCGTCACCGCCGGCACCGACAGGTGAACCTGGCGCGCGAGTTCCGTATAGCTGATGCGGGCGTTGGCCTGCAACAGCGCCAGTACCTTCCAGTCCAGATCATCCATCGCGGCGGTATTTTTTAAGGTGAAGTCCCCATTTTTCCTTAAAAACCGCATTCAGCGGTGACCGGATTTTCCCTACGATGCCTGTTCGAGTTATTGCATGTCGCAAGGAGCAGGCCATGCTGTTCATCAAGTCCGTCGTGATGGGGCTGTCGATCGCGGTGCCGGTCGGCCCGATCGGCATGCTGTGCATTCAGCGCAGCCTGAGCCGCGGTTTTCAGGCAGGGTTCGCGACAGGCATCGGTGCTGCGTGCGCCGATGCAATCTACGGCCTGCTCGGCGCGCTGGGCATCGCGGGCATCGTCACCGCATTCCCGATGCTGACCGTCGGCCTCAAGATCGCCGGCGGCGCGTTCCTCGTGTGGCTTGCGTGGTCCATCGCGCGCCAGCCGCCGGCCGCGTCGGCGCCGCAGCGTGACCTTCCGCGCACGACCGTGCTGCGCGACTTCCTGACGACGTTCGGCCTGACGCTGTCGAACCCGATGACGATCCTGTCGTTCGTCGGGATTTTCGCGGCGCTGGGCCCGCTGTCGGGTTCAAACGAAGGGGCGATGCGGCCGGCGGTCGAGTGGATGGTCGCCGGCGTGTTCGTCGGTTCGGCAACCTGGTGGCTGTGCCTGAGCGGCGCGACGGCCGCGCTGCGCACGAGGATGTCGTTCGCGTTCATGCACGGGTTGTCGCGCGTGTCGGCCGCCGTCGTCGCGGTATTTGGCGTGATCCAGCTGGTTGCGGGCGTGCGGGGCCTTGTCTAGCGCTGAAGCGTGCCGCCGTTCGGTCGGACGCCTTCGGCAGCTTGCAACGCCCGCACATGCGCCTGCACGAAGCGCGCGATCTCCTGGCTCAGTTCGAGATCCTCCGGCGCGCCCATGAACCCGCCGTGCGGCATTCCCTCGAACACGTGCAGCTCGGTCGGCACCTGCGCGCGCCGCAACGCGCGATGCAGGCGGACGGCGTTCGACAGGAACAGGTCGCGCGTCCCGCTCTGGAGGAACGTCGGCGGGAAACCGGCCGAGAAGTCGCCGAACAGCGGCGACAGATACGGATGCGCGAGATCGGCGCCGTTCGCGTAGAGCAGGTTGTTCGCCATCAGCGACGCCGGCAGCACGACGTCGACGAGCCGGTTGGTCTCGAAGCTGTCGCCGGATTCGGTCAGGTCGGCTTCCGGCGACAGGAGGACCAGCGCGGCCGGCAGCGGCAGGCCTTCGTCGCGGGCGCGCAGCACCATCGCGGCGGCGAGATTGCCGCCGGCCGAGCGTCCGCCGATGACGATGTTTTCCGGCGCGTGGCGTTCCAGCGCGTACGTGTAGGCGGCGATGCAATCGTCGAGCGCGGCCGGATACGGATGGTCGGGCGGCATGCGGTAGTCGACGCCGTAGCAGCGAAGGCCGAGCCGGTCGGCCTGCATCTGCGCGCCGGCGCGGCACGCGGCGCCACCGCCGACGATCAGCGCGCCGCCATGCAGGTCGATGTAGGCGCATTCATCGGAAACCGGCGCTTCGGGCGTCGCGACATGCACGTCCGCGTGGCCGGCCCGGATCGTCTCGACGCTCGAACGCAGATACCCGGCAAGCTTCTCGACGGCGGCCGCGTAGTGCTCGTCGGCGGCCGCCTTCACGCGCATCCACGCATCGACGTCGTCCGGCGCCGGCATGACGTGCAGCGCATTCAGCGGCACGCCGTCGTCGCCGACCAGTCGTTGCAACGCGATTCGCGCTTCGTCGCTGATCGAAGCCGGAAAGGGCACGACGCGGCTCGGCAGCACGACGCCGTCAGGTTTGTTTTTCATCGCTTGAATTCCATCCGGCACGTCATGCGGCCGACGGCCAGTGGCGCAGCATCACGTCCAGCGCGTCGAGGCTGCGCGACCACGACGCGTCGGAATCCGGCGCGCTGTGCGAGAAACCGCCGGCGCCCTCGAGCGTCACGTAGCCCATGAAGAAGCCGCCGAGCAGGCGGATCGCATGGGCCTGTTCGGCCTCCGGCAGGTCGTAGCTGCGCAGCACGGCCGAGGTCATCCTGACGAGCGTGCCGCCCGCGCTCCCGGCGGCACGCTCGGCGCTCACCGGATGGCGCGCGGCCGCAAAGCGGCCGGGGTGCGCGCGCGCATAGTCGCGATAGACGTTCGCCAGCGCGGCCAGCGCGTCCTTGCCGGTGCGGCCGGCCAGTGCGTCGGTCGCGCGATCGGCGAGTTCCTTCAGCGCGAACAGCGCGATCCGGCTCTTGAGGTCGTCGAAACTCGGGACATGGGAATACAGGCTGGCCAGCTTGACGTCGAAGTGTCGCGCGAGCGCCGCGCCGGTGAGCTGCTCGAAGCCGGTTTCATCGGCGAGTTGCGCGCCGGCTTCGACCAGCTTGTCCACGGTGATGCCGGCACGTGCCATGACGAATACTATGCGAATTAGTCAAAAAACTAATTCTATTAGTTTTCGCCGCGATGTCAATTTCCCGCACGTGCCGGTCGCGGCGGTCCGTCAGAACGTGTAGCTGACCTTCCCGAACGCAGTCCGCCCGAGCGTGTTGTAGCCGTACGCGGTCATGTATTGCCGGTCGAACAGGTTCGACAGCGTGGCCGACACCGTCAGGTGCGAATTGATCCGGTACGACGCGCGCAGGTTCACGGTCAGGTACGACGGCAGGTACGTCGTGTTGACCGGATCGTCGAACGTCGTTCCGCCGTAGTTCAGCGACGCACCCGTGCTGAGCGCGTGCAGGTGCAGTTCGTCCCACGTGTGGTCCACGGTCAGGCTGACCGTCTGGCGCGGCCGGCGGTTCAGCCAGCTGTCATGGGTCTCGTCCTGCGGATTCAGGATGCCGATCGCGACGCTCACCGGCGTGTAGCGGCCGATCGTCCCCTTGTACGACAGGTCGATCCCGCGGATATGCGCGCGGCCGATGTTCATCGGCGAAAACGTCGCCGGGTTGTAGGCGATCAGGTTGCTGACGCGCGTGTCGTAGATCGCCGCGGAAAACGTGCCGTACGACGTGTTCGCGTCGAGCGCGGCCTCGACCGACGTGCTGCGCTCCGGGCTGAGGTTCGGATTGCCGTAGCCGGGGTAGTACAGGTCGTTGAAACTCGGCAGGCGGAACGCATTGCCGTACGACACGCGCGCCGTGTAGACCGGCGTGATCGCCCACGACAGCGCGGCATTGCCGGTGTTCACGCTTTGCCCGGCGATGATCTCGCGACGCCCCGCGAGGAACAGCGTCACGCTGCCGAGCGTGGCCGACTGATGGAGCGAGAACGCGGAGTCGTTGCGCGTCGGAATGCCGCCGGGCGCATCGACCGGCAGGAACGCCTGTTCGCGCGTGAAGTCGTACGCGAGCTTGCTTTCGCCCGACAGCGGCAGCCCGAACAGGTGGAACCCGCGCGCCTGATGGGTCAGGGAGGTCGACGTGCTGATGCGCTGCGAATCGATCTGGCCGGTCGGGATGGCCGGATCGCTCGCGTAGAGGAACTGCCGATCATTCGCATAACCGAACGACTGGTCGAACTGCGTATCGGGCGTGATGTCGAGATGGAACGCGAGCCCCGTCGTCAGCTGGTGATCGAGCTCGCGGTTCGCATAGCCGCTGTTGTCGAACGACAGGTCGGAGCGGTGATAGAGCGCGAACGTCGAGATCGACCAGTTGTCGCGCGCGTAGCCGAGGCGCGCATCGAGATCCTGCGCGTGATACGGATTGCGGCCGTCCTCGTGATACGGCAAGACGGGCCGCGTCGAATCGATGCCGGCCGTGTTGTATGCGTGCAGGCCGAGCGAGTAGGTGAGCCCGCCGAGTGCGGCGAGCGGCCCGGTCGACGGCACCGTGCCCGACGTGCGCAGCTGCGTGTCGAACGTCTTGTTCGACCCGCCGCCGAACGATACGGTGGTCTGGTTCGGCTGGTTCGACGAGCGGCGCGTGAACAGCTGCACGACACCGCCCATCGCGTTGGCGCCGAACGACGCGGCGGCCGGCCCCGAAATCACCTCGACCCGTTCGAACGCATCCGTCGGCAGGTCGGCCCACGGCGCGATGCCGGTGGTCGGCGAGCCGATCCGGATGCCGTCGATGAACACGGCGACCTGGCTCGCGGACGAGCCCCGGATGCTGACCGATGCGGACGAGCCGGGGCCGCCGGTTTGCGACACGGTCACGCCGGGCAGCGTCGCGAGTGCCTGCGTGATGCTCGGGTCGCTCGGCGACAGCCGGTCGAGATCGGTTCGCGTGAGGACCTGGGTCGACGCATAGCGTCCGTCGAACGATTCGGGCAGGCGGCGCGTGTCGGTCACGCTGATCGTCGGCAGGTCGGCGCTTTCCGCTGGCTGGGCGGGCTGCGGTAGTGCGGTGTCGCCCGCGGCATGGGCGATCGGAGCAAGCAGCGCGGTGGCGGCGGACGTGGCGAGCAGGTAGCGAATGTTCATGAGACAGCGGGAGAAAGCGTGTTGCGCGTACGGCGATCGTGAGCGGACGGCGGGCAGGTTGCGTATGGCGACGGCGTGTCGGTGCGACGCTTCCGGCACGGAAGCGGATTCGGGAACGAAGGACATCTGACGGATCCTGAGGTCGGGTCGTCCATGCAACGGGCGACCGCCAACGGCGGCGCCTGGCGCATCGGGACACCCCGCCCGGTGCGGCTGCTGGACCTCGGGTCGATGGCAGGTCTCCTGGCTCGCGGGTCGTCATCCGTGCAGGCCTTCCCGGTTTCCCAGTGGCATGCAGAGGCACGGATTCGCCGCTCACAGTTGCGGGGGCAGCCGCAGATTCGAGGCGTTGCCCCTCCTGCGTTCCCTTTTGATCCCATCCCTGGGAACCATCAGCGCGCAAGGGTAATGGCGTGCGCTCGGGCGCGTCAATTGCCGCGCCGTGCGGGGATGCGAAAAAACGTCATTACCCGGCCATCGCTTTCCGAATCCTTTCTGTCATGCACCAGCGCTGCATTTATCGTCTGATGAATTGAGGTGATCAAGCGCGATGCGCTCGCGCCTGAACCGGCTCGGCGCGATGCCGGTCCAGCGCACGAACGCGCGCCGGAACGCCTCTTCGCCGCCGAAGCCGAGATACGCGGGCTGCACGTCGCGCTGCCCTCAGCCGGATGCCGAGCGGCGCCACGCTCGCGTCGATCGCCGAACGGCTCGGCCGGCGCGCGTTGTGCGTGCCGCGCTTCGCCAGTTTCCCGCTCGACCAGGCTGCCCGCGCACTCGATCTCGTTCAAACGGGCGAGGCGAAAACCAAGCTCGTGCTGCATGTTGCGGATATTGCGGGCTGAACGACACGCATCGAAACGACTGGAGACAGCATGACCGACACCCCATCGCCGATCCTGGCCGGCAAGTGCGCGCTCGCGCTGTCCAGCCCGCCGGCGCGCGAGCGCACGGGCCTCGACACGCACAGCCTGCATTTCCCGCTCGCGCAGCCACTCGCGGTGCGCTCGCTCGACGGCCGCACGCCGCTGCCGCCGCCGGTGATTCCCGCGTACGCGCATCCTCTCATTGACCCCTCAGGACTCTGACTGACATGACGAATTCGATTCGCTTCGACGGCGGCACCGCCGTGATCACCGGCGCGGCCAGCGGCATCGGCAGCGGGCTGGCACGCCACGCTGCCGCGCTCGGCATGCGCGTCGTGCTGGCCGATCTCGATCCGGCGAAGCTCGATGCATTCGCCGCGACGCTCGATACCGACGTGCTGTGCGTGCCGACCGACGTCAGCCAGCCGGAAGCCGTCGACGCGCTGGCCGAAGCCGCGTGGCGGCGTTTCGGCGGCGTCGACCTGCTGTTCAACAACGCAGGCGTGATGGCGACCGGCTTCAGCTGGGAAATCACGCCGGAACGCTTCGAGCGCAGCTTCGCGATCAACGTGCACGGCGTGCTGAACGGGATCCGCAGCTTCGTGCCGCGGATGCTCGAGCGCAACGTGCCCGCGCGGGTCGTGAACACCGCATCGGTCGGTGGCTTCCTGCCGAGCCCGCTGATGTCGCCGTATTCGGCGACGAAGTTCGCGGTGGTCGCGCTGACCGAGTCGCTGTATGGAGAACTGAAGATGCTCGGCGCGCCGGTCGGCGTATCGCTGCTCGCGCCGGGGCCCGTGCAGTCCGGCATCTTCAACGATCCGTTCGGCGCCGCGCACGACCGGCCCGAGGTGCGCGGTTTCGTCGACACGATGCGCGCGATGCTGAACGCACACGGGCTCACGCCCGACGCGTTTGCCGAACGGGTGTTCGACGGCATCCGCGCAGGGCGCTACTGGCTGATTCCGCAACCGGAGACGATAGACGGCGCGCTGCAGCGGCGTACCGGCGACATTCTTGCGGCACGCGATCCGTCGCTGACGTCGTTCTGAATGCCGGCGGGGCCGGGCGCGGCAGCAGCGCCCGGCGCACGCCGTTACATGTGCGTGCCGGCGTGCGTGCGGCCGCCCGGGTCGCCGCCGCGATCGGGCGGCGTATTGTTCTGATCGATCTTCGCGAGCACGAAGCCGGCGTGCGGCAGCCCGCCGGGAGAGTGGTGCATCGCCTGCGCGACGGCGTCGTGCGGCGATGCGGCGGGGAAACCGGAGGACGTCGCGCCCGGTTGAGCGAACGCCGAAAGGGAGGCGGCCGCCAGGGCGGCGGCGACGATCGCGTGCGTGTTCATGGTGGCTCCTTCACGACTGACTGCGGGACAACGTAATCAGTCTAGGGCGCGAAACTTAACGCGTCGTGAAGGCGCAATGACGTACGGATTACCAGATATTCATGTAAGCCGCGCGCGTCACGCCGGCGTCGATACCAGTGCGCAGAAGTTCTCGAGGTCGACGTTGCCGCCGCTGATCACGACGCCGACGCGCTTGCCCTGCAGCGCGTCCTTCATCCGCCGCACGGCTGCGAACGACAGGCAGCCGGTCGGCTCGACGACAATCTTCATACGCGTGGCGAAGAAGCGCATGCAGTCGACCAGTTCCGCATCGGTCGCGGTCAGGATGTCGTCGACGTCGCGGCGAATGATCGGGAACGTCAGGTTGCCGAGGTACTGCGTCTGCGCGCCGTCGGCGATCGTACGCGGCGTGTCGATCCGGACGATCGCGCCGGACCGGAACGATTGCTGGCCGTCGTTGCCGGCTTCGGGCTCGACGCCGTACAGCTTCGCGTGCGGCGACAGCGCGCGCGTGGCGAGCGCGGTGCCCGACAGCAGGCCGCCGCCGCCGAGCGGCGCGAACACCGCGTCGAGCGGGCCGACTTCGTCGAACAGTTCCTTGGCCGCCGTGCCCTGGCCGGCCATCACGTCCGCGTGGTCGTAGGGCGGGATCAACGTGAGCCCGTGCCGCTCCGCGAGATCGCGGCCGATCTGCTCGCGGTCCTCGGTGTAGCGGTCGTAGGTCACGACGTTGCCGCCGTAGCCGCGTGTCGCGGCCATCTTCGCGGCCGGTGCGTCCTGCGGCATCACGATCGTCGCCGGAATGCCGAGGATGCGTGCCGACAGCGCGATCGCCTGTGCATGGTTGCCGGACGAGAACGCGACGACGCCGTGGCGGCGCTGTTCGGCGTTGAAACGCGACAGCGCGTTGAACGCGCCGCGGAACTTGAATGCGCCCATGCGCTGCAGGTTCTCGCACTTGAAGAACACCTGCGCGCCGAGTGCGTCGTCGACCGTTCGCGACGTCATCACCGGCGTGCGGTGCGCATGGCCTTCGAGCCGGGCCGCGGCGGCGGCGACGTCGTCGTACGTGGGAAGAGTCGGAGCGTTCATGGTGGGTCGTGAGTCGGAAAGATCAGTCAACTGGGAAGAAGCCGCGCGCGTATGACTTCTACTTCGCATCGTTGTAGACGGTCGCGCGCGAGACGCCGAGATGCTGCGACACGATTTCCATCGCGCGGCGCACCTCGAGGAAGCCGTCGGCCTTGAGTGTTTGCAGCAACTCGCGGCGCTGGTCGGTCTTCAGCTCGCGCGGCGTCGTCGCGAGGCGCGTCGCGAACGCGTCGATGCGCTGCCGGATCGCGTCGGCGCCGGCCGGGTCGAGCGTCTCGACGACGGTTTCGCCGTCGGTGCGGCAGAACTGGTTCAGCATGCCCTGAAAGCCGCGGAACAGCGTGACGTCGGCGTTCAGGCACAGCGCGGCGACGTAGCGCCCGGTCGAATCCTTGATGCCGATCGACGTGCTTTTCGCGGTGCGGCCGTCGGCGAAGCGGTTCGGGTAGTTCGCGAGCACCTGCGGGAAATCGTCGTCGGCGATGCGGGCGAGGCCGAGTTCGGTCGCCGGATCGCCGACCGCGCGCCCGGACAGGTTGTTGTGGATCGCGAGGATCGCGTGTTGCGGCGTGCGCAGGTCGTGCACGACGACTTCGGTGAACGGCGCGAACATCTCGCCGAGCCCTTCGGCGATGCGCTGCACCTGTTCGATCAGCGACGCCTGCTCGGACAGCGGCGGGGTGCGGTGCGTGGTCATGCGCTTTCCTGCGGTGACGGCGCATCGGTCGTTTCCGGCCGCGTGATGTCGGCCAGCAACGGCTGCGCGATCCGCACGTAGTCGGCCGAGTCGAGCACGACCGAGCGGTCGAGGCGGCCCGCGTTGAACGCGATCTCGGCGTTGCGTTCGACCAGTGCGGGATCGACGACGAGCGTCACGTTCGCGTCGAACACGAACGGCGGTACGGCGCCCATCACGCAGCGCGTGACGGCGGCCGCGACGTCGGGCGATGCGAGCGTCGCCTTGCGGCGGCCCACGGCATCGGCAACCTTGCGGAAATCGATCTTCAGGTGGCCGGGGATCACGGCGAGCGCGGTGGTGTCGCCACCGTCCTTGAACGTGCAGAGCATCGCCTTCGCCCCTTGTTCGGGGCGTGTGCCGCGGATCGCGGCGATCACGTCGGATTTGCCTTCCGCCGGATGTTCGAGCACGCGGAATCGCGCACCGGACGTATTCAGCAGATGGCAAAGCGTGTCGAAAACGGGAGAGTCGTTCATGTCGCTCCGGCCAGGAGGGGGCGCACGCAGTGCACGGGAAGCGAGCGTGCTGCTCGCTATCGATGGATTGTCCAAGTATAGACGTTTTGTCATGCGATGTGGCAAAAGCAGAGGCTGTCGCGCCTGGCGTTTCTCCAACTGCGAAAGGGCTTTTCACATTGCGAAACTCGCGGGAAATTCCTGCCGCGTCGTCTTTCCGCCGCTTGAAAAGTTGTTTTGCATCGCAAAATCGATTGACTATCTCATTGAAAAACAAAGGAAATTTATATCTTATGTCTTATATAAGAGTTGATCGACAGCGCGCTCGACAGGATTAATATTGAGTCCATGCAGTTCGCTTCGTCACACGGGGCGGGCACGCTGAACCCTTTACTCAAATGCGCTTCGTTCCCAGGAGATCGACATGTCCCAGTACCAAGACGACATCAAGGCAGTGGCTGGCTTGAAGGAAAACCACGGCACCGCGTGGAATGCCATCAGCCCCGAGTACGCCGCTCGCATGCGTGCCCAGAACAAGTTCAAGACCGGCCTGGACATCGCGAAGTACACCGCGAAGATCATGCGCGCCGACATGGCCGCTTACGACGCCGATCCGGCCAAGTACACGCAGTCGCTGGGTTGCTGGCACGGTTTCATCGGGCAGCAGAAGATGATCTCCATCAAGAAGCACTTCAACAGCACCGAACGCCGCTACCTGTACCTGTCGGGCTGGATGGTCGCCGCGCTGCGCTCGGAGTTCGGCCCGCTGCCGGACCAGTCGATGCACGAAAAGACGTCGGTCAGCGCGCTGATCCGCGAGCTGTACACGTTCCTGCGCCAGGCCGACGCCCGTGAACTGGGCGGCCTGTTCCGCGAGCTGGACGCGGCGAAGGACGCGACGGCCAAGGCTGCGATCCAGGAAAAGATCGACAACCACGTAACGCACGTCGTGCCGATCATCGCCGACATCGACGCGGGCTTCGGCAACGCGGAAGCGACCTACCTGCTGGCCAAGCAGTTCATCGAAGCGGGCGCGTGCTGCATCCAGATCGAAAACCAGGTGTCGGACGAGAAGCAGTGCGGCCACCAGGACGGCAAGGTCACGGTGCCGCACGAGGACTTCCTCGCGAAGATCCGCGCGATCCGCTACGCGTTCCTGGAGCTGGGCGTGGACGACGGCATCATCGTTGCGCGTACCGACTCGCTGGGCGCCGGCCTGACCAAGCAGATCGCCGTGACGGCCACGCCGGGCGACCTGGGCGACCAATACAATGCGTTCCTCGACTGCGAAGAGCTGTCGGCCGACCAGCTGGGCAACGGTGACGTCGTCATCAAGCGCGACGGCAAGCTGCTGCGTCCGAAGCGCCTGCCGAGCAACCTGTTCCAGTTCCGCGCCGGCACGGGCGAAGCGCGTTGCGTGCTCGATTGCATCACGTCGCTGCAGAACGGCGCCGACCTGCTGTGGATCGAAACCGAAAAACCGCATATCGCGCAGATCGGCGGCATGGTCAGCGAGATCCGCAAGGTGATCCCGAACGCGAAGCTGGTGTACAACAACAGCCCGTCGTTCAACTGGACGCTGAACTTCCGTCAGCAGGCGTACGACGCGATGAAGGCGGAAGGCAAGGACGTGTCGGCCTACGACCGTGCGCAGCTGATGAGCGTCGAGTACGACGAGACCGAACTGGCCAAGCTCGCCGACGAGAAGATCCGTACGTTCCAGGCCGATGCGTCGCGTGAAGCAGGCATCTTCCATCACCTGATCACGCTGCCGACCTACCACACGGCTGCGCTGTCGACCGACAACCTGGCCAAGGAATACTTCGGCGACCAGGGCATGCTGGGCTACGTGGCGGGCGTGCAGCGCAAGGAGATCCGTCAGGGCATCGCCTGCGTGAAGCACCAGAACATGTCGGGCTCGGACATCGGCGACGACCACAAGGAATACTTCAGCGGCGAAGCAGCGCTGAAGGCTGCGGGCAAGGACAACACGATGAACCAGTTCTGATCATCGTCCGACCCGAAGCACAACGCCAGCCCCTCGGGGCTGGCGTTTTTTTTATCCGCCCGATCCTGGCGCGTCATCCGCGCACGGCCTTCACGATGTACTGGCTCGTCGGCACCACGTCGATCTTGTCGAAATCGATGAAGCGTCCGCAGCTGTCCATCATTTCGGCCACGTTGCGCTGGAACTTTTCCTCATCGCCGACCGCATCGAAGAACGCGTGCGGATCGGTCATGGCCGCGGCCGGGAAGCATTCCTCGACGATCGCGTCGTAGCCGGGCGCCGCATGCGTGAGCGCGCGCACGACGAAGTTCTGCACGTACAGGAAGTTGTCCTGCGTATCGATCGCGACGCGCGTGTGATGACCGTGCCACACGTCGAGCCACGCTTCGTGCGTGAGACGCGGCGGCCGCTTCAGGAACGCGAGCTGCGAGAAGCCGGTCGTGCGCTCGCCGGGCCGCGCGGGGAAGCGCGTGTTCGGAATCGGCTGCGACTCGGTGACGAGATACGCGGCCATGTGCGGGACCGCCGCGCGCACCGCCTCGTCGAACGGCTGGCGGAACATCGCGTTCGCGCTGTCCATCCACACCGCGACGATGCCGTCGATGCCCGGGTGCGTGCTGGTTTGCTTCAGCGCGGCGGCCGGCGCGACATCTTCATCGACGACGTTCACCTGCACGCCGTGCGCACCGAGCGACAGCAGCGTGTCGGCGAGCTGCGCGCGCACCGTGCGGTTCCATTGGTCGGGCGCAGCCTGCGTATCGCGCCACAACACGTAAATGACTTTCTCCATTGCTTCGGCTCCAGGGGGAATGACGGGATCGGCGGCGCTGCCGCCGCGGTTCAGGAAGCGGTTTCGGCCGATCCGGCCGCCTGATGCGCGCCGGGTGCGAACCGGTTCGCGGTCAGCGTGCACGACGGTGGGATGGGCGACGTGACGGTTTCGAACAGCCGCTCGTGACGCGTCGCGTGAATGCGCCACGCGCCGTCGCGCTTCACGTACTGGTCGTCGTAGAACGCGGTACCGTGCATCAAGTAGTTGTCCTCGAGATTGATCGCGTGATCCTCGAGAAACCACACGCCGCACGCATGATCGGCGGACACCAGCGTGAGTTCCGGGTGATGGCCGTGATGCATCGTCAGGAAGGTCGGCTTGCCGATCAGGTCGCGCAGGCTCGACACGAACGCGTCGCGGCCGTCGTACACATAGCGGCCGCCATACAGCCGCGCCTCGCAATCCTCGGTCAGGCAAGCCGCGAGCAGCGCCCAGTCGTGCGTATCGACCGCGCGGAAATACCGATACTTCAACTGCCGGATCAGCTCGTACTCGTGGAGTGTGCGGGTCGTGTCGTCCATCGCCGTGTCTCGTGGTGGTGTCGTTCGATGGTAGGAACGAAGCCGCCTGCATCACATCGTCTGTTCGGACGAAACCCTCATGCGGGAACAGGCCGTTAATCCAAACGGGTGATGGCCGACGCAGCGCGCAGCGGTAACGTGGCGTCGACGCGGCCTTCGAACCGCGCCGGCACCGAACAAGGAGACGGAATGACCCCCATCGAATCGCTGGAGACACGCGTGCGCCGGCTCGAGGACGCCGATGCGATCCGCCGGCTGAAGGCGCGCTACTTCACGTGCTGCGATCGCAAGGATCCGCAAGGGATGCGCGACTGCTTCGTCGCCGGCCCCGTGCAGATCGACTACGGGCGAATCGGCACGTTCGACACGCGCGACGCGCTCGTCGACGTGTTCGAGCAGCTCGGCTGTCATCCGCACATCGTCGAGATGCATCACGGCGTGAATCCCGACATCGCCGTGCTCGACGACACGCATGCGCGTGGCACGTGGGGCCTGCACTACCAGATGATCGACACGAACGCGCGCACGCTCACGCAGCTCGGCGCGTATTACGACGACGCGTACCGGAAGGTCGACGGCGAATGGAAGATCGCGGCCACGCGCTGCGTCGTCACGTCGACGCTGTCGGCCCGCTACGAAGGCGATGCATGCGGCGTGCTGTTCGCCGGCGCACAGCCGCCGGCCGCCTGACGCACGCGATTGCCACGGTCGTGGCGAACATTCCACAGGAGAGACAGAACATGACACGGAACCACGATGCGCCGGTCGCCGTCGTGACGGGCGCATCGCGCGGCGCGGGCAAGGGCATCGCGCGCGCGCTCGGTGCGGCCGGCATGACCGTCTACGTGACGGGCCGCTCGCAGCGCGAAGGCGATGCACCGTTGCCCGGCACGATCCACGAGACCGCGCGCGAGATCGACGCGCTCGGCGGCCGCGGGATCGCGGTGGCCTGCGATCACGCGGACGACGGGCAGGTGAAGGCGCTGTTCGAGCGCGTCGAGCGCGACGGCGGGCGGCTCGACATCCTCGTCAACAACGCCACCTATCTGCACGACCAGTTGATCCTGCCGGGCCCGTTCTGGGAGAAGTCGCTCGACCTCGTGAACATCCTCGACGTCGGGCTGCGCTCGGCGTATGTCGCGAGCTGGCATGCGGCGCCGCTGATGGCGAAGCGCCGCAGCGGGCTGATCGCGTTCACGTCGTCGTTCGGTGCGAGCTGCTACATGCACGGCGCGGCGTACGGCGCGCAGAAATCCGGCGTCGACAAGTTCGCGAAGGACATGGCCGTCGACCTGAAGCCGTTCGACGTCGCGGCCGTGTCGATCTGGATGGGCCCGCTTCGCACCGAGCGCACGACGCGCGTGTGGGAAGCACATCCGGATCTCTACAAGGAATTCTCGCTCGTCGCCGAAAGCCCGGAATTCACGGGCCGCGTGATTCATGCGATCCACGGCGATCCGCAGCGCATGGCGCTGTCGGGGCAAGTGCTCGTCGGTGCGGAAGCCGCGCTGCAGTACGGGATTGCCGATCTCGACGGCAAGCAGCCGCCGTCGTATCGCGAGCTGCTCGGCGGGCCCGTGCAGGCCCATCCGGCGATCGTCGCTTAGGGAGCGCGCATGGACCTCCTGAAGGGCAAGGTCGCGCTCGTGACGGGCGCGGGGCAGGGCGTCGGCCAGGGCGTCGCGCATGCGCTGGCGGCCGAAGGCGCGCACGTCGCGGTGGTCGGCCGTACACGCGGCAAGCTGCTTGTCACGTGCGAGGCCATTCGCGCACGCGGCGGCGTGGCCGAGCCGTTCGAGTGCGACGTGATGGACGCCGCGCAGATTGCGCAGTGCGTCGATGCCGTCGTCGAACGGTTCGGCGGCGTGCAGATCCTGATCAACAACGCGCAGGTCGTGCCGCTCGGCCGGCTGCTCGACGTAACCGATGCGGATTTCATGGCGGGGCTCGAATCGGGGCCGATCGCGACGCTGCGGATGATGCGCGCATGCCATCCGCACCTGAAGGGTGACGGTGTGATCGTCAACTTCGCGTCGTCGGCCGCGGTGCGCTGGGATGCGTCCGGGTACGGCGCGTATGCGGCGACGAAGGAAGCGATTCGCGCGCTGACGCGTGCGGCCGCATGCGAATGGGGTGTGGACGGCATTCGCGTGAATGCGGTCGCGCCGCATGCGTTGTCGCCGGGCCTGAAGGGCTGGGTCGACGCGAATCCGCAGGAAGCCGCTGCGTTCTTTCGCACGATTCCGCTCGGCCGCGTCGGCGACTGCGAGCAGGACATCGGGCGCGCGATCGTGTTTCTCGCGAGCCGCGACGCTGCCTACCTGACGGGCGCGACGCTGCCGCTCGACGGCGGGCAGGCGTACTGGGGCTGACGGCATACGGCCGGTGCCAATCAATCATGAATTCGGCAATTGCGCGCCTGCATGCGCACGGTTGCCGGAAAACCGGAATCGAAGCGAGGACGACATGGGTCGACTGGCAGGAAAGGTAGCGATCGTCACGGGCGGCGCGCGCGGCATGGGCGCGGCGACGTGCAGGCTGTTCGTCGAGGAGGGCGCGCGCGTCGTGATCGGCGACGTGCTCGACGCGGAAGGCGAGGCGCTCGCACGCGAACTGGGCGACGCGGCGCGCTTCATGCGGCTCGACGTGGCCGACGAATCGAGCTGGGTACGCGTGACGGACGCGACCGTCGAGCAGTTCGGCCGCATCGACGTGCTCGTCAACAATGCGGCCGTGCTGACGTTCGGCGGCATCACCGAGCTGTCGAAGCGCGATTTCGAACGCGCGGTGTCGATCAACCTGGTCGGCACGTTCGTCGGCATCCGTACGATCGCGCCGCGCATGATCGCGCAGAAGCGCGGGTCGATCGTCAACATCTCGTCGGTGGACGGGCTGCGTGGCGTGAACGCGCTGGCCGCATACGTGTCGAGCAAGTGGGGCGTGCGCGGGCTGACCAAGGTCGCGGCGCTCGAACTCGGCCACCAGGGCGTGCGCGTGAATTCGATCCATCCGGGCGGCGTGAATACCGCGATGTCGAACCCGACCGGCGCGCCGCTCGAGGAAATCAACCGGCACTATGCGAACGTGCCGCAGCAGCGCGTCGGCTTGCCCGAAGAAATCGCGCGCGCGACGCTGTTTCTCGCGAGCGACGAAGCGTCGTATTGCAACGGTGCCGAGCTGGCCGTCGACGGCGGGATGGCGGCGGGCGCGTATTACCCCGGATTGCCGGGCGCGCCGTTTTGAGCGGGGGTGCGTATCGGGCATTCGATCAGGATGTTTGTGTGCGCAACCTAATTCGGGGTTTGCCTGAATAGCGAAAACGCGAATTCGCCCGGTGCGCATTCGCGTTTGTAGTGCTCGGGTGCGACACACTGAAATTGCCGCTCCCGCGAAACCCAAAGCAGACGGACGTCCCGGCCGTTTCGTCCCCAAAGCGCACGCGATGACGGCTGTAAAAAAGAGCAGCCTGCAATGCGCATGCCGGTTCGCCGTCACAGTTGTTTCTTGTTGCAACGCAACGCTCGTCCAATAACGGCGGTGGTATGCTGGCCGGAATGGAGTTGTATGGCAGGTTGCTTGCATGGCGAAACTCGCGTTCGCACCCTCTAACGAGACTTCACCTTCTCTCGCACGCATCGCGGCATCGACGCGCGCTCCGCTCGCGCGTCTCGTCCTGCGCGCTGCCTCCTCCTGCGCTCCAATCGCATTCCCCATCTCGCGGGCTGGCCCCGCATCCCCCATCCCGTCCAATAATCTGGAGACATCCCCATGTCGCAAAACACCATGGCCGAAGCAACACACGGCCCGCTGATCGCTCCGCCGGCTTTCGTCAAACATCGCAAGCTGATCGACTGGGTGTCGCGCATCGCGGCACTCACGGAGCCCGAGCGCGTCGTATGGTGTGACGGTTCGCAGGAAGAAAACGACGCGCTGTGCCAGGCGATGGTCGACCAGGGCACGCTCAAGCGCCTGAACCCGGCGAAGCGCCCGAACTCGTATCTCGCGCAATCCGATCCGTCGGACGTCGCACGCGTCGAGGATCGCACGTTCATCTGCGCGGCTTCGCGCGACGACGTCGGCCCGACCAACAACTGGATCGAGCCGGCCGAAATGCGCGAGACGCTCAACGGGCTGTTCCGCGGCTCGATGCGCGGCCGCACGCTGTACGTCGTGCCGTTCTCGATGGGCCCGCTCGGCTCGCCGATCGCACACGTCGGCGTCGAACTGTCCGACAGCCCGTACGTCGCGGTGAACATGCGGATCATGACGCGCATGGGCCGCGACGTGTACGACGTACTCGGCGAGGACGGCGAGTTCGTGCCGTGCGTGCACAGCGTCGGCCATCCGCTCGAAGCAGGACAGCAGGATGTGCCGTGGCCGTGCAATCCGGTCAAGTACATCGTGCATTTTCCCGAGACGCGCGAGATCTGGAGCTTCGGCTCGGGCTACGGTGGCAATGCGCTGCTCGGCAAGAAGTGCTTCGCACTGCGCATCGCGTCGACGATGGGCCGCGACCAGGGTTGGCTCGCCGAACACATGCTGATCCTCGGCGTGACGTCGCCGGCCGGCAAGAAGTATCACGTCGCGGCCGCATTCCCGTCCGCGTGCGGCAAGACCAACTTCGCGATGCTGATCCCGCCGCAGGGCTTCGAAGGCTGGAAGGTCACGACGATCGGCGACGACATCGCATGGCTGAAGCCGGGTCGCGACGGCCGCCTGTATGCGATCAACCCGGAAGCCGGCTTCTTCGGCGTCGCGCCGGGCACCGGTGTGAAGACGAACCCGAACGCGATCTCGACGCTGACGAAGAACGTGATCTTCACGAACGTCGCGCTGACGGAAGACGGCGACGTGTGGTGGGAAGGGCTGACCGACACGCCGCCCGCGAAGCTGACGGACTGGCAGGGCAACCCGTGGACGCCGGAAACGGCCAAGGAAACCGGCCGCAAGGCCGCGCATCCGAACTCGCGCTTCACCGCACCGGCCGCGCAGTGTCCGTCGATCGACGATGATTGGGAGAACCCGGCCGGCGTGCCGATCGACGCGTTCATCTTCGGTGGCCGCCGCTCGACGACGGTACCGCTCGTGACCGAGGCGCGCGACTGGGTCGAAGGCGTGTACATGGCCGCGACGATGGGCTCGGAAACGACGGCCGCCGCCGTCGGCCAGCAGGGCATCGTGCGCCGCGATCCGTTCGCGATGCTGCCGTTCTGCGGCTACAACGTCAGCGATTATTTCGCGCACTGGCTCAAACTCGGCAAGCAGCTCGAAGCCACGGGCGCGACGTTGCCGAAGATCTACTGCGTAAACTGGTTCCGCAAGGACGCGAACGGCAAGTTCGTGTGGCCGGGCTTCGGCGAGAACATGCGCGTGCTGAAGTGGATGCTCGATCGTCTCGAAGGCACGGGCGGCGGCGGCGAGCACGCGTTCGGCGTGTCGCCGGCGTATGAAGACCTGCACTGGGACGGCCTCGATTTCACACGCGACCAGTTCGATGCGGTGACGTCGATGAACGCCGACGAATGGCGCGAGGAGCTGAAGCTGCATGCGGAACTGTTCGATACGCTGAAGCTGCGGCTGCCTGCCGAGATGACCGAAACGATGACGAAGATCGCGCAGCGCATCGGCGCCTGACGATCCGTATCGACGCATCGCCCTTGACGTCCCGTCGCCGGCAGCGCTTGCCGGCGGCGGGACGTTTTCGCATCCGCGTCGCTTATTACGCGCGGCAATGCGCGACGACTTCGTCGACCGCGCGCTGCACGTCGCCGCGCATGTACACGTGGCACGCGACGCCCTGGGTCTCGACATCGGCTTCGCCGCCGACGAGCGTGACGGACTGGTCGTGCACGTGATGCCGGGTCGCGTCGCGAGTGCGTGCGACGTCGATGCGCAGGTTCGCATCGGACCGATCGATACTCATCGTCCATACGGAGCAGGGCGAAGGTCGGGGAAAACACCGGGGCCGGCAGGCGGGCGCAACGCGACGTGGCGGCGCTGCTGCGACGCAGCGTCCGATGCGCGGCATGCGTCTGACGATTCGCACGGCAGGCCGGTAAAGGCGCTGGATGCGGCGCGTTTGCCGGCCGCACGCGGATTCGCCGACGACGATGTTGCGGCGCCGCATCGCGTGCGACTTCCTTTCAGCGTTTGTCCCTAGTCGAAACGGACGATGGCCGCCGGCCGGGCGCTGGCTACCGTGCAGTCATCCGGTGCCGCAAGCGATGCGCCGGACACGAACCGCACCAGCGGCCAACCGGAGGGGACGACGATCATGAGACTGACGACTCGCAAGCTGTGCGTACTGGCGATGGGCACGTTCGCTGCGATGGCGATGGCGCGATACGGTGCCGACGCGGTCCCGTCGCCGCCGTACGCGGCCGGCATCCTGCAATGCCGCTCGGTCGATCCGAACGGCTTGCCGACCGCGTGCGTGCCGATCGATCCGTCTCACTTCGGTTTCGCCGCGTTGCGCGGCATGTGAGGCCAGCGCGGCGGTCTTGGGTCGCAGGCGCCGGACGTCGCACGTTGCGCGCGGCGCCCGATCGAGTCGCCGGTTCGGCTTCGCATCATTTGATTTCCCTCGGGCAGCACCCCGTACGCGCCAGGCGTTCGCACTGCCACGACCACCGCTGTCCGCAGATTTCCTTCACGCTGACCCATCCTCATGTCATCCGACCATTTCCTGACTCGCCCCCTGAACCTTCGCGACGTACATCGCTGGGACGCCGAACACGATGTCGTGATCGTCGGCTTTGGCGCGGCCGGCGCATGCGCCGCGATCGAAGCCGCGAGCGCCGGCGCCGACACGCTGATCGTCGAGCGCGCATCGAGCTACGGCGGCACGAGCGCGCTGTCGGGCGGCGAGATCTACCTCGGCGGCGGCGGCGGCACGCCTGCGCAGCGGCAAGCCGGCTTCACCGACGACACCGAGGATCTGTACCGCTACCTGATGCTCGCGGGCGGCCGCGACGCCGACGAGGCAAAGGTGCGCCTCTACGCGAACGAGAGCCTCGCGCACCACGACTGGCTCGTCGCGCAGGGGGTGACCTACAAGAACACGTTCATCGCCGAGCGGATCGTCGAGCCGGAAACCGATGACTGCCTGATCTGGTCCGGCAGCGAGGAGGCCTGGCCGTTCAGCGAGGCCGCGAAGCCGTGTCCGCGCGGCCATACGCCGCAATGGCCGGGCTGGGGCGGCGGCCAGATGCTGATGCGCGTGCTGGCCGAACGCGTCACGGCGCTCGGCGTCGCCACGCGCTATGACACCCGCGCGCTCGCGCTGATCGTCGACGACGGCGGCGCGGTGTGCGGCGCCGTGCTGCGTGCTTACGGCGAGACGGTGTTCGTGCGGGCGCGCGGTGCGGTGATCCTGTGCGCGGGCGGCTTCGCGATGAACCGCGACATGGTGCGCCGGCATGCACCGCAATTCCTGCGCTCGGACGAGCCGATCGGCAGCCCCGGCGACGACGGCTCGGGCATCCTGCTCGGCCAGAGCGTGGGCGGCGCGGCGATCCACATGGACCAGGGTTTCGTCAGCCTGCCGTTCTACGCGCCCGAATCGCTGATCAAGGGGATCTTCGTGAATGGGCGCGGCCAGCGCTTCATCAACGAGGACGGTTATCACGGCCGCACGGGCCATCACGCGTTTCACCAGGCCGGCGATCGCATCTACCTGCTGGTCGATCAGGCGACCTACCAGGAGCCGCCCGCGATCGCGCGGATCGGGATCGCGGCAGCCGGCGAAACGTGGGAAGAAATCGAGCGCGACCTGCAGATGCCGGCCGGCACGCTGACGGCGACCGTCGACGTGTACAACCGCCATGCGGCCGAAGGCGCCGATCCGCTGTTCCACAAGGCGAAGAAGTGGCTGCAGCCGCTGATCGCGCCGCCGTTCGTCGCGCTCGATTGCCGGATCGACTACGCGTTCTACCCGCACTTCACGCTCGGCGGGCTCGACACGCTGCCGACCGGGCAGGTGCTCGACGCGGCGCGCGCGCCGGTGCCGGGCCTCTACGCGGCCGGCCGCACGACCTGTGGGCTGCCGCGCTGGGGCGCCGGATACAGCTCGGGGCTGTCGCTGGCCGACTCGACGTTCTTCGGCCGGCAGGCCGGCCGTCATGCGGCGCAGGCGCGACGCGACGCGTTGCGCAGCGCCGCGTAGCCGCCGGTCAGGCGTCTGACTGGCGGTCAGCCGAGATCGAGCGCGTTCGTCAGGTCGCCCGGCGGCGTCGCGCCGCGTGCGGCGAACGCCTTGTCGCGCACGACCACGCCGTCGAGCGGCGCGAGCCCGTGCACGCGGCTGATGAAGCGCAGGATCGAGTTCGTGTCGTACAGTGTGTGATCGACGAAGCCCTGCTTCGCGAACGGCGAGATCACGAGCGCCGGAATCCGCGAGCCGGGGCCCCAGCGGTCGCCCACGGGCGGCGCGACGTGATCCCACCAGCCGCCGTTCTCGTCGTGCGTCATCACGATCACGGTGTTTTCCCATTGCGGGCCGCGCCGGATATGGTCGATCACGGTCGCGATGTGGCGGTCGCCCGATTCGATGTCCGCATAGCCCGCGTGCATGTTCAGGTTGCCCTGTGGCTTGTAGAACGTGACGGCAGGCAGGTGGCCCGCGTCGATGTCGGCGATGAAGCGGTTGGTCGACGGCTCGTCGCCGAGCCCCGCGTCGCGCAGGTGCCGGCGGCGGGCTTCCGTGCCCGGCGCGTAGTTCACGAAGTAGTTGAACGGCTGGTGGTGGTACTGGAAATCCGGCACGGTGCCCGTGTCGCGGTGCTCGAGTGCGTACTGCCACGCGCCGCTGTACCACGCCCAGTCGACGTTCTTCTCCGACAGGCGGTCGCCGATCGTCGCATAGCCCTGCGGCGGCATCACGCGATGGTCGGCCGGGTCCGCATACGCCGCGTTGCCCGGATCGGGCGGCGGCACGTAGCTCGGCTGGTACGGCGGCGCCATCGTGTTCACGCCATAGCCGTCCGGCGTCAGCGGCCCGTCGACCGCGAACTTCGGCGGGCCGTCGAGCGCGGACGCGGGCGAATCGTCGGCGAGCTTCAGGCGCGTGCCGGCCGGATCGTCGCCTTCGACCTTCGACAGCAGTTTCGCCGCATGCGGATGCTTGTGCGCGTCCGGATACAGCGGCGGCTGCGCGGAGATCAGGAACATGTGGTTCATCCACGAACCGCCGAAAGCCGCCATGAAGAAGTTGTCGCACAGCGTGTATTGCCGTGCGAGGTTCCACAGCCGCAGCGAATCGGCCGAGTTGCGGTAATGACCCATCACGAGGCCGCCTGAATCGGCCCACGCGGCGAACTGGTTGTTGCGGCCGGCGGCGATCTGCATCTGGTTCTGGTAGAAGCGGTGCCAGAGGTCGCGCGTGATTACGCCGTTCGGCAGCGGGTTGCCCTGCGCGTCGGCGATCCGGAACGGCGCATTCGGCAGCTTGTCGATGTCGCGCTCGGCGATCGCGTAGCGCTTGCCGTCCACTTCCTGCGCCTGCGGCACGAGCCCGCCCCAGATCTTCGGCAGCACGCGCAGCGGGGTCTTGCCGTCGCGGTCGAGCTGCTGCGCGTGTTCGGGCCGCACTTCGCTCAGCGGATGCTGCACGCCGGGGAAATCGCCGTACAGGTTCGCGAAGCTGCGGTTTTCCGCGTAGATCACGACGATGTGGCGCACGCGCTGGCGCAACGCTTCGTCGATGCGCAGGTCGGCGGCCGAACGCGGCGCGCTGCCCGAGGTGGTTTCGCAGCCGCTGAGCGCGACACCGGCACCGAGTGCGGCGAGGCCGCCGAGTACGCGGCGGCGGTCGGGATCGGCGGGAAGGTCGTCGGGGCGATCGGGGGTGTCGGTCACGTCGTGGGCTCCTCGAATGTCGGGTGGGCGGTGTCGTTCGATGCGCGGCGGCGCCGCTCAGGCTGCCGCGATGCGTGACGGCATGCAATGCCGGGCACGGCGCGGCAAGCGCGGGCAATCGAATTGTCATAAAAATGTCACGAATGCGACTATAACGCGCTGCGTGCCGCGAATGAAAGCCGTTCGTCGGATGTATCGACGCGTGCGGCGGGCGATGCGGGACGTGCGCGCGCGAACTAGACTGGATGCAGGGGCGGCGCGTCGCGGTGTGCCGCCCGGGCGAGGATCGCCCGGCGGCGCCGGCCGATGGCGTCGCCGCGGCGTCGTCGATGCGACGAAACGAGGCGACACAGGGAGGCGACGATGGCGCGGATGGATGCCGTTTTCGCAGGGCCGCCGATGCCGCGTGCCCGTGTGAGCGCACGCCGCGCAGCACACGAGGCCGGCCCGATGTCATGGACAGGAAATTCGACTACCCGGGATTGCTGATCGCGGCGGGCTTCTTCGTGCTGTTCGCCGCGCAGTTGCTGATGCTGCATCCGACGTCGGCATCGATCGCGTACAGCGATTTCCACAAGCTCGTCGCCGCACGGCTCGTCGACGATCTCGAGGTCGGCCCCGCGTCGATCTCGGGCACGCTGAAGATGCCGCAGGCCGGCACGATGCTGCCGGCATCCGAAGCGGCTGCCGTGCAGCAGGTCGGCGCACCGTGGCGCTTCACGACCAACCGCGTGACCGACGAGCGCCTGACCGACACGCTGACCGCCGCCGGCATCCGCTATCACGGCACGCCCGACACGGGCTGGATCGCCGGGCTCGCGTCGTGGCTGCTGCCGCTCGTGCTGTTCGTGTTCGTGTGGAACATGATGCTGCGCAAGCGCGGCGGGCTGCAGGATTTCACCGGGATGGGCAAGAGCCGCGCACGCGTGTACGTGCAGCAGGAAACCGGCATCACGTTCGACGACATCGCGGGCATCGACGAAGCAAAGGCCGAGCTGCAGCAGCTGGTCGCGTTCCTGCGCAATCCCGACCGCTACCAGCGGCTCGGCGGCAAGATCCCGAAGGGCGTGCTCGTGGTGGGCGCGCCGGGCACGGGCAAGACGCTGCTCGCGCGCGCGGTGGCCGGCGAGGCGGCCGTGCCGTTCTTCTCGATCAGCGGCTCGGCGTTCGTCGAGATGTTCGTCGGCGTGGGCGCGGCGCGCGTGCGCGACCTGTTCGAGCAGGCACAGCAGAAGGCGCCGTGCATCGTGTTCGTCGACGAGCTCGATGCACTCGGCAAGGTGCGCGGCGTCGGCCCGATGTCGGGCAACGACGAACGCGAACAGACGCTCAATCAGTTGCTCGTCGAGATGGACGGCTTCCAGGCCGGCTCGGGCGTGATCATCATGGCCGCGACGAACCGTCCCGAGATCCTCGATCCCGCGCTGCTGCGCCCGGGCCGCTTCGATCGCCACATCGCGATCGACCGGCCCGACGTGAACGGTCGCCGGCAGATTCTCGGCGTTCACGTGAAGCGCGTGAAGCTCGCGGCCGACATCGACCTCGGCGAGCTCGCGTCGCGCACGCCGGGCTTCGTCGGCGCCGATCTCGCGAACGTCGTCAACGAGGCCGCGCTGCATGCGGCCGAACTCGGCAAGCCCGCGATCGGCATGGCCGACTTCGACGAGGCGATCGACCGCGCGCTGACGGGCCTCGAACGCAAGAGCCGCGTGATGAACGCGCAGGAGAAGCTGACCATCGCGTATCACGAGGCCGGCCATGCGCTCGTCGCGGAAAGCCGCTCGCATTGCGACCCGGTGAAGAAGGTGTCGATCATTCCGCGCGGTGTCGCCGCGCTCGGCTATACGCAGCAGGTGCCGACCGAGGATCGATACGTGCTGCGCCGGAGCGAACTGCTCGACCGGATCGATGCGCTGCTCGGCGGGCGCGTCGCTGAAGAGCTCGTGTTCGGCGACGTCTCGACCGGCGCGCAGAACGATCTCGAACGCGCGACCGCGATGGCACGCCACATGGTCATGCAGTACGGGATGAGCGAGAAGATCGGACTCGCGACGTTCGACGACGGCGATGCGCGCCAGGGCATGCCCGGCGCGTGGCATCCGGGCGACGGTCGCTGCAGCGAGCACACGGCACGGATGATCGACGACGAAGTGCGCACGCTGCTGGCCGATGCGCATGCGCGAGTCGCGGCGACGCTCGGCGAGCGTCGCGATGCGCTCGAACGCATCGCACGACGGCTGCTGGAATGCGAGGTGCTCGAGCGCGACGCGCTGCAGACGTTGATCGACGGGGGCATCGAGCCGCCGTCCGCCACGTCGGCGGCACCCGGCGACGAAGCCGGCGCGCGTGGCGGGGCGATCGAGACGGAACAGGCCTCCGCGGTCGAACGCGACTTCGTCTCGTACGGGCGGCCGCGCGAGCCCGATCGCTGAACGCGTCGCGCCGACCTGCTGGCGGCGTGCGTCAGCGCGTCACGATTCGGCTGCGGCCGCGACTTCGGCCGCTTCGGCGAGTGCGTCGAGAAAGCGCGTGCGCCACCAGTGCACGTCGGTCTTGCGCACGATCGCCATCAGCGCCGAATGACGCTGGCGGCGCTCTTCGAGCGGCATCGTGAGCGCGCGCTGGATCGCCTGCGCGGTGCCTTGCGTGTCGTACGGATTGACGAGCAGCGCCGACTTCAGTTGCTCGGCCGCGCCCGCGAAACGCGACAGCACGAGTACGCCGGGATCGGCTGCGTCCTGCGCGGCGAGGAATTCCTTCGCGACGAGGTTCATCCCGTCGCGCAGCGGCGTGACGAGCGCGACGCGGCTCGCGCGATACAGGCCCGGCAGGCGCTTGCGTGCAACGGTGCGGTGAATGTAGCGCATCGGCATCCATTCGAGCTCGCCGTAGTCGCCGTTGATCGCGCCGCACAGGCTGTCCATCTCGCGCCGCAGATCGTCGTATGCGCCGAGATCCTCGCGGCTCGGCGCCGCGATCTGGATCAGCGTCGCGCGGTTGCGGTTCTCCGGATACTGTTCGAGCAGCTGGCGGAATGCATGCACGCGCTGCGGCAGGCCCTTCGTGTAATCGAGCCGGTCGACGCCGACGAGCAGCTGACGGCGCGAATATTCATCGCGCATCCGTTCGAACATGTCGAGGCCGTCGCGATCGCGTGCGAGCGACTCGAATTCGTCGACGTTGATCCCGATCGGGAATGCACCGGCCGACAGCGTGCGGCCGAACGCCTGCAGGCGGCCGTCCGGCAGCCGCGCGGCGCCGGCTTCCGCTTCGACGTAATGCTCGAAGTGAAGCAGGTCCGATTCGGTCTGGAAGCCGACGAGGTCGTACGCGAACAGCGAGCGCATCAGCCATTCGTGCTCCGGGATCGCGGCCATGATCGGCGGCGGCGGCATCGGGATGTGCAGGAAGAAGCCGATCGGATTCGTGCAGCCCATCGCGCGCAATTCGGCCGCGAGCGGAATCAGCTGGTAGTCGTGAACCCAGATGGTGTCGTCGGGCCGCAGCAGCGTGCGCAGCTTGCGCGCGAACAACTGGTTCACGCGCCGGTAGCCGTCGGCGAACCGTCGGTCGAACTGCGCGAGATCGAGCCGGTAGTGAAATACCGGCCACAGCACGTTGTTCGAATAGCCGAGGTAGTACGCGTCGTAGTCCTGCGGATCGAGGTCGATCGTCGCGAGCTGGATGCCGCCGACGTTCTGGACCTGCACGTCGTCGCCATGCGTGGGCTGATCGTCGCCGCCGCGTAGCCTGCCGCTCCAGCCGAACCATACGCCGCCGGTTTCCTGCAGGCTGTCCTTCACGGCGACCGCGAGGCCGCCGGCCGCGGCCTTACGGGGATCTGCGATGCGATTGGATACGACGACGAGTCGGCTCACCAGCTCTCCTGACGATTGTTGGGGGAAAGATTCGTGCGGCCAAGGCGCGAGAAGCAGACGCCGCCATCGGCGCGCAGTGCGCGATGCGATGGGGCCGCAATGCGAACGGACGGGAGTCAGGGCACGCGATTCGCCGTCCGAACGGGGAGTGCTTTTTTAAGCATACTCGTCATTCGCTCGTTTTAAAAGTCTGGATCGGCGAGCGGCGCAGGTGGGAATGCAGCGCGATTTCCATGACGGCGGTATGGCAACACGCGATATCCGGGCGGGATCGAAATTTGCGCGAGGCGGCAAACGCAGTGTGCGCAACGGCGTGCGCAGAACCCGCACGGTTGCGCCGCAGACGGGCAAGCGGAACAGCATACGCTTCCCCGTCTCGCGGCCGTATCGGTATCGGTTACACGACGGCCGGCTGCCAGTGATGCGTGCCGGCCTCATGCGCATGCGCACCCGGCGACGTCGCGTGCGTGCCGGACGGCATCCGGAATGCAGCAACCGTTTCGGACAGCTCGCGGCCTTGCGCCTCGAGCGACTTCGATGCAGCCGCGGCCTGCTCGACGAGCGCCGCGTTCTGCTGCGTCGTCTCGTCCATCTGCGTGATCGTCAGGTTGACCTGGTCGATCCCGCGGCTCTGTTCGGCCGATGCGGCCGCGATCTCGCCCATGATGTCCGTCACGCGCGCGACGGCCTGCGTCACGTCGGACATCGTCTTGCCGGCTTCGCCCGCGAGCGCCGAGCCGTCCTGGATCGTCTGCACCGACGCGGAGATCAGCTCCTTGATTTCCTTCGCTGCCGTCGACGAGCGTTGCGCGAGACTGCGCACCTCGCTCGCGACGACCGCGAAGCCGCGGCCTTGTTCGCCCGCGCGTGCGGCCTCGACGGCCGCGTTCAGCGCAAGGATGTTGGTCTGGAATGCGATGCCTTCGATGATGCCCGTGATGTCGGCGATCTTCGACGAGCTCTGGCCGATTTCCGTCATCGTGTCGACCACGCGGCCGACCACCGAGCTGCCGCGCTGCGCGACGTCCGACGCGTTCGCGGCGAGCGTGCTCGCCTGCTGGGCGTTCTCCGCGTTCAGCCGCACCGTCGACGTGAATTCTTCCATCGTCGCGGCGGTTTCCTGCAGCGACGCGGCCTGTTCCTCGGTGCGCTGGCTCAGGTCGAGGTTGCCCGACGCGATCTCGCTCACCGCATGCGCGATGCTGTTCGACGAATCGCGCACGCGCCCGACGATGCCGATCAGCCGCTCGTTCATCGTCCGCAGTGCGTCGAGCAGGTCGCGCGTTTCGTCGTTGCCGCTCACGTCGATGCGGCTGCCGAGATCGCCGTCCGCCACCGTGCGTGCGACGTCCACGGCCGAGCCGATCGGCACCGTGATCTTGCGCGTCAGCCACAGGCCGCCGGCGGCGGCGACAACGACCGCGATCAGGCAGATGCCGGCCAGCAGGTTGCGCTCCATCGCGTAGCGGTCGGCGAATTGCTGTGCGATCGCGAGCTCGCGTTCATGCGTGTAGGCCGCGTACGCATCGGTCGCACGCACCAGCTGGGCGAGCAGCGGGCGGCAATTGTCGTCGATGTCGGCGGTCGCTTCGTCCTTCTTGCCGGCCTGCGCGAGCCCGACGATGCGCAGCGCGACGGGCCCGTAGCTGCCTTCGATGCGCACGATGTCGCCCACCAGCTCGCGTGCGCGATCGGACGTATCGGTCGCGTTCGCCATCATGTCCTTCAGCTTCGCGAGATGCTCCTGCACGTCCTTGTGCGCCTGGTTCACGTCGGCGAGTTCGGCCTCGACGTCGGCCGGCTTGGTCACGAGTACGAGGTTGCGCGCGGCGATCGCGCGTCGGTCGACCGCGGTGCGGATTTGCGCGGACAGGTTCGCCCGTGCGTTGATGCCGTTCATGTAGCGTGAAAACTCGGCATTCGTATCGGACAGTGCCTTGAGGGCCACGCCCGACACGATTACGACGACCGCGGCGAGCAGGCCGAAGCCGCCAAGGAGTTTTGTTTTGATGCTCATTCTGGCGATTTTCACGATGTGCCTCTGCGCGTGTGGTTGGCAAATGGATTTTATTGTTCGACCAGATACGGGCTCGTGCCCGCATTAACGGGTATGCGAGATGATTCTTTACCCTTCGAAAACCCTGATATTAGTTTTTCTGGCGCTGAGAGCGTTATCCGGCGGGCGTTCTTGATTCTGATCAAAAAATCGCCTGTCGCCCGTGATTCAAGGGTTTATATGTGGAATTTGAAACCGGTTTTATTGGTAAAAACAAAAACCATCTTATTTATAATAATTGTCTGATGATTTCGTTTCGATTTATGGATGAATGCTGGAATTTCGTTTTCGGTGAATCACGGGAGGCGCCGATACAGATGTCCGGCGTGCGCCGCTTGATTGGCGCGATGGGCAGGTAAACGAAAACGGGCGCGCCGTGTCGGCGCGCCGGACCGGCCCGCGGCGGGCGCCGCGAGCCGTACAAGGGTCAGAACGTAGTGCGCAACCCGGCCATCACGCTGCGGCCGCCTTCGGGTGCGAAGCCGCGCACGACCGACGTCGAATAGCGGATCTCCTGGTTCGTCAGGTTGTCGCCGCGCAGGTAGGCGAGCCAATGCGTCGGGCCGACACGGAATTTGTAGGTCAGCATCACGCCGAGCGACGTGTAGCCGTCCGTCGAGAAGTCGTTGTCGGGCACGCGATGTTGCGACCACGCGTGCGTGACCTGTGCGCGTGCGCCAAACGGCCCGTAGCCATAGTCGGCCGCGAGCGTCGCGCGCAGCGGCGCGATACGCGGCAGCGGCTGGCCCGTGTCGACGTTGCGTGCATGCGTGTAGTCGGCCGTCAGTTCGAGGTCGACCGTGTGGCCGCGTCGCGAGAACGCGCGCCATTTGCCGTCCAGCTCGACGCCGTAGAACTCGGCGCGCACGCCGCGATAGATCGCCTCGTTCAGCGAGCCGTCGGTGCCGGGCGCGACGGGTTCGCCGTCGCCGTCCACGACGCGGCCCGTGTTGTACTCGGTCAGGTAGTTCGAGAAGCGGTTGTAGAACACGCCGACGCTGCCGCGATTCGGGCCGCTCGCATAGCGCAGCGACAGGTCGGTCGACACGGCTTTCTCCTTCGATGCGTTCGGGTTGCCGATCAGGAACTGGCCGGTCGCGTCGTGCGGGCCGTTCGAATACAGCTCGTAGAAGGTCGGTGCGCGTTCGGTGTACGCGACGTTCGCCGCGACCGACCATACCGGTGTCAGCGAAAACAGCGCGCCGGCCGACAGGCTGCCCGCGTTGAAGTCGCGCGGCTGCGCGCCCGCGAATTTCTCGACGCCGGCCGGATCGGGGTCGACCTTCACGTGCTCGAAGCGGCCGCCCAGGCTCAGCTTCAGCGCGGGGACGACCTGCCATTCCTCGAGGCCGAACAGCGCGACGCTGTTCGTGCGCGTGGACGGCACGAGCAATTCGTCGCCGAGCGCGGAGAACGTGTTCTGGCCGAACTGCACGCCGATCGCGCCTTCGAACGGGCCGATCTTGCGATGCCGTGCCTCGATGCGCGCTTCGTAGCCGCGATTGCGGAAGGTGGTCGCCGTCTCGCCATTGTTGACTTCCTTGTGGCGATAGTCGGTGTACGCGAAATCGAATTTCAGCTTCGTGAACGGCCCGCTCAGGTTGCGCACCTCGGACGCGAACGCAAGGCGTTCCTGGCGCATCCGCAGCCGCACGTCGCTTTCCGCGACCGAGCCGTAGTTCGATTCATAGCCGCTGTACGACAGGCCCGCGAAGCCGTCTGCCCACGTGTACGACGCGCCGACCGCGCCGCCGTGCACGCGGCCGTCGCTGTTCGGCACGTTGCCTTCCGGCTGCGGCGTGTCGGGGCCGTCGATCGCACGTTGCTGGCTGCTGCGCGCGTAGCCCGGAATCCGCAGCTTGCTTGTTTCGCGGTCGAACGCGTCGACGTGGAATGCGAAGCGGCCGTTGCCGCCTTCGACCTGCGCGGCACCCGCGCGCACGGAATTCGCGCCGCCGTAGCGCGCGTCGAGCGCGCCCGTCACGCCTTCGATCGCTTCGCGCGGAATCCGGTTGTCGATCGTGTTGACCACGCCGCCCACCGCGTTGCCTCCGTACAGCAGCGCGGCCGGGCCGCGCACGATCTCGACGCGCTCGATCGACAGCGGATCCTGCGGCACCGCATGGTCATACGACAGCGACGACGCGTCGTAGGCCGCGACGCCGTTCTGCAGCAGCCGGATCCGGTCGCCGTCCATCCCGCGGATGATCGGGCGGCCGACCATCGGCCCGTAGGTCGTGGTCGACACGCCGGGCAGCCCGTTGAGCGTTTCGCCGAGCGAATCGGCCTGGCGGCGCGTCAGCGCATCGCCGGAGAGCTGCACGGTCGGCGCGATCAGCTCGGTGTCGCCGAGCGGGTTAGCGGTCACGAAGATCGGTGCGAGCGAGGTGGTGGGCAGTGGCGGGTTCGACGACGCGGGGGTATCGGTCTGCGCATGGGCGACGGCGGCGAGCAGCATCAGCGAAAGGGGCGAGAGCGGGCGAAGCGGTAAACGAGGGAGGTCGCGCATGGTCGGTGAATCGGTTGGAATCGGATCGGATAACGAGCGATGCGGATCACGTTTTGATACGATATATTGTTGCGTCACTGACGCGCAGTGACCCGCTGGAACATCGCTCGGCGAGACTCGGCCACCCACGGTGGAACGGCGTCAGGCGAACGAGCACCCGAAATGATATGTTATATCATTTCAAATTCCAAGCCGGCCGGGAGGTTCCCGTCGGGTTTCTGTCGGATCGGTGAAAACGGCGGCTGGAGCGGAGGGGGGAGTGCGGGAAACGACCGGGGGCGCGTCGGGCGCATGACGCGAGCGGCGACGTTGAAGCACCAACACGACGAGACTGTGATAGATTTCCGGCGCGGCCGATGTGCCGCGAACGTTCTCAGGGCGGGGTGAAATTCCCCACCGGCGGTAATCGCGCAATTGCGCGTAGCCCGCGAGCGCTTGCCGGCACGCATGTGCACGGCAAGGTCAGCAGACCCGGTTCGATTCCGGGGCCGACGGTCAAAGTCCGGATGAGAGAGAGCGGGGTTCGTTGCGTACGCAAGGTACGCGGCTTGTCCCTGTGCGCCCATTCAACTCACACAGGACCCATCGATGACCCAACTTGCTTCCCCCTCCCAAACTGCCGCGCCGCGTATCGCCTTCGTCCAGTCGTGCTGGCACAAGGAGATCGTCGACCAGTGCCGAAACGCGTTCGTCGACGGGCTCGCCAACGCGAACCTGAGCCGGGCGGATTGCGATTTCTTTGAAGTGGCAGGCGCCTTCGAGATTCCGCTGCATGCCAAGCTGCTCGCAAACACCGGCAAGTACGCGGCCATCGCGTGCGCCGGCCTGGTGGTCGACGGCGGCATCTATCGCCATGACTTCGTCGCGCAGGCGGTGATTTCCGGTCTCATGCAGGTGCAGCTCGAAACCGGCGTGGTGGTGCTGTCGGCTGTGCTGACGCCGCATCATTTCCACGGCGCCGAGCATGTCGCCTACTTCCACGAGCACTTCCTCGTGAAGGGCGCGGAACTTGCGCATGCATGCGTCGATACGATCGGCAAGGTCGCCGCGCTGAAGGCGGAATCCGTGGTCGCCGCGATTCCGCAGGCTGCTTGACGCATTGCGGTGCGCATGCCGCCGCGCGACGCAGGGTGTCGCGCGGCGGCATGGCGGCCGGCGTCGCCTTACGGTGCGAAGAACACGTCCGTGCGGTTCGTCAGGTTGCCCGCGCTGGTCTGCACGAAGAACGGGTGGAACGACGATGACGGGAGCACGTCGAGCCCCTGGTAGTCGCCGATGAAGAACCCTTCGGCGTTGGGCGCGAGTTTCATGTCGAACGGGCCGCCGACGCGCCGCTCGTCGGCGAACGTCGTGCCGCCGTCGTGCGAGATCTTGCGCCAGAAGCCGGTCGGCAGCGTCGTCGTGTTGCCGGCCAGCAGGTCACGGAAGTCGTAGTAGGTGACCATCACGGCGCCCGTGTTGTCGACGCGCACCGACGGATTGAACGCGGGGCGCCCGGTCGGCGTGTTCAATTGCTGCGGCGTGCTCCATGTCGCGCCGCCATCCTTCGACGTCGATACCGCAATCTCGTCGTACTTGCCGCCGTTGAAGCGGCTGTCCTGCCACACCACGTAGAGCTGCCCCGATGCGGGATCGATCGCGGGTTCCGGAATGATGTCGCCGGTGCGTACCGGTTCGCCGGTGTTCGGATCGGTGACGCCGACCGTCTGCAGCCCCGCGATCACCTGCGGTTTCGTCCACGTCGCGCCGTCGTCGGTCGACTTGATGAACGCGACCTTGCCGGCCGCCTTGCTGAACGGCGGCTGGATCAGGTCGAAGAAATCGTAGAGCGTGCCGCTCTTCGGATCGACGACGATCTGGTTGCCGATCGTCTGCTGGCGCGAAGGCACGTCGACGATGACTTTCGGGGTGCTCCACGTCTTGCCGCCATCGGCCGTCTTCGAGAACAGCGTCGGCCCGCGGTACGCCTTCGTGTGCAGGTTCGCGTACGGGTTGCCGTTCGGCAGTTCGAGACGATCCCAGACCGCGTAGGCGGTACCGGCCTTCACGGGGTTCGCCGTCACCGATTCCTTGTCGTTGAAGAACTGCGTCGTCGGTTCGTCGTTCGCGATCAGCACGGCCGGGCTGCTCCAGGTTTGTCCGCCGTCGGTCGAGACCGACGCGGCCACCGCGTTGCTGTTGTTCGACTGGTTGAACGAGATCGACACCGAATACGCGGTGCCGTCCGGCCCGAACGACACCCACGGATCGGACGCGCGCTCGTATTTCAGCCCGCCCGGCGCGCACGCGCTGAACGGCTGCGGCGTGCGCGCCCAGGTCGCGCCGCCGTCGAACGTGTAGCCGGCGACGAGCCCGTGCGCGCCGCCGTTCGACCAGCGGTCCTGCTGCCACACGCCGATCATGTTCGTAGGGTTCGCCGGGTTGACCGCGAGCCATGGTTCCACTTCGGCATTCACGTAGTTGGTGCCGGGGCCGCCGATGGTGCACGCGGCGAATGGGCTCGGGCCGGACACGACGACAGGCTCGGCGTGCGCCGCGGCAGCGGCGGCCATTGCCATCGCGGCGGACAGGCGGGTGACAAGCGAAGGGGACACGATCGTGCGTCGCATGGACTGCTCCTCGTTGACGTGCGGCTGCGAAGGCACGGCACGAGGCGGCCACGCGAGCCGGGGCGCGGCGAATCGTGCCGCGCGCGTTGCTGCGTGTCGTTCAGGATGCCGCTTCAGCGATCGCAATCCGCGTGCGCTGGAACCCGCCAGCACGTCGGTTAAGACTCCTCTTCATTCTGATTGCTTGTCGGGTGTGTCTGCGATGTCGACCCGACGGGAAGGCCAGTCCGGGCATGCGACGAATGTGTCGAAGTGGATTGCAATGTAGGTGATTCGAATGCCGCGCGACAGGCAGTTTTTTGTAACAGTCGGTAGCCGGAAAGCGTTGCCGGCGGCGTGTGTCGGCAACGCAAATTTTGCCGTCGCGACGACATGAAAATCGAATCGAAAACACGAATCGCAATCGCTTTCGATTGATGCCGGCGCGAGTCGGTCGCGGCGGGCGACGTGCCGTTCAGCGCTCCGCCGGGAACCGGTCCTGCAACGCGTGCAACCAGCGCGCGACGACATCGAGTTCGTCGTCGGAAAACCCGTCGCACAGCTTGCCGTTCAGTTCGCGCAGCAGCACGCGTGCGCGCTTGAGCGCCGCGTGGCCTTCATCGGTGAGGTACAGCCGCGTTGCGCGGCCGTCGTCGGAATCGGCATGACGCGTGATGAGGCCGGCTTTCGCCATCCGGTCGGCGAGGCCCGTCATCGCGGACGGCGCGAGCTGCAGCGCGGCGCCGACTTCGCCGATCAGCGCGCCATCCTGCTTCGCGAGACAGAACAGCGCGCCGGCCTGCGCGGCGCTCGCGCGCGTCTCGGTTTCGGCCCTGCGGTCGATCCAGCGCTGCACGCGCCGCTGGCCGATGTTCAACATGAAAAACAGTCGTCGGTCTTCGCTCAAGCTGGGTTCCCGGCTGCAATGGAAAGGGAGGGGCGGCCCGCGGTGCGTGGCGTGTCGAGTGCCTGCGCGAGCCAGTCGGCGACATCGGGCCACAGCACGGTGCCGGGCCGGCTGCGAAAGAAGCCCATGTGCCCGACCGGGCCGCTGCCCGCCGCGTGCGGATCGATCTGGCGGCGTTCGACCTTCGCGCGGGTCAGATAGCTTACCAGCAGGCCGATCGCAGCCGGGTTCGCCCACGGATCGTCGTCGAAGCCGAGTGCGAGGATCGGCAGCCGTTGCTTCGAGAAGCGCTCGGCCGCTTCGAGCGTCGGATCGTCGAAGAAATAGTGCGGCAGCGTCGTCCAGCGGCTCCATTCGCGGAACACGCCGGCCGGCAGATCCTCGCCGAGCCCGAGCCGCTTGCCGGGGACGTAACCCAGCAGCGCCGACGTCAGCGGGCCGAGCACGCGCAGGATCAGCCGCACCTTCAGGCGTTCGGCCGCCTGCGCGATCAGCCGCGTGCTGCCTGCATGCGCGGCGACGAGCACGGCCGCGCGCAGGTGCGTGGTGGCGCCCGACAGCCCGATTGCATGCCCGCCGACACTGTGGCCGACCGCCAGCAGCGGCAGCCCTTCATGCGCCTGGCGCGCCCATGCGGTCGCGGCGCCCACGTCGAGCTCCATCCAGTCGCGCATGCGGGCCTTCAGCGCCCCCAGGCGGGCGGGCCGCGATGCGCCGATGCCGCGGTAGTTGTAGGTCAGCACCGCGAAGCCGCGTTCGGTCAGGAAGCGCGCGAAGCCCGCATACAGCCGCTCGGGCACGGCCGTCGCGGGATGGATCAGCACCAGCGCGCGCGGCGCGGCGTCCGGCGACCACAGCGTGCCGTGCAGCGTGTAACCGTCGGCGGCGGAGAACTCGATGGGTTCGGCGGTCATGGCCATCCTCGTTCCGGGGAGTTGTTTCGTATGCGAAATATAGTCCGGGATTTATTTCGCGCACGAAATATCTGTCGAGGATTCATTCGAACGGCAGACGGCCGAGACCGGTCCGCGCACAGTGCGTCTGAATTCGCGTCATAAAATATTTGCATCTTTGCAAAGCAGAATATTGCGTTTGTCTCATGAAGCCGATCGACGTATCTTCACCGGTTCAATCCGTTCCGCCGGCCGTCGCGCATGGCGGACCACGCGGCCGCGCCATCACGCGGCCGCCCGCCAACCTTCCGGGAGATCATGTTGTCGAGCCGAATCGTCACGGCGCTCTTGCTGGCGCTTGCCGCGCAGCCGGGCATTGCCAAGGACACCGTCACGCTGCGCGTCGGTGAGCAGAACTACTTCAACATCCAGGCCTCGATGGAGGCGTCCGGCGCATTGAAGGACCTGCCTTACACGATCGAGTGGAAGCACTTCCAGGCCGCCGCACCCGTTGCCGAAAGCCTGAACGGCAACGCGATCGACGTCGGTTTCCTCGGCGATTCAGCACTGCTGACGCTGGCCGCGCGCGGCGCGCCGGTGAAGGTCGTCGCGGTATCGCGGCAAAGCCTCGACGGCGTCGCGATCCTGGTGCCGAAGAATTCGCCGGTGCGCACCGTGGCCGACTTGCAGGGCAAGACCATCGCCGTATGGCGCGGCGCGTGGAGCCAGCAACTCGTGCTGCGCGCGCTCGAACACGCAGGCCTGCGCGCCGATTCGGTCAAGTACGCGTACCTGATGCCGATCGATGCGACCAACGCGTTCGCGAACGGCTCGGTCGACGCCGTGTCGTTGTGGGAGCCGTTCGTCAGCACGCTTGCGCTGCGGCAGGGCGCACGGCCCGTGACGACCGCGCAGGGGCTGATGCCCGCACTGAGTTTCGTCGCCGCGAACGAGCAGGCCGCGTCGGACAAGCGCGCCGAGATCACCGATTTCCTGCGGCGCGTGGTGGCCGCGCGCCAGTGGGTCGACAACCACCCGCGCGAGTATGCGGACCTGTGGGCGAAGCGCGCGAAGCTCGAGCCCGACGTCGCGTATCGCTGGCTCAACAACGCGAAGCAGCGCGTCGGCCCGGTCGACGACACGGCCGCGAAGGACGCGCAGAACACGGCCGACTTCCTGCACAAGGCCGGCGTGATTCCAAACGCGTACGACACGGCGAAGCTGCTCGACCGCTCGTATGCGGGCGCGTTCGCCGTGCCGGCGCAGAAGACGGCAGCCGCGCAGTGACCGTGCGGCCGTTCCGACGATTTCCCCGATTCCCGATAGACGTACCCGAGGACATCCCGACATGCCAGTCGACATCATCGGCATGATCACCGCGACGCCCGGCGCGGAGGTCGACGTACCGGGCGGCGCGGCCGTCCAGCCCGACTACGTGCGCCGCTTCGCGCAGGCGCACGAGGCCGCCGGCTTCGATCAGGTCCTGGTCGGCCATTTCAGCAACGCGGCGGACGGCTTCATCGTCGCGTCGTTCGCGGCCGCCGCGACCGAGCGCATCCGCATCCTGCTCGCGCACCGGCCGGGCGTGATCGTGCCGTCGGCCGCCGCACGCCAGATCGCGACGCTCGACGTGTTCAGCGGCGGCCGGCTCGCGCTGAACGTCGTGTCGGGCGGCGACGATACGGACCTGCAGCGCGACGGCGATTTCGTGCCGCACGATGCGCGCTACCGCCGCACCGGCGAATATCTCGACGTGCTGAAGCGGATCTGGCTGGCCGATGCGCCGGTCGATCACGACGGCGCGTTCTACCGGCTGCGCGGCGCGTCGCCGCTCGTGAAAAGCGCGCAGCAGCCGCACGTGCCGATCTATTTCGGCGGATCGTCGCCGGCCGCGCTGGCGGTCGCGGGCGAGCATGCGGACGTCTACATGACATGGGGCGAGCCGCTCGACGCGGTGCGCGAGCAGATTGCGCGCGTGCGGGCCGCCGCCGCGCCGTTCGGCCGCGTGCCGCGGATCAGCGTGTCGTTCCGGCCGATCGTTGCCGATACGGAAGCTGCCGCATGGGAGAAGGCCGAGGCGATCCGCGAGCGCGTGCGTGCGGCGCGCGTCGCGAACGGGCAGCCGATCGCCGGGCACGCGCCGCAGAATGCGGGCTCGCAACGGCTGATGGCGGCCGCCGCGCAGGGCGACGTGCTCGACGAGCGGTTGTGGATGGGGGTTGCGAACCTGACCGGCGCGCGCTGGAATTCGACCGCGCTGGTCGGCACGCCGGAACAGGTCGCACGGGCGCTGGGCGCGTATTACCGGCTCGGCGTGTCGACGTTCCTGATTCGCGGCTTCGATCCGCTCGACGATGCGCTGGCCTACGGGCGCGACCTGATTCCGGCGATCCATGCGCAGATCGCCGAACTCGACCGGCATCAGGCGGCCGTGCCGGCGTAGACGAACGAGCCGCACGCTGAATCGCCCCGGCATGTCCCTCGCGGCATGCCGGGGCGCTTGCCTTCATTCGTCAGAACGACGGCAGCCCCGGCGGATTGGTCTCCGCGCGTGCAATCGCCTCGCTCTGCAAACCCCAGCGCGCGAGCGCCTGCCCGTAGCGGCCGCTGCCGATCAGCGCATTCGTCGCGAGCGTCAGCGCCGGTGCCAGCCCGCTGCCGCGACGCGTCGCGATCGCGACGTCGGCATTGGCCGGCCAGCCCGCATTGACGACGCCGACGCGTCGGATCTTGCCGGTGCGCGCGGCCTCGTACGCGAGCGACGCGTTCGGATTCAGCTCCGCATCGGCGCGGCCCGACAGCAGCGCGACGCGCGCCGTGGCATCGTCGTCGAAGTAGAGCAGCTCGGCCGGCTTCAGCCCCTGCGCGACGTTGCGCTTGCTCCATTCGAGCAGGATGCGCTCCTGGCTCGTGCCGGCACCCGTGATGATCCGCAGGCCCGCGACGTCCTTCGGCTCGGCGATGCTCGCGATCGGGCTGGCGGTGCGCACATAGAAGCCGTGCAGCCCGAGCCGGTAGGTCGTGAAGTCGTACTTCTCCTTGCGCTTTTCGGTGACACCGACGTTCGAAATCACCGCGTCGTACTTGCCGGACGTCAGCCCGAGCGGCCAGTCGGCCCACGCGATCGGCAGTAGCACGAGCGTGCGGCCGAGTGCGTCCGCGACCAATTGCGCATAGTCGGGATCGGCGCCGACCACCGTGCGCGCGTCGGTCGCGTAGGTCGACACGGGCGGCGCATGCGGCGAAATCGCGACCGTGAACGCGCCATCGCGTACCCAGCGGTAGGCGGCTGCGGCACGGATCGCCGCGTCGTCGCGTGCCGCGCGCAGGCGGCCCGCCTGGCGCGGGTCGAGATCGGCGGTGGCCGCCGCCGCGTGCGCGGCCTGCCACGGCAGGACGGTTGCCGCAGCCAGCGCGGCCGAGATGAACTGGCGACGATCGGTCATCGTGCGGTCCCTCGCAGGTCGGAAGCGGCGCGCATCACAGCACCCGCGACAGGAATGCGCGCGTGCGCGGATGCGACGGCGCGTCGAGCACGACGGCCGGCGGCCCGGCCTCGACGATGCGCCCTTGCTCCATGAACAGCACGGTGTCCGCGACTTCGCGCGCGAAGCCGATTTCGTGCGTGACGATCACGAGCGTCGTGCCCGAGCGCGCGAGTTCTTTGATCACGTCGAGTACTTCGTTGACGAGTTCGGGATCGAGCGCGGACGTCGGCTCGTCGAACAGCAGCACCTTCGGCCGCAGCGCGAGCGCTCGTGCGATCGCGACGCGCTGCTGCTGTCCACCCGACAGCTGGCGCGGGTACGCATCGGCCTTGTCCGCGAGGCCGACACGCGCGAGCAGCGAGCGCGCGGTGCGCTCGGCCGCGTCGCGCGTTACGCCGCCGACGGCGACCGGCGCTTCGATCAGGTTCTCGAGCACCGTCAGGTGCGGGAACAGGTTGAAGTTCTGGAACACCATGCCGACGGCCGTGCGCCGCTTCAGCACGTCACGCTCTTTCAGCTCGTGGAGCACGTCGCCGTCGCGGCGATAGCCGATCAGTTCGCCGTCGATGTCGATATAGCCGTCGTCGACGCGTTCGAGATGGTTGATCGTGCGCAGCAGCGTCGACTTGCCGGAGCCGGACGGCCCGACGATCACGGTCACGCTGCCGCGCGGCGCGACGAACGACACGTTGTCGAGCACGCGCTGCATGCCGAACTGCTTCGACACGCCGTGCACGGCCACTTCGCCGCCGGTGCGCGGCGCAGCGGAGGCAGCGGCATCGGCAAGGGCATCGCTTTCGGCTCGCGCGATCGACGTCGCGCGGCGCGACGCGGCACGCCGCCACAGCGCGCCGATGCGCACGAGCGCGAACGTGAGCATGGACGGCGGCGGGTTGCGCAGCGCGCCGCGTGCATAGTGCCGCTCGACCTGCACCTGGATCGCCGACAGCACGGTCAGGATGATCAGGTACCAGACGGTCGCGACCATAAGCAGCGGAATCACTTCGAGGTTGCGCCGATAGATCACCTGCACCGTGTAGAACAGCTCGGGCATCGCGAGCACGTACACCATCGACGTGCCTTTCGCGAGCGTGATCAGGTCGTTGAACGCGGTCGGCAGGATCGCGCGCATCGCCTGCGGCAGCACGATCCGCGTGGTCTGGCGGCCGCGCGGCAGCCCGAGCGCGGCGGCGGCTTCGAGCTGCCCCTGGTCGACCGCGAGAATGCCGCCGCGGATCACTTCCGCGGAAAACGCCGCGTGGTTCAGCGTGAGGCCGAGCACGGCCGCGAGGAACGGGCTGATCAGGTCGGTGGTCGGCGCCTCGAACCACACGATGTCGGTGAACGGCACGCCGAGCCGCACGTGTTCGTACAGGTAGCCGAGGTTGTTCAGGATCAGCAGCAGCACGATCAGCGGGATCGAGCGGAACAGCCATACGAAGGTCCAGGCGCTCGCGGACAGCAGGCGCGAGCGCGACAGCCGGGCCAGCGCGACGAACGCGCCGAGCGCGAAGCCGAACACCGCACCCAGCAGCGTCAGCACCAGCGTGCGCGCGAGCCCCGACAGCACCGGCGGCGACAGGAACCATTCGGCGAATACCGGCCAGCCCCATTGCGGGTTGCCGAGGATCGAATGCAGCGTGATCGCGATCAGCACGAGCGCGAGCACGGTGCCGGCCGTGCGCGACCGGTGGCGCGCGGGCACGATCCGCAAACGCGTGCCGGCGTCGCGCGCGACGGGGGAAGAGAGCGGCGGCAGCGCGCCGCCGAGATGGGTCGTGTCGCTCATGGCGTTGGAAATCCTCGAATCGGTCGGGCGGGCGCGCCGCGCACGGGCGGCGCGGCGGCGTCAGGCGTGTGCTTCGGCCGCCGTTTCGTGCGCGGCGCCGGGCGCCGCGTGGCGGCTAGCCTTGCGCGGCAGGCCGAGGTGGTCGCGCAGCGTCGCGCCGGGCAGGTCGCGGCTGTAGCGGCCGCGAGCCTCGAGCACCGGAATCACGAGTTCGACGAAATCGTCGACGCCTTGCGCCTGCACCGGAAAGCCGAGGATGAAGCCGTCGCCGGCACCTGCATCGTGCCAGCGGATCAGCTCGTCGGCCACGTGCTCGGCCGTGCCGATGAAGTTCGGGCGCGGCGTGGCGACCGCGAGCGCCGTTTCGCGCAACGACAGACCTTTGCGTTTCGCGTCGGCCTTGATCCGGTCGGTGGTCGAGCGGAAGCTGTTGCGGCCGAGTTCGCCGAGTTCCGGGAACGGCGCGTCGAGCGCGTACTGCGTGAAATCGTGATGATCGAAATAGCGGCCGAGGTACGCGAGCGCCTCGTCGATCGTCAGCAGGTCGCGGATCGCCTGGTATTTGTCTTCCGCCTCGGCGGCCGTGCGGCCGACGATCGGCCCGACGCCGGGGAAGATCTTCACGTCGCCGGCTTGCCGGCCGTGCTCGATCGCGCTCTGCTTCACGCGCTGCGTGAATGCGGCCGTTTCCTCGATCGACGGCGAATGCGTGAACACGGCATCCGCATACTTGCCCGCGAGCCCGATCCCGGTGTCGGACGAGCCGGCCTGGAAGATCACCGGCTGCCCCTGCGGCGAGCGCTGGATGTTCAGCGGCCCCGCGACCTGGAAGAAACGGCCGCGGTGATCGAGCGTGTGAAGCTTGTCGCGATCGAAGAAGCGGCCGGTCGCGCGGTCGCGCACGAAGGCGTCGTCGTCCCAGCTGTCCCACAGGCCCTGCACGACCTCGAGGTATTCGTCGGCGATCTCGTAGCGCAGTTCGTGATCGGGGTGCGCCTTGCCGAAATTCTTCGCGGTGCCTTCGAGCGGCGTCGTCACGACGTTCCAGCCCGCGCGGCCGCCGCTGATTGCGTCGAGCGACGCGAGCTGGCGCGCGACCGTGAACGGCTCGCTGTACGACGTCGAGATCGTACCGGCGAGCCCGATCTTTTTCGTCGCGACCGCGAGTGCCGACAGCACGGTCAGCGGCTCGAAGCGGTTCAGGAAGTGCGGGATCGACTTCTCGTTGATGTAGAGGCCGTCCGCGACGAACGCGAACGCGATGCCGGCGGCTTCCGCCTTGCGCGCGACGCCGATCATGAAGTCGAGGTTGATGCTCGCGTCGGGCGGGTTGCTCGGATGCCGCCACGCGTTCATATGGCTGCCTGCGCCTTGCAGCATCAGGCCGAAAGGGATCGATCGTCGGGTCGTCATGATGGGAATGTCACGCGTTCTGGTCAGGGGAGAGGGAGCGGTCGGCCGCGAGGGCCGTCTGCAACGGCGTGGCCGACAGCGCGCCGCCGAGCCATTCGGCCGACGCGAGCCGCGCCGCGTAGTCGGTCACCGGCGAATCGATCACGAACGCGTCGACGTCGAGCCGCCGGCTCAATGCGTCGAGCGCGCGGTGGATGCGCTCGGGTGTATCGGCGAGTACCGTCGGGCGCAACTCGTCGATCCGGTAGTCGGACGCGCCGCTTTGCCGCGCGAATTCGGCGGCTGCCTGCGCGCTGGCGAGATTGAAGCTCTGGCCGCCCGCGAGCTGCAGCTTGAAGATCTTCAGCGGCCCGATCAGTTGCTCGGCTTCGTCGCGCGTCGGCGCGGCGACCGCATACAGCGCGACGAGCGGCTTCGCGCCGCCGGCGCTGCGGTACGCATCGAGCGAGCGTTCGAGATTCGCATCGTCGCCGTTGAAATGGCCTGCGTAGCAGAAGCGCCAGCCGTTGCGCGCGGCGAGCGCGCCGCTGTCCGGCGAGCCGCCGAGCAGGATGCGTTCGGGCGGCTGCGGCGGCACCGGCGTCGCGACCGCGCCGGCCAGCGGATGATCTTCGGCGACGCCCCAGCCGAGAAACGCGTCGAGCTCCGCGAGCTGGCCTGCGAAGTCGGGCTTGCGCGCCTTGTCGTGAAACCACTGCAGCGCGCGCGTGGTCAGCGGCAGCCCGCCGGGCGCCTTGCCGATGCCGAGATCGACGCGGCCGGGCGCGAGCGCCGACAGCAGCTTGAACGTCTCGGCGACCTTGAACGGGCTGTAGTGCTGCAGCATCACGCCGCCCGAGCCGACGCGGATGCGCGACGTATGCGCGAGCAGGTGCGCGACGACGACTTCCGGCGCCGAGCTCGCGAAGCCCGGCGTGCCGTGATGCTCGGCGACCCAGAAGCGTTCGTAGCCGAGCTGTTCGGCGCGCTGCGCGAGCGTCGTCGTGAAGCGCAGCGCGTCGGCGGCGGTCGCGCCGTCGGCGATCGGACTCTTGTCCAGCAGCGAAAGCGAATAAGACATGATGGGCGGCGTTCCTGCGTAAGCGTGGATGGACGACGGGTGCGCGCGGCGCTCAGCTCTTCGGCAGTCCCGGCGGATTCGTGCGCGACTGGTCGATCGCTTCGGACGCGAGGTTCCAGCGGTCGAGCACCTGCTGGTAGCGGCCGGTCTTGATCAGCCCGTTCAGCGCGACGGTCAGCGGCTCGGCGAGCCCGCTGCCGCGACGCGTCGCGATCGCGATGTCGGCCGTGCGCGGCCAGCCGCCGCTGATCGCGCCGACGAGCCGCGTCTTGCCTTGCTGCGCGCTCTGGTATGCCAGCACCGAGTTCACGCTGAACACCGCATCGGCGCGGCCCGACTGCACGGCGACGATGCGCATCGCCTGGTCGTCGTAGTACTGGAACTGCACGGGTTTCAGCCCGTGCGCGACGTTCTCGCGGTCCCACGCGAGCAGGATCTTTTCCTGGTTGGTGCCGGCGTCGGTCACGATGCGCAGCCCCGCGACGTCCTTGGGTTCGCGGATCGCCTGGATCTTGCTGTCGTTGCGTACGTAGAAGCCGACCTGGTCCTTGCGATAGGTCGAAAAATCGAGCTTCTGCTTGCGTTCCTCGGTGACGGTGACGTTGGAGATCACCGCGTCGACTTTCCCCGATTCGAGTGCGAGCGGCCAGTCGGCCCACGCGAGCGCGACGATCTTCAGCTTGCGGCCGAGGCTGTCGGACACGAGCTGGCCGATGTCGGCGTCGAAGCCGATCACCGTGCGCGCGTCGGTCGCATACGAGCTGATCGGCGGCAGGCTCGGCGCGATGCCGATCGTCAGCGTGCCGGGTTCGGCGAACTTGAACGACGCGGGCACCGCGCGCTCGACCGCCGCGTCGGCCGTGCCGCGCGGACGGCCGCGCTGCTCGGGGCTCAGGTCGAACGTCGCGGCCGCTGCCGCGGCGGCGAAGGCGGTCAGGCCGATCAGCGCGGCAGCCAGCGTGCGCACGGTACGGGAGGAAAGCGATACGGCTCGTTGCATGAAAACGTCCTGTCGGGGAAAGCGGAAGGTGAGTGGCGAGGCGTCGCGCGCCGCGCCGTCAGCGCGGGAGCACCGGTTCGGGCAAAGGCGCCCACAGGTCGGCCAGCGTCGACGTGCGCGACGGATCGACGAGATCCTTGCCGAAGCGCAGGTGGAAATACGCTTCGGGGTCGACCGACGAATCGAACAGCCGCGTATAGCCGGTGCGGTCGTAGAGCGCCCACGCTTCGGGCTGGCGAAAGCCGGTGGTCAGGTAGAGGCGGCGGTAGCCCTGCTGCGCGGCGCGCAGTTCGAGTGCTTCGACGATCTGCCGCGCGAGGCCCTGGCGGCGCAGGTCGGTGCGTGTCCAGATGCGCTTGAGTTCGGCGGTCTGCGCGTCGTAGCGCTTGAACGCGCCGCCGCCGATCGTTTCGCCGTCGCGCAGCAGCAGCACGAACGCGCCTTCGGGCGGCGCGAACAGTTCGGCCGGGTAGCGCGCGAGTTCGTCGCGGGCGGACGCGCGGCTGTCGGGGCGGTATGCGTCGTAACGGGTCGAATATTCGTCGATCAGCGCGTCGATCAGCGGTTGCGCGCGGACGTCGAGCGGCGTCGTGTCGATGATGCGGTCGTTCGTGGCCATGGGCATCGCGAAGGGCGCGCGATGCGGACGTTCCTGGCGGGGTGCGGGCACGCTGCCCGTCCGGTCTGTTCCGTTATCGCGACGCAGTTGTCGTGATGGCGGCGGTCGCTGCGCATCCTGCGATGCCGGTGGCGCGCCGCCGCCGTTTCGAACACGTTAGCGGTGCGGCCGGCAAAGGCGAACGAAGCAATTCCGATAAGGATTTCGCGAGGCGAGTCAGAAGGCTTGCAGGCGGAGTGGGAGGATCGAACGGCTGGGGCGGCGAGCCCGTTGGAGGGGGCGTACGGGGTGCGTACGACCGGGATGACCGGCGACGATCGGCGGGGCGTCGTGGTTTCGATGGCCGACCGGTCATGCCGATTCGGGGCTCGCTCGTCAGGGGCGCGAGCGCCCGGCCGAGGCGCGCCGCCACGCGGGCGACGGACCTCGTCGAATCGTCGCGTCAGCGCGAGGCGGTGCCCCTCGCAGACGACGGCGTTCAGGCTGCTGCCGCCTGCTGAATCGCGTCCTGCTGTTCGCCGCCCAGGATATCGACGAGCCCGGTCAGCATCTGCGCCAATTCGCCCGTCATCAGCGTGAAGTCCGAATCGAAGCGTTCATCGTCATTCTGCGCGGTCGGATCCGCCGCCTCCTTGATCACATCGAGCGGCGTGACACGCTTGATCGTCAGCGACGGGGTCAGCACGAACGAGATGCGGTCATTCCAGGTCATCGCGAGGCGCATGCATTGTTTGCCGGCTTCGATATGCCGGCGCATGTCGTTCGCCTCCAGCGCGTGGCCGACGTAGCGCACCGTGGCGCCGCCTTCGCCGCTCGAGCGCAACTCGGCGTCCTGGTCCACGGTGAATCCGCCCGGCGCGTCGCCGGACAGCAGCCAGTCCGTCATCGCGGCGACCGGCGAACGCGCCACTTGAACGCCGGCGAGCGGCAACTGATCGATCGATTTGACGAGCAGGCTGCGAACGTCGTCGGCAAGCGCCTGGGCCGCCGCATCGATGACGAGCCAGCCGTTCGCCGTATCGATCCACACGCGGGTATCGCGGCGAATGCTGAAGGCGCGCGGCAACAGTTCGTCGGTCACCTGCTCCTTGAGTTCGCGCATCTGTTTTCGGCCGACCTTGAAGCCCTGCTGCTCCTCGACTTCGAGCGCACGTGCCTTGGTCACCTGATTGACCACCGACGCCGGGAGCAGCTTCTTTTCGGCGCGAAACAGCAGCAGCATCTGACGGTTGTTCGAATACACGAGCGCGCCGTCGTCACGCGGCGATGCCCAGCCGTGGCGTTGCATCTCGACGCTGCTGCCCGGCTGGAACGCGTGGGGCGCCAGCCATTTTTCGATCTGATCGGGGGTCACGGCCCAAGGTGCCGGAAGACGATGAAGCTGAAGGTTCTTGAACCACATAGGCGTACGGGCAAAGCGCGTCATTCTATATGACGTGGGCGGCTCCCGGCCATGAAGCGTCACTCACCGGGACGGTCATCCGGACGTTCGGGCGCCAGCTCCGCCTGCAATCCGCCGCGCGTATGCTGAAAACGCGCGCCGCATCCTCGAACCATACCGCGCTCAATCAGGTGGGCGTCTTTGCCTGCAGGGCGACGGCGTGACGTCGCAAGGTCTCAGCCATTGCTGCCTGGTTCGTCGTCCCTATTCTTCGCCGCCGCGCGCGAAAACCGCATTTGATATTCACTTGGGGACAATCCGGTTTTGCGCTTGAACAATTGCCGGAACGTGCTGATATCGCCATAACCGACACGTTGACTCAGCGCCTCCAGCCCGATTGGCCGTGTTTCCAGCAAGCGTTTCGCGACTTCGATACGCAGATTCTGCAGATACGTGAGCGGCGCGAGCCCGACGGCTTCCTTGAAGCGGCGATTGAGCGTGCGTTCGCTCACCGCAAGCGATGCTGCCAGTTCGCTCAGCCGGAATCCCTGCTGCAACGTTGCCTCCATCTGCTGCTGCGCACGGGCGACGAGCGTATCGGTATGTCCGTGTTCCTCGACCAGCGTTGCAAAGGAGGCCTGCGAAGTCCGGTTCATGTCGATCAACAGGGCCTTCGCGGTCATCGTCGCGAGCGCCTCGCCGGCGAGTGTTTCGACGAGCTGCACCGCGAGATTCAGATACGACGTCACGGAACCGCCCGAGATGATGCCGTCTTGCGCGATCATCAGTTCGTGCGCGCGAACTTCGACTCGCGGATAGCGGCGCGCGAAATCCGAGGCCCGCGCCCAGTGCGTGGTGGCGGCGCGGCCATCCAGCAGGCCGGCCTCGGCGAGCAGGTAATTGGCTGTGCAATAGGCGGCCAGCACGGCGCCGGCCTTGCGTTGGCGCCTCAGCGCGGAAGTCAACTCGTTCAACCGCTCGCGGCGCCCGATGAATTCGTCGATGTTCGAGAAGAAGGGTGCGGTCAGCAGAACGGCGTCCGCCCGCTTGCGCGGGTCGATCTTTCCGTCGACCGGAATGGTCTGGCCCGACGCAGCAGTGACGGGTTGACCGTCGAGCGATTCCACACGCCATGCGAGCAGGGGGGCGGCGGTGGTGCCGGCCGGTGTGGCCTTGCGCATATGGAATTGATTGGCTGCGCTGAAGACATCAACCGGACCCGCGACGCCGGACGCGAGGATGCCGTCGTAGACCCAGATGCGGATGATGGCCATTTGCGTGTCTGAAATTCCCTCAATAATGGCGATCCTGCCACTTATGACTGCGCCAGTAAACCCCGATCATGGGCACCTCCGACGAACCGAAAACAGGAGCAGTACCATGCCGATGATCGATGCACTGTGGCCCGAAAACGCTTTGACGCCCGAGGCCGAGGTACGCCTCGTCAAGGAATTGACCGACATCCTCATCGAGGCCGAAGGCTACGATCCCGCCAGTCCGATTGCGCAACGCGTCACCGTGTTGCATCTTCATCGACCTGCCGCGCTTTACATCGGCGGTGAACGCACGGACACGATACGTTACCGGATCATTCCGTCCGTACCCGAAGGGCAATACACAGACGAATCGCGTCGCTGGCTCGTCAGACGGGTCACGGAGGCGGTGGCACGCGCGGAGAACCGACCGTTCGACGATGTCGCGCCGCGCGTCTGGGTCTTCCCGACCGAGATCCCGGATGGCACGTGGGGCACGCGCGGCGCGATCTGGACGCTGCCCGCCATTCATGCGTTGCTGGCGGGCGAGTCCGAACGCATCGCGGGCGTTGAACGTCTCGCACGACGCCGCCGCGAAAAAGCGTGCATCACGCTCGAAGCGGCTCGTGATGCCGCTATCGCGGGCACCACACGCAAGCCGTAACAGGAGCACCCCATGAAATTCAACGACACGGCCGCCGTGATGCCGCCCGCCGGCGTTCCGCCGCTGTGGCTGACGAGCCTCGCTGAGAACGCCACGCTCGAAGCCACCGTCCTGAAACGACCGATCGAAGGACGAGCAGACATTCTCTCCGTGATCCAGCACGCGGTCTCGCTCTACGAATTCCAGCATCACACCTACAAGGGCACGATCGGAGACGGCTTGTATCTGGAGTCCTATCGTTCCCGGATCCAGGGCATGCCGATCGAGACGGTGGTCGTCGCGCATCTGAACGACAAGGGCGAGACGGATTCCGTGGTCATCAACCATCGCCCGCTCGAAGCGGCAATGCTGTTTTCCAGGCTGATGGCGGAACGCGTCGACGAGCGTTTCCGAAGTTGCTATCTGACGGGACCGGAAGCACGGCCGCACGATGAAGCGGCTTCGTCTTGAACCGACGACCGCTTCCGTACGCGTCGATTCTGCTGAGTAAGTCTTTCCAAACGAGAGCCAATCATGTTCAAAGTTTCAACGAAGGCGCCACTTTCCTCCGCAATCGCGGTGGACATTTCCCCTTGCACGATTGTGCCGGCGTCATCCTCATCGGTGCCGAAGGTTGAAGTCGGCAAGGTGCAGGTCAATGCCGACATCAAGCTGCGTCATATGGTGTATCGGCCCGCGTATTCAAAGGGTACCGTACTGTTCCTGCACGGCTTTCCCGAGACGATGCATGCGTGGAAGCCGATTGCCGAATCGCTGTCCAGCGACCATGAAGTGCATGCATTTGATTGGCCGGGCTATGGGCAATCCTCGCGTCCGTCCGCGGACCGTTTCTCCTATGCGCCGATGGATTGCGCCCGTGTGCTGGAAGACTATATCCGCACGTCCGGCATCGACCGCTCGAAGCTGCTGATTTATGCGACCGATATCGGGGCCTTGCCTGCGCTGCTGGCCGCATTGGCGCAACCGGATATCGCCAGGGGAATCGTCGTTGGCGACTTTGCCCCGTTCAACCGCCCGCAATACATGTACGAGAGCCTGCAGGCTCTGAAGTCGAAACCTTCGTCTGACGTCGTGCATGCGGCGATGAACAAGAACCGTGACGAAATTCTCGCCAACACATTCTTTCGCGGCATGGCGGCGGAAGAGCGTTACGCATTGCCCGAGGATTTCAGGGAGGATATGGCGAAAGGCTGGGACGGCGATATCACGGCGGCAGATGCCTTCTATCACTACTACTCCTGCTTCACTCGCGACCAGGACTACTTGGAAGCCAATATCGCAAAGCTGAACATCCCCGTCAGGGTGGTATGGGGCGAACAGGACATCTATATCAAGAAGGAAATGGGTGTCGAGTATGCGAGCCGTAGCGGCGTGACGCTCTCGATTCTCCCGGCACTCGGCCATTTTCCGCATCTGCAGGCGCCTGGGCAGACGGTGAGCGAGGTTCGGGCCGCGTTCGACGCGCTCGCAATCAAATGAGCGACTAGAGGGAGGGCACTGTCGAGGCGACCGATCCGCCTCCGGAATCCGCCGAGAGAAAGAGGCAGTCGACGATTGCATCAAGATTGATGACAATGGAAACCATTCCAACAAGAGGGCAAAAACAATGATGATTTCCGGCGACGGCCTGACCAGCCCGGCGCGGCTCCTACGAGTCGCGTCATGGGTGATTGCGATCATCTTCGCTGTCTTTCTGAACATGCTCGGCAGTCTCGTGATCCGTGACATGGCATTTGCGCCGAGCGGTGGTCCGCCGGTCGTGGAGCAATTCGCCGACGCTCCGGTAAAAGCGCGGCTGGACGCGGCGCGGCGCCAGTTGCAGGCACAGCGCGACGCGCTGACCGAGAAAGTCGACACGATGGAAGTGGCGCGCAGCCGCGCCGCGAAGGAGTATGCGGACGAGAAGGAGAGTTTCCGCAACTGGCTGGCCACTCGCGCGGTGACAGGGGACGGGGCGAGCGACCCGGACATTGTGGCGAGAACGCGCAAGCTGGACAAGCTGCAGGCCGTGGTGGTCGGCTGGCAGCATCAGATCGATGCGATTGCCGACCAGCAACGGGCACTGGCATCGCAGCAGACGCAAGTCGACGCGCACATCGCCGAAGCGGACGCAGCGGCCGAACGGCGCTTCGACGCGGCAACCCGGCACTACGAGATGCAAGTGTTCGGGCTGAGGCTTGCGCTGACGTTGCCGATACTGCTGGTGGCGACCTGGCTGTTCATCCGCTACCGCAAGGCGCGCTACTGGCCGTTCGTGTACGGTTTCGGCCTGTTTGCATTGAGCGCGTTCTTCATCGAACTGGTCCCGTACTTGCCGAATTTCGGCGGCTATGTGCGGGTCCTGGTCGGCATCGTGCTCACGGTATTCGCCGGTCTTTACATGATGAGGGCATTTCAGCGCTACGCCGAACGCAAACGGCTCGAATTGCAGCAGGATCAGGGCGAACGCGCGCGCACGATCGGATACGAAAAAGCCGTACGGTCACTCGAGAAAAAGCGCTGCCCGTCATGCGACAAACAATGGAATCTCGGCGGCGACGACTCCACGTTCTGCGTGCATTGCGGATTGAGGCTTTTCAATGTATGCGAATGCGGCGGCCGGAATTTCTTTTTCTTCCCGCATTGCCATCAATGCGGTGCTGCGCAGGGGAACGAGTCGCCGGTGTCATCCGACTGACGCTCAGCGCGTAGCACGGGCGGCGTACGACGGTCGTGAACGCGTCAGTCGCGTCGATCACGCGACGACACGCGGCGGCGTCGACAACTCCGCCAGCTGAAACATGCAGTCCCCGCGCTGCACCTGCGCGGGCACGCGCTTGCACACCACCTCGCCATCGCCCTTGAACCGGTGCAGCACCGGTTCGCGCAGCGGCGTATCGGGGAAATGCACCCACGCGGCCGGTTGTCCGGCCTTCACCTGGTCGCCGAGTTCGACGAGCGGCTCGTACAGCCCGCGCTCGTACGCATAGACGAAATGACGATCGCCGTCGACGCGCATGAAGCGAGTGACGGTGGGCGGCGCGTCGGGCACGAGCGCGCCGTGCAGCAGACCGATATACCCGAGGTAATGCAGCAGCCCGTGGCGGCCGAGCCGGATCAGCGACGGATCGGCCATCCCGGCGCCGCCGAGTTCGGTCACGATCGAGATCGCGCCTTGCCGGCGCGCGGCCGACGCCGAATGCACGGGATTCGGCGCATGCAGCAGCGCATTCTGCAACCCGAACGCGACCAGCAGCCCGTTGAGCTTCGCGGCTTCGTCGGCGTCGAGCGGATCGATCGCGAGCATGTTGCCGCCTTGATACAGCAGCGAGCTGCCGCCCGAGTGAAGGTCGACCAGATACTGCGCGCGCGACAGCAGCGCGTGCTCGATGAAATGGGCGATCATCTGCGTCGGCGTGCCGGTCGGGTCGCCGGGGAAGCTGCGGTTCAGGTTGCCGCCGTCGAGCGGCGACACGCGCAGGCCCGCATCCGCTGCCGGAAAATTCGCCATCGGCAGCAGGATCAGTTGCCCGCTGACCATCTCGGGCTCGATCTCGCGCATCAGTTGCGACACGATGATCTGGCCTTCGTACTCGTCGCCGTGGTTGCCGGCCATCACGAGCGCGACTGGGCCGTCGCCGTTGCGGATCGACACGATCGGGATCGGCAGCCAGCCGTACGCCGACCGGTGCACGGAGTGCGGCAGCCGCAGGTAGCCTGCGTGCTTGCCTTGCGCGTCGAGATCGATTTCGCAGTGAATGGGGTTGCGGTGTGAAGAAGAGGCGGTCATGGCAGCGTGGTTCGATGAACGGAATCTGCCATCTTATCGGGAAACGACCGCCGCGCGCTGCGCCGGGCGCGTACCACGCCGCACGTCCGCACGCCCTCAAGCGAAATACGGCTCCAATACCGGTTCGATCCAGTCCATGAACGCCCGGACACGCGGCGACAGATTGCGCCGATGGGCCACGACGAGCGACGCGGCGAGCGGCTCCGGACGCAGGTCGGGCAGCACCTCCACCAGCGCGCCGCTTGCGACGTGATTCGCGACCCCTGAATAGCCGGCCTGGATCAATCCGATGCCGGCCAGCCCGGCCGCGTGATAGGTCTGCACGTTGTTCACCTGCATCGCGCTCGGCAGCGCAAGCGTCGCATAGCCGTCACCGCTCGGATATTCCCAGCCGGCATGCCTGGCACCGAGTGTCAGCGAATAGTGGACCATCCGGTGCCCTTGGCTGAGCAGATCGTCGAGCGTATGCGGCACGCCATGCCGCGCCAGATAATCGGGACTGGCCGCATTGATCATGCGCAGCCGGCCCAGCGGCCGGGCAATCAGCGTCTCGTCCACGATCGGACCGAGGCGGATCACGCAATCGAATCCTTCCTGCACGAGATCGACGCGCCGGTCGGTGCTCGACAGCTCCAGTTCCAGCTCCGGATGCGCGGCCATCAGTTGCGGGAGCGCGGGCACGACAACGCTGCGTGCCAGCTCGGTCGGCATGTCGACGCGCAACCTTCCCCGGATGCGTGTGCCGTCGCCGGAGAACATCGATTGCAGCGCCTGGACGTCGGCCAGCAGGTCCCGTGCGCGCGAATAGAACGCGCGGCCGTCGTCGGTCAGTTGCACGCTCCGCGTCGTTCGATGCAGCAGCGCAACCCCTACGTCGCGTTCGAGTTGCCGGATCACCATCGAGACACGTCCTTTCTGGATGCCCAGGCTTTCGGCCGCCCGCGTGAAGCTCGCCATTTCGGCGACACGCGCAAAGATCAGAAGCGCATCGAGGTTTTGCATTGTTCACTCACGGAGTAACAGAACGTTCAATCGATCGTCATTTATAACTCAGTTTCGACCCAGTAGAGTGCTTTCCGACGTCGTCACCCGACGACAACCTCAACGGAAGGGCACACGCATGACGCAATACACTTCTCCGGTTAGAACGGCCGTGGTCTACCACTCCGGCTATGGACATACGCAGCGGTTGGCCGCGGCGGTCGCCGAGGGGGCCGCCGCCGTACTCGTCGCCATCGACGCCGACGGCAACCTGGCCGACGACGCATGGGACACGCTGGCTGGCGCCGATGCGATCCTGTTCGGCTCGCCGACCTACATGGGCGGGCCCAGCTGGCAGTTCAAGAAGTTCGCCGATGCGTCGTCGAAGGCGTGGTTCGACGGGGCGTGGCGCAACAAGATCTTCGGCGGCTTCACCAACAGCGCGAGCCTCAACGGCGACAAGCTCAATACGCTCGAGTACTTCGTCTTGCTGGCCGGGCAGCACGGGGGTATCTGGGTGAGCATGGACATCAAGCCGGCGAACCTGAAGGCGTCGGCGCGTGACGACCTGAACCGCATGGGCTCCTATATCGCGCCGATGGCGCAGACGCCGGCCGACGCGTCGCCTGACGAGATGTCGCCGGGGGATCTCGAAACCGCACGCCGCTATGGCGAACGCGTTGCGGCGATCGCGGGACAGTTTCGGGCCGGGCAGCCCTGAATCAATGGAAGTCCTGGTGTGCGCGGTGCGCCGGATCGGCCGCCGCCGCATTTTTCCCCGCCGAGCCTGAAGGAAAACGACCATGAAATACAAGCGACTGGGCCGCACCGGCCTGTATGTCTCCGAGCTGTGCCTCGGCACGATGACGCTGGGTGGCAATGCGGATGCCGGCATGTGGGCGGCGATCGGCACACTGGATCAGCGCGACGCGACCCGGCTGATTTCCCGTGCGCTGGACGCGGGCATCAACTTCATCGATACCGCCGACGTCTACTCGTTCGGCCAGTCCGAACGGCTCGTCGGACAGGCGCTCCGGGACCTCGGCGTCCCGCGCAGCGAGATCGTGCTGGCGACCAAGACGGCCGGCGCGATAGGCCCGAAGCCCAACGACCAGGGCGCGTCGCGCGGCCACATCATGGATTCCGTGCAGCGCAGCCTGGAACGTCTTCAGGTCGACCATATCGACCTTTACCAGATACACGCCAACGATTCCGTCACGCCGGTCGAAGAGACGTTGCGGGCGCTCGACGACCTGACGCGCCAGGGGCTGGTTCGCTACGTGGGCGTCTCGAACTGGCGCGCCGGAAAAATCGGCAAGGCGCTCGGCCTCAGCCAGGCGCTCCATGCGACGCGCTTCGAGACGCTGCAGGCCTACTATTCGATCGCCGGACGCGACGTGGAGCGCGAACTGGTGCCGCTCGCGATCGACGAGCAGGTGGGGTTGCTGGTCTGGTCGCCGCTCGCAGGCGGGCTGCTGTCGGGGAAGTTCGGTCCCGATGCGCCCACCGAGGAGGGCGCGCGACGCAGCCATTTCGACTTTCCGCCGGTCGACCTCGAGCGCGCGTGGCAGTGCGTTGCCGCGATGCGTTCGATCGCCGACGCGCATGGGGTGTCGGTTGCCCGGATCGCGCTCGCGTGGTTGCTCGCGAAGCCGCACGTCACGAGCGTCATCGTCGGCGCCAAACGGGTCGAGCAGCTCGAAGACAATCTCGGCGCGGTCGATGTCGTGCTGAGCGGGGACGAGCTTGCGTGTCTGGACACCGTGAGTGCGTTGTCGCCGAGCTATCCCGGCTGGATGATCGAGCGTCAGGACGCGGGCAGGGTGCCGCGGGCTTTTATGGGCGTCGCGTTGAAATGAGAAGGTGACGTCACGTTCGAGGCCAGTGGGGGCGAAACCGCATGGTGTCGAATGTGAGGGGCAGGCCGGCTGGAAGGCGACGCTTACGAGCGGTTGCTGCCGGCCACGAACGGCCGTTCGACACAGCTTTTTAGATCGTCGACAATCGGTGCGGATAAGGGCGTAGCCTTTAGCGGTTACCGTCGATCAGATCGTTCAGCAGCGCATCGAACGCGGCCTGTGCGTCTTCAAGTTCCTGCAGGGCGGCATCAAAGGTTTGCAGCGCGAACGGCGAAGGCTCGCCGCTGCCTTGCGGCGGGAATTGCTTCTGCATCGAGGCGAACGTACTCTGCACGCGCAGCGTGGCGGCCACCATGCGCTCCATCGCCTCGGTTTCTTCGGCTCGGGCCTGTTCCGGATTCATTCCTCTCTCCTTGGATGGTTTTCTTGAAGACCAGATCGTACACGCTGTGTCCGTTCTTGCCGCCTTTGGCAGAACGACTCCGTTGAAGGTTCCAACGGCACGCTGCGGGAGAAGCGATTTAATCGGGAATGATTCCGCAGTCGCGCCGAGGCCAAGATACTCATCGAGCGTGGCTATAAAATCCCGCCGCAGGTCGCAACGATTGGCCGCTTTGGATAAATCTGAAGGGCCGTTCTGGGTCGACAGTCGCCCCTCACACAAGCCGGTAACAGAGCGGAAGCGATCGACCGACGCAAGTTCGAAGCTCGTAGACCAATCACACAGTCGCGCCCTGCCGACCACCACCTATCATGAAGAACTGGCGGCCTCTGCGTTCCGAGGCAAGGACACTCACGAGCACATCCTTGGCGGCGTCCCGAAGTCATCGAGCCGGGCGACCGCGAGCTTGCTCCACGACACGCATGAAACGGAGGCATCCCATGCAGGAAGAGGGCATACGCGAAGCGCTGAATGCGCACTGGCAGGCGTCGGCGGCCGGTGATCTCGAAGCGGAGCACGATATTTACGATGACGATGTCGTCTGCGACTATCCGCAGTCAGGGGAACGCATCCTGGGACGCGTGAATTTGCAGGCACTGCGCGGTCATCATCCCGGCAAGCCGGCAGGTTTCGACGTCAGGCGAATTCAAGGGGAGGGCAATCTATGGGTCACGGAATATTCGATCACCTATAACGGCCGGCCGACTTGCACGGTCAGCATCATGGCGTTTCGCAACGGCAAGGTCGTTCACGAGACCCAGTATTTTTCCGATCCCTTCGATGCGCCGGATTGGCGGAGGCAATGGGTTCAGCAGATCGCGTGACAAGGCGCTGCGGCCGGACAAACCTACCCATGCCGCCGAGAACGACACGCGAGGCCACGCGGATGTTTCAGCGATGAACACATGCCGGCGCGCGGGCCGGCTGCATTCGTGTGTTGGAATTCGCGCCGATCCCTTGCCGCAGCAGGGACGGCGCGTGCAACCGGCTTACCGTCCCGATGTTTCAGCTTCGAGACGTCCTTCTTCCCACAGTGCCCAGAAACGGCTGCCGGCGCGATACGGATTCGCGCGTCGCGTGCCGTGATCGGCGACGCCCTGGCGGAACGCGCCGTACAGCGTCAGCGGCGGATTGTCGATGCAGGCGGCTTCGCGTGCGGCCGGCACGCGGCGTTCGGACACGAGCCGGCGGATCAGCGATGCGCCGTCGATCACATCCAGTTCGTCGACGGTTTCGCTGCGGCTGAGGACTTCGACGGTATTCATGTTGGGTCTCCCTGACAACCTGTTTCCCTGACAGGGAGCAATAAGAGTGCCAACCACGAAAAGCCTTGCGCTGCGTCGATCGTGCCGGCTTCTGCGGCCAACGTGACGCGCGGCAAGCAGCGATGTTACGGAACACGTCACGTGACACGCGCATGCGCGACGCCACGTGCGAACGCGCAAGGCGTTTCGGAATTGAATCGCCGGGAGGATGCGGCAGGCAGGGAAGAGACGAAGCGGCAGCGGGCGGCGCGTGCGTCGCCGGGTCAGCTCGCGGTGGCCGGCGCCAAGCGGCGGCTGCCGCTCGAGTAGAAGCAGTAGATGCCCTTGCCGGCGGACTTCGCGTCGTACAGTGCGCTGTCGGCCTGGCGGATCAGGTCGTCGGGCGAGCCGTGTCCGTCGTCGAGCGCGATGCCGATGCTGATGCCGATGCAGACGGTCTCGCCGATCGACAGCGCGTACGGCGCCGAGATCTGCCGGATGATCCGCGCGGCGAGGATCGAGCATGCCTGCATCGTCGTGTCGTCGATCGCAACGACGAACTCGTCGCCGCCGATGCGCGCCGCGAGCTCGCCGGGCGGCAGCGTCTTGCCGAGCCGCTCGGCGACCTGCGTGAGCACCTCGTCGCCGGCCTGGTGACCGAAGCGGTCGTTGATCGCCTTGAAGCCGTCGAGGTCGAGATACATGACGGCGAACGCGGAGCTCGGCAGGCGCGGCCGGCGCGCGAGCCTCCGCTTGAGCTCCGCATGCAGTTCGTGGCGGTTCGGCAAACCCGTCAGCGCGTCGTGCCGCGCGAGGTGCCGGATGTGCTGTTCGGCGCGGCGGCGCGTGGTGACATCCTCGACGATGATCACCGCATTGCCGTCCGGCACGCGATGGCGCGTCAGTTCGAGCTGGCGGCCGTCGTCGAGCACGATGTCGAATGGCACCGGTTCGACGCGGCGCAGCCACGCGTCGCATTGGGCGGCGAGCCCGTCGCCGGGACCGGTCACGGCGTTCGCGCCGAGCGCGGCAACGACGTCGGGCAGCGGCGTATCGAGCATGATTTCGCGCGGCGAGCCGAACAGCTGCGCGGTGCGCCGGTTCGCGACGATCACGCGGCTGTCGCCGTCGATCATGCACAGGCCGTGCGGCATGTAAGTGAGCGCGGCGTCGAAGTGCGCGACGAGTTCGGTGTTGCGCTGGCGTGCGGCGAGCAGCGCAACGAGCACGCGATAGTGGCGCTGGACGACCGTGCGCATCGCGGCGAGATAGATCGCGAGCGGCGGCAGCAGCAGCCACGCGCCCGACCGGTGAGCGAGCAGCGCGCCGACACCGATCGGCAGCACGCCGAGCGTGACCTGCGTCATCGCGAGCCGCGGCAGCGCCGAATTGCGCGACGCGATCCCGCCGAACACGCCGCCGGCGACCATCACCGACAGCGTGCCGAGCTCGACGTCGACGGCCTGCACGCAGCCCATCACGCCGAGGCCGAGCACGAAGCACGCGACGAGCGAGACGGGCGCATAGCGCAACGCCCAGTATTCGGCGCGGTCGTCGCCGGCGTTGCGCTGCTCGGTGTACGCGCGCGCGATCGCGAGCCTCGCGATGAGCAGGCCGAAGTCGACGATGAGCCAGGCGAGGCACCAGAACTGTTGCAGCCGCATCAGTGCAACGGCCGCGACGAAGCTGCTCGCGAGCCCGGACAGCGCCATCGGGCGCACGTCCTCGAACAGCGTCACGAGCATCGACGGGCGCAGCGCGGCCGTCACGCGGTGGTTGCCGGAGGCGGGAGTGGCGAGAACGGAGTTCAGGAGAAAGGTCCTGACTGCCATGGTTTTTGACCTCGACACGATGTCGCGATGGCCGGCGGCGCCCGCACGGCACGTGGCGGAAGCGCCGGCCCGGCCGGATGCGCACGACATTAACATGAAAAATGGACGGCGCGGCAGGGCGGGAGGACCCGATGCCGAGCCGGTCGCTGGTGGGCAACCACGCTGGCGAAAGGCTTGCGCATCCGTCGGCGCGGGGCTGCATCGTTGCGAACGGGGCGATACGTGGCGGCCGACCGGAGACCGGCCGCGATGCATGGCGCGCATGCCTGCCGCATGCCGTCGACACGTCCCGGGCCGGAGCGAACCGGGGTAAACCAGACGATGTGCACCATGCGACCACCCGCCGCAGGCCGGCTGAATCCCGTTATAAGAAATTCAATAAGTATTTCATGCGAGAAATACTATAGGCGATATATCGAAAACAATGCCAGAATGCGCGCCGCTCCGAACGTCGCGACACCCGATCGCCGTCCGAGCCGCATCAGGAGGTTCCCCCCAATGAAAAACCACGGCCTGTCACGGCGGGGTTTTCTGAAAGCCAGCGTGCTGGCGGGCGTCGCGGTGTATGTCGCGCCCATCGGCAGCCGCGCATTCGCGGCGCTCTTCGAAGAAAAACTCCTCACCCCTGTCAAATGGGATAGCGTCACCGGCATCCCCCAATTCCGCATCGACGGCATCGCGAAGGTCACGGGCTCGAAAGTGTTCGCCCGCGACGTGCGTGCCGCCGACATGCCGCACTGGCCGCAGCAGCAGTCGCATGCGCTGATCCTGCGCGTCACGCAGGCCGACCGCACGTACGAAGGTTTCGACCTGTCACTGCTCGGCGATGACCTGAAGCCGGACCGCGTGGTCACGGCCGACGATCTCGCGCGCGACGGCGTCGCGTTCCCGGCGTTCTACGGCGACGACATGCTGTTGCCGGCCGGCAAGACGCCCGCGTATCTCGGCCATGCGGTCGCGATCCTGATCTATCACGACTTCGCGCGCTTCCGCTTCGCGAAGAACGCGCTCAAGTTCCGCGACGACGTGATCCGCTACGGCGCGGTCACGGGCCCGCTCGAGCGCGACCCGTGGGGCACCTTCCGCTACGTGCGCGTGGGCGGCAAGACGGCCTATGACGACGACGTCTATTCGAGCCTGAAGGACGCGCCGATCTTCCCGAGCATGATGCGCAAGCACCTGCCGGTCTGGCCGGACGGCAAGGAGCACGGCAAGCTCGACGAGCAGGGCATGTTCCTGGCCGGGCAGATCGCCAGCGAGCTCGACCATCCGTCGGCCGACTGGCTCGTGTTCGATCGCGAATACAACACGCAGTCGGTCGACACGGCCGCACTCGAACCCGACAACGCGAACTGCTGGTACGACGCCGCGACGCAGTCGCTGCACCTCGTGGTGCCGACGCAGTCGCCGCTCGAAGTGTCGGAGAACGCGGCCGCGATGGTCGCGAAATGCCGCTTCCCGGTGAAGAAGCTGTTCGTGCATCCGTGCTACACGGTCGGCTACGGCTCGAAGGATCACTTCAACGTGCCGTTCTACGGCCTCGTCTGCGCGTTGTACGCGGACGGCCGTCCGGTGCGTTTCGCGAACGACCGCTACGAGCAGTTCCAGACGTCGCTGAAGCGTCACGCGTTCAAGATGCACTACCGGATCGCGGTCGACCGCAACACGGGCCTGCTGCAGTCGTTCAAGGGCGACTTCGAGGCGAACGGCGGCGGACGTTCGAACTTCTCGCCGTCGGTCGCGATGGTCGGCGCCACGGCCGCGCAATCGATCTACTACTTCCCGAAGAGCGACCTGGCCGCGGTCGCGATCGCGTCGCGCGCGATCGACGCCGGTTCGGCACGCGGCTACGGCACGCTGCAGAGCATGGCCGCGACCGAGATGGCGGTCGACGAGATCGCCGCGCAGCTGAACCTCGATCCGATCGATTTCCGTCTGCGCAACGCGCTGCGTTCGGGGATGAAGAACACGCAGGGTGCGATTCCCGCCGGCGCGCTGCGCGTCGACGAGGTGCTGGAGCGCGCGAAGCAGCATCCGCTGTGGACGCATCGTGTTGCGCGCAAGGCCGAATTCGAGGCCGCGAACCCGGGCAAGCGCTACGGCGTCGGCTTCGCGTGCGTGCAGAAGGATTTCGGCACGGGCGCGGAAGCGTCGTTCGCGAAGATCGAGTTCGACGAGAACGGCAAGGTGTCGCTGCAGCACACGGCTGCCGAGATCGGCACCGGGATGTCGACGTCGCAGGCCGTCGCGGTCGCGAAATGGCTAGGCCGTCCGGCAACGGAAGTGCGGGTGGCCGTGACCGAATGGCCCGACCTGCCGGTCGAGACGAGCGGCGACCCGTACCTGATGTCGCAGGCCGACCAGGATCGCCTGAGCGCGAACCCGCGCTGGTCGCCGGGCTATGCGTCGCCGTCGAGCGCGACGAACTCCGCGTACTACTTCACGCACAGCACGCGCGAAGCCGCACGGGCGGTATTCCGCTACGGCCTGTGGCCGGCCGCGATGTCGATCTGGACGCGCGGCCTCGGCGGCGGCCAGGCCGCGCCGTACACGATCCGCATCGAGGATGCGCGCTGGGTCGACGGCAAGCTGACTGCCGACGGCCTCGAGCCGCTGACGTTCGAACAGCTCGCGAAGCAGGCGCATGCGCTCGGCCTGCCGACCGGCGCCGTCGTGCACGTGTTCAACCGCTGGCAGTGGACCGACGCCGAGTTCGACGTGGGCGGCACGGTCGAACGTTTGCCGATCGACGGGCTGTCGCTGCGTATCGGCGCGCCGAAGACGGGCGCCGACGACGGCCCGGTGCCGGGCACCGCCGCGCCGGCCGGCGCGACCGCGATGCGCGGCACGCTGGCGCCGACCGCGAACGGCTACCGCGTGCTGGACCGCAAGCGCGTGTTCATCCCGCCGACGAGCCGCAACAACGCGGCCGTCACGTACTACACGGCGGTCGGCACGCTCGTCGAGCTGGCCGTGCACGAAGCGACCGGCAAGGTCGAACTGCTGACGCACCACTCGATCATGGAGTGCGGCAACCAGATTTCGCCGCAGCTCGTGTCGGGCCAGTTGCAGGGCGGCCTCGCGATGGGCATCGGCCATGCGCTGCACGAGTACCTGCCGCTCTACGAGGACGGCCCCGGCAACGGCACGTGGAACTTCAACCGCTACCAGCTGCCGCGCGCGTCCGACGTCGCCGTGTGGACGCAGACGGGCGACGTGCTGCCGCCGCTGTCCGAGACCGATCCGCCGAAGGGCGTCGCCGAAGTGGTGATGATCCCCGTCGTCGGCGCGATCGTGAACGGCATCGCGCATGCGATCGGCCATCGTTTCACCGATTTGCCGGTGACCCCGCAAAAGATCCAGGAGGTGCTCGCATGACGACCGCCCAAACCGCGGCTTCGGCCGCGAGCGCCAGCGCGGCTGCGACCGGCGCTTCCGCGCCGGCGGCGGCTTCGGCCGCACCGGCATCCGTTCCTTCCGCGCCGGCATCGGCTCCGGCCGCCATCGAGCGTCCACTCGTCCGGTTCCAGCAGAAGCCGCTGTCGGTGAACATCAACGGCAAGTCCGTCGGCCCGATGCGGGTGCCGGAAGGGCTGATGATGATCGAGTTCCTGCACGAGTACGCAGGCCTCACCGGTTCGCGGCTCGGCTGCGGGCAGGGCGTCTGCCACGCGTGCGTCGTGATCGTCGACAAGCCGGACGGCACGAGCGAGGAAATGCGCACCTGCATCACCGGCGCGCACTTCTTCCACGGCCGTTCGATCCGCACGATCGAAGGCCACGCGAAGCGCAACGAAGCCGGCGAAGTGGTCGAGCTGTCGCCGATCCAGCAGAAGTTCCTCGAGCACTTCAGCTTCCAGTGCGGCTACTGCACGCCGGGCTTCGTCAACGCGGCGACCGTGCTGATCGAACGCCTGAAGCGCGAGCCGGTCGCGAAGGCCGACGTCGAACGCACGATCACCGATGCGCTCGACGCGCACCTCTGCCGCTGCACGGGCTATGTCCGTTACTACGCAGCCGTGAAGGACGTGATCTTGACGACGCCGGGACTCGTGAAGGAGTCCGCATGAAGCGCACACTCGCTCATCGTGTTGCGCGGGCTGCGGGCCTGCCCGCGCTCGCCGCGGCCTGCGCGCTGCTGCTCGCCGCGTGCGGCGGCCACGACGCGCCGGCTCCGAACGCGGCTTCCGGCGCGCCCGGCGCAGACCAGGTCGCGCGCGGCCGCTATCTCGTCAAGGCCGCCGACTGCGCGGCGTGCCACACCGCGAAGGACGGCGCGCCGTTCGCCGGCGGTGCGGCGCTCGAATCGCCGTTCGGCACGTTCTACGGCTCGAACATCACGCCCGACAAGGATCACGGGATCGGCAGCTGGAGCGCGGACGATTTCTACGCCGCGCTGCACGACGGCAAGGCGCCGGGCAAGCGCCTGTATCCGTCGATGCCGTACACGTCGTACCGGCAGCTCACGCGTGCCGACGCCGACGCGATGTACGCGTACCTGATGACGGTCAAGCCCGTCGCACAGGAAAACCGCGCGCACGACCTGAAGTTCCCGTACAACCTACGCTTCGGCATGGTGTTCTGGGACATGGTGTTCCTGAAGGACAGCCTGCCGGATGCGTCGGCCGGACGATCCGCCGACTGGCAGCGCGGCCGCTATCTCGCGGGCGCGCTCGGCCACTGCGCGGAATGCCACACGCCGCGCGCATTCACGGGCCAGCTCGACGGTGCGAAGCCGTTCGCCGGTGCCGCGCTCGGCCGCGTGGCGGCGCCCGACATCACGCCGGCGGGCCTCGCCGCGCGCGGCTGGACGGGCACCGACCTGCAGGCGTTCTTCGGTGTCGGCATCGCGCCGCAGGGCTCGGCGTTCGGCGAGATGTATCCGGTCGTGCACCTGAGCACGCAATACCTGGCGAAGGACGACCTGCGCGCGCTGTCGGTGTACCTGCTTGGCGACACGCCGCCCGCGCCGCAACCGGTGAAGCCGGTATCGGCCGATGCCGCGCAGCTCGCGGCCGGCCGGTCGGTGTATCTCGCGGTGTGTGCTGGCTGTCACGGCTTCAACGGCGAAGGCAAGCCGCACGTGGCCGTGCCGATGAACGGCAACTCGACGGTCCGTCAGGGCGATCCGCGCAACCTGCTGGTCGCGATGCTCGACGGCATCGGCGAGCAGAAGTTCGCCGGTTTCGAGAACCTGCAGCCGATGCCGGGCTTCGCGCACACGCTGAGCGACGACGAGCTTGCGCAGCTCTCGAACTACCTGCGCGCGACGTGGGGCGGCCAGCCCGCGAGCGTCACGCCGGCCGACGTGAAGGCGATGCGTTAAGTCGTGCCGCGGGGCGGGGCGTCGTGCGCGAGGCAGCCGGTTTCCGGCGCTTGCGCGCGATGCACCGCGCTGCATTATTCGGTGGCGCTTCAGTAGCCGCCACCCCCTCCGCCACCCCCTCCACTGCCTCCCGAGCCGCCGCCGTACCGGCTCATGCTCGGCCCTTGCGACACGCCGCTGCCGGACGACGAACATCCCGCCGTCAGCGCGAGCACCAGTGCCGCGATCAGCGCCGCGGCCAACGTTGCCGATTTCATTGCAATCTCCTTGCAGCGCGCAGGCCGCACGAAAAGGCGGTTCGCATGAACCGCGCGACTGCGCGATGACGAAACGCGGCGGGCCGGCCGTTTATTCCATGCTTTTTGCGTATCGCCATGCGAGAAGGGGCCGGAATCGAGGCATGGCGCGGCGACTTGGTACACTCCAGCACGCCATTCCGATTCCGACTACAGAAAAATGAGTACTACCGTCGAGCGCCCGGAGCGCCATTCGTCGCGCATGCCCAGTCGTGCCGTGTTCGGCTGTCTGACGTTCGCCATCGGCGGCCCGCTGGTCGCGTCGCTCGTCTGGCCGGCGGTGATGCTGATCGCATGGACGTTGATCGACGGCCCGTCATGGGACGTGCTGAAAGTCAGCGCAGGCATGGTGCCGCTGATCTTCTTTGCGTCGTTTCTGTTCGGCTATTTCCTGCCCGCGATGGTGACCGGCGGCATCCTGGGCGCGATCGGCACGCGCATCCGGCGGCGCTGGTTCGTGTTGCTGGGCTCGCTCGCGGGCGCCGGCACGATGATCGGCTACGTGCTGCTCGTCGCCTGGATGCTCAAGTCGGACAAGGTGGGCGATATCAACGCGATCGCAATGCTCGATGCAATCGTGACGTCCGCGGTGCTGTCGCATTGGCTGCATCGGCGGCTCGAACGCCGGCGTTGAGTGCGGTGCGCCGCGCATCGCGCGCTTGACCGACGAGCGAGCACGATCCGGCAGACCGGACGGCAATGCGCGGCCGTGACGACGGTCAACGGCCTGCGTGACTTTCCCTCATGCGGAGGCCGCCGTCGCGGCGGCAGCAGATCAACGATAGACGAGATCGGCGCGACGGTTCTGCGCCCACGCATCCTCGTCATGACCGAGCGCGACCGGTTTTTCCTTGCCGAGACTGACGGCCTCGAGCTGCGTCGCCGGCACGCCGAGCGTCTGGAGCGCGCTGAACACCGCCTGCGAGCGGCGCTGGCCGAGCGCGAGGTTGTATTCCGACGTGCCGCGTTCGTCGGTGTTGCCCTGGATCAGCACATGCCGTGCCGGATGGCTGCGCAGGTAATCGGCGTGCGCCTGCAGCAGCGACTGGAACTCGGGCTTCACGCTGTACTGGTCGAAGTCGAAATAGATGCTGCGCTTCGCGAGCGGGCTGTTCGGATTGTCGAGATCGTCGGCCGTCACCGTTGCGACGGCTTCGCTCGACGGCGTCGGCGGCGTGCCGGCGTTTTCGGGCGTTTTCGCCGCATTGTGGCAACCGGCCAGTAGTACGAAGGTTGCCAGGACCGCAAACCGGTTCATTTTGCTCATCGTTCTTCTCCAGCGGTTGATTGCGTTGAAAGCGTGGCGCATGCCATCGGCACGCGCGTATCCGGCCGCAATGGCGCGAAAAGTCCGGCTCCGTCGACGTGATGCGTGTTCGTAAGCCGGCGGTGCGCCATATGAAAGAGTGTTGCGTCCGGAGCGCCGAAATACGGCGCCGCTGCAAACAGATTAGGAAAAATGTCACATCGCGACCAGTTTCTTCGCATTTTTTGCGCGGACGCGACAGTCGGGCAGGCATTCTTGCTCCCGACGCCGGCATGCGGTCCGGGCTGCCACGGCAAAAAGGCCGCGCACGGGCGCGGCCTGATGGGGGCGAGTCGCGACGATCGCGCGGCGCGCCGTCAGAACTTGTGCCGCAGCCCCAGCGCGACGACCACCTGGTTGCTGTTCGCCGAAGGCGTCAGCGTCCAGACGGACGCATTGAACGCCGGAATGCCGTTGCCGCCGCTCACGCTCTGGTAAACGCCTTCGAGATACGCGTCGGTGCGTTTCGACAGCGCGTAGTCGGCCTGCGCGACGACCTGGTTCCATTTCGGGCGCGTCTGGCCCGTGCGTGCGTCGAAGCGGCCCATCGTGTACGTGTACGCGGCGGCGACGCTCAACGCGCGCGTGACGAAGTAGCGCCCGTCGACCGTGAAGTTGTCGAATACCAGCGATTCGCCCTTCAGCGGCGCGATGTTGCCGCCCTGGAGCACGCCCGTCACGCCGTCGGTGGTCGAGTGCGACCATGCGGCGCCGACCGAATGCGGGCCGAACGCATAGCGGCCGGCCATGGCCCAGATCTGCTGGTTGCCGCCCGTGATCGTCGCCGATCCGTCGACCGTGCTCAGCGCACCGTCCGGGTTCGGCGAGTTGCGGTCGCGGCTGATCTTCAGGTAGCCGGCGCCGAGCTTCAGCGGCCCGTTCGCATACGACACGCCCGCGCTCAACGCCGCGTTGTTCGCGAACTGGCCGGCCGTGTTCGAGAAGCCGACCATCGCGCCGAACGTCAGCCCGCGAACCGTCGGGCTCGTGTACTTCACCGCATTGTTGATGCGGATGTTGCGGTTCGAATCGTCGTTGTCGTACGGATGGACCGCGAGATTGCCGCCCCAGCCGGGGCCGGACGCGCCGAGCGGCGTCACGAAATCGAGGATCAGGTCGTACTGGCGGCCGAAGGTGAGCGTGCCGGCCGTCTTCGAGCTCACACCGACCCACGCCTGACGGCCGAACATGTCGACGCCTTTCTGCGACAGCTTGCCGTTCGTGCCCGAGAAGCCGTTCTCGAGCGCGAAGACCGCGGCCATTCCGCCGCCGAGATCTTCGCGGCCGCGCAGCCCCCAGCGCGACGCGTTCAGCGCACCGCTCGTCAGCGCGACGGTGCCGCAGCCGGGCGAGCCCGCGCCGTGCGTGCGCTGGTTGGTCGCATAGGTGATCGAGGTATCGATCAGGCCGTAGAGCGTCACGCTGCTCTGTGCGTGCGCGATGCCCGGTGCGATGCCGGTCAGGCATGCGGCAATGACGGTCCCCGCGACGCGTGCGCCGGCATGCTTGTTCATCTGGTAGGAATGCATAGGATTTTTTATCGTTGGCCCGGCACGATGGCGGGCGGGTCGCGTCGCCGGACTGGCCGACGGATCGAGCGGCCATTATTGGAGATCGTGCGGCCGTCGATTAAGGCGTTGCACAGGAAAGGTCCTGTGCGGAATCGAGCAGAATCGAGGGGAGGGGAGAAGCCGGCCGTCGTTCAGCCGGCCGGTGCTTGCGGTGGGCGATGTCGCGGCCAGTGGCTGCTGCCTGCTGTCCGCGACACCGGTCTGGCCGTGGTCAGTGCGGCGCCACCAGGCGCGGATCGATGTACGCGTCGATGTCCTGCGACTGCTTGTACACGCCGTTGCGCACGTTGAACGCATTCGCGTTGTGCGTCGAGCCGTAGATCGAATCCAGCCCGTCGCCCTTGCGGAACGCGCGCTTCGCGGCAGCCTCGTCGAGCAGGTGCGTGCCCTTCAGCAGCGGCAGGTATTGCTCGGGCGCGAGCCCGACGCGTGCCGACATGATCCTGACCGCGTCGGCCTGCGTCTTCGGATCGTTGATGTACGCGACGCAGCGATACCAGACCTTGATCACCTTGGCCCAGTCGGCCCGGCGCGCGGCAAGGCTCGCGGGCGCGACCGTGATCGCATCGTAGATCAGCCCCGGTGCATCGGCCGACGTGAAGATCGCGCGTGCGCCCGGTGCGCGCTTCAGCGCCTCGCCCGCGTTCGGCTGCCAGGCGGCGACCGCGGCGATGTCGGCCGACGAGCCGAGCACCTGCGGCAGCTCGTTGGTCTTCGCATTGACCAGCGTCACGTCGCCGTCCTTCAGGCCGTGCTTCTGCAGCGCGGTTTCGAGCAGCAGGTGATCGACGAGGCCGAGTTCGACGCCGACCTTCTTGCCCTTCAGCGCCTCGACGCTGCGCAGCGGCGGCTTCGCGACGATCATGTCGTTGCCGGCGGAATAGTCGGTCAGCAGGATCATCACGTTCTTCGCGCCGGACGCGCCCGTCACGAGCGCATCGCCGTTGGTGGCCGCGACCGCGTCGAGCTTGCCCGCGGAAAACGCGTCGAGCGACGCCGAGTAATCGAACCATTCGAAATCGACGTCGACGCCGGCCTCCTTGAACCAGCCCTTGTCGAGCGCGACCTGGAACGCGACCCAGCCGGGCCAGTCGCTATAGCCGATCTTCAGCGGCGCGGCCGCGTGCGCGACGGGTGCCGCGAGCAGCGTCGCGGCCGTGGCGGCGGCGCCGAGTGCATGACGGAGGGAACGGAAGGACAGCAGGCGGCGAAGCGCCGGGGCGGGACGGGTCATCGTGTTTCTCCAGGAGACCGGGATCGGGATCGTCGATACGGACCGTGCCTGAGCACGGTCCGGCCGCGTGGCCGGTTCCTGCGGATGCGGAACGAACGAAACGGCCACGGAGAGGCGCGACGGCCGTTGCCATCGCCAATCTCCCGGGCTTTTGTCCCGCCGTGTAGCGCGTGCGTGCCCGCTCTCGCGATCGGGCAAACACGTGCCGGGCTGCTCTCGGACCAGACGTTCGATGAACCGGAACCCTAGCACCCCTAAGATGCGACGCCGCCGCACCTCTCGGCGTCATGCCGAGCGAGAACCGTGCCAACGACGTGCGACGGGGGTGGTTCAGCGTCGGCGCGCGGCGCGCTGCAGCTCGATGAAGCGGGCGGAGAAGAGGGCGGTCAGCACGCGCCGGAGCAGGTCGAGCTTGTTCATGAACGATGGCATATCGAGTGAGTGTGCCTCCGTCGATGCAATGCCCGTGCCACTGCGGATCGTGCCGTGCCTGCGCGTGCGGCACGCACTGCAGCGGTGCGGGATCGCGTTCGCTTGGTGCGCCGCACGCCCGCGGCGCGGGCAAGCGGCCGCCGCAATGTCGTGCACGCAGCGCGCCCGCACGCCGCCGCACCGCGTTGTGCGGCCATTCCGTCGACGCTGGCACGCAACTCGCTTAATCATTGCCCGAGAGGTGCGAAGCAATTTGCATCATCTTCAGGATCGCTAGGGTTCCGGTCGTGCGGCGTTCGTGCCGTGCGATGCCTGGTCCGAGAGCAATCCGGTCTTGCCTTCGCCTCGATTCGAGGAAACGGCGAGGCTCCACGGAGGGATAAAAGCCCGGGAGGTCGCGATGTCGTTCGGTCGCCCTCTCACGCCTTTTATCCAACCGACCACGGAGCCGCCATGTCGCCGAGCCCCCAAGCCGTCCTCGCCCCACCGCCGCACGTCGCGTGGGAAACGCTGATTCCCGCCGGAACCCACTGGTCCGGCATCCTGCGCCGCGGCCTCGCGCTGCGCATCGTCGATATCGAAGGCGGCGCGAATCTGTCCGCCGTGTTTCATCGCCAGGAAGACCCGCTCGAGCGCTACAACATGGCCGATACGCTGAAGGCGCAGCACACCGCGCATCTCACGCGCGGCCATGCGCTGTACACGGACATGGGGCGCGTGATCGCGTCGATCACGGCCGACACGCTCGGCTGGCACGACCCGCTCGGCGGCGTCGGCGACGCGCGCCTGTTCGCGCACAAGTACGGCACGACGACGTATCAGGCCGATCGCAACGCGATGATCCGCAACGGCCGCGACAGCCTCGTGCTCGAACTCGCGAAATACGGGCTGTCGGCGCGCGACCTCGTTGCGAACGTCAATTTCTTCAGCAAGCTCGAGACGCGCGACGACGGCGCGCTCGACTTCGTCCCCGGACATTCGACGGCCGGCAGTGCCGTCGACCTGCGCTTCGAGATGAATACGCTCGCGGCATTCTCGACCGCGCCGCATCCGCTCGATCCACGCGCGGACTATGCGCCGAAGCCGGTGAAGCTGATCGCGTACCGCGCGTATCCGGCGGACGGCGCCGCGCCCGAAGACGATCCGTGCCGGCGCGCGTGCGCCGAGAACACGCGCGGCTTCATCAACACCGACCGCCTGTTCGCATAAGGAGCCGAGCCATGCCGATCATCGAAAGCCGACTCGACACGCGCGACGCGATCCACGACGTCACGCTGAACGCGGGCGAACCGTGGCTGCACGACCTGAAGCGCGGGCAGGTCTTCCGCATCCTCGACCTGGAAGGCAACCAGGCCGTCGACACGCTGTTCTACCGGTCCGACGACCCGGAGGAGCGCTACAGCGCACAGGACACGATCCGCGCGCAGCGCAACCTGTACCTGAGCGCCGGCAGCGTGCTGCTGTCGAGCCGGGGCAACCCGATGGCGACGATCGTTGCCGACACCTGCGGCCGCCACGACACGCTCGGCGGCGCGTGCGCGGCCGAGAGCAACACGGTGCGCTATGCGCTCGACAAGCGTCACATGCACAACTGCCGCGACAGCTTCCTCAATGCGATCGCGCACTGCACGTGCGGCGCGGGCGCGCGGCTCACGAAGCGCGATCTCGTCGGCAACGTCAACTTCTTCATGAACGTGCCTGTCACGCCGCTCGGCCGGCTGACGTTCGAGGACGGCATTTCCGCACCTGGCAAGTACGTCGAGATGCGCGCGGAGATGGACGTCACGGTGCTGATCTCGAACTGCCCGCAGCTCAACAACCCGTGCAACGGCTACAACCCGACGCCCGTGCGCCTCACCGTATGGGAGGCGGAATGAACTGCCCCCACGCTCACTATTGTTCGCTGCCCCCCAAGGGGGCGGTTGCCGTCCACGGCCGGCTTTGCAGAGCCGGCCGGCTGCGCGGGCGCGGAGCGATGCTCCGCGAATTCCCCGCTACGCCCCTTGGGGCGGCCCGACGGGAGGCAACATGAGATTCGCCAAAGTCCTCGTCGCGAACCGCGGAGAAATCGCGTGCCGCGTGATTCGTACGCTGAAACGGCTCGGCATTGCGTCGGTCGCGATCTACTCGGATGCCGACCGCGATGCGCGCCATGTGACGCTCGCCGACGAAGCCGTGCGGGTCGGCCCCGCGCCGGCGGCGGAGAGCTACCTGAACGTCGCGGCGATCCTCGCCGCCGCGCGCGAGACCGGTGCACAGGCCGTGCATCCCGGCTACGGCTTCCTGTCCGAGCATGCGGGCTTCGCCGATGCCTGCGAAGCGGCGGGCCTGCGCTTCATCGGGCCGCGCGGCGACCAGATGCGCGCGTTCGGCCTCAAGCACACCGCGCGCGAGCTCGCGGCCTCGCAGGGCGTCGCGCTGCTGCCGGGCACGGGCCTGCTCGACGACGTGGCGACCGCGCTCGCCGAAGCCGACGCGATCGGCTATCCGGTGATGCTGAAAAGCACGGCCGGCGGCGGCGGGATCGGCATGTCGCTGTGCCGTGACGCCGCGCAGCTCGAGTCCGCCTTCGAATCCGTCGTTCGGCTCGGCAACGCGAACTTCGCGCATGCGGGCGTGTATCTCGAGAAGTTCGTCGAGCACGCGCGGCATATCGAAGTGCAGATCTTCGGCGACGGGCGCGGCGATGCGATCGCGCTCGGCGAACGTGACTGCTCGGTGCAGCGCCGTAACCAGAAAGTGATCGAGGAAACGCCCGCGCCGGACCTGACCGATGCCGAGCGCGACGCGCTGCACGCGAGCGCGGTGCGACTCGCCCGCGCGGTCGGCTACGCGTCGGCCGGCACGGTCGAATTCGTATTCGACGCGAGCACGCGGCGGTTCTATTTCCTCGAAGTGAATACGCGGCTGCAGGTCGAGCATTGCGTGACCGAGGCGGTCACGGGCATCGATCTCGTGGAATGGATGATCCTGCAGGCCGAAGGCGACCTACCGCCGCTCGACACGCTCGCCGTCGAGCCGCGCGGCGCGAGCATCCAGGTGCGGCTGTATGCGGAGGATCCGCACAAGCAGTTCCTGCCGAGCGCCGGCCTGCTCACGCACGTCGCCTTTCCGGACGACGTGCGCGTCGACGGCTGGATCGAAGCGGGAACCGAAGTCAGCGCGCATTACGATCCGCTGCTCGCGAAGCTGATCGTGCGCGGCGATACGCGCCGCGACGCGCTGGCCGCGCTGCAGGCCGCGCTGGCGCGCACCGAGCTGTACGGGATCGAAACCAACCTCGACTACCTGCGCGCGATCGCCGGCTCGGACACGTTCGCGCGCGGCGCGCCGACGACGGCGTTCCTGTCGCGCTTCGCGTTCGCGCCGCATACGATCGACGTGCTCGACGGTGGCGTACAGACTACCGTGCAGCAGGCGCCGGGGCGCGTCGGCTACTGGAGCGTCGGCGTGCCGCCGTCCGGTCCGATGGACGACCGCGCGTTCGCTCTGGCGAACGCGCTGCTCGGCAATGCAAGCGACGCGGCCGGGCTGGAATTCACGATGGTCGGCGCGGCGCTGCGCTTCAACACCGCGACGCTGTTCGTGCTCGGCGGCGCGCCGCTCGCCGCCGCGCTCGATGGCGAGCCCGCGCCGTTCTGGCAGGTGCTGCGCGCGCGGCCCGGTTCGGTACTGAAGCTCGGCGGCGTGACGGGCGCGGGCGTGCGCGCCTGCCTGGCCGTGAAAGGCGGGCTGCAGGTGCCCGACTATCTCGGCAGCAAGGCGACCTTCACGCTCGGCCAGTTCGGCGGCCACGCGGGGCGCGCGTTGCGCAAGGGCGACGTGCTGCACCTGCACGCGGACGCGGGGCGCGGCGATGCCGGCGCGACGCTGGCCGACGCCGACATTCCCGCCTTGACGCACGCGTGGACGCTCGGCGTGCTGGACGGCCCGCACGGCGCGCCGGACTTCTTCACGCCGGACGACATCGCGATGCTCTACGGCACGCGGTGGACGGTCCACTACAACTCGAGCCGGACCGGTGTCCGGCTGCTCGGCCCGAAACCGCAATGGGCGCGCGCGGACGGCGGCGAGGCCGGCCTGCATCCGTCGAACATCCACGACAACGCGTATGCGATCGGCGCGGTCGATTTCACCGGCGACATGCCCGTGATCCTCGGCCCGGACGGCCCGAGCCTCGGCGGCTTCGTGTGTCCGGTGACGGTCGTGCGCGACGAGCTGTGGAAACTCGGGCAGTTGCGCCCCGGCGATACCGTGCAGTTCGTGCGCGCCCGCGTGCCGGCTGGCCATGCCGCGGCGACGGCCGGCACGCCGGACGATTGCGTGCTGCATCGCGACCCGTCGGCGGGCGGCGGCATCGGCGTCGTCTACCGCCGCTCGGGCGATCGCAACGTGCTGGTCGAATACGGGCCGCTGATGCTCGACCTGAACCTGCGCTTTCGCGTGCACGCGCTGATGTGCTGGCTCGACGCGCACCGGCTGCCCGGCATGCTGGACCTGACGCCGGGGATCCGTTCGCTGCAGATCCAGTTCGACGCGCGGACGCTGCCGCTCGCCGCGTTGCTCGCGCATCTGCAGGCCGCCGAGCGCGAACTGCCCGACGTGGCCGACATGCGCGTGCCGAATCGCATCGTGCATCTGCCGCTGTCGTGGGACGACCCGTCGACGCGCGTCGCGATCGAGCGCTACATGCAGTCCGTGCGGCCCGACGCGCCGTGGTGCCCGAGCAATATCGAGTTCATCCGGCGGATCAACGGTCTGGCCAGCATCGACGACGTGAAGCGCATCGTGTTCGATGCGCGCTATCTGGTGATGGGGCTCGGCGACGTCTACCTCGGCGCGCCGGTCGCGACGCCGATCGATCCGAGGCACCGGCTCGTGACGACGAAGTACAACCCCGCGCGCACGTGGACGCCCGAGAACGCGGTCGGCATCGGCGGCGCGTATCTGTGCGTGTACGGCATGGAAGGGCCCGGCGGATACCAGTTCGTCGGCCGTACCGTCCAGATGTGGAACCGTCACCGCACGACGCGTGAATTCGAAGCCGGCAAGCCGTGGCTGCTGCGCTTCTTCGACGAGATCCGCTTCTACGAAGTCAGCGAGGCCGAGCTGACCGCACTGCGCGCGGATTTCATCGCGGGCCGCGCGGCGCTGAGGATCGAGGAATCCGTGTTCGACCTGGGCGCGTACAACCGCTTCCTGCGCGACGAGGCGGCGTCGATCGCGACGTTCAAGGCCGCGCAGCAAACCGCGTTCGAAGCCGAACGCGACCGGTGGCGGGCGGCCGGGCACGCGGAATACGTCGGCGAGGCGGAGCAGGGCGACGCACAGGCGGCACGCGGCGCGGGTGCGCTCGACGACACGCAGCGCGCGATTGCCGCGGACGTGTCGGGCAGCGTGTGGAAGGTGCTGGTGGAGCCCGGCGAGCGCGTGACCGAGGGGCAGGTCGTCGCGATCGTCGAATCGATGAAGATGGAGGTGGCGGTGACGGCAACGGAAGACGGCATGATCGAGACGGTCGATTGCGCACCGGGCGTGGCGGTGGTGGCCGGCCAGCGGCTGATGGTGCTGAAGGCGGGCGCCGCCGAGGAGGTCGCATGAGCACGATGCCACGCTCGCTCCTGCCGGGGCTTCGCTCGATTGCCGCGCTGCGGGCGCGCTACGAGGCCGGCCACCTGACACCGCATGCGCTCGTCGACGCGATCGCCGCGCATTTCGACGCCGGCGATCCGCATCACGCGTGGATCCGGCCGCTGACCCAGGCCGAGATGACGGCCTACGCGGACGCGCTGGCCGGGCGCGACATCGCGTCGTTGCCGCTTTACGGCGTGCCGTTCGCGATCAAGGACAACATCGACCTCGCCGGCATCCCGACGACAGCGGCCTGTCCGGCGTATGCGTACACGCCGGCACGCAGCGCGCCCGTGGTCGAGCGGCTGATCGCGGCCGGCGCGATTCCGGTCGGCAAGACCAATCTCGACCAGTTCGCGACCGGGTTGTCGGGGCAGCGCTCGCCGTACGGCGCGTGCCGCAATGCGCTCGATCCGCGCTACGCATCGGGCGGGTCGAGTTCCGGGTCGGCGGTGGCGGTCGCGCTCGGCGTCGCGACGTTCTCGCTGGGCACCGACACGGCCGGTTCCGGGCGCGTGCCGGCCGCGTTTCACGGGCTCGTCGGGCTCAAGCCGACCCGCGGCGTGCTGAGTACGCTCGGTGTGGTGCCGGCCTGCCGGTCGCTCGATTGCGTGTCGGTGTTTGCACATTCGGCGGCCGATGTACGGTCGGTGTTCGCCGCCGCGCATGGCACGACCGAAGGCGATCCATACGGGCGCGCGTGGCAGCCGCTGCTGGGGGCCGACGGGCTGCGTGCACACCCGGCACGGTCGCTCGCGCAGTCGGCCTTCGGCGTGCCGCGTGCCGACCAGCTCGAATTCTTCGGCGACGCGTCGTACCGCGCGGCATGGGGCGCGGCGCTCGAACGCCTGCGGGCGACCGGCGCGCGGATCGTCGAGATCGACTTCAGCCCGTTCCTGGCCGCTGCACGACTGCTCTACGACGGGCCATGGGTGGCCGAGCGGCTCGCCGCGCTCGGTGAATTCGCCGCGCGGGAACCCGACGCGCTGCATCCGGTGATTCGCACGATCGTCGGCGGCGCGTCGCGCTTCAGCGCGGCCGACGCGTTCGCCGCGTTCGACCGGCTCGCGACGCTGCGCGTCGAGGCTGCCCGCGCATGGGACGGACTCGACGCGATCGCGATGCCGACCTCGGCCACGACCGCGACCGTCGACGCGCTCGAAGCCGATCCGATCGCCGTCAATTCGCGCTTCGGCTACTACACGAACTTCGTCAACCTGCTCGACCTGTCGGCGATCGCGGTGCCGGCCGGTTTCTGCGCGACCGGGCCGCACGCGGGGTTACCGTTCGGGATCACGTTCGTCGGCCGCGCGCACGACGATGCGAGGTTGCTCGATCTCGCCCAGGCGTGGGGCGACGGCGATCCGGCTGCCGGCGACGCACGGGCCCCGGCGCGCGCTGCCCCTGCCGCATCCGCCGGCGTGGTGCGCGTGGCCGTCGTCGGTGCGCATCTGCGCGGCGAGCCGTTGAACAGGCAGCTTGTGCAGCGCGGCGCGCGCTTCGTTGCCGCGACGACGACGGCGGCGGCCTATCGGCTGTACGCACTGTCCGATGCGGCATCCGGCGGCGGGGTCGCCAAGCCGGGGCTCGTGCGCGTGCCGGACGGCGGCGCGCCGATCGCGGTCGAGATCTGGGAGATGCCGGTCGCTGCGTACGGCAGCTTCGTCGCGGGCATCGCGGGGCCGCTCGGCATCGGCACGCTGACGCTCGCGGACGGCGCGCGCGTGCAGGGCTTCCTGTGCGAAAGCGCGGCGCTCGGCGATGCGACGGACATCACGCGGTTCGGCGGCTGGCGGGCTTACCGCGCACATGCCGCGAGCAGCGCGCTGCAATGAACGCACGGCCGCGCGATGCCACGAGCGTTGCGCGGCCGGCACCCGAAACGATACGGAGATTCCCATGTCAATGACCCGCAACACGACCGGATGGCTGGCCGTGCGCCGAGAGCTGACGACGCGCGGCAAATGGACGCTCGGCCTCGCGTCCTTCCTGCTGCCGTTCGCCGTCTGGTGCCTGATCAGCTATGTGCCGTTCGTCTGGCATCCGCAGATGCGCATCACGAATCCCGGCAGCGTCGACTATTTCCAGACCGGCATGCAGATCGACCGCGACGTGTTCGACGACGAGCTCGCGCATGCGCGGGCAACGCACGCGGCCGTGCCGGAAGGCGTGCGCGCGAATCCGGTCTACCTGCCCGCGCCGCACCAGGTGCTGCGCGCGTTCTACACCGCATTCACGACGCCGCCTGCCTCGCGCGACGGCGTATGGCTGCACGAGAGCCTGTGGCACAGCATCCGGATCATCTTCTGGGGCTTCGTGATCTCGTCCGCGATCGGCGTGCCGCTCGGCATCGTCTGCGGCACCTTCAGCGCGCTCGCGCGGCTGCAGGAGCCGTTCCTGGAGTTCTTCCGCTACCTGCCCGCGCCGGCGTTCGGCGCGCTGATGGTCGCGATCCTCGGCATCTACGACGCGCCGAAGATCGCGATCATCGTGATCGGGACACTGTTCCAGCAGGTGCTGATCGTCGCGAACACGACGCGCAAGCTCGAATACGGGTTGTTCGAGGCCGCGATGACACTCGGCACGAAGAAGCTCAAGCTGCTCACGCACGTCGTGATTCCCGGCGTGCTGCCGGACCTGTATCGCGACCAGCGGATCCTGCTCGGCTGGGCGTGGACCTACCTGATCGTTGCCGAACTCGTCGGCACGAGCTCGGGCATCACGTGGTACATCAGCCAGCAGGCGCGCTACCAGCATTTCGACAACGTGTATGCGGCGATCCTGATGATCGGGATCATCGGCCTCGGCACCGACATCGTGCTCGGGTTGCTCGGCCGCAAGCTGTTTCCGTGGGATCGCACGCTGAAAGCGTGACGCCCGTTGATTCGCATCCATCGACCGATTTCCGCAGAGGGCATCATGCAGAATCCGCAAGCCGTTCCCGATTACCTGATCCAGTCCGACGCGGTGCGCGAGCGCTTCGCGCGGCTGAAAACCCGTGACGTGATACTCGACGTGCGCCATGTCGGCAAGCGTTTCACGACGCCGCAAGGCGAGTGCGTCGCGCTCGACGACATCAGCTTCCGTACGCACCGGCGCGAATTCGTGTGCGTGATCGGCCCGTCCGGATGCGGCAAGTCGACGTTGATCCGCATCCTGGCGGGGCTCGACGCGCAGACGAGCGGCGAGGTGCTGCTGGACGGCCAGCCCGTGCAGGGGCCGGGCGCCGATCGCGGGATGGTGTTCCAGGGCTACACGCTGTTTCCATGGCTCACCGTGAAGAAGAACGTGATGTTCGGACTCCGGATGAATGGAAGCAGCAGCGGCGAAGCCGAGCGTGAAGCGCTGCAATGGCTCGATCTCGTCGGGCTGACGCGTTTCGCCGACGTGTATCCGCACCAGTTGTCGGGCGGGATGAAGCAGCGCGTGGCGATCGCCCGCGCGCTCGCGAACCGCCCGCGCATCCTGCTGATGGACGAGCCGTTCGGTGCGCTCGACGCGCAAACGCGGGCACGGATGCAGACGCACCTGCTCGACATCTGGCGCAACATCGACGTGACGATCCTGTTCATCACGCACGATCTCGACGAGGCGATTTTCCTGGCGGACCGGATTCTCGTGCTGAAGGCGAATCCGGGGGGCGTGCAGGAACTGATCGAGGTGCCGGTGCCGAGGCCGCGCGACTATTCTCAGGTCAATTCGCCGGCGTTCATCGCGACGAAGGCGCGGCTCGAAGCGCTGATTCATCCGAAGGAGGCCGTGTCTGCCGACGACGACGGCGTGCGGCCGCACATGATCCGGATGACGGATGTGTCGGACAACGTCGAGTAGGCCGCGGCGGGCACGACCGGCACGCGCTGCGAACCTACCCGCGGGCGATCGCCAGTGCCGCCGCGACATCGCCCCGGCGATACGCGGCACGGACGGCCGCGGCCGTGGCCGCCACGGCGTCGGGTGGCGGCAGCCTGCGCAGGCGCACGGCCACGCGCGGCAGCGACGCGAGCTGCTGTCGAAGGTCGACGATCAGCCGGGCACAGGGGTACCGCGAGGACGACGCCTCCTGGTGCACGGCGGCTTCGGCCAGGCCGGCCGCCCACTCGACACCGCGATGGTGCCTGGCCTTGTCGAGATGCGGCAGATAGCGCGCGTTGCCCGACAACGCGATCAGCAGCGCGGCCCAGTGCGCGCCGCGCCATCCGAGCGGCGGCAGGTCGCATGTCAGGTCGGCCAGCAGCGTGTCGTCGAGCACGGACAGGCTCTGCTGGCACAGGTAGTGGAAGTCGAGCGGCTGGCAGCGGACCAGCGGGTAGTCGCGCAGCACGTGCCCGAATGCGATGCCGGCCTCGACGGCACCAGCCAGGAACGATTCGGCCGGCGCCGGGCGGTTCAGGTGCAATGTCGGCACGGACCGGAACAGCCGGCTGATGTCGTCGGGGTGGTAGTGCATGGCGAATGTTGTCGTGGTGGTGGCCCGAAGCAACCTTAGCAGATCGCGTGCGAGGGCCGCGCCGGTATCACGAGAGCACGCGCTTGCCTCCTTTTTGACACCCCGCAATTGTCATTCCCGTCGAAGCGAAGACTTGAATTAGTCGGAGAACGACAGAGGTCGCATTGCCGCCGGCCGCCAATTTGAAGAAGCGATGCGCCATGCGTTGCGGCGGGCACGCAAATCGCTCGGCAATGTAAACAAACGCTGCACCGGCCAGGCATGCGTCGCTCGGATCGCCGGCGTCGGTAACCGATCTCCGTCACATGCGCGGAAACGCGTGCTGCATTGAAAGAAATAGACGACAGGCGCTCCCTGCGGTGTTCTGGCGATTCATTTGTTAGGAGGCAATGCCATGCACGTATTCACCAACCTGAGCCCTTTGGTCTCGCTGATCGCCGGAATTCTTATTCTGGTGGTACCGCGCCTGCTGAACTACATCGTCGCGATCTACCTGATCGTCATTGGATTGCTTGGGCTTTTTGGCGGACATTACCACTGACGAGCCGCCTGGAGCGGCCCGGTGCAATTCCATCTAGATGTGCTCGACGCGTACTTCGGCCGAGTCCCTGGGCACCGTCAATCGCGTGCGACCAAGCAGTGCATCCGCGGGCGCCGTGCCGTCCGGACTTAACGGCTTCACCTTGATGAACGTGACGGAGAAATGTTCCGGCGTGACGGTGGCCGACGCATAACCCTGCGCATCGTGGTCGGCGTGGCACAGATCGGGGTTGTTCGCCATCAGGAAGCTGTCGAGTCTGCCAGGGGTGGCCACCATCGACGCCAGCGGTGTGCCGGTCCATGCTGCCTTCAGGTTGGAATAGAAGGACGAACTGCTGACGCCGGCGCAAACGAAATCGACGATCACCGGCACCCCCGTCGCGGGGTCGGGGTCGTCGCGCACGACGCCGCATTGAAATGCATGCAGATCGCCGGTGATCGCGACCACGTTATGGATCTGGTGCTCCCTCAAGTAAGCGAGCAGTTCGTGCTTGTGCGCGGGATAACCGTCCCAGGCGTCGCAATCGGCCACGAGGCGGGCCGCTGGCGTCTTGGGTGCGCCCGGCATCTGGAACCACAGACGGTTCAACATCACCTCGTTGCCCCATACCTTCCAGGTTGCGGGCGAGTCATTCATCGCGGCTTTCCACCATTGCGTCTGTTCCGGGCCCAGCATCGACGGTGGGCGACCAAGCCGCTTGGTATCGCTTGCCTCGTATCGTTGCAGCACATCCTGCTGTACGAAATAGCGCGAGCCGGCTGCGTCGTCTCCATGTACCGGGTCGTGCCCATGCACGCGCGCGATGGCTGCCTCGCTGACGACATGATCGTCGCGATACAGCCGTTCGTCCGTCATCACGAGATGCATCAGCATGCCGAAGCGAAAATCGCGGTAGATGCGAATGTTCGTGTACGACGGATTGTCCGGATCGAATCGCACATCGCCCCAATCCACCGGCATGTACTCTGCCCAAGCGCGACTGGCGCTGCGGCGGCGCCGGGTTTCCTGCCGCTCCTCGTTGGTATAGACCTGATGATCCTGCCAGCAGTCGTCGGAAAATTCGTGGTCGTCCCAGATCGCTATCATCGGAAGGCGCTGGTGCAGCATCTGCAGTCGCGGATCGGTGCGATAGGTGCGATAGAGCGTCCGGTAGTCTTCGAGCGTATCGGCATACGCGCGGCCGTCCGCGAGCCGCTTTCCGTCGGGCAAGCGCAGAGGAGGGTGTGACGGCTCGGCAGGGCCGGGAGGAAACGCCCCGACCGTTTCATAGATGTAGTCGCCCACGTGCACGAAGAAATCGAGATCGCGCTCGGCGGCCAGCAGCGTCATCGCTTGCCAATGGTTGACGCTCCAGTCCTGGCACGTGAGCCACGCGAAGCGAACCTGTTCGTTTGCCTCGGTGACTTCCGGCGCAGTCCGCGCGACACCCGTCATGCTGACGTCGTTGCCGGCAACGTACCGGTAGTGGTAGGTGGTCTTCGGCGAGAGCGCCGTCACCTTCGCGCGCACGGTGAAGTCGTAGGTGGCCAGCGCCGTCAGCGGTACGCTTGCGACGAGCGTCGAGAAATCCGGCAGGGTCGATACTTCGAGTCGCAGCGGTACCGCCCGCGCGACACCTTTTGCCCGTTGCGTGACGCTCCTGGGTACCGGCACGCATCGCGTCCAGAATACGATCGAGCGATCGTGCGGATCGCCGCTGGCGACACCTTGCGGGAATCGATCAAGGTTCTTGCGCGCGGCACCGACGGGTATGACCGCCGGTGAGACGCTGTGCGGAGCGGCGGCAGCCGCAATGGTAAAAAAGACCGACGACTCGAGGAAACGGCGACGATCCATTGATCCTCCCGATCGACATGTCATGGCCGCAGCAGGCGTCCGTTTCTCTCTCTCAGCATGCTGGCACTGCCGCACACCATTGAGCAGGCGGAGAAGTCGATTCGTCACATTACTGCGACGATCGACGTGCGAACAGTCGTGAGAACCCCATTTCGACGTGCACGTCGATATCGTCAGACATGTCCATCCGAAGCGCATTCAGGAACACGAATTGCGCAAGACCGTACAGCAAATTCGGGGAGTGAGACATGCACATCGGCCACACCGTCGGCAAGGCGGCCGCGTGGCTTGCCGCGATCGTCGCGCTGGCGCTTGCAGCGCTGGTTATCGTCATTGTGACGTTCGACTGGAATCGGGCCCGCCCTTGGATCGATGACAAGGTGTCGGACGCGATCGGGCGGCAATTCGCGATCAACGGCGACCTGAGTGTCGGGTGGCATAAGCCTGTGGCCGAGCGAGGCTGGCGCGCATGGGTACCATGGCCACGATTCACCGCACACAACGTCACGATTTCCAACCCGGACTGGGCGCGGTCAAAGAATTTCGTCGCGCTGGACGCGATCAGCTTCGAGATCGAGGCGCTGCCGCTGATGGCGCGCCACATCGTGATTCCGGCGATCGACCTGGTCAATCCTTCCGTCGACCTCGAACGTCTCGGCGACGGGCGAGCCAACTGGACGTTCAAGTTCAAGAAGCTCGCGCAGCCGGGCCAATGGACGCTCGATCTGCATCAGGTCGCGTTCGCCCGAGGCAGTCTCGGCTACTACGACCAGCAAAAGCAATTCGATCTGAGCGCGACGATCGACACGCTTGGCCAGCCGATCCCGTTCGGTGTCGCGATGAAACAGCAAGAGGCGTTGGCGCGCCACGAATCGGCAAAGGCCGTCGGGCCGGCGGGTCAAAAGAAACTCGCGGCCCAGGCGCACGCCGGCCAGGTGCAACCGGTGGTTCCCGCGTCGGGTGCCGACGCCGCGTCCCGCGCATCGGCAGCGGCTTCGCAAGCGCTGGCCGCGGCGTCGCGTACCGCAGGGATGAAAGCCGGCACCACAATGCCGCCGGCAGCATCGGGCGCACCGGTTGCATCGAACGCCTCCGCTGCTGCCGCATCGGGCGCACCGGTTGCATCGAACGCCTCCGCTGCTGCCGCACCGGGCGCGACGTCCGCTGCGACGACGAGTGCATCGGCGGGCCCGGCGCCGGCGGAATCTGCTGGCGCCGGCACTTACATGATCGGCTGGACCGTCAAGGGAACCTACAAGAAGAGCAATGTCGCCGGCACCGGCAAGATCGGCAATTTGCTGGAGGTGCAGGGCACGTCGCGGCCATTTCCGGTGCAGGCCGATTTGCGCTTTGGCGATACGCATCTGGCGTTCGTCGGTACGCTGACCGATCCGGCTCACCTGGCTGCGGTCGATCTCCGGCTTTGGCTCGCAGGCACCACGATGGCCCATCTGTATGAAGTCACGGGCATCACGTTACCCGAAACCTCTCCTTATGCGACCGACGGCCGATTGATCGGCCAATTCCGGGCGTCTGGCGACGTCTTCAAGTACGAGGACTTCACGGGACGCGTCGGCGGCAGCGATCTCAACGGCACGCTGGTGTACGTTTCGCGCGAACCGAGGCCGCTCTTGTCCGGCACGCTGGAGTCCAGACTGTTGCAGTTCTCTGACCTCGCACCGCTTGTCGGCGCCGACACGAATGCCAGGAAGGCGCGGCGCGGTGCCGCAGTCGCGCAGCCCGCGAACAAGGCGTTGCCTGTCGAGACATTCCGAACCGACCGCTGGAAGAAGATTGACGCCGACGTTCGATTTACCGGGCGACGCATCGTCAAGACCTCGAGCTTGCCGATCACCGACCTGTCGACCCACATAGTCATGCGTGACGGGGTTCTGATGCTCAACCCGCTGAACTTCGGCGTCGCGGGCGGGACGCTGGCTTCCAACATTCATCTGGACGGCAGCGGCGTGCCGCTCAAGGGGCGATTCTCGCTGCAGGCGCGACATCTGAAACTCAAGCAGCTGTTCCCGACATTCTCGGTGATGCAAACGGCGCTCGGCGAGGTCAACGGCGATGCCGAGTTGTCAGCCACCGGCAATTCGCCGGCGGCACTCGCCGCGACTTCCAACGGGGAAGTGAAGACATTGATCACCGACGGCACGGTGAGCCTCCTGCTGATGGAAGCCGCAGGCCTGAACGTCGCCAACGTGGTTTACGAGAAATTGTTCGGCACACGTGACGTAAAGATCAACTGCGGCGTGGCCGACCTGGTGGCCACCAATGGCGTGCTCGACTCGCGCGTGTTCGCACTCGACACCGACGATGCGGTGATCGGAATGGAAGGCAACGTGAACCTGCGAGACGAGACCATGAATCTGACGCTGCATCCCCATACCAAGGGATTCCGGGTGATATCGCTGCGCTCGCCGCTGTATGTCACCGGATCCTTCAAGCAGCCGCACGTCGGGGTGAAGGCGGGAGCACTGATCGCGCGTGGCGGTGCGGCGATCGGGCTGGGCCTGGTGAATCCGCTCGCAAGTCTGCTCGCGTTGGTGCAACCGGGCCGCAGCAGCCCGTTGCCGTGCCGGCAGATGCTGGCCGACATGGAGCGGCGCCCGACGGCACCGCCGCCGGGCATCCGAAAGGAGAAGAAGCCTCCACCGGCGTACATGAACGCGCCGTCGGCTGCTTCGGCGGCCTCCGCGCCGACTGGTGCGAGTCTCAAGCATGAACGATGAATGTCGATACGGACGATTACGGCCGTTTGCGTTCGGGGCCGAAGCCCGGCCGGGCGGCAGCGCGCATCGGAGCGGGCGCGGCAGGTGCGCGTGCGAGCGAGATACCCAGCGCGGCGCCGACGGCGAGGAACAACGAGATCGCCAGGAGGGCGACGATGAACGCGTGAGCGATGGCCGCAGGATCCTGGCGCGTGCCGAGCGCCGTATAAAAAATGCCGCCGATGATCGCCACGCTGAGCGACGTGCTGACCTGCAGCGTCGAGCTGGCGATGCCGGCGATCATGCCGGAAAGCGCCGGTGCGACGCGCCCCGTCACCATGCGCATCAGCGTCGGCAGCGCGAGGCCTTGTCCGAAACCGATGACGAAGAGAACGACGGCGAGCGGCACGGTAGCGAGCGGCATCCCGATCGGCGTGGCATCGATCAACCACGCGAGGCCGACGAGCCCGACGATCTCCAGGCTCATCCCGAACGGATTGACGTACGCGCCGATGACACGTGTGCACAAAGGCGTCGACAACGGGCCGAGCAGAAACCCCACGCCGAACGGCAAGAACACGAGGCCCGCGCTCAGCGCGTCGACGTGCAACGCATTCTGCAGATACACCGAGAACAGCAGGAAGAACGCGCCGATCGAGTACAGCAGCAGCGCGATCAGCAACGCTCGGCTCAGCCCCGGCGCGCGCAGCGCGGCCGGATCGAGCAGCGGTGCGCCGCCGCTGCGTCCCAGCCGGCGCTCGTAGCGCCAGAAGAACCAGGCGAGGGCCGGCACCGCGAGCAGCGACACCCATGCCCATCCGGGCCAGCCTGCTTCGCGCCCTTCGATCAGCGGCACGATCAGCGCGCCCAGCGTGAGCATCGACAGCGCGGTGCCGCCGAGGTCGAGCTTGCGTGCATGCTGCGCACGCGTTTCCTTCAACAGCGGAATCCCGAACAGGACGACCAGGATCGCCAGCGGCAGGTTGACGAGGAAAATCGTGCGCCAGCCCAGGTTCAACAGGTTCAGCGAGATCAGGATCCCGCCCAGCGCCTGCCCGACCACGGCTGCGAGACCGAACACCGCGCCGTACAAGCTGAGTGCGAGCGGCTTTTCCGATTCAGGAAAGATCGCCTGGATCGAAGCGAGCGCCTGCGGCGCCATGATCGCGGCCGTCACACCCTGCAACGCGCGACCGACGATGAGCGTCCACGGCGAACTTGCGAGACCGCACAGCGTCGAGGCGATCGCAAAGCCGATCAACCCGAGGAAAAACACGCGGCCGCGGCCGAACAGGTCGCCCAAGCGCCCGCCGGTGATCAGCGTCACCGCATACAGGCCCGCATACGACGAAATGACGAGTTGCTCGGCCGACGACGAGGCGCCCAGTTCCGCGCGGATCGACGGCAGCGCGACATTGACGATGAAGAAGTCCAGCGGCGGGAGGAACGCACCGACGAGCAGGACCGAAAACATGGCCCAGCGGCGCGGGTCGGGTGATACGGGATCATTTCGTGACATTGATGCCTCTCTATACGGAACCAATCGGTTCCAAATTGGGTAAAAAAAATCAGTCGAGGGTGCGCATCGTACGGTCGACCAGCGCGAGCATGTCGCTCTCGGGCACGCCGGTTTTCCCCAGCACGCGCATGCCCTCGATCTGGCAGACGAGCAAACGCGCCAGTACCTGTTCGTCCTGCTCGGCGATCTCGCCGCTCGCCTGGCCGCGGACGATCGCGCCCGCATAGAGCTGCTGCAGGCGCCGGAACATGCGCCCGGTGCGCTCAGCGACATCCGCGTCGCGCGCGGCCAGTTCGGTGGTCATCGCGACCGCGAGGCACCCGCGCCGGCCCGCGTCGCCGACGGACAGGCGCGCATAGCGCAGCAGCGAATCGCGAATCGCATCCTTCACGGGGCCGGGTTGCGACAGGATGTCCGCGGTCGCCTTGAGCCCGTCGGCCATGTACAGGTCGAGCGCCGCCAGCAGCAACGCCTTCTTGTCGCCGAATGCCTTGTAGAGACTGCCGCGCGACAAGCCGGTGCCGGCCATCAGGTCGGGCAGGGACGCGCCTTCATATCCGCGGTCCCAGAAAACGTCCATCGCGTCGCGCGCGGCATCGCCAAGTTCGAATTCGCGCGGACGGCCCACGCCAGCCGGATTTGCCATCGGTCAGTTTCGCAAACGATGCGGTGCTTGAATGTAGCGCCATTATATGGACCGATCGGTTCCGATGTCAACGAGTGCGACGGGCCGCCGATATCGGCTCGACGGGCGTTCGGCCGGGGTCGGTCGTTCGACCGATACCGGTACGTCGGGGCAATTGCGATCCTTCTCGTCACCCGCATGTCGCCACGGCATTGTGCATGCACCATCCGCAAGGTCACGAGGAAGTTCGCTTTGAGACGCTCGACGATTCATCCGCTGTGGGTTCGTCTTTTCCACTGGCTCAATGCCGCCGCAGTCATCGCCATGTGCATGAGCGGCTGGCAGGTCTACAACGCGTCGCCGATTTTCAGGGCGGTTACGTTTCCGCCTTCCATCACGCTTGGAGGCTGGCTGGGCGGCGCGCTCCTCTGGCACTTCGCGGCGATGTGGATCCTGGTCGGCAACCTGTTCGCCTATCTCGTGCTCGGCATCGCAACAGGGCGGTTGCGCAGGAAGCTGTTGCCGCTCGGCATGCGCGCGCTCCTTTCCGACCTCGCCGCCGCGCTGCGCGGAAAGCTGGTCCACGATGATCCCGCCCGGTACAACGCCGTGCAGAAGTTCGCGTATATCGGCGCGCTCGCCGATATCGTGCTGCTCGTTCTTTCGGGGCTCGCCATCTGGAAACCGGTGCAGTTTGCGGTCCTGAGGACATTGATGGGCGGATTCGACAACGCGCGCATCGTTCATTTCGTCGCGATGAGCGTGCTCGTCGGTTTCTTTGCCGTTCACGTCGTGATGGTCGCGCTCGTTCCGCGCTCATTGCTCACGATGATTCGAGGGCGCTGATCATGAATGAACCAAAACGTTCGCCGCGTGCCGACCGTTTCGCGCAGCTCGATTCGCATGCGATCGTCAAGGATGCGCGCAACGCACTCCAGTCGACGCAACGCCGCCTGTTCGGCAAGCGGATCCTCACGCTAGGCGGCCTGATGCTGCTTTCCGGCTGCGACCTGACCGACGACCAATCGGTCAACACGATGCTGCGCCGCGTGTCGTCGTTCAACGACGACGTGCAGGCGTCGCTCTTCGATCCGCGCAAGCTTGCGCCGACGTATCCGGAGTCGATGATCACGCGGCCCTTTCCGTTCAATGCGTACTACGACATCGACCAGGTGCCGGACGTGGATGCGGCGAGATATCGGCTCCAGCTCGGCGGGCTGGTCAAGGGCAAGCGTGCGTGGACGCTCGACGAGCTCCATGCGCTGCCGCAGGAAAGCCAGGTTACGCGGCATATCTGCATCGAAGGGTGGAGCGCGATCGGGAAGTGGGGCGGTGTGCGATTTTCCGACTTCCTGTTGCGTGCCGGCGCCGACACCACCGCGAAGTACGTCGCGCTGCATTGCGCCGACAACTACTGGACGAGCATCGACATGCCGACTGCGCTCCATCCGCAAACGCTGCTGACGCTCACCTATGACGGCAGCGTCTTGCCGGCGAAGTACGGCTTCCCGATGAAGCTGCGCATGCCGACCAAGCTCGGCTACAAGAATCCCAAACACATCGTCGCCATCACGGTGACCAACGCATTCCCGGGCGGTTATTGGGAAAACCAGGGATACAACTGGTTTGGCGGCTCCTGAGCTTCCGGCCCAGGAGCCCGCGCCGGTGACGTTCTCGATCGCAACCTCTTCACAGGAGCATTCATGTCCATTCGACTCAAACTCGTTGTCTCCGTCGTCGCGGCTACGCTGGCCGGCACTGCGTTCGCGCAATCCGTCGCGGTCAAGCCCGAGCGCATTCGCGGCGACATCGTCTCGTTTTCCGGAGACAGTCTGAAGGTACACCGCCGCAGCGGCGATACCGTGCTCATCAATATCGCAGCGTCGGCCAACGTGAACGCGGTGAAAGCGATTCAGCTTTCCGATATCAAGCCCGGTTCCTACGTGGGCGCGGCAGCCATGCCGGGCGAGAACGGCAAGTTGATCGCGAAGGAAGTGCTCGTATTCCCCGAAGCCGCGCGCGGCATGGGTGAAGGCCACTACGCATGGGATCTCGGCGCGAACAGCTCGATGACGAACGCGAATGTGGATACCGTCGTTCAAGGCACGAGCGGGCGCGATCTCAAGCTTTCATACAAGGGCGGCAGCAACACGATCAACGTGCCGCCCGACGCACCGGTCGTGACGCTGGTCCCGGCGACGCGCGCCGATTTGTCGACGGGCAAGAAGATCTTCGTCGTGGCTACGCCGGGCAAGGACGGGGCATACGACGGACGCCAGATCGTGGTCGAGAAGGATGGGGTAGCGCCTCCGATGTAAGCCGGCCGCCCGGCGAGCGACTTGTCGTTCGCCGGCGTGCAAGCGGACGGCGGTCTCCGAACCGATGCTCGAGGACCGGCCGCGTGTCCGAGATTCTTTTTTCGGGCCGACCGTTGCGTCGGCCCGGGACCGTCAATCGAAGTCGGTCGCGATGGAGCGCGCGCGCCACGCGTCGATGTCCTGGCGGAACGCCTTCAGCTTGCGCTCCGCAATTGCATGGGCACTCGGTCCGATCGGCAGGTGCAAGGGTGGATCGTCCGAGTCGATCGCCTGGATGATCACCGCGGCGGCTTTGGCCGGATCGCCTGCCTGATGTCCGTCGTTGCTGTCGCGATAGCTGCGCGCGGAGCCCGCGGTTGCCGAATAGGCGCTGATTTGCTGCTTGGCGACCGCGATCGAGCGCCCCAGGAATTCGGTTCGAAACGGGCCGGGCTCCACGATGATCACGCGAATGCCCATCGGTTCGACTTCCTGCGTGAGGGCCTCCGACAGGCCTTCGACTGCGAACTTCGTCGCGTTGTAATAGCCGCGGCCCCCCGAGCCGGCGATGCCCGCACCGGACGACAGGTTTACGATCCTGCCGCCTCCGGTGCGCCGCATCAGCGGCAACGCCGCACGCGTCGTCTCGATGAGCCCGAACACGTTCACATCGAATAACGGCCGGTATTCCTCCGGCGTGCCTTCTTCGATTGCGCCCATGAAGCCATGGCCGGCGTTATTGACGAGCACGTCCAGCCTGCCGAACGTTTCAGTCGTCAAGGCAATGGCCGCTTGTATCGTCTCCGGCTTCGTCACGTCCAGTGCTGCGACACGCAGCGTGTCCGGATAACGCCGTGCCAGATCGCGTAGCGTTTCCGGCGTACGCGCCGTTGCCACCACGTGGTCGCCGCGCGCGGCTGCCGCGCGTGCGAGATGCAGGCCGAAGCCGCCGGAGCAGCCGGTAATCAACCAGGTTTTGTTCATGTGTTTCTCCTTTTGCTCGATTCCGCGTTTCGATACGCTCGACGGGGCACGCCGACATGCGTTTGCCCATGTCTTCACACTCCGCAGACGCCGGCCCCGAGCGGGCCGGTTCGATTGATGAACACCACCATGGTGAGACGTACACAATTGTTTGTGAATGGTCGTTCTTGTATATTGAGCGTACATTTTTGAACGAAGGTTCCTCGCATGGAATGGAGTGATGTCCGGGTCTTTCTGGCCGTCAAGCGGGGCGGATCTTTCGGTGCGGCAGCCCGAGGCCTGGGCGTGAGCCATCCGACGATCGGCCGCCGGATCAAGGCGCTGGAGGATGAAGCCGGGCAGGCGTTGTTCCGCAGGACCGCGGATGGGCTGGTGCTCACGGACGCCGGGGATACCGTGCTTGGCATGGCCGAAGCGATGGAAAACGCCGCGCTGGCCATGGAGCGGCGTCTGGCCGGTAATCACGATCGCCTCGAAGGCATCTTGCGCATCTCGTGCGCAGAGTGGTTCGCCGGCTACGTGCTGACGCCTGTGCTGGCGGAACTGGTGCGCCGGCATCCGGCCGTGGTGCCGGAAGTGATCGCGAGCTACCGATTGCTGAGCCTGTCGCGTCGCGAGGCCGACCTGGCGTTCCGGATCGTTCCTTTCACCGAACCGGACATTGTCCAGCGCCGCCTGATGACCGTTCCGTACGGTCTTTACGGCACGGCCGAAACCATACGTGCGTTGCGGCGCGATCCTGCTTCGGTGGGGTTGATCGTGATGAACACGGCGCAGTCTCATTTCCCCGACGTCGCCTGGCTGCTCGACAGGTTCCCGCAGTCGCCGCGCGTGTTCACCAGCACGAGCCGAGCCGTTCAGGCCCGGATGTGCGCGGCAGGCATGGGCATCGCGGTGCTGCCGCGACCGCTGGGCGACGCGGTACCGGCAGTGCAGCGCATCGAGACGCCGGAACCGCCTCCATCCAGAGACATATGGGTGGGTTACCACCATGACCTTCGGCATATGGATCGCTTGCGCGCGATGCTCGATATCGCCGATACGATGCTGAGCGAATCACCGATTGCCGCTCGCTGAATCGAACGTCGTGGTTCGCGCACGTATCCGGTACGGCAATGCGGATCGGCAAAGGCCACGTCCACGTGGTCGGGGAGGGCGGCGCGCGAGTTCGGTGCCCGGGCCTGTTCCCGGTGTGGGATCCGCATCGATCGGCCGGCGATTTTGCATCGACTGTGATTCTCAAGCGGTGGAAGCGAATCGGATTCGCGGGCGACGGAGAATGGCCTCTCCCCGCGTTCAAGGTCGCCTCGCAGGTGTGAGCGGCTCGCGAGAGGTGTCAGGTATATTCAGCGGGTTCTTATCCTCACGGTATCCGTTCAATGGAATCGAGACGCAAGACAGTGCGCATCGTCGCGCCCGCGGGTGTGCCCGATCCGCAAGGAATCGAGCGCGGCATCGCGCTCGTCGAAAGCTGGGGCTTCAAGGTCACGACGAGCGCACATCTCGGCAGCCGGTACCGCTATTTCGCCGGTACCGCCGAGGAGCGCGCGGGCGATCTGCGGCGCGCCTTGATGGATCCGTCAATCGATATCGTCTGGCTCGCGCGAGGGGGATTCGGTTGCGCGCATCTGCTCGAGCACCTGCCCGACGAGATCGCGACGCCGAAGACGATCATCGGTTTTTCCGACGCGACGTCGCTATTCTGCGCGCTTGCAGACCGGCCCGGCGTGCGCTTGTTGCACGGTCCGACATTCCACAGCCTGGCGACCAAGGTCGACGACGCGACGCGTGCCGACATGCGCGCCGTGCTGACCGGTGGCAAACGCGCGCCGCTGAGCCTGCGGCATTTGTCCGGCGCCCCTGGTGCGGTGCGGGGACGTCTGTGCGGCGGCAACGTGACGGTGCTCGCGAGCGTCGCGGGTACACGCTGGTCGCTTCGCTCACGCGACGCGATTGTACTGCTGGAGGACGTGACGGAATTCGGCTACCGGCTCGACCGCAGCCTGACGCAACTGCGTCTGAGCGGCGCGTTCGATGGGGCCCGCGCGTTCGTGCTCGGGCAATTCACGCGCTGCCCGATCCCGGACGGCGCGGATTTCACGCTCGAGCAGATGCTTGTCGACGTGCTGGGCGGCATCGGCCTGCCGATCTACTCGGGTCTGCCGATCGGACATGAACACCGCAACATCACTTGGCAATACGGCAACCAGGCTGCCATCGAGGACAACGCGATCCGGTTCGTCGCGTAACGTAACGTCGAATCTAGAAGGATAGGAACGCGTATTCAAAGCTCCAAGTAGAGCTTGACTGCTCGGATGCGTTCTTCGTATGAGTACATGGACTAGCTCCTGATAGTCCAAGAATTCCGCCGCACAAAGCGGACATTTCAATCTAGCCACTACAACCAGTGTCATACCCGGATTCAGATGTCCACCTTCCAGCTATTTAAAAATGTCCGGTTTTTAGGTTGGTTTTGCTGCTTCTGCTTTCTCGTCTTGACCGTTACGCAGTGTCGAAGGTCGGCGCCTGAACGGGCAGGGCGCTCACGCTTGTTTCTCCAGCTTTTGCAGACCGTCGGCCAGATTTGCCTGCTGGCTTGGCGGTTTGCCGACGCTGCGCCAGATCCACGATCACATGCTCGACGTCGGCCTGCGTGATCTCGCGTTGCTTCTTCTTTCCCGCTTGCGGGTCGTTTCGATTGGTCCGGGTTGAGTCGCCGCGATGTGTCCGTGACGGCGCTTTACCGATTCGGCTGTTATCGCGTTGCGCCTGAAGCGCTTGCGCGACCTGCAGCACATGACTCAAGCGCTTGTGCTCAACGACGGCGCCTTGATCGATTTCGGTTAGGCGGTCGTACTGTCTGTAGTCCAACACCCGGTCGTCAGCCCGTAGTTCAATCCGTCCATCCGGGTACTCCCACACCTCGATCTGCCGGTCAATCAACTTCCGATTCTCCGGCGTGTCCTCCAGCAAGTACAGCACCCGGTCGTACTGCACCGTCAGCGACTTCGTTACTTTCCGCGGCTCGCGCCACGTCAGCGCCAAGTCCAGACTCTCGTCGGCCCGCAGCGGCCGGTGCGCATTGAAGTCACTCTTCGGCGGCTTCGCGAAGCGTGTGTTGTAGGCGGCCATGAAGGAGGGCGCGTATGCGTTGGCGTCGGCCACCGTGTTGATTCCGCGCAATCGCATCTCCTTGACCAATCGGTCCTGCAACGTCAGGTGTGCGCGCTCGACGCGCCCCTTGGCTGAACTGCTGTTCGCGCAGAACGTGTCGATGTTCAGCTCGTACCATCGCGCGGCCGAACGGCGTCACACGGTTACCGGTCTTGCCTGGCTTCACGTTGCGGAACACGCTGGCCTTGTCGCTGTAGAACGCTCCGGGCTTGCCATGGCGTTCGATATACGCCCGCGTGGCCTCGAAGTAGCTGAAGGTCGATTCGGTCTGCGTGAAGTGCAGCATCATCAACCGGCTCGTCGCGTCGTCGACGTACACCAGCAGCGTGCAGGCCGGCGCCCGTTCCTCGAACCATCGATGATCGCTGCCGTCGATCTGGATCAGTTCGCCCAGACACGCCCGACGCGCTCGCGGCTGGTAGACCTTCGGCGGTCGTTGCCGGCGCGGAATCCAGAGCCCAGCGTCCGTCATCAGCTTCCTGACCGTCTCCTTGGCCAGCCCAATGCCGTGACACTCCCAGAGCTTCTCGCAGGCCAGCGTCGGCCCGAAATCGGCGTAGCGATCTCGGATGATCGACAGCGCCCGGTCGGCGGCTCCTGGATCCAGACGGCGGTTGCCGGGCTTCGCCCGGTGTCCCGACACCAAACCCGCTGGACCGTGCTCGCGCAGCCGGGCGACCAGCCGGCGAACTTGCCGTGTCGTCAACTCCAACCGTTCCGCTGCACGCCACGGCTTGAGCTTGCCGTCCGCCACGTCCTGAATGACCTTGAATCGGTCCAGTTCGCGCATCGTCATCGTGATCCGCTCCGTTGCAGCCATCGCAGCCTCCGGCGCCGGACAACCGGCGGCCGGATAGCTTACGCGGCCCGAAAGCGGACATTTCTATGTAGCCAAAAGCGGACATTTCAATCTAGCCACTACAACCAGTTATGTCGATAATTCACGTTATGTCAACTAAAAAATAAGCCACATCGATCGGCACGATTCGCCTCTGTTTGCCGCGCGCCGTCGTCGCCGGCGCGCGGCCTATCTGATTACGACCGCGAGATCCGGCGCAAGCGATCAATCACCGATTCCGAGCCGGCGGCCGCTCCACCCGCAGCGATGCGACGCGCTTCTTCGACCGCAGCCTGTTGATCGAGCGGCTTTTGCCCGATAGAAGCCACCGTCTGCGCGGCGCTTGGCGGAGCGGGCGCGAAGCCGGTAAGCCCAGAGCAGATGGAGATGTCGAGACTTCGTGCCGAAGTGGCGCGGCTGAAGATGGAGCGCGACATCCTAAAAAAGGCCTGTGCGTACTTCGCGAAGGACTCGACGTGAAGTACGTCTTTATCGAGCGCAATCGCCGTCACTGGCCGATTTCGGTGCTGTGCGAGGCGCTCGATGTGAGCCCCAGCGGCTTTCATCAGCGGCGGCAACGTGTTGCGCAGAACAAGCCGCACCGAGGCCGCGTGAGCAACGATGCACTGCTGGCGCACATCAAGGCGATTCACGCGGAGGTCAAGGTCGAATACGGTTGGACGTGCTGCGACGAGTGCCCCGAACTTGGGGCATAGGGCGTGCGGACGTTACAACTTGGGATCGCGCTTGCCGGTCATGCATTCGTGCCGCCCGCCTCTCGTATAAACGTCCACGCGTGCTATCTGCGACATCGAACCACCGGAATACACCGTCAAGCGGCCAATTCCCAGCGGGGCCAGCAGCCGGGACAGCATCGGTCTGCAAGCAGGGGCGCATGTCGTCCGGTCGTTGATCAGGGTGACCTCATCGCCGAGCAAGCCTTCACGATGTCCCAGCAATAACGTGCCCGCCTCGGAATGAAATAGAAATTGAAACGTGTTTCCCTTTGACCCATCAAGGCCGAGACTTTCCCGCCAAGCCCGCGTCATTTGGAAATCCTGGGTCTCCCGCAAAGTGGAATTGATTCCGTACACGCGATCCGAGCCCAAGATCGTGCCGATCGATCCCAATTTGTCTCCCGTCTTGAACCGGCCATCAGGGTTGTTTGGCAGGTCGAGCCCTCTTCTTTCCCGAAATGACCGGATTCGTTGATAACCCTCAAAGGGCGTTTCCTCTCGTTTGAGACCGAGCGGGTCTCTCCAGCCAAGTACGTTGGGCGCGTATTGGTAGGGGTTGATTCCACCATCGATTCGGAGGGGATCCTGACTGACAAAGCTCCCGATTACCGGATCGTAATATCGGTATCGGTTGTAGTGCAGGCCCGTTTCCCAGTCCTCGTACTGTCCCAGGAGCCGCAGTCGCTGATCATCGGCAGCATGCATCCCGGCTGCGCTGACGTGCCCCCACGCCCCGTAGCGCCCCTCCCAGACGATTGCATTGAATTGATCGGTCAGTCGTGTCGGCGCTCCGTTCGGTTCGGTATGGAAGAACACGTTGCGCGCTGCAGATTTCGACGCCGCCGTCGCCTGATCCGAATCGATCTTCGGTACGTGTCGCATCGCTGCCAGCAGCCGAAACGTACCCGGGTAATAAACCCACACGTACGATTCTCCGCAGCCATCCGCTGGCGATATGTCGACCGGGTACGCTCCCCAGCCGGGATTCGGCTCGGTGGCAACGTTCGTGAACGGCACATCGACGTTCTGGCACGGGCGCGTTATTTCGCCCACCAACGCGTCGCCGTCCCAAAAGTAATCGTTACGATGCCCCCCGACTGTCGATGCTGACTCTGACCCGGCCGGCGCGTCAGGCTTGCCGAGGACCCGCGTAGTCTTCCGGACGCGTCGCTGGAAGACGTCGTACGCATAGCGGGTATGAATACGACTAGCCGCGATCGCCGGGTCCGCATACGCGCGCAGCATCAACGTTTCGATCAGCAGCCCGTCGCCGTCCCATCGCAACCGCAAATCCTGGTGCGCGTCACGCTTGCGTATCAGGTTGCCGGTACGGTCGAACGTATAGTGACAGCCGTCGTGCTCGCCTACGCGTACCCAGGCATCGACCGGCGATGTCTGGTCCGGCACCTCGGTGCGATGGCCCGGGTTGCCTCTCGTCGTCAACAGATCGCCTGCAGGGTCGTGCAGGAAGCGGTGCAGTTTTCCGCCCGGGTCGAGATAAGCGGTCAGCTTGCCCATCGGGTCGTAATCGAAACGCTCGATACCAAGGCGGGAGTCGCGCTTCTCGGTCATCTCGCCGTTGGCATCGTATCCGTACTCGGTGGCAAAGAGAACGCCGGCACCGGACAACAACGTTTGCCGCGCCAGTTGCCCTTCCTGTGTGTACGCCAACTCGCGCCGCAACGCCTCGCCGAGGTATTCCACACAGATTCGGCCAAGCGCATCCCGCTCGAGCGTGACGGGTGCGGCATCGTCGATCTGGATCGAGGCGACGGCACTGAAAGCGTCGTAACCATAGCGTACGGTGTGCGTCACCGTTTCGCGATCGGTCATGAGCTGTGTTCGGCGCTCCACGCGTCGTCCAACTGTGTCGTACCGGTAGGCGATGACGAAATCGTCGCCTTGCCTTTCTTCGATGATGCGGCCAGCGTCGTCGTAGCAAAATTCGAGGCGACTGTCCGGATTCCGCGCCTCGACGAGCCTGCCGATGCGGTCGTATTCGAATGTCTCGACGCGAAAGCCGGCAGCCTGTCTGGAATCCGCGACCTGCTTCTGCACGACGCGCCCGAACCTGTCGGTCAGGTAGAGGACAGCCTGCCCGGCCGGGTCGACACTACGTCGCAGTTCGCCGAAGTCACCATACTCGTAGCGACGCAGTTGGCCCCAGTAGTCGACTTCTTCGGCGATCCGGCCCAACGCGTCGCGCTTGAGCTGGTATGGTTCGCCGCGCTCGTTGACGACGCCAACGAGTTGCCCTTCCGTATCGTACTGATACCTGACGTGGGTGCCGTCCAGCGATTGCCGTTTGATCATCCGCCCTAGCGCTGAATACTGTAGTTCCGCCGTATGGCCTGCCGGGTCGCGATAGTGCGTCAGGTTGCCGTCGGCATCGTACCCGCACAGAATCTCCTTTCCGCTCGGCTCGATCGCGCGCGTCAAATTGCCATTGCGGTCGTATTCGTAACGACTTGTCTGCCCCAGTGCGTCGATCACTTCGACGAGATTTCCTCGCGCATCGTGCCGATAGAACGTTCGATGGCCGAGTGGATCCGTCACCGCAGCCAACTGACCGTCGCGGTCGTATTCGAGTTGGGAAATGTCGCTGCAAGGCCCGAGCTGTGCGACGAGCTGCCCGTATGCGTCGTACTGGTAACGAGAGGTCGCATCCGATGGCGTCGTTTGTGCAAGTAGGTTGCCTCGCTCATCCCATTCGTAGCGCCATTGTCGCTCGCCTGGCAACGTCACACAGACCGGATGATGGTTAGCGTCATACTCGGTTCGAATCGATCTGCCATCCGGCAGCGTTTGCGTCACGAGATTGCCGTACCGATCGTATGCCCATGACGTGATACGTCCCGCGGCATCGGTCAGCGCACTCGTGCGTCCCTTTGCCTCGTACCGGTAACTCGTGACACCGCCGAGCGGCCCCAGTTCGAATACGGGCATGCCCCGCGCGTTCAGTTGCAGTACTGTCGTATGCCCCAACGAATTGGTGATACATGTCTGCATTCGTGCGCGATCGTACGCAAATCGGTAATCGAACAGGCCATCGTCGCCCCAGGCATGGTCGACGCGCCAAACGCCGTCGTCATCGGCGCAGTAATGGTAAAGAAATGACACGCCCCGCGCGGTCGTATGACCGACGATCCGGTGCCCGTCGTCATAATCGAAGCGATACGGGTATCCCATTGCATCGACCACAGCACGCAAGTGGCCATCTCGATCATGCTCGTAGGTGACGAGCGGGTGCGCGTGCCCATTCGCGTCGACAAGCGTCAATGCGGTCAGCCACCCGGCATGCCCGGGGCCATTCGCGTCACGACGGGGGATGCGGATCTCGCATGCGATGACGCGGCCCGTTGCTCCATCCCGACTCCGTTCGGCGATATGCTCGAGGCTTCCGCCCTGATCGCGTTTGAAGACCCATGCATTTCCGTTCAGATCGGAAATGCACTGGATCGGTAGAGTCAGTCTCGAATCGCTTCTCGCCAAGGCAATCGTCTGCCGCGATTGCGGCGGTAACGTGAATCGGTACTCGATGCTTTCGCGCGTGCGCAACACTAGCTGGTCGGACAGTCGGTACAGTCCATCCGCTTGCTGCCAGTCGCTTTCGCAAGAGGGCCAGCCCTCGGTCACGGGCAGTGCATCGAACGCAGTCGTATGATCGGGAAGATAGGCGACCGCGCCGATCCCGTCGCCGTGCGGCAACAGCTCCAACCGGATATCGGCTGGCGTCTGCCAACCCACGCCAACGACGCCGATATGCGTATCGTGACTTGAATAATATCGATCCCACTCGAGCGGCAATCGCCCCGGTACGGTGAAGTCGCGTTGCTCCACGATCACTTCACCCGTCGTCGCGTCCACCGGCTCGGCATGCAACACCTTGCAGCGCAAGAACCCCGGCTTCAAATGAAGCTTGTCCGCCAGCGCCTTCGCCCATTTGGAGCCGCGAAACGCCTTGAACAACCCCTTCGCCGCCGCAGCCATGTTCATGATCGGCGGCCCGCCCACCAACACCGGCCGCCCCGCCGGAATCGGCAGCATCACCGAACTCGGCATCGACGGATAGGTTCGATCCGTATGTGCGCTGTTGTGCGGAGGCGGCTCCATCCCGATCGACCAGCAACTCAACGCTTCAAGCGCCATGTAAGACAGCGGATCGTTGTTGGCGAGCACCGTCTTGCTGCCCATGAACGACTCCCCGTCATTTGACGGTTCGAACTCGGCCGGCGGCGGGGCGAACGATTCGCCAAGCGGAAAATGCAAACCCGGGACGTGATACGCATGCGTCCCGGCCGTGGCCCGCATCATCCCATTCACGAAAATCGGCCGGCCGCTGCCGCCACCTGACCCGACGTTCGAGCCAAGATCGTCGCTGATGCGGCTCTTGATCTTGTTGGCCTCTTTCGCCAGTTTCATCCCCTCCGTGACGGTGGGATCGTTCTTGAAGTCCGGCAGCTTGCCGCTGCCCATCAGGTCATTGACTTGCTGGTCCGCCTCATCGGCCAGGTGTTCCAGCTTCGTCACATCGTCGGGATGATCTTCGATGTACTCGGTCACCTGCTCCTGCACGATCATCATCGCAATGCAGCCGACTACGGCCTTCGCCGCCTGGATGTATTCGCGCAGATCGAGCATGAAACCGACATGCGGATGCGGCAGGAACACCGGCGGCGTTCCCGGCGTGACCAGCACCGAATGAACGTCCACGCCAACAACGGGATCGAGATGCTTGACGGCGAGAAGTGCCAAGGTTTCGCCTCCCGCTCAACGCCCGCCACGCAACGCCGCGACCTTCTCGCTCAACGCGTTGCGCCGTCGGTCCTGCGTGCCCAGCTGCGACACCATCCACTCGACAACCGTCGGCAGACTGCTGTTCGCCCGCATCGGCTCGTCAATCATCAACCCCGCATCGAGCGCATTGAACCCGGCCTCCAGCGCGTGCTCGCGCTCCCCTGCCCGCTCCCAGCACACCGCGCTCATCCGCCAGGCCTCGACCGTCATCAGCCCGTCCTTCGCCGCCGTGGTCGACGCCACCGCGCGCTCGTAGCAATACGCCGAGTGTGCATAATCCTTGTGCGTCAAATGCACGCTCGCCTCGCCGAACAACCCGTTCGCCACGAGCTTGTGCCCCGCCGGATGTCCGGCTTCAACCGCACGCGTGCCGCTGCTGGCCGCGCTCCGATACGCATTGATCGCCCTCTCACGATCACGCCATTTCAGATACGCGGCCCCCGCAATCAAATGCACGACCACGCATTGATCGAACCACTGCTCGCGCTCCGCGACCTTCAGCGCCGCCGCGCGCAGTTCCTCCAGCCGAGCAGGACTACCGCCTTCGATCATCTCGGTCAGCATCACGAAATGCCGTCGAAACTCGCCGCTCGGCCCGCGCTCGCCCGATTCCGCCAGTAACTCTCGTGGCACGCTCGCCATCGAATACTTGCCGTGCACGACGCGCACCGCGGCGCGATGCCGATGCATCAACGCCGCAAACGGCGCGATATCGATACGCGGCACGACGAAGCGCACACGCTCGGCAAGCTGCGGCGCGACCGCGATGATCGACAGCAAATCGTCCATCCACCGTACCCACGCCGCGTCATCCCGCAATTTCACCGGCTCCAGCACGAATACCATCGCCGGAAAAATATCGGGGTGGTGCTGCATCAGGCTGTCGGCAACCGCGAACAGATACAGCATCGAATTCTTGCCGTCGTCGTGCGGCGGCTGCCAGTCCGCCCGTACGCCCTGCGCAGCGGACCCCTCTCGCCGACTGTCGTAGAAGGCGATGAGTTCATCCGTCAACGCTCTTGCATAACCGGCTTCATTGACGAACGACGCGCGCATCGTCCTGACCGCACACGACGTCTCGTCCTGAACCTGGAAATAGAGCCGCACGAGCTCCGCATCCGTCTCGTCGGTCTGCCAGATCATCAATCGCGCGTCCCGCTCTTTCGCGAAACTCATCCAGTCCGAATGCGCATCCATGAACCTGCGCTCTATCGGATTGGTCGGCTGCCAGTTCTGCATGCGTGCGGACCTCCGTCACGGATTCAGTTTCAGGACGGCGCCTTCGACCGTGTGCTCGGCGGTCGCCGACGACGTCACCGTCTTGCCGTTCACGCGATGGGTGTCCGTGCCGGTCGACGCGACATTGACGCCCTGGATCGTGATCGTGCCGTCGCTCTTCATCACGATGCTCGACATCCCGCAGACGAGCGAAAGCTGGTCGCCCGCGTTGACGACCACCTGATGCTGCACGTTCGTCGTATGGTTCGCGCCGACGTTGACGGTGTGTTCGCCGCCGACCGTGTGCGTATGCGCGTTTGCGATCGTCGAGGTGCGCGCACCGATTTCTTCGGTATGCGTGGACGCGACCTGCGTCTTCATGTCCTGTGATGTCGTGTGATAAAGCTGCCCCACGCTCAGCGTCTTGCCTTCACCGATCGTTTCGGTCTTGGCTTTCGCGACCGTCTCGTTGTGCACGCCACCGATGGTCGCATCGCGATTGGCGGCGATCGTCACGGATTCGTTCTGCCCAACGGTCCGCGTGCGATTCCCCGTCACCCCATGCGTCTCGTTCGCCCCAATCTGCGCGACCCGGTTCTGCCCGATATTGACCGTCTCGTTCTGCCCCACACTGCGTTGCCGGTTGTTCTTGACCTGCATCGTTTCGTCGTTCCCGACCGTATGCGTATGGTTGTTCCCAACGGAAAGCGTGTGATCGGCCTCTGTCTCCGCATCGAAGTTCCGCTCCGCATGCATCCACAGCTGCTCGGCGCCCTTCTTGTCCTCGAACCGGAACGCGTTCGCATGGTCGGTCGTCCCGCCCGGCGACGACCTCGACAGCAGCCCGCTCTGCGTCGCACTCCCCGGCAGTCCCCACGGCGGCATCTTCTCGCCGTTGAAAACCCGCCCGGTGACGATCGGCTCATCCGGATCGCCGTTCAGGAAATCGACGACGACTTCATCACCCACCCGCGGAATCTGCACACCGCCGAATCCACCACCGGCCCAGGGACTCGACACCCGCACCCAGCACGACGAATCCTGATTGCTCTGCCCGTACCGGTCCCAGCGAAACTGCAGCTTCACGCGCCCATACTGATCGGTCCAGATTTCCTCGCCCGGCGGCCCGACGACGGTCGCCGTCTGCGGGCCGTTGGTGCGAGGTCGCGGCGTATCGCGCGGCGACCGGTAAGGCAGGCTCGACGGCTGCACGAGCATCATCGTCTGATGCACGACGGCCTCCGCACCTTGGTCGCTCGCATACGCGTTCTCCTGAAACCGGTACTGGCACCGCACGATCAGGTACTCGCGGTTCTGGTCCGCTCGCGGGCAATGCGCGAGCGTGAACAGGTAACCCGGCGCGGCACCGCGCACGTCGGTATCCGCACTGGCTCGCTCGTGTTCCGCCTGCTGTTCCTCGAGCCTCACGCGGCTGTAATGGGCACCGGGCGCATCGTCGCGATAGCCGCCCGGCCATTCGAACGACGCAAAGCTGTCGTGATCGTGACCACGCGGATCGACCTTCTGCGCCGAAAGATCGGCGCGCGGCTTCGTATAGTCGTAGTCGGTGGTCTGGTGCTTGCCGACGCTGACCTCCTGCGCGGGCAGCCAGCCGTCGATATGCTCCTCGTCCGCGATCGCGGTGCGGTCGCGCGCTATGTACGGAATCGTCTCGTAGCCTGGCAGCGCGGTATGCGACGACATCGCGTCGCCGAGCATCAGCGTATGCGTGTCCTCCGCATGCCGGAACCAGTAATAGATGCCCTCGAACTCCATCAGCCGCGACACGAACGCGGCATCGGTCTCGTTGTACTGCACGCAATACTCGCGCGGCGCGTACGTTTCCGCGAGATGGTTCTCGATCGGAAAGCCGTACGTCGACAGCACTTCCTGCACGATCTCGGGCACGGTCTTGTGCTGGAAGATCCTGCAATCGGAGCGTCGCGTCGCGAGCCACAGCCATGGGCGCACGATCAACTCGTAGCCGTAATACCGCTCCGCGCGGCGGCCGGCGAGCGATGCGCGGGCAACGATGCCGTTCAGGTGGCGTGTCGACTGGTCCTGCTGCTCGATGCGCACCGTCACGGGCTTGCCGAGCATGTCCTTCAGCGACAGGCTATGGCTGTCGGCCAGCGCCTCGATCCGGAATTCGAACAGCCGGCCGAGTTCGTCGCTGCCGTCGAGCGTGTGGAATTTCAGGTCGTCGCCGTGCGGGCTGTCGAGGGTGAATACGCGATTCACGTCGTGGCCTCCTCGTCGAACCGGTAGGCAAATTCGCCGTCGGCCGCGCTCACCTCGATCGAGGCCAGCACACGCCCTTCGAGCATGGCCTGCAGGATCGCGCGGCTGATGCGCGGCATCACGGTATGGGTGAGGATCGCGTCGACCAGGCGGCCGCCGGATTCGATGGTCCGGCAGCGTTCGACGATCAGCGCAGTCGCCGTGTCGGTGCAGTGCAGCCGGATGCCGTGATGCGTGTCGATCCGCTTCTCGATGCGCCGCAACTGCAGTGCGACGATCCGTGCGAGCGTCGCGTCGGTGAGCGGGTAATACGGCACGACGGTGAGCCGCCCGAGCAGCGCGGCCGGAAACACGTCGAGCAGCGGCGCGCGCAGCGCATCGGCGAGCGTTTGCGCGTCGGGCAGGCGCTCGGGGTCGCGGCATAGCGCCATCACGCGATCGGCGCCGACGTTCGACGTCAGCAGGATCACGGTGTGCCGGAAATCGATGTCGCGCCCCTCGCCGTCCTCCATCCAGCCCTTGTCGAACACCTGGAAGAAGATCTCGTGGACGTCGCGATGGGCCTTCTCGATCTCGTCGAGCAGCACGACGCTATACGGCCGCCGGCGCACGGCCTCGGTCAGCACCCCGCCCTGCCCGTAGCCGACATAGCCGGGCGGTGCGCCCTTCAGCGTCGACACGGTATGCGCCTCCTGGAACTCGCTCATGTTGATCGTGATCGCGTTGTGCTCGCCGCCGTACAGCGTGTCGGCGAGCGCAAGCGCGGTCTCTGTCTTGCCGACGCCGGACGGGCCGCACAGCAGGAACACGCCATGCGGCTTCGCCGGATCGTCGAGCTTCGCGCGTGCGGTCTGGATGCGTTCGGCGATCAGTTCGACCGCATGCCGCTGGCCGACGACGCGTTCGCCGAGCGTATCGGCAAGCTTCAGAACGGCCTGCGTCTCGTCGCGCACCATCCGGCCGAGCGGAATGCCGGTCCAGTCGGCGACAACGGCCGCCACGGCGTGCATGTCGACGGCGGGCAGCACGAGCGGCGCATCGCCCTGCAGGTTGGCCAGCGCCTGCTGGGCGGCGGCGAGACGCGCCTGCGCGGCGGTACGGGCGTCTGCATCGAGCGCGTGGGACGGATCGTCGTCGAGCAACACGGCACGCGATGCGACGACCGCCGCCAGCGCGGCTCGTTCGGTTTGCCAGCGTGTGTCGAGCCGGTCGAGTTCCGCCCGTGCAGCCGAAATCTCGGTGTCGATCGCATCGCGCCGTGTGGCATCGCCGGTACCGAGCGCACACTCGCGCCCGATCCGTTCCTGCTCGACGCGCAGGCCGTCGATGCGGCGTCGTGCGTCCTCGACCGGTGCCGGCACCGCATGCTGGCTGACGGCGACGCGCGCGCAGGCCGTGTCGAGCAGGCTGATCGCCTTGTCCGGCAACTGGCGGGCGGGAATATACCGGTGCGACAGCGTCACTGCAGCCTGCAGTGCGTCGTCGAGCACGAGCACGCGGTGATGGGCCTCGAGTTTTGCAGCCAGGCCGCGCAGTATCGTCAGCGCGGCCGCTTCTTCGGGTTCGTGCACGTGGACGAGCTGGAACCGCCGCGTCAGTGCGGGATCCTTCTCGATGTACTGCTTGTACTCGGACCACGTGGTCGCGCCGATCGTGCGCAGCAGGCCGCGCGCAAGCGCCGGTTTCAGCAGGTTCGCGGCGTCGCCGGTGCCGGCTGCGCCGCCTGCGCCGACGAGCGTATGCACTTCGTCGATGAACAGGATCGCCGGCCGCTCGGACGACATCGCTTCGTCGATCACGCCGCGCAACCGGCTCTCGAACTCGCCCTTCACGCTCGCGCCGGCCTGCAGCAGCCCGATGTCGAGCAGGTACAGCGCGACGTCGCGCAGCGACGGCGGCACGTCGCCGGCGGCGATCCGCAGCGCGAAGCCTTCCGCGACGGCCGTCTTGCCGACGCCGGCCTCGCCGACCAGCAACGGGTTGTTCTGCCGGCGCCGCAGCAGGATGTCGACGATCTGGCGGATCTCCGGATCGCGCCCGATCACCGGATCGATCTCGCCGGCACGCGCACGGGCGGTCAGGTCGACGGCGAAGCGTGCGAGTGCGGAGCCGTCGGCAGCGGTGGTCGCGCCGCGCATCGCCGTGTCGCCGCTCTGCGCAGCCTGCCCGGCCGGCTGCGCCTCCGGCGACCCGTCGACGATCGATTCGAGCGCGTCGGCGAGCACGTCGGGCACGATTCGCTCGAATTCGCGCGTGATCGCCACGAGCACGTTGCGCAACTGCGGTGTCTTCAGTATCGCGAGCAGCAGCACCGCGCCGCGAATCCGCGTCGCGTCGTATTTCAGCGTCGCATAGACCCACGCGCGCTCGACCGCGTCGTCGATGTGCGCCGACAGGTCCGACACCGATCCCGCGCCGCGCGGCAGCTTGTCGAGCGCGGCGACGAGCCCGCGGTCGATCGCGGCCTCGTCGATCTCGAAGCGTCGCAGCACGCGCTGCAGGTCGCCGTCGGGCCGCTGCAGCATCTGCTTGAACCAGTGCGCGAGTTCAACGTACGGATTGCCGCGCAGCCGGCAGAACCCGGTCGCCTGCTCGAGCGTCTCGTAGAGGAACGGATTCAGTTTTCCGAACAGGTTGACGCGGCCGATATCGGACATGACGGTTCCCGGTTAGGCGGTTTCGCGATGAAGGGGCGTGCCGCCGCGCCGCACGTCGTAGCGGACGACGAGGTCGCGGGCCGGGCCCGGTTCGAGCCGCTGCCCGAGCCACGCGGTACGGCCGATGCCCTGCGGCTCGCCGAGTGCGAGCGCCGGCACCGCGTCGGCCGCCAGTTCGAGTTGCACGTCCCAGTCGAATTCGATGCCGACGTATTCGCGCACCCATTGCGCGAGCTGGCGTGCGTGCGGACCACCCGGCAGGAAGCGGCGGTATGCGTCGAGCGACAGCGGGCCGAGCACGATCCGGAACCGCGACTGCGCGTCGCGCACCGCGATGCCGAGCGCGACGGCACCGACGCGCAACGTTGGCCGTGTCGCGCGGATCGTGCAGCGCTGCGAGCGCTCGATCGCGACCCACTGCGGCACGTGCTCGACGATGCGCGCGTCGACGCCGAAGTGCCGGCGCAGGATCTGCACGAGGCCTTCCGGGTTGCGCGTGTGCCGCACGAGATGACCCGCATGGAAATAGCGCGCATGCGGCGCGAGCGTGTCGGCGTCGGCCGGTGCGTTCGACTGGTCGCCATGCGCGGCCCGCCCGATCAGGCTCGCGACATAGCCGTCGAATCGTGCGCGTCCGGGCCGATCGAGGCTCACCGTCGGCTGTACGTCGGCCCATGCGCGATAGAACAACAGGATCAGCCGGTGATGAAACAGGTCCGCGAATGCGGCAAATGTCGGGTCGTCGTGCTGCGCCGCGCGTTCGTGTGCGTATTCGGTCAGGTGCGTCGGCAGCGGCCCGTTCGGGCCGAACAGCCCGAACCCGTGGATCGCGATGCGCGGCGGCACGGCGCCGCCGTCGTCGTGGACGCCAGCCAGCATCGACGCGGCGAACGCGAGCGACGGCTGCTGCCCGAGCCGCACCGGCTCGTCGCGCGGCCGGGTGGCGCGCCCGAGTGGCGGGCGCCCGGGCGACAGCGCGTCGAGCCAGCGCAGCGCCTGGAACAGGTCGTAGCCGTGCGGCGCCGCACGCAGCCGCGCCCACCACGCGTCGCGGCGCGCGGCTTCGGCGGCCGGCTGGATACCGGATGACGGTTCGCGCTTCATATGGCCGGCCGCCTGCCGATACGCGCCGGCCAGCGCGCGAGCGTGCCGCGCTGCGTGCTGGTCAGCACGCATTCGGCGAACGCGTTGATCGAGACATGCCGCGCGAAGAACTGTTCGAGCACCGCGCCGAGCAGGAACGGGCTGTCGCCGGAAAATGCATGGTCGTCGACGGTCACGTCGACCTGCACGCCGCGCCCGAACATCAACGGCCCGGATGCCGACAGCCGGCGGAACACCGGCGAGAACGCGACGCGCTGCACGCCGTCGATCTGCCGGCGCATCGCGGCGTCGGCCGGGTCGGCATGCAGGCCGAGCAGTTCGCGCAGCGCATGCGCGCCCTCGTCGTCGTCGAGATCGGTCAGCGTGTGGCGCGCGAGCCCGAGATGGCGGATCAGGCGCCATGCAGTTTGCGCATCGGCGATCGGCGGGCGCGGCCGCGACGGGCCGCGGATCGCGACGACTCGCTCGACCGGCGCCGACACGCGCAGCGTGAACGTGTTCGCGTCGCCGGGCGGCTGCAGCAGCACGAGATCGCGGTTCGTGCACAGCGTGTCGGCGGACAGGTAGCGCATCGTCTCGTCGTACGGCGCGCACTGGCTGTCGACGAGCGACACGTAGGTTTCGCTGCCGACGTAGCCGGTGCGCGTGCCGTTCGAGCGTGCCTGTGCGGACACCAGCCGCGGCTCGCGCCGCACGGTGTAATACGCGCCGTAATTGCCGTCGTCGCCGGAGAACGACGCGTGAAACGGCCGGAATTCGCGCGACTGGCCGTCGTCGCGCTGTTCGCTCGCGAGCCGTTGCACCGCATAGACCTCGTAGTCGAGCGGCCGGCTGCGGTCGACGACGACATGGTGTTCGCGTGCGCCCGGCTGCAGCGGAATGCGGTCGGCGCGGCGCGCGAATAGGTTCACGGCCGGCGTGCAGTTCAGCGCGAGATGGCGCGCATCGACGGCCGCTTCGAGCGCAGCGTCGTGCCGGTCGAACAGCACGGTCAGCTCGCACGCGTCGCCGGTCGCACGCGCGAGTGCGGCGCGCAGCCCGCCGATGCTGAAGAACAGGAAGCGCGCCGGAAACGCGAAATACTCGCGCAGCAGCCGGTAGCCGTGGAAGCTGCGGCCGTCGTCGGGCAGGATCGCCTGCGCCGGATCGAAACCTTCGTGGACGATCGCATCGGCGTCGAGCGTGTGCAGCCAGCGCGGCGGCTGCCCCGGGTCGTGGCACACGACGCCGAGCGCATGCGCGGCGATCAGTTCGAGCAGATGCAGCGCATCGCGCTCGGGGCCCGCGAGATGGAACGTCAGCCGGTCGAGCGGCAGTTGCGACAGCTTCGTGCCACCGCGCGCCTTCAGCCGGATGCGCAGCGCACCGCGCACGTCCTGGCGGGCGGCGACGGCGCCGCGCGGCAGCCACGACGGCGCGCCGGTGACGGTCGCATCGGTCAGTTCGAGCGGCCACAGCGTCAGGTCGTGCGCGGTGCGGAATTCGCACGCGGTCTGCTCGGACGCAACCGGCCGTGCGCGCAGCGCGGTGCCGGCCGGCAGCCGCCAGCCCTGCGCGAGGCTGCCTTCGTTCAGCATCGGCGCGAAGCGCACGATTGCCATCGACGGCAACGGCGCGATATAGCCGGGATACACGGCATCGAGCAGCGCCTGCGTGAAGCGCGGGAATTCGGCGTCCATCTTCAGCTGCACGCGCGCCGTGAGGAAACTGAAGCCTTCGAGCAGCCGCTCGACGTACGGGTCGGGCGGCCCCGATTCATTCAATCGCAGCCGCGCGGCGACCTTCGGGAACTGCTGCGCGAATTCGCCGCCAAGCTCGCGCAGGTACGCGAGTTCGCGGTTGTAGTAGTCGAGCAGGCGCGTATCCATCGCGTCAGCCTCCCGACGCCGATTGCAGCGACATCGCGCCCGTCTCGAGATCGAGGTCGGAGCTCAGCACGAATTCGAGCGGATGCGGAATCGACCACAGCGTGCCGCGGATCTCGAACAGCAGCACGTTGTGGCGCCGTTCGCCGGCGCGGCCGCCGGGCGCGTCGGTCACGCTGCGGACATCGATGCTGTCGGGCGCGATGCGCGGCTCGAAGCGGACGATCGCATCGCGGATCGACGCCTCGACCGACATCCGCTCGACGCCCGACATCGGCTTGCCGACGAGCGGCCGCATCCCGTAGTTGAGCACCGACGCCTGTGCGTGCGCGAACGCCGACCAGTCGACGAAGCCGTCCTCGCCATTGCGCGTGTTGAGCAGCCACGCGAGATCGCGCAGCACGGCTGCACGCAGGCGTTCGGTGCCGATCCATTGCGCGCCGGGTGCTTCGGCGGCGCGCTGCGGTGCGTCGTCGGTGAGCCGGTCGAGCAACGCCGGCTGCAGCCGGTCGCGCAGGTTGCCCTCGCGGCCGTCGCGGGTTCGCGGGTCGTCCATGGTCGTCTCCGTGCCTGCTTGTACCGTTACATCTCGGTGTTTTCCTTGATGTTCCAGCCGACCGTCACCTCGGCGCCCTTGCCGCCGTTGTCGTTCTGCTGCCAGTACTGCTTCTTCACCTTCGCGGCCTGGAAGCCGTAATGCATCATCAGCCGGTCGGCGACGTCGCCCGGATCGATACCCGCGACCTGCGCGGACGTGACGAGCACCTCCTGCAGCGTCACGCGCATGAACTCGACCTGCGTGCCGCCGGTCTTGCACGCGGATATCTCGACCGACGACAGATGCTTGCCGTTCGCGCAGTTCTTGATGATCGCGGGCGCGCCCTTATCCATGTACGCGGCGACGACGAGATCGTTGAAGCTCGCCTTGCCCGCGTTGCCGCCGCTGCCGCTCGCCATCGCGCCCGGCTGGCTCGCGCCCCACGTGAACGACTGGATGTCGGTCCAGCCCTTGTGCTGCGCGTCCGCCGATTCGCCGGTCACGCCGTCCACCTTCATAAACATTGCCACGCCCATTGCCGTCTCCGTTTCAGTGCGATGTCAGGATGAATGCCGCGTTGAATACCGATCGTTGCCCGCTGCGCCGCTCACTCGTTCGCCGCCTTCGCGGTCGGCAGGCGCGAGATGAGCCGCAGCGACACGGTGAGCCCTTCGAGCTGGTAGTGCGGCCGCAGGAAGAATTTCGACGTGTAGTAGCCGGGGTTGTCCTCGACCTCGTCGACAACCACCTGCGCGGCCGCGAGCGGCTTGCGCGCCTTGGTTTCCTGCGACGAGTTCACGGGGTCGCCGTCGACGTAGTTCATGATCCAGTCGTTCAGCCAGCGCTCCATGTCGTCGCGTTCGCGGAACGAGCCGATCTTGTCGCGCACGATGCACTTCAGGTAATGCGCGAAGCGGCAGCACGCGAACAGGTACGGCAGGCGGCCGGACAGCCGCGCGTTCGCGGTCGCGTCGGGGTCGTGATACTCGGTCGGCTGGTACAGCGACTGCGCGCCGATGAACGCCGCGAAATCGGAGTTCTTCCGGTGGACGAACGGCATGAAGCCGTTCTTCGCGAGCTCGGCCTCGCGGCGGTCGCTGATCGCGATCTCGGTCGGGCATTTCTGGTCGACGCCGCCATCGTCGGTCGGGAACGTGTGGCTCGGCAGCCCTTCGACGGCTCCGCCCGATTCGACGCCGCGGATCGACGAGCACCAGCCGTACTGCTTGAACGAGCGGTTGATGTTCGCAGCCATCGCGTACGCCGAATTCGCCCACGTGTAGCGGTCGTGGTTCGCGGCGTCGGTGTCTTCCTCGAAGTCGAATTCGTCGACCGGGTTGGTGCGTGCGCCATACGGCAGCCGCGCGAGAAAGCGCGGCATCGCGAGGCCGACGTAGCGCGAGTCCTCCGATTGCCGCAAGCTGCGCCACGCCGCGTATTCGGTGTTCTGGAAGATCTTCGTCAGGTCGCGCGGGTTCGACAGCTCCTGCCACGAATCCATCTGCATCAACTCGGGCGACGCGCCGGCGATGAATGGCGCATGGGCGGCCGCCGCGATCTTCGACAGCTCGCCGAGCATCTCGACGTCCGGCGGGCTGTGGTTGAAATGGAAGTCGCCGACCAGGCAGCCGAACGGCTCGCCGCCGAACTGCCCGTATTCCTCCTCGTAGATCTTGCGGAACAGCGGGCTCTGGTCCCACGCGACGCCCTTGTAGCGTTTCAGCATCCGCGCGACCTCGTTGCGTGATGCCGGCAGCGCCTTGATCTTCAGCAGTTCGTCGGTCTCCGTGTGCGTGACGAGGTAATGCAGCCCGCGCCACGCGCCTTCGAGCGTCTGGAATTCGTTGTGGTGAAGGATCTGGTTGATCTGCTCGGACAGCTTGCGGTCGATCTCGGCGATGATCTGCTTCACGCTGCCGTACGCGTCGTTCGTCATGCCGACCGTATGTTCGAGCGCCTGCTGCGCGAGCGTGCGCACGGCGCGCTCGACCGACTCGCGCGCCTCGGCCGTCTTCGGCTTGAATTCCTTCTGCAGCAGCGCCGCGAATTCACCGTGCGCGACGGCCGGCTGCGCGGGCTGGCGCGCGTCGGCGCGGGACTGGACGGGATCATTCATCGCGGGCCTCCGGTTGGGTCGCGTCACCGCCCTGCGCGGGTTCGCGCACGAGCGTCTTCAGCAGGTCGGGATCGTTGATCGCGCGCTCGATCAGCTGTTCGGCGCCGTGCTTGCCGTCCATGTACGACAGCAGGTTCGACAGCTCGGTGCGCGCCTCCAGCAGCCGGCGCAGTGCGTCGACGTTGCGCGCGATCGCGGCCGGCGAGAAATCGTCGATCTGCTCGAACGTCATGTCGACGTTGAGCATCCCTTCACCCGTCAGCGTGTTCGGCACCTGGAACGCGACGCGCGGCGCGACCGACTTCATCCGCTCGTCGAAGTTGTCGACGTCGATCTCGAGGAACTTGCGCTCCGGCAAATCCGGCAGCGGCTCGGCGCGCTTGCCGGCCAGGTCCGAAATCACGCCCATCACGAACGGCAGCTGCACCTTGCGTTCGGCGCCGTAGGTCTCGACGTCGTACTCGATCTGCACGCGCGGCGCCCGATTGCGCGCGATGAACTTCTGTCCGCTGCCCGCTGCCTTGGTTCTGTCCGTCATCGTCCACTCCTTCACTTCGATCAGGTTGCGCAGGTCGTTGCCGCCCGCGTGGCGGCTTCCTTCGTACGGTTCATTCGCTCCGCTCGCCGCTCAGCAGGTCCAGCTTCGGCAGGCTCTCCGGCGCGAGATCGCGGATGATGGCGTAGAAGTCGAGCGCGAGCAGCCGCTGGGCGCGCCGCAGCAGCAGCGGCGCAGGATGGCTCGGCTCGTGCAGCTCGAAATAGCGGCACATCTTGTCGAGGCCGATGCGCACGTCGTCGCGGCTCGTGAATTCGGCGTCGCGCCACGCGTGAGCGTTCGGCGGGGCCGCCGGTGCGGCGGTTGCGGCGCTGCCGGGCGTGGCCTGCCGTGCGGGCGTCGCGCCGTCCGGTACGTGCTGCGACGGCTCGGGCAGCGGGACTTCCTGCACGATCCGCCGCAACGCTTTTTCCGCATCGCCTTCGTCGGGCGCCCATTCGCGGCCGAGCTTGCCCGCCACGCACGCGCGGATCGCATCGAGCGATTGCAACGCAGTGCGTGTAGCGTCGAGCGGCATCGTGCCGTCGTCGCGTGCGGCCGATAGCGCGGCGATCAGGCTTTCGCGGCTGCCGGTCGCGGCGGCGCCCGTTTCGTCACGGCCGTCGAGCAGCCGTTCGGCGTCGCGCACGCTCGGGCCCCCGTCGAACAGCGGCTGGCGGCGCGCCGCGCGTGCGCAGTCGTGCGCGCCGGCCACGTCGGCAAGCGCGTTCATGCGCGGCGTCGGGTCCGGCTCGCCGTCCGCATCGAGCCGCGGATGCAGGTCGTCCCAGCGGTGTTCGAGCAGCATCGCGACGACCGCGAGCGCGTCCGCATAGCCGGGAATGCCGTGCTGCTCGGTCCAGCTGCGCGCGAGATACGCGACGACGCGCAAGTCCCTCGTGCGGGCGGACAGTGCGAGCGCAAGCCGCTCGACCGTCCGCCAGTCGGGCGCCTCGGCCGGGATCACGGTGTCGCCGTACTGCTGCTCGGCGCGCGGCGTCGCGCGCTCCTGCAGGTGCAGGAACTCGGCGTCGTATTCGAGGTTCGCGCCGCACGGTGCATCGGGTGCGACGTCCGCGAGCAGCCGGCCGATCAGGTCGGCGCGCGGCGACGCCGGCACGCCGGGCGATGCCGCGGAAGATTCGGCGGCGGCCAGCGCCGCCTGGCTGACGTCATTCGAATGCATAGTCGATGTTGACCGGTTTGCTGCCGAAATCGATCGCGACGGTGCGATGCAACGGCGGCAGCGAGCCGTTGCGGATCTCGATCACGTAGACGCCCGGCGTCAGCGACACCGAACGCAGCGGCGGGCTCGCGCCGCGCCTTGCGCCGTTTACGTAGATGTCGCCCCACGGCCGCACATTGAAACGGACCTGGACGGTTTCCTGCGTCTTCGGCGGACGCGGTTGCGATTCGGCCGTCGGCGCGTTGACGGCGGCGACGGCCGTCTCGGCTTCCGACGGCGCCTTCGGCGCTTGTGTCGGTGCTGTTGCGGGTGTCGCGGCCGCTTCCGACGGCGGTACGTTGACGACGCGTTCGGACGCGTCGAGGCTGCCGGCCGGTGCGATGGTCGAACTGGCGCCGACGCGCGCCGGGGGCGGGTTCGTGACGGTCGTCGCGACCTGCGGCGCCGGCACGGCGGCTTCGACGGCAGGCGCGCTGGCCGGCGCGGCGGCGACAGGTGGCGGCGGAACATCCGCGGACGATCCGGCCGGCAGGCTCGAGGGCGGCACGACGGTCGGTGTCGGCCCCTGCTGGGCCAGCGTAGGCTCCGCGGTACTTGCGGGCGGTGACGTGCCGGCCAGTGGCTGGCTCGCGGCGGGCGCGGTGTCGTCAGCGACGCGGGACGGACGCGACAGATAGGTCGCGGCGAGGCCGACGGCGATCAGCGCAACGACTGCGGCGCCGACATAGGCCGGCATGCGGCGGTTGCGCGATCCGGCGGGTGCCGCCGCATGAGGAGTGTCGGTCGGCGGAGCTGCTCCTCCAGACAACGCGGACGACGCGGCGGGCGAAGCGGAGGCGGTTTCCTCCGTTGTCGACACGTTGTTCGAGCGCGCGGGTTGCGAAGCCCGCGTATCCGACCCGGCCCCGCCCGAAGCGGTCCCGCCGTCACCGATCGTCGACGCCGCCGACGACGACGCGGTACCGGGAGCCGCGGTAGCCTGCCCTTCCCCGCCCTTGCCCGCATCGCCCACCGGCGGCACGACTGCCGCGCCATACGCGCTGCCCGTCCGGTCGAAGTCGCGCAACCCGAGTTCCGCCGCGAACGCCGCGACCGATTCCGGCCGCTCCGGTATCCGCAACTGCAGCGCATGATCGACCGCCGCGAGAAATGCCGGGCTGTACACCTCGCCGGCCGGCAGTTCGCGCGACGCGAGCGGCCGGTAGGTGTCCTTGATGCTGCGCACGACGGCCGCGGGCGGCAATTCGCCGGTGATCATCGCGTGCATCACCGCGCCGAGCGCATAGAGGTCGGTCCACGGCCCCTGGCTGAACGCGGGATCGTCGGTGTACTGCTCGATCGGCGCGTAGCCCGGCTTGATCATCATCGCGCCGTCGTCGACCATATCGCCGATCCGTTTGCGCGCCGCGCCGAAGTCGAGCAGGATCGCGCTGCCGTTCGGGCGGATCAGCACGTTGTCGAGCGCGACGTCGCGATGGAAGCACTGCGCGCGATGCAGCGTGTCGAGCGCGCCGAGCAGCGCGCCGACGATGTTGCGCAACTGCGTCTCGCTGATCCGCATCCCGCTGTCGAGCAGCTGCTTGAGCGTGCGGCCTTCGTAGAACGGCATCACCATGTACGCGGTGCCGTGGCTTTCCCAGAAGTGCAGGACCTTGACGAGCCCCGGATGATCGAACTGCGCGAGCAGGCGTGCCTCGTTGAGGAACGCGCCGCGCCCCGCGTCGAACGCCTGCGCGAACCGCTCCGAACGCAGCGACACCGTATAGTCGCCGCCGCGCGTCGCGAGCATCGACGGCATGTACTCCTTGATTGCGACCGCGCGCCGCAACGTGCGGTCGAACGCGCGATAGACGATGCCGAAACCGCCAATGCCCAGCACCTCGTCGAGCTGCAGTTCACCGAGGCGATGGCCGAGCGGCAGCGGCCGCACCGTGAATTCGGATGCGTCGCCGCGTGTCGCCGTGTCGTGCTCGTTGTCTCTCGATCCAGCGTCCTTCATGTCCACCACCTCTCGAAACCGCGTCCTTTCCGCCTGCCGCGCGTGGCGGCCCGCCGATCGTCACCCGCGCCGCTAACTGCCGCCGAACAGCGTCAGGAACAGTGCGTTGTCGGGCGTGCCCGTATGCGCATGCGTGCGCAACGGCGATCCGTCGGCGCGGTTGGTCCACCAGAAGCTGGTGCCGCCGTGCGGATCGAAATAGCCGGACAGCCCGGGCCAGGCGGCCGGCGCAGGCTGTGCCGGCAGCGCTGCCGGCGTGCCGTCGACGAGGTCCGCCGCATCGCGGCCGACGTCGGGCGCGAGCCGCACGCGTTCGAGCGTCTGCTCGAGATCGCCCGGCGCGCGCGCATGGCGGATCGCGTCGAGCAACGCATGGCCGACCTGCCAGTAGAACGCGTCGGCGGTGTCCGGCAGCCCGTTCCGGTAATCGGCCGCGCGCATCGGCAGCGTGACGATCACCGGGTAATAGCGCCCCACGCGGTCGCAGCTCGGCGCGAGGCAGCCCGACTGCACGCACGACGCGCCGGCACCCGCGGGGATCAGGAAGTTCCAGACCGGCGCGACCGTGTAGTGGCGCTCGATCTCGTCCGTGCCGCGCTGGCGCATCGCAGCCATCCCTTGCTGGAGCCAGCGTTCCCACCACAGCGCGAGCGCATGCGGCAACCGGCTGTTCACGAAGTCGCCGGCGCCGGGAATCTTCCCGTACCAGGCCGGCGCGTCGCCGTCGGCGCGCGCGAGCGGCGGTGTCGGGCTCATGGCTTCGGAGGGCATGTAAAGGACTCCATCTGGGGCAGTCGGAACGGGTTGCGGACACTGCCCGCATTCACCTGCAGCACGATCGGTTTGCCGTCGACCGTGAAGCGCGCAATCATCTGGTCCGAGCCGCGCCCGGCCGACACGGCCGCGCGGTCGAACAACCGGTGCAGCGCCCACGGCCCGTCGGTCGAGAAGCCGTCGGTCGCGCCGGCCTGCCCCGACACCTGCAGCCGCACCTGGTTGCTGCCGCGCGGGCCCGGCCACTCGACCGCGCTCTGCACGAGCGGGCCGTGCGCGTAGCGGACGATCTGTCCGTCGACGTCGAGCACCATCTCGGTGATCGACGGATCCATTTCGAGCGGCTGGATCTGCGCCTTCAACTGCGCGGTGCGCGCACCGCCGCCGAAATAGACGTCGCGGATCACCGCGGCCTTCTCGAACGACGCCAGCATCGCCGCGGCCGACGGATCGGCGTCCGCATTGCGGTTCGCGAAGCGCCACGGGTGCGAGGTCGTATCGACGATCGACTGCAGGTTCTTCTGGAAGAAGTCGTCCATCAGCCCGCCCGGCGCGAACATCTGCGCGAAATCGGCCGGCGCGACGTCGCGCGACGCTCCGCGCGCGAACGGATAGCGGCCCGCGATCGCCTGCCGGCAGAAGTCGCCGACGTTCGCGCCGGCACGCTGCGCGACGCTGCGTTGTTCGACGGTCGCGACGCTGCCGTTCGCGACGTTCGACAGGTCGTCGAGCACTTCACGGAACGGCGTCGGCAGGCGGCCGGCCTGCGCGCGCAGCCGTGCGGGGGCGTCCGACGGCGGCGGTTGCGCGCCGCTTCTCAGCGCGTCGTCGGTGGCCGTCAGGTACGTGTACAGCGCGTCGATCGACTTCAGCACCGCGTCGAATGCCTGCGCCTGGTCGCCGCTGCCTGGCGCGAACGCGCGCAACCCGGCGAAATGGCTGTCGACCACCTGCTCGGGGCTCGCGGGCGCCGCCGTCGCCGGATTCGCGTCGCTGGCCTGCCCCGCGAAGATCTGCGACAGCGAGCTGCGCGCCTCGTCGACCTTGTCCTGCGCACGCGCTGCCAGATTGCGCGCGCCGCCCGGCGCGTCGCCGAGCGCGGTGTCGCGCGCGAGCGCCACCATCAGCCGCGTGAGCGGCGAATCGGCCGACGACAGCGCGCGCGCGACCTGGATGCTCTGCGCGAGCGTCGCCGTGCGCTGCAGCCTGATGTCGGCGAGATAGTCGTCCCAGATCTTCAGGTAGTCGTTCAGGTAGAGCTGGCGGATGTCGCGCACCCACGCGGCCGCGTCGTTCGGCCCGGGGATCTCGGACAGGCCGAGGTTCAGCACCCACACTTCCTCGCGCCCGTACGCTTCGACCTCGCCGGCCAGGCGCGGCGCGAACACGTTTCGATAGCCGTTGCGCGTATAGAAGCCCGGCACGCCTTCCGACAGCGGCTTGCCGCTCTGGCGGCGGAACACCAGCGACGCGTCGGGGCCGACCGCGCGCGCGACGCTGAAGTCGAACGACGCCGTCGCCGGGCGCAGCGTGCGCGTGAGCTGCCGGTACAGCCGCTGCGAGAGCGGCACCTGCCGCAGCCGGTCGCGCACGTCGGCCACGAGCCGTTCGTTCATCGGGTACGGCGACACGGCGACGCGGCTCCCGAACAGCGCGGCGAGATGCGCGCGCAGCGCCGAACGTTCGGCCGGCGAAAAATCGGGCGGCAGCGAGCGTTCCATTTCGAGGTCGACGACGGCCTGCACGAACGCGGGATCGTAGTGCGCGCTGTCGTACAGCATCAGGTACGCCTTCAGCGCCGCATACGCGTATTCGGTCTCGTCGGGCCGTGCGTCGCGCAGCGCGGCTTCCATCCGGCTCGCGGCTATCGGCAGCAGCACGTCCTCGAGCGCGCGCCGGTACACGGCGTCGACGGCCTCGTCGATCTTCTCGCCCTGGAATAGCCCCCACCGGTACGCGAGCGGCGGATGCTGCAGGTCGACGCCACCCGCATTCGCGAGGCCGCCGAGCGCGTCGAGCACGGGCAGCAGCCGTGCGATGTCGGACGCATCGGAGAATTTCGCGCCGGCGATCTGCGCATCGACGGCCGGCACGCGCGCGGCGATCTGGTCGAGATACGCACGGTTGTTTGCATAGCTGCGCAGCCATGCGGCCAGCACGGCCACGCAGGCCAGCGCGAGCAGCACGTAGCCGGCGATCTGCAGTACGCGCCGCTTCTGGTGCCAGCGCAGGTCGCTGCCGGCGAGCGCGGCTTCGCGGAAGATGTGTTCCTGCAACAGCGACTTCAGGAAGAAGCTGCGCCCGGTCGACCCGACCTGCGCGACCGGCGGCACGCCTTCTATCTTCAGGAAGCGCTTGATGCCGCTCATCACGCGATCGAATGCGGTGCCCTCCTGCGTGCCGCTCGTCAGGTAGACGCCGCGCAGCATCGGCATCGGCTCGTAGCTCGACACCGAAAACACTTCGGCGACGAACTGGCCGAGCATGTCCTGCAGGTCGGCGATCTGCTGCGGCAGCAGGTACGTCATCTCGCGCTGGCGCGCGTCGGTCTGCGCGGCGAGCAGTTCGGGCAGCCCGTCGTTCAGCCGCTGGTGCAGCAGTCGGTATTCGCGGTCGAACGCCGCGCGCAGGTCGAAGCCCGGCGCCTCGCTCTGCGCGAGCGGGAACGTGAAGCCCCACACCTGCGCGCATTCCGCGCGGCCGTATGCACCGAAATATTCGGCGAAGCCGGCCAGCAGGTCCGCCTTCGTCACGAGCAGGTAGACGGGAAAGCGGATGCCGAGCTGCGCGCGCAGTTCGAGCAGCCGCTTGCGCAGCACCATCGCGTGTTGCGTGCGCTCGGCTTCCGACGCGCCGAGCAGGTCGGCGACGCTGATCGTCAGCATCGCGCCGTTCAGCGGCTGGCGCGTGCGGTATTTCTTCAGCAGCTCGACGAAGCCTTTCCACTCGGCCTCGTCGAGCGCGCGATTGCCTTCGTGCGTCGTGTAGCGGCCGGCCGTGTCGATCAGCACCGCGTCGTTCGTGAACCACCAGTCGCAATGACGCGTGCCGCCCACGCCGCGAATCGCCGCGCGGCCGAACTGCTCGGCAAGCGGGAAGCTGAGCCCCGAATTGACGAGCGCGGTCGTCTTGCCCGAACCGGGCGCGCCGATGAACACGTACCACGGCAACTGGTACAGATACTGGCGCGACATCCGGTCGAACCAGCGCGGCAGGCCGTGACGCACGGTGTCGGCTTGCCCGAAGCGGACTTTCTTCAACAGCGTCGCGGCTTCGTCGAAGCGGCTGCGCAGCTCGTCGAGCTGCGCCTTTGCCGGATCGTCGGCGGTGGCCGGCCCCGGCGCGGCCTCGCGCAACTGGTTCAGCAACTGCGCGTTGAGGCGGCCGGCGCGCCAGCTGCGCCATGCGACGCGTGCGCCCCACGCGATGAACAGCACCGCGATCGTCAGCCCGCGCGCCCAGCCGCTTTCGAGCGGCCGGACCTCGGCGAACGCGAACAGCGGGCCCGCGAGCCACACGAAGCACGCGAGCATGACGAGACCGGCGAAGGTCCAGATTTCCCGCGACGGCAAGGGCCGGACGAAACGCGCGACAGCCTGGTTCATTTCAGTTCGCCCCCTGCGTCGCGCCGGAGACACTGCCGGGTGCCGGCAGCAGCGTGATCTCGACGCGCCGGTTCAGTGCCCGGTTCGCGGGCGAATCGTTCGGTGCGACCGGATCGAGCGTGCCGCGCCCTTCCGCCGCCAGCCGCTCCGGATGGTCGAGCCGCGCGGCGATCATGGTGCGCACGGCTTCCGCGCGTTCGCGCGACAGGTCCCAGTTCGACGCGAAGCGCGCCGTATGCACGGGCGTGTCATCGGTATAGCCGGTCACGCGCACGTTGCCGGGCACCTTGTTCAGCGCATCGGCGACGCGCGCGAGCACCGGCGCGTAACGGTCGATCACCGACGTCGAGCCGGACTTGAACAGCCCGTCGCCGCGCAGCACGATCACGCTGCGATCGGCATCGTCGCGCACCGACACGAGGCCGGCCGCGATCTCGGGCGCGAGGAATTTCGCGATCCGCGGTGCCGGCGCCGGGCGCGGCGGCACCTGCGCGGGCTGCAGCTTCGGCACGTGCAGCGCGTCGATCGACGCGAACAGCCGGTCGGAATGCCCGGCGAGCGCAATGCGCAGCCCGACGAACAGGCCGAAGCCGATCAGCAGTGCGAGCGCCACGCACACCCACAGCGGCACGACGAACCGGCGGGCGACGTCGCGCGTGACGACGTCGCGCCAGTGCGGCGACAGCGCGGGCTCGAATTCGCCGCGCACCGAGCGGATCGTGAGCGCGAGCTGGTGGCGCAGCGCGTCGAGCTGCGCATGGCCGTTGTCGAGCACGCGATAGCGGCCCTCGAAGCCGAGCGCGAGACAGAAATACAGCAGCTCGAGCAGGTCGAGATGCTGACGCGGCTGCTGCGACAGCCGTTCGAGCAGGTGGAAGAACTTCTCGCCGCCCCAGGTCTCGTTGTGGAACGACACGAGCAGGCTGTGCGACGACCACACGCTGCCGCCCCACGGCGTCAGAGCGGCCGCCTCGTCGAGCGCCGTGCACAGGCAGTAGCGCGCGCCGATGATCGCCTCGGACGGCACGCCGGCTGCCTGCGCGCGTGCCTCGAACTGCCGGATCTCGACCACGAGATGCTCGCGCAGCCACGCCGGATTCGGATGGTGGACGGTCGAGCGGATCTGCGGCACCAGGTTGAGCAGCGGGTTCGCGGCCGCGACGAGCGGGTTCGTGCCGCTCGCGGCCCAGCGGCCCGGCCGCGGCTGCGTGGCCGTCGGCCCGGCCGTGCCCGACGCGGCAGCCGGATGCATGCCGCCCGGATTCGGCGGCACGAATCCGCCGGCACCGGCGGAGATCGGATCGGAAGAAGAATTCATCGCGTCGCCCCGGCGTCACCCGCGTATCGCCCAGAACTCCATCGAGAGTCCGGGGAATTCGCCGGCGAAATGAAATGCGAGACCGCCGGAACGCGCCAACTGCTTCCACAGGTCGCTGCCCTTGTCGATCTCGAAGTACGTATGGCCCGCGTGATACGGGATCTGGCGTGGCGCGACCGGCAACTGGCGCATCGTGATGCCCGGCAGCTGCAACTGCACCAGATCGCGGATCCGCTCGACGGGCCCGAGCTTCGCCTGCGCGGGAAAGCGCGTGCGCAGGCTGTCGGCCGGCACGTCCGCGCGCACCGCGAGCACGAAGCCGGCCGTGTCGCGCAGCGCGGGATCGGCCAGCGTCGCGACGCGGATGCCGTTGCCGGCATCGCGCAGCTCGATCTGGATCGCGTTCTGTTCGAGCACCGTCGACAGCGACCGCCGCAGTTCCGCGATCAGTTCGGCAAAGCTCGTGCGCAGGTCATCGTGCACGTAGACCGCGAGCGACTGCGGGCGCCGGCCGGCAGCCGTGAACGTGCTCAGGTCGCACGCGAGTTTCAGCCAGTCGCAGAACAGCGTTTCCGGATGCGTCGCCACATGCTGCTGCGCATGCCAGGTCAGCGCGAGGTAACGGTTCACGAGTTGCAGCAACAGGAAATCCGCGACTTCCGACACGCCGCCGCGCCCTGGTTCCGACAGCCGTTCCCCAAGCGCCTCGCTGCGCTGCGCAAGCAGCCCGTGCAGCTCGCGTGCATAGGCGAGCAACACGGGATCGCGCTGCGCGACGAGCCGCGGCGGAATGTAGCCGTCGTCGACCAGCAGCCGTGCATCGGTGCGCCGCTCGACGATCCGCGCGACGCCGAGCGCGTGCCAGTCGCCGGTCAATTCGGCTTCGAGCATCAGCCGCACGTTCAGGCGGCCCGTCTGCAGCAGCGCGGGGCCGAGCGCAACCGCGTTCGCGTCGGCGACTTCGTATTCGCGCACGACATAGCGCGCGACGTCCGCGTCGGCGCTCGCGCTGCTTCCGCCGTTTGCGGCGCCTGCGCCGAACGACACCTCCTCGCCCCCGCCGCGCCACAGCGGCAGCGCAAGCACGACGAGCTGGTCTTTCGCATCGCCCGGTACGTCGAGCGGCTCGGGGAGATCGTCCGGATGCGACAGGTCGAACGGCGTACCGTCGCGCATCACGCCCGATGCGGCGCGCAGCGCGACCTTGCCGAACGCCAGTTGCTCGCGATCGATCTCGAGCGTGTCGAAGCCCCAGTAGAAGCCTTGCAGCGGCAGGCAGCGCAACGCGACGTAGCGTTCCCAGTGCCGTTCGAGCTGCTGGAAATGCTGTGGGCGCAGGAACATGCCTTCGGTCCACACCACGCGCTGGCGCAGCGCCGCAACCGGCGTCGCGGACATCGTCGGTTCGGTCATGGTCGCCCCTGCGGATTGTTCAGCGCGACGCCGCCGTTCCGGACCGCGATCGACAACTTCAACTCGCCCGGCGACGTCTGCCAGAACTTGTACAGGTTGAGCTGCTTCGCGCGCGGCAACGGTACCGTGAGCCGCCAGCGGTTCCTTTCGAGCATCCGGTATTCGGCAACGACGCCGATCGCGCCGGCCTCGACATTGCCGCGATAGTGCAGCGTGCGCGACTCGCCCGGCCGCAGGATCACGCGGTCGGTGCCGAGCAGGTCCGCGCCGAGCACATTCTCGGGCTTGTCCTGCAGCGAGAAGAAATCCGCGCTGTCGAATCCCGACGCCGCGCGAAGCTGGAACACCTTCAGTACGATCGGTGAGGGCTTGCGATTCATGTCGGGGTTGACGTCGGGCGCCACGTCGACCGTGATCGCATACGGCACCGCGGCCGCGTGCTCCGTCGCGCCGCACCCCGGCAGCAGCAACGCGCATCCCCATACGATGAAACTGCTCGACCGCCATTGCATATTCCACCCTCGCCACCCAATAGCCGTGCGCCGGTTTCCGAGTGCGAAACCGGTTGACCGGATTAAAAAAGGGACAATTAATTGACTGGTAATTATGTGACTGGCATGTCCATCCATTGAAAATGGTGTCGGCAAATTGTTCTTGTCTGAAGCCGGGTCAAATCATTCGAGTTTTTCGAAATTTGATTTGGCAGGATGATTGGCAATTGAATTGATGTGAATCATTTGACGGAAAAGTTAATCCAGCCGGTTCGCCTGGGCGGCCCGGTTCTATTGCGTCGACGTCTTTCGGATGGGCTCGGAGGGTACGAGCCGGCCGGCCACCGGACAAGGGCTGTGCGGCGCTGACGATGAGCCAGGCTATTCGTGTTGCCCGAACGGATGTCCCGTTTTCTCCGGCATTGACGAGCGCTGGCCAAACAACTGACAAATCCGAAAAACACAGCGAACTATAGATCGTTTTTCTGGATTAACAAGCACTGAAATTCGTAGTCTATTTTCAGGTTTAAATGGAATCGGATCGGTCATTTGAAACAAAACGTAACAGCACCATCGATGTCGATGATTGGCACTAGAATCCAACAGCACTTGCGAGCCCTCTTCCAATTACGCGAATTCTTAATTTCAATAATGAAAGGACGTGCATCGATCGTTCTTTTCCTTGGCGCGCTGCTGCTGGGGGCCGGCGGATGCAGCACGTCGCCGACGCAGTCGGCTGCGCATGCAACGGTCGACAGCGCGCGTGCCGCGTACGCCGCTGGCGACTACGGGCGCACGATCGCGCTCTTGAGCCACGCGAAGGAGATCGACGGCGCCGACACCGAGACGCAGGTCGCCGCGCACAAGCTCCTGGCGTTCAGCTATTGCGTGACGAACCGCATCGCGCCGTGCCGCGCCGAGTTCTCGAAGATTCTCGACCTCAACCCGCGCTTCGACTTGTCCCCCGCCGAGAAGGGGCATCCGATCTGGGGGCCCGCGTTCGAATTCGCGCGCCGCAGGCATGCGTCGTCGTCCTGAGCGAACCGGTTTCCACGCGAGCGCTTCATCCACCGAGCGACGTATGACATGCAACTGATCGTGATCGAACATGCCGGCGAGCCGGTCGAAAACGACTCCTACGACGCCGTCGTGTTTCATCCGCCGGGCGGCACCATCGGCCGCGCGACCGACAACCATCTGGTGCTGCGCGACGACACCCGGCAGATTTCGCGCTTGCAGGCCCTGCTGCAGGTCGGCGACGACACCTGCCTGCTGAAGAACCTGAGCAGCGTATCGACGATCGAGGTGAACCGCGAACCGGTCGGTTATGCGCAGGAGCGTCCGCTCAATACGGGCGACATCATCCGCATCGGGCCGTACGTGTTGCGGGCCGAACGCGACGATGGCGGCGATGGCGACGACGACACGCCGGTCATCGACATGGTCCCCGATACCGGTGCGCCTGTCGACACGCGCGGTACGGCCGGGGCGGCCGCGGCGGCGCCCTCGCCTTTGCCGAAAGGCGCCGGCAACCGGCTGTGGGGGCTGCTCCAGGATCGTCTCGCGCCACGCGGCAAGGCGGCGGATGCCGCCGCACGGCCCGGCAGTCCCGCCCGCCCGGATGCGCCGCAGCCGGCGAACCGCGCGGCCCGGGCCGTGCCGCCCGCGCCGTCGCAGCGCGACCTGAACCAGTTGTCGATCGATCCGCTGGATCTGTTTGCGCATGCGTCGGGCGACCCCGGCGGGCCGAGCACGGCGCCGCCGGCCGGGCACGGCAACGCGGATCGCGACACGTCGCACGCGACGCAGGCCGACCATGCGCCCGAGTGGACGCAGCACGTGCGCGTTCAGCCGGCAGCCACGCGTGCCGACACACGGCCGGCCGACGAGCCGGCGTCACCGGCCGCGCGTGCCAGGCCGGCGCCGCCGACACCCGACGAGCTGCTGAACGCGTTCTTCGAAGGCGCGGGGCTCGATACGGCCGCCGAATCGCACCAGTGGTCGGCCGAACAGCTGTACATCGCGGGCCAGCTGCTGGCGCTGTTCGCGAACGGCACGGTCGAACTGCTGTCGTCGCGCAGCATCCTGAAGCGCGAGGTGAAAGCGCACATGACGATGCTGCTCGATCGCGAGAACAACCCGCTGAAACTGCTGCCGGACGGCGGCGCGGTGCTGCGTCAGATGTTCGGGCTGCCGCTGCCGGGCTTCATGTCGCCGCAGAGCGCGGTCAGCGACGCGTTCCAGGATCTGCACGCGCACCAGATCGGCATGGTCGCCGGCATGCGCGCCGCGCTGATGGACCTGCTCACGCGTTTTTCGCCGCAACGGCTGCGCGAACGCGACGACGCGATGCGCTGGTACGAGAAGCGCGTGCCCGCGCTGTACAAGGCAAGGATGTGGGATCGCTACGCGGCGACCCATCGCGATACGGTGTTCGCGATCGAGGACGATTTCGCGTCGGTGTTCGGCAAGGCATTCCTGGCCGCGTACGACGCGGAAGTGGAAAGCTATCGCGGCAGCGGGCGGCATTGACGAAGCGGATGCACGGGAAGACGATTCGCCTTCCCGCCGGTGCCGCACCCGCAGCCGTCAGGCCAGCGGCGGATGAACGGCCTGCTTCAGGCCGCTCGAGTAGTGCTTGTAGTCCCAGGCCACGCTATCGCCGGGTTGCAGCGTGTAGACCGCGCACGAGACGTCGGGCATCTTACCGTTGACGAAATACACCCACCAGTAGCCGTTTCCGCCCTGATTCGCCTGCACGCCGCCCAGGGCCGTCACGAACAGGCTTGCGCCCGATCCCTGCGATTGCGGGTTGAGGGCGGGCGACACGCCGTCGGCGGTCAGGAGATCGAATACGGTCGTCACGCCGGGCGCAATTGCGATGTTGTCGTTCGCTTGCCAGGGTGGCGCGTGATATTCGGAACCCCAATCGACGAATTGATTTGCTACCGAATTGGCCATGACGATATCCCCATAGTGGTGGTTGACCAAACTGCTCCCGCTTTGTGTTTTGCGTTGTGCGTCGAAAGCACCGGTGCCTGGCCCGGGTGTCGGAAAGTCATGGAGACGGCATGCCGATCGCCCGGTCACGGGCGCAGCCTTTCAGTTCGCGCGCGGTTGTCATTCTTCTGCTGCCGGCGCCCCTGCCGTCCGCGAAATCGTGTAGCCGTATTGATCTGAGGATAGGCGATGGGTCAATGCTTCGCAATGCGTTCGACGTCCGCGGCGGAACCCCTTGCGGGCCCCTAAAAAAACCGCCGCCCCCGACAGTCGCGGGAGCGGCGGCATCGCCATGCACGGCTGGTCGTCAGACCGCCATCACGGTGACCGACTTCGTGACGAGGTACGGCTCGAGTGCTTCCGGCCCGCCTTCCGACCCGTAGCCCGAATCCTTCACGCCGCCGAACGGCATTTCCGGCCACGGCGTCGCCGGCTGGTTGATCCACAGCATCCCGACTTCCATGCGCTGCGTGAGCAGGTGCACGTTCGCGAACGAGCGCGTGAACGCGTAGCCGGCCAGACCGAACGGCAGACGGTTCGCTTCGGCGATCGCATCCTCGAGCTTGTCGAAGCCGCGAATCGCCGCGACCGGACCGAACGGCTCGTTGTTGAACACGTCCGCGTCGAGCGGCACGTCCGCGATCACGGTCGGCGCGAAGAAGTTGCCTTCCGAGCCGATCCGCTCGCCGCCGGTTTCGATGCGCGCCCCGACCTTGCGTGCGTTGTCGACGACCGATGCCATCGCGGTGAGGCGGCGCGGGTTCGCGAGCGCGCCGAGCGTCGTGCCTTCCTCGAGACCGTTGCCGACCTTCAGCCCTTCCGCATGCTTGACCAGCGCGCGCGTGAATTCGTCGCGGATGCTGTTGTGCACGAGGAAGCGCGTCGGCGAAATGCAGACCTGGCCCGCGTTGCGGAACTTCGCGCCGCCGGCGGCCTTCACCGCGAGCGCGACGTCCGCATCCTCGGTGACGATCACCGGCGCGTGGCCGCCCAGCTCCATCGTCGCGCGCTTCATGTGCAGCCCGGCCATCGCGGCGAGCTGCTTGCCGACCGGCGTCGAACCCGTGAACGTGACCTTGCGGATCACCGGGTGCGGGATCAGGTACGACGAGATTTCAGCCGGATCGCCGTACACGAGGCCGATCACGCCGGCCGGCACGCCTGCGTCGACGAACGCGCGCAGCAGCGCGGCCGGCGATGCGGGGGTTTCCTCCGGCGCCTTCACGAGGAACGAGCAGCCGGTCGCGAGGGCCGCGCTCAGCTTGCGCACGACCTGGTTGACCGGGAAATTCCACGGCGTGAACGCCGCGACCGGGCCGACCGGCTCCTTCACGACCGTCTGCTGCGCGCCGAGGTTGCGCGGCGGCACGATGCGGCCGTACACGCGGCGGCCTTCGTCCGCGAACCATTCGATGATATCGGCCGCCGACAGCACTTCCACACGTGCCTCGGTGAGCGGCTTGCCCTGCTCCTGAGTCATCAGCTGCGCGATCGCGTCGGCACGTTCGCGCACCAGTGCGGCCGCCTTGCGCATCGTCGCCGCGCGCTCGTGCGCGGGCACCTTGCGCCACGCTTCGAAGCCGCGCTGCGCGGCGGCGAGCGCCCGGTCGAGATCGGCGATGCCCGCATGGGCCACCTTGCCGATCGGCTTGCCGGTCGCCGGGTTCACGACGTCGATCGTCTTGCCGCTCGCGGCGTCGACCCACTCGCCGTCGATCAGCAGTTGCGTATCCGTATAAGTCACGTTAGCCATCCAGACACCCCTACATTGCGTCGATAAAACGCGCGCTGCCGCGAACGGCCGCGCGCCGGTTGACAGAAAGAGCGAGGCCGCCGGGGCAGGCACGCACCCGGTGGCGCCGACGGCAGGCACGGCGGCCCGCCATCGTTGCGCAGCGTGCCGCGCTCAGTGCGCGGCAGCCGTCGCCTTGCGGAGTTTCGCGACGTCTGCCGCCTGCACGGCCGGTGCGCCGTTGTTCCAGCCGGCGCGCATGAACGTCAGCACGTCGGCGATCTGCTGGTCGTTCAGCTGGTTCGAGAACGCCGGCATCGGATACGCGGACGGCACACCGCCGATCACGAGCGTGTCGCTGCCGTTCAGCGTCACGTTGATCAGCGACGATGCATCGGCTTCGAGCACGTTCGGATTGCCGGCGAGCGGCGCGAGCAGCGGCGCATAGCCGCGCCCGTCCGCACCGTGGCAATGCAGGCAGTAAGCGTTATACACCTTCGCGCCCGGATCGGCTGCCGGCCGGCCCAGCGCCACCTGCGTCGGCTTCGGATCATAGCTGTACGGCGGCGCGCCCGTGCCGCCTGCGGCCGGCAACGATTTCAGGTAGCGGGACATCGCCGCCAGATCGTCGTCGGTCATTGCCTGCGTGCTGTGGTTGATCACGCTCACCATCGAGCCGAAGGCAGTCGCGTGCCGGTTCGCGCCGGTCTTCAGGAACTGCGCGACGTCGGCCTCGTTCCAGCGGCCGAGCCCCGTGTTGTGCTCGCCGGTCAGGTTCGACGCGAACCAGTTGTCGATCGGCGCGCCCGACAGGAACGCCGCGCCGCCTTCGTCGAGCGCCTTCTCCTGGAAGCCGACGCCGCGCGGCGTGTGGCACGACCCGCAGTGCCCGAGCCCCTGCACGAGATAGGCGCCGCGGTTCCACATCGCATCCTTGTCCGTTTTGTCGGCATAAGGCGTCGTGTCGAGGAACACCATGTTCCACAACGCGAGCGGCCAGCGCATGTTGAGCGGCCACGGGATGTCGGACGGCCGGTTCGCCTGCTTCACCGGTTCGACGCCGTGCATGAAGTACGCGTACAGCGCCTTCACGTCGTCGTCCTTCAGCTTCGCGTACGACGGATACGGCATCGCCGGATACAGGTTGTGACCGTCCTTCGCGACGCCCTTGCGCAGCGCGCCGGCGAACTCGGCTTCGGTATAGCCGCCGATGCCGGTTTCCGGGTCGGGTGTGATGTTGGTCGTGTAGATCGCGCCCATCGGCGTGACCATCTTCAGGCCGCCCGCGAACGGCGTGCCGCGCGGCGCGGTGTGGCACGCGACGCAATCGCCGGCTTTCGCGAGATAGGCGCCGCGCGCGACGAGCGCGCTGTCGGCCGGCGCCGCCTCGGCGGCGTGCGCGGCCGGGCCGGCCAGCAGCGCGGACAAGGCAAGCAGCGACGCGCGGAGCGTGTTCAGCGTGAGGTATCGCATGATCGTCGTCTCCGTCAAGCCGTCTTCAGCTGGTTGCCGACCGGCAGCTTGCGCAGCCGCGTGCCGGTCGCCGCGAAGATCGCGTTCGCCAGTGCCGCCGCGGTCGCGGCCGTGCCCGGCTCGCCGATCCCGCCCGGCGCCTCGCCGCTCTTCACCAGATGGACCTCGATCGGCGGCACCTCGTTGATCCGCATCATCCGGTAATCGGTGAAGTTGGTCTGCACGACGCGGCCGTCCTCGATCGTGATCTCGCCGTACAGCGCGCCCGTGATCCCGAAGACGATGCCGCCCTGCACCTGCGCCTCGATCGTGTTCGGATTGACGAACATGCCGCAATCGACCGCGCACACGACGCGCTTGACCTGCACCTCGCCGCCTTCCACCGCGACGTCGATGACGATCGAGAAGAAGCTGCCGAACGCGTGCATCACCGAGACGCCGCGCCCTTGCCCCTTCGGCAGCGATGCGCCCCACCCGGCCGCCTTCGTCGCGACGTCGAGCACGTTGCGGGCGCGCGGCGTCTTGTCGAGCAGCGCGCGGCGGTATTGCACGGGGTCGGTCTTGGTCTGCGCGGCGAGCTCGTCGATGAAGCTCTCGACGACGAACGTGCTGCGCGTCGGGCCGACGCCGCGCCAGAACGCGGTCGGCACGTGGCGCGGCTCCTGGCGCACGTAGTCGACGAGCTGGTTCGGCAGGTCGTACGGCAGTTCGGACGCAACCTCGACCGCGTCGGGATCGACGCCGTCCTTGACCGCGGGCGGCGCGAAGCGCGCGAGGATCGACGAGCCGACGATCCGGTGCTGCCACGCGACCGGCTTGCCGTTCGCGTCAAGCCCCGCCGAGATCCGGTCGTAGTAGCACGGCCGGTACATGTCGTGCTGAACATCCTCCTCGCGCGTCCAGATCACCTTGACCGGCGCGTTGACCTGCTTGCCGACCTTCACGGCCTGGCCGATCATGTCCGTTTCGAGCCGCCGGCCGAAGCCGCCGCCGAGCAGGTGGTTGTGCACGACGATCTTGTCCGGCGCCAGGCCCGTCAGTTGCTGCACGGTATCGCGCGCCCGCGTCGGCACCTGCGTGCCGACCCAGATCTCGCAGCCGTCGCCGCGCACGTGCACCGTGCAGTTCACGGGTTCCATCGTCGCGTGCGCGAGCAGCGGCTGCTCGTACACGGCGTCGACGCGCGTCTTCGCGTTCGCGAAGGCCTTGCCGACGTCGCCTTCCTTGCGCGCGACCGCGCCCTTGCCGTTCGCCGCCGCCTGCGCGAGATCCGCGAAAAGATCCTTCGTCGACACCTTCGCGCCCGCGCCTTCGTTCCACTTCACGACGAGCGCCGATGCGCCGCGCTTCGCGGCCCACGTGTGATCGCCGATCACCGCGACCGCGTTGTCGACGCGCACGATCTGGCGCACGCCGGGAAGCTTCTTCGCGGCCGTGTCGTCGACGCTCGCGACCGTGCCGCCGAACACCGGGCTGTTCACGATCACCGCGTACAACATGCCGGGCAGGCGCACGTCGAGCCCGAACTGCGCGGTGCCGTCGACCTTCTCCGGTGAATCGAGGCGCTTCGCGGGCGTGCCGATCAGCTTGAAATCTTCCGGCTTCTTCAGCACGACGTCCTTCGGTACAGGCAGCTTCGCCGCGGCGTCGGCCAACTGGCCGTACGACGCACGCCGGCCGCTCGGTGGATGCTGCACCTCACCGTTGGCCGCGCGGCAACTGGCCGGATCGACGTTCCATTGTTTTGCGGCCGCCGAGACCAGCAGCGTGCGCGCCGTGGCGCCTGCACGGCGCAGCGGTTCCCACGCGTAGCGTATCGACGTCGAGCCGCCGGTGAGCTGGCCGCCGAGCAGCGGATCGAGGAATAGTTTCTCGTTCGGCGGCGCATGATCGAGCGTCACGCTCGACAGCGGCACTTCGAGCTCCTCGGCGATCAGCATCGGCAGCGACGTATAGACACCCTGCCCCATCTCAACCTTCGGCATCACCAGCGTGACCTTGCCGGCGCGGTCGATCTGCACGAACGCATTCGGCGCGAACACGCCCGGCTGCGCGGGTTCGGCCGCATCGCCGCCGATCACCGAGCGACGTGTATCGTCGCCCGCCGCGGGCAGGCTGAAGCCGAGCAGCAGGCCGCCGCCGGCCGCCGCGCCGAGCGACATGCCGAGTTTCAGAAACGACCGGCGCGACACGCCCGCAGTAGCCCGGCCTGCTTCAATGAGTCCTCGCGACATCTCAGGCCTCCTTCGCGGCTTGTTTCACGGCCGCGCGAATCCGGTGATACGTGCCGCAGCGGCAGATGTTGCCGGCCATGGCCGCGTCGATGTCGGCGTCGCTCGGGTTCGGGTTCGACGCGATCAGCGCGGTGGCTGCCATCACCTGCCCCGACTGGCAGTAGCCGCACTGGACGACGTCGAGCTCGCGCCACGCCTGCTGGACCTTGTGGCCGGCCGGCGTCGCGCCGACGGCCTCGATCGTCGTGATCTTGCGGCCCGCGACGGCGGCGACCGGCAGCACGCACGAACGCGCGGCAACGCCGTCGAGATGCACGGTGCACGCGCCGCATTGCGCGATCCCGCAGCCGAACTTGGTGCCGGTGAGGCCGACGACGTCGCGCAGCACCCAGAGCAAGGGCATGTCGTCGGGGGCGTCGACCGGGCGGGTTTCGCCGTTGATGTTGAGGGTGATCATTCAGCCTCCGGGGCCGTTGTATTGGGGAAGCGGCGCGAACGACGGGCGCTGCGCCGTCTGGTTGTCGTCATTGCCGTTGCGTCGTGCGCAACGGGTGCCGCGCGGCCCGGGTGCGGGCGAGCCGCGGCGGTGGTGTTGCGGGCTTGCGTCGTTACTCGGCCACTTCGATGGCCGACAGCACCTTGATCACCGGCGGTGCGGTGAACCAGTCGGCCGACTTCGTGCGGAATTCGCCGAAATACGGGCTCGCAAGATGCGCGTCGAACGCTGCCTGGTCGTCGTAGATCTCGTACAGATGCAGGTTCGGCGAACCGTCCTGCTCGCGGAACAGGTCGTAGCGCCGGTTGCCCGGTTCGGTGCGCGTCCTGGCGACCATGCTGCGCAGCTCGGCCTCGGCGGCCTGTGCGTGTTCGGGTTTCAGGAACAGCGAAGCAATCACGTGAAGTGCCATTTTTCCACTCCTTTGAAAACGGAAACGAGCATGCCACAAGCCGGCGTTTCGCGACGCCAGCGTGCAGCGGTTGTATGTCGTCGAGCGGAGCGATCAGGCCAGTTCGTCCGGGCCCACGCGCACGACGACCTTGCCGAAATTCTTGCCGGCAAGCAAGCCGATCAGCGCTTCCGGTGCATCGGCGAGATCGGGGACGACGTCCTCGAGCGTCTTCACCTTGCCCTGCGCGACCCATTCGCTCATGTCCTTCAGGAACGGCGCATAGCCCGTTGCATAGTGATCGAGGATGATGAAACCCTGCATCCGGATGCGCTTGCGCAGGATCGTGCCCATCAGTGCCGGCACGCGGTCGCGGCCGGTCGACGTCGCCTTGTCGTCGTACGCCGCGTCGTTGTAGTGCGCGATGATCCCGCACACGGGCACGCGCGCATGGTCGTTCAGCAGCGGCCACACCGCATCGAACACGGCACCGCCGACGTTTTCGAAATAGACGTCGATGCCGTTCGGGCATGCTTCCTTCAGCTTCGCGGCGAATGCCGGATCGCGATGGTCGACGCACGCGTCGAAGCCGAGCGAGTCGGTCACGTACGCGCACTTGTCGGCGCCGCCCGCGACGCCGACCACGCGGCAGCCCTTCAGCTTCGCGATCTGGCCGACCACCGCGCCGACCGCGCCGCTCGCGGCCGCGACGACCACGGTTTCGCCGGCCTTCGGTTCGCCGATCTTCAGCAGCCCCGTGTACGCGGTGAAGCCCGGCATGCCGAGCACGCCGAGCGCGTACGACGGATGCGCGAAGTCGTGGCCGAGCGGAATCAGGTCGCGGCCGTCGGACAGCGCATAGTCCTGCCAGCCGGCCCCGGCGACGACGAGATCGCCTTCGCGGAACGCCGGCAGGTTCGACGCCACGACGCGGCTGACCGTGCCGCCGACCATCGGCTGGCCGAGTTCGGCCGGCGGCGCATAGGACGGCGCGTCGCTCATCCGGCCGCGCATGTACGGGTCGAGCGACAGCCAGACCGTGCGCAGCAACACCTGGCCGGCGCCGGGCGTCGGCACGTCACTGGTTTCGGCGCGGAAGTTGTCCGGCGTCGGTGCGCCGACCGGGCGCGAAGTCAGGATGATCTGGCGATTTGCGGTCTTGCTTTGCGGCATGTGAGCCTCCGTCAACAGGAATAAAGGTGCTTCGTGGGCACGATCGGATCAGGGATGGACCAGCAGAAGATGCGCGCCCGCGCCGCGTCGGCACTCGGGCCGTCGATGCCGCACGCGTGCGGTTGGAGCAATCGGGACAGCGTAACGCGGAGTGAAGCGCTCGTCATGCGTGTTTGAGTAGACCAGTCGTCTAGAGTCAGGGCAAAAACAAGACGCGCCAGAGCGCGCCCCACTTACGACTGCGCACCGCCCTGCGCGGCCTGCGGCAGGTTCAGCATGCGCCGCGTTTCGGCCATCGCCCTTTCGAGCGGCTGGCGGTTGCGATGAATCTTTTCCAGCAGCGTCGCGCCCAGCCACAGCTCGTACAGGATCGCGGCCGTGTGCGACGGATCGTCGACCGCACGCAGCGAACCGTCGGCCAGCCCGGCCTCGATGCCGCCCGCGAGCCGCTCGATGATCCGGCTCGTGCCGCGGCGAAGCACCGCGCGCATCGCTTCCGACAGATCCGACACTTCCGCGCCGAGCTTCACCGCGAGGCACTTGCCTTCGGGATCGTCCGCGCATTGCGTATGCAGCCAGTTGCCCCAGTACGTCATCAGGCGCTCGGCGCCGGTGCCGGCCTGATGCTCGAGCAGGTTGTCGAGATGCGCGAGATAACCGTCGAAATACGATTCGAGCAGCGCTTCGCCGAATGCCTCTTTCGAGCCGAAGTAATGGTAGAACGAGCCCTTCGGGATGCCCGCCGCGGCGAGAATCTCGTTCAGACCGACCGCCGAAAACCCCTTGTGGAGCATGATCGGCTTCGCGATATTCAGGATGTGCTGGCGAACTTCCGCGCCTGAAGATGCATTCATGATGGCGTATGTTAGCAACGATTAGACCGGTCGTCTAGCAACGTCGAACCGGCATGTTGAGCGGCACTTTACCCGATCCCCGCCGGGTGCCCAATGCCCGGCCGGCGTTTCCCTGACCCGCCGCGTGCGCGGCGTCACACGAGCGACTCGGTTTCGTCGCAGGCGTTTCATCGATCTCCCGCTTAAATACGCGCGGCGCATGTGCCGGCAATTGCGAAAACGCGGCCGACATTGCACACGTGTGCAATGCGCCGGACCGTCGTTGCCTCCTCTCGAACCCGTGACCAGGAACGCCCCATGACCGCCTCGAAACCCGCCCGTCCGCCCGCGCCGAACCGCCGGCGCTTCATCCAGCGCGGCGCCGCGCTGACCCTGTCGCCGCTCGTCGGCACGCTGGCCGCCTGCGGCGGCGACGGCAATCCGACCTCCGCGTCGTCGTTGGCCGCGACCGGCGCCGCGAATACCGCCGCGCGCAGCTACGGCATCGCCGATCGCTCGATCACGATCAACGTCACCAATGCGATTCCGTCGACGACGCTCGCGTTCGGCAACGCAGCGAGCCAGAGCGGCTCGACGCCGCAGGCTTCGCAAGCGTCGATTGCGACCGGACAATCGACGGCCGTCGGCGCATCGAACAGCTGGGGCGATTGCACGGGATCGTTCGGCCTTGCCGGCGGCGACGCGTCGTTCGCGATTGCGTACACGCATCCGTTCGGCTCGCAGCCGACCACCGTCAGCGTCACGCCGTCGGCCGGCTGCGTGTCGGGCGCCGACGCCGCGACCTTTCCCGGTCACGACTCGGTCGCGAACATCAACCTGTATCGCGGTGTCGCGACCGCGAACGGCGCATGGGTCGTCCCGCTCGCGCAGCTCGCGACGCCGCCGTCCAATAACTGCCAGGATTTCGCGAACAGCATGTTCGGCAGCAACGTGCGCACGGCCGCGGCCATCCAGTCCGCGTACCAGGGCACCGGGTCGCTCGGTTATGTGCCGCCCGCCGATTTCACTGGCGGCCAGCTTGCGGGCTTCGTCGCGCAATGGGTGCGGCGCTGGCAGGACGGCGCGTCGTATACGGTGCTGCCCGCGGCCGATGCGCAGCTGATCGATGCGCTGAAGCAATACGTGTCGAGCGCATCGAACGCCGGCCCGCTGACGATGTGGGTGCCGCAGATCGCATGGCAGGCCGGCACGGACCCGGCGGTCTTCGCGCTGACCGGCTATCGTGCGTTTCCGTTCGTCGACGCGCAAGGCAACTGGGTGGCGGCGACGTTGTCCGCGTTCCTGACGCTGATGGCGGCCGGCTCGCACCTCGTCGCGATCAGCGCGGCGAGCGACCTGCCCGCGGGCGTCACGATGCAGGCGTTCGACAGCTTCATGGGCGCCAGCGGGCTGACGACATCGACGGATATCGGCAACTCGCACTACGCGTCGGTCCTGAACACGACGGGCCACTACTACCTGAGCGTCGGCAGCGATTTCGCGCCGGTGAACTGCGGGCTGATCCTGTCGTTCCTGTACGGGCGCACGGTGAACAACCTGCTCGCGGGCGCCGGCACGTACAACACGTTCATTCAGCTCGAGGGATGGCAGGCCGGCGGCTCGCGTCACAACGCCGACTACGCGACGTATCAGCAGACGCTGTGGAACATCTCGACGTACGGGGCATCGGCGTACAGCGAGAAGCGTGCGACGTCGATCTTCCTCGCACCGGCCGGCTGGACGCCGCAGGTCTACCAGACGACGCGGATGATGCCGTACGTCGGCGCCTATGCGCAGTCGAACGGCACGCCGCAGGGCTGGCTGAATACGTCGCTCGTGACGATTCCGGCCGATGCGCCGCCGCTGCCGTCGAAGTATGTGACGAGTTGAGCTGAATCGGGCGGGCCGGCGCTCAGGTGCGCGGGATCGGGTGCGTTTGCCTGCCGCCCGACGCCTTCGGCGTGCGTCGACTTCGGTCGGCGCACGTTTGCGGTTGCATCGTCAGCGCGGCGCTTCGCCGGCGCGCTTTCTCGTGCGGGCCGTGCGTGCTTCCCGCTGCGCGGCCGGCGCCGTCTTGACGCCGCGCAGCGGCGCCCGGCGGGCGAGTATGGCCATCTCGCGCCTCAATGCATCGAGTTCCCTGCCGCGTGCCGCATCGGTCGCCAGTGCGCCGTCGAGCTGCCCCTGAAGCACGCCGCATCGATGCAGCGCGTCGCCGAGTTGCGCCTGCAGGTCGGCGATGTCCTTCCGGTGTTGCGCATCGCGTTGTTCCGTGCGCGATGCGGTCGCGTCGAGCTCCTTTTGCAATCGCGCGGCCGCGAGCCGCTCGCGATCGATCTCGTGAAGCGCCCGCTTTTCCGACGCACGCAAGCGTTCCTCGGCGCGGCCCGCGTCGTCGCGCAAGCGGTCGAGCTGGGTCGTGAAATCCGCGCGTGCCTGCGCGAGTGCGCGGTCGCCTTCCGCGTTGTCGGCCTTCAGGCGTTCGATATCCGCTTGCAGCGCGTGTCGAGATGCTTCGTCGGCCGCCCTCGCCTGCTCCAGTTCCTGGATGCGCACCTGCGCGGCCAGCAGTGCGGCCGTGCGTTGCTCCAGTGCCGTTTCGGTGCGGGCCAGCTCGGCCTGCAGCGTCGCGACTTCCGCTTTCGCCGCGACCCGTTCGGCTTCGACTTCCGCACGCAACGCGTCGAGCGCGGCTGCTGCGTCGGTGCTCGACCGGTTCCACAGCGCGGCGACCAGTTCGCCGGCCGCCGCCTGCAGATCGGCCGGCAGGTCGGGATGTTCGATGCGCACGCGGCTCTTCTCGCGCAGCTCGGCCCAGAACTCGCCGAGGACGGCCGTCGGCGTGCTCATGCTGCCCTTGCGGACGAGCTGGTACAGGCGGTTGGCCGTAGGCGTGATGCCGAAGCGGAAGAACAGCAGCGCGCAGGCTTCGCGGTACAGCTCGCGGGTTTTCGGGAAGTCGGCCTTGAGGCGCTCGATTTCGGCGGTCAGGCGGGGTTCGTCGGCGGCGAGATCGGACATGGAGGGGTTCGTCGGGAATTTCGTAAATAATATAACGTAAACCGTTAAATATCCAATCATTCAAATCCGATGATTTGACATTATTTCTATAATGTTGAGCTGAGGGTTTGCTCGGCCTTGCCTGCTGTTTGTCGTGAGCGATACCGGCACGGCGGGAACAAGCTCGAGTGAGGTCGTGTGAGGGCGCGCTTTCGCCGTAGCGAAAGGCATATGGTGGCGGTGTGCCGGGCGATGCCCTGTCGCGTTGCCGCGTGGTCGCGCTGCGACGTGCATTCGTCTCGTCGTTGTTGAACGGGCGCGTGCCGCGCACCTCTCGCGGTGCGGCTGGATGCCGCCGCTCTGTCAGGGGATGCGGATGATGTCCGTGCGGCGCCTATGTGCAGTCAGGCGTCACATCGCAGGCTGGCCGGTCACGATCGCGGCTGGTGTGCCGCCGCTGGAGGTGCGCTATGGAGCAAGTCGAGGCCGGCGGACAAACGGACCACCGCCACCCCGTGCCGCCGCGCCGAACCGCGAAGACGGCTCAGAGACCTTCGTTCAGGAAGTTCTGCGCGTACTGGAGCCGGTTGTCCATCTGCGGATCGGTCGCCTGCTCGTAGTCGGTGTCCCATACCTGCGCGGCCTGCGACACGTTCGTCGTGCTCTTCAGGTCGGAGATCGTCTTGCTGTACGGGCCGTCGAGTTCCTGGTTCATGTAGCCGATGTTCGCGTCGAGGCTGCCCGGATCGAGGTTGTGCTCATGCGCATACGCGATCTCGCCCTGCTTGCGTGCACCGCCCCATTGCGCGAGGCCCCAGCCGTTCGCGTTGTCGTCCGCGAAGTTGCCCGACGGCGCGCCTTCGGCGCCGCCCTGGTTGACGTTCGGCTTCAGCCCGCTTTCCTGCTGCAGGTTGCCGAGCACGCCCGCGATCTGCGTGTCGTTCAGCCCGTAGCGGCTGCGCAGGTCGTCCGCGATCGCGTTCGCCGCGCTGCCGCCGGTGTTCGCGGGCAGCGTCGACGCGTTCTGGCCGTGCGGCTGCCCGTCGCTCTGGCCGCCTTGCGGTTGCGGCGCGCCGGCATTCGCCGGCGGTGCATTGTTGGCCGGAGGCGCGTTGTTCGACTGCGGCCCGTTCAGCGAGAACGAAAGCGGTGTGCCGTTGCCGCCGCTTCCGCTGCAGTCGTCGCTCGCGAGCCGTATCGACGGCATTCCTCCCGCGCTTCCCCCGCCGGCAGGCTGCGTTCCGTCGGCGGCCGACGCTTGCTTGAGCGCGGCGAACACCGCCTGCAGGATCTGCTCGAGCTGCGCCAGCACCTGCGTGATCTGCGCCTGGTTCGAACCGGAATCCTGCGAAGGGTCGAAATTCGTCGACCCGGTGGAATTCACACTCACTGACAAGGACATGACTGCCTCCTTCCGGGAATCGCTTGACGGGCCACTTCGACGGACTATAGGCCGCGTGACGGGCGGCCCGCGCGGCCGGTGCGAAGCAGGCGACAGGTTTGCGAATCGGAACGAGGCGCGGCGCGTAGTCGGCGCCATCGATGCGAAGTCGTGGCCGAACGTTTTCCCCGTATCGTGGCGGCACTTCGCACCGTGCGCCGGCGTTTCGTGTCGTGCCGCACGCACGCTGCACCGAGGCATACAGTCGAATGGCCAACGGTGCCGGCCGGCGCAAGCGCGCCACGCGCACCTACCCTGTCCACTCCCCGCGGAGAACAGCGACCATGATCACCATCACCCTCCAGGGCAACGCCCCGATTTCCGCGGCCGATTCCGCACCCGATGCCGGATCGGCGGACAACCCCGGTTCGCAACAGGTCGCGCAGATCATCCAGGAACTGATGGCGGCGCTCAAGAGCCTGTTGTCGGGGCAGAACGGCGACGATTCGTCATCGTCGCCGGCGATGGGCGGCACGGGCCGGTCCGCCCCGCCGCTGGCCAACTACGAGGCGTTGCCGCAGACGTCGCCGCCGAACGGCCAGAATGCGCCGATCGAGCCGAACACGCAGAACACTCAGCGCACCCGAAACGACCAGACCCAGCCGGCCGGCGGGCCAACTTCCGGAGCGCCGGCAAAACTGTCGACCAACGCCGGCGGCGTGGCGCGGGCCGGCGCGATAGAAGGCATCGACCCGGCGTCGACGCAAACCGTCAACACCGGTACGGGCAGCGACAAGACCTTCAACGTCACCAACAACACGAACCGGCCCGAGTCGTTCACGTACTCGGTGCAAGGCCAGAACAAGGCGACCCTCACGCTCGCGCCGGGCCAGACCGGTACGTTCGTCGGCGGTTCGCACGACATCGGCGTGCGGATCTCGCCGTCCGACGCGAGCGGCAATACGCATCCGAACGAGGTGCTGTACGAAGACGGCGGGGCCGACAATGGTCAGGCGTCCGGTGCCGGCAATCCGGACGTCAGCAAGGTCGACGGCAACAAGGATTTCGCCGGCAACGACGAGAACATGACAGTGACGCTGTCCGACGGGCGCACGGCCGGCGACGGCGACGCGATCCGCCCGTACATGTACTCGACCGACGACGCAGCCGCGATGGGCCTCGCGGGCGATCCGAGCAAGACGGTCAATATCGTGATGTCGGACGCCACGAAGGCCTGACGACGCGCGGCGAGCGCCGCAACGGCGCACGCCTCGCCGGGCGGCGGTCAGAAGTGAATGATCCGCGGCGTCAGCAGGAACACGCGTTCCATGTGCTTGTGCGATCGATCGGTATTCCGGAACAGCGCGCCGACCAGCGGAATCCGCGACAGCCACGGCACCCGCGCGACGCCGTTCGAATCCTTGTCGGTGCTGTAGCCGGCGATCAGCAGGCTCTCGCCTTCGCCGACGAACGCCTGCGTGTTGATCTCGCTGCTCGTGATCACCGGCAGCGTATCGACGAGGTCGCCCGTGAGCTGGCCGTCCTCGATGTGCACGTCGAGCTTGATCCGCGTCGCGCCGTTGTCCTGCACGACCATCGGCAGCACGCGCAGCGAGGTGCCGGTCGACACCGAATACAGGTCGCCGGACGTATAGCCCTGCACGCGCACGAAGAAGCGCGTCTTGTTGTCCATCACGGCCTCGACGTTGTCGAGCGTCGCGACCTTCGGGCTCGAATCGATCTTCGCCTCCGACGTCGATTCCAGCGCGGTGATCCGCGCGAGCAGGTAGCGCCCGGCATTGCCGAGCACCGCGGTGATCGCGCCGCCGACGGGCGTGGCCGCGACGGACGTGGTGCCGTCGGCCAGCGTCGTCACGCCGAAATTCGGGTTGATGTTGCCGTTGTAGCCGTTCTGCTGCATCGTGCCCGAGCCGGTCTGCAGGTCGACGTGGCTGTTGTGCGCGCGCCAGTCCACGCCAATCTGCCGCAGCAGGTCGTCGTCGATCTCGATGATGTGCGCCTCGATCTCGATCAGGTTCGGGCGCGCGTCGAGCTTCTCGATCAGCGGCGCATAGAGACCGATGCGTTGCGGCGTGTCGCGGATCAGCACCGAGTTGGTGGTCGGATCGGCTTCCACCACCGGCAGGCTCCGGTCGCCCGGCCCCGGGTCGGCCGCCATCGCGCTTCCCGCCCCGCCCTGCGACGCATCCATGACCGCGCCGTTCTTCGCGCCACCGGACTGGCTGCCGCCGCCGAGCAGGCCGCTCACCAGGCTGCGCGACGTGTCGCCGCCCACCATGCCCGGCGGCAGCGGCGGCACCGGCGAGCCGCCCGTGGTGCCGCCGCTCGCATCGGTCATCGGCGAGAGCCGCTCCAGGCCGCCGATCGCCGGCACGGCACTGCCGCCGCCCGCGCCGGACTGCTTCGAATGATAGAGATTCGACACGACCGTCGCGACGCCGGGCACGACCACGTTCTTGCCGTCGAGCTGCACCTTGTGGTCGGCCGCCCACGCGCTGCTCAGTTTGAACGCGCGCACCACCGTGCCGTTCGAGCGCTGCATGTTCTCGTCGAGATGCTTGGCGACGCCGGCCACCATCTGCACGTATTGCGGCGGGCCGCTGATGATCACGGTGCGCGCGCTGCTGTCGTAGGTCAGCGGATAGCGCTTGTCGTCGAGCCGCATGCCGCGCAGCGTGGTGTTGAGATCGTTGATCGATGCATTGTCGAGCCGGACGATCTGCCGCGTGACGTCGTTCGCATTACTGATCGACATGACGCTGCCGTCGTAGAACCACACGAAGCCGAACGTCGCGGCGAGCGTGTCGAGGATCCGTTGCGGCGGCATGTCGAAGCGGCCGGTCACGGTGCCCTGGACGTTGTCGGCGATCGATGCCGTCACGCCCTGGCTCGCGAGCAGGTCGCGCAATACGTCCTTCAGGTCCTTGCCTTCGGCCGTCACGTGGGCGACGCTGCTGCGCCAGCGCACCGCATCCGCGTGCGCGGCCGCCGTCGCGCCCATGCCGATTACCCACACGGCCCACGCCGCGCAAAATATCGCCTTCGATCTCATCGCTGTCGCACACCCGTTACGGAGGGAAAAATCGGTTCGTTATCGTTCGAGCGTGTGCGATGGCGCTTCGTCGAACTGCTTTCGATAGCCGTTGATCAGCGTCGAGCGGTTCTGCACGCCCCAGCGGCTCGCGGTGGCCAGCACGCCGCCGTCGGACGCCGAGCCGTCCACGAGCTCGGCGCGGATCCGCTCCATCCGCTGCCGGCGGATCAGCTCGGTCGGCGACATGTTCAGGAATTTCTTGAACGCGCTTTGCAGCGCGCGTTCGGTCACGCCGACTTCTGCGGCGATGTCGCGCACGGACAGGTCGGCGTGCTCGAGGTTCTCGAGCAGGAAGCTGTACGCACGCCGATAGCGGGCCGGCAGGCGCGCGCCGATGTCGTCGAGCTGCGACGTCTCGCGGATCTTGCGTTCGAGGAACGGCACGCGGGCCGACAGCGCTTCGCGCAGGCACTCCATCGAGGTCAGCGCATAGCGGCTGTAGAACTGCTGTGCCTCCTTCAGCCGCCCTTGCGCCTGGCGGGTCTTGGCCACGCAGTACAGGTATTCGATCTGCCGGTGGCCGGCCACGCCGGACTGCGCGGCGCCGTACAGCGGCTCGAGGATCATGTCGGCGACCTGCGCCGCATCGCACGCGAGCATCGCGAGCGCGATCTCGAGCCGCAGCGTCCGCTGATAGTCGCGCAGGTTGTGGTCGCGCGCCCAGTTCACATGCTTGAGCAACCCGTCGACCGCATTCCGGTCGGCACCGGTCGCGCTGCGCAACTGACACAGGTAGTCGACGCGGGCGCGCAGCACGGGAAGATGCACGCTCGCGAGATCGATCCTGCTTTGGGCGCTGTCGAGGTACTCGTGCAGCGACGCCCGCGCGGCGCGGCCGTGCATCGAGCCGGACTGCCAGTAGACGTGATCCTGCAGCGACGCCGACGAGCGCAGCGCGCACTGCATCGCGATGTCGAGCTTCAGCGCCGCGAGCAGCTCGTGCCATGCCGGCAGGGTCGATTCCGGCGCCTCGCGGGCCAGTTCGCGCAGTTCGTCGAGTTCGCCGAGCGCTTCGCTGACGCGCCCCAGTTCATGGAGCACGCAGACGATGCCGACGCGGACTTCGAGCACGCGATCGATCGGGATGTCGTCCTCGTCGGCGGCGCGGCCGAAGCAGGCCAGCGCGGTGTTGAGCCGGTAGCGGAAGAATGCCTGCCACGCGGTGTTGCGGCAGGACTCGGCGCGCATCGCCTGCCGCGACGCATGGCTGAGCCGCTGGGCGGTGCGATAGGCCTCCTCGGCTTCCACGTCGCCGCCGGTCAGCAATTGCATGTCGGCGTGCAGTTGCAGCGCGTGGGGCGGATTGCGCGGCGCATCGGCCTCGTCCGCCCAGCGGCTGGCCAACTGGCGGGCGACGCCGATGTCGCCGTTGAACAGCATGGTGCCAAAACGTTCCCGCCCATTGGCGAAATCCGGGGTTCCCAGATACGCGGCAAGCGGGAAATAAAGTGTCGAGAACATAGCTGACTCCAGTGCGTGCCGGCTTGTCAGGCCGCCTTGGAGAACAGCGTAGCGGAATGAAATATGAAGAAACTCAATTAATCTAATCTTTCGCGTGGTTTTGAGAAAGATTGAGTTTGAAATGAATTAGTAAACTAATGTTTATCTGCGTTCCCATGATTTGAGAAAATTCCATTCCACTGCGCCTCGAGCGAATTCAGGGCCAGTTGGCCATGCACCTGGTCGACGAACAAGCCGATGAAGATCGCCAGCATCGCGATCGCGACCGCGGCCTTCACCGGCTGGCTCAGGCTGGAAATATCCAGCTTCGACGCCGACTTCGACACGAAGCCGAACGCGACGTCGACCAGCACCAGGATGAACAGCAGCGGCGCGGCGAGCTTCGCGATCGACTGCATCAGCGTATCCGTCTGCCGGAGCACGAACGATTCCACGATGTCGCCGGCGATCGGCGCGCCTTTCGCGACCGGCCACCAGCCGTACGATTCGTAGAGCGTGCCGAGCAGGAACGTCATCCCGCCGAGTGCCCAGAACGCCATGATCGCGACCTGCTGCAGCAACGTGCCCACCGGCGTGCTCTGCTCCTGGCTGGCCGGATTGGTGATCTGGATGTTGTTGTGCCCGGTCAGGTCGTCGATGTAGACGCCCACGCTTTCCGCGACCCAGAACACGGTCGACGCCGCATAGCCGAGCACCAGCCCGATGGCTGCCTCGCGCAGCATCACTTCGGCGAGGAACAGGCCGTGCAGCGATTCGATGAACGCGATCGGCTGGCCCATCGCGACGTACGCGCTGAACACGATCGCGATCGCGTTGCGCACCGTGCCCTGGATCACGCCGTCCGCGGTCGGCGGAAACACGAACATCAGCACGAACAGCCGCAGCGAGCACACGCCGGTGACCGTCAGGTAGCCGATGAAGAGGCCATGCAGGCCGACGAGCGGTTCGAGCGTCTGGATCATCCGGTGTCATCCCTGGGCGGCACGCGCCCGGATGAACCGGGACGTGGCGATTTCCTCGTTTTCTTCGTCCTGCGCGTCCTCGCGCGCGAGATCGAGCGCCCGGCGGATGGCCGCGATCCGTTCGCTGCACTGGTCGATCCGCTGCGTATTGCGTGCGATGTCGCGCTGGATCCTTGCGATCTCGCTTTCGACGCCGTCGATCAGGCCGTCGAGCTGCGACAGTTCCGCGACCATCGCGCGCCTGCGATCGGTCACGACGCCGATGTACCGCACGCACTGGTTGAACGCGTCGATCGAAAAGCCTTCACTGCCGCCCGTCATCTGCGCGACGCGCGCCTGGTAGCCGTCGATCACCCGGGTTTCACCGTCGATCTGCTCGACCTTCGCCGCGCGGCGAGCGAGCAATCCCGCACGTTCGTCGTGGCGCGCGGCGAGTTCGCCGCGCCAGGTGTCGATCTCGCGCGTGCGGCGCGCGTTCGCGTGCGCGAGCGCGGCGATGCGATGGCGGTTGACGTCGGCCATCAGCCAGCGGTCAGCGCATGCAGCCGCGCCTCCGTGTCGGCCAGCGCGACGATTTCGTCGGTGCGTTGCGACAGGAACGCCTTGATCGCGTCGTGCCGTGCGATCGCCTCGTCGGCGAGCGCATTCGCCCCCGGCTTGTATTCGCCGATCTGCAGCAGCATCTCGATCTCGCGGTACTTCGCCATCAACGCGCGCACCCGCGCGGCCGCGTCGACGTACGGCGCGGGCATCACCTGCGACATCACGCGCGACAGGCTGCCCAGCACGTCGATGGCCGGATACTGGTTGCGCGCGGCGATGTCGCGCGACAGGATCATGTGCCCGTCGAGAATCCCGCGCACTTCCTCCGCGATCGGATCGCTGCCGCTCTCGTCTTCGGCGAGCACCGTGTAGAGCGCCGTGATCGAGCCCGTCGCGCCCATCCCGGCGCGCTCCAGCAGGCGCGGCAGTTCCGCGAAGATGGATGGCGGGAAACCGCGCCGCGCCGGCGGCTCGCCGGCGGCCAGCCCGATTTCGCGCCCGGCGCGCGCGAAGCGCGTGAGCGAATCCATCATCAGCAGCACGCGCAGCCCGCGATCGCGGAAGTATTCGGCGATCGCCGTCGCCACGTAGGCCGCCTTCGCACGCTCCATCGACGAACGGTCGGACGTCGCGCAGACGACGACCGAGCGCGCCATGCCGGCCGGCCCGAGAATCAGCTCGACGAATTCGCGCACCTCGCGGCCGCGTTCGCCGATCAGCGCGATCACGTTGATGTCGCAGTCGGTGCCGCGCGCGAACATGCCGAGCAGCGTGCTCTTGCCGACGCCCGCCGGCGCGAAGATGCCCATTCGCTGCCCTTCCGCGAGCGTCATCATTCCGTCGACGACGCGCACGCCGGTTGCCATCGGGGTCTCGATCATGCGCCGGCTCATCGGCTCGGGCGGCGACGCGAACACCGGCTGCAGCGTGTCGGATTCGATGTCGGGACCGCCGTCGACGGGATTGCCGAGACTGTCGATCACGCGCCCGAGCAGCATGTCGCCGACCTTGACGGCGAGCGACCGGCCGAGGCCGACGACCTGGGTCGAGCGCGAGATGTCCGTGAGCCGCGAGAACGGCGACAGCAGCGCGCAGTCGCGCGTGAAGCCGATTACTTCCGCATGCTGGAGCAGCGCGCCTGCCGGCGTGCGCAGCTCGCACAGCTCGCCCAGCGACACGTCGAGGCCGCCGACCTTGACGAGCGTGCCGATCACCTCGATCACCTTGCCGGTGCGCAGCACGCCCGGCCGCGCGAGGATCTCGCGCTCGATCTCGTCGGTCAGGCGCTCGAAGCCGAGCGTCCGGTCGAACCAGCCGTCCTTCATCCCGACACCTCGGCCGTCGCGGCATCGCCGCTTGCCGCTTCGTCATCATCCGTGCCGGCCTGGTCGAGATGGATCGAGCGCTTCAGCGCACGGGCGACGGCGCTGCGCATGGCCCGTAACTGGGTGTTCAGGCTCGCATCGACCGAGCCGAAATCGGTCTCGCAGACACACGCGCCCGGCTCGAGCTGCCGGTCGGCCACGATCGATACCGGAATCGGCCGGCCGAGCTCGCGCCATTTCGCCGCGAGCTGGTCGAATGCGGCGCGTGCCGCGTCGTAGTCCTGCGGATTCACCGCGACGCGCAGGTAGGTGGAGTTGTCGATGATCCGGTCGACGGTCGACAGCGCGCGCTCGAACAGCGCTTCGCGATCCATGCTCCGCACGATGCTCTCGACCGCCGACGCGATGATGTCCGCCAGCCGTTCGCGCATGCGGACCTGCAGGCGGCTCTGCGCATCGGTCGCGTCGGCGAGCCGCTCCATCCATTCCGACAGCGCGCGGTTCGAGCCCTCGCGGTAGCCGCGCTGTTCGGCCGATTCGTAGGTGTCGCGCGCCGCGTCGAGCAGCAGTTCGGCCTGTTCCTCGCCCTCCGCGACGATCGCGGCGGCCTCGGCCTGTGCTTCCTCAAGCACCCGCGCGCGGTCCGCGTCGAGCTGCGCATAGGCTTCGGCGATCGACAACAGATGGCCGAACGTCTCGCGCCGGACCACGTCGCCGTGCACGCCGAACCGTACCGCCGGCGCGCCCTCGCCGCCATCGTCGGTGCCGGCCGTCAGCCGGCTGCTGTTCAGCCAAATAACCATGCCCACTCCCGAAGCAATTCAGGCAGACGACGAAACAGCCGCGCCGTGCCCGCTTCGTCGTGCTGCGTCGGCAACGCGTTGAGCCATGCAGGCACGTCGATCAGGCGCGGCAACGCGAGCCGCGACAGCGGAAACGGCAGTCCGGCCGCGCCTTTCAGGTCGCGCAGCACCAGCAGCATCCCTTCGATCGCGAGCGCCTGCGCACCGAGCGACGCGAGCGGCGGCATCGCGACGGCGGCGAGACGGGCTGCGTCGTTCGCGCTGTCGGTGTTCGGGCCGCTCATCAGCACGTCCACGTCGAGCCCCGTCCAGTCGGCGAGCCGCCGTTGCGCATGCCGGTCGATCAGCCGCCGCACCTCGCCGCGGCGCAGCAGCAGCGCGCGCATCCGCCAGATCCGCAGCGTCAGCGGCGCGGGCGCGACGTCCAGCAGGCACGCGTTCGGCTGCGGCGCGACGGCCGCGTCGACGCGGGCGAAACCGCCCTGCGACAGGTCGGCGATCGCCGGCGGCGTCACGCCCAGCGCGCGCACCAGTGCGCGCGAGCACCGCACGGCGGCGCCGGCCGGCGCACCGGAGAGCAGCGGCCGCCAGTCCTGCAGCCGTGCTTCGGGCACGCCGAGCGCGGCGGCGATCCAGGACGGATGGACCCAGTCGGCGACGCCATCGACGTTGTCGCGATAGCGGTCGAGCGCCGTCGCGACGCGCACGGCCGGCACGCCGGCATCGAGCCCGGCGGGCGCTGCGAGTCCCGCCATCGCCTACGGCTCCTTGCGGGCCGGCCGGAACCGCCCGGCGAATGCGTCGAGCCAGCCCTGCAGCGACGGCGCGCCGCTGTTCGCGCCGCGCGTCAAGCCGAACCGGTACGCCGCAAAGCCGGCACCCGCGAGGAGCGCCGCGAGCGCGGCGCCGAGCACGACCATCCACCACGGGTTCGACGCGGGCGGCGGGGTTTTCGACAGTTCGACCGGATCGGCGGCGACCGTCGTAACGCTCACGTGGTCGTAGGTCAGCCCTTCGACGCTGTGCATCACGAGCGTCTTGATCTGCGGAATCAGCGTGTTGATGTCCGCGTCCGGCCGGTACTTGATGAACACGGCGGCGGACGACGGCTTGATCTCCTGCGCGAGCGGGTCGTTGTTCGGCAGCACGATCTGCACGCGCGCGACCAGCACGCCGTCGATCTTCGACAGCGTCGACGACAGTTCCTGCGAGATCCCGTACACGAAGCGCACGCGCTCCTCGGTCGGCGTCGACACGAGGCCGTCCTTCTTGAACAGCTCGCCGAGGTCATTGAACTTGCTGTGCGGCAGCCCGCGCGAACGCAGGACCTCCATCGCACGCACGACCTGCGCGTCGTCGACGTCGAGCGTCCAGTTCTTGCCGCCGTCGGGGCTGGTCTTGCTCGCGGACACGCCCTGCTCCAGCAGCGCGACCAGCATCTCGTTCGCGTCCTGCTCGGTGAGACTGCCGTACAGCTCCTTCTTGCATCCGCCGAGCAGCGCGATGCAAAGCGCGACGACTGCAATGCGCGCCACGCGACGATTCGACTTCATGACGTTGCCACCCGCCCTTCGGGCACTGCCGTTCGCGACGTTCCGCTCCGCACGCCGGCGGACCACGGGACTCATTGATTCTTCATCAGCGTCTGCACCGACGACTTCGACGATTCCGCCAGGCTCATCTTGACCTGCATGTTCATCTGCATGCTGGTCATCTCGTACATCATCTGGATGGTGCGGTGGGTCATCTCCGTCATCGACATGCCCGGCAGGTCGGCCGTCAGCTTGCCGACATCCTCGATCGTGTGCCGGAACTGCACGTCCTGCGCCTCGATGGCTTTCGACACCGACGACGACAGATGGCTGCCCGCGTGCTCGGGCGGCGCCATCGGCGCGCGCGCCATCAGCGCCGTGAACTTGTCGCCCAGTTCGGTCGTCGCGGGGGCGGCGGTCGCGGGCGTCGCCGCGGTTGCGTCGAGGGCGGCCGGCGCGAGCTGGCTGACGGGATCGATGGACATGTCGGTGCCTCCCGATTACGCGCGCAGGAATGCGCCGCCGTGGAACATCTCGACCGCCGGTGCGGGGTCGTGCTGCGGCTCGTCGGCGCTGGCGCCGGCTTCGTCGAGCGACGCCGGCGCGACGAACGGCTGGCCCGGACGATGCTCGCGGATCGCGCGATCGACCTCGTCCTTCACTTCGAGCGCCCGCACCAGCGCGCGCGTGTCCTTGTTGTCCGGGTCGTCCGCGAGCGCCTCGGTCGCGATCTGCCGCCACGACGGATCGCCCATCGACGACAGCGAGAACGCGAGCAGCGCCTTCGCATAGCCGAACTTGGGGCGCATCTCGATCACCCGCAGCAGCACCTGGTTCGCTTCCTGCCACTGCCCCTTCGCCATGCGAAGGAGGCCGTCGAGCGCATCGATCTCGACCACGCGCGGGCGCAGCAGCCGCAACGCGTCGATCACCTGCTCGATGTCGAACAGGTCGACGTGCGTGTTCGGAAAATTGTCCAGCAGCGCCACGGAGACGGTCTCGATCAGCCCGCCGATGAATTCGGGGCTGCAGTTCAGGTACTCGGGCGTGTCTACGGTCATGGCAACGCACTCCTGCGAAGAGAGGGAAACGGGCCGGCCGGTCGTGCAGCGGGCGGCGCGCCGTCGGATGCATGCCGACGCCTGCCAACATAGCAATTCCGCCCGGCCCCGCCGCCGCGCATGCGAAGCCAGCGCGCACGAGGCGAAGCGCGCCCGGCGGGCAGCCCCGGCCGGCCGCTCGCTTCGGCATGCGCCGCGCCGCTTCGCATCGCGCCCGCCTGCCGCGCGCGGCGGGCGCTAAGGTCGTCGCAGCGGCGCGAATGCGCGCCCCTTTTGATCCGATCCGGCCGAGATGTGCCGCGGGCCTATCCATGAGCGACGAAAAGACCGAACAGCCCACCGACAAGAAACTCGAGGACGCGCGCAAGGACGGCGAGGTATCGCGCAGCACCGACTTCTCCGACGCGCTGTCGATGGCCGGTGCGCTGATCGCGCTGGTTGCGACGGTGCCGCTGTTTCGCGACGGGCTGCACGAGCTCGTGTCGATCCCGCTGACGTTCGTCGCGCAGGAGCGCACGCTGGAGCGCATGCACGCCGACCTGTTCCGGCTCGGCGGCACCACGCTGAAGCTGATCGTGCCGTGCGTGTTCGCGGCCGCGCTGGCATCGACGGCCGGCTCCGTCGCGCAGGCCGGCTTCCGCATCGCGACCAAGCCGGTCACGCCGAACCTGCAGACGGTGAATCCGGCGAGCGGCATCAAGCGGATCTTTTCCGCGAAGAGCCTGATCGACTGCGCGAAGATGGTCGTGAAGGCGATCATCCTCGGCTGGGTGATGTGGCAGTCGATCAAGTGGCTGTTCCCGCTCGTGGTCGGGTCGATCTACCAGCCGCTCGGCGGGCTGTCGCTGATGTTCTGGGACATGCTGGCGAAGCTCGGCGCGATCTCGGTCGGCATCTTCCTGCTGGTCGGCGCCGTCGACATCAAGCTGCAGCGCTTCCTGTTCATCAAGAAGATGAAGATGAGCAAGGACGAGGTGAAGCGCGAGCACAAGGAGCAGGAAGGCAGCCCCGAACTCAAGGGCGAGCGCCGCCGCCTCGCGCGCGAGCTGGCGAGCGCGCCGCCGAAGCCGCGCGTGGGCCTGGCCAACGTGCTGGTCGTCAATCCGACCCACTTCGCGGTCGCGGTGCGCTATGCGCCGGACGAACACCCGCTGCCGGTCGTGATCGCGAAAGGCATGGATGCCGACGCGGCCTCGCTGCGGCGTGCGGCGCGCGACGCCGGCGTGCCGATCATCGGCAACCCGCCCGTCGCGCGCGCGCTGTACAAGGTCACGCTGAACCAGCCGATCCCGGAAGAGCTGTTCGAGACGGTCGCCGCGATCCTGCGCTGGGTAGACGCGATCGGCTCGCCCTCCACCCCATCCCTTCACTGAGCGTTCCGATGTTCAAGGCCCTCAAGTTCCCGGCAGGCGGCGAAATCGGCATCGCGCTGCTCGTGACCGCGATCATCTCGCTGATGATCCTGCCGCTGCCGCCCGAGCTGATCGACATCCTGCTCGCGATCAACATCACGATCAGCGTCACGCTGCTGATGGTCACGATGTACGTGCCGGACATCGTGTCGCTGTCCGCCTTTCCGTCGCTGCTGCTGTTCACGACGCTCTACCGGCTCTCGCTGAACATCGCGTCGACCAAGTCGATCCTGCTGCATGCCGAGGCCGGCAACATCATCGACAGCTTCGGCAAGCTGGTGGTGGGCGGCAACCTCGTCGTCGGGCTGGTCGTGTTCATCATCATCACGACCGTGCAGTTCATCGTGATCGCGAAAGGCTCGGAGCGCGTGGCCGAGGTCGGCGCGCGCTTCACGCTCGATGCGATGCCCGGCAAGCAGATGAGCATCGACGCCGACCTGCGCGCGAACCTGCTGAGCCCGGAAGAAGCGCGCCACCGCCGCGCGACGCTGGCCATCGAGAGCCAGCTGCACGGCGGGATGGACGGCGCGATGAAGTTCGTGAAAGGCGATGCGATCGCCGGCCTCCTGATCACGACCATCAACATCGTCGCGGGCATCGCGGTCGGTGTCGCCTATCACGGGATGAGCGCGAGCGAGGCGGCGAACCGCTTCTCGGTGCTGTCGGTCGGCGATGCGATGGTGTCGCAGATTCCGTCGCTGCTGCTGTCGGTCGCGGCCGGCGTGATGATCACGCGCGTCGCGGACGAGCGCAGCCACAAGCCGCGCTCGCTCGGCGAGGAAATCGGCCGCCAGCTCGGCTCGAGTTCGCGTGCGCTGTATTTCGCCGCGCTGCTGCTGCTCGGCTTCGCGCTGGTGCCGGGTTTCCCCGTCGTGCTGTTCCTGCTGCTGTCGGCGATCCTCGCGTTCATCGCGTACAAGCTGAACGACCGGCAATCGGAGCGCGCGCCGGCCCAGGACGGCTTGCAGGCGATGCAGCGTTCGGGTGCGAAGGCCGATACGCCCGCGATCATGACGCGCGCTCCGCAGTTCGCCTGCCCGATCGGCGTGCGTGTCGCGCCCGATCTGATGCAGCGGTTGGTGCTGCCCGTGCTCGACAAGTCGTTCGGCGCGGAGCGCGCGCGGCTGCAGGAGGAACTGGGGCTGCCGTTTCCCGGCATCACGATGTGGACCCATGCGGGCCTGCCGGCGATGCATGCGGAAATCCTGATCCACGACGTGCCGCATCTGCTGGTCGAGCTGCCGGCCGGCATGGTCATGCTGCCGGAGCCCGAGCGCGTCGCGACGGGCATGCCGCTGTCGCCCGAGGACGTGCAGCAGCGCGACGCGCTGGTCGCGAAGGGCGAACCGCGCGCGCCGATCGATCCCGGCGGCCGGCCGACCCACTGGGTCGACGCGCGCGAGGCGCCGGCGCGCATTCCGGCATGGGGCCCCGAGCAAGTCATCGCGCACGCGTCGGTCGCGCTGATGCGCCACCATGCGACGCAGTTCCTCGGCATCCAGGAGGTGCAGTGGATCCTGGAGCAACTCGGCGAGGATCACCCGGGGCTCGTCGCCGAAGTCCAGAAGGTGCTGCCGCCGCAGCGGATCGCCGACGTGCTGCGACGCCTGCTCGAGGAACAGATCTCGATCCGCAACGTGCGGACCATCATGGAAAGCCTGATCGCGTGGGGGCCGAAGGAAAAGGACATGCTGATGCTCACCGAGTACGTGCGCGGCGACCTGTCACGCTTCCTCGCGCATCGTGCGACGCGTGGCCAGCGCACGCTGCCCGCCGTGCTGCTCGACCTGCCGATCGAACAGCACATCCGGCAGGCGATCAAGCAGACGCCGACGGGCAATTTCCTGGCGCTCGCGCCGGACGAGATCGGCCTGCTGATCGACAAGATCCACGCGGTCGTCGGGCCGCAGCCGACCGACGGCGTCGCGCTCGTCACGTCGATGGACATCCGCCGATACGTGCGCCGGATGATCGAGGCGAAGCTGGGCTGGCTGCCCGTGTACTCGTACCAGGAACTGGGCGAGCACGTCGACCTGCGCCCGATCGGCCGCATCACCGTCTGACGCCGCGCCGTGTCACGCATCGACAGCCGCGACTCGCGAGCGCTGCCGCCCCCGGACGACGCGAGCCCGCGGTCCGCGCGCGGCGCGCGCCGGTTCGACTACGCGGCGCTGCTTGCCGCGCGCCGGACCGTGGTGCGCCCGGTGTCCGATGCGCCGCCCGCGTCGCGCCAGCAGGACGATTCGTCCGCGGAACCCGATCCGTCGTCCGGGCGTGCGGAGCATTTTCCGCTGATCTCGAACGAGCGCGACACGCCTGCGCCGGACCCGGTGCCGACGTCCGCCGAGCTGGCCGAATCCCGGACCATCGCCGCGCGCATCGCGAGCGCCGCCGTGCCGATCGCGACGGTCACGCTGCGGGAGCAGCGCGATCACCTCGGGCTGCTCGGCGTGCTGTCGCGCGAAATCGCGGCGTTCTGCGGCGATCCCGCCGTCGCGGCCGGCGGGCAATGGGAAGCCCATGTCGTGCTGAACGACCGGATCCTGGCGTCCACCGAGCTGCACGTGTCGCTTTCGCATTTCGACCTGCAGCTTCGGTTCGATACGCAGGATCGCGAAGCACGACAGTTACTCTTGGCCCACAGCGTCGCGCTCGAGCAGGAACTCGACACGATGCTGCGGGCATGGGGGCAGCCGCGGACCGTCCGTCTCACGGTGTGGTAGCCGGCCCCGCGTGAATTGCCTCGAGCGCGGCGCCCGGCGGGCGGCCTGCGCGGGCCAACGGCGGCATTTTCCGGCTACGGATGAAACTGATTCGGCATTCGATCACTCCCGGCGGCGCAGCGTGCGCGCCGCTCGTCCCGCCACCGCTCGACGCGGCGAGCGCGCACGCGTCGCGCCGGCTGTTCGACGCACGCCTACCGGTGTTCCTGCGCGACACGCTCGGCGTGCGCGATTTTCAGTGCCGCTTCGCGACCGGCGCGCCGGACTACGCCGACCCGGCCGTCGCGGAGCTGCGGATCGACACGCCGGCCGGCCCGGTGAGTGCGCACCTGCTGCTCGATCTCGAACGCTATCCCGCGCTGTCGGTCTGCGCGTGGTCCGAGGTCCAGGTCGCCGAACGGCGCACGAGCCCCGAACTGACGCTGCGCAATGCCGTCGCGAACGTGCTGTGCGGGCCGCTGCTGGGCTGTCTCGACAGGCTCGGCCTGACCGGCGCGCAGGTCGTCGCGGTCAGGCGCGGCACGGGGCCGGCGCCGCGTCCGCACAGCGTGAGCGTCGCGCTGTCGCTCACGCTGCGCGACCAGCGGCACGACGCGCTCGTGCAGTTGCCGGGCCGCTGTATCGAGTGGCTGGATACGTGCCTGGCGCGCACCGCGCGCGCCGGATGGTTCGACGCGTCGCTGCGCTTGCCGGGCAGTCTCGTGCTCGGCGTGAAGGCGCTGTCGGTCGACACGCTGCAGAGCCTGCGCGGCGGCGACATCCTGCTGCGGGTGGCCGATCCGTCGCTGGACGCCGCGTGGCTGCATGGCGCCGGCGCACGTGCGGACACAGCGCCGCATCCCGTCGCCTTCGCGACCTGGGGCAGCGCGGGTCTCGCGCATGGCCGGGCAGCGGTGGCCGTGCAATCCCGAACGATCACTTTGTTGAAGGAACCCGTGATGACGGAAACCACCGTCCTGGATACGCCCGAAGCCGGGCTCGACGCGCCGGATGCCGAACGCGCCGTCGAAGTGGGCGAACTCGAGCTGCCGGTGCAGTTCGTCGCCGATACCGTCGCGCTGACGATCGACGAGGTGTCGTCGCTCGCCCCCGGCTACGTGATCGAGCTGCCGACCGCGATCGCCGACCTGACGCTCAAGCTCGTCGCGCACGGCCAGGTGATCGGCTACGGCGAGCTGGTCGGGATCGGCGAGCACGTCGGCATCCGCATTCTCCGCATGGCGCACGAGCATGGTTCAGTACAGTGACCTGTCCGGCCTGCTGCTGATCGTCGTCGCGATCGGCCTGCTGCCGTTCGTCGCGATGGTCGTGACGTCGTATGCGAAGGTGGTCGTCGTGCTCGGCCTGCTGCGCAACGCGCTCGGTGTGCAGCAGGTACCGCCCAACATGGTGCTCAACGGCATCGCGATCCTCGTGTCGGTATACGTGATGGCGCCCATCGGCATGATGGCGGCGAAGACGCTGAGCGGCCAGACGATCTCGCCGCAATCGTCGCAGGCCGTGATCCAGGCGGCCGACGCCGCCCGCGAGCCGTTCCGGCAGTTCCTGATCAAGCACACGCAGGAACGCGAGAAGCGCTTCTTCATCCGCTCGGCGTCGATCGTGTGGCCGCAGGAGGAAGCGCAGGCGCTGAAGGAAACCGACCTGATCGTGCTCGCGCCGGCCTTCACGCTCACCGAGCTCACCGATGCGTTCAAGATCGGTTTCCTGCTCTATGTGACGTTCATCGTGATCGACCTGATCATCGCGAACGTGCTGCTGTCGATGGGGCTCAACCAGGTGTCGCCGACCAACGTCGCGATCCCGTTCAAGCTGCTGCTGTTCGTCGTGATGGATGGATGGTCGGCGCTGATCCACGGGCTCGTGCTGACCTACAAGTGACCGGAGCCGCCATGGACGTCGATTCGCTGGTTCACGCCGCCACCCAGGGCATGCTGCTGTGCCTGACGGTTTCGTTGCCGTTCGTGATCGCGGCCGCCGCGGTTGGGCTCGCCGTCTCGTTCGTCCAGGCGATCACGTCGCTGCAGGACCAGGCGCTGCCGTTCGCGGTCAAGCTGATCGCCGTGACGATCGTGCTGGTGATCGCCGCACCGTTGTCCTGCGCGGCGATCCTGCATTTCGCGAACGAAATGATGCGAACGGCGTTTCCCAACTGACGCGAGGCCCGGATGACACGTATCGGCCCCCACTCCGCCGCGCTCGCCCAGCAAGCGGCGGCCGCGCACAAGAAGTCGGCGAAATCGCCACGCGCCAAGCCGGCCGGACAATTCGCGACGCTGTACCGCGGCACGCGCTTCGCGCACGGCGGCCCGCAGGCCCAGCAGAATGCGGCGCAGGCGCAGCGCGCGAAAAAGATGGCCGCGCGGCTCGCGCGCCGGCGCCGCACCGCACGCGGCAAGCGCGGCGCCGGGGCGAGCGACGGTGCGGACGGCGCCGACGCCGCCGGCGAACCGCCTGAGCTCGAGGTATCCGGCGACGAGCACGAACGCCAGGGCGGACACGGCGGCGGGCGCGGCAACCAGGGCGACGATCAGGACGACGCGAACGAACCGGAGCGCATCGCCACGGCCACGTTCAGGACGGGCCGCCGGCCCCACGCCGCGCCGGTCGCGTCGCAGCATCCGCTGGAATCACCGCCCGCCCCTGCGTCCGGCCTCGATCCGCATGCGCTGCGTGACGCGTGCGCCCGCGAACTGCTCGCGTTGCAACGCGCGTTCTCCGCGCAGCCGGGCGCCGGTGTCGCCGCGCAGGTGCATGCGTGGTCCGTGCGCTGGCTGCGCGTGCAGCAATCCGGCGTCGCGTTGCCGGCGGCCGACCTCGAGATGTTGCGCGCGCAGCCGCCGAGGCGGGACGCAGCGGTCGGCGCCGCGCCGCTGCCGGAAGCGACGCGCGACTTCAACATGCTGGCCGGCCTGCTGCTGCGCCAGTTCGACCGGCCGCGCACGCCGCGCCAGTGCGCGGAAGCGCTCGCTACATTGCGCGCGTTGCGGCGCATGCCGTAGTGCGGCAGTGCCGCCCGACGCTTCGTTCGACACGCGAAGTCTTCGCATCCGCGGCCGCCAGCGCGCTTTTAGCCTCTACATTCACAGCGAGACGGACGATTCGCGCCCGTCGTGCACGGCACCGCCGCTTCGGCATACGGACCTGATATCGATTGAACGCTTCGCTCATGAAACAGCTACGGATACTGACGGGATTCCATGCGGGCGCGATGCTGCAGCTCGCGCCGGGTCAGCATCGGGTTCATGGCGGTGCCGATGCGGATATCCGGCTGACGGACTGGACCGGCGCGGACGTGACGCTCGACGTCGACGCGTCCGGCGTCGTGCGCGCGATCACGCGCGCCGACGCGCCGGACGGTGCGCCCGCGGACGCCGCGGCCGAACCGGAAACGGTGATCCTGGTCGACTTCGTGCCGATGCGGTTCGGCGAGACGATCCTGTGCGTGGGCCCCGACGACGTGCCGTGGCCGTCGGATCTCGACCTGCTGTCGACGCTGCTGACGCGGCCGGCCGACGCGCGGGTCGACGCCGAACGGCGCAAGCGGCGCCGCTACTACGGCGCGCTCGTCGCGTGCATCGCGATCGGCATCGTCGCGGGCACCGCCGTGCTGCTGACCACCGCGCCCGACAGCGAGGCCGCGCTGCGGCACGGCGCCGACTTCCGGAGCACCCGCATCCAGGACGCGCTCGCGGCCGCGCACATGACCGAGCTGCAGGTGCGCACGGTCGGGAACACGAGCGTCGTGACGGGCATGGTCGCCAACCTGGCCGACGACCAGCTCGTCCGCTCGACGCTCGCGAAGATCGCGACGAAGGACGTCGTGCGCAGCTACGACGTCGCGCAGAACGCGGTGCACAGCATCGAGGATTCGCTCGGCATCGCGGGCGTGCGCGTCAAGTACCTGGGCAACGGCGAATTCGCGATCACCGGCACGGTCGACAGCAAGGACGCGCTCGACAAGGCCGTCACGCGCGTGCGCGCCGACCTCGATTCGAACATCCGGCGGCTGGTCGTGCAGGCGGTCGAGCATCCCGGCCAGGCCGTGCCGGTGACCGGACAGTATTCGGAGATCGTGTCGTCGGACACGGTGCAGTACACGCAGACGCCCGACGGCGTGAAGCACATCTACGCGACGGATGAGCCGGCCGATCCGGTGCCGGCGTCCGGCGTGCCGGTCGCCTCGGGGCCGGCGGCACCTTCCGTCGACAGCAGCACGATCACGCGCAGCGCGGAGCAGGTGCGCGCCGCGCCCCACCCGGCTGCGCCGGACTCCTGAATTTCCACCGACCTCGACAGGACACGCGACATGTACGAGCCGATTACGCCCTACGCCAAGCAGTTCGACAACCTTTCCGCGATCGCCAGAGACCCGAACGCCGCGCCGACGATCGACGGGATCCAGCGCGCGCTCGCCGAGATCGCGGAGAACGTGAACAACGCGACACCCGGCGCCGACATCGACAACAGGAATCGCGCGACGCTCTACCGTGGCCTGCTGGCGGCCTCGCGCGTGATCCAGCAGATCCGGCACGCGTAGCGCGCCCCGCTTCCGTTCTGTTCCGCTGCGGCACTTGCCGCTCGAGAACGGTTTATCCGCAGTAACCGTCGTCACTTCACAAGGAGAATCACCATGGCAGGCGCATTGGCAGGTGCAGGTGCAGCAGTCGCGAGCATTGAACAATCCACTGCGGCACAGACCGCGATCACGCAGGCGAGCTCGGCGGCAGCCACCGCCCAGGCATCGAACAACGCTCAGCTGAATGCGGCGACGGCGGCAGCCAACGCCACCAATTCGGCAACCGGTTCGCTCAAGGACATCGCGAAGAACCAGTAACGCGCTTCGCACGCCGCACCGCGGCGCCACCGCCGGCGCGACAGGCCAGCCCGACCCGGTCATCCGGCGGGCTCCGGCGCGCCGGCCTCTTCTCATCCCCGCTTTCGTCGCGTCGTCCCGCTCATGAACGATCCCCGCTATCTCGAACTCGTGGCCCAGTTCTGCGCGGTCGTCGGTCTTCACGACGTCGACTACGTGCAGGAAACCGGCTCGGTCGAGGTCGAAGGATTCGAGGTGCGCCTCGAGCACGTCGAGCGCGACCAGGAAGCGATCTACGCGAACTTCCACTTCGGCACCGTCACGGCGGGCCGCACGCTGCACATTTTCCGGCTGATGCTGGAAGCCAACCTGCTGATCTACGCGCAGGACCAGGCGCAGCTCGGCATCGACGCCGACACGGGCTCGATCGTCCTGATCCTGCGGCTGCCGTTCGATCCCGATTTCAGCGGCGCGGATCTCGCCGACCTGCTCGTTCACTATGCCGACCACGGCCGCTACTGGCGGCAGAACATCATCGAGTCGAGCGACGAGATGTTCGAAGGCATCGCGTCGGGCGAATTCTTCTGGCTGCGGGCGTGACCCGGTGACTGGCCAACTCGCGCCGCCCGGACGCGCCGCGCGCAGCGGATCACGGCCCGATGTCCGCGCGCCGGGACAGGCTCAGCACGCTCCATTCGAGCAGCGCGACGAAGCCGTCCGGTACCGCGATCACGGTCCAGCGGCGGCTCACGTGTGCGATCGTGCCCGGCTCGCAGGCATGCCGTTCGTGCCAGCCGACGGCGCGCCGCACGTAGAGCACGCTGCCGCCGACCTGCGCGATGCATTCGTGCAGCCCGTTGGCCCGGACCTGCGTCATCACGCGATCCACCGGCTGCGTGAAGTCGAGCGTGCGGTCGGCCTCCGACGGCTTCGGCCAATGGGTGCCGCCCGCCTGCGGCTTGCGCGCGGCCCACAGCGCGTCGAAGCGGTACGCGACCTGCCGCGCGAGCCGGCAGCCGGCCATCTGCACCTTGAGCTGCAGGCTTTCGTGGCATTCGTCGGCGGCGAGCGCGAAGCGCTCCTGCAGCAGGATTTCGCCGGTGTCGAATTCCGGCGCGATCCGGTGGCAGGTCACGCCCCATTCGCGGTGACCGTCCAGGATCGCGCGCATCAGCGGATACGGGCCGCGCGCTTCCGGCAGCGGCGCAGGATGGAAGTTGATCGCGTGCCGGACGTACGGCGTCCAGTCCGGAATCCGCCAGCCGTATCCGGCGACGACCAGCACGTCGCAGTCGAGATCGCGCAGCGTGCGCAGCGTGCGCAGCGCCGCCTCGTCGATTCGCGACAGGTGCAACGGCAGGCCGTGTCGCGTCGCATGCGACACGATCTCCTCGTTCGAATTCACCCGGTCGTCGGTCACGAAGCTGAACAGCGATACGGGTGTCCAGCCGGCGCTCACGAACGTCTCGAGTACACCGTGAAACAGATCGAATCCCGCGAGTGCGAAGCGCATGCGATATCTCCATCGGAGCAACGGCGGCGATCGCCACCGCCCACGCGGCCGCTCATGCGGCGCCGTGCATCCGCCAGCATGTCATGGCGTACCGCGTCATCCGTGCCGCGCGGCGAACCCGACGCCACCTGCGCGAAGACATTCCGTGGCGCACATGCCGGTTCGCGCGTTCGCACCGCGGCGCACTCCGTTGCGCAACACTGACAAGACCGATCGATGACGAGCGATCATCATGCGACTCCCCCCGTTGACCCATCTCGAAACCGAATGGCTGATACTTCGCCCGCTGGTGCCGGGCGATGCGCCCGCGCTCTTCGAGCAGATGCTGAGCGACCCCGAAACGATGAAGTATTTGCCGATCGGGCGTCACGGCGATCTCGCGCAAACCCACGCGTATATCGACGAAGCCCGCCGCGGCTGGCGTGACCGGACGCTGATCCGCTATGCGTGCGAGTGCCGCGCCACCGGGCAGCTCGCGGGTGTGATCGAACTCACGCCCGACCTGCCGTGCGTGCGCCTGTCGGTGATGATCGCGAAGCGCGGCGGCACGCGGCGCCGGCGTGCCTGCCTGATGGCGCTGCAGGAGCTGCTCGGCTGGCTGCTCGGCCAGCGCGGCGTGCAGCGGATCTATGCGCACTGCGTGACCGGCGGTCCGGCCGGCCACTGCATCGAGCGCCTGGGCTTCCGGTGTGAAGCGGTGCTGAAGCGCCACGAGCCGCAACCGAATCGCGACCTGGACGCGGCGGACTGCCTGCTTTACGTGTTGACCCGGCATGCTCGTCCGGCCGTACCGGCACCCGATGCCGGAACCTGGCTGCGCGACCTGCTGCGCGATTCGTCCGGCGGCCGCGCGCGGCTGTGATGCGGGCGCGGCTGCCCGCCGAGTGGCCTGCGCCGCGCTACGACGCGTCTGCCGGGTTCGACGCCGCAGTCGCGCCGGGCGTCACGTATTGCGCGCATGCAGGGTCTTTCCAGTAGGTTGCCTGGACCAGCCGGTGCGTATCGAATTGCACCTGGTACTGGCACGTCGCGTATTCGCCGGGGCGGCCGGTTCGCAGTTTGAAGAGGTAGTTCCACGCGCGGACGCCGAAGGTGCCTTCGCTGAAATGCGGCTCGTGAATCAGCAGGTACACCTGGTTCTCGGTGATCCCGGGCACGACTTTCCGCAGGTCGCGCACGCTGACTTGCTTGCCGCCGGCGACCCACGCCGCACCTGGGTCGGGAAACACCGGCGCGCCGTTTGCCGCGGATGGCGAGGTCGCGCTGCAACCCGCAAGCAGCATGCCGCCCAGCCACGCGATCGCCGCGCCCTGCATCGTGTCGATTCTCATGTCGAAGCCGGAAATCCCGAAAGTTGAAAAGGAAGAAAGCAATCCACGCTCATCCGCCGCGCCGCGTGCATCCCGCACGGCAGTACCAGCGGCAGCGCAGGCTGCGACGATGCGGGCAACCGCCAGCCGGCGCGCGCGGACGCCGTTCGTCCAGCCATTCGCGCGCCTGCACCACATACCGCACGACGTTCACCACGCCCGCGGCTTCGTTGCCCGACGCGATGGACGACGACGGATCGCCCGCGTCCGCGCCGGCGCCGCTACCGATGCCGGCTTCGTCGGACGACGCGGATGGCCGCACCGGACGGGGCATCCACCCGCGTTCGACGAGATTGGCCTCCAGCGCACGCACACCGGGCAGCGCCGCGCCGTGCGCGGCCAGCGACCGCCCGGTCGCGGCCGCGAGCGTGCCCGCGCGGCGCACCGTCGCATGCGCGTAACGGCTGGCCGTGCCGGCGGCGTCAGCCAGCGCGTCGCGTGCGGAACGGGCCGGCGGTGCGGCGGCGTCGCGGCGTGCCGTCGGCGTCTGCGATATCTGCGGCGTGGCGGTTGCGGGCTGCGTGGACGCACGGCGTTCGGCACCGGACGGCGCGTGATCGGCGGTCGCGGCGAGCCGTTCTGTCTGCGTGGCGGGTGCCTCGGCGCCCGTACGCGATGGCGTTGCGAGCGGCGCGGCCGTTCCGGCGAAGGCCATCGCGCCCGCTGGCGCACGCATCATGTCGCCGGCTTCGCCAGCGTCGCCGTCCACGTGCGGCCCGACGTCGTTCCCGCTTGCCGCGGGCGGCATCGGCTGCGTATCGGCCGCCGATGGCCATGCAGTTTCGACACCGGGCTGACGAAGCAAGTCGGCGCCCGGCAGCAACGCAAGCAGCAGCGCGCCTTCGGGCGCAACCGGGTCCGGTGCCTGCCGCTGCTGCGCGTCGCCGCCCGCATCCGGCACGATGGCCGGCACGGCATCGTCGCCGGCCTGCGTGTTCCCCGTGAGCGCAGGCAGGATGCCCGTCTGCGTGCTCTGGCCCGTGCCGGGCGCAATCGGCCCTGCCGCGCCACCGCGCATGCCGGGCCCACTGGGCACAGCGGGCGCCGTGCGCGGCCACGGCGCGCCATCACGCGCGGGCCCGGGCGCCGTGCCTGCGGGCCCGCCCTGCGTCTGCCCGCCGCCGGCCGCGTCCTTCAGTTCCGCGCCCCCGCCACCGATCAGCGCGAGCAGGCTCAGCACGACGTCGCCGTCGAGCTGCACCGCATCGCGCGGGGTATCCACCGCCGTGCCGTCGGGCCCGCGGGTATCGTCGGTCCGGGCGGCCTCAGTGGCCGCGCGGTGCGATGGAATGTGCGAAGGCATGGAGGCGAACCGCGGCGAGCAGAATTGCGCGCGCTGTCGTCCGGCGAAGCCGCGGCAAGCGGCACGTCCCGGCTCGATCGATCATCACGCGCGCTCGTGTCATGCGTCAGCGCCCGCCGGTCGCGTGCCGCGCGACCGGCGCATCGAAGTCGTCGGCATAGGCCGGCACCGGCATCGTCGTGCGTTGCCGTACCGGCGCGGCACGATGCTCGCGCGTCTGGATGAAGATGCGGTAGCCGACGGCATACATCGTGCGCAGGTAGACGCCATGCTCGCCGTTCAGGCTGAGCTTCTTGCGCAGCTTGTAGATGTGCTGTTCGAGCGAACGGCTGACGACGTCCTCCGGGCTGCCCCACACCGCCCGCGCGATCTCGCCGCGCGCGACGTACTTGTCGAACTGCGAGAACAGCATCCATGCGATCGCGAACTCGCGCGACGTGAGCCGGATCACGTCGCCGGCCACGCTGACCGTCGACGCGTGGCGATCGAGCCGGTACGGGCCGCACGTCAGGCGCTCGCGGTCCACGCTGCTGCGCGTGCACTGGAGCCGGCGGCTGGTCAGCCGCAGACGCAGCAACAGTTCCGGCAGGCTGATCGGCGCGAGCACGATCTCGTCGGTTTCGTAGTGCAGCAGGTCGACGGCTTCCATGCTGTCGTTCGGCGAGCAGATCAGGATCAGCGGCGCGCGCTGGACGCCGTGGCACGCGCGATGGACGAGCACGGGATGCTGCGGATCGATGCCCGCCTCCATGCTGATCAGGATCGCGTCGAACTCGCGACGCGTGAGCGCGCGGGCGAAGCTCGTTTCGTCGTCGAACCGTTCGACGGCGATGCCGTTCGCGGCGAGATGGCTGCAGATTGCATCGCGCCGCGTCATGTCTTTGGAGAAAACCGCGAGATTCATTATCAGCTCGTTCCCTGGATGAGCAGGCAGGAAATGCGTCGTCCATGCCGGCCGGCGAGCGGCGTCATGCGAGGAGCGATGCCATGGTTCCGACTGCGGCAACTGGACGCCCCGGCTGTCGCGACAGGCTGCGTCGGCGACAGCGGATGCGATGGATGCAACGTACAGCTCCGGCTCGGTTATCCGGATCGTGAGTGGAGAATGTCTGGCCAGGCGGCGAAATATGCCGCGAATAGGGATATATCGCGCCGCCTTGAATTCGTCATGCATGCAACAATCATCGGTATTGGATACCAATGAATGAATTCCTCCGGAAAGGATTCGATCTGTTTATCTTTAATAAGTAAACAAATGAATATCGATTCGATAAAGCCGTTTAAACCGACCCTATAAGTCGCGATGAAAACGATTATATGGATTTATGCTGACTCCTTCATGAACCGCAGCCGCACCGCTCGTCGAATGGACGCATTCGTCTCGCCGCGATGGCGTTCGCCCGACCCGCATCGCATCACGCCTCCGCGCACTCCTGCTGCGCCAGGTCGCGATTCATCGCCGCGAGGTAGCGGCCGTCGAGGAAGCGGCACTCGTGTTTCAGCATGCCGTAGAGGATGAAGTCGGTCCGGTCGGACGCCCCCTCGCGGATCACGCCTTCGCGCCGGAAGCCGAGATTTTCGTCGAGCTGCTGCGCGGCAAGGTTGTCGGCGCGGACATAGCCGCTGATCCGGTTGCAGCGCAGCAGGATGAACGGAAAGCGGAACGCCGCGCAGACGAACCCGGGCGTGATCACGTGCGGCGAACCGGCCACCGCGAAATGCATCGCCACGTTGGGGCCGTTGTAGGCCTGGTACACCACGCCCGCCACGAGCCGGCCGTCCTTCTCGAGGCCGATCGCGTCGTCGTAGTTGGGGTAACGCGCCTCCCCCGTCAAGGACGCGACGAACTGCATCACGTCCTCGCTTCGATCCAGAATGAGCCGTCTCATGCCAATTGCGATTGCCATGCGGCGAGGCGCATCGCGCCTGCCGCGTCGTCAGTCATGTCCAGGCCGCGGGTGGCCGCGGCCGCTCCGGTCGCGCCCGCCACGTCAGACGGTGACCGTCTGCCCCTGCGGATCCACCGGCCCGAGCCCCAGCTGGCTGAGCTTTTCGACTTCCTTGCCGGTCGCGGCATCCTGCGCTTCGCCCTGGCTGCCGCGCAAGTCGCCGGCCGACACGCTGACGTCGGACGCATCGATCGTCTCGCGGCCCTGCGGCTGGTGCTTGCCGTTCGTCGAGCCGGTATTCAGGATCTCGGCTGCCGCGCTCTTGCCGCTGTCGAACGTGATCGAGCCGTCCGCGTTCTGCTTGCCGATGCTCTTGCCGCTCTTGTCGTAGATGTTGCCTTGATCGTCCATCTGCACCTGCACGGTACCCTTGTCCGTGCTCAGCTTCACGTTGTGCAGCCCCTGGCCGGCCTGTCCGGAGCCGCCCAGGCCGACCGGGAGCCCGCCGTTCGCATACGGCGAGCTGCCCGATTGCGGCACGGTGCCATTCGGCGACGCGCCGTCGCCGAGCGTGATCGTGATGGTCTGGCCGCCGGTCGGCGAATTGCCTACGCCGATGTTGACATCCTGGCCGCCGGGCACGCCGTTGGTGCCGTTCGCGTTGAACGCGCCGCCGTTCTGCGGGTAGTTCACCGGAATCGTCGAGCCGCCATCCGTGCCGCCGGCGCCGCCGCTGCCGTTGCCGTTCGGGCCGCGGAGGTCGCCGGCCGACACGCTGACGTCGGACGCATCCATCGTTTCGCGGCCTTGCGGCTGGTGCTTGCCGTTCGCCGAGCCGGTATTCAGGATTTCCGCCTCGGGGCTCTTGCCGCTGTCGAACGTGAACGAACCGTCCGGGTTCTGCTTGCCGATGCTCTTGCCGCTCTTGTCGTAGATGTTGCCCTGGCTGTCCATCTGCACCTGCACGGTACCCTTGTCGGTGCTCAGCTTGACGTTGTGCAGCCCCTGGCCCGCGCCGCCCAGGCCGTTCGCGCCGTTGCCGCCGGCCGGCGGCTTCAGGAGCGCGGCCAGCGAACCGGCATCCAGCGTGAAGCTCGCCGGCTGATTGGCCGACGATGCGCCATTGGCTCCGGAATTGCCGAAGTCGGTCGGCGTGGTCGTCGACGGACTGACGGTAATCGTGATATTCGCGGCCATATCGGACACTCCTGTCTTTGATTGGAAGTATTTACCCGGCTTGCATTTCGTGCGGTCAATATAGGTGAGTGACCGACGCGACACGAGAACCGGTGCGTATCGACGCGCATAAATACGAAGCGAAATATCGATTAATGTGCGTCATAATTACCTGACTCATTCTCATAATCATGAAAAAATGACTGCCCTTCCTGCAATCGTCCGTTTCTTCGCCGATCGTCGGCCATTGCCGCGACCCTAGCGCCGCCCCATCGCCGAACCGAGCGCCGATTCGAGACGGTCGGTCGGCGACTGCGCCATATGCCTGACGACCGGATCGGGATCGTTCTTCATCTGCTTGGCCTGATCCTCGTCGAGCGGCTTCTGCGCGACACCGCCCGCCGCGGTTCGCAGATGCGCGATCGCCTCCATCTTCGACATCCCGAGATCGCGCATCAGCTGCAACGCCGACGCAATGTCGCTGCCGCCGTCGGACCGCCGGTCCTCGTCGACCGCCTTGCGATAGAACTTCTTCAGTTCCTTGTGACGCACGCCGTTGCTCGCCTCCAGATAGGCGGGCGCCAGCGAGTGCCGGCCATGGCTCTCTTCGAGCATGCCGACCACGCGCGCGGCCGCATGCTTCTTCACGAGGTCGACCTCCTGCTTCTTGTTGTCGGTCGACTTGTTCTCGTTGAACCTGTCGAACTTGATCGGCAGGAGACGTCCGATGCGCTGCTGGTTGACGGTGTCGCGAATGCCGTCCCAGGCCTCCTTTTCCGTCGCATCCGGCTCGCCGGCGAGCTGCTTTTCGAGCCGGTTGCGCATCGCGCCGTCGGCGATGGCCGCCATCTTCTTGTCGCGATAGTGCTGCTTGAGCGAATGGGCCGCCTTGCGGTTGTCGAGCAGGTCGCGCCCCGACAGGATCGCGCCGCCCGCGATCGCCGCGGACGCGGCGCCATGCGTGCCGACCGCCAGGCCGACGCCGGCCCCGATCCCCATGGCCGACATGGTCGTCTTGATCGCAGAGCGGACCACGCGGTTCTTGCCCTGGACCTCGGCGATGTAGCGTCCGGTCAGCACGTCGAGCATCTTCTCCCGCTGCGGGCCCTCGGGCTGGCCCAGGATCGCCACCTTGAGGTCGTAGCGGGACTGGAAATCGGTCTTTCCCGCGATTTCCGACAGCGGCACCTCGCGGCCGCCCGTCTTGATCTTCGGGTCGTCTGCGGAGGCCGGCCAGTTGCCCAGTTGCTTCTGGTAGCGGCTCTTGCGCATCGCGGACGTGCCCAGTTCCTGCGCCGCGTAGACCGTATTCACGCCTTCGTGCGCCAGGGCCAGCGCGGACGCCGGCGACGACGTCAGGTGCGCCTTCGTCAGGCCCTGCACGATCCCGCCTTCGGGTTTCGTCTTGTTCAGCAACTGCGGCAGCGCGTTCTCGTTGTCGACCCGGATCCAGCGCCCGAATCGGCGCAGCACCTTCGCGCCGACGGTGGCGTTCGGCACGAGCTGGCCCAGCGCTTCGCCATGCGGGCGCGGCGCCGCGTCCTGCTTCGCGGTCTGTGTCGTTCCGTCCGCTTGCTTGTCGAGCGGCGCTTCGCCGCTTTTGCGCGGGGCCAGGTCGGCCGGCGGCTGGGTCGTGACGGGCGCGGCCAGCGGCGCCGTCGAGCCCGGCGGCGGCTTCGGTACCGTCTCATCGGTCTCGCCGGCGGCGGCCTTGTCCGAGGTGCTGGTGATCGCCTCGAAATGCCCGTGCTGGTCCCATACAACGACACGATGCGTCGGCGCCTGCCCCGCTTGACGCTGGCTGCCGTGGAACTGGCCGATCGTCGTGACCGGATGCGCGTCCTCGACGCCCGCCTGCACGACACCGACCTGCATGTCGACGCCGAACTTCTCGTTCACGAGCGAGACGAGTGCCGCGCCGTGCCCGCCTGCGTTGGTGTCGAGCAGCAGCATCCGGCCCTTCTCGTCCGGGTGCTGCGCGTCGAAGGCGGTGCGGATCTCGCTCACCGCCTCGTCCAGCGCCGGACCGTCGAGGTCCGGATTCGCGCACTGCACGAGCGCGTAGATCGAGCAGTTGTTGCCGCGGCCGCCGTTGCGGATCGGCTGCATGTCCTGGCCGGCCAGCGCCGCTTCGAAGCGCGCGTTGGGCGAGCGGGTCGCTTCGAGTTGTGCGTCACGCGCCGCTTGCGGCACATCGGCGACCACCGTCGTGTGCTTGTCCTTATTGGTAGACGGCTTGACGGACGGCGTGTCGAGGTCGACGGTTTCGCCGAAAAACGTGTCGAATACGCGACCGAGGCGCGCCACGTGGTCGCCGGTTGCGGGCGCGGCGGCCGTCTCCGCCGCCCTGGCGGTCTTGTCGGTTTTCGTGACCGAAGTCGTCTCGGTCTCCGTCTCGTGCAGCGTGGCCGCGACGACGGCCGGCACGTGCCGGGGCTCGGACGTCTCGACCTCGCTCGTCTTGTCCGTGATCGACGCGGGCCGGCTCTTCGATTTCAACGAAGCGAGCGATGCGTTCGAGCGCGGCGTCGGCGATTTCCGGACGGTAAAGCCCGTCGTACGTTCGCTGCCCGGCGTCGCGCCGCGCTTCGCGATGCCATCCAGCGCCTTCAGCGTTTCGGCGCCCCAGTCGGATGGCGATTCCCGCGTCTGCTCCGCCGACTTGCGCGGCGAGCGCGTCTCCAGCCCGGCGAGCTGCGGTGGCGGCGTCGCGCCCGGCGCCGCCTTCTGCTTGCCGGGATCCGGCGCCTTGCGTTCGCCGGACGTCGTCGAGGGTTCGGGCTGCCGTCGCTCGAGCACGGCGTTGCTGATCTTTCGGAACATGGGGGTCTCGCGGCAGGATCGTACTGCGCGCTACGTTGGCACAGCGCGGGCGCGGATCCGGCCACGCCACGAAGCGAGCACCATTTTCACGAAGGCCGTTCATGACCGGTTCCGCGATTCCGCCGCTGTCACCGATCTGCCACCGTCAATCGGTACCGTTCGGGGCTGACCCACGCTATCGACGGACGAATCCGCCATGCAGCGCACGTCGCGCGCCACGCCCCACGTTTACGCGGCCACGTCCCGCGCCCTCGCCGTCAGCCTCGCGATCAACCTGCTGCTGCTCGCCGCCGAGACGGTTGCGGCGTGGTCCGCGCATTCGTCGGGGCTGCTGGCGGACGTCGCGCATGCGGCGATCGACCTCGCGGCCGATGCGCTGATCCTCGTCGCGTGCCGGCTCGACGCCCGCCTGCCGCCCGAGCGGCGCCCGACCTTCGAACCGCTCGCGCTCGCGGGCCTCGGCGCGCTGCTCGTCGCGACCGGCGCGCAGATGATCTGGCATGCGATGACCCGATTCGATACGCCGCCCGTCGTGCAGCCGGGTGCGGCGACGCTCGCGCTCGTCGCCGTCACGCTCGCCGGCAAGGCCGCGCTCTCGTCCTGGATGCTGTGCAAGGCGCGCGAGACGGGTTCCGCGCTGCTCGAGGCGAGCGGTTGGCATGTGCGTACCGATGCGTTGTCGGCGTTGCTGGCGGCGCTTGCAATGAGCGCGGCACTGGTCGGCTTCGGCCGCCTCGACGACGTGGCCGCGCTCGCGATCGGCGCGCTCGTGATCCGCACAGGCGCCGCGTTCATCCGGCGCGGCTGTGCGCAGTGGCCGGCGCTGGCCGAGTGGGCGAATCGCTCGACGCGCGGGTCGTGAACGCGGCGGGTATCGTCGAACGTCCGATGCGTGCTGTTGGCTCGGTCGGCTGGAATGAAGAAGAGGCTCGCGCGGTGCGAGCCTCTTTTGCATGATGCCGTCGTTGTCGTGCAACCCGCGATGCGTCGACTGATGTCGATGTATCGCCGGACGAGTGCGTTCGCTTCCGATGTGCCGACATCAGCATCAGCACCCGCATCCGCCTAGCCGAGCGGCACGACACTCCCGAGCAGGATCCGCACGAGCGTCGCCTGCCGCGTGACACCCGTCTTCGAGAAGATCGCACGCAGGTGCGTGCGCGCCGTGTTCTTGCTGATCCCCGATTCGTCCGCGGCTTCCTCGAGCGTCAGCCCGTTCGTCAGCAGCAGCGCGAGCGATGTCTCGGCCGGCGTCAGGTCGAACAGCTTGCGGATGATTTCCTGCGCGCCCTGCGGCTTGCGGTCGGGGTCGCGCAGGAACAGCGTGACGGCCGGCCGCCGCTTGTTGTCTTCCGACCAGTCGGACAGCAGCACCGTGCGCACCAGCAGCCCGAGGCGCGGCTTGTCGAAGCTGCGTGTGATCGGCATCGCCTCGACGGTCGCCGCGGCCGTGCCGTGGTGGCCCATCACCGCGTGGCGGATCAGCCGCTTCAGCGTGCGGTTTTCCTGCGCGTCGGTCGCTTCGATCGTGCCGCGCGCAATTGTCAGGCCGTTGTTCTGCTTGAGGATCTCGTCGGCGACGCTGTTCATGTCGATGATCGTGCCGTTCTCGTCGAGCGCGATCGTGCCGACCTGCATGCGGTCGATCGCGTTCGCATAGATCGAGCGTTCGACCTCGGCCGAATCGAGCCGCGAATGCAGTTCCACCGCGCGCTTCAGGTGCGGCAGCAGCAGCGCGCAGATCGCCTTGTCGCGTGCGGAGAACTGCTTCGCCGCATGGTTGCGGCAGACGCGGAACCGGCATTCGACGCCCGATGGCGTGCGCAGGTCCGCGCCGAGGATATAGCGCACGTCCTGCGGCTTCAGGAACTGCTTGTACAGCTCGCTCGACAGCCAGCCCGTGTCGCCGAACACGTCGTCGACGGTGACCACGCGATCGGCCGGCAGGCCGACGAACGGATCGAGCGAATAGTAGTAGTTGTTGTACGACGCCTCGCCGTCGCCCGGGACGACCGGGCCGAATTCCGACGCGTGCACGGACAGCGGCGCGCGACGATCGCTCGCGGCCGCGCGCAGGATCAGCGTCACGTAGTTCGCCTGCAGCCAGCGACGGACGAGTTCGAGCGCACCGGCCCACGGCGGCGTCTCCAGCGGTCCCTGATAGATGCGCGCCATCAACTCGCTGAAATCCGCGACGCCGATATCGGCCTCGTCACTGGTTGCCTGGCTCTCTTGCGGAGCCCATCTCGTCTCCATCAGCACGCTCCATCCTCCATACGACATGTATCCGGTGCGACCACCCGCGCCGCCATGATTAAGACGCGTCTAAATTCCAGCGTCATCGGGAGATTCACTGAATGCTGAGAATTGGCCATCCGCGCGTGTGAACCATCGTCCAATCGGATGATGTGGCGCCCTGCCTGCTGCGCTGGAATGCCCGTCAGGCCGTACCGGCAAGCATCCGGTGCGGACTCAGGGAAAACCGCGACACGGGTTTACCTGATTCAGACCGCATTCGATTCAGACAGGAGTTCCCATGCCGCTCGACCCTCAGGCGCAGGCGCTGCTTGCCGCATTCGCCCAGGCCCCCGCGATCGATTTCGCGCAGCTCACCGTTCCCGCCTACCGTGCGAGCCTCGCCGCGGGCGGCGCCTTCGCGCCCGGCGATGCCGTCGCCGCCGAAGAGGATTGGCAGGTTCCCGCCTCGGGCCGTCAGTTGTCCGCACGGCTGTATCGGCCCGACGCCGACGGGCCGTTGCCGCTGACCGTGTTCTTCCACGGAGGCGGCTTCGTGTCGTGCGGCATCGACTCGCACGCGAACCTGTGCCGCAGCCTCGCGCAGCGGGCCCGCACGCTCGTGCTGTCGGTCGACTACCGGCTCGCGCCCGAAGCGCGCTTCCCGGCTGCCGCGCACGACGCATGCGACGCCGTGCGCTGGGCCGCGGCCAGCGCACGCGATCTCGGCGCGCGCGCCGGCGCGGTGGCCGTGGCCGGCGACAGCGCAGGCGGCAATCTCGCGGCGGTCGCCGCGCTGCAGTTGCGCGGCTCGGGCATCGCGATCGCGCATCAGTTGCTGCTGTATCCGGTCGTCGATTGCGCGACCGAGCATCCGTCGTATCAATCGCTCGGCGATGGCTATTTCCTGACGGCCGACATGATGCGCTGGTTCAAGCATCACTATTTCGACGACGGCGCCGATCGCGCGTCGCCGCTTGCCAGCCCGCTCGCCGCGCCGGACGTCGCGGGTGTCGCACCGGCGACGATCGTCAGCGCCGAATTCGATCCGCTGCGCGACGAGGCCGAAGCCTATGCGCAGCGTCTCGCGCAGGCCGGCACGCCGGTGACGCTCGTGCGCTGGCCGGGCCAGCTGCACGGTTTCGCGAGCATGCTCGGCGCCGTCGACGCAGCCGACCGCGTGCTGACGTTCGGCGCCGCCGCGCTGCGCCGCGCGTTCGACGCCACGGAGGCGCAATGACGCTCGCCGGCACGCGGGAGATCGTCGACGAGCTTCGTGCGGGCCGCATGGTCCTGCTCGTCGACGAAGCGGATCGCGAGAACGAAGGCGATCTCGTGATCGCCGCCGATCACGTGACGCCCGACGCGATCAATTTCATGGCGCGCTTCGGGCGCGGGCTGATCTGCCTGACGCTGACCGCCGAGCGCTGCGAGCAACTGCGGCTGCCGCCGATGGCCGACCATAACGGCACGCCGTTCGGCACCGCGTTCACCGTCAGCATCGAGGCGGCCGAAGGCGTGACCACCGGCATTTCGGCGGCCGATCGTGCGCATACGATCCGCGCTGCCGTGCGGGAAGGCGCGCGCGCCGACGATCTCGTGCAGCCCGGCCACGTATTCCCGATCGCCGCGCGCCCGGGCGGCGTGCTCGTGCGCGCGGGCCACACCGAGGCCGGCTGCGATCTCGCGGCGCTTGCCGGGCTCACGCCGGCGTCGGTGATCTGCGAGGTGATGAACGACGACGGCACGATGGCGCGCCTGCCGGAGCTGAAGACGTTCGCCGCGCATCACGGGCTGAAGATCGGCACGATTGCCGACCTGATTCACTACCGCCGCGAGCACGAGTCGCTGGTCGAACGCGTCGGCGAACGGCCGCTGCATACGCCGTGGGGGCGGTTTCGCGCGATCGAGTATCGCGACGCCGTGCACGGCGCGCCGCATCTCGCGCTCGTGCGCGGCTAGCCCGATCCCGCGACGCCGGTGCTGACGCGCGTGCACGAATGCCATTCGCTGCTCGACCTGCTCGACGCGGAGCCGTCCGCGCATTCGTGGCCGTTGCACGCCGCACTGCAGCGGATCGACGCGGCCGGCTGCGGCGTGGCGGTGCTGCTCGATTGCGACATGCGCGGCGACGCGATGCGGATGCCGGCCGGCAACGTGCGCCGCGACGGGCGCGTGACGGGGATCGGTTCGCAGATCCTGCGTGACGTCGGCGTGCGGCGGCTGAACGTGTTGTCGAGCCCGTTCCGGCTGCCTGCGCTGTCGGGACACGACCTGGAGATCATGGCGTTCATCCCGCTCGGGGACGACGATCCGGAAAGTGCGCGGAGCGCGCATGCGAATCCGCTTCGGGCGGCCTGATGCGTCGATGCGCGGGCGTCGTGCGCGACGCTTTGCGGGGGATGGCCGGCTCTACGCGTTACAGGCTTTCGTTTGTTTTTTGTAAATACAGCCTTTGATTTGTATTTTCCGATTACAAACGATCGCCTGTTATCTCGCGGAGCGCCCGATGGCTTTTCCCGTCCAGACCCTGACCCAATTACGCCCGATACTCGTCGGCTTCCGGAAGTCCGCGGGGCTCACGCAGGCGCAACTGGCCGCCCGCGTCGGCGTCACGCAGCAATCCTACGCGCAGCTCGAAGCCAACCCGTCGGTGGTCAGCATCGAACGGCTTTTCAAGGTGCTGAACGCGCTCGGCGTTCGCATGACGCTCAGCCTCGACGAACGGGATGAATCGGCGAAAGCGGCCGCTGTCGCTGCCGATTCCGCTGCCGCGCCGGCGGTTCGCCCGCCGGCTGCGAGCAAACGCGGCGCCACGGCCGCCCAAAGCCCGGCCGGCACCACGGCCGGCGTCGCACGGAAGCGGCCGGCAGCGACGCCCCGCGCCAAGCCGCGCGTTTCGAAGCGGGAGGACTGGTGACGATGGTCACCCGCGCCCGCCACGACCGGCTCGACCTGTGGATGAACGGTATTCCGGTCGGCTACTGGGAGGTTCGGCGCGGCGTCGAGCGCCTCGTCTACCTGCCCGACTTGCTCGACGATCCCCAGGGGCGACCGTTGTCGCTGTCGGTGCCCTTCACGCCCGGCAACCAGCCGCATCAGGGCGCGGTCGTTGCCGACTACTTCGACAACCTGTTGCCGGACAGCGAGCCGATCCGCCGCCGCATCGCGCAGCGTTACCAGCTCGGATCGACGGCGCCGTTCGCACTGCTCGCGTCGATCGGCCATGCGAAGAACTTCTGCATCGCGCACCTGCCCGGCAACACGTATCGCAGCACGCCGCTTTACAACGTGCTGTCCGCGCATCCGATCATCGGCACGCGCCGCAACCAGATTCCGCCGCGCCGCGCGCGCCTTGCGATGGCCGTGTGCGGGAAGAACCGGCACTACGTGATCGGCGAGATCCAGCCGCGCCACTGGATCGCGCAGGGCCGGCGTGTCGGGCTGACCGAGGACGACGTGCGCGCCGCGATGGCCGCGGTCGTTGCTCGCACGGAACCCGCGATTGCCAAGGCTGCCGCGCAGATCCCGGCGGATTTCCCGATGGACATCGCGGATGCGATCTTCGACGGCATGCGCCGGCAGAGCCGCAAGCTGGGGACGGGCGATACCGCGTGACGGGGCAGCCCGCTCAGCCGGCGTCGCGCGCGCGGGCGAGCGCCGCGAGGTTCCCTTCGCCGAACCCGTGGTGCCCCTGGCGCTGCACGATCTCGAAGAAGATCTCGCCGGGCTTGCGCTTCACGAAGGTCTGGAAGAACAGCTTCGGCACGCCGTCGCTGCCAATCTCGCCGTCGACCAGCACCGCCCGGCGGCGCAGCGCGTCGAGATCGACGCCGTGCCCCGGCAGCCGCGCATCGACGTCGTCGTAATAGCGCGCGGGCGGCTCGATGAATTCGACGCCGTTCGCACGCAACGCATCGACGCACGACAGGATGTCGTCGGTAGCCAGCGCGACGTGCTGCACGCCCTCGCCCGGATGGTCGGGCAGATACGCGTGCATCAGCTCGGTGCGCCGCGTGCCTTCCTCGTAGACCGGAATCCGCACCGCGCCGCACGGCGATACCATCACGCGCGATTCCTCCGACACATGCCAGTGCGCATCGATCTCATGGATCTCGCGAAAATGCAGCAGGTCGTGGTAGAAATCCAGCCACTCGCGCATGCGCCCCGCGCCGACGGTTTGCGTGAAATGGTCGACCTGCTGCAGGCCGACGCCCGCGCAGTCGAGATCGGTGTGCGCGGTCGCGATGTCGATCGGCCGGAAATCGATGTCGAAGATCGAGATGTCGCCGACGCCGCCGCGCTGGCCGTCCCGCCCGCGCCAGCGGTCGACGAAATACAGGTGCGAATCGCCGATGCCCTGGATAGCCGGGATCTTCAGTTCGCCCACGCCCACCTTTTCGCCCTCGAACGCCCATGCGCCGAGCTCGATCGCCCGCTCGAACGCACGCCGGGCGCTCGCCACACGCAGCCCGATCGCGCAGACGCCCATCCCGTATTCCTCCGCGTAGCGCGCAGCGAACGAATCGGGCTCGGCATTGATCAGGAAATGCATCTGCCCCTGCCGGTACAGCGTGACGTTCTTGCTGACATGGCGTGCGATCGCCTTGAACCCGAACTGCTCGAAGCGCTGCGCGAGCGCTTCCGGCACGGGTGCCGCGAATTCGACGAACTCGAGGCCGGCCATCCCGAGCGGATTGGCGGCCGGATCGGCAACAGGCGGCGTATCGCTGGACAGGGGGTGGGAATTGCCGGGCATTCCAGTCTCCGAGGGCATGCGGTCGATGGGGACGGCGCCCGTCGCGTGCGGCCTGTGCGGCCGACGGAACGACCGCGCATCCGCCCCGAACGGGCAAATTGTCGATGCTGCAGATTTTAACCAGATCGTTCACGGCGGCACACCCTGGCCGAACGGGATATCGCCACGCCGCTTAGTGCAAACCCGGAATTCGTTCGATAATCGCACGAACTTGAACGATAATCGCGCACTTTGTCCGATTGGCCAATTGCCGCCATGCGGCGTGCGCCCTATTCTCCGTTCACCCATCGACTTCAATGCAGCATCGGACGCGGCGCCGCCACGATTCCACGATGCGCCGAGCCAGGAGACACCGCCATGACCCCAACCTTCGACACCCTCGACGCCGCAGCCGGCGCCCGCGCGCGCAGCCAGGCCCGCAAGGCCGCGATCGGCAGCTTCGTCGGCGCCGTCGTCGACTGGTACGACTTCCTGCTGTACGGGATTGTCGCCGCGCTCGTATTCAATTCCGAGTTCTTCCCGAAAGTCAGCCCGACGATGGGCACGCTCGCGGCGTTCGCGACGTTCGGCGTCGGCTTCCTGTTCCGGCCGCTCGGCGGCGTCGTGTTCGGCCACTACGGCGACCGGCTCGGGCGCAAGCGGATGCTCGTGCTGACCGTGATGCTGATGGGGCTGTCGACGGTCGCGATCGGCCTGCTGCCGGCGTTCTCGACGATCGGCTGGTGGGCACCCGTGCTGCTGGTGCTGATGCGCGCGATCCAGGGTTTCGCGGTCGGCGGCGAATGGGGCGGCGCGGCGCTGATGGCCGTCGAGAGCGCGCCGAAGGAGAAGAAGGCGTTCTACAGCAGCGGCGTGCAGGTCGGCTACGGCGTCGGCCTCGTGCTGGCCACGGGCATCGTGTCGATCCTGAGCCACACGCTCGGCGAGGCCGCGTTCAAGTCGTGGGGCTGGCGCCTGCCGTTCGTGTTCAGCATCGTGCTGGTGCTGATCGGGTTGTGGGTGCGCAAGAACATGGACGAGTCGCAGGAGTTCGTCGAGAAGGTCGAGCACGGCAACCGCAAGCTGCGCCTGCCGGTGCTGGAAGCGCTGACGCGTCATCCGAAGGCGTTCCTGCTGATCGTCGCGCTGCGGCTCGCCGAACTGTTCACGATGTATATCGTCACCGCGTTCGCGCTCAGCTATTCGACGACGAACCTCGGCATGTCCCGCGACCTGTTCCTGAATATCGGCCTGCTGGTCGGTGCGGTGAGCTGCGTGACGATTCCGTGCTTCGCGTGGCTGGCCGACCGCTACGGCCTGCGCCGCATCTACCTGATCGGCGCGCTGATCGGCCTCGCGTCCGCGGTGCCGTTCTTCGTCGCGCTGGAGGCACGGTCGATCGCGTGGATCGTGATCTTCTCGATCCTGCTGGCGAACGCCGCGCACGACATGGTCGTGAGCGTCCAGCAGCCGCTGTTCACCGAGCTGTTCGGCGCCGAATACCGCTACAGCGGCGCCGGTGTCGGTTACCAGTTCGCGAGCGTCGTCGGCGGCGGGTTCACGCCGTTCATCGCGGTCGGCCTCGTCAGCCTGGCCGGCGGGTCGTGGCACCTCGTCGCCGGATATCTCGCGGTCGGCTGCCTGATCTCGCTGGTGGTCGCCGCGCGGATGCGGGCGGCGCAGTGACGGCCTGACCGGATGGCCGGCCCGATTCGCGGCCGGCCATTTCTTCCTGCCGGCAGGCAATCGTCCGGCCGAATCGCACGCGACCAACGTCAAACACCGTCAATCACGCATCCCGATCCCCTTTTTTCCCCTCTGAACATTCCACGCCGCCGGCCGACCAATGGCATCATATGGGCCTACGTCAGTCACCGATACGCCCCCATATCATGTCGAATCTCATCGTCCACGGCGGCACTCCGCTGCGCGGGGACATCAAGCCGTCCGCGAACAAGAACGCCGTCCTGCCGATCCTGTGCGCCACCCTGTTGACCGATCAGCCGCTGCGCCTCGTCGGCGTGCCGGACATCACCGACGTGCGCAAGATCCTCGACATCTTCCGCACGCTCGGCAGCGACGTGTCGGTCGATTTCACGACGGGCCTGCTCGAACTCCACCATCGCGACACGAAGTTCGATCCGGCCGTCCACCGGCTGCCCGAGGCGATGCGCTCGTCGATCATGCTGATTCCGCCGCTGCTCGCGCGCTTCGGCGTCGCGCGCCTCGAGAACGACGTGAAAGGCTGCACGCTCGGCGTGCGCGAGATCGACCCGCACGTCGAGGTGTTCGAGCGCTTCGGCGCGCACATCGAGCGCACGCCCGATTCGCTGATCGTCCGCACCGACGGCCCGCTGACGGCCAACGACCACTGGTTCGACTACGCGTCGGTGACCACCACCGAGAACTTCGCGCTGTGCGCGACGGCCGCGAGCGGCACGTCGACGCTGATGAACGCGGCGTCCGAGCCGCACGTGCAGGAGTTCTGCCAGTTCCTCGCGATGATCGGCGTCACGATCGAGGGCATCGGCACGTCGCGGCTGTGCGTGAGGGGCGACGGCAAGCTCGGCGGCGGCGAGTTCCGCTTCGCCGAGGATTTCCACGAGATCGCGACGTTCCTCGCGCTCGGCGCGATCACCGGCGGCGACATCACCGTGCGCAACTCGTCGCCCGAACATTTCCCGCTGATCGACCGCACGTTCGCGAAGTTCGGCGTCAACGTCACGCACCGCGACGGCTGGTCGCGTGCGGAACGCGACGGCCCGCTGCGCGTGCGCCGGCCATTCACGCAGAACATCCTGACCAAGGTCGAAGCCGCGCCGTGGCCGTACCTGCCGGTCGACCTGCTGCCGATCTTCATCGCGCTCGGCGTGCGCGCGGAAGGCAGCGCGATGTTCTGGAACAAGGTGTACGACGGCGCGCTCGGCTGGTCCGGCGAACTGTCGAAGTTCGGCGCGCACGTGCTGCTGTCCGATCCGCACCGGCTGATCACTTTCGGCGGGCTGCAACTGACGCCGGCACGCGTCGAGAGCCCGTACATCATCCGCGTCGCGATCGCGCTGCTGATGGTCGCCGCGAGCATCGAAGGCCGCTCGGAAATCATGAACGCGCTGCCGATCCGCCGCGCGCATCCGCATTTCGTCGAGAACTTGCGGTCGGTCGGCGCGAACGTCGAGTGGACGAGCAGCGAATGATGCACTGAAGGATGCGGCGCACGTGACGGTCGCGTCGCATCCGGTTCCTCGGCTTTTCACGCCGTATCAGCCGCTTCCATGCGCGGCCGCACCGGGTTCTACCATCGGCTGCCATCTGTTCGCGTCAGCACACCGCGCGCTGCTTCACTCCCCTTTCCCGCGGTCAGCGCCAGCGCGATGATGCGTCATCGGGACGTCCACACCCGCAACCCGTCGGCTTTTTCCCGCGCGCGAAACAACCAGATTCAGACCTGTCCGATTGGCGAAATGTGCGCCCGGCCATAGGCTTCCTTCCTGACCCCGCGGATAGCGCTAAAAACCGTGCATCCGCGCTCCAGCAGGAAAATGCACAGCCTATGGAACCCCGATTCACCCTGGCGCAGATGCGCGACGTCTGGATCGATGCGTATCGTCACGCCGATATCGAGCAACTCGATTTCATCGCGAGCCCACACTTCTTTGTCCAGCACAAAGCTTACATTCGCACGAAAGCGCAATTCCTTGCGCGAATGCGCGTCGTCGCGGCCGAACGCGCATCGGACACGGGTATCGCATATCGGGACGAAACCATGCAAATCGTCACGCGCGGACAATGGGCGACGATAACGGGCATCGGATCGGTTCGGATCAACCACGCAATCGATTCCCGCTTCGATTTCGTCGAGGACGGGTGCGTGATGGGTGCGCGATAGCGCATTGCCGCGCTCCGCCATGAACACAAGTAACGTGGACCGCGTCGCAGTTGCGTTCCGGCGCTTGAATGGGTCGAGTCAAATCTGCTCGTTTGCGTCGTTCCGCCTGAACCTGAAACCGCCCGGCAGCTTGCCTCTGAAACGCCTCAACGGCAGCAGAAGCGCTTCGGGACTCGCGTTGCGGCTCTCGGCCAAAGCGCCGGCACGGTGAACGACGATTTCGACTTCGTCGCCTTCACGCAGCCCCAACGCGTCGACCAGACCGGCCGGAAGGCGCACCGCCAGGCTATTCCTCCACTTTGCAACCCGCATACGATCCCTCCTTGAATAGATGTCGCCGACTCTATATCTGCCGCTATCCAGCGGGCAAGGGGATGGGCAGATCAACCAATCGCCCGTTACCCCACAACTCGCGCGATAATCGCCCACTCTCGCGCGAACACCGCGCACCCACCGCCCACCCGCGACGCGCGACGATGAAAAAGCCCGAACTCGACCGACGCGACTGGATTGCCGGCCTCGAAAAAGGCCTGATGATCCTCGAAGCCTTCGACAGCCAGCACGCGCGCATGACGCCCACGCAGGCCGCCGCGCGCACGGGCCTCACGCGCACGGCCGCGCGGCGCTACCTGCTGACGCTCGAAGCGCTCGGCTACGTGTACACCGACGGCAAGCTGTACGGCCTCACGCCGCGCGTGCTGCGGGTCGGCTGGTCGTACTTCGATTCGGCGCGCCTGCCGCGCACGGTCCAGCCCTATCTGCAGCAACTGAGCGCGTCGCTGAACGAATCGGCGTACGTCAGCGTGCTCGACGGCTGGGAACTGGTGTTCATCGCACGCAACGGCGTGTCGCGCGTGATGACGACGGGCTTCGTGCTCGGCGCGCGCGTGCCGGCGCCGCTGACGTCGCCCGGCGTCGTGCTGCTCGCCCACCACCCCGACCGCGAAGCCGTGCGCGCGTGGCTCGACGCAACCGAACTACCGCCGTTCACGCCGCACACGATCACCAACAAGGCGCGGCTGCTCGAACAGGTCGACCAGGCGCGCGACGCCGGTTTCGCGGCGATCGAGCAGCAACTACAGGTCGGCGTGCGCGGGATCGCGGTGCCGCTGAAGAACCGTCACGGCGAAGTGGTCGCCGCGCTGAGCACGAACATGCCGATCGGCGCGGAGACTGCCGACGCGGCCGTGCGGCGCGTGCTGCCGCACTTGCAGGAAGCCGCGCTCGCGATGCTCAACGTGCTGTAGCGCCAGGCCGCCTCGCCTTCGCCTTCACCGTCACCCGATCCGCCACCAGCGCGGCAGCAGGTCGCGCACCTCGCGCCTGCGATAACGGTCGTCGATCAGGTGCACGACACCTTCGTCGTGCTCGGTGCGGATCACGCGCCCGGCCGCCTGTACGACCTTCTGCAAGCCCGGATACAGGTACATGTAGTCGTAGCCGTTGCCGAACCGCGCGTCCATCGCGCGCCGCATCTGCTCGTTGACGTCGTTGACCTGCGGCAGCCCGAGCGTCGCGATGAACGCGCCGATCAGCCGTTCGCCGACCAAGTCCACGCCTTCCGAAAACGCCCCGCCCAGCACCGCGAAACCGACGCCGCGCCCGCCCGCGTCGAAGCGCGCGAGAAACGCGTCGCGCTCGCTTTCGGCCATGCCGGGCGCCTGCGCCCACACGGGCACGTCCGGATGGCGCGTCTGCATCAGCGCCACCACGCGCCCGAGATAGTCGAAGCTGCTCAGGAAGCCGAGGTAGTTGCCGGGCCGCGTCGCGTATTGCGCGGCGATCAGGTCGGCGATCGGTTCGAGCGACCGGTCGCGATCGCGCCAGCGGGTCGATACGTGACTCGCGACGCGCACCGTCAGCTGCTCGGCGCGGAACGGCCCGTCGACGTCGAGCCAGCCCGTGTCGCCGGGCAGCCCGAGCGTGTCGCGGTAGAAATCGAACGGGCTCAGCGTGCCCGAGAACAGCACGGTCGCGCGCGCCGCCTCGTAGCGCGGGGCCAGGAAGCCGGCCGGAATCACGTTGCGCACGCACAGCGTCGACTGGACGCGACGGCGCCGGCTCGCCGATGCGACACCGTCGAGCGCGGGCTGGCGCGGCATCGGTTCGCCATGCAGCGTCGCGTCGAAGATCGACGCGCTGTCGAAGGCTTCGGCGAGCACGCCGAACTGGATCGCCTCGAAATGAAACCGCAGCAACGCGTCGCCGTTCGCGCGCGGCGCGTCCGTCAGATGTTCGCCGATCGCCGCGACGAGGTTCTGCACGGCCGACACGATCGGGCCCGGCACGTCCGGATACGCGGCATAGCGCTCGGTCTGCGCGCGATTGATCGTGCCCCACGCGCGGGCAAGCCGGTCGAATGCCTTGCGCAGCGCCGCCGGCGCGGCTTCGCGGGCGGCCGCGAACGCGAACGGATCGAGCGACGCGCTGTACATCTTGCGCGCGCGGTCGAGCAGGTTGTGCGCTTCGTCGACGAGCACGCCGACGCGCCACTGGTTCTGCTGCGCGAGCGTATGCAGCATCGCGCTGCCGTCGTAGTAGTAGTTGTAGTCGCCGATCACCATGTCCGACCAGCGCGCGAGTTCCTGCGACAGGTAGTACGGGCAGACATCGTGCGCGAGCGCGGTCGTGCGCACGGCGTCGCGATCGAGCAGGCCGGCCTCGATCGCCGCATCGCGCGCGGCCGGCAACCGGTCGTAGAAGCCTTTCGCGAGCGGGCACGATTCGCCGTGGCACGCGCTGTCCGGATGCTCGCACGCCTTGTCGCGCGCGACGAGTTCCAGCACGCGCAGCGGCAGCGCGGGCGTGCCGGCGCCGAGCGTCGTCGCCGCTTCGAGCGCAAGCGCCCGGCCGGGCGTTTTCGCGGTCAGGAAGAAGACGTGGTCGAGTTCGCCCTCGCCGCACGCCTTCAGCAGCGGAAACACGGTGCCGAGCGTCTTGCCGATGCCGGTCGGCGCCTGCGCCATCAGGCAGCGTTCGTCACGCGCCGCGCGATAGACCGAGACCGCCAGTTCCCGCTGACCGCTGCGGAACTGCCCGTGCGGAAAGGCAAGTGCGCGCAGCGCCGTGTCGCGCGCGGCGCGATGGGCCGTCTCGCGTTCGGCCCAGCCGACGAAGCACGCGCACTGCTCGGCGAAGAAGGTCGCGAGCGTGCCGGCATCGAGCGTTTCCGTGAGCACGGTCTCGCGCTCGGACACGATGTCGAAATACACGAGCGCAACGTCGATTTCCTTTAGGCCGCGTGCGTCGCACAGCAGGTGCGCGTAGACCTTCGCCTGCGCCCAGTGCAGCGCGCGATGGTTGGCCGGCATCGCATCGAGGCTGCCGCGGTAGGTCTTGATTTCCTCGACGCGGTTCGCCACGGGATCGTAGCCGTCCGCACGGCCGCGCACGGTGAGCGTGCCACACGTACCCGTCAGCGCGATCTCGGTTTCGTAGCGCGCGCCGCGTTTGGACGTGACCGCACCGTGGCCGGCAATGCCTTCGAGCGCCGTCGGCGCAGGCGTAAAGCGCAGGTCGAGATCGCCGCGCCGCGCGGTGAATTCGCACATGGCCCGCACCGCGACGACGTAGCTCATGCGGACAGCCCCGCCGCTTCGGCGTGCGCGACGCCCTCGCCGGCCCATTCGACATCGACGACACGCACCGGCATGCCGTGCGCGACGCAGTATGCAAGCCAGCGTGTCTGGTTGTCCTGCAGCCGGTCGCCGGGGCCTTTCACCTCGATCAGCTCGTAACGGCGCTCATCGGGCCAGAAGCGGACGAGATCGGGCAGCCCCGAGCGGTTGCTGCGGATATCCGCGAGCAGGCGCGTGAACCACAGCCGCAGGTGCTCGGGCGGCAGGCAGGCGAGCGCTTCGTCGAGCAGCGCGTCGGTCAGCACGCCCCAGAACACGAACGGCGATTGCAGCCCGGCCTTCGTCGCGAAATGCCGGCGGATCGTGTCGCGGTACGCGCCCGAATCGAGCTGCGCGAAACACGCGTCGAATGCGTCCGCACGGCGCGCGGCGAAATCGGGGGCGTGCAGGTCGGCCGGGCCGCGCTGGAACGGATGGAAGAACGCACCGGGCACGGCCGCGAACACGGGCTCCCAGCACAGCAGGCCGAACAGCGAATTGATCAGCGTGTTCTCGACGTAATGGACCGGCGAAGCCGGCTGCGCAAGATGGTCGCGCACCGTGAATTCGACGCTGACGAACGCGTCGGGACGCGTGAGCACGAGTGTTTCGCGCGGTACGCCGGCAGCGGCGGCCGCGCGTTCGACACGCTGGCCGGCACGGCGCTGCAGACGCGGCAGCATGCGCTCGACGCGCTGACGCTCCTCGTCGCTCTCGAAGCGGCCGCGCGCATCGAGCGCCAGCGCGAGCGCGTCGTCGTCGCGCCCGCAGCGCTCGAGCACGCGGATGCGCCGATGGCGGCTGCCGGGCCACGCGCTGCGCGCGTAGGCATCGAGCGCGGCATCCCAGTCGGCGCGGCGCTCGCAGGCCTGCCCGAGCGCGAACAGCAGCTTCGCGCGACGCGTCGCGAGCCACGGCTGCGCGCAGCCCACGGCGTCGATCGAGCGCATCAGGTCGTCGAACGGCAAGTCGTCGGGCCACACGTCGAGCGCGTCGCGACACATCTGCAGCGCGAGATACGCATCGACGTCGCCGCGCTGCTGGAACGCACGCGACGACGGCGCGATCGGCACGCTTTCGTACTGGAACACGCCGAGATCGGCGAGCACGAATTCGCTCCAGTCCTGATGGAGATTGCCGAAGAACATCAGCCGCAGCCGGTCGCACAGCGCGCCGACCGTCACGCGCAGCACGCTATCGCCGGCCTGCGCGCACCACGCGTCGAGCGGCTGCGCGGTGTCGTGCGCGGGCCGCAGCCGCTCGAGCCATTCGGGCTTGCGCTCGCCGGCATGCGCGGCGAGCGACGGGAAAATGCGCAGCAGGTCGGCCTTGGTCGACAGCGCGAACAGCTCGTCGAGCGTCAGCGCGGGCGCCGGGTCGACCCAGCCGAGCGCGACGAGCGGCGCGGCCGCGTCGAGCGTGCTGCCGATTTCGTCGTACGCGAGCTTGCTCGCGCGGAAGTCGGACCCGCTGCGCATCAGCATCCGCACGAGCAGCGCGCGCGACGGCTGCGGCAGCGTCGCGAACTGCCGGACGAACGCATGCTCGTGCGCGTCGAACAGGTCGTCGTAACGCTCGCCGAGCCAGGCCAGCGCGCGTTCGAAATTGGTCAGGTAGTAAAACGCCGGGGGCGTCGGCGAAGCAGGCGTCACGGAGATCGATCACTGTACGTTTGTACAGGTCGGAATCATATCAAATGTGACGGCAGATGCCGCGTGCGACATCTGCCCGCCGCTGCCGGGCCCCGCTCAGAACTGGTAATTCACGGACATGTCGAACACGCCGTTGGTCGACTGCTGCGTGATCGGGCTGCGCGCCGCGCGGCCGACGAGTTGCTCGATCGCGCCGTCCATCGTGACGAACCAGTGCTTGTTCACGAACCACACCATCGTCACGCCGAGGCCGGCCGACTTGATCCCGGCCCCCGACGAATAGGCCGGCAGCCCCGAGCGCGCGGCGGCACCCTGGCTCACGCCGAACCAGCTGTTCATGTAACGCGAATCGGCGAACGACACGGTCGGCCCCGCGAACCAGAAGAAGTTTTCGTTGCTGCCCGGCATCGGCATGTACGCGGACAAATCGCCGGTCCAGCCGTTCGAGCCGCCGATGCTGCGCCGGACATCCGCGCGCAGCACGAGCGGGAATTCCTTCGAGATCACGTAATCGCCCGACAGCTTCATCACGGGCGCCGCGTTGATGTTGTCGAGGCCGTTCAGGTGGCCGAGATCGTCGGCCGAACGGCGCCCGAGGTCATAGCCGACCGACAGGCTCACGCGCCAGTTCGGCCCGCGCAGCACGTTCGCGCCGAGCCCTTCGCCGGTCGACAGGAAGAACAGGTCGCGATAGCGGATGTCGAGGTTCGGGCCGCCCATCACGCGATAGCGGTCGGAGCCCGCATAGCGCGGCTGCAGCGTCATCGCGGCGCCGACGCTGACCTGCCACGTGGAGACGGTCGGATCGAACAGTTTCTCGAGCGGCACACCCGCCGAGTACTGCCACTCGCCGAGCGGCGAAGGCGTCTGGGCCGACGCGTCGCGGGCGCCGGCCGCCGTGAGCGCCGCGCAGGCCGACAGGCCGGATACGAACCGGCGTGCGCCGGGTGAAAGCAACAGGCGAGCAACAGTCATCAAGGCGTCTCCGTCGGTTGCGCGAAACGAACCTGAAGGAAAGCGCGTCGCGCCATCCGGCTACAGCGGCTGGCAGTCTGTGGCGCGAACGTAGCGTGCGCTGAATTAACGGACATCCTACGCGACGCGCGCGAGAGACGCAAAGCGCCCGCCGCGGGCGGGCACCTTGCCGCTTTCCGGAATGAAGGGGGTGAGGCGTTGCCGGATCAGAAACGCTCGACGTGATAGTCGCCGGCCAGCGCGGCCGGGCTGCGCGTCGACATCATCCGCGAGAACCCGTCGGCGAGCCGTCCGAGCGCCAGCTGTTTCTGGCTCGCGTCCCAGTGCGTATAGGTGTCGTATGCGGCATCGTCGAACGAGACGGTGACGGCCACCGGGCGGCCGCTCGCGCGAAAGCCGATCTGCAGCACGCCGCCGGGCAATTCCTCGATGTGATAGCGCAGCGAGCGCGATTCGAAATAGCGGCCCAGCACCTGAGCGATCGCGCGCTTGTCGGGTGATTGAACGTGGATGTCCATGAGGGTCCTCCTTTTCAGTATTCGCGCGGCCGGTGGTAGCGCACCGCTCCACCGGGCATCCGCATCGGCGGCGGATGCGACGGCGGGTCGCCCTGCGGCAGCCCGTCGGGCACGGGCGGATCGACCGGATCGTCGTGCCCGGGCGGTACCGGATCCGGGTCGACGTCGGGGGTCGTCGGTTCGGGGCGGTGCAGCATGGATGGCGTCTTCATGTCACTCCTGCGCGACGGCGCGCGCCTCTCGATGGCGCTGCGACCGCGCGCAAGCAACGTGCCCGCTCCAGTTCCGCTCGCACGCGGCCCGCTCAGTCGTCGTAGGCCGCCATCACCAGCCACATCGTGCGTCCCTCCGCGGTCAGCCGCACCGCGAGCGCGAACGGATCGGCCGGCGTGCAATGCGCGATGAGCGCCTGCTGCGCACGCTCGGGGCCGTCGTAGACGATGTCGTTCAGCTCGCGCACCTCGTCCTTGCCGTCGAACATGCGGCGCTCGGGCCGGTAGACCAGCGATTCGCGCTTCCACGCGTCGAAACGCGCGCGCACGCTGGCGAATTCGCCGCCGCATACGTTCGCGTCGTAACGTATCCGTTCCCTGGTTGCATTCATCACGATGTCCTCTTGTCCACGCCGACAGCGCGCGGCGCATGTCCCGCGCGCCCGTCCGGCTTCCCCGGCGCGCAAGCGTCGTGCCGTCGGCACGTTACGGGCACGGCGCTTGCTCACGCATTGACCAGCAAGGAGGTTCGACCATGACCGCTTACGCCACCGGCCGCCACGACGCCGTGTCACCGGCTGCCGGACTGTTCCGTCTCGCCACGTCGCGCCCGCCGTCGAAAGACAAGACGGAAGAGCGCATCGACGAAGGGCTCGAGGAGACGTTTCCGGCCAGCGATCCGCCCGCCGTCGGCGGCGCGACTCGCATCGACCCCGCCAAACCGTCCGGCGAACCTGAACGTCGCGCGCCGCACGACCCTTCCCCGCCCCGCGATCACGGCTGACGGCGGCACCCGGCTCGCGAGGCGCGGCGGCGCTTCGGCGGGTCGGACCCATTCGGAGTGATCTGATGAAACGCCTTGAACGCAGATGGCATGAAATCAGCGGCGCCGCCGGCGTCGCTGCACTGGCCGCCATCGAAAGCGCAGTGGTGCTGGCAATCGTCGTCGTGACGGGCATCGGCCACTGACATCCCGCAGCGCCCGTCGCGGCAGCCGCCGTGGAAGATGTACAAGCGGGCTGGCAAATTTCTCCGTTGCCCGGCCGTCGAGGCCGGGCGCAAGCAGAGTGCGCGCGGCACGGCATCTGCTCCCGAATCGTCCTGCTCACGAAGGAGGCGTTCATGTATCGCGTCAACGAGATCATGTCGCGCGACGTGGTGTGCGTCGCACCGACCGACACGATTCGCCATGCGGCCGAACTGATGCAGCGCTTCGACATCGGCGTGCTGCCCGTTTGCGACGGCACCGAACTCGTCGCGATCGTCACCGACCGCGACCTCGCGGTGCGCGCGCTGTCGCACGGTCATTCATTCGATACGCCGGTGCAGGCCGTGGCATCCGCGCCCGTGCAGTGGTGCGTCGAGGACGACGGCGTCGGCGACGTCCAGCAGCGGATGGCCGACGTGCAGCTGCATCGCTTGCCGGTGCTCGACCGCGACCGGCGGCTGGTCGGAATCGTGTCGCTCGGCGACATCGCGACGCGCGCCGGCGGCCCCGAGCGCGACGAGTTGGCCAATACGCTCGAGGACGTGTCGCTGCCGCGCCGGCACTGACCGCACGCGGCTTCCACCTGGAGGTGAACGATGACCACGGACAGACCGTCGCGCGGCGACACGCGCATCGTCGGCGGCCAGCGCCGCCCTGCCGGCGGCGGGCCGGGGCCCGACGTGATGGCCGCCCGGACACTCGCGGGCGATCGCGTGCTGACGATGGACGGCGACGATATCGGCAAGGTGGCCGACATCATGCTCGACGTGCGCGCCGGCCGGATCGCGTATGCGGTCGTCTCGTCGGGCGGCGTGCTCGGGCTCGGGCTCGGCGACAAGCTGCTCGCGGTGCCGTGGAACGCGCTCGTGCTCGACGCCGAGCGCAAATGCTTCGTGCTGCCGGTCGCGACCGAGCAGGTGCGCGACGCGCCCGGCTTCGACCGCGACCGCTGGCCGGCGATGGCCGACCCGGACTGGGCCGAGGCGCTGCATGCGTACTACGGCAGTTCGCCGTACTGGCTGATCGAGGAAGGCGAATCGGCACTCGACGCGCCGCCGCACGAGGCGTCGCCGGACGGCCCCGAGGACGGCAAGCGGCGGCGTTGACGCCGCTCAGTGCGCGGCCGCGACGGTCCGCGCCAATTGCCGCGCGGCGGCCAGGTGCGCGCTCAGCGTCCCCAGTGTGCCGGCCGCGAACGCGCGAAGCTGCGGATCGCGGCCGTTCTTCGCCTCGTCCTGATAGAGCCGGATCGCCGACTCATGCGCACGCGGGCCCGCCAGCGCGAGGTACGCCGTGTCGAACGCATGGCCCTCCTTCATTCGCAACGCCGTCACCGCCGGATCGACCAGCATCCGCGACTGCACCGGTACGCCCTTTTGCGCACCGAGCTGCCGCAGTTCGCTGGCGATGCGGGCGTGATCGTCGGCCATCCGGCGCGCGAACGCCTTCACGTCGGGGTTCGACGAGCGGTCGAGCGCAAGCTGGCTGGCCTGCCGTTCGACCTTGTCGAGCATGCCTGCCTTGTCGACGAACTCGGCGTCGATGCCGGTCGGCCGCTGCGTCATGCCGGCTTCGTCGGCGGTCGCACCCGGGCGGACGACGCCCGGTGCGACCTGCACCGACGAAGCGGGCGGCGTCTGCGCCCGCGAACATGCAAACGCCAGTGCGCCAACGGCAGCAACCAGTGCGATGGCCGCCCGTGGGCGACTGTCCTTTTCTCTCCGGTTCGTGGTCATCCGGACCTCCGTATGTCGTGACGGAGCGGGCCGGCCGCGTGGGGTTGCCGTCAGCCGCGCCCTTTCCCGCCGTGCGCATCGTCATGCGCGACGTCGGCGATCACGCTCGCGAGCGTCGGCATGTCGACCGGCTTGCACAGGTACGCATCGAAGCCGGCGGCCAGCACGCGGTGGCGGTCGGCCTTGCCGGCGTGCGCGGTCACCGCGACGACCGGTAAATGCCCGCTGCCGTCCGGCAAATGGCGGATCCGGTCGAGCAGCCAGAAGCCGTCGCCGTCCGGCATCGCGAGGTCCGACAGCACGACGCTCGGCGGATGCCGCTGCACCTCGTCGAGCGCGTCGTGCCCCGACTGCGCAGTCGACACCTGCGCGCCCATCGTCTCGAGCGCCGCGGCAAGGCTCGCGCGCGAGGTGGCGTCGTCATCGACGACGAGCACGCGCTGGCCGTCGAGCGCCACCGAGTCCGACCCGCCTGCGGGGCGCGCGAGGCGCTCGGCCGGATCGTCGACGTCCCAGCCGGCCGGCAGCATGACCGTCACGGTCGTCCCGCGTCCCGGTCCGTCGCTCGTCGCGACGACGTTGCCCCCATGCAGCTGCGCGATGTTGCGCACGATCGACAGGCCGAGTCCGAGCCCGCGCTTCGGCGACGCGAACGCGCCTTCGGGCCGGCTGAAGGTGTCGAACAGATGCGGCAGGTATTCCGGTGCGATCCCTAGGCCCGTGTCGGCGACCGACAGCCGGACGCGTTCGCCGGCACGCGTCAGCGACACGTTGATGCGCCCGCCCGGCGGCGTGAACTTGATCGCGTTCGACAGCAGGTTCGACAGCACCTGGCGCACGCGCTCGCCGTCCGCCGGAATCACGCAGGTCGGCATCGCGTACGCCGCCGACAGCTCGAGCCCGTTCGCCTGCGCGGTCGCATCGAGCTCGCGCGTGGCATCGCGCACGACGCGCACGAGATCGACCGGCACGCGTTCGAGACGTAGCCGTCCCGTCGCGAGCGACGACGCGTCGAGCAGATCGCCGACCATGTGCGACAGCGACCGCGCGCTGCGATCGATCGCCTCGACCGCCTGTTCCGCGAGCCCGTGCCCGCCGACGTTGCGCAGCACCTCGACCCACCCGTAGATCACGTTCAGCGGCGTGCGCAGCTCGTGCGACACCGTGGCCAGCAACTCGTCCTTCAGCCGGTTCGACGTGTCGGCCTGCGCACGCGCGTCGCGGGCGCCGCGCAACGAGCGCAGGGCGCGCCGCTCGCTGCGGCGGCGTTCGCGCGCTTCGCGCAACGTCATCGACAGGCCCGTGCAGTTGCCCTGCGCGTCGACGATCGGCGACGCGGCGAAGGTCGCGCGAAAGCGGCCGCCGCCACGGCGCACGCACAGCACGTCGAGCGGCCCGACCGGCGCCTCCAGGTTCGTGAACGTGGCGGGCAGCGGATGCCGCCGCAACCAGCGCGGCGCGAGCATCGTCGCGATGTCACGCCCGCTCGCCTGTGCGGCGTCGATCCCGAAGATCCGTTGCGCGGCGGGATTCCAGCTCGTGATCCGGCGCGCGGTGTCGACACCGACGATCGCCTCGGGCGACGCGTCGACCACCCGGCGCAACAGGCTGTCCGGCTCGCGATGCGGCGCGCGTGCGGCGGCGTCCGCGTCGCCATCGTCGTCCGCGGCGTGCAGGCGATCGTTCGCGATCAGCGGCTTCACCGCCATCACGAGCACGCACTCGACGAAGCCGATCGCGACGAACGCACCGGCTTGCGCGAGCAACGTGGCCAGCGGCACATCGTGCCACCACAGCGTGCCGATCACGGCCACGCTCGCGACGGTCGCGGCGAGGCCGCCACCGAACGACGTCAGCCATGCGGCGGCCGCAACGCCTGCATAGAAAGGCAGCGGCGCGAATGGCGCGTGCTCGCCGACGATGTGAATCGCCCACGCCTGCAGCGCGGACGCCAGCCCGACGGCCAGCACGACCCATGCACCCTGCCGCAACAACTCATGAGTCAGGGTCTTCATTGCATCCTTGCCTCGCACCGGCTCCCGTCGTGCCGCGGTTCGGCCATCCGGGTGGCCGTCGAGCGTGCCGGGCGGGCTTGGAGGCGGCAGCAAGCGATATGCCCGGGACGGACATGACAACATCGTTCAGTCGGAGCATGGCGGGACGGCGCAGGGTGCCGTCCCGCAGGCCGTTCGGCGTCGATCTCGGTTGCCCGCTGCGGGTGCGGAAAGCGATCGCAACCGTCTTTTTCATCGGCGCGCTGTAAAAAAGCACCGATCGGCCCCACGATCGCGCAGCCGTTTCCGTCCGGCGGAAAGATCGATGGGCGATTCCTTCTGTCCCCGTCATGGACATTGGAAATTACTATTTCGCGGCACCTTCACGGCCGTTTCGCTGTCGATGATAAATATTGCAATCAACAGAACGCGTGATGCCGATTTTCAAAACGGCCCGCGAATGCCGATGGGTGAAACCGCAAACCGGTCGAAGCAGCGTGCAGACGGCCGCCGGCTGTCCGGCCGGTCCTCCGCGATGCGCTCGCTGCAAGGCCGCATCGAGAAAATCGCACCGACCCGCGCCAGCGTGATGATTGCCGGCGAAAGCGGGGTCGGCAAGGATATCGTCGCGCGCCGGCTGCACGATCTGAGTGCGCGGCGCGACGGCCCGTTCGTGCCCGTGAACTGCGGCGCGATCCCGCCCGATATCGCCGAGGCGCAACTGTTCGGGCACGAGAAAGGCAGTTTCACCGGCGCGGTCGCACAGCGCGAAGGTTTCTTCGAGGCCGCGCGCGGCGGCACGCTGCTGCTCGACGAGATCGCCGAAATGCCCGCGGCGCTGCAGGTGAAGCTGCTGCGCGCGCTCGAGTCGAACGCGATCGTGCGGGTGGGCGGCACCGAGCCGATTCCGCTCGACGTGCGCATCGTGTCGGCCACGCGCCACAACCCGGCCGAAGCCGTGCGCGACGGCCGGCTGCGCGAGGATCTGTTCTACCGGCTTGCCGCGTTCGCGCTGTACGTGCCGCCGCTGCGCCAGCGCGACGGCGACGTCGAGACGATCGCGCAGGAATTCGTCGAGACGCTGAACGCGCGGCACCGCTCGCACAAGCGGCTGACCGACGCGGCGATCGCGGCACTCCGCGCGTACTCGTGGCCTGGCAACGTGCGCGAGCTGCACAACACGATCGAGCGCGCGTACATCCTCGCGGACGAAGGTATCGACGTCGCGCTGCCGAAACAGCCGATGCCGCCCGACCGCACGTCGGAGAGTGCGATGGCGCTGCCGCTCGGCGCGACATTGCATCATGCGCAGCAACGCTTCATCGCGGCCACGCTGCGCCATTTCGACGGCAACAAGCCGCGCGCGGCCAAGGCGCTCGGGATCAGCCTGAAAACGCTCTACAATCGGCTCGCGCTGATGCGCGACGACGGCCGCTCCTGAGCGGTGCGGCCACGCCGCCGGGCCGCCGGGCCGCGGTCATGCGACCTTGAACCGCCCGACCGTCGTCGCCAGCGCATTCGCCTGCGACTGCAGCGCGGTCGCCGCGGCGGTCGACTGTTCGACGAGCGCCGCGTTCTGCTGGACCATTTCATCGAGCTGCGTGACCGCGCGATTCACTTCCTGGATGCCGCGCGTCTGCTCGTTCGCCGCGTGCGTGATCTCGGAGATGATGGTCGTCACGTTCGATACGTTGGACACGATCTCGCGCATCGTGTCGCCGGCCTGGCGCACCTGCCCGGAGCCAGCCGACACGCTCGCGACCGTCGATTCGACCAGCACCTTCACTTCGCGCGCGGCCTGCGCGCTGCGTTGCGCGAGGCTGCGCACTTCCTGTGCGACGACCGCGAAGCCGCGGCCCTGCTCGCCCGCACGCGCCGCTTCGACGGCCGCGTTCAGCGCGAGGATGTTGGTCTGGAACGCAATGCCGTCGATCACACCGATGATGTCGCCGATCCGGCCCGATGCTTCCTCGATCTTCTCCATCGTCGCGACGACGTCCGACACGACCACGCCGCCGTGCGACGCGATCCGCGATGCTGCCGCTGCGCGCTCGTCGGCCTGGCCGGCGGCTGCCGCCGACTGGCCGACCGTCGCGGTGATCTCTTCCATTGACGCCGCCGTTTCCTCGAGGCTCGCCGCGGCCGATTCGGTACGCGACGAAAGATCCTGGTTGCCCGCCGCGATCTCGTTCGCGGCCGTGCGCACCGATTCGCTCGCGTCGCGGATCTGGCGCATCACGTCGTTCAGCTTGTCGACGAAGCTGTTGAACGAGCGCGCGATGTCGGCGACTTCGTCGCTGCCCACCGCCGGCAGGCGCTGCGTCAGGTCGCCGGCGCCCGAGCCGATCGCGGCCATCGCCTGGCGCACCTGCGACAGGCGGCGGAATGCCGTCGCGGTGATCGCGCCGATGATCAGCGACGCGACGCCGACGATCACGACCAGCGTGATCAGCGACGCGGTCAGCAGCGAGCGCATGCCGGCCGTCGCCTCGGTCTTGTCGAGCAGCACCAGCGCGTACCAGTCGGTGCCCGGCACGGGCCGCGCACGCACCAGCTTCGCGTCGCCGCCGACGCTCACCTCGACGGGTGCCGTCGCGGCCGCGATCGTGGCCGCGCTCGTCGCGCCGAGTTCGGGCGACACGTCGGCGACCGGCTTCAGCGTGAGCTTCGGGTCCGGATGCGCGACGACGTGGCCGCTGCTGTCGATCAACATCCCGAAGCTGGCGGGCGTCGGGCGGATCGATTTCACGTTGGCGATCACGCTGTCCATCGCGACGTCCGCGGCGACGACACCCTTCAGCGCGCCGTCACGCAGGATCGGCACGGCGAACGTGACGACCAGGTTGCCGGTGCCGGCATCGACGTAGGGCGGCGTGACGACCGGCTTGCCGGCCTGCGCGGCCTGCTTGTACCACGGGCGGCCGGTCGGATCGTAGTCGGGCGGGATGCCGGTCGGGTCGGAGAAGTGGAACGCCTTGTCGGCATAGCCCGCGTAGACGTTCGTGAAGCCGCCGGCCGCGGCCATCTGCTTGAACACCGGCAGCGGATCGAGCGTGAGTGCCGCATCCTGCAGCGACGCGATCATCCGGCTGCGGGTGGCGACCCAGTCGGCGATCCCGACCACATGGCCGCTCGCGACGGAAGTCAGGTTGCGGTCGATTGCGTCATCGTTGTACGAGCGCGCGATGAAGTAGTTGATCAGCGTGGTGGCGACGAGCGCGAATACGACGATGGAGACGCACGCGGCAAGAATGCGGGCGCGGATGGACGAGAGCATGGCAACGACTCGGTAAGGGAGCGCGAACGCCCGGTGGACGAATTCACCGGGTAAACGGCATTCGCGCCGCTTACTTGAGGCCGCTGTGACAATTCAGTGAAACGTGTGACGAAAAACGTCGGCGGCTGTCAGCCGATCGTCAGGTCGCGGGCGGGCGGGCCGATGCGGCGGAAACCGCCGGCAACGCGCTCGGGCGTGATTCGGCCGCGGCCGGCGACGGTCCGTGCCGGCCGCGGCAATCGCCCGTCACAGGCGGACGCTCGGGTGCGGATCGGATTCCGCCGCTGACGCACCAGCCTGCGTGTCGGCGTCGAAATCGTCCCGCCGGCGCATCCGTTCGCGCAGGTTCCGGATCGCGAACACGTGGATGTAGTCATGCACGCGCGCGCCGGACGACAGCACACGCACTTCATCGTCGAGCATCGCACGCAGCTGATCCGCGCCGATCGCACGCTGTTCGGCGGCTTCCTTCAGTGAATCGAGCAAATTGTCCTTGGACATCGACGGACTCCTGACAGTCGAGGAATAAAGAAACGACGGTACTGGAAGCTTAAAGACTGGTCGACCGCGCGGCGTGCGATGCGCCGGCAGGTGTTTGCGCGCGATCAACGACACGTTGCGTGCCGCCGTGCCGATCCGTCCCCGAACCGGCCGCGCTTGATTCGCGGCGCAAACTGCCCGCGAACGAGACTGGAAGCCCTGCCGCGCCACCCCGGGGCGCGGCACCGGTCGACAGGCGGGCCGTGGAACCGCCCCCCGACGCCGATGCACGGAAGAACTTAGACCGACCGAAATCATGCGTCAAGCGGCCCTGCCGCGCCCGGTTCATTCGTCCGAACACGCCGGCCGGATCGCCGGCAGGCCGGACGATCGGCCAATCGGCCGCGGCGCTTGTCAGCGGATTCCGATACGCGCCGCGCAATACCTGACAGCGACTTCAGCGCGCGCCGCTTGGCAGCCTGCTGCCGACCCACGATACTGATCCCATGAACAACGCGTTCATACCGGTTCATCGCCCAGCCTGCCATCGAGCAAGGCGTGCGGGGTCCGGCGCAGGAGACCAACCATGGCACAACGCAACTTCCCGGGCCGGGACGGCCAGCGGCGCGCGTCGGGCAACACGCGCGCCCTGCCCGCCCGGACCCGTAACGTATCGGCCGGCGACCGTCCGTCCGACGATCTCGACACCTTGCTCGCGCTCGCCCGCGAAGCCGGGCTGCTCGTCACGCTCGACGGGCAGATCGGCCGCGAAAAGTACCAGAGCGTCGCGGGGTCGATCCTTGCGCTGCAGCGGTTCGCCGCTGCGCTCGGCACGCGACAGGCGCGCGATGCGCCGGCCGAGTCGGAGCCACGCCGCAAGGCACGCCCCGGCTGGCCGCATGCGAACCGGCTGCGCAGCCACACGTGCAGCGCATGCGGGCCGATGCACGTCGTGCGCCCGCGGTCGCGTGTGCGCCGCGGCGTCGTCCGCCGGCACGACCTCTGCTCGATTCTTCGGACCACCTGAACCAGCACGCAGCCGACGCACGGCACGGGGCCGTGCGATGGCTGCGCGCCGTGACACCTCCGCCGTGCGTGCCGCTGCCGCGTGAATACGGCGGTGCCGTGCCGGCGTCGACCTTCGCCGCGATCCGTCTCGACGCGATCGCGCGCTCCTGCGCGCCGTCCTGAACGGCCGCATTCAAAACAATACCTGCGGGGAAAGTGATCCGACGGGGCCAGCCACGCGGAAAGCGGACGGGGTGCGAGCACCCCGCCCGTCCTCCAAGGCAGCCGTCGGCTGCCTACCCTCGTGCCAGAGAGTTCTCGGTCGGATGACACGCCATGCAAGCGATGGCGCGGCTCCTGTAATCGACGTGGCGACTCGAATGCGCGCTCGATCCCGATCTGCCGGATCAGCGGTTTCGATGCTTGCGTGCGGCTGTCGTCGTACGTGCACGACAGACCGTCGCGATCGCCGGATGTTCCTTCACTGTCTCACGCGATGCGCATGCCGTTTCTGATGCAGGTCAATCGACCTCGGCTTTGTACGCGATGCCGCGCCGTTCACGCCGCGCCGCGCACGAGCAGCACCGGCACTTGAGCGAGGTGTGCCACGCGGCGTGCGACGCTGCCGATCAGCCAGGCGGCGATGCCGCGCCGGCCATGCGTGCCGACCACCAGCAGTTCCGCACGCCAGTGCACGGCATCGCGCATCAGCGCGTGGGCCACATCGTCGCTGGTCGGACGCGTTTCGACGACACCACGCTTGGTCGGATTCCCGGTCGCGTGGAACAGTGGCGCGATCTTCGCCAGCGCATCGTCGCCCTCCGCACGGTACGCATCCTCGAGCGCGCGCACCGGCACGATATCGGTCAGACGAACCGCGCGATCGATCACGTAGGCGGCGTACAGCAACGTCGTCGGTGCCGCGAAACCGAGGCCGACGCGCGCCGCGTGCAGCGACGGTTCGCTGCCGTCGATCGCGAACATCAGCCGCTGCAGCGCGCCATCCGACGGCCGTACATAGGCGGCCGGCACGATCAGCAGCGCGCAGCGCGCGCGCTTCGACAGCGTGTCGGACATCGCGCCTTCGATGAGCCGCAGCAGCCCGTGATGCGGATTCGCGCCGACCACCAGCGCGTCCGCCTGCCATGCCGACGTGTCGTTCACCAGCGCATCGGCGACCGTGCCGCCCGTGACCGACGTATCGACGATGACCTTCTCGACCTCGATGCCGCTGTCGGCAAACAGTGCGGCGATCCGCGCGTTGACGGCGTGCGCTTCGCCCATCATCTCCTCGCGCGCCGACGTCAGCAGTGCGTCGACGCGCGGGATGTCGGGCAGGACGAGGCGCGGGTTGTCGATTGCGCAGACGATGCGCAATCGCATGCCGGGACGCAGCAGCGTGCGCGCGTAGCGTGCGGCGGACAGCGATTCGGGCGTGGGATCGACGGCCAGCGCGATCCGTTCGAGCGGCGGGATGGAATGGGCAGACTGCATGGCGAAAGCCTCCGTGCGTGCGCGTCGTCGCGGAACGACGACGGGAGCCTCGCGTGGAAGCGGCGCGCGGCGGCCGGGCAGCCGCCGCGGTCGCAGGGATCGGCGGGTAGCCACGCGAAGCGCGGACAAGCGATTCGTTCAGCATAGGTCGTCCTGCCCGCCCGCGCATGATCGCGATCAACGATCGCGCGGCGCCCTGCGCTCGCCGCTTACGACTTCGTCGGGACCGACGCGGCCGGACGGTTCGCGTAGAACAGTGCATACGCGATGCCGAGCAGCGCGATCCACACGGGCCCGATCACGAGCGCGACGCGCGTGTCGGGCGTGAACGCCATCAGCACGACGACCAGCACGAGAAAGCCGAGCGCCACGAACGAGCCGAGCGGATAGAACGGCACGCGGATCGGCAGGCGCGCGATCTTGTCGGCCGACAGCGTGCGGCGAAAACGCATCTGCGCGATCAGGATCACGCACCACGTCCAGATCGCGCCGAACGTCGACACCGACGTGAGCCACGTGAACACGTGCTGCGGCGCGAGATAGTTGAGCAGCACGCCGATCAGCAGCAGCGCGACCGACACGATCACGCCGTACACCGGCACGCCGCTGCGGTTCACGCGGCCGAGCATGGCCGGCGCCTGCCCCTGCTGCGCGAGGTTGTAGAGCATCCGCGCGGTGCTGAACAGGCCGCTGTTGCACGACGACAGCGCCGCGGTCAGCACGACGAAGTTGATGATGCCGGCGGCAGCCGGAATGCCGAGCCGCGAGAACGTCATCACGAACGGGCTGCCCTGCGTGCCGATCTGGTCCCACGGATAGAGCGACATGATCACGAACAGCGCGCCGATATAGAAAATCAGCACGCGCCAGAACACCGAGTTCACGGCCTTCGTCAGCGACTTCTCGGGGTTGCGCGCTTCGCCGGCCGTGAGGCCGAGCATCTCGACGCCGAGATACGCGAACATCACGATCGGCAGCGCGGCGATCACGCCGTTGATCCCGTTCGGCATGAAGCCGCCGTGCGACCACAGGTTCGAGATGCCGGTCGCGACACCGCCGTTGCCGATGCCGAACGCGATCATCAGCCCGCCGCCGATGATCATCAGCACGATCGTGACGATCTTGATCAGCGCGAACCAGAATTCGAATTCGCCGTACAGCTTGACCGCGATGAAGTTCACCGAGCCCATCGCGATGAGCGCCGCAAGCGCCCAGATCCAGTTCGGCACGCCCGGGAACCACATGTGCATGTAGACGCCGACCGCGGTGATTTCCGCCATGCAGGTGACGATCCACACGAACCAGTAGGTCCAGCCGGTCAGGTAGCCGGCGAGCGGCCCGAGGTAGTCGCGGGCGTAGCGGCTGAATGCGCCGGCGACCGGATTGGTGATCGCCATCTCGCCGAGGGCGCGCATGATCAGGAAGATCGCGATGCCGCCCAGCAGGTAGGTCAGCAGGACGGCGGGGCCGGCGGTGCGGATCGCGGTGGCCGAGCCGAGGAACAGGCCGACGCCGATCGTCGCGCCGAGCGCCATCAGGTTGATGTGCCGTTCTTCCAGCCCGCGGTGCAGCTGGTCTTCTGGTTGTTTCAAGTCCGTCTCCTGGCAGCCGCGAGCGGGCCGCCGTCATTGTGTCGATGTCAATGCGCGACCGTTCATGCCGATTTTTTGGCAACCGAAAACGAAATAATCCCTGTTGTCGATTTCTGAATGAGAAATGACATGAATGTTGCGTCAATCCGATCGGAATCGCCGCGGATTATCCGTCATTCCCGGAACAATCCGGAAAACGGATCGGGCCTTTCACGGAATACGCCCGTGCGGCCCGTGTGGCGCGGCTGTGCGCGTGTCGGGCGACAACGGGATCAATCGATTTCGGCGTGAACGAACACGCGTCGAATGTGCGCGGTCAGGCGCACGCAATATGCAGGCGGGATTATAGGGAGGATGAGAGGTTTCACGCCAGCCGATTTTCTTGTAAATCGCCAAGCGTGAAACTGGAAACAGATTTCGAATGCGCGCGGTGTCACGCGCGCATTTACTTCGACAACGTCGCCCGCACCGTATATTCGCCTTCGAGCGCCCCGCGTTCGCACGAAATAGCGCGACGAATCCAGATCGGCCGACATCGGCTCGACCGGATAACCGTGCTTTTCCCATGCATCGAGCCCGCCCTTCAGCGCGCGGATGTTGTGGATCATTTTCTTGCGCTGCATCTTCGCGATCAGGCGTTTCGCGGCCGTTTCGTTCGGGGACACGCAAGAGGACCTGAGCACCAAGCCCGACGGGAAGTGTACCTATCAACTGTGCTGCATTGGGGATGCTGTGCTTGTCGGTCTTGTTCGACGTTTGCACGCGCAGCAGCGGCGCGATCGGCTGGCGTGGGCGCTTGTTGTGCGCATACTGCAAGCGAAACCAAGGCCGTAATCGGTAGGGCCGTCAGCCGCATAGGCGTCTTCATTATTTACTATTCCCGCAGCGTTATTTTCAGAAAAATCTATAATTTAATTCCAAAATTCATCTTCAATCATCCTTCAAATTCTTTAGAAATTCCGGGTCTACCCAAACACTCTTAACTCGGGCTGGATCGAGATAAACTTCTTCAGCCTTGAATGGGCGAAGGGAATCCAAAAACACAATCAATGAATTCGCAACCTTCGACAAAGCCTCATATCCAGGAACTTCATGATCCCAGAAATAAATACACCCATAGTCGCCATCATGTAGCGACATGCAAACATAGTTCCCGCCTTCTGCATGAGCAAATGGGAAGTAACCCGAAACATCAGCTTGCTTCATATATCCGATATTTCGAGCAATTTCCTCAAAAGGAATAAATTGACTAATTCCAGCCCCGCCTCCACCCGGAAGATCAATTGCATTCGAGTCAAAATAAGCCCATTCAATTTTTTCAGAATTTCTATATATTCCGATGGAAGCGATCTTCCAATTTCGCGCTCGACCTTGGCAATATCTTCAAGTGTCGGCGCGGTCAGTGCTTTGCGAGTCTTAATAATCATCATTTAGCTCCTGGTGATGGCTTGAGAACGGCAGAGCCGCCGTATGGCGAATCGCGTCATGCAGGTCTCGCGGAATCAGCAGCATCGTCTCGGCGTTTTCGACGTGATGCCATACATAGCCACTGGGCGTTTTCTTAAAGCCTGCAGCCTGATTTGAGAGTGCAGCATCTTTATTGTAGTCCCCGGTCAAATCGACGACATCGACTTGCGCCTTCGCGTACGGTGCGAAGGCGGGGAATCCCTGTGAGTTGAACTTGACACCTTTTGGATACTTCTGCTGAATCTCGGGCGAGTCAGAGCGACAACGCCTCTCATGCATGTCGCGATTGCGAAACGGCGCTCGCAATTGGTCCCCTCTTATCCACTGCGCGATCCTAGCAGAAGCGATCACCGCACACTGTCAGAAATGATTAGTGCGACGCGAGGAGCATTGGCCTTCCCTGCTCCAACAGCCGGAGGTTTTAAAAAATACTGAAGAATTAATATTTTTATAATGTTTTCAGATTGTTAATTCTGAGGCGGGACGCGATTTTATTGAGATAGGTGCGACGCAGTTTTAGACGCGGTGTCAATCGGCCGATCGCGGCCGGATGCTCATGATATTGTTGGTCGAACGATTACGAGATAAGAGGCGATAGTGCCGCAAAATTTGCTCGTCAAAAATATATAAATCAAGATGGGGGGGAAAATATGCGCTCTCGAGCGCCGAAACCACCAACGCTGGCTGCATCACTTCGATAATGTCGCCCGCACCGTATATTCGCCTTCGAGCGCCCCGTGTTCGGGACGCACGAAATACCGCGACGAATCCAGATCGGCCGGCATCGGCTCGACCGGATAACCGTGCTTTTCCCATGCATCGAGGCCGCCCTTCAGCGCCCGGATGTTGTGGATCATCTTTTTGCGCTGCATCTTCGCGATCAGACGCTTGGCCGTGGCCTCGTTCGGGCACACGCAATAGACGACGATCGGCCGTTTCAGCATTTCCGGGTCGAGCAGGTCCGGCGAATCGAGATCGACCGGCACCGCGCCGGCGATCCGGTACGGCTCGCGCTCGCGGATCGCTTTCGGCCGCGCATCGAAGATCAGCGGCGGCTCGTCCGACGTCATCATCTCGACGAGTTGCGGCGGCGAAATGCGCACCTGCGCGAGATAGCGGCGGAACTGCACGCGGCGCACCCAGCGGTACAGCAGGAACGTGATGAAGATCGCGAGGAACGCGTCAAGGATCGTGCCGCCGCTCGCGCGCACCCACAGCACGAACTGGACGATCTGGTCGTGAATGGCCGCGCCGCCGATCAGCCAGAACGCGGCCCACAGCGACGCGCCGGCCAGGTCCCAGAACAGGAACACGCCGACGCCGATCGCGGTCGTGCCGAGCAGCGGCGCCGACACGAGGCCGAGGCCCGGGAGGAACTTGGACAACACGAGCAGCGGCGCGCCGTATCTTTCGAATACGTTACGGGCGAAGCGCAGCGTCGTGTCGAGCGACAGCGAGAAGCGCACGAGGCCGTTCAGCAGGCGCCGGCCGCGCGTGCGGCCCATGAAGAACCACAGCGAATCGGCGAGCATCGTCGCGCCGATCGCCGCCGCGAACATGCTGACCCATGACGCCTGCCCCATTGCCGCCATCGTGCCGCCGAGGATCAGCATCGGCACGGCCGGCACCGGCACGCCGAGTTGCGTGATCAACACGCTCGCGAACACGGCCCACGGGCCGAGCGACGATGGAATAGCGATGGGAAAGTGCCACACGGCGGCGCTCCTGGAAGACATGCGGGCCGCGCGACAGGGCCGTCGGTACGGCGGCGCAACGGCCGCCGCGGCACGTCCGCGACCGACCGGTGCATCCTGCGCATTCTAAACGGGTTTGGCCTCGACCGCGCGGAACACGGGAGATCGGCACGGGCTTTGCGCGCGGCGTGACGCGACCGTGACCGTCACACGTCGGAGCGCTGCGCGAGCCGCGCGACGTGTTCAGCGTAGTCGGGAAACGCGGCAGCCAGCGCGGCCGCATCGGCCAGCTCGAATTCCGCGAACTCGAAGCCCGGCGCCACCGTGCAGCCGACGAGCGCGACATGCTCGGGCGACGCGCAGCGCGCGCCGAACCAGCTCCCGGCCGGCACGACCGCCTGGAACACCGTGCCCGGATGCGTGAGCGGGTTGCCGAGCCGATGGATCGTCAGCCCGTCGTGCTCGTCGAGCACCCAAACTTCGATCGGGTCGCCCGCATAGAAATGCCAGACTTCGTCGGAACGGATCCGGTGCCACGACGAATACGCGCCGTCGCACAACAGGTAGTAGATCGCGGTCGACGCGGCGCGTGGCGCACCGTCGGCCGGACGCACCACCGAATCGGTCGCGCGGTAGGTTTCGCGGAAATAGCCGCCTTCGGGATGCGGCTGCAGGTCGAACTGGCGAATCAGGTCGGAGGCGGAGATCGGCATGGCGGATGACGTCGGTAAGGTAGAAAACCGGCATCCGGCAGCCGGCCGGGTTCACATCACCCGTTCGACCGGTTCCAGCCGGATGCTCCTGCGTCGATCGCCGCGGCCATGCGCGCGGCGAACAGGCGGACACCGGTCGATGCTGCCAGAACTGCATGTCGGGATGCAACCGTGCGCGTGCAATCGCGGGCATGCGGGTGCGTCACGAGCGCCCGCTTCCGGCTCGCCGCGACAGGCGCGCTTTCACGCGATGCGCCGGTCAGCGCGTCGCGCGTTGAATCGGGCAGACAGCCAGCGGATGGGCGCTGCTGCGTGCCACTCACGGCGGCGCATGCCGCTGCGCCGCACCGCATGCGCTACGCGGCCGCCGTCGCCCCCGGCTCGTTGTGGCGAACCAGCAGCACGGGTCGGTCTGCCGCGCGCAGCAGCGATTCCGCGACGCTGCCGAGCAGCAGCCGGCGCAGGCCGTGACGGCCGCTCGTGCCCATCACGATCAGGTCCGCGTCGGCTTCGGCCGCCGTGCGCATCAGCACGGTGGCAACATCCTCGCCGTACGCATCGAGCGCACGCACGGTGCCCGTCACGTGCTGCTGCGCGAGCACCGCTTTCGCGTCGTCGAGCACCGGCGTCACGGCATCGGTCGCGGCCGCATCGCGGTCGCGCTCGGCCGCGAAGCCCGCATCGACGTCGACGAGTTGCGGCCGGTGCTCGACGACATACGCGCAGGTGACCTCACCGCCCGACGCCGCCGCGATCCGGATCGCCTCGTTCAGCGCGAGACGCGCGCTCGGGCTGCCGTCGAGCCCGACGAAAATCCGCTTGTACATGGTCCGTCCCTCCGACCGGGCACGCGTCGCGCATCGCGCCACGGCGGCCCGTTATCGCAAGCCGGCCCGGTGCCGGCTTGCCTGCCGAACAGTCTGCCCCACGTGCCGACGCGCCTGTTGACGCGCGTCAAGCGCGGCCGGCGTGCCCGCTGCTTCACACCGTTCGCCGCAATTTCAGCTGACCCTATTACAAAAAACATGTAAAGCGCGCACAATTTCATCTTGAAAACAGACGTTGCACGCAGCCGGTGCGAGTTTCCCCCGGTTTTGCCGCGCGGCCCGAGTGCCCGGGCCGCCAGAACGACAGTAATGATCATTGAATGACCGCCGGTGGAACCCCGACGCGTGACGCCCCAGGGCCCACGCGCCTCCAGACCATGTTACGCCAGCCGCTCGCGGCTGGCGTCGTCGCGCTGTGCGCCGGCGCCGTGCTGTCGCTCGGCGTTGCGCTGCTGGTGCGCGAGCAGTGGCAAGGCGCCGTCCATACGCGCTTCGAACGCCGCACCACGCACGTGACCGCGATGCTGCGCCACGAGCTGCAGTCCGGCGTCGCCGTGCTCGAAGGTGCACGCGGCGCGTTCGGTCTCGTCCCGGGCATGACGCCCGAGCAATGGCGCCGCTATGCGGAGACGCTCGATCTCGACAGCGCCCGCTCGCCGGTCCGGCAGATCGGCTATGCGCCGCTGTCGCCCGCCGCCCGCAGTGCCCTCGCCGGCGCGAAGCCGTCGCCGGCCGGTCCGCTCGCGGCCGCGACGCTCAGCGCGCCCGCGTCGAATTCGCCGGTCGTCCGCTTCGGGGCGTCCGACGCGGCGCCACTCGCGCGCGCGCTGCAGAGCGGCGACATCGCGCTCGGCGTTCATCCGGCCGACGACGATACTTCCCGCGACGCCCGCACGCTGACGCTGTTCCTGCCCGTGACCACGTCGCCGCATGCGGCCGTCACGCCGTCCGGCACGCGTGAGGCCGGCGTCGACGGCATGCTGTTCGCGGCACTGAGCCCGCGGCGCCTGGTCGAGCGCGCGCTCGACGCGGAACGCGGCATCGACCTGTGGATGACGGCCGGTGGCGATCCGCGCGCGATCGTCAGTGTCGAGTCGACGACCGACGAAGCGTCGGCATCGCCCGACCTGATGCGGCGCACCGACGTGCTGAATTTCGGCGGCACCGCGTTGACGCTCCGCTACTCTGCCGACGGCCGCCCGAGCGCGACCGGCGCACAGCGCGCGGCCGGCACCGTACTCGCCGCGGGGCTGATCGCGTCGTTCGCGTTCGCGGCGCTCGTCCATGCGTTGCTGCGCGGCCGGTCCGATGCCGGCGCGAGCACCCGCGGCATGCTCAACGAGGCGCGGATGATGGGCATCATCCGTTCGTCGATGGAAGCGATCATCACGATCGACGAGAAGCAGACGGTCGTGATCTTCAATCCGATGGCCGAGCAGGTGTTCGGCGTGTCCGCGATGGAGGCGATCGGCGCGCCGCTGTCGCGCTTCATCCCCGAGCGGTTCCGCGCCGCGCACGCGAAGCACGTCGACCAGTTCGGCGTGACGGGCGTGTCCGAGCGGCAGATGGGCCGCCAGCGCGTGCTGTTCGGGCTGCGCGCCAACGGCGAGGAATTTCCGATCGAGGCGTCGATCTCCCAGATCCGCGACGCGTCGGGCAAGCTCTACACCGTGATGCTGCGCGACATCACCGAGCGGCAGCGCGCCGATAACGCGCTGAAGCAGTCGCGCGAAGAATTGCGCGAATTGTCGGCGAACCTGCAGAACGTGCGCGAAGAAGAAAAGACGCGGATCGCGCGCGAGCTCCACGACGACCTCGGCCAGCAGCTCACCGCGTTGAAGATGGACCTCTCGGTCGTCGAGCAGCAGTTGCGCGTGCCCGGCCGCACGCAACCCGACGGTGATGTGCAGACGCACCTGCAGGGCATGCGGCGACTGATCGACGCGACGGTTGCGTCGGTGCGGCGCATCGCGGCCGACCTGCGCCCCGTGATGCTCGACGATCTCGGCCTCGTGCCGGCGATCGAATGGCTCGCGAACGATTTCACGAACCGCTACGGGATCGATGTCGAGCGTCACATCGAAACGGGCGGCCTCACCTTCACCAGCGCGGGCGCGACCACGCTGTTCCGCATCGTCCAGGAAGCGCTGACGAACGTCGCGCGCCATGCGGATGCGACGCGCGTCGCGCTGCGCCTCGACATCGAGGAAGGCTTCTGCGTGCTGCGCGTCGCGGACAACGGCCGCGGCGCGGCGCCCGGCGGGCCGGCCCACGAGGACAAATCGTTCGGCCTGATCGGCATTCGCGAACGCGCCCACATGCTGGGCGGCACCGTGACGATCGACACCGCGCTCGCGCGCGGCTTCTCGATCACCGTCGCCTTTCCGCTCAGTACGGTTCAACAGGAAACGCTCATCACATGATCAAGGTGCTCATCGCCGACGACCATACGCTCGTACGCGACGGTCTGCGGCACATTCTCCAGAACGCCACCGGATTCGAGGTGGCCGGCGAAGCCTGCGACGGCCCATCGACGATCGCGCTCGTGCGCTCAACCTCCGCGCAGGTGCTCGTGCTCGACCTGTCGATGCCGGGCCGCAACGGCGTCGAGCTGATCAAGCAGATCAAGGACGAGAAGCCCGCGCTGCGCGTGCTCGTGCTGACGATGCACGCGGAACAGCAATACGCGGTGCGTGCGTTCCGCGCCGGCGCGTCCGGCTACCTGACGAAGGAAAGCGCGAGCGCCGAACTGGTCGGCGCGGTCACGAAGGTGGCGTCGGGCGGCGTCTACGTGAGCCTCGCGATGGCCGAGCAGTTCGCGCAGAGCCTGAACGAGCCGGCCGAGACGCTGCCGCACCAGCGGCTGTCCGATCGCGAATTCGACGTGTTCCGGCGGATCGCGGCCGGCCAGACACTGACCGAGATCGCGAACGCGCTGTGCGTGAGCGCAAAGACCGTCAGCACCTACAAGACGCGGATCCTCGAAAAGATGCAGATGCCGCACGAAGCGGCGCTGGTGCGGTACGCGATGCGGCACAAGCTGCTCGACGAAACGGACGACGTGTAACGGACGACGTCCAGCCGCAGAGGGCGAGCCTGGCCGGCCACGCGACGAGCGGCCGGCGAACTGGTGCGCGGGGCTTACTTGCCGGGCACCGGGCAAGCGAGATCGCCTTCCTCGCAGGACAGATAACCCTTCAGCGTTTCGGTGCGCACTTTCGTCAGATCGTCGAGACAAGTCGACACGACCATCGGATACGCGCTGCCGCCCTCCGCGTTCGCGCTGGAAAAACCGCACTCGGCATCGCGGTACGCAATCCACGCGCGTTGCGCATTCACGAGCTTGTCGGCCAGCGGCCGCGCATCGCGCAGGCGCGTGGTGACGGCCTGGTATGTACGATTCAGCTCCCCGTCGGATTTCTTGTACGCGCGATCGGCGCATGCCGTCATCGCCGCCTGATCCGTCGCGTCCGCGCAATTCGCCTGCGCATGGGCGACGTTTGCCAGCAGCGCCAGCGAGCACAACAGACCGGTCAAGACACGCATGGATGCTCCTTGTTGTTCGTTGAAATGTGGAACCCGGTGCGGGCCGGTTGCCCTGCCGCGCCTCGGCGCGCGGCGACACCGTCCGCGATGCTAGCGCACGCGCTGACGCTTGTCAGCCGGCGCCTTGCAGGCGGCCCGCGGCAGCCATGCTGTTCGCCTATGTCGCGTGCTTCTCGTTCGCGTACCTGACCGTCAGCGCCGCCACCGGCGCGCTGACTTCGGGTCTCGGCTACGTGATCTGGTACGCGCGTTGCGTCACCTGACGGCGATGCGCGCGGCGGCCGTCCAGCTGTCGGTGCCGCCGATCGCCACGTGCGCCGCCGTGCTCGCGAGCCGCACCCGCCATGCGGGTACCGGACCGTGATGCCGATCGGGCGCGGAAATGCAAAACCCGCACACGGCAGCTACCGTGTGCGGGTTCAGGGGAAGCAGCGAGCCGGGCACCCTCGCGGGTGCCTGCCGGCTTAGTGGCCGAAGTACACCGACGAGCGGTCGCTAACGGCCGGCACGACCACGCGCTGGCCCGACTGCGACGTGGCGGCGGCATTCGCGCCGTAGCCCGTTGCGTCGGCTTGTGCGCCGGTGTTCTGCGCGGCGGCGATCTTGGCCTGGGCGGCCTGGATGTTTTCCGGGTAGTTGATCCAGTCGTTCGGGTTGTAGCCGGCCTTTTCGAGCTGGACCAGTTCGGCGCGCACTTGCGCGCGCGTCAGCGGTTGCTGGTTCGATTGGGCGAACGAGACGACCGGTGCGGCCACCAGGGCGGCCAAAGCAACTGCCTTGATCAGCGATTTCATGATGCGTTACCTCCAGGATTGTTTTGTCAGGCGCTTCGGACTCGAGGTCGTTGCGCATGAGTAGAAGTCTAGGAGGCGCGACTATCAGGGTAAATACTTAAATCGCAAATTCACTGTTGACGGAAACCGTACAATCTCGCGGGAATAAGCCGAATCATCAGATGATTATCGGCGTTCGCGCACCGAATACTGCGATACGGTACGCGGCACGCGCCGGCCGCGCGTCAGCGCGGGCGATCAGTATCCGCCGACGCCATCAGCCGGTCGAACAGCAGCGCCTTCAGGCGGACCAGGTCGCCATCGGCGGTTTCGCCGAACGCCGCGTGATGCAGCGTCAGCGCCGGCGTCGCCGGGTCGGCATGCACCGCGCGTACCGTGCCGTCGAGTGCCAGCAGCTCGACGCGGTCGCCCGCCGCGTACGGGAGCAGTACGCGCAGCGACTCGCCGGCGGCGGCGATCGTCCGGTCGACGGCAATCGACAGCCCGCTCAGGCTGATGTCGCGCACCATCCCGATGCCTTCCGCATGGTCCGCGCCGCCCGCACAGCAGGCTGCTATCCGCACCGGCACGCGCGGCTCCGCGCGCGTGCGCAGCCGGTCGACGAAACCGGGCGGCGACAGGATCATGAACGGCGCGGCGCCCGATGCCTGCACCGCCTCGACCGTCGCGCCGAAGCGCGACACCGCGGCGCGGCCGATCGCCACCGCCTCGATGTCGTCGCCGCGCGCGAATTCGAGCACGGCCGCCGGCTGCGGCTCGACGAACAGCGCACCCGACGCAGCGACGCCGATCAGCCGGCAGCGCTGCAATGCGCGGGTCGTACCGACCCGGCGGCGGATGCCGATCGGGGCGCCCGCCGACAGCCCCATGCGCGTGGCCGGCGCCGCCGCGCCCTGCTCGCGCGGATCAGCTTCGGCGTCATCGCGCCGGCGCACGGGCCGGAAATGGTCGAACAGGAATGCATGCTGCGCGGCGTCGCGCAATGTCGTGCCGGCCGGCAGCAGCGCGGCGCCGTCGGCATCGTAGAGATCGAAGCCGAGCGAAACGCCGGCGGAGAGATCGTCGCGCACGAGCGCGACATAGTCGGTGGGAAGCCGCATCGTAGAGGCGCGGAACGACCGCGCGAGCTGTCGTGACAACTTGATTACGGCAGCATCGCGCGAAATCTGAACGGCTTCGTTACTGCGACGCGCCGCTCGTGTCGGGAGCGCGCGGCGCGGACGGCTGGGCCGGCGCGGCGGGAGGCGCTGTATCGATGCCTGCGCCGCTGCCGCTCGTCGTGCCGGCGCTCGCCGGCGGTTGCGCGGGTTGCGGTTGCGAGGCGCCCGCCGACAACGCGGCGGCCGAGGCGGCCACTTCGGACGCCGGCACCCACTCCTCGACGATGCCGCCGGACGCGGCTTCGGGCGCCGACGCGGCCGAAGCGGCCGACGCCGCGCCTTCGTCGACCTCGGGCGGACGCTCGATACGCTGCGTCCTGACGGACGCCGGCGCTTTCTTCGGCTCGGGCGGGAACCACGTGTCGAACAGGTCCGTCGCGCGCTCGCGCAGCGAGGCGAACCAGCCGGGCGACGGCTCGGTATCGAATTTCGCCTTCGTGTCGACGATCCGGGCGCGTTGCGCGCGCTGGAAGAAGTCGCCGACGATCGGCAGCGCGCTGTGCGCCCCCTGCCCCCAGTAATCGCTGCGCAGCGTCACGCGGCCGTCGTCGAAACCGACCCACGCGCCGGCGACGAGGCCCGGCTGCATCAGGATGAACCAGCCGTCCGCGTTGTCCTGCGTCGTGCCCGTCTTGCCGGCCACGTCGCCGCGGATCCCGAAGCGCGTGCGGATGCTGCCGCCGGTGCCGCGTGTGACGACGTCGCGCATCACGTCGAGCAGCGTCTTGTCGGATTCGGCATCGAGCGCACGCTCGGGCGGCGCCGACGCGTATTCGGCGAGCACCTCGCCCTGGCGGGTCTCGATGCGCGTGACCATCTGCGGCTCGACGTACAGGCCGCCGTTCGCGATCGTCGCGTACGACGCGACCATCTCCTTCAGCGTGACCGGGCTCGTGCCGAGCGCGAGCGACGGCACGCGTTCGAGCGGGCTTTCACGCACGCCCATGTCGCGCGCGAGCCGCGCGACGGCGGCCGGCCCGACCTTCTCCATCACCTGCGCGGTGATCCGGTTGCGCGACAGCGCGACGGCGTCGCGCAGCGTCATCGGCTTGCCCGTAGGCGGCACGTCGTCGTTCGGCCGCCAGATCTCGCCGCCCTTCAGTGGAATCTCGACCGGCTGGTCGACGAACGTGTCGTCCGGCTTCATTCCGCTCGCGAACGCGACGCCATAGACGAACGGCTTGAACGTCGAGCCCGGCTGGCGCCGCGCCTGCGCGACGTGGTCGAACGGCTCGCTGGTGAAATCGCGGCTGCCGACCCACGCACGAATCGCGCCGTCGCGCGGATCGATCGCGAGGAAGCCGGCCTGCACGTCGGTCTTCGCCTTGCACAGCGCACGCATGAAGCCGCGGTCGGCCGCGAGCAGCTTCATCGCGGCCGCGTCGTCCTTGCCGGCGTCCTGCGCGGCCTTGTACTCGGGCGACTCGCGCATGAAGGTGCGGAACACCTCGTTGTCGGTGCCGCAGCCGTCGCGGCCGCTCCACGCGTTGTTCGCGATGCCCTGCAACTGATTGCCCTGCAGCGTGAGCGCCTGCGTCGCCATCTGCTGCAGCCGCGAGTCGATCGTCGTGCGCACGATCAAGCCGTCCGAATAGATGTTGTAGTCGTTGCGGTCGGCCCACGCGATCAGCCATTTGCGCAACTGCTGCGCGAAGTGCGGCGCCGGCCCCGGTGGCTCTTTCTGGCGCTCGAAGTCGATGCGCAGCGGCCGGCGCTGCAACTGCGCGAACTGCGCGGGCGACAGCTTGCCGTACTTCACCATCTGGCCGAGCACCGTGTTGCGCCGCTGCAGCGCCCGCTCGGGGTTCAGCACCGGGTTGTAGTAGCTGTTGCCCTTCAGCATCCCGACGAGCGTCGCGCTGTCGAGCACGTCGAGCTCGTCGGCCGACTTGTCGAAATAGGTCCGCGCGGCCATCTCGACGCCGTACGCGTTGTACAGGAACGGCACCGTGTTCAGGTAGGTCTCGAGGATCTGGTCCTTGCTGTAGACCGCCTCGATCTTCAGCGCGGTGATCGCCTCCTTGACCTTGCGCGTGAGCGTCGGCGCGCGGCCGATCTCGTCCGGATACAGGTTGCGTGCGAGCTGCTGCGTGATCGTCGAGCCGCCCTGGCGGCTGCCCGAGAACGTATGGAGCGCGGCCGACGCCGTGCGCTTCCAGTCGAGGCCGTGATGCTCGTAGAAGCGGTGATCCTCGGTCGCGATCAGCGCGTCGACCATGTGCGGCGAGATCTGCTTGAGCGACACCCACTCGCGGTTCGACGGCTTGAATTCGGCCAGCAGCTTGCCGTCGGCGGACAACACCTGCGCGGGCTGGTCGACGCGCGCCTTGCGGATGTCGCCGATGCCCGGCGTGAACGGAATCAGCACGACCACGTACACCACGAACAGCGCCGGCACGGCGGCGCCCGCGAGCAGCACGCCACGGCGCGTCGGGTGGCGGACATGGTGCCACGCGGCGGCGGCGAGAGGCTTGACCCGTGCGGCGGCGGCAGCCGCGACGGGTTGGGCGCGCGCGACCCATCTGGCACAGAAAGCACGCACTGACGACACGTTTCGGCGATTCACGCGGGTGGAGCTCGGCTGAAAAGGGTGCATCGTACCAAACTCGCGCGGCCCGCCGGCCGGCAGCGGCGCTGCACGCGCACGCACCGCGCGCGCTGGCCAGTGTTTCGCACGCAAAAAAGGCGCGTGCCCCGCAACGGGAACGACGCGCCAAACCTGGTACTGCAACCGGGAAACCGCGCGACGGCGGCCGATCGGCGCCGCTGTTCAGCGCACGAGGAATCCGTAAGTGAGCGGATCGCGCTCGTCGACGATCCAGTTCGCGAACCCGCAGATATGCGCGCTGCCCTCCACTTCCGGGATCACGGCCGGGATGTCGCCGACCGACGTTTCGCTGAGCACGCGCCCCTTGAAGACCGTGCCGACGATCGATTCGTTGACGAGCGTGTCGCCGGCCGCGAGCTGCCCGCGCAGGTACAACTGCGCGACGCGGCCGCCGGTGCCGGAGCCCGTGGGCGAGCGGTCGACCTCGCGATCCGCGAACACGCAGCAGTTCGCCTGCGTCGAGCCCGGATGGCGCGGCGCGTTCGCGATGATCGTGCCGTAGATGTGGTTGATCTCCGGGATCTCCGGATGCACGACCGGGTACTTCGCGTTCGCGGCGGCCTTCACTTCCGCGCCGAATCGAATCAGTTGCTCGACGGCCGACTCGCGCACCGGCAGGTCGAACGGCGCGCCGTCGACGTAGAAATAGAACGCGCCGCCATAGGCGATGTCGCCGGTCACGGTGCCGAACGACGGCGTCTCGACCGACACGTCGCGCTGCCAGATGAACGACGGCACGTTGACGAAGCGCACCGGCCCCGCATGCTCGCCGTCCCACGTCACGAACGCCTCGATGAAGCCGCACGGTGCGTCGATGCCGACCCGCGTTTCCGGCACCGTGCGCTGCACCCAGCCGAGTTCGACCGCGGCGGTCGACAGCGCGATCACGCCGTGGCCGCAATGGTCGCTGTAGCCTTCGTTGTGCACGAAGATCACGCCGAAATCGGCATTCGGCGAGACCGGCTCGGTCAGGTAGCCGCCGTACATGTCGGCATGGCCGCGCGGTTCGAACATCAGTGCACGGCGGATCTCGTCGGCGTTCTCCTTGAGCCACGCGCGGCGCTGGACGATCGTGTCGCCGGCCGCGCGCGGCAGCCCGCTCGTGACGATGCGGAACGCTTCGCCGCCCGTATGGACTTCGACGGTGGAAAGGGATCGGGAAATTTTCATGTCGAATCGGATGCGTTGAAACGAAGGACGGCGGGCCGGCCGCCGTCCGGTGACAGGCAGGGGCGCACTTACTTCGAATACGGCTCCGGCAGGCCGTTGCGGATCACGTAGACGGTCGTCGGCGCGCCCTTCAGGTCGCCGTTCGCATCGAACGAATAGGTGCCGGCGACACCCGTATAGTTCGACTTCGCGAGCTGCGCGATCAGCTTCGCCTTGTCGGTGGTCGTGCCGGCCTTGACCATCGCATCGGCGAGCAGCTTCATCCCGTCGTAGTAGTTGACGCCGTAGACCTGCGTATCGGTGTGATACGTGTCGTGGTACTTCTTCAGGAACTCGCGGCCGGCCGCCGTCTTCTCGAGCGCGACGCCGCCCTGCGCGCAGTAGACGATCGACGCCGCGTCGCCCGCGACCTTGCCCATGTCGGCCGAGCAGATGCCGTCACCGCCCAGCAGCTTCGCGCGCAGCCCGCGCTGCTTCATCTGCTTGGCCATCGGCGCGCCCTGCGCCGCGTAGCCGCCGAGGAAGATCACGTCGGGGTTGCCGGCCTTGATCTTGGTGAGAATGCCGAGGAAATCGGTGGCCGACGAGTTCGTGTATTCCTGGTCGACGATCTTGATCCCGTTCGCCTTCGCGACGCTCATGAACTGCTCGGCGACGCCCTGCCCGTACGCGGTGCGATCGTCGATCACGGCGGCCGTCTTCGCATTCAGCGTCTTCGCGGCAAACGTGGCCATCGTGCCGCCGAGCTGCTCGTCGCTCGCGCCGATCCGGAAGATGTTCTTGAAGCCCTGCTTCGTCAGCGCCGGGTTCGACGCGACCGGCAGGATCGGCACGCCCGCGGTGGAGTACACGCGCGACGCGGGGATCGCGACGCCCGAGTTGTACGGCCCGAGCACCGCGACGACGCCCTTGTCGACGAGGTTCTGCGCGACCTGCACGCCGGCCTTCGGATCGGCCTGGTCGTCTTCGGAAACCAGTTTGAACGTGACGGCCTTGCCGGCGACCTTGATGCCGGCCTTGTTGAGCTCGTCGACGGCGAGCCGCGCGCCGTTTTCATTGTCCTTGCCGTTCGCGGCCTGCGGGCCCGTCAACGGCGCCGAATGGCCGATCATCACGACTTCCTGCGCGTGCGCGGAAGTCAGCGCGCCGGCGGCAACGGCCACCGAGAGCGCGGTAACGAGGTGTCGCATGATGTCTCCTGATTGGTTTTGTGTGAAACCAATGTAGGACACGTGTGGTCACATCGCAAGCAATTTCAAAATAATTTCGGGATTTTGGTCATATTTAAGACCAAAACGAATTCGCGTGGCTTCACGCCTACTTCGGCGCGATGTCCCGTCGTACGCGGCGGATGTGCTGCTCGACATAGAACGCGGCCGCATCGGCGTCGCCCGACACGATCGCCTCGTAGATCAGCCGGTGCTCGGACACGTAGAGCCGGATCCGGCCCGCGTCGTAGATGCCGTCGTCCTTCAGGCGCTTCCACAGCGGCTGGTCCATCGTCTTCGCGACTTCGTCTGCGATCTTCACCATCAGCGCGTCGCCCGTCATCAGCGCGAGCTGCCGGTGGAACAGCCGGTCGCTCTCGTTCCAGAGCGCGCGCTGGTGCGGATCGTCGACGTCGGTGATGGTTTCCATCTGCGCGAGATAGCGCTCGGCGCCGGGATCGGCGCGGCCGTGGGCCGCCGCGAGACGCGCGATCGCGGGCTCCAGGATCAGCCGCACGTCGAGCGTCGACGTCGGGCTGAAGTCGGCCTCCGACGCCGTGCGCGTGTCGCCGCGCTGCGCGAGCACGTCGAGCGGCGCCGCGACCACATAGGTGCCCGAATTGCGCTTCGTGAACACGAGCCCTTCGTTCTGCAGCGCGCCCAGCGCTTCGCGCACGGCCGGCCGGCCGACCTGGAACAGCCCCGCGAGCTCGCGCTCGGACGGCAGCCGCGACTCGGCCGCATAGCGGCCGGCGCGGATTTCGTCGCGGATCTTCTCGGCCACCTGCTCGTAGATCTGCAGCGGCCTGAAACCGCCTTCGAGTGATTCGGGACGCGCGGACATCATCGTATGGCTCCTGCCCGGTCGCGGGCGTGGATCTGGAATGGGTTCGCACTATACCGGAGCGGCACGGGCAACGCGCCACTGCGGTCTTTCTGGACAGATATTAGAACCAAAATCAGCCGTTCGCTTTATTTTCTGGGTTGCAGGTGCGCCAGCAGGTGGTATAGATTCGATCCACACTGCCCAGTGTCACGGTTTCCGGCAACCCTTGGCGGGCGCGGCACGCGCCCGTCGTTCACGCTCACCGACGCCTGCGACGTACACGATGACTGCCCTTTCCCCGATTCCCGTTTTCGATGCGGCCGACACGGCCGCGCTGCTCGCCTACCCGGCGCTGCTCGCCACGCTCAGGCAAGCCGTCGCCGAGTATGCGGCGGGCGAGATCGTCAGCCCCGAGCGTCTGGTCATACCGCTGCAGGCCGGCGGCGTGATGCTGTCGATGCCGTCGAGCGCGCGCGACCTCGCGAGCCACAAGCTCGTGAACGTGTGCCCCGGCAACGGCGCACGCGGCCTGCCGACGATCCTCGGCCAGGTGACCGCATACGACGCGAACACGGGCGAGATGCGCTTCTCGCTCGACGGCCCGACGGTCACCGGCCGCCGCACGGCAGCCGTCACCGCGCTCGGGATCCAGGCGCTGCACGGCGCCGCGCCGCGCGACATCCTGCTGATCGGCACCGGCAAGCAGGCGGCCAATCACGCGGAAGCGCTCGCGGCAATCTTTCCGGAAGCACGCCTCCACGTACGCGGCACGAGCGCCGGCAGCGCGGCCGCGTTCTGCGCGGCCCACCGCGCGCAGGCGCCGCGGCTCGTGCCGCTCGACGGCGACGCGATTCCCGATGCGATCGACGTCGTCGTCACGCTGACGACGAGCCGCACGCCCGTCTACCGGGAAGCCGCGCGCGAAGGCCGGCTGGTGGTCGGCGTCGGCGCGTTCACCGCGGATGCCGCCGAGATCGACGCGAACACGGTGCACGGCAGCCGGCTCGTCGTCGACGATCCGGCCGGCGCGCGCCACGAAGCCGGCGACCTGATCGTCGCGCGGGTCGACTGGCAGCACGTCGCGTCGCTCGCCGACGTGCTGAACGGCACCTTCGCGCGCGGCGGCCCGCTGCTGTTCAAGAGCGTCGGCTGTGCCGCGTGGGATCTGGCCGCGTGTCGCACGGCGCGCGACGCCCTCGCGACACGCGCGGCCGGCTGACCAGGCACCGGCGCCCTTCGGCCGCGCACGCGGCCTCGCACTGTCGAAACCGCTCCGGCGGTTTCCCGTACGCGTTGTAGGAAACGCCCTACAACGCGTCGAAGCGGCCTACACCAACTTCCAATTCGGCCGATTTCAATTTCGGCGGCGCAACACGATACTGCCGGCATGAATGCCAGCCTGTCACCCGCCGCGCTCAGGGTGTTTCTCGTCGATCACGCCGTCGCCGTCCGGCAGCGCATCGCGCTGCTCGTCGGCGCGATCCGCGGCGTCGCCGTCGTGGGCGAAGCGGAAGACGGCCAGGACGCGTGGACGCACATCCGCAGCAGCCGGGCGGACGTCGTGATCGTCGACGTGCGGCTCGCGGACGGCAGCGGCCTCGACCTGATCGGGATGCTGTCGAAGGTCGCGCCGCGCATCGTCACGATCGTGCTGACGAATCACTCGGCGCCGGCATTCAGAGAGGCATGCGCGACGGCGGGAGCCGACTACTTCTTCGACAAGACCGTCGAATTCGACGCCGCATGCCGTGTCATCGAATCCCTGGTGCACGCTCGCGTGCACCGCACCTGACGAGCCGGAGTGACTTATGTCCACAGCCACCGCCTGCGCCGCCGACGTCTCCGTCGTACCCCGGCCCACGATTCCGCTGCGCACGGTCGCACGCGCCGACGCCGCCAAACATCCGGCCGCCCGCTGTTCGGCCTGCGCGATGCGCTCGATGTGCCTGCCCCCGCACCTGACGGCCGCCGAATACGGCCGGCTCGACGCGATCATCTGCACGACCCGGCAGGTTCGCCAGGGCGACGCGCTGTTCCGCATCGACGATCCGTTCCAGAGCATCTATGCGGTGCGCGCGGGTTCGTTCAAGACGGTGATGATGCATCGCGACGGCCGCGAGCACGTGACGGGTTTCCAGATTGCCGGTGAAACGCTCGGCATGGACGGTATCGGCGGCGGGCAGCATTGCTGCGACGCGATCGCGCTGGAAGACAGCGTCGTGTGCATCATCCCGTTCGGCGCGCTCGAAGCGGCGTGCCGCGAGATGAAGCCGATGCAGCACTTCCTCTACCAGATGCTGAGCAGCGAGATCGTCCGCGAATCGAGCCAGATGCTGTTGCTCGGCACGATGTCGGCCGAACAGCGCGTCGCGCATTTCCTGCTGAACCTATCGTCGCGGTTCGAGGCGCGCGGCTATTCGGCGACCGAGTTCAACCTGCGGATGACGCGCGAGGAAATCGGCTGCTATCTCGGGATGAAGCTCGAAACCGTCAGCCGGATGTTCTCGCGGTTCCATCGCGAAGCGCTGGTCGAAACGCGCGGCAAGCGCGTGCGCATCATCGACGCGCAAGCGCTTGCGCGGGTCTGACGCACGACTCTCGATCATCCGCGCAGTGCCACCGTTGCACCGCCCGCCTGCCACGCGATCAGCGCCTGTTCGGCCTGTGCGAAGGCGCGGCGCAGCGCCTCGTCGACGTCATTGCCGACGCACGGCGGCAGCGGCCTGAGCGCCGCGTCGTGCATCACCAGGTCGAGCCGCACGTCGTACAGCCGCCCCCCATCGGTCGCCGCGCGCGATTCGATCGCGAGGTGGCAGCCGTCGATCAGCGCGCGGAACCGTTCGAGGCGTACCAACTGCGCGCCGGCCTCGGCCTCCACCGCGGCGGCCCCCGTGAATCCCAGGCAGGCGATCTGCATGCCCACGCCCATGTCGTGTCTCCTGACGGGGCCGCCTGCTCGTCGACCGCCTTGCTTGCGCCGCCCGCATCACGATGCGGCGGCACGCGTTTCCCGTGGCGTGGCGCGATGCTTCGATCGCTGCCCGGCCGACCATCCTCCCGCGCCTTTACCGGCGCGGGCCGTTCATACGTTGAAAACCTGCGACGACTTCATCTCGATCCATGTCATGCCGGCCCGCAGCCCTTCGATCATGGCCTCGCGCTCGGTCGGATAGGCATGACTGTGCTCGAACGTATGATGAAACCGCGCGGCGCCGGCGCCGTGCTCGACAGACACGCGGCAGCGGAACTCGCCCGATTCGCACGGGCGCGTCTCGACTTCGACCGACCAGTCGCGTTCGTGAATGTTGCCCTGCAGAGTCATGCGCCCTCCTGCGGTATCAGTCTTCGAGCCGGAAGTGACCGCTGTGCAGCAGCACCGGCCGGCCGCCGATTTCCTCGAGCATCCGCCGTGCCATCGCCTCGATTGCCGTCCGGTGCCCGTCGAATGCGGCCAGCAGGTCGCGTTCGAGCAGCGACCGCGCGCCGAAATGATCTTCCAGCGCCTCGGCCGTGACCGCGCACTGTACGAAACGCCCGTCGACCAGCGCCGAAAACGCGACGACCAGGTCGCGCGCGCAATATTCGGGCGGCTCGGGCGGAAAAGTAATGTGCATCTGTTGGCCTGTCATCGTCGTGATGGCTCCATGACGAGAGCATAGTGGCGCGCGCGGCCGCGCGCTTGACCCACGTCAAGCGGTTCGCTGCACCGCACGATCGCGGTGCGGCAACGCGGCGCGGCCTCAGCCCGCGTCGGGTTCGATCGCCGCACCGCGCTCCGCGAGCAGCTCGCGCAGCACGCTGCGGTGGCAATGGCGCTCGTCGTCGCAATAGCAGCCGATCGAGAACGCCGTGGTGGCCGACAGCGCCGCCAGCAGGTCCAGCACCTTCGCCGGATCGCCATGCGCCATCTCCGCGCGGAAGTGGCGCTTGAACGCCTTCCATTCGGCGTCGGTCCCGGCGGCCTGTGCCTGGGCAACGAGTTCGGCGCTCGGCGACAGCGTCGGCAACCATACATCATAGTAGTTGCGCGACGCGAATTCCGCCTTGGGAACACCACGCGGCGGGCGCCGCACCGTGCCGATCCGCAGGCCCTCGCCGGCCGCGCGCGGCGTGCCGAGCTGGATGATCCGGATGCCCATGTCGCTCCTTTCGTGTTGCGTCGGATGCCGTGATCGTACCGCTGCAAGCGCGAATGCGTACGCGTCCGTCCGCCGGCGCACGTTGCCGCCGCGCAAGAAAAAACCGGCTGCTCCCGCGACGGGAAGCAGCCGGTCGTCCAGCATCGTTCGTTGCGCGCCGGGGCGCGCCGCACTCAGACGCCGCTCTTCAGCACCTTGCCGATCGCATCGGCGACGATGCCGACGTTCGAATCGTTCAGGCCCGCCACGCACATCCGGCCCGAGCGCAGGATGTACACGCCGTGCACCTCGCGCAGCGCGTCGACCTGCGATTCGGTCAGGCCCGTGTACGTGAACATCCCGCGCTGCTTCACGTAGCGCGTGAGCGCCTCGCCGCTGACGTGGTCGCGCAGGCCGTCGTGGATCGACTGGCGCATCCGCGCGATGCGGCGGCACATCGCCGACAGTTCCTCTTCCCACTGCTTGCGCAGCGCCGGCGTGCCGAGCACGGCCGCGACGACCTTCGCGCCGTAGGTCTGCGGGTTGCTGTAGTTCGAGCGCACGGCGCCGGCCAGCTGGCCGAGCACGCGGTCGGCCGCGGCCGCATCCTCGCAGACGACGCTCAGGCCGCCCACGCGCTCGCCGTACAGCGAGAAGTTCTTCGAGAACGAGTTCGCGACGAGCGTCGGCACGCCACGGCGGGCCAGCTCGCGCACCGCGAACGCGTCCGCGTCGAGGCCCGCGCCGAAGCCCTGGTACGCCATGTCGACGAACGGCAGCAGCCCGCGCGCCTCGATCACGTCGATCAGCTTCTCCCACTGGCCTTCGTCGAGGTCGACGCCGGTCGGGTTGTGGCAGCACGCATGCAGCAGCACGATGCTGCGCGCCGGCAGCGCGTCGATCGCCGCGAGCATCGCGTCGAACTTCAGGCCGCCCGTCGCTTCGTCGTAGTACGGATACGTGTTCACCGTGAAGCCGGCGCGCTCGAAGATGAAGCGGTGGTTTTCCCAGCTCGGGTCGCTCAGCCACACCTGCGCATCCGGGAAATAGCGCTTCAGGAAATCGGCGCCGACCTTCAACGCGCCCGAGCCGCCGAGCGTCTGCACCGTGGCGATACGGCCGGCCACGCGGGCCGGGTGATCGGCGCCGAACACGAGTGCTTGCACTGCGTCGCGGTACGCGGCCAGGCCGACCATCGGCAGGTACGGCTTCGGGCCGCTCTCGCGCTGCAGCGCGGTTTCGGCTTCGCGCACGGCGCCCATCACCGGAATCCGGCCTTCGGCGTCGAAATAGATCCCGATGCTCAGGTTGACCTTCTGGTCGCGCGGATCTTTCTGGAAGTTTTCGTTCAGCGTCAGGATCGGATCGCCCGGATACGCGTCGATGTGTTCGAACATGGCTTGAGTCGGTCTCGTTTGGAAGAATGATCGGTCGTGGCCTGCGTCAGCGTGCGGATACGCCGTCATGCACCGCATAGCCTGCATTCTTCTGACGGAAGCGATACCCGACCGCGAGCACCGCGAGCCAAACCGGGATCAGGTACACCGACAGGCGGAGATCCGGCGTCAGGTACATCACGACGAGAATGCCGGCCATGAATGCCAGGCACAGGTAATTCGTGAAAGGATAGCCCAGACTGCGGAAGGAAGTCTCCTCCCCGGCTGCACGCTTGGCCTGGCGGAACTTCAGGTGGATCACCGTGATCATCGCCCAGTTGATGATCAGCGCCGACACGACGAGGCCCATCAGCACCTCGAACGCCTTGCCCGGCATGAAGTAGTTGACCAGCACGCACACGCCGGTCGCGAGCGCCGACGCGCCGAGCGCGGCGAGCGGAATGCCGCGCTTGTTCACCGAGCACAGCACCTTCGGCGCATTGCCCTGCTGCGCGAGGCCGAACAGCATCCGGCTGTTGCTGTACACGCCGCTGTTGTAGACCGACAGCGCGGCCGTCAGCACGACGACGTTCAGCACGTTGGCCACCACGTTGCTGCTCAGTGCGTGGAAGATCAGCACGAACGGGCTGCCGCCGGTGACGACCTTTTCCCACGGATACAGCGACAGCAGCACCGCGAGCGCGCCGATGTAGAAAATCAGGATGCGGTAGATGACCTGGTTGGTCGCGCGCGGAATGCTGCGCTTCGGATCGTCAGCCTCGGCCGCGGTGATGCCGATCAGCTCCAGCCCGCCGAACGAGAACATGATCGCGGCCATCGACATCACGAGCCCCGACACGCCGTTCGGGAAGAAGCCGCCGTGCTGCCACAGGTTCGCGATGCTTGCTTCGGGCCCCGCATGGCCGCTCGCGAGCAGCCAGCCGCCGAAGCCGATCATCCCGACGATCGCGGCGACCTTGATGATCGAGAACCAGAATTCCGTCTCGCCGTACGACTTCACGCTGGCCAGGTTGAGCAGGTTGATCGCGACGAAGAACACCAGCGCCGACACCCAGGTCGGCACGCCCGGCCACCAATACTGCACGTAGATCCCGACGGCCGACAACTCGGCCATGCTGACGAGGATGTACAGCACCCAGTAGTTCCAGCCCGACAGGAAGCCGGTGAAGTGGCCGACGTATTTGTTCGCGAAGTAGCTGAACGACCCCGCGACGGGCTCGTCGACGACCATCTCGCCGAGCTGGCGCATGATGAAGAACGCGACGATGCCGGCCACCGCATAGCCGAGCAGCACGGACGGGCCCGCCATCTTGATCGTCTGCGCGATGCCGAGGAACAGCCCCGTGCCGAGCGCGCCGCCGAGCGCAATCAGCTGGATGTGCCGGTTCTTCAGCCCGCGCTTCAGGCCGTCGCTCTCGTTTCCAGAAACCATGTCTTCTCCATTCTGCCCGCCTCCGCCGGAAGCGGTGCGGCGCGCCTCGGGGTGCCGGGCGCTGTTTTTGCTGTGCCGGCAGCCGTTCGTGGAGCCACCGGGTTGGGGGACTGCAATCTTCGTGTGGCGGCGCCCGATTCGCGTCGGCGAACCCGCCAGACCGGCCGCCGACTGTCGCCGCATCCGCATTGCTGCGGCCGCACACGAAAATCCGGGGTCAGTTTAGCGTTGCGACGACGAAATCGGGTTGCGTAACCGGTTCATGCAAACCCTACATTATGAGATAAGATTGCGCTCAGGAGACAAATAAGGAAACAAAATGCCTGAACCGGTTCTCGATCGTATCGACCGACATTTGCTTTCGATCCTGCAGGAGAACGGCCGTGCGTCGAACCTCGACCTGGCGAAGGCTGTCGGCCTGTCTCCCGCGCAGACATTGCGGCGCCACCGGCGGCTGGAGGAGATCGGTGCGATCCGCCGCTATGAGACCCGTCTGTGCCCCGATACGCTCGGCTTCGGCGTCACGGCGTTCGTGCACGTGACGATGGAGCGCGGGCATATCCGCGACCTGTCGAAGTTCCAGAAACTGGTGTCCGATCTCGCGCAGATCCAGGAATGTTTCTCGGTGACGGGCGACATCGACTACGTACTGAAGGTCGTCGCGCACGATTTGAAAGGGCTGTCGCGGTTCCTGCTCGAGACGCTGATGCGGATTCCCGGCGTGAGCGGCGTGCATTCGAGCGTGTGCCTCGACGAGATCAAGTGCACGAGTGCGATGCCGGTGGAAAGCTGACGCGTCACGCGGCGCGCCCGGCACATCGGGTCGACGCGTTTACCGCACCGCTTCGAACACACTGATCAGCAACGCCCCCGCCGCGATCACCGCGCATCCGGCCGCCCGGCGCGGCGTCAGCCGTTCGCCGAGATAGACGCGCGCAATCAACGCCGCGAACACCACGCTCGTTTCCCGCAGTGCCGACACCGGACCCATCGGCGCGCGATCCATCGCCCAGATCACGATGCCGTACGCGAGCGCCGCGAACACGCCGCCGCAGGCGGCCTTCGCCGTCTCGCCGACGTCCTGCGTCAGCCGCAGCGGCCCCGCCCGCAGCCGGTAATACGCGGCCATCAGCGCGCCCGTCAGCACGAACATCCATGCCGTATAGCCGACCGTGCTGCCGCTCTCGCGCACGCCGATCCCGTCCACCACGCTGTACGCCGCGATCGACACGCCGGTTGCGAACGCGGTCGGCAGCACCTGCATCATCCGGTGTTTCGCGCCGCGTCCGCGCTCCAGCCCGATCGCCATGATGCCCGCGCAGATCAGCACGAGCCCGCATTGCGCGCCGATGTTCAGGCGCTCGCCCGCGAACGCCGCCGCGCCGAGCGTGACGAGCAGCGGCGCCGTGCCGCGCGCGACCGGGTATGCGACGCTCAGGTCGCCGTGTTCGTACGCTCGGACGAGCAGCAGCGTATAGACGACGTGGATCACGGCCGACACGACGACGCAGAGCCAGCTCGCCGGCGTGATCGGCGCGGCAGCCGGCAGGAACAGCAGCGCGAACACCCCGATCGCGATCTGCAACACCGTCGCCGAGCGCAACCGGTCGCCGCTGCTGCGCACCAGCGCGTTCCATGACGCATGCAGGAACGCCGCGCACAGAACGGCGAACAGAACGGGGATCGGCACGCTGAAACCTCCCTGACGGTTGGAAATCACGCGACGGGCGCGACAGGCGCTCATCGTATGAATGCGTAACCGGATTGTCAAAAAAGCGCCGCACGGCGTTTCGTAGCCGAACTGGCTGGCCACGCCCTTTCGCCCGCCCCGCATGGCTCCCGCGGCGATCGCCCCGCGCGCCGCCGAATGTAACGCCGAGGTGGCAAGCAGCCCCCCCTTTCCATTCTCTTTCGTGTCGCGTCGGGCCGTAATGAAATCGATACCGCAACGCAACCGTCGCGAAATCACTCCGTCCCCATATCTTCATACGCGACTGTTCCAATGCGCGTGCTCTGTCACGAGCTTCGCGCCGAACCGACACGGCGACGGGGCCGCTCTCCACCATCGCAGACCTTACCTGGAGTTTCCCGATGTTCCGTCAAGCCTTGCTCGTCACTGCCTGCGCGGCCGCAGCGCTGGCGCTGTTCGCCTGCGGCGGCAGCGACGATCCCACGTCGACGCCCGCCGTGTCGTCGCAGGACGCGCTGCAGACCGCCACGCCGATCAAGCACGTCGTCGTGATCTATGGCGAAAACATCTCGTTCGACCACTACTTCGGCACCTACCCGAACGCGACGAACCCGTCGGGCGAACCGGCATTCACCGCGAAGTCCGGCACGCCGACGCCGAACGGGCTGACGGGCACGCTGCTCACCGCGAACCCGAACTTCACGAACACGGCCAACGGCACCGACGCGGCGAACCCGTTCCGCCTCGACCGCACGCAGGCCGCAACCGCCGACCAGAACCACGCGTACACGGCCGAACAGCTGGCCGAGGACAACGGTCTCGCCGACCTGTTCCCGAAATACACGGGCAAGGGCTCGTCCGGCGGCGCCGGCGCGTTCGGCACGAAGGGCCAGGTGATGGGCTACTTCGACGGCAACACCGTGACGGCACTGTGGAACTATGCGCAGCGCTTCGCGATGAGCGACAACACGTTCACGACGGTCTACGGCCCGTCGACGCCGGGCGCGCTGAACGTCGTGTCGGGCCAGACCAACGGGATGCAGATCGTCAAGACGTCGAAGCAGCCGTCGACGCTCGCCGCGACCTCGTACTACATCAACGACGGCCAGGGCGGCTTCACGATGATCAACGACGTCGACCCGGGCTTCGACGTGTGCTCGAGCACGACCGACCAGGCGATGATGACCGGCAAGAACATCGGCGACCTGCTGAACGGCGCGAAGATCACGTGGGGCGGCTTCATGGGCGGCTTCAACCTGTCGACGACGAACGGCAACGGCACGACGGGCTGCGCGCGCAGCACGGTCGCCACCGCCGTGAACGCCGCGACGGCCGACTACATTCCGCACCACAACTGGTTCCAGTACTACGCATCGACCGCGAACCCGCAGCACACGCGCCCCAGCTCGGTCGCGGCGATCGGTTCGAGCTTCCAGGTCGACGGCAAGACCGCCGAACCCGCGAACCACCAATACGACACGGACGACTTCTTCGCGGCCGTGAAGGCCGGCAACTTCCCGTCGGTCAGCTACCTGAAGGCGCCGGCCGCGCAGGACGGGCACGCGGGCTATTCGGATCCGCTCGACGAGCAGGAGTTCGTGACGAAGGTCGTCAACTTCCTGCAGCAGCAGCCGGACTGGCAGAACACGGCCGTGATCGTCACCTATGACGACTCGGACGGCTGGTACGACCACGTGTACACGGCGCCGACGCACGCATCGTCTGACGCGGTCGACCAGGTCAACGGCGCCGGCAAGTGCGGCACGGGCGGCACCACCGGCGTGAACGGCGCGACCGTGAACGGCCGCTGCGGCCCGGGCGTGCGCATTCCGCTCGTCGTGATCTCGCCGTACGCGAAGCAGAACTACGTCGACCACACGATGCTCGACCAGGCGTCCGTCGTGCGCTTCATCGAAGACAACTGGCTCGGCGGCCAGCGCATCGGCGGCGGCTCGTTCGATGCGACGGCGGGCGATCTGCGCAACCTGTTCGACTTCTCGTCGAAGCCGAATACGACGCCGCTGTACCTCGACCCGACGCTCGGCACTGCCCTGAGCGCCGCACCGGCGATCTGACCGTCACGGCATGACCCGCATGGCCGGCGCACGACGCGCCGGCCGTTTCCATTTCAACGCGCCGCTTCGTGCGGCGCACGATTTTCGACCGACAGCATGACAGCTCGCCCCGCGTTTTCGTCTCCCGACACCTCCGGCTCCCCCGCGCCGCGTGCCCCTTCCCGCCTGCTGCGCCGCGCGGCGTTCGTGCTCGGCGCGGCCGTGATCGGCTACGGCGCGTTCGCGATCGCATTTCCCGCGCAGGTGCCGGCGGCGATCGGCACGGTGGTCGCCGACTGGACGGGCGCGAATCCGCATCCGGTCGTGCTGCAGCGGCCCGCCGCGCAACCGCTGTCGGCGGTCGCGCAGCTCGGGCGCGCGCTGTTCCACGATCCGTCGTTGTCCGCGTCGGGCAAGCAGTCGTGCGCGTCATGCCACAGCCCCGATCATGCGTACGGCCCGCCGAATGCGCTCGACGTGCAGCCGGGCGGCCTCGCGATGACGCAGCAGGGCTATCGCCCGCCGCCGTCGCTGATGTACCTGTACCGCCAGCCGAACTTCAGCATCGGCCCCGATGCCGGCGAAAACGACGCCGCGCCGAGCGTCGCGCAGCAGGCCGCGTCGGCGGCCGACGTCGTCAAGGCGCAGAAGGTGGCCGGCACGTCGGCCGCGCCGCAGCTCGTGCCGCAGGGCGGGATGTTCTGGGACGGCCGCGCCGACACGCTGCAGCAGCAGGCGTTCGGCCCGCTGCTGAATCCGGTCGAGATGGCGAACGCGAGCATCGATGACGTGGCGCACAAGCTCGCGCAGTCGTCGCACCGCGCGCAGTTCGAGAAACTGTTCGGCGCACGCGTGTTCGACAGCCCGCAGCTCGCGGTATCGGAAGCGATGTTCGCGATCGCGCGCTTCCAGGTCGAGGATCCGTCCTTCCACCCGTACAACAGCAAGTACGACCGCTGGCTCGAAGGCCGCGCGCGTCTCACGCAGGCGGAACTGCACGGGCTGCGCCTGTTCAACGATCCGGACAAGGCGAATTGCGCGGGCTGCCACCTGTCGAAGCCCGGCAAGGACGGCTTGCCGCCGATGTTTACCGATTACCAGTACGAGGCGCTCGGTGCGCCGCGCAACAAGGCGCTCGCGCAGAACCGCAACCCGGCGTTCTACGATCTCGGCGTGTGCGGGCCGTTCCGCGACGACCTGAAGGACCAGACGCAGTATTGCGCGATGTTCCTGACGCCGACGCTGCGCAACGCGGCGACGCGCCACGTGTTCTTCCACAACGGCGTGTTCCATACGCTCGACCAGGTGATGGCGTTCTACAACGAGCGCAGCATCTCGCCGCAGAAGTTCTATTCGCGCGGCGCGGACGGCAAGGTCGACGAGTACGACGACATCCCGCCGAAATATCGCGCGAACGTCGACGTGACCGATGCGCCGTTCGACCGCAAGCCGGGCGACAAGCCGGCAATGACGGCGCAGGACATCAAGGATATCGAAGCGTTCCTCGGCACGCTGAACGACGAGCCGGCGCGGCACTGAGCGCCGGCCGTGCGCCGCGTCGCATCAGCAGCGCGCGCGGATGCACAGGAAGGCCGGCGCCAGCGACAGCTCCGCGTGGAGCCGTTCGGATGCGGCCTTCATCTCCGGCAGCGGCTTCGGTTCGACGAACCGGTCGAGCCGCCAGCCGCCGTCGGCGACCGCATTCAGGATATCGGCGAGCGGCCGCCGCCAGGCCTCGACATAGGGCCGCGGCTCGCCGAATCCCGACCAGTGGAAACCGAAACGCGACGTGTCGAAGTACGTGCCGTCCCCGCGCGTGCGTTCGTCCATCCAGTCGCGCATCGGATGCGCCATCGAGAACACCAGCGTCGCACCGGGGCGCGCGACGCGCCGGAATTCGCGCAGCGTCGGCGCGAGATCGCGCACGTAGTCGAGCGCAAGCGAACACAGCACCTTGTCGACCGCGTGATCCGGCAACCACGCAAGCGGCGCCTCCAGATCGCCTTCCACGACATCGACCGCGAGGCCCTCGCAGCGCGTTCGCGCGAGCGCGATCATCTCCGGCGTGACGTCGAACGCATGCACGGTCGCGCCGCGGCGCGCGAGGTGCTCGCTGCAGATGCCGGGCCCGCAGCCGGCGTCGAGCACCGTCAGGCCGTCGACGTCGCCGAGCAGCGCCATCGTCGCCGGCCGTTCATATAGCGCGTTGTGCGCCTTCGTCGGCGCGATGTCCGCGTAGCGTTGCGCGAAGCCCGCATAGGCGCGGCGGCCGGGCGATTCGTTCGGATCGGTCATGCGGCGTCCGTCGGCAGAAACAGGGAGTGTCGATTCTGCCCGATCGGACGACGGTTGGCGATGCGGTTTCCCGCTTGCGTTACGACAGGCTGTCGAGCAGCCGATACCAGGCCACGCCGGCCGCGATATAGAAGCGCTGCAGCCCGTGAAACGGGATCGGCCGGACCGGCGTGATCCGGAACGGCAGCGGCAGCTGCGCATCGCCCGACAGGTGCGCGGCCAGATGCTTGCCGAGCGTCGTCGCCATCGCGATGCCGCGCCCATTGTAGCCGAGCGCGATCGTCACGCCCGGCGCGGGCTCGTGCACGTGCGGCATGAAATCCGAGGTGATCGCGACGCGCCCGGCCCAGCGGTATTCGAACCGGACGCCCTTCAATTGCGGATACAGCAGCGTCGTCGCACGCTCGAGATGGCGCCAGTCGCTCGTCGCACGCGGTTCCGCGAACGGGCCGCGGCCGCCCATCAGCAGGCGCCCCGCCGCATCGCGCCGGAAGTACAGCAACAGCCGCCGCGCATCCGATGCGACCTCGCCGCCGGCGAGGATGTCGCGACCGAGCGCCGGCGCGAGCGGTTGCGTCGCGACGATGAAGCTGTTCGCGGCGATCACCGACTGGCGCAAGCCGGGCCACAGCCCGTCGGTATAGCCGTTGGTCGCGATCACGACGCGGTCCGCCGACACTGTCGCGCCGCCGGCCGTCGCGACCTGCCAGCGGCCGTCGGCACGCGTCAGCCCGACGGCGCGCGTCATCCCGTGCACGACCGCCCCGCTCGCCTGCGCCGCGCGCACGAGGCCGCGCGTATAGCTGAGCGGCTGCACGCTGCCCGCGCGGCGATCGATCCAGCCGCCCGCATAGGCTTGCGTGCCGAGCCGGCGCGCAACATCGTCGCGGTCGAGCAGTTCGACCGGTGCGCCGCGCGCGGTCCATTGCTGCGCACGCCGCGCGACCGTCTCGAGCATCGCGGCGGTCGGCGCCGGCTGGATCCAGCCGTGGCGCCGCGCATCGCAGTCGATCGCGTGCCGCGCGATCAGGTCGAATACCGTGTCGGCCGCACCGCCGGCCACATCGGCAAGCTGCTCGCCGGCTTCGTCGCCGAACCGGCGGATCAGCTCGTCGGGGTCGTATTTCAGGCCGGGGATCACCTGCCCGCCGTTACGGCCGGACGCGCCCCAGCCCGGCTGCGCGCCGTCGATCACGCGCACGTTCACGCCGCGTTCGGCCAGGTGGAGCGCGGTCGACAGGCCGGTGAAGCCGGCGCCGACGATCGCCACGTCGCACGACGCGGACGCGTCGAGCGCGGGTGTATCGGGCGCCAGCGCGGCGGTCGCCGCCCACAGCGAATCGGACCACTGCGCGTCGGGCCGTCCGGGTGCCGCGTTCGTTGCGCTCATGTTCGATCCGGGTGGTCGGCGCCGTCCGACGCCAGCAGGCGGCGCAGGAATTCCTGCGTGCGGGGATGGGTCGGCTGCGTGAGCACGTCGCGCGCCGGTCCGCTTTCGCAGATGGTGCCGTCGTGCAGGAAGCACACGCGATCGGCCACTTCGCGGGCAAATCCCATTTCGTGCGTGACGACCACCATGGTCATGCCGTCGCGCGCGAGCCCGCGCATCACGCCGAGCACCTCGCCGACGAGTTCGGGGTCGAGCGCCGACGTCGGTTCGTCGAACAGGATCGCCTGCGGCGCCATCGCGAGCGCGCGTGCGATCGCGACGCGCTGCTGCTGCCCGCCCGACAGCTCGGACGGATATGCATTCATCCGGTGCGCGAGCCCGACCTTGTCGAGCAGCGTGCGGGCCTGTTCGCGCGCTTGCGCGGCCGGCCGGCGCCGCACGTGCACGGGCCCTTCCATCACGTTCTCGAGCGCCGTGCGGTGCGCGAACAGGTTGAAGCGCTGGAACACCATGCCGACCCGCATCCGCAGCTCGTGGATCCGTTTCGACTGCGCGTCGACCTTCACGCCGTCGATCTCGATCGATCCTTCGTCGTAGTTCTCGAAGCCGTTGATACAGCGCAGCACCGTCGACTTGCCCGAGCCGGACGGCCCGATCAGGCACACGACTTCACCTTGCTGCACGTCGAGGCTCACGCCCTTCAGCACGGCGTGCTGCTGGAAGCGCTTGTGTATCGCATCGATCCGGATCATGCGCTTCTCCTCAGCGAGAGCCGCTTGCCCAGCCGGTTCACGCCGAACATCAGCGGCAGGCCGAGCGCGAGATACAGCAACGCGACGAGCGTATAGACGCTCATGTTCTGGAACGTCGACGACGCGATCAGCTGGCCGGCACGCGTGATCTCCGCGACCGTGATCGTCGACGCGACCGATGAATCCTTCAGCAGCATCACGAGCGTGTTGCCGTACGGCGGCAGCGCGATGCGGAATGCCTGCGGCAGCACCACGCGCCGCATGATCATCGGCCCGCGCATGCCGATCGCGTGCGCGGCTTCGATCTGGCCGCGGTCGATCGCCTCGATGCCGGCGCGGAAGTTTTCCGCCTGGTATGCCGAGTACGCGATGCCGAGGCCGAGCACGCCGGCCTGGAACGCCGACAGCTGGATGCCGAGATCGGGCAGCACGAAGTACATGTAGAACAGCTGCACGATGATCGGCAGCCCGCGGATCACGTTGACGACCGTGCTGCCGGCCGTCGACACCACACGGTTGCGCGACACCTTCAGCAGCGCGAGGATCAGCCCGAGCACCGAGCTGAGCACGAACGCGCATGCCGTGATCTCGATCGTGACCACCGCGCCCTTCAGCAGGATCGGCAGGAAATCGATCGCGTTCTGAAAAAACATGAGATCTCCTATGCGATGGCCTACCGGCACGCCGCAGTGGGTGCCCGCGTCGGGCGGGCGATATCGTTCGGGAATCGCGGGCCGGCGCTCAGCTCATGTGCCACTTCTGCAGGATCTGCTGCAGCGTGCCGTCGCTCTTCATTTTCCGGATCGCGCCGTTGAGCTGCTCGAGCGTCGCCGTGTCGCCCTTGCGCACGATGAAGCAGACCTGCCCCTTCACGGCGCTCTGGTATTCGGGCACGAGCCGCACCTGGCGGTTGACGCCGTGTTCGATCTGGTACGCGACGATCGGCTGGTCGGCGAAGCCAGCCTTGATGCGCCCGAGTGCGACGTCGCGCATGATGTCGGCGATCGAATCGTAGGTCCGGACTTCCTTGAAGATGCCCTTCTTGTTGAGCGCGTCGACGAACGCCGTGCCGACCTGCGCGCCGACCACCTGATCCTTGAAATCGTCCATCGACGTATAGCGGCCGGGGTCGTCGGCCTTCACGATCAGGCCTTCGCCGAACGAGTAGACGGTGTCGGAGAAATCGACGACCTGCTGGCGCGCCGGCGTCTTCAGCATCGCGGCCGAGATGATGTCGATCTTCTGCGTGGTGAGCGACGGGATCAGCGCCGAGAACACGGTCTGCTGCACGTCGACGCGAAACCCGGCCGACTTCCCTGCCGCGGTAATCGCATCGACCATCATCCCCTGGATCGAATTGCTCTTGACGTCGAGAAACGTGAACGGCACGCCGGTGGCCGTCGCACCGACCTTGAGCGTCGGCTCGGCCGCGCCGGCACCGGCCGATGCCGTGGAAAGAACGATGCAGGTGGCGAAACCGGCGGCCAGTGCGCCGAACCGCTTGATGAACGGAATCATGGTGACTCCCTCTCGAATAATCCGGTGCGCCGGCCGGTCGCTGATCGACACTGCGACGATGGCTTGATCTTAAAACGAATCAAAAACATCGCAAATAGATTTTTACGTATCGATATTCGATACGCTATGATGTGATATCGAATCGATTCCGCCCTTCGCCATGGAAACGTCGCCCGACCAAGCAAACGACCTCCTGTTCAACCAGTCGCTGGAGAAAGGGCTGAACGTGTTGCGCGCGTTCAGCGCGAAGCGACGCACGATGACGCTGGCTGAAGTGGCCGACGCGGCCGGCATGACGAAAAGCTCGGCGCAGCGGATGGTCTACACGCTCGAGAAGCTCGGCTACATTCGCAAGCATCCGGTCACGCGGCGCTACCAGCTCACGCCGCACGTGATGCGGATCGGCTTCAACTATCTCGCGGCCGATACGCTGATCGACGTCGCGAATCCGTTCCTGTCCGAGCTCACGAACCTGACCGGCGAAACCACCAATCTCACCGAGCCGGACGAGGATGAAATGGTGTACGTCGCGCGTTTCGTGTCGACGAAGTTCGTGCCGATCCACATGCCGATCGGCAGCCGCATCCCGATGTATTGCACCGGCTCCGGTCGTGCGTTCCTGAGCGCGTTGCCGCCGGACCACGCGCGCGCGCGGCTCGACGACATGGTGCGCACGCCGCATACGCCGCGCACGGTCACGGCGCTCGACGAACTCGTCGCGCTGCTCGACAGCGCGCGGCGCGACGGCTACGCGACCAACCAGGAAGAACTGTTCATCGGCGACATGTCGATTGCGGCACCCGTGCTCGGCAGCCAGGGGCTGCCAGTCGCGGCCGTGCACGTGGTCGCGCCGACGAGCCGCTGGACGTTCGACGACGCGCGCCGCAAGCTCGCGCCGGCGGTGATCGACTGCGCACGCGGGATCAGCAATTCGATACGGACGCTTGAGTAGCGACGGCGAAATGGCATGCGGCGCGCCGTTGCATGGCGCAACGGCGTTCGATCGCTACTGCGGCTTCGGCGAATGCTCGGTTCGATAAGTACTGTTGGGCTGGGCTTTACGGAAATGCCACGCGTAAGGCCCGGTGAAAGCATGCCCCTCTGGAAACCCGATCCCCTCTTCTTCTGTTACGTATCGTCAGCGAATCTAGCACGGTTCAGCACCGTCGGCCCGCCCGAACTGAAAACGTGCAGGCCTTGATTTCTCTATACTGACAGACCAACCAATTCCACCCGGGGATAACAAAAAAATGCCGCTGAATGACTCGATTGATGTTCGACTTGACCCGAAAGCCGTCCGTCTCGCCATGGACATGCCTCGCACACTTCTTTCGGGCAAGATCGCGACACCTACAGGAATTACTCCGAATCGCCGCGCCATCCTCGAAGCTGCAAAGGAGCAGGCGAAAGTCCTCCGAGTGATCTTCTTGGGAATGAGCCCGATCAACGATACCGCCGCCTTCAGTGAGCTGCGGGACGAAGTGGCCGAATTCGGCGTCTGGGTAGAGGCGCAGCTCGCTGAACTCAATGCCAAAGAAGCAAAGTAACCGATGGCCGCTTGCTGCTGACGAGGCGATAGAACCAATCAGCAGCAAGCGCACGATATTCCCTCCACCTTTGACAATCCGATTTCCCCGTCAAATCTGACAGGATAGAAGCGCGTTCGGCACATGCTACATTCCGCTCGGGTTTACCTGAGAGGACCAAGCATGAGCTCAGCATTCATTCGAGAGGGCGATACAACGTCCCACGGCGGCCGAGTGCTCGCCTGTACATCTACCAACGTCGTATTCGGCAAGCCACTCGCGCTCGAAGGCGACATGGTGTCGTGCCCGAAGTGCAGCGGCGTCTATCCGATCGTTGCTGTTCGGGTTCGCAGCATGACGTTCGGCGGCCGCGCCGTGGCGACCGAGGGCGACAAGACCGCGTGCGGTGCGACGCTGATCGCTTCGCAAGGCGAGGCGACTGTAGAGCCGACTTCCGGCGCGGGTGGGTCGGTCGGCGCGGGCAAGAGCGTGGTTGCGCAGACCCTCGCGCAGGACGATGGTGCCTATCGCGGGCGCTTCCAACTCGTCGACGACCAAACGCGCGCCCCCCTCGCAAATCATCGCTACACCGTCACATCGTCCGATGGGCAACAGATACAAGGCACAACGGACGCGGACGGCCACACCGAATGGCTCAACAGCCATCAGGCGTCGTCGTTGACGTTCGATCAACCTGGATCGACTGCAGGCGGCAGCGAAGCATGAGCGGCCCGTATTCGGCCGGGTCCGCCGCCGGCGGTTCGCGAGCTGGCACCGGCCAGACAACCGTTGTCGGTGCCAGGAAGGGCATCACCCCCGAGGACAAGGCGTTTCTTTGTCGGGTCATGTGCAATTGCGGCAAGATCGGTGTCTGGACGCGCGGTGGCGGGCGTCTTCAGCGCCAGAAGTGCGTCGAGCAGCGGATCGACGCTGAGAACGATAGATCGGTCGCGGCAACAGGGCAAAAAACCGTTTACGTCCCGGAGGTCAACTACAACATGACTACGAGGCCGCCCTCGCCGATCATGTCCGCCGACGACCCGCTGGAACCACACGGCGACTTGCTTGACTATATTCGCAACAGCTGGCCAGGCAGGATGAAAGGCTACCTTGAGGGAAAGCGAGCCGGCATAGACCAGACCCGGCGGCCGGATGTCGTGATCGTGAACGATCCCTCGCAGCCGCCCGAGCAATCGAATCTGCGAGCGGTCATAGAGATGAAGTTCGATGACGAAATGCGGAAGGGCCAAGCGGCCGACTACGTGAAGATCGCGGGCGACGAATCGAAGTACGTGCCGCTGAAGAAGGCACAATGCGGATGCCCCGACGAGGATGCGGAGAAGGAGCCAGCACGCTCGACCCAACGTAGCACCAGCACGGACATGGACGAGTTGTTCGGCCAAAATGCCGGAGGGGCGCACAATACCGGCCCTCTGGGACTGCCGAAACTGCCGCCGATCGGACCCGGCCCAGCGAATCCCGGCCATGCTTTCCCCTTCTGACGACCATGACGAAAGACGAACTGACTGCGTGGGCCAACGACCCACAGCGACAAGACACCCTGCCCTTCGGTCTGTACGAACCGCTCGAACAGAAAGCGATCGTTGGGGCTGCCTTGGTAGTCCGCGGCGTGCTCTACTTCAAAGGCGGACACAGCAAGCCCGTGCGCGACGCCCTCGTCGCCTGCTACAACCGGTACATGGCCGCGATCGATGAGTTCGCGAAGGACTTCGCGAAAGCGTCGGAGCAGCCCGCCCCGACGGCAAGTCCAATGCGATGGTTCTACGAGGAGGGTCAGAAGCCGGTCGAGTTCTCGAAAGCACGCGGGTTCGCTGCCGTCGCCGACAGCCTTCCGAGCAGCCAGGTGCTCGTGGCGACAACGACCAGCGCAGGCCACAAGCTCGCGACAGGATTCTTTGAATTTACCGCGTTCTGCATTCCGGATTGGCAGGCGGAACTTGGGGACCGCGGGCTCGATGCCATGGTGTTCACCGTGCCCCGTCGTTTCCTCGAGCTTTGCCCCGGCACTTTCGAACAGTTGTTCGCGGAGTTCGCCGCGGCGGTGCCGACGATATGGGGGCACGCGGGTATCGGGGTCAACCTTCCGCCGCTGGATCCGGAAGCCAATGAAGCAAGCGAGAATTTCTGGTCGCGGCTGTATGGCCCAGGCGTCGACGTCGGCGATCCGACGCGGACGTCGATCCGCGACCTCGAGGAGAAGATCAAGACCGTCGACTGGTTGACCGCTCTGGGCGGTGATCTTGTCCGTCGCGCTGGCGGCGCTGACGCCTTGATGCTGCCGCCTGATTGGTACCGCAAGACCTCGCTCGCAAACGGCGGGTTACTGATTCAAGCCGGCACCGGTCCGGTAGCCGGCGTGCCGATCGGCAAGGGCATCCCGCCCGCGCCTCCGTCTGCATACGTTCTGTTGAATCACGCGCTGCGCGCGATCGTTGCCGACAAGAGCGGCATCCTCCAGCGCGGCACGGTCAACAGCACCGCGCCCTTGCTCAATACGACCGTCGCAAGCGAGGCATGGCTACAGCGCTTCAACGTGCCCGACGACGAGCTCAACGGCTACTGGGCCGAGTTGCACAAAACGCCGAAGCTGCCCGCGACTCCGTAAGTGCTTTCGTGACGGACGGCACACCGGTGTGTGCCTGTTCGCGCGCGAGGAACGCGAAGCACTTCCACAGCCCGCCGAATGCCCGGCAACGCGCCGCCAGCCTGCCGCGCTCGGCGTCGAAATCGGCAGGATCGCCACATGTGTCTTCGCCACGCTCAGTCCATCCGTTGTCGAGCGTGATCGCCACCCCACCACCCGCATCCGCAAGCGCAGTGACAAGGCGCCGGCCCGAGCCGGCCGGCGCCAGGACGCCCTTGATCGCCCCGCTCCGTTCGAGCGCCGCCGGCGCGGCTCCGTCGACTGCCCATCCGCTGCCTGCATCGCAGCGGCATTTGCCGAACGCGGCGCGCCGTGCTTGCCGTGCGCGCCGGTTCGCTCTTACCGGAGTCGTCCGCATGTCCACTCATCACGCCCAGGCCCTGTCCCCCGCCACCGGCGACGCGAGCGCGTCGCTGAACCGGCTGCTGTTCCGCAAACTCATGCCGCTGCTGATCGCCGCGTATGTGATCAGCTTTCTCGACCGCACCAACATCGCGTTCGCCAAACATTCGATGGGCGTCGATCTCGGCATTTCGTCGGCCGCGTACGGGCTCGGCGCGGGGCTGTTCTTTCTCACCTACGCGCTCTTCGAGATTCCGAGCAACCTGATCATGCATCGCGTCGGCGCGCGCTTCTGGATCACGCGGATCATGATCACGTGGGGCGCGCTGTCGGTCGCGATGGCGTTCGTCCGCGGCGAAACGTCGTTCTACGTGATGCGCCTGCTGCTCGGCGTGGCCGAAGCCGGCCTGTTTCCCGGCGTGATGCTGTATCTGACGTACTGGTTCGGCCGCGAGGAGCGTGCGCGTGCGACGGGCTATTTCCTGCTCGGCGTGTGCATTGCGAATATCGTCGGCGGGCCGCTGGCCGGTGCGCTGATCGAACTCGACGGCACGCTCGGTTTCCACGGCTGGCAATGGCTGTTCGTCGTCGAAGGCATTCCGGCGATCCTGCTCGCGTTCGTCGTGTGGACGCGATTGCCGGACCGGCCGAGCGCCGCGCCGTGGCTCGCCCCGGAAACCGGCCGCGCGCTCGAGCGCAAGCTGGCCGCCGAACAGGACGCGGGCGTGGCCGCGCACGGCGGCCACGCGTTCGGCGCCGCGCTGCGCGACCCGCAGATCTGGCTCGCGATCTTCGTGTATTTCTGCCACCAGTTGACCATCTACACGGTGATCTTCTTCCTGCCGGGCATCATCGGCGCGTCGGGACGTCTTTCGCCGGTCGCGGTCGGGCTGCTGACGTCGCTGCCCTGGCTCGCCGCCGCGCTCGGCGCCGGGACGCTGCCGCGCTTCGCACGCGAGTCGCGTCATTCGCGGCGGATGCTGTGCGCGGGGCTCGTCGTGATGGCGGCCGGGATGATCGGCGCCGCGCATGCGTCGCCGTTGGCGGGGCTGCTCTGCGTGTGCGTGGCCGCGTCGATGTTCTTCGTCGTGCAGTCGATCGTGTTCACGTTTCCGGCGTCGCGGCTCGCCGGCAGCGCGCTGGCCGGCGGGCTCGGACTCGTGAATACCTGCGGGTTGCTCGGCGGCTTCGTCGGGCCGACCGTCGTCGGCGAGATCGAACAGGCGACCGGCAATGCGAAGAACGGGTTGACGCTGCTGGCGGCCGCACTCGTTATCGCGGCGTTCGCGAGCCTCGCGTTGCGTCACGGGCACGAGCGCGCCGACGTGCGGTCGCACGGCTGACGGCGGACGGGATTCGCGCCGGCAGGATGCGGGCGTTGCCCCGGCCGCATCTCGCCTCGCTCCGTCAGAACAGATACATCCCAGCGACGAACACGACGCCCGAGAACAGCAGCGTCGTCACGCAATACCCCATGATGTCGCGCACGCCGAGCCCCTAGCGCAGCAGCGCAACGTTCTCGTCGATTCGACGCTGAATGTCCGTCAGGGTGTCTTCTGTGATGATCCCCTCGTAGCGGCGCTTCGCAATGGCCGAGAACTGACTGGCCACTCCGCACATTCCGTCGATCATGTCGCCGGCAGCGGCTACGGAAAGCTCCGCTTCCTTTGCCAGTCCGAGTAATGCCGCCCGGTCGATCCGCAGCGCCTCGCCCATGACGTCCATTTGGTGGTAACCGCCCGGCCCCTCGCAGAATGTCACGTCGTAGGCCGGCGCGAGTTTCCACTGGCCGGATCGCGACATGACGTAGGCGAAGTTTTTCGGATGATCGTCGCGATTATTGAACGCGACATTGAAGACAGCCCGTTCAAACGCCCGCGCCTTCTCGCGTACGTCGTTGGTGCACATGTGAGTCGCGCGCAAGAAGTTCACGTAGTCCAGCGCACCCGGCGTTTTGTAATCGGCACCGGTAAACGCGGCAACGCTTTGCATGGGCACGCGCAGACCGTCACGTCGATCGAAACGCCTGGACGCAAATGCCGCCATCCCGTCAGGCAAATTGAAATGCAGCGTGTCCGGGGTCTCGATGCCGCACATGCGCAAGCACTCGGCGTAGACCATTTCGATCGCGCACACCTCGGGATGCTCTTGCCGGGCCGGGAACTTGACCAACCATGCTTCAAAACCCGCCACCGCGGCCGTGGTAAAAACGCCGGACTGCGGATCACGATAGACCAGAGCCTTCGGCCTGGCACCTTGCGGAGAGCCGCCCACCTGCAGCAGTTGATGAAGGAATTCGCCGCCCTCACCATTTAGGACTTGCTGTACCTCGGCCGCGAGCCGATCGAGAGGAATATCCGGCTGCGGCGCCTGGATCTCGAGCGCGACCGGCTCGAACGACATGGCGCCCATTGCGTGGTTGCCAATGTAAGCCAACCGCTCCAGCGGCCCGATGCGTGCCGCATTGAGACCGCGGCGTTTGAACAAGCGGTCCATGAGCAACATGCCCCATCCGTCGGGCAGCGCGTCATAGACCGGGCCGGGCAATCCCAGCTGGTGGGACGGAAAGTCCTTACGCAGCCTCGCCCCATGCAATGGGAGCGCATAAGACGACAGTTCCAGCCCCCTCTTGCGCGCATCATCGCTATATTCGAATACGATCAACGGGCGCCCCGTGATCGCCGTCGTAGAAACCATCGATCCCCACAGCCAGTGCTCCCCCCAGCCGTCGTAGTAGACATCGATCCGCTCGATCATTTCTGGTTGCCCCTCTTGACGCGCTGACGCTTGGCACTTTTTTCATACCGCTGAACGTCTTCCAGGCTATCGAGCTTCGGCAGGAACAATCCTTCGAGTTCCTTGCTTCGTCCCAGGACCATGGCTACACGAACTACCGTATCGAGGCTCACATTGCGTCCGGCTTCCAGATTGGACACGGTATTGGAACCGACGCCGGCACGCGCGGCTACCTCGCTTTGCGTCAGTTGCAACGCCAGCCGCTCCGTGCGAAGCCTCGCGCAAAGCAGTGTGACGATTTCGTCGGGCTTGCGAAAACTTAATTCCAACATAATGGGTCTTCCCGCGCTATATCTCTCGTAACTCACAGTATTATAGAGTTACAGGAAAGATGCGTTCAGGAAATATAATTCCCTTATATTATGTCTTATGGCGCAATTTTCCCGGATAATCCACTTCAAGACGGAATTGATGCGTCAGCGATGCATGCTCTTCCCGTACCCGCGCGACGCCCCTCCAAATACGCCACGTCGTGGATAGATCGCGGCGCTCGTCGATGCGTATACGGCCCCTGGCGTTAGCCCGCTAGCGAGCAACCGCCTCCGGCGTGCTGACGGCTGCGATCGCTATCGCTCGCCGCTCCACCAGCTTCTGCGCGAACCTGTACGCAACGAGCGAACCGGCCACGGCCAGCAGCATCGGCACGAGGCTGTCGTGATTCGCGCGCGTGAATTCGAGCATCAACACGACGGCCGTGATCGGCATCTGCATCGACGCGGCGAGAAACGCGGTCGCGCCGATCAGCGCGCATCCGCCGAGCGATGCGCCCGGCCACACGAGGCTCCACAGCCCGCCGAGCACGACACCGAGCAGCGCGCCGTTCGCGAGGCCCGGCGTCAGCAGCCCGCCTTCCGCGCCGGCCCGCAGGCTGCCGGCTTCGATCAGCACTTTCAGCACGAGCAGCGCAGCGGCAACACCGATCGTCAGCGTCCCGTCGAAACCCAGCGATGCCGGCCCCTTGCCGTTGCCGAGCAATTGCGGAAAACGCATCGCGAGCACACCGATCACCGCGAAATTGACCAGCGCGAACACGGGCAGCCGCCAGTCTTTCGGCGCGTCTGCTCGCGCGCGGCTCGTGAGCCGTACGAAGCCGTAAGCGGCGAAACCGAACAGCGGCCCGCAGACGATCGACCACGCGACGAGCGGCGTGCTCAACACGAACGCGGGCACCGTGTACTGGTGCTCGTTGCCGAGGCCGATCCACGCGACGACGGCCGCGATGGCCGATGTCACGACCGCCACGACCACCGCACGCAGTTCGAACGTGCCGAGCAGCACTTCGAGCACGAAGACCGCACCGCCGAGCGGCACGTTGTAGACGGCCGCAAGGCCCGCGCCGGCGCCGCACGCGACCATCAGCCGGCAGTCGTCGGGCGTGAGCCCCGCCGCGTGCGCAAGCCGCCCGGCCAGCAGCGAACCGATCTCGCGCGGCGCGACTTCGCGGCCGAGCGGCGAGCCGAGCGCAACGGTAACGATCTGCAGCAGCGCGTGAACCGTCGTGCTGACGAACGGCATCCGCGGATCGGCCGCACGCACGGCGCGGCGGATGCTGACGAGCGGCCGGCCATACCGGTAAAGCGCCCACCAGCCGCCGCCGGCGACGATCCCGCAGACGATCAGCACCGTGACCCGGCGCAGCGGATCGGCACCGGTCACGCCATTGAGGAAGCTCTCGGAACCGATCACGTGCGCGACGCTGTAGCCGTACGCGACGTGCTGGATCGCATGCAGCAGCAGCGCGAGCAGCATGCCGCCGAAGCCCGCGCCGACGCCGGTCAGGACCGTGACGACGGCCATGCGCGCGAACGGGCTGGCGGGCGGTGAAGAAGAAGCGGGAGCGGACGGGAGATCGAGGCGCATGGGGTCGGCGAACGAAGATCGAAAGGACGGCCCGCAACCTGCACGCCGTCGTCAGGACCGAATCGTAGGCCCGCGCCTCTCATGAGACAAACGTATTTTTCAAATCAACTCATGTATTTTGTGAATACATGAGGACCGGCAGGCCGTGATGGCCCGCCTTCCGCGTCAATCCGGATACGTCACGCGCTCCGGCTCGCGCCGCATGATCACCTTCCCGTGGCGGACCGACAGCGTCGCCTTCGCCTGCCGTCGCACGGCTTCGTAGTCGCTGTCCGCGTCGAGCACGACGAGATTCGCCGGACGCCCGACCGCGATGCCGTAGCGGTCGCCGAGATGCATCGCCGTCGCGCTGTGGTCGGTCACGAAGTCGAGGCAGCGCTGCAGGTCCTCGTAACCCATCATGTGGCAGATATGGAGGCCCGCATCGAGCACGCGTAGGATGTTGCCGTTGCCGAGCGGATACCACGGATCCTTGATCGAATCCTGCCCGAAGCACACGTTGAGCCCGGCGCGGTCGAGTTCCGCGACGCGTGTGACGCCGCGCCGCTTCGGAAACGTGTCGAAGCGCCCTTGCAGGTGGATGCTCTCGGTCGGGCACGAGATGAAGTTCAGGCCCGCGCGCTTCAGCAGCCGGAACAGCTTCGAGCAGTACGCGTTGTCGTACGAACCCATCGCGGTCGTGTGGCTCGCCGTGACGCGCGCGCCCATCCCGCGCACGCGCGCCGCTTCGGCGAGTACCTCCAGAAAGCGCGAATGCGGATCGTCGGTCTCGTCGCAATGCACGTCGACGAGGCAGCCGGTGCGTTCCGCGAGATCCATCAGGAAGCCGATCGAGCTGACGCCCTGCTCGCGCGTGTTCTCGAAATGCGGAATCCCGCCGACGACATCCGCGCCGAGGTCGATCGCCTGCTCCATCAGCGCGCGGCCGCCCTCGAACGATTCGATGCCTTCCTGAGGAAACGCGACGATCTGCAAGTCGATCAGCCCGCGCGCCTCGTCCTTCACTTCCAGCATCGCCTTCAGCGCGGCGAGCGTCGGATCGGTCACGTCGACGTGCGTGCGCACGTGCTGGATCCCGTGGTCGCGCAGCATGCCGATCGCCGCATGCGCGCGTGTCTTCGTATCCTCGTGTGTGATCGTCGCCTTGCGTTCGGACCAGCGCTCGATGCCCTCGAACAGCGTGCCGCTCATGTTCCATGCGGGTTCACCAGCCGTCAGCACCGCATCGAGGTGGATATGCGGTTCGACGAGCGGCGGAATCGCGAGACGGCCGCCGCCATCGATATGGTCGGGGTTCGTCGACGCAATCGGCGCGGTTTGCGCATCGATCCGCGCGATCTTGCCAGCATCGATGCCGATCGTGAACAGGCCGTCGCGGCCGCGCAGGCGTACGTTGAAGAGATTCATGTGGGTCCGGTCGTCAGGCGGCCGCGGCGGGCCGCATGTTAAGGAAAAGGAATGCCGGCGACGCGCGCAGGCATTTACCTGAAGTCGTCGATCTTCAGGCCGGTCGCCGCGCTCATCTCGTCGTTCGTCACGTCACGCACGTGCTTGCCGAAGGTCCACACATGCCGGCCGGGGTCACGCGCGCGATACACGCGCTCACCGTAAAACTGGTCGGCCGGCGCTTGCAGGATCTCCGCGCCGGCGGCACGCGCACGTTCGCAATGCGCATCGATGTCCGCATCGTCGGGAAGATGCACATGGACATTCTGCGTATTGCGATCGCCCGTGTCTTCCGGCGACGCGACGAAATCGGCCCATGCGCCGCCGATCATCACGATGCCATCGCCGAACTTCATCTCGGCATGCGCGATATCGCCGTCGGGCGTGGTCACGACGATGAAGCGTTCGAAGCCGAAGGCGCGCTCGAGCCAGTCCAGCGCGGCTTTCGGATTGCGGTAGCACAGGGCGGAGCTGAACGACGGACGACGGGCGGTAGCCATGGGTTGTCTCCGGATCTCGGCATCGGAGTGTCCATTCTCCGCGTCCGCCGCGCGGCGATCAACTCCGGCCTTGGCGGCCCGCATGTTGTCGATGCGCGACATGCCGCGTGCGGCCAACCCGCGGGGCGCTGCGGGCGGCGGGCGAGAACGCCCGGCGTGCGGCCCTCGCGTCGCTTTGTGAAGGCGGTATGACGGACTCTTGCGCAACGCGCAAAGGAGCGCTCGCATCCCGGTACCCCGGAATCGGACGACCGCGCCCCTACACTTGCGCCGAACTTTTGTTTCCCGTCCCACACGCAGGAACTTCACCATGAAAAAAACCCTGATCGCCGGCGCATGCACCGCCGCCCTGTTCGCGCCGCTCGCCCACGCGCAAAGCTCGGTCACGCTGTACGGCCTGATCGACGCCGGCATCGCGTATACCAACAACGTGAACGGCGCGTCGCAGTGGCGCATGGCCAGCGGCACGGTCAACGGCAGCCGCTTCGGCGTACGCGGCACCGAGGATCTCGGCGGCGGCCTGAAGGCGCTGTTCGTGCTCGAAAACGGCTTCAACGTGAACAACGGCGGGCTCGGCCAGGACGGCAAGCTGTTCGGCCGCCACGCGTATGTCGGCCTCAGCCAGGCCGGCTACGGCACGCTGACGCTCGGCCGCCAGTACGACACGATGGTCGACTTCGTCGCACCGCTGTCCGCCACGGCAGGCGACTTCGGCGATGCGGGCTTCGCGCATCCGTTCGACAACGACAACCTGAATCACTCACTGCGCATCAACAACGCGGTCAAGTACACGAGCGAGTCGCTCGCCGGTTTCAAGGTCGGCGCGATGTACGCGTTCTCGAACTCGACGAGCTTCAGCGCCAACCGCGCGTACAGCGTCGCGGCGAGCTACACGAACGGCCCGCTGAAGCTGGCCGGCGCGTACCTGCAGATGAACGGCACGAAGGGCTCGACGAGCGCGAGCCCCGGCGCGACCGATTCGGCCGAAGCGAAGAGCGTGAGCCAGGGCGGCTGGTCGATCGGCTCGGACCGCATGCGCACGTATGGCGGCGGCGTGAGCTACGTGTTCGGCCCGGCGACCGTCGGCTTCGTCTACACGCGCTCGCAATACGACAACACGGGCGCGTTCGGCTCCACCGGCCAGGTCGCGTTCAACAACTACGACGTGAACGTGCGCTACGCCGTGACGCCGGCCGTCAGCCTCGGCGCCGCCTACGTGTACACGGACGCCAGCGTGTCGAACCCCGACAGCAAGCACGGCACCGATCCGAAGTGGCACCAGGCCAACCTGCAGGCCGTGTACAAGCTGTCGCGCCGTACCGACCTGTACGCGGAAGCGATGTTCCAGCATGCGTCCGGCCGCGGCTACCAGGCGTTCATCAACACGTCGGGCGGCGCATCGAGCACGGCGAACCAGGTGGTCGGCACGATCGGCATGCGCACGCGCTTCTGACCGGTGTGATGCCGCGTCGCCCGCCGGCCTCGAACCATGGGTCCGTTCGCCGCGGGCGACGGGCGCCAATGTTGTGCCATCTGGAAGGCAGCCTGCCTGGAATCGGGGTTTTTGCGCGTGCAGCCGCTACGTAGACTGGCGTCGAAGGCTCGGGTCATGCGTCGCGCATCGATCCGGCCACCCACCCCGTATTCAGGAGAACCTCGTGAAATCGCTCGTCGTTACCGCCGCCGCTGCCGTCCTGCTTGCCGCACCGGCCCTGTCGTTCGCCCAGCAGGCACAGTCGCCCGTCACGCGCGCGCAGGTGCTGCAGGAGCTGATCGATCTGGAATCGGTCGGCTACAACCCGGCGCATGGCGAAGCCGACAACTATCCGGAGGACATCATGGCGGCGCAGGCGCGGCTGCAGGCGAAGCGTCTCGCCGAACACAAGGCGACGCAGGCCGCATACGGCCCGGCCGGCCAGCCGGCAACCGAATCCGGTGCGGCAGCGAAGCCCGCGCCGTGACGACGTGACAAAGCGCCTCGCCCGCGTGAAGGATGTTCAGCGGGCAAGGCGTGTATCGCTCATGCGTGAAGAAGCCTGCAACGAAACGACGCACCTGTGTGCGCCCGGCGCTCAGGCAGCCTGCGGTTCGCGATCGATCGCGCTCAGCATCTCGACGTCTCGCGCGATCATGCCCGGCACCTGCGCACGCAGCATCTCGACCCAGGTCCGCACCTTCGCATCGACGAAGCGGCGTGACGGATACAGCGCGTATACGTTCATCTTCTGCAGGATGTGCGCGGGCAGCACGCGGACGAGCGTGCCGTCGCGCAACGCGTCGATCGCCGAGTACAGCGGCAGCATGCCGATCCCGATGCCGTCGCGGATCGCGAGTGCGAGCGATTCGGCCGTATTGGTCTGCACCGGCCCCGCGACGTGGATCTGCTCGACGCCCTCGGGCCCCTCGAGCACCCATTCGTGCGTCGGGAACGCGGGCGTACACAGCGTCAGGCAGGCATGCGCGGCGAGATCCTGCGGGCGGGCCGGTACGCCATGCCGCTTCACATAGTCGGGCGACGCGCACAGGATGCTGAACGTCGAGCCGAGCAGGTGCGACACGAGTTCGGAATCGGGCAGCGACGACGCAGTCACGACGGCCATGTCGCTCGTCCCGTCGAACAGGTCGGGCATGCGCTGCGACAGCGACAGCTCGATCGACACGTCCGGGAACTGCGCGTGATAGCGCGTCAGCGCGGGCAATACATAGTGATGGCCGACGCTCGCGAAGCTGTGCATGCGCAGCACACCGGCCGGCCGTTCGTGCGCGCAGCTCGCCTCTTCTTCCGCGCGGTCGACGTCGGCGAGGATCTGGCGGCAGCGCCGCAGATAGCTTTCGCCGGCCGACGTGAGCGCGAGACGGCGCGTCGAGCGATTCATCAGACGGGTGCGCAGCCGCGCCTCGAGCTCCGACACCGCGCGCGACATCGCGCCCGTCGTCGAGTTCAGCGATTGCGCGGCGGCCGTGAAACTGCCCGTCTCGACGACGCGCGAAAACACCCGCATGTTTTGTAGGGTATCCATTCCTGTGAGCAACTTGTAGCGGAACCGCTATTTTCCTCCACGGGATGCGACAGATTGTTACTCCGGCTGCAACTATCGTTTCCCCGCAGCTACGTTAATGCGCGAGCGCCGCACTCCTACAATCGGCGCCTCACCAGTCGAACGGACCCGTTCGGACGTGCCGCGGCACCGTGCCCCGGCCCCGTACGAGCCCCCTCTTTTCATGAAGCCACAACCTGCGATCGCGCGATCTTCCATCGAACCGGACCGATGGAGGCGATGGCTCGATCCGCTCGGCAACGCGGCGCGAGACTGGGCCGTGACCGACGGGCTGATCTGGCTGCATCTCGCGAAAACCGTGCTCGCGGCGCTGCTTGCGATGGGCATCGCGATGCGTCTCGAGATGTCGCAGCCGCGCACCGCGATGACGACCGTGTTCGTGCTGATGCAGCCGCTGTCGGGGATGGTGTTCGCCAAGAGTTTCTATCGCGTGCTCGGCACGGCGGCCGGCCTCGTCGCCGCGCTCGCGCTCGGCGGGCTGTTCGCGCAGCAGCCCGAGCTGTACATGGCCGGCATCACGCTGTGGATCGGCGGCTGCATCGCGCTCGCGGTGCGCAACCGCCATTTCCGCTGGTACGGCTTCGTGCTCGCCGGCTACACGGCCGCGCTGATCGGCCTGCCGGCCGTGATGACGCCGCAGACGCTGTTCCAGTCCGCGCTCACGCGCGCCGCGGAGGTCGCGCTCGGCATCGCATGCTCGGGCGCGGTCAGCGCGCTGATCCTGCCGCTCAGTTCCGCGAAGGCGCTGATGCGCTCGCTGAGCGCGCGCCACGCGACGTTCGCGGCGTTCACCGCCGGTGCACTCGCAGGCAACGTCGCGCGCGGCGATTTCGAGCGGCGCTTCGCCGATTTCGTCGACGACATCGTCGGCTTCGAAGCCAACCGCGCGTTCGCGTCGTTCGAGAATCCGCACATCCGCGCGCGCAGCCGCCGGCTCGCCCGGCTGAACAGCGAGTTCATGAACGCATGCACGCGGCTGCATGCGCTGCACCAGCTCGTCAAACGCCTGCGCGCGAACCATTCGGATGCAGTGCTCGATGCGCTCGCGCCGCATGTCGACGCGCTCGCGCTACGGTTCGCGGCGCTGCGCGACGAGCGGCCGCGCGGCATCACGCCGGCCACCGGCGCGCTGCTCGAACTGCGCCGTTTCCACGGCGCGCTGCCCAAGGCGGCCCGTGCGTCGCGGCGCACCGTCGAAGCGCATGCGGCCGGCGGCCTGCTCGACTTCGACACCGCGATCGAACTGCTGTACCGCTTCGTCGGCGAATACCTCGGCTACGCCGATACGTACGCGTCGCTCGACCAGGACGATCACGCGTTCGAGCGTTCCGTCACGCATTACGCGGTGAAGACCAATTCGTTCTTCGTCGGCTTCGCGTTCCTGCGCACCGTCGTCGCCGTCGGCGCGATGAGCGCGTTCTGGATCGCGTCGGAATGGCCGAGCGGATCGCTCGCCGTGATCGCCACCGCGATCGCGTGCGCACTCAGCTCGACGTCGCCGCGCGCGCCGAAGTTCGTCGCGCAGATGAGCGTCGGCGCGGCGTTCGCGACCGCCGTCGGCTACGTGTTCCTGTGCTACGTGTATCCGAACATCGACGGCTTCCCGCTGCTGTGCGCGACACTCGCGCCGGTACTCGGCCTCGGTGCCTTCCTGGCAATGCGTCCCGGCCTGTCCGGCTACGGGATCGGCTTCGCGGTGTTCTTCTGCCTGCTCGCGGGCCCCGACAACGCGATCGCCTATACGCCCGAGGTGCTGATCAACAACGGGCTGGCGATCGTCGTCGCGATGCTCGCGTGCTCGCTCGTGTTCGCGGTCGTGTTTCCCACCCACATGCCGTGGCTCACCGGCCGCATCGCGCACGACCTGCGCCGCCAGGTCACGCTCGCGTGCGAAGGCGCGCCGGACGGCCTCGCACAGCGCTTCCAGTCGAGTACCCACGACCTGATGGCGCAACTGCGCACGCTGCTCGTGCGGCGGACACGGCAGCACCGCGACGCCATGCGCTGGATGCTGTCGACGCTCGAGGTCGGCCATGCGGTGATCGACCTGCGCGACGAGCTGCATGTGTTCAGTGCCTCGAAGCCGCCGCAGACGCTGCGCTGGACCGCGTCGATCGATGCGGTGCTGCACGAGCTGCCGCGCTTCTTCGACGATCCGACGCCGGGCCATCACGCACGCACGCTGAAATCGGTGAATCTCGCGATCCGCTCGGCGCAGCACACGCTGCAGGCATGGTACGCGGTGCCCGATGCGCGCAGAAGCATGCAGCGGATCGTCGGCTGCCTGCACTTCATGCGCAGCGCGCTGCTCGACAAGGACGCGCCGTTCAACCGGCACCGCCATTGACGATCGATGCGGGCGCAACGGGATCCTTGTGCCGGATGGAAATAAGCTCTACAGCCGCGGTGATTAATCTTTAAGCAGTGCGAGCCTATAGTTTCCTCACTGCCAGCGCGACTGGCACTCACCCAGGAGAAACCAAAATGAAGCCGCTGCACCTCGCCCTCGTTGCCCTGTCGCTCACCGCTGCCGTCGCTCACGCGCAGCCGGCACCGGCAGACGCTGCATCGCAACAGGCGAACCGCGCCGAAGCCGTCAAGGCCGCGGGCCGTGTCGATCGTTCGCAATCGAAGCAGGAAGACCCGAACGCCTGTGTCGGCCCGGTCAGCTTCTGCAACATCTACTTCGGCAGCTGAGCATGACGCCGCGACGTCACGGCCGGGCCCGCATCGCCCGCACGGCATGCAGCGCATGCACGGGCGGACGGCGGTCCGGCCGATCGCCGCATCGCCGCCCCCTCTCACGCCGCTTCGATTGAAGCGGCGCTTGCCGTTTCAGGCGCCGCGCCCCGGCCGCCAGCCCACTTCGCGCAACGCATCCAGCAGGCGCGCCTGCCCGAGCCCTTCGACCCGCGCACCGCGCGACTCGACGTTGCCACCCGCGACCAGCGCATTCACGATCGCTTCCTCCACCGCTTCCGCCGCCGCGACGAACAGCGCGGAGATATGGTCGTTGTTGACCATCTTCAGATCGGTGGTCGGCGCGCCCTTGCTGCCGTAGTTCGCCGCCGGCAGGCCGTCGTTGCCCGTTGCAAACGCCAGGAAGATGTCGCCGCTCGAATCCTCGGTGCCGCCGCCGACGCGTGCGAGCCCGACGCTCGCACGCTGCGCGAGGCGCGTGCATTGATGCGGCAGGAGCGGTGCATCGGTCGCGATCGTCACGACGATCGAGCCCATGCCCGGCTCGCCTCCGGCTTCCTGTTCGCGGAACGGCGAATGCACGTGCCGCAATACTTCGCCCACCGGGTAGCCGGCAACACGCAGCATCTCGCGCACACCGTAGTTCGCCTGGACGAGCGCGCCGACGGTCCAGCCGCCCGCATCGGCCGCGAGCACGCGCGACGCGGTGCCGATGCCGCCCTTGAACTCGTGGCAGATCATCCCCGTGCCGCCGCCGACGCCGCCTTCCGCCACCGGCCCCGACTGCGCGGCCGCCAGCGCGCGCTGCACGTGCGCGGCGCTCACATGCTGCCCCCAGATGTCGTTCAGCAGCCCGTCGTAGGTTTCCATCACGACCGGCATGCACCAGTACACGCGGCCGGCCGCCGCTTCGCGCTCGTTCGCGACGAGCGCGTCGCGCACCGCGCCGACGCTGTGGGTGTTCGTGCAGGCGATCGGCGTCGTCAGCAGGCCGGCCTCGCGAATCCATTCGAGGCCCGTCGCGTCGCCGTTGCCGTTCAGCACGTGCACGCCCGCGAAGCACGGCGAATCGAGCGCGGTGCCCGCGCGCGGCTCGATGACGGTCACGCCGGTGCGGATCGACGCGTCGCCGTTCTCGACGGTCAGCGTGCAATGTCCGACCCGCACGCCCGCTACGTCCGTGATCGCGTTGAAGCGGCCCGGCGTACCGAGTCCGATGCGGATGCCGAGATCCCTCGTGCGCATGATGCAATTCCTCCAGTCTTTCAGTGGTTCGGTATGTCGATGTCGCCAGTTGCCAATCCTGCGCTCAAAGCGCGCGGAACGCTTCGCTGTGGCGCGCCCACACCCCGTACATCACGAGTGCGGCGACCAGCAGCCCCGCGATGATGATCAGGTCGGTCGACTTCGTCGCCGTCGCCAGCGTCGTGTAGAGCGTATAGGCGGCACCCGACACCGCGACGAGCGGCGTCACGGGCCACAGCGGCATCCGGTAATGATGCTCGACGTCGCGACGCACGAACCGGCTCGCGAGCGCGGCGAGCCCGACGACGAGGTAGATCAGCAGCAGCAGGTCGACCGTGAACGCGGTCAGCTCGTCGAGGCTCGACACGAACACGAGCCCCGCCGACGGCACCGCCAGCGCGATCGTCGCGAGCCACGGCGATTCGAGGCGTGGATGAATCGTCGAGAACGCGCGGTTGCAGGTGCGCGACCAGAGCGCGTGCCGGCCGCTGCTGTACAGCAGGCGGCCCATCGTGATCACGATCGCGATGATCGCGTTGAACACCGACAGGAAGATCCCGCCGCTGACCACGCGCGACACGGCCGGGTTGCTCAGCGAGCGCACCACATAGCCGATCGGGTCGGCACTCTTCGTCAGTTCCGTCAGCGACGGCGCGCCGAGCACGATCGCCGTGAGCGGCACCAGTTCGACGACGAGGATCACGAGCAACGAATAGATCACCGCCTTCGCGACGTTGCGGTTGCCGCCGCGCAGGTCCTCCGCGAGATACGCGGCCGAGCCGAAGCCGTTGTAGCAGAAGATCGCGGTGCCGATCGCCGGCACGATGGCTGCGAGCGTCGCCGGCACGAGCGCGTTGCCGCTCGCGACGACCGGGGCGATCAGCACGTCGGCGCCGCGATGCGGCGAACCGAAGCCGAGCCCCGCGATCAGCATCAGCACGCCGATCTCGACGACCAGGAACGCGCCGGTGATCCACGCGTTCGTCTTGATGTTCAGCATGCCGAGCAGATAGCTGAGCAGCACGATCGTCAGCGCGACCGACTGGTTGCTGAAGTGCGTGCCGAGCGCGTTGTTCAGGTAGGGCGCGGCGCCGCTCGCGAGCACGGCCGGGATGAACACGCTGACGGAGAGCACCGTGATGAAGGTCAGGTAGCCCGGCAGCGTGCCGAACACGCGCTTGGCCATCACGTACTCGCCGCCCGCGCTGCGGTGCGCGGCGCTGAGTTCCGCGTAGCAGAGCGCGAACGCAAGCGCGAGTACGCCGCCGAGCACGAACGACAGCACGGCACCGCTGCCCGCCTGCTGGATCGCGAACGGCGCGATCACGAAGATCGAACTCGCCGGCGTCACGCCCGATACGGTGATCATCACCGCATCGCGGACGCTGAGCGTCTGCGACAGCGCGCGCGGCGCGTCCTCCGTTGCAGGCGCCGCTTGCAGGCTGCCCGTCGATTCCGACATCATCGCCATTTCGTGCTCCTTGGTTCCTTTGCCGCCTTTTTTTGAACACCCATACTCGGGCCCGATTGATTGCGTGGCAGTCTAGGAAGCCAATTTCAGGACCGCTATTCCCCCTTCGTGTTACGCCCTTCCGGTGGTGGTATGGATCGTCTCTTTTCCGAAATCGCGATGCACCAGGCGCTCGGCCGCGCAATCGACCATCTCGGCGAGCCGCGCTTCTGGCGGTTCCTGGTGCTGCTGCTCAATGAAATGGTGCCGTTCGACAACGCGCTCGCGACCGCGGTCGGCCGCGACGGCGTGCCGCTCGTGCTCGACGAATACGATACGGGCGGCACCGACAGCGCATCGCCCGTGCCGCTCTACCTGAATGGCGTCTATCTGCTCGACCCGTTCCTGCAGGCCGCGCACGACGGTCTCGCCGACGGCTGCTACCGGCTCGAGGAAGTCGCGCCGGACCTGTTCCGGCAGAGCGAGTATTTCCTCAGCTACTTCCGCGATGCAGTCGGCGACGATGAGATCCAGATCCTCGTGCGGCCCAACGCCGACACGCTGCTGTCGCTGTCGCTCGGTGCGGCCGCACGCTTCGACGTCGAGCCGCTCGGCAAGCTGACGGCCGCGATGCCGTGGGTGCTCGCGGCAATGCGGCAGCACTGGCGGCTGGTGGGCGATGCCGCGCGCGCGACGCCCGATGCCGATCTCGGCGCGCGCGTCGAACAGGCGCTCGCACGCTTCGGCGCGGGCGTGCTGACCGACCGGGAGATGTCGATCGCAAGAATGGTGCTGCGCGGCAATTCGTCGAAGGCGATCGCCGAACGGCTGGCGATCTCGCCCGAAACGGTGAAGGTGCATCGGCGCCATCTGTACGCGAAGCTCGGGATTTCTTCGCAGCCCGAGCTGTTTTCGCGGTTCATCCAGGCGCTGGGGGAAGATGCGGCCGGCTGAGCGCATCGGTCAGGACGGGTGGCAACGGGCGCGGAATCGGGCACTATCCGTCATGCGTGTGATCACCCGATGTAGCGAACGCGGATGTTTCATCGACAACAAGACTCTCCGGAAACAGGAATCCCGACGCATGTCACTCATTCCGCTCATAGGAATCGGCTGGCTGTTTCTGTGCGCGATCAGCGCCGCATCGATCGTGCTCGTGCCGCCCGTGGTGCTGGTCGCGTGCCTGGTGGGCAAGGACGTCTGGTCGATCCTGACGCGCGGCCGGCTGCAGTTCGCGTTCCTGGCCTACCTGGGCTCGGCGCCGGTGCCGGCGGTCTTCACGTTCCTGCTGGAAGCCGGCGCCACGGCCGGAAACGCAGGCGGTGTGGCATCCGACAGCCTGACCGCATGGAACGAGCGGTGCCTTTTCGTGTTCCTGGGCGCGGCGGCCTTGTGCGGCCTGCTGTTGCTGTTGCGACCGAAAAACCGGCAAGCGGCAAACGTCGAGCCGTCGCAGCCTGCGCGATAGTGGCCAGCGAAACGCCGCGCCATGCCGCCCGCCCGGCTTCCGGGCAGGGGGCACGGTCTTGCGCGGCCTCCTACTACTTCCACTTCGCGCCGAGTTGCGCGAGCCCGGCGTTCCGGAGATCGTCCGGCAGCATCACCACGCGGAACTCGCAGTCCGCATTCAGCATCAGGAACCACGGCTCGGCGAGCGCCGGGATCTGCGACGGGTCATCCATGTCGACGATCACGACCGCCCCGCGCCCGCCGTTCTGCTCCGTGAAATACACGGCCTCCGGCTTGACCGCTTCGAGTATTCGCGAGATCACGTCGCCGACGCTGCCGTCGCGCACCAGCGTGTTGAACGGCTCGTGAGGGATTCGTATGTTGAGAAGCATGCGCATGACCATCCTCCTTGGGCTCCGCCCGGCCTGGGCCCTTCAAGCATAGGTGTTGTGCGATGCCGCGTCGGTGGCGCCGCATGCCGTTCCAGGTACGCATTCAATTGCCGACGATTCGATTGCGCGGCATCGCACGAACGGCCATCGCTCGCGCGATGCAGGCCAGGTCGAATCGAACGCTCATGCCCCCTCATGAAGCGGCCGCATCGGTCGTCAGCCCCGTCGGCGCGATCGCCAGATGCAACGCCTGCTGCGGCCGCAGCGTCACGTTCAACACGGGTCGCGGCGGCGCCATTCCGGGCGGCACCGACAGGACGTACCGCTGCAGGACCATTGCGGCCACAACCGTCATCTCCGTCATCGCCAGATGCTGCCCGAGGCACACGCGCGGGCCCGTGCCGAACGGCATGTACGCGCCGCGCGGCAGCGGCGGCGCATCGTCGGCGAAGCGCTCCGGACGAAACGCGTCGGGTTCCGGAAACCACCGCGGATCGCGCTGCATCAACTGCAGCGGCAGCATGAACAGCGTGCGCGCAGGAAACTGCCATCCGCCGAGCGCGATCGGCCGCGCGGCGCGGCGGCTGATCAGGATCGGCGCGGACGGATACAGCCGCAGCGTTTCGTCGAGCGTCTGCGTCAGGTAGCGCAACGACGGTCGCGTCTCGGCGGACGGCGCGCGACCGCCCAGCACGCGGGACACCTCGTCGCGCGCGGCGGCTTGCACGTCCGGATTCGTGGCCATGCACCATGCCCACCAGGTCAGCGCCCCGGCCGTCGTCTCGTGCCCGGCCAGGAACGCCGTCACGCATTCGTCGTGAACGGCCTGCAGCGGCCATTTCCGCGCATCCGCCCGATGCAGCCGCAACAGGCGCGACAGCAGATCGTCGGGCCACGTATGCTCGGGCCGGTCGAGGCGCGCATGGAGTTGCCGGCCGACCAGCCCGTCCAGCACCGCCATCGCCTGCACCTTGCCGCGCTTCCACGGCACCCAGTCAGGCGTGCTCGCCGGCACGTAGAACGCCGCGTTGGCCGCCGCGCTCACCACGCGCACCGCCTCCTCGGCCGCGCGCGCATCGCCGCCGATCGTTTCTGAGAACATCGTGCGCATGATCTCGTCCATGGCCAACGACGTCAGCGCGCTTTCGATCGGCCAGTCCGGATCGCGTGCGGGCCACTGCGCGAGTGCCTGGCCGGCCGTCGCCGCGATCGCCGGAACGAACGCCTGAACCGGCTTCGGCATGAAGTTCGGTTGCAGCGCATGCCGCTTGTCGCGCCACGCGTCGCCCTCGGCGACCAGCACGCTGTGGCCGTGGACCTGCGCGAATACGCGAATCGCGCGCTCCCAGCGCCCGAGCGCATCGTGATGCGTGACCAGCAGCTCGCGCACGAGCGCCGGATCGGTCACGACCACTGCGTGCTCGGGCCATACACGCAAGTGCACGACGTCGCCGTACGCGCGCCGCCAGCCGGCCAGCGTGCCGATCAGGTCGCGCGACATCGCGCGCAGCAGCCCCCACCCCGTCAGGCCGGCACGCGGCCCCGGCGGCCATACGCCGGGCGGGTGAAGCACGGGCGCCGGCGCAGCGGTGCCCGCATGGAATGGACATTGGGAAGAGGATCGCGAGTTCATGTGCCGGATTGTCCGCAGCGCCGAGCCAGCGGTCTTGAACGCAAACGACATCGACACGCGTGAGGCCGATGCCTATACTCCGGCGTCATGTTCTCCGGACCGACATCGATCCTGCCGTCCTGCCCCGATCCGCTTGCGCGCGCTCCGCGTGTGGCGAACGGCGGGCGGTCGCCGCATGCGCGGCTGCATCCCGCACCGGCCGCGCTGCAGGGCGCGGTGGTCGCGATCGTCCTGTACGACACGCGCGGCGTCGCGGCGAGCGACGCGCAGCGGCTCTCGCACTTTCCGGCCACGCCGCTCGTCTGCGTGTCGTGGTACCGGGATCTCGACGCGGGCTTCATCGCACACACGGCCGACGGCCCGCAATGGCGCCCCTTCGGTGCCGCGGCGACGCTGTCGGGCAGCCATTCGGCGCCCACCGTCGCGTGGGCGCCGACGGGCGGACTGATCGGCATGCTCTGTTTCACCGCCGATGCGGCGCGGACCCTGTTCGGTATCGCGCTGCCGGACATCCACGACCGCGTGCTCGACGCGCACGCGTGTCTCGGCCGCGACTGGCACCCGCTGCTCGACGCGCTGATCGGCGCGGATCGCGACGCCGACGTGCTGGCGGCGATCGATCGACATCTCGCGCCTCGCTGGCAGGCGCTTCGGCCGGCGACACCGCTGTCGTCGCTCCGCGACGCGGGGCGCAGCTGGGTCGAGCGCCTCGCGCTGCAGGCGCGCGAATGGCGCGGCACGCACAGCCCGCGTCAGGTCGAACGGCGCATCAAGAGCTACAGCGGCCGATCGCTGCGCGAATGGCAGGCGCTCGTCAGGACGGAAGGCGCGTTCTTCGCGGCGCGCGACCGGTTCGAAGCCGGCACCGCGTTCAACTGGGCCACGCTGGCGCTGGACGAAGGGTTCTCCGACCAGGCGCACCTGAGTCGCGAGGTCAAGCGCATCACGGGATTTTCGCCGAGCGAGTTCACGCAACGCTTCATCGAAGACGAGTCGTTCTGGATGTATCGGCTGTGGGTGTGACATTCGTCGGCCGGATTCCGGCGTATCGTCCCGCCCGTCGTCGCGCAAGACGCTGACGCATCGGCGCACATCCGCGTTCGGGGACGGACGCGAATATCCGCTCCGCTCGGCGGCGATCACCCTGCCGTTGTGTGACGAATACACTTCGGCCGATACGCCCCCCGTTCTTCTCGCAGCCCTGCTCAAAACCGCCTATCGTGAAGAAGACGCCCCGTTTGCCGCCATTCGACCTTGTGTCGCTCGCACGGGCGGCGACGGCATCGCGTTCCGGCACCATTCATCGCGATCCCTGCGCACGCTCGCCCGTGCACACGATCGCGGCCGCCCACCGGACAACCAGGAGGCACACATGAAAGCCGCGCTGCTCGTCAGCTCCGCCCTGCTCGCCATTGCGTCCGCTTCGGCCTCGGCCCAAGGCTCGATCACGAAAGTCGAAAACGGCGCGCTCGTCGCCGCAAACGGCATGACCGTCTACACATTCGACCAGGACAAGCCCAACGCCGGCACCAGCGCCTGCACGGGCCAATGCGAATCCTTCTGGCCGCCCTACAAGGCCAGCGCGACCGACGTCCCGGTCGGCCCCTACACGATCGTCAAGCGCGACGACGGCAGCCCGCAATGGGCGTACAAGGGCAAGCCGCTCTACTTCTTCTCGAAGGACATGAAACAGGGCGACCGCAACGGCGACAACTTCAAGAACATGTGGCACGTGGTGGCGCCGTAAGCGTTCCGCTGCCTTCCGTCCCATCCGTGCAGACATGAAAAAGCCCGCCCCGATCGACGATCGGAGCGGGCCTTCGCACGTCCTGCCGGCTGTACGCAGCCGGCTTGTGCGTCAGCGGCTCGACGGGAAGCTGAACACCGTCCCTTCGCGCACGCCGGCCGACGGCCAGCGCTGCGTGATCGTCTTGCGCTTCGTGTAGAAACGCACGGCGTCCGGGCCGTACGCGTGCAGGTCGCCGAACAGCGAACGCTTCCAGCCGCCGAACGAGTGGTACGCGACCGGCACCGGCAGCGGCACGTTGATGCCGACCATGCCGATCTGGATGTTGTCGCCGAAGTAGCGTGCGGCCTCGCCGTCGCGCGTGAACAGGCACGTGCCGTTGCCGTATTCGTGCGCGTCGATCAGCGCCATCGCCTCGTCGAGCGACTTCAGGCGGATCACGCCGAGCACGGGCCCGAAGATTTCATGCTGGTAGATCGGCATGCCCGGCTTCACGTTGTCGAACAGGCACGGGCCGAGGTAGTAGCCGCCGTCGTGGTCGTCGACCTTCACGCCGCGGCCGTCGACGACGAGCGTCGCACCGGCTTGCACGCCGGCTTCGACGAAACCCGTCACCTTCTCGAAATGCTGCTGCGTGACGAGCGGGCCCATGTCGACACCCGCACCGTTGCCCGGGCCGACCTTCATCTTCTCGATCTCGGCCTTCAGCCCGGCGACGACCTGGTCGCCCGTTTCGTCGCCGATCGCGACGACCAGCGGAATCGCCATGCAGCGCTCGCCGCACGAGCCGTACGCGGCGCCCATCAGCGCATTCACCGCGTTGGGGATATCGGCGTCAGGCATCACGACCGCGAAGTTCTTCGCGCCGCCGAGCGCCTGCACGCGCTTGCCGTGCGCGCAGCCGGTCGAATAGATGTATTCGGCGATCGGCGTCGAGCCGACGAAGCTCACGGCCTTCACGCGCGGATCGGTCAGGATCGTGTCGACCGCCTCCTTGTCGCCGTTCACGACGTTCAGCACGCCCGGCGGCAAGCCGGCTTCGAGCGCGAGCTCGGCCATGCGCAGCGTCGACGACGGCGTGCGCTCGGACGGCTTCAGCACGAACGTGTTGCCGCACGCGACGGCCATCGGCCACATCCACAGCGGCACCATCACCGGGAAGTTGAACGGCGTGATGCCGGAGACGACGCCGAGCGCCTGGAACTCGCTCCACGAATCGATCGAGGGGCCGACGTTCTTGCTGTGCTCGCCCTTCAGCAGCTCGGGCACGTAGGTCGCGTATTCGACGTTCTCGATCCCGCGCTGCAGCTCGCCCATCGCATCGGCGAGCACCTTGCCGTGCTCGGCCGTGATCAGCGCGCACAGCTCGTCGGCATGCTCTTCGAGCAACGTCTTGAAGCGGCTCATCACGCGGGCGCGCTTCAGCGGCGGCGTGTTGCGCCACGCCGGGAACGCGGCCTGCGCGGACGCGATCGCGGCTTCGACGGTCAGCTTGTCGGCAAGCGCGACGCTCTTGTTCGATTCGCCGGTGGCCGGGTCGAACACCGGCTGGACGCGGCTGCCGCCGTCGACACGCTTGCCGTCGATCAGGTGGCCGATGGTGGAAGTCACATTGCTGTCGTGTTTCATCGTTGAGGCTCTTTCGTGAATTCGGTTATCGCTCAGGGCAAGCCGCGGCTCAGTCCACTTCGTTGAGCGCGTCGGACAGCGCGTTGACGAGATTGTCGATCTCGCGCTTCTCGGCGATGAACGGCGGCGCGAGCTGGATCGTGTCGCCGCCGTAGCGCACGTAGAAGCCCTTCGCCCAGCAGCGCATCGCGATCTCGTACGGACGCCGTGCCGGTTCGCCCGGCAGCGCCGCGATCGTCAGGCCGGCCGCCAGCCCGTAGTTGCGGATGTCCGCGATGTGGCGCTGGCCCTTCAGCCCGTGCACGGCCGCCTCGAAATGCGGCGCGAGATCGCGCACGCGGGCCACCGCGTCTTCCTTCACCAGCAGGTCGAGCGCCGCGACGCCGGCCGCGCACGCGACCGGGTGCGCCGAATACGTGTAGCCGTGCGGGAACTCGAGCATGTACTCGGGGCCGCCCGCGGCCATGAACGTGTCGTAGATCTCCTTGGTCGCGATCACGCCGCCGAGCGGCTGCGTGCCGTTCGTCACCTGCTTCGCGAAGTTCATGATGTCCGGCACCACGCCGAACGCGTCGGCGCCCGTCATCGCGCCGGCCCGGCCGAAGCCCGTGATGACCTCGTCGAAGATCAGCAGGATGTCGTGCGCGGTACAGATGTCGCGCAGGCGCTTCAGATAGCCCTTCGGCGGCACGACCACGCCCGCCGAACCGGAGAACGGCTCGACGATCACGGCCGCGATGTTCGACGCGTCGTGCAGCGCGATCAGCTCGAGCAGGCGGTCGGCCAGCTCGGCGCCATGCTCGGGCATCCCGCGCGAGAACTTGTTCTCGGCGAGTTGCGTGTGCGGCAGGAAATCGGCATCGAGGCCCTGGCCGAACAGCTTGCGGTTCGGCCCGATCCCGCCGACCGAGATGCCGCCGAAGTTCACGCCGTGGTAGCCCTTCTCGCGGCCGATCAGGCGCGTCTTCGTGCCCTTGCCCTTCGCACGCCAGTACGCGCGGGCCAGCTTCAGCGACGTGTCGGCCGCTTCCGAGCCCGAGCCCGTGAAGAACACGTAGTCGAGGCCGGCCGGCGTCAGTTCCTTGATCTTGTTGGCCAGTTCGAACGATTTCGGATGGCCGAACTGGAAGGCCGGCGCGTAATCGAGCTGCGCGATCTGGCGGCTCACGGCTTCGACGATTTCCGTGCGGCCGTGGCCGAGGCCCGTGCACCAGAGGCCCGACAGGCCGTCGAAGATCTTGCGGCCTTCGCCATCCGTGTAATACGCGCCCTTGCCCGACACGATCATGCGCGGATCGGCCTTGAACTGGCGGTTGGCCGTGAACGGCATCCAGTGCGCGTCGAGCCACGCGGCGTCGGTGCGCAGGTTCGTGTCGTCCTGCTGGGCGGTGGTGATGTCGGTCATGTCGGTCGGCGCGGCGCGCCCCTCCTTCTTGTGATGATGTTGCACATTGTCGGGACGCCAATTAGTCTTTTGAATATCGCAATATCAATGTTCACTTGCTCAACTATGCAAGCAAAGAAACCGAAGAGCCGTGCGCTGCTCGGGCAGCTCAGCGACATGGATCTCCGTCTGCTGCGGGTCTTCAAGGGCGTCGTGCAGTGCGGCGGGATGGCGGCCGCCGAACTGGAACTGAATATCGGCATCTCGACGATCAGCCGGCACGTGAAGGATCTGGAAACACGCCTCGGCCTCGTGCTGTGCCGGCGCGGCCGCGCGGGCTTCACGCTGACGCCGGAAGGCCAGACGGTCTATGAGGAGACGCTGCGCCTGCTCGCGTCGATGGAAGCATTTCGCAGCAGGATCGACGGCATTCACGACAAGATGGGCGGTGAACTGCACGTCGCCGTGTTCGACAAGACGGCCACCAACCCGAACGCGCGCCTGGGCGATGCGATCCGCCAGTTCGCGGACGAGGCGCCCGACGTCGCGCTGAACCTGCATGTCGCCTCGATCAACGAGGTCGAGCGCGGGATCATCGACGGCAGCTACCAGGTCGGGATCATTCCCGCACACCGCAACTCGGGCAGCCTCGAGTATGCGGAGCTGTTCGACGAACGGATGCTGCTCTACTGCGGCCGGCAGCATCCGCTCTTCGATGCGCCGCACGGCAAGCTCACCTGGACGACGATCCGCAACCACGCGTTCGCGGGGCTCGGCTTCCATTCGCCGAACATGGAGCTGAGCCATCGCGCGAAGCTCACGCGCAGCGCGACCGCGTCGGACCAGGAATCGATCGCGACGCTGATCCTGTCCGGCCGCTATCTCGGTTTTCTGCCCGATCACTATGCGGAAAGCTTCGAGAACAAGGGGCTGATGCAGCCGGTCGCGCCGCACCGGTTCAATTACCGGTGCCGGTTCGTGAGCCTGCTGCGGCGCTCGCCGCGACCGTCGCGGGCCGCGCTGCTGTTCCAGTCGTGCCTGGAAGCCGCGCATGCGGCGGCCCGGCCGACGGCATAGCGCGGGCTTCGAGGTCCGTCAGGCGCCGTCGTCGCCGGTGCGCGGCTGCGCGCGCTGGCGCGCGACGAAACGGGTCGCGACGAGTGCCGCGGCAAAGCCGGACGCCGCGCCGACGCCGAGCGCCCAGCGCGGGCCGAGATGGTTAGCGACCCAGCCGGCCACCGGCGCGCCGATCGGCGTGCCGCCGAGCGCGACCGCGAGGCGCAGCGCCATCACGCGGCCGCGCATCGCCGGCTCGGTGGACAGTTGCATCAGGCTGTTGGTGGAGTTCATGAAGGTGATCGCGGCGATCCCGGTCAGCACCAGCGCGGCGGCGAACGACCAGTAGCCGGGCGCCAGCGCGGCGAACGTGCAGCCGAGCCCGAACAGCGTCGCACCGATCCACAGATGACGGAACCGCGGCTGCTCGCGGCGCGCGGCGAGCAGCGCGCCCGAGATCGTGCCGACCGCCATCATCGACGAAAGAAACCCGAACCCGCGCGCATCGACATGGAACACGCTGGCGGCCATCGTCGAAATGTACAGCTGGAAATTGAGCCCGAACGTGCCGATCAGGAACAGCATCACGAGGATCGCCGTCAGGTCCGGGCGGTGCCATACATAGCGGAACCCGTCGAGCAGGCTGCCGCGCGAGCGGCCTGCCCGCACGTTCGCGCGCAGTTCGTCTTCCCGAAGCTGCGACAGCGACGCCAGCACCGCGAAGAAGCTGAGCCCGTTCGCGAGAAACGCCCAGCCGGTGCCGACCGACGCGATCAGGAAGCCCGCCGCCGCCGGGCCGACCATCCGCGCGGCGTTGAACGACGTCGAGTTGAGCGCGACCGCGTTCGCGAGTTCGCGATCGCCGACCAGTTCGGCGACGAAGGTCTGCCGCACCGGCGCGTCGAACGCCGACGCGCAGCCGAACAGGAACGCGAACACGTACACATGCTCGAGCCGCACGGCGCCCGTGACCGTCATCACGCCGAGCACCAGCGCCAGCACGCCCATCAGCGCCTGCGTGGCCATCAGCAGCTTGCGCTGGTCGAAACGGTCGGCCGCGTAGCCGGTCCACGGCAACAGCAGCAGTTGCGGCCCGAACTGCAGCGCCATCACCGTGCCGACGGCCGACGCGTCGTGATGCGTGAGCTGCGTGAGGACGAGCCAGTCCTGCGCGGTGCGCTGGATCCACGTGCCGATGTTCGACACCAGCGAGCCGATCGCCCACACGCGATAGTTGAAACTGCGAAGCGAGCGGAACACGCCCGCTGCCGGCACGCTCATGGCCGCTTCCGATCGGGCGCGTTGCCGCCGTGCAGTTCGCCGAAGTGCCGCGCGACGAACAGGCCGAGCACCAGGATGCCGAGACCGAGCGCCACCGCGTCGGCCGCGATCTTCAGGTCGAAATCGCCGACGCGGCACACGAGCGCATAAGCGATCGCGAGGTTCACGACACCCCACACGACATTCACCGTGGACGACGACAGCCCACGGCCCGGCGGCTTCGCGAACGGCGTCTGGAACGGCTCGCCGCGCAACCCGCTGGCGAGATGCGGCACGGCGTTCGCGAGAAACGCGCCGCCGAAGAAGTACGACACGAGAGGCAGGAGGTTCATGGGCGGGTTGTCCTTTCGGCGTGCGGGTCGGTGAGGTTCACGGGCGGGCGGGATCCTGGAATTCGGCAAGCCGCTGCAGCAGTTTCACGGCGGCGGCGAGCTCGGCCCGTTCCGCCTCCGACAGCTGCGCGTGCAGCGCACGGAACAGCCAGTCGTCCTTGGCCGCGCGATTGGCCTGCAGCACCTTGCGGAAACCGGGCGTGAGCGCGATCAGCGTCTGCCGGCCGTCGGTCGGATCGGGCGCGCCGCTGACGGCGCCGAGCGCCTCCAGCGTCGCGACCGTCACGCGCATCGACTGCGGACGCACGCTTTCGGCGCGTGCAAGTGCCGATACGGTCGCCGGGCCGTCGCGATCGAGCCGCAACAGCACCGACTTCTGCGACGAAGTGAGGTCGTTCGGATGGGTCTGCTCCCGCATGCGCCGTATCAGCTTGCCGACCGAGATACGGAGTTCGCCGGCGAGACCGGCGAGCGGGAGCGCGTCGGAGGGGGACGATGGCGTGTTCATGAAGCCACGATAGCATATCAACAGTTTAACTGTACAGTTTGACTGTATATTTCGAGCTGTAAGGATCGGGCGTTCAGACACGCCAGCGTCGATGAGTACAGCCGTGTTCGGCCCCGCGACCGGCCTCTGCGATAATGCGGGCTCCCCATTTCCGCTCCGCCTCCCGCCATGACGCAGCCGTCCGCCCCGCTCTCCACCGACCTGCCGCCGATCTCGTGCCTGCCCGGCGACGCGCTGCCGTGGCTGCCGATGAGCGCCGACCTGCCGGGGCTCGCGATCAAGTATCTGCACATCAATGCGGCCGAGGACACGCTGACCGCGCTGCTGAAGATGCCGGCCGGCGGCACGCTGCCGCGCCATCGGCACGACGGCGAGGTGTTCGTCCACACGCTGCAGGGTGCGTGGCGCTACCTGGAGTACGACTGGGTCGCGCACGCCGGCTCGACGGTGCTCGAGCCGGCCGGCTCGGCGCATACGCCGGAGACGCTCGGCGCGCCGGGCGAGGATGTCATCACGCTGAACGTGATGCGCGGCGATCTCGTGCTGCTCGACGACGACGGCCGCGAGACCGCGCGCGAGAATTGCCGCGTCGCGCTGCTGCGCCAGCGCAAGCATGCGCGTACCGCGCCGGACGCCGCCGCGCCGTTCGTCACGCGGTAACGCAGGCGACGTCGGCTCGCCGTGGTCCGCGTGGTGCGGGCGCGCGCCGTCGCCCTGATGGCCGGCCGTGCACGTCGGCCGCTGCGCAGGCCGACCCGCGCGTTACCGAAAGCGCCGGAAAAAACGCCGAATGTCGTCCGCCAGCCGATCCGGCTCTTCCATCGCCGCGAAATGGCCGCCGGCCGGCATGTCGGTCCATTGCACGACGTCGAACACGCGTTCGACCCAGCTGCGCGGCGGGCGGCCGATTTCCTTCGGAAAACGCGCGAACGCGACGGGCACCGCCACGCGTTGGCCGGCCGCGAAACGCATGGGCTGCAGCCGGTTTTCCCAATACATCTGCATGGACGAGCCGATGCAGCCGGTGAACCAGTAGAGCGAGATGCCGGTCAGCAGCGTGTCGTGCGAAAACCGCCGTGCGACGTCGCCGTCGCAATCGCTCCACGCGCGGAATTTCTCGGCGATCCATGCGGCCAGCCCGGCCGGCGAATCGTTGAGCGCGACGGCCAGCGTCTGCGGTTTCGTCATGTGCATATGCGCGTAGCCGCCTTCCAGCGCGGCCCACTCGCCGCGCTGCGTCACGAAGGCCCGTTCGTCCTCGGTCAGCGGCAACGCCGCGTCGGCCGGAGGCTCGTAGCTGCCGGGCAGGAAGTTCAGGTGGATGCCGTCCAGCCGGTCCGCATGTCGCGCGCCGAGCGCGATCGACACGCCTGCGCCGAGATCGCCGCCTTGCGCGCCGAAGCGTCGATAGCCGAGGCCGGACATCAGCGCCGCCCAGCGGTCGGCGACCTGAAACGCCGACATGCCGGGTGCCGCGGGCGCGGGCGAGAACAGGAAGCCGGGCAGCGACGGCACGACGACGTCGAACGCGTCGTCAGGATCGCCGCCGAACGCCGCCGGATCGCAGAGACGCTCGATCAGCGCGTCGAATTCGAACACGGAGCCCGGCCAGCCGTGCGTGATGACGAGCGGATAAGGGTTCGGTCCCGCCCCGCGCCGATGGATGAAATGCACGCGCTGGCCGCCCGCATCCGCGACGAACTGCGGCAGCCGGTTCAGCCGACGCTCCACCGCCCGCCAGTCGAAGCGCTCGGCCCAGTATTCGGCCAGGTCGCGCAGCCACGCGCCGTCCACGCCCTGCTGCCACGGCTCGGCGGGCGTCAGCGTCGGCGGGCGGCTGCCGCGCAGGCGCCGGCGCAGGTCATCCAGTGCGTGATCGGATATCGCAATCTCGAACGGCTCGGCGTGCATGGTGTCTCCTCGCGACGAATGCCGGAGATTCTGCGCGATTTTGCCGCCCCGCGCTGGCGCCGCGCGCCGGCAGGCGTCAGCCCGTTTCGCGTTCGTCCGCCCGCGCGTCGCGCCGCATCGCCTGCGGCGGCACGCCGAATCCGCGCACGAACGCCTCGCGCATGTGCCGCCGGTCGCGAAAGCCGTTCTCCTTCGCGATCACGTCGAGCGGATGACGGCTCTGCTCGATCATCAGCCGCGCGGATTCGAGCCGCAGCCGCTCGATCGCCTTCGCCGGCGACTGCCCCGTTTCGAGCGTGAACACGCGGCTGAACTGGCGCGGGCTCAGGTGGACGGCTTCGGCGAGGTCCTCGACGGTCAGCGCGCGGCCGAGGTTCTGCCGCGCATAGTTCAGCGCGTTCTGGATCCGGTCGGATTTCGGTGCGAGGTCGAGCATTTCGGAATGCTGCGACTGGCCGCCGGCCCGGCGCTGGTGCATCACGAGCTTGTGCGCGACCGAGCGCGCGGCATCGGCGCCCAGGTCCTTTTCCACCATCGCGAGCGCCAGGTCGAGCCCCGCCGTCATGCCGGCCGAGGTCCAGATCGGACCGTCGACGATGTAGATACGGTCTTCCTCGACGCGAATCTCCGGGTGCTGCCGCTGCATGTCGCGGCCGAACGCCCAATGCGTGGTCGCGCGGCGCTGCGCGAGCAGTCCGGCCTCGGCCAGCACGAACGCACCCGTGCAGATACCGGCGATCCGCCGCGCACGCGCATTCGCACGCCGCAGATAGGCGACGACGCCGGCCGGCGCCGGCGTGGCGAGCGGATCGTTGACGCCCGCGACGACCCACGTATCGACGTCGATCCGCCCGCGCAGCGCACGCGTGGCGACCGACAGCCCGAGCGACGAGCGCACGTCGCCGCCGTCGACCGAATAGCTGTCCATCGCGTAGAACGGCTCGCGCATGCCCATGTTCGCGTACTCGAACACCGACTGCGCGGCGAGCGCCATGATCTGGAAGCCGTCGCTGATCAGAAAGCCGATTCGGTGCATGGGGAGTCTCCGGTCCCGGGCGCGGTGGTCGGCCCGATGTCCTGAATCATACCCATCTACGTCATTTGTGTCGCGGCGCTTCGGCGCCAGAATGGCTTCACGCCATCCGGCCATTCTCACCGAAACGGAGCACATCATGACGCAAGCACATCGCGGTACCGCCCTCATTACCGGCGCATCGTCGGGCATCGGCGCCGTCTACGCGGACCGCCTCGCGCGGCGCGGCTACGACCTGATCCTGGTCGCGCGCAGCCGCGACCGGCTGAGCGCACTCGCCGAGCGCATCACGAACGACACGCAGCGCAGCGTCGAGATCGTCGACGCGGACCTCAACGACCGCACGGCGCTCGCCGCCGTCGAGGCGAAGCTGAAGCAGGACGCGAGCATCACGCTGCTCGTGAACAACGCGGGCATCGGCACGCATGCGCCGCTGCTCGACAGCGACGTCGACGCGATGACGCGGATGATCGACCTGAACGTGACCGCGCTCACGCGCCTGACCTACGCGGCGGTGCCGGGCTTCGTCGCGCGCGGCGGCGGCGCCGTGATCAACATTTCGTCGATCGTCGCGATCTCGCCGGAAACGCTGAACGGCGTGTACGGCGGCAGCAAGGCGTTCGTGCTCGCGTTCAGCCAGTCGCTGCATCACGAGCTCGCCGGCAAGGGCGTGCAGGTGCAGGCCGTGCTGCCGGGCGCAACCGCGACCGATTTCTGGCAGACGGGCGGCCTGCCGCTCGAACACCTGCCGAAGGAAATCGTGATGACGGCGACGGACATGGTCGATGCCGCGCTGATCGGCTTCGATCGCGGCGAACTCGTGACGATCCCGTCGCTGCACGCAGGCCACGAATGGGATGCCTACGAGACGGCACGCCGCACGATGGCGCCGCACCTGTCGGCCGATACGCCGGCGCCGCGCTACACCGTGGCGCGCTAGTTGCCGGCGGCGCCCGCGCCGCGCGGTGCGGCGCGCACGCCCAGCAGCATCGCAACCGCGCACGCGGCCAGCAGCGCGGCGATCATCCACATCGCCGGATCCATGCTGCCGGTTCGCGTGCGGATCAACCCGACGAGCCAGGGTGTGATCATCCCGCTCGACACGCCGATGCTGCTGATCAGCGCGATCCCGCCCGCCGCGCCGGCGCCCGAGAAATACGCGGACGGCACGGCCCAGAACACCGGATGCGCGGCGAAGATCAGCATCGCCGCGATCGACAGCAGCGCCATCATCGCGATGATGCTCGGCAGGTGCAGCGTCAGCAGCGCGAGCGCCACCGCGCCGCCGAACGCGCACGCGGCGAAATGCCGGCGCCGTTCGCGCTGGCGGTCCGAGCGTCGCGCGATCGCGATCAGGCCGGCCGCGCCGATCGCGTTCGGCACGACCGACAGCAGGCTGATCTGCACGACGTCGTGGATGCCGAATTCGCGGATCATCAGCGGCATCCAGAACAGCAGCATCAGCAGCGCGGTGGTCAGCGAGAAATAGATGAACGCGAACAGGTACGTGCGCGGTTCGGCCAGTACCTGGCGCAGCGAATGCGGCGCCTGCGTGCCCGTACCGGCGCGGTCGGCGGCCAGATCGGCCGCGAGCTGCCGTCGATCGGCGTCGGACAGCCAGCGCGCGTGCTCGGGACGATCGCACAGTCGGAACCACGCGATCACGCCAAGCAGGATCGCGGGCGCGCCTTCGATCGCGAACATCCATTGCCAGCCATGCAGCCCCATCACGCCGGACATTCCGCGCATGATCCAGCCCGACAGCAGCCCGCCGACCATCCCCGCCACCGCGACGCCCGCGTAGAAGATCGACAGCACCGACGCGCGCCGCCGAGCCGGATACCAGTACGTCAGGTAGAACACCACGCCCGGGAAGAACCCGGCCTCGAACACGCCGAGCAGGAAGCGCAGCACGTAGAAGTGCCGCGCGCTGTCGACGCTGATCATCGCGACCGACACCGCGCCCCACAGGAACATGATCCGCGCGAACGTGCGGCGCGCGCCGAAGCGGCGCAGCAGCGCGTTGCTCGGCACTTCGAACAGCACGTAGCCGACGAAGAACAGCACCGCGCCGAGGCTGTACATCGCGTCGGTCAGGCCGAGATCCTGGCGCATCTGCAGCTGCGCGAAGCCGATGTTGCTGCGGTCGAGGATCGACACGATGTAGCAGATGAACAGGAACGGCACGATCCTCCGGCCGATGCGGCGGTACAGCGCGTCGCCGCCGGTCGCGTCCGTCGAACCGGCCCCGGGCGCGACGGCCGGTGCGGCGTGTGCTTGAAGCGGAGCTGACATCGATCGTCTCCTCGATGGATTCTTGTGCGGGGCCGACACGAAGCGCCGGTCGCCGCGCCCGCGGGCAGCGACCGGCCGGTGCGCGCTCAGCCGCGCTGCGCGGCCTCGCCCTTCACGCCGAGCATCAGCGCGGCGCCGCTGGCCACCAGCAGCGCGGCCAGCAGGTACACGGCGAGATCCATGCTGCCCGTGCGCGTGCGGATCATCCCGATCACCCACGGGCTGACGATGCCGCTCGTGATCCCGATGCTGCTGATCAGCGCGATCCCGGCCGCGGCCGCGTTGCCCGACAGGTAGCGGGTCGGCACGGCCCAGAAGATCGGCAGCGCGGCGAAGATCAGCGTCGCCGCGATCGACAGGCACGCGAGCATCGCCGCGAAGCTGTGCAGGTGCAGCGTCAGCGCCGCGAGCGCGAGCCCGCCGCCGATCGTGCAGCACGCGAAGTGCTTGCGGCGCTCGCCGGTGCGGTCCGAGCGGCGCGCGATCAGGACCAGCCCGAGCGCGCCGACCGCGTTCGGCACGACCGTGTACAGGCTCACCGCGACGACGTCGGTCACGCCGAAGTCGCGGATCATCAGCGGCATCCAGAAGTTGAGCGTCAGCGACGCGCAGGTCAGCGAGAAATAGATGAACGCGAACAGGTACACGCGCGGGTTCGCCAGTGCGGCCAGCACGCTGCGCCCGTCGTGCGCGCTGCCGTGCCCGCGGCCTTCGGCGCACAGCGCGGCGACCCGCGCCTTTTCATCGGACGTGAGCCACGCGGCGTCCTGCGGCCGGTCGACGAGGAACGTGAAGGCGGCAAACGCGAGCAGGATCGCCGGCGCGCCTTCGATCGCGAACATCCATTGCCAGCCGTGCAGCCCCATCACGCCGCTCATGTCGCGCATGATCCAGCCCGACAGCAGGCCGCCGAGCACGCCGGCCACCGCGACGCCCGCGAAGAACACCGAGATCGCCGCCGCGCGCCGGTTCGCGGGGAACCAGTAGGTCAGGTACAGCACGATGCCGGGGAAGAAGCCGGCCTCGAACACGCCGAGCAGGAAGCGCAGCACGTAGAAATGCGACGGCTGCGACACGAACATCATCCCGGTCGACGCGATGCCCCACAGCAGCATGATCCGCGTGAACGTGCGGCGCGCGCCGAACCGCGCGAGCAGCATGTTGCTCGGCACTTCGCAAAACACGTAGCCGACGTAGAACACCGCGGCGCCGAGGCCGTACATCGCATCGCTGAAGCCGAGGTCGTGCTTCATCTGCAACTGCGCGAAGCCGATGTTGATGCGGTCGAGAAACGACACGACGTAGCAGAGGAACAGGAACGGGACGATCCGCCACGCGATCTTGCGGAACAGCTGCGCGTCGCTGAGTTCGGATACGGAAGCCGGCGCCGAGGCACGCACGTGCGCGTGCGGCGCTTCGGCGGGAAGCGATTGGGACATGTCTCTCTCCAAACGGGCCGCGCGTATCGAGCGCGCGGCAGTCTCCGAGGGCGTGCATGCGCCCTGCTTTCTTGTGAGACCGGATACGGCTGCCGGCACCGCGGCGCACTGCCGCCGCGGATGCCGGAGCCCTCAGGAAAACGGCGAAGCGTTCAGATGAACGCCCCGCCGCCGCGCGCCGCTCAGTCCTGCAGCGCGGCCCACATTTCCTTGTCGCGCTGCGCGGTCCAGATGCGCGGATGCGTGATGCCGCTCGCTTCGTCGAACGCGCGCGACACGTCGAACGGCAGACAGTGTTCGTAGATGAACACGTGGCCGAACTTCGGGTCCATCGCTTCGCGCGTGAGCGCCATCGACGCCTTCAGGTCGAGATTGCGCTCGACGGCCTTGCGGCCCTGCGCGAGCAGCGTCGTCACGAAATCCTTCGTGTAGTCGAGGCCCTTGTTCACGTCGGCCGGATTCAGCAGTGCGGGGCCGCGGCCGGGCACCAGCTTCTCGGCGCCGAGCGCGCGCAGCGCCTCGAGCGTGGCCGGCCACTGTTCGAGCTGCGCATCGCCGCAGTAGCACGCGGCGTCGTATTCGACGAGGTCGCCCGAAAACAGCACCTTCTGCGACGGCAGCCACACGATCGTGTCGCCCTTCGTGTGACCCGAGCCGACGTGCATGATCTTCACTTCGAGCTTGCCGAGGAACAGCGTGATCTCGCGCTCGAACACGAGCGTCGGCCAGGTCAGGCCCGGCACCGTCTCGACGCCGGCGAACAGGCGCGGGAAGCGTTCGATCTCCGACTTCATGTCGGCCTCGCCGCGCTCGACGATCATCTCGTAGGTGCCGCGGCTCGCGATCACGTGCTGCGCGCCTTCGTCGAAATACGCGGATGCGCCGAGCACGCGCACCGCGTGGTAGTGCGACAGCACCACGTGCTTGATCGGCTTGTCGGTCACGCTGCGGATCTTCGCGATCAGGTCCTGCGCCATCGCGGGCGTCGCGGTCGTGTCGACGATCAGCACGCTGTCGTCGCCGATGATCACGCCCGAGTTCGGGTCGCCTTCGGCGGTGTAGGCGTACGCGTTCTCGGACAGCTTCGTCCAGGTGACTTTCTTCTCTTCCAGATCGGCTTGGGAGGCGAATGCTTTGGCCATTGTGCGTTCCGTGGCTGCGAGCCATGTGTTGAGGGGAATGAGCGGATCATCTTCTCGCCTCGAATATTTGTCAATGACAAAGTCGCTTGCTATTGTTTAATGCGGGTAAACCTGCGGGCTGGCGCGATAAATGGCGTCGGATACCATGCGGGGTTTCGTCAACGGAAGAATCATCGCGTGCAGAACCACGAAGTCAGCGCAGACGACGCGCCGCCCAAGGCGCAGCGCGGGATCCAGAGCGTCGAGGTCGGCGGCCGGCTGCTCGACGCGCTCGCGCGCCGGCGCAAGCCGCTCGGGCTGTCGGAACTGGCTGCGGCGGCCGACCTGTCGACCGCGCAGGCGCACACCTATCTCGTCAGCCTGACGCGGCTCGCGCTCGTGAAGCGCGATGCGATCACCGGCAACTACGAGCCGGGCCCGCTGTCGCTACGGCTGGGGCTGATGTCGATCGAGCGCCAGCCGGCCTATCGCGCGGCGCTGCCGCACGCGGCGCAGCTCGCCGAAGCCGTCGGCCTGAGCGTCGCGCTGTCGGTGCCGGGCGCGCTCGGCCCGACGATCGTGCGCATCGAGCACGGCGGCTATCCGTTGCACGTGAACCTGCACGTCGGTTCGGTGATGTCGCTCGACACGACGGCGACCGGCCGAGTGTTCCGCGCGTTCGGCGACGCCGCCCAGCTCGACGCGATGGCCGCGAGCCAGGCCGGCGCGGGTGCGACGCTCGCCGGCACCGAAACCGCGCAAGCCGCACCGGACGCCGATGCGCAACAGGCCGAACGCGAAGCGATCCGTGCGCGCGGCATTGAACGCAGCATCGACCGGCCGAGCCCCGGCGTCAGCGCGATGTGCGTGCCCGTATGCGACGCGCACGGGCATCTGCAGCTTGCGTTGACGGTGATCGGTTCGAGCGGGTCGATCGACGTCGACTGGAACGGCCCGATCGCGACGGCCTTGCGCGAAACGGCGCGGCAGGCCACCGCGTCGCTCGGCGCGCAAGGGTCGAGCGCGGCCGAACCGCCGTCCGCGTCCGAGTCCACGCCCGCGCAGGCAGCCGGCGCGGCGCGCGTGCCGCCGGCCCTGGCCGACGACGCGAAGGCGCAGCGCGGGATCAACGCGCTCGACAGCACCGGTGAACTGCTGCTCGCGCTGGTGTCGGCGGGCCGTGCGCTGCCGCTGCGCGATCTCGCGGCGGCGGCCGGCATGCCGGCCGCGAAAGCGTTTCCGCATCTGGTCAGCCTGCAGAAGATCGGCCTGCTGGGCCGCGACGATGCCGGCTGCTTCGACGGCGGCCCGCTCGCGCAGGCGCTCGGCCTGATCGCGATGCAGCGCGTGTCGCCGACGCGCGACGCGGAAGCCGAGATCGTCGCGCTGGCCGCCGCGACCGACATGAGCGTCGCCGCCGCGACGCTCGGCCCGCTCGGCCCGACCGTGATCCGGCTCGAGGAATCGGCGCGGCCGCAGCACGTGAGCCTGCAGGTCGGCACCGTGATGTCGCTCGTCAATACGGCGATCGGCCGGATATTCGCATCGGGCATGTCCGACGACGTGCTGGCCGACCTGCTCGCCAACGAGCCCGTGCGTCTCGCGGGCACCCGCGCCGCGCCGGACGACGCCGCATTCCGCGCGCGGCTCGCGGCGATCCGCGCGGACGAACTCGATTTCGCGTTCGATGCGCCGGTGCCGGGCATCGGCACGGTCGCCGCGCCCGTGTTCGATCACACCGGCAGCATCCGGCTCGTGATCGCGATCATCGGCTCGTCGCGCGGCTTTCCGCGCGGGCCGGACAGCGACCTCGCGCAGACGCTGCGCGCCGCGACGCGGCGGCTGTCCTGGCGCTTCGGGTGGATCGGCCGGTAATCGCGCCCTTTTCCCCGGCGTTCGACTCCCCCTGTTTTTCTTCCCGCGAGGCCGTGCCGGCACGGCCTCGCCACGCCTGGGCGTCACGCAACGGCGCCGATATTCATGTTGCGCAGCAGCAACATAAACTGTCAGGAATTCTCATATAACGAAATCTCATTTCACAAGGCGGAGCCGTTTCGCTATGATTAGGGTTATCCCTAACTCGCCACCTATATGGGGCTTCGTCATGCAAACGTCTAATGTCTCCGATCGTTCCACCCAATCCACTGGCTGGCTCGCACGTGTGAGCGAGCTGCTTGCGGAAGCGTGGGCGCTCCACCTCGAGAACTGCGAAGTCATCGCTGAAGCACACGCGCGCCTGCCGCGCTGAGCGGGGCGACCGGCCGCCTGCCGGCGGCAAACACCTAAACACCCTGCCTGATCCGCTCGCCCGGACGCGCGCCGCCAGTGGCCGCTGCCGCCGGGCGCCGGAATGCGGGGTGCCGACGTGGAAACCAGCCGGGGTTCGTCTCGGCAGAATGCGCTCACCGCGCCGGGCGCGTTTCACGGTCGTCTCGAGGCCGGTTCAAGGCCGCTTCAAGAGCGATACCAGGCGCACGACTGCGCCGGATCGTTGCAACGGAAGATTCATCCGTCTTTCGTGCCCGTTGGCCGTCTCACGCGGCGAGCCTTCCCTGTCGGCCCTTCGGTTTTCGCCGAAGCCGTACGCGCCGTCGTCTCGACGACGGCCACATCCCCTCTGCGCCCCGTCATACCTGGATCGAAGGCACATCCTTCATGCACCGCAGCGCGAACATCGAGCGGCTGTGACGGATGCTCGAAATCCGGTACAGCTTTTCGCGCAGGAACCGTTCGTAGCCGGCCGTGCCGTCCACCGCCACCTTGATCCAGTAGTCGTACTCGCCCGACACCAGGTACGCCTCGAGCACTTCCGGCAGCGCCGCCAGTTCCGAGCCGAAACGCGCGAGCGCGTCGTCCTCGTGGCGATCGAGCGTGACTTCGAGGATCACGATGTCCGCATAGCCGAGCATGCGCTGGTTGACCAGCGCGACGTAACCGTCGATGTAGCCGTCGAGTTCGAGTTGCCGCGTGCGGTTCCAGCAGGCGGTGGTCGACATGCCGATCTGTTCGGCGAGTTCGGCGTTCGACAGGCGCGCATTTTTCTGCAATGCACCCAGGATCTTGCGGTCCTGATTGTCGAGCGTTTTGGGCGTGCGTTCGCGGGTAGCCATGATGAGAAGAATCTTCTACTGAAAATCGGCATTCTATCTGAACAGGATTCCGGTTTCAGGTCCGTTTTGCTGGAAAACAGGAAGCCTTTTAACCGGGCCGCTTGATACATTTTCTCCATGCCTGCTGCCCGGCACGCTCCCCGCGACAACCCCCTCGCACCGGGACGCACGGCCGCAATCACGAGTTGCGGTGCCGGGCGGCAGGCATGCGATTCCCCGCCGCCCCGCACGCCTATCCGACCGCGTGCGGGGCCGGTGCCTGCGGCCCTGTTCCTGCTTCCGTCATGTCGTTCAAGCTTTATCTGTCGTTCCTCGCTGCTTCTGTCGTCCTGATCTACGCCCCCGGTCCCGTCAACCTGCTCACGATGAACCAGGCGCTGCGCGCCGGCTGGCGCCGCGCGCTGCCGTGCGTCTGGGGCGGCACGCTCGCCGTGCTGCTGCAACTCGCGCTGACCGCGCTGTGCCTGAATTCGCTGGTGCATCTCAATGAACACGCGCTGACCGTGCTGCGCTGGGCCGGCGCCGCGTATCTCGTGTGGCTCGGGGCCAAGCAATGGCTCAGCCGTGCGCCGGCTGGCACTCCCGCCGCCACGACCGCAGCCGGAACCGGGACCGCGGCGGCCGTGGCCCTGCCGGACACCGACACCGGCCGCGCGCTGTTCTGGCGCGGCGTCGCGACCTCCGGCCTGAATCCGAAAACGCTGCTGTTCTTTCCGTCGTTCTTTCCGCAGTTCATCAGCCCGGATTCCGACTGGAGCCTGAACCTGCAATTCCTGCTGCTCGCGACGACGTTCGCGCTGCTGTTCGCAGGCGGCGTTGCGTCGATGGCGCTGTTCTCGCACCGGCTGAGCCGGGCGTTGCAGCGGCCGGCGCGGATGCGCGCGATGAATCGCGTGACGGGCGGGCTGCTCGTCGGGATGGGCGCGATCATGGCCGGCTGGAACTGAGGACACCGACGCGTTCCTTTCCGCGCGACCGCCGCACGCCCGCGCCGCCGCCGATGACGCCGCCGGTACAATCGCGCGATGTCCGAATTGCTCACTTACGGCGGCCTGTTCGCCGTGTCGATGGTCGCCGCGACCCTGTTCCCGCTCCAGTCCGAAGCCGTGCTCGCCGGCCTGCTGCTCGCCGGGCGCGAACCCGTATGGGCGCTGGTGCTCGTCGCGAGCATCGGCAACGTCGCCGGCTCGGCGATCAACTGGGCGCTCGGGCGCGGCATCGAGCACTTCCGCGAGCGCCGCTGGTTTCCGGTCAAGCCGTCCGCGCTCGCGCGCGCCGAGCGCTGGTACAGCCGCTACGGCCGCTGGTCGCTGCTGCTCAGCTGGGCGCCGGTGATCGGCGATCCGCTGACGATGATCGCCGGCGTGCTGCGCGAGCCGCTGCCGACCTTCCTCGTCATCGTGACGATCGCAAAGGTCGGCCGCTATCTGGCCGTCGCATGGCTCGTGACGCACTGACCTCCACTGTCCTTCGCGCGCCTGCCGGCCCGCCAGCGGCGACGCTCCGCTAAAGATTTCGCCAGAGTTGCCGTATTTAACGGACGACTAGCGGTGACGCGTGCGTTCCGCCTCCTCTCCCTCCCCACTCAGGATGTTTCATGAGATTGACCCAATTGGGCCGGGTGAGCGTCGGCGCGCGTCTCGCCGCGCTGGCGTGCGTGCTCGTCGCCCTGCTGTTTACCGTGTTCGCATGGACACTCGCCCATTTCGCCGGCCGTCAGCTCGCTGACGAAGCGCACATGCGGATCGTCGACAAGGAGCAGTCGATCCGCGCGATGGTCGACCTGTTCGACAAGGCACTGACCGCCGAAGCCAACCGCTCGATGTCGCTGTTCGCGAGTTTCCTGCCGGCCGATTTCTCGCTCGACCCGGCACGCACGGTCGACATCGGCGGCGTGGCCGCGCCGACGCTCCTCGCGGGCGGCCAGCCGCTCGACCTCGATTACTCGATTCCCGACCAGTTCCTGAAGAAAAGCGGCGCGATCGCGACGATCTTCGCGCGCGACGGCGACGATTTCGTGCGCATCACGACGTCGCTGAAGAAGCAGGACGGCGCGCGCGCCGTCGGCACCAAGCTCGACCGCGCGGGCCCCGCGTATGGGCCGCTCGTCGCCGGGCGCAGCTACACGGGCCTCGCGAAGCTGTTCGGCCGGTCGTACATCACGCAGTACAAGCCGGTGACCGACGCGACCGGCCGCGTGATCGGCGCGCTGTTCGTCGGCCTCGACATCGGCGCCGAGCTCAAGCTCGTCGAAGACGGCATCCGCGCGCTGAAGATCGGCGACAACGGCTACTACTTCGTGCTCGATGCGTCGCAGGGCCCGTCGCGCGGCACCTTCGTCGTGCATCCCGATGCGGCCGGCCAACCCGCCGACGACACGCGTGCGCCCTATGCGCAGATGCTCGCGGCCGGCCAGGGCCGGCTCGCGTACACATCGACCGACCCGGCCGCGCACGACGGCGGCCCGACCGCGAAATTCGTGTCGTTCACGACGATTCCGCAGTGGCAGTGGCTCGTCGGCGGCATCGCGCTCGACGACGAGCTGCTCGCCAGCATGCGCGCCACCCGCAACCGTTTCCTGATGATCGGCGCCGTGCTCGTCGCGGCGTTCGCGACGCTGTTCGTCATCGTGGTGCGCCGCGTCGTGAGCCGGCCGCTGGAAGCTGCTGCGCGGGCCTCCGAGCGCTATGCGGCAGGCGATCTCAGCGTGCGCATCCGCGACGGTGCGCCCGCGCAAGGCAGCGCGGGCAACGACGAGATCGGCCGGCTCGTGCAGGCGGTCGACGGGATCGGCGACGGCCTCGCGCGGATCGTCGCGCAGGTGCGCAACAGCTCGGCCGACATCGCGCACGGCACGGTCGGCATCGCGGCCGGCAGCGGCGACATCGCCGCGCGGATCGCGACGCAGGCGAGCAGCGTCGAACAGACGGCCGCCAGCATGGAGCAGATCACCGCCGCCGTGCAGCAGAGCGCCGAGCACGCGGCGCAGGCCAACGCGCTGGTCGCCGACGCGTCGGCCGCCGCGACGAACGGTGACGCCGCGGTGCAGCGCGTGGTCGCGACGATGGACGACATCGGCCGCGCGACGCGCCGGATCGCCGAAATCACCGGCGCGATCGAAGGCATCGCCTTCCAGACCAACATCCTCGCGCTGAACGCGGCCGTCGAAGCCGCGCGTGCGGGCGAACACGGCAAGGGCTTCGCCGTGGTCGCGGCCGAGGTGCGCGCGCTCGCGCAGCGCAGCGCGGCTGCCGTCAAGGAAATCGATGCACTGAGCGCCGAATCGTCGACGACCGTCGAACAGGGTTACCGGATCGCGGGCGCCGCGCGCGGCACGATGCGCGACATCGTCGCGCGGGTCGACCAGGTCCGCACGCTGATCGGCGAGATCAGCGCGGCGGCGCGCGAGCAATCGACCGGCATCGAGCAGGTGAACCTGGCCGTCACGCAGATCGGCGAAGCGACGCAGCAGAATGCGACGCTGATCTCCGACGCCGAACGCGCGGCCGTCGCGCTGCGCGACCAGGCCGCGCAGCTGTCGGACGCGGTCAGCGTGTTCCGGCTCGAACGCAACGCGTGACGGACGCCGGACGATCGGCCAGGGCCGGGCGACTCGCCTACTTCTTGTCGCCCGCCAGGTCGATCGCCTTGTCCGAGCCGACCGCATTGCGCAGCTGGAACTTCTGGATCTTGCCGGTCGACGTCTTCGGCAGCTCGCCGAAGCGCACGGCCTTCGGCACCTTGAAGCCCGCGAGCAGTTGCCGGCAGTGCGCGACGATCTCCTCCTCGGTCGCGCTCGCGCCTTCGCGCAGCTCGACGAACGCACAGGGCACTTCGCCCCATTTCGGATCGGGCATCGCGACGACGGCCGCGACGGCGACGGCCGGATGGCGGTACAGCGCGTCCTCGACCTCGATGCTCGAGATGTTCTCGCCGCCGGAGATGATGATGTCCTTCTTGCGATCCTTGATGCGAATATAGCCGTCCGGCATCAGCACCGCGAGATCGCCGGTATGGAACCAGCCGCCGTGGAACGCGTCGTCGGTCGCCTTCGGGTTCTTCAGGTAGCCCTTCATGCAGATGTTGCCGCGGAACATGATCTCGCCGAGCGTCTCGCCGTCGGCCGGCACGGGCGCCATCGTGTCGGGATCGAGCACCGTGGCGCCCGCTTCGAGGTGGTAACGCACGCCCTGGCGCGCATTCAATCGCGCGCGTTCCTCGTCGGACACCGCTTCCCAGTGCGACTGCTTCGCACACACGGTCGCCGGACCGTAGACCTCGGTCAGCCCGTACACGTGCAGCAGGTCGAAGCCGATCTCCTTCATCTTCGCGATCACGGCCGGCGCGGGCGCCGCGCCCGCGACCATCGCGTGCACCGTGTGGTCGATCCCCGCGCGGAATTCGGCGGGCGCGTTCGCGATCGCGCTCTGCACGATCGGCGCGCCGCAGTAATGCGTGATGCGTTCGCGGCGGATCAGGTCGAACACCGTCTTCGCATCGAACTTGCGCAGGCACACGTTCACGCCCGCACGCGCCGCGACGGCCCACGGGAAACACCAGCCGTTGCAGTGGAACATCGGCAGCGTCCACAGATACACCGCGTGCTTCGGCATGTCCCATTCGAGGAGGTTGCTGATCGCCGCGAGATACGCGCCGCGATGGTGGTAGACGACGCCCTTCGGGTCGCCGGTCGTACCCGACGTGTAGTTCAGCGCGATCGCCTCCCATTCGTCCGCGGGCGGCGTCCATGCGTAGTCGGGGTCGCCGCCGGCCACGAAAGCCTCGTAGTCGGTCGCGCCCGCGAAGCGGTCGGGATCGGCCGGCATCGCGTCGGCGACGCTGACGATCTTCAGGTCCGGCACCTCGAGCGCCGCGCGATGCGCGAGTTCCGCGTATTCGGTGTCGACGATCAGCACCTTCGCCTCGCCGTGACGGAGCATGAACAGCACCGACGGCACGTCGAGCCGCGTGTTGATCGTGTTGAGCACCGCGCCGGCCATCGGCACGCCGAAGTGCGCCTCGACCATCGCCGGGATGTTCGGCAGCATCGCCGCGACCGTGTCGCCGCGCTCGACGCCGGCCCGCGCGAGCGCGCTCGCCAGCTGCTTCGCACGCGTGTACGTCTCGCCCCACGTGCGCCGCACGTCGCCGTGCACGATCGCAAGGCGCTCGCCATAGACTTCGGCCGTCCGGACCAGGAAATCGATCGGGGTGAGCGGCACGTAATTGGCGTCGCGGCGGCCGAGTCCGGCCTCGAACATCTGCGTCATGATCCTGTCTCCCGTGTACTGTCGACCGGCGTGCATGCACCCCGGATCGTTTTGATGTGGTTCAATTGCCGACAGACTAACGGGCGCTATTGTGAGCCGTCTGTCATCGAAACGACAGAGTGCCGCTCCAGCGCTGCGCGTTATCCCTATCCTCGCAAACCCGCACCCATGCACGACGACTCCGTTGCGCCGCCCGACGCGCCCGCCCGCCCGGCCGACACGCTTCCCGAACCGGGCCCGCTGCCGCCGCTCGCGACGCTGTTCGCCCAGTGTGCGTGGTTCCGCACGCTCGCGCCCGAGCACCAGGCGCTCGTGCTCGCGCAGTCGCGCGTCGAGCAGTGCGAGGCCGGTGACGTGATCGCGCACCGGCTCGCGCCGTCCGAGTACTGGATCGGCGTGCACCAGGGGCTGCTGAAGCTCGCGATCTTCAACGTGTCGGGGCGCGGCTGCACGTTTTCCGGCGTGCCGTCGGGCGGCTGGTTCGGCGAAGGCAGCGTGATCAAGCGCGAACTGCGCAAGTACGAGGTCGTCGCGATCCAGCGCTCGACCGTGCTGTTCGTGCCGGTCGACACCTTCCATGCGCTGCTCGATACCAGCCTGCCGTTCACGCGCTTCGTGATCCATCAGCTGAACAACCGGATGGGCGAATTCATCGCCTCGATCCAGAACAGCCGGCTGCTCGATGTCGACGCACGCGTCGCGCAGGCGCTCGCGCAGCTCTTCAACCCCGACCTGTATCCGGATACCGGCCCGTCGCTGTCGATTTCCCAGGAGGAACTCGGCATGCTCGTCGGCGTGTCGCGGCAGCGGATCAACCAGGCGCTGCAGCAGCTGGAAAAGCTCGGCGCGTTGCGGCTCGCGTACAACCAGATCGAGGTCGTCGATCTGCAGGCGCTCGCGCGCTTCGGAATGGAACAGCTGTGAGCGCCGCACGATCGGCACAACCGTCGCCATCGCGACACGTGCATTCCGTCTGCGGAATCGGCGCGCAACGCGCGCGCCTCAACCTGACAATTCCGCCAGTTTCGCGACAGTAACCCGTTCCACGCCGACGCCTATCATTCGGGTTCCCTTCACCGACGCCTGATCACCGCCCGTCCCGCTGCCTTCATGTGGATCGTCAATCTCGCGCTCAAGCGCCCCTACACGTTCATCGTCATGGCCATCATGATCGTGCTGGCCACCCCGCTGGCGCTGATGCGCACACCGGTGGACGTGCTGCCCGCGATCAACATCCCCGTGATCAGCGTGATCTGGAATTACAGCGGCTTCTCCGCGACGGAGATGACCAACCGCATCACGTCCGTCCATGAGCGGATCCTGACGACGACCGTCAACAACATCCAGCACGTCGAATCGACGTCGCTGCCCGGCATCGCCGTCGTGAAGGTGTTCCTGCAGCCGGGCGCGAACGTGCAGACGGCGATCGCGCAGACGGTTTCCTCCGCGCAGGCGATCGTGCGGCAGATGCCGCAGGGCGCGACGCCGCCGCTCGTGATCACCTATTCGGCGTCGAGCATCCCGGTGATCCAGCTCGGGCTGTCGAGCACGACGCTCAGCGAACAGTCGCTCGCCGATATCGCGCTCAACTTCCTGCGCCCGCAGCTGATCACGGTGCCGGGCGCGCAGATCCCGTTCCCGTACGGCGGCCGCACGCGCGTGGTCGCGATCGACCTCGACCCGCAGGCGCTGCAAGCGAAGGGGCTCACGCCGGCCGACATTGTCAACGCGGTCAACGCGCAAAACCTCGTGCTGCCGACCGGCACCGCGAAGATGGGCCAGACCGAATACCGGATCGACACGAACGCGTCGGCCGATACCGTCGCCGACATCAACAACCTGCCGGTCCAGACCGTCAACGGCGCGACGACCTACCTGCGCGAGGTCGCAGCGGTGCGCGACGGCTTCGCGCCGCAGACCAACGTCGTGCGCCAGAACGGCCAGCGCGGCGTGCTCATCTCGATCCTGAAAAGCGGCGACGCGTCGACGCTCAAGGTCGTGTCGGACCTGAAGGCGCTGCTGCCGAAGGTGATCCCGACACTGCCCGAAGGGCTCACGATCACGCCGCTGTTCGACCAGTCGGTGTTCGTCGACGCGGCCGTCCAGGGCGTGATCCACGAGGCGCTGATCGCCGCCGTGCTGACCGCGATGATGATCCTGCTGTTCCTCGGCAACTGGCGCAGCACACTGATCATCGCGATCTCGATCCCGCTGTCGATCTTCACGTCGCTGATCGCGCTGTCCGCGCTCGGCGAGACCATCAACATCATGACGCTCGGCGGGCTCGCGCTCGCGGTCGGCATTCTCGTCGACGATGCGACCGTCACGATCGAGAACATCGAGCGGCACCTGCACCTCGGTACCAACCTGCACGACGCGATCCTCGAAGGCGCGGGCGAAATCGCGGTGCCCGCGTTCGTGTCGACGCTGTGCATCTGCATCGTGTTCGTGCCGATGTTCTTCCTGACGGGCGTCGCGCGCTTCCTGTTCGTGCCGCTCGCGGAAGCCGTCGTGTTCGCGATGCTCGCGTCGTACGTGCTGTCGCGCACGCTGGTGCCGACGCTCGCGATGCTGCTGTTCCGCCCGCAGCAGGCGAGCACCGGCCCCGAGCATTCGATGTCGCGCTTCGCGCGCCTGCATCACGCGTTCAACCATGCGTTCGAACGGCTGCGCGCGTGGTACATCGTGCTGCTCAGCATCCTGCTCGTGCGCCGCCGCTTCTACGCGATGTGCTTCCTCGGCTTCTGCGTGCTGTCGACGGGGCTGGTGTTCGTGCTCGGCCGCGACTTCTTCCCGAACGCCGATTCCGGCAACATCCGGCTGCACATGCGTGCGCCGACCGGCTACCGGATCGAGGAAACCGCGCGCCTCGCCGACCAGGTCGAACGCGTGATCCGCGACACCGTGCCGCCCGACGAGCTCGGCGCGATCGTCGACAACCTCGGCCTGCCGGTGAGCGGCATCAACCTGTCGTACAGCAACGCCGGCACGATCGGCACGCTCGACGGCGAGCTGCTGATCGCGCTGAAACCCGGCCACCGCGCGACCCGGCACTACGTGCAGACGCTGCGCACGCTGCTGCCGCAACGCTTCCCGGGCGTCGAGTTCTTCTTCCAGCCGTCGGACATCGTCACGCAGATCCTCAACTTCGGCCAGCCGGCCGCGATCGACGTGCAGGTGCTCGGCAACGATCTCGCGAGTAACATGACCATTGCGAGCAGCCTGATGAAAAAGATCAGGCAAATCCCCGGCGCCGTCGACGTGCACGTGCTGCAACGCAACGACGAGCCGACCCTGCTGGCCGACATGGACCGTACGCGCATGCAGCAGCTCAACCTCTCCGCGCAGAACGTCGCGCAGAACATGCTGATCTCGCTGTCCGGCAGTTCGCAGACCACGCCCTCGTTCTGGATCAACCCGCGCACCGGCGTGCAGTACCCGCTGCAGATCCAGACCCCGCAATACAGCATCTCCTCGGTCGACGACCTGCTCGGCACGCCGATTTCGGCGAGCGGCCGTACGGGCATGCCGCTGCAGTTGCTCGGCAACCTCGTGCAGGTGCGCAGCACCGTGAACCCGGCCGTGATCACGCACTACAACATCCGCCCGGCGATCGACGTGTACGTGAGCGTCGAAGGCCGCGACCTCGGCGCGGTCGCGGGCGAGATCGACCGCATCGTGTCCGGCGCGCGCGCGACGCTGCCGCGCGGCACCGACCTGACGATGCGCGGCCAGGTCGAGACGATGCGCACGTCGTACATCGGCCTCGGCGCGGGTGTCGCGATGGCGATCGTGCTCGTCTACCTGCTGATCGTCGTCAATTTCCAGTCGTGGCTCGATCCGCTGATCATCATCAGCGCGATGCCCGCCGCGCTCGCCGGCATCGCGTGGATGCTGTTCATCACCGGCACGCACCTGAGCGTGCCCGCGCTGACGGGCGCGATCATGACGGTGGGCGTCGCGACCGCGAACAGCATTCTGGTCGTGTCGTTCGCGCGCCAGCGCCTCGCGGCCGGCGCGCCGCCGCTCACGGCCGCGCTGGAGGCCGGCGCGACGCGGATCCGGCCGGTGCTGATGACGGCGCTCGCGATGATCATCGGGATGGTGCCGATGGCGCTCGGTCTCGGCGAAGGCGCCGAGCAGAATGCGCCGCTCGGCCGCGCGGTGATCGGCGGCCTGCTGTTCGCGACTGTTTCGACGTTGCTGTTCGTGCCGCTCGTGTTCGGCGGCGTGCATGCGCGGCTGGCCCGCCGGCGCGCGCGCCAGGCCGGACACTGACTTTCGCCCCACTACCCGGTTGAATTGGTTGAATTCATGGAAGAGAAACATCACAGCTCCGTCGGCATCCAGGTGGACGAACACGGCATGCACCTGCCGACGCGCACGTCGGTGTCGCGGCGCGGGCGCATCGTCCTGATCGTGATCGGCGTGCTGCTCGCCGCCGGCGCCGCGCGCACGATCGTCGTCAACGTGCTGAACGGCAACCGGCTCGACGCGGTCGCCGAGCAGAACACGTGCCAGTACGTGAGCGTCGTGCATCCGGTCGACGCGGCCACCGGCGGCAAGCTGACGCTGCCCGGCACGCTGCGCGGCTTCGTCGAGGCGCCGATCTACGCGCGGGCGAGCGGCTACGTGGTGCGCTGGCAGGCCGACATCGGCGCGCACGTGAAGCAGGGGCAGACGCTCGCCGAACTCGACACGCCCGAGCTGAACCAGGAACTCGCGCAGGCCACCGCGCAACGCCAGCAGGCGCAGGCCGCGCTCGCGCTCGCGAAGACGTCGTTCGACCGCGCGCAGCAGCTGCGCCAGCGCGATGCCGTCTCGCAGCAGGAACTCGACGACCGGCAAGGCGCGTTCAGCCAGGGCACCGCGAACCTCGCCGCGGCCGACGCGAACATGCGCCGGCTCACCGAGCTGAAGGGTTTCCAGCGGATCGTCGCGCCGATCGACGGGATCGTCACGCAGCGCAACGTCGACGTCGGCGATCTCGTCAATTCCGGCAACGCCGGCCGCTCGCTGTTCACCGTCGTGCAGGCCGACCGGCTGCGCCTCTACGTGCAGGTGCCGCAGGCCAACGCGCAGCAGGTGAAAGTCGGCCAGCACGTGAGCGTCGCGCAGGCCGAGCTGCCGGGCCGGACCTTCGACGGCACGATCACGCGCACGTCCGAGGCGATCGACGTCGCGACGCGCTCGCTGCAGATCGAGATTACGCTGCCGAACCCGGACGGCCGGCTGCTGCCCGGCGCTTACGTGCAGGCCACGCTGCCGATGACGCCGGTCGGCCGCCTGCAGGTGCCCGCCAATACGCTGCTGTTCCGCGGCGAAGGCCCGACGGTCGCGGCCGTCGACGCGAACGGCCAGGTCCACCTGAAGCAGGTGACGGTCGTGCGCACGATCGGCCAGACGCTCGAAGTCGATGGCCCGCTCACGCCGAGCGACCGCCTCGTCGCGAACCCGAGCGACGCGCTCGCGAACGGCGACAAGGTCGTCGTGCAGGCGCCGGCCGCGCAACCGGCATCGGCCGCCGCGGGAGCGAAGTCGTGATCGCGATGCGCGCCCGCCTGCGGCCCGCGGCGCTCGCCGCCGTCGTGGCGGCAGCCGCCGTCGCCGGCTGCACCGTCGGCCCGGACTACCGGCGCCCGGCCGTCGACACGCCGGCCGCGTGGCGGCTCGACCCGGCCGATGCGTACTGGCATCCGGCCGCACCGGCCCGCGCGCCGCTCGATCCCGCGTGGTGGACCGCGTTCGGCGATCCGCAACTCGACGCACTCGAAACCGACGCCCTGCGCAACAACCAGAACCTGAAGGCCGTGGCCGCGCGCTACGACCAGGCGAAGGCGACGCTCGCGTCGGTCGCGTCCGCGCAGTATCCGGCCGTCGGCCTGACCGCGAGCGGCCAGCGCTTCAAGATCTCCGCCGACCGGCCACAGACCAACTACGCGACGAAGAGCATGTCGACCGTGCAGAACGAGATCCAGGTCGGCGCGGCCGTCAGCTACGAGCTCGACCTGTTCGGCCGCGTGCGGCGCAGCGTCGAATCCGCGCAGGCCACCACCGAGCAGGCGCGCGACGATTTCGCGAACGCGCGCCTCGTGCTGACCGCCAATCTCGCGTCGAGCTATTTCGCGCTGCGCGAGCTCGACAGCGAAATCGACGTCGTCAAGCGCTCGATCGACCTGCAGCAGAAGGCGCTCGACTACGTGAGTGCGCGCCACGACCTCGGCGCGGTGTCGGGCCTCGATCTGTTGCAGCAGCGCTCGCAGCTCGACGCGACGCGCACGCAGGCGCAGTTGCTGCTCCAGCAGCGCGCGCAGGTCGAAACCGCGCTCGCGACGCTGGTCGGCGCGCCGGCCCCCGAATTCTCGCTGCCGCCGCGCGTGGTGCCGATCAACGCGCCCGCGCTGCCGACCGGCATGCCGAGCGACCTGCTGCAGCGGCGGCCCGACGTCGCGTCGGCCGAACGCGCGATGGCCGCCGCGAACGCGCAGATCGGCGTCGCGCGCGCCGCGTATTTCCCGCGCATCACGCTGTCGCCCGACATCGGCTGGGATGCGACGCGCTTCGCGGGCCTGTTCACCGTGCCGGCGCTGCTGTGGTCGGTCGGCGGGTCGCTCAGCCAGCCGCTGTTCGAAGGCGGCCGGCTGAAGGCCGGCGTCGATTTCGCGCAGGCCGGCTACGTCGCCGCGCAGGCCAGCTACCGGCAGACCGTGCTCACCGCGTTCCAGGAAGTGCAAAATGCGGTCACGGGTCTGTCGATCCTCGCCGACGCCGCGCAGCAGGCAGCGGCGGCCGTCGACGACGCGCGCAAGCTCGTGTCGCTCGCGCAGGACCGCTACGCGGGCGGCCTGACGCCATTCATCGACGTGCTGACGGCCCAGCAGCAATTGTTGACGAGCGAGCGCCAGGCCGTGCAGATCCAGGGCCAGCGCGCGGCGCTCGTCGTGTTTCTCGCGAAGGCGCTCGGCGGCGGCTGGGACGGCGCCGCAACGAACGACGCCACGCCATCCGACGTCGCGGCGGCAAGCCCCCAGCGCACCGCGGGCGTCGACCCTTAACCCGGTTAGCGGAATACCAACATGAAAGTGCTGATCGTCGAAGACGAACCGAAAGTCGTCGAATACCTGAAGAGCGGCCTGACCGAGGAAGGCTGGGTCGTCGACACCGCGCTCGACGGCGAGGACGGCGCATGGAAAGCCGTCGAATTCGACTACGACGTGGTCGTGCTCGACGTGATGCTGCCGAAGCTCGACGGCTTCGGCGTGCTGCGTGCGTTGCGCGCGCAGAAGCAGACCCCCGTCATCATGCTGACCGCGCGCGACCGCGTCGACGATCGCGTGCGGGGCTTGCGCGGCGGCGCGGACGACTACCTGACCAAACCGTTCTCGTTCCTCGAGCTGATCGAGCGGCTGCGCGCGCTGACGCGCCGCGCACGCGTGCAGGAATCGACGCTGATCTCGATCGGCGACCTGCGCGTCGACCTGATCGGCCGCCGCGCGACGCGCGACGGCACGCGGCTCGACCTGACCGCGCAGGAATTCCAGCTGCTCGGCGTGCTCGCGCGGCGCAGCGGCGAGGTGCTGTCGAAGACGACGATCGCCGAACTCGTGTGGGACGTGAACTTCGACAGCAACGCGAACGTCGTCGAGACGGCGATCAAGCGCCTGCGCGCGAAACTCGACGGCCCGTTCGCGGACAAGCTGCTGCACACGATCCGCGGCATGGGCTACGTGCTCGAGGCACGCGAGGACGGCGACACGGAGCGGCGGGCATGAAACGCTCGATCATCCTGCGGCTCTCGGCGATGTTCGGCATCGTGTCGCTGCTCGTGTTCACGCTGGTCGGCTGCGGGCTGTTCGTGATGATGGAGCGCCAGCTGTTCGCCGAACTGCGCGCGACGCTCGACACGCGCGCCAAGGTCGCCGCGATGATCGTGTCGCACGCGACCACGGCCGAGCGCGGCCGCCTGATGCAGGAAAAGCTCGCCGACCTCGAACCGCCCGACGGCTCGACGCACTACCAGGTCGTCAGCGACAACCCGGCGTTCCGCTTCGGCAGCCCCGTCAATGGCGTGCCGCTCGACCCGCCGTTCGGCGCGTTCCAGCGCTACCAGCTCAACGACAGCAGCTATGCGGTGATGACGAAGACCGTCACGCTGGCCGGCGCCGGCGAGCGGCCGGAGCTGCAGCTGGTCGTCGCGTCGTCCTGCGAGCGCACGCAGCGGATGCTGCGCCGCTTCGGCTGGACGCTCGCCGCGCTGATTGCGACGGCCACCGTCATCACGCTGCTGCTGAGCCGCGCGGTCGCGCGCTTCGGGCTCGCGCCGCTCGACCGGCTGTCGCAGGATGCGGCGAGCGTGAGCGCGACGAACCGCCGCCAGCGGCTGCACACCGACGCGCTACCGACCGAGCTGCGCGATCTCGCCACGTCGTTCAACGGCGCGCTCGAACGCATCCAGCAAACCTACGCGCGGCTCGAAGCGTTCAACGCGGACGTCGCGCACGAGCTGCGTACGCCGATCAGCATCCTGATCGGCCAGACCCAGGTCGCGCTGACGAGCCGCGACCGCTCGGTCGACCGGATGCGCCAGACGCTGCAGTCGAACCTCGAGGAATTCGAGCGGCTGCGCGTGATCATCAACGACATGCTGTTCCTGTCGCGCAGCGATCGCGGCGAACGCGCGACCGACCTGAAGGATGTGTCGCTCGCCGACGAGGTGCGGCGCATGCTCGACTTCCTCGAAATCCCGCTCGACGAGGCGCAATTGCGCGCCGAATTGCATGGCGACGCGCGTGCGGCCGTCGACCCGTCGCTGTTCCGCCGCGCGATGACGAACCTGCTGATCAACGCGATCCAGCATTCGGCGCCCGGCGCGACGGTGAACGTGACGATCACGCGCCGCGACACGCTCGTCGAGATGGCCGTGTCGAACCCCGGCGAGCCGATCGATCCGGTGCAGCGCTCGCACGTGTTCGAGCGCTTCTACCGGCTCGAGGAAGCGCGCGCGAACAGCAAGGAGAACCACGGGCTCGGGCTGTCGATCGTCAAGGCCGTGGCCGAGATGCACGGCGGCGGCGTGTTCGTCGCGTGCTCGGGCGGCGTCAATACGTTCGGCTTCTCGGTATCGACGGAACCCTGCGCGGGCGGACCGCTGCGCGCGGCCGACGCAGCCGGATCGACCGGATCGGGCGATTCGGCAGAGCCGCGTCCGGCCCACGCGCCGCGCGCGCTGCACTGACGGCGGCCGCGCCAGCGGCCGTCCAGCCGCTCTTCCGATCGGCGCCTGCGTGCCGCGAACGCGGCCCGGGACGGGTTACGCGCGCGGCTTGCCGCCCTGCTCGCGCCATGCCCGCGGCGACATCGCAAACCGCTCCCGAAACACGCGACTGAAATGCGACATGTCGTTGAATCCCCAGCGCAACGCGATGTCCGACACGCGCAGCACCGCGCATTGCGGATTCGCCAGATCCTGCGCGCACCGTTCGAGCCGCAGATTCAATACGTAACGCATCAACGACGTGTTTTCGGCCTCGAATAGCTTGTTGATGTACCGCGACGAAATCCCGATCGACCGCTCGATCATCATCGGGCTCAGCTCCGGATCGTGCAGGTGCTCGAGCAGATGCCGCTTGACACGCGTCAGTGTCAACGCCTTCATCCTCGATTGCGCGACGTCGTTGCGCTGCATGCCCCCGAGCGTCATCGCGATCAGCGAGATCGCGGTATCCGACAACTGCCGCATCTCTTCCTCGGTCACGCTGCGGATCTGCGACGACATCTGCTCGAGAAACGCACGCATGACGCTGCCGACGCCCTCCCCGGTGTGCGTCGGGGAGGCCGTGCGGTGTTCCATCCCGACGACGAGCTGGTTCAGGGTCGCGCGGGGAATGCTCACGACGATCTCGCGCCACGACTGGCCGAACTGCAGGTGGTGCGGCCGGGTCGCGTCGTAGATCGCAAAATCCCCGGGGCGCAGCGTGACGATCTTGCCGTCCTGCTCGACCGATTGGCTGCCCTCGAGCATCAATACGCCGAAATACTTGTCCTCATACTCGCTCCGCGCCTGGCGATAGCGCCGAATCACGGCCTGCTCGCTGGCATGGATTTCCGAGATTCGCATCTTTTCGCATTTGCGCTGCCGCACCTGGCCGAAGAAATCGGCTTTCTGCACGGCCGCGATCTGCACGTCCGCGAACAAACGCAGAATCGTCTCGCGCCAAAACTCGATACGCTGGCTGACCGAGCCGTCGGTCGCCACCTCGATCGCCGAATTCGTCCATTCGTCCGGCGGGCTGCCGGACGCCGGACCGGGCGCGTCGCCGCTTGCGGCGCGCGGGAAAGGACGCATCGTCATGGTCGTGCCCCACATCGGTTAGCCAACACGCAGCCGGTAGCGTGCCCGTTCAAAAGCGCATTGTCCAATCGGCAACCGTGCAAGCCGCGTTGCCGGCCGGACCGACATGCGGCGCGGCGGCGATGCGCTGCCGCGCCGGGCACGTCATGCGAATGTCGTCTGACGCCAGTCGGAAGACTGTTCATACGCATACGCGCAGCGGTAGATCGTCGCTTCGTCGAAGCGGCGCCCGACCAGTTGCAGCCCGATCGGCAGATCGTCGGCTACCCCGCACGGCAGCGACATCGCCGGGTGCCCGGACACGTCGAACGGCGCGGTATTCGCGAGCATCTCGAACGCGCGCGTCAGCGATTCGGACATCGCACAGCCGGGCTTCGGCAGTTCCGACGCGCGCATCGGGACGGTCGGCATCAGCAATACGTCATACGACTGCAGCGCCGCGTCGTAAGCCGATCGCAAGCGTCGCGCGAGGTTCTGGCACTTCGCGTAGTAGCGCCCGCGATACCGGCTCGTGAAATATTCGCCGAGCAGCATCGTCACCTTCACGGTATCCGGCAACTCGTCGGCGCGTTCGCGCCAGCCCGCGTGATGATCGATCATGCCGGTCACGTACAGGCCGCCCCAGTTGAAACCGTGGCTGTTGCCCTTCATCATCTGCTGCGTTGCACCCTCGGCCGCGATCGGCAGCCAGATCGCGGTGCCGGCCGCATGCAGCGGCACCGATACTTCGTCGACACTCGCGCCCAGCTTGCGCAACCGGAGCGCGGCGACCCGCACGGCCTCGTCGACCACTTTCTCCGAATTCGCGAGCCCGAACGCCTCGCGCAGAATGCCGATCCGCAGGCCCGCGATGCCGTCGCGGATCGCGCCGAGATAATCGGCGCGCGGCGGCAACATCCGTTGGCGCGGATCGAGCCCGTCGTCGCCCGCGATGACGTCGAGCAGCAGCGCGTTGTCGAGCACCGTGCCCGTCATCGGCCCGAGATGATCGACGGTCGCCTCGATCGGCATCGCGCCGGTGTACGGCACGAGCCCGTGCGTCGGCTTCATCCCGACGATGCCGCAATAGGCGGACGGGATTCTCACCGAGCCGCCCTGGTCGCCGCCGAGCGCCATGTCGACCTCGCCGCTCGCGACCAGCGCGCCGCTGCCGGACGACGAGCCGCCTGACGAATATCCGGCCTTGCGCGGATTGTGCACCGGCCCCGACGCGCTCGTGTGCGAGCCGCCGGAAAAACAGTAGTACTCGCAGGTCGCCTTGCCGGCGATCGTCGCGCCGGCGTCGAGCACCCGCGTGACGACGGTCGCATCGATATCGGGCACGTAGCCCTCGAACGTGCTTGCGCCATTGCGCATCGGCACACCGGCGACGCAGATGTTGTCCTTCACGGCCACCGTCCTGCCGTGCAGCTTGCCGTCGGCGGCGCCGTGGATCGTGCTCTTGCGCGCCCATGCGCCGTAACGGTTCTCGTCGCCTTCCGGGCAGTAGCCGGGCGTGCGCGGATACGCGACGACGGGCAGATGGTCGGGCAGCGCGTCGATCACGTCGTACGCGTCGAAGTTCGCCTGCAGCGCATCGTCGTATTCGGCGAGTTGGCGGGAATCGACATGAAAGCCGAAGCCGGCTGCAATGTCGGACAGTTGTTCGCGGGTCGGGCGTTTGATGGCCATCGACGTTCTCCAGTTCGGTAAGCGGCACCGCCAGTGTTGGCGGCGCCGGCGGGATTCAGCGGGCGATGGCGACGGCGTCGCGCATCAGTCCGGTGCGCGGATGGCAGTTCACGTATTCGTAGACCTGATGTTTTGCGTCGAAAACGGAAACCTCGTGATACAGCCGCAGTTTCGACAGCCCGGTGACGACGCGGAAGAACGTGACGAAGATCCGCAGGTGCGTCGGATGGGATTCGGCCCAGCGCTCGAGGCGGTCGAGCGAGCGCCAGTGGCCGATGTTGTAACTTTCGTCGAGCGCGTTGCCGTCGAGATCGATCGAGCGCACGTAGCGATTGCTGTAGCAGCCGACGTCCTTGCCGTTGTCGCGCAGGAACTCCATTCCGCTGCGCAGCGTCGGCTCGATCTCCTCCAGATACAGTCGGCGCTCGTCAGTCTCCGCGGCGCGCCAGTCCTGACCGGACCGAATCAGCGCGATGTTGTCGTGTGCCAGTACGACCACACGGCCGCCGCGAGCCGGATCGCCCTCGACGATGCGCAACTCGCCGTCCGCGGCCATCCAGTCCGTCTGCGAGATCGGGAACCGGTCACGCATCGATCCCCAGTATCCGTGCTCCTCGATCTCGCCGCTGACGCCGTCCATGATCGCGCCGACGCCGGGGAAATCGCTCGTGAATGCGTAAAGCGTCTCGAACTGCTCGGCGCGCGGCGCGACGATTTCCCGGAAGTAGCCGATCCCGTCCGCGAGACGGGCGTCGGAGGCCCACCATTCCACGACTGCCGGCGACGCAATCCAGCGCGCATACGCGGCCGGATCACGCCAGTAGCCGACGGCAATCAGGTTCTCGTAGCCCTGGTCGTCGGTGTGTTGCGTCAGGTCGAAGTTGTTCGGGCCGTCCTGCGCACCGAAATCGGCGACGATCCGGCGCAACGCGGCCAGCGCCGCGGCGCGCTTGTCGGCGCCGCGATACTGGACGCCGAAATAGCCCATCACGACCTGGCTCAGGTCTTCGGCGGCCCGGGCGACGTACATCGGGAACGGCGGCTGGTAATCGTCGGCGACGCGGCGCGACAGCGTCCGCGGGCAGATCAGGTGTTTGTCGATGGCGGATTCCATGCGTGACCTCCGTGGGAAGTGAATGGGGTGTCGTGATATCTGCGTTGGGGACACTGAGCGACATGCACCGGCCATATCCCGGCGCATGCGGGTGGTCAGAAGATGTGCGCGTAGCGCAGGCCCGCGAGCACACTGTTCTTCGGACCGTTGCGCACGCTCAGGTCGGTGCCGAGCTGGATTTGCACCTGGTCGGCCTTCGTCACGAATTTCGCCGCGGTGATCCGCAGGCGCGTCGTGCGCAGCGCGTCGTTGTTGTCCGCGCCGTCGACGCTCGTTTCGCCGCCCCAGAGCTGGGTGATGCCGATCCCGAGCGACGTGCCCGGATCGGGCATGTAACGCACCATCGCCTGGGTGCTGTAGCTCATCCGCTGATGCAGCGTCGCACCGCTCGCGCCGTACGACGTGTTGTTGCCGTACCAGATCGCGTCGCCGACGAGATCGAGCGCCCACTGCGGCGAAAAGTGCTTGATGTAGGCTGCCTGGAAATCGAGCGACCAGCGGTTGGCGCCGAGATTGAGGCCGCGGTTCTGGTCGTAACTCCCGGTCGGCGCGTAAACGTAGACCGTCGCGGCGACGACGTCCTTCGCTTCGTTCAGGCGGTATTTCAACGGAGCGGTCAGGATCACGTCGCCGACACCGTTCGTACTGCCAAGCGCACCCGCGTTGCCGAAGCTGCTGATATGACCGAACGGCAGCAGCACCTGCGGATCGATCGTGAGCCTGTCGGTGAGCTGGAACACGTGCAGCAAGCGGGCGATGCCGACATTGGACTGCAGGTCGAAATCCGACGTCCGGTGGCCGTTCGCGTAGTACGCGTTCGTCGCCGAATAGTTGTAGTACAGCACGCCGATCGTCGCGCCGACCGGATACTGCTCGTAGTCGCCGGGGTCGACCTCGACCGCGCCCGCGTAATGCGATGCGACGACCATCAGCGACAGGCCGATCCAGCGCGCGATTCGCTTCAGTTTCATTCTGTTGACGTTGTCCATCATGCTCCTCACCTGGATGCGCAGACACCGCCACGCTCGACGTACGACGAACGGAAACCGTCGCCGGACCGTGGAATCGCGGGGTGCTGGTTGACTGTTATTCCGCCGGTACTCGGTAGAGTGCCGACGATTCGCGACACCGGACGGCCGTCGCTTGAGGGTGAGAATAGAAAGGCAAAATCCGCATTTCTGTTTTCCGGCGGAACAAGAAATTGGCTGTGGCGGGCCTGCGCAGCCAGCGCCCCGCAGCGGTCGCAAAACGTGCGCGGGCTGCCGCCGTTTCATGCCGGATGGGCTGTCGATGCCGCGAATCGCCGTGCATCCGGTGCGCGTCGGCACCTGCCGCGCAATGGGGCCGTCTCGGCATAGTTTCCGATCCGTGCCGGCAAAGAACCGCGCTTTTTCTCTTCTTACCCTGCTCGTCGAGCGTGACCGACACGACGCGCCCCCTCCCCGCCACGGCACAGTCGCCACGCCGTGGCGGCGGTCGACCCGAACCACGACAAGGAGCCCCACGATGAACACGATGCCTTCCGAGGACACAGCCTCGACGCCCGGCGAACGCGCCTGGGCGCTGTTTCGCGTGATGAAAGAGAAGAACCTGATTCCCGACGGCTATGTCGAAAATCTGACCGAGCTGATGTCCACGACCTGGGATCCGGCCAACGGCGCGCGCATCGTCGCGCGTGCATGGGTCGACCCCGCGTTTCGCGACCTTCTGCTGAAAGACGGCACGGCTGCATGCGCGCAGTTCGGCTACACCGGCCCGCAGGGCGAATACATCGTCGCGCTCGAAGACACGCCGACGCTGAAGAACGTGATCGTCTGCAGCCTGTGCTCATGCACGAACTGGCCGGTGCTCGGGCTGCCGCCCGAGTGGTACAAGGGCTTCGAATATCGTGCGCGGCTCGTCCGCGAAGGGCGCACGGTGCTGCGGGAGCTCGGTACCGACCTGCCCGACGACGTCGTCGTGAAGGTCTGGGATACGACCGCCGAAAGCCGCTATCTCGTGCTGCCCGTGCGGCCGGCCGGCAGCGAGCACATGACCGAGGAACAACTGCGCGCGCTCGTCACCAAGGACGTGCTGATCGGCGTTGCGCTGCCGCGCGTGCACTGACGCGCACCACGTTTCGCTCTCGACCTTCATCTCGGAGATCACATATGGACGGCTTTCACGACCTCGGCGGATTCCAGGGTTTCGGCCCGGTGCCGCATACGATCAACAGCCTCGGCTACAAACCGGTCTTCAAGGAAGACTGGGAGCATCTCGCGTACAGCCTGATGTTCGTCGGGGTGGACCAACTGAAAAAATTCAGCGTCGACGAGGTACGTCACGCAGTCGAACGCATCGACGTGCGCCAGCACGTCGGCACGCGCTACTACGAGCGCTACGTGATCGCGACCGCAACCTTGCTCGTCGAAACCGGCGTGCTCACGCAGGATGAACTCGACCGCGCGCTCGGTTCGCCTTTCCGGCTCGCGAACCCGCCGCGATCCGGCGGCCGGGCGACCCCGCCCGAGTCGACGCGGTTCGAGGTCGGCGATCGCGTCGTCGTTCGCGACGAATACGTCAGCGGACACATCCGCGCGCCGGGCTACGTTCGCGGCAAGGCAGGCGTCGTGCTGCACCGGACGACCGAATCGTGGCCATTCCCGGACGCGATCGGCCACGGCGACACCGGCGCCGCGCATCAGCCGACCTATCACGTCGAGTTCCGCGTGAAGGATCTGTGGGGCGACGCCGCCGACGACGGCTATGTCGTGGTCGACCTGTTTGAGGGCTACCTGGATCGCGCGTCCGGGCAGAGCGCATGACGACGCCGGCAAATCGGCACGTGCCGGCGGCCCCGCCGCCGAGGATTCCGGTCACCGTGCTGTCCGGCTTCCTCGGCGCCGGGAAGACGACGTTGCTGAACCACATCCTGCGCAATCGCGCCGGCCTGAAGGTCGCCGTGATCGTCAACGACATGAGCGAGATCAACGTCGACGCCGACGACGTGCGGCGCAATGTCGAGCTGCATCGAGGCGAGGACGAACTGGTCGAAATGACCAACGGTTGCATCTGCTGCACACTGCGCGCCGATCTGCTCGAGCAGATCAGCACGCTTGCGCGGCAGCATCGCTTCGATTATCTGCTGATCGAGTCGACGGGTATCTCGGAGCCGATGCCGGTCGCGGAGACGTTCGCGTTTCTCGACCGCGACGGTTTCAGCCTCAGCGAACTCGCGCGGCTGGACACGCTCGTCACGGTGGTCAACGGCGAGACGTTCGAGGATATGATCGCGTCGACTGAACCGGTCACGCGCGACGCCCCGCTCGCGAACGGCAGCGATGCCGATCCGCCGCGCAAGCTGTCGGACCTGCTGATCGAACAAGTCGAATATGCGAACGTGATCCTCGTGAGCCGACTCGACCGGATCGGCCACGCGGGTTTCGAGCGGCTGCACGCGATTCTGGCGTCACTGAATCCATCGGCGCGAATCCTGCCGATGCAGCACGGCAAGGTCGATCCGTCGGATGTCCTGGATACGCGACGCTTCGATCTGCCGGCGCTCGTCGAATCGCCGGGATGGATGCAACGCATGCAGGCCGACGAACGCCCGCCGGAATCGGATACATACGGAATCGCGTCGTGGATCTATCGCGAACGCGCGCCGTTTCATCCGGCGCGCCTGCTCGCGTGGCTGCGCCGCCCCTGGACCAACGGCCGACTGCTGCGCTGCAAGGGATATGTCTGGGCCGCGCACCGATATGCCGAAACCGCGATGCTCGTGCAGGCCGGCGACGCGTTCCAGTGGGGCTACGTTGGCCGATGGTGGCGGTTTACTCCGCCGTCGGACTGGCCGCACGACGACTATCGTCGCGACGGCGTGCTGAAGAAATGGGAGGAACCGGCTGGCGATTGCCGCCAGGAAATCGTGTTCATCGGGCAGTCGATCGATCACGTCCGGTTGCGTCGCGAACTCGATGCGTGTCTGCTGACGGTCGAAGAGATCGACGCAGGCCCGGAGTCGTGGCGCCAGCTTCCGGAAGCCGACGCGTTCGACGCGCTCGCGACTCCCGCCCATTCGTGAAGAAAGATTCGACGGCGTCGGTTGCAACGCCTGCATCCGACGACTTTCGATCGGCCCGTGGGCGTTGCGCCCGGTTCAGCGTGACGTGAATCCCGACCGCGCCACCGAGGGCAGTTTTCTTCAATACGGGCCGAAACGGCTCCCGTAGTCTCGATGCGACTTTCGACATTTCGCATGGAGACACCTGATGAGCATGCTGGTTTCGATGGCCGCGTTCGCGCTGGCCTCGTCGATTACCCCCGGTCCCGTCAACATCGTCGCGCTCAGCGCGGGCGCCCGTCACGGCCTGGGCGCCGGCCTGCGCTACGCGGCCGGCGCGACGCTGGGCTTCGTCGCGCTCTTTCTGCTGATCGGCCTCGGCCTGCACGCGGCGCTCGCGCGCTGGCCCGTGCTGACGACGGCCACGCAGTGGTCGGGGATCGCGTTCCTGCTGTTCATGGCGTTGCGGCTCGCGCTCGACGACGGCCGGCTGTCGGCCGACCCGGACGTGGCCGGCCCGTCGGCGGCGTCCGGCGCCGCGATGCAGTGGCTCAATCCGAAGGCATGGCTCGCATGCGTGGCCGCGATGGGCGCGTATGCGGCCGACGGCGACCGCGCGCAGGTCTGGCAATTCGCCGCGCTGTATCTGGTGATCTGCTTCGCGTCGATCGCCTGCTGGGCGTATGCGGGCGCGTCGCTGCGGCATCGGCTTGCGAACGCGCGGCGCATGCGCGTGTTCAACCGGCTGATGGCGCTGCTGCTGGCAGGCAGCGCGTTGTTCCTGCTCGACGTATAGCCGCGCCGCCGGTCAGCGCATCGCGCTTCGGTACTGCCCGGGCGTCGCGGCCGCGATGCGCCGGAACGCTCGCTGGAAATGCGCCTGGTCGGCAAAGCCCGCATCGAGCGCGACTTCGGCGATCGGCCGGCCGCGGCGCAGCTCGGTGCGGCCGTATTGCACGCGGCGATCGACCAGGAACGCGTGCGGCGTCATCCCGTAGCGCGCGTTGAACGCACGGATCAGGTATGACGGCGACAGGTCGGCCGCCGCGCAGATCGCATCGAGCGTCACGCCCTCGCGGCAATGCGCGGCGATGTAGTCGGCCGCACGCGCGAGCTTCGCGTTGTCGTCGCCCGGCCGCGGATCGGGCAGTTCGCGATCGAGCGCGCCGTGCAGTTGCGTGAAGAACTCGACCGCAGCGCTTTCCTTGCCGAGCGGATCGACCGACGGCGAAACGAGCGTGCGATAGAACCCGCCAAATTGCGCGAACAGGTCGCGCCGCTCCGTCAACTTCGGCGAAAACCCGTGAAAATCGCCGTTCGGATCGCGCCCCAGCGCATGCTGCAGCCGCGCGAGCCACGGCACGTCGACATAGACCATCCGGTACGCCCACGCATCGGGGCCATACGGGTTGCACGCATGGACCTGTTCCGGATCGATGATCACGAGCACGCCGCGCCCGACGTGCTCGTTCGTCGCGCCGTTCACGTAGGTGCTCGTGCCGCCGACGATCGCGCCCACCGAGAATGTGTCGTGCGTGTGCTTCGCGTAGCAGATCTCGCGGCCGTCGTCGACGGTGCGCGCCTCGATGAACGGCAGCGCGGCGTCGCGCCAGAACGGCGACGGGTCGATCGATCGGTTGGCGGTACGGCTCACGCGGCGGGCTCCCGGTTCGGACGGCGAACGCTCACCGTACAAGACTGTGCGCCGCCGCGCAACCGGACCTGCCGGCGTCGACGCGGGATCGCGCCATTTCGCCTAAGCTTTGAATTCCGGCCGCCGCGGCACGCGCGGCGGATCCCGTTCACTCCTCTCCCGTCACGCTCATGCACATCGATCTGAAAGGCAAGACCGCGGTCGTCACCGCCTCCACCGCCGGCATCGGGCTCGCGATCGCCGAAGGGCTCGCGCGCGCTGGTGCGCGCGTCGTCGTCAATGGCCGCAGCGACACGTCGGTTCAGTCTGCGCTCGCGCAGCTGCGCGCGGCCGTGCCCGGCGCGAGCTTCGACGGCGTCGCCGCCGACCTGTCCGACGCGGCCGGCGTCGCGCGCATCACGCAGCACACGCCGGATGCCGACATCCTCGTCAACAATGCGGGCATCTACGGCCTGAAGGCATTCTTCGAGATCGACGACGCCGAGTGGGAACATTACTTCCAGATGAACGTGATGTCCGGCGTGCGGCTCGCGCGGCATTACCTGAAGGGGATGATCGAACGCAATGCCGGGCGCATCGTGTTCATTTCGTCGGAATCGGGCCTGAATATCCCGGTCGACATGATTCATTACGGGTTCACGAAAACCGCGCAGCTGTCGATCGCGCGCGGCCTCGCGAAGCTCGCGGCCGGCACCAGCGTGACGGTCAATTCGGTGCTGCCGGGGCCGACGATGTCGGAAGGCGTGCGCGCGCTGCTGAAGGCGCAGGCCGACGAAACGGGGCGCAGCATCGACGACATCGCGGTGGAGTTCGTGCGCAGCGCGCGCGCAAGTTCGATCATCCAGCGGCCGGCGACGACGGAGGAAGTCGCGAACCTGGTCGTGTACGTCTGCTCGCCGCAGGCATCGGCCACGACTGGCGCGGCGTTGCGCGTCGACGGCGGCGTGGTCGACACGATAGCGTGACGGCCGTATGACGCGCGCGCGCAGCGCGTTGCGGCGGCACTATCGCGACGCGCTCTTGCCCGGCTGAAGCGTGCCCTTGCGGTCGGCGTCCATGCAGGAATCGAAGCCGTATTGCGTGACGACGCCGGCCCTGTCGAACACGACGAAATACTCGCGGTGATCGTTGCCGTGCTCGATGAAGTAGTTGTAGCAGACGCCGCTGCCGTTGCGGACCATCCACACGCTGCGCGGGTTGCCGCCGGCGCGGACGACGTCGGCGCGCGTCGCGCCATGCCGCGAGGCGGCCCGTGCGAGCGGCGTGCGCGAATACGAGAACGGCAGCCACGAGTCGAACCACGCGCAGCCGTGCAACATCAGGCAGCTCGCGGCCAGGGACAGCATCGCCGCGGGTCGGGACATCGGAATCAATCGCATGCTTGGGGAAATCTGCTGCGCCATGCCGGCGTGATCGAAAGCCCCATGCTACTAGACCTTTGGGTCCGGATCGAAAAGAAATGTAGAGATCTTTATACGAATCCCTGCGTGGCATGCCCGCGTGCAAGCCGGATCGTGGCCGAGCGTTGCGGCCGGCGCATGCTTGCGCGCGCATCGAACCCGTTGCGCCGCTCCGTCAAATCGGCGCAACGGCGCGCATCGTCACGCAATCCATTCGGCCCACAGCATCGTCAGCACCGTCATCAGCGCGGGGCCGACGAACAGCCCGATCAGGCCGAACGTCTCGGCGCCGCCGAGGATGCCGAACAGCACGAGCAGGAACGGCAGCCGCGCCGAGCTGCCGATCAACACCGGCCGCACGAAATGCTCGGCGACGAACACGACGATGAAACCGAGCACGGCCACCACGACGGCCCACATGGTCGCGCCCTGCACGAACAGCCAGAGCGCCGCGCCGCAGAACACGATCGGCGCACAGAACGGCAGCATCGCGGCAATCGCCGTGACGAGGCCGAGCAGCGCCGCATGCGGAACGCCGGCCAGCGCATACGCGATGCCGAGCAGCGCGCCCTCGCCGAGCCCGACGACGACGAGCCCCGTCACCGTGCCGTACACGGCCTTCACCATCCGGTCAATCAGTTCCGCGCCGTTGTGCCCGAACGCACGCCGCGCGCCCTGCAACAACGCGCCCGACAGCTTGTGGCCCGCGCGCAGGATCACGAACAGCGTGACGAGCATGAAGGCGAATTCGAGCAGCGCATGCGCAAGCTTGGTGCCGAACTGCCGGCCGAACGCGAGGAATTTCTCGCTGTTCATGCCATGCATCGCGCTGGACGCATGCAGCGGATGGCCGAGATTGGCTTGCCACCATTCGGTGATCTGCGCCGAGCCGTAAGGCAGCCGGCCGACGACGTCCGGCAACGGAATGCCGTTGTCCTGGATCGTCCGCAGCCACTCGCGCAGGTCATGCGCCTGGCCGATCGCCTGGGTGGCCGCGACCGCGACCGGCAGCACGACGAGCAGCGAGATCGCGGCCGTGATGACGGTGGCGATGAGCGTCGGCCGGTCACGGAACAGCCGGTGCGATTCGAAGCATTTGAGCAGCGGCCACATCGCGATGGCGGTCACGCAGGCCCATGCGATGGCGGGAATGAAGTCGCGGATCACCCACAGCGCGAGCACCAGCAGCGCCGCATACAGCACGATGCGGGCGATCTGCTGCGCGCGCGGCCGCGCGGCGGAATCGTGAGACGACGGGACATGTGCGCCCATGGCACCTCTGTCGAAATGAAAAAATGGCGGTTCGCGCAGGCAACCGGCCTGCACGAACCGCCATTCTATCCATCGGCGCCGGATCGGCGGCGCGCATCATGCGCGGGCCGCGCCGGCGCATCGTGCCGCCACGGCCGCTCAGGCCACCTTGTCGGCGATCCGGTAACGCTCGAGCCAGTGCGCGTACGGCGCGGGCAGCGTCCACGACGGACGCTCGACGCCGAGTTGCTTGGCCGCGTAGTACGGCCAGTGCGGATCGGCCAGGTGCGCGCGGCCGACCATCACGAGATCGAGCTGCCCTTCGGCCACCACGCGGTTCGCCAGTTGCGGCGTGTCGATCCCCCATGCGGACGACACCGGCAGTCCGGCCTCGCGGCGCACGCGCTCGGCGATCGGTGCGAGGAACGCCGGGCCCCACGGAATCTGTGCGGTGGGCGTCGAGAAGCCGACCGACACGCTCAGCATGTCGAGCCCTTCCCGCTTCATCCGCTGCGTGAGCGCGATCGACTCGGCGAGCGTCTCTTCGTCGCGGCCGTCGTATTCGATCACGCCGAGCCGCACGGTCAGCGGCAGATGCTCGGGCCAGACCTTGCGGACGGCCGCGAGCGTATCGACGAGGAAGCGGCCGCGGTTGTCGGCCGAGCCGCCGTATTCGTCGGTGCGCTGGTTCGCATGCACCGAGAAGAAGCTCTGGCCGAGATAGCCGTGCGCGAAATGCAGTTCGAGCCATTCGAAGCCGAGATCGCGCGCACGCTTCGCCGACGCGACGAAGTCGGCCTGCACGCGGGCGATGTCGTCGTGCGTCATTTCGCGCGGCACCTTCGGCAGGTGCGCGCCGAACGGCACGGCCGACGGGGCGATGGTCTGCCAGCCGCGCGGATCGCCGTCGGCGATATGGTCGTCGCCTTCCCATGGGCGGTTCGCGCTCGCCTTGCGGCCGGCGTGCGCGATCTGGATGCCGGGCACCGCGCCGGCCGCCTTGATCGCGCCGACCGACGGCGCGAACGCTTCGGCCTGCGCGTCGTTCCACAGCCCGGCGCAGCCCGGCGTGATGCGCCCTTCCGGCGACACGGCCGTGGCCTCCGCGATCACGAGGCCCGCGCCGCCGCGCGCGATGCCGGCCAGATGCACGTGATGCCAGTCGTTGACGACGCCATCCTCGGCGACGTACTGGCACATCGGCGGCACCGCGATGCGGTTGCGCAGCGTGACATCCTTGAGTTTGAACGGTTCGAACAAGGCAGACATCCACGACTCCTTTGCTTGGTTCTGCAAAACGACTGGGGACTCCCCGCGCGGTGCGCGCGGCGGAGCGATCGGGGCCGTCGGCGGGCCGGCCATGCCCGGCGACGGAGCGGGAACGGCGCCGGCCCCGCCGGCGCCATGCCATCAATTACCGGCGGCCGAGCTTCGCGAGCAGTGCCTCGGCAGCGGGCTCCGACGACGCGGGGTTCTGCCCCGTGATCAGCAGCCCGTCGGTGACGACATGCGGCGCCCAGTCGGCGCTGCGCTCGAATTCCGCGCCGTTGGTCTTCAGCATGTCCTCGACGAGGAACGGCACGACCTCCGTCAGTTCGACGGCGGCTTCCTCGCTGTTGGTGAAGCCCGTCGCACGCTTGCCGCGCACGACCGATTCGCCGGTCTGCGGGTTCTTCACGTGGCGCAGCACGCCGGGTGCGTGGCAGACGGCCGCGACCGGCTTGCCGGCGGCGAGCGTGCGCTCGATCAGGCCGATCGAGTGCAGATCCTCGGCGAGATCCCACAGCGGGCCGTGGCCGCCCGGATAGAACACGGCGTCGTAGTCGTCCGCCGATACATCGGCCAGCTTGCGCGTCGACGCGAGTTCGGCCTTCGCCGCCGCATCGGCCTCGAAGCGGCGCGTCGCATCGGTCTGCGCGGCCGGATCGCTGCTTTTCGGGTCGAGCGGCGGCTGGCCGCCCTTCGGCGACGCGAGCGTCAGCTCGACGCCCGCATCCTTGAACGTGTAGTACGGCGCGGCCAGTTCCTCGAGCCAGAAGCCGGTTTTCTTGCCGGTGTCGCCGAGCGTGTCGTGCGAGGTCAGGACAACCAGAATCTTCATGATCGGACACTCCTTCGAAATGAACGGGGAAACGGGCCCGCGCAACCGGGGGCCCGGTCGGCGCGGCACGCCTGTCGGTTAGTCAGCGTTCGCGCGTCAACGTGCGATTCGTTGCACCGAATGCCGCGCGCCCCTATTAGACCAGTCGTCTAGAAAACGGCCAAATAAAACGACGGCGCCTCGCTGCCCGAACAGCATCGCAGCGCGAAATGGCATTTTCGCGTCCTTGTTGTCCAGGCCCGAATACGTCGTCGCATTCACGGAACGGATGATAGCGCCGGATTAGACCGGTCGTCTAGTAAAACGGGCATTCACCCCTGTCGACGTCATGGCCTTTTCGTCGCTACGACGCGGGGCACGATCCGGCAACGTCCGCGCCCGATCGCGCCCCTTCCGCTAGCGCGCCGGCTAGTCGCGCAACGGACCGTCCGTGTCGCCGGCCTCGATGGCCGGCGCCTCGAGTCGATGCTCGCGCACGCCGTCGCCCAGCAGCCGCAGCATCAGCTCCGCCAGCGCGCGGCCAGACGCATGCCCGGTCGGCTGTACGACAGCCGTGACGCGATACGGATGCGCGATGTCCGGCGGCACGCCGTCGTAGACGATCAGCGACATGTCGTCGCCCAGTCGCAGACCGCTGTCCACGAGCGCGCTGAACGCCCCGCCGCCCGCGATGTTGTTGTCGACCAGCAGCGCGGTCGGCCGCGCATCGCGCGCGAGCAAGGCCCGCGCCGCCTGCTGCCCGCCGTCGTGCGTAAACGGGCACTCGACGAGCAGCGCCGGGTCGGGCTCGATGCCGGCTTCGCGCAACGCCGACAGGAAGCCGGCGCGCCGCTGGGCGGCGAAATTCAGCGCCAGCGGCGCGCTGATCATCGCGATGCGCCGATGCCCGAAGCCGAGCAGCCGGCGCACCGCGTCGCGCGCACCGGCCTCGTTGTCGAAATCGAACCACGCATACGGTTCGGCGCCCTGCGTGCGGCCGTACGCGACGTACGGAAACGCGCTCGATTGCAGGTACGCGATGCGCGGATCGTCGACGAGCGTGCGCGCGACGATCAGCCCGTCGACGAGCTTGCCGTCGACGATCCGCCGATAGGTGTCCAGTTCCGCGTTCGGTCGCGCAGACGCGATGATGAAATCGAGATTGCGCTCGGCAAGCCGCTCGGTGATGCCCGCGACGACCTCGCCGAAGCGCGGATCGCCGAGATCGCCCGCGCCGAACGGATAGACGATCCCGATCATGTCCGCCCGACCGGTCGCCAGCCGGCGCGCGGTCGGATCGGCCACATAGCCCATTTCCCGCGCCGCCCGCGCCACGCGCTCGCGCGTGGCCTCGCTGACGTCGTCGTAACCGTTCAACGCGCGACTGACCGTCGTCCGCGACAGCCCGAGCGCGTCCGATAGCGCCTTCAGATTCACCTTCACCGTCGTTCCTCGCATTCGCCGATCCGCCCGGCCGCCCGACGTCCGCGACGCGCCGACCGGGTAATTATTTCCATTGAGTAACGATTACCGTCAAATAAATATCTTTTGCGTTCCAAACCGGTTTGAAATAGCATCCAAACCGGTTTGGACATCGATGCCCACTCAGCCGTTCAATTTCACCTTTTCAGGAAACGACGACGAGATGACATACTTTCCCCTTTTCCGCCCGATCGCGACCAAACGTTTGCTGCTCGCTGGCGGCGCACTTGCCGCCTTCGCGTCCGTCGCGCACGCGCAGTCCAGCGGCACGGGCGCGCCTGTGCCCACGCCCCATACGCAGCAAGCCTACGATCCCGAAGGCAACTTCACGATGCGCTGGACGCGCGCGGACATCCGCCAGATCGTCGCGCAATCGCACACCGCCGGCGCCGACAAGAACTCGCTGCCGCAAGCGCTGACGATGCCGGACATCCCGCAGGATTTCCCGCTGGTCAACTCGAACGTGTGGGTGTGGGACACCTGGCCGCTGGCCGACCTGCGCGCGAACCAGCTCAGCTACAAGGGCTGGGAGGTGATCTTCTCGCTCACCGCCGATCCGCACGCGGGCTACACGTTCGACGACCGTCACGTCCATGCGCGCATCGGCTTCTTCTACCGCCGCGCGGGCATCCCTGCGTCGCAGCGCCCCGCGAACGGCGGCTGGACCTGGGGCGGCCACCTGTTCCCGGACGGCGCGAGCGCCCGGGTGTTCGGCACCGCGCCGATGACCAACAACGCCGAATGGTCGGGCTCGGCGCGCCTCACGCAGGGCGACAACGTCAGCCTCTACTACACCGCGACGTCGTTCAACCGCTCGGCGCCCGGCGGCGCCGACATCACGCCGCCGCAGGCGATCATCACGCGCACCGACGGCCACATCCACGCGGACGACAAGCACGTGTGGTTCAGCGGCTTCGACGATCACAAGGCGCTGCTGCAGCCGGACGGCAACTACTACCAGACCGGCCAGCAGAACACCTACTTCTCGTTCCGCGATCCGTTCGTGTTCACCGACCCCGCGCACCCGGGCAAGACCTACATGGTCTTCGAAGGCAACACGGGCGGCCCGCGCGGCGCACGCACCTGCACCGATGCCGACCTCGGCTACGCGGCGAACGATCCGTACAAGGAAGATCTCAACGCGGTGATGAATTCGGGCGCAGTGTATCAAAAGGCCAATGTCGGCCTCGCGATCGCCACGAACCCGCAACTGACCGAGTGGAAGTTCCTGCCGCCGATCCTGTCGGCGAACTGCGTCGACGACCAGACCGAGCGCCCGCAGATCTACCTGAAGGACGGCAAGTACTACCTGTTCACGATCAGCCACCGCACGACGATGGCGGCCGGCGTCGACGGCCCGGACGGCGTGTACGGCTTCGTCGGCAACGGGATCCGTAGCGACTTCCTGCCGCTGAACGGCGGCAGCGGCCTCGTGCTCGGCAACCCGACCGACTTCTCCGCGCCGGCCGGCGCGCCGTATTCGCAGGATCCGAACCAGAATCCGCGCGAATTCCAGTCGTACTCGCACTACGTGATGCCGGGCGGGCTCGTCGAATCGTTCATCGATGCGATCGGCCCGCGCCGCGGCGGCACGCTCGCGCCGACGGTGAAGGTGAACATCAACGGCACGTCGACGGCGGTCGACCGCACGTATGGACGCAGCGGGCTCGGCGGCTACGGCGACATTCCGGCGAACCTGCCTGCCACGGGAGCCGGCCACAACTGACGGCAAACAGCGTAACCAACCATAACGAAAGCCGGTAAAGGCACGGGGTTGAGGAGGCGCTCATCGCGCGTGTCGTGTGTGCGCCTCCCTTTTTTCTTTGGACCATCGCGCATGCCGCCGTCGAAGACGGCATGCGCCCTCCTTTCCCGCTTCGCCCGACGAAGCACGGAACCGCGCGCATGAATTCGACGTCTTTCCGCTTTTCCTTCCTGATCGCCCGGCTGCTGCTCGCCTGCCTGGTGTGCACGCAGGCCGCCGCCGCGCCGTGTGGCGCACCGGCCGGCCCGGGCACGCCGCAATGGCGGCCCGCGCTCCACTACACGCCGCAGCGCAACTGGATGAACGATCCCAACGGGCTCGTCTACGACAACGGCCGCTATCACCTGTTCTATCAATACAATCCGCTCGGCAACGACTGGGGCAACATGTCGTGGGGCCATGCGACGAGCACCGACCTCGTCCACTGGCAGGAGCAGCCGGTTGCCATGCGCGCGAACGCCAGCGAGGAAATCTTCTCCGGCTCGATCGTCGCCGACACGCTGAACACGTCCGGCCTCGGCCAACCGGGCCGCACGCCGCTGGTCGCGCTTTACACGAGCGTCTACAAGCCGGGCTCGGGTCACGCACCCGGCGTCCAGGCCCAGTCGCTCGCGTACAGCCTCGATCAGGGCACGACCTGGCAGCCGTATGCGCACAACCCGGTGCTCACGCTCGATCCGGAATCGAAGCAATTTCGCGACCCGAAAGTGTCGTGGTATGCGCCGGGCGGCTACTGGCTGATGACGACGGTCGTCGCCGACGCGCAGGTCGTGAAGCTCTATCGTTCCGACGACCTGATCCACTGGAATTTCCTGAGCGACTTCACGCGGCCGGGCGTGCCGCACGACGGCGCGCTGTGGGAGATGCCGGACCTCGTGCCGCTGCCGCTCGATGACGATCCGACACGAATCAGGTGGGTCATGATCGTCAACGTCAACCCGTGGTCGATCGCGGGCGGTTCCGGGGCGATGTATTTCGTCGGCGACTTCGACGGCCGCACGTTCGTGCCCGACCATATTGCGCCCGCCGGCTCCGATCCCGCGCAATTCCGCTGGGTCGACCATGGCGCGGACTTCTACGCGGCCGGCACGTTCTCGGGCGCGCCCGGCGCACGGCCCGTCGCGATCGCGTGGATGAGCAACTGGGACTACGCGGCGAAAGCGCCGACCACACCGTGGCGCGGCGCGACCACCCTGCCGCGCGAACTGTCGCTGAAGACGATCGACGGCGAACCGACGCTCGTCGTCGCGCCTGCCGCCGCATTCGGCGCGTGGGCGGACAGCCGGCCCGCCGTGCACGAAGGCGACCTCACGATCGACTCCGCGACGCGCGTGCTGCCGGCCGCGACGCGCGGCGTGGCCCAGCGGATCACGGTGACGATCGCGCCCCGGCAAGCGGCGCGCGCAGGCCTGATCGTCAGAGGTTCGGCCGACGGATCGACCGGCACCCGGATCGTCTACGACACGGCGAAACGCACGCTGACGCTCGACCGTTCCCGCTCCGGCGACACGCATTTCGCCGGCACGTTCAGCCGCGAGCACATCGTGAACCTGCCGCTCGAGCGCGGGCAGGTGCGGCTCGAGATCGTCGTCGATCGCGGGTCGGTCGAGGTGTTCGCGAACGGCGGCCGCGTGGCGCTGACCGACCTGGTCTTTCCGCCGCTCGACGCGGACCGCGTCGCCGTGTTCGCCGAGCAAGGCCGCGCGACGTTCTCCGGGCTCACGGTGACGCAACTCGAAGCCGGCGCCTGCGCTTCCCGATAGGCACGGTGCGCGTGCGCCGTCGTGCAGGCGACGGCGACCGTCCGCCCGGCGTGGCTTCGCCCGGCGACGGTCTCCGTCGGAGGCACGGATCAGAGCAGGCCCATCCCGCCCGACGCGATGATTTCCGCGCCGACGATGAACGCCGATTCCGCCGCGCTCAGGTGCAGCACCGTCGACGCGATTTCTTCCGGCGTACCGAAGCGGCCGACCGGGACGAGGCCCTTGATCTTGTCGGCCGTCGCGTCGAGCGTCGCCGCATCGAGTCCGAGCTTGCCGTACAGCGGCGTCTGCACCGGGCCCGGGCTGACGACGTTCACGCGCACGCCGTGCGGCAGCAGTTCCGTCGACAGCGTCTTCGCGAACGAATTGACGGCCGCCTTGCTCGCGGCGTACACCGACGAACCGGGCATCCCGATGTGCGCGTTGATCGAGCCGTTGATCACGATCGACGCGCCGCGGTTCAGCAGCGGCACCAGCGACTGGATCTGGAAATACGCGCCCTTCACGTTGGTGTTGAACACGAGGTCCCACATGGCCTCGTCGCTGTCGGCGAACGGCGCAAGCTTCGCGACGCCCGCGTTGATGAATACCGCGTCGAGCCGGGCGCCGGCCGTCGCGATCGCGTCCGCCAGCGCGCGGGCCGACGCGACGCTGCCGGCTTCGTTGCGGATCGCCAGCGCGCCTTCGCCGAGCGTCTGGCGGGCGGCTTCCAGTGTCTCGGCGTCGCGCCCGGTGATGATGACTCGCGCGCCTTCGGCCGCGAATGCCCTGGCGGCCGCCAGGCCGATGCCGCTGTTGCCGCCCGTGACGAGGACCGTCTTTCCTTCGAAGCGTTGCATGATGTTCTCCTGTGAACCGGTGAGTTGACCGTGAACACAGGATGCGCGCGGCGCGCGGCCTTGCCGTACGACGGGCGCGACGGACATGTTCGAAAACATCGAACATGTTCGGACAGCCGCTTTCAGCCAGTCACGTCGATTCCGTCGAGCAGCCGCTGTGCGAGGCGCGGCTCGCGCAGTTGCTCCAGCCACCATTGCAGCGCGCGGCCGTCGCGGTCGCCGTGCCACGCAACGTAAAGCCGGTTCGGCTCGCGCGGATCGGCCGTCTGTTTCTCGACCAGTTCGCCGCGCGCGAGCAGCGACGCGACGCGCCGGCGCGGCACCCAGCCGACGCCGAGCGCATCGCGCTGCGCGAGGATCTTCGCGCGCATCGACGGCACCGCGAGCACGGCCTGCCCGCCGAGCAGCCCGTAGGCGCGGCCGGCCGCGCGCCGCGACGAATCGGCGACGACGACCGCGCGATGCGCGCCGATCGCGTCGCGCGTCAGCACGCCGCTCGCGGCTGCCAGCGGATGGCGCGGCGACACCGCGAATACCCACTCCATCGCACCGAGTTCGAACCATTTGAAGCCGGGAATCGCCGGCGGCTCGTTGGTCGCGCCGACCACGAGGTCCGCGCGGCCGTCGCGCAGCGCTTCCCAAGTGCCGCCGAGCACTTCGTGCGTGAAGCGCAACGACACGCCGGAGTCGAGCGCGTCGAATGCACGCACAACCGGCAGCAGCGTGTCGAACTCCAGCACCTCGTCGCTGACGATCCACAGCCGGTCCTCCCAGCCGCTCGCGACCTGCCGCACGCGCTGCGTGAGCCGCGCGACATCCAGCGCCAGCCGTACCGCCTCGTCGGCGAGCAGCTGCCCGGCCGGCGTGAGCTGCAGCCGGTAGCCGCGCCGGTCGAACAGCAGCGCGTCGAATCGCGTTTCGAGCTGGCGCGCCGCGTGCGACACCGTCGACGGCGCCTTGCCCATCCGCGCGGCCGCGCGCGACAGGCTGCCGGTGGCACGGATCGCGTCGAGCAGCGCCAGTTCGTCTTCGGACAGCATGAGATCGCTCCGGTATGGGGTTGTCGTGGATCGTAAGGCAGCGGCGGGCTGCGGTCCAATCGCGCGACGCAGGCGGCGGCGTCTTCCGCATGCCGCCGATCCGGCCGACGACTTCCGGTATCCTGACGGGCACCGAATCATCATGATCGAGGTAACCACTGCGATGGACATCGCGATCCGCATCGAAGGCCGTCACGACCTGACGGGACAGATCTTCCGGCAGCTGCGCACCGCGATCGTCGACGGGCGCCTCGCAGGCGGCGCGCGGCTGCCGTCGACGCGCGATCTCGCGAAACAGCTCGGCGTGTCGCGCAAGACGACGCTCGACGCGTTCGAGCGCCTCGTCGCCGAGGGCTACCTGAACACGCGCGCGGGCGACGGCACGTTCGTCGCCGACGGCCTCGCGCGCGTGCCGCACGCCGCGGCGATGGCGGCACCGTCGATCGTCGAGGACACGCCGCGCGTCAGCGCGGTCGACGCACGCGCGCTGTGGAACGACCTGCCCAACGCGCTCGCGATGCCCGCGCCGCAGGATTCGCCGGGCTTCGACTTCCGCGGCGGCGTGACCGACAAGACGCTGTTCCCGTTCGACGCGTGGCGGCGCTGCCTGCATCACGCATTGCGCCAGCAGGCGCGCGGCCCCGGCCAGTACCACGACCCGGCCGGCGACCCGCAGCTGCGCGGCGCGATCGCGCGCTACGTCGGGTTCAGCCGCGCGGTCGCGTGCAGCTGGGACGACGTGCTCGTCGCGCAAGGCGCGCAACAGGCGCTCGACCTGCTCGCGCGTGTCGTCGTGCGGCCCGGCGACGTCGTCGCGGTCGAGGATCCCGGCTATCCGCCCGCCCGCGCCGCTTTCGCGTCGCTCGGCGCGACGGTGATCGGCGTGCCGGTCGATGCGCATGGCCTCGTCACCGAACGTCTGCCCGACGAGGCGCGGCTCGTCTACGTGACGCCGTCGCACCAGTTCCCGCTCGGGATGCCGATGACGCTCGATCGCCGCGTCGCGCTGCTCGAGTGGGCGCAGCGCCGCCGCGCGGTGATCATCGAGGACGACTATGACGGCGAGTTCCGCTTCGAAGGCCGCCCGGTCGAATCGCTGAAGAGCCTCGACCGCACGGGCCTCGTCGCCTACGTCGGCACGTTCTCGAAAACGATCTTTCCCGAGTTGCGGATCGGCTACGCGATTCCGCCGCGCGCGCTGCGCGGCGCGCTGGCCAAGGCGAAGCAGATCGTCGACTGGCACACCTGCACGCTGACGCAGGCGGCGCTCGCGCGCTTCATGGTCGAAGGCGATTTCGCGCGGCACCTGAAACGTGTACAGAAACACTACGACGCGCGCCGCAAGATGCTGATCGCGCACCTGCGCGGCGAACTCGCGCCGTGGTTCGACGCGATCGTGCCGACGGCCGGCATCCACCTCGCCGCACACCTGAAGCCGGGCCTCGACGAGGCGGCGCTGGTCCGCGCGGCGCGTGCGCAGGACATCGGCCTGTACGGGATCTCGGCGTTCCACGTCGGCGTGCCGGTCCGCGCGGGGCTGCTGTTCGGCTATGGCGGGATCGACGCGCCGCGCATCGACACGGCGCTCGCGAAGCTGGCCGCGCTGCTCGGCCCCGACAGCGCCGGCGAATCGCCACTGGTTACCTGAATTTCCACGAAATTGGCTATTCAAGCAGGCCAGTCGACCACTTAAAGTGGGTCCTGTCGCGCCAACCGGGCGCTACCCACCGAAAAGGACCTGCCATGCAACCGCGCCTGAATTTCTATGCCGCCAGCCCGAATGCGATCAAGGTGATGCGCAACGCCGAGGAATTCCTCGCGAAAAGCTCGATCGAGAAGCCCCTCGCCGAACTCGTCCGCCTGCGCGCGTCGCAGATCAACGGCTGTGCGTTCTGCGTCGACATGCACACGACCGACGCCCGCAAGGGCGGCGAAACCGATCGCCGCCTGGCGACCGTCGTCACGTGGCGCGAAACGCCGTTCTTCACCGAGCGCGAACGCGCGGCACTCGAATGGACCGAGGCGCTGACGCTGGTGGCCGACAACCACGTGCCGGACGCCGTCTGGGAAGCCGTGAAGCCGCACTTCACCGACGAGGAGCTGTTCGACCTGTCGATGCTGATCGCGACGATCAACTCGTGGAACCGCTTCGCGATCGCGTTCCGCAAGATGCCCGAGTAAGGAGGCGACGATGACCGGCTCCCCGCTCCGTCGCGCCGCCTCGTGCGTCGCGCTCGCACTCTGTGCCGCGCTGCCGGCCGCCGCTGAGGCACACGACGCCGGCAGCACCGTGCACGCGATCATGCAGCAGGCCGTGCCCGAAGCGCCCGGCAAGCTTGCCGTCGTCGCGACCGTCGACTATGCGCCCGGCCAGGCGTCCGAAGCGCACCGGCACCTCGGCTCGGTATTTGCCGTCGTGTCGAAAGGCGAAGTGCTGTCGCAGGTGAACGGCGGCCCGCTGCGCCGCTACCGCGCCGGCGAAGGCTGGTACGAGGCGCCCGGTTCGCGCCACCAGGTGTCGCGCAACGCGAGCGCGACCGAGCCCGCCCAGCTCGTCGTGTTCGGGCTGACGGGCGAACATGAACCGCTGAAGTCGCCGATCGATCAGTAATCCGCGTGCGGGGCGCGTGCGCGGGATACCGCGTGCGCACCTCGCATCGCAACCGGCTCGCCTGCCGGTTCTTCACCGATTCCCCGTTAACAGCTCCCTACACGACACCGGCTGCGCACTGCCCGCCGCCTCGTCGCACCCCGCTTCGACGCTCGCCCGATCTCGATCAATGGCGGCGAAAACCCTTCCTTGAAATTAACTAACTCGTCAATTAGCGTCGATTGCATGAACGCGAAATCCACCGTCGCCAGGCCGCGCGGGCGCCGCCCGTCGGTGGACGACTTCGACCTGCGCGACCACATGCTCGACGTCGCGATCCGGTTGTTCGCCGAACGCGGCATCGCCGCGACGACGGTCGCGCAGATCGCCGCCGCCGCCGGCGTCACGTCGGCGATGGTCCACTACTACTTCACGAACCGCGAACAGCTGCTCGACGCGATCGTCGAGGAGCGGCTCGTGCAGGCCGTCGCGTTCGTGTGGCGGCCGACCGAGCGACGGATCGAGAATGATCCGTTCGCACTCGTCGCCGAACTCGTCGACCGCTTCTTCGACGTCACGCACCGCATGCCGTGGCTGCCGTCGATCTGGCTGCGCGAGATCGTCCACGAAGGCGGGCTGCTGCGCGAGCGCATGATCCGGCGCATTCCGCTCGACCATATCGGCCGCTTCGCCGAACGCATCCGCGCCGCACAGCAGGCCGGCACGCTGAATCCCGCGCTCGAACCGGCGTTCCTGTTCCACTCGATCATCGCGCTCGTGATGCTGCCGCTCGCTACCGCGAAACTGTGGCAAAGCGCGCGCGGCCTGCCGCCGATCGACCGCGACGCATTGCACCGGCACGTTCGTGCGCTGCTCGGCTCGGGCCTGCAGCCGCCCGCCGCCGCGCCGCCTGCGCGGGCTCCGTCGCCGCGGAGGCCATCGTGAACGCGGCCCGCGCGCTGCCGTTCGCGCTGACCGCCGCCGCCGTGCTGCTCGCCGGGTGCGGACGGTCGACAGGCAACGGCACGACCTACCAGGGCTACGTCGAAGGCGAGTTCGTGTACCTGTCGTCGTCGCAATCGGGCACGCTGGCGCAATTGCCGGTCGAACGCGGTCAGACCATCGCCGCCGGCACGCCGGCATTCTCGCTCGAAGCCGTCAGCGAAACGGTCGCGCTACTGCAGGCGCAGCATCAGCTCGCGGCCGCCCGCGCGCAGCTTGCCGACCTGCAGACCGGCAAGCGCCCGCCGGAAATCGCGGTCACGCAGGCGCAGCTCGCACAGGCCAGCGCGCAGGCCGCACGGGCCGCCGCGCAACGCGCGCGCGATGAACGCCAGTACGCGGCCGGCGGCCTGTCGAAGCAGCAGCTCGACGATTCACGCACGTCCGCGCAGACCACCGCCGCGCAGATGCGCGAACTGCAGAAACAGGTCGACGTCGCGCGCCTGCCGGGCCGCGCGCAACAAGTCGCCGCCCAGGCCGCGCAAGTCGACGCCGCGCAGGCCGCGGTAGCCGAAGCGCAATGGAAGCTCGACCAGAAACGCGTCGCCGCGCCGGCGGCCGGGCGCGTGTATGACACGCTGTACCGCGTCGGCGAATGGGTGCAGGCCGGCAACCCGGTCGTGCAGATGCTGCCGCCGCAGAACCTGAAGGTGCGCTTCTTCGTGCCGGAGGCCGCCATTGCGTCGCTCGCGCCGGGGCGCGCGGTCGCGATCCATTGCGACGGCTGCGCGGCCGACGTGCCCGCACGCATCACCTACGTGTCGAGCGAGGCCGAATACACGCCGCCCGTGATCTACAGCAACGAGAGCCGGACCAAGCTCGTGTTCATGATCGAGGCGCGCCCGGCCGTGGCCGATGCGTCGAAGCTGCATCCGGGCCAGCCCGTCGCCGTGAGCGTGCGATGAACGTCCCGCCCGCCCCGTACGCGATCGACGTCGACCGGCTGAACAAGCGGTTCGGCGACAAGCACGTCGTGAAGGACGTATCGCTGCGCGTCGCGCGCGGCGAGATCTTCGGTTTTCTCGGGCCGAACGGCAGCGGCAAGACGACGTCGATCCGGATGATGTGCGGGCTGCTCACGCCCGATTCCGGCAGCGGCACCTGCCTCGGCTACGACATCGTGCGCGACAGCGCGCAGATCAAGCGGCGCGTCGGCTACATGACGCAGCGCTTCTCGTACTGGGAAGACCTGTCGATCCGCGAGAACCTCGACTTCGTCGCGCGCGTGTACGGGATGCGCAACCGCCAGGCGGCCGTCGCGCGCGCGCTCGACGGGCTCGGCCTCGCGAGCCGCGCGGACCAGCTCACGGGCGCGCTGTCGGGCGGCTGGAAGCAGCGCCTCGCGCTGGCCGCGTGCATGCTGCACGAGCCCGAGCTGCTGCTGCTCGACGAGCCGACGGCCGGCGTCGACCCGGCCGCGCGCCGCGACTTCTGGGAGGAACTGCACCGGCTCGCCGCGCAGGGGATCTCGGTGCTCGTCAGCACGCACTACATGGACGAAGCCGAGCGCTGCCACAAGCTCGCGTACATCGCGTACGGCGAACTGCTCGCGCAGGGCACGTCGGCGGAGATCGTCGCGTCCCAGCACCTGTCGACGCGCGCGATCACCGGCGAGCGCCTGACCGAACTGTCCGCGCGGCTGCGCACGATGCCGGGCGTCGAGCAGACCGTCGTATTCGGCTCAGCGCTGCACGTGAGCGGCCGCGACCGCGCGCAGCTCGACGCGACGCTTCGGCAGGTTGCCCGCGACACGTCGCTGCAGGTCATGCCGATCGACACCGCGCTCGAGGACGTGTTCATCTACATGATGGGCCGCACGTCCGGGCCGCCCGGCGGGGTGTCGCCATGAGCGCGTGGGCGGGCCTGCGCGAATCGTTCTCGGTCGCGCGCTGGTGGAGCATCGTGCTGAAGGAGTTCCTGCAGCTGCGACGCGATCGCGTGACGTTCGCGATGATCGTCGGCGTGCCGATCATCCAGCTCGCGCTGTTCGGCTTCGCGATCAACACCGATCCGAAGCACCTGCCGACCGCCGTGATCGTCGCCGACGCGAGCCCGTTCACGCGCAGCTTCATCGCCGCGATGCGCCACTCCGCATACTTCGACATCGTCGAGACGCTGCCCGACGAAGCGGCCGGCCGCCATGCGCTCGCTCGCGGCGACGTGCAGTTCGTGCTGAGCGTGCCGGCCGATTTCTCGCGGCGGCTGCTGCGCGGCGAGCGTCCGTCGCTGCTCGTCGAGGCGGACGCGACCGATCCCGTTGCCACGGCGTCGGCGATCGGCGCGCTGCCGGGCCTCGTGCAGCCCGTCGCGGACAAGGACCTGACGGGCCCGCTCGCGCACCTGAACGGCCGCCCGGCCGCGTTCGACGTCGTGCTGCACCGGCTGTACAACCCCGAAGGCATCACGCAGTACAACGTCGTGCCGGGCCTGATGGGCGTGATCCTGACGATGACGATGGTGATGATGACGGGCCTCGCGATCACGCGCGAACGCGAGCGCGGCACGATGGAGAACCTGCTCGCGACGCCCGTGCGGCCGCTCGAGGTGATGACGGGCAAGATCGTGCCGTACGTGTTCATCGGGCTGATCCAGGTGTCGATCATCCTCGCGGCCGCCCGCTTCGTGTTCGCCGTGCCGTTCGTCGGCGGCGTGTTCGCGATCTACCTGTCCGCGCTGCTGTTCATCGCCGCGAACCTGACGGTCGGCATCACGCTGTCGTCGCTCGCGCAGAACCAGTTGCAGGCGATGCAGCTCGCGGTGTTCTACTTCCTGCCGAACATCCTGCTGTCGGGCTTCATGTTTCCGTTCGCCGGGATGCCGAAATGGGCGCAGTTCATCGGCAACCTGCTGCCGCTCACCTACTTCAACCGCCTCGTGCGCGGCATCCTGCTGAAAGGCAACGGCTGGGCCGACCTGTGGCCGTCCGTGTGGCCGGTCGCGCTGTTTACCGTCGTCGTGATGGGCGTCGCGTTGCGCTTCTACCGGCGCACGCTCGATTAGGCGGCACGCGATGAAACCGGCCTTGCATCGCGCGTCCCTCGCTGCCCGCGGCTTCACGTTGGCCGCTGCCGCTTTGCTCGCTGCCGGATGCGCGGTCGGGCCGGATTTCCGCACACCTGATGCGCCGGCCACGCAGCAGTACACGCGTGGCGAGCCACCCGCGACCACGGCCGCCGCGACCGGCCCGGCCGGTGACATGCAGACTTTCTCCGCGGCCACGCACACGCCGCAACGCTGGTGGACGCAGTTCGACTCGGAACCGTTGAACCGGCTCGTCGACACCGCGTGGCAGAACAGCCCGACGCTCGCCGAAGCCCGCGCGCGGCTCGACGAAGCGCGGCAGAACCATGCGGCCGAGGCCGGCGCGACGATGCTGCCGCGCGTCGACGCGAACCTGTCCGCCACGCGCGAGCGAGTCGATACCGCCGCGTTCGGGCTGCCGGCCAACGTGCCGAGCCCCGGGCCGTTCACGCTGTACGACGCATCGGTGAGCGTGTCGTACGTGCTCGACGTATTCGGCGGCAACCGGCGCGCGCTCGAAGCGCTGCGTGCGCAGGTCGACTATCGGGCGTACACGCTCGACGCCGCGCGGCTGACGCTTGCAGGCAACGTCGTCGCCACCGCAATCCTGCGCGCGTCGCTCGCGCAACAGGTCGCGCTCACGCGGCAGCTCGTCGACGCGCAAGCACGGCAGTTGCGCATCGTCGAGGCGCGCTACGCGGCGGGCGGCGTCTCGCAGGCCGACGTGCACGCGCAACGCGCGCTGCTTGCGCAAACGCAGGCGTCGTTGCCGCCGCTGCTGGCCCGCCTCGCGCAGGCCGGCCACCGGCTCGCGATCCTGCTGGGTGTGCCGCCGTCCGACGCCGCGCTGCCGGACCTTTCGCTCGATGCGCTCGCACTGCCGCGCACGCTGCCCGTCGCGCTGCCGTCGACGCTCGCGCGCGAACGGCCCGACATCCGCGCGGCGGAAGCCGTGCTGCACCAGGCGAGCGCGAACGTCGGCGTGGCCACCGCGAACCTGTATCCGCGATTTTCGATTTCGGCGGGGATCGGCTCGGAGCGCACGCGCATCGCGGATATCGTCAGCGGGCTCAATGTGTGGAATGTCGGTCTCGGTCTCACGCAGCCGCTCTTTCACGGCGGCGAACTGCGCGCGAAGAAACGCGCGGCCGAAGCGGCGTACGACGCCGCGTTCGCGAGCTATCGGGAAACCGTGCTGCAGGCGCTGCAGCAGGTGGCCGACGCGCTGCGCGCGGTCGAACACGATGCGGCCGCATTGCAGGCCAGAGAGACAGCCGCGCAGGAAGCGGCAGCAAGCAACGCGATCGCCGGCAACCGCTACGCGGCGGGCGGCATCAGCACGTTCGACCTGCTCGACGCGCAACGGCAGGCGTTGCAGACGGCGCTCGACCGTACCCGCGCGCAGGCCGACCGGCTCGCCGATACGGCCGCGCTGTTCCAGGCGCTGGCTGGGACCTGGGCGGATGATGCGACCCGGTGACCGGGACGGCCGCTTCGGCGCGCGCCGGTACGGGCTCGACCGGCGCCGGAACGCGACAGACGCACGAAGCGCACGCCCATGAAAAAACCGGCCCGAAGGCCGGTTTTCATACCGCATGCCGTAAGCGGCGCTCGCGCGCCGCGCGACATCAGAAGCGGTGGATCAGACCGACGCCGACGCCGATCTGGTTCTGCTTCGAACCTGCGCCCACGCCGTCACCGATCGACGTCGTTGCAGCGATGACCGACGCGCCGTTGAGCGTGTTGCCGCTCGCGTGCTGGTACGCCTCAACTGCGTACAGGCCCGTGCGCTTCGACAGGCTGTAGTACTGCGACAGCGTGACCTGGTGGTACTTGGCCGAGCTCGAGATGCCGTTCGACTCGGTCGCACGCGTGTACGAGTAGCCTGCGGCGAAGTCCCACTGAGCCGATGCCTTCCAGTGCAGCACGGCGCCAGCCGTGTTGAAGATCGCCGTGTTGCGGAACGACGAGCCCACGCCCGGGATGTACTGGACGTTCGAGTACGACGCCGAAATATCCCACGCCGGCGTGAACTGGTAACCGGCCGTCACGGCGACGCGCTGCTGCGACTGTGCCGACTTGTAGCCGTTGTTGATCGACGACACGGCTTGTTCCGCACCGTTGCCGCTCGCGTCCAGACCGTTCTGCGCGGTCGAGTTCGCGCCCCACACGCCGCCGCCGAGCGTCGAGTTGTTGATCTTCTGGTAGCCGACTGCGATGCCTGCCGGGCCGTTCAGGTACTGGATCGCCGCGCTCCACGTCGAGCCGCGGTTCGTCGCGCCTGCGACGCCGCCGAACGAGTACGAACCGCCGACCGTGAAGCCGTAGAACTTCGGCGACATGTAGACGAGCGAGTTGTTCGCGCGGTAGCTGGTATCCAGCGAGTCGATATCGCCCGGGTGTGCGCCGTAGTAGCCGGTCAGCCAGGTCGTCGGGCTGTACGGCGACAGCAGCGTGTAGTACGCGGTGTACTGGCGGCCAGCCGTCAGCGTACCGTACGTGGCGTTGGTCATACCGACCCATGCCTGACGCGTGAAGATGCCGTTGGTCCACTGCGACGAGCCGTTAGCCGTGTTGACGCCGGCTTCCAACTGGAAAATCGCCTTCGTGCCGCCACCCAGATCTTCGCTGCCCTTCAGGCCGAAGCGGCTGCCAGCCCACACGCCGGTGGACATCTGCACCTTCGAGTGACCACCCGTGGTTGCGCCGACTGCCGACGAGTTGTTCTGCCAAGCGATACCGTTGTCGACGATACCGTACAGGGTCACGCTGCTCTGAGCGTGGGCGGCGGTAGCGGCTGCGAGACCGACTGCCGTCATGGCGAAAGCGACGCGCTTTTTCATTGATTCTCCGTCCTCAAAGAATGTTTCTTTTCTGGTGTGGTTTTATGACCGACACATGTGCGAGTACATGCCGACGCGATTCTGACGGATTACCAATTGTTTCCCAACATGTGCAGTCGGTCATCGTATGATCGACGCAACGCACGGGTTCACCAAGCGGTTACATAACACCTGAAAACGCTTACGCGGCGGGCCTTTCCGGCATTTCCCGGTGAAAACCCTAGCTTTACATTTTTACGGGTGCAACGCGACCGCCCAATGTCGTCAGACGCCTTCGGCAAAAATTCATCTTACAAATGCGCGATCGCAGCTGACACCGCGATTCACGCCGCCGCGCAGGATCGCTGACATTCATGACACCCATGTTTCGTGAAACGAAATCATGAAAACGTTTCAGTTCGTGTGGGGAAAATCGGACAGGGAGCGGCCCGGCGAACGCGGGCCGACAGGAATGCCGGCGCGGCGCGCCGGCGATATTCAGCGCGATGCCGGGCCGGCGAGGCGCGCGGTCACCGCATCGGCGAGCGCGGCCATGCGCGCACGGATCGCCGCGTTCGAGCCCACCAGCGCGAGCGACGACGCCATGATCCGGTAGATGCGCTTTCTCGGCACCTTGGCCGGCTTCGCCGGATCGAGCCACGCGTCGTGGCCGGCCAGCAGCTCGAGCGTTTCGAGGCCGATCATGATCGGCCACAGGCATGCGAGCCGCAGCCGCACGAAGCGGCGCGGGATCGCGAGCGCATACAGGCACGCGTCGCGATACTGGTCGAGCGTCACGCGCAACAGGTCGGCGAGCACGACGCGCGCCCGCGCCGACGCACCGGGTTGCATCAGATCGGCCACGCTCAACCCATGCGCGCCCAGTACGTCGTCCGGCAGATAACAGCGGCCGATGCGCAGGTCCTTCGCGCAATCGCGCAGGATGTTGGTCATCTGCAGCGCCTTGCCGAAGCGGATGCCCTTCTCGCGCATGTCAGGCAGGTTCCAGCCGCGCGCGGCGCGTGTGTGAGCGCCCGTCATGTCGGTCCAGAACTCGCCGACGCAGCCGGCGACGAGGTACGTGTAGCGGTCGAGTTCGTCGCGCGTCGGCAGCGACACGACCTGCCCCGACTGCTCGTCGGGAAACGTGCGCAAGTCGAATTCCATCCCCGACGTGAGCGTCGCGACGACCTTGCGGATCGACGCGCGGTCGGCGTCCGGCTGGGCGCGCAGCAGCGCGAGCATCGGTTCCATCGAGCCGAGCAGCACGTGCTCGTGCGAATCGGTCTGCATCCGCGTCACGTCCTCGAGGGAACGCGACAGCGCCACGCCGTCGCCGAGCCGCTCGACCTCGTTGCGCAGGTCGGTCAGCAACGCCGCGCGGCGACCGGGCGCGACGAGCGCGGTGTCGGCAATCGTGTCGGCCGCGCGCGCCAGCAGGTACGCGAGGCCGACCGGGTCGCGCATGCCGTCGGGCAGCACGCGCAGCGTCAGGTAGAAGGAGCGGGAAACGTTCTTCAGCAGGTCGCCGAGCAGGAAGGCGGAATCGGTTCGAGTCGTCATGGGTCGGGAAAAATCGGCCGGCGCGGGCCCCGGACGCACACGGGCGCCGGGCACCCGCGCCGGCCCGCGAGTCGCCGCATCGTCGCGCCGGACGGGCGTCGGCCCCGGCGCGGCGATGCAAAATTCCCGCAAGTTTAGTGCATCCGGCGCGCGGCCTGCCCGAGGCGGCCGGATTGAGGCACACCCCAGGCCATCTTCATCGGTCCTGCCGCGTGGATTGCACCCCAAAAACAGAAACGGAAAGGTCGAAGTAATACATATGTAATTATTCGGTGCGACGATCGCGCACCGTTCGATTCCGTGCGGCTCGGCGCGACCGCCGCGCCGACGGAGCGACCGCCCTTTTCCGACTCCCGTTTCGAAGGTTCATCGACATGCTCTTCAAGCGCCCGACCTCCCTGCGCTACGTCCCGTTCGCCTGTGCCGCCGCGTTCCTGCTCGCCGCGTGCGGCGGCGACGACGTGGCGTCCGATCCCACCCAGCCCATCTCCGCGAAAGTCCAGGTGGTCGGCCATCGCGGCGCGAGCGCGCTGCGCCCCGAACACACGCTGGCGTCGTACCGCAAGGCGATCGAGGACGGCGCGGACGTGATCGAGCCCGATCTCGTGTCGACGCGCGACGGCGTGCTCGTCGCGCGCCACGAGAACGAGATATCGGGCACGACGAACGTGTCCGTGCTGCCGCAGTTCGCGAGCCGCAAGGCGACCAAGACGATCGACGGCGCGCAGCTGACCGGCTGGTTCACCGAGGATTTCACGCTGGCCGAGCTGAAGACGCTGCGTGCGCGCGAGCGCATTCCGCAGGTCCGCCCGGCGAACACCGCGTACAACGACCAGTTCGAGATCCCGACGCTCGACGAGATCGTCGCGCTCGCGAAGCAGATGTCCGCGCAGACCGGCCGCACGATCCACCTGTATCCGGAAACCAAGCATCCGACCTACTTCCAGTCGATCAACCTGCCGCTCGAGGACCGTCTCGTCGATGCGCTGCTGAAGGATGCGTACACGTCGCGCACGGCGACCGTCTACATCCAGTCGTTCGAGGTCGCGAACCTGAAGGCGATCCGCAACCGGATCAAGTCGAGCCAGCCGAACTGGAAGCTCGTGCAGCTGATGGACGAAGCCGGCCAGCGCCCGTACGACTTCGTGAACGCGAACGACAAGCGCACCTACGGCGACCTGTCGACGCGCGACGGCATGCGCGAGATCGCGACCTACGCGAACGGCGTCGGCCCGTACAAGACGTCGATCATCGCGGTTGCCGCGGACGGCACGCTGCAGCAGCCGACGCCGTACGTGCGCTACGCGCACGAGGCCGGCCTCGTCGTGCATCCGTACACGTTCCGCCCGGAGAACAACTTCCTGCCCGCGTCGCTGAAGGACGGCGGCACGCCGGCCACGCGCAACACGGCCGGCTCGGTGCGTGAAATCCAGGCGTACCTGCGCGCGGGCATCGACGGCTTCTTCACCGACGATCCGGCCGTCGGCCGCACGGCCGTCGATACGTTCAAGCGCTGATACATGCGAACCGGGCGCCGCGCCCGGTTGCACCGCATCGGTCAGATCACGTTGAAGTGGTGCGTGCCGTCCCGCTTCAACTGGTCGACCAGCCCGTATTCCCAATCGAGATACGCCTGCATCGCGGCCGCCGCGTTGTCGGTGCCTTCGTACGGGCGCCGGTAGCGGTCGACGCGCGGCGACGCGAGATGCGTCTCGCCGCTTTCGAGCGGCAGCCCGGCGTCGATCCACGCGGCCGTGCCACCGGTCAGCACCCGGATCTCGGCCGAGGCCGGCAGCAACGCACGCGCATCGTCCGCCGCGAAGCGCGCCAGCAGGCTCGATCCGCACGTGAACACATAGCGCTTCGCGGGCGGGATCGCCGCGAGCGCGTCGCGCAACTGCGCACGCACGGCGAACCACGCGCCCGGAATATGGCGCTTCACGTAGTTCGCGCTGGCCGTCACGTCGACGATCGCCAGTTCGCCGGGTACGGCCTCCCTCAGCCAGCCCGCGAGCGTCGCGGGCGACACGTCGGCCGCGGGCGGCGTCGCCGGCACGTCGCGCGGCGGCTGGCCGCGCTCGGTGAACGCCGCCGCGCCGGCCGGTTCCACGACACGCACGTCCCAGCCCATCTGCGCGAGCCACGATGCGGTCATGTCCGCGCGCACGCCGTCGTCGTCGGCGAGCACGATCCGCGCGCCGCGCACGGCCGCGTGATGGTCGGTCTCCTGCACGAGCTGGCCGCCCGGCGTGCTCAGGAAGCCCGGCAGGTGGCCGGCTTCGTATTCCTCCGGCGTGCGCACGTCGAAGCGGTACAGCGTGCGGCCCGGCGCGTCGAGCGCGGCGACCTCGGCCAGCGCGATGCGCGGCACGCCGGCGCGCTCGGCCACTGCGCGTGCGGCCTGGCGCGCCTGCGCGCGCTGCGCCGCGTCGATTTCATCCGGAAAGCGGCGCGCCGCGCCGCGCTCGAGCGTCTGGCCCGCGAGCGTCCAGCCGATCGTGCCGTTGCGCAGTGCCGCGACCGGATTCGGCAGCCCCGCGTTGACGAGCGACTGCGTGCCGATGATGCTGCGGGTGCGGCCCGCGCAGTTGACGACCACCTGCGTCTTCGGATTCGGCGCGAGCGCACGCACGCGCAGCACGAGTTCCGCGCCCGGCACGCTCGTCGACGTCGGGATGTTCATCGTCTGGTATTCGTCGAACCGGCGCGCATCGACGATCACGACATCGGCTTTCGCATCGATCAGCGCCTGCACCTCCTGCGCGGACAGCGACGGCGTATGGCGCTCGGCCTCGACCCATTCGCCGAACGACTTGCTCGGCACGTTCACGTCGATGAACAGCTCGCCGCCCGCGGCCAGCCAGCCCGCGAGGCCGCCGTCGAGCAAGCGCACGTCGCTGTAGCCGAGTTGCGCGAGCTTCGCGGCCGCGCGCGGCGCGAGATCCTCGCCGCCGGCTTCGCCGTATACGACGATCGGCGTGTCGCGGCGCGGAATGCGCGTCCATGCGTCGAGTTCGAGCTTCGACAGCGGAAAGTTGGCGGCCCACAGCGGATGGCCCTGCGCGTACGGATCTTCCTCGCGTACGTCGATCAGCGCGAGCTCGTCGCGGGCCAGCAGGCGTGCGCGCACGTCCTGGTACGACGCGACGGGAAAGCGGGAAATGGAATCGGCGGATTGCGTCACGATGTCTCTGCGTTGAATACGTTGAAGTCGGTGAAGAATGCGGAACGGGTCGATCTCGGGCCTGCCGCCGCGCACCCGCAACGGGCCGCGCCGGAAGGCCCCGCATCAGGCGTTCGAATAGCCTGACACGAAAGGCTTCACGGTGCCGTCGTCCAGGAACACCGCGCGCTCGACCTTGCCGATGTTCGCGCCGTACACGTGGATGCTGATCGACACCTGGTCGTCGAACGCGTTGGTCACGCGATGGACGTCGCCGATGCGCGGCGACACGGCCTCGACCTCGCCCGGCGCCAGCCGCACGGCGTCGCCCGCGGCAACCGGCTTGCCCGCGGCGTCGAACCGGTAAGGCTGCGAAAACTCGCCGCCGCGCAGCATCCCGATCAGCCCCCACACCGTGTGGTTGTGGATCGGCGTCGTCTGGCCGGGCCCCCACACGAAGCTGACGACCGAGAAGCGCTCGTCCGGGTCGAGATGCAGCAGGTATTGCCGATAGCGCTCGGGATCGGGCTGCGCGAACGCGTCGGGCAACCAGTCGTCGTGTTCGACGAGCGCGGCAAGCAGCGCGCCGCCCTCGTCGAGAATGCGCGCCTCGTTCGCGCCGGACGCGAGCAGCGCGCCCAGACCGTCGACGAACGGACGCAGCGGCGTCTGTTGCAACGAAAGCGTACTCATCGGCCGTCTCCTCGAATATGATGCCGAATATGATGGATCGTCATGATGCACCCGAAAGACCATGCAGAACAAACATGAAAATTAGCGATATCGACGCTTTTGCAGCAGTCGTCCGCTGCCAGACCCTGAGCCAGGCCGCGGCCGAACTCGGGATGACGCAGCCCGCCATCACGCGGCGCGTCCAGAATCTCGAGGAAGCGCTCGGCGTGATCCTGCTCGACCGCAACACGAAGCCGCCGCGCCCGACCGACATCGGCCGGCAGGTCTTCGAGCAGTGTCGCGCGATCCTGCGCGAGGTCGATGCGCTGCGCGAGCTGACGGCCGGCGAGCAGCCGCCCGCCGGCGAATTCCGGATCGGGCTCACGCAGGGGCTCGGCGAACTGATGCTGCCCGCGCTGATCGCCGGGCTCGCCGCGCAGTGGCCCGCACTCGCGACGCAGGTCACGACCGCATGGGGCGGCAGGCTCGTCGAGCGTGTCGCGCGCCGCGAACTCGATGCGGCACTCGTGTTCCTCGCACGCGAAATGGTGTTGCCGGCGCAGGTCGAGGGCGAGCGCCTGCTGGCCACGCGGCTCGTGGCGGTCGGCCGCAAGGGCGACTGGCCGCGCCGCAGCTACCGGCTCGCCGACTGCCACGCGCGCGGCTGGGTGCTCAATCCGGACGGCTGCGGCTTTCGCGCGGGCCTGCGGCGCGCGCTCGACGCGCAGGGCCTGCCGATGCCCGTCACGCTCGACACCTACGGCCGCGACCTGCAACTGCAGAGCGTCGCGAACGGCTTCGGCATCGGGCTGATGCCGTTGCCGCTCGTCGAAGGCAGCCCGCTGCGCGACGCGCTCGAGATCGTGCCGCTCGCCGATTTCAAGCCGCAGATCGATCTGTGGCTGCTGCGCCGGCACGATGCGGCCCGCTTCGACGCGCCGCTCGCGGCCGTCGCCGCGCATGCGCGCGCAGCGTTCGCGGCGGCCGAGCAGCCGCACGGCAAGGCCGCTTGACCGGACGGGGCGGCCGCTGCAGCGCGCCGCCCGGTTTCCCCGCGCACCCACCCTGCCAGGCTCACGCATCGGGTCGACCGCGTTCGACCTCGTTGCGTGGCGCTTCTCCTGCCTCGGCCTTCGTTTCGCTCGCGCTTGCCGCGTCGAGCACCGCCCGCCCCGCCGCCACCGCGATCGCGTCGTCCTGCGGCGTATGCACGCGGCTGCACAGCACGTCGCGGTAGTGGCGTTCGAGCGGATTGGCCCGGCTGAGCCCGTGATTGCCCGACAGCTTCAGCGCCTGCTCGACCGTGCGGATCGCCTGCTCGGTCACGGTGCGCTTGACGAGGCCGCTCGTCGTCACCGGCGGCGCGTTGCCCGCGTCGGTGCGCGCGATGTGATCGTCGAGCAGCACGCGGTTCGCGTGCAGCCAGCCCTCGATTTCGCCGACGGCTTCCTGCACGCGCGGCAGCGTCGCGAGCGGCGCGCCGAGCCCGCTCGGCGCACGCGTCGTCGCGAATCCGACCAGCCAGTCGCGCGACGCCCGCGCGACCGCGTCGTACAGGCTGCCGAGCAGCGCGACCATCCACGCCTGCTGGTCGGCCTGCGCGTCGGCATCCGCATGGGTCGCGGCCGACACGGCCCACGCGTCCGGCGCGCGCACGTCGACCGCATGGTCGGCCGGGAGCCACACATCGTCGAACACGACTTCGTGGCTGCCCGATGCGCGCAGACCGAGGTGGTTCCAGCTTTCGATCACGCGGATGCGGTCGCCATCGGCGTCGCGCTCGCGCGGCACGAGGAACACGCCGACGCGCGGCTCCGGCTCATCGGTGCGCGCCCATACGGCCAGCCAGCGCAGCGCCGGAATACCGGTGCTGTACAGCTTGTGGCCGGACAGCCGCCAACCGTCGCCGTCACGCCGTGCAACGGTCGCCGGCAGCCCGCCGCGCGACGGCGAGCCGAGTGCCGGCTCGACGCGCAGCGCATTGATCAGCGCGCCGTGCGCGACCGCGCTGTCGAACACCGCGCGCCGCACCTCGGCCGGCCAGCGGTTGTCGGCGCGGCTGAGCGCGCGATGCTGCAGGTACGTCATCGTCAGCACCAGCGCGGTCGCCGGATCGGCCCGCGCGACGGCGGCCACGATCCGGCTCGCCTGCGCAAGCGTCGCACCGGCGCCGCCATGCTCGCGCGGCACGACCTGCGCGATCAGCCCGGCACGATGCAGCCGTGCGAAGTTCTCGTGCGGAAAGCGGCCATCGACATCGTTGCGGGCCGCATCGGCGGCGAGTTCGGGCGCAAGACGGTCGAGCAGCGCGGCGACGCGCGCGTCGTTCGCATCGTCGGCGGGGCCGGCAGGCAGGAGGCGCAGCGCAGGCTGCGGTGACGGCGAGGAAGCGGCAAGGCTGGCGGACATCGAGACGGATTCCCTGGGGAGTGCAAACACGGCGCCAACGCGCGCCCGATCATTCACGAGCCCACAGCGTATGCGTAACGCGATCGGGCCCAAACCATGCAAATCTGATATTCAATTCGGGATTGATTATTTCCATTCCGCATGATCGCGGCGTTAACCTGCGCTCCATTCCTGCCCGGCCGTGCGCCGGGACATCCCTGCACCGGAGACCCAGATGAGCGTCGAATTCATCGGCATGATCCAGAGCCAGAAACAGTCGGAAATCCATCCGGCATCCGGCCCCGTGGTCGATCCCGACTACGTGCGCGACTTCGCTCGCGCCCACGAAACGGCCGGCTTCGACCGGATCCTCGTGCCGCACCACTCGACCGGCCCGTCGGCCACGCTGACGATCGCGTTCGCGGCGGCCGCGACCGAGCGCATCCACTTCATGCTCGCGCATCGCCCGGGTTTCACGGCGCCGACGCTCGCCGCGCGGCAGATCGCGACGCTCGACCAGTTCAGCCGCGGCCGGCTCGCCGTGCACTTCATCTCCGGCGGCTCGGACAGCGAACAGCAGCGCGACGGCGATTTCCTCGACCACGACGCGCGTTACGCGCGCACCGACGAATATCTCGGCATCCTGCGGCGGATCTGGACGGAAGCGCAGCCGTTCGATCACGACGGCGCGCACTACCGGTTCAAGCAGGGCTTCTCGGAAGTGAAGCCGGTCCAGCAGCCGCACGTGCCGATCTACTTCGGCGGCGCGTCGGACGCCGCGCTCGCGGTGGCCGGCAAACACGCGGACGTGTACGCGCTGTGGGGCGAATCGCTCGACCAGGTGCGCGACCTGACGACGCGCGTGCGCGCCGAAGCCGCGAAGCATGGCCGGCAAGTGCGTTTCTCCGTGTCGTTCCGCCCGATCCTCGCCGCAACCGAAGACGAAGCGTGGGCGCGCGCGCACCGCATCCTCGACGAGACGCGCCGGCTGCGCGAAGCGGCCGGCCTCGGCGCCGGCGGCCCGCAGCAGAGCGAAGGCGCGCGCCGCCTGCTGGCCGCGGCCGACCGCGGTTCGCGCGTCGACAAGCGGCTGTGGACCGAAATCGCGAAGCTCACCGGCGCACGTTCGAACTCGACGGCGCTCGTCGGTACGCCCGAACAGGTCGCCGATGCGCTGCTCGACTACTACGACCTCGGCGTGACGACCTTCCTGATCCGCGGCTTCGACCCGCTGGAAGACGCGATCGACTACGGCCGCGAACTGATTCCGCGCGTGCGCAGCGCCGTCGCCGCACGCGACGCAGCGCGCCGCGCCGCCTGACGCCCAACGGAGCCACACGCCATCATGTCCGCCGTCCTTTCCTCGCCCGTGCGCACTGCATCGGGTCTCGAACTCGCCGAAGCCCCGCGCCAGCACTTCTGGTTCGACGCGACCGCACCGCGCATCGACGTCGCCGCCGAACGCCGTCACCGGCAGGAGCGGCTCGCGGCCGCGTTCCGCCTGTTCGCGCGCTTCGGTTTCGCGCAGGGGCTCGCCGGCCACATCACCGCGCGCGATCCGGAGCTGCCCGACCATTTCTGGGTGAATCCGCTCGGCGTGCATTTCTCGCAGATCAAGGTATCCGACCTGCTGCTCGTCAACGCGCGCGGCGAAACCGCGATCGGCACGCGGCCGCTGAACAAGGCCGCGTTCGCGATCCATGCGGCGATCCACGAAGCCCATCCGCACGTCGTCGCCGCCGCGCACACGCATTCGACCTACGGCAAGGCATGGTCGACGCTCGGCCGCCCGCTCGATCCGCTCACGCAGGACGCGTGCGTGTTCTACGAGGATCACGCGCTGTTCGACGACTTCACGGGGATGATCGTCGACACGAGCGAAGGCGCACGGATCGCCGATGCGCTCGCGAAGCCCGACGGCAGCACGCACAAGGGCGTGATCCTGAAGAACCACGGCATCCTGACGGCCGGCCCGACGGTCGAGGCCGCCGCGTGGTGGTACATCGCGCTCGACAACGCCGCGCACACGCAGTTGCTGGCCGAAGCGGCCGGCACGCCGCAGCCGATCGATCACGACACCGCGCGCCACACGCACGGCCAGATCGGCGGCCCCGACGGTGCGCTGCATGCGTTCGACAGCCTGTTTGCGCGGGTCGTCGCCGACGAACCCGACCTGCTCGACTGAGCGCCTTTCCGCACGACCGGAGACCAGACAATGACCCACACCACCGCTCCCGCGCCCGCCGACGCGCACGACGACAAACGCCGCCGGCTGCTGCGCGCGGCCGGCGCCGCCGCGCTCGCCGCGCCGGCGATCACGCTCGGCCGCAAGGCGTGGTCCGCGCCGCCGCTGAAGAAGCTCACGTTCGCGTGGAACCAGAATGCGTTCTGCCTGACGCCGATCGTCGTCGCGCAGGAGAACGGCTTCTTCGAGAAGAACGGCCTGAAGGTCGACCTGATCAACTACAGCGGGTCGACCGACCAGCTGCTCGAATCGATCGCAACCGGCAAGGCCGATGCGGCGGTCGGGATGATCCACCGCTGGCTGAAGCCGCTCGAAGCCGGCTTCGACGTGAAGATCATCGGCAGCTCGCACGGCGGCTGCGTGCGGCTGCTCGGCGCGAAGGCGGCCGGCGTCACGACGCTGCAGGCGCTGAAGGGCAAGACGGTCGGCGTCAGCGATCTCGCCGCGCCCGGCAAGCACTTCTTCTCGATCCTGCTCGCGAAGAACGGCGTCGATCCCGAGCGCGACATCACGTGGCGGCAGTATCCGGCCGACCTGCTCGGCGTCGCGGTCGACAAGGGCGAGATCCAGGCAATCGCCGACGGCGACCCGAATCTCTATCTGCTCGAAAAGCGCAGCAACGGCGCGTATACGGAACTCGCGACGAACCTGTCCGGCGAATACGCACGCAAGGTGTGCTGCGTGATCGGCGCGCGCGGCGACCTCGTCCGCAACGACCGGCCGGCGGCCGCCGCGCTCGCGCGCTCGATCGTGCAGGCCACCGAATACACGCACGACAACCCGAACGAAGCGGCGAAGGTGTTCGCGAAGTACTCGCCGAAGATCAATCCGGAAGACCTGCGCAAGCTGTACGCGACGCTGACCTACACGCATCACCCGACCAACGTCGACCTGCAGCAGGAAATCGCGTTCTATGCGGACGATTTCCGCCGCATCAGCGTGCTGAAGAAGAGCACGGACCCGCAGCGCTTCGCGCAGCAGGTCTATGCGAACGTACTGGGGTGACGCGATGTCGACGATCGAACACGCTTCCGCTGCACGCACCGCGTCGGCCCCGGCCGGCGCCGCGAACGCCAACGCTTCCGCGCGCGCGGCCTGCACGGCCTGCGAAGCCACGCTCGCCGCAGAAGCGCGCCGCGCGCGCACCTGGCCAACCGGGATCGCCGCCGCGCTAGCGTGGGCCGGGCTCGGTGCGCTCACGCAGCTGTGGCCGAACCGCATCGTCGGCTTCAGCGACTGGGCGTACACCGACACGTTCGGCACGGCCGCGTGGACGATCGCCGCGCTGCTGCTCGCCGCCGCGACGCTCGGCCACCTCGTCGCCGCGACGCGCACGCGGCTCGCGCGCGTGCGCCCGGCCGGCCCGTGGCTCGTCGCACTGCCGCTCGTGCTCGCCGCATGGGAGATCGTCACCGCGAAAACCGGCTGGCTGCCGACGCCGTTCTTCGCGCCGCCGCAGGCGCTGATCGAGGTCTACGTCGACGACTGGCCGCGCCTGCTGGGCAGCGCCGGCAACACGCTGAAGCTGCTCGCGCTCGGGTTCGCGTACGGCGTCGCGGTGGGCTTTGCGGTCGGCGTGTCGATCGGCTGGTCGCGCCGGATCGGCTACTGGGTGCATCCGGTGCTGCGCGTGCTCGGCCCCGTGCCGGCCACCGCGCTGCTGCCGCTCACGTTCTACTTCTTCCCGTCGAGCTATTCGGCCGCCGCGTTCCTGGTCGCGCTCGCCACCGGGTTCCCGGTCGCGGTGCTCACGTGGTCGGGCGTCGCGAGCGTGAACAAGCAGTACTACGACGTCGCGCGCACGCTCGGCGCGAACGCGCGCTTCCTCGTGCTGCGCGTCGCGATTCCCGCCGCGCTGCCGCACGTGTTCGTCGGCATCTTCATGGGGCTGAGCGCGTCGTTCACCGTGCTGGTCGTCGCCGAGATGATGGGCGTCAAGTCGGGGCTCGGCTGGTACCTGAGCTGGGCGCAGGGCTGGGCGTCGTACGTGAACATGTATGCGGCGCTGATCGTGATGGCGCTGCTGTTTTCCGGGCTGATCGCGCTGCTGTTCGCGGTGCGCGACCGCGTGCTCGCGTGGCAGAAAGGAACCGTTAAATGGTGAGCGCCGCCGTACTCGAACCGTCCGCGGCCACTGTCGCGGCACCCACCGTCACCGCGCCGCGCGGCGCGCGCATCGACATCCGCCGCGTGAGCCATGCGTTCGACGGCCCCGGCGGTGCGCTGCCGGTGCTCGACGACGTCACGCTGTCGGTCGCGGCTGGCGAATTCGTCGCGCTGCTCGGCCCGAGCGGCTGCGGGAAATCGACGCTGCTGCGCCTCGTCGCGGGGCTCGATGCTGCGCGGCAAGGCACCATCGCGCAGGACGGCGTGCCGATCGAACGGCCCGATCCGTCGCGCATCGTCGTGTTCCAGGACCCGACGCTGTACCCGTGGCGGCGCGTGCGCGCGAACGTCGCGCTCGGCCTCGAAGCGCGCGGCGTGGCACGCACCGCGCAGCATCGCGTCGACGATGCGCTCGCGCGCGTCGGGCTGCAGGAGTTCGCGAACGTGTTCCCGCATCAGTTGTCCGGCGGGATGGCACAGCGTGTCGCGCTCGCGCGCGCGCTCGTCAACGATCCGCGTCTGCTGATTCTCGACGAACCGCTCGGCAAGCTCGATTCGCTGACGCGGCTCACGATGCAGGCCGAGCTGACCGCATTGTGGCAACGCGACGGGTTCTCGTCGCTGCTCGTCACGCACGACGTGGAAGAAGCGCTGTTTCTCGCGCAGCGCGTGATCGTGTTCGGGCCGCGTCCGGCACGGATCGTCGCCGAATTGCACGTCGACCTGCCCTACCCGCGCCATCGCGGCGACCCGCGCCTCGCCGAATTGCGCCACGACGCGCTGCGGCATCTCGGGCTCGATGCGAGCTGGTAGATGCGAGGTGCCGTTCGACGAACGATTGATACACGGCGGAGACGCGCGCGATGAACGCACCGCCGTTCGCCGACTGGGCAATCGCCTTCCTGCAACTGCTGTATCGCGCGCAAATCGCGCTGGCACGCGTGCTGCACGCGGTCGGCCTGACGGGCGATGCCGACGGTCAGGCCGCATGGCCGTGGGCACACCGCATCGCACTCGAAACGCTGCGCATCGATGCCGGACTGACGCGGCAACTCGCGCTCGCGGGTGCCATGACGGTGCTGGCCGTCGTACTCGCCTGCGTCGCGCTCGCTTCGCGCAAGCGGCGTTTGCCGTCCACGATCGCCGTGATCGCCGCGCTGGCCGTCGCGTGGTTCGCGCCGTGGCCGCCGACGTCGCTGTGGCTCGCGCCCGCCGTGCCGACGAGTTTCCAGCGCGATCCCGCGCCGTTTTCCGTATCGAGCGTGATGCGCGGCGCGCACCTGTATGTCCAGCGCTGCGCGGCCTGCCACGGCGTGGACGGACGTGGCGAAGGGCCGCTCGCGGCCACGCTCAAGCGCTGGCCGCCGACCTTTGCCGGTGCGCTGCTCGCGCGTCGCCTCGACGGCGAGCTGTTCTGGCGCGTGCGGCACGGCACACGCGACGAACACGGTGCGTCGACGATGCCCGCTTTCGCCGCGACACTTGGCCCGCAAGAGACGTGGGCCGTGCTCGACTACCTGAAGGCGCTGGCCGCGGGCAGCGGCGCGCAGGCGGAAGGCACGTGGCCGGTGCCCGTCCCGCTGCCGGCGCTCGACGTGCGCTGCGGCGACGCCGCGCCGCAATCGCTCGACCGCTGGCGCGACGGCCAGCGCGTGCGCATCGTCGCGCTCGCGCCGGGCGTAACGCCGCCGCCGGAAGACGCGCGCTGGCAAACCTTGCTCGTCACTGAACGCGGTGCGTCCGTGGCGCCCTCGGCCAGCACGCGCGCGAACTGCGTCGCGACGACGCCCGATGCATGGCGCGCGTTCGCGACGATTGCCGGCGTCGCGCCCGACGCACTCGGCGGCACGCAACTGCTCGCCGATCGCCGCGGCTGGCTGCGGGCGCGCGCGTTGCCGGGCAGCGCCGGCTGGTCGGATGCCGACCTGCTGTGCCGCTCGGATGCGGTGACCCGGCCGGCCGCAACCAACACGAGCAGCGACGCACTGACCGCGCTGCTGCTGCGCGTCGACAACGAGCCCGTGCGCGACGTACAGGCCGGGCTCCCGCATTGAATCCCTGAACCCTTCCTTCAACCGAACTTCACGATGAATCCGACCCGACGCCATTTCCTCGCACGAGCAAGCGCCCTCGCCACGATCGCCGCGGCGCCTGCCGCGCTGCGTGCGCAATCGGGTGCACGCCCGCTGCTGCGTGCCGGCGACCAGAAAGGCGGGCTGCGCGCACTGCTCGAAGCAGCCGGCGAACTGAACGGCCTCGCGTACGACATCGCGTGGACCGAGTTCCCGGCCGCCGCGCCGCTCGCCGAAGCGCTGAACGCGGCGGCCGTCGACTGCGGCCCGATCGGCGACGCACCGGTGATCTTCGCGCTCGCATCGGGCGCCCGCATCAAGGTGATCGGCGCGAACCGTTCCGATCCGTACGGCACGGCCGTGCTCGTGCGGCCCGACGCGACGCTGAAAGGCGCGGCCGACCTGAAGGGCAAGCGCATCGGCACCACGCGCGGCTCGATCGGCCATTTCGTCACGCTGAAGGCGCTCGACGCGGCCGGCCTGCCGCCGGATGCTGTGTCGTTCCGCTTCCTGCCGCCGGCCGACACGATGCTGGCGCTCGCCACCGGGTCGATCGACGCGTGGGCGACCTGGGAACCCTACACCGCGCTTGCCGAAACGAGCGGCCGCGCACGCGTGCTGGTCGACGGCCGCGGGCTGTGGTCGGGCCTCAGCTATCTCGCGGCGACCGACGCGGCGATCGCTTCGAAGCGCGACGTGCTGCACGATTTCCTGCGGCGCGTCGTGCGCGCGCAGACGTGGTCGTATCGGCATGCCGACGCGTATTCGGCGGCGCTCGCGCGCATCATCGGCATTCCGCCGGGCGCCGCGAAGCTGCAGTTCGAACGCCGCAACACGCGCTGGCTGGCGCTCGACGCCACGGTGATCGCCGAACAGCAGCGCACGGCCGACTTCTACCTGAAGGCCGGGCTGCTGCGCCAGCCGCTCGATGTGCGCACGACGTTCGATACCGGCTTTCCGCTCGCCTGACCACGCACGCGGCGGCCGACGGCCGCCCGAACGGCTTCGGCACGATCTGGCACAATCGCGATTCGACCATCCCGCGTTCAGCCAGCGTCATGCCAGCCATCACCGAACTCTTCGTCTATCCGATCAAATCCTGCGCCGGCGTCGCGCTGACGCGCGCGCAACTGCTCGAAACGGGCCTCGCGTACGACCGCCACTGGCTGATCACCGATCGCGACGGACAGATGATCACGCAGCGCACGCACCCGCGCCTCGCGCTGATCCGCACGGCGCTCGACAGCGATGCGCTCGTGCTGAACGCGCCGGGCATGCCGGAACTCCGCACGCCGCTCGACGGCGACGCGACGCCCGCGACGCCGAAGATGGCCGCGACCGTCTGGCGCGACACCGTCGACGCAATCGACACGGGCGCCGAAACGGCCGCCTGGCTCACCGAATTCCTCGGCGTGCCGACGAAGCTCGCACGCTTCGGCGCCGACGCGCGCCGCGGCTGCGACCGCAAGTGGACCGGCGACATCGATACGCATACGCAATTCTCGGACGCCTATCCGCTGCTCGTGATCGGCCAGTCGTCGCTCGACGACCTGAATGCGCGGCTCGCCGCGAAAGGCGCGCCGGCGATCCCGATGAACCGCTTTCGGCCGAACATCGTCGTGTCGGATCTCGATGCATACGAGGAGGATTTCGTCAAGCACCTCGACACCGACGGCGACACGCCGGTGCGGCTGCGGCTCGTGAAGCTGTGCACACGCTGCCCGATGCCGACGATCGACCAGGCCACCGGTGCGCCCGATCCGGCATGGCCGCACGAGCCGACCGACACGATGCAGACCTATCGCGCGAACCCGAACTACGACGGCGCGCTGACGTTCGGCATCAACGCGATCGTCGTACGCGGTGCGGGCAGTTTCCTGGAAATCGGGCAGGCGCTCGACGCGGAAATCGGCTTCGGCGACTGATCGACCTGCGGTGCAGACCGCCGGATGGCCGGTCCAGTCATCGCTTGAAAATGTGACGCACCGGGTAATTTGCCGCGATGCGTCACCGGGACAAAATGATTTAACCCCGAATTCCTCTGACGCTTTATTTGTAAACCATATCGATCATTTATTTCTAAATCGACAATTCGGTAAGTACTGCATCGCTCACCGTGATCGTTTCATCGGGAATTTTCGGATCGAGATAGATCGTATAGTTCGCCGTTCCGGTTTTCGAATTCCGCGGCGTAACCGAGGTCAAATCCAGCAACGGGAATGGCGCCGGCGGAATGCCATGCCAGTTGGCGACGGAAACCAATCCGATGTAACCGTGCAGGTGCATCCAGAAGGTGCGCACCAAATTGCTGTGCCCCCCGCCTTCCTTTGCCGGAAAATTCCAGTAATTCCCTCGAATCGCGATTTTTGTCGGTGCGGGCCGCTGGCTCCAGACAACCGCACCCGGACCGTGCACCGAGCCGGTACCCTCCGGCAGTGACGCCTGCACGCCTTCCGTGTTGAAAGCAGCGGCGAAGGAGATGAGCGGTGCCTTTCCGCTCCCGGACGTGACCTGCCCTCCGCTTACCTTGAATTTCACGACAACGATTTCCGGCAGAACGTCTTCGTCGAGTACTGTGGCCATGATGTGGTCCTTTTCAATAATCTTAAATTTTGATTCACCCCTAAATCATCAAGACAAGGCCGCGCAACAGGCGGCCAATTTATCGTAGGTATAAAGATTCCGCTTTTGAAGCTGTTAAAAATAGCAGCACATTACGACGATATTAAATTGATCACTGAATTGTCGATTTAATTGTTTTTATTTCTGCAGCCCTGCATCGATCGCCACCGGCAGCCATACAGCCACGGCCAACCCGCCCCCGGGCGCGTCGCCCAGCGTCACGCTGCCCTGGTGCACGCGTGCGATCTCCCGCACGATCGACAGCCCGAGCCCCGTCCCCTCGACCGTCTGCGTCTTGCTGCCGCGATGAAAACGCTCGAACACCGCGTCGCGTTCGTCCACCGGGATGCCCGGCCCGTTGTCGATCACGTCCAGCTGCGCCTGCTCGCCGTCGCGCGACACACGCACCGTGATCACCGCATGGTCGCCCGCATAACGAACGGCGTTGTCGATCAGGTTGCCGATCATCTCGCCGAGCAGATCGGACTGCCCGAGCACGTCGACATCAGCCTCGTGCTCGAAGCCGAGATCGATATCGCGTGCTCGAGCAACAGGCGACCAGTCGAGCGTTACGCTGCGCGCGAGCCGGTGCAGTTCGACCGGCTTGTGCGCGACCGCATGGCCGCTGTCCGAATCGAGCCGCGACAGCGACAGCAGCTGCTGGACGATCTTCGCAGCCTGCCGCACCGCGCCGTTCGCGCGCCGCAGGTGCCCGTTCGCGCGCGGCTGCTCGTCCGGTCGCAGCGCGAGCTCGACGCCGGCCTGCACGGCCGCGAGCGGCGTCTTCAATTGATGGGCCGCATCGGCGAAGAAGCGGCGCCGCGCCACCTGCATCCGCTGCGTGCGGCCGATGTACTGGTTGATCGAATCGACGAGCGGCGCCAGCTCGCTCGGCATCGCGCCGGTATCGAGCGGCGTCGTGTCGTCCTCGCTGCGTGCCGCGACCGTCGCCGACAGCCGGTTCAGCGGCCGCAGCCCGCGCCCGACGCCGAGCCACACGATCCCGAGCGCGAGCACGACGAGCAGCCCCTCCTGCAGCAGCGACCCGATCAGGATCTCGCGCGCGAGCGCCTGGCGCGCCTCGATCGTCTCGCCGACCATCACCCACACGATGCGCGACTGCGCGGTCGGCACGTCGTGCACCGGGATCCTCAGTGCGGCCATCCGCAACTGCTCGCCACGATAGACGACGTCGTAGTAGCGCGTGACGAACAGCGCGCCGTCGCCCGCATCGCGCCCCTGCGGCAGCGGCAGGTCCGGATAGCCGGTGATCGTGTGGCCGTTGTCCTCGCGGATCAGGTAGTAGATCTTGCCGCCGTCGCTCGACTCGAGCATTTCGAGCGCGAGATACGGCAGGTCGACCTCGATCTCGCCGTCGTTGAGCCGCACGCCTTCGCGGATCGACTTCAGCGACGACGACAGCGTGCGGTCGAACGCGACGTGCGCGGCGCTCATCGCGCGCTGGTACGTGAGCCACGAGTCGAGCGCGAGCAGCCCCAGCAGCGGCAGCAGCAGCCACAGCGCGACCTGCGTGCGCAGGTTCGGGCGGCGGGTCATTCAGCGCTCTCCGCCTTCGCTTCGAGCAAGTAGCCCAAGCCGCGCAGCGTGACGATCGCGACCCCCGTGTTTTCCAGCTTCTTCCGCAACCGGTACACGTAGATCTCGATCGCATCGGCGTTGACCGACTCGTCGAGCCCGAAGATCTTCTCCGACAGCGTGTCCTTGTTGATCGCGCGGCCGTTGCGCAGGATCAGCACCTCGAGCACGGAGCGCTCGCGCGGCGTGAGCGACAGCAGCTCGCCCGCGAGATGAAAACTGCGGTCGATACTGTCATACGAAAGCGGCCCGCATTCGACGCGCGAATGCTCGTGACCGAGGCTGCGCCGAATCAGCGCGCGAGCGCGCGCTTCCAGCTCGGTCAGCTCGAACGGCTTCGCGAGATAGTCGTCGGCGCCGAGATCGAGCCCCTTCACGCGGTCCTCGACCGACCCGTGCGCGGTGAGGATCAGCACCGGCACCGGGTTGCGGCGCGCGCGCAGCCGCCGCAGCACCTCCAGCCCGTCGAGCTTGGGCAGCCCGAGATCGAGGATCACCAGTGCGTAATCCTGCGTGCGCAGCACGTGGTCCGCCGCCTCGCCGTCGGCCATGTGATCGACCGCGAAGCGCGCGGCGCTCAGCGCGTCGTTCAGCGACTGGGCCAGGTTCGGGTTGTCTTCGACGAGCAGCACGCGCATGGGGATTCCGGTAAGGTCAGCGACAGGCCGCTACATTACATGATCCTTTCCATGCCGACGCCTCGCGGAAACACGGGTTGCGCGGGGGCCGCCAGGCCGCCGCGCCCTGCCCTGGCGGCCGCTGCTCAGCGCTCGGCGGCGGACCGGTTGCCCGTCGCGAAGCGTGCATCGCCCGTCGCGCGCCGCTCCCGAAAGCCGACGACCACCGCGACGAACGCGACGCTCGCGCCGGCCGTAACGACGATCATCGGGCGCGCGGTGCCGTCCGACAGCGCTACCAGCACGCCGCCGCACGCGGCCGTGATCGCCATCTGGATAAAGAAGAACAGCCCCGACGCGGTGCCTGCGATCGTCGTGTAGGGCTGCATCACCGCGAACTGGCAGGCCGGAATCGCGATCCCGACGGCGATCATCACGACGAACATCGGCACGACGAGGGCCGCCACGGCCGTCGGCGCGATCGCGCTGCCGACCCACAGCACGGCGGCGCCGGCCAGATTGACGACTGCCGCCGCCGCGATGACCGAATCGGCTTGCCAGCGCTTGCCGGTCCGCGCGAACGCGCTCGAACCGATCAGGTAGCCGAGCACGGTCACGCCGAAGATCGCCGCGTAGACGGGGCCGGACACGCCGATTTGCCGCTGGAACAGCGTCGACGATTCCGCGATGAACGGGTAGTACGTGCAGTAGACGAAGCTGATCGCCAGCGAGTAACGCAGGAAACGTCGGTCGCGCAGCAGGCCGGCGTAGGTCCGCAGGAGCCGCGGGCCCGGAGCCGGTCGTGCATCGCGTTCGCGCGTCTCGGGCAGGTAGCGCAGCACCATCGCGGTCGCGACCACCCCGCCCGCCGCCAGCCAGCCGAACACGCCGCGCCAGCCGAACCACTCGGCAATCGCGCTGCCCGCCAGCGGCGCAACCACTGGCGACAGCGCCATGCCGGCCGAGATATGACCGAGCATCGCGGCCTGCGTCGCGGCCGGATAGCGCTCGCGCACGATGACGCGGCCGACCACCGTGCCGGTGCAGCCGCCCAGCGCCTGAAAGATGCGCGCGACGACGAGTGCCGGAATACCGGTCGACAGCGCGCACGCCACGCTCGCGACGACGTACACGCACAGGCCGCCGAGCAGCACGGGACGGCGGCCGTAACGGTCGGATAGCGGCCCCGACACCAGCATCGACAGCGCATAGCCGACCATGTAGAGGGTCAGCGTGAGCTGCAGCTGCGCGTCGGTGCCGTGCAGCGCATCGGCCATCGCGGGCAGCGACGGCAGGTAGGCATCGATCGTGACGCGCGGCAGGCACACGACGAGCATCAACAGGAACAACCAGCCCCGCTGGGGCAATGAACGAGTCTTCATGCGGCAAGTCCGTTTCCGGTCCGGAGAGAGAGGGTCGACAGCAATCTAAGGGGAAAGTGATATAAGCTGAAGGACCATTAAATCGACCATTGACTGGACCACTATGCCGCGAGGCAAAGCCGCGATTCCGCTCGACCTGCCACGCCCTTCCGGGTTGTCGGCCAGCAGCCCGCAGTCGAAACAGGAATGCATCGCCGACACGATTCGCGACGCGATCCTGAAGCGCCTGCTGCCCGCCGACAGCCCGCTGCCGTCGAGCCGGACGCTGGCCGCGCGCTGGGACATCGCGCGCGGCACCGTCGAAGCCGCATACGACATCCTGTGCGCCGAGGGCTACGTCGCGCGCACCCAAGGGTCCGGCACGCGCGTCTGCGCGGTGGTGCCGGACAGCTATCTGCGCGCGGCCGCGCAGCCTCGTCCCCGCGACACACACCCCGCACCGGCGAGCACGCCGGACGCAGCCGAACCCGAACACGGCGTGCGCCCCGGCGTCCCGTTCGCCGCGCGGCTCGCCGATCCCGGCCTGATGCCGATGCAGCAATGGAAGAAGGCGCTCGGCGCGAGCCTGCTGGCCGCGACGGCAAACGACCTCGGCGCGACGCCCGCGCAAGGTGTCGACAGCCTGCGCGACGAAATCGCCGCGTACCTGCGGGAATATCGCGGCATCCCGTGCGACGCCGGCGACATCTTCATCACGACCGGCATCCGCCATTCGATCGACCTCGTCGCACGCACGCTGCTCACGCCCGGCTCGACGGTGCTGATGGAGGACCCCGGCTACGTGTCGGCATGGCAGATCTTCACGATCGCGGGCGCGACCGTGATCGACGTGCCGGTCGACCGCGAAGGCATCGACATGGCGTCGCTGGACCGGCATCCCGATGCCTGCGCGGCCTATGTGACGCCCGCGCATCAGGCGCCGCTCGGCGTGACGATGTCGGTGTCGCGCCGGCTCGAATTGCTCGACCGCGCGCAGCGCAACCGCACGTGGATCATCGAGGACGACTACGACGGCGAATTCAGCTACCAGACCGCCCCGCTGCCCGCGCTGAAATCGCTCGACGCGTGCGACCGCGTGATCTATTGCGGCTCGTTCAACAAGACGCTGTTCTCGGGGCTGCGCATCGGCTTCATGATCGTGCCGAAAACCTTGCGGCCGGCGCTGTCGGCCGTGTGGCACGCGACCGCGCGCGCGGTCGGCGTGGCGCCGCAGCTGGCGCTGGCGCGCTTCATCGCCGACGGCGATTTTGCGAAGCACCTGCGCGCCGCGCGGCACGCGTACCGCCAGCGCCGCGACATCGTGCTCGACCAGTTGGCGAAGCACGCGGGCGGCAGGTACACGGTATCCGGCGAGCACGCGGGCTTTCATTTCGTGCTGTGGCTGCCGCCCGGGATGGACGCCGCCGCGTATGTCGCCCAGGCGCGCGCGGCCGGCATCGCGCTGCAGCCGATCCGCGAATTCTGTCGAAGCGCCCGGCGCGACGCGGGCGTCGTCGTCGGGTATGCCGCGCTGACCGCCGCGCATGCCCGGCATGGCGGACGGGTCCTCGGCCAGCTGCTGGCGGCCTCCGCATAACGCGTCGTCGTGACGGGCTTCCGCGCCCGCCCGAGCATCGCTTCCCCCCTTTCGAACCGTTCCGCGCGCCGCGAAACCCGCCTCGGCGGCCCCTTCGACCTCGGGAAATCCATGACACAAACGACGCGACCGTGAACAGAAATGAAAGCAGGCTGAAAGTGCCTCGCAATTAACATCCCCGTCACTCGAACAACACAATGCGTAACTGGAGGAAGACATGCCGTTTGCACCGAAGCACCTCGCCGCCGCGCTGGCGATCGTCCTGGGCACCGCCGCCGGCAGCGCCGCCGCACAGGTTCCGGCCGGGTATCCGGGTAACTACCAGGGCGTGATCGACGCCGCGAAGAAGGAAGGCAAGCTGATCGTCTACTCGACGACCGACACGGGCCTCGTGCGCCCGCTGATCAAGGACTTCGAAAGCCTGTACGGCGTGAAGGTCGAGTACAACGACATGAACAGCACCGAGCTGTACAACCGCTACATCAGCGAGAACGCGGCGAGCAGCACCAGCGCCGACGTGCTGTGGAGCTCCGCGATGGACCTGCAGGTCAAGCTCGTCAACGACGGCCTGATGGCGTCCTACGATTCGCCCGAAAGCCCGAACGTGCCGCAATGGGCGCAGTACCAGAAGCAGGCGTACGGCACGACCTTCGAGCCGCTCGCGATCGTCTACAACAAGCGCCTGATCCCCGAGAACGAAGTGCCGAAGACGCGCGCCGAGCTGATCAAGCTGCTCGCGTCGCAACCGGACAAGTTCAAGGGCAAGCTCACGACGTACGACGTCGAGAAATCGGGCGTCGGCTTCAACGCGCTGACGCAGGACGCGCACCTGAACGAGAAGGTCACGTGGGAACTCGTGAAGGCGATCGGCGCGACCGGCCCGAAGCTGCAGTCGAGCACGGGCGCGATGATGGAGCGCATCTCGTCGGGCGAGAACCTGATCGGCTACAACATCATCGGTTCGTATGCATACGCGAAGGCGAAGAAGGACAAGTCCATCGGCTATGTGTTTCCGAAGGACTACACGCAGATCGTGAGCCGCCTCGCGACGATCTCGAAGAAGGCGAAAAACCCGAACGCCGCCAAGCTGTGGGTGGACTACCTGCTGTCGAAGCGCGGCCAGACCATGATCGCCAACCAGGCGAACCTGTACGCGATCCGCACGGACGTGACCGGCGAGACGTCGGCCGCAAGCCTCACGAAGGAACTCGGCGATTCGCTGAAGCCGATCCAGATCGGCACCGGCCTGCTCGTCTACCTGGACCAGTCGAAGCGGCTCGCGTTCCTGAAGCAATGGCAGCAGGCGATCAAGAGCTGATCCGCTGATCGGCTTCGGCCGGCCAACGGCCGCCCGCCGCACGTCGCGCGGGCGGCCCCTTCCCCATACCGACTTCCTAGAGGCGGCCATCCGGATGGCCGCAGGGGCGAACTCATGCTTTCAACCAGCACCCGCGGCACGGCACCGGCCGTTCCGCCCGCCACCGGCCCGCGCGGCGCGATTCCCGCGCTGCCGGTCAGCAGCCTGCAGCCGCTCGCCGGCATGCTGCGCTGGATCGTTGTCGCGGTACTGACCGTCGCGGTCGCGCTGCCGCTCGGCTTCATCCTGTTCCAGAGCCTGTTGTCCGCGCCGTTCTTCGATGCGAACAAGACGCTCGGCATCGAGGGCTTCCGTTTCGTCTTCAGCGATCCCGATTTCTGGTCGGCCGTGAAGAACTCGTTCGTCATCGCCGGCGGGATGCTGTTCATCTCGATCCCGCTCGGCGGCATCCTCGCGTTCCTGATGGTGCGCACCGACCTGCCCGGCCGCCGCTGGCTCGAACCGCTGCTGCTCACGCCGGTGTTCGTGTCGCCGATGGTGCTCGCGTTCGGCTACGTGGTCGCGGCCGGCCCGGTCGGCTTCTACTCGGTGTGGTTCAAAGAACTGTTCGGGGTGCAGAACGTGCCCTGGAACGTGTACTCGGTCTTCGCGATCACGGTGATCGTCGGCCTCACGCACGTGCCGCACGTGTACCTGTATTCGTCGGCCGCGCTGCGCAATCTCGGCTCGGACGTCGAGGAAGCCGCGCGCGTGACGGGCGCCCGACCGTTCCGCGTCGCGCTCGACGTGAGCCTGCCGATGACGATGCCCGCGCTGCTGTTCGCCGGCGTGCTGGTGTTCTTCCTCGGCTTCGAGGTGTTCGGGCTGCCGCTCGTGCTCGGCGATCCCGAAGGCCATCTCGTGCTCGCGACCTACCTGTACAAGCTGACCAACAAGCTCGGCGTGCCGTCGTATCACCTGATGGCCGCGGTTGCCGTGTGCATCGTCGCGATCACGTTCCCGCTCGTGCTGCTGCAGCGCCGCCTGCTGAAAACCGCGAACCGCTTTGTCACCGTGAAGGGCAAGGCCGGCCGCGCGACGGTGCTGCCGCTCGGCGTGTGGCGCTGGGTGGCGCTCGCGATCGTCGCACTGTGGCTGATGCTGACCGTGATCGTGCCGATCTCGGGCATCGTGCTGCGCGCGTTCGTGACCAATTGGGGCGAAGGCGTCGCGCTCGCCGAAGTGCTGACGCTGTCGAACTTCATCGAGCTGTTCGAGCAGGACAACCTGGTGCGCGCGATCGTCAACACGCTCGGCATCGGCGTGATCGGCGGCGCGCTCGCGATCGGCTTCTACTCGCTCGTCGCGTTCGCCGGCCACCGCCGCCCCGACTGGGCGACCAAGCTGCTCGACTACCTCGTGCTGCTGCCGCGCGCGGTGCCGGGCCTGCTCGCCGGTCTCGCGTTCCTGTGGATCTTCCTGTTCGTGCCGGGCCTGCGCGAGCTGAAGAACTCGATGTGGAGCATCTGGATCGCGTACACGGTCGTGTGGCTCGCCTACGGGATGCGGCTCATCCAGAGCGCGCTGCTGCAGGTCGGCCCCGAGCTCGAGGAAGCCGGCCGCAGTGTCGGCGCGACGCGCAGCCGCGTGTCGCTCGACGTGACGCTGCCGCTCGTGCGCTTCGGCCTGCTCGCCGCGTGGCTGCTGATCTTCATGATCTTCGAGCGCGAATACTCGACGGCCGTCTACCTGCTGTCGCCCGGCACCGAAGTGATCGGCGCGCTGCTCGTGTCGCTGTGGGCGACCGGCGCCGTCGACCAGGTTGCCGCGCTTTCTGTCATCAACATCGCGATGGTCGGCGCCGGTCTCGGCGTGGCCCTGCGCTTCGGAGTGAAACTTCATGGATAAGCTCATCGTCGACGACCTGCATCTCAGCTACGGTGCCAATCCGATCCTCAAGGGCGTGTCGTTCGAACTGAAGGCCGGCGAAGTCGTGTGCCTGCTCGGCGCGTCGGGCAGCGGCAAGACCACGCTGCTGCGCGCTGTGGCCGGCCTCGAACAGCCGTCCGACGGCCGGATCCAGCTCGACGACCGCGTGTTCTTCGACGGCGCGAACCGCGTCGACCTGCCCGTCGAGCAGCGCTCGCTCGGCCTCGTGTTCCAGTCGTACGCGCTGTGGCCGCACCGCACCGTCGCCGACAACGTCGGCTACGGACTGAAGCTGCGCCGCGTCGCGCCGGCCGAACAGAAGCGCCGCGTGCAGACCGCGCTCGACCAGCTCGGCCTCGGCCATCTCGCGGAACGCTTTCCGCACCAGCTGTCGGGCGGCCAGCAGCAGCGCGTCGCCATTGCACGCGCGCTCGTCTACAACCCGCCGGTGATCCTGCTCGACGAGCCGCTGTCGAACCTCGACGCGAAGCTGCGCGAGGAAGCGCGGGCATGGCTGCGCGAACTGATCGTGTCGCTCGGGCTGTCGGCTCTGTGCGTGACGCACGACCAGACCGAAGCGATGGCGATGTCCGACCGCATCCTGCTGCTGCGCAACGGCCGCATCGAACAGGAAGGCACGCCGGCCGAGCTGTACGGCGCGCCGCGATCGCTGTACACGGCCGAATTCATGGGCAGCAACAACCGGATCGACGCGCGCGTCGCCGCGATCGACGGCGAATGCGTGACGCTCGCCGGCGACGGCTGGGAGCTGCAGGCGCTGGCCCGCGACACGTTCTCACCGGGCCAGGACGCGCAGGCCGTGATCCGCCTCGAACGCGTGCAGGTCGCCGACGGCCCGGGCGCGAACCGGCTGCAGGCCGACCTCGTCACGTCTATGTATCTCGGCGACCGCTGGGAATACCTGTTCCATTGCGGCGAGATGCGCCTGCGCGCGTTCGGCCACGTGCCGCGCACGGCCGGCAAGCACTGGATCGAATTCCCGACCAACGACTGCTGGGCGTTCGCGAAGGCGGGCTGACCCGGTCGCGGCGGCCGGTGCGCCGCCGCGCATGCATTCAGGCAACACATCCCTTAGCGACCCGCATCGGCGGACGCCTCGTGGCGTCCGGCGACGGCGCGGCGAGTACCCGTTTTCCGTTTCAACCCGTCCACAAAAACCAAGGAGACACCGTCAACATGAAGTCACGCGCAGAACGTTCCATTCGAACAGTAGTCCTCACCGGTTCGGCCGCGGCAGCCTGTATCGCCGTGCCGGCCGCGCACGCGCAGTCGTCGGTCACGATGTACGGGATCATGGATGCCGGCATCGAGTACACGAACCACGCGGCGCCGGAAGGCGGCAGCTCGGTCAAGCTCAAGTCGGGCAACAAGAACACGTCGCGCTGGGGCTTGCGCGGCGTCGAGGATCTCGGCGGCGGGCTGAAGGCCGTGTTCCGCCTCGAAAGCGGGATCGACCTCGCGAACGGCGCGCTCGACGACGGCCCGGACTCGATCTTCGCGCGCCGCGCGACGGTCGGACTGAAGAGCAAATGGGGCGAACTGACGCTCGGCCGCAACTACACCGTCACCTACGACTACATGCTGCCGTTCGACCCGATGGGTTACGCGCAGAACTACTCGTGGGCGTCGTCGTCGATGGCGACGGGCGGCCGCAAGGACGGCATGTTCACGCGCTCGTCGAACGCGGTGCGCTACGACGGCGAATACAGCGGCTTCAAGTTCGGCGCGCTGTACGGCTTCGGCAACGTGCCGGGCAGCATGAAGACCAGCTCGAAATACGACTTCGCGGTCGGCTACGAGAAAGGCCCGTTCGCGGCGGTCGTCACGTTCGACCGGCAGAACGGCGCGGCCGACAGCGTCACGCCGGCCGATACGGTCAACTATATCCAGGGCATCCATGCCGGCCTGAGCTACGACTTCGGCAACCTGAAGACGATGGCCGGCTACCGCAACTACAAACGCACGTTCCGCACCACGGCGGCGAACCAGTTGAGCGACACGTATTGGCTCGGCGGGTCGTATCAGTTCACGCCGGCATTCTCGCTGATTGCGGCCGTTTATCACCAGAACATCAAGGGCGGCAGCGACGCCGATCCGACGCTGGTGTCGATGCGCGCGAACTACGCATTGTCGAAGCGCACGGTGCTGTATGCGGCCGGCGCATTCGCGATCGCGAAACACGACCAGAAGGTCGGCGTGTCGCGCGATTTCGCGGGATACGGCACGACGCAGGTCGGTGTCACGGCGGGGATTCAGCAGCGGTTCTGACGCGTGGGCCGGCGGGCGGCGGAGTCGGTCGACCGCCCTTCAGCCAGGTCATGCGCGGCGGCATCGCGGCGAACCGCCGACCGCCGCCGCGCAGCGCGCCCCCTCGCGCCTCGTCCGGCACGCTGCGTGTCGATGCGCCGCTCACTCGCCGCGCATCGTGAACACCGTGCGCACGAGGCTGTTCACATCGCCCCAGTGTTCGCCGACGTCGGACAGCGGCACCGTGCGCGTGTCGATCGCGAGGCCTGCCGGCCCGGCCGCGTCGAACACGCCGCGCACCGACGCCAGCAAGCGCGGCAGCGATACGCTGCCGATCCCGCTGCCCATCAGTTCGATTGCGGTCGCCCGCAGCACGGCCCCCGGCAACGGAACGTCCGCGCCTCCGATCGAGCCGATCTGCACGTAACGCAGTCGGCGGCCGGCGGGTAACGCCTTCGCGGCGGCAGACAGCAGCGTCTGCGCGCTGGCGCCCCACAGATAGTCGAGCACGACGTCCACACCGTCACGGAAATGCGGTTCGAGCGCACGCGCCAGATGGACGTCGTCCTGCTGCAGCGACACGACCGCATCTGCTCCGGCGCTCGGCAACGCCTGCAGCGCAGCCGCGTTGCGGCCCGTCGCGATCACCTTCGCGGCACCGAGACGCTTCGCGATCCGCACCGCCAGCCGCCCCGACGTACCCGTCGCACCGTTGACGAGCACCGTTTCGCCCGCGACGAGCCGCGCGCGTTCGGTCAGCGCCGCCCACGACGACATTCCCGGAATCGCAAGCGCCGCGGCCGTGACATCGTCGAGCGTGTCCGGCAGCGGCACGCATTGCGTATCGGGCACGATCGTGCGTTCGGCCATCGCGCCGAACGGCACGGGGGCGCCGAAGAAGTAGACACGCCGACCGTCGTCGAGACGCCCCACGCCGTCGACGCCGACCACGAACGGATAGCGTCGCTCCGACGAGTAATGCGTGCCGGCCGCGCGCCCCTGCGCGATCCGGCTCAGCGCGGACGCCGTCACGTCGATCAGGCTGTGGCCCGGCATCGCGTGCGGCGCATCGAATTCCATATGAACGGGACGCTCGCCGGCGCCCGTCACGACTGCTGCTTTCATGAAGACTCCTTGATTCGGGGATCTCGATCGACGGCTCCGGTGCGCATCAGCGTGCGTCGAGCCATGCGCGCAACGCGGGATCGCGCACTTCCAGCACGTCGAACAGACCGAGCGCGCGTAGCGCCGGCAACGCGTCGATCGCATCGGCCTCCGCGCGCATCCGATCGGCGGGTGCCGCGTTCGGGTCGGTCAGCACACGCGCGTTGACCAGGAACGCGCCGACGGTCCCCTTGCGGATCGTCGTTCCGCCGGTTTCAATCTGGTCGGCATGGTCGGGAAGCATCTGGTCGGCTCGCATCGCGTCGTACTCCGGTTGTCATCGATGGACGCAGTGTAGGTGTGCGAAACCGGCCGATCTCCGGTATAACGGCCATTCGATACCGAAATCCGGCCATGTCCGATCCGCTCCTGCCCGCCCGATTCGTCACGTCCGACGACGGCCCGTTCGTGGTCGCCGCCCTCCTGTCGCAGCGCGACCCGCGTGTCACGCCGGCGCATTCGCATGCGCGCGGCCAGCTCGTCGGCGCGCTGAGCGGGCTGGTGACAATCGGCCTCGACGACCAGGACTGGGTCGTGCCGGCGATCCACGCGATCTGGATTCCGCCGCATTGCCGGCATTCGCTGCGCTCGTTCGGGCCGATTTCCGGCTGGTCGGCGTTCGTCGCCGAAGCGCGTTGCGCGGCACTGCCCGCTGCGCCGCGCGCGATCCGCACGACGCCGCTGCTGCGCGAAGCCGTGCAGCGCGCGGCAAGCTGGGGCGATTCGGAACTGGATGCCGCGCAGACGCGGATCGCCGACGTGATCCTCGATGAAATCGCGTCGTCGGAGGTCGAGGCGCTGGGGTTGGTCCGGCCACAGGACCCGCGGCTGATGAAGATCACCGACGCGCTGGCCGCGGATCTCGCGGACAACCGGCGGCTGGAGGAATGGGCCGAATGGGCCGGCATCGGCGCGCGCACGATGAGCCGCCGCTTCGTCGCGGAAACGGGGCTGACGTTCGCGCAGTGGCGTCAGCAGGCCAGGCTGCTGCGCGCGCTGGAGCGAATCGCGGATGACGTGCCGGTGACGACGATCGCACTCGATCTCGGGTACGACAACGTCAGCGCGTTCATCGACATGTTCCGGCGTGCGCTGGGGACGACGCCGGGGAGGTATATGGAGGCGGGCCGGCGCAGCGACGCGTAGCGTCCTTCGCTGTCCCGCCGCCGGCAGGCTCAATACGTCCCGTCGCCCTTCTTCACCACATCGCCGCCATTCGCCTTGAACTCCGCGGCCAGGCGCTCCGCGCTTCTCGCCAGCAGCGTCGTATCGACACCCACCGCGACGAACAGCGCCCCCGCTTCCAGGTAGCGCCGCGCGGCCGCCTCATCCGCGCTCAGAATGCCCGGCGCCTTGCCGGCCGCCTTGATCGCGCGGATCGCGCCGTCGATCGCGGCCTGCACGTCCGGGTGCCCCGGATTGCCGAGATGCCCGAGGTCGGCGGCCAGGTCGGCCGGCCCGATGAACACACCGTCGACGCCTTCGACACGCGCAATCGCATCGATCGCGTCGAGCCCCGCACGCGTCTCGACCTGCACGAGCACGGCCATCTCGTCGTTCGCGCGATGCAGGTAGTCGCCCACCCGATTCCACCGTGACGCACGCGCCAGCGCACTGCCGACGCCGCGAATCCCGTGCGGCGGGTATCGCGTCGCTGCCACGGCCGCGCGCGCTTCGTCGGCGCTCTGCACCATCGGCACGAGCAGCGTCTGTGTGCCGAGATCGAGCACCTGCTTGACGATCACCGGATCGTTCCACGGCACGCGCACGACCGGATGCGACGGGTACGGCGCGATCGCCTGCAGTTGCGCGAGGATCGTCGGCACCGTGTTCGGCGCATGCTCGCCGTCGATCAGCAGCCAGTCGAAACCGGCGCCCGCGACGACCTCGGCGCTGTACGGATTCGCGAGCCCGAGCCACAGCCCGACCTGCGCGTCGCCGCGCGCCAGCGCGGCCTTGAACACATTCGATGGAATCTGCATCGTTCGCTCACCTCACTCGAAGTAGCACTGGATCGTTCCGAGCGAGCCGTAGTCCACGCTGAACGTGTCGCCCGATCGCGCCGCGCACGGCCGCGTGAACGAGCCGCCGAGCACGATCTGCCCCGGTTCCAGTGCGACATCGAAGCGCGACAGCCGGTTTGCGAGCCACGCGACGCCGTTCGCCGGATGGTTCAGCACGCCGGCCGCGACACCCGTTTCCTCGACCACGCCGTTGCGCGACATGATCGCCGCGACCCAGCGCAGGTCGACGTCCTGCGGCCGCACCGGCCGGCCGCCGATCACGACGCCCGCGTTCGCCGCGTTGTCGGCGATCGTGTCGAACACCTTGCGCGGGCGTTTCGTATCGGGGTCGATCGACTGGCTACGCGCGTCGATGATCTCGAGCGCGGGCACGACGTAATCGACCGCGTCGTACACGTCGAAGATCGTGCAGTTCGGGCCCGAAAGCCGCTTGCCGAGCACGAACGCGAGCTCGACCTCGACGCGCGGCACGATGAAGCGGCCGGTCGGGATCGTGCCGCCGTCTTCGAAGAACATGTCGTCGAGCAGCGCGCCGTAGTCGGGCTCGTCGATCTGCGACGTGTTCTGCATCGCCTTCGACGTGAGGCCGATCTTGTGCCCTTTCAGCGTGCGGCCTTCCGCGAGCTTGAGGGTCACCCACGCGCGCTGGATCGCATACGCGTCGTCGATCGTGATGTCGGGGTGGTCGAGCGAGATCTGGCGGATCTGCGTGCGTGCGCGCTCGGCGTCGTGCAGACGGTGCGCGAGCTGGTCGATGATGGCGGGTTCGAGCATGGTCGGATCGGGAATGGGGTTCAGCCGGCCCGCTTGTAGCGGGCGTGGATGTTGTTGTGCTTGTACGAGCCGCTTTCGCTGAATTCGGTCAGTTCCATCGACAGCGCAAGGTAGCGTTTCGCGTACAGCTCGGCGAAATGGGCCTTGATCGCGTCGAACAGCGCATCGCACGCGGCTTGCTTCGTTTCGTCGCTGCGGCCCGCGCCGATCTTCAGCGTCACGTGGACGAACGCGTCGTCCTCCGTGCCGTCGGCCACGCAGTAGTCCTGCAGCTCGATCGCGCGCGAGCGGATGCCGCCGGTCGGGAACACGCCGCCTTGCGCGATCAGCGTCGCGTTGATCGTGCGCAGCAGCGCGGGAATGCGCGCGTCGTCGCGGATGTTCGCGGTGTATTCGACGACGATGTGAGGCATGGCAAATCTCCGGTCGGATTCGGTTGCTTGGCGGGCCGCCGCGCTCAGGCCAGCGGGAAGATCGCGTTGATCTGCCCGGTGCCCGAACTCGCGAAATAGTCGGTGACGATCTCGACCGGCTTGTCGTAGCGGTCCCAGCCGAGCAGCCCGAGCAGCATCGCCGTGTCGTGCATCCCGCCTTCGCCGTGGCAATGTATGTTGTACTCCGGCAGCATCGCGCAGAAGGTCTTGAAATCGCCCTGCTTCCACAGCTCGACCACGCGCAGGTCGACCTGCCGGAAGAATTCGCGGCTGATCTGGTGGATCGATTCCTCGGGGCTGCCGTTGTCGTTGAAGCGGTGCGACAGCGAACCGCTCGCGAGGAACGCGACGTTCGAATCGCTCTTCTCGATCGCTTCGAGCAGCGCCTCGCCGAAGCGGCGGCTTTCGTCGAGCTGATGCCACATGCACCAGCCCGCGATCGACACGACCTTGAAGTGCTGGTCGCCATTCATGTAGCGCATCGGCACGAGCGTGCCGTATTCGAGTTCGAGGCTGTCGATCTCGTGCGCGCGCGTCGCGATGCCGCGCTCGGTGGCCGTCTCGGCGATCAGCCGGCCGAGTGCCGGGTTGCCCGGATACGCGTACTGCATGTCGCGGATGAAATGCGGCAGCTCGTTGCTCGTGTAGGTGCCCGCGAACCGCGCATTGCAGTTCACGTGATAGCCGGCATTGACGAGCCAGTGCACGTCCGACACGACGATCGTGTCGACGCCGAGCGCGCGGCAGCGCTCGCCGATCAGCTGGTGGCCGCGGATCGCCGCCTCACGGCAGCCGTGATGCCGGCCGGGCAGTTCCGACAGGTACATCGACGGCACGTGCGTGATCTTCGCGGCGAGGGACAGTTTGCCCATCGTTCAGTCTCCGTATGGTCTTTGCGGCGTCTTTTCGTCGAATCGCCCCGCGCCCGTCACACGCCCCAGCGCGGGATGTGATGCGAACCCATCGAGATGCACACGTTCTTGATCTCCGCGAACACCTCGAAACTGTATTCGCCGCCCTCGCGCCCGGTGCCCGATTCCTTCACGCCGCCGAACGGCTGGCGCAGGTCGCGCACGTTCTGGCTGTTCACGAACACCATCCCGGCCTCGATGCCGCGTGCCAGACGATGCACCTTGCCGACGTCCTGCGTCCAGATGTACGACGCGAGGCCGTACGCCGTATCGTTCGCGAGCCGCAGCCCTTCGTCTTCGTCCTCGAACGGGATGATGCACGCGACCGGCCCGAAGATCTCTTCCTGCGCGATGCGCATCCGGTTATCGACGTCGGCAAACACGGTCGGGCGCACGAAATTGCCGTTGCGCAGACGGTCGGGCAGCCCGGCCGGCTTGTCCGCGCCGCCCGCGACCACACGTGCGCCTTCCTGCTCGCCGATGCGGATATAGCCCGTCACCTTCTCCCAGTGCTGGCGCGTGATCATCGCGCCGAGATTCGTGCCCGGATCGGACGGATCGCCGACCACCAGGTTGTTCGCGCGACGCGCGAATTCCTGCACGAAGCGATCGTAGATCGTGCGCTGCACGAAGATCCGCGACCCGGCCGTGCAGCGTTCGCCATTGATCGAGAAGATCGTGAACAGCGACGCGTCGAGCGCGCGATCGAAATCGGCGTCGTCGAAGACCAGCACCGGCGACTTGCCGCCGAGCTCCATCGAATACTTCTTGAGGCCGGCGCGCTCCATGATGCGCTTGCCGGTGACCGTGCCGCCGGTGAACGACACCGCACGCACGTCCGGGTGGCGCACCAGCGCGTCGCCGGCCGTCGCGCCATAGCCCTGCACGACGTTCAGCACGCCGGGCGGAATGCCGGCTTCGAGCGCGAGCCGGCCGAGCTGGTCGGCCGTCAGCGGCGACAGCTCGGACATCTTCAGCACGGCCGTGTTGCCGAGCGCGAGGCACGGCGCCGTCTTCCACGTGGCCGTCATGAACGGCACGTTCCACGGCGACACCAGCGCGCACACGCCGACCGGCTGGTACAGCGTGTAGTTCAGCATCTGGTCGTCGACCGGATACGTGCGGCCGTTCATCTGCACGCACACTTCCGCGAAGAAGTTGAAGTTCTCGGACGCCCGCGGAATCAACTGCTTGCTCGTCTGCGCGATCGGCAGGCCGGTATCCTGCGTCTCCAGCGCCGCGAGCATCGGCACGTTCTTCTCGATCAGCTCGCCGAGCTTGCGCATCAGCTTCGCGCGCTCCTTCGCGGGCGTGTTCGCCCATTTCGGGAACGCCGCCTTCGCCGCGCGCACGGCCGCGTCGACCTCAGCCTCGCCGCCCGACGCGACGTCGGTGATGACTTCGCCCGTCGCGGGATTCAGCGTCGTGAAGGTCTCGCGGCTCTCGACTTCGCGGCCGTCGATCCAGTGCTTGATGGTCATATGCTCTCCTGGTGCGACGGGCTCAGCCGGCGCGATAGTAGTCTGCTTCACCGACGATCGTGTTCACGAGCCGGCCGATTCCTTCGATCTCGGTCACGACCTCGTCGCCCGGCTTCGTGTCCGCCAGCCCCTCGGGCGTGCCGGTCAGGATCAGGTCGCCCGGCGAGAGCGTCATGAAGCCGCTGATGTGCTCGATCAACGCCGGCACGTCGAAAATCATGTCGCGCGTGCTGCCGCGCTGCGTCTCCCGGCCGTTCACGGTCGTGCGCAGCATCAGGTCGCCCGCGTCGCCGATCTCGTCGCGGCTGACGAACCACGGCCCGAGCGGCGTGCAGGTGTCGCGGTTCTTCACGCGCAGGTTCGGGCGGTAGTAGTTCTCGAGATAGTCGCGGATCGCATAGTCGTTCGCGACCGTATAGCCGGCCACGTAGTCGATCGCCTGCACGCGGCTGACGTTGCGCGCGGGCCGGCCGATCACGACGGCCAGCTCGCACTCGTAGTGCATGTGCGTCGCATCCGCCGGGCGCACGGTGCGCGACCGGTGGCCGATGAACGTGTTCGGCCCCTTCAGGAAGATCAGCGGCTCGCTCGGCGCCTTGAACGCGAGTTCCTTCGCGTGGTCGGCGTAGTTCAGGCCGAGCGCGAACGTCGTGCGCGGCGCGACGGGCGGCAGCCACGCCACCGCGTCCTCGGCGACCACGCACCCCGTATCGAGGCGGATCGTGCCGTCGCCGGCCGGTTCGGCCGCATGCAGTGCGCCGTTGTAGATCACACGCGCCGTCTTCATCGTGCGTCCTCCGCAACCAGCGTATGCCGCAACGTGCCGATGCCGGCGGCCGCAATCTCGATCGTGCTGCCCTCACGGGCGCGCGGTGCGCCGCCCGCGACGCCAAGCAACAGCACGTCGCCCGCGTCGAACGACATGAACGCCGTCACGTCGGCGATCAGCTCGCGCACCGGGCGGATCAGCGCGGCGGTCGACGCGGACGCGGCCGCCTCGCCGTCGATCCGCACCGTCAGGCCGATCGCGTCGACGTCGCCCAGCGCGGCGGCCGGCACGATCGCCGGCCCCAGCGGGCAGAAGCCGTCACGGCACTTGAAGCGCACGGCCGGACGGTAGTAATCGGGATGCGGCACCGACACGTCGCTCGCGAGCGTGAAGCCGTGCACGTAGTCGAGCGCCTGCGCGGCCGGCACGCGCGTCGCGCGCCGGGCGAACACGACGGCCACCGATGCGCCGATCTCCAGCGCGTCGACACCGGCCGGCACGACGACGGCCGCGCCGTCGGCCGCATGCGTGTTTGCGGGCTTGATGTACAGGATCGGTGCCTGCGGCGGACGGCCGTAAGGCGGTGCGTTCACGGCGTCGCCGAGCGCGTCGAGCGCCGCGCGCTCGTTGAGCAGCGCCCCGTAGACGGTCCCGATGGCGACCGGCAACGGCGGCGCCGCGGCGGTCGTGCAAGACAGCTCCATGCGTCATTCCCCTGCCGCGCGTCGCGGCGCATCGTCAATAGTTAATATCTTAAGTAAACAATCGGGCGCTGGCAACCTCGATTACCCTGAGTTGCGAAATTCATCACCTTCGGCTGTTAAGATTGATGCGTCCCCGTCCTTTACCCACCCCGATGAACCGTACGCTCGACCATCGCAACCTGGCCATGCTGCTGCTCGAGGCCCGCGAAACGCTGATGGGTCTGTTTCGCCCCATTCTCAAGGAATTCGCGCTGACCGAACAGCAATGGCGGATCATCCGCGTGCTCGACGGCGAACCGGCGCACGCGCTCGAAGCGGGACAGATCGCCAAACGTTGCTGCATCCTGAGCCCGAGCCTCACGGGCGTGCTGGAACGGATGGAGCGCGACGGCCTGATCACGCGCACGCGCGCGCAGGAAGACCAGCGCCGGCTGCTGGTCAGCCTGACGCCGCAAAGCAGGAAACTGGTGACGGAAATCGGTCCGCGCATCGACGAGCAATACCGGCAGCTCGAATCGCGTTTCGGCCAGGACGGCCTCGAAGACATCTACCGCGCGCTCGACCGGCTCATCGAGCTCGGCGGCAACGCGTGATGACGGCGCCCGCGCCCGCCATGCGCGGGAACGGGCGCCGCGCCAGTGCGCACGGTCAATGCAGTGCGCCGCGCATCAGCTCGGTCACGGCCACGCCGCGCGACGTGCGCATGCATTCCTCGACGTAGTCGATGAACGGCAACGGCTCGAAATCGATTTCGTCGCGCACGCGGCGGTTGTCGAACACGCGGTCGACCGTCGCGAACTCCCCACAGCGCTGCAACGCGCGACCGATCACGCGCTCGAGTGCCGGATCGGGCCGCCCGAGCACATCGCGCACCACCAGCGGCAATTCGGCCGGCGCGCACGCCGCGTAGCGCGGCGCACCCGTCATCCCGGCCGCCTCGTCCATCGCGCGCACGATCTGCGCCACCTGCGGCGCCTCGTCGCCGGCCGACACGTGATAGACGTCGTGTGCGAGTGTCGGCTTCACGGCCAGCAGCATCGTCGCGCGCGCCACGTCGTCTACCGACACGATATCGATCCGCGTCATCGGCCGCGCGGTGAAGCGGCGCGCGGCATGCGCCAACCGGAACATCCAGAATGAATTCGGCGCGGGCCGCGTGCCGAGTACCGTATGGCCGACCACGTGCGACGGCCGCACGACGACGAGCGGCAGTCCGAGCGCGCGCAGGCGCTGCTCGGTTTCGGCCTTCGCGTGCAGGTAGTCGGCCGCCAGCACCGCGCCCGGCAGGCCTTCGTCGTCGCGCGCCGCGTCGTCCGCCGCATCGGCCGCCCCCGCTTCCTGCACGATCCCGCCGCGGCCCGCATGCGCATAGGCCGTGCCGACGTACACGAAGCGCTGCAGGCGCGGCGCGCGCGCGAAGCGTTCGGCGAAGTGCACGGCATCGGCGATGTCGGCCTGCAGGTGCGCGCCGTCGGCCGGCGATGCATGGCCCGCGCAGTGAATCACGTGTGTCGCGCCGGCGAGGCGCGGCGCATCGGCGCCGTGCCACACGTCGCCGAGCGCGCCGACGATCACGTTCGCATCGGTCAGCCGCGACGCCCAGTAGGGCGCGAGCCCCGCGCGCAGCGCCGCTTCGCGCAGCCGCGCGACCGCGTGGCCGCGGTCCTCCGCACGCACGACGCACACGATGCGTTCGAGCAGCCCTGCGTTGACAAGCGCCGTCAGCACGGTACTGCCGATGAAACCGGTCGCGCCGGTCAGCACCAGCCGTCCGACGTTCGCCGCCGCGACCGGTGCGCTGGCCGGCGACACGAGGCTCGTGCGCCAGTTGAGCGACAACGCGGTTTTCCAGATCAGCACGATAGTCTCCTTCGAAGAATCGACCGGGCGGCGCGGCGCCCGCGGTTGCAGGCTGCGCACGGCTCACCGGCCGGGCCGGGGCTGACGCGCACCCCGGCAGTTCCGATCGGGCATGCGGCCCGCGATCGCGTCGATCGCGTCTCTGGCACGAAGCGGCGGCAGCCGCCGTGGACGGGCGTCCGCGGCACGGGATCGGGATGCTCCCAGTGTGGGGCCCGACCGAATGCAAGTCTGTCCCGAAAGTTTCGTGAAAGTGTGCCGATTTGTACGCGATTGTCGGAGTGTGTCGTGCCGGACCCGCCGTCAACGCGCCGAAACATCCGGCCGGGCGACGGCCGGACTGCGTCATGTCGCATCCGGTGACCCCGTTTCCGGCCGCCGGCCGCGCGCGACAGATCGACGCGCCCGGCGGCCATGTCATCCCATGTCTCGCGCGTCGGCAATGCGCGCGCCGGCGCGGCAACCGCCCGTGACGCCCGCTAGTGCGCGGGCCTCCGGAATGACCACGAATCGTCAGACGTCGTTTCATCTGAATCCGCAATAGACTCAATATGGATTTATTGCGGATTAACACTTGCGTTTCACACCAGTCTATCTAGACTGGTCAAGTCAAAACGGTCGAATGCGTCATTTTTAGGAGACGATCACAATGCGCCTCACCATTCGGATTAATGGCAGCGATTCCGCAACCCGGCATGCCTTCGCGGTACTGTGGGTCGACACCGACGAAGGGCTGTGGTCGCGCGAGGCACATCAGGGCATCGATCTTCCGACCTGGGGCAAGGTCCGCGACGTCGAGGGCACGATGGCCCTCTGCGCGGCCGACAGCGGCAACGCCGTCTGCCAGTTGAAGGGGCTGTCGTTCGGTGCGATGCAGCGCGAACAGGGCCCCGCCGTACTCGCCGGCGATCACGCCGGTGCATGGCGGCTGCAGGAAGTCGATCGCTGCACGACCCAGCCGGAATACCGGGAATTCATTTCCGTCGCCCGCTAGCATTCATTGACGTAAATCGTCTGCGGTCTTCGGGTTTATTCCGGCATCAGTGATATTCATTGCGATATTCATTATTAACGACGCCCCTTTTCGGGGCGTTTTTCATTTTCTGGCATAAAGAAATAATCAGGAGCCGGGCAATTGATCGCGCTGCATCGACTGCCGCGATCGACCGGTGCCGGAATCCGCAGCCCCCGATCGACACGCGGCCGAGGTTCCGCCCGCGTCGCCTGCCGTGACGTCGACATCCCGCTTTCGCCGTTTTTTCCTCCCCGTTTCCGCGTGTGGCCGAGTCCCCGGTCAATGTTTTTCACGGGGCCGGAACACACTTTCCCCACACGGTGTTTACTCATTTATTACAATCGCATTATCCAGACTGATTTGCCGCCGTCGGGCGGCCCGAACCGGCCATTGCATGAGCGTGAAAAAGAAGACCCACCCCGCCGATCCCTACGCGGCCGCGACCAAGAATCCGATGCTCGCGTCGCGCCTGCCGATGTGGCGCTCGAGGTTCATCGTGATCATCGTGTTCCTCGCGTTCGCCGCACTGATCGCGCGGGCCTTCTGGGTGCAGGTCGCGAACCAGGATTTCTATGTCGGCCAGGGCCAGAAGCGCTACCAGCGCACGATCGAGCTCGACGCGATGCGCGGGCGCATCGTCGACCGCAACGGCGCGATGCTCGCGGTCAGCCTGTCGACCTATGAAATCTGGGCGAACCCGAAACAGGTCGCCGATACCGACTACCCGCAGATCGCGAAGGTGCTCGACATGCCGCTTGTCGAGGTGAAGCGGCGTCTCGGCAACGAGAAGACCTTCGTGCTGCTCAAGCGGCAGGTCGACGCCGATACCGCGGGCCGCCTCGACAAGCTCGCGATCGACGGCATCACGCAGATCGCCGATTCGAAGCGCTTCTACCCCGAAGGCGAATCGGCCGCGCACGTGGTCGGCTTCACGAACGTCGAGGACAAGGGCCAGGAAGGCGTCGAGCTTGCGGCGAATGCACGCCTGCAGGGCACGTCCGGGCAGCGCGAGGTGATCCGCGACCGGCTCGGGCGCATCGTGTCGGACACGCGCCCGCTCGTGCCCGCGCAGCACGGCGCGACGATCGAGCTGACGATCGACCGCCGGATCCAGCAGCTCGCGTACAGCCAGCTCAAGGCGGCCGTGATCGAGAACAACGCGGAGGCCGGCAGCGTCGTCGTGCTCGACGCGCAGAACGGCGAGATCCTTGCGCTCGCGAACTACCCGACCTTCGACCCGAACGACCGCGCCCGCCTGACCGGCCAGCAACTGCGCAACCGCGCGGTGATCGACACGTTCGAGCCGGGCTCGACGATCAAGCCGCTCGTCGTCGCGCTGTCGATCGACGAACGCAAGGTCACGCCGAACACGATCATCAACACGTCGCCGGGCACCTACAAGATCGGCCCGGCCGTGATTCACGACACGTCGAACCACGGGTCGCTGACGGTCGCGCAAGCGCTGCAGAAGTCGAGCAACGTCGCGCTCGCGAAGCTCGCGCTGAACCTGCCCGCCGAAACGATCTGGAACAAGTACCAGGAGTACGGGATCGGCCGCGCACCGGAACTGACGTTCCCGGGCGTCGCGTCGGGCCGGCTGCGCGGCTACAAGCGCTGGCGTCCGATCGAACAGGCGACGATGGCCTACGGCTACGGCCTGTCGATGTCGCTGCTGCAGATCGCGCAGACCTACACGGCCTACGCGGGCGACGGCACGCTGCACCCGGTGTCGCTGCTGAAGAACGGGACCGACCAGCAGACGATCGACGCGCATCGCGGCCACCGCGTGACGTCGCCGCAAACGGCCGCGTCGATCCGCTCGATGCTCGAGATGGCGGTCGGCGAAGGCGGCACGGGGCGCCGCGCGCGCGTCGACGGCTACCGGATCGGCGGCAAGACCGGTACCGCCCGCAAGCAGGTCGGTGCAACCTACGCGAAGGGCAAGTACCGCGCGCTGTTCGCGGGAATGGCGCCGATGAGCAACCCGCGCCTGATCGTCGCGGTGATGATCGACGAGCCGCGCGGCAAGGGCTACTACGGCGGCACGGTGGCCGGCCCGGTGTTCGCGTCGGTCACGAGCGGCTCGCTGCAGTTGCTCGGCGTGCCGCCCGATGCACCGGTCGAGCCCGAGAAGAATGCGCCGGCGAAGGCGGCTGCGCCGCAGAAGACGGTGGCAACGCCGAAGGCGGCGGCCGCGGCCACGACGGCTGCGGCGCAGAATCCGTCGGCACCGCTCAAGACGGCCGCGCAGGCCGGCACGGTCGCGCCGACGAAGGCTGCAGCCGCAAGCTGAAGAAGCCTCACGGGCGGCGCCGCATGCGCGTCGCCCTTCCGTTGCTTTCGTCCCACCTTCCAGGAACGCCCCGCACTATTCGAGCGTTTCCGCCGCGTCCCGCGCGGTGCGCGGCACGCAGCGCGATGCTGCACGGTCAATGCGCGGCCGCGAGCGGCTTCACCATCCGGCCGAGCACGTGCTCGGTCATCCCGCGCGCGAGTTCGGTCTCGCCCATGAACACGGTGCCGATTCCTTCGTGAGACAGCAGCGCGGCCTCGTCGCCGCTGTTCGTGCACAGCACGACCTCGAGCGTCGGGTTGAGCGTGCGCGAGATCTCGACGATCTGCCGCACGTCGAACACATCCGGCAGCGTGACGACCAGCATCCCGGCGCGCGCGATGTGCGCCTGCACGAGCACGATCGGCTCGATCGCGTCGCCCGACACGGCCGCGACGCCGTCCGCACGCAGTTTCTCGACGAGTTCGCGGTTCTGCTCGACGACGACGTACGCGATCCCGCGCTCGTCCAGCGCATGCGCGATCCGCGTGCCGACCTTGCCGTAGCCGACGATCACGACCTGCCCGGTCAGGTGCGTCTGCGGCGTCGACATCGGCAGCGCGGCGAGCGGGTCGTCGCGCGCCTCGAGCTTGCGCGCGAACGCCGAATGCTTGCGGATCCATGCGAGCGCCGGATCGATCATCGCGAACAGCAACGTATTCATCGCGATCGAGATCAGCGCGACCGCCAGAATCAGGCTCTGCCCCTCGGCCGACAGCAGTCCGAGCGCCCGGCCGAGCCCCGCGAGGATGAACGAGAATTCGCCGATCTGCGCGAGGCCCGCGCCGACCGTCAGCGCGGTGTTCAGCGGATAGCGGAACGCGATCACGAGCGCGACGGCCGCGAGCGTCTTGCCGACCAGCACGATCGCCGCGACCTCGATCACGTGCAGCGGCTCCTCGATCAGCACCTTCGGGTCGAACAGCATGCCGACCGAGATGAAGAACAGCACCGAGAACGCGTCGCGCAGCGGCAGCGTCTCGTCGGCCGCGCGCCGGCTGAATTCCGACTCGCGCATCATCATCCCGGCGAAGAACGCGCCGAGCGCGAACGATACGTCGAACAGCTTCGCCGCGCCGAACGCGATGCCGACCGCGGCCGCGATCATGCACAGCGTGAACAGCTCGCGCGAACCGGTGCGCGCGACGAGCCACAGAATGCGCGGGAACACGCGCTTGCCGACCACCAGCATCAGCGCGATGAACGCCGCGACCTTCAGCATCGTGACGCCGAGCGTGCCCCACACGCTGCCGCCGGCCGCATGGGTATCGCCGGGCGGCGTGCCGCCGAGCAGCCCCGCGACGGGCGGCAGCAGCACCAGCACGAGCACCATCACGAGATCCTCGACGACCAGCCAGCCGACCGCGATGCGCCCGTTGACCGACTCGACCAACCCACGCCCCTCGAGTGCGCGCAGCAGCACGACGGTACTCGCGACCGACAGCGCGAGCCCGAACACGAGCGCCGCGCCGAGGCTCCAGCCCCACGTGAGCGCGAGCCCGCCGCCCAACAGCGTCGCGACGGTGATCTGGACGACGGCGCCCGGCAGCGCGATCTTGCGCACCGCGAGCAGATCGCCGAGCGAAAAATGCAGGCCGACGCCGAACATCAGCAGCATCACGCCCACTTCGGCGAGCTGCTGCGCGAGCGACAGGTCGCCGACGAAACCGGGCGTGCCGGGGCCGATCACGATCCCGGCGAGCAGATAGCCGACGAGCGGCGGCATTTTCAGCAGCGACGCGAGGTAACCGAAGATCATCGCGAGACCGAAACCGGCCGCGAGCAACGCAATCAGGCTGACATCATGAGGCATCCCCCCTCCCAAGCTCTTGTAACTATTTAGTAAGGTTCAAGAGTGAAGGATAAGGGATGAGGCGGAAGAATGGCGTGCGGCCGCGAAAAATTCACGCGGCCGCGCGCCTTTGCGGGGTGCAACCCCGGCGCAACGACAGGCGGGGCCGGCGCCCCGCCGCCCGCGTCAGCGCGACGCTTGCGGGAACCGCGCGCCCGGCGGCGGTTCGGGCCGCGTCGACGGCACGCTCTTGCGCACCTTCGCGACCTGCGCGGCCGTCACCGGCGCGCCCGTGTTGCCCCAGCTCGTGCGCACGAAGTTCGACACGTCCGCGACGTCCTGGTCCGACAGGCGCCAGCCGAACGGCGGCATCGTGAAGGTCGACGGCGCGGTGTGCGTCCCCTGCAGCGCACTGCCTTCCAGCACGACGTGGATCAGCGAGGTCGGATCGTCGCCCTGCACGACCGGATTGCCGGCGAGCGCCGGGAACACGCGCGTGTAGCCATGGCCGTCGCTGCGGTGGCAGGCCATGCAGTTGTCGCGATAGACTGCCGCGCCCGGCTTGCTCGCGTCGCCCGTCTGCAGCGCCTTCGCGGCAGCGGCGTCGTACACGTGCGGCTGCTCGCCCTGCACGCGCGGCGGCAGTGTCTTCAGGTAGCGCGCGATCGCGTTCAGGTCGTCGTCGGTCATGTGCTGCATGCTGTGCCCGACCACGTCCGTCATCCCGCCGAATGCGGCCGTGCGCAGCGTGCGGCCCGTCTTCAGGAACTGCACGATCTCGGCGTCGTTCCACGTGCCGAGGCCCGTGCGCGGCTCGCCGCGCAGGCTCGTCGGCACCCAGCCGTCGATTGCCGCGCCGCCGGCCAGGAAGTCCGGGCCGTCCGCGTCGGTCAGCCCGCGCTCCTGCATCGTCGGCGCGCGCGGCGTGTGGCACGCGCCGCAATGGCCGAGACCCTGCACGAGATATGCGCCGCGCGCGACCACCGGATCGGTGTAAGGCGCCGCATCGAACGGCTTCGGCGTCGGCGCGAACATCTTGCGCCAGATGCCGAGCGGCCAGCGCATCGACAGCGGCCACACGATGTCGACCGCGCGGTTCTCGTGTTCGACGGGCGCGACGCCGTGCATGAAGTACGCGTACAGCGCCTTCATGTCGTCGTCGGTCAGGCGCGCATACGACGGGAACGGCATCGCCGGATACATCGTGTCGCCGTTCTTGCGCACGCCTTCGCGCACCGCACGCGTGAAGTCCTCGTAAGTCCAGCCGCCGAGGCCCGTCTTCGGGTCCGGCGTGATGTTCGTCGAGTAGATGCCGCCGATCGGCGTGTCGAACTTCAGCCCGCCCGCGAACGGCTTGCCGCCGTTCGCGGTGTGGCAAGCGATGCAGTCGCCGGCACGCGCGAGATATTCGCCGCGCTTGATCAGGTTCGCGTCGGCGGATCGAGGCGCGGGTGCGGCAGCCGCAGCGGAAGCCGCCGCAGGCGCTGCCGGCTGCGCAAATGCCGTCGTGCCCGCGAAGCCGAACGCGGCCCAGATGGCGCCGGCCGCCAGCGCGCGCGACACCCGGCGCGCGACGTCGTGGTTCATCGTCCTCATCATACGGTCACCAGCGGGGCAGGATTTTTCAGGTATTGCTCGCGGATCGCGCGTGCCGACCAGTAGGCCAGCGCCGCGATGATCCCGGTCGGGTTGTAGCCGATGCCCTGCGGCAGCGCCGATGCGCCCATCACGAACACGTTGTGCACGTCCCAGCACTGCAGGTAGCGGTTCAGCACGCTCGTCTTCGGGTCGGTGCCCATGATCGCGCCGCCGACGAGGTGGGTCGTCTGGTACTGGCGCGAATCGAAGTGCTTGCCGAACTCGCGCGTCGACACGCCGATCGCCTTCGGCCCCATCGCTTCCGCGATCTTCTTCATCTGCCCGGTCACGTACCGCGCCATCTTGATGTCGTTGTCCTTCCAGTCGAACGTCATCCGCAACAGCGGCTGGCCGTACGAATCGCGATAGGTCGGATCGAGGTCGAGATAGACGTCGCGGTACGACATGTTGGTGCCGTGCGCGTCCATCGAGATCGTGTGCGCGTAGTTGTCCTTGACGGCCTTCTTCCACGCGGAGCCCCACTGCGGCGTACCGGGCGGCGTCGCGATGCCGCTGATCGGCTTCACGCCGGCCTGGTTCACCCACAGCGGCGAGCCGCCGACGAAGCCGAGCGGGCCGTGGTCGAAGTTGTCCGCGTTGAAGTCGTCCACCGCGACGCCGTTGCCGCCCGCGCCGATGAACGGGTTCGTGTAGGTGTCCTTGTCGAAGAACGCCTTGATCGTCGACAGGTTCTGGTACGCGAAATTGCGGCCCACGACGCCCTCGCCCGAGATCGGGTCGTACGGCTTGCCGATGCCCGACAGCAGCAGCAGGTGCACGTTGTGGTACTGGAACGCGGCCACGATCACGAGATCGGCCGGCTGGTGCACTTCGCGCCCGGCCGGATCGACGTAGGTCACGCCCGTCGCGCGCTTCTTCGTGTCGTCGAGATCGACGCGCAGCACGTGGCACTTCGAGCGCAGCTCGAAGTTCGGCGCCTGCTTCAGCGCGGGCAGGATGTTCAGGTTCGGCGACGCCTTCGAGTACATGTAGCACGCGTAGCCGCTGCAGTAGCCGCAGAAGTTGCACGGCCCCATCTGCACGCCGTACGGGTTCGTGTACGGGCCCGACGTGTTCGCCGACGGCAGCCGGTACGGATGCAGGCCGAGCGACTTGGCTGCATCGGAGAAGCGCTGTGCCGAATACGTGTTCAACTGCGCGGGCAGCGGGAAGTTGTCGCTGCGGTTCGCTTCGAACACGTTGCCGTCGCCGACCACCTTGCCGCCGACCTTGTACGCCTGGCCCGACGTGCCGAACACCTTCTCGGCGAAGTCGAAGTGCGGCTCGAGCTCCTCGTAGGTCACGCCCGTATCCTGGATCGTCATCCCTTCGGGGATGAACTTCCTGCCGTAGCGCTCTTCATAGTGGCTGCGCAGGCGCAGCTCTTCCGGCGTGATCCGGAAATGCACGCCCGACCAGTGCAGCCCCGCGCCGCCGACGCCTTCGCCCGGCAGGAACGCGGCGAGCTGCCGGTACGGCAGCGCGGTGTCCTGCAGGCCGTGACGGATCGACACGGTCGTCTTCGACAGGTCGAGGAACAGCTTCTTGCGAATGTTGTAGGTCAGCTCGTCGATCGTGTTCGGATACGCGCCGTCCGGATAGGTGTCGCGATATTCGCCGCGCTCGAGCGCGACGACCTTCAGGCCTGCTTCGGTCAGTTCCTTCGCGAGGATCGCGCCGGTCCAGCCGAAGCCGACGATCACCGCATCGACGTGCGGCTTTTTCTCTGCGGCCATCAGCTGCGCTCCCCGTTGATCGAGACGGGCCCGTACGGATAGGGCTTGCCGCTCTGGTTGACGAAATCCATGAAGTCCGCGCGCGCGCCCGGAAAGCCGATCATCTTCCACGCGGCCATGTCGTGATTGCCGCCGTGCACCGGATCGCAGAAATAGCCTTCGCGCGTGTTCTGCAGCAACTGGCCGAAGAACACGCCGGGCGGCACGTCGTCGATCTGCGCGCCGCCTTTCTCCAGCGCGCCGAGCACGGTGTCGCGCGTCGTTGCATCGAGATCCGCGAACGCCTTGCCGTGCGCCTTTTCGCAAAAGCGGTTGACGGCCGCGATGCCGAGCCGGTAGATGTCGCGCGGCACCAGCTTCAACTGGTAGCCGAGCTCGGGCACGCCCTGCTGGAACGGCCCCTGCATGTACCACGTCGCGCCGTGCGCATACGGCGTCTCCATCTGGCGGTCGATGAATTCGGGCACGCCCGATTCGAGCGCGCCGGGGCCTTCGGCGTCGGCCGGGATCAGCCGGTCGACCGCGGCCTGGACGAACGCCCACTCCTTCGCATCGAAGAAGGTCGGCTTGTACGGGGCACGTTCGGCGCCGGACGATGCGGCGGGCGCGTTGCCGGCCGTCGTCGCGGACGGCGACGACGAACGCAGGTCGCAGCCGGCGACCGACGCGATCGGCACGAGCGCGACCGACGTGCGCAGGAAACGGCGGCGCGAGTTGGGTTTGTCAGGTGGCGTGGACATGGTCGGATGTTGATCGTTGGGGATCGGGGTCCGGACGCGCGCACTCCGCATGCGTCGTATCCGGTATGGCAGCCATGCCGCACGCGGCCAGCCGTCCTGTTCTTTCGTGTGCTGCGAACAACCTCGATGCGGGCGCCGGCCGCGCGATGCGCAGCGGCGACTTCATGCAGCCGCGCGGCGCGTCGGTTTCGGCAGCGCCGCACGGATCGACCTCTTATCGGGCCCTATCATCAGACAAATACCGCCTTTCTTCCGGTATCTGCCCCTCATCGCCATGACCCTGTTTCAACTTAGACGCCGCGTTTGCCGACGGCAAGCGAGACGTGCACGACCCTCTTTCGAGCACTGGGCGACGAGTGCCGCGAATTATATATGGAACCGGTTCCATTACGAGGGGGTTCGATGCAATTCAATGCATCGAAAATCGCAACAATCAAAAAATCAGGAAGCCGGAATGCGCAAGGATGGCGCAATGGCAGACGGATGAAGGCAGCGGACAGGCGTTTGTTCCGCGCTGGAGATGTCAGATGGCTGTCTCTGTCCAGCGACGCGGCACCGCGTGATGGCGTCGGCCGACATCCGGACAGCACGGGCAGTCGGCGCGCGCTACGGCGTGTCGGTGATGCTCGAGGTCGATGCGCCGCGCATGCACCTGCAGGACCACACGTTCCTTGTCGCCGAAAACGGCGTCTGGCTGACCGATGCCGTGCCGGCCGAATGCATCACGCCGATCGATACGCAGGCGGGCTGAATCGCCCGCCCGTCACCACGGCCAGAACATCGACGCGATCGACAGCGCCAGTGCCGCACACAGCGGCGAGTAACACAGCGAATCCATCCGCGCGAAACGCGACCCGCGAATCCGCTTGAAGAAGCCGACGTAACGGAAATCGCCGACGGCGCGCACCGCGAAGATCAGTGCGAACGCAACGACCGCGAACGCGATCGCATTGGGATACGCGTTGCGCCCCAGCCAGCCGGCACGCGCGGCCACCACGCACGCGCCGCCCAACAGCGCCGCCGCGACAGCAAGCGTGCCGATGGCGGTCGGCCGCAGCAGCGGCACGCCATCCTGTTCCGGAATCGCCGCACGCTTGCCGAGCCGCCCGCCCAACGCCCAGTAGGCATGTACGAGCGCGATCGCACAAAGCGTCGGCACGCTGAAATACGCACCGGTCATGTCGGTAGTGTCCTTGTCTTGTTGTTCTGCCGGAAGGACCCGGCACGCGGCCCCGGCCCGCGCCACGCATGACGATACCGAAACCCGGCATCGCGTGCATTGCGACGTCCGGTCGCAACCCGTCGCAGCGCATGGTGCGATGCAGTGCGCGCGACTACCGCACGGGCCGGCCGCTTGACTTCCCTTGGCGCGCTACTACCCTGTTATTCCAGTACTGCGGTCGGCATGCCGCTCGCACGACAACGATAACGAAGGCCATGGAGGCGACTCATGCTGATCGGTGTGCCGAAGGAGATCAAGAACCACGAATATCGCGTCGGCCTCACGCCGGCCAGCGCGCACGAACTCGTGCGGCACGGCCATCGCGTGCTCGTGCAGCGCGGCGCGGGCACCGCGATCGGCCTGCTCGACGACGACTACACGGCCGCCGGCGCGTCGCTTAGCGACGACGCCGACGAAGTCTTCGCGCGCGCCGACATGATCGTCAAGGTCAAGGAGCCGCAGCCGGCCGAATGCGCGATGCTGCGGCGCGGCCAGATCCTCTATACGTATCTGCATCTCGCGCCCGATCCCGGCCAGGCCGCCGCGCTCGTGGAATCCGGCGCGGTCTGCATCGCGTACGAAACCGTGACGGGTCCCGGCGGCGGCTTGCCGCTGCTCGCGCCGATGAGCGAAGTGGCCGGACGCATGTCGATCCAGGTCGCGGCAACCCACCTCGAAAGCCCGCGCGGCGGCCGCGGCCTGCTGATGGCCGGCGTACCCGGCGTGCCGGCCGCGCACGTCGTCGTGCTCGGCGCGGGTGTGGTGGGCACCGGTGCGCTGCAGATGGCGGTCGGCCTCGGCGCGCGCGTCACCGTGCTCGACAACAACGTGAACCGGTTGCGCCAGCTCGACCTCGTGTTCGCCAACCGGATCGCGACCGTCTGTTCGAATGCACATACGGTCGACGAAGCCGTGCGCGATGCCGACGTCGTGATCGGTGCGGTGCTCGTGCCGGGCGCATCGGCGCCGCGGCTCGTCACGCGCGACATGATCGCGACGATGCGCACGGGCGCGGTCGTCGTCGACGTCGCGATCGACCAGGGCGGCTGCTTCGAGACCTCGCATGCGACGACGCATGCGGACCCGACCTTCGTCGTCGACGGCGTCGTGCACTACTGCGTCGCGAACATGCCCGGCGCGGTCGCGCGCACGTCGACCTTCGCGCTGAACAACGCGACGCTCGGGCATGCGCTCGCGCTCGCCGACAAGGGCTGGAAGCAGGCCATGACCGACGATCCCCATCTGCGCGCGGGCCTCAACGTCTGCGACGGGCACATCACGTACGAAGCGGTCGCGCAGGCGCTCGGCCTGCCTTATGTGCCGGCGACTGGCGTGCTCGCATGACCCTGCCGGCATGACGTGAACGCGCGGCGGGCGGCATGACCCTGCCGGCCGCGCTCACGCGCCCTTCGACCGGTTCCGCTTCGTCCCGCTGCCCTTGCCCATCGTCCGTGCCAGCAACGGCCGCAGTTGCGCGAGCGTGCGCGTGTTCAGCACGTCGGGCCGCGTCAGCCAGCCGCGCCGTGCCTGATCGACGCCGTACGCGAGGTTGTCGAGTTCGCCGGCGCTGCATGCATCCGAGCCGATCGCGACCGGCACGCCGGCCTTCGCGGCCTCCCGGCACCAGATGTCGGGCAGATCGAGCCGCCGCGGCTGTGCATCGAGTTCGACGAAGCAGCCGCGCGCCGCGGCCTGCGCGATCACGCGCGGCACGTCGAGTTCGCATGCATCGCGCTCGCCGAGCACACGGCCGGTCGGGTGCGCGAGAATCGTGAAATGCGGATGGTCCATCGCGCGCAGCATGCGATCGGTCTGCGCGTCGCGCGACAGGTCGAAGCCGTCGCGTACCGCGCCGACCACGAGATCGAGCCGGCCGAGCATCGCATCGGGCACGTCGAGGCTGCCGTCCTCGTGAATGCCGGCTTCCACGCCCTTGAGCAGCACGAAATCGTCGAAAGACGCATTGACCCGATCGATCTCGTCGAGCTGCCGCGCGAGCCAGTCGAAATCGCTGCGCCTGCGGCCGGCGTTCGGCGCGCGGTCGGTCACGGCCAGATACGCGAGCCCGCGCGCACGGGCTGCCTCCGCCATCGCGCGCAGGCTGTCGCGGCCGGCCGACGCGTCGGTATGCGCATGCAGGTCGCCGTGGAGATGCTTGCGCTCGATCAGCGCCGGCAGCGTGCCGGCGCGCGACGCGTCGATCTCCCCGCGATTCTCGCGCAATTCGGGCGGCACCTCGTGCAGCCCGATGGCGGCGTAGACCGACGCCTCCGTGTCGCCGGCGATCCGCTCGTCGCCGCGAAACACGCCGTATTCGTTGATCTTCAACCCGCCGGCCTGGGCGATCCTGCGCAGTGCGATGTTGTGCGCCTTCGATCCCGTGAAATAGACGAGTGCCGCGCCGAACGCATCGGCATCGACGACGCGCAGGTCGACCTGCAACCCGCTCGCGAGCACGACGCTCGACTTCGTCTTGCCGTGCGCGAGCACGCGCGCCACGTCACCGTAGCCGACGAACGCATCGGCGACGGCGGCCGGGTCGCGTGCGGTGACGAGAATGTCGAGATCGCCGACGGTTTCGCGGCGACGGCGGAAACTGCCGGCCGGCACGGCGTTGCCGACGCCCGCGACCGCGCGCAGGCGGTCGAGCAACGGCATCAGCGATTGCGTGGCATCGGGCAGCAGGAAGCGTTGCGGTTCGCGCTGCAGGCGATCGTCGATCGCGTCGAGCAGATGGGCTTCGGTTTTCGCGCCGAAGCCCGGCAGTTCGCGTACGTGCCCGTTCTTCGCTTCGGCCCGCAGCTGTTCGAGCGAATCGACGTGCAGCGCATCATGCAGCGCCTTCACGCGTTTCGCGCCCAGCCCCGGCACGTCGAGCAACTCGACGATCGCGCCCGGCAACGCATGGCGCAGCGTTTGCTGCAGTTCGCAGGTGCCGGTCGCGGCGATCTCGCGCAGCTTCGACGCGAGATCGGCCCCGATCGACGGAATCTTGCCGAGATCGTCGCCGTGCGCGATCATCGTCGGGATATCGCGGCCGTAGTCGGCAATCGTCCGTGCAGCGTTGCGGTAGGCCCGCACGCGGAACGGATTGGCACCCTGGATCTCGAGCATGTCGGCGATCTCGGCGAACACGGCCGCGCACTCGGCATTGTGGATCGGCATGGTCGGCGTGGCTCCCTTCCACGTGGATGGCGCCGTGCGCCGGCGCGGCGGCGTCTGCGCGCCCGGCACCGCGTGTCAGAGCATGTCGACGCCGCGGGCGCACTGCCTTCATCGTACGCCCGCCGCGCAGCGCGCGCAGCGCCGTTGCGGCCGCGACGTCAGAGGGAGGCGCGCGGTGTCGTGGCGTATTGCCGCTCGTAGATCGACTGGCAATGCGTGCAGCGTTCGGCGCTCGGGCGCGCCAGCAGGCGCTCGTAGCCCACCGAGCCGTCGCAATCGATGCATTCGCCGTAGCTGCCGTCGCGCATCCGCTGCTGGGCGCGGCCGATTGCACGCAGTTCGGTCAGCTTCATGCCGATCAATGCATGATCGACGTCGACGAACAGATCCGCGTTCGCCTCGTCGCCCTCGTCGGGCGCCGCGCCGGCAAGGTCCGCATAGGATTCCGACGCGCGATGGTCCTCGCTCGTGCGGATCTCCGCACGCAGCGCCTGCTCGCTCTCGTTCAGCCGCTGTTTCAGCGTCTGCCATTGTTGTTGGTCGAGCGCCATGGCCGTGTCTCCTGTTCCGGGTTCCGCGCGAAAAAGTGCGGCGCGCGGTGTCGCGCCGGTGCGCGGCGCAAAGGCGTCACCGCCTGCGCCGCACGTCCGGGGGTGCGCCCGGCAGCACGAAGCGCAGGACGCATTCGACGCAGGATAAACCCATTGAACACGCGTGTGTTGACCCGAATCAGCTTGCCGGCCGCGCGCCCGAAAATCGGGGACGGACGCGAAAACGCGTCCACGCCGGTTTCGTCCGACGCAGACACTGCCGGTATCGATCGTGCCGTCGGGCCGGACGGCGTCAGCGCCCGTCAGGCATCGGCACGGACGATCTCGAGCAACGCGCGCGCCGAGCGCTGCCAGCTGTACTGCTGCGCATGCTCGCGGCCCATCGTGCGCAGCCGCGCACGCAGTTCGGGATCGTCCATCACGCGAGCGATCGACGCAGCGATATCCGGGGGCGAATAGGCATCGCAGAACAGCGCCGCCCCGCTGCAGACTTCCGGCAGCGAACCCTCGTGCGACACGATGACGGGGCAACCGCACCGCATCGCCTCGAGCGGCGGCAGGCCAAATCCTTCGTACAACGACGGAAAAACGAAGCATCCCGCGTGTTCGTACAGCGCCTTCAGCTCGCCGTCAGTCACATAACCGGCCCACGTGACGTACGGATCGTCTTCGCGCAGGCCAGCTTCACGCACACCGAATATCTTTGCATTGGCGCCGCCCGCGATCACGAAGCGCAACGTCGGGTGCGACGCCCGCATCAACGCGATCGCGGCCAGCGCGCGCACGAGATTCTTGCCTGGCGCGAGCGACCCGACGAACAGCACGTAGCCGTCCGTCTCGAGATCCAGGCGCGACAGCACACCGCGATCGGCATCGATCCGGTCGATATGGTCGACGGCACCCGGCACGACGGACAGGCGTGCCGGCGGCACGCCGAGCCGCGCGGCGAGCCGCGCCCGCGAAAAATGCGACACCGTCACGATATGGCGGGCGCGCCGCTTCAGGATCGAGAACGCGAAGCGGTACCACAGACGAAACGCGAGCGAATAGCCGGCCGGCAGATCGAAGATTGCCGCATCGTGGATCATCAGCAGCTGATCGCGCTTCGTCAGCGGGCCGATGTTGCACAAGCTCAGCAGCGTCCGGCCGCGTGTCGTGCGCGGCAGCGTCCATTGTTCCCACAGCGGGCCGCGCCGTCGCCCGCTGGTCTGCGACCGCACGCCGGCCGGCATCGCCGCCGGATCGTGATCGGACGGCACGACGAGCGACGGTTCGTCGCCGGCATTCGCGATGCGCGCGAGTTCGGCAGTCAGTTCGTATGCGGCGCGCTGGACGCCCGTCATGCGCTGCGCGGTGAATTTCCCGTTGATTGCGAGGCGGCGCAGCCGCACGGTGTGCGCGGCTGTGCCGACGCCCCGTTCCGCGCGCGCTTCCTGAAGTACCGGTGCGCTTCGCTCCCGAATCGACGTTGACATGATCGTGACTGTTCCGATGGCTGCGGCGCGACGAAGCGCCGCCGGACACTCCGCGGCGCGGAATGCTGATGTGCAGTCAGTGTGTCTGCCGCCGTCGTTCCGGTCGGTACGTTCGACCGCACAACGCACGGCTTTCCGGACGCTTCGCTATCCTCAGAAAGCGTTGCGCCCGATGAAGCCGCGTAGGATCGTCAGCAGGATGATCTTCATGTCGAACCAGAAGCTCCAGTTCTGCATGTAGAAGAGATCGAACTTCACGCGGGCCGCCATCGCCTCGACCTTGCGCGTCTCGCCGCGATAGCCGTTCACCTGCGCCCATCCGGTGATGCCCGGACGCACGCGATAGCGGTACATGTAGCAGTCGATCAGTTGCCGGTAGAGATCGTCGTGCTCGATCGCGTGCGGGCGCGGCCCGACGACCGACATCTGACCGAACAGCACGTTGAAGAACTGCGGCAGCTCGTCGAGCGACGTGCGCCGCAGGAACGCACCGACGCGCGTGATGCGCGCATCGTTGCGCGACGCCTGCCGCACGACGCCCGGCTGCGAGCGATGCACGCGCATCGTGCGGAACTTCAGGATGTCGAACTCGCGGCCGTCCACGCCCTTGCGGCGCTGCCTGAACAGCACGGGCCCCGGCGACGACAGCTTGACCGCGACCGCCAGCATCGACAGCAGCGGCAGCAACGGAATCAGCACGCCGAACGCGAACAGCCGGTCGAACGCGAACTTCGCCCACAGCTCCGGCGCGGAGCTCGGCGTGGTCGCGAGATTGATCGCCGGCATGCCGAGCACGTCGGTCGCGGAGCGATCGACGACCGCCATCTGCCGCACGTCGGGCAACAGCCTCAGTTCGACGAATTCGTCGCGCAACTCGCGCACGATGCGCTGGATCCGCCATTCGTGCGACATCGGCAGCGTGAGCCACACCTCGTCGATCTCGCCGCCGCGAATCATGTCGCGCAACGCGGTCCAGTCATCGATCACCGGCACGCCGCCGATGCCGCCCGCGGCGGCCGGCGCGTCGTCATCGAAGACGCACGCTGCCACGAAAGGGCCGTTCGGGGCGAGCTGCATCCGCTCGACCGCCACGCGCCCGTATGCCGTTGCGCCGACCACGGCAACACGGCGTTGCCGCGCCCGCGGGTCGTTGCGCGTCAGCACCCATGCCAGCAGCGCGGCACGGCCGAGCAGCAACGTCGCGTCGCCGGCCAGCACCGTGCGCACGATCCAGCGTGTCGTAACCGTGCCGCCGCGATTCATGATCCACATCGTGCCGGCCACCGTCAGCACGCTCGCGCAGACGACCGCCACCAGCGTCTGCGTCAGCACGTGCGCGCCGCCCTGCACCGCCACGCCGCCGCGCACGGTGCGCAGGTAGCGCGGCAGCAGCGCCACCGTCAGCACGCACAGCAGCGCGATCGCGCCGCGCTGCGCATCGGACAGCTCGCGCCACGCCAGGCCGGATGCCGCCTGTGCCGCAAGCGCCCCCGCCAGGACGAGCACGACGTCGACCGCCGCGATCGCGGCGCGCCGCATCGTATTCGTTCCACCGGACATCGACTGCATCGTTACGCACCATGTGCCGGGAATCCGCCACGCACCTCCGGCATGCGCGGGCGAAGCGGCGCCTGCCTCGTATTCCCGCGCGCCCCGAGCAAGCGGCGATAGTCGGCTCGAATCAGGTCGTAGCATTCACACGCGTGATGTTCGAGACCGTCGCGGTCGAGCACCGTGATGCGGCCGCGGCGCTGCCGGATCAGCCCGGCTTCCTGCAGGTTGCCGGCCGCCTCCGTCACGCCTTCGCGCCGCACGCCGAGCATGTTCGCGATCGTCTGCTGCGTGACGGGCAGTTCGTCGCCGTCGATGCGGTCGTGCGCGAGCAGCAGCCAGCGGCTCAACTGCTCGCTGACCGAGTGATGCCGGTTGCACAGCGCGCTGCGCGAAATCTGCGCCATCGTCGCCTGGCAGTAGTTGAGCAGCAGCCGGTACGTCTGCGGCGATCGCTCGAATTCGGCACGCATCACGCAGCTCGGCACGCGATACGCCATCCCGCCGATGCGCACCTCGACCCGGCTCGACGCCGCGACGCCGCCGACCAGCGTCCCGAGGCCGACCACGCCTTCGCGGCCGACCACCGCCACCTCGACCATCGCACCGTCTTCCATCAGGTGCTGCACCGACATCATCGACGTCGTCGGAAAATACAGATGGCGCATCGGCTCACCGACCCGGTCGAGCATCCCGGCCTTGATCCGGACCAGTTCCAGATGCGGTGCGATGGTGCGAATGCTGTCCTCCGGGAGGGCATCGAGGATGGCGTTCGCCGTGTAGCTCGAGTGAAGATGAAGCATGTCTGTATCCCTTTTATTGTCCGTGCCGCGTGCAGCCGCAAGCACGGAACTCGTTATCGCGATGCGCGCCCGGACGTTGACAGTGGTTGCGGCCCACAACCCTGATTCCGACTGGTCATCGGCTTGTTATCGCCGGATCGAGTCGACGTCCCGTTTCGACGCGCGAATTCGAATAAGCGATTTACGTGCCAATACCCGTCCATCCTTAATATATGAATCACGCTTGATTTAGATCGCCCGAATATTCGACCTCGCCACATAAAAAACGTCTCATTTCCGGACACTCTGCGGGCGACGGACACAGCCTGTGATTTGACTGATCAATTCAGATGTAAGGAATCGGGGCAATGGAATCGGAACCATGAGGCTTATCGTTCAAATACTTACAGCCGTTTTTCAATTGTTTCCGTGATGTCTCGGACGCCACTTCCCGGCGCTGCAGCGCCACACACGCTCGTTTGAAACTGTCTCAAAATTGAATCGGCACACGCACTTCCCGCTCTGTAACCCAACGCACATTTCGCACGCACACCATTGATTATTAATGACATTCAGGCGAGCCCCGTTTATTTGTCAAATAATGTTCAATGTCCGCCCGATGATTTTCGCGTACGATGCGCAGCGTCATCCGATTGATTCCCGATCCGCCCTGAATGTCCGATCCGGACAGCATTCCGTTTCCGAATGATTAATTCGACGCGAATGAATCATTAAATTCACATGAAGTTTCCGCTCGAGCAAAATCGTCAAACTTTGTGAAATGACGTAATGTGAAACTGATTGGATTCAATCGCGTGCTAGCCTTTTTACCGCATCGTCATTCGATTTTCGATGAACACAAGTCCGCACGATCGTGCTAATTCCCGTTTCCCCGGGATCGCCGCGACGACGCGCGACCGCCACCCTACGAGGATGTGCCGTGACCTTCCAGGCCAACGACGCCGTCGCCTACGCGAACGGCATGATCGAGCTTTCCCACAGCTTCGATGCCAACCGGTTTCTCGCGGCCATCGACCGCGACGAACTTGCCACGCTGGCGCCCCAGCTTCAGCTCGTCCACCTGAAATCGGGGCAAGTGCTGTGCGAACCCGGCGAGATGCTCACCGCGGTGTACCTCCCCGTCACGACGGCGATCTCGCTGCAGTACGTGTCGTCCGGCGGCATGACGCTGGAGGTTGCGGAGATCGGCAGCGAGAGCGTGGTCTGCGACGACGTGATCGGCGGCAGCGGCCGGATGCCGTGCCGTGCGGTGGCCTGCCGCGACGGCTTCGTCTACCGGCTCGACCGGCGCGTATTCTCCGCCGCGTTCGACGCATCGCCGATGATCCGCCATCTCGTGTTCGTCTGCGTGCGGCTGCTGATGGCGCAGGTGGCGCAGATCACGTTCTGCAGCCGGCATCACGTGCTGAAACATCAGTTATGCAGATGGTTCCTGCTGGCGTACGACCGTACGCGCAGCATCGAGATCCAGGTGACGCACAGCATGCTCGCGCAGATGCTCGGCGTGCGGCGCGAAACCGTCACAGATGCCGCGGGCGAGATCCAGAAGCTCGGCCTGATCCGTCAATACCGCAGCTCGATCGAGCTCGCCGACCTCGACGGCCTCGAAAAGATGTCGTGCGGCTGCCGCGCGATCGTGCGCGACGAAATGAAGCGCATTCTCTCCGCCGATTCCGGCGTGCCGGCCGCATCGCGCGCGTGATCGACGGAGCGGCCCGGCGCAGTGCCTCGGCGCCGCGAGCACACCAGGTCAGCGGTTTGTAGGGTGGCGAACAGAACGCCGTGCCTGCCAATGGTCTACTGATGCCGGACTGCCGGGGGGACGTCAGCGCACATCGCGCGTCTGCCCGAGCGGACGACACCACGCACGCCGGAGCAGCACGTGAAAAACGAAATCAGAACCATCCTCAAGCACGTCGCCCACCTCGAAGCCGCGATCGATTCGATCGGCGACGGGGACGACCTCTACGAAGCGGGCCTCTCCTCGCTCGACACGATCCAGCTGATGCTCGCGATCGAGAAGCAGTTCGACATCGAGATTCCCGACGAGATGCTGAACCGCAACCTGTTCCGCAGCATCGACGCACTCGCGGCCACGATCGCCACACTGCAACGCACCGAGCACTCCGCATGAGCGCGCTGCTTCCCGAACTCGCGGCCGACAGCGCATCGCATCGGCTCGACGAGGCCGCGCACGCCGTCGCACAAATCGCCGCGCAGCATGCGGATGCGGTCGATCGCGACGCGCGCTGCCCCGTCGAGGCGATCGAGGCGATGCGCGCGCGCCGGCTGCTCGGCGCGATGGTGCCGACCCATCTCGGCGGCGCGGGCGCGTCGCTGGAAGACATCGCGTCGGCCTGCTCGATCCTCGGCCAGGCCTGCGCGTCGTCGGCAATGGTGTTCGCGATGCACCAGATCCAGGTCGCCTGCATCGTCGACCATGCCGCCGACCAGGGCTGGCACAAGCTGTTCCTGCAGCAGCTCGTGCGCCACCAGTGGCTGCTCGCGTCGGCCACATCGGAAGACGGCGTCGGCGGCAATCTGCGCGCGAGCCAGTGCGCGCTCGAAACCGACGGCGGCGGGTTCCGGCTGCGCAAATCCGCGCCGACGATCTCGTACGGCGACTACGCGGACGGCATCCTCGCGACCGCACGACGCGATGCCGACGCACCGGCTTCTGAGCAGGTGCTCGTCACGCTGCTGCGCGACGGCTACACGCTCACGCGCCGCGGCGAATGGGACACGCTGGGAATGCGCGGCACCTGCAGCAACGGCTTCGTGCTCGATGCGCAGGGCGCCGCCGTCCAGTGCCTGCCGGTCCCGTTCGCGAAGATCGCCGAAGAAACGATGGTGCCGGTCTCGCACATCCTGTGGGCCGCGGTATGGATCGGCGTGGCCGGCGACGCGTTCCATCGCGCGCACCAGTTTTTCCGTGCACAGGCACGCCAGACCGACGGCGCGCCGTCGCCCGCGGCGCGACGCATCGCCGAATCGCTCGCGCTGATGCAGGCGATGCAGGCCCGTGTCGACGCCGTGCTGCGCATCCATGCGAACGCGTCGTCGAGCTCATGGTCGGCCGGCATGGCCCGGGCCGCCGAAATCAACACGCTGAAGACCTACGTGTCGACGACCGCGCTCGAAGTCGCGCACCAGGCGATGATGATCTGCGGGATGGCCGGCTACAAGCAAGGCACGCCGTTCAGCATCGGCCGCCACCTGCGCGACCTGCTCGCGGCGCCGCTGATGATCAGCAACGACCGCATTGCCGCCAATACTGCGAGCCTGCTGCTCGCGCTGCGTCCTGCGACGCTGGAGAAACATTCGTGAACGACCGCCTCGCCGTGCCCTCCGCCGCCTCCACTCCCGCCGACGCGCCGCTCGACCGCGCAGGCGTCAACCCGCTGCGCGACGAACTGATCGACGCGGGCCTGCTGGTCTCGACCGGCATCCAGGGCCTGTTCGGCCGCAGCGAGCGATTCGAGCGCGTGGTCGAAGCGCTCGACGCATTCGTCACGCGCATCGGCGCCGACCAGCAGGCCGAAGTGCTGCGCTTCCCGCCGGCGATGAGCCGCACCGAGTTCGAGCGCAGCGAATACATGAAAAGCTTCCCGCAGCTCGCCGGCAGCGTGCATGCGTTCTGCGGCGACGAACGCCAGCACCAGCGCGTGCTGCAGTGCCTCGATCGCGGCGACGACTGGACCGAAAGCCAGAAGCCGACCTACGTCGTGATGACGCCGGCCGCGTGCTACCCCGTCTATCCGGTCGTCGCACGCGCGGGCGCGCTGCCCGCCGACGGCCGGATCGTCGACGTGTTCTCGTACTGCTTCCGTCACGAGCCGTCGCTCGACCCGACCCGCATGCAGCTGTTCCGGATGCGCGAGTACGTGCGGATCGGCACGCCCGAACAGATCGTCGCGTTCCGCGAAACGTGGATCGAGCGCGGCACGCGGATGATCGACGCGTTGCACCTGCCGAATGCGATCGATCTCGCGAACGATCCGTTCTTCGGGCGCGGCGGCAAGATCGTCGCGAACAGCCAACGCGAGCAGAACCTGAAGTTCGAGCTGCTGATCCCGATCGAGCACGACGGCCGCCAGACCGCATGCCTGAGCTTCAACTACCACATGGACCATTTCGGCCTGCTGTGGAACATCCGCACCGCGACGGACGACGTCGCGCACACGGGCTGCGTCGGCTTCGGCCTCGAACGGCTCACGCTCGCGTTGTTCCGCCATCACGGCTTCGACATCGATGCGTGGCCGCAAGCGGTGCGCGACGTACTGTGGGGCACGCGATGAGGTTCGTTTCGCGCGACGGGGAAGACGCGTCGTTCGAGGATGTGCGCCACCGCGCACGCCACTACCGGCCGCACCCGCTGCACAGTCAGGAGATGGTCTGGAAGCAGACCAACTGCTACGTCGACATGTGGCTCGAGGTGCTCCGCTGGTGGGGCCTGAATCCGTACGCAGCGCTACCGTTTACGATCGCGCTTGATTTCGAGGGCGACCAGTTCACGTTCTTCAAGTTTCCGCACGACGAACTGGAGCGGCTCTACGGGATCGTCGTGCAGGAACATTCGATCTACGAGCCGCTCGACCGGCACATCGAGACGCAGGTCGCGCGCGGCCACCTGATGATCGTCGAGGTCGACGCGTGGTTCCTGCCCGACACGCGCGGCAGCAGCTACCGCACGCAACACACGAAGACGACGATCGGCATCGACGCCATCGACCGCGTGAAGCACCAGATCGGCTATTTCCACAACAGCGGCTACTACGTGGCCGAGGATTTCGACTACAACGGGCTCGTCGGCGGCAGTTCGCCGATGACGTTGCCGCCGTACGTCGAATGCGCGAAGCGGCGGTTTACGCCGCTCGACGAGCGCGCACTTTGCGACGCGTCGCTCGTCGCTCTGCAGCGTCACCTGCGGCGCCTGCCGGTCGTCAATCCGATCGCCGCCTTCCGACGGCAGTTGCAGATCGACGCGCGCACCCTCGCCGATGCGCCGCTCGAGCACTTCCATGCGTACTCGTTCAATTCGGTGCGGCAGCTCGGCGCGAATTTCGAATTGTTCGGCCATTACGCGCGCTGGCTGCAGGCCAGCGGCTGCGTCGGGCCGTTCGCCGAGATCCGCGCCGCGTGCGATCGCATCGCGTCCGAAGCGATGGTGCTGGAATTCCGGCTCGCGCGTGCCTGCGCGCGCGGCAAGGAAGAACGCGGCGATTCGACGCTCGAGGCAATCGAAGCCGCGTATGCCGACCTCGTCGCCTGCGCACGGCAGATCGGCGCACCGCTGCGGCATGTCGCGCCGGTGCGCAGCGACACGGCACCCGTGCCGGCCATGCGGTGACGCGCGCGCGTGCCCTGCCTGCGTGGTCGATGCTCGCGACGGCCGCAGGCGCCGTACGGGAACCGCGCGACCTTCCGGCCGATGACGGCGGCTGGGTCGCGGCGCCCGTGCCCGGCACGGTTGCGCAGGCGCTCGTGCTGGCCGGCCGGCCCGGCGACGCCCCGTCGCTCGACGAGCGCGACCACTGGTACCGGATCGCACTGCGCGGGCACGGACCGCGCGTGCTGCGCTTCCACGGCCTCGCGACGCTCGCGCAAGCCTGGCTCGACGACACGCCGATCCTCCGCTCCGACAGCATGTTCGTCGCGCACGACGTGCCCGTCTCGCTCGACGGCACGCACCGGTTGACGCTCTGCTTCCGTGCGCTCGCGCCGCACCTGCGCGACGCGCGCGCGCCGCGACGGGCGCGCTGGCGTACGCGGCTCGCCGAGCCGGCCGCGCTGCGCACGGTCCGCTCGTCGCTGTTCGGGCACATGCCGGGCTGGTTCCCGCCATACGTCCCGGCCGGCCCGTGGCGGCCAGTCGACGTGCTCAATCCGGCCGACGGCCCCGTCCTGGCCGAATCCCGCCTGCAGGCGCGCGTCGAAGGCGACACGGGCTGGCTCGACGTGGAGCTGACGTTCGCCGCGCCGCTGCCCACGAACCTCGCCGCGCGGCTTTCATGCGGAGAACATCAAGCGACGCTCGAACGCGCCGGCGCCGACCGGCTGCGCGCGAGCGTCGCGGTCCCCAACGTGCGCCGCTGGTGGCCGCATACGCACGGCGAGCCCGCACTCTATGAGATTACGCTGCATCTCGGCGACGAACGGCGGCCGCTCGGCTCGACCGGCTTCCGCACGATCGAGGTCGACGGCGGCGCCGACGGCAAGGGTTTCGGACTGCGCATCAACGGCGTACCGGTGTTCGCGCGCGGCGCCTGCTGGAGCAGCGCCGCCCCGCTCGCGCTGCACGCGGACGACACGACCTACGGCCGCCTGCTCGGGCTCGCACGCGACGCCGGCTTCAACATGATCCGCGTCGGCGGCACGATGACCTACGAGTCCGACGCGTTCCACGCGTGGTGCGACCGGCTCGGACTGCTGGTCTGGCAGGACTTCATGTTCGCGAACTTCGACTACGCGCTCGACGATCCCGCGTTCGCCAACGACATCGATCGCGAAGCCGATCAGTTTCTTGCACGCCTCGGCGCCTCGCCTTCGCTTGCGGTGCTGTGCGGCGGGAGCGAGATCGCGCAACAAGCCGCGATGTCGGGGCTCGGGCCGAAGCAGCGCTTCCTCGAACTGACGGCCGAGCGGCTGGCCGGCCATGCGGCCGCGCGCCGCCCCGACGTCCCGTACGTGCCCGATTCGCCCGACGGCGGCGTGCTGCCGTTCACGCCGCGCGAACGCGTGTCGCACTATTACGGCGTCGGCGCATACCTGCGTCCGCTCGACGACGCGCGGCGCGCGGATGTGCGTTTCGCGAGCGAATGCCTCGCATTCGCGAACCTGCCGTGCGATGCGACGCTCGCGGCGCTCGGCTGGCCCGGCGTGCATGAGCCGCGCTGGAAAGCAGCCGTGCCGCGCGACCCCGGCACGTCGTGGGATTTCGAGGATATCCGCGACCACTATCTGCAGACACTGTACGACGTCACGCCCGACCGGCTGCGGCGCGAGGATCCGGCCCGCTACTTCGAGCTGTCGCGCGCGGTGATCGCGGACCTGATGCGCGAGACGTTCTCCGAATGGCGACGCAGCGGCTCCCGCTGCGCCGGCGCGCTCGTGTGGCAGTTCCAGGACGTGATGCCCGGTGCCGGATGGGGCGTGATCGACGCCGCGCACCGGCCGAAATCGGCGTGGTACGCGCTGCGCCAGGTGCTGCAGCCGGTCCAGGTGCTGCTCGTCGACGAAGGCCTGAACGGGCTCGACGTGCACGTGGTCAACGAACGCCCGGTGCCGCTGTCGGCGGCGGTCGAGCTGATCGCGCTGCGCGACGGCCGCACGCCGGTCGCGCGGGCCGGCTGCCCGGTGCGGATCGCCGCGCACGACGCGATACGGATCGGATCGGCCGACCTGCTCGGCCGCTTCTTCGACTGGACCTATGCGTACCGCTTCGGGCCCTGCGAACACGACACCGTCGTCGCGACATTGCGCGCCGACGACGGCACGCTGTTGTCGCAGGCGTTCCATTTCCCGTCCCGCACGCATCCGGCCGTGCTGGCCCGCCGCGAACTCGGGATCGAGGCGTGCGTGTCGCGCGCCGGCAGCACATGGCACGTCGACATCGATACACGGCACGTCGCGCGCCACGTGCAGATCGACGCGCCGGGCTTCGTGCCGCGCGACGACTGGTTCCACCTCGCGCCCGGCACGCCGGCGCGTGTCGCGCTCGTTCCGTTGCATGCGGCCGGAAACGACCCGGCAACCGGCGACCATGCGCCGCCGGTGGTGGACATCCGTGCAGTGAATGCCGCGCGCGCGGTGCGCGCCACGCAGGCCGATTGACGTGACGCTCGCGGCCGCCTCGTGCCGCGAGCGTGTTCCATCCAGTCTCGATCCAGTCTCTCAGTCGGATGAACCCGTGCCGCGTGGCCGCTCGATGCCGTACGCCTCCATCCAGCGATACAGCGTCGCGCGCGACACGCCCAGCTCGCGCGCGGACGCCGCGACGCGGCCGCGCGTACGCAGCAACGCGGTTTCGATCGCCTCGCGCTCGATCGATTTGCGGATATCGGCCACCGACGGCGACGCCGCATCGAGGCAGTATTCGAGTTCGAGATCGCGCGCGGTGATCAGGCGCCCTTCCGTCATCACGACTGCACGGCGCACGCGGTTGATCAGTTCGCGGACATTGCCCGGCCAGTCGTGCTTGTACAGTGCAGTAATCGCATCGGTCGAGAACCCGCGCACGCGATGGCGCGCGTCGCCGCGGAAACGCTCGAGCATGTGGTGCGCGAGCAGTTCGATGTCCTTGCCGCGTGCACGCAGCGGCGGCTGGTCGATGCGCATCACGCACAGACGGTGGAACAGGTCGGCGCGAAAACGGCCTTCCTCCATCGCGTCGCGCAAGTCGACGTGCGTGGCCGACACGATCCGGACATCGACGGGCACCGGATCGCTGCCGCCGAGACGATGAATCGAGCGCTCCTGCAGAAACCGCAGCAGGCTCGCCTGGCTCTCGTGCGGCAGGTCGCCGATTTCGTCGAGCAGCAGCGTGCCGCCGTTCGCGGCTTCGACATAGCCGATCTTGCGCGCGTTCGCGCCGGTAAACGCGCCGCGCTCGTAGCCGAACAACTCGGATTGCAGCAGGTGCGGCGGAATCGCGCCGCAGTTGACCGCGACGAACGGGCCGCTGCGCCGTTCCGAATGGCGATGGATCGCAACGGCCGTCAGTTCCTTGCCGGTGCCCGTTTCGCCGAACACGAATACCGGTGCGTCGGTGCGCGCGAACCGCCGCACCGTATCGAACAGCCGCAGCATCGCACTGCACGTGCCGACGATGCCCTTCTCCTCCGATTCGAGCTGTTCGCGGTCGCGTGCGAACAGGCATTCCATGCCATACGCATGGCCGACCGTATCGGCGATCCGCTGATGCGACGCGGGCAACGTGACGTAGTCGAAGCAATAGTCGCGCAACAGCGCACGCACGTTCGGCGACGCGGTCTGGCCGACGTCGACGAGCGCGACCCACACGACGTCGCGCATCGACGCGCAGGTCGACGCGATGCTGCCGATCGCATCGGCATGGCCGCCGCTGAGATCGAGAATGCCGCAGGTGATTTCGCCGGACGTGTCGCGCAACTCGTTCGCATGCGCGACGATCGACACTTTCCAGTCGCGGCGCGACAGTTCCTTTCGCAGCATCACGGACGGCGACTGCGTCCAGTAAATCAGCGGACGCTGGCCGTTACCGCTCTCCGCGCCGGCGCTCTTATCGCGCGTTATTGGCATATTCATAACGAACCATCACTTTCTCCACTCCGCGACCCGTTCGCGTGCGCTGCGGCCGGGGGCGCATGGCCGCCTTTCCGCGCTGCGTTGCCGCAGCCTTGGCGAAGATCGAATCTGCACACGGCGAGAACCCCCGGAGGTCGAGCCGGATGTCATCCGGCCTCGTTGTCATCGAACTCGAACGGAACGCGCGGCTGCGGAAGCCACGACATTCCGGCTTTGAAGCGCCCCGCCGTCAGGCCGGGCACGTCGGCAAACGGAACGTCCGTCCGCATGTGCGTCGCGTCGTACACGACAGTCGCGCCCGATGCCGAACCGGACGGCGGCCAACCCGCTCGCGGAGTGACCGCCGCATTTCATTCCTTTTTGAATTTACACCCCGTTTCGAGATGGTCTTGTTACCAAAAGATAATCCTGAATCAACCGGTTACGCAGCCCGTCGCCACGCGCGACACATGTTTGGCCACTGAGATTTGATTATCACCGAGCATTCCCGTCAATCAGTGGCAAATACTACTTTTCCGCAAGATAGCCACGATCGATTGCGTGCAATTTTCGCCGAAATCCGGGAAAAATACCGGCACCGTATGCCGCGCGCCGCATAATCGGGCACACTGCCGGCCGGCTGCACCGTCTTGGGACGGCACGCGGGCCGCCCAACCGTTACACGCCGTAATCAACCGGCGCGAATACCGGTCAGGTTCGCAGCGCCGCCTGGCCATGCCGGACCGGCCGATCATGCATGCCGCCTGCGGCCGGAGCGCCGTCGTCCGGCGTAAAGCCGGCGGGACCGGCCATCTCCTCCTGCAACGCGGCATAGCCGTCCATCACGAAGCGGGTGAACTCGTCCCGAAAGCGCGCCGAACCGAAGCATTCGGCATTCGCGCGGCACGCGTGCGGATCGATCGACCCACGCGGCAGCGCTTCGAAACGGGCAAGTGCGTCGAGCAGCGCGTCGACCGTCTGCGCGTGGTAGAACAGGCCCGTTGCGCTGGCGGCCGGCCACGCGCGCACCGATTCGCGCACGCCGCCCTTCCCGTACGCGATCACGGGCGTGCCGCACGCCTGTGCTTCGACCGGCGAAATGCCGAAATCCTCTTCCGCCGCGAACACGAATGCGCGCGCACGCTGCAGGTGGTCGTGCAGCACGTCGAACGGCTGGTAGCCGAGCAGTGTGACGTTCGGCCCGGCCAGCGCGCGGATCTTCTCCATCTCCGGTCCGTCCCCGATCACGACGAGACGGCGTTCGGGCGTACGCGAGAACGCGTCGACGATCAGGTCGATCCGCTTGTACGGCACGAGCCGCGATGCGGTCAGGTAGAACGTTTCCTTGTCCGGGCGCAGCGACAGGTGGTCGACATCGACCGGCGGATAGATCACCGTCGCTTCACGCCGGTACGTCTTGCGGATCCGGCGTGCGATGAAGTTCGAATTCGCGGCCACACGATCGACGCCGTTCGCCGAGCGCGCATCCCAGTTGCGGATGTAATGCAGCAGCGCCCGCGCGATCGCCGATTTCGGCCCGCGTGCGAGCCCGGCCTCGTTCAGATACTGGTGCTGCAGGTCCCAGGCATAGCGCACCGGCGAATGCACGTAGCTGGCGTGGAACTGGTCCGGGCCGCTCAGCACGCCCTTCGCGACCGCATACGAGCTCGACAGCACGACGTCGTACGCCGACAGGTCGAACTGTTCGATGGCAAGCGGAAACAACGGCAGGTAGCTGCGGTAGCGCGTGCGCGCGAACGGCAGCTTCTGGATGAAGGACGTGCGCACCGCCCGGCCGCGCAGGCAGTCACGATCCTCGAGGAAATCGACGAGGCTGTAGACATCGGCCTGCGGAAAGCAGTCGATCATGTGGGCCAGCACGCGCTCGGCGCCGCCAGGCACGACCAGCCAGTCGTGAACGATCGCAATCTTCAAGTACCGCTCCCGATTCTTCATTGACGTTCGATATGGGCGAGCCGCGCAACGCGGCCACCATGCGGTGCCAATTATCGGAAAGCACCGGCGCGGCCGTTGTGTGCTACCGCACACTGCGCCGTTGTCGGTGCATCGCGACCGTCGCACCTCGCGCAGGCCCACAAACCGGAGCGTGAGTGCGCTTTCGAACAGACCGGCTCGCACGGCATCCGCATCATGATCATCGCCGCACCGCACAGGACAAACGCGTCCGCGCGGCACGGCGTGCTGAAGGTTTCACACGAGGACCGCATCATGGAATGGCATTGTTGTGAATTCGAACATCTGAGCGCCGTCGATCTCTATGCAATCCTGCGCGCACGTAACGCCGTGCTGGTCGTCGAGGATGCGCATACCCATCTCGACATCGACGGCAAGGACGCAGGCGCATTGCACGTCTATGCAACCACACGCACCGGCGATACCGCGGAAGTCGCGGCCTACGCGCGGATCCTGCCCGGCGACGACATCGACCCGGACGTCGTGATCGACAAGGTACTGACGAGCGAAGCGTGCCGCGACGGCGATACGCTCGAGCACCTGCTCGAACGTGCGTTGACCGCCGCGCTGGCCGCGTGGCCGGATGCCGCGCTGCGCATGCACGTCCCCGAGCCGCGCCAGGCGTTCTACAAACGTTTCGGATTCCGCAAGGCATACGGACCGTATCTCGAGCAGGGCGCGCCGTTCGTCGGCATGATCCGGCCGGCCGACCGCGCCGCCGGCGCGCTGCGCCAGCTGCTGTCCCGGACCCTTTCGACGGCCCGCCCGCGAAATGAAGACGCACGCGCCGACGGACGCGTACACAACCGGCTGCCCGCCGATACCGGAGCCAACCGATGACCCGCACCCTACGCCCGGTTCCCGAACCCGACCTGCCGCGCATCCTGCCGGTCATCCTCGCCGGCGGTTCCGGCACGCGTCTCTGGCCGCTGTCGCGCGAACAGTATCCGAAGCAGCTGATCGAGCTGACGTCGAACGAATCGCCGCTCTCCGCGACCGCGCGCCGCCTGAACGGCATCGCGAACGCCGCGCTGGGCGACACGCTGTTGCTGGTTTGCGGCGAACAGCATCGCATCATGAGCGCCGCGCAAGTGGTCGACCGTGCGGCGCCCGCGCGCATCCTGCTCGAACCGGCCGCGCGCAACACGGCACCGGCGCTCACGCTCGCCGCGCTCGACGCCAGCGTGCTCGAGGACGACCCCGTGCTCGCGGTGATGCCGGCCGACCACGTGATCGCCGATGTCGGCGCGTTCCAGGACGCGATCTCCCGCGCGGCACGCTACGCGCAGGAAGGCGCGATCGTCACGCTCGGCGTGCTGCCGCGCCGCGCGGAAACGGGCTACGGCTATATCCGGGTCGGCGAGCCGCGTACGAGCCGCCACGGCGGACAAGGCGGCTATTCGATCGGACGCTTCGTCGAGAAACCCGACGCCGCGCTCGCCGAACGCTACCTGCAGTCGGGCGATTACTGGTGGAACAGCGGCATTTTCGTCACGCGTGCATCGGTCTGGCTCAAGGCGATTCGCGCGCTGGCGCCCGAGATTCACGCGGCCTGCGAGTCGGCATGGCGCGCGGGCGTCGCCGAGGATCCGTTCTTCCGGATCGACGCGGCGGCCTTCGACGCCTGCCCGTCCGACTCGATCGACTACGCGGTCATGGAGCGCCTCGCCGACAGCAGCGATCTCGGCATCGAAGGCATCGTGGTGCCGCTGTCGGCCGGCTGGTCGGACGTCGGCACGTGGGATGCGATCTGGGAAATCATGCCGAAGGACGATCACGGCAACGTCGCGCGCGGCCCGATCGTGTTCGAGGACACGCAGGACAGCCTGGTGCGTTCGGAAGGCCGCCTCATCGCGTGCGTCGGGATGAAGGATGTCGTCGTGATCGAGACGCCCGACGCGGTGCTCGTCGCGAACAAGCACGACGTGCAGCGCGTGAAGAACATCGTCGCGCGCCTGAAAAGCGACCGGCGACCGCAGGCGAGCGAGCACCGCAAGGTGCAGCGCCCGTGGGGCCATTACGATTCGATCGATCTCGGCGAGCGGTTCCAGGTGAAGCGGATCGTCGTCGAGCCGGGCAAGCGGCTGTCGCTGCAGATGCACTATCACCGTGCCGAGCACTGGATCGTCGTGCGCGGTACCGCGAAGGTGACGCGCGGCAACGAAACCTTCCTGCTCAGCGAGAACGAGTCGACGTATATCGCGGTCGGCGAAGTCCATCGTCTCGAGAATCCCGGCCGGATTCCGCTGGAGATCATCGAGGTGCAATCGGGCAACTATCTCGGCGAAGACGATATCGTGCGCTTCGACGATCAGTACGGGCGCGAGGTCGAGGCACTGCCTTTGCAGCAGGCATAGCGGTGCGGGATACCGTGCGCCCGGCCCACCGTGCGCGCGAACACCGCGATGACGATATCGATCGACGGGCGCGTCGCGCCTTCAGTCGATATCGCGCCGCGACCGGCTGGACTGCCTGACGAATTCGCGTACATGCGGCAACAACGAGACACCCGCGCCCACCACGTCCGGCGCGACTGACCGCGATTGGAGCACGGCCGCGCACGGCCCGGCTTTCGCGTCGGCGGCGGCGCAATCCTGCCTGGGGCCGACTCGCACCGTCATGCCGTGGACCTCCGACAAGGAATTGTCCACGAGCTGGACGCCCGACACGTTTCCCCACAAGCGAATACCGTCGAACCGCGCATGCGACACACGGTTGCCGATCACGGCCACGCGCGTCACCGAGCCCGACCACGTGCTGACCTCGATCGCGGCCTGCTGGGTGAGCGGACGCGGGTCGGTCCGGCCGGCTGCGGTCTGGATGGCCGATACCACGTTGTGCTCGACCCGGACGTCGGACACGCCGTAGGTCCGGTAGCTGTCTTCCTGCGCGACGAGGATCCCGGCACTCACCTGCACGTCACGCACGGTGTTGTCCGAGATCGTCACCTCCGCGCCGCCGACCACCGTGATTCCGCGCCCCCACGTATTGCCTTCGAGCATGTTGCCGGTAATCAGCACGTTGCGGGTCAACGCCCCGTCGGCCAGGTAGCTCACCACGGCAATCATGTCGTCGCCGGACCCGCGGACGACATTACCCTGAACCAGTACATTGCGCGCGCCGTGCGTGATGTGAATGCCGTCGGCGAGTGTCGACAGTACCTGGTTGCCGACGATCGCGACGTCCGCTCCGCCGAACACGAATATGCCCGCGCTGGCGCCGCCGTCGATGACGTTGTCGAGCACCTGCACGTCACGCCCCGTCACCTCGACCTTGGTCGATTCCGGCGTGTCGAGACGCGTCGCGCCGGTTCCCTTGAGATGAAACCCGGCGAGCGTCGACCCGTCGCCCCGCATCTCGATCGTCTGATTGCCGGGAACGGTCGCAATCAGCGTCGCGCCGACACCCGACAGCACGACATGCCGCTGCCGCACGACCAGCGAACGGCCGACGACATACCGTCCCGGCATGAACACCAGCCGCTGGCCCGGCTGCAGCACGTCCAGCGCGCGCTGCAGTTCGTCCGCCTGATCGGCTGCATCGGGGTCGGGATGAACGTACGCAGCCGGTAGATCCACGTGAATCGCACTCGTTCCGGAAGTGCCGGATACTGCCGCGGCGAACCCCGGCCACGCCAGGCAGCCAGCCATCATCATGCCGGCGATACCGGCGCATACGCGACACAGGCACGGCGATCTGTGCATATCGAATCACTTCCAGGGAGCAACCCGGCGCACGCATCAGCCGGTCGCATCGCCGGACGCGAGCACACCACGCCCCCGACGCGACGTGAGCGTACGCGCAAGCTTCACGAACGGTGCTTCACACAGTCGGTAGCCGGCCCACGACAACGGGATCAAAGGCACCATCGGTACGATCATGTATAGACCGAGCGGCCATCCGGCGATGTGGAAACGCTGACACAGCCAGTACGCCGCAAACAGCGGAAGACTGTGCAACAGGTACACCGAGTAACTGATCTTGCCGATCCACGACAGCAGGCGGATGCGAAGCTTCAGCACGGTCGCGAGCATCGCGAACGTCGCGATGCCGATCATGTAGGCAAGCGAAATCGGAAGGTGAAACGTGTTGTGATGCCGCCAATCATCGATGGCCCCCGCCAGCGCAACGCCGACGACCGGTACCGTTGCATAAGCGACCGCCGCCCGGTAAGTGACGGAGAGCCGAGACAGCGCACCGCCTCTGGCCAGTCCGACATGCAGCAGTCGCGTGGGGTTGTCGTACGCCTGGCGAAAGCATGCGCCCCAGAACATGATCCCAAGATGATATGGCATGGTCTTGTACTGACTGAGAAGATCAGCCGGGAACAGGTGCAATTTGAGCGTCAACACGAACAATCCGCATAACCCGACAGTGACCAGGCACAGGTGGAGCATCCGGTGAAGCGCCCCGCACCAGAACAAAATCAGGCACAACCCGTAAAAATACAACTCCGTTTCCAGCGTCCAGCCATGCGGCAGGATCAGGCTTTCCCCAAAGGCAACCGGGATCATGGTCACATTTGCCAGAATGCCACGCAGGTCCATCGTTTTATCGAACAAATACCAATGAACAAAATACCCTGCGGGCAGCGCCAGCCAATAGGCCGGATACAGTCGAAGAAATCGACGAACGAGGAACCGCTTCGTGCCCGCGCCGATCTCGCCGTGCAGGCTGGTTGGAATCAGCATGCCGCTGATCGCGAAGAAAATGACCACCCCGATTCTTCCGAAATTCACGGAACGCTGCAGCGTGTCCAGCACCTGCTGTGAACCGGCAAGGGGGACGAATCGTTCAGCATAGTGCGTCCATATGACGAGGATCACCGCGACGGCACGCATGGCGTCGATATGCTGAAACCGCTCGGAACTCATCGCGTTTGACATGACTGGAATGGTGAAGACTCAACGCACAAGGCGGATGGCCTGGTTCATTTGGGATCCGAATGCCTCGCATCGATCCAATACCACCAGGCGAGTGCGAGAACTGCATAAAAAGCCGTACGCGAGCCGAACATCATCCAGTATTCACCTTGCTGAACGGCGAAGGTTGCATATGAAAAGACCTTCGCCATCAGCCATAGCATCACGACCCCGCCGCGCATCGCCACCAGAATCTGCAGCGCACCGAGCGCGCCGTACACCAGGCCGGTCATCGCGATGAAGAGAGCGCCTCCGGCATAGCCGAACCAGTACACGGGCACGGCCATGTTCCCCATCGTGAAGGTCACGTCGTCGAACATGTAGGCCCTGAGCACGCTCGGCTCGGTGTACGACTTCATCAAGTCACGCAAGCCGCTCGGTTCGGAATCGTCGAAAAACGTCGGCATGGTCCAGGAACCGAGCGAGTTCACGAAGCGCCAGAAAGCGTCCGTGCCACCAAGCCTCGGCGCCGTGAACAGGTGTGCATCGTTGTCGACCACGTACCACGGCTGGCCCTGTAGCAGAAAGCGTGACGAAAGCATGTCGGCAACTTCGAGCCCCTGCCCGCGGTAGGAGTACACAATGGAAACGGCACCCAGCAACAGCGCCAGTCCCGCACCGATACCCAGAAAGCGGACAACCGGCTTTCCGTTCATCGCATGAATCGAAATGAACGGCGCCAGCGAGCACAACCCGATGTGCAGCACTGCCATGAATTGCTCGCCATGCATCACGTTGAGCGCCAGGTCGACAGCCATCGTCAGGATCGCCGCCGCGCGGATGCGCTTGTCGGGACTGGTGGCAATGGTGCCCAGCAGAAAACCCATGAAGGACTGATTGTTCAGGAACAGGTTGAACATCGTCCCGTTCGATGAATCATTCCGCAGCGCATATCGATTGATGCCGGAAAACAACGAGAACCCGGACGTCAGACCCGCGATCACACCGATCGCGATGATCGTGGCCGCGAGCCCGAACCCGATCACGATGCTGATCGGTTGAAACGTGATCCGTGCCTTGATCGGCTCGCGCGCCGGGCGTTCGTCCAGAAACCGATCGAAGGCAACGAACGCACAGACGACGAAAATCAGATAGAACGAAAGGAGCCGGCTGAATGCCCCTGTCGCGTCACCGATGACGTCGGTTTCCGTCAGATAGCCGCCGTCCTCCAATCCCACGCCGGCAAGGAATGCGGTCATGCCGATCGCCAGCACGTAAAGCATCGAAATGGCAAACACCGGGCGCGATTTGACCAGGGCAACGAGCCCTAATGTTGCCAGCAGAAACGTGCACAAGGCGCTCGACTCCTTCATGCCGAGCGCCGGCATCACCGCGTTGAACAGCAATGCGAGCACGAACAGCGTCAACCCGATCACGCTGTTCGCGGAGGCAAAGCCTCCCGTGCCGCCCAATGCTCCGGTCGTTCTATCCATCGTGCCGCAACCCGAAATTCGCGCCATCCTTCATGCACCCGTACCCGGCGGCGCAAGGCTCATCATCACGGGGGCTCAGGACCCTCGCAAACCGCGTCCGGGAAGGCCGGATCAACCATGACCCGACGAACGGCATGGCTCGTGCCGTATCCGTATCGACTTGAGGTGTTCGTTTCGCCATGATCCGATGATTCATTTGCTGCGCTCCGCTCTGCTCAACATCACGCAACGTTTCTGAGCAGTTCCTTTCTTACGCGCGTCCATGCCCTGAACCACAACGTATCGGATGCGACGTAGCGAGGATCGGCCTGCGCCCGGGTTTCCTTCGCGTGTCGATTCCCGTTCGCGTAATAGCCGTGGCGCAACGGTGAAAGCGCGAAGCCGTTGAACACCAGGCCATCCACGTTCGCACCGACCTTGTTCAGGTTCTCGATCGCGTCCGCCACATCGGCGTAGCTGACCGAACCTTGACGCGCCACCATCAACGTGATGTCGGCGAACCTCGACAACATGGCGACGTATGCTGCCGGACGAACCGGCGGCGCATCCACGATGATCACGTCATATTCGCCGCGCAGCGAAGCGAGCAGCGCCCCCAGTTTCTCGGTGCCGTACAGGTTCGGTGCGCGATCGGCCTGCTTTCCGGCAGACAGCATGTCGAGATTTTCCTGAACGCGAGCGATCGCCTTCCTGAGATCGATCGAGCCTTTCAGCACATCCGACAATCCCTTCTCGTATTTCGCCGGCACGCGTCGATCAATGCCCCCTTGGCCCGCATCGGCACGCACAAGCAGGGTCTTCAGGCCGCTGGCCGCATACAGACCAGCAATATTGGCGGAGATCATCGACTTGCCCTGCCCCGGTTCGGGCGACGTCATCAGGACAGTCGTCGCCTTGCCCCCATCCGCGCTCATCCTGCAACGCAACAGCATGGCCAGATTCGCCATCGCCTCGGCGAGCGGCGTATCCGGGTGCTCGCTCACCGCCATGAAAGCCGACCTGTCGCTCAGGTCGGCCTCGATCTGCCGCGGCGACGACGGTAGTACGCCGAGCATCGGCACGCCGGCCATCGCTTCCAGATACTTCGGATCACGAACACGCCTGAAAAACAATGCAAAGCCTTGTGCCACGGCAACGCCCAATATCAGCCCGACCACTGCACCCAGCACGATCACGATCATGCGCTTCGGCCGAATCGGCTTGTCGCTCACATCCGCCTTGTCGATGATCGATGCATTGCCGACCGTGCCCGCTTTCGCGATCTGCAACTGCTGCGTGTTGTTCAGCAAGCCGACATAGAGCTGGTTATTGACTTCGACGTCTCGCGCCAGACGCAAATAGGTTTGCTGCTGCGACGGCAGGTGCGCCACCTTGCTTTTCAATTCGGCCGACTGCTGATCGAGCGTCTTCAGCTTGTTGACCACGGCCGCGATCTGAGGCTGTCCGGCTACATATTTGGACGACAAGTCCTGATACTCGAGCTTGGCTTCGAGCCGCGACTTGTCCACCAGCGCCAATTGGTCAATGAGCAGCCTGACGTCGCCCTGCGAATCGATCGAACCTTGCGAGTTGCGAAACGTGTTCAGCGCCTGCTCCGCCTGCTCCAGCCGTGCCTTCACCGCCGGCAGTTGCGCTTCGAGGAAGGTCAGGCTGCGTTCCGCGTCCTCTGAACGCCGTCTCGCGTTGATATCCAGATAGGCCGCGGCTATCGCATTGAGCAGCCGCGCGGCAAACACAGGATCGGGATCCTCGAGACTGAGCTGCATGATGCCCGACTGGCGTTTCGTTTCAGCGCCGGCCAGCTTGGTCAGGACGGCATCGAGTCGAACGGACGTGGCAACCCGCCGTACCCGGAACTCCGTACCGGGGCGCGCCACGATCCGCGACACCTCCACGCGATAGCCGTTGCCTTCGCTCGGCTGGCCGATGACGCCCTTCAACACCGTTTGGCCATCGCTGTCCTTCAACAGGAAACGGTTGCCCTCGAGATAATCAAACTCCAGCTTTTTGCCAAGCTGTGCATCGGGGACGTCGAATTTGCTGAATTCGACTCGTTCACCGCCCCACGCCCAGAACGGCGTATTGAACAACGGCTTGACGAGACCATCCGCATCCTTCGACAGGATCGAACCAAGAAAGCCACCTACGAGCGGAATCCGATTACTGACTGAAACTTCCGCCTGCGCGACGGTTTTCTCGATCGCCTGGGTGACGACCGTGCGCGAGCGAGCGATATCGATTTCGCCGATGACGGCGGAGTTCTGAATATCGAGCGCATTCGAAATCTCCGAAAGCGAACCCAGCGCGCTATGCTTGTTTTCCTGGACCTGTATCAATGTATCAACAGAATAAATCGGTGTCGCCGACATCGCATACACGATCGCCAACAGCAGGCATCCCAGAAAAACAGAAATAAATGCATTTCGATAATAAAACACATTCTCCAGCAATTCGGTCAGCGTAAAGCGAGTCGCGTCGCGGGAAATATTTCCCGCGCCGTCTCGGTACTCATTAGATGAACGCATATCCAATGCCATGCATAAACTCCCAAATTGCCACCTTGCCAGGCTTCTCGTGGCGCCGCGTGCTCGGGGTCACGCGTGCCGCGCGACACCCTTGCCAGACCGGGCCATCGTGGGTGCCTGCCCTCCATCCGACTGCAGGTCGGTAAAAAGTGCGCCACTGAACCCTTGCCCCCAGGAACCCCAATGATTCTGTTTGTCCGGGCCACTATGCGATAAATACCCGGCGCGCTAAGTGCGATGGCTTACATTAATAGGCACTGATGGTGCGAATCTCTCGGTTGCCCATCTGTCTCGTGCTATGTTAAGTGCCCATCGCTTCCCCTTTCGACAATCCATGACAATTGCGGGCTTGATGGCGCAGCCGGACGCATGACCGCCGATATCAGGATGTCGAGACGAGAAACGCCAGAAACTCGAAGGCACGGCAAGTATTAAATTAATTTAAATTGTTTCTAAATACGGGTCATATCCGGCCGGCAGACCAGCCGGTTTACCATGCTGAATGACGACATGAACAACCACCAGCTGTTCGATACGCTCGCGCTGAAAAAGAACGACCATGCAGCGCGTCGAATGCGCGCCGCGCTGTCCGTGGCGATTTCCACCCTGCTTTCGGCGTGCGCGTTCGCGCCGGGCCAGCATATGGCAGACCAGGCTGCATTGCCGGTCACGACCACCGACAATGGCGACGTGACCAGTGACATGAAGGTGCCGGTCAAGCAGATCGATCTGACGCTGATCAACCAGATTCACACGGAGCAGAAGCAGCGCACCGCGTCGCCGATTCCGGGCAATCTGCTCGGCAAGCCGAGTGGCTACAAGCTCGGCCCGGGCGACGTGCTGCAAATCACGGTGTGGGATCACCCCGAATTCGCTGCCGCTGTCGGCCAGCCCACGCAGAACACGAAATCGTCCGACGCAGCACCCGGTTTCGTGGTCGATAGCGACGGCAACGTGCAGTTCCCGTACGTGACGCGGCCGATCCGCGCGGCCGGGAAGACTTCGGCGCAGGTCCAGCGGGAACTCGATGCCGAACTCAGGAAAGTGTTTATCAAACCGCAAGTGACCGTTCGCGTCGCATCGTTCCGCGCCGAGCAAGTGTACGTAGACGGCGAAGTGCGCGCCCCCGGTTCGCAGGCGATCAACGACATTCCGATGACCCTGGTCGAAGCGGTCAATCGCGCGGGCGGCTTCGCGCCGAGCGCGGATCAGAGTCGCGTGACGATCAGTCGCAACGGCACGACTTATCCCGTGAACGTCGCGCAGATGATGAAGACGGGCAAGAGTCCCGCCGCCATCATGCTGCAGCCGGGCGACCTGTTGCATGTGGGTGCGCGCGATGACAATCCCGTCTATGTCATGGGCGAAGTGAACAAGCCGACGGCCGTGCCGCCCCAACGCGATGGCTCGCTCACATTGAGTGCGGCGCTTTCGGAGGCCGGCCAGCTCAACCAGCAGACGTCGAACGCCCAACAGGTTTTCGTGCTGCGCAAGGCCGCCGACAGCGAGCCGGTCATCTATCACCTCGACATGAAGTCGCCCGTCTCGATGCTGCTTGCGAATCAGTTCCCGCTCGCGTCGAAGGATATCGTGTATGTCGACAACACCGGGCTGGTCCGCGCGAGCCGCGTGCTGAACCTGCTGCTGCCCGCCATCAGCGCGGGGTTGACCGGGGCGCTCATCACCAAGTAACCGGCATGTCGGAGGGACGGGCAACGGCGACGCCCGTCGACTCGCATCGCAAATGGCTGTCGCTCGGAAGGATGGCGAATCCGATGCATCACGCTTCCATCGCCGCCTCCTCGCATCGCGTCAGCCCGAACGCGCCGACAGGTTGATCAGACCGACCCGCTCACGACAGAGGACATACGCAAGCGCGACGGCGACGGCCGTTTCGGCGAGCAACACCGCGATCGCCGCGCCGCGCTCTGCGAACAGCATGGCAAGCGGCGGCAGCAGCGTCACGTTCAGCACACCGGACGAGATCAGGATGATGCTGAAGGCGCGCTTCATGCCCATCGGCAGCATGGTTTGAACACCGAACAGATCCGTCATGCATGCCATGAACGGCACCAGTGCCAGGCAACGCAGCACGCCGACCGTCGGCGCAAACGAGCTGCCGTACAGGATCCGGACGATGAGCGGTGCGCATGCGTAGATCGTTGCCGACATGGTCAGCACCAATGCGCCCTGCAGCACGATCAGCTTTCGCAGGAACGCAAACGCATCGTCACGCGCGTGATGCATTAGATACGTGACGTGCGGATAGGTTGCGGCTCTCAGCGGTTGCAGCAGGCCGACCGCAGCCCGGATCAACTTGTCGCCAGCGGAAAAATAACCGGCGGCGACACTGCCCGAGACGATGCTCAGCAGGATGGTATTGGTCGATGCATAGAACGAGATCGACGTCGATGCCAGAAACACCTGCGAGCCGCCTTTCAGCGCGGCGGCGATGTCGGCGAACCGCACGCGGACACTGTCGATCTCGCGGTGGAGGAACAGGTAGGCAAGTAACGTCACTCCGCACAGCAACGGCACCGCCGCGTTGATGGCAACCGCGTGCAGGAGATCGTCCGGCGTGCGCACCCACAAGAAGAAGGCAACGACACTGCATGCACGGTACACGACCACCGTGACGCTGTAAACGCTCAGCTTCTGGATGCCCTGAAAGTACCAGCCCGGCGTCAGCGCGGCACCGACCGCCATCCCGAACCCGATCAGCAGCGCCGTGCGCTCCGCCGCGAAATGCGGGATGAGCAGGGTCAGCGCGACGAGCACGGCGAAGCCGGCGACCGTGATCGCCCACTGGGCGCACACCGTTGCCCAGAAAATCCGCGATCGCTCCACCCTGCCGTCCGCCAGCGCGACACGCGGCGTTGCGGTCAGGTCGAAGCTGTAATTGGCCAGATTGATGAAATACGTTGTCACCGCCAGCACGAACGACAACCGCCCGTATTGCAGGGGGCCGAGCACGCGCGTCAGCAGCGGCAACGTGACGAGTGGCACGACGTACGTCGAGATTTGCAATGCGAACAACAACGTAAAATTTTTTCGGACAGCGGTCATCGTGCTTTACGGGCTGAGAGGAAACAGTGTGCCAACTGTCAATGTGCCCACGTTCGCGGTACATCCGTGCCGATGCCGAGTACGGCACACAGCGACGACGCGTAGCATTCGACCGAGTAACGCGACCAGTCGTAGTGACGATTGTCGCTATCGAGGTGCGCGCGCAGTTCGGTGAGCGCGTGCGCGAAGCCTTCGGCCGTGCTCCGGTAGAGGATCTTGTTACCGATCTCGTCACCAAAGGTCGACAGGCTTCCGATGTCGTGCACGAGCGCCGGCAGGCCGAGCATCGCCGCCTCCACAATCACGAGGGGGGCGTTTTCCACCCAGATCGACGGCAACACGAGGGCATCGTGCGTCGGCAGCGCGGCGAACAACGTTGCATGATCGAGGCGCCCGGCAAAGCGCAGCCTCCCCGATTCGACGAGCATCGCGTAACGTTTTTCCAGGTCGGCCCGCTCGGCCCCGTCGCCGTAAACGGTAAGCGACGCAATCGCATCGCCGGCCGATTCGCTCATGAGCGCGAGAAACCGGCCGAGGCCTTTGTCCGCATCCACACGTCCGACGAACGCAAGATCGAGGCGATCGCTCCGGACGGGTTTGGGCGGACGAGGAACCAGCGTCGAGTCGATCGGGTTCGGCACCAGTGTGGCGGGAGTTCGGCCGCACTGCGCGATGAGATCTCGCATGAACGGGCTCGGGCAGAGGATCTCGTCGAACAGGCCAAGCGGATCGAAAAGCGCATCGACCGCATGCCAATGCAATTTCTTCGCGACGTCGTGAAGCATGCCGCGCGGGCTGGCCTTCAGCGCGACGCGCCGGCTGCGATGCAGCAGGTCGATCGACAACGGTTGCGCCCGTCCGCCGGGATAGACAAGCAGGCTCGGGTTGTAGAACAACAGGTGGTAATCGTGCGCGGTCATGAACAGACCACATCCCGAGTGCCGCTTGTAGCGTGCGAGCACGGGCAGAATCGCGCTCGACAACCGGTTGTGGTAGTTGTGCACGAGAATGCGTTGCGGGCGAAACCGATCGAGCAGCGCGGCGAGCGCACGCGCGGCGGCAGGTGACCATGCACGCGCCCGCCCGCCGCCCTCGACATCGGGTAGTGCACGCTCGTCGAAGGTTTCGACTTCAACGCCGTCACGGGCGCGCAGCACGTCGACGGACACACGGTACACTTCCTCGGCGCCGCCCTTGCGAGCAAAGTCGTTGATCACCAGCACACGCATCACGATTGACCTCGGCGAACACCATGTCGCGAACGCGAGGCCACGTCATCGACTGCATGACAGGGCCCGATCGTTGCGTGCGCGTTTCGCCAACCGCTGTCATCCCGGGTTGCATGCACCCGATCGTGCGTTGCCCGCTCACCGTGACGCGGATTCCACTTCCGATGTTCCCGGCACTCTTGCTTCATTGTCATTCCTGAACGGAGCCGCGATGGCGCCTGCGAACAGGCAACCCCATGAAAATTCGACACTGTCAGGATAAGACGACCGAAGCCGCCGAACTGTTCGTCCGGTTACGTTGACGGGAGACTCTGGCAAAACTTCCGCCGGATTGCTCCCCGATGCCGCGCTGCCGGGATGCCCGCACGGGAGAAACGCCGCGATCGCCGCCTGGTTGGGCCTGCGTGCGTCCTCTGCCCGAACGTCACGAGTGCGCGGGCTCCGGCTGCGCGGGTGCCGCGAATTCGGCCGGCGCGTACCAGCCGGCGAGCATCTCGGTGCAACGCGCGACGACGTACTGCGCGGCGGCGTTGCCGTGCAACGAGTGATCGAGCGCGTCCTGCAGGTCGACGGATACGTTCGGCCAATGCCCGAACGCACGGGATGCGGGGCCAAAATGCCGGACCAGCGCGTCGACACCCGCATCGAACGTGCCGTAGACGAGATGCGTACGGACGCCGTGCGCCGACATGTTTCGCAGCAATCCGCGAGGTGTCTCGTTACCCGGACGCCAGCCGAAATGCTCGCCGACACGCTTGACGGGCACCGTCATGACACCCGTGACGAAACGGAACAGCGCGCGCAGGACTGGCCGCAGATCGCGCCCTTCGCGCATCAGCCGACGCAGCTTGTCGCGGCTGCGCAGCGATGCCCAATAGCCGCGCATCGAATTGGTCTGGTTATTGACGGCATTCGCGAGCGTTTCGCCGCGCGGCCAGATGAAAACCGGAAGATTGACCGCAATCACGCCGGCGAAATGCTCGCGCGCGGCGGCATGAAGCGATGCGTACGCGCCGGAGCAGATCCCGAATGCCACGATCTCGCGATGCCCCTGCCCCTTCAGCCACTCGGCCGCAGATGCGATATCGTCGATCACCTGATCCGAATACGGAATATCCGACTGATCGTCTCGCGCACGCGGGCCGCTGTCGCCGATGCCGCTCGAATCGACGCGCAGGCTGCTGATACCCGATGCCGCTAGCGACCGGGCGAGGCGAACCGCAAGCCGGCCGTCGGCGACGTGCGGATTGGCTGCCGTGTTGGTGATCAACAGGGTCGGTGCGGCCGCGCGCCGGATGTTGCCGGCCGGTTCGCACAGTACGCCGAACAAGCGCCCTGGCCCCACCGAGACCATGCGTTCGACACTGCCCTCTCCTGCCAGGGACACGGCCGACTCGGTGCTCCGAACGGAAACGCGAACGGCCGCATCGGAACTGTCGTCGACCCAGTTCGCGACCCTGTCGATCAATCCGTCGGGTAGCCGTGACCAGACCGGCTCCCGCATGAGACCGCCCCAGTCCGGGCAGGCCTGCAGATCGACCGAAACCCCGCGCGCCTCGAGGGCATCCGACAGCGCAGGACCGTCGCCGTACGGTGCATCGACGAGCAACGCGCGCGCCGGCAACGCCTGGAGTCGTCCGGCAGACTCACACAGGTTGATGGCCCGCAGTGCAGCGACAAGATCATCGGGATACGCGTGCCCGAGCACATGGAGCGGTCGTTCGTCTCGAACCGCCTCCCGCACGGCCGGCGGCACGTTGTCGAGCCAGCGTTGCGCGACGAGAGAAAGCTCGCGCAGGTAGCCGCGGCCGCGCACCACCGGCGCCAGCGCGACGAAGCGCGTGAATCCGGGGATGCCGTCCGCGGCGAGGAGCGCCAATGCGGCGCCGGCGCGCACGCCGACGAGCGTCAGCGTGTCCGACGCGACACGCTCGCGCAGCGCATCGGCGGCATGCCGAACGCTCTCGAGCATGTGGTCGAAGCGGTCGGCGTCGTGTTCGTCGCCCAGCGAGTCGCCACTTGCGGGATAGTGGAATCGCAGCACCGGAAAGCCGCGCTCGGCGAGATGCTCGGCGAGCGCGCGCACGAGTTTGTGAAGCCAGAGCGCCTCGTGACCGAGCGGCTCGCAAATCACGATGCCATGTGGGCGATGGCCCGCGTGAAACCAGCCGACACATCCGTTGAACTGAATGGGTGTCATGATCCGGTCCTTTCGCCATACACCTGATGGTTCGTCGCGCCGCTGGATCCCTGTCGCATGCCGCGAAGCAGGCATCCGGGCACCGGAAACGGCTGCGCGTGCGTCCGGGTGAGCGTCAACTCGCGGCCGGAACGAGGCTGCGTGTACGCCTGGCCGAATAAACCGAATCGGGAACGACTGACGTTGCGACGATGCGAGCCGGCTCCCCGTAACCGGCTCCGTCCTTGCGTATCGATTTGGGTTCCCACGGAAACGCCTGTATGTGAAAACACCCGCGTGACCGTCCGGGTCCGGCGAGTGCCTGTCGAGGATCGCCTGGCCTGCAAGCGCCTCTGAGTTGAGATTGGTCTTGGTAATTTATTAGTTCGGACGACGTTACATTTCTGTTCGTTCCCCCGGATCAGCTTGACAGGCCAAACACGATAACCTGCTCGGATAGCGGCGATTAAGCCATCCAATCCCGACGCGTTCCGTACGTCACATTACATTTTCACAACACGCCGTCCCGGACTTGCGGCGCCACTTCCACGCAAGGCTCGCATTACCGGACGTGCGCGGTCGCCCCAACCGACCGCTCGGCACGCGTGAGCAATATTGGCGTTCGTCCGTCTACGTGCGGATCTGCGGCCGGTCGCGAACCCGCCCGGTCGATTGCCCCTGGCGGCATCATCGGCACTCGAGCGCCATGGCACTGCCGAGCCGGTCGTGCTCCAACCCGGCAATACACGATTGAACACCTTCCGGCACCGTACGTATGTGAGGAACCTCACTCAACTCGTCACACGAATATCGGTCCGCCGCATCAGGCTCCGCACAACCGCTATTGCCCCAGTCTTGGAATCATCACGACCGTAGGGGCGGCGCTATAGGTGACCGTCATCGCATCGCCTGGCTTCAGATCGATGAGACCGTTCGTCAAGCCGGCGGCATAGGCCGCCTGCCCGTTTCGCGACACGGCGATCGACGATACGGTACCGCCGGTAACAGACATGCTGACCCCGCTGAGGTTGCGGTTCGCGAACGTCCATGGCGAAGGACCGACCGTCTGCGCGACCGGGTTGAGCTGCACCCCAAGACCGACAAATCCGTTCTGAGCGATGTTGTCCTCGCCCCACGCAGTAGAACTCCACGAACTCGAGGAAATCAGCGTGTCGATCGCCCGCGGATAATTGACGGGCTGAGCCATGTAATTGCCACGAACTTTGAGAGATGCGCCGGCGACAAGCGTTCCGATCGTTATGAAACGGGCGAGTCCATTGCAGCAGCCGATGTTTTCTCCGACGTTGTCGCTGATCTCCGTGACATTCGCGCAAGAGCCGTCCACGTATATCCCGTCCTTCGATATGCCGGATAGCTGGTTTTTCGAAACGATGCAATTGCGAGTGTTGTACAAGGCGATTCCGGACACCGCGCTCAATCCCCCCGTCCCTGTGAACGTGATGGACGCGCCGTTTGCGATTCCGGTTCCAGTAACGTTGTTCGACAAAGTGACTGTCGGACCGTTACCATTGCCCGACACTGCGGTTACATACGTGCCTGTCGGAATGTTCGCTCCGGATACCCCCTGGCCGACTGCACAGCCACGCGCCGACGGATAAGGCGTAAACGTCAGCGTGTTGGTCCCTGCCGCCGACGCGGCCGAGGTCACGATGGTCTGCGACGCCATGCAGACCATCGGCGTGAATACGATGGCGGCACCATTCGCGACGGTGCCCGTCACGCCCTTGCTGAGCGTCACTGAAGTCGCCGTCACACCGGTCACGAAGGTTCCAGTCGCGATGTTGGAACCGCTGACGGCCTGCCCGATCGAGACGCCGGTCGCTTCATCGCCTGGCGATCCGAAACCGTAGAGATCGTTGCAAGTCACGCCCGTCGTCGTGGAGAACGTGAGCACGGTGGCGCCGCTCGCAGCAGAAGCCGTCGACGAGATCGTCGCCCCGAACAGGCCGACGCCCGAAAAGATCACGGCCGCACCACTGGGAACGGTCGCTTTCCTGTCCAGCGTGACCGTCGAAGTGCCCGCCGATACAACCATACCGATCTGTACGCTCGTCGATCCATTGAAATACCACGCGGTCATGCCGACTGCGACACCAGGCGTATTGGCAAAGTTCAGTGTCGTCGATGCCGACGTCGCACCGATCGTCGTCAACGGGAATCCGTTCTTGTTGTTGGGATCCCATGCATTGCTGATCGTGTTCTGCGAGATGTTGACGTGAATGTTGTTTCCAGCTGGTTGCCACAGTCCGATCGGCGTTCCCGCAGCGTTCTTGATCGTGTTGTTGACGATCGTGATATGCGAGTTGTTGAATCCGGCAGTTGCAGTCACGACCAATGCCCCATAGCCGATCGGTCCATTCGGCGAATTGACGATTGCACCGATATTCGATTGAACGCCGCACGTATCCAGAACGTTGTTCGCGATCGTCACATTGTCGTTGCCGTACGACTGGTAAACACTCGTCAACTCCGACGCGACATATATGCCGGCCGCCATCGGGTTGTAGATCTGGTTGTCGGTCACCGTGATGTCTTGCGCCCCGACGATCGCTACACCACGCGCATATTTGGTTCCGACGACCCGGTTGTTTGCGATCGTGACGCGGCGGGGCCGGACGCCCTCGTTGAAATAACCCACCACCGCAAACGCGTCGTCGCCGCCGTTGATCACTTCGTTGTTCGTAATCGTGATATCAGCGCTTGCCTTCGTCACATGAATGCCGTCATGCCAGATGTTGAGCAGCGTATTGCCGAACACCTTGCCGTTGACACAACTGCGCATGAGCGCGCCGCCGCCGGCCGAATTATTGAACTTGCATCCCGATATTTCGAACTGGCTGCAGCCCTGCAAGTTGATCGAACCGGCGTTCTCGTCGGGGTAATACGCGGTCGCATTCGCTGAAAAGAATTGCAGATTCCGGATTTTGAAATTACTGGCACCGCTCCAGTAGATCACCGAATTCTGTCCTTGCGACGTCGTGCATTGCAGGATCGAGTCCCACCCGGCTCCGACGATCGATGCCGTTGCCGTCAGCGTATTGCTGTACAGGTAAGTCCCCGGCGGGAAATACAGCGGGATCCCGGCATTGAGCGCCACCTGGAGTGCCGCCGTATCGTCAGTCACGCCGTCACCCTTCACCCCGAACCGCCTCACGCTCATCGGGAGGTCGACCAGTTCCTGCAGCAGCGGACGGGCGGTCAGACCAGTAGCGTTACCCACAACGTATGTAGCCGGAAATTCTGCTGTCATTCAAGCGCTCCATATCGCCGCGATTCAATCGCGATGCAAAGAAGTCAAAAAATGGGGGAATCCGAATGGAATGGGCGAGCACGATCGTTCGTGCTCGCCCATTCCAGAATAGAGGCGGCAATCTCGACAAACAGTGCGTGAAATGACCTAAGCCAGGTTCGATGCGCACGCAACAACCTGGAACGCATGCCTCGCCGTATCGCCCTCGAGAACGTGGCGCGCAGGCACTTCTTACCCTGCTGCACAGCCGCAATCGGGAACGTTGACCACCTTTCCACCCCGCCGCCCCACCTCATCCAAAAAAGATCGTACGTATCGGTAGAAACACCGATGCTGTAGTCAAACTACATTCGTACGATTGGTCGCTGCGGAGAATCGCTACATCCGAATCAACCATGCAGGACGGTCCGCGTAGCCGTCCTCGATGTTCGATCGGGCCCAACCGGCCGTAACGATTCCCCGCCTGGCCTGGCGTGCCGACGCGCAACCACCCCGCAGCGCCAGCCGAATACCTCCGGTGCGAATCCACCGGTCGTGTGCAGCTCCAGACATCATCCGAACAACCGGCAATACGATCATGGAGAACAACATGCGAGACAAACTCTGGCCGGCCGTCGTGCTGGCAGCGACCCTCTGCACCACCGCCTACGCCGGCGACGCCGATTTCAATTCGCAGGGCGACGCGACCGAGTCATTCGCGTCGGCCGCCGCGCAACGACGCGCTGACCTGCTCGTGCGCAAGATGACGCTCGACGAGAAGCTTCAGTTCATTCATTCGCAATACGAAATGTCAAAGGTACCGGGCGGCGGCGCCGGCTACATCCAGGGCGTGCCGCGGCTCGGCATCCCCGATCTCAACATGGTCGATTCGGCGACCGGCTCCGGCAGCACGTCGCAGGCCAGCACGACGTTCCCTGCGACGATCGCCGTCGCCGCGAGCTGGGATCGCCGGCTGTCGTACGACTTCGGCAAGCAGGTCGCGATCCAGTTGCGCGCGCAAGGGTTCGGCATGGGCCTCGGCGGCGGCACCAACCTTGCGCGCGAGCCGCGCGGCGGCCGCCTGTTCGAGTATCTCGGCGAAGACCCGCTGCTCGCCGGCGACCTGCTCGCCGAACGCACGCTCGCGACGCAGCGGCAGAAAGTCATCGCGACGATCAAGCACTACGCCGGCAACGAACAGGAGCATGGCCGGATGGGCGGCAACACGCAGATCGACGAGCGCACGCTGCGCGAGCTTTACCTGCTGCCGTTCGAGATCGCCGCGAAGCGCGGCCGGCCCGGCAGCGTGATGTGCAGCTACAACCGCTTGAACGGCACGTATGCGTGTGAAAACAATCACCTGCTGAACGACGTGCTGAAGAACGAATGGGGCTTCCAGGGCCAGGTGCAGTCGGACTGGGGCGCCACGCATAGCACCGCGGCCGCGATCAACGCCGGCCTCGACGAGGAAGAAGACGTCGGGCCGAGCGTGTACCTGACGCCGGCGGCCGTCAAGCAGGCGATCGCGAACGGCTCGGTGTCGACCGCACGCCTCGACGACATGGTGCGCCGCAAGCTCGCCGTGATGATCCGCGTCGGCGTGATGGACGATCCGGCCAAGGGCGGCGGTACGATCGATTTCGCCGCTGCGAACCGGTTCGCGCAGGCGGCCTCCGAGCAGTCGATCGTACTGCTGAAGAACGACGGCAACCAGTTGCCGCTGGCCGCATCGGCGCTGTCGCGTATCGCCGTGATCGGCGGCCATGCGGACACGGCCGTGCTGTCCGGAGGCGGCTCGGGCAACACGCGCGATCCGGTCTCGGGTTCGTTCGCGGGCTGCGGCGGCCTGACGTTCGGGTCTTCGACGGGCTGCAGCTGGTGGCGCAATCCGTGGCTGAAGGTCGACGTGCCGATCGTCGCGGCGATCCGTGCGCTCGCGCCGGCCGCGCAGGTCACGTACGCGGGCAACAGCGACCAGCAGTCGCCGTTCCGCGCGTACACGCAGCAGGAGATCGACCAGGCCGCGGCGCTCGCGGGCCGCTCGGATGTCGCGATCGTCGTGGTCGCTCAGCCGGCCGGCGAGGATTTCGGCGACCTGCAGAGCCTGAGCCTCGCGAACCCGTCGAATCAGGACGCGCTCGTCGAAGCCGTCGCGCGTGCGAATCCACACACGATCGTCGTCGTCCAGAGCGGCAACCCGGTGCTGATGCCGTGGAAGGACAACGTGTCGGCCATCGTCGAGGCGTGGTATCCGGGCGAAGCCGGCGGCAAGGCGATCGCGAACGTGCTGTTCGGCGCGGTCAATCCGTCGGGCAAGCTGCCCGTCACGTTCCCGGCGCGCGATCAGGATTCGCCGACCTGGGGGCAAAACGGCGCGTTCGACAACGATCCCGTCTACGCGGAAAAGCTGAACATGGGCTATCGCTGGTATGACGCGCGCAACATCAAGCCGATGTTCGAGTTCGGCCACGGGTTGTCTTATACCCACTTCGCGTATTCGGGGCTGTCGGTATCGAAGCAATGGGACGGCTCGTTGAGCGTCGCCTTCACCGTGCGCAACGACGGGCGCGTCGCCGGCGCGGAAACGCCGCAGGTCTATCTCGGCGTGCCGTACAAGGACGAACCGCCGAAGCGGCTGGTCGGCTGGGAAAAGATCCGGCTGAATCCGGGCGAGGCGCGGCGCGTGCGCGTGAACGTATCGCCACGCATGCAGAGCGTGTGGGACACGTCGCGTAACGGCTGGCGGGTCGTATCGGGCGGGACGGTGTATGTCGGTGCGTCGTCGCGCGATATCCGGCTGCAAGGCAACTGATCGCTGCCGGACCAGCGGGGAGCCGCGCGCCCGGCTTCCCCGTGCCTGCCGATCATCCGAACGGCGCTACCGGAGCAGCAGCGCCAGCACCGTCGCGAGCGCGGCCATCGCGACGATCGCCGCCGCCACGCCGGCCAGATGCGCGGCAACCACCAGGCCGGCCGGCAATCGCGATGCGATGCCGGCCATCACGCACCGCCCGCTTCCAGCGTGTCGAGCAACGGCCGCGCCAGATGCAGGATCTGGTACACCGTGCCGGCTGCGCCGTCGTCCGGTTCGTGGTCCGTGACGAGCGCACGCGTCAGCCGCCAGCGTAGCGGATCGAGACTGACGGCAGCCGCCACCACACCCTGCCGCGCCGCGACTTCGCGATTACGCGCAATCTCTCGTGCAAGCGTCGCGTCGAGGTCGGCATCCGCCGGAATATCGAGGGTTTCCAGACGCGCAAAGCGTCCCGCCGCCGCAGCGCCCTTGCGCGCATCGAGCGCAACCTGCGTGTCGATCGGCGCGCGCCCGAAGCTGTCCGTCACGACCCGATAGCGGCCGTCCATCACGAAGCGGGCGAACGCCTGCTCGCTGCGCCACAGATAGAACGACGCATAGCCGTTTTCCGTCGCGCCGAAGCGGCCTGCTTCGCGAAGCAGGAACCCCTTGAACAGCAATTCCGGCGTGTCGTCCCACAGCCTGCCGCGCTCGCGCACGCGATTCCGGATGATCTCGAGGTCGTAGTCCGCCGGCAGGCGGTGTACGTAGTACGCGGTCAGCATGATCGACTCCTGGCGAAAGAAACGGCGGGACATCACGACGGCTTGGGAACAGCGTAGAAGACCTTGAATCATTTGAAAAGACGATGGCATCATATTTCAATGATTCGCTTTTCAAATGAATGAGTGCACGATGAAAACGCTCGACATCGAAGCCGTGCAGGCGTTCGTGCTGACCGCCGACCTCAAGAGCTTCACCCGGGCCGCCGAGGCGATGGACACGACGCAGTCGGCGGTGAGCCTGAAGATCAAGCGGCTCGAAGACGGTCTCGGCCGCCGCCTGCTGGAACGCACGCCGCGGCAGGTGCGCCTGTCGGCAGACGGCGCCGCGTTCCTGGAGCCGGCACGCGAACTGGTCGCCGCTCACCACGGCGCGGTCGGCGCATTCGGCACCGGGCAGCGGCGGCTGGTGATCGGCGTCAGCCACCATGTCGTCGGCGCCGATCTCCCGATGCTGCTGCGGCGCATGAGCGAAGCGGAACCGGCGCTCGTGCTCGAGATCCGCGTCGCGGCGTCACGCGACGTACTCGGCGCATTCGACCGCGGCCAGCTCGACGCGGCCGTCGCGCTGCAGCACGACAGCCGGCGGCTCGACGGCGAAACCATCCTGTCGGAGTCGTTCGGCTGGATGGCGGCGGCGGATTTCGAGTACCATCCGCCGCAACCGCTGCGGCTGGCCACGCAAGCCGAGCCGTGCAGCGTGCGCCGCATGGCGGTCGGCGCGCTGGACGAAGCCGGTGTCGCGTGGACGGAAGTCTTTGTCGGCGGCGGTGTCGCGACGATCGGCGCGGCGGTGTCCGCGGGGCTCGCCGTCGCGGCGCTCGGGCATCGCGTGGCGCCTGCCGGCACGGTCGACGTGGGCACGCAATACGGGCTGCCGCCATTGCCGGCGCGCGACGTGGTGCTTTACTCGAACCAGACCGATGCGCAGGCGAGGCAAGCGTTGCGCACGCTGGGCGCGGCGCTGCGGGCGTCGGTCGGCGTGCGCTGACGCCGGGCGCGGTATGCTTCGACAGGCGCCGCGCATCCGCGGCCGCCGAGACAGACAACATCCGGAATACGGGCAGGCGATTGCATCGCGCATGCTTGCCCCTGACGATCGACGTGACTTACACCCTATCCGCACCCCGTACGACCGAACTCGAGATCCGCAAGAGCCGCTTCATCGGGTTCGCGATCCCCGTCGACGACCGCGACGCCGCGATGCAGGCGCTGCAGCGCCTGCGCGACGAGCACCCGACGGCCACCCATGTGTGCTGGGCATTGCTGGCCGGCGGCCAGTCGGGCATGTCGGACGACGGCGAGCCGTCGGGCACGGCAGGCCGCCCCATTCTCGAAGTGCTGCGTCATCACGATCTCGACGGCGTGCTCGGCGCGGTCGTGCGTTACTACGGCGGCGTGAAGCTCGGCGCGGGTGGCCTGGTACGCGCCTATACGGACGCGATCGCCTCGGCGCTGCTCGATGCGGAGCGCGTCGAGCGGATTCGCCAGACGCGCCTCGCGATCGAGATCGGCTACCCCGAGGAGGCGCGTGTGCGCCGCTGGATCGAACAGGCCGCGTACGAACTGGTGGACAGCGCGTACGGGATGACGGTGAAGCTGGTGATCAAGCTGCCGCAAACCGCCGAGGCCGATGCGAGAACCGCGCTGTTCGACCTGACGCAGGGGCGCGCGGGTTTCCCGCCGCTTTGACGCGCGGGCAAGGCGCCCGCCTTCCCCGCTGTGCCCGATCAAGCCTGACGCGTTCCGGCGTCAGTAGGTATCCGGCACGATCATGTCGTCCGGCGTCGGCCGGCGGATGTAATCCTCGTGATGCTCGCGCGGCGGCAGGTCGATCGACGGGTGCGGCACCTCGTGATACGGCACCTGGCTCAGCAGGTGGTGGATGCAGTTCAGCCGCGCGCGCTTCTTGTCGACGGCCTGCACGACCCACCACGGCGCTTCCGGAATGTGCGTGCGTTGCAGCATCTCTTCCTTCGCGGCCGTATAGGCCTCCCAGCGGCGGCGGCTTTCGAGGTCCATCGGGCTCAGCTTCCACTGCTTCAGCGGATCCTGGATCCGGGCCTGGAAGCGCACTTCCTGCTCGTGATCGGTGATCGAGAACCAGTACTTGACGATCTGGATGCCGCTGCGCACGAGCATCTTCTCGAACTCGGGCACCGACCGGAAGAACTCCTCGTACTCGTCGTCGGTACAGAAATTCATCACGCGCTCGACGCCTGCGCGGTTGTACCAGCTGCGGTCGAACAGCACGATCTCGCCGCCTGCCGGCAGATGCGCGACGTAGCGCTGGAAGTACCATTGTGTGCGCTCGCGGTTGTTCGGCGCGGGCAGCGCGGCGACACGACACACGCGCGGGTTCAGACGCTGCGTGATGCGCTTGATCGCGCCGCCCTTGCCGGCCGCGTCGCGCCCTTCGAAAATGACGACGAGCCGGTGCCCCGTGCTCACGACCCAGTCCTGCAGCTTCACGAGCTCGCCCTGCAGCCGGAACAGCTCGCGGAAATATTCCTTGCGTGCCTCGCGACGCTCTTGCGAAAACAGCAACGCGTCGCCGTCGTCGAAGCGCCGGTCGTCGAGTTCCATCTCGAGCTCTTCGTCGTACGCGTCGACGAGATCCTCCTCGAAACGGCGCTGGCGCGCTTCCATCGAGTCCGTATCGGCAAGGTTGTCGGTCTCGGTGCGGGTATCGTTGTCGCCCATGGGGCCTCCTTCCGTCATTGACGCAGCCAAACTCCATCATTATCCCAGTGTCGCGCGTCAAATTCATGAAACGGGCGGCCACACCCGTCAGAAGCGGAAGTTCAGCAGCACGCTGGCCAGCACGGGGTTCGCCGAAATGTCGAACGTGTTCGATGCGAGGGTCCGGTTCGGCTGGCTGATGTCGAGCGTGATCCGGGTCCGCAGCGGGACGTAGGTGACCATTCCGGTGACCCAGAGCCGGCGTGTGATCTGGTAGCTCGCGCCGACGGTGAACACCGGCTCCCACACGCTCTTCACCTTCGCGGATACGTTGGTCTTCCCCGACAGCAGCAGGTCGCCGCCGGCATCCCAGATCCGCTGGAACAACGCCGGGTCGAGCAGCAGCGACTGCAGGCTGCCGATGTCCGCGCCCGCCGCGAGCAGCCCGCCGAGCGACGCCAGCTTGCGCTGGAACACGGGGTTCAGGTTGGTATTCGTGAAGCGCGTGTAGCTGATGCCGATGCCCGCGAACGGGCGGAAACGATCGTCCCGCTCGCCCAGGTAGTACTTGAACACGACGGAGCCGAGCCACGCGCGCGTGGTCGCGAGCGGGTTGCTTTGCGTGTTCGCGAGATCGATCAGCGGAAAGCGCCCGTGGACGCCGGCAAAGATGCGATCGAGCGGCAGCGCGATGCTGCCGTGCCCGCGCAACGTCAGCACCGGCGGAATGCCGCCGCCGAGTTCGGCCGCCCAGTTCTCCGAGAAAAAGTGAGTGAACGTGAACGCCAGCGTGTTCGTATTGCTGAGCGACAGGCTCGAACCGTGGTTCTGGAAGCTGTTCAGCCCGAGCGCGTCGGTGCGCGTCGTCACGGGCGTCGACCGGCCGGTCGTCGCGATGAAGTGCCAGCCGAGGCCGACCATGTTGCGGTCGTTGCCCGCCAGTTGCTCGAGCAACGGCGGCGCCTGCGCGGCCGGCAGGTCGGGCAGCCGCGAAGGATCGACCGGATGCAGTTCGTACGGCATCCGGTCCGCGTGGACGACGCCACCAGCCTGGGCGTCATCTGCCGATGCGTCGCGCGGCACGGCCGAATCGCAGCCGCCGGCCGCATCGTTGTCGTCGAAGCCGATACCGTCCGCGCCATCGTCGTGCGCTGCTGCGCACGCGCGCCCCGCTCCGCCGGTTCGCTGCCCGAGCGTGATCTTGCGTGCGGTCAGCGGGACGGCGTCGGGTGGCGCCGCGTCGGCCGAAGCGCCGTTGCGCCCGCCGCGCGCCGGCCCCGCGTCGGTCGCCCACGCGCTCGCATCGAACCCGTCCGCGTCGCCGCCCGGCCAGAAGCCGATGCCGTCGGCGCCGGCCTGCCAGCGCGGTTCCGCGTCGCCGTCCGGCTGCGGCGCACCGTGCGCGGCGGCCGCGCATGCGAACAGCGTCGCGCCGAGCCAGCGCGACAGCGGACGCACGGAACCCGGCCGCGCGCGGCGGCGGCACGTGTCGCGATTCGCCATCGGCTCAGGCCGGCACGCCGAACAGGCGCTGGCGGATCCGGTACAGCGGCTCGAACAGCCATTCGAGCAGGCTGCGCCGCTCCAGCACGACGTCGGCCTTCAGCATCATCCCGGCCCGCAGCGACAACGGTCGCCCTTCGAACGATGGCGTGCGATCGGCGAGTTCGACCCAGGTCTTGAAGTAGGTCTGCGGCGCGGCCGCGTCGCCAGGCAGGTTCAGTTCCTTCGCCGAGAACGCAACGGGCGAGATCGACAGCACCTTGCCGCGATAGGTGCCGAACTTCTCGACCGGATAGCTTGCGTACGCAACCTTCACTTCCTGCCCTTTCTTCACGAAGCCGGCCTTCGACGACGGAATGTACACCTCGGCGATCAACCCGTCGGCCTTCGCGGGCAGGATCTCGACGACGCGCGTGCCGGGCGGGTCGATCACGCCGCCCTGCACGACGTCGAGCCGCACGATCTGCCCGTCGGCCGGCGCGTACAGCACCTGGTTCACGTTCTCGTCGATGTTGTATTCCTTCGCATTCAGTTCTTCCTGCTTGATCTTCAGCTCGGCATTCGCGCCGTCGTACTTGCTCTGCATCGTGTCGAGATCGCCGCGCAGCTTCATCGCGTTCTTCGCCAGCTCGGCACGGCGCAGCAGCAGGTCCTGGTACGCCTGCCCAGCCTGCAGGTACTGCGTGTTGACCTGGTTGTACTGTTCGAGCGTCACGACCTGCTCGTCGAGCAGCTGCTTCACGCGTGCGCGCCGTTCGCCGTATTCGTCGACGATGCGCTTCTGGTCCTGGATCTGCCGGTCGATCAGCCCGCGGCTCTCGCCCTGCGCGGCGATCTGCTGGTTGATCTGCTGCACCGACGACCGGTATTCGAGCTGCGCCGCGTCGATCTGCTGCTTCACCTCGACGCGCTGCCGGTCGAGCGCCATGCGCATCCCCTGCACGTTGTTCGCCTGGCTTACGAAGCTCGTGTCGCGTGTCACCGCCAGCAGCCGCTGGCCGGCCTTCACGTGCTGGTCCTTGCCGACGTAAATGTCGCGCACGGCCCAGCCCGGCGGCGCACTGACGCCGATCAGCCCGGAGCGCGGCGTCAGCATCCCCGACACGCTCTCGGTATTCGCGTAGCTCAGTTCGACGAGCGCGGTGACGAACATCGCGAACATCGCCAGCGACAGGTAGCAGAAGAACCGCATCGACACCGGCACGTCGACGACGCCGTGGATCACGGTGCCGAAGGTCGTGCCGCGCGCGAGCTTGCGTGACGGCTTCTGTTCTCGGAGGGCGGAGTTCCAGGTCGGCATGGGGCAGGCTCGTCAGGAGCGACGCCGCGCGGCCGCATCGAGCAGCGGCGTCGGCATCAGGTAAGGCGTGAAGTGTTCCCAGAAATGCCATTGCTCGGGCTGGCGCATGAGCGCCTGTTCGAGCCGGTCGACGATGCGCTGGTGTGTCGCGCGCACCGGCGACGCGTCGTCGTCCGCGCCCAGCATCGGCGCGAGCGGGCTGGCCGCGAGCTCAGTGAAATGCACCGCGCAGCGATCGCGGAACGGCACGCCCGTCGCGTACGAGACGAGCAGCGAAATCCCCTGCTCGACCGCAAGCTTCACGCCGCCGCCGGCCATCCGCACCCAGCGCCCGCCGAGCCGGCAGCGGTTGGTCTTGCCGAACTTGCCGTGCAGGTCGGAGAACAGCAGGAACACGGGCGCCTCGCGCCGCAGGCTCGTGATCAGCCGCCGCAGGTGCACGCGCTCCTCGATGTCGATGAACTCGACCTCGCCGGCACCATATTCGGCAACGAGCCGCAGCGCATCGTCGAAGAACGCGCCGGGCGCATCGCGGTGCAGGATCACCATCAGCTTGCGGTCGTCCGGAATCATGAAGCGCAGCTTCGTGACGAACAGCATCAGGTTGCCGAAGTGCAGCCCCGCAAGCATCAGCGGGCCGCCGCGTGCGAGCGCCGCGCGCAGCTGGTCGTCGCCTTCGCACGCCATCCCGTCGATCATCGACTTCATCGATTCGAGGCTGTGCGTGCGCAACTTGAGCCCCGCGAATTCGGCCTCGAACAGCTCGCGCACGATCGCGGCCGACACCTCGCGCACGCGCCGCGGATCGTCGTTCAGGTGCGCGCTCAGCATGTAGGCGACCGCGCGTTCGATCGACTCACGAATGCACGGAAAGCAGCGCAGGCACGCGCCCGAGCACCAGCGCATCAGCCGCAGCCCACGCGCAGGCGACGTGCGCAGCGCGACCGCACGCACCGCGCGGCGCACCAGGAACGCGTACGAGAACGGATTGAGCAGGAAGAGTCGTCCGAGCATCACCGCATCTCCTCGTTCGCGCGCCATGCGTCGGTCGCATCGATCAGGACGCCTTCGTTCATCTCGTAGATGCGGTCGACCATCGACAGGATCGACGCGTCGTGCGTGACGAGCACGATCGTGCACGGCAGCGTCAGCACGTTGCGGCAGATTTCGTGCGTCGTCGCCTGGTCGAGGTTCGACGAAAACTCGTCGAGGATCAGCAGGCGCGGCTCGCAATACAGCGCCCGCGCGATCAGCAGCCGCTGCATCTGGCCGGCCGACAGGAATTTCTGCGTATCGCCGAGCGGCGTGTCGTATCGGTGGTCGAGCCGCTCGATCTCGTCGTGGATGCATGCGAGCTTCGCCGCGTCGAACATCGCGCCGATCCGCGGCGCCGGCGCGAAGTTCGTGATGTTGTCGCGGATCGTCCCGCGAAACAGCTGGTCGGACTGCGTGACGGCCGCGAGATGCTTGCGGTACTGCCGCAAGTTCACTTCCGCGAGATCGACGCCGCTGACGAACAGCGTGCCGCGATCCGGCCGCACGAGCCCGCAGATCAGGTTCAGGAGTGTCGTCTTGCCGCTGCCGGTGCGGCCGACGATCGCGATCTTGCCGCCGGCCGGCACGTCGAGCGCGATGTCGCGCAGGATCGGGCGGTTGCCGCCCTTCGGCGTGTACGACAGCGCGCGGATCGACAGCGCGCCGTCGAACCCGTCGACCGGCCGCACGGCCGCATCCGGCGCGGGCTCCTCGGTCTCGGTCTGCAGCACGTCGGCGACGCGGTCCATGTGAACCTGCAGCACCTTGCGGCGCACGTAGAGCTGGATCGAGTCGATGAACTTGTCCGCGAACAGGTTCTTGTACTGGATGAACGCGTAGATCACGCCGATCGTGCTCTGGCCGTGCATCACGAGCCACGCGCCGTAGGTCACGATCACCAGTTGCTCGACATGCACGATTCCCTTCGAGATCGCATCGAACAGCAGTTGCAGCCGCTCCTGCTGGCGCATCGCCTGCAGCTTCTGCGTGAACGCGTTGACCCACAGGCTGCTGCGCGCGGTCTCGGCCGACAGCAGCTTGATCGAATGCGCGGAGCGGATGTTCTCGATCAGCAGCGCATCGGCCTCGGCGCCGCGCGTGAGGATCTGCGACATCGCGTCCTGCAGCTGCGGCTGGATCGCGAGCCGGCTCAGCGCGAACAGCACCATTCCGGCCAGGCTGATGCCGGCCAGCACCGGGCTGTAGTACAGCATCAGCACGAGCGTCAGCGTGCAGGTGACGACATTCAGCAGTCCGCCGACCAGCCCGTCGACGAGAAAGCGCCCGACCTCCGACACCGACGACACGCGCGAAATCGAATCGCCGGTGTTGTGGAACAGGAAATAGCCGATCGGCAGCCGCGCGAGATGGCCGACCATGTTCGCCGACAGCTGCTGCGACACGATGTTGCGCAGATAGCTCTTGATGTTGCCGACGAGGTTCGCGTACAGCGTGTCGAACAGGAACACGATCGCGAACAGGATCGTCAGCAGGTACAGGATGTCGACGTCGGTCTTCTTCAGCGCCTCGTCGATCGTCAGCTGCACGTACGACGGGCCGAGCAGCAGCAGGAGCTGCGCGGCGACGCCGCCCGCGATGCCGATCGCGAGGCTCTTGCGGATGCCCGTCAGCCCTTCGAGGTAGTCGCGCAGCCGGATCCGGTCGGCCTGCCCCGCCCGCGTGAAGCCGATGTCCGGATTCAGTTCGAGCGCATAGCCGGTGATGTGCGTGAGCGCCTGCGCGAGCGGCAGCTTCGTCTCGCCGAGCGCGGGATCGACGATGTGCACGCTGCCGTAGCCGACTTTCGTCAGCACGACATAATGGTTCATCCCCCAGTGCAGGATGCACGGCGTCTTGAGCGCGTCGAGTTCGCCCGCGTCGAACTGCAGCCCGCGGGCGCGCAGCCCGAGATCGTTCGAGATCTCCATCAGGTCGAAGAACGACAGCCCGGAATCGATCCGGACCGGATAGCGGTTGCGCAGCGTGCGCAACGTCGTTTCGCGCCCGTGCCACGACGCGATCATCGCGAGGCAGGCCAGGCCGCACTCCGTCACCTCGTCCTGCAGGACCGGACGGACTTTACGCGTATTGAAGAGCATGGTCGGGCACCCGGGGCGCGACGACGCGCCGCCCGGGCCTGCCGGTGCGGGCCCGTGGCGGGTCGTGCGCGAGTCGCATGGGCGCAGCCGGCGCGCTGCCGGCCGCGACGGAAGATCGGTGTTGCCAGTTGCTTGGCAGGCCGCTCAGCGCGACGAGCCGAGCGACATCCGGAACTGTTCGACGGCGTGGGCCTGGTACTGGGTCATCAGGCCCTGCAACGTGGTCCCGATCGACTGGTTGACGAGATCGACCGTATAGGCGGCCGAATTGGAGTAAAGCGACGCGCCGCCGCGAATCTGGCGGGCCTGTTCTTCCGTGATGTCTCGCATTTGTGTTGGCCTTTATATTTTCGGAATGCCTTCAGCCGTCAGCCAATTGCAAAATCGATGGCCGTTTGCTTTATTACGGAGATAATCCGACACCCCTGTCTCCTGATAATCGCCCGAATCCGAAATAATTCATTTCGGATTCGCTTTATTACCACTGCGGCGATCGATACTTTTCCTTCTGTTTCGCAGCATTTCGCGCGGGGGGCGCCTCCCCGCGCACGGCGGTTACTTGCCGGTGTTATTGAACGTCTTCGGGTTCTGCAGGTAATTGCCGAGGCTCGGCAGGAACTGGCCGAGCGCGGTCACCACCGGCGCGGCGTCAACGGCGAGGCTGCCCAGCGAGCTGATCGCACCGCCGCCATGCACATTCCTGACCTGTTCCGTCGTCATGACCTTCATCATTCTCTCCTCGTAAAAAATAAAGATGATGCAAAGAACCTTCATTGAAAGACAAACGGCTTTTAATCCCGAGCGACTTGTTAATCTAATAATCACTGCGATTACGAGCCGAAATCAGGCTATCATGCGGACGCATCGAAATTCAATGGAGGACACACTCTTACAGGTGTGTTTTTCGATGTGTGACGGTTAGCAGACATTCATGCTGTTTGAATTTCAATTTCAAAACGTTTAAATCCCGCCGCAAGGCATTGCGGCACGGGCAGGAGACGGAGACGACCATGTTTGAAACGAGGCGCGAGAATCGCGGATCGGCGATGCGGAATGCGGGTATTTCCCTATCAAGATTTTCGACTAGGTGGAATCCCCGACTTGCAACCGTGACAGTGTTCGCTGTAACGATAGCCGGCGTGTCGACCAACGTGCAGGCGTTCTGCCTCGACACGGCCTACCAGTACGCGTCCGTGCACGATCCGCGCTACCTGCAGGCGCGCAGCGAATACGATGCGGCCCGCCAGAAATTCCCCGAAGCGCGCGCGCAGATGCTGCCGCAGGCCGCTGCGCAACTCGAATGGGGGCGCTACGGCACGCACGCGAACCTGTTCGGCATCGACGTCAGCGGGTCGAGCAATGCCGCGTACGGTTCCGCGCAAGTCACGCAGGCGTTGTTCAACGTGCCCTACCTGTACGACATGCGACGCGCGACCGAATACGAGGAATCGGCGAAGCAGAAGCTCGAGGTCGCGAAGCAGGACCTGATTCTGCGCGTCGCGAACGCGTGCTTCGACCTGCTCAGCGCGCGCGAGAAACTGCAGTCGGCAGACGACGAAGTCAGCGCGCTCACGCGGCTCGAAAGCGACACGCGGCGCATGGCGCAGCTCGGGATGAAGACGATCGGCGACACGGCCGAGATCGAGGCGCGCCGCAGCCTCGCGGAATCCGACGAGGCACTTGCCCAGACCGACGTCGACGCGCGTCGCGCACGCTACGAGACGCTGCTCGGTTCGACGATCGATTTCGCGCGCTGGCCGCGGCTCGCGATGCGCGGGTCGTCGCCGCGCATTCCCTCGGGCGAATACGCGCCGCAGGACAACCCCGCGTACCGGCAGGCGTATCGCGATGTCCAGGTCGCGCGGCTCGCGGCGAAACGCGTCAGCGCCGAGCACTTGCCGACCGTCGACCTGTTCGCATCGTATTCGCGCGGGCTCAACCCGAACCTGCGCGGGCTCACCGATCGCTCGGACTTCCATCAGAGCGCGGTCGGCGTGCAGGTGACGATCCCGATCTTCTCCGGCGGCAGCGTGTACTACCGGCAGGTGGAAGCCGAGCACGTGACCGAGCAATACCGCAACCGGCTGCGCGAGGTCGAGGAGCAACTGGGCACCGATCATCGCGAGGCGCTGTCTGCGCTGGAATCGGTCGGCAAGCGCATCCGCGCGCTGCAGCAGTCGCTGCAGGCCGCCCGGCTCGCGTACGATTCGTCGATGAAGGCGCATCAGGTCGGCTACAGCACGACCTACGAAACGCTGAACCTGCGGCGCGACATCTCGGGCATCCGGCAGAAGCTGTTCGACAGCTATCTCGATGCGCTGAAGCTGCAACTGAAACTGAAAAGCGTGCTCGGCACGCTCGACGAACAGTCGCTGATCGCGGTGGATAGCTTCCTCGAAAGCAACACGGCGAACGACCGCGGTTGAGCGCGATGCCCGCTCGTCGCTTACCGCATCCGTGCGCAGGAGCATGCGTTGCTCGAGCGCTGACGCCGGCCGGTTCGCCGCGCGTCAGTCGGGCGGCGGCAGCACGACCGTGTCCTCCGGCCCGAGCACGCGGCCGTCCTGCGAACGCAGCTCCAGCTTCCTGACCGGCAGCCCGGTCTTCCGGTCGACGAGCAGCACATGCGCCTCGTCCGGTTCGAAGAAGAAATCCTCGCCCCACTGTCGCAATGCGACCAATAGTGTAAACAGCCCGCGCCCCTTCTCGGTCAGCACGTATTCGTGATGCGCACCGCCGTCGGCGGCCGGCACGATGTCCATGATCCCGTGCGCGACCAGGTTGCGCAGGCGGGCGGCCAGGATGTTCTTCGCGAGGCCCAGGTTCTTCTGGAATTCGCCGAAGCGGCGCAGTCCGTCGAACGCGTCGCGGACGATCAGCAGCGACCACCAGTCGCCGATCGCGTCCAGCGGGCGGGCGACGCCGCAGGGGGAATCTTCGTGCGTGGTTCGTCGGTTCATCGATGCATGGGGCAATGCCGCGCCCGGCGGGCAGGCTGAACGGCGGTCGTGTCCGGTGAAATGAATGGTTGCAATATAAAACCTAAAAAGCAAAAAATCAATTGAGCGCCCCCTACTGTTCGAGATCGATGAACGGTGCGAAGGTTTCTGTCCGGATTAGCACGTGATGCGTACCACTATGGCTATAAATTTCGCAATCAGCGCGTTCGAGCGCGTCGCCACGCGTGAGTGACGCCGCCCGCCGGCAGCCAGCCGGATCACTCTTTCCGTTGCAACTTGAAACCTTCTATCCTACGCTTCCATTCGGTTTCAATTTGAAACCAGACTATCCGACTACCTGAAGGAGCGTTCGATGATCCGGTCCGATGCCACGTTCGACGGCACCTTTCCCTTCGCCCCGCATTTCGACGACGCATCCGGCTTCCGGATGCACTACGTGGACGAAGGCCCGCGCGACGGCGAAACCGTCCTGTGCCTGCATGGCGAGCCCACGTGGGGTTATCTGTTCCGCCATCTGGTGACGGCGCTGAGTCCGACGCACCGCGTCGTCGTGCCCGATCACATGGGATTCGGCAAAAGCGCAACGCCGCAGGACCGCAGCTACTGGCTGCAGGACCACATCGACAATCTCGAGCGCTTCGTGCTCGCGCGCGGCCTCGATCGCATCACGCTCGTGATGCACGATTTCGGTGGCCCGGTCGGCATGGGGCTCGCCGCGCGTCATCCGGACCGGATCCGGCGTATCGTGTCGGCGAACGGGCCGACGCCATTCGGCCAGCCCGACCTCGTCGAGCGGCTGACCGCGAACGGCCGCGATGCACCGTGGTTCCAGTGGATCATGCGTGCGGCGGCCGACGACACGCTCGAAACGGTACTCGGGCAGCTCGGCTTCAACATCCTGAGCACGCTGAAGCTGAACGGTTTCGAGAACCACGCAGTCATCACCGATACGTGGATCGCCGCGTACGGTGCGCCGTTCGCGCAACCGGCCGATTGTCTCGGCGCGATCGGATGGGCGCGCGGCTTTGCGGCCGGCGAGCACCGGTTCGAGGCACCCGATGCAGCGGCACTGCGCGCGATACGCGACAAACCCGCGCTCGCGATCTGGGGAGACGCCGACCGGACGCTCGGCGCCGAACACTTCCTGCCGCTCTTTACCGCGCTGTTTCCGTCGGCGCCGGTCGAGCGGCTGGCGGGCGTCGGGCACCACTGCTTCGAAGATGCGCCCGACGCCATTGCGGAGCGAATTGCCGGCTTCATCCGGACGACCGGCTAAAAAAGATTCGGCAGCCGGATCGAAACGCCCGGCTGCCGAACGACGTGCGCGCCGCTTTCTCCGGCATGCACGCATCGCGTCACGTCATCGAATAATCCGCGTCACACCTCGCCCGCGCGGATCGGCCATCGCTTCCGGCGTCTTGCCGTCGATCTTGATGACCTGGATGTCGCCGCTGAAATCCTGCCCCTTTAGCGTATAGCCGCGCGCCTCGATCTGCTTCGCGAGTTCGCCTTCGATCGGGTGGTACGGCTCCCAGAAGATCGTGTTCGGCGGCAGCAGCTGGTGATGGAAGCGCATCGCGCCCACCGCTTCCTTCAACGGCATCCTGAAGTCGTAGATGTTGTTGATCACCTGGAAGATCGACGTGAAGATCCGCGAGCCGCCCGGCGTGCCGATCACGAGCGACACCTTGCCGTCCTTCGTCATGATCGTCGGCGACATCGACGACAGCGGGCGCTTCTTCGGTTCGATCGCGTTCGCGTCGCTGCCGACCACGCCGAACATGTTCGCGACGCCCGGCTTCGCGGAGAAGTCGTCCATCTCGTCGTTCAGCACGATGCCCGTGCCGTCGGCGATCACGCCCGAGCCGAAGTACCCGTTGATCGTGTACGTGTTCGACACCGCGTTGCCCCACTTGTCGACGACCGAGAAGTGCGTCGTTTCGGCCTTCTCCGGCATCGTCGTGCCGAGGCCCGGCTGCACGCTCTTCGTGTCCGACGGCTCCTTCGGGTTGACCTCGGCCGCACGCTTCGCGATGTACGCGTCGTCGGTCAGCTGCGCGATCGGCACCTTGTAGAAGTCCGGGTCGCCGAGATACTGCGCACGATCGGCGAACACGCGTTTCTCGATTTCGGCGACGAGGTGAATGTACTGCGGCGAGTTGAGCTTCACGCCCTCGAAGTCCTGCTTCAAGTCGGCCTTCATTTTCAGCAGCTGCACGAGACCGATGCCGCCCGAGCTCGGAGGCGGCGCGGTGATCACGTCATAGCCGTTCCACTTCGCCTGCACCGGCTGGCGCCATACCGCACGGTACTGCGCGAGATCCTCGGTCGTGATCAGCCCGTTGCCGTCGCCGGTCTTCATCGACGCGGCGATCAGCTCGGCCGTCTTGCCCTTGTAGAAACCTTCCGCGCCGTCGTTCGCGATCCGCGTGAGCACGTCGGCGAGGTCGGGCTGCTTGAAGTTCGCGCCGGCCTTCAGCCCCGAGAAATACTTGTCGAAGTTGGTCTTGCCGCCGAACTCCTTGGATGCATCGACGCCGCGCTGCGCGAGCTGCTCGTCGACGACGAAGCCGTCGCGCGCATAGTGGATCGCCGGCGCGAGCACCTGCTTCCACTTCAGCTTGCCGAAGCGCTTCTGCGCTTCCCACATGCCCGCGACGGTGCCCGGCACGCCGGCCGCGCGCGGGCCGTACAGGCTCATGTCCTTGATGACGTTGCCGTCCTTGTCGAGGTACATGTCCTTCGTCGCGGCGAGCGGCGCGCGCTCGCGATAGTCGATGAAGTACGGCTTGCCGTCCTTGTAGATCGTCATGAAGCCGCCGCCGCCGATGTTGCCGGCCTCCGGATACGTGACGGCGAGCGTGAATGCGATCGCGACGGCCGCGTCGATCGCGTTGCCGCCTTCCTTGAAGATCCGCTCCGCGGCATCCGCGCTGTACTTGTCGGCCACGGCAACCGCCGAGCTCGTCAGGATGGCCGGCTGCGGCCCTTTCGCGTACGCGGGCGCGTTCGGCAGGAACCCGATGCCGGCCACCGTCGCGAGCACGGCAGCGGATGTCTTGAAGCGATTCAGCGTAGTCATTGCATGTCCCCCATATGGATCTTCGTCAGGCAGGAAAAGCACCTGATCCGTGGATGGCCGCTGGCGCGCCGACGGCCATATGCCGGCTTCGTAGTATAGGGGGACAAAAAGGGTCGAACACGCGGCATGCGACAACGGGCATGCCGAATTGTGTGCGCCCGACCACGTTGCAGCGCCGCGACGTGCAAACGCATCGATCGAAACCACATGCAATACACGCCATCACGCAGCGCACAAAACCGAAAGTTGCGAACCTCGCGACATGCCGCGCAGCACGCGCAAAAAAATCTGCAAACGCCCCTCCCGCAGCGCGATTCGATCTGCGAAGATAGCGCCCCTTTCGACGGCATCACCGTTTCGACCACGTGCCGCTTCACGTATCTTCGTCTCGCTCCCTATGGCATCACACAATGCGCATCACGCGTCCGGCTTCGCGGCCGGCGTCGCCGCCGCCGTCCTCGTCGCACAAACCGGCGCCACCGGCCCGTGGCACATCGGCATGCTCGCCGCGTTCGTGGCGGGCGTCGCGGGCGGCACAGCGCCCGACTGGCTCGAAGTCGCCTGGTGGAGCCGCAAGCGCCGCCTGTGGATCACGCATCGCACCGTCACGCACTGGGGCATCGGATGGATCGCACTGCTCGCGCTCGGATGGCACGGGCTCATCCATCATCCGCATCCGCTGTGGGCCGCGCCGCTGTTCGGCTTCGCCTGCGGCGGCGTGATGCACCTGCTGGCCGACTGGCCGAACCCGCTCGGCGTGCCGTGGATCTGGCGGCGCCACTCGCTCAACCTGTGGAACAGTGGACATTGCGACCTGATCGTCGTGGCCGCCGCATGGGGCGGCACGCTGTGGCTCGCGCAGTCGCTGTGGTCGCGCGCGCCGCTGCTCGAACACTGGCTCGGCTGGCTGCATCGCGTCTAGTTGCAATTCGACGCAATTCGGCACACCGAATTGCACGCAACTTTCGGTTCGTTGAAAGTGCGCTGCGGGCCCCCATCTGAACCTGGATCGTCGGCATGCATGCCCGGCACGCACGCGCGACGTCTGGCACACTGGCGATTCGATTCATGCACGGTTCGTCCGCGCACTCGCACCCCATTTCAACGTTTCGATGGACGTCACAGCTACCCGCCCTGCAACCCGTGCGCTCGACGTGTTCCACCCGGCCGTCGCCGCGTGGTTCCGTCGCACGTTCGCCGCGCCGACCGGCGCGCAGGCGCTCGCGTGGCCGCACATCAAGGCCGGCCGGTCGACGCTCGTCGCCGCGCCGACCGGCTCCGGCAAGACGCTCACCGCGTTCCTGTGCGCGCTCGACGATCTGGTGCGCGATGCGCTGGCACACGACGGCACGCTGCCCGACGCGACGCTGGTCGTCTACGTGTCGCCGCTGAAGGCGCTGTCGAACGACATCCACGTGAACCTCGACGCACCGCTCGCCGGCATCGCCGAATCGCTCGCGCAACTCGGCCTGCCGGTGCCGGCGATCCGCACGGCCGTGCGCACCGGCGACACCACGCAAGCGGAGCGCGCCGCGCTGCGCAAGCGCGCGCCGCACATCCTCGTCACGACGCCCGAATCGCTGTACGTGCTGCTGTCGTCCACGTCGGGGCGGCAGATGCTGTCGAACGTGCGCTCGGTCATCGTCGACGAAATCCATGCGCTCGCGTCGTCCAAGCGCGGCAGCCATCTCGCGCTGTCGCTCGAACGCCTCGACGCGCTGGCCGGCCACGCATTGCCGCGCATCGGGCTGTCGGCCACGCAAAAGCCGATCGACGCGGTTGCGCGCTTCCTGGTCGGCGGCCCGGCCGACGCGCCGCGCGACTGCACGATCGTCGACACGGGCCACACGCGCGAGCGCGACCTCGCGCTCGAACTGCCGAACGTGCCGCTCGAACCCGTGATGGCGACCGACGTGTGGGAACAGGTGTACGACCGCATCGCCGGGCTCGCGGCCGCGCATCGCACGACGCTCGTGTTCGTCAACACGCGGCGCACCGCCGAGCGCATGGCGCGCCATCTCGCCGACCGGCTCGGCAAGGACGCGATCGCCGCGCATCACGGCAGCCTCGCGAAGGAACACCGCTTCGACGCCGAACAACGCCTGAAGCGCGGCGAACTGAAGCTGCTCGTCGCCACGGCCTCGCTCGAACTCGGCATCGACATCGGCGACGTCGATCTCGTCTGCCAGGTCGGCTCGCCGCGCGGGATCGCGCCGTTCCTGCAGCGCGTCGGCCGCTCGGGGCACCATGTGGGCGGCGTGCCGAAAGGCCGGCTGTTTCCGCTGTCGCGCGACGAGCTCGTCGAATGCGCGGCGCTGCTCGATTGCGTGCAGCGCGGCGAACTCGACGCGCTGCGCATTCCCGAAGCGCCGCTCGACGTGCTCGCGCAGCAGATCGTCGCCGAAGTCGCGTGCTCGGAATGGCAGGAAGACGCGCTGTATGCGCGCTTCACGCACGCAGCGCCGTACGCACGGCTGACACGCGAACGCTTCGACGGAGTGATGAAGATGCTCGCCGAAGGCTTCACGAGCCGGCGCGGCGTGCGCGGCGCGTACCTGCATCGCGACGTGGTGGGCGGCACCGTGCGCGGGCGCCGCAACGCGATGATGACCGCGACGACGTCCGGCGGCACGATCCCCGACATGGCCGACTATGCGGTGCTGCTCGAACCGCAGGGCATCCAGGTCGGCACCGTCAACGAGGATTTCGCGATCGAGAGCCTGGCCGGCGACGTGTTCCAGCTCGGCAACCAGTCTTACCGGATCATTCGCGTGGAAACGGGCCGCGTGCGTGTCGAGGACGCGCAGGGCCAGTCGCCGAACATTCCGTTCTGGCTCGGCGAGGCGCCGGGGCGCAGCGACGAACTGTCGGCGGCGGTCGGCCGGCTGCGCGCGCGGCTCGACGGGCTGTTCGCCGAAGGCGACCGGCAGGCAGCCGCCGGTGCCGGTGCCGGTGCCAGCTCCAGTTCCGGCGGACGCAAACGTGCGGGCGGCAAGGCGGAAACCGAAGCGAATGCCGAAGCCGGCACCACGCCCGCCCCCGCCGACAGCCGCCTCGCACCCGCATTGCGCTGGCTTGTCGACGATCTGCGCCTGTCCCCGGACGCCGCGCGCCAGATCGCCGACTACCTCGCCCGCACGCGCGCCGCGCTCGGCGCACTGCCGACGCAGGACACGCTCGTGATGGAGCGCTTCTTCGACGAGTCGGGCGGCACGCAGCTCGTGATCCATTCGCCGTTCGGAAGCCGCATCAACCGCGCCTGGGGGCTCGCGCTGCGCAAGCGCTTCTGCCGCAGCTTCAACTTCGAACTGCAGGCCGCCGCGACCGACGACGCGATCATCCTGTCGCTGTCGCTCGCGCACAGCTTCGCGCTCGACGAAGTGTGGCGCTACCTGCGTTCGGCCAGCGCCGAGCACGTGCTGGTCCAGGCGCTGCTCGACGCGCCGATGTTCGGCGTGCGCTGGCGCTGGAACGCGACGACCGCGCTCGCGCTCCCGCGCTTCACCGGCGGCCGGCGCACCGCGCCGCAACTGCAGCGGATGAAGAGCGAGGATCTGCTCGCGACCGTGTTCCCCGACCAGGTCGCGTGCCTCGAGAACATCGTCGGCGAACGCGAGATTCCGCATCATCCGCTCGTCGACCAGACGCTCGACGACTGCCTGCACGACGCGATGGATACCGACGGCTGGCTCGCGCTGCTGCGCCGGATCGAAAGCGGCGCGATCGAGCTCGTCGCGCGCGACCTGCCCGCACCGTCGCCGCTCGCGGCCGAGATCCTGAACGCGAAGCCCTACGCATTCCTCGACGATGCGCCGCTCGAGGAGCGCCGCACGCAGGCCGTACAGTCGCGCCGCTGGAGCGATCCCGAATCGGCCGACGATCTCGGCGCACTCGACGCCGATGCGATCGACGCCGTGCGCGACGAAGCATGGCCGCTCGTACGCGATGCCGACGAAATGCACGATGCGCTGCTCACGCTCGCCTGCATCGCCGACAGCGAAGCCCAGGCACACGCAGGCTGGCCCGAGCAGCTCGCAGAACTTGCGGAACGGCGCCGCGCGACGCAACTCGTCGTGCCCAACGGCGCCGCGCTGTGGATACCGGTCGAACGGCTCGTATGCCTGCGTGCGCTGCATCCGGACGCACGCACGATGCCGGCGCTCAAGGTGCCGGCCGCGTGCGCGCAGCCTTGGGAAGCCGATGCAGCGCTCGTCGACGTGATCCGCGCGCGCCTCACCGGCTTCGGGCCGCTCACGCTCGACGCGATCGCGACACCGCTCGGCCTGCCGCCCGCGTCGATCGCGACGGCGCTCGCGGCACTGGAGCGCGAAGGCTACGTGATGCGCGGCCGCTTCACGCCGGGCGCGACGACCGACGAATGGTGCGAACGCCACCTGCTCGCGCGCATTCACCGCTATACGGTGAAGCGGCTGCGCCGCGAGATCGAGCCGGTCGAGCGCGCCGATTTCATGCGCTTCCTGTTCCACTGGCAGCACCTGACACCCGACACGCGCGGCACCGGCCGCGACGCACTCGCGGCCGTGGTCGAACAGCTCGAAGGCTACGAGGCCGCGGCGAGTGCATGGGAAGACGCGCTGCTGCCCGCGCGGCTCACCGACTACATGGCCGGCGGCCTCGACGAGCTGTGCCGCTCGGGCAAACTGGTCTGGACACGCATCGGCGCGCCCGCCCGGGCGGCCGGCACGCCCGTGAAAACGACGCCGATCGTGCTGCTGCCGCGCCGCCATCTTTCCGCATGGCAGGCGCTGCGCGATCCCGATGCGCAACCGGCACTGTCCGCGCGCGCCACACAGGTACGCGATGCGCTCGCCGCGCACGGTGCGATGTTCTTCGATGCGCTGCTCGACGACCTGCACATGCTGCCCGTCGAACTCGAGCAGGCGCTCGGCGAACTCGTATCGGCCGGCCTCGTGAATGCGGACAGCTACGCGGGCCTGCGCGCGTTGCTGAAACCGGCCGTCAAGCGCAGCGCGACCTATGCGCCGCGCACGCGACGCGGCGGCGCATTGATCGGCGGGATGGACGACGCGGGCCGCTGGGCGCTCGTGCAGCGTTACGCGCCGCCGGACGATGCGGCCACCTCGAAACGCGGCCTGGCCGCGACCGATCCCGACGCGCTCGAACACATCGTATGGACGCTGCTGCGCCGCTACGGTGTCGTGTTCTGGCGGCTGCTCGAACGCGAAGCCGACTGGCTGCCGAGCTGGCGCGAGCTCGTGCGTGTGCTGCAACGGCTCGAAGCACGCGGCGAGATTCGCGGCGGACGCTTCGTCGCCGGGCTCGCGGGCGAACAATTCGCGCTGCCCGAAGCCATCCCGATCCTGCGCGAACTCAGGCGGCAACCGGGCGACGGGCAGTACGTGTGCGTGACGGGCGCCGACCCGCTGAACCTCGCCGGCACGCTGCTGCCCGGCGACAAGGTGCCGGCGCTCGCCGGCAATCGCGTGCTGTTCCGCGACGGCGTGCCCGTCGCATCGCTGGTATCCGGTACGTTCCACTACGCACCCGACCTGTCGCCCGCCGCTCGCGAGGATACGCGCCTGCGGCTCGCGCGTTACTGCTGACATCGGCTGACACGCGCGGCACATGGACTACTGATCGCCGGGCCGCGCTGCCGCAATCGTTCGGGTAGCATCGAACGATCGACCGCGCGGGCTCCCGCGCGTCGCCCAGCACAACAAGACTTCCGGAGACTGCCGCTCATGGCCACGCATGCCGATTCGCCCGCTGCTCATCACGCGGGTTCGTTGACCATTTTCCAGGGCGCTGCGCTGTATATCGGCGCCGTGCTCGGCACGGGCGTGATCGCGTTGCCCGCGCTCGCCGCCGAGGTTGCGGGCCCGGCCTCGCTGCTTGCGTGGGCCGCCCTCGTCGTGCTGTCGGGGCCGCTTGCCGCCACCTTCGCCGCACTCGGCGCACGCTATCCCGACTCGGGCGGTGTCTCGACCTACGCACGGCGCGCATTCGGACCGAAGGCCGCGGCGATCGTCGGCTGGTGCTTCTACTTTGCGGTGCCGGCCGGTGCGCCGGCCGCCGCGATGTTCGGCGGCGCCTATGTCGCGGCCGTCACGGGTGGCGGACACACGACGGTCGTCGTCACGGCCGCCGCGCTGATCGCGACCGTGTCGGCCGCGAACGCGTTCGGCGTCACCGTTTCGGGCCGCATGCAGCTCGTGTTGTCGGCGCTGCTCGTCACGCTGCTGCTCGCCGCAGTGCTCACGTCCGCGCCGCATGCGCGCACCGGGAACCTGCATCCGTTTGCCCCGCATGGCTGGCTCGCAGTGGGCCAGGCCGCAGCGCTCCTCGTGTGGAGCTTTGCCGGCTGGGAAGCGATCACGCATCTTGCCGCCGAATTCCGTCGGCCTGCCCATGACATGCCGCGCTCCGCCGGTATTGCGGTCGTGGTCGTCGGGTTCCTGTACCTGTCGGTGGCCGCTGCGAGCGTGATGGTGCTCGGGCCGTCTGCCGGCGCATCGGGCGCGCCGCTCGCCGAACTGATCGCGGGCGGCATCGGCAGCCATGCTCAGGTGCTGGCCGCTGCGGCCGCGCTACTGCTCACGCTCGGGACGATGAACGCGTATTTCGCGGGCGCAGCCAAGCTCGGTGCAGCGCTCGGGCGCGACGGCGCGCTGCCCGCGTGGCTCGCGCAAGGCAGCCAAGTCGGCGGCGTGCCGCGCCGCAGCCTCGGCGTGATCGCCGTGCTCGCAGCCGTCGCGCTGGCCGCCACGACGCTCTCGGACGTTGGCCCGAAGCCGCTCGTGCTCGTCACGTCCGGATGTTTCGTGATGGTGTACGGGCTCGGCGCGGCCGCCGCGTTGAAGTTGTTGCCGCGCGGCGGGATCGCGTACCGCTGCGCGTGGGTTTCGCTGGTTGCAGTCGCCGGGCTGTTCCTGACGACCGGCTGGTATTTCCTGTGCCCGCTGCTGCTCGCGGGCGGTGCACTGCTTTATCTGCAGGTGACCGCGTCACGCAAATGACCCGCCGTGCGCGAGCAGGCCGACGCGTGCCTGCCCGCAGGATGCCAGGCGCGATGCCTTCGCGCCGGTCAGGCCGGCACCAGCGCGAAGCTGAGCCGCTTGCCGAGTGCGGCAGCCGCGCTCGCGAGCGTCGCCAGCGTGAGGCTCGTGTCGGTTTCGTCGAGCAGCCGGTTGAGCGCGGCGCGGCTGGTTTTCATCCGCGCGGCCATCGCGGTTTTCGTGATGTGCTGCGCCTTCATTTCCTCGCCGATCTGCCACGCGATCACGCGCTTGATCGCGGTGGCGGTGGCCGCCTCGAGATTGCCTTCCGCTTCGAGGAAGGCATCGAAATCGCTGCCGATATGCGGGTTGTTCGTGGTCGTCATGTCGTGCTCCAGTGCATGGCGTTGCCGGTCGCCCGACGCATCGGGGGCGATGCGTTCCGGCACAACCGGGAAAATTCAGATGGCATGCGTCAGCGCTTTCAGGCGCGCGACGGTGACGGAGATATCGTCCTGCGGCGTGGCCCGCGACTGTTTGAAGAAGCCGTGCAGCAGGACCATCGTGCCGCCGGACACCGTAAACAGCACGCGGGCGCTTCGCCCCGGCAGCATCACGCGGATCTCCCATAGATCCTTCGCCATCTTCCGGACCAGCGGCATGCCGAGCGGCCAGCCGAGTTGAACGGTCTTGATCTCTTCGCCGATCGCCCTTCGCTCCGCTTGCCCGAGCGAGCCGAGCCATTCGCGCACCGGCTCGTTGCCGCGGGCCGTGCGGAAGAACCGCACGCCGAGCGTGGCCTGGATCTGCTGTCTCGCCATCGTCTTGTCACCAATCGTACCAAAAACGGTACGATATGCCAAGCACCACGAAGATCGCTACTGGCCGGATGGCCAATCCGGCAGCGGGAAAACGGCTCGGGTCGTGCGGCGCGTGCAGCCCGACGGATCAACCGTCGCCGCGAGCCGGTTTGCGCGCCGCGCGTGGCGCCCGGTGCGCGTGCGTGTCGCCGAACCTCGACCGCGCGATATCGCGCACGGCGTCGATCAGCGTCCGTGCGACCGGCGACGGTTGCGCATCGGTGCGCAGCACGAGCCCGACCGGTTCGTCGGTGCCCGCGGACGGCAGCGGCAGGCGCGCGAGCGCACCGGCCGACAGGTCGTATTCGGCCGCATAGAGCGGCACGAACCAGACCGCATCGTTCTCGAGCGCCAGCGCGCGTGCGACCGACACCGACAGCACCTCGATGAACGAATCCAGCGGCGGCACGCCGCATGCACCGAGCAGTTGCTCGGCCGACTGGCGGATCAGCGTGCCGAACGGCGGCAGCACGACCGGATAGCGCGCGAGCTCGGCGGCCGGCGCGGCGCTCGCCAGCAGCGGATGCCCGGCGCGCACGACCGCGACGAGCGGCTCGCTGTACAACTGCTCGAATGCGAGACCGATCATCCGTTCCGGCTCCGACAGCCGCCCGATCGCGCACTCGATCGCGCCGGACTTCAGGCGCTCGAGCAGATCGGCGTTCGCGGCCGTCGCGATCCGTACGACGGCGCGCGGCCAGCGCTCGGCCAGCGCCTTCATCAACGCAGGCGCGAGCGACGCCGCCACCGTCGGCAGCATGCCGATTTCCAGCGTCGCGGCAGCGGCTCCGCCTTCGCGCGCGAGCAGCCCGACACCCTGCCGCAGCGCCAGCACGCACGCATTCGCATGCGGCATGAACAGTTGCGCCTCGCGGGTCGGCTGCGCGCCCTGCCGGCCGCGCTCGAACAGCTTCACGCCGAGAATCGACTCCAGTTCGGCGATCGTCTTCGACACGGCCGGCTGCGTGATCGACAGGCTTTCGGCCGCCTTCTGCACGCCGCCCAGCTGCGCGACCGCGAGAAAGCACTGCAGGTGCCGGAACTTGACCCGGCCGTCGGCGATTCGGTTATTCATAACGAGCGGTTATGCAGATGACGATGAAACGCCATTTTGCATAACTTTCCGGATAGCCCCAAGCACGCAGTGCGATGTCACGCGACACGCCGCAGCGCCTGGAAACCGGACGGCTCCCAGATCCGCTTCGCGATCAGCAAGCCCGTCCCGTGCTTCTGCCCGAGCGGCGCGGACGACGACTCCGCATGCAGCGCGGCCGCCTTGCTGCGCAGCCGGCGCAACTCCAGTTCGAGTTCCGCGGCAGCGGCCTCGGTCAGCATCCCTTGCGAGAACGTCATCGTCTCGCCGGCGCCGTCGAAGCGGCTGTCGAGGAAATCGCCGAGCGCATGCGCATGGAAGTAACGGCGGATCGGCCCGCCCGGCAGCCAATCGAAATCGCGCGCGACGCGCACGCGAATCCGGTCGCCCGGCAGCAGCGCGACGACGTTCATCCGGTCGAGCATCAGCAGGTATTTCACGCACTCGGCCTTCGTCACCTGATAGGCCGACACGATGTCCTGCACGGTCCAGTAGTTGATCGCGCAGACGGCCACGAGCAGCAGCTTCTCGTCCGACACGAGCAGCGCCTCCTGCTGTTCGGTCAGCACGTGCAGCCTCGGCGCCGATGCCGACGCTTCCTGCACGAGCTCGGCCAGCGTATAGCCGAGCAGTTGCGCGATCTCGGCAAGGCGCTCCAGCGTGAAGCGGCCGCTGGCGAACAGCCGCTTCACGCTCGTCTCGGAGACGTCGAGCGCACGCGCGACGTCGCGGTAGGTCATGCCCTGCGCCTTCAACTGGCGCTTCAGCGTTTCGATGAGTTGGGCGGTTTCGGTCATATCGGTATCGAAAAATGATGCTCCAGGTCAGATATTAGGCTACCTGCACTCGCAGATGAGCACTTTCTGTTACTTGTCTGCATAATCCGCTCCGTCCTGTCACTCAACGACGGAGCCGAAATGACCGCCCGAACCGAAACCGCCGCCTGTGAACCGCACCACACCGCTCCGCGCGAAGCCCGCGACACGGCTCGCACCCTGCCGCTCGCGACCGTCCGCACACTGGCCGCCGGCGCGCACGTCGGTGACCTCGTGTTCATCCGCGTGCCGGCCGGTGCGCCGCGCGACGCGGCAGGCACGACGGGCTCGGCCGGCGCGTGGGCCAATCGCTTCGGCATCGTCGTCGATACGTCGGGCGACGAGCCGGTGATCGCCGAATCCGCCGCGCTGGCCTGGACGACGCTCACGCCGCTGTCGCGCTTCGTCGCCCGTACCGACGGCGGGCGTATCGCACTGGCCCGCCGCGTCGCGGCGCCGACCGCCGACGCGCAGCGCCACGTGCAGGCGGCGGCCGAACAGCGGATCGACGCACTGCTCGGCAAGCGCTTCAACCCGCGGGTGCGACGCGGGTTCTGCGCGCGGTACGTGAGCGACGTGCTCGGCACGGACCCCGCTGCGACGCCGGCCGCCTTGCTGCGCGGCGGCGCGCTGACACTCGAATTCGACGGGATCGTGTTCGATCCCGGCCATGCCTGACAACGGGCACGCTCGGGGAGACCGCATAACAACAAGAACAAAAGACAAAAAATAGCGACGGGCTGGCTGGAGGGCCGTGCACGGGGTCGTCACCGACGACGCGAAGCCCGATCGCTTTCATCCGCCGGACAGGCATCCTGTCCGGCGGATTTTTCATGGGCGCGCCGAACATAACGAACGGTTATGCGATTCGCGAAAAAAGGTCATTTTGCATAACTTTCCGGATTGGCTAAAGTCCTGCCATCCACTTTGCGAAAAACCTAACAGGAGACGCCCGATGGATTCCCCCACGATCCTCACGCCGCGCGACTGGCCGTCGCATCCGGCCTATGTCCACCCCGAGTACCGCTCGTCCGTGAAGCGCGGCCCGACCCGCCCGCTGATCCCGCTGAAAGAGAAGCTGCGCGACCAGTACGCACCCGTCTACGGCGCCGAAGATCTCGGCGCGCTCGACCACGACCTGACGAAGAACGCCGTGAAGAACGGCGAGCCGCTCGGCGAGCGCATGGTCGTCACGGGCCGCGTGCTCGACGAAGGCGGCAAACCGGTGCGCAACACGCTCGTCGAGGTGTGGCAGGCGAACGCGGCCGGCCGCTACGTGCACAAGGTCGACCAGCACGACGCGCCGCTCGACCCGAACTTCCTCGGCGCGGGCCGCTGCCTCACCGACGACGAAGGCCGTTACCGCTTCCTGACGATCAAGCCCGGTGCGTATCCGTGGGGCAACCATCCGAACGCGTGGCGCCCGAATCACATCCACTTCTCGCTGTTCGGCGATTACTTCGGCTCGCGTCTCGTCACGCAGATGTACTTCCCCGGCGATCCGCTGCTCGCGTACGACCCTATCTTCCAGGGCACGCCCGAGGCCGCACGCGATCGCCTGATCTCGCGCTTCTCGATGGACATCACCGAAGAAGGCTATGCGCTCGGCTACGAATTCGACATCGTGCTGCGCGGCCGCGACGCTACCCCGATGGAGCGCTGAACCATGACGACGCTGAAGCAAACCCCTTCGCAGACGGTCGGCCCGTACTTCGCGTACGGCCTGTGCCCGCAGCAATACGACTACGACCTGAAGAGCCTGTTCACGCCGACGATCGCCGCGGCGCACGCCGAAGGCGAGCACGTGCTGCTGGTCGGCCAGGTGTTCGACGGCGACGGCAACGTCGTCGGCGACGCGGTGCTCGAATTCACGCAGGTGGACGGCGCGGGCCGCTACCCCGCCTCGCGCAACGACATCGCGACATCCGGCTTCACGGGCTTCGCGCGGGTCGGCACGGGCACCGATGCGCAGCAGCGCTTCGTCGTCGAGACGGTGAAGCCCGGCCGTATCGCCGCCGACGAGGCGCCGCACATCAACGTGACCGTGATGATGCGCGGGATCCTCACCCATGCGTTCACGCGCGTGTACTTCGACGACGAAGCCGCGGCGAACGCGACCGACCCCGTGCTGAATGCGGTGCCGGCCGAACGCCGCGCGACGCTCGTCGCGAAACGCGACGCGCAGCCGGGCCGCCCGGTCGTCTACCGCTTCGACATCCGCATGCAGGGGCCGGACGAAACGGTGTTCTTCGACGTTTGACGCGTGCGCCGGCGCATGCCGGCTTCGCACGCAACCGCACGCCGCGTGGCGCGATACCGACGGGCATCGCACCACGCGGCGTTTTTCTTGAGCCGTCGCGATCGTTCGATGATGCGTCGCATCGTGGCGAGTCGGGGCGGCGAACCCCGGTTGCCCGCGGCTTCCCGCCCCGAGATCGAACGCCCGATTGAAACGGATGCTGCGACCGCACATGCATCCTCGGGCCAACGGGATATCGTTTGCGCGTTATGCGGCGTATCCTTCGTTATCCGCAACGAGCCGAAAGGATTAAATCGGACGAGGCAATAATTACGCAAATCATGCGCGACGCCGCCGAACGGGCCGTTCGCGCATTTTTTTCTGACCGAGTGCCTTTAAACGCGTCCGACCGAATTTGGCGGGCGCGTATTTTTTCGCGCTGCGTCCGGCTAGCGCCGGATCTCCAGATACCGGCTCGGCGTGTCGCCGAGGATGCGGCGAAACGCCGACGTGAACGCGCTTGCGCTCGCGTACCCGAGATCGAGCGCGACGCGCGTCACCGGCTGCCCGTCGGTCAGGCGCGCAATCGCCGCGAGCATGCACACCTGCTGGCGCCATGCGGCAAAACTCACGCCCGTCTGCGCGCGGAACTGCCGCGTGAACGTCCGCCGGCTCACGCCCGCATCGGCCGCGACCTGGTCGAGATCGGCCGCGATCGACGGCGACGCGAACAGGTGCCGGCACACCTTCGCCAGCCGTGCATCGGCGGGCAGCGGCGCATGCAGCGACAGGCGCGGCATCGTCGCGATTTCCGCGACCAGCAGATCCATCAGCTTGCCCGCGCGTCCGTCGACGTCGTACATGGCCGGCAGGTCGATCGCATCGTCGATCAGGTGCCGCAGCAGCGGCGACACGCCATACACGCCGCACTGCCCGGGCAGGCCGGCCGCCTGCGCGGCGTCGCCCGACACGAACGCGTTGAGCATCGTGACCGGCCCGGTCATCGTCATTTCGTGCCGTACGCCGGCCGGCACCCAGCACGCGCGCTGCGGCGGCACCAGCCAGCGTCCGTGCGGCGTCGACACGCTGATCGTGCCGCGCGACGCGAACGCGAATTGCCCGCGCCCGTGCGCGTGCTCCGGAAACGTCGTGCCCGCCGCATAGTCGTTGGCGGTCACGACCACGTTCCGCGGAATATGTTCGTAGGGATCTAGCAGCGTATTTCTCACGGCCCGAATTCCATCATCAATGACCCGATATCGAAGGCGGGTCGCCTTCGAACGATCTACGATCCGCTCCACCGTTGCGCGACCTCACGGTCGCAAGACCCGTCGGCCTGATCGGCCGGATTGCAACTTCATCGGAGCGGACATGCCGAATACGTTTCATCGCGTGGGGGACGGCCCCCACCCTGTTCTTGTACTGCCCGGCTGGTTCGGCGACGCCCATGCGTTCGAACCCGTCGAACCATGGCTGTCGCACGCGCACTTCACCTACGTATTCATGGACTACCGAGGTTACGGCCGCATGCGCGACGCGGAGGGCGACTACACGATCGACGAGATCGCCGCCGATGCGCTCGCGCTCGCCGACACGCTCGATTTCGCGACCTTCAGCCTCGTCGGCCACTCGATGGGTGCGATGGCGGCCGAGAAAGTCGCCGTCATGGCGCCCGAGCGTGTGCGCGCGCTGGTTCCGATCACACCCGTGCCGTGCGGCGGCCTGCCGTTCGACGCGGAGAAGCGCGCGCTATTCGAGCGCGCCGCCGACCACGTCGCCGCTCGGCGCACCATCATCGACCGCAGCACCGGTAGCCGGCTGCCGGCCGCCTGGATCGAGTGGAAAGCCGCGTATTCGGCAGCCGGTTCGTCGGCGCAGGCTTTCGGCGCGTACTTCCGCGCGTGGGCCGATACGGATTTCAGCGACGAGATCGCCGGTACGCACCCCGTCAAAGTGCTGATCGGCGAACACGATCCCGCGTTCGACATGGCGCTGATGGCGCGCACCTACCTGCGGCGCTATCCGCTCGCCACCGTCGACGTGCTGCCCAATGCAGGCCACTACCCGATGAACGAGACGCCGCTCGCGCTGGTCGCGGCGATGGAAGCGTTCCTGCTGGCCGCGACGGCCGGCCCCGCAGTCGTCGACTGACCGGCCGCGCGCAGGCGGCATCGTTGCGGCGCGCATCACCGCAGCATGAACGACATCGCCGACAGGCTGTTCAGCGTGCGCACCACGTGCTCGACCGACGGCCCGTCGAAACGCAGCGTCACCGCATCGACCCGCTCGAGCGACGGCAGCACGCCGAACAGGTCGGCCAGCGCGGCCGTCTGCACGCGCAGCGTGCAAGCAGCCGGCGCGGGCCGATGCGTGCCGGCACGCACGCCGGCCGACAGCGCCTGCGCCACCGCGTCGCGCGCGGCGGTCGCAATCCGCGCACACGACGCGGCCGGCGTGAGCGTGTCGCCGCTCGATGTGCCGCCGGCCGTCTTGACCGTCTCGAAACGCGCGTCCGCGAACAGCGGCCGCGTTTCCTCGGTGAACACGTCGTCGCCCGTGGCGAGCGCGACGTGCGCGCCATATTCTTGCGCCAGCGCGCCGTACAACCCGGCTTCGCCGAGCTCGACGCCGTTCAGCCACACCTGCGTGAACGCGAAGCTGTTGATCGTGTGCGCGAGCACGCCGCGCGTCTGCGATTTCGCGTGAAAGCCGATCATGAACACGAGATCGGGCCGCTGTTCGAGGCCCGCCATCATCCCGAGCGTGCGCGGCTTGCCGAGCACGACGCGCGCACGCGCATCGAGCCCGTCGGGCAGCAGGTTGCGATAGCTGCCATGCGAATCGTTGACCCACACGGCCTGCGCGCCGCCCGCGAACGCGCCTTCGATCGCCGCATTCGCTTCGGCGGTCATCCAGCGGCGCGCCCGTTCGTACTCCGGATTGCCGGCGCGCGTCTGCTCGGTGGCGAATACGCCGGCGACACCCTCGATGTCGGTCGAGATCAGGATCTTCATGACTGGGTCGAATGCCCTTCGTTATCTTCGTTGAACAACCGCTCGAGATCGGGCACCGCGTCGCGCAGCGATTGCCGCACGTGGCCGTCGCGCCCGGCGACCGTCACCGCCTGCAGCAACGCGTCGGCGATCGCGTGCTCGACGCTTTCGGCCGCGGCCATGAACAGCGGATCGAGCGCCGCGTCGGCCACGAGGGCCGGCAGCGCGATCGTCGATGCGTCGTGCGCGATCGTGCAGGCGGTCGAGAACGCAAGCGCGATGTCGCCGCTGCCGTGCCCGTAGACGGAACCCGTACGGGCCAGCCCCGCGCCCGCGCGGCGCGCGAGCCGCGACAACTGCCGTGCGTCGAGCGGCGCGTCGGTGGCGAGCAACAGGATGATCGAGCCCTGCTCGGGCGGCGCCGCGTGCGCGGCCTCGGCCGCCCGCCGTTGCGCGACGATGCGCCCGAGCGGCACGCCGCCGAGCGTCAGCATCGGCAGCCGGCCGAAATTCGCGAGCACGAGCGCGCCGACCGTATAGGGCCGGCCGGCCGCGACGGCGACGCGCGAAGCGGAGCCGATCCCACCCTTCAGGTCGAAACACGACATCCCGCGCCCGGCGCCCACCGCACCGCGTGCGACGTCGCGCGACGCCGCGCGGCACGCGTCGTCGTAATGCGCGGCCGTGACCGCGAACGCCTGGATATCGTTCAGATAGCCGTCGTTGCACTCGAGCACGAGCGCGTTGACGGTCGACCAGTCGCGACCGATCTGCGGATTCGCCGCGATCGCCGCGCGGATCTGCGCCTGGGCGACCGCGCCGACGCCGAACGTATTGGTCAGCGCGATCGGCGTATCGAGCGTGCCGAGTTCGCCGACCTGCACGAGCCCGACGCTCTTGCCGAAGCCGTTGATCACGGCCACGCCCGCCGGCACCTTGCTGCGGTACACGTCGCCCGGATGCGGCTTCACGACGGTCACCCCCGTCTGCACGCTGCCGGTATCGAGCGTGCAATGGCCGACCGTCACGCCCGGCACGTCGGCGATCGTGCCGCGCGGGCCGGCCGGCAGCGTCGTGGCCCACATCGGTGCAACACGCATCAGCGGCGCTCCAGCTTCGGGTCGAGCGCGTCGCGCAGCCCGTCGCCGAGCAGGTTGAACGCGAGCACGGTCAGGAAGATCGCGAGGCTCGGGAAGACGGCGATGTGCGGTGCCGTCACCATGTCCGCGCGCGCCTCGTTGAGCATCGCGCCCCACTCCGGCGTCGGCGGCTGCGCGCCGAGCCCGAGGAACGACAGGCTCGCGGCCGTGATGATCGACGTGCCGATCCGCATCGTGAAGTAGACGACGACCGACGACACGGTGCCCGGCAGGATGTGCCGCATGATGATCGTCCAGTCCGACGCGCCGATGCTGCGCGCGGCCTCGACGTAGGTCATGTGCTTGAGCATCAGCGTGTTGCCGCGCACGAGCCGCGCGAACGCCGGGATGCTGAAGATCGCGACCGCACAGATCACGTTGATCATCCCGTTGCCGAGGATCGCGACCACGCCGATCGCGAGCAGGATGCCGGGGAAGGCGAACAGCACGTCGGCGATGCGCATCGTGATGCGGTCCCACCAGCCTTCGTAGTAGCCGGCGAGCAGCCCGAAGAACGTGCCGATCACCGCGCCGAGCGCGACCGAGAAAAAGCCGGCCGCGAGCGAGATGCGCGTGCCGACGACGATCCGGCTGAAGATGTCGCGGCCGAGCGAATCGACGCCGAACCAGTGCACGGCCGACGGCCCCGCGTTCAGCGCATCGTAGTCGAAGTAGTTCTCCGGATCGAACGGCACGATGTGCGGGCCGACGAAGGCCAGCACGACGAGCGCCAGCACGAAGCCGCCCGCGACGAGCGCGACGGTCTGCTTGCGGAACTTGCGCCAGAATTCACGCCACGGCGTGCGGATCGCGGTCGGTGCGGCCGGCGCCGCGGGCTGGACAGTCGCGTTCATGCTCGCCTCACTCTCACTTGAACCGGATGGTCGGGTTGATGACCGCGTACAGCACGTCGACGGCCAGGTTGATCAGGATGAATTCGAGCGAGAACAGCAGCACGATCGCCTGGATCATGGGGTAGTCGCGCATCGTCACCGCATCGACCAGCAGGCGCCCGAGCCCCGGCCAGTTGAACACGACCTCGACGACGATCGAGCCGCCGAGCAGGAAGCCGAACTGCAGCCCCATCATCGTGACGACCGGGATCATCGCGTTGCGCAGGCAATGCTTGAGCACCACCATCGGCTCGTGCACGCCCTTCGCACGCGCGGTGCGCACGAAGTCCTCGTTCAGCACCTCGACGAACGATGCGCGCGTGAAGCGCGCCATCACGGCCGCGACCGCCGCGCCGAGCGTCAGCGACGGCAGCACGTAGCTCTTCCACGAACCGTCCGGCACGACCGGCAGCCAGCCGAGCTTCACCGAGAAGATTTCCATCAGCAGCATGCCGAGCGCGAACGCGGGAAACGAGATGCCCGACACCGCGATCGTCATGCCGAGACGGTCGGGCCAGCGATTGCGCCACACCGCCGACGCGATCCCGATCGCCATGCCGAACAGCGTCGCCCACCCCATGCTGACGAGCGTCAGCAGCAGCGTCGGCATGAAGCGCTCGCCGATTTCGGTCGATACCGGCCGCTTGCTGCGCGTCGACATGCCGAAATCGCCGTGCGCGATCTTCGTGAAGAAATTCACGAACTGCGCGGGCAACGGCCGATCGAGCCCGAGATCGGCACGCACGAGCGCGACCGTCGCATTGTCGGCTTCGGGGCCTGCCGCGAGCCGCGCCGGGTCGCCCGGCAGCAGGTGCACGAACATGAACACCAGCAACGCGACGATCGCGAGCGTGGGCAGCAGGCCGAGCAGCCGTTTGACGAGAAAATTCAGCATGGGGCACCGATCGAATCAGCGTGCCGGCGGCCTGCGCCGCCGGCACCGCGAGGCGGGCAAGCCGCCGTCATTTCACCGAGATTTCGTCGAAGTTGAACGAGCCGTCCGGCATCACGTACATGCCGTGCAATCGCTTGTTGCGCGCATAGACGATCTTCTCCTGCACCAGGAAGATCCACGGCGCGTCGGCCCACACCTGCTTCTGCGCGTCGGCGTAAAGCGAGGCCTTCTTCGCACGATCGGTCGTCTCGAGCGCCTTCGCGAGATCGTCGTCGACGGCAGCGCTCTTGTAGTACGCGGTGTTGTAGAGCTTCGGCGGTGCCGATGCCGATGCGAGCAGCGGCGTCAGTGCCCAGTTCGCTTCGCCCGTCGATGCCGACCAGCCGCTGTAGTACATCCGCACCGGCGCCGTTGCCGGATCCTGGGCGCTCTCGACCTTCGCGACCCGCTCGCCGGCCTCGAGTGCCTGCACCTGCACCTTCACGCCAACCTGCGCGAGCTGCTGCTGGACGAACTGGATCAGCTTCTGCGCCGTCGAATGGTTGTACGCGGACCAGAGCGTCGATTCGAATCCGTTCGGATAGCCGGCTTCCTTCAGCAGCGCACGCGCCTTCGCCGGATCGTACGGCCAGGGCCCGAGCTTCGTCGCGTATTCGACGCCCATCGGCGCGACTCCGGTCTGCGGTGTCGCGTAACCGGCGAACACGACCTTCGCGAGCGCCTCCTTGTTGACCGCGTAGTTCAGCGCTTCACGCACCTTCGGGTTGTCGAACGGCTTTTGCTGCGTGTTCAGCGAAATGTAGCGCTGGATGATCGACGGCGACTCGATCAGTTCGATCTTCGCGTTGCTCTTGAGGTCGTTCGCCTGCTCGAACGGAATCGTGAACGCGAAATCCGCCTCGCCCGTCTTGATCAGTGCCGCGCGCGTGTTGTTGTCGACCACCGGCTTCCAGTCGATCGTGTCGACCTTTGGATACCCCTTCTTCCAGTAGCCGGCGAATTTCTTCACCTTCATGTCGTCGGTCTGCTTCCATTCGACGAATTCGAACGGCCCGGTGCCGACCGGATGCAGCGACACGTCACGCCCCCACTTCTTCAGTGCGGCCGGCGAGATCATCACCGCCGACGGGTGCGCGAGCGTATTGATGAACGCCGAGAACGGCTCGCGCAACGTGAACCGCACCGTGGTCGGATCGACCACCTCCGTCTTCTCGATCACGCGGAACAGGCCGTAGCGCTTCAGCTTGTTCGCCGGATCGGTCACGCGGTCGAAGTTCGCCTTCACCGCGGCCGCATTGAAGTCGGTGCCGTCGTGGAATTTCACGCCCTCGCGCAACTTGACCGTGTACACCTTCGCGTCCGGCGACGCCGTGTAGCTGGTCGCCAGGACGTTGACGAGCTTCATGTTCCGGTCGAAACCGAACAGCCCCTCGTAGAACGACTTGACGACGGCCTGCGACACCGTGTCGTTTGCGTCGTACGGGTCCATCGTCGTGAACGTCGAGTACACGGCGACCACGACGTTCTGCTGCGCGAACGCGGGCACCGCGACCGACAGCGCGAGCGCACCTGCTCCCGCCGCGAACAGCGCGCGCGGACGGAACATCGGGAACGAATACGGCTTGTTCATTTGGTCTGGCTCCTCTGGATGATTCGGTAACGCGTGGTGGAAATCGCGGTGCGACAGCATCCGCTCGGGAAAATAACGGCGTTGCCTGGCGCGTGCGCAGCTGCGGTCCATAGGCGCTCCGTCACGCACTCAATACGCGCCGCCGACGCGATGCGTCGCGACGTAATGATCGGGACCGACCGCGACGAGCGGCGCGACGGCCGGCTCGTCGCCGATCGCGCGGATCGGGCTCGGGATTTCGTCCGCCGCGAGCTGGCGCGGCGCATGCCTGCGCGCGGGATCGGCCACCGGCACCGCGCTCATCAGCTTCTTCGTATACGGATGCTGCGGCGCCTCGAACACCGCGCGGCGCGGACCGATCTCGACGATCTGGCCGAGATACATCACCGCGACGCGATGGCTGATGCGCTCGACGACGGCCATGTCGTGCGAGATGAACAGGTACGCGACGCCGAGCTCGCGCTGCAGGTCGAGCATCAGGTTGACGATCTGCGCCTGCACCGACACGTCGAGCGCCGACACCGATTCGTCGGCGATCACGACCTTCGGGTTCAGCGCGAGCGCACGCGCGATCGCGATCCGCTGGCGCTGGCCGCCCGAGAATTCGTGCGGATAGCGGCGCGCGGCCTCGGGCGGCAGGCCGACCTTGTCGAGCAGCCAGTCGACGCGCGCCTGCGCTTCGCTGCCGCTGGCGACGCCATGCACGAGCAGCGGCTCCATGATCGAGAAGCCGACCGTCAGGCGCGGGTTCAGCGACGCGAACGGATCCTGGAAGATGAACTGGATGTTCCGGCGCAGCGCCTGCAGGTCATGCCCCTTCATTGCGCTGATGTCGCGGCCATCGAATTCGATCGAGCCGCTCTGCGATTCGACGAGGCGCAGCAGCGAACGGCCGGTGGTCGACTTGCCGCAGCCCGATTCGCCGACGAGCGCAAGCGTCTCGCCCGCGCGCAGCTCGAAGCTCACGCGCTCGACCGCATGCACGTACTGCGACACGCGGCCGAACACGCCGCTCTTCACCGGAAAGCGCGTCACGAGATCGCTCACGCGCAGGATCGGCGGCGCAGCGTGATCGACGGGCGGCTGCACATTGTCGTTCGCGGCGGACGCAGCCGCGATCGTCGCATTCGCGTCGTCCACCTTCAGCAGCGGGAATTTCTCGGGCGTGTCGGTACCCTGCATCGAGCCGAGCCGCGGCACGGCCGCGAGCAGCGCGCGCGTGTAGCGATGGGCGGGCGCCGCGAAGATGCGGTCCGACTCGCCCTCCTCGACCTTCTCGCCGCGATACATCACGAGCACGCGGTCGGCCACTTCGGCCACCACGCCCATGTCGTGCGTGATGAAGATCACGCCCATGTTCATTTCGTCCTGCAGCCCGCGCACCAGTTGCAGGATCTGCGCCTGGATCGTCACGTCGAGCGCGGTCGTCGGCTCGTCGGCGATCAGCAGCGCGGGCCGGCACGACAGCGCCATCGCGATCATCACGCGCTGCCGCATCCCGCCCGACAGTTGGTGCGGATAGCGCGCGAATACGCGACGCGCTTCCGGAATACGCACGAGATCGAGCAGCCGCAGCGCTTCCGCGCGCGCCTCGGCCGCGCCCTTCGACTGGTGCAGCGCGATCGCCTCGCTGATCTGGTCGCCGACCGTGAACACCGGGTTCAGCGACGTCATCGGCTCCTGGAAGATCATCGCGATGTCCGCGCCGCGGATGCCGCGCATCGTCGCGGCGCTCGCCTGCACCAGATCGACGAGTGCGCCGCCGCGACGCCGGAACGCGATCCGGCCGCTCGTGATCTCGCCGCCGCCGTGCTCGACGAGCCGCATCAGCGCGAGCGACGTGACCGACTTGCCGGAGCCCGATTCGCCGACGATCGCGAGCGTCTCGCCGCGGTCGACGTGAAACGACACGTTGCGCACCGCGTCGAACGTCGCGCTTTCGCGGCGGAACGTGACCGACAGGTCCTCGACGGCCACCACGCGCTGTTCGGGCAGCACGAGGCCGGATGGGGTTCGGCTCGAAGTCATGCGGGGTTCTCCTCGTGCGATCCGGGTTCAGGCCGCGTCGTCGCGGTAGATGCCGACGACCGGCGCTTCACCGACGCGCGCGTAGCCGCGGTACATCCCTTCGGTGTTGAACGGCATCGCGACGTTGCCGTGCGCATCGACCGCGACGAGCCCGCCGCGGCCGGCGAGGCGCGGCAGCTTGTTCATCACGACGTCGTGCGCGGCGTCGGCGAGCGACGCGCCGCGATAGGCGATCTGCGCGGCGACGTCATGCGCGGTCGCGAGGCGGATGAACATCTCGCCGGTGCCCGTCGACGAGACCGCGCAGGTCGCGTCGTCCGCATAGCAGCCCGCGCCGATGATCGGCGAATCGCCCACCCGCCCCGGCTGCTTGTTCGTGATGCCGCCGGTCGACGTCGCCGCCGCGATGTGGCCGTGCAGGTCGCACGCGACCGCGCCGACCGTGCCGAGCTTGCGGTCCGGATCGAGCGGCTCGGCCGGCTGCGCCTTGCCGAACGCGAACGTCGCCGCGTCGTGGTCGAGCATCGCGCCGGCCGCCGTGCGCGCCTTGAGCCACTGCGCATGGCGTGCCTCGGTGTCGAAGTAGCCGGGTTCCGCGAGTTCGAGCCCCTGCGCGGCCGCGAACGCATCGGCGCCCGCGCCGGCGAACAGCACGTGTTCGCTCGCCTCCATCACGCGCCGTGCGGCGAGCACGGGATTGCGCACGCGCGTCGCGCAGCAGATCGCGCCGGCGCCGAGCGTCGCGCCGTCCATGACCGCCGCGTCGAGTTCGTGCTTGCCTTCGGCCGTGTAGACGGCGCCGCGTCCGGCATTGAACAGCGGACAGTCCTCGAGCATCCGCACCGCGACGGTGACGGCATCGAGCGCGCTGCCGCCATCGGCCAGCACCTGCTGCGCGGCCTGCAGGATCGCGGTCAGTTCGGCCCGATACCGGCGTTCGGTGTCGGTATCCATCGCCTCGCGCAGGATCGTGCCTGCGCCGCCGTGAATCGCAACGATCGCGGGAGAATTCATGATTTTTTCGGACGTGAGGAAGGAGGATTGGCAGACGGCAGCGCCGCCTGCGGCTGCACGAGCCACGGCAGCAGGAATTCGGTCATCTCGGCAGCGGACTTCGCGGACCGGTGCGTGCGCAGCGCGACCGCGTCGATCAGCGCCTCGATCATCGTGAGCACGGCGGCTTCCGACGTGGCCGCGAAACGCCGTTCGGCCTTGACGTACAGGTTCAGCGACGCGACCGGCGCCAGCGGCGATTGCGGGCCGTCGGAAATGCCGAGTACGCGTGCGCCGCGCGCGGCCGCCCGGCGGACCAGTTCGATCGTGTCCTTCACGTAGCGCGGAAACGCGAGCGCGATCACGAGATCGCGCGAATCGGCCGTGTACAGGCGCCGCGCCGCGTGCGACGGCCCGCCGAGCAGCGCGAGCGACTGCACGTTGTCGTGGCACACGGACAGCCCGTGCTCCATCAGCCCGCTGAGAAACGCGCTCGACCCGGCGCCGAGGATCAGCACGCGCCGCGCGCCGACGATCGCCTCGACCGCGGCCTCGACATCGGCCGCATCGAGTTGCGCGCGCGTGCTCTGGATGTTGGCGGCAGCCTGGTCGAATACCGCGTCGATCCATGCCGCGCCGCGTACGCCGGGCTCCTGCTCCTGCGCGGAACGCAGCCGTTCGACCGGCCCGAGCGTCGCTTCGAAGCCGCGCACGAGCGCCGCGCGCATCGCCGGATAGCCGTCGAAACCGAGCGCCTTCGCGAAGCGGTTCGCGGTCGCGATCGACGCACTCACGGCCTGCGCGAGTTCGTCGATCCGCATCGTCGCCGCGCGAAACGGGTTCGCGAGCACGAATTCGCCCATGCGCCGGTGAATCGGCGTCATCAATGGCATCGCCGACGCGATCCGCTCGGCGATCGCGGGTTCGTCGTGAATGGCGTCGTGCGAAACGAGAGGCGTCATGCGAAGGGTCGTTGCAAGGATGGTGAAAATCAATTTACACAATCCTTGTCCCGGAAAAAAATTAATTTTCATCAGGGTTGCCACGCCCTGTCGGACGTCCGCCGAGCACCGTGCCGTCGCCGAGCCCCGCCGCGCGGGGCTCGGCACGCGAGCGCCGTCCATGTTCGCGCACCGCCGCCGTCCGCTCACCGGGAAAACCCCGATCATGTTCGTTCGAATGCAAATTGGCGTTGACCTGATTCGAATTCGAACATAGGATGCTCGAAAATGATCAGTCGTCAGATAACAACCGCATCCAACAGCGACAGAATTTTCGCTCGAACCGCGTAGTTTCGATAAAAGACGATGGAAAGTGGCGGTCACAATGATCGGACATCGTACAAATAAGGTAAAAAAGCCTTCCTGACCGGACGGCTCGCATGGATCAAGACAGGCTTTGCATGCCTGCCCTGCCCAACAGGAGACAGCAGTGAAAACAGTCAAGGCATTGCGCTGGTGGATCATCGTGCTCGTGTGTCTCGGCACGATCCTCAACTACCTCGCACGGAATTCCCTCGCGGTGCTCGCGCCCGAGTTGAAGCAGGTGTTCGCGATCTCGACGCAGCAGTACTCGTACATCGTCGGCGCGTTCCAGATCGGCTACACGATCATGCAGCCGGTGTGCGGATTCATCGTCGACCTGATCGGGCTGCGGCTCGGGTTCGCGCTGTTCGCGATGCTGTGGTCGATCGTCGGCGTCGCGCATGGTTTCGCGTCGGGCTGGCTGTCGCTCGGCATCCTGCGCGGCTTCCTGGGGCTGTTCGAGGCCGCCGCGATTCCGTCGGGGATGAAGGCCGTTGCCGAATGGTTTCCCGACCGCGAGAAGTCCGTCGCGGTCGGCTACTTCAATGCGGGCACGTCGCTCGGCGCCGCGATCGCACCGCCGCTCGTCGTGTTCCTGTCGATGCGGTTCGGCTGGCAGGCCGCGTTCATGGCCACCGGCGCGCTCGGGTTCGTGTGGGCCGCGCTCTGGTACACGCAGTACCGGTCGCCGGCCGATCATCCGCGCATCACGCCGCGGGAGCGCGCGCTGATCCGCGACGGCCAGGCGACGATGCCGCCCGTGTCGAAGCGCCGCATCCGCGACGTCGTCACCGCACGGCGCTTCTGGGCCATCGCGCTGCCGCGCTTCTTCGCCGAACCGGCATGGCAGACCTTCAGCTTCTGGATTCCGCTGTACCTCGCAACCGAGCGCCACATGCCGCTCACGCAGATCGCGATCTTCGCGTGGATGCCGTTCCTCGCGGCCGACGCCGGCGGCATCGCGGGCGGCTACCTGTCGCCGTATCTCGCGAAACGCTTCAGGCTGCCGCTCGTGTGGTCGCGCGTCGCCGGCGTCGCGCTCGGCGCGGTGCTGATGCTCGGGCCCGCGATGATCGGCCTCGTCTCGTCACCGTACACGGCCATCGCGCTGTTCTGCGTCGGCGGCTTCGCGCACCAGATGATCTCCGCGCTCGTCAACACGCTGTCGGCCGACGTGTTCGATTCCGAGGAAGTCGGCACCGCGAGCGGCTTCGCGGGAATGGCCGCGTGGATCGGCGGGCTCGGTTTCTCGCTGCTGGTCGGCGCGCTCGCCGACAAGATCGGCTACGCGCCGCTGTTCGCGTGCCTCGGCCTGTTCGACATCATCGGCGTCACGTTGCTCGCGGTACTGATCCGCGGGCAGTCGAAGCAGGAACGCCTGCTCGCACAGCACGCCTGACATTTGCCCTCACCAGGAATCGCATCCATGACTTCGCTCCTTCATCCGCCCGTGTTCCGCGTTTCCGGCAAGCATGCGAACCGCGTGCTGCTCGCGTCCGATGCGGGTGCCACCGTCGAGATCTTCGTGCTCGAGGACGACATCGTGCGCGTACGCGTGCTGCCCGACGCCACGGCGCACAACCCGCGCACGTGGACGATCGCGCCGGGCCTCGACGACGTGCCGCTCGACGGACGCGATCGCCTCGACCTCGACGGCTTCGCGCTGCCCGCCTTCACCCTCGTCGAGGACGACGACGGCCTGCACCTCGAGACCGCGCAGATCCGGCTCGCCGTGCGCTGGCAAGGCGGCCATTGCACGTGGTCGATGCGCGGCGCGGACGGTGCGTGGAGAGTCGCGCTGGCCGACCGCTCGACGCAGGCCTACAACTTCGGCTGGTGGGACGACCGCGCATATCACTACGTCGCGCGCGAACGCGGCGACAAGGTATTCGGCCTCGGCGAACGCGCGGGCGAGCTCGACCGCACGGGCGCGCGCTTCGAGATGCGCAACATCGACGCGATGGGCTACAGCGCGAAACATACCGACCCGCTGTACAAGCACATCCCGTTCTACATCACGTGGTCGCCGGACGCCTGCCAGGGCTTCGGGATGTTCTACGACACGCTGTCGGACTGCTCGTTCGACATGGGCCGCGAACTCGACAACTATCACGGCCCATACCGCTATTTCGTCGCCGAACACGGCGATCTCGACTACTACTTCATCGCGTCGCCCGACACGCCGCTCGCGGCCGCGCGGCGCTTCACGTGGCTCACCGGGCGCCCCGCGCGCGTGCCGAAATGGGGGCTCGGCTATTCGGGCTCGACGATGAGCTATACCGACGCGCCGGACGCGCAGCAGCAGATGAACCGGTTCGTCGAGCAGTGCGATGAGCACGACATTCTGTGCGATTCGTTCCACCTGTCGTCGGGCTATACGTCGATCGGCGCCAAGCGCTACGTGTTCAACTGGAACCGCGACAAGTTCCCCGACGCGAAGGGCTTCGTGAAGCACTACCGCGACCACGGCATCCGCCTGTGCGCGAACATCAAGCCGTGCCTGCTGCGCGACCATCCCGCCTTCGACGACGCCGCGCAGCGCGGGCTGCTGATCCGCTCGGCCTCCGGCGAGCCTGCGTGGGTGCAGTTCTGGGACGAGGTCGGCGCGTACCTCGACTTCACGCAGCCGGACGCGTACCGCTGGTGGCGCGAGCAGGTCACGTCGGCGCTGCTCGAGTACGGGATCGAATCGACCTGGAACGACAACAACGAATACGAGATCTGGTCGCCCGACGCGCTCGCGCACGGCTTCGGCCAGCCGTTCCCGGCGCGCGAGGCGAAGGTGCTGCAGACGATGCTGATGATGCGCGCGTCGCGCGAAGCGCAGCGCGCCCATGCGCCGGCGCAGCGGCCGTTCCTCGTGTCGCGCTCCGGTGGCGCCGGCATGCAGCGCTACGTGCAGACCTGGTCCGGCGACAACCATACGTCGTGGGAAACGCTGCGCTACAACCTGAAGATGGGGCTCGGGCTCGCGCTGTCGGGCGTGTCGAACATCGGCCACGACATCGGCGGCTTCTCCGGCCCCGCGCCGTCGCCCGAGCTGCTGCTGCGCTGGGTGCAGTTCGGCATCTTCATGCCGCGCTTCAGCATCCATTCGTGGAATGACGACGGCACCGTCAACGAGCCGTGGATGTATCCGGAGATCACCGCGCAGATCGCGTCGCTGATCAAGCAGCGCTACCGGCTGCTGCCTTACCTCTATCACCTGCTGTGGCTGTCCACGACGCGCTACGAGCCCGTGCTGCGGCCGACCCTCGCCGATTTTCCCGGCGATGCGCGCTGCTACGACGCGTGCGACGACATGATGCTCGGCGACGCGCTGCTGGTCGCGCCGGTCGTCGATCCCGGCCAGACCGAGCGCACGGTGTACCTGCCGTCGGGCGCGCGCTGGATGTGCTGCGCGAGCGCGCAGGCGTTCGACGGCGGCTCGAGCGTGACGCTGCCCGCACCGCTCGACACGCCGGTGATGCTGCTGCGCGAAGGCCGCGTACTGCCGCTGAACGTCGCGGAGCAGCATTTCGGCGCACGTGCCGACGCGCGCGGCTTCCTCGTCGCGCCGCGCGTCGAGGACGGCGTCGCGTACGGCGAATGCGTCGAGGACGACGGCGAAACGGAAGCCTGGCGCGACGGCGAATACGGACTGTGGCGGATCGAAACCGGCCGCGAGGCGTCGGGCGTGCTCGGCGTGTCGGTCCGCTGGGACGGCCGGCCGGGCCGCCCGGCCGAACGCGTCGAGATCCTGCTGCCCGCGTCGCTGCAGGGCCCCGTCGCCGTGCGCGGCGCGCGCGTCGAGCAGGACGCGCCGCACGGCGCATGGCGCCGCCTCGTCGTCGCGCTCGACGACTGAAGCACACCCGATCGGGCGGGCCGTTCGCACGGTCCGCCGCCCGCCACAGAGGAGGCGCTCCAGCCTCCCGCCCCGTTGAAAAGATGAAGAGATCCGGAGATCGACAATGAAAGCACCCGTCAACCGCTATGCAATCCTGATTTTATCAGCCGCGTCGCTCGGCGCGACCGCCGCCCGCGCACAGAGCAGCGTGACGCTGTACGGCGTCGTGGACGATTCGATCGCGTACGTGAACAACCAGCAGGGCCACTCGAACATCTACATGCGCGACGGCAACCTGTATGCCTCCAAGTTCGGGCTGCGCGGCGACGAGGATCTCGGCGGCGGCACGCATGCGATCTTCGACCTGCAGTCCGGCTTCAACCTGAATACCGGCGCGCAGGCCGCCGCCGGCACGATCTTCAACCGCCAGGCATTCGTCGGCCTGCGCAACGAGCACTACGGCACGCTGACGGCCGGCCGCCAGTACACGCCCTACTTCCTGTTCGTCGGCCCGTATGCGTCGAGCAGCTGGCTGACCGGCGCGACCGGCGCACATCCGGGCGACATCGACGGCCTCGACACGACGATCCGCGTGAACAATTCGGTTACCTATACGTCGCCGAGCTTCGCCGGGCTGACCGCGAGCGCGATGTACGCATTCGGCGGCATTGCCGGCGCGACCGGCAAGGGCAACACGTTCAGCGCCGCGCTGCGCTATGCGAACGGGCCGATCGGGATCGCGGCCGGCTACCTGCGGATCAACAGCTCGGGCTCGTCCGCCGGCTTCCTGAACCCGGCCACGGCGGCGTCGGGCAGCTTCGCGGTATCCGTGTTGAACCAGGGCTACCTGACCGCGAAGGCCGTCGAGCAGGTCGCGGCGGCGGGTAACACCACGCTCGGCAACCTGACGATGGGCGTCAACTACTCGAACGTGAAGTACCTGCCCGGCAACGGCTCGGCGTTTGCCGACACGGCCGTGTTCAATACCTACGGCGCGCTCGCCGCGTACCGCTTCACGCCGACATTCTCGGTGGCCGGCGCGTTCGCGTACACGCTCGCGTCGAAGGCGAACGGCGTCGCGAGCGCGGCCCGCTACCAGCAGTACTCGCTGAAGGAGTCGTACAGCCTGTCGAAGCGCACGACGCTCTATGCGCTGCAGGCCTATACGCATTCGAGCGGCCAGACGCTCGGCGCGCAAGGCGCCGGCCATATCGTCGACGCGGCGCCGATCGTCGGCGATTCGCAGCAGCTCACACCGTCGACCACGCACGGCCAGTTCGTCGGCATGGCCGGCATCGCCGTCACGTTCTGAACCTGCCCGGCAGCGCCTTCAGCGCGCTGCCGCCGCCCCGGACGATGCGCATTCCGCATGCGCCGTCCGGGCGCCAGATGGACGTTCGCCACGGCGTTTTTCGCACGCCGCCAGTCCACCCGGCGAACCGCGCCGGTTTTCTCGATCGCCCCGATACCTTACAATTCGTCAGGTTGATCCCTTCTGCATGCCCCTTCTTGCAGTCCTGACACCGCGGTACACTCGACGCACGCCGTACCAGGGTCCGACGCGCGACGTGCGCGCCGGACGGCGTCGCGCCTCGTTGCGCCCACAACTGGATGCCCGCCATGCCGGATTCCCGCCCCTCGCCCCGCACGACGTTCAAGCCTCAGGTCGTCCTGCCCGCACTCGCCGTGATCGGCGCGCTGCTCGTCGTGTGCGCACTGCGCCCGAGCGAAGCCGGCGCGCTGTTCTCCGCCGGCCAGCAATGGGTCATCGCACGCTTCGACTGGTTCTACGTGCTCGCCGTCACCGGCTTCCTCGTGTTTCTCGTGCTGATCGCCGCCAGTGGCTTCGGCAACATCCGCCTCGGCCCCGACGATGCCGAACCCGAATTCAGCTTCGTCTCGTGGACGGCCATGCTGTTCGCGGCAGGCATGGGCATCGGCCTCATGTACTTCGGCGTCGGCGAGCCGATGCAGCATTTCCTGAAGCCGCCGACCGCCGACCCCGGCACGCCCGCCGCCGGGCAGGAAGCGATGCTGATGACCTTCTTCCACTGGGGCTTCCATGCGTGGGCGATCTACGGGCTGATGGGGCTCGTGCTCGCGTACTTCGGCTTTCGCTACAACCTGCCGCTGACGCTGCGCTCGGGGCTGTACCCGGTGCTGCGCGAGCGCATCAACGGCTGGATCGGCCACACCGTCGACGCGTTCGCGCTGGTCGGCACGGTCGCCGGCATCGCGACGACGCTCGGCTACGGCGTGATGCAGCTGAGCGCGGGCCTGCAAACGGTCGGCGGCTGGGACACCGGCAGCAACGTGTTCCGCATCGGGCTCGTCGCGGTCGTCGTGATCCTCGCCGGCGTGTCGGCCGCGACGGGCCTCGACAAGGGCGTGCGACGGCTGTCCGAGCTGAACCTGCTGCTCGCGTTCCTGCTGCTCGCCTTCGTGGTCGTCGCGGGCCCGACGCTGTTCCTGTTCCGCGCGCTCGGCGACAACATCGGCCAGTACCTGTCGCATCTCGTCGAGCTGTCGTTCCGCACCTATGCGTACGCGCCGCCGCGCGAGGAAGGCTGGTTCGGCGGCTGGACGATCCTCTACTGGGCATGGTGGGTGTCGTGGTCGCCGTTCGTCGGCATGTTCATCGCGCGCATTTCGCGCGGCCGCACGATCCGCCAGTTCGTGATCGGCGTGCTGCTCGTGCCGACCGCGTTCAACCTCGTGTGGATGACCGTGTTCGGCAACAGCGCGATCTGGCTCGATACACACGGCGCGGCCGGCGCGCTCGCGCAGACGGCCGCCAACGTCGATGCGCTGCTGTTCCGCTTCTTCGATTTCCTGCCGTTCCCGCAACTGCTGTCGATCGCCGCGATCGTGCTGATCGCGGTGTTCTTCGTCACGTCCGCCGATTCCGGCGCGTTCGTGATCGACCAGATCGCGACGCGCGGCAACGCGCACTCGCCCGTGTGGCAGCGGCTGTTCTGGGCCGCGCTGCTCGGCGTGACGGCCGCGGTGCTGCTCGTCGCCGGCGGGCTTGGCGCGCTGCAGGCGATGACGCTGATCGCCGCGCTGCCGGTCGCGATCATCATGCTCGCGCTGTGCTACGGGCTATGGCGCGGGCTCGCGGCCGACCGCGCGCACTATTCGCAGGATGTCGCACCCGCGACGAGCTTCTGGACCGGCCAGCACTGGCGCCACCGGCTGACACACATCCTGCGGCAGACGACCGAGGCCGAGGCGCGCCAGTGCGTCGCGGAAACGGTCGAGCCCGCGCTGCGCAAGGTCGCCGACGAGCTGCGCGCGAGCGGCGTCGATGCGCTCGTGCGGCGCGACAGCGACGATGCGGTGCGGCTCACCGTGCCGACCGCCGAGCATCGCGACTTCGTGTACGGCGTGCGCGTGACGGCGAAATCCACGGCTGCGTTCCTCGTGCGCGAGGCTGCCGAGCCCGATGCGGCCCGCGAGCACGTGTACGGGATCGTCACGTTCTTCGAAGACGGCCGGCTCGGCTACGACGTCGAATACCTGCGCGGCGACGAGGTGATCGCCGACGTGCTGCGCCAGTACGAACGCTACGTGTCGCTCGCCGCCGACTCACGGACGCATCTGCTGAGCCGTGCGCCCGGACATGCGACGGAGGCCGAATGAGTACTTGCGCGGCACGCGTCGTTTCGCCGTATCGCCCCGCCACGCCCGACGGAGCGTCGCGATGAACGCACTCCTGCAAAGCCGCTCCGCCGACCTCGTCGCGCTCGGCACGCTCGCGCTGCTGTATCTCGGCGGCGCCGGCATCGCGATGTGGCGAATCCGCGCCGCGGCGCCGCGCGGCAAGATCTACTGGATCGTCTGCATGGCACTGCTGTCGGGCGGCGCCGTCGCAATGGGCGGCAACCTGTCGCCCGTGCCGGACACCGGTGAAATGCCGCCCGGTTTCGCGCTCGGCGTCGAGGCCGTCCTGCTCGGCCTCGCGCTGGTGGCCGGCGGTTGCGCGTGGTTGATGCTGCGCGCGAGGAAACGCTGACACGCACGCATCGCGCGGCGCGGTTTCCTCACGCGTGAACGGCAGCGCGCGAGCGGACCGGCGCGCGACCATGCGCCCGACGCCGTCTTGTCGCCACTACGTCACGCCGACGGCACGCGCGCCGTCACGAGCCAGCACGCCGCATCGAAGCGCACCTCCGCGCCGTGCACGTAACGCTCGAACGCGGCACGCACCGCATCGACCACGCGCCGCCGCGTCGCTTCGTCCGTCTCCAACAACGCAAGGCCCACCGGGCCCAGCCGCGCGATGTAGTCGTCCAGCGCAGGCTCGGGCAACACGCACGCCCTGTCGACCGGCTCGATCGCGACGTCGGCCCAGCCGCTGTCCGACAATGCCGCCGCAATCCGCTGCCGGTCGCCGAACGCGAACTGACCCGGCGCACCGGGTTGCCGGGCGGGCAAGTTCGGCAGCAATGGTGCAGCCGCCCGCTCGGCCGTCGTCATGAACGGGTTCTCGGCCGCGCTGCGCCATGCGACGAACCGCATCAGCGCGTCCGGCCGCGCCGCTTGCCGCAGGTTCGCGAATGCGCGAACCGGATCGTCGAAGAACATCACGCCAAGACGCGACACGATCAGGTCGACACTCGCGGGCTCGAACGCATGCGTCTGCACGTCCGCGCACACGAAGCGGGCGGGCACGCCGCAGCGTTCGGCGCGCGCCCGCGCGGCGTCGATCATCCGCGCCGAGATGTCGATGCCCGTGCAGTGCGCATCCGCGCCGAGCCGCCGCGCGATCGCGAGCGTGACCGCCCCCGTGCCGCAGCCGACGTCGAGCACGCTGCGCGCGGACGATGCGGCCGCCGCGTCGGCGAGCAGCGTCTCGAACGGTTCGAACATCCGGTCCATCGGCGCCTGCGCGTCCACCCATGCGCGCCCCGACGGGCCGTTCCATAGCGCGGATTGCGCTTCGTTGGGCCGGTTGGCTTCCATCGTCGATTCTCCTTCTGGTTCATGGATGATGCACCGGACTGTGCTGCTTCAAGCCAGCTTGAGGTCAAGCCCCCGGCAGCGATGCCTGCCCATGAGCGAGAACCGTGTCGCACGCTGTTTTTTCACATTTCTTACATTCACGCTGCGTATCGTTGACGACTTTCCTACGGTGCCTCCCATGCGACGATTCCTCACGCGCGCCCAGCTCGTGCGCTGCGCGCCCCTTGTTGCCCTCGCCGCGCTGTCCGCGTGCTCGAATCACATCGATACGCCGGACGATCCGGCCAGCGCATCGGTCAACGTCCAGGCCGCATGGGTCGAGATCGGCGATGCGAACCAGGCGATCGCGCGCGTCATCTCGAACTACACGCCCGCGTCGGCCAGCGATCCGCTGTGCCCGCAACTGACCGTCGACGGCAAGCTGTCGCGCATGGCGCTGCGCGCGGGCGCCGCCACGCCGGCCCAGCGGCCGACCGCCAGCGATCCGGCCGATTCGAAACCGTCGAGCTTCCCGGTTTCCGTGTGCGAAACGACGCTGCCGGGCGGCGCGCAGGCGGCAAGCGTCGCGGGCCGCACGCTGCCGCTGCCGAAAGCGCAGCCGCAGCGCATCGCGATCATCGCCGACACGGGCTGCCGGATGAAGAAGGCCGACAACGCATGGCAGGCGTGCAACGATGCAGCGGTGTGGCCGCTCGACACGATCGCGGCCAGCGTCGCGAAGCTGTCGCCCGATCTCGTGCTGCACGTCGGCGACTACCACTATCGCGAGAACGCCTGCCCGCCGGATATCGCCGGCTGCAAGAACAGCCCGTGGGGCTACGGCTGGGATACGTGGCAAGCCGACCTGTTCCGCCCGGCCGCGCCATTGCTCGCGAAGGCGCCGTGGGTCGTCGTGCGCGGCAACCACGAGGAATGCGCACGCGCGGGCCAGGGCTGGTTCCGCTTCCTCGACCCGCGCCCGTATTCGGCCGCCCGCTCGTGCGACGATCCGGCCAACGACAACAACGCGAACTATTCGGAACCCTATGCGGTGTCGCTCGGCGGCGGCTCGCAGGTCATCGTGTTCGACACCGCGAAGGTCGGCCGCACGCCGCTCAAGACGACCGACGCGCAATTCGGCATCTACCAGAAGCAGTTCCAGACCGTCGCGTCGCTCGCGTCGAAGGCCGGCATGACGACGACGATCTTCACGAACCATCACCCGATCCTCGCGTTCGCGCCGATCGCCGGCAGCACGCCCGCGCCGGGCAACCTCGCGCTGCAGTCGGTGATGTCGAGCCTCAACGCGCAGGCCTACTACCCGCCGGGCGTGCACGTCGCGCTGCACGGCCACGTACACGACTTCCAGGCGATCAACTTCTCGTCCGGGCACCCGGCGACGATCGTGTCCGGCAACGGCGGCGACAACCTCGACGTCGCGCTGCCCGACCCGTTCCCGGCCGGCCTGACGCCCGCGCCGGGCGCCGTGATCGAGCGGCTGTCGCACAACAACAGCTTCGGCTTCCTGATCATGGAACGCCGCGCGGCGCCCGCGACGGGCTGGGTGTTCCATGCGTACTCGGCGGCCGGCAAGCTGCTCGCGTCGTGCGACCAGTCGGGCACGACGCTCGCCTGCGACAAGACGGGGTTCATCGCGCCGTGAGTGAAGGCGTTCGATGCAACGGCCGCGCGGTGCGCGGCCGGCAATTGCGGCACACGCTTGCGGCCACGCTGCTCGCCGGTCTGGCGCTCGCGGCCCACGCCGCGCCGGCCGAAACGGTACTGCTCCCCGGCGCGCCGCCGTCGCGCGTCGTCGGCACGATCGGCAACGGCACGCCACAGGTAACGGGCAAGATCGATGCGGCCACCGCACGCTTCGCGCCCGACCCGACGCTCGTCGCGCTCGGCCGCCGGATCTTCTTCGACCCGCGGCTGTCCGAGCCGCGCGGCATGTCGTGCGCGGGCTGCCACGATCCGGGCCGCGCGTTCGCGCCGACGCTGTCGGCTGCGTCGCTCGCCGGCCCCGGCGTGCCGGAAGGCAGCCGGCCCGGGCGCTTCAGCCGGCGCAACGCGCCGTCGCTGCTCTATGTGCGCTACGTGCCGCGCCGCCACTTCTACCAGGACGACGACGCGCCCGCGCCGTCGCCGTTCGGCGGCCTGTTCAGCGACGGCCGCGCGGATACGCTCGCCGAGCAGATTCGCGGGCCGCTGTTCGATCCGAACGAGATGAACAACCGGTCGCCGGCCGCGCTGCTGCGCAAGGTCGATGCGACCGAACTCGCGCCGGATCTCGCCGCGCGCTTCGGTGCGCCGGTGCGGCGCGATCCCGAGCAACTGGTGCGCGCGCTCGGTTCGGCCGTCGAGGCGTATCTGCAGAGCGACGAAATGGCGCCGTTCACGTCGCGCTTCGACGCGTTCCTGCGTACCCGCAAGCCGCTCGCGCCGGCCGAGATGCGCGGCCTCGCGCTGTTCCGGAATCCGGACAAGGGCAACTGCATGACCTGCCATACGCTGTCGGACACGTCGAGCCGCCCGGAACGCTCGCTGTTCACCGATTTCGGCTACGACGCGATCGCGGTGCCGCGCAACCGTGCGCTGCCGGCGAACCGCGATCCGCGCCATTTCGACAACGGACTGTGCGACACCGCGCGCCGGCTGCGCTGGCCCGAGCCGACGCAGTGGTGCGGCTACCTGCGCACGCCGGGGCTGCGCAACGTCGCGGTCAAGCAGACGTTCATGCACAACGGCGTGTTCACGACGCTGCGCGACGCGGTCGCGTTCTACAACACGCGCTCGACCGATCCCGGATTCTGGTACCACGGCGCCAACACGTTCGACGACGTGCCGGCCGCCTATCGCGGCAACATCAACGCCAACTCGACGCCGATGAACCGCCGGCCCGGGACGCCGCCCGCGCTGACCGACGCGGAAATCGACGACATCGTCGCGTTCCTCGGCACGCTGACCGACGCGCGATATACGGCGGTTGCGGCCCCCGTCGCCCCCGTCGCCCGGATCGCGCGAACCACCACACCGGCGCGTTGACCCGGCCGGATGGCCAATCGCATCGGCATCCGCTTGCGGTCGGCGCAAACACTGGTTATATTTACAGTACTGTATTTATGAACAGTGAGGTGCGCGATGGAACATCTGGTCCGTATCGTCAACGAAGCCGATCGCCAAGTGCTGGCATGGCTTCGCGCCCAGGTCGGCGATGCCCGCGTCGAGCGCGCGGCTCGCCAGCTCGGGCATACGCGCAAGCCCTTCCCGTCCGCCGTATGCCGGTATCTGGGCATGAGCGCGCCGGCCACGCTGCGCCAGGCCGACCGTCCGCGCGCCGCACGCGATTTCTCGGTCGGCGATCGTTACCTGTCGCTGATCCGCCAGCACCTCGCCACGCACTCGGCCAGCCGATGAAATGGCGGCGGCTTGCCGCGGCGGCGCGTCGGCAAGCCGCCGCGCCCGCGTATTCGCCAGTCCGGCCGGCCGCCGCTGCGCTTACGCTGCCGCCGTGGCTTCCCGTACGAGGCGGCCGAGCGTTTCGAACGCCGCTTCGTGCGCCGCATCGAACACGCGCGTGCAGGCCAGCCGGATATAGCCGTCGAAGCGGTCGGAATTCGAGAAGATCGAACCGGGTGCGATCCTGATCCGCTGCGCCAGCGCGGCATCGAACAGCGCCTCGGAGCGCACGCCGTCCGGCAATGCGATCCACAGCAGCATCCCGCCCTGCGGCTGGTTCATCCGCGTGCCGGCCGGGAAATGTCGCGCGATCGCGTCGATCGTCACGTCGCGCTGCACGCGCAATTGCGCACGAAACCGGTGCAGGTGGCGGTCGAACGCCCCCGAGCCGACGAATTCGGCGGCCACGGCCTGCAGCAGCGCAGCGTTGTGCCGGCTTTGTGCGAACTTCAGCATCCTCACGCGCGCCTGCCAGCGCCCCGCGCTCATCCAGCCGAGCCGCATTCCGGGCGCCAGTACCTTGTTGAACGACGGGCAGTAGATCACCGTGCCATCGCGGTCCCATGCCTTGACCGGCTTGACCGTCTGTGGCCCTTCGACGAGTTCGCGATACGGCTCGTCCTCGATCACGGCCACACCGTGGCGCGAGCACAGCGCGACGAGCGCGGCCTTGCGCTCGTCCGGCATCACACAGCCGAGCGGGTTCTGCAGGTTCGGCACGACGACCACGGCCCGAATGTCCGGATACGCGGCCAGCGCCACTTCAAGCGCCTCGATCGACAGCCCGGTCGTCGGGCTCGCCGGGATTTCGAGCGCACGCAGGCCGAGACTTTCGAGCAACTGGATCAGGCCGAAGAAGGCCGGCGATTCGATCGCGATCGTGTCGCCGGGGCGCGCCACCGCGCGCAACGCGAGATTCACGGCATCGACGCCGCCGCTCGTCGACAACACGTCATCCGGTGTCACCGCCACGCCGTACGACAGCGCGCGTTTGGCCATCGTCTGCCGAAATTCGGGCGAACCGCCGCCGGGCCCCGCATCGGTCAGCAACGTGGGCTTGCGTCGCAGCAGCCGGATCGCCAGCGCCTGCAGGCGGTCAGCCGGATACAGCGTGGCGAGCGCGGACGCGCCGCCGAGATTCAACGCGTCGGTCACCGCGTTCGCGCGGTCGATCACGTGCGACACGCGTTCATGCAGGCCCGCGAACGGCGGCTCGACGCGCAACGGCGGCCCGTCGCTTTCCGGCAGCGTGGCGAGTGCAGCCGCCGCGCGGCGCCGCACGAAGTAGCCCGAGCGCGGCCTGGCCTCGCACCAGCCCGTATCCTCGAGCCGCCGGAACGCCTGGGTCGCGGTCGACAGGCTTACGCCGTGCTGCGCCATGAACGCGCGCACCGACGGCATCCGGTCGCCGGGCGACAGCGTGCCGGCCGCGATGATGCGGCGGTAATGCTCGGCGAGCCGTTCGTAAAGCGGCTCACCGTCCAGCGGCAATGGCGTGCGGGATGCGTTGGCAAAAGGCGTCATCGGACGATCGTGCCCGCGCCGCCAAGCGCACGCCAGATACAGATCGGGAGAAAACCCACCGATACAGCAATACGAAATCGCCGCCTGCACCGCAACAGATTCCCGTCCCCTGGATCTGTCGTGTCCGCACCTGTTTCCCTAACCTGATTGCACGCTATCGCTTCGCCATCGCGAGGCCGCGCAACCGGAGCAACCGGGAAAAGGAATCGCCATGCGGACGCAACACATCCGGCTCGACGCCGGGCAAAGCCACTTTGCGTGGTTCGACAAGGGCAGCCAGGTGATCGTGCTGGACGGTGCGCTTGCAGTCACGTTGCGTCACGGCGGGCTCGACTGGCTGCCCGACGCGCCGCAATACATCCGTCGCGTGCTCGACGAAGGCGAATGTCTGACATTCGAGACGGCCGGCCACGTGGCGTTGTCGGCCGGCGGTTCCGGCGTGGTCAGTACGACGGTCGTGGCGCCTGCAAACCCGAGAGGCTTGCTCGGGGCGTGGCGCGGAATCCTGGGCCGGCTGTCAGGGCGAGTGCGCGGTGGCCATCACGTGCGGGAGCATTCCTGATATCGCGACTTGCTACGTCGCGGCAAACGCCGGACAGCCGCCCATCATCGCAACAACTGACGAACGCATCCTGCTCCTGCCATCCTTAGCCGCAGACGCCACCACGGCCGCCGCCACCAGCCCGGCATGCGGCGGCCGTCACCTCAATGCGCGTTCCGGCGCCGCTCGACCCATTCGAAAATCGCCATCCCGGCCAGCATCGCGACAACGAACGCGATCCCCTTGGCCGACCCGAAGCCGATCGATACGATCGCGGGCCCCGGACAGAACCCCGCCATCCCCCAGCCGATGCCGAACACCGCACTGCCTGCAACCAGGCGCACGGTGATTGCCCGCCCCGCCGGCAACCGGATCGGCAGGCCAAGCCACGACAGCGTCCGGCGCTTCGCCCACGCGAACGCGAACACGGCCACGCCCGTCGCGCCGGCCATCACGAACGCGAGCGACGGATCCCAGCGGCCGGCCAGGTCGAGAAAGCCGAGCACCTTCTGCGGATTGGCCATGCCCGACACGATGAGGCCGACGCCGAACAGCAGCCCGCCCAGAAACGCGAATCCTGCCTGCATGTCAGCCTCCCACCACGTGCAGCCGCACGAAGACGGTCACGAAGCCCGCGACCATGAAGGTCGCCGTCGCGACCACCGAGCGCAGCGCACCGCGCGACATCCCGCACACGCCGTGGCCGCTCGTGCAGCCGCCCGCGTACCGCGTGCCGATGCCGACCAGCAGGCCGGCCACCAGCAATTCAGGCCAGCCCGCGTCGACCTGCGGCGTCAGCCCGGCTCCGGCGACCCGCATCACGACCGGCGCGACGATCATCCCGCCGACGAACGCGATGCGCCAGTCGCGCTCGCCCGCCCCCGCCGTCAACAAACCGCCGACGATCCCGCTGATGCCGGCAATCCGGCCGTTGAACGCGATGAGCCACGCGGCCGCGAGCCCGATCAGCACGCCGCCGGCCAGCGACAGCCACGGCGTGAAATGAAGCGCATCAAGCTGCATCGCGCGCCCCCTTCGCGGCCGCGCCGCAGAACTGTTCGTACAGCACGCCCATCACCGCGATCACGGCCGGGCTGTCGAGCGAATAGTGGATGTTCTTGCCGTCGCGGCGCGTACGGACCAGCGCGTTGTCCCGCAACACGCCGAGCTGCTGCGACAGCGTCGGCTGGCGGATGTCCAGCCGCGTTTCGAGATCGCTGACGCAGCGCTCGCCCTGCGACAGCTCGCACAGCAGCAGCAGCCGGTCGGGATTCGACAGCACCTTGAGGAGCGCGCAGGCCGATTCGGCGGCGGCGCGCATCTGATCGGGCTCGGGCAACCCGGCGGGAAGAGCATCGTTCATCGGGGCAGGATTTCAATTAACGAATCAATATTATATAAATTTATATAATATTGCATCCCGCCGCGCGTCCGCTGACGCCGCTGCCGCCCGCCCTCGCTCAGGCCTGCTCGCCCGCCACGCCATCGACACCCGCCGCCCGCGCCGCTTCGGCGCGCACCATGCCAAGCACCAGCACCGCGATCGCCGCAATCGCGCACGGTGCGGCCACGACGGCAAACGCGGTCGACAGCGGCACGCCCATCGCCAGCATCGCGCCACCCGCCATCGATCCGACGACCGAACCGCCACGGCCGATCCCGTTCGCCCAGCTCACGCCGGTGGTCCGGCACGCCGTCGGATAGAACGCGGCCGACAGCGCATTCGCGCCGACCTGCGAACCCGACACGCAGAAACCGGCCGCGAACACGGCCAGCGCGGCCCCCCACGGCGACGCGGCAAACACGCCGATCGCCGCGACGAAGAGGCCGGCCGCCGCATAGCTGCAGGCCAATACGCGATGCGGGTCGAAGCGATCCATCAGCCCGCCGAGGACGATCGCGCCGAGCGTGCCGCCGACCTGGAACATCGCGGTCACGCGCGCGGCTGTCTGCAGCGTTGCACCGGTCGTGCGCAGCAGCGTCGGCAGCCAGCTCGACAGCAGGTAGATGACGAGCAGGCTCATGAAGAACGTCAGCCACAGCAGCAACGTGCCGCGCAGCAGGTCGGCATCGAACAGCCGGCCGAGCGGCGACCCGGCCGGCTTGCCGCCCGGCGCGACGAACGATGCGTGCGCGAGGTGCGGATCCGGCGCGATGCGGCCGAGCATCGCCGCGATCCGCGCGGCTGGCGCGTTGCGGTTGACGAGATAGCGCACCGATTCCGGCAGCCGCCAGGCGAGCACCGGCAGGAGCAGCAGCGGCGCGGCGCCGCCGACCACGAGCACCGAGCGCCAGCCGTGATGCTCGATCAGCGACGCGGCGGCGAGCCCGCCGAGCGCGGAGCCGATCGTGAAGCCGCAGAACATCGTCGTCACCAGCAGCGAGCGGCGGCGCGCCGGGCAGTATTCGGACGTCAGCGTGATCGCGTTGGGCATCGCGCCGCCGAGCCCGAGGCCGGTCAGGAAGCGCCACACGATCAGCTCGGCCGGGCCGCCCGCGCTTGCCGACGCGGCACTCGCGATGCCGAAGCACGCCACGCACGCGAGCAGCAGGCGCTTGCGGCCGAACCGGTCGCCGAACGGCCCGAACACGAGCGCGCCGGCCATCAGCCCGGCCAGCCCCGCGCCGAACACGGGCGCCAGCTGCGCGGGCGACAAGCCCCATTCCGCACGAATGACGGGCGCGATGAAACCGATCGATGCGGTGTCGAACCCATCGATCGCGACGATCAGAAAGCACAGAACGACGATCGCGGCCTGAAACGGCGCCACGCGATGCCGGTCGATCCATTCGCTGACGTCGATGGACAGCGTATCGGCCATGATGGTGTCTCCTCCAGGAAGGCGGTCGCGCGTCGTATGTCGTTGAAATGCGCGCCGCCGGATTCGGGCTGAACGGATGCGTTACGCGACCGTCTTCAGGCAATCCTCCGCGCGCCAGCCGTGCAGCCAGTCGAGCGCGTCGTAGAACCGCGCCTGCGTGCGGCCGACCCAGAGCCCGTTGCGCACCTGCCGCTCGACGCCTTGCGCGTGATAGATCCGCCCCATTTCCCGGGCCGAATACAGCACGCGCGCGGTACGCGGAATCCGCACGCGCTCGTACAGCGCGAACGCCGCCTCGAAATCGCCGTCGGTCCGTGCAACGGCTGCGCCGAGCGTCACCGCATCCTCGAGCGCCTGGCATGCGCCCTGCGCGATGTACTGCGTCATCGGATGCGCGGCGTCGCCGAGCACCGTCGCGCGGCCCGCGCTCCAGCGCTCGACCGGATCGCGGTCGGCGGTCGCCCAGCGCTTCCAAGACGTCGGCCGGTCGAGCATCTGCTTCGGCAGCGGATGAATGCCGTCGAAGTACGACAGCACTTCTTCCTTGCTGCCCTCGCGCACGCCCCAGGTTTCCTGCTCGCGGCTGTGGAACGTGACGACGAGGTTGTACTGCCGCCCGCCGCGCAGCGGATAGTGAACGAGATGGCAATGCGGGCCGGCCCACACGACCGGCGCATTGATCTGCAGATCCTTCGGCATGTGGTCGACGTCGACCACCGCGCGATACACGACGTGGCCCGTCACGCGATGTTCATCGCCGATCAGCGCCTGACGGATCGCGGATTTCACGCCGTCGCAGCCGATCACCGCATCGGCACGATAGCGTTCGCCATGCTGGTCGATCACGGTCACGCCGTTGCCGTCCTGCTCGAAGCCGCACACCTGCGTGCTCGTCCGGAACTCGATCAGCGGGTGATCCTTCACGGCCTCGTAGATCGACAGATGGATGTCCGCGCGATGGATCACCGCATACGGATTGCCGAAGCGCTCACGGTACGCGGCGCCCGTATCGATGCGCGCGACCTCGCGTGCATCGATCGCATCCATCAGTTGCAGCCAGTCGGTGAACACCGCGCGGCCGCGTGCGGCCTCGCCGACACCCAGCGCGTCGAGCGCGTTGAATGCGTTCGCCGCGAGCTGGATTCCCGCGCCGATCTCGCCGATCTGCCCGGCCTGTTCGAGCAGCTTCACGCGGATGCCCTGGCGCGCGAGCGCCAGAGCCGCCGCCAGCCCGCCGATACCGCCGCCGATCACGAGTACGCGCCGGCCGTTGTTGTGTGTCTCGCCCATCTCTGTCTCCTGCTTCGTGTTATGCGACGTAATCCGGTTGCCGCTGCGGCTGCGCGGCGTCGAAAGCCGGCTCGTGGCGCGCGTGTTCGAACACCGCGAGGCAGCGCGGATAAGCGCTCAGGTCGCAATCCATCCGCAACGCGTTCGCGACCTGCGGCACGAGGCATACGTCGGCAAGCGTCGGCGTGGCGCCGAAGCACCACGGGCCCTCGTCCGCGCGGGCCAGCAGCCGCTCGACGCCGGCCATCCCTTCCGCGATCCAGTGGCGGTACCACGCGGTCTTCTGCTGCGGCGTGACCTTCAGCGCGCTGTCGAGATAGCGCAGCACGCGCAGGTTGTTGACGGGGTGGATGTCGCACGCGATCAGCGCGGCCAGTTCCAGCACGCGTGCCCGGCGGCGCGGTTCGAGCGGAATCAGGCGAGGCGTCGGCTGGATCTGGTCGAGGTAATCGAGGATCGCGAGCGACTGGCCGAGACGGAAATCGCCGTCGACCAGCGCCGGCACCGCCGCCGATGGATTCACCTGCGCGACGTAAGCGGCGTCGCGATGCTCGCCGGTGCGGATATTCACGGGCAGCGTGTCGTACGGCAACCCTTTCAGCGCGAGCGCGATGCGCACCCGGTAGGATGTCGAACTGTTGAAGAAGCTATGCAGTTGCACGATGTGACCTTTCGGGGCAAGCGCGTCAGACCACGCGCACGGTCAGTTCGCCGAGACGCTCGACGCCGACCTTCATCACGTCGCCGGCCACCACCGCGCCGACACCTTCCGGCGTACCCGTGAAGATCACGTCGCCCGGTTCGAGGCGGAAGAACTTCGACAGGTCAGCCACCGTCTCCGCGACCGACCAGATCAGGTGCGACACGTCGCTCCGCTGCTTCGTCGCGCCATTGACGGTCAGCCACAGGGCGCCCTGCTCGAAATGACCGACGTCGCTTGCCGGATGCACGGGCCCGATCGGCGCCGAGCGGTCGAACGCCTTGCCGATTTCCCACGGACGGCCCATCTCGCGCATCTTCATCTGCAGGTCGCGGCGCGTCATGTCGAGGCCGACCGCATAGCCCCACACGTGTTCGAGCGCATGCTCGAGCGGAATGTCCGAACCGCCCTTGCCGATCACCGCGACGAGTTCGGCTTCGTAGTGATAGTTCTGCGTCTGCGACGGATACGCGAGTTCGAGCATTTCGCCGTACGCGACCGGCACGATCGAATCGGCCGGCTTGCAGAAGAAGAACGGCGGCTCGCGATCGGGATCGAAGCCCATTTCACGCGCATGGGCCGCGTAGTTGCGGCCGACGCAATAGACGCGGCGTACTGCGAATCGGGCATCGCTGCCGGCGACGGGCAGCGCGACGGGCGCTTCGGGCGGGAAAACGAAAGTCATGAACGGCTCCAGCGTAGGCATGAATGAAGGCGTGCGCCGCCACGACGGCACACGGCACACGGAAAACGGAAAACGGAAAACGGATCGTCGAACGCGGGCGGTATCAATCGCGCGCTTCGCGCAGCAGGTTCAGCGCGGACAGCACGGGCCGGTCGGAATAGCTGAACAGCACGCTGTCGGACGATGCCGACAGCCGCACCGGCGCCCACGACGGCGCGACGAAGATGTCGTGCGGCTCGAACGCGAATGCGTTGCCGCCGATGTGTGCGGTGCCGGCGCCTTCGACGACGCAGTAGACCGTCGCGTCGGTGCTGCGGTACGTACGGCCGTCGAAACCGGCGGGCAGGAACTGCATGAAGGTGGCGATGGTCGGCATCGGCCAGCCGCCGGTCGCGGGGTTCACATAGCGCAGCTTCACGCCGTCCCACGCATCGAGCTCGCCGTTCCGGTACAGCGCGTCGAGCGCGTCGCGGGTGCGCGCATACGGATAGCTGAATATCGGCGACGTCGGGTCGCTCGCGCGATGCCGCACCGGCACCATGTTGTGACCGAAGCGCGCGAGGCTGTCGCCTTCCGGGCGATTCACGGGCTGCACGGCTTCCGGATAGTTCTCCGCGAAACCGGCATCGAGGCTCGCGACGAGCGGAATGTCGAGCCCGTCGAGCCACACGACCGGCTCGCCGCCCTCGTCCGCCGACGGATTGCCGTGGTCGTGCCACGCCCACGACGGCGTGATGATGAAGTCGCCCGGATGCATGGTCATGCGCTCGCCGTTCACGGCCGTCCATGCGCCGCGCCCTTCGACGATGAAGCGCAGCGCCGACTGCGTGTGCCGGTGGCTCGGCGCGATCTCGCCCGGCAGGATCAGTTGCAGCCCCGCGTACAGGCTCGGCGTCATGCTCGACTTGCCGGGCAGCCCCGGGTTCTCCAGCACGAGCACGCGGCGCACGGCTTCTTCCGCGCTGATCACGCTGCCGGCCTGCATCACGAGGTCGCGTACCTGCGCGTACTTCCAGATCGCGGCCTGCGCGGCCGGCTGCGGCGATTTCGGCACGAGGTTGTGCAGCGATTCCCACAGCGGCGCGAGGCGCTGCTCGGCGATCCGTGCGTAGTAGGCGGCGCGCGACGCGTCCGGTTGGGTCGTCATGATGTCTCCTTCGAGGCGGCCGATCGGCGTCGGCGCCGAGTCTGTCTGGTCGGGGACCGTGCTGCAGTCCGTGAGTGGATTTATATTCGACGCAGCCATACCCAGCAAAATGGTCAAATCATCTGATCCATATAATTCTGGATATACCTTCTCGAGACGAGGCATGCGATGGACTGGACCCACCGGCTGCGATTGCGGCATCTCCAGGTACTGCTGAGCCTGGCCGGCACCGGCAACCTGAGCCAGTCGGCGGTGGCGCTCGCGACCACGCAGCCCGCGCTGTCGAAATGGCTGAAGGAGCTGGAAGAGGATGTCGGGCTGCCGCTGTTCGAACGGCATGCGCGCGGCCTGCGGCCGACGTCGTACGGCGAAGCGCTGATCGAGCATGCGCGTCGCGTCGAAGCGCAGCTCGACGTCGCGCGCGACGACATGGCCGCGCTACGCGAAGGCGGCAGCGGCCTCGTGACGATCGGCACGTCGGGCGTTGCGGCGGCCGACACGGTGCCGCTCGCGGTGTCGCAGTTGCTGAAGCGGATGCCGCGAGCGCAGGTGCGGCTCACCGAAAGCACGATGAACCAGCTGATGCCGCAGCTCGCACGCAGCGAACTCGATATCGTCGTCGGCCGCTCGGGATCGACCTCAGTCGATCCGCTGCTGCATGCCGAAGCGCTGTACGTCGATCCGGTCGTGTTCGTCGCGCGGCCCGACCACGCGCTCGCCGGCGCGGCGTCGGTCGGCTGGGACGACGTGCTCGCCTACCCGTGGATCGTATGGCCGTCCGGCACGCCCGTGCACAACGCGCTGGAAGCCGCGCTGAATGCCGCCGGCCGCGTACAGCCGCCGCACTGCGTCGAATCGAATTCGTCGATCCTGAACCTCACGCTGCTGAACAACACCGACCTGCTCGGCGTCGCGTCGCAGCGTGCCGCGCGGCGCTTCGCGCAACTGAACGCGATCCGCATCCTGCCGATGGAGCTCGAGGGACAGGGCGCGGTGTCGATCTACTGGCACCCCGACAGCGCGAACCGCGCGGCCGTGGCCGCGACGATCGAGTGCCTGCGCGCCTGTGCGGCACCGCAAGTCGGCGGATGGGAGAAAGTGAAGGTGGAGTAAGCGGCGCGGCCCGGCGCGAACCGGGCCGCCTGGGCGCGACGCGTCACGCGCCGTCGCTGGATGCCGTGCCGTCGAGCATCAGCGTGCCGACCCGCGCGGGGACGAGCGGCGTGCGTGGCACCGGCGGCGTCCAGCCGAACAGCGCCTGCGCGGCCGCGCCGCATACGCGGCCCTGGCATGCGCCCATCCCGCAACGCGATTGCAGCTTGGCAGCCGTCCAGCCAGGTGCCTGTGCGACCGCATCGAAGCGCACATCCTCGCAACGGCACAGCAGCGTGTCGGGCCGCGCGAGCCGGCGGATCGGCTCGCGGATCGCAAAGCGCTCGCGCACGGCATCCGCAAAAGCCTGCCAGTGCGCGCGCCGCGCGACGAGCGCAGCCAACGGCGCCGTCTGCCCGGTCGCCGCGTAGCCGGCGATTTCGCCTTCGACCATCGCGAGTTCGCTGCCGCCGACACCCGTGCACTCGCCGGCTGCGAAATACCCGTCGCGGCTCGTACGCTGGTGCCCATCGACCGCCACCGCGCCGTTGTCGATCCGGCAGCCGAGATGGCTCGGCAGCACGGTGTTCGGTACGAGGCCGAAGCCGCAGGCGAGCCGGTCGCAATCGACCTCGAACACACGATCGCCCTGCCGGATCCGCACGCGTTCGAGCCGCTTGTCGCCGAACGCCTCGACGACATGCGCATCGGGCCGGTAAGCGGCCGTGACGAGCTTCGCGGCCTGCACGAGCTTCGACGGCCAGCGCCACAGCCCCGCGCCGAACCCGGCCACGTCGCCCCATGCGGCCTGCTCGAGCACGTGCGACACGCGCGCGCCGGCCTGACGGGCGGTCGCCGCGCTCGCGAGCAGCAGCGGCCCGCTGCCGGCGATCACCGTACGCTGCCCGCGCACGTCGAGCCCGTACTTGATCAGCGCCTGCAAACCGCCCGCCCCGGTGACGCCGGGCAGCGTCCAGCCCGGAAACGGCAGCAGCAGCTCGCGGGCACCGCAGCAGAGAATCAGCGTCCGGAAATCGAGCAGCCTCCCGCGTTCGTCGTCCTCGAGCAGCAACGTACCGGGCTGCGTTTCGGCGACGATGCGCGTCGCCGCGAGATGCGTGACGTTCGGCTGCCGCAGCACGGCGAGCCGTTCGGCGGCGGCCGGCGCAGGCGTGGCCGCCGCGCCCTGCCGCCAGATCTGCCCGCCCGCGCGCGGATTGTCGTCGACGATCGCAACCGTCGCGCCGCTTTGCGCGGCGGCCCGCGCGGCCGACAGCCCGGCCGGGCCCGCGCCGACGATCGCGACGTCGACGCTCAGTCGTTCCTGTTTCATCGCGTGCGCTCCACGTGCATCCCGTCGCGGCACAGCGTCTGGCACGCCAGCCGGCGCCGACCGTCGATCGTCATCCGGCATTCCTGGCAAATGCCCATCCCGCAAAACGGCGCACGCGCCGCACCCGTGCACGACACACGCGTCGTGTCGTCGCCGCTCGCCGCGACGGCGGCCGCGACGGTCGCACCGTCGGCCACCGTCAGCGCGCGGCCGTCCAGATGAATGATCATGTCAGCCTCCGCCGGGCCGCCCCAAGGGCGTAGCAGGGAATTCGCAGAGCATCGCTCTGCGCCTGCGTAGCCGGCCGGCTTTGCAAAGCCGGCCGTGGGCGGCTGACGGCCCCCTCGGGGGGCAGCGAACAAAGTGAGCGTGGGGGTCGTTTCATGTCAGCGCTCCGGCCAAGGACGACGCGGTCAGGAAGCGTCCCGGCAAATACGGTTCGATATCGATCGGCGGCCGCTCGCCGGCCATCAGCGCGGCGACGAGCCGCGCGCTGCCCGGCGCCGTCGTCACGCCGAGCCCCTCGTGCCCGACCGCAAGCCACACGCCTGGCCTTGCCGGGTGCTCGCCGAGCAGCGGCAGGCCGTCGGGGCTCGCGGAGCGGAATCCGGTCCATGAGCGGATGCCGTTCAGGTCGGCCAGATCCGGCAAATAGCCGACCGCGCGGCGCAGCATGCGTGCGAGCACGGGCGGCTCGACGCGCGCATCCTCGGTGTCGAACTGGCGCGACGAGCCGATCAGCAACTGGCCGGTCGGCCGTGGCTGCACATTGAACGCGACCGACGTGCCGTCGCTCGCATGCGCGCTTGCCGCATAGCCGAGCTCGACGAGCTGGTGCGACACGTGTCCCGGATAGCGGTCGGTGATCAGCAGGTGGCCCTTCTTCGGGCGCAGCGGCAGCTCGGGCAGCAGCGTGCGCGCGGCAACGCCGTTCGCGACGACCACGCGTTCCGCGCGCAGCGTGTCGCCGCTTGCAAGCGTCACGCTCGGGCCGTCGACCGCGACGGCCCGATCACGACGCAACGTGATGCGCGGCGCACGCTGCAGCAGCCAGTTCGCGGTAACCGGCGCGTAGAGAATCGCGTCGCCGGGAATCTTCAGCGCGCCGCCGAGGCCCGTGCGCAGCATCGGCTCCAATTGCGCGAGCGCCGCCGCGTCGATCAGTTCGCCGGCCACGCCGTGCGCGGCGAGCGTCGCCTGCTTCGCACGTGCCAGATCCATCTCGTGCGCATCGGCCGCGAGCCACAGCGTGCCGCAGTTGCGATAGGCGCAGCCTTCCGGCATCTCGCCGCTCAACGCGCGCCACAACTCGATCGAGTAATGGCTCAGCGCGAGCTCGGCCGCGTTGTCGTCCATCGCGACGAGGTGTCCCATCCCTGCGCCGGTCGCGCCGCCGCTCGCGTCGTCGACGACGAGCACGCGCAGCCCGCGCTGCGCGAGTTCGTGCGCGCACGCCGCGCCGACGATGCCGGCGCCGATCACGACGACGTCGGTCTTCGTGTCGCTCACGACCCGATGCCCCAGCCGAACGGGTCGTCTGCCTCGATCAACAGCGTCGCTTCCGCGCTCAGGTGCGCGCTGCCGCGGATCGTCGGCACGATGCCGCCGTCGGCCTGCTCGTAGCTCGCGTGGAACACGCTGCCGATCACGCTCGCCTGCCGCCACACGGCGCCCGGCGCGAGCTTGCCGTCGGCCGCGAGGCACGCGAGCTTCGCGCTGGTGCCGGTGCCGCACGGCGAACGGTCGTATGCAAGGCCCGGGCACAGCACGAAGCTGCGGCTGTCGTGCTCGGGATCGTCGGCGAACAGCTCGATGTGGTCGATCTCGCCGCCGTTCGCGCCGGTGATGCCCGCCCGTTCGAGCCCTTCACGCACGGCTGACGCATACGCGGTCAGCGCCGCGACGTTGTCGCCGGCCACACGCTGCCCGTGGTCGCTGATCAGGAAGAACCAGTTGCCGCCCCACGCAATGTCGCCCTTCGCGGGGCCGTATCCCGGCACGTCGAGCGCGACGCCCTGCGCATGGCGATACGCGGGCACGTTGCGCACGCTGACCGACAGGTCGTCGTGCAGCGTGGCCTCGACGGTACCGACGGGCGTTTCGATCCGGTGCACGCCGGGCGCGATGCGCCCCATGTGATGCAGCGTGCGTACGACGCCGATCGTGCCGTGCCCGCACATCCCGAGATAGCCACTATTGTTGAAGAAGATCACGCCGGCCGCCGCGTCGGGCGAGACGGGTTCGCACAGCAGCGCGCCGACCAGCACGTCGCTGCCGCGCGGCTCGAGGATGCACGCGGTGCGGTAGCGGTCGTGCTCGCGCGCGAGCACGTCGCGTCGCTCGGCCATCGTGCCGCTGCCGAGCGACGGGAAGCCGGACACGACGAGCCGAGTGGGTTCGCCGCCCGTGTGCGAATCGATGATCTGGATGCGCTTCATCATGAGCTGTCCGAAGTGGGGAAAGGAGCATAGCTTCCTCCGTCGCGCGTCCGTCCGCTTGTGGCTTTTCGATGAGGACGACGACGAAATCGGCATAGTGCGACGCGCCTGTCGCGCCCCTGCCGGCCGCTGTGCCGATTTCGTCATTTTGCTCCGCGATACGACTCAAGCGTGATGGGCGTTTGCGCGGCGATACTGGTTGCCACACCGACACACCCGTCGGCCGACCGATACGAACGTAGGAGATTTCAGTGAGCCGCAAAGCCATTCAGTGGACCGGGGTTTTCCCGGCCGTCAGCACCCAGTTCAAGCCGGACTTTTCCCTCGACATCGACGCCACGCACCGCGTGGTCAAGAACCTGGTGAACGACGGCGTGTCGGGCCTCGTGGTCTGCGGCACGGTCGGCGAAAACACGTCGCTGTCGACGAACGAGAAGCTCCAGGTGATCGAGGCCGCGCGCGACGCGGCCGGCGGCAAGATTCCGGTGATCGCCGGCATCGCCGAATTCACCACCGAATTCGCGCGCAACACGGTGCGTGAAGCGCAGCGCGTCGGCGTCGACGGCGTGATGGTGATGCCCGCGCTCGTGTACTCGGCCAAGCCGCACGAAACCGCCGCGCACTTCCGCGCGGTCGCGACGAGCACCGACCTGCCGGTGATGGTCTACAACAACCCGCCGATCTACAAGAACGACGTGACGCCCGACGTGCTGATCGCGCTGCAGGATTGCGAGAACATCGTCTGCTTCAAGGATTCGTCGGGCGATACGCGCCGCTTCATCGACCTGCGCAACGCGGTCGGCGATCGCTTCGTGCTGTTCGCGGGCCTCGACGACGTCGTGGTCGAGAGCATCGCGGTCGGCGCCGAAGGCTGGGTGTCGGGCATGTCGAACGCGTTCCCGAAGGAAGGCGAGACGCTGTTCCGCCTCGCGAAGCAGAAGCGCTTCGACGAAGCGCTCGCGCTCTACCGCTGGTTCATGCCGCTGCTGCACCTCGATGCGCGCCCCGACCTCGTGCAGTGCATCAAGCTGTGCGAAGAGCTGGTGGGCCGCGGCAGCGCGATCACGCGTCCGCCGCGGCTCGCGCTGCAGGGCGACACGCTCGCGGAAGTGAAAGCGATCGTCGCGAAGGCGCTCGAAACGCGCCCGGCACTGCCCGACGTCGGTCTCTGATCGACTCCCCTGCGGCGGCGTGCGGGCTTGCCCTGCACACCGCCGCCTCCGGTCCGGCATTGGCCTGCGGGCCCGTTCGCCCCGGCGCCCACCCGCGCCGCGTGTGAAGGGCCCGCGTCCCGCCCCGGTCGTTCGAACCGGGCGACGCCGGCCGGCAGGCGTGTGCGCTGCTCCGTCGGAGCGCGCGCAGCTCGCGCCTGCACCGCCATTCCCCCAGGAGACAAGCCCATGCCAGGCCAAGGCAACGCTCACCCGTCTGTCCCGCTTTCCCGTTCCGCGCACCCCGACGCGGGTCACGGCAAGTTCAAGAAACAGCTGTCGCTGACCGATCTCACGTTCATCGGTCTCGGCGCCATTTTCGGTTCGGGGTGGCTGTTCGCCGCGAGTCACGTGTCGACGATCGCGGGCCCGGCCGGCATCTTCTCGTGGCTGCTCGGCGGCTTCGCGGTGCTGCTGCTCGGCATCGTCTACTGCGAACTCGGCGCCGCACTGCCGCGTGCCGGCGGCGTCGTGCGCTACCCGGTGTTCTCGCACGGCCCGCTGCTCGGCTACCTGATGGGCTTCATCACGCTGATCGCCTTTTCAAGCCTGATCGCGATCGAGGTCGTCGCCGCGCGCCAGTATGCGGCCGCGTGGTTTCCGGGCCTCACCGTCGAAGGATCGAGCGACCCGACCACCGTCGGCTGGCTCGTGCAGGCCGCGCTGCTCTGCTTCTTCTTTTACCTGAACTATTCGAGCGTGAAGACGTTCGCGAAGGCGAACAACATCATCAGCATCTTCAAGTTCATCGTGCCGCTGGCGGTGATCGCGGTGCTGTTCACGTTCTTCAAGCCCGCGAACCTCACCGTGCAAGGCTTCGCGCCGTTCGGCATGCCGGGCATCGAGATGGCCGTGTCCGCGGGCGGCATCATCTTCGCGTATCTCGGGCTCACGCCGATCGTGTCGGTCGCGAGCGAGGTGCGCAATCCGCAGCGCACGATCCCGATCGCGCTGATCCTGTCGATCCTGCTGTCGACGCTGATTTACGTGCTGCTGCAGCTCGCGTTCATCGGCAGCATCCCGACGGCGATGCTCGCCGGCGGCTGGCACGACGTGAGCAAGGCGTTCTCGCTGCCGTACCGCGACATCGCGCTCGCGCTCGGCGTCGGCTGGCTCGCGGTGATGGTGGTCGCCGACGCGATGATCTCGCCGAGCGGCTGCGGCAACATCTACATGAACGCGACGCCGCGCGTCGTCTACGGCTGGGCGAAGACGGGCACGTTCTTCAAGGTGTTCACGCGCGTCGACGAAGCGTCGGGCATCCCGCGCGCGGGCCTGTGGCTCACGTTCGGCCTCGCGATCTTCTGGACGCTGCCGTTCCCGTCGTGGGAAGCGCTGATCAATATCGTGTCGGCCGCGCTCGTGCTGAGCTACGCGGTCGCGCCGGTGTCGGTCGCCGCGCTGCGCCGCACCGCGCCCGACCTGCCGCGGCCGTTCCGCGCGAGCGCGTTCGGCCTCACCGGCCCGGCGTCGTTCGTGATCGCCGCGCTGATCGTCTACTGGTCGGGCTGGAGCACGGTGTCCTGGCTGCTGGGCCTGCAGATCGTGATGTTCGTCATCTATCTCGCTTGCCGCCGCTGGGTGCCGACCGCGCACCTGAGCCTCGCCGAGCAAGTGCGCTCGTCCGCGTGGCTGATCGCGTTCTATGCCGCGATGATCGTGCTGTCTTATCTCGGCGGCTTCGGCGGCACGGGCCGGCTTGCGCATCCGTACGACACGGTCGTCGTCGCGGCCGTCGCGCTCGTCATCTACTACTGGGGCGCCAATACCGGCGTGCGCGCCGGCAAGCTGCAGCTCGACGACGACGAGGACTGACGCGCCCGCGCCCCTTTTTCATGATCCCTGCGGCCGGGCGCACCACGCCCGGCCCATGCTTTTTCCCGAGGAACACCATGCAACTCACAGGTCAACTGCTGATCGGCCAGTCCGCCGTCGCCGGACAGAACGGCACCCTCCACGCGATCGCCGCCGCCACCGGCGAACCGCTCGAACCCGCTTTCGGCGGCGCGAGCCTGCACGACCTGGAGGCAGCCTGCGCGCTCGCCGACGACGCGTTCGACACCTATCGCGAAACGTCGCTCGACGCCCGCGCCGCATTTCTCGACGCGATCGGCCGCCACATCATGGCGCTCGGCGACGACCTGATCGAGCGCTGCGTCATCGAAACGGGGCTGCCGCGCGCACGCGTCGAAGGCGAGCGCGGCCGCACGGTCGGCCAGCTCGCGCTGTTCGCGTCGCTCGTGCGCGACGGCGGCTTTCTCGACGCGCGAATCGATCCGGCGCGCCCCGAACGCAAGCCGCTGCCGCGCGTCGACCTGCGGCTGCGCAACGTCGCGGTCGGGCCCGTCGCCGTGTTCGGCGCGTCGAACTTCCCGCTCGCGTTCTCGGTCGCCGGCGGCGATACGGCATCGGCGCTCGCGGCCGGCTGCCCAGTGATCGTCAAGGCCCATTCCGCGCACCCGGGCACGTCGGAACTCGTCGGCCGCGCGATCCAGCAGGCCGCGCGCGAATGCGCGATGCCGGCCGGCGTGTTCTCGCTGCTGTTCGACGCGTCGCGCGAGATCGGCCAGGCGCTCGTCGCCGATCCGCGCATCAAGGCCGTCGGCTTCACCGGGTCGCGGCGCGGCGGCGTCGCGCTGATGCATATCGCGGCCGCGCGCGCCGAGCCGATTCCGGTCTACGCGGAAATGAGCTCGATCAATCCCGTGCTGCTGTTTCCCGCCGCGCTCGAGGCGCGCCACGACGCGATCGCGCCGCAGTTCGTCGCTTCGCTCACGCTCGGCGCCGGCCAGTTCTGCACGAACCCCGGCCTGGTGCTCGCCGTCGACGGCCCCGCGCTGCGCGCGTTCGAAGCCGCGGCGGCCGATGCCGTACGCGCGGCGGCCGCGCAGACGATGCTGACGCCGCCTATCCACGCGAGCTATGTACAAGGCGTCGCGGCGCTGCGCGAGCACGACGCGGTCGAGCTGCTGGCGGAAGGCGCGGCAGGCGGCCGCCACCAGGCCCGGGCGGCGCTGTTCTCGACCTCGGCCGACGCGTTCATCGCGCACCCCGAGCTGCGTGACGAAGTATTCGGCCCCGCGTCGCTGATCGTCCGCTGCCCGGATGCCGACACGCTGCATCGCGTGCTGAAGTCGCTCGACGGCCAGCTGACGATCGCCGCGCACCTCGCCGACGGCGATGCAGCGCTGTTCGCCGCACTGCGCCCGACGCTCGAGCGCAAGGCCGGCCGCATTCTCGTCAACGGCTTCGGCACCGGCGTCGAGGTCGGCCATGCGATGGTGCACGGCGGCCCGTTCCCCGCGACATCCGACCCACGCACGACGTCCGTCGGCGCACGCGCGATCGAGCGCTTCCTGCGCCCCGTGTCGTACCAGGACCTGCCGGACACGCTGCTGCCGGACGCGATCCGCAGCAGCAATCCGCTGAAGGTGCCGCAACGCATCGACGGCGTGCCCGTTCCGCGCGAGGTGAACCATGTCTGAGCAAACCGCCGAAGTCGTCCTGTCGCTCGACGAGGTCCACGCGCTCGCGCTGCGCGTGCTGACGCACAACGGGATGTCCGACGCGCATGCGCGGGCCATCGCCAACGTGATCACGCAGGGCCAGCGCGACGAATGCCATTCGCACGGCGTGTACCGGCTGCTCGTCTGCGTGCGTTCGCTGAAGAAGGGCAAGGTCGATCCGCAAGCGGTGCCGACGCTGCGCAAGCTGTCGTCGTCGATCGTTTCCGTCGATGCGCATCGCGGCTTCTCGCTGCTGAGCTTCGAAACCGGGTTGCCCGTGCTGGTCGGGATGGCGAAGGCGCACGGGATCGCCGCGATGACAATCAATCACTGCTACCACTTCTCCGCGCTGTGGCCCGAGGTCGAGGCGATCGCGGCCGAGGGGCTGGTCGGCATCGCGATGAACCCGAGCCACAGCTGGGTCGCGCCGGAAGGCGGCCGCGAACCCGTGTTCGGCACGAACCCGATCGCGTTCGCGTGGCCGCGCCCGGGCGGCGAGCCGTTCGTGTTCGATTTCGCGACGAGCGCGATCGCGCGCGGCGACATCGAGTTGCACGCGAAGCAAGGCAAGGCAATTCCATCGCACTGGGCGATCGATGCCGACGGCCAGCCGACCACCGACCCGAAGGCCGCGCTGCAGGGTGCGATGCGCACGTTCGGCGGTCACAAGGGCTCGGCGCTCGCGGCGATGGTCGAATTGCTCGGCGGTGCGCTGATCGGCGACATGACGAGCCGCGAATCGATGGACTTCGACGAAGGCGTCGGCGCGACGCCGTGCCACGGCGAGCTCGTGATCGCGTTCGACCCGAAGGTGTTCCTCGGCGACGATCTCGACGCAGGCCTCGCGCGCGGCGAACGGATGTTCGAGTCGATCGTTGCGCAGGGTGCGCGGCTGCCGTCGCAACGGCGCTTCGACGCCCGCGCGCGCAGCATCGCGAACGGCGTGCGGGTTCCGAAGGCGCTGTACGACGAGATCCTGACGCTGCTCGACTGACACCGGGGCGCCGGGGCGGCGCGGATTCGTCATCGACGCCGCCGCCGCCCGAACCGGCCGGGCGGACCGCCCGTCACCACCCCGCCCGTTACACCGCCCAAACCCGTCGCCGGCCCCATGGGCGCCACGCCCGCGGCGGCTGTGGGATAATCGACGGGTTTGCCCAGGGCGCAGCTCAAGAGGTTGTTCGCACGGGCGCGAGAGAGGCCTTTATTCCCCGTGCCTCCACCCTTTTCCGCGATCTTTCTTCAGCAACCACAATGCCCACTTACCGTTCCAAAACCTCCACCGCCGGCCGCAACATGGCAGGTGCGCGCTCGCTGTGGCGCGCCACCGGCATGAAAGACGACGATTTCTCGAAGCCGATCATTGCGGTCGTCAACTCGTTTACGCAGTTCGTGCCCGGGCACGTGCACCTGAAGGATCTCGGCCAGCTCGTCGCGCGCGAAATCGAGGCCGCGGGCGGCGTCGCGAAGGAATTCAACACGATCGCGGTCGACGACGGCATCGCGATGGGCCACGACGGCATGCTGTATTCGCTGCCGAGCCGCGACATCATCGCCGACTCGGTCGAGTACATGGTGAACGCGCACTGCGCGGACGCGATGGTGTGCATCTCGAACTGCGACAAGATCACGCCGGGGATGCTGATGGCCGCGATGCGCCTCAACATTCCGGTGATCTTCGTGTCGGGCGGCCCGATGGAAGCCGGCAAGACGCGCCTCGCGAACCCCGTTACCAAGACCGTCGAACTGAAGAAGCTCGACCTCGTCGATGCGATGGTGATCGCGGTCGACCCGTCGTATTCGGACGCCGAAGTCGCCGAAGTCGAACGCTCGGCCTGCCCGACCTGCGGCTCGTGCTCGGGCATGTTCACCGCGAACTCGATGAACTGCCTGACCGAAGCGCTCGGACTGTCGCTGCCGGGCAACGGCACGGTGGTCGCCACCCACGCCGATCGCGAACAGCTGTTCAAGCGCGCCGGCCGCCGCATCGTCGAGCTGACGCGCCAGCACTACGAGCAGGACGACGAACGCGTGCTGCCGCGCTCGGTCGGCTTCGCCGCATTCGAGAACGCGATGACGCTCGACATCGCAATGGGCGGCTCGACCAACACGATCCTGCACCTGCTGGCGATCGCGCAGGAAGCCGGCATCGACTTCACGATGAAGGACATCGATCGCCTGTCGCGCTCGGTGCCGCAGCTGTGCAAGGTCGCGCCGAACACGAACAAGTACCACATCGAGGACGTGCACCGCGCAGGCGGCATCATGGCGATCCTCGGCGAGCTCGAACGCGCCGGCAAGCTGCACACCGACGTGCCGACCGTGCACGCCCCGACGCTGAAGGACGCACTGGACCAGTGGGACATCGTCCGCACGCAGGACGATGCGGTCCGCACGTTCTACCTGGCCGGCCCGGCCGGCATCCCGACGCAGGTGGCGTTCAGCCAGGACACGCGCTGGCCGAGCCTCGATCTCGATCGCGCCGATGGCTGCATCCGCTCGTACAAGCATGCGTTCTCGAAGGAAGGCGGCCTCGCGGTTCTGACGGGCAACATCGCGCTCGACGGCTGCGTGGTGAAGACGGCCGGCGTCGACGAAAGCATCCTCGTGTTCGAGGGCGCGGCTCACGTGACCGAATCGCAGGACGAAGCCGTTGAAAACATCCTGAACGACAAGGTCAAGGCCGGCGACGTGGTGATCGTGCGCTACGAAGGCCCGAAGGGCGGCCCGGGCATGCAGGAAATGCTCTACCCGACCAGCTACATCAAGTCGAAGGGGCTCGGCAAGGCCTGCGCGCTGCTGACGGACGGCCGCTTCTCGGGCGGTACGTCGGGCCTGTCGATCGGCCATTGCTCGCCGGAAGCGGCAGCCGGCGGCGCGATCGGCCTCGTGCGCGACGGCGACCGGATCCGCATCGACATCCCGAACCGCACGATCAACGTGCTGGTGTCGGACGAGGAACTGGCGCGCCGCCGCGAAGAGCAGAACGCGAAGGGCTGGAAGCCGGCGCAGCCGCGTCCGCGCAAGGTGTCCGCCGCGCTGAAGGCCTACGCGAAGCTGGTCATGTCGGCCGACAAGGGCGCCGTGCGCGACCTGTCGCTGCTGGACGACTGACGCAACAGGCCAGGCTGGCGGTCGGTTGCGGGCCATGCAGCCGACCGCTCGCCCCAATCAAAAGCCGCTCTCCGGAGCGGCTTTTTTTCGTTCGGCGTCCGGAGAAACCGCGGCGCCGGCAACATCAGTGACGGAATTCTTCGGGGCCGCCGCCGCCCCCACCTCCACCATGGTTACCGCCACCATTTCCGCCACCTTGCGGCCGTGCATAACCGCCGCCCCCGCCTCCCTGACGCACCGGCGGCATCGGACGTGCCTCGCCACCCGGCGCAGGCATCGGACGCGCCTCACCACCCTGCGCGGGCGGCGGGCGCAACACGGCCGGCGGAGGGCTGGCTGGACGCGCGTTGCCCGCCCCGCCCGGCATTGGTGAGGGCGCCGGTGCCGCCGGCGGCGGCGGTGTGCGAATTGCGCCGTTCCAGCCGCCGCGCGCAGCCGACGGCCGCGTGTCGTGCACGGGCGGCTGACCGCCCGGTACAACCTGCATCGGCCCGCCCGGCTGAGGACGGCCTTGCCCCGGCGGCATGCCTCCGGGGCCGAGCCTCGGCTCCGGACGATGCGCCCAGCGATCGCGGTCGTGGTACCACGGGCGATGCCGGTAATAGCGATCCCAGTACGCGCCGATCGCGAATCCCGTCACCGGAACCCCGATGATCGCGCCGTATTCGAGCAACGGCACGTAGTTGCCCTGGTACGGATACTCGAGCAACTGCGCGTCGATCCAGCCGCGCACGCCCGGCAGCGCGACGTCGCACCACGAGTAGTCGCTCAGGCAGCCGAATACGTCCAGTGCGGTATTCGGCGGGATCTGCGCGACCACCGGGTAATCGGGCGCCGGCCCCGCAAACAGCTCGGCCGGCGAGTTCGTGTAAGCGCTGCTCTGCGCGTCGGCCATGCCCGGCGCGGCTGCAAGGCCGGCCAGGACGACGCACAGACTTCGGACAAACGTGTTCCTCATGATGCTCTCCCGCGCGGTACCGCCGCGCGCCGGTCAATGCCGATCAGTGCCGATGGCCGCCGCCCCAGTGGCCGCCACCCCAATGCCCGCCGCCCCACGGACGATGCCAGTACCCGCCGCGTCCGCCCCAGTACCCGCCGCCCCAGCGGCCCCAGAAGCCGATCGTGACGGGTGGCCCGTACCAGCCCGAGTAATACGCGGGGTAGGCGTACGGATACGGCGGCGGCACATAGGCCGGCGCGACATACACGGGCGCTGGCGCATCGACGTAGTCCGGTGCGGCAGGCATCGTGGAGGGGGCCGGAACGGGCGCGGCCGGTGCAACCGGAACTTCACGCTGCGTCACCGTGGCGGGTATGGGCGCGTAATAAGGTGCATAGCCGTACGGGCTCGTGTAGTAGCAGCCGCCGAGCGTCAACACGGCCAGCGCGATGACGGCTGGCCTCGCGGCGGGAATCGGGTTCATCTCGTGCTCCGGCAGAATCCGCGCGCCGCCGCCGGGCGCGCGCCTGACTCTAGCTTACGTCCCCTGCAGATTTCCGCGCGTATGATCGGTTACTTTTTGTTTCCTGCCGAGGACGGTACGAGCGGGCATGCAGTGTGCTGACCCGTCCGCGGCGTCCGCGTTGAAGTTGGCGCAAATGCCCTCACCTTGAACGATGTCAGGCTGACCGGCGCGGACAGGTGTTCGCGAACGACCGGCGGCCGCCCACCGGCGAGCTTCGGCCCGCCCAGACAGGAGCGCGGCTCGCGCCGCCATCGACATGACTACGCCACGCCCCACTCCCCGGGCGGACACACCGCTCGATCCGATCATCCAGTTGCTGGCGCTTGCCGGCGAACAGGGTTATCTGACACACGCCGACCTCGTCGACGCGCTGCCGCCCGAAAGCGACAGCCCCGATGCGCTCGACGTCGTGCGCGCCGCGCTGGCCGACATCGGCATCGCCGTGCTCGACGAGCCGGCCGTGCCTGCGCCGTTCGCCGGCGCGGCGCCGGTCGACGTCGATCGCGACGCGCTCGACGAAGGCCGCGCGATGCTCGGTGACCTGACTCGCGGCACGGCCGCGTCGACCGATCCGCTCGCGCTCTACATGCGGCGCATGCAGGCCGTGCCGCTGCTCACGCGCGAAGGCGAAATCGTGCTCGCCCGTGAAATCGAGACGGGCCGCCATCAGGTGCTGCATGCCATCGCAGGCTATCCGGCGGCCGTCGACGCGCTGCTCGTGCGTCACGGCGCAACGGGTATGACGAGTGCGACCGGCACGGCCGACGAAGACGAAGGCGATACGCCCGCGCCCGCCCGCTACGACGTGCTGCAGGCCGCGGTGTCGACGTTGCGCGACGCATTGCAGGCGCAGGGCTTCCGTTCGGACGCATACCGCGACGCGCGCAACGCCGTGGCCGCGCTGCTCGGCTCGCTCGCGTGGGTTGCACCGGCCGTCGACGACGCCAGCCGCCTCGTGCGTACGCTCGCAACCGCGCCGCATGACGCTGCGACGGGCGAAGCTGCCTGCTTCGACGCGGTCGCGCGGCGGGCACTCGCGGCCGCGCTGAACGACGGCCAGCAGAAAGTGCGCGATGCGACGCGCGCGATGCTCGAAGCGAACCTGCGGCTCGTGCTGTCGATCGCGCGCAAGTACATGAACCGTGGCGTCGACCTGTCCGATCTCGTGCAGGACGGCTGCCTCGGCCTGATGCGCGCGATCGAGAAGTTCGAATACCGGCGCGGGTTCAAGTTCTCGACCTATGCGACCTGGTGGATCCGTCAGGCGATCACGCGGGCGGTCGCCGATCGCTCGCGCACGATCCGCGTACCGGTGCACGTCGGCGACCAGTACCAGCGCGTGCAGCGGCATGCGCTGCGCTTTCGCCAGCGCACGGGCCGCCGGGCGACGCCGGCCGAACTGGCGGCCGAAACCGGCCTCGCCGAGGACAAGCTGCGCGCGGTGCTGGCGCTGCCGGCGGAGCCCGTCTCGCTCGACACGCCGCTGCCCGACGCGGACACCGGGCTCGTCGAGCTGATCGAGGATCAAACCTCGGCCAGCCCGTTCGAGCAACTGGCCGACACGCGCATGCGCGACTGCGTGCGTTCGTTGCTCCGGTCGGTCACGCCGGCCGAGGCCGACGTGCTGCGTCGCCGGTTCGGCCTCGGCGGTGCCGAGCCCGATACGTACGACGCCATCGCGCAGGACGCGGGCATGTCCCGCGAACGCGTGCGGCAGATCGAGAAACGGGCGCTCGCCGCGCTGCGCACGGCCGCCGAGGCCGAGAACGCGCAGTCATTCCTCGACGCATAAGCGCCCACGCAACGCACGGTCGTGCCACCAACCGGCACGACCGTGCGCTTCGCGCCTGTGCTACGTTTGCCATTGACGTGCATCAAGTTTTCTTCGTCGCGTGTCGCGACAATGGTGAAAAGTCGACCGGCGCATCGTTCGCCGTGTCCGTTCCGTTTGAGCTTCCCCAGGTCCCTCGCCATGCAGACGACCGCCAGCCAAACGTTCGAGGAAAACCGGCACATCGCGACCTGCCTGCGCGAGGCCGCGCAACGGCTGGCCGACCAGGGCGCGAACCCGTACCGGGTCGCGGCCTACCGCGCGTCGGCCGAGACGGTCGATGCGCTCGACCGCGATATCCGCACCGTGTTCGAATCCGGCGGCATCGACGCGCTCGGTGCGCTGCCCGAGATCGGCACGGGCGTCGCGCAGGCGATCGCCGAGTTGCTGGTGACGGGCCGCTGGCGCCAGCTCGACCGGCTGTGCGGCGACGCCCAACGCACGTCCGCGTTCGAAGCCGTGCCGGGCATCGGCCATGCGCTCGCGCTGCGCATTCACGACCTGCTGCACATCGATACGCTCGAGGAGCTCGAACGCGCGGCCCGCAACGGCCAGCTCGAAACGATCTCGGGCGTCGGCCCGCGGCGTGCGGCCGGCATCCTCACCGCGCTCGACGACGTGCTGAGCCGTCGCCGGCGCTGGCAGGGTCACATGCAGCATGCCGGGCCCGGCACGGAGCCGCCCGTCGAGCTGCTGCTCTACATCGACCGCCAGTACCGCAACAAGGCGGCCGCCGGCGTGCTGCCGACGCTCGCGCACCGGCGCCTGAACGCGGACGGCTACGTGCCGCCACCCGTGATGCACATGACCAAGGGCGGCTGGCATTTCACCGCGGTGAGCCTGCATGCCGCGATGCGCACGCCGGAAGCCGGCCGCCCGACGGACTGGGTCTCGCTCTATTTCTACGACGCCGTGCAGTGCGAGCACCAGCGCACCGTCTTCACCGAGACGTACGGCTCGCTCGTCGGCAAGCGCATCGTGCGCGGACGCGAGATGGAATGCCGCGTGTATTACGCGGGATGAATCAGTCGTCGGCGGTCTCGTCGATGTCGAACGCGACGTCGAGCATCGACGCGATCTCGCGACATGCATGGGTGAGTGTGCGTGTGCGGCGATCGGAATAGTCCGCCGCGAGATAGAACCAGGCCGAAAACGACCCGTAATCGTCTTTGCTGTCCCGGTTCGGTACGTCGAACCAGAACGTCACCATGTAGCCGCCCTTCCAGCGAACCGGAATCACCTGCGTGAGCCGCAGTCTCGTGATTGCACCGCGGCGGAACCGGAAGCTGTCGTCACCGACGCGGAACCCCGACCACGCGCCGTCGCTCGACACGAACACGGTCAACGCATCGTCCGGCAGGGCGACGGACAAGACCTCTTCCGGGGCCAGGTCGGCCGCCGACACCATCGCCGCCTCCGAACCGTCACGCCCCGTCTCGACATCCACGTACGCTTCGATCGTCCGCTTCGCCTTGTCGTAGAAACTGCGCGTGACGTCGGACCGCACGGCGTCGGCAATCAGCACCAGTTGTTTGAATCGTGCACGCTCGCCATATCGAAGCGGCACGTCGGGTGCGTCGTCGGACTCGTCAGCCGGTTTATCCTCCAGACCATCGGCCCGTACAGGCGGTGCGGTCATGACAAGCGGTTCAACGCCCCCGCGCCGCCGATTCACCCAGGCGATTGCCCACGCCAGCAGCACGGGCGGCGTCACCATCGTGACGGCCGCCGTCGCAAGCCCGGCGAGCACCCCGTAATGCGGCGCGACCCTCGATGCCGCATACGCGGCAGGAAACACCAGCAAAATCCACACGCTGCAACCCCGTTGTTCCTGTTTGCGATGTCCGGCATCGCATGACTCGACGCACCACCCTGCCATCGAGCCGCCACGCCAACCCGCGGATGCCCGCTCGTCGACTACGCGCCGTCCGCCTTCGTGCGGCGCGCCGGATGACGATGCGCGGCGATGCGCAGCAGTTTCTGGAACGACGGGCATTCGAGATGGCTGGGCGCCGGGCACACGGCCGCGTGCCGCAGCATATCGCGCACGGCGCCGAGACGGCGGATCGTGCGGTCGAGTTCGTCGGCCTTGCCGTCGAGCTTCGCGCGATCGATCGCGGGCTGGCCGTCCGCGCCGACCATCGCGAGGATGTCGTCGAGCGAGAAACCGGCCTCGCGGCCGAGCGCAATCAACGCCAGGCGCTCCAGCACCGACTCGTCGTATTGCCGCCGCAGCCCGTGCCGGCCGATCGGAACGATCAACCCCTTTTCCTCGTAGTAGCGCAGCGTCGATGCGGGCAATCCCGAGCGCCGTGCCACGTCCGCAATGTCCAGACGGCTCATGCTTGACCTCAAGTGAACTTGAAGTTGCAAGATAGTTGCTCGACTCCGTGAAAACAAGCGTGAACCGCCATGAGACCGATAAAACAACCCTGTATTCCGCTGCGCCGCCCCTCCGCCACCATCTGCTGCGGCGGAGCGCGATGAACCCGCCCGGCATCCTGCTCGACCTCCTGCTGATCGGCATGGGCGCCACGCTCGTGATGGATCTGTGGACGCTGTTCCGGCGGCGCGCTTTCGGCATTCCGACGCTCGACTACGCGCTGGTCGGCCGCTGGCTCGGCCACATGGTGCAAGGGCGGTTCCGGCACGTGTCGATTGTCGCGGCCCCATCCGTGCCGGGCGAGCGTGCCCTCGGCTGGATCGCGCATTACGCGATCGGCATCGCGTTCGCGGCGCTGCCCGTCATGATCGCGGGCACCGAATGGATCGCCGCGCCTACACCGCTTCCCGCGCTCGTCGCCGGCCTCGCCAGCGTGGTCGCGCCGTTCTTCGTGATGCAGCCGGCGTTCGGCTTCGGCATCGCGGCGGCGCGCACGCCGCATCCGGGCGTCGCGCGCCGGCGCAGTCTCGTCACGCATCTGTCGTACGGCGTGGGGCTCTATCTCGCGGCATTCACGCTCGCAGTGCTGGCGCGCTGAACACCGGGATTGACATGAAGCGCGCCGGGTAGCGGTCGTTGAACCGGCAATCGCAGGTGCGCCATTCATCTGCGCGCTCGTTGTTTTCAATGCATCCGGCGCGCCCGAACGGCCGCCCGCGTCACTCCCCGCCGCAGTCGATCAGGTTGTGGCGCACGCGCCCGAGCAGCCGCACCAGCGTATCGCGCTCGTCGGACGTGAAGCCGCGCAGCCCGTCGTCGGCGACGGTATCGCCCACTTCCAGCATCTGCGGAAAGATCTCGCGCGACTTGTCGGTCAGGCGGATCACGAACGCGCGGCGGTCGTCGTCGTTCGCGATGCGTTCGATCCAGCCATAGCTTTCCATCCGGTCGAGCAGGCGCGTGAGCGAGATCGGCGTGATCTCGAGCCATTCGGCCAGCCGCGCCTGGTTCATCTCGCCCTTCCACGTCAGGTACGCGAGCACGCGGCTTTGCGCCCGCGTCAGCCCGATGCGCTTCGCGCGCCGGTCGAACAGGCGTCCGTTCAGGCGGGCCACGTCGGCGATCAGATAGCCGATCCGGTTCTCGTAGGTCTTGTCCATCAGCCGATTATAGGGTCAAGCCGCCAGCGGACCGCGGCTCGCGCCCAGGCGATAAGCAACTATATAATAAGCGTGCTTATAATTTGAGCCATGCCGGATCGCCGCCCACGGCGACCGCCCCACGGAGACACCGCTTGAACCCCGCCGCCGACGCCCCCGCCTCGCCCGCCCTGAACCGGCCGATGCTGACCCTGTCGATCATGCTCGCCACGCTGATCCAGACCCTCGACAGCACGATCGCGAACGTCGCGCTGCCCCACATGCAAGGCACGCTGTCCGCGTCGCAGGACGAAATCACGTGGGTACTGACCTCCTACATCGTCGCCGCGGCGATCGCGACGCCGCTCACCGGGTGGCTGTCCGACCGGCTGAGCGTCAAGCGGCTGCTGATCGTGTCGATCGCGGGCTTCACGGTCGCGTCGGCGCTGTGCGGGCTGTCGGAGACGCTCGTGCAGATCGTCGGCGCGCGGCTGTTGCAAGGTGTATTCGGCGCCGCGTTGGTGCCGTTGTCGCAATCGATCCTGCTCGACATCAACCCGCGCGAGAAACAGGGCCAGGCGATGGCGATCTGGGGGATGGGCGTGATGGTCGGCCCGATCCTCGGGCCGACGCTCGGCGGCTGGCTCACCGACAGCTACAACTGGCGCTGGGTGTTCTTCATCAACGTGCCGATCGGCGCGTTCGCGCTGGCCGGCGTGATGACTTTCCTGCCTGCGCGCGCGCCGCGCCCGCACGTGAAATTCGATGCGTTCGGCTTCGCGACGCTGGCGCTCGCGATCGGCGCGTTCCAGGCCATGCTCGACCGCGGCGAACAACTCGACTGGTTCGGGTCGTACGAAATCCGCATCGAGGCGCTCGCCGCGGCGCTCAGCTTCGCGTTCTTCCTCGTGCATACGGCGACCGTCGGCAAGGCGTCGTTCTTCAAGTCGGAACTGCTGCGCGACCCGAACTTCGCGACGGGCACGCTGTTCATCTTCGTCGTCGGTGCAGTGCTGTATGCGACGCGCGCGCTGCTGCCGCCGATGCTGCAGAACCTGATGGGCTACCCGGTCGCGACGACGGGCCTCGTTACCGCGCCGAGCGGCGCCGGCACGATGATCGCGATGCTGTTCGTCGGCAGGCTGTTGAAATACGTGGATGCGCGGATGCTGCTGCTCGCGGGGCTGGCGATTTCCGCGCTCGCGCTGTGGCAGATGATGCAGTACACGGTCGTGCTGTCCGAAGCGGACATCGTGTGGCCGGGCGTGATCCAGGGCTTCGGGCTGGGGCTCGTGTTCGTGCCGCTGAGCGCGCTGTCGTTCTCGACGCTGCCGCCCGACCTGCGCGCGGACGGCACGGCCACCTACAGCCTGATGCGCAACATTGGCAGCAGTATCGGCATCTCGATCGTGCAGACGCTGATGACGCGCAACACGCAGGTCGCGCACGCCGACCTCGCCACCCACATCACGCCGTTCAACCCGGCCGTGCAGGCGATGGCCGGCAGCCGCGTCGACATCGCGCTGCTCGATCGCACGATCAACCAGCAGGCGACGATGATCGCGTACCTGAACGACTTCAAGCTGATGTTCGTCGCGACGCTGCTGATGATCCCGCTGTTGCTGCTGATCCGTCCGCCGCAGAAAGCGGCGAGCGTCGACGTCGCGCACGCGGCGATGGACTGACGGGCGCGCATGCGCCCGCCGCAGGCCGCGTCAGACCTTCATCGTGCCGGTCCGCACGTAGCGCTCGTGCCACGACAGCGCCTCGGCGAGCAGGTGCGGCGTGTGCTTGCCGAAGCTCTCGCGCGACGCGCGCTCGAAGTAATCCTCGAGCATCGGCCGGTAGTCGGGATGCGCGCAGGTCGCGATGATCTTGCGCGCGCGCTGCTTCGGCGACAGGCCGCGCAGGTCGGCCAGGCCCTGCTCGGTGACGACCACCGCGACGTCGTGCTCGGTATGGTCGACGTGGCTCGCCATCGGCACGATCCGCGAGATCGCCCCGCCCTTCGCGGTACTCGCCGACATGAAGCACGACAGGTAGCCGTTGCGCGCGAAGTCGCCCGAGCCGCCGATGCCGTTCTGGATCTTCGTGCCCATCACGTGCGTCGAGTTCACGTTGCCGTAGATGTCGGCCTCGATCATCCCGTTCATCGCGATGCAGCCGAGGCGGCGCACGAGTTCCGGATGGTTGCTGATCTCCTGCGGCCGCAGCACGATCTTCTCGCGGAACGACGCGATTTCGTCGGCGAAGCGCTGCACGGCGGCCGGGCTCAGCGACAGCGCGGTCGCCGACGCGAAGCTCAGCGTGCCGTCGTCGAGCAGGTCGAGCATGCCGTCCTGGATCACTTCGGTATAGGCCGTCAGGTTCGAGAAACCGGCCGAGCTGAGCTCCGCGAGCACCGCGTTCGTGATGTTGCCGACGCCCGACTGCAGCGGCAGCAGGTTTTCCGGCAGGCGGCCGCGCTTCACTTCGTGGCGCAGGAAGTCGATCAGCTGCAGCGCGATCTGCTTCGATGTCGCGTCCGGCGCCGAGAACGCATTGCTGCGATCGGGCGCATCGGTCTCGACGATCGCGACGATCTTGTCGGCCGGGCAGCGCAGGTACGGCTCGCCGATCCGGTCGTCGCTCCTGGTCAGCGGAATCGGCTGGCGGTGCGGCGGCAGCGCGGTGCCGTAATAGATGTCGTGCATCCCGTCGAGGCCGAGCGGCTGGCGCGCGTTCACTTCCAGGATCACGTGCTTCGCCCGTTCGAGCCAGGTCTTGTTGTTGCCGATCGACGCGGACGGAATCAGCAGCCCGTCCTCGCGGATGCCCGCGACTTCGACGATCGCGACGTCGAGATCGCCGTACAGCCCGAACCATGCGTACTGCGCGACGTGGCTCAGGTGGACGTCCTGGTAGTCGACTTCGCCGCTGTTGATCTTGTCGCGCAGCGTCGGGTCGGACTGATACGGCAGCCGCATCGAGATGCCGTTGGTGCGGGCGAGCGCGCCGTCGAGTTCGGGCGCGGTCGACGCGCCGGTCAGCACGTTGATCCGGAAGTCCTCGCCGCGCGCGTGCGCCGCGTCGATATGGGTGGCAAGCGCGGCCGGTACGGCCTTCGGATAGCCCGAACCGGTGAAGCCGCTCATGGCGACGGTCATGCCGGGGCGGATCAGCGCGGCGGCTTCGTCGGCGGTGCGGACGAGCGAACGCAGGGCGGGAGCGAGGATGCGTGATGAAGACATGGCTGGTTTCTGACGCTTGGGTCTGTCGTTGACGTCGCGGGGGGTGTCTCCTGAGCGACATGAAGCCCTTGGGGCCGCGCGGGGCGGCCGGCACCACAGGCACGGTCGGAGTATCGCAGAGGCCATCGCCGCGAAATGTCCACTGGATGCAAAAGATCCTTGCCGGATTTGCCGGGTATCGAACGACCGTTCTGTGACAGGCGATCCGCGCGCACCGGATGCACGCGAAAGGTGCACGAAAGCATCGGGACGAATGACCGGGCACGGATCGCCAACCGTCGCAAATCAATCGGCGGATTTTCCTTGCAATTGGCCGCCCGACGATCGGCAATCGTCGATGGAATCGCGGCGCGGCCAATTGTCACCCGATGCGGCTTTTCCGGACCTGACGCACATCAACGTCGCATGCGCCGCGCGCCGCCTGCCGAGCCGTTCGAAAATGTCCGGCGCATCGGCCCACGAGGCCCGTCCGTCCTTGACAGCAGCGTGACGCGAACCACACTGGAAGACGGGGCCGGCCGCGCCGTTTGCCGTCCCGATCGCCCGCCCTTTCGCGCGTCCGGTTTCGACCGGCCGACACGTGCAAGACGCGGTAACACTCCCGTATGTCAGGACATTGATCGAATAAAAAGCACCAAATTACAATTCCGTATATATTTCGCCGATGGACCAAAGAAAAACCGCCACACGCGCCGAGCCCCCCCTGCCACGCACCTGGGATGCGCGGCTCGCGCGCTCGCTCGTGCGACCGCTCGTCGATACGCCGGTCACCCCGAATCACCTCACTACCCTTCGTCTGCTGATCGGCCTCGCCGGCGCCTGGTGCCTCGCGCACGGCGGCTTCGGCTGGAGCAATGCCGGCGCGTTCCTGATCGTGCTGTCGAACTTCGTCGACCACACCGACGGCGAACTCGCGCGCATCAGCGGCAAGTCCAGCAAGATCGGTCACTTTTACGACCTCGCGGCCGATGCGCTCGTGACGGTCGCGCTGTTCGTCAGCATGGGCCTCGGCATCGTCGCCCAGGGCGGCCAGATGGCCGCGTCGCCGGTGCTGCTCGGCGCGGTGGCCGGTGCGGCCGTCGCGCTGATCTTCTTCCTGCGCATGCGGATCGAATCGATCGCCGGCAAGGCCGGCACCAAGCAGGCGTTCGCCGGCGGCTTCGAGACCGAAGACGTGCTGTACCTGCTGCCGATCGTGACGCTCGTCGACGGCGTCGAGCCGTTCCTGCTCGCGGCGTCGATCGGCGCCCCGCTGTTCGCCGCCTGGGTCGTGATCGACTGGTGGCGCATCGTGCGGCGCGGCAACCTTCCGCAGAACCCGGCCGCGCAGAACCCAACCGAAATCCAGGCTTCCAAATGACTCCTAGCACGCGCGACGACTCCGTGCTGAGCCCGGCACGCCCCGCGCCCGTGCGCGTGGCGGCGGCCGATCCCGATCGCACCGTGGCCGACCGTGTCGGCCAGCTCGACCTCGACCGCCTGCGCGGCGACTACACGCGCCAGGGCTCGTTCCTGTACCTCGACGCCTTCCTGCCGGCCGACGCGCACGCGAAGCTGGCGGACGCCGCCCGCGCGATGCAGGCCGGCCTGAACCGCAATTACCTGCCCGGCCACAAGCAGGGCGGCAGCGTGAGCCGCCATACGATCGACGAGCAGGCGCCGTACATCGCCGAACTGTATCGCTCGAAGGCACTCATCGCCTTCCTCGAGAAGGTCACGGGCGACAAGCTGATGCTGTCGCCGGACGACGATCCGCACGCGTACGCGCTGTATTACTACACGAAGCCCGGCGACCACATCGGCTGGCATTACGACACGTCGTACTACGACGGCCGCCGCTACACGCTGCTGATCGGCGTGATCGACGAATCGTCGTGCCGGCTCGACTACGAGCTGCACACGCGCAATCCCGACGTGGCCGACGAACCGGGCTCGGTGCAGATCGCCGACGGCGGCATCGTGCTGTTCGACGGCGACAAGCTGCGTCACCGCATCACACCGCTCGGCCAGAACGAGATGCGCGTGTCGCTCACTTTCGAATACGTGACGAACCCCGGCATGCGGCCGTGGAAGCGCTTCATCTCGAACATGAAGGACGCGATCGCGTATTTCGGTTTCCGCCAGGTGTTCAAGCAACTGGCCACGCGGCGCACGACCGGGTCATGACGCGCGCCGGCCTCATCCTGCTGTCCCTCGGGACCGCACTCTTCATCGCACTGCTGGCCTGGCAAGGCGTCGGCGCAGTCGCGTCCACGTTCCTCGCGGCCGGCTGGGGGCTTGCGCTCGTCGCGGCATTCCACGTCGTGCCGCTCGTGATCGACGCCATCGCGATCTCCGTGATGTTCCGCCGCGGGCAGTCGGGCGCCGAACTCGGCAACGCGCTGCGCGCGCGCTGGGTCGGCGAATCGGTGAACAGCCTGCTGCCCGCCGGGCAGATCGGCGGCCCCGTGCTGATGGTGCGCCACCTCGCGCAGCGCGGCACGCGGATGGCCGACGCGGCAGCCGCCGTGACCGTCAGCACGACGATGCAGGCGCTCGCGCAAATGGCATTCGCGCTGATCGGCATCGCCGCGTTCAGCCTGTATGCGACGCACGAATCGGTCGCCCACCTGCGCACACCCGCGCTGATCGCGACCGGCGTGCTCGGCGCGCTCGCGCTGCTGTTCTATGCGGCGCAGCGGCGCGGGCTGTTCGGCCGCGGCCTGCGCCTCGCATCGAAGTTGCTCGGCCCGCGCGACTGGTCGTCGCTGGCCACGCGCGCCGACGCGATCGACGACGCGGTCGGCGCGCTGTACCGCGATCGCGCGAGGGTCGCGAAGACATTCGCGTTGAGCCTCGTCGGCTGGATCGTCGGCACCGCGGAAGTGTGGCTCGCGCTGCACTTCCTCGGGCACCCGGTGAGCTGGCTCGACGCGCTGCTGCTGGAAAGCGTCGGCCAGGCGATCCGTGGCGCGGCCTTCGCAATCCCGGGCTCGCTCGGCGCGCAGGAAGGCGGCTACCTGCTGCTCGCGCCGTTGGTCGGCTTGCCGCCCGACGCGGCGCTCGCGCTGTCGCTCGCGAAGCGCGCGCGCGAACTCGCGCTCGGCCTGCCCGGCCTGCTCTATCTGCATTTCAGTGAAAGAAACTGGCAGCGGCGCCGCGCGCCGCAGCCGCTCGCCGACTGATCGTTCAGATCGCCGGCTTTTTGGTTGGAGAACCCATGCGAGCCATCATTCTTGCGGCAGGCCTCGGCTTGCGCCTGCAACAACCGCCCGAAGCGCAGTTCCCGAAGTGCCTGCTGCGCTTCGACGACGTTTCGCTGCTCGAGCGCCATCTGCGCGTACTCGACGCCGCGGGCGTCGACGAGATCGTGCTCGGGCTCGGCTTCCAGCACGAGAAGGTCGAGCAGGAGCTGAAGCGCCTCGGCCGCCAGGCCGAGATCGTGATCAACGACCGCTACGACCTCGGCAGCGTGCTGACCGTGCATACCGTCGCCGATGCGATGACGCGCGGCGGCGACGTACTGCTGATGGACGCGGACGTGCTGTACGACGAGAACATCCTGCACGCGCTGGTGGCCGATGCCGACCGCGCGGTCGACCGCCTGCTGATCGACCGCGACTTCGAGGCCGGCGACGAGCCCGTCAAGCTGTGCCTGAAGAACGGCGTGCCGGTCGAACTGCGCAAGCAGCTCGCGGTCGACCTCGAATACGACACGATCGGCGAATCGGTCGGCTTCTTCCGCTTCACCGAAGGCACCGCACGCCGCCTCGCGACGATCGTCGCGGGCTACGTCGACAGCGGCCGCGCGAACATGCCGCACGAGGAAGCCGTGCGCGACCTGCTGCTCGAAGGTGGTCATTCGTTCGACGTGGCCGACGTCACCGGTATGCCGTGGATCGAGATCGACTTCCCGAACGACGTCGCCCGCGCCACGCAAGACATCCTCCCCCTGATTCAACGCACCACCGCAGGAGCCGCACGATGAACGCACGCGAACCCAACTTCACCGAATCGCGCAGCGCACGCCTGCGCCGCATGCTCGTCAGCAGCGACCTCGAATTCCTGATGGAAGCGCACAACGGCCTGTCCGCGCGGATCGTCCGCGAAGCCGGCTTCAAGGGCATCTGGGCATCGGGCCTCGCGATCTCCGCGCAATTCGGCGTACGCGACAACAACGAAGCGAGCTGGACACAGGTCGTCGACGTGCTCGAATTCATGGCCGACGCGAGCGACCTGCCGATCCTGCTCGACGGCGACACCGGCTACGGCAACTTCAACAACGTGCGCCGACTCGTGAAGAAGCTCGAACAGCGCGGCATCGCCGGCGTCTGCATCGAGGACAAGCAGTTCCCGAAGACGAACAGCTTCATCGGCGGCGAGCGCCAGCCGCTCGCGGAAATCGACGAGTTCTGCGGCAAGATCAAGGCCGGCAAGGATTCGCAGACCGACCCCGACTTCTCGATCGTCGCGCGCGTCGAAGCGCTGATCGCCGGCTGGGGGATGGACGAGGCGCTGCGCCGCGCGAACGCGTACGCCGAAGCCGGCGCGGACGCGATCCTGATCCACAGCAAGCTGTCGCGCCCGGACGAGATCCTGCAGTTCGCGCGCGAATGGAGCGGCAAGGCGCCGCTCGTGATCGTGCCGACCAAGTACTACAGCACGCCGACCGACGTGTTCCGCCAGGCCGGCATCAGCACCGTGATCTGGGCGAATCATCTGATCCGCGCGTCGGCATCCGCGATGCAGGCGACCGCGCGCGAGATCCACGAGAGCGAAACGCTGATCAACGTCGAAGACCGCGTGGCATCGGTCAACGAGATCTTCCGTCTGCAGGACGCCGACGAATACTCGGCGGCCGAGCGCATCTACCTGTCGTCGTCCTCGCGCGCGTCGAACGCGGCGATCGTGCTCGCCGCGAGCCGCGGCAAGGGCCTGGAAGCCGTGACCGAAGACAAGCCGAAGGTCATGCTGCCGGTCGCCGGCAAGCCGCTGCTGCGTTGGCTCGTCGACGGCTTCAAGACGCACGGCGTGAACGACATTACCGTGGTTGGCGGCTATCGCGCCGATGCGATCGATACGTCGGGCATCAAGCTCGTCGTCAACGAGCGCCATGCGCAGACGGGCGAACTCGCGTCGCTCGCATGCGCGGCCGAACGCCTGACCGGCGACACCGTGATCTCGTACGGCGACCTGCTGTTCCGCAGCTACATCGTGCGCGATCTCGCGGAAAGCGAAGCCGAGTTCAGCGTCGTCGTCGATTCGTCGCTGACCGAGCCGACCAACCAGAGCGTACGCGACTTCGCGCTCTGCTCGGCGGCCGACGATCGCGGCCTGTTCGGCCAGAAGACTTACCTGCAACGCGTGTCGAGCGACGTCGCCGCAGGCACGCCGCACGGCCGCTGGATCGGCCTGCTGAACGTGCGCGGCGCCGGTGTCGACCGCTTGAAGGCGATGCTCGCGACGCTGCAGGCACGCCCCGACTTCGACACGCTCGACATCCCGTCGCTGCTCAACGAACTGATCGCCGCCGGCGAGAAGATCGAGGTGCAATACGTGCACGGCCACTGGCGCGGCGTCAACGATCTCGAGGATTTCCGCCGCGCGGGCGACTTCGCGCACGGCCAGACGCCGCTGGCCGAACCGGCCGCCGGCAACGGGGGCGCGCAATGATCGAAGCGGCCCAGTTCGTCGAGGCCGCGCGCGAACGCGGCTTCGACTGGTACGCGGGCGTGCCCTGCTCGTACCTGACGCCGTTCATCAACTACGTGCTGCAGGACCCGACGCTGAACTACGTGTCGGCCGCGAACGAAGGCGACGCGGTCGCGCTGATCGCGGGCGCGACGCTCGGCGGCAAGCGCGGGATCGCGATGATGCAGAACTCGGGGCTCGGCAACGCGGTGAGCCCGCTCACGTCGCTGACCTGGACGTTCCGCCTGCCGCAACTGCTGATCGTCACGTGGCGCGGGCAGCCGGGCGTCGCCGACGAGCCGCAGCATGCGCTGATGGGCCCGATCACGCCCGCGATGCTCGATACGATGGAGATCCCGTGGGAGACGTTCCCGACCGACCCCGAACAGGTCGGCCCGGCACTCGACCGCGCGATCGCGCACATGGACGCGACGGGCCGCCCGTACGCGCTCGTGATGCAGAAAGGCAGCGTCGCGCCGTATGAGCTGAAGGCGAACCCGGCCGCGAAGCCGCGTGCGCACGTCGCCGCGCAATCGGCGTCGGGCGCGGCGTCGGCCGATGCGTGGCCGACCCGTCACGACGCGCTGCAGCGCGTGATCGCGCATACGCCGGTCGATTCGACCGTCGTGCTCGCGTCGACCGGTTTCTGCGGTCGCGAACTCTACGCGCTCGACGATCGCCCGAACCAGTTGTACATGGTCGGCTCGATGGGCTGCGTGACGCCGCTCGCGCTCGGCCTCGCGCTCGCGCGCCCCGACCTGCGCGTGGTGGCCGTCGACGGCGACGGCGCCGCGCTGATGCGGATGGGCGTGTTCGCGACGCTCGGCACCTACGGCCCGGCGAACCTCACGCACGTGCTGCTCGACAACGGCGCGCACGAATCGACGGGCGGCCAGGCAACGGTGTCGCAGCATGTGTCGTTCGCGGGCGTCGCTGCCGCTTGCGGCTATGCGTCGGCGGTCGAGGGCGACACGCTCGACGTGCTCGATACGACGCTGGCTGCGACGGGCGACGGGGTCCGGCCATCCGGTGTGCAATTCGTACGCGTGACTATCCGCACGGGCGTGCCCGACGGCCTGCCCCGCCCGACCGTCACGCCGGTCGAGGTGAAGACCCGTCTGATGCGGCACATCGGCGCCGCGCAGACCGAAGCCCACGTTGAAGGAGCCCATTGATGCTGCTGCTGAACCCTGGCCCGGTCACGCTCTCCGAACGCGTGCGCCGCAGCCTGCTGCAACCCGACCTGTGCCATCGCGAAAGCGAATTCTTCGATCTGCAGGATGAGGCGCGTGCGCGCCTCGTCGCCGCGTACGAGCTCGATCCGGCCGAATGGGCCGCCGTGCTGATGACGGGGTCGGGCACGGCTGCCGTCGAAAGCATGATCGCGGCGCTCGTGCCGCAGGACGGCAAGCTGCTCGTGATCGAGAACGGCGTGTATGGCGAGCGGATCACGCAGATCGCGACGCAGTACGGTATCGCGCACGACGTGTTGAAGCATGAGTGGATGCAGGCGCCCGATCTCGCGCAGATCGGTGCGAAGCTCGATGCGGGTGGGTATTCGCATGTCGCGGTGATTCATCATGAAACGACGACGGGCCGGTTGAATGATCTCGGCGCAATCGCGGAAGTCTGCCGTTCGCGTGGCGTGAAGATGCTCGTTGATGGCGTCAGCAGCTTCGGCGCGGAAGCGATCGATTTTGCCGGTGGCGATATCGATGCCGTGGCTGCCACCGCGAACAAGTGCCTGCATGGTGTGCCGGGTGCGGCGTTCGTGATCGTGCGGCGCAGTGCGCTCGCGAAGGCTGCTAGTCGTACTTACTACCTCGATCTTGGGCGGCTTGCGAAGCTGCAGGATCAGCGGAATACGCCGTTCACGCCGTCCGTGCATGCGTATTACGCGCTCGTCGAGGCGCTGCGCGAGTTTGATGAGGCCGGCGGTTGGCGTGCGCGGCATGCGCATTACAAGGCGCTTGCCGATCAGGCTCAAGCCGGGCTTGCTGCGCGCGGCATGCCACTGGTGCTGCCTGAAGGCGCGTCGTCGGTCGTCCTGCGTGCGTATCGGTTGCCGCAGGGTGTCACGTATGAAGCGCTGCACGACGGACTGAAGGCGCGTGGCTTTGTGATTTACGCGGGGCAAGGCGGGCTGTCGAAGGAACTGTTCCGGATCTCGACGATGGGCGCGATTCAGGCAGCTGATGTCGATCGATTGCTGGAAGGGTTTACGGCGTTGACGCGGTAAGCGTTGCGCCCCGCTTCGTTCATGAGAGGCCCGCAAGGGCCTTTCTCATTTTTATTAGCAAATTTTGGGCGACATGGGACACGAGTCGGGATCCGGCCACGAGCGGCCAGTCCCTACCTGATCCCGATAGCTGCCATCCGGGCGAGGCGGTATGCTTTATGCCTATCTGGCGATAAATGTCATTCGGACGCTCTTTCACTACATCCGCACAAAGGTGCGCCAGTGAGCGAGAGGATTAGCACTGTGGTGCGGGGGACTCTGCGCGATAAAGTGTCGCGTAGCGCCCTTGACTTTGAACGTTAAGCGCTTCCATCGATGTCTCAGTTCATCCATCCCATCACGCAACTTGTGCATAGTACGGTGCGCATTGAATGCACGGATTCACAGAATAGAATCTCGTCGGGTTCTGGCTACATCTATATGTTCTGCGAGGCAGAGGGGAAATCGCTTCCCTGCGTAGTGACGAACAAGCATGTCGTCGAGGGTGCGATTCGAGGAGTCTTTCATTTAACGTTGAAGAATGAAGACGGTACTCCAGATCTTGGGAAGCATGAGGCCGTAGTCCTTAACGATTTGGGTAAACATTGCATACTCCACCCTACAGACACGATAGATCTAGTTGCCTTTCCTATAGGCCCAATCTTAAATAGTGCAAGCAAGGACGGGCGGGCCTACCATTTCGTACCGCTTGGTAAAGGGACGCTCGCAAGCAACGATCTTTTGGAGTCTTTGCCTCCGATGGAGGAGATCGTGATGATTGGTTACCCAAATGGCCTATGGGATCAGCTTCATAATCTACCAATCATCAGAAAGGGAATTACGGCAACACATCCCAAGCTGAAACTGAACGGAAAGCCTGAGTTCCTCATTGATGCAGCCTGCTTCCCTGGCTCATCAGGATCCCCCGTATTCCTGGCAAATATTGGAAGCTATGTCAGCCCGGGCGGTGCGCTATGTCCGGGAAGTCGAGTGGCATTGCTTGGGACCCTGTACGCCGGCCCTCAACACACTACAACCGGCGAGATCGTCGTAGTTGACGTTCCAACGGATACGAAGCCGATAGCAGTTGGAAGTATCCCGAACAACCTTGGATACGTGATTCAGTCAAATGAGCTTTTGGTGCTCGAAGAGGCCGTAAGGAAAGCTCTTCAGCCAGCGCCGACGGTGTCCCGAAACGCACGGTGCCCCTGCGGAAGCGGAAAGCGATACAAGGAGTGTTGTGGTGTACTTAACTAGGTTATTGCGGCAGCCGCCTAACATCTCATTGAACGACAGCTTTCGTCAAAGCTCAACGGCAACAACGGGTCGCTAGGCAACCCCCACAAACATCGAAGAGTACATATATCCGATCGCAACAATGAGAATCCTGCGCTTCGCTCCAATGCTGGCACTTGCCGCCGCCGTAGTTCACGCTGCCGAAAGCCAGTCTTGCGGCGACGACACCCTCACTGCCGTCGCCCGCTGGGCCGGCATCGCCAGCGCACGCATCGCCACGCGAGATGCGAATCGGCTCGTCGTCGCGTCGGCGTGCAAGGCCATGCCGAACGCACCGGAAACGACGATCGCGGCCGTCGCGTTCGATTCGCTGCCCAAAAGCAAGAACCCGGACGAAAGCAAAAAACTGCAGGTCGTCGCACTCGTCGAGGGCGGCAAGGTCGTGGCGGCCGAGCGGTCGGTGGTTCAGGAAGATGCGGTAACGGAGATCAGCGAGAACAGCTATCGGATCGACACTGCGCCGTACAGGCTGTCACCCGACGTGCGCGCGTTCGGCGTCGTGTTTACCAGCAGCGCACGTGGGCCGAGTTGTGTGGACGCATACCCCGAGAACGAACTGACGCTGTGGATTCGCGACGGCGCCCGCGTCCGTCCGGTGTTCGGAACAAATCTCCACGGCTGGGTAGCCACCGCCGGCATCGCATGCGGCCCCGATACCAGTGATCTGGAAAGTGAATCTGCACATATGACGATTGCCGTCGAAAAGACATCGCACAACGGCTTCGCGGATCTGTCGATTACGGCACACGTCGCTGACAACGAAGACTCAATCAAGGGAAAACGTACCGTGCGCACGATCGTCAAATACGACGGCAAGTCGTACGGAATCGATATGTTCCGCGACTTCTGGTATTCACCCGCCTCGAAGAAGCGCTTCAAGTAAGACTGCGCCCCACCCACCTACTCCACCACCTTCGCCCCGATCGCATCGGTCGGCGCCGGCATCCGCAACGCCTCATCCCGCACGCGTCGCGCCTCGCGTGCCGTATAGCGATCCTTCAGCCGCAGGAACGGTTTTTCGACAACGAAATAGCTGGCGGTCGCGGCAATCAGCGCCCACACGATGCCAAGCGGAAACTCGTGCGGAACCGCCAGATTCGGATTCGCAAACGGCTGCTGCCACAGATAGAGGCTGAACGAAATCGTGCCGACGAACACGACCGGCCGCGCGCGCAGCCAGCGCGCGCACCAGAACTCGCCGCGAAAATTCAGCACGACGATCACGATCGCGATCAGTGCGGCTTCGAGCGTCACGCCGTACGTTGCGTTCCAGAAGCCGCCGAGCCGGTGTTCGGCGAACGGCATGCCGAGCAGCACGACGAAGACGAGCGCCGTCACGATGCGCGCCTCACCTCTCCACGAGCCGATCCACGCTTCGAGCCGTTCGCGGTTGAGCGACGCATAGCAGCCGATCAGGATCGGATCGACGCCGGTGTGCAACATCATCCCGAGTTGCCCGCGCAACGCCGGCGCAACGAAATACGTAACGGCGCGCACCAACGGCACGATCAGGATCAGCGCGGCCAGCCAGCGCGTGCCGGCGCGACGCATGCCGAACACGAACAGCAGCGGCCAGAACCAGTAGAACTGTTCCTCGAGCGCGAGCGACCAAAAATGGCCGAGATACCACGCGCCGTCCGGATGCAGCGTGTTGTCGCCGGTCAGCCCGAACCACGCCGAGTAATTCCACAGGTGCAGCGCGGCATACAGCCACTGCCGGCGATCGACGTCGAAGCCGCCGGCGAACGCCACGATCGCGACGGCCGCGAGATAGACATAACAGGCAGGCCAGATCCGCAGCGCACGGCGCACGTAGAACGACGTCAGCGCGATGCCGCCCGTGCGCGCAAACTCGGCGCGCAATACGTTGGTGATCAGGAAGCCGCTCAGCACGAAGAAGATCAGCACGCCGAGCCGGCCGTCGGCGATCAGCCGCAACGGCGCGTACCAGCCCGTATAGCCGCCGGGCAGCACATGCTCGGCATGACCGACGACGACCATCGCGACCGCGACGGCGCGCAACCCGGTCAACTGCGTGACGCGATGGTTCATCGGCTGGTTCCCGTTGGCACGGTAAAGGAGCAGGAGATAGCCGGCGCGCCGACTGGCACGCCGATATGCCGCCGGGATTTTGTATGAAAAATATCGGAATGAAATTACTTCAAAAATCGCCGGGCCGACAGCGGCGCCCGCACACGCCACAGCCGGCCCACGCCGGGCGCGGCGAATGGGCATAATGACAAGCCTTGTCCGGCGGCGGCCGGTCCGATGCCTACGCAACGATTTTTGCGGCGCAGCAACACACGAAGTACCACCCCGTCCGCACACCGGCCCGCGCCTCGTCCGCCCCCTGTCGACACTCACCCGGAGCCTGCCTGTGTACCCACCGATCGAACCCTACGCCCACGGCCACCTCGACACCGGCGACGGCCATCGCATCTACTGGGAGCGCTGCGGCAACCCGGCCGGCAAGCCCGCCGTGTTCCTGCACGGCGGCCCCGGGGCAGGCTGCAGCCCCGACCATCGCCGCCTGTTCGATCCCGAGCGCTACGACATCCTGCTGTTCGACCAGCGCGGCTGCGGGCGCTCGACGCCGCACGCGAGCCTCGAGAACAACACGACGTGGGATCTGGTCGCCGATATCGAGCGCCTGCGCGAGATGGTCGGCGCGGAAAAGTGGCTCGTATTCGGCGGCTCGTGGGGCAGCGCGCTGTCGATTGCCTACGCGGAAACGCACCCCGAGCGCGTGAGCGCGCTGATCGTGCGCGGCATCTTCACGATGCGTCGCGCGGAACTGGTGTGGTACTACCAGGAAGGCGCGTCGTGGCTGTTCCCCGACCTGTGGGAAGACTTCGTTGCGCCGATTCCGGAAGCCGAACGTGGTGACCTGATGACCGCCTATCATCGCCGGCTGACCGGCGACGACGAAGCCGCGAAGCTCGAAGCCGCGCGCGCGTGGAGCATCTGGGAAGGCCGCACGATCACGCTGCTGCCCGACCCCAAACTCGCCGAGCACTTCGCAGACGGTCACTACGCGCTCGCGTTCGCGCGGATCGAGAACCACTACTTCGTGAACCGGGGCTTCGTCGAGGAAGGCCAGTTGCTGCGCGACGCGCATCGCCTCGCCGGCATTCCTGGCGTGATCGTGCAGGGCCGCTACGACGTCGCGACCCCGGCGCGCACCGCATGGGAACTGTCGAAGGCATGGCCGGAGGCGACGTTCGAGATCGTGCCCGGCGCCGGGCACGCTTACAACGAGCCGGGGATCCTCGAAGCGCTGATCGCGGCGACCGACCGGTTCGCCGCCTGAGCGATGCAACGCAACGCGGCGCGTGCCGCCGTGCCTGCCGGCACGCTCACGCGCCGCCCGATCACAACGCGGTTTCCACGATCGTCCTTGCGCTGATCGCGCGCTCGACGAGCTGTTCGTCGCCGACCTTCCGGATCGCGTCGTCGAGCAGCCCTTCCGGTTCTTCCGTCGCCACCTTCAGCAGGCCCGATAGCCCGCGTGCGTCGAGCACCACGAGCGTTTCCATCGAATCCGCGCGACTCACGAGCACGCGGCGGAATGCGGGGCCCGCGCCGAAGCTCGCACAAAGCTCGATCTTCTCGTTGCCGAGCGTATAGTCGAAATTCTTGATCATGTCCGCCGCCGTTGCAGGGAAATGGCGCCGCGCGACGGCGCGGCGCCGTGACGTCGACGCACCCGCGCGTGCCGCCGGCGCGCCGGATGGGTCCGGACCGTTCGCCGACATCACCATGCTAGGCGTGCAGTATTAACGAAGACTTAAAGCGTTGGCCGGGTCTCGCGCCCTGGCGGGACGCGCATCGGGGGTGCCAAACCGGCCGGTCGTCGCACAAGCGGAGCTCACCACGAATAGCCCTGCATGCCGTAATTCGTATCGTGTCGGCGTCCCCACCACGGCAGGTAGGCATTGTTGCCGCCGCGCGCACGGAACCAGTCCTTGTCGGGATCGATCGGCGTGAGCGTCGACGGCGGCAGGACGACGACCGCGACGGGATGCTCCGGATCGGTCGTGCCGGCCACGAGTGCATTGGCGCCGAAGTGGTTGATCCGGCCGATGGCGAGCGCGACGTCGGTCAATGCGCTGCCTGTTCCCATGTCGCCGAGTAGCGCGGCCGTGTTGAATGTCTGCTTCGAGTGGTCGTATTCGGGGAGGGTTTCGGTCAAGGTCCGGGAGAGCGAGGCAAGACGTGCCGACGATGCATCGCTGCCCTTGCCTGCGTCGTGAACGATGTAATGGAGATCCCGGACCGCGACGCCTGCATTGCGTGCCGCCTGATCGATGGTCGCCTTCCACGCCTGCACGGCTCGGGTCGTGCCGACCTTCTGCGGAAAATCATGCGTATTGCCGGTTGCGGCCTTGCCGATCCAGGCGAGTGGTTCGCGTTCGGTGTTGAAGGTTGGGCCGGCGAGGAACAGCACGACAAGGTTCTCGTTGATCTGTGCGTCCGTCGGCGGGAAGTTGGGCGCGTCCCAGTTCATCACCCAGACGCTCTTGTCGGGGTTCGCCTGCAAGTAGTCCAAGGCTTTGTTCAGGGACGTGAAGCCGGCGTTCGCACCACCCTGCGTGATCTGTACGTCGGGAGGCGTGTCGCGGCTCCACAAAGTCTTGGGTGACGGAGGGCCGATCTCGAAGAAGTTCATCATCCGATCGATCATGCGCGATCGGGCATAGGCCGCATCGAGGCGCAGTGGAGCGGCAACTTCGACCCGGATACCCGCGAGTTCTCGCCAATCATTTTGCTTCTCGGGCCTCACCGTGTAGAAATATTTTGCATTGCTGAAGTAACGGCTGCGTATAAGCAAGATGAATTTGTCAATGTACTTGGCATAGAAGCCCTTGAACGTCTCCGTTCCGCTATTGCCATAGGCAATGCCAGCTACCGATTGCAACGTCGTGAAGGATTTTGGATCAGTACGCACCATGTCGTCATTTTTGTTCGGTGTGACAAGGCCCTGTGCCCACAGCAATTGCCATTCGGTCGGGTAGTCCATGCGTTCCAACGGATTCAACCAGATCAAGCCGACAACCTGCGCCGTAAATGGCTTCACTGGCTCTTCTCCGACCGGCGTGGCATTTTCTACCCGCTCCGACGTCGGCACGGCATGTGCCGAACGCATCATGGCCGTGGTAGACAGAAACACCATGAGAGCCACCAGGCCGGGCACCACAACAAATCGCTTCATCCAATCTCCTACTTCCAATTGTGTTTGGTCGGGTTGTTCTACGTGCGTCATCAGCAAAGCCATTATTAGAGTGGCAATTATCCATGCCGCGACTGCAATGGCGACACGTCGAGGCCATGTAGAAATCAGGGTCTTCAAATTGCACCCCCGACCCTGAGATAGACTTGAGCTTCGCGTTCGTCCACGATCGCGACGGGAATCTTGGCTTCGCTTTCCTCGGCATGTACCCATTCGTGAAGAGGCGTTCTATCGAGCGTTCCTGACGCAAAATAGTCGTAGTACTTCTTGTTCGGATTGTCATTGGGAATGCCGTCCCCCATCCGCCAATCCGCCTCAATTCGCAGGTCGTAGAGCTGCTCGGGCGTCAGATAGCAAACCCCGATCGCCACATCGTACGCAAGCGCCTTTTCGGCATGCTCGGGATTGGTCATCGTCGTGGAGTGATTTGTCGGGCTGTTGGTCGAACCACGATCGAGCCAATCGACAATCTGCTTGTCTCGCCATTCCTTGTAACCCTCCGGCATTTCGCTCTTGCCGTCCTCGCCGATCACGTGGCCATCACCATCGAGCCATTCCGTATTCAGCGTGCGCCGCGCCTCCATCCGCATCAACGCGCGGTCCTCGTAACGCTGTCCGGCTTCGCTCTCTGCCGTCCCTTGCGCGACACTGTCATCGTTCTTCGCCTTGTACTGATCGTAGGGATCATCAGCGCGCTTGTCGGCGTCTGTCTTGCTTGCGTCTCGCCACGCGGCCGGCGGATCGTTGCCTTCGTTGAAGTCGCTCTTCGCATTGCCGTCCTTCGTTTCGATGAGCTTGCCGAACCGCATCGCTTTCGGCGGGAATGGCTCGTCAAGTGGCGGCGCGTCCGCCACCACGGTCCAGCCCTCCGGCGGAACGGCGTTCACGCGGAACATATTCAATGCCGAGCTAATCTGGGTCACGAAAAACATGATCGGCGCGGATGCAAGCGTGGCCGCCACCCCGAGCACGGACTCGTTTCCCTTGAGCGCACCGATGAGATTGAACTTGGCAGGTGGCGAAGGCGGATACCAGAATCCCGACGTCGTTCCCTTTTTGCCATGCCGCCAGTCATCTTCCCAATACCGATAGCGCTTCTGCACGCCAACCTGGAAGCCGGAGGCAAAGACGCGCTGCGTCAGCACGCCGGGGACGCTGATATCGTTCAGCTCGTTCTCGTCGATGCCGCGCCAGCCGATGCCTTGAACCGTGACCGCCGAAATCACCTGGTCGTGTGGACAGCAATACGCGGTGACGCGACCATATGTCGATCCGTTCAGGCCGTGGCGAGCCCGATCCTCTTGTGCTGCATAAGACCGCTTGCTGGTCGGCGATACCCGCTCGTTGGCCATGTCTTCATCGATCTTGCCGGCGGGCAGTTCGTAGGCTTTGCGCGTGCCGATGATCGACAGAAACTTGCCGAACGTTTTCGTGCGCGCGGCGTAGGTCTGCCGTCCGCGACGACCGCTGCCGTCCCTGGTCGCGCGTTGCGACCAGGTATCCATGAACGTATCGGATGGATTGGGGCCGTCTGCGCGCGCAAGGCTATACGGCGCATTCGCCAGTACGTAGGCATCCGCCACGCAATGCCCGCTACGTCCCCACGGATCTTCGACATCGGGCAGTGCATCGCCGAAGAACGCCGCCGTCAGGCCCACGATGTTGCCCTGGCTATGGCATACGACGGTAATCGGCACGTCGGCCTGCATGCGGCGAATCGACTCGATCAGCCTCGCCAGGCGCAAAGCGGCGAGCACGCCATATGCGCGGGGCGGCGCGCGATACAGCGGCCGGTTGGTCGGGTTGATCCCCTGGACGGTCACCCACCCGGCCGCGCGGTCGTCGAGGCCGCCGTGCCAGAGATCGGGCAGGCTCGCGCAGCCGTTCGTGAACGGACCGCCGCCCCAATAGTCCTTCTCGTTCAGGAAAATCTTGTCGCCGTACTCTTTCAACTCTGCGGCGGTTGCCCGATAGCCCCATCGGAAATGAATGACGGGCGAGAACGACGGGTCAGATTTGATGTAGTTGCCGGACCAAAGCGTTGGATTCAAAAACCCGTCCGGCGTCACGCTCTCCGTGTACTTCGCGGGCACCAATTGCCCGGCATCGATGCCGTGATACATCAATTGATCGTCCAGCCGCCCGAGCCGGCGATTCAGGCCATTGCACAGCCCCTGCTCGGCGGCTTCGAACCATTCGCCTTCGGAGTTCACCCCATGGACGAAGATGACGACACCAGGTAACGGCATTTGCTTGATGCAGATCAGCCGCGTGTCTTTCGTCCACATCGACACCCCGTCGCCTCGGCCGACGACGATCGGTGGAAGCTTGCGTGGCGTTCCGGTGCTGTCCGACTCGGTGGCATCGATCGACCGTGCGACGGGTTCGTCCGTCGCCGATCGATAATCGGAATAAAGCTGCGTCACCCTGGCTCCTGCGCGCGGTTTGGTGTTTTTCTGCCGTTCCGCCGCCAGCCGTTCAGGCTGACGCGACGTGAACGCAGATCCGGATCATCGGAAATCCGGGCACCAGCGCACAAGTGCAGTTTTCTCTTTTCCTACAGAATTGAACTCGTCCGATTCAATCGAACGGAATGACACGTGACTTTCCTGTCATGTCTCACGGTCGAGTACGAAGTGTCTTCCGAGCCGCGCGCATGGACCGTCCGGTTCGCAGCCATCACGAACGTACGCGCCTGCAGACACGCGATCAACAAACGACCGCTCCGATCGGCGAACCCGCGTCAATCGGCGTCGAGCGGCTCGACCGTCACGCCGACCTTCAGCTCCTGGTCCGCACCCCCACCGCGGATCACACCGCGCAACGGCGTCACATCGGCATAGTCGCGGCCGATCGACAGCATCACGTAGTCGTCGCCCGGCGCGCGATCGTTGGTCGGATCGAGCTGCAGCCAGCCGTTGTCCTCGGGCCATGCCGGGTCGTACACCTCGACCCAGGCATGCGACGCATCGGCGCCGATCAGCCGCGGCTGACCGGGCGGCGGCTGCGTGAGCAGGTAGCCGCTCACGTAACGCGCGGCCAGCCCGAGCGAGCGCAACGCGCCGATCATCACGTGCGCGAAGTCCTGGCAGACGCCCTTGCGCAACCGCAGTGCATCGAGCGCCGACGTCGTGATGTCGGTGCTGTTCGGCGTGTATGCGAAATCGGCATGCACGCGCCGCATCAGATCCCAGGCGGCCTGCACGAGCGGCCGCTGCGGCGTGAAGCTCGCGGCCGCATACGCGGCGAGTTCGGGATCGCAAGCAACATGCGGCGACGCGAACACGAATTCGCTCGCCGCGTCGTAAGGCTGACCCGCGCGGAACCGCAAGCGGTCGCGCACGGCTTCCCACTCGCTCGCCTGCTTTGCATCGGGATTCGCGATCGCGGGCGGCGGTTCGCCGCGCGCGCCGCGCGACCATACGGGCGGCGTCACGCGCACCGTGCTGCGGCTGCGCACGAGCAGCGCGTCGTGCGGCTGGTTCAGCGCGAACGACGCACGCGCGTTGCCGAACGCGTCGATCTCCGTGCAGACCGACTCCGGTGCCGGCTCGATGTCGAGCGAGAACGACAGCACCTGCTGGCGCGGCGTCACGAGCGGTTGCAGGCGCGCCTGGTGCTGCGCGGATTCGACACGCGCCGCGTAGCGGTATTCGGTGTCGTGCGTGACGCGCAGCAACCGGCCCGGTGCAACGGCGGCCGGAGCGGCCGGTGCCGCTGCCGGTCGTGCATGGTTGGCGCCAGACGGCGCTTTTACCGCGCCTTTCGTCGTCACCATAGCGTCCTGCCCGCCTCGCGCACGTGGCTGAAGTAGCGCTCGCCGATCCGGTTCGACAGTTCCCACACCGCCTTCACGGTCGTGTCGAGCGCGGCGAGCAGATTGTCGTGCCGGCCGCCTTCGGCGGTTTCGCACAGCTCGTGCAGCGACCACGCGGGCACGTCCGGCACCGTCTCGGCCAGTTCGGACAGCGCATAGCCTTCGCTGCGCTCGACTTTCGTCAGCCGGCCGCGCAGCGCCTGCACGACCCAGCCGAGCGAGCGCGGGTTGTCGGTATCGAGCACGACGAGCGACAGCAGCGGCGCGACATCGAAGCCGCGCTGGAATCGCGAGCGGAACGTGATCGTGCTGTCGAACAGCTCCAGCACGAGCTCGAAGCCGTCCTGCCGATGCACCGCGCCTTCGTCGAACGCGAACTTCAGCACGCTGCACAGGAAATCCAGCCGGTCGATCTGCCGGCCGATCGACAGCAAGCGCCAGCCGTCGTCGCGGGTCATGTTGTCGGTCTGCGCGCCGGTGATGGCGCCGAGCAGCAAGCCCAGGCGCTCCAGCAGCTGCAGTGCCTCGTTGCCGATCTGCTCCTCGGCTTCCGGCAGGCCGGCGCTGTCCGCGAACAGTTGCGTCGCGTCGTCGATCAGCCGCCACTGATCGCTCGACAGCCGTTCACGAATCGCGGCCGCCGCGCCACGCATCCCGAACAGGCACGACGCGATGCCCGAGGTGCGATCGGCACCGCGCGTCAGCGATGTCGCGAGCGCGTGCTGGAACGCGCGCGGTGCATCGACGGCATTCGGCGCGTCGGCCGCGATCAGGCCCGTGTCGCGGCACAGCGTATCGATCAGCTCCAGATGCGCGGGGCTGTCGACGTCGTCTTCGCCGCGCAGCCGTTCGAGCGCGGCGCGCGCCAGCCGCATCAGGTTGGTCGCGCGCTCGGTGTAACGGCCGAGCCAGAACAGGTTCTCGGCCGCACGGCTCGCGATCGCGCGCGGCCGTTCGACGAGGTCGTCGGGGCCGAGGTGCGTCTGCAGCAGCGTCGTCGAATCGACGATGCCCTCGGTCATCACCCAGGTATCGACGGTGCTGCCGCCGCGCGGCATGGGCGCATTGAACAGCGTGTCGCGTGTGCCGACCCGCGACAGCCCGCCCGGCAGCAGCCGCCAGCGTTGCGCGCCGTCGGCGAGCGCGAAGACGCGCAGCAGCAGCGGCTTCGGCACGATGCGTGCGCCGCCGTTGCCGTCGGGCTCGTCGGACCGCGGCCAGGTCGGCGCCTGCGACAGCGGCAGGTCGGCCTGCACCGTGTAGCGTTCGGGCTGCGCGAGGATCCGCGCGCGCCATTCGGCCAGCTGCGGCTGCGTAAGCCGTGCACCGATCACCGGCTCGAACCCGCCGCCGGCCTGCACCTCGGGTGGATAGGAGGCCTTGATGATGCCGCGCGCGAGCTGCGGCAGCGCGTCGTTGCAGGCGGCCGCCTCGCCGCACCACCACGAATGCACGGCCGGCAGCGTCAGCGTTTCGCCGAGCAGCCCTTCGGCGAGGCGCGGCATGAAGCCGAGCATCGCCGGCGATTCGAGGAAGCCCGAGCCCGGTGCATTCGCGAGCAGCACGTTGCCCGCACGCACGGCCTGCAGCAGCCCCGGCACGCCGAGCATCGAGTCGGGCCGCAGTTCGAGCGGATCGAGCCACGCATCGTCGACGCGCCGCAGGATGCCGTGCACCGGTTCGAGCCCGCTCAGCGTCTTCAGGAACACGCGGTTGTCGCGCGCGGTCAGGTCGCCGCCTTCGACGAGCGTGAGGCCGAGGTAGCGCGCGAGATACGCGTGCTCGAAATACGTCGCGCTGTGCGGCCCCGGCGTCAGCAGCACGATCCGCGAATTCTTGGCGGTAGGGCTGAGCGACTGCATGCTCTGCAGCAGCGCGCGGTACGCGGACGCGAGGCGCTGCACGCGCAGCCCGCGAAACCCGCGCGGAAAGAGCCGCGACACGATCAGGCGGTTTTCGAGCAGGTAGCCGAGCCCGGCCGCGCCCTGCGTGTGCTGCGCGACGATCCGCCACTGCCCGTCGGGGCCGCGCGCGAGATCGAACGCGACGACGTGCAGCCACGTGTCGCCAGGCACGCGTGCGCCGCGCATCGCGCGCAGGTAGCCGGGGTGACCGGTGACGAGCGCGGGCGGCAACAGCCCGCGCTGCAGGATCGTCTGCGGCCCGTAGAGGTCGGCCAGCGTCGCGTTGAGCAGCCGCACGCGCTGCAGCACACCGCGCTCGATTCCGACCCAGTCCTCGGGCGTGACGATCAGCGGCAGCAGGTCGAGCGACCACGGGCCGGCCGCGCCGTCGCCGGCGCGCTGCTCGTGCAACTGATAGAACAGGCCGTTCTCGCGCATGCGCCGGTGCAGCGCGTCGGCGCGGCGATCGAGGTCGGCCACGCCGTCGCTGCCGATCGATGTGAAGAAACTACGCCAGGCGGGCGCAAGCGCAGGCGCGTTCAGGCCGGCCGCGCTGCCGCGCAGTTCGTCGTAGCGGCCGGCGGCCGCCGGCGCCGCAAGCGCGGCGGCCAGTTCGGCGGCATCCGGCTGCGCGCCGGAATCGAAAAGCGTGGGCATCGCGTCGAGGGCGGCGAGATGATCGGTGTCAATGGGCGGCACGATGTCGTTCCGTCTTCAGGGTGCAACGGCGCATACGCGCCGCCGCACCGGCGGCAAGCTGCTGCGGCGCGCGGCCGCAATCTGCCCGCATCCTAGCATTCCGGCGCGGCCGCGGGGAGGTCGCGAGCCGCGCATCGTCGTCCGCCCCGTCATCGATGGATCACGGCCGCCGCAAGTCGAGCGTGAACGGGAATTCGCGGCTCGGCGCGGCAGCCGCGACATCCATCCGTCCCGGCGTATGCCCCATCTCGACGAAGCGTGCGAGCCGGCGGCTCTCGGCCTCGTACGCATTGACCGGGAACGTCGCGTAGTTGCGCCCGCCCGGATGCGCGACGTGATAGCGGCAGCCGCCGAGCGAACGCTGCAGCCACGTATCGACGATGTCGAACGTGAGCGGTGCGTGCACGCCGATGGTCGGATGCAGCGCCGACGGCGGCGACCACGCCTTGTAGCGCACGCCCGCGACGTACTCGCCGACGGTGCCGGTCGGCTGCAGCGGCAGCGCGCGACCGTTGACGGTCACGACGTGGCGGTTGTCGTTCAGCCCCGTCACGCGCACTTCGAGCCGTTCGACCGACGAATCGACGTAGCGCACCGTGCCGCCGGGCGCGCCCTCCTCGCCCATCACGTGCCACGGCTCCAGCGCGCCGCGCAGCGACAGCTGCATGCCGTTCACCGCGATCTGCCCGAACAGCGGGAAGCGGAATTCGAAGTGCGGCGCGAACCACGCCGGATCGAACGCGAAACCGGCATCGCGCAGTTCGGCGAGCACGTCGTCGAAATCCATCTGAAGAAACTCGGGCAGCATGAAGCGGTCGTGCAGCGCGGTGCCCCAGCGCGTGAGCGGCGTCGTGTACGGCGCGGCCCAGAAACGCGCGACCAGTGCACGCAGCAACAGTTGCTGCACGATGCTCATTCGCGCATGCGGCGGCATTTCGAAGGCACGCAGTTCGAGCAGGCCGAGCCGGCCGGTCGACGAATCGGGCGAGTACAGCTTGTCGATGCAGAACTCGCTGCGGTGCGTGTTGCCCGTCACGTCGATCAGCAGGTTGCGCAGCACGCGGTCGACGAGCCACGGCGGCATGTCCTGACCGAACAGCAGCTTGTTGCGCTGGATCTCGGCGAACGCGATGTCGAGTTCGTAGAGCTGGTCGTTGCGCGCCTCGTCGACGCGCGGCGCCTGGCTCGTCGGCCCGATGAACAACCCGGAGAACAGGTAGGACAGCGACGGATGGTTGTGCCAGTACGCGATCAGGCTCGCGAGCAGGTCCGGGCGGCGCAGGAACGGGCTGTCGGCCGGCGTCGCGCCGCCGAGCACGAAGTGGTTGCCGCCGCCGGTGCCGACGTGGCGGCCGTCGACCATGAACTTCTCGCTGCACAGCCGCGACTGCCACGCGGCGTCGTACAGGAATTCGGTGTGGTCGACGAGCTCGTCGAAGCTCGCGGCCGGATGGATGTTCACCTCGATCACGCCGGGATCGGGCGTCACCTGCAGCAGCTTCAGCCGCGCATCGCGCGGCGGCGGATAGCCTTCGAGCACCAGTTTCACGCCGAGCGCGTGCGCGGTCAGCTCGATCGCGCCGAGCAGCTCGAGATAATCCTCGAGCGCGGCAAGCGGCGGCATGAACAGGTACAGGATGCCATTGCGCACTTCGACGCACAGCGCGGTGCGCGTGATCCACGCAGCCGATTCGAAGCGCTCGGGCCGACGCTGAGGATCGTGCGCCGCGGCACGCGCGCCCTCGGCCGTGCCGTCGTTGCGCCACTGCATGACCGTCTGCGCCGACGCTTCGCGATGCACGCCGGCCAGGTAGCGCGGCGCGTCGGCCGGGCCCGCGTAGCGTGCGCGGATCGCGGCGGCGTCCGGCAGCGCGGTGCGCGGCGCGAACGGATCGCGTTCGACCAGGTACGGGTGGTCGGAGCGGGTGGCCCACGGCAGCGAATCGAGCGGCAGCCGATAGCCCATCGGCGAATCGCCCGGCACGAGATACATCCGCTCGTCGCGGAAGAACCACGGGCCGGTCTGCCAGCGCGGCCCGTCGAGGCCCGGCGTGTCGTCCGTGCGCTTGACCGGCAGCACGTAGCCTACGACGCTGTCGAGCTGCTGATCGAACACCTTGCGCAACCGCGCACGCTCGAGCTCGTCGTCGAGCCGCGAGTCGAACGGATCGACGTTGACGGGCAGCCGGCGCTCGCGCCACAGGTAGTACCAGACATCTTCGTAGCCGGGCCGGATGAATTCGTCGGTCAGGTTCAGCCGCGCGGCGAGCGCATCGATGAAGCGCTTCGCGTCGTCGGTCGTATACGCGGATGGCTCGCGCTCGTCGGCGAACAGCGACGGATCGTGCCACACGGGCTGGCCGTCCGCGCGCCAGAAGATCGACAGCGCCCAGCGCGGCAATTGCTCGCCCGGATACCACTTGCCCTGCCCGAAGTGCAGGAAGCCGCCGTCGCCGTACTCGGCACGCAGCCGCTGCACGAGTTCGGTCGCGTAGCCGCGCTTGGTCGGGCCGAGCGCATCGGTGTTCCACTCGGCGCCGTCGCGATCGTCGATCGACACGAAGGTCGGCTCGCCGCCCTGCGTGAGCCGCACGTCGCCGGCCGCCAGCGCGCCGTCGACCTGCGTGCCGAGCGTCAGCACGGCGTCCCATTGCGATTCCGTATACGGTTTCGTCACGCGCGGCGATTCGTACACGCGCGTCACGCTCATCTCGTGCTCGAACGACACCTCGCACTCGTCGATCAGCCCTTCGACCGGCGCGGCGCTCGTCGGCTGCGGCGTGCAGGCCAGCGGAATATGCCCTTCGCCGGCGAGCAGGCCCGACGTCGGGTCGAAGCCGATCCAGCCGGCGCCCGGCAGGTAGACCTCGCACCACGCGTGCAGGTCGGTGAAGTCGACCGACGTGCCGCTCGGGCCGTCGAGCGACTTCACGTCGGGCGTGAGCTGGATCAGGTAGCCCGACACGAAACGCGCGGCGATGCCGAGATGTCGGCACAGCTGCACGAGCAGCCAGGCGCTGTCGCGGCACGAGCCGGACGCGAGCTCGAGCGTCTGCTCGGGCGTCTGCACGCCGGGTTCCATCCGCACGAGATAGCCGATGTCGCGCTGAAGCTGCTGGTTCAGCGCGACGAGGAAGTTCACGGTGCCGGCCGGCGTGAGATCGACGCCGTCAAGATACGTGCGGAACAGTTTCGATGCGCTCGTCTGCGGATCGCAGACGAGATACGGCGCGAGCTCGGTCTTCAGCGCGTCGTCATAGCTGAACGGATATTGCTCGGCGCTCGCTTCGAGGAAGAAGTCGAACGGGTTGTACACCGACATCTCGGCAACGAGATCGATCGTGATCTCGAAATGCTCGGTGCGCTCCGGAAACACGAGCCGCGCAAGATAGTTCGAGAACGGGTCCTGCTGCCAGTTGATGAAGTGCTGCGCGGGTTCGACCGTCATCGAATACGCGAGGATCGGCGTCCGGCAATGCGGCGCGGGCCGCAGCCGCACGACCTGCGGGCCGAGGTTGACGAGCCGGTCGTAGCGATAGCGGGTGGTGTGATGCAGCGCGACGTGGATGGACATGGGAGCTCGGTTCGGGTTGGGCCGGCCGCGCACGCCGCGTCGCACTCGACACGGCGGCCCGGCATGGCGGATTCGGCGAAGGCGCGCGTCGGGTCAGACGAGCTCGGGCGTCTGCACGACGCTGATCTCGACGCCGACGGCCGTGGCGCCGAGCCCCGTCACCGGCTGCGCGTCGCGATAATCGAGGCCGACCGCGATGCGCACGTAGCGCTCGTCCGGGCAGCGGTTCATGAACGGGTCGAACCCGACCCAGCCGAGCCCTTCCACATAGGCCTCGGCCCACGCATGGCCGGCCGGCTGCTGCATCAGCGCGGCGGCCTGCGGCTGGGCGCCGAGCGCCGGCTGCGGCAGCCCTTGCGATTGCGCGGCATGCGACGCGCCGAGCACCTGCTGCATGCCCTCGCCGCTCTGCAGCGCGAGCGCTTCCTCCTCCTCGACGTCGCCCGCGTTCTGCTTCGCATCGGCGATGCGCTGCATCGCGCTGTCGGCGAGGACGTAGCCCGAGATGTAACGCGCGGGAATCTTCAGCACGCGCGCGGCCGAGATGAATGCATGCGCGTGGTCGCGGCTCGTGCCCTCGCCGTTTTGCAGCGCGGTTTCCGCGTCAACGGGCGCGTCGGCGGCCAGGTTCGGCGCATACGCGATGCGGCCGTGCACTTCCGTCATCAGCCAGTGCAGTGCGTCGAGGCCCTGCGGATCGATCGGCAGCGCTTCCGCGAGCTCGCGCACGGTGTCGCCGGCCTTCGTGAGCGCGGTCTCACGCTCGAAGATCCAGGGCGGCGCATAGCCTTCGGGATGCCCGAGAATGCCCGCACGGTCCTGCGTCTCGACGACGCCGGCCGCGACGACCACGATCTCGGCCTTCGCGCCGCGATCGTGACGCACGAGGTCGATCCGGTTGCCGAGCCCGTCGGCGTAAGACAGCGACGGCTCGACGCCGTCGATCGTGACCTGCCACGCGCGCACCGTCTGCCCGGGGCCCGACTGCGGGCGCAGCCGCAGCCGTTGCAGCGCATGGGTGGCTTGGTCGTCGAACTGATAACGCGAGATGTGTCGAATGGCGAGTCGCATGGCAAGTTCTCAGTCGAAGTTGTAAGCCTGGGCGATTTCGAGCCCGAGGCTGTTGTTGCGGCCGATGAAGTCGGTCAGGAACTCGTGCAGGCCGCTCTTGAAGACCCGCTCGACCGAGGTATCGGACAGCATCTGCAGGATCTTCGTGGCCGTGTCGTGACACGGGTGTGTCACGCCGTAATCCTTCGCGAGCAGGTTCAGGCTCGACACGACGCGCCCGTAGCAATAGCGCAGCGAGCGCGGCATGCGGCCGTTCAGGATCAGGTAATCAGCGATGTTCACCGGCTTGTACTGCACGTCGTACACCCAGCGGTACGAGCGGTGCGCGGCGACGCAGCGCAGGATCGTCTCCCACTGGTAGTTGTCGAGGATCGTGCCGACGTGCGATACCGACGGCAGCAGCAGGTGGTATTTCACGTCGATGATCCGTGCGGTGTTGTCCGCGCGCTCGATGAATGCGCCGATCTGCGCGAAATCGAAGATCTCGTTGCGCAGCATCGTGCTGTAGAAGCTGCCGAGGATCAGCGCGGTTTCGCGCTTCACCTGGTCGAGCACGTTGGGCAGCTCGCTCTCCGGCACCGGCTGCGCCAGCGCGCGACGCAGCGCGAGCCACGCGCCGTTCACGCTTTCCCACGCCTCGCGCGTCAGCGCCGTGCGCACCATCCGCGCGTTCGAGCGCGCGGCCTCGATGCACGACAGCACGCTCGACGGGTTGTCGCGGTCGCGCAACAGATAGTCGGTCACGGTATCGGCCGCATACGCGTCGTATTTCTCCCGGTAGCCGTCGTCCGTGCCCGAGCTGACGAGCACCGACGACCATTCGGCCGGCGCATCGGACGTGCGCGTGAGCGCCATCCGCAGCCCGGCATCGACGATGCGCGCGATGTTCTCCGCGCGCTCGATATAGCGGTACATCCAGTAGAGCCCGCTTGCAGTACGTCCCAGAAGCATCTCGTGTCCACTCCGTCTTCGTTCGGTTGGCGCGCCGGTTCCGGCGCGCGCGGTCGCGTCCGGCTCAGTCGGCCAGCACCCAGGTGTCCTTGGTGCCGCCGCCCTGGCTCGAGTTGACGACGAGCGATCCCTCCTTCAGCGCGACGCGCGTGAGCCCGCCCGGCGTGATGCGGATCCGGTCCGACACCAGCACGAACGGGCGCAGGTCGACGTGGCGCGGCGCGAGGCCGGCGTCGGTCAGGATCGGCGTCGTGGACAGCGCGAGCGTCGGTTGCGCGATGTAGTTCGCGGGGCGCGCGCGCAGCTTGGCGGAAAATGCCTCGAGCTCGGCCTTCGACGCGCACGGCCCGACCAGCATCCCGTAGCCGCCCGAGCCGTGCACTTCCTTCACGACCAGTTCGTCGAGATGCTCGAGCACGTACTTCAGGCTGTCGGCCTCGCCGCAGCGCCAGGTCGGCACGTTCTCCAGCAGCGCCTTGCGGCCCGTGTAGAACTCGACGATCTCCGGCATGTACGAGTAGATCGCCTTGTCGTCGGCGATGCCCGTGCCGGGCGCATTCGCGATCGTGATGTTGCCGGCGCGGTACACGTCCATGATGCCCGCCACGCCGAGCACCGAATCGGGGCGGAACGTGAGCGGATCGAGGAACGCATCGTCGACGCGGCGGTACAGCACGTCGATCGGCTGGAAGCCTTCGGTCGTGCGCATCGCGACGCGGCCGTCGACCACCTGCAGGTCGCTGCCCTCGACGAGGTGCACGCCCATCTGGTCGGCGAGGAACGAATGTTCGTAGTACGCGGAATTGTGGATGCCGGGCGTGAGCACCGCGACGGTCGGGTTGTCGGTGTTGCCGCCCGGCGGGCACACGGCCGCGAGCGACTGGCGCAGCATCTGCGGATAGGTTTCGACCGGGCGCACCTTCACCTGCTGGAACAGCTCGGGGAAGAGCTGCATCATCGTCTCGCGGTTTTCCAGCATGTACGACACGCCGGACGGCGTACGCGCGTTGTCCTCCAGCACGTAGAACTCGTTCTCGCCGGTACGCACGATGTCGACGCCGATGATGTGCGTGTAAACGTTGCCGGGCGGCCGGAAGTCGATCATCTCCGGGATGAACGCTTCGTTGTGCGCGATCAGGTGCTTCGGCACGATGCCCGCGCGCACGATTTCCTGCCGGTGGTAGATGTCGTCGAGGAACGCATTGAGCGCCATCACGCGCTGCTCGATGCCGAGCGACAGCCGGCTCCATTCCGCGCCCGAGATGATGCGCGGGACGATGTCGAACGGAATCAGCCGCTCGGCGGCCTCCGCGTCGCCGTAGACGGCGAACGTGATGCCCGTCTTGCGGAACACGCCTTCCGCGTCGTGGGCTTTCTGGGCGAGGCTCGCGGGATTCTGCGTGTCGAGCCATTGCTTCAGGCGCGCGTAGGGCGCCCTTACCATGTCGCCGGATTGCAGCATTTCATCGAATGGCTTCATCGATCTTTTCTCCATCGATCGTTTTCCCCGGCATTGCGCATGCCGGACCGGCGTAATCAATGCTTTGCAAGGAACGTGCCTTGCACAATCTTCTCGATATCCCCCCGTTTTTGCGCCGCGCCGGCACGCCCGCGCGGCATCACGCACCACATTGGTGCACCATCCGACGCGACGTGCGCCCGCATGCGTCGCGAGCGCGCACGGCCGATGCTGCGCCGCGTCTATCAAACATAGTTCCCCCGCGTGTCACGAATGTGCAATCTGCACTGCACAAAAAACGGCGCGACCGGGCACTGGACCGCCGCCATGAAGGCGGGCCGGCACGCACACGGCGCAACCGGCCCTGGGGGGAAGTACCGTCCGCGGCGGCCGCCAGTTCGACGCTGTGAACTGTTCGGTTAGTCCGGTCCGGCCCCTCAACGCTATGCAGCCGTAATCCCGCCGACAACGCCCATGCATATTTCGACTGACACCGATCGAAAAAAAACATCGGCCCCCATGCGCGAGGCGCGGTACGCTACCAAACCGGTTCAGTGAAATGGCGCCGCCCCTCCGGCGCCGACAATAAACAGCGAAGATCGACATGGAAGCAAAGTGGCTGGAAGATTTCCTGAGCCTTGCGGATACCAAGAGCTTTTCCCGGGCCGCGCGTCATCGGCACCTCACGCAGTCGGCGTTCAGCAGACGAATCGCCGCGCTCGAAACCTGGATGGATGCGAAGCTGGTCGACCGGAGCATCAACCCGATCACGCTGACGCCGGCCGGCCAGATGTTCCGCGGGCTCGCCGCGGACATCCTGCGCAGCATGTATGCGGCGCGTAATCTCGTGAACGGCTACGACCAGTTCGCGGCCAGCGACCAGGTCGTGCGTTTCGCCGTCGCGCATACGCTCGTCTTCACGCTGTTTCCCGAATGGCTCAAACAGCTCAACGGCGAGGTCGGCCATGTGACCGCGCGCGTGAACGCGGTGAACGTGCCGGAAGGCGTGCAGCAGCTCGTCGAAGGTGAATGCGACCTGCTGCTCGGCTATCACCATCCGCAACTGCCGATCGTGCTCGACCCGAACCACTTCCCGTTCGTCAGCCTCGGCGTCGAGCGGATCCTGCCCGTGTCGACACCCGACGCGCGCGGCAAGCCCGTGTTCCAGCTGCCGGGCACGCCCGACGCCCCGCTGCCGCTGCTCGCGTATTCGTCGGGCGCGTTCCTCGGCAACATCGTCGAGATGCTGCTGCTGAATGCGACCGAGCCGTATGTGCTGCACCGCTGCTTCGAGACGCACATGTCCGAGGCGCTGAAAGGCATGGTCGTGGCCGGGCACGGGATCGGCTGGCTGCCGGAGAGTTGCGTCGCGAAGGAACTCGCGGACGGCACGCTCGTGTGCGCGGGCACCGGGGACTGGATCACCGAACTGGAAGTCCGCCTGTATCGGTCGGCCCGCAAGCGCGGGCTCGCGGCCGAGCAACTGTGGGCCTACATCATGAACCGGCCGCGCGCGGCGGTCGAAGGTTCGGCCGGCGCCGAGCCGGTAGCCGCACCGGCCATGCGCACCTCAAGGCGAATCGCCGGCGGCAGCCGCTGACGTTTGCATTCGCGCCGTGCGGGTTCACGGCGCGAATGCCCTTTCTCAATATCAATATTAAATACAGCAATCGGCAATCCCGCCGAAGTCGGTGAAATCCCTGTGCCAACCCTTTATTCGATATCAAACGCAAACGTTTGCGAATGACATCGTATTTTTTACTGCCAGCGCATTAAGTCCGAATATTCAACCTCATTTTTCGGACAGAAATACCCTGTTACAGAACAAATCAAAAGTTTCTATTTAGCTGTAAAGAACTAAAATAGCAAAGACGTCGCACCCTCTTTTCACGATGCGCGATCTGTATCCGGACCCTCGTAGGTTCGCCACGAACACAGCCGCAAAAATTCCTTTTATCAGTCGTTATTTTTCGGCATGAAAGTCGATACCTCCGACGTGATTCAATGCGTGCTCGATCATCGCTACCGACGAGCAAAGATCATATTCGGCAATATCGACTTTCGTCAGTGTTAAGTGAATCACACGAATCCGTCGTTATCCTATTTAAATAAGATATTTCAACCCGTTCCATTCCGACCACACGCGGTTGTTGGTTCAAAAGCCATCGTGTATCAATAGCGTGTCGCAAAAAAAACGCTGGCAAATCTGACTCGGAATGAATGCGTGTCATTTATTCCGGACAGGAGGTTGCAATGTCTTCCTCGCTTCGACAGCAGGCTCGCCCTTTCCTGAGCGTTTTCATCTCTGCGCTCTGCATGAACGCCATGGCCCAGGCCCCCGCGTCAGGTCCGGGCGCCGACCGCTACGTGATCTCGTATATCTGCGGCGACGCACGGATCGACGGGTCCGCACCGCTTCCCCCCGACGGCCGGCCATACAACCTGGGCGTGTCGTTTGCTTCCGCGAGTACCGGGCAACCGCTGGCCAACGTGCAGGTACGCCTGAGACGGCACGGCCGCGTGCTCGTCGAATTCAACGCATCGGGGTCGCGCTGCCTGTTCAGCGTGCCGGATGCGAGCTACCGGGTCGAAGGGACCTATCAAGGCGCCACCCAGTTCGCGATCGTCGAAACGGGCACGCTCACCACGCAGTTGCGATGGTGAATGCCGTCCGACCCCGCCCCGATCGTGTCATTCACCGCAGCGCATCGAATCGAGGAGTATTGAATGACTCGTGCAGAACGACCGGACGGCTCGCCCGCCCGTCAGCCGAAACCCTCCTGGGGTCCGGGAAAGAACGCGGCGCTCAGCATCGTCGCGTTCGCCGCGATCTTCGGCCTCTTCGCATACGTCGAGCGGGACAGGACCGTGGGCCATGCGAGCGTCGCGCACGACATCTCCGGCGTGATCTCATCCGCCGTCGGGAAATACCGCCAGGCGATCGTGGCCGCGACGTCCCGCGCAACCGGTGCGTCCGGCACGACTGCCACCGCCGCGCCTGTGCAGACGATTGCACGACAGGCCACGTCATCTGCAGCCCCGCCGCCGGAGCCGGCCGCTTCGGCGCCGCACGAAGTGTCGACCGTGCCGCCCGTCACGCTCGCGGTCGAACCGGAAGCGGCTCCGCGGGCAACGCCACGCGCCGCCGCGAAACACCGGCAGCCGTCGCATGCGGCACCGGCGGCACTGGCAGCCAATTCGCATGCCGCTTCGGCCAATGGGCACGCCGCCGAACGGCGTAGCGCGACGCATCGCGCGCCGCGAACCGAAACGCTGGCGGGCACGAGAAAGCGCCTGGACTACACGCCGAAGCCGCGCTCGTACGGCAGCGACACGGCGCGCATGCAGACGGCAAGCGTCACGCACGCGGAACTGGAAAGCGCGCGAGCACTGGCAAAGGCGCGCTCGTGCGCGCAGATCGACGAGTGGGACTGTGTGGAGCAAAACGCGAGCCGAGCGCTCGCGATCGACCCGAAGAACAGCGAATCGCGCGCGCTGCTTGGGCAAGCGATCCGCAATCGCCTGTGAACGGGTCGAACGCCGCCGGGCCTCGCCGCCCGGCGGTGCGCGGCCGGCGACGCGTGTCGTCGGGCGTGCAAACGAAGTGATCGTTTCAGAGTGAGATGTGATGGTTTCAAAATGAGGAGACATCGTGGCTAACAATCGTCAACAACAATGCACCACCACCGCTGCGTCCAACCGGCGGATCCTCCTGCATGCGCCGCTGGTATTGCTGCTCGTCGCGTCCGGCCCCTGTTTCTCCACCGAAGGCGACGCCGAACCGGGCGGCGCGGGAGCCATCGCCGGGTCCGCACCGGATGCGCATCCTCGCGGCCTGCACGCGACAGTGACATCGATAGAGATCGCACAGGATGGCGGCACGCTGCCGCCTCATGCAACGACGCCGATCGCACGGGCATCGGACGCGTCGCTGCAGATCGCGCAGGCGCCGAACCCGACCATGCCGACCACGGTCGTGGTGGACCCGGTCGTATCGCAGCCGGGCGATCCTGGGCCGGGCGCGGCCTCGCCGATGCTGCTTGCCCAGGCAACCGGCACCGCGCAGCCGAATGCGCCGGCACCGGCAGCGCCCGCGTCGGGCGCCCCGCCCGCTCCGCCGACGCAGACCGCGCAGGCCTCCGGCACCCCGATGCCGAACTCGCCGGCCCCTGTCACCGCGCCCCCCGGCTCGCAACCGCCGGCGTCCCAGACGCCGAATTCACAGACGCCCGGCGCCCAGTTCCCCGGCGAGGCGATCCAGCGATCTCAAGGGCCCGACGTCGAAGCGCCGAATGCGCAGGCGCCGAACCTCCGTACCGCCGATGTCGAGACGGTGCGCAAAGACGTGTTCGGCCTCGCGGCGAGCGGCGGCGCGATCAAGGCGCTCGACGAGGCCAAGGCGCGGCCCGACGCATTCTCCGCGGTCGACATCGCGCAACTGGAAGAACTGTCGATTCGCCAGCAAGTGCGCGGCGGACGCGACAAGTCGCGTTCGATGACGAGTTCGGACCGCTTCGACGGAATCGACAACGCGCTGCGCGCGGCGGACGACCTCGACAAGCGGATGCCTGCCACCCCCGAGTACACGCCGGTGCGCACCGCACTCGCGGGCGACCGGGTAGTCGCCCTTGCGGCACGCGGCGACATGAAGCCGGCCGTCGCGACGTTCGAGACGATTCCGTCCAACGCGGAAATCTCGATCGACGCGCTGGCGGCCGTCGGCGACGCCTATCTGTACCTGAGCGAGCCGGGCAAGGCGAACGCCGTGTATGCGCGCGCGCTGAAGCAGGCCACCGCGTCGCCGACGGATCGCGCGACCCGCGGCTTCCAGTACGGCTCGCGCACGCGTCCGATCGAACTGCAGGAAGGACTGTTCTGGTCGTACGTCGACCAGGGACGCGCGCCGGAAGCGAAGCAGGTGCTCGACGAGATGGGCAAGTCGCTGCCGCCGGCCAAGGAAGTGACCAGCGTCGGCCCTGGAGAAGGCGACTATCTGCGCTATTACCGGCTGCGCGCTCAATACCTGATCTTCACGGGTCACGTGAACGAAGGGATCGCCGCGCTCGAGCAGTTGGAACAACAGGTGCCGTTCAACGCGGAGGTCCGCGCCGCGCACGCCGACGCCGTGTCGGGGCAAGCGCATCCGCGCCAGGCGATCTCGATGTATCGCGCGTCGCTGACCGATCACCCTGACAGCGTCGAGATGCTCGCGGGCCTCGGCCGCGCGTCGCTCACGGCAGACGACTACGCGACCGCGAAGACCGTCGACCAGACCCTCGGCAACACGTTCCCCGACAGCGGCGCCGTGCGCGGCTTCAAGCGCGACTACAACGCATACCGCAGCCCCGTGTTCACGACCGACCTGAGCTTCGAGCACGGCAACAGCGCGCTGGCCGACAACAGCTTCACGTCGGACAGCTATGTGTATTCGCCGCCGTTCGGCGACAACTGGCGCGTGTTTTCGCACACGTTCTACGGCTTCGCGCAGACCGACGCCGGCCACGTCAGCCGCACGCGCACCGGCGTCGGCGGCGACTACCGGCGCGGCCCGCTCACCGTGCTGGGCGAAGTCACACGCTCGATCGGCGCGGACGGCCGAACCGGCGGGCGCGGGACGATCGCGTACGCGCTCAACGACTACTGGACGGTCAGCGCCGGGCTCGACACCAACGACAACTCGTTGCCGTGGAAAGCGTACGCCGCGCACATCTGGGGCCGCTCCGCGAACGCGGAGGTCGTGTATCGCCAGAATGACCGCCGCGAGGTCAGGCTGAGCTACGGCGTCAGCCGCTACAGCGATTCGAACCTGCACCAGGAGATCGCGGCGACCGCCACGCAGCGCGTGTACACGTCCGCGAAACAGCTCGTCAATGTCTCGCTGAATCTCGGCACGGACAGCAACACCCGCAAGGACGCGCCCTACTTCAGCCCGGGGCGCGACTACGCAGCCGCGGCAACCGTCATGCACCAGCTGACGCTGTGGAAGAAGGGTGATATGAGCCTGCAGCAGCGCGTGTCCGCGTCGGGCGGCGTGTACAACGAGCGCGGCTTCGGCACCAGCCCGCTGTGGAGCGCACGCCTCGAGCATGCGTGGACGTTCAAGCACGACATCACGCTGTCCTACGGCGTCGAAGTCAGCAGCCATGCGTACGACGGCCAGCGCGAGCGCTCCGAAACCGGCTTCCTGTCGCTCAACCTGCCGTTCTAGCAAGGAGATCGTGCAATGCAAACCAGACGGACCTTCATGTGCGGATGCTTTGGCACGTTTGCCGCCTGTTCGCTGTTCCCGGGCGTGACCAACGCCAAGATGATCGACCTGCTGCCGCCGTCCGATCCGGCCGACGGCAAGACGTTTCGCGTGATCTGCATGCACGACGTGCGCGACAACCTGATGGCGTCGTTTTCGTCGCGCTCGGCGCTGGTCGACGCGTTCGCGGTCGATACCGGCACGCTGACCGCGATCTTCTCGTGGCTGCAGACCAACAACTACCACACCATCACGGTCAAGCAGATCGAGGCGTCGCGGCACGGCGGCAAGCCGCTGCCGCCGCGCGCGGTGCTGCTCACGTTCGACGACGGTTTCCGCAGCCACTACACGAAGGTGCTGCCGCTGCTCGAGCGCTTCAAGTATCCGGCCGTGATGGGCCTCGTCACCGCGTGGATCGATACGCCGCCGGATACGCCGATCCGCATCAGCGACAAGGTGCAGGTGCCGCGCGACTACTTCCTGTCGTGGGACGAGGTGAAGAAGCTCGGGCAGTCGGAATTCGTCGAGCTCGGCTGCCACACCCACAATCTCCATCATGGCGCGGTCGCGAATCCACAAGGCAACGAATTGCCGGCGACCACGTCGCACCTCTACCTTCAGGATCAGAAGCGCTATGAAACCGACGCCGAATTCCACGCACGTGTGCACGACGACCTGCAGACCTGCGTGCGGCAGATCCGCGAACGTACAGGCATCGTCGCACGCTCGATGGTCTGGCCATACGGCGCGGAAAACCAGCCCGTGCGCCAGATATCGACGTCGCTCGGCATGGACATCCAGTTCAGCCTCGATGCCGGCCCGAATACGCCGGACGTGCCGCTGGACCGGCTGAGGCGGATCCTGATGATGTACGACGTCGATATCGGCGGGTTCGAGCGTTCGATGCGCGAGCCGGCGTCCAACCGCGGCGACGTCGACGTGCCGGAGCGCACCGTGCAGGTCGATCTCGACCAGGTCTACGATCCCGATCCGGCGCGGCAGGAAGCGAATCTCGGCAAGCTGATCGAGCGCATCTACCGGATGCAGCCGAAATCGGTGTACCTGCAGGCCTATGCGGACCCGAAAGGCACCGGCGTGGCCGAATCGGTGTACTTCCCGAACCGGCACCTGCCGATGCGCGCCGACCTGTTCTCGCGTGCCGCGTGGCAGCTCAATACGCGTGCCAACGTGCAGGTGTACGCCTGGATGCCGGTGCTCGCGTTCCGGCCGCCGGACGACAAGCAGCGCGGGCTCGAGGCCGTCACCGCATACGGCGGCGCGCCGGCCCGCGAGAACGGTACGCGCGTGTTCCGGCTGAGCCCGTTCGATCCGGGTGCGCGGCTGATGATCCAGCAGATCTACGAGGATCTCAGCAAGCACGCGTCGTTCAGCGGCATCCTGTTCAGCGACGACGCCGTGCTCGACGACTACGAAGATGCGGGCCGGCACGCGCTGCAGACCTATTCGCAATGGGGGCTGCCGGCCGACGTCGGCAAGATCCGCGAGAACCCCGACCTGATGAAGCGGTGGACGCGCCAGAAGTCACGCTACCTGATCGACCTGACCCGGCAGCTCCAGCAGATCGTGCTGGCGCACCAGAACGTCGGCGACGTGCTGACCGCGCGCAACATCTTCGCGCTGCCGGTGCTCAAGCCCGAGTCGGAAGCGTGGTATGCGCAGAACTACGACGATTTCCTCGCAACCTACGACTACGTCGCGCTGATGGCGATGCCGTACATGGAGCAGGCGAAGGACCCCGAAGGCTGGCTGGACCAGCTCGTGAAGGCAGTGCGCACGAAGCAGCGCGGGCTGCAGCGCACCGTGTTCGAACTGCAGGCGTACGACTGGCACGGGCAAAAGGCGGTGCCGGCCAGCACGCTGCTCGCGCAGATGCGCCGGCTGCGCAGCGAGGGCGCCGTGAATTTCGGCTACTACCCGGACAACTTCCTGAACGGCCAGCCGGAGCTCGACGCGATGCGCGACGTGATGTCGCTGAAGTCGCGCCTCGACCCGACGTCGATCAACGCGCTGATGCAGCTGCAGCAATCGCAGGGGGCGAAGACGCCATGAACACCCACGGCATCATCCAGCGCCTGCAGGATTTCGTCTTCTACTACCCGTTCTTCATGTCGTATCTGTGGATGATCGGCGGCGTCGTGCACTACTTCCTGCTGGAAGAAGGCCGCGTGCTGGCGAACCGGACGATCGCGTCGAGCGGCATCCCGAAGATCTCGATCGTCGTGCCCTGCTTCAACGAAGCCGCGAACGCGCGCAGCGTGATCAGCCACCTGAACGGGATGCAGTACCCGAACTACGACATCATCGCGGTCAACGACGGCAGCAAGGACCACACCGGCGAGATTCTCAACGAACTGGCCGTCGAGATCCCGCGGCTGCTCGTGATCCATCACGCGCGCAACGAAGGCAAGGCGGTCGGGCTGACGACCGCCGCGGCCGTGTCGAACGCGGAATACCTGCTCTGCATCGACGGCGACGCGCTGCTCGCGCACGACGCGATCGGCTGGATGCTCGAGCATTTCCTGACCGACCCGGGTGTCGGCGCGGTGACCGGCAACCCGCGCATCCGCACGCGCACGTCGCTGCTCGGCCGCATGCAGGTCGGCGAATTCTCGTCGATCGTCGGGCTGATCAAGCGTACGCAGCAGGTGTACGGCCGCATCTTCACGGTGTCCGGCGTGATCACGATGTTCCGCAAGACCGCGCTTGCCGACGTCGGCTACTGGAGCTCGGACATGCTGACCGAGGACATCGACATCAGCTGGAAGCTCCAGTGCCGCGACTGGCGCGTCGTGTACGAGCCGCATGCGCTGAGCTGGATCCTGATGCCCGAGACGCTGAAGGGGCTCTACCGGCAACGGCTGCGCTGGTCGAAAGGCGGCATCCAGGTGCTCATGAAATATGCGGGCACGCTGATGCGGCCGACGCAGATGATGATGTGGCCGCTGTTCGTCGAATACCTGATCGGCATCGCGTGGGCCTATTCGATGTCGTTCATCCTGCTGCTCGCGCTGGTGGACGTCGTCTACCCGTTGCCGTCGAGCTGGCACGTATCGGTCGTGCCGCACTGGCACGGGATGCTGCTGGTCGCCACCTGCATCCTGCAGCTGATCATCGGCAGCATGATCGATCGTCAGTATGACGAAAAACTCCTGATGTATTTCCTGGACACCATCTGGTATCCCGTCGCTTTCTGGCTGATCAGCATGATCACTACCGTCGTCGCCCTGCCGGCCGTCGTGCTGCGGGGCCGCGGCAAGCGAGCCGTGTGGGTCAGCCCCGACCGAGGCATTCAACATGAAGAACGCGCCGATTATTGACCTTTCCCTGCGCACGCCGCGCGAAATGATCGCCGAACGCGGCCGCATCGTCGGCTCCGTGCTGGTCGTCTGGTTCCGCCTCGTGCGCCCGGCGCTGGTCGGCGCCGTGTGGGCCTCGATCTGCATCTATACATACCGCTACCTGCTGCCGTTCAACCAGGCCGAGATGCCGATCGAGCAGATCGTGTTCTACGTCACGAGCATCGCGCTGATCGCCGGCACGATCGTCATGTGGCTGATCGCGGGGCGCGTCATGCATCCGCTCGCCTACCGGTTGCGCGTGTCGAAGATGCTGCGGCGCTCGGCCAGCGTGAAGGTGCGCTCGGTGCCGACCACCGCACTGGCCGGCGCCCGCCGGCGCGGTGCGCGGCGCACGACGCGCATTCTCGTCGCGTCGCACGATGCGAACGGATCGATCTCGGGTATCGAATGGGTCGCGCATGCCGGGCCCCAGCCCCGCGAATAGATCGCCGGAGACGTGCCGCGCCGGGCGCGACGCATGCCGCGCGACGCGCACCGCTCCTGAAATCGTGCTGCCGCGCGCCGCGCGCCAGCCGCCAACCTACCGTAGAGAGGTGAATCATGTGCGGAATCGTCGGAGCAAGCGGCCTGAACAATCAGGTGCCGCAACTGGTCAATGCATTGAGCCGGCTCGAGTATCGCGGCTACGATTCATGCGGCATCGCCGTGCAGGACGACGGCCGCCTGCGCAGCGAACGCACGTTGCGGCGCGTGACGGACCTGCAGGCGCGCGTGCTGACGCTCGGCCTCGAAGCGCAGACCTGCATCGCACATACGCGCTGGGCGACGCACGGCGCGCCGTCGGAAATGAATGCGCATCCGATCATGTCCGGCGACACGATCGCGGTCGTGCACAACGGGATCATCGAGAACCACGACGCGCTGCGCGTGGAGTTGCGCGAGCGCGGCTACACGTTTCGCGGCCAGACCGACACCGAGGTGATCGCGCACCTGATCCACAGCGTCTATCGCGACGACCTGTTCGACGCGGTCGTGCGCGCCGTCAAGCGGCTGCACGGCGCGTACGCGATCGCGGTGCTCAGCGCGCGCGAGCCGCAGCGCCTCGTCGCCGCGCGCGCGGGCTCGCCGCTCGTGATCGGCATCGGCGCCGAGCAGAACTACCTCGCGTCGGACTGCGCGGCGCTCGGCGACCTGACCGACCGCTTCGTCTACCTGGAAGACGGCGATGTCGCGCTGATCACGCCGGAGCGCATCGCCGTGATCGACTCGGGCGGCCAGGAAGCCCAGCGCCCGCTGTGTCAGGTGAAGGCGCGCGAAGGCGACGCCGCGCTCGGCCCGTACCAGCACTTCATGCAGAAAGAGATCTTCGAGCAGCCGAAAGCAATCGACAGCACGCTCGACGGCATCGACACGATCTCGCCGGCGCTGTTCGACGCGACCGACGGCACCCGTGCCCTCCTGTCGAAAGTCAGGAGCGTGCTGCTGCTCGGCTGCGGCACCAGCTACTACGCGGGCCTGACCGCGAAATACTGGCTGGAAAGTATCGCCGGCATCCCCGCGCAGGTCGAGATCGCCAGCGAATTCCGCTACCGCGACACGGTGGCCGACCCGCGCACGCTCGTCGTCGGCATCTCGCAGTCGGGCGAGACGGCCGACACGATCGGCGCGATCGAGCAGGCACGCGCGATGGGCCAGGAACTGTCGCTGGCGATCTGCAACGTCGCGACCAGCACGATCGCGCGCAACGCGCCGCTGCGGTTTCTCACGCGGGCCGGCATCGAGCTCGGCGTCGCGTCGACCAAGGCGTTCACGACGCAACTCGTCGCGCTGTTCGTGCTGACGCTCACGCTCGCGCAGCAGCGCGGCCGGCTCGACGCCGCGCAAGTAGCGACGCATTTGAAGCAGCTGCGCGCGCTGTCCGGCCGCATCAGCCACGCACTCGCGCTGGAAACGCAGATCATGGGCTGGGCCACGAAGTTCGCGCGCACCGAGAACGCGCTGTTCCTCGGGCGCGGCATCCATTTCCCGATCGCGCTGGAAGGCGCGCTGAAGCTCAAGGAAGTGTCGTACATCCACGCGGAAGGCTATGCGGCCGGCGAGCTGAAGCACGGTCCGCTCGCGCTCGTCACGAGCGCGATGCCGGTCGTCACGATTGCGCCGGACGACCGCCTGTTCCAGAAGCTGAAATCCAACATGGCCGAGGTGCGCGCGCGCGGCGGGCGGCTCTACGTGCTGGCCGGCAGCCAGCTCGAAATCGATGCCGACCGCGACACGCACCTGATCCGCGTGCGCGAATCGGGCGACCTGCTGTCGCCGATCGTCAACGTGATCCCGCTGCAACTGCTCGCGTATCACGTCGGTTGCGCGCGCGGCGCCGACGTCGACAAGCCGCGCAACCTCGCGAAATCGGTGACGGTCGAATGACGCGGCGAATACGGCCGGCATTGGCGGCCGCGCTCTGCGGCGCGTGCTGCATCGGCGCGGTGCCGCTGTCCGACCTCGCCGCCGCGCCGGCCGTGCATACGGTCACCGTGCCGGCCTCGGCATCGTCGCAGGACGGCGGCGACCCGCGGCGCTTCATGCACGGCATCGGCGTGGCCGACGCCGGCAACGGCAAGCGCTGGGTGTTCTTCAGCAGCTCGGGCATCGTGCCGCGCGGCGCGCTGCGCAGCGGCAACTGGCCGCATGACGTGTACGTCGGCGAATGGCAGCCCGGCAAGCCGCGCCTGCTGCATGTCCGCACGTTCATCAGCCGCCCCGAAGCACAGGAACCGGTGTCGATCGCGCAAAACGCGCGCGGCGACATCTTCGTCACGTTCGAGGACGGCTGGAACGCGCCGCAGGAAGTCAGCCAGCGCTACGGCGTCTATCGCCGCGACCTGCAGCCGATCAAGCCCTACCCGAACGAAGTCGAGCCGGGCGGCCACTCGGGGCACGTCGCGACGGTCGGCGAGCGCTATGTCGTGTTCTATTCGGCCGACTGGGTCGACGGCGGCGGCGTCGACAACCTCGGCACCGGCAACGGCGTGTACCTGAAGACCTACGACGCGACCGGACGCGTGCTGAATCACGTCGCGGTCGCGCCGCACCGCCGCGAATGGTGGCCCGTGATCGCGGGCTCGCCGCGCATCGCGCTGCTCGTCTGGCAGAAATTCATCGAAGGCAGCACCGACGCGACGCTCGAATACGCGACGTTCGATCCCGTCACGGCGAAGCTGGACCTGCTCGGGACGCTGAACGGCAGGATCCGGTACTACGTGTACGCGTCGGCCTATGTGCCGGAGATCGACCGTTTCATCGTCGTCACGACGACGGCGGACGATCGCGGCGTCGCGATGCTGGTCGCCCCGGACGGCCGCCGCACCGCGACGCTCGACTGCCTGCCCGCGTCGGTGCGCGAATCCGGCATCGGCGTCTCCGGCACGCATGCGTACGTCCCGACCCGCGACGGGCGGCTGCTGACGCTGGCACTCGGGGCCTCGGACATCTCGGTGAGCGGCGTGCAGCGTTCGCCGATTCCGTGGGGCTCGACCGGTATCGCCGGGTTCCCGGCGCGCGGCACGGCAATGCATTTCGTGTCGCTGACGCCGGCGGGCACGCGCGAAGCCGACTTCGAAGCGGAGCGCGACACACCGCTGCCGAAAGGCGAAGCGCCTTGCTCGAGTCATTGACGACGGTCCGGCCATCGGCCACGTCGTGACCGCGGGCCGGCCTCGCCCCCTTTCCTCAGCCGAATTCGCCAGCGCCGCGCGTAGCGGATAGACTGTCGCCCGAGTCCTTCCATCGACCGCGGCGCCTGCCTGCTGCCGCCGCGCGAATGCCCTTTCCTGGAGAACGAATGCTGAAGCGCCCGTGGTTTTCGCTCGTGCTGCTGACGGTGTGCCTGCTCGCACAACGTGCGTCGGCGCAGTCCTCGCTCGAACTCGACACCGACGGCACGGCCCGCGCGCTCACCCGGCAGACGCTGCTCGCGCGCCCCGATGCGGCGGACATCCACGTGCCGCGCGACATCGCGTACGGCCGGCCGATGACGTTCCGCGCGGTGCCGTTCGCCGCGCTGCTCGGCGACACGCCGCTGCCGGCCGACGGCGTGCTCGAAACGCGCGCGGCCGACGGCTTCGCCGCGCAACTGCCGATGGATCTCGTGCGCCGTCATGCACCGGCCCGCGCCGTCCCGTGGCTCGCCATCGAGGATCCGGCCCGTCCGTGGCCGAAGCTGCCCGGCAAGCCCGTCAGCGCCGGGCCGTTCTACCTCGTGTGGCTCGGGCCGGACGCCGCATCGGTGCGCGGCGAGCAGTGGCCGTACCAGATCGTGCGTGTCACGATCGAATCGTCGCCGCTCGCGCGCTGGCCGTCGCTCGCCGTCGACGCCACGTTGCCCGCCGACGCTCCGGCCCGCGCGGGCCAGCGCCTGTTCGTCACGCAATGCCTCGCATGCCACCGCCTCGACGGCGCGGGCAGCAGCCACGCCGGCCCCGACCTGAACACGCCGATGAATCCGGTCGACTACTTCCAGCCGGCCGCGCTGCGCCGTTATATCCGCAACCCGGCGTCGGTACGCGACTGGCCGGGCCGCAGCATGCCGGCGTTTCCGCCCGACCAGCTGAGCGACCGCGAACTCGACCAGATCGTCGCGTATCTCGCGTATATGGCAACGCGCAAGGCCGGCAAGTAACGCGCCGCCAGGACCATCCAGGAAACGTTGATGACGCCACGCGACACCCGCTTCACCATCGCACCGATCGACGCCGTGCAGACGCACCCGCTCAGGGCGGCGATCCTGCTGAATGGCGACCTGAATGCGTGCGAACTGGCCGGCGACCATGCGCCGACGACGCTGCACGTCGGCGTGCGCGACGGCGGGTCGAACATCGTGGCGGTCGCCTCGCTGTGCGAGGAGCCGCGCGACGACGACCCTGGCCGGCCGGCGTGGCGGCTGCGCGGGATGGCCGTCCACCCGGCCGTGCGCGGCATGGGCTTCGGGCGAGATTTGGTGCAGGTTTGCGTATGGCACGCGGAAGCACGCGGTGCCGCACTCGTATGGTGTACGGCACGCGAAGCGGCGTACCGGTTCTATGAAAAACTCGGGTTTGCGGCCGACGGTGCATTGATGACGATGCCGGGCCGCACCGATACGGCGTTCTACGTGATGCGCCGATACATCGATCGGCGTTCGCAGCCAGCCTGACGCAACGCGCGCGCCGGCACCACGCCGGACGGCAGTAGGCACGGCCCGGCGAACACCTCCCGCCGGGCCGTGCACATCACGCTCAGGCCTCCTGCGCGCTCTGCAGCACCGCACGCAACAGCACGTCGGCGCCCGCCGCCGCCCATTCCGGCGTAATCGCTTCGGCCTCGTTGTGGCTCAGCCCGTCGACGCACGGCACGAAGATCATCCCGGTCGGCGCGACCCGCGCGACATAGCACGCGTCATGTCCCGCGCCGGACACGATGTCCATGTGCGACAGCCCGAGCGCGCGGGCCGCGTCGCGTACCGTGTCGATGCAGCGCGGCGCGAACGGAACCGGCGCATACGTGAAGATCTGCTCGATCTGCGCACCGAGGCCGGATTCCTCCGCCACGCGTGCGAGTTCCGCGCGCAGCGCCGCGTCCAGTTCGTCGAGCACCGCATCGTCGGGATGCCGGAATTCGACCGTGAAGAAGCAGCCGCCCGGCACCGTATTGCGCGAATTCGGCCGCGCCTCGATCATCCCGACCGTCGCGCGTGCGTACGGTGCATAACGACGGCCGAGCACCTCGATGAACGAGATCATCCGCGCGGCGCCGACCAGCGCATCGCGACGGACCTCCATCGGCGTCGTGCCCGCGTGCGCGTCGACGCCGGTCAGCGTCACTTCGTACCAGCGCTGCCCCTGCCCGGCCGTCACGACGCCGATCGTCTTGCCGGCCCGTTCCAGAATCGGACCCTGCTCGATATGCAGTTCGTACGCCGCGTGCACCGGATAGCCGCCGACGGGTTCGGCGCCCGCGTAGCCGATCCGCTCCAGTTCCTCGCCGATCGTCCTGCCCGCGCCATCGGTGCGCGACAGCCCGTATTCGAGCGTGTAGACGCCCGAGAACACGCCGGCCGACACCATCGCCGGCGCGAAACGGGAGCCTTCCTCGTTGGTCCAGATCACGACGTCGACCGGACGCTCGGTCTCGATGCCCGCGTCGTTCAGCGCGCGCACGACCTCCAGGCCGCCGAGCACGCCGTAGATACCGTCGTACCGGCCGCCGGTCGGCTGCGAATCAGCATGCGAGCCCGTCATCACCGGCGCGGCATCGCGGTTGCGGCCTGCGCGGCGCGCGAACACGTTGCCCATCCGGTCCACGCGCACCGTGCAGCCGGCGTCGCGCGCCCACTGTACGAACAGGTCGCGCGATTCGCGATCGAGATCGGTCAGCGCGAGGCGGCAGACGCCGCCCTTCGGCGTCGCGCCGATCTGCGCCATCCGCTCGAGCGACGCCCACAGGCGATCGCCGTCGATGCGCGGTGCATTCACGGTGCCGTCACGCATCGCCGTTCTCCGGCGCGCGCTGCAATGCGTAGCGGAAATCGCAACGCTTGCCGCCCTGCATGATCGTGCTCGTGCGCGTGAGCGCGACGTCCGGCGCGTAGCCCTGGATGAAATAGCTGTCGCGCGCGCAGCTCAGCAGGTGCCCGATCTCGCCGAGCCCCATCGCGTGATACATCTCCGCGTAGCTGCAGCGATGCACGTCGTAGTCGTAGTGCGCATCGTCCGCGCGCCGCACCTCGACGTCGAGCGCATCGTCCTTCTCCCACAGCACCTGCAGCGCGATGAACGACTTCACGCTCGTGCCGCCAGGCTCCTGCGCGGCGAACGTGCGGCCCGCGTCGACGGCCGCGCCGCGCACGGCTTCCGCGATCACGGCCTGCGCGCGCTCGGTGCCGAACTCGCGCTTCATGATCTCGTAGATGGGCTTGATGATTTCCGCTTCGATGCGGCGCCGCGCGAGGATCCCGAGGCGCGTGTCCTCGGGTGCGGCGGCGGATGTCGGGGTTGTTTCGGTCATGGGGATCGCCTGTTTCGTCTTGTCGCTGTGCATTTACTTGGCCGCGGTGCGCGCGCCGCCGAGCACGTCGACGACGGTCCACTTGCCGCCGCGCACCTGGTAGATCGTGAAGGCCGGGTCCTTCAGGTTGCCTTCGGCGTCGAACGCGATGCGCCCCGTCACGCCCGGCCGGTCGATCGCGCGCACCGCCGCGACGAGCTTCGCCGGCTGCGTCGTGCCGGCCTTCTGCGCGGCCGCGATCAGCGTGGCGGCCGCGTCGTATGCGAACGGCGCATGCAGTTCGATCGGTGCACGGAAGCGCGCCTGGTATTGCGTGTCGAACGCCTTGCCGCCCGGCATCCGGTCGAGCGACAGGCCCGGTTCGAGCGCCGTCACGCCGTCGCCGTCCTTGCCCGCGAGCGACAGGAATGTCTGGCTCACGAAACCGCCCGCGCCGAGCAGCGGCGCGTTCACGCCGAGCTGGCGCATCCGGCGGGCGATCGGCGCAGCCTGTGCATCGAGGCCGCCGAAGAACACGAGATCCGCGCGCTTGCTCTTGATCGCGGTCAGCACGCCGCTGAAATCGGTCGTCTTGTCGTTCACGTACTGACGATCGACGATCGCGCCGCCGTTCGCCTGCACGCCCTTGATGAACTGGTCGGCCAGCCCCGCGCCGAACGACGTGCGATCGTCGATCACCGCGATGCGCTTCGCCTTCAGCGTCTTCACCGCGTACGCGCCGGTGAAATTGCCGCCCGCATCGTCGTGACCCATGATGCGGAACGCCGTCGCGTAGCCCTGCTGCGTGTATTGATGACCGGTCGAGGCCGGCGCGATCTGCGGGATGCCGGCATCGCGGTACACGCGCGACGCCGGCACGCTGCAGCCCGTGTTCCAGTGACCGACGACACCGATCACGTGCTGGTCGACGAGCTGCTGCGCGACCGCGACAGCCGTGCGCGGATCGGACTGGTCGTCGGCCGCGACGAGCTTGTAGACGACCGGCTTGCCGCCGATGGTCGGATGCTTCGCGTTCGCGTCGTCGATCGCGAGTTGCGCGCCGTTCTGCAGATCCTTGCCGATCCGCGCGGACGGGCCGGTGAGCGGCGCGGCGAGACCGATCAGGATCGTCTGCGGCGCGGATTGCGCGAACGCGGGAACGGAGGCGACCAGGGCGGCGGCCGAGAATGCGAGGCTGGCGTGGAGGAAGGCGATTTTCATGTGCGAGGGATCGGCGAATCGGATTAAAACATGAAAAATATTAAATATTCATCACCCAAACCCCAAATACCCAATTGTTGGATGCTTATGCCGTTCTCGACACATTAACGTAAAGCCATGTAAATAAATAATATTTTCATGTTGTCGCTTACCCTGACTTTTCGATAAAATTCGACACATGAAAAATATCGAACAATTGCCGCACGACCCCCCGCTGCGCGCGGTGCGTGCGTTCGAAGCATTCGCGCGTCTCGGGTCGGTCACCGCGGCGGCGGGCGAACTCGACATCACGCCGTCGGCGGTCAGCCATCAGCTGCAACTGCTCGAAGCGTTCATCCAGACGCCGCTGACGGTGCGCGAGGGCCGGCTGCTCGCGCTCACCGACGAAGGGCGCGACTACTACCGTTCGATCAGCGCGGCGTTCTCGGTGCTGCGCAGCGCGACGCGCTTCGTGCGCGATCGCTCGTCGCTGCGGCAGATCACCGTCAGCCTGATCCCGCTGCTCGGCATCGGCTGGTTCATTCCGCGGCTGCACGCGTTCCTCGCCGACAACACGGACGTCGACGTCACGGTGCTGTACGCGCATCACCGCAACTATCGGAGCGATGCGTCGGACCTGTCGATCCGCTTCGGCACCGGCGACTGGCCGGGCTACCGCTGCGAGCGGCTGCTGCCGGGCGCGATGGTGCCGATGTGCAGCCCGTCGTTCCTCAAGCGCCACGGGCCGTTCCGCACGCCGGCCGACCTCGCGCGTGCGCCGCTCGTGCACGACGAGGACCGCAGCACGTGGGTCAACTGGCTGCAGGGCGCGGGCGTGCGGCACGTGTCGCATGCGGTGGGGCCGATGTTCGAGGATGGCCAGCTCACGCTGAGCGCCGCGCGCGCGGATCTCGGCGCGGCGCTGCTGCGCGCGCCGCTGGTCGAGCGCGAGGTGGCGAACGGCGAACTGGTGAAGCTGTTCGATCATGCGCTCGACGACGGGCGCGATTACTACCTGTGCACGCGCGAGGACGCGGACATGCCGGACGGCGCACGACGGCTCGCGGCATGGTTGCGGAAGATGGCGGGGATTTGAGCGCGGTGCGGTGCGCCGCGCCGACCGGACCGGGAATCGGCGCTCGCTTCGGATAGGCGACGACCTTGCATTTGTCCAGCCGGATATCGATGATGGGCGCGTCAAGTAACGGAGGTTGCAATGCCCACCATCCCGGTCGACCTGTCGGATGACCAGCATGCCGCGCTGACCATCATCGCAGCGAACAAGAACCGCTCCCGCGCCGAGATCATCGGCGACGCAATCGATGCCCGTATCGCGCGACACGAACAGACACTTGGCAACAATGTATTCGGTTTATGGAAGGGGCGCGTGACCGTCAGCCACGAGAACCTGCGCCCGGAGTGGTGAAGGCGCTGCCCGCCCCCGTCGCGGTGCGGCATAGGGATCATGCCTGCTCGCCCATCCCTACCCCCAACCAATCAAGGGCCGGAAGCAGATAGAAAATCCCGATGCCCCGGATTGAAACAAGCAATTTCCCAAATTCAGGGTGAACCCGGATACTGGCAACACTCCACTCACCACTGAAGACAAGGAATTCTCCAGATGCCGATCATCAACACCCAAATCAAGCCGTTCAAGGCAACCGCTTACCACAACGGCGAATTCGTGCCCGTCTCGGAAGAGAACTTCAAGGGCAAGTGGTCCGTCGTCGTGTTCTACCCGGCCGACTTCACGTTCGTCTGCCCGACCGAGCTGGGCGACCTCGCCGACCGTTACGCGGAATTCCAGAAGCTGGGTGTCGAAATCTACGGCGTGTCGACCGACACGCACTTCACGCACAAGGCATGGCACGACACGTCGGACACGATCGCCAAGATCAAGTACCCGCTGGTCGGCGACCCGACGCTCACGCTGTCGCGCAACTTCGACGTGCTGATCGAGGAAGAAGGGATGGCCCTGCGCGGCACGTTCGTGATCAACCCGGAAGGCGAGATCAAGCTGTGCGAAATCCACGACAACGGCATCGGCCGCGACGCTGGCGAACTGCTGCGCAAGGTGCAGGCCGCGCAATACATCGCGGCACACCCGGGTGAAGTGTGCCCGGCCAAGTGGACGCCGGGTGCGGAAACGCTGACCCCGTCGCTCGACCTGATCGGCAAGATCTGACGATCGCGCCGCGCGCCTCGCACGAGGCGCGCGACGGCGGGCCGCCGCAGCGCGGCCCGCGCCCTCCTCCGGCACGACGTGCCCGACCAGCATAATCAATACGGAATCCGAAACGCCATGCTCGACGCCAATCTCAAGAACCAACTCAAAGCGTACCTCGAAAAGATCACGCGCCCGATCGAACTCGTCGCCTCGCTCGACGATAGCGCGAAATCGCAGGAACTGCTGGCGCTGCTGAACGAGATTGCGTCGCTGACGGATCGCGTGACCGTGACCGAACGCCGCGACGACGCCGAGCGCAAGCCATCGTTCTCGATCGGCGAGCCCGGCAAGCCGGCCGGCATCCGCTTCGCCGGCATCCCGATGGGCCATGAATTCACGTCGCTCGTGCTCGCATTGCTGCAGACGGGCGGCCACCCGATCAAGCTCGACGACGACGTGATCGAACAGATCCGCGCGCTCGACGGCGACTACGCGTTCGAGACGTTCTTCTCGCTGTCGTGCCAGAACTGCCCGGAAGTCGTGCAGGCGCTGAACGTGATGTCGCTGATCAACCCGCGCATCCGCCACGTCGCGATCGACGGCGCGCTGTTCCAGGACGAAGTCGAGTCGCGCCAGATCATGGCCGTGCCGACGATGTTCCTGAACGGCGCCTCGTTCGGCCAGGGCCGCAGCAGCGTGAAGGAAATCCTCGCGAAGCTCGATACGGGCGCCGGCGAACGCGCCGCGAAGTCGCTCGAAAACAAGCCGGTGTTCGACACGCTGATCGTCGGCGGCGGCCCGGCAGGCGCGGCAGCCGCCATCTACTCGGCCCGCAAGGGCATCGCGACGGGCGTCGTCGCCGAGCGTTTCGGCGGCCAGGTGCTCGACACGATGGCGATCGAGAACTTCGTGTCGGTGCAGGCAACCGAAGGGCCGAAGTTCGCGACGGCACTCGAGCAGCACGTGAAGCAGTACGACGTCGACATCATGGACGTGCAGCGCGCCGATGCGCTGATCCCGGGCGACGTGCACCAGATCCACCTCGCGAACGGCGCGGTGCTGAAGGCGAAGACGATCGTGCTCGCGACCGGCGCGCGCTGGCGCGAAATCAACGTGCCGGGCGAGCGCGAATACCGCAACCGCGGGGTCGCGTACTGCCCGCACTGCGACGGCCCGCTGTTCAAGGGCAAGCGTGTGGCGGTGGTCGGCGGCGGCAACTCGGGCGTCGAGGCCGCGATCGACCTCGCCGGCATCGTGAAGGCCGTCACGCTGATCGAATACGGCGCGCAACTGCGCGCGGACGAAGTGCTGCAGCGCAAGCTGCGCAGCCTGCCGAACGTGACGATCGTCACGCAGGCGCAGACGACCGAGCTGACCGGCGACGGCAGCAAGCTGAACGGGCTCGTCTACAAGGATCTGCGCTCGGGCGACACGCAGCGCATCGACCTCGAGGGCGTGTTCGTACAGATCGGCCTCGTGCCGAACACCGAATGGCTGAAAGGCACGGTCGAACTGTCGAAGCACGGAGAAATCGTCGTCGATGCGCGCGGCGCGACGTCGGTGCCGGGCGTGTTCGCGGCCGGCGACGTGACGACGGTGCCGTTCAAGCAGATCGTGATCGCCGTGGGTGAAGGCGCGAAGGCATCGCTCGGCGCGTTCGACCACCTGATCCGTCAGGACGTGGCGCCGGTCGCCGCGGCGCAACCGCAGACCGAAGAAGCGGTTGCCGCATAACGGACGTCAGCCCGCCGACATCAAAGTTTGTCTCTCTTGGCCCCGCATGCCTTGGTCGGCGTGCGGGGCCCTTTTTATGCCGAAGGCGTTCGCGGTTACTTGGTCGCGCTCGGGCCGCCGTCCGCCGGCGCAGGCGCCGTCGACTTGAAACTGCTCGACTGCCTGACCAGTTGCTCGGTCATCGCGGCCGCCACCGGATTCGCGCCGGACGACGAACCGCCCTGCCGATACGAACCGGTGCTCGTCGGCATCGACGACACCGATGACATCGACGGGGGCGGCAACGACGGATCGAGCTTCGCCGATTCCCTGACGAGCGCGGCCGTCTCCGGCGTTTCGGATTTCGTCGCAGTCGGCGGCGCGGCGGCTGCGTGGCGTTCGAGGCCATCGCGCTTGCGCGGCGCCCGTTGCGTGACCTGCGCGGGCGCAGTCGATTGAGCGGATTTGGCAGCCGGTGCCGGTGCCGGAGCGTGCGCTGGCGGGGTCGAATCCTGCGCCTCCACCGTCACGACGTTGACCTTCGGCGGCGGCGCGGCCGGCTTCGTCACCGGTTGCGGCTTGTCATTGACGACCGGAATCGCGGGAGCCGGTGCAGGCGCGGCGTCGACGCGCGCGGTTGCGGCCGGCGCGGGCGTGGGTGCGGTTGGTGCGGGAGGCGGCGCGGCAGCCGCCTGCTTCGGCGCCGTCGCGGCGGCCGGTGCCGGCGGCGCGATCGCGCCCTGCACCGCGTGATCGTTGCCCGCGGGCGCCACGGCAACCGGTGCGGCCGAATCGCCGATACCGGCGTCTTCGATCGCACGGTGGTCCGCGCGCAGGAGCATCACGTAGGCAGTGCCGGCCGCGGCTACCAGGAGCCCGCCGGCAATCATCATGGTTTTACGGGTACTCGTCATGCTTGCTCACCGACCTATCGATGTGAACAAGCCATCATACGCGGCCAATGCGCGTTGATCTCGTACGAATACATTTGGTTGCATTGCTGACGGCAACACGTCGGCGGGCATTCGTCGGACGGTTCGCCACCCCGGTTCCGGCACGATCAACGCACAATCATTACTCCGGAAACGGCAAATCAGTTTGTCCGTCCGCACGCATGCCGAACGTATTCAGCGTCATCGCGACGAGCGCGTAATAGCCGAGCAGCGCAACGAGATTCACGACGGTCTCGTGGCCGAAGCGTGCCTGCGCACGCGCGAACGTCGCATCGCTCACGCGGCGCGTGTCGTACAACTCGCTCGCGAACGCATGGATCAGCGCATCGTCGTCCGATTCGAATACGGGCGCGACGCCGAGCCGGATCGCGTCGGCCGTCGCGGCCGGCACGCCTGCGTCGAGCGCGATCGGATGATGGATGTGCCACTCGGCTTGCGAACGCCAGCGCGCGGCCGTCACGAGAATCGCGAGCTCCGACAGCCGCAGCGGCAGGCCCGTGCGATAACGGCAGAACGCGCCGAGCTTCTGCGCGTGCTGGGCCAGCTCGGGGCTCGCGATCCAGCCGAGGAACGGCCCGTTCAGGTTGCCGCGCGGGCCGCTGAGGATGTCGGCCAGCACGGCCTTCTGTTCATCGGTGGCCGATGCGGGATCGAACGGAGGCAGTCTGTTTGTCATGGCAAGGTCCGGACAAGGTTCGACGAATGCGGTCACGCGCCGGCCGACGCGAGCGCCGCGCCGATCGCACCGGACAGCCGCTCGACGATCGTATCGATCTGCTGCGCGGTGCTGATGAACGGCGGCGCGATCAGGATGTGATCGCCGTGGACGCCGTCGATCGTGCCGCCCATCGGATACACCATCAGCCCGCGCTGCATCGCTTCGCGCTTGACCGCTGCATGCAGCTTCAGCGCGGGATCGAACGTCGCCTTGGTCTCGCGATCGCGCACGAGCTCGACGCCGACGAACAGCCCGCGGCCGCGCACGTCGCCGATATGCGGATGCGCGCCGTAGTGCTCGCGCAACGATGCACGCAGTTGCTCACCGCGCGCCTTCACGTTGTCGAGCAGCTTCTCTTCGGCGATCACGCGCTGTACTTCGAGCGCGGCCGCACACGCAGTCGCATGGCCGAGGTACGTATGGCCATGCTGGAAGAAGCCCGAGCCGTCGACGATCGTCCGGTAGATGCGGTCGCTGACGAGCGTCGCGCCGATCGGCTGGTAGCCTGCGCCGAGGCCTTTCGCGATCGTCAGCAGGTCGGGCGCGACGTCGTCTTCTTCGCACGCGTACAGATAACCCGTGCGCCCCATCCCCGACATGATCTCGTCGAGGATCAGCAGCACGCCGTACTTGTCGCACACCGCGCGAATCTTCTTCAGGTACGTGCGCACCGGCGGCACCGCACCGGCCGTTGCGCCCACCACCGTCTCCGCGACGAACGCCGCGACGCTTTCCGCGCCGAGTTCGACGATCTTCCGTTCGAGCTCGTCCGCCAGACGCTGCGCATACGCTTCGTCGGTTTCGCCCGCTTGCTGGTCGCGGTACGCATAGCACGGGCTCACGTGGTGCGCTTCGATCAGCAATGGCAGGAACGGCTCGCGCCGCCAGGCATTGCCGCCGATCGCAAGTGCGCCGAGCGTGTTGCCGTGATAGCTCTGCCGCCGGGCGATGAAATGCCGGCGCTGCGGCTCGCCCTTCTCGACGAAATACTGGCGCGCGAGCTTCAGCGCTGCCTCGATCGCCTCGGAGCCGCCCGACACGAAATACACGTGCTCGAGGCCGGCCGGCGCGGCGTCGACGAGCCGGTCGGCCAGCTCCTCGGCCACGTCGGTCGTGAAGAACGACGTATGCGCGTACGCCAGTTGCTGCGCCTGCCGCTTGATCGCGTCGATCACGCGCTGGTTGCTGTGGCCGAGACACGACACGGCCGCACCGCCGCACGCGTCGATATAGCGTTTGCCGGTGGAATCGACGATTTCGATACCGTCGCCTGCGACGGCAACGGGCAAGGTGGTGCGCGGGGCGCGATGGAAAACGGTCGTCATGCGTTGCCTCATGGATCAGGACGCGTCGTGCGCGCGTCCGGACGGCACGATGCGCGTCGCGAAACGCTGCGTGCCGTGTTGGTGAAGGGTGAAATCGATCGATGCCGCACCGATCGCGAACACGGCGGTGGCCAGCGTGTTCTCGTCGTCGGGGTCGGCCGGATCGTCGCGGTAGATCGGCAGTCCTTCCGGTGCGCGATCGCCGAGCACGCCCAGCAGCGCAGCTTCGTCGATCGCGTCGATGCCGGGCGTCAGTGCGTCGACGCGGCGCTGGCGGTCGGCCGACGATTGCGTGACGATCTGTGCTTCCGCCTCGCAACCGGGATGCACCAGATGGTTCGCATGGCCCGCGAGCCGTGCGACGTCGATCACGGAACAGCGCGCGACGCTCGCCTCGATGCTCAGCAAGCGCTCATCGCCGGTCGCGCCGAGCGTGTGATGAAAACCGCTCGCTCGCGCATGCACGCGCAGCACGTCGGCTGCCGCGTCGAGCGACGTCGCGTCGAGCACTGCTCGCGCGAGGATCATGCGCGGCACGCCCGGCGCCGGCGTACGGATCCGCAGATTGTTGATCGCCTGCGCGATGCCCGCGCGGTTCGCGGCGAACGTATGGCCCGGCAGCGAACCGGGGTAATAGAAACTGATGAAGCCCGGCTTGCCCGCCGGCTGCACGTCGACGAGCAGGCAACGCTCGCGCAGGAACGGATCGCCGTCCTCGTTGTGCGCGATCCAGCGCGTGCCGTTCGCATCGCGCGCGGCAAGCGTCGTGCAGCCGTCCGGCGCGTTGTGGATCAGCTCGCCGCGGCAGTTCCACAGAAAGATGTCCTCGGCCGGCCAGCCGACGCCCGCCGCGATTCCGTCCAGTTCCGCGACGAGATCGGGGTACGCGGCCAGCGCGGCCTGCCGCAGCGCGGCGACGAACGGATGACCGCGCCAGCGGCGCACGGCCTGCCATGCGCTGCTCTGCTGCATGTACGTATCGAATACGGGGCGGGCAAGCTCGCCGAGGCGCACGCCGATGTCGAACGGCGCACCAGCGATGACGGGAGAAAGGGAAAGCGGCATGTCGGCGGGTTCGGTTCCGTTCAGGAGACGTGTTTCAGGAATTCCTTCAGGCGCGGCGTCGGCGGCCGGTCGATCAGGTCGACGGGATGGCCGTCCTCGGCAATGCCGCCCTGATCCATGAACAGCAGCCGCGTGCCGACCCGTTTCGCGAAGCCGATCTCGTGCGTGACGACGATCATCGTCATGCCTTCGGTCGCGAGATCCTGCATCACCTTCAGCACTTCGTGGCGCAACTCCGGATCGAGTGCCGACGTCGGCTCGTCGAACAGCATCAGCCGCGGCCGGATCGCGAGCGCACGCGCGATCGCGACGCGCTGCTGCTGGCCGCCCGACAGCTCCGACGGATAATGATTCGCGCGCGATTCGAGGCCGACCTTGTCAAGCAGCGCCATCGCCTGGTCGCGCGCTTCGGCACGCGATGCACCGCGCACCTGCATCGGCCCGAACATCACGTTCTCGAGCGCGGTCATTTGCGGAAACAGGTTGAATTGCTGGAACACCATCCCGGCTTCGAGCCGGATGTTGCGGATCGTCGTCGCGTTGCCGCGCACGCTCTGGCCGTCGACGAGCAGCTCACCGCCGGTGATTTTCTCGAGCGCGTTGATACAGCGCAACATCGTCGACTTGCCCGAGCCCGACGGACCGATCACGACGACCACCTCGCCCGCGTCGATCTTCAGGTCGATATGCTTCAGCACCGGTACGTGGCCGAAGCTCTTCGACACGTTCTGGAATTCGATCATGCTCATAGGATCCTCATCCGCTTTTCGACGAGCCGAAGCGTCAGCGTCATCACGCCGGTCAATATCAGGTAAATGACGGCCACCGCACTCCAGATCTCGACCGCCTGGAAATTGCCCGCGATGATTTCCTGCCCCTTGCGCGTCAGTTCGCCGACGCCGATCACGATGAACAGCGACGTGTCCTTCAGGCTCACGATGCACTGGTTGCCGAGCGGCGGAATCAGCCGCCGGAACGCCAGCGGCCCGACGATCTTCAGCAGCACGCGCGGCATCGACAGCCCCATCGCGAGCCCCGCTTCCGTCAGCCCCTTCGGGATCGACAGCAGCGCGCCGCGCACGACTTCCGCCAGATAGGCGCCCGAATTCACCGTGATCGCGATGATCGCGGCCGTCAGGCCGTCGATGCGGATATGCGCGAGCAGCGGCAGCGCGAAGTACAGGAACATCACCTGCACGACGATCGGCGTGCCGCGGATCAGTTCAATATAAACCTGTGCGAGCACGTTCATCGCCTTCGGTCCGTACGCGCGGAACATCCCCGCGACCATCCCGACGATAAACCCGCCCACCAGCCCGAAAAATGCGATGAACACCGTCAACCGGACCCCGTCCATCAGGTCCGGCAACGCCGCCCATATCGCCGACCAATCGAAATTCACTTGTTGCTCCCCGTTCGATTCAAAACCGGCGCGGCCACCCAGCCGCGCCATGGCGCGCGGTCACGCTCACATCTTCGGCGGCTCGGCGCCGAACCACTTCTTGTAGATCTGCGCGTAGCGGCCGTCGGCCTTGATCTTCACGAGCGACGCATTGACCTTCGGCACGAGCGTGCTGCCCTTCGGGAAGCCGATCCCGTACTTGTCGCCGCTGACCGGCTGGCCCGCGACCTGCACCTTGCCCTTGCCTTCGTTGTTCACGAAGAACAGCACGTTCGGCGTGTCGTGCATCGCTGCGTCGACGCGGCCGGCTTCGAGCGCGAGGTAGGCCTGGTCGATGTTCGGGAACTGGCGGATCTCCTTCGGCTTCAGGTGCGCCTTGATCCAGTCGATCGTCGCGGTGCCCGTCTTCGCGGCGATCACCTTGCCGTTCAGGTCGTCGATCGACTTGATCGACGTATTGCCCGCCTGCACCATCGCCGCGAGGCCGCTGTCGTAATACGGCGCGGAGAAGTCGATCGCCTTCTTGCGCTCCTCCTTGATCGTCATCCCCGACAGCGCGACGTCGATGTTCTGCGTCTGCAGCGCGGGGATCAGGCCCGCGAAATCCATCGGCTGGATCGTGTATTTCCAGCCCTGGTCCTTCGCGATCTCGGCCCACAGGTCGAGATCGAAGCCGACGTACTTGTCGCCCTGCTTGAACTCGAACGGCATGAACGACGTATCGGTACCGACGACGAGCGTCTTGGTATCCGCGTGTGCGAGGCTGGCGCCGAGCGCGGCGACGACCACGACGGCTTTCAGGAAGGAACGGCGACTCATGGTTTCTCTCCGCATGATTGAGCGATGTAACCGGCCAACGGGCCGGCGGAACGACGAACATCAAGCCGCACCGCAACATGCGATGTTGAATTAGACATTAGTGCAACAAGTGTTGTCAATGGCGATACTACGACAACAAAAAAGTCCGCAACGGATAAATGCATCGAGACAAACCCGAGCCGCGCGGGGCCGGATTGATCGGAGGAAACGGGGGAACCGGGGAAAGGGTCCGGCGAGGCAGGCAGACCGGCGCACGGCTTGCGGGTACGCGAAAGGCGGGAGCGTTCAGAAAGGATCGTGGCGGCGGGCGCGGGCTGCGGACGACGGCGCGCGCCAACCGCCGACGGAAGGCGGCGCGCGATGCGCCGCCCGCGCCTTCGTTCGCGCGGACGGTCAGCGGTTCAACCACGCGCGTGCCGCCAACCGTCAGCGCGATTCGACGAATGTTGCGGAATGCGCTTACCGGCGAAGCGCCGATGTCGTATCGATCACGCCGCCACCCCGCTCGCCTGATGCGACACGAGCCGCGCATATGCGCCCTGTCGCGCCATCAGGTCCACGTGGCTTCCCGCCTCGATCACGCTGCCTCGTTCGATCACGAGGATCAGGTCGGCATTGCGCACGGTCGACAGCCGGTGCGCGATGATGATCGACGTGCGCTGCGTCATCAGGTCCTCCAGCGCCGCGCGGATCTGCTGCTCGCTGATCGTATCCAGATGGGACGTCGCCTCGTCGAGGATCAGCACCGGCGCGTCCTTCAGGAATGCGCGCGCGATCGCGACCCGCTGGCGCTGGCCGCCCGACAGCTGCACGCCGCGCTCGCCGACGCGCGTCGCGAGCCCGTCCGGCAGCCGCGCGACGAAGTCGCCGAGCGCCGCATGGTCGATCGCGCGCTGCACGTCCGCGTCGGACGCGTCGTTCGCGGCGAGCCGGATGTTCGCTTCGAGCGTGTCGTTGAACAGGTAGGTATCCTGCGCAACCAGCGCGATGTGCTGTCGCAGGTCGTCGAGCCGCAGGTCGCGCAGATCGACGCCGCCGAGCGTCACGCGGCCCTGCTGCGGATCCCAGAAGCGCAGCAGCAAGCTCGCGACCGTCGACTTGCCGGCGCCCGACGCGCCGACCAGCGCGACCGTGCTGCCCGGCGGCACGTCGAAGCTGACATGATCGATCGCGGGCACGCTGCGGCCCGGATACGTGAACGACGCGGCTTCGAAACGCACGGCCTGATTGTCGGGCAGCTCATGCGTGCCGTCCGTCACCGGCACGGGCTCCTTCTCCAGCGCGCGCAAGCGGCGCGTCGACGCGATCGTGTCGGCAAGCTGGCGCGCGACCTGGCCGATTTCGGCCACCGGCATGAACGCGGCCACGGCAACCAGCACCAGCAGCGGCAACGATTCATGCGGAAACCAGCCGCGTGCGCACAACAGCGCGCCGAGCGCCGCGACGGCCAGCCCACCGAGCCCGCTCGCGACTTCCAGCGCTGCGCTTTGCGCCGACAGGTCGTCGAGCAGTTTCGCGCGCTGCTGGCGGTACGCGTCGACCTCGGCCACGAACGCCGCGCGACGGCGCGCGATCGACTGGAACGCGGTCAGTTCCGCGAGCCCCTGGATCGTTTCGGTCAGGTGCGCGCCGAGCTGGCCGAGCGCTTCGCGCGCGCCGGTGCCGAGCCGGTCGACGTCGCGCCGCGCGAGCACGGGCGCCAGCCCGGCCCACAGCAGGAACGGCAGCAGCACGAGCGCGAGCGGCCACGCGATCGAAGCAAGCAACACCAGCACGCCGGCCGGCACCAATACCGCGACGAACGCGGGCGCTAGCGTGTGCGCATAGAAATATTCGACGGTCTCGACGTCCTGCGTCGCGAGCGATACGAGATCGCCGGAACGGCGGCGCAGCAGCCCAGCCGGCGCGAGGCGTTCGAGCGTCGCGAACAGCGCGATGCGCATTTCCGCGAGCAGCCGGTACGCCATGTCGTGCGCGAGCCACGATTCGAGCCAGTGCAGCACGGCCGCCACCGGCGCGATCACGAGCAGCGCGACGACGAGCGCGGTGCTCACGCGGCCGGACGACACCGCGCCGACCACCAGCGCGCCGATCACGCCGACGCCGATGAACGCGAGCACGCGGCCGATCCCGAACAGCACCGTCAGCGCGACCTTGCCCTTCCACGGCTGCACGAAGCGCAGCAGCGTCTGCCATGTCTCCGGCCAGCCGATCGTCGCCGCGTCGTCGTTCAGCGGCCGCACCTGCGGGCCCGACGACGCACGCGCGGTCGCGCCGGTCGCTGCCGCCGTGCCGACGGATTCGGCGACCGCCTCCAGCTGCGGCCCCATCAGCCGGCGATACGGGCCGTCGCGCGCGATCAGCGCCGCGTGCGTGCCTTCGTCGACCACCCGCCCCTGGTCTAGCACGAGGATGCGATCGGCACCGATCACGCTGGACAGCCGGTGTGCGAGCACGAGCGTCGTCCGCCCGCGCGTGAGCCGGTCGAGCGCCTGCTGGATCAGCGCTTCGTTCTCCGCGTCGACCGACGACAACGCCTCGTCGAGCAGCAGGATCGGCGCATCGCGCAGCAGCGCGCGGGCAATCGCGATGCGCTGGCGCTGGCCGCCCGACAGCGTGAGGCCGCGTTCGCCGATGCGCGTCGCATAGCCGTCCGGCAGCGCCGAGATGAAATCGTGTGCGTTGGCGGCGCGCGCGGCCGCGATCATCTCGGCGTCGCTCGCATCAGGGCGGCCGAGCCGCAGGTTGTCGGCCACGCTGCCGTCGAACAGCGTCGCATCCTGCGCGACCACCGCGATCATGCCGCGTACCTGGTCGGCGTCGAGCGCGCGCACGTCGTGGCCGCCGATGCGTACCGCACCGCCCTGCGCATCGTGCTGGCGCAGCAACAGGCGCACGATCGTCGACTTGCCCGCGCCGCTCGGCCCGACGATGGCGACCGTTTCGCCTTCGCGAACCGTAAAGCTCAACGCCGCGTGCGCATCCGCGCGGCGCCCCGGATACGCGAAACTGACGTCGTCGAACGCGATCTCCGGCCGCAGGCCCGCTACGCGCGGCGCGTCGGCGGAGGGCGCGTGGCTGCCCGCGTCGAGCAGCGCATGGATCGAATTGGCAGCCGACTGGCCGATCATCCCCTGGTGCAGCACCGCCCGCAGGTCGCGCAGCGGCCGGAAGATTTCGCTGCCGGCCATCAGCACGATCAGCAGCGCTTCGAGGCTCATGTCGCCGTGCCGCACGCGCCACGCACCCACCGCGATCGCCGCGGCCGCGCCGAGGCCCGTGCCGAGATCGGTGAAGAACCGCGTCAGCAGGCCGAGCGCGAGCACCCAGAACGTGCTGTCGGACAGCGCGCGCGCCTTCGCGGCCAGCTTCGCGCCGAACGCGGTGCTCTGCCCGAACGCCTTCAGCGTCGGCAGGCCCTGCACCGCGTCGAGAAACTCCTCGCCGAACGCCTTGAACGCGGCCGACCGTGCGAGCGCCGCGCGCTTGTCGGCGCGATGCACGAGCTGCGGCAACGCGAGCGTGACGAGCGCCGCGACCAGCAGGATCGCGGCCGTCGGCACGTCCCACCATGCGAGCACCGCGAAGATCATCACCGGCGCGCACGCGGCGATCACGAGCTGCGGCAGGTAGACGCCGAAGAAGGTCTGCAACTGCTCGACGCCGTCGACGACGGCCAGCATCACGCCGCCCGTGCGCTCGCCGCTGAACCACGCGGGGCCGAGCGCCGCGATCCGGTCGAACAGCCGCGCGCGCAGCGTGGCCTGCACGCGTCCGGCCGTGTGTTGCGCGAGCACCGTGCGGCGATGGTCGAGCCATGCGCGCAGCAGCACGCAAGCGGCCGTTGCAGCGACGGCTTCGCCGATGCTACGTGCCGGCGCACCGGCAAAAACCAGCGCCAGCACGCGGCCGAGAAAGACGAAACGCAGGATGCCGACACCCATCGCGAGCAGCCCGAGCGCGACGGCAGCCGCCACGCGCCAGCGCAGTCCCGCCATCATTGCCCAAAGTCGTCGGTCGAAATACATGAAGCCCTCCGGTCGGTGATTCGTTGCTTTTTTCTTGACCGGATCGAGGCTACCCGCGCCGCCCGCGCGCGGCAAAAGATGATTTTTCAACGGGTGTTGAGTCAACTACAATACCCGCCATGTCGCACCTTCCTCCCCTTAGCGCGCTGCGTGCTTTCGAGGCGGCCGTCCGCCTCGGCGGGTTCGCGCGCGCGGCGGTCGAGCTGAACGTGTCGACCAGCGCGGTCAGTCACCAGATCCGCTCGCTCGAAGAATCGCTGGGCGCAAGGCTGCTCGAACGCAGCACGGGGCTCGGCGGCATCAGCCTCACACCGGCCGGTACACGCCTGCTGCCGGCCGTCAGCGACGCGCTGTCGCGCCTGACCGACGCCTGTGCCGAGATTCGCGGCACCGCGCAACGGCTGACCGTGTCCGCCAACGCACCGTTTTCGTCGATGTGGCTCGCGCGCCGTCTTGCGGAATTCTCTTCACTGCATCCCGACACCCCGCTGCATGCGATCGTGCTCGACGACGAGCCGGATTTCGCACGCAGCGGCGTCGACCTGGCGATCGTGCACGTGCCCGCGCACCGGCTGCAGGCCGACGACGACGTACTGATGCGGGAGACCGTGTTTCCGGTGTGCAGCCCCGAACTGTTTCCGTACGCATCGGGGTACGTATGCCGCTCGCGGCTGCTGCAGGAGATGCACGAGGACAGCCCCGAGATCGACTGGCGCAACTGGGCGGTGCACTTCGGCTTGCCGGACGACTTCGAGACGAAGATCGTGCGTTACAGCAGCTTCAGCCAGGTGATCGGCGCGGCGCTCGGCGGTGCCGGCATCGCACTCGGCCGCGTGCCGCTGATCGAACCCGAGCTGCGCAGCGGGCGCCTGGTGCCGCTCGTGCCGGGCCTCGCACGCGATGCGTCGTGGCGTTTCGTGCTGCGCCGCCATCCATCGACGCGGCACCGGCTGCTCGATCCGTTGATCGCGTTCCTGCGCAGTGAAGCGGAAGCACCGCCGTTCGTCGCGAAGCGGGTTGCGCCCGCATCCAACGACAGTCACGCACGGGGCGCGGGCGGCGCGTCGTAGCGCCGGCATTCGCGGCCGGCGCCCCTGCTCACCGGCCGCTTACGGCGCGGCGAAGAACAGCGCGACGACGCACGCCATCCCGCCAGTCCACACGAGCGAACGCAGCGACGCCCAGTTCAGCAGGTACATCAGCGCATAGACGACACGGATGGCGACGAACGCCATCGCGAGCTGGTCGACGCGATGCACGTTCGCGCCGTTGTGCCACGCCACCACCAGCGCGGCCGTGAACAGCGCCAACGCTTCCCATGAATTCTGATGCACGGCCTGCGCGCGGGCGCGCCAGCCTTCGAGCTTCGCCAGATAATCGCGCGGCGTACGGTTGTCGTAACCCTTGCGGGCCTTGGCCAGGAACGTCATCGGGAACGGCAACAGCGCCGCGATGAACAGGCACAGCTGGGACGTCGTCATCCAAGTCTCCTCCGTTATCATTACATTGATCAATGACAAGATCGCCGAGAGCTTAGCATCGCTTCACGTGGTTCGCGCACCGGTTTTCTAGATGGGAGACTCGGCCGCCGCACAGGCCATGGGCAGCCGCGGGCGATCCGCTTGATCGCCAAAATTTCCACCAAATCGTCGATAAATACGTTAATTAAAACTGGTCGAACACCAATAAGATAGCGCTCAACACTGGCCTGACGCACTATCGCGCCAGACCGCCGTTTCTATCCGCGCCGCCGCGCGCCGCACGACATCCGACCCGAGCCATCACCATGCCCCGTCCCATCGTCGCCTATATCCGCCCTGACGCTGTCCGCCACAACCTCGACTTCATCCGCCGCACCGCCGCGCAATCGCGCGTGTGGGCCGTGATCAAGGCCAACGCGTACGGCCACGGCATCGACAGGATCTACCCGGGCCTCGCGGACGCCGACGGCATCGCGCTGCTCGATCTCGACGAAGCCGTGCGCGTGCGCGAACTCGGCTGGGACAAGCCCGTGCTGCTGCTCGAAGGGATCTTCGAGCCGGCCGACGTCGAACTGGCCGATCGCCATCGGCTGACGGTCAGCGTGCATTGCGACGAACAGCTCGACCTGCTGATCGCCGCGAAGCCGCAACAGCCGATCGACATTCAGCTCAAGATGAACTCCGGGATGAACCGGCTCGGCTATCGGCCCGCCGTGTTCCGTGCGGCATGGGAACGCGCGGCGAGCGCGCCGTCGATCGGCAAGATCACGCTGATGATGCATTTCGCGAACGCCGACGAAGGCGAAGTCGACTGGCAGCTCGACCAGTTCGATGCGACCACGGCAGGGATTCCGGGCGAGCGCTCGGTATCGAATTCGGCGGCCGTGCTGTGGCATCCGCGCGCGCACCGCGACTGGGTGCGGCCCGGCACGATCCTGTACGGTGCGTCGCCGACGGGCGCGTCACGCCATATCGCCGACACGCCGCTCGCAGCCGCGATGACGCTGACGAGCAAGCTCATCGGCGTGCAGACGCTCGCGCCTGACGAAACGGTCGGCTATGGCCGCCGCTTCACGGCCGACCAGCCGATGCGGATCGGCGTCGTCGCGTGCGGCTATGCGGACGGCTATCCGCGCCACGCGCCGACCGGCACGCCGATCGCGGTGGACGGCGTGATGACGCGCATCGTCGGCCGCGTGTCGATGGACATGCTGACCGTCGACCTGACGCCGTGCCCGAACGCGGGTATCGGATCGAGCGTCGAGCTGTGGGGCGACCAGGTGAAGGTGGACGATGTCGCGCAAGCCAGCGGCACGATCGGCTACGAGCTGATGTGCGCGCTCGCGCCGCGCGTGCCGGTGGTCATCGTGCCGCCGGGCGCGTCGACCGTGCAGCCGGCGCTGCGCACGGGCAGCTACGGGCGCTGATCGGCGTCGATGCACGTGCCGCTTTGGTTGCGGGCCGCCTCGGGCGGCCCGTTTGCTGTCCGGCGAACCGGAGCGTGAGTCGACGGGAACGCGCTACGAACGCCACATCGGCTTGCGCTTCTCGAGAAACGCGTCGATCCCCTCGCCCGCATCCTCCTCCATCATGTTGCGCGCCATCACGTCGCCCGCATACGCATAGGCTTCGTCGAGCGGCAACTCGCGCTGGCGATAGAACATCTGCTTGCCATATCGCACCGCGGCCGGGCTCTTCGCGACGATCTCCACGACCTTGCGCGCGACGGCCGCATCGAGCGCGTCCTCGGGCACGGCTTCGTTGACGAGCCCCCACGCGGCGGCCGTCGCCGCATCGACGAAGCGGCCGGTCACCAGCATGTCGAACGCGCGCTTGGCCGCGACGTTGCGGCTCAACGCGACGGCCGGCGTCGAGCAGAACAGCCCGACGTTGATGCCCGACACCGCGAAGCGCGCGGTATCGGCCGCGATCGCGAGGTCGCACGCGGCGACGAGCTGGCAGCCGGCCGCCGTCGCGATGCCGTGCACGCGCGCGATCACCGGCACCGGCAATGCGCGCATCGCGAGCATCACGCGGCTGCACTGCGCGAACAGCGTGCGGTAGTAGTCGAGTTCAGGCTTGCCGCGCATCTGGCGCAAGTCGTGGCCGGCGCAGAAAGCCTTGCCTTCGGCGGCCAGCACGACGCAACGCACATGCGGATCGGCAGCCAGCGTATCGAGCGCGTCGTGCAGGCTCGTGAGCATCGCTTCGGACAACGCGTTGAACTGCTGCGGGCGGTTCAACCTCAGCGTGACGACACCGTCGTGTGCGTCGCGCAGCAGGATCGGCTCGGCAGTCTCTTGATCGGGTTCCATGGTGTTTCGCTCGACGGGGTTCGGCAGGATTCGATGCGGCGCGACCGGACGAAAATCATGTCCGTCCGTGCGCGGCATCGTGACGAAATGGTCCTCCACATTCCGCACGACGTCCAGCCGCGGCGCCGCATGCGTGCCGGCCCGCCAGCCACCGCGCAACGCGCGATGCCGCTCGCCCGTCAACGGCGCCCTCGTGCGGCTTCCGCGCGGCCTGCCGTCCTCGCGGCCAGCGCGGCAATCGCGTAGGCGACACACCCGAGCGCCGCGACCGCCCACAGCGCGTCGGTCAGGTCCGGCAACAGTATCGTCGCGGCGCCAGCGATGGCCACGCCAAGCAGGCTGCCGGCCTGCCGCGCCGCGTTGAGGAAGCCGGATGCCACGCCCGCCGCGTCGGCGGGCACCTGTTCGAGCACCGTCGCGATCATCGGCGCCACCGACAGCGCGGTCCCGGTGCCGAATGCGGCCATGGCCGTCCAGACCACCGGCCACGGCGCATGCAGCGCGAGCGCAATCGCGATCGCCGGAATGGCCAGCGCGGCCAGCGCGAGGCCGTTCGCCATCAGCGTGACCGGACGAACGCGGCCATGCAGCTTTCCAGACAGCAGATTGCCGAGCGACAGACTCAGCGCGAACGGCAACAGCGTCAGCCCGATCTGCCGCGCGCTCATGCCGAAGCGCCCGTGCAGGTACAGGCTCAGCACGAACAGCAGCCCGAAGTAGCCGACATAGACGAGGCTCCCCATCAGGTTCATCGCGACGAAGACGCGATTGCGAAACCACGCGAGCGGCACCATCGGATAGCGGGCACGCCGCTCGACGACGACCAGCACCACGGCAGCAAGCGCGGCGATCAGCAACGCGGCACGGACCTCCGTGGCGCCTGCACCGCGCGTCGGCAATTCGATCACCGCGAAACACAGCGCACCAAGCGCCGCCGCACCGACGCACTGGCCGGCCCAGTCGAAGTGGCGCACATCCCGCGCGATCGATGCCCGAACGAGCGCGGCCGCACCGGCAAAGGCGACAGCACCGGTCGGCACGTTGATCAGGAACGCGCTGCGCCAGCCGAAATCGTCGACCAGGATGCCGCCCAGCACCGGCCCGACGGCGACCGCGACCGACGCGATGCCGGCCCAGACCGCGATCGCCCGCGCCCGCTCGGCCGGCACGTCGAAGGTGCTGCGCACGATCGCGAGCGACGCGGGCAGGAAGAGCGCGGCACCCATGCCTTGCGCGAAGCGCGCGACCACGAGGACGGCCACCGACGACGCGACGCCGCACGCGGCCGATGCGCCGACGAACGACGCCAGCCCCGCGAGATACACGTGCTTTGCACCGAACCGGTCGGACAGCGCGCCACCCGCGAGGATCAGCGCGGCGAAGCTGAGCGTGTAGGCGTCGACGATCCACGCGAGCTCGGCGACCGTCGCGCCGAGGCTCGTGCGCATCGCGGGCAGCGCCACGTTGACGATCGTCGAATCGAGGACGGCCATGAACATCCCGATCGCGACGAGCGCCAGCGTCAGACGCTGCTCGCGCGCCGTCGCGCGGCTCGGGGCCGCCAGCGCGACGGGGGAAACGGGGGCGGAGACGGATTGGCAATCGGACATGACACCTCCAGGCTGATGCCGGAAGTCTAGGAACGGTATGCGATGCAGAAAAGTGGTAATTTCGCATTTATCTGATGCATATTTGCATCATCGCTTCCCGTCCGCCGCCGCCCGCCCGATGACACAATCAATCCGCATGAACTGGGACAACGCCCGCTTCTTCCTTGCGCTGGCGCGCACCGGCACGCTGCGCGGCGCCGCGGCGCAGCTGAATGTCGACCAGGCGACGGTCGGACGCCGGATCGCCGCGCTCGAAGACGAACTCTCGGCCCGGCTGTTTCTCCGCACCCCGTCCCTCTATGTGCTGACGACCGCCGGCGAAGCACTGCTCGAACCGGCCGAAACGATGGAGCGCGCATCGCTCACGATCGAGCGCCGCGTGATGGGGCTCGACGAGCAGCTGGCCGGGTCCGTGCGCATCGCGACGACCGACACGCTCGGCAAGCGCTTCGTCGTGCCCGCGATCGCCAACTTGCGGCGCAGGCATGCCGGCATCGACGTCGTGTGCGTGACGTCAGCGCAAATCACCAACCTCACGCGCCGCGAAGCGGATCTCGCGATCCGCACGTTGCGGCCGGAATCGCCGGACCTGATCGCCAGGCGGCTCGGGCATCTCGAAACGGGCATCTACGCCTCGCGCCGCTACCTGGCCGAGCGCGGCGAACCGGTCGCGGGCAGCGCGTTCGACGGACACGATCTGGTGATGTACCAGCAGCCGGTGGTGCCCTCGATGTGGGACGCGCTGTGCGGCGAGCCGACGTCGCGCGGCCGCGTGATGTTCCAGACGTCGTCGACGATGATGCTGGTGGAAGCCGCGCTGGCGGGGCTGGGCGTCGCGGAGCTGCCGTGCTTCCGCGCAGATACCGAGCCGGAACTGGTACGGCTCATGCCGCAGCGCTGCAATCATTTCGACGTGTGGCTCGTCGCCCATGCCGACCTCTACAAGACCGCGCGCGTGCAGGCCGTGATCGAAGCCGTCGTCGACGAATTCGCGACGGCGGCGACGGCCGCCCGGTAGCGGGCCGGTGCGTCAGCGCGCGGCCGGCCGGCGCCCGCTGCGCCACATGCGCACGCCGGTCCACAGGTGCCCGATGCCCGCGCCGAAAAACACGGCGCCCATCACACCGAAGCTCAGCACGTCGCCCCAGATCGCACCGAACGTATTCAGCCGCGCGGTCATCTCGGGCGCGTCCGGCGCGTAGCGGACCTCGACCGTCGCGCCGTCCGGCTCGCTGACCGCACCGCCCTGCGGGTACTCGACATGCTCGCCCGCGAGCGTCGTGAACGCGATCTCAGGGTGATGCGGGCCCGCATTGAGCTTGACGACGCGGCCCGGCACGACGACCGACGTCCGCAGGAATTCGAGCGTCGACTGCGCATACAGCGCGACGCCGATCAGCAGACCCGCGCCGATCAAGGTAAAAAAGATGCCTTTCACGAACAGCATCTCCATGCGCCGCGCCGTCGCGCGGCCGGATTCTGGCACGCTCCCGCTCATGTCAGGGACGCGACTGATAGAACGACACGTCGATCTTCGACTGTGTCTTGCAGCGGTACATCACGCCGCGCCCCGTTTCGTCGGTCACGCCTTCGTACGAGCCGTTGCAGCCCGTGACCTTGTATTGCGCGAACGGAATGCGCTTGCCGTCCTTCGGCCGGACCAGCGCCGGGATGCGCGCGAGCGCGGTCCGGTCGATTGTGAATTTCATGGGAAGGTGTCCCGTTCCTGATTGTTGTGGATGCCGGGCGTGACACGCAGGCACGCCGCCCTCGGCATCGGGCAGGATACGGACATCGCCGCGCGCTGTAAATTGCGCGCGCCGTCGGCTACGCCATGTCGCCACCCGCCGCTCGCGACGCGCGCGATCGACGGGCCCGTCATGGTCCGCTGCGCGTCAGCCCGCGAGCTTCTTCAGCGCGTCGAGCACCGCGTCGCCCTTGAACGGCTTCACGATCCAGCCCTTCACGCCGGCCGCCTTGCCGCGCTCCTTCATCGCCGGGCTGCTTTCCGTCGTCAGCATCACGACGTTGACCGCCGTGTTCGCCAGTTCGCCGCGGATCTTCTCGACCATCGTCAGGCCGTCCATGTTCGGCATGTTCACGTCGCTGATCACGAGGCGCACGCCGGGCGTCGCCTTGAGCTTCGCGAGCCCGTCCTTGCCGTCGACGGCCGTCGCGACGTCGAGCCCGTTGTTGCGCAGGAAGCCCGCGACTTCGTCGCGCACCGTGCCCGAATCGTCGACCACCAGAATCTTTGCCATGTCGTATTCCCCTTTCCTTGTTGCTGAATTCAAAACAGTTCGAGTTCGCCCGATTCGACCATCGGCCCGACGTCCTGCACCGATTCGCGGAAATCCTCCTGCGACCAGCTCAGGCTGAACACGAAACGCTGGTCGAGGCAGACGGAGCGTCCCGAAGCCGGGTCGGTCATCCGGTACTTGAAGCAGAGCTGCGGACAGTCGCCGCCGAACGAGATGAACTTCTGCTTGTGATTGACGACGAGCGGTACCTGCACCGGATGGCGCGCCAGTGCCTCGGCGTCGCCGAGATAGCGGTTCTTGAACGCGCCCCACACGAGGTTCGTCAGCTCGCCGAGCACGCTGTTCACGTCGCGGAAATCCGGCGCGCGGCCGCCCTCGCGCGTGCCGCCGAGCATGTCGAGCAGCGGCTGCTCGCTCGTCTGCAGCAGCATGTAGCCGCGGCACCACGCGCTTTCGAGCGCGATCAGGCTGAACACTTCGCCGAAGATGATCTGGTCGCGAACGATGCACGGCGTCTCGTGCTCGATCGTCATCCCCGGGAACAGGCTGTCGATGCGCGCCTCGGTGATCTCCGAGATGCCGCGCACGAGCGCGTTCGGATAGTCGCGGCCGAACAGGTATTCGTCGATCGCACGCGCGAGCGGCGTCATGTCGTCCGCGACGTAGGCCGCGCATGCGACGCGCGCGAGCGCATCGGGCAGCCCGTCGCGCGACGCGAGCGATTCGCGGCGCAGGATGATCGGCAGCTCGGGGCGCAGCGCATCGATCTGCGTCGCGATGATCGCGCTCTCGGCCGGCGAGCCGCCGTAATCCTCGGCCAGCAGGATCGCACCGAGGTCGATGTTCGAGCGCAGCACCTTCAGCAGCCGGCTGCGCCGCACGGTCAGGCCGACCAGGTTGTGCTCGTCGCAGAAGCGCTTGATCGCCTCGGCATGTGCGCGGCTGTCGTCGAGGACGAGCACCTTGCTGACGGGTTGGTCTTCGGTCATCTCATGGATTCCTGATGGTCGGTCAGAACAGTTCGAGCTCGCCGCCGGTGTCCACGGCGGCCGTTTCCGGCACATGGAAATCGACCGGCGCGTTCGCGCACACGCACAGCGTCGCGCCGACCCGCACATCGCCGTCGAGCGTCAGGTCGTACGCGGCCACGTGATCGGGTGCGAGCGCCGGCAGGTAGTCGATGCTCGCGCCGCTCAGCAGGGTCGGCGTCGACATCCCGAGATCGGGAAACGGCGCGGTCAGCGCCTGGTTGATCGCGCCGCAGCACAGGTTCGCGACTTCCATGAATGCCTCGGGAAGCGGCCGCTGGCTGCCGGTGCCGGCACTCGCGCCGGCGAAACGGCGGCGCGTCGCGTCATCGTCGCTGAAGCGCAGTGCGAGCAGCAGGCGGAAATGCAGCGCCGAGATCGTCAGCACCGCGACATGCTCGGGCACCTTCGGCATCGACCGCGACCGCGCATGCGAGCGATCGTGCCCGCCATGTTCTTGGCCGGCGGACGGCCGGATGTCGCACGCGCCGCCGGACGCGAGCCGCGTGCGCGCCGCGTCGAAGAAGATCCGCTCGAAGCCGGCCTTCGCCTGCGCGCTGATCACGCCGCCTCTCCTTCGATGCGTGCGTGCAGTTGCCCGGCCAGCGTCTCGACGGTCGCGAGCGCGGCCGTGATCATCTTGCCGCCGGCCTGGATGTCCTGGAACGTCGCGGCCGTCACGAGATCGTTGCGGTTCAGGCTGTCGCGATAGCTGTTCGACAATTGCTGCGAGCGCGCGGCCAGCCCGCGCACCTCGCTCGCGACGATCGAGAAGCCGCGCCCGGCCGACCCCGCGCGGGCGGCCTCGATCGACGCGTTCAGCGACACGATCGACACGTGCGCGACGATCGCCGACAGCTCCTGGTTCTTCACGCGCATGTCCTGGTTCTGCGTGGTTAGCGAGATCATCTGCTCGTGCCAGCGCTCGAACGTGCCGGCGAGGCCGCGCAGGCGCGCCGCTTCGTCGGCGATCTTCATCGCGTGCTGCGCGAGCGCCGCGCGATCGGCCGACAACGTCTGCAGCGCATCGCGCTGTGTGCCGGCCGCGGACGCCTCGCGCGCCAGCGCCTCCTCGAGCTGCGCCTCACGTTGCGCCCAGGCGTCGGCCGCCGCCGCATGCGCGGACGCCGCCTCTTTCGCGCGTGCGGCGGCTGCGGCGAGCGCGCCGCGCAACGTGTCCGCGTCGCGCGCCATCGCCGCGACGAGCCGCCGGCGCGTCACGAGAAACACGACCGCCGCCACCGCCGCGACGACCGCACCGCCCGCCAGCGCGGCGGCCACCTGAATCATCCACGCCTGCACGATCACTTCGTCACTCCGCCGCGCCGATATCCGCGATGCGGGCACGCTGCTCGTGCGCGGCGCCGTCGACGGCACCGTCCGCCGCGAAGCGCGCCGGCAGCGTCACGATCGTCTCGAACGTGCGATACGGCGCACCGGCGCGATCGTCGGTGAAACGCAGCGCGATATTGCCGCCGTCGCGTTTCAGGAAATTGCGCACCGCGTCCATGCCGACGCCGCGGCCCGACACTTCGGTCACCGCTTGCGCGGTCGAGAAGCCCGGCCGGAAGATCAGCTCGGCGACATCCTCGTCGGACAGCGCCGCTTCGTTGCCCGCCTCGATCCAGCCGCGCTCGTGCGCGATGCGGCGAATCCGGTCGAGCGCGAGGCCGCGGCCGTCGTCGCCGAGCACGAACCACAGCTCGCCGCCGCCCACACCGACCGCGATGTCGATCGTGCCGGACGCCGCCTTGCCGGCCGCACGCCGCTCTTCCGACGATTCGATGCCGTGGTCGATCGAATTGCGCAGCAGGTGCATGAACACGTTCTTCAGCGTCGCGACGATCTCGCTGCGCACGCGATGGCCGTGGCTGTCGATATGCACGACGGGCGCCGGCTTGCCGAGTTCGGCCGCGAGCGACGGCAGCGATTCGATCACGCCGCCGAGCGCGTCGCCGATCCCCTGCGTGCCGAGCTGGCTCAGCATGCGGCGCACGGCATCGCGTGCCGCGTGCCAGTCGGACACATTCGCCGGGTCGGCGCCGTCGAGCACGCGCAGGCTTTCGCTGATATGCGCACGTTCGACCATCAGGAAGTCGGCGCCATTCTGCGCCGGCTCGCCGCTGCGGCCGAGCGTGACCGCGTTGATCGTCGCGTAGTGGTCGACGGCTTCGCGTACGCGCGCCAGGTCGTCCATCAGCGCGTCGCGGTTCCACTCGGGGCCGCCGTCCGCACGACGCAGCGATTCGTACGCCTGCTCCGCTTCGTGGACGATGTTCGTCAGGTGCTGCAGGCTGTACGTGCGTGCATTGCCCTTGATCGTGTGCATGTTGCGGAACAGCGCCGCGACGATCGAGTGATCGACGCGCTCGTGCTGGCGGATCATCCGCTCGTTCTCGCTGAGGAAGCCCTTCGCGCTGTGCACGAAGTCGTGGAACTTGTCCTGGCTGATGGACAGGATCTCGCCGATCATCTCGAGGCGGCGCTGCTGCTCGCCGGCCTGCGCGGTCAGCTCGCGGATCTCGGTCACGTCGCGCACGCACAGCATCAGGCGCACGACCGTGTCGGTCTCGTCGGTGATCGCCGACCAGCTCAGGTCGAGCCACTTCTCGCGGCCATCCGGCATCCGCTTCGCGACTTCGTTGACGAGCAGGTGCTCGTTGAATTCGAAGTTCATGCTGTCTTCGCCGAGACACGCGTGCACGGCTGCATCGACCTGCGAACGCGCGTCGGCGCCGATCGCCGAATCGTCGAACACGAGCGCCATCAGGTCGCGGCCGGCGATGTCGTTCGTCTCGAAGATGGTTTCGAGGTATGCCGAATATTCCGCATGCACGACACCGCCCTCGACCACGGTCAGGATGCCCTGCTGCATGTTCTGCAGCATCGCCTGGATGTCGGCCGTCTTCTGCTTGAGCTGCGCGGCGTTCTCCTGAATCTTCTCGATCATCCCGTTGAACGCGACGATCGAATGGCCGATTTCGTCCATCCGGCCCACCGGCACGCGGCGCGTGAAATCCTGGCTCGTCGCGATCTCGCTCATCGCCGTCTGCATCCCGATCAGCGGGCGCGTGATCTGGCGATACAGCACGAAGCCGAGGGCGGTCAGCAGCACGATCACCGTGCCGGCGACACCCGCGATCGCGGTCGCCGTCGTGGCGAGCATCCCGTTCAGCGCGCTGATCGCGTCGTCCTTCTGGCGGTTCTTCTCGACGCGCAGCGTGTCGACGATACTCTCGAGTTCGTCGCGATACTGCGCGACGTTCGCGAACAGGTAGGCCTGCGCCATCTCGGCCTTGCCGTCCGCCTTCATCTTCACGGTGTCGTCGATCGCCGCGAAATAGTTCGCGACGCTGTCCTTCGCCTGCGCGACGAGGCCTTCCTGCGCGCGGCCGACCGCCGATTTGGCCTGCACGTCGAGTGCGGCGCGCAGCGCGGCCTGCTTCGCCTTCAGCTCGTCGCGCGCCTGCGCGGCGGTGTTCGCGTCGGGCGCGTAGACGAGCGTCATCGTCGCGATCTGGATGTTCTTCACATCGGCGACGAGGTCGGCCGACGCGAGCGCGCTCGGCACGATGCCCTGGGTGACCTGACGCACCTCGGACGCGCTCTTGCGTGTCTGGTACACGGCATAGATGCCGATCGCGGACAGCGCGAAGAACGTCAGGACGACTAGCAGCGTAATGCGATGACGGATGGTCATGAGTACAGCTCCCCGCAGCGATCCGGCTTCGATCGCCCTTTGGTCTATTGAAAGAATGTGAGCGCCGAATTATCGGGGATGGTGTATGACTGTCCGATGACCGAAAATCAATCGGTCATTGACAAAAATGAAATGAATAATTGCGGTGGAAAAACCCTAAAGTTTTTCGTGGATTGGCCGTTAACTTCAAGCTGCCAAGGCTGGCGCGGCTGCGGAGATTGCAGGATCGGCAAAACAGCGGATATTCATTGTTTTATTCATGATCCGCAAAATCAGTTTTATTGAATGCCAGTAAAACGTTTGCTCATTATCTGCGAGCTGGTTTGTTTTGGCATCTTTTTATAATCGATGCGGCGCAGGCGCACAAACTTCGGATTGCACGTCGCCCGCGCGAGCGTTCCGGCCCCGATGCACGCGATCGGATTCATTCCCGCCAGGAAACAATCAATCGCCATCCGGCGATTCACCTCCCCGCCAGCACGCTCTAGACTGTCGCATCGTTCCCCTTTCCGGACCCACGCGATGACCGACGTCCTGCCGCTGACCACCGATCCCGATTCGGGCCTCCAGTACCGGCTGCGCCCGGCTGCCGGCCGCCCCGCTGCGCGCCTGTTGCTGCTGCACGGCGTCGGCGGCAACGAAACCAACCTGATGAACGTGGCCGACGCGATCGATCCGCGCATCGAAATCGCGTTCCTGCGCGGGCCGCTCACGTTCGGGCCCAATCAGCATGCGTGGTTTCCGGTGCGCTTCGGCCCGAACGGCCCCGAAATCGATGCGGCCCGCGCGGACGCCAGCCGCGTGCAGCTGATCGCGCTGCTGCGCGCGTTCCGTGCGCAGGACGGCGCGGATTCCGCGCTCCCGACCGTGATCGCCGGCTTCAGCCAGGGCGGCATCATGAGCGCCGGCGTCGGCCTCACGTCACCGGAAGACGTGAGCGCGTTCGCCATGCTGTGCGGGCGCATTCTGCCGGAAATCGATCCGCTGATCGCGCCGCGCGATGCGCTTCGTCCGCTCCATGCGCTGATCGTCCACGGCCGCTTCGACGACAAGCTGCCCGTCGCCTGGGCCGACACGGCCGACGCGAAGCTCACGGCGCTCGGCGTCGCACACGATACGCGGCTGTACGCGGCCGGGCACGAACTGACTGCGGAAATGGCCGGCGATTTCGCCCGCTGGGTCGGCGAGCGCACCGGGTTGAACTGACCGCACCGGAGGCGCCGGCCCGACAAACGGACCGACGCCCCCGGCGCATAACGTCACGCGTTGCGTGCGGGATCGGCAACGACACGCGCAGAGGCAGGCGCTGCAACCGCCCGCTCGCGCTCGGCACCGCGCTTCGCGAGCTTCCAGCCGACCACCAGCGCGAGCACGACCACCGGAATCATCGCGATCGTCCACGTGCCGCCCGGATAGTCGAACGCCATCAGCACCAGCACGCCGACGAGGAACGCGAGCGTGAGCCACGACGTGAACGGCGCGCCGGGCATCCGGAACGACACGTCCTTCAGCTCGCCGCGATTGACCTTGCGGCGGAACAGGATCTGGCACATCACGATGAAGCCCCACGTCGTGATGATCCCGAGCGACGCCATGTTCAGCACGATCTCGAATGCCTGCGCCGGGACGATGTAGTTCAGCGGCACGCCGATCGCATTGATCGCGACCGTGATCAGGATCCCGCCATACGGCACGCCGCGCGCATTCATCCGCGACACGAAGCGCGGCGCCGAGCCGCCCATCGCGAGCGAACGCAACACGCGCCCGGTCGAATAGAGGCCGGAATTCAGGCTCGACAGCGCGGCCGTCAGCACCACGACGTTCATCACGGTACCGACGTACGGCACGCCGAGCTTGCTGAAGAACGTGACGAACGGGCTTTCGTGCGAGCTGTACGCGGTCCACGGCAGCAGCATCGTCAACAGCACGACCGAGCCGACGTAGAACAGCGCGATGCGCCACATCACGCTGTTGATCGCCTTCGGCAGCACCTTGCGCGCATCGGCGGTCTCGCCCGCCGCGACGCCGACGAGCTCGATGCTCGCGTACGCGAACACGACGCCCTGCACGATCAGCACGGCCGGCAGGATGCCGTGCGGAAAGATCCCGCCGTGATCCGCCACGAGATGCAGACCCGGCATCTGGCCGGCGACCGGATGGCCGCTCGCGAGAAACACCGCGCCGACCGCGAGGAACACCGCGAGCGTGCCGACCTTGACGAGCGAGAACCAGAACTCCATCTCGCCGAATACCTTCACGCCGATCATGTTCATGACCGACACGATCCCGAGTGCGCCGAGCGCGAACACCCATTGCGGCACGTCGGTGAACACGGCCCAGTACTTCATGTAGATCGCGACCGCGGTGATGTCGACGATGCCGGTCGTCGCCCAGTTCAGGTAGTACATCCAGCCGGCGACGAACGATGCGCGCTCGCCCATGAATTCCCGTGCGTACGACACGAAGCTGCCGCTGGTCGGCCGGTGCATCACGAGTTCGCCGAGCGCGCGCATGATCAGGAACGCGAACACGCCGCACACGAGATACACGAGCGCCAGTGCGGGCCCCGCGCTTTGCAGGCGCCCGCCCGCGCCGAGAAAGAGGCCCGTGCCGATCGCGCCGCCCATGGCGATCATCTGCACGTGCCGCGGCTTCAACTGTTTCGCATAACCGGCTTCGTGCGACGCGAACATCGCATCGGGATCGGCATGGCGGGAATCCGCGCCGCCGGCCGGACCGGCCGGGCGCTCGCTGGGGTGTTTCATCGTGAGTCTCCGTTGTTTGTCGATATGTCGCGCCCCGCTCGGGGGCGCTTTCGGTACGGCCGCGAGCGCGGCCGGTGTCAGAACACGCGCGGGCGGATCAGCGCTTCGGGCTGCAGCGCTTCGTCGAGTTGCGCGGCGGTCATCAGTTCGCGTTCCAGCACGACCTCGCGAATCGATTTGCCGGTTGCGTGCGCTTCGGCGGCGACGTCGGTCGCACGCTTGTAGCCGATGTACGGATTCAATGCGGTGGCGAGCGCAACCGAGCGCTCCATGGTTTCGCGCAGCCGCTCGGGATTCGCGGTGATGCCGCTCACGCAGCGCTGCTCGAGCGTCGTGCACGCGGCCGTCAGATGGCTGAAGCTGCGGAACAGCGCGCTGGCGATCACCGGCTCGAACGCGTTGAGCTGAAGCTGCCCGGCCTCGGCCGCGAAGGTCACGGTCAGGTCGTTGCCGAACACCTCGAACGCGACCTGGTTGACGACTTCCGGAATCACCGGATTCACCTTGCCGGGCATGATCGACGAGCCGGCCTGCACGGGCGGCAGGTTGATCTCGCCGAACCCGGCGCGCGGGCCGCTCGACAGCAGTCGCAGGTCGTTGCAGATCTTCGACAGCTTGACGGCGATCCGCTTGAGCACGCCCGACACCTGCACGAACGCGCCGCAATCCTGCGTCGCCTCGATCAGGTTCGGCGCGGTGCTCAGGTCGAGCCCGGTGATGCGCCGCAGCGCGGCCAGCGCCTTCTCCGCGTACTCCGGATGCGCGGTGATCCCCGTGCCGATCGCGGTCGCACCGAGATTGATCTCGCGAATCAGCCAGCCGGCTTCCTGAAGCCGCGCGATGTCTTCCGTCAGCATCACCGCGTAGGTCGAGAATTCCTGGCCGAGCGTCATCGGCACCGCGTCCTGCAACTGCGTGCGGCCGAGCTTCAGCAGGCCGGCGAACGCGTCGGCCCGTTCGGCGAATGCATCGCGCAGCCGCGCCATCGCTTCGAGCAGGTGCTCGACCGCGAAGCACGTCGCGACGCGGATCGCGGTCGGATAGACGTCGTTGGTGCTCTGCGCGAGATTGACGTGCTCGTTCGGGTGCAGGTATTCGTACTGCCCGCGCGCATGCCCCATGATCTCGAGTGCGCGGTTGCAGATCACCTCGTTCGCGTTCATGTTGGTCGACGTGCCGGCGCCGCCCTGGATGATGTCGACGACGAACTGGTCGTGCAGGCGCCCTTCGCGGATCTCGACGCACGCGGCGGCGATCGCATCGCGATACGGCCGCGGCAGCAGCCCGAGCTCGCAGTTGGCGTCGGCCGCCGCTTCCTTCACGGCCGCGAGCGCCATCACGAGGTACGGCAGCGACGCAATGGTGCGGCCCGTGATGTCGAAATTCTCTTTCGCGCGCTGCGTATGGACACCGTAATAGGCGTCTGCCGGAATACTTCGCTTACCTAAAAGATCCGCTTCGACGCGGAAGCCGTGTTCTGTCATCGTGCCCTCCTGAATGTCTCGTGCCGCCGTCGTCCACCGCTTCCCGACGCAACGGGTTCGCAATTCTATGCCTTTGCAAAAACAAGCTCGCTTCTGTATTATCGAAAGCGGTTTTGCGTGGGACGCAACAGCGAGAATCAAAATGAAAAAAGGCGCGAGAGAAACCGGCGTCGATCACCTGGGCGCGATGCGTGCGTTCGTGAGAGTGGTCGAAACGGGGAGTTTTTCGGCAGTCGCGAAGGAGATGCACGTGTCGACGTCGACCGTCGCGCGCAAGGTCACGGCAATCGAGGAGGCCCTCGGCGTCGCGCTGCTGCACCGGTCGACGCACAGCGTGACGCTCACCGAAGCAGGTCACATCTATCTGGAGCGAGCGGTCACGCTGATCGCCGATCTCGACGACACGCTGCGCGTCGTCGCCGAGCTGAATGCGCAACCGAGCGGCCCGCTGAAGCTCACCGCGCCGGTCGCGTTCGGCCGCCGTCATCTCGCGCCGCTGGTCCCGCCGTTTCTCGCGCGCTATCCGACGATCCAGCTCGACGTGCGGCTCACCGACAACCACAACGACCTCGTGGCCGGCGGCTTCGATCTCGACATCCACGAAGGCGAGAACTACCTGGATAACCTGGTCGTCCACCGGCTGTCGCGCAACGACAGCATCCTGTGCGCGACGCCCGGCTATCTCGACCGCTGCGGACGCCCGGCGTCACCCGACGACCTGAAGCACCACAACTGCCTGCGCTACGTGCATCCGGAAGGCGATCCGCGCTGGGAATTCGTGAACGGCGACGCGCGGCACAGCGTGCTGCCGGCCGGCAATCTCGTCACCGATCATTCGGAGCTGCTGCTCGAAGCGACCTGCGCGGGGCTCGGCATCGCGGAGTTCGAGATCTGGCTCGTGCGCGACCTGCTCGCGAGCGGCCGGCTCGAAGCCGTGTTGCCGCGCTACCGGCTGCAGAACCGGCTGACGGGCGACTACATCTACATCGCGTATCTGGCGAACCGGCGCAGCTCGGCGAAGCTGCGCGTGCTGAAGGATTTTCTCGCGGAGCACCTCGCGCATATCGGCGAGCTGTCGGAACTCGAACTCGCAAAGATCCGCGGCGCACGCGCGTAGCGCGCGGCCCGGATCGCGGGCCGCGCGCCGGTGCGCCGGTGCGCTGGTGCGCCGGTGGCGCTCAGGCCGCCTGCAATTCGAACGGGAACGTGGCGTGCCCGAACTCGACGCCCTGCGTGTTGAGCATCCGCGGCCGGTGGAAGCCGGCCAGTTGCGCGCGCTGCGCGGCCGTGCCGATCTGCAGCCGCTCGAGGACTTCGCTGACGACCATGTAGAGCACGTCCAGATTGCCGTCCTCGATCTTCACCGAGATACCGAGCGCGCCGTCCGCACCGAGCTGCCGCGTGCGTTCCGACGCGCGCACGCCGATCCCGTAGCACGCATCGGCGCCGAGCTTGCCGACCACCTGCCCGTCGAACGCGTTCATCAGCACCGTGCAGTAGCGCCCGTCGCCGGCAACGAGTTCCGGATGGGCCGTCATCGCACGATGAATGCGCGCCAGCGCACGGACGCGATCAGTGATCGCGCCGCCTGCCTCCACCGCATCGGCACCGTCGGCCAGCGACGCGTAAAGGCGCGCGAGGCGATCCAGCGAAAACGCCGGCGTCGGCAGGTTGCACCCGTCGATGCCCCAGTCGACTTCGTCGTCGCGCAACCCGCATGCATCGGCCACCACATGCTTCACGCGCACCTGCATCGGATGGTCGGGCAGATGGTAGTCGGCGATCGCCGCGCCGATCGCCTGCGCGCCGGCCAGCATCCCCACATGCTTGCCCGAACAATTGCTGCACACGCCGGTCGGCGTGTAGTCGCGCTTGATCCACGACCGGTACACCGCATCGGACAGCGGCGGATGGCCGCCGCAACGCAGGTCCGATTCGTGTGCGGCGACCTTCGCGAGCATCGCCCGCGTGCGTTCGATGTGGCGGTCCTCGCTGCTGTGCGACGCGCACATCAGCGCGATGTCCGCATCGTCGAAGCCGAAGCGCTCGGGCGCGCCCGTCTCGATCACCGACAGCGCCTGCGCCGGCTTGGCTGCCGACCGCGCCAGCGTCATCCGGAACGGATCGCCGAACCGGGCCAGCAACCTGCCGCGTGCATCGACCACCGCCACATGAGCGACGTGCGTGTTCTCGATCGCGTTGCCACGGTACGTGACGACCGCTGCGCGTTGGATGTCCATCGTGTTTTGTCTCCTTGCTCGGGGCCTGACTGCCGGGGCCCGTCCAACCGGTACGGCAGTGTAGCGAGTCGCCGCCGCCGCGCGCCGGCCAGGCGATGGAAAGCGGTGTTGCACACGGCGCAAAGGCAATCGCCCCCACGAAAACCTGACTGGATTAGTACAAAAACCATTCAATCGTTTACATATTTAATACTAATCCGTACAATTGCGGTCGCAAACGCGAATCATACGCATTTGCATTGCCGTTCTCCGATGTTTCAGGCTGTGCTGCCCGCATCGCGAAAACGCGCCCGATCACCGAACCCTCCGCTGCTTCCCGATATGCCTGCCCAGTTCAAGACGAGGCCTCGCGCCCTCGTGTCGGCGCTGACCTGCTCCGTTTTCCTGACGCCGCTGCTCGCTTCCGCCGCTACTGCTCCCGCCACCGTTCCCGCCCCTGCCGCCGACATCCCGGCGACGCTGCCGACGATCGAGGTCCAGTCGTCGGCGCTGTCGGACATGCAGGTGAAGCGCTCGCCGTCGTACAAGTTCACCGCGCCGCTGCTCGACACGCCGCGCTCGGTCACCGTGATTCCCGAGCAGCTGATCAAGGAAAAGAACGTCACGTCGTTCGCGGACGCGCTGCGCTCGGTGCCCGGCATCACGTTCCTCGGCGGCGACGCGGCCGCGAACCCGTCGGCCGACCGTCCGGTGATCCGCGGCTTCGAATCGCGCAACTCGATCTTCGTCGACGGGATGCGCGACTCGGGGCTGCAGAACCGCGAGACGTTCGCGGTCGAGCAGATCAGCGTGATCAAGGGCCCCGATTCGGTCTACGCGGGCCGCGGCTCGGTGGGCGGCAGCATCGACATCGTCACGAAGACGCCGAAGAACGACAACTTCATCAACAGCAGCATCGGCTTCGGCACCGACGGCTACAAGCGCGCGACGGTCGACGCGAACCGCAAGATCAATGACACGACGGCCGTGCGCCTGAACGTGATGGGTCACGACGCGAACCAGGCCGGCCGCAACGACGTGTACAACAAGCGCTGGGGCGTCGCGCCGTCGATCGTGTTCGGGCTGAACACGCCGACCACGGTCACGGTCAGCTACTACCACATAAACTCGTACGACATGCCGGACTTCAGCGTGCCGTTCCGCGCGTCGGGCGGCACGCCGGTGCCGACCGATCGCGGGCAGTTCTTCGGGCTGAACACGCGCGATTACCGCTACGGGCAGACCGACACCGGCGAAGTGCGCATCGAGCACAAGATCAACGACGACTGGAAGCTGAAGAACACGACGATGTTCGGCCGCTCGACGCTCGACTACGTGGCGACGAATCCGCAGATCCTCGCGTCGAACCCGAACCTGCTGGGCCTGCAGGCGAAGAGCGGCAAGTACGCGCTCAACGGCTTCTCGAACCAGACCGAAGTCACCGGCAGCGCCAGCCTGTTCGGCATGAAGCACACGATGACGGCCGGCGTCGAGTTCAGCCATGAACAGGCGCGCTACGAGGGCTATCTCGTGTCGGATTCCGCCGGCAACAACATCCGCTCGGGCGGCCCATGCTCGGTGGCCGGCAACTGCACGCCGCTCGCCGGCGGCTGGAACCCGAACATGCCGTGGACCGGCAGCATCGTGCTGAACGGCGACAAGGCCTTCCCCGGCGCGACGACGAACACGCGCACCGACACGGTATCCGCGTACATTTTCGACACGGTGAAACTGTCCGAGCGCTGGCAGTTCAACACGGGACTGCGTTTCGACCGTTACGACACGACTGGCAAGCAGGCCGGCGTCGCCGACCTGTCGAACACGTCGAACCTGTTCAGCTATCAGTTCGGCCTCGTGTTCAAGCCGGTGACCAACGTGAGCCTGTACGCGTCGTACGGCACGTCGTCGAATCCGCCGGGTTCGAACGGCGGCCTCGGCGGCGGCACCGACCAGATCACCGCGACGAACCAGGACCTCGCGCCCGAGCGCTCGCGCAACATCGAGATCGGCGCGAAGTGGGACGTGCTGCAGGATCAGCTGTCGTTGACGTCGGCCCTGTTCCAGACCGAAAAGACCAACGCGCGCGTGAGCGACGGCCTCGGTCACACGGTCAACGCGGGCAAGCAGCGCGTGCGCGGTTTCGAATTCGGCTTCGCGGGCAACCTGACGCCGAAGTGGCACGTGTTCGGCGGCTACTCGTACCTGAACGCGATCACGACCGACGCCGGCCCCGGCAGCCCGGGCGCATCGGGCCTGCCGATGGTGATGGTGCCGAAGCACAACTTCACGCTGTGGACGAGCTACGACGTGATGCCGAAGCTCACGCTCGGCGCGGGTGCGACGGTGATGAGCCAGACCTATGCGTCGGTGTCGGCGACGACCAGGAAGTGGACGCCCGGCTATGCACGCTTCGACGCGGCCGCGACGTGGCGCGTGAACAAGACGATGGACGTGCAGCTCAACGTGCAGAACCTGTTCGACAAGAAGTATTACGCGAGCGCGTACCCGATCTACGCGACGTGGGCGCCGGGCCGTTCGGCGATGGTCACGCTCAACTTCTATCAGTAACGCCCAGGGCGGCGGGAGGGCGTGACACGCCCTTCCCCGCTTCGCTCACCACGGCAGCGAATGCGTCTTCACGTTCGTGAAGCGCTTCATCGCTTGCTGCATGCCTTTCTTGTACCCGAGCCCCGAATCCTTCACGCCGTCGAACGGCGTCGGTTGGCCTGGGACGGTCGCGTGCACTCGGTCGTTCACGCGAGGTGGTAGCGCAGCCAGAAAGTTTCTCGGCACGCGTTGTCGAACGTCAGCCGCGACGGGCTGATCGGCTGCGCATCGGGATGGTGGAGCACGTCGTAGTCGATCCAGCATTCCGCGCACAGCAGGTCGGACGGTGCGCGGTCCTGCTCGACCGAGCGGCGCACGATCGCGCCGTTGTCGAAGCGGTATTCGGTTTCGGCACGCGTGACCTCGACATCGTCGTCGGTCCAGCGGTCGTGCGACGTAGCATGCGACACGATCTGCACCGGGCCGGCGAGCCCGTGGATCGCGGCAACGTAGGAAATCAGCTTGTCCATGGCGAGGCGGCGAACTGGCGGATGGCCGTTTCGTGCAACGCATGCTGCGCGAAACGGCCCGAGCGGCGAGTATAGCCGCGCGCCGAAGACCTTGCCGCCGGCGGGGTTTCGCGCGCTACGCGTCCAGCGCGAGCAGCGCGAACGTCGCGAGCCAGTGCTCGCCCATGTAGTCGCCCGCCACGTGCGCGAGCGCGCTCGCGAGATGCCGGTCGGCCGCGTCGAGCAGCTTCGCGCGCCGCGCATCGCCTTCCGGCAGCGCGCCGGCCAGCGCACGCTGGCACCACGCACGGCTCAGGTTCAGCCCGTCGAGGTGCGCGATCTTGCCGTCGCTGCGGTCGCTGACCGTCGCCGGCTCGAACAGCGTCGCCGGCTCGCCGCGCGCGAGATCGGGCAGGAAGCGTGCGAACCAGCCGTCGAATTCGGCCGCGGGCAGCACGCGCCGCATCAGCTCGGCTTCCATCAGTGCAGGCGACAGGAATTCGTCGCCCGACGGCTCCCACGCCTGGCACGCGACGTCGTTCAGGTGCCAGCGCTTCGCGGTATCGACGATCAGCGCCGCGAGCCCGTCGCGCTGCGTGTCGCGCGCGAAGTCGAGCGTGAGCGCCAGCGCGAACGCAGTGTTGAAATGCGTGCCCACGCGCAGCGGATAGGTCGCTTTCGGCAGGAAGGTTTCGAAACGCGACACGAACAGCTCGGTGAGCGGCGCCATCGTCTTCGCCCAGCGCGCGGCCTGCGGCAGCGCGCCCTTCAGCGCGAGCCGCTCGAGTTGCGCGGATAACGCGAGCAGCCACGCCCAGCCGTAGGGCCGCTCGAAGCCGCTGTTGTGCGGCAGCGCGAGATACGCGCGCTCGCCGGCGACGTTCGCATCGGTGAAGTGCGCATCGACGGTCGCGACGATGCGCTCGGCTTCCGGCAACGCCGGGTAGCGTTCGAGCACGCGCAGCACGAGCCAGTAGCCGTGCACGCACGAGTGCCAGTCGTAGCTGCCGTAGAAGATCGGATGCAGCGCGCGCGGCCCCTGCACGTCGTGCGGGCCTTCGAGCGAATGCGTGAGCTTGTTCGGATATTCGCGGGTCAGGTGCGCGAGCGCGAGCGATGCGAATTTCGAGGCGAGTTCGGGGGTGAGTCGGTCGGTCATGTGCGTCTCTCGTCAGAAGCGGAATGCGAACGCATACATCAGCAGCGTGTTCACGGCGAGCAGCAGCAAGGCTGTCGGCCACTGCGTCTTGATCACGCCGTTCTTGTCCTTCAGTTCGAGCAGCGCCGCCGGCACGATGTTGAAGTTCGCGGCCATCGGCGTCATCAGCGTACCGCAGAAGCCGCTCAGCATCCCGATCGCGCCGACGATCGCCGGGTTGCCGTGGAACTGGTGGACGATCAGCGGCAGGCCGATGCCGGCCGTCATCACCGGAAACGCGGCGAAGCCGTTGCCCATGATCATCGTGAACAGCGCCATTCCGACGGTGTACGCCGCCACCACCGCGAACGGCGAATCGATCGGCACCCAGTCCCTCACGAGCCCCGACACCACGCCGCCGACGCCCGCGACCGCGAACAGCGCGCCGAGCGCCGCGAGCATCTGCGGCAGGATCGCGGCCCAGCCGACCGCGTCCATCGTGTGGCGTGCTTCCTTCAGCGCATGCACGGGCGAATCGCGCAGCATCGCGAGCGCGACGACGAACGCGACGATCGTGCCGAGCACGAGCGAGATCAGCGTCACGCTCTTCGCTTCGACGAACGGCACGTGCTTCAGCGCGAACGTGCCGATCAGCGTGACGAGCGGAATCAGCAGCGCGGGCAGGAACAGCCGGTTGCCAAAGCGCTGCGCGAGCGTCTCGCGCCGCACGGCCGCCGCTTCGCCCGCTTCGTCGGACTTGCCGCGCCCGAGCTTGCCGGAGCCCGCGATCACCGCGAGCGCGATCGCGAGGCAGCCCGTCACGAAATGCGGCAGCAGCGCGCCGAACAGGAACGTGGCCGCGTAGATCGCCCAGAATGCGAAATTGAAGACGCGGCGCGGGTTCGTGCGGTCCGTCAGGTTGAAGTAGGCGAACGCGGCGAACATCAGCCCCGCGAGCGTGTACAGCGATTCGAGGCCGATCATCGCGCGCCCTCCTGCTTCACCAGGCCGAAGCCGCGCGTCAGCCGGCGGTCGAGCAGCGCGAGGCGCGTGCAGTGGATCAGCAGCGCGGCGATCGCGGTCGGGATCGCCCACACCGACAGTTGCAGCGGCTCGATCGAGATCCCGTTCTGTTCGAGAAAGCCCTTGATCAGCAGGATCGACTGGATCGCGATAAAGATGTCTTCGCCGAAGAACACGGCGACGTTGTCGGCGCCCGACGCATGCGCGCGGATCTGCTGGCGCACCGCCTCGGGCAGCTCGCCGTGCCGGCTGACGGCGGCGGCTTCGGCCATCGGCGCGATCAGCGGCCGCACCATCTGCGCGTGGCCGCCGAGCGACGTGAGGCCGAGCGCGGCCGTGGCCTGGCGCAGCACGAAGTACAGCATCAGCACGCGGCCCGTGGTGGCCGCCTGCACGCGCGAGATCATCCTCTTCGCCTGCTCCTTGAGCCCGTTGCGCTCGAGCAGCGCGATCACCGGCAGCGTCAGCCAGATCAGCCCCATGTAGCGGTTTTCGGTAAACGCCTTGCCGAACGCGCTGACGATGTCGACGAGATTCAGCCCGCCCGCGAGCCCCGTCGCGAGCCCCGCGATCGTGACCACCAGCAGCGCGTTGAAGCGCAGCGCGAAACCGATCACGACGATCGGCACCCCAATCAGCACCAGCATTTCCCCTCCTTGTGTCTCGACGCGCGGCACGCCCGCCGCGCGCTGCCGGCCCGGTTTGCATCGGACTCGGACGGCGAAATCTAACACGAGACTTTATCGATAAAAAGTCGACAATTTACTGCTCCGGGTAAACGTTGAAGCGTGCGGATACCGTGCCCCGGCCGTGTGTCGACGGTGTTTCATCGGAGGAAACAGCGGCCTGCTGGTCGACCGGCAGCCGTGCGTGGCGGAGCCCAGGGCCGCCGACTACACTGGAAAGCATCGGCAACGGACGGGAGAGCCGCCATGATTGACGTATTCCAGACCATCGGCAGCCGCGCGTTCTCCGCTCATCTGGCGAAGGACGGGATGGTGACGCTGATGGAACAACACCACGAAGTCGACCGCGTGACGCTCGCGACGGCCTATGCCGCGCTCGTCGAGGAAGCCGAGCAGGAAGGCGACCTGCTCGACGCGACGGTCGAGGGGATGATGCGCGCGCTGATCCAGGGCTACGCGCGCAGCCATTGACGACACGGCCGCGCATCCGCTGCGCGGCCGGCTGCCCGGTGCGGCCCGCCATGCGGCCGGCGCGCCGGCGCCCACGGTGAACCGCTTCCCCGCGCGCAGTTGCCGGTAGTCAGCCTACGTGAAGATCCTCGGCAGGTTGGCGACGGCGCCGTTGCTGGCGCGGTCCGGTTCGCTCATGAAGGCTTCGACCTCGTCGAGGCCGGCACACCGTAACATGCCGGCTTGCGCGGGCTGCGCCGGCACGATCGGCGGCCCGGCAGGCGCGGACGCACCGGCCCGCCGCCCCGTGTCGCCCGGAAACACCGTGCAGTCATAGAGGAAACGCACTGAAACGGCACAATGGGCAAATTTTTCGATTGCCGCCGCCCGCGCCGCATGACAGCATGCGGGGCGTCGTCAACCCAAAAGAATACCGTGCCGTCCGGCCGCCGATGCCACCCGGCGGCAGCGGACAGGCAGCCCCTTCCATGAACCCGGCCACCCTCCAACACTACGAACCGACCGGAGAATTCCGCTTGTGAACATCGGCATCGTCAACGACCTCCCGCTTGCCGTCGAGGCGATGCGCCGCGCGATCGCGCGCCGGCCCGAGCACCGCGTGCTGTGGGTCGCGACCGACGGCGCGCAAGCCGTCGAACTGTGCGCCGCGCAGCCGCCCGACGTCGTGCTGATGGACCTGATCATGCCGAAATTCGACGGGATCGAAGCGACGCGGCGGATCATGCGATCCGAACGACCGTGCGCGATCCTGATCGTGACGAGCTGCATCGGCGCGAATGCGTGGCGCGTATTCGAGGCGATGGGCGCCGGTGCGCTCGACGCGGTCGATACACCGCGGCTCGGCGACGGCGCGGCCGGCGACACGACCCGGCTCCTGCTCGCGAAGATCGACCAGATCGGCCGGCTGCTCGACGCGCCGGGCGGCACGCGCCTCGCCGGCACGGCCGCCCGCGCCGGCGGCGGCCCGCTGATCGCGATCGGTGCGTCGGCCGGTGGCCCCGGCGCGCTCGCGTCGATCCTCGGCGGCCTGCCGGCCGATTTCAGCGCACCGATCGTGATCGTGCAGCACGTCGATCGCGCGTTCGCGGAAGGCATGGCGCAATGGCTCGACGGCCAGACGCCGCTCGCCGTGCGCGTCGCGCGCGAAGGCGACCGTCCGCAGCCGGGCGTCGCGCTGCTCGCCGCGACCGACGATCATCTGCGCATCACGCGCACCGGCACGCTCGAATACACGCGCGAGCCGGCCGCCACGCCGTATCGTCCATCGGTCGACGTGTTCTTCAACAGCCTGACCGAGCACTGGCCCGGCCGCGTGATCGGCGTGCTGCTGACGGGGATGGGACGCGACGGTGCGATCGGCCTGAAGGCGCTGCGGATGAAGGGCTACCATACGATCGCGCAGGACGAGGCGACCAGCGCCGTGTACGGCATGCCGAAGGCAGCCGCGACGCTCGGCGCGGCGCGCGCGATCCTGCCGCTCGGACGCATCGCGGGCGAGCTGGCGGCGCTCGCGCGGATCTGAGCCCGATGAACACGCGCAACACCCATGCCTGCCCTCGCAACACGCCGCATCGACCATGACTAGCGACCTGACCCGCCCGCCGGGCAGCCCGATCACGCCGACCGCCGACGTGCCGGCCATGGTGCTGCTGGTCGACGACCAGACGATCGTCGCGGAAGCCGTCCGGCGCGCGCTCGTCGACGAGGAAGGCATCGACTTCCACTACTGCCCGCGCTCGGACGACGCGATGGCCACTGCGATCGACACGCGGCCGACCGTGATCCTGCAGGACCTCGTGATGCCCGGCATCGACGGGCTGAGCCTCGTGAAGTCGTACCGCGCGAACCCGGCGACACGCGACGTGCCGATCATCGTGCTGTCGACGCAGGAAGAACCGGTGATCAAGAGCGCCGCGTTCGCGGCCGGCGCGAACGACTACCTCGTGAAGCTGCCCGACCGCATCGAGCTCGTCGCGCGCATCCGTTATCACTCGCGTTCATATATGAACCTGCTGCAGCGCGACGAGGCCTATCGCGCACTGCGGCAATCGCAGCAGCAACTGCTCGAAGCCAATCTCGAACTGCGGCGCCTCACGCATTCCGACGGCCTGACGGGGCTGTCGAACCGGCGCTATCTCGACGAATACCTGGCCGCCGAATGGCGCCGCGGCACGCGCGAGCGCAGCGAGCTGTCGCTGCTGATGATCGACGTCGACAATTTCAAGCTGTACAACGACACGTACGGACACGTGTCGGGCGACAGCGTGCTCAAGCAGATCGCGTCGACCATCGAGCGCTGCCTCGGGCAATCGGGCGATCTCGCCGCGCGCTTCGGCGGCGAGGAGTTCGCGGTCGTGATGCCGGCGACGTCGCCGGGCGCGGCGCGGCTGCTCGGCGAGAAGATCCGGCTCGCCATCGAGGCGCTGCGGCTGCGGCACGCGCATTCGTCGACCGGCAACACCGTGACGATCAGCATCGGCGGCGCGAGCATCGTGCCCGCACCCGGCCTGCCGACGACCGTGCTGATCGAAGCGGCCGACCGCGCGCTGTATCGCGCGAAGCACGAAGGCAAGAACCGCGTCGAGATCGATACGTCGCCGACGCCGCCCGGCGCCGGCGGGTTCGGCGCGCCGCGCGACTGATCGCGCGCGTCGCTTACGCGGCGCCGAGCCGGCGCGCGTAGTCGCTCGGGTCCAGCGGGCGGCTGAACAGGTAACCCTGCTGCATGTCGCAGCCGATCTGCTGCAGGAACCACGACTGCGCCTGCGTCTCGACGCCCTCCGCCGTGACCTTCATGCCGAGCGAATGCGCCATCGCGACGACGGCCTGCGTAATCGCGACCGAGTCGTGATGCTCGGGCACGCCCGACACGAACGAGCGGTCGACTTTCAGGTTGTGCAGCGGAAAGCGCTTCAGGTAAGCGAGCGACGAATAGCCCGTACCGAAATCGTCGACCGAGATCCGCACGTTCATGTCCGTGAGCGCTTCGAGCATCGGCAGCACGGTGTCCGTGTCGTTCATCAGCAGTCCTTCGGTGATCTCGAGTTCGAGCGCGGACGGATCGAGCTGCGTTTGCGCGAGACAGCGGCCGACCGATTCGACGAGCCCTTCGTGGAACTGCCGGGGCGACAGGTTGACGGCCAGCATCAGGTCGGGGGCGATCGTGCGGCGCCATTCGGCCGCCTGCCTGCAGGCCGTTTCGAGCACCCACTGGCCGATCGCGACGATCAGCCCCGTATCTTCCGCGACCGGAATGAATTCCGCCGGCGACATCGGTCCGAGCTCAGGGCTGGTCCAGCGCAGCAGCGCTTCCGCGCCGACCGTGCGGCCGCTGCGCGCATCGACGACGGGCTGATACGCGAGCCGCAGCATGTCCGACGTCAGCGCGCGCCGCAGCGACTGCTCGACCGCGAAGCGGCGCTGCAGCCGCAGGTTGAGCTGCGCGGTGAAGAACGTGAAATGGTTGCGGCCGCGCTGCTTCGCGTCGTACATCGCCGAATCGGCGTTGCGCATCAGCGTGACCGCATCGTCGCCGTCACGGGGCGCCACGCTGATCCCGATCGACACGCCGAGCCAGTACTCGTTGTTCGCGATCGCGAACGGCTTCGCGATCGCGTCGATCACCTCGCGCGCGAGCACCGCGAGGCGGTCGGGATCGTCGCAGTCGTCGACGAGGATCACGAACTCGTCGCCGCCGACGCGCGTGAGCGCGTAGCGGCCGCCCGCGCAGGCCTCGAGCCGCGCCGCGACGCTGCGCAGCAGTGCGTCGCCCGCGTCGTGGCCGGCCGTGTCGTTGACCTTCTTGAAACCGACGAGATCGATGAACAGGATCGCGACGCGCGCGGGCCCGCCCGCCGCATCGTGCCCGCCGAACAGCTCGCGCATGCGGTCGGCGAGCCAGCGACGGTTGTAGAGGCCCGTCAGCGCATCGCGCGTCGCCAGGTAGCGCAGTTGCTGCTGCGCTTCGCGCACGGGGCCGATGTCGTTGAACGACACGAGCACCGAGTCGGCCTGCGTCTCGCCGGGCCTCACGATCGGCACCGCATTGCCGCGCACCCAGATGATGTCGCCGTCCGCGAGGCCGAAGCCGACCGTGTAGTCGAGCATCGGCGTGGCCGTCTCGAGCGCGAGCCGGCTTGGCCACGCGTCGGGCGCGATCGGCGTGCCGTCCTCGCGCAGCTTGCGCAGGATCACCGTGGACAGCCGCCGGCCGACGAGATCGCCCTTCACGCGCATCATCCGGTTCGCGCTCGGGTTGCTCGCGACCACGACACCGTCGCGCGACACGACGAGGATTCCTTCGTTCAGGCTGTTGACGACGAGCCGGTGATGCTCCTCGCTGCGCGCGAGCTGCCGCGCGATCCGGTCCTGGTGCACCGCGAGGCCGACGCTGTTGCCGATATCGCGCAGCAGTTCGGCTTCCTCATCGCTTGGCCGGCACGGTGTGCGGTGATAGACGGCGAATGCGCCGAGCACGGCGCCCGCGTCGTCGAGAAAGGGCACCGACCAGCACGCGCGCAGGCCCAGCGGCAATGCGACGGAACGGTAGTCGGCCCACAGTGGATCGGTTTCGATGTCTTCGACGGCGATCATCCGGCGCTCGTACATCGCCGTGCCGCATGAGCCGGCTGCCGGCCCGATCGGCGCGCCGTCGATCGCCGCGCTGTACTGCGCGGGCAGCGAGGGCGCCGCGCCGACGCGCACGTGCGCGCCGTCCGTATCGAGCAGCAGGATCGTGCATGACGCGCCGTCGCCGAGCAACGCCTCGGCACGCCGGCAGACCTCGACCAGCAGTTCCGGTAGCGGTGTGTTGCGCGTGATCAGCCTCAGCACGCTTTGCTCGGACGCGAGTACTTCCGCCGCGAGCCCGAGGCTGTAACGAGAATTTTGCGGTTCGGTATTCAAGATGAATCCTGCCGTCTGTCCGATCGGGTCTGATGCGCCCGATTCGTTTTCGATCCTTCGTGCCGTTTTCGCTCCGGGTTTACGCCGATGCCCGGTGCGCCCCGTTTCGCGCGCCAAGCCGGGGCGCGCCGAAATATATTTAACACCAATCCGCGACAACCCGCGCATCCGCATGCATCAGGGGTTACACGCGGGTGCGCCGCCGCGTGCGGCCCGGCGGTCAGCCCGCCGAAACACACGCGGCCCTTCGCCGACGCCGGTTCGTCAGATTGTGACGGCGCCCGGCCCCGTTCCCGCTCAGCCTTCTGCGCCGGCCGGCGGACGCGTCACGGCATTCGGCGCACCGATCGCGGCTGCGACCGACGCGCGCGCGGGCGCCGCAAACAGCGCGCCGCCCGTCAATCCTTCCGGATGTGTTCGGCCAGGAAGTCGATCAGCAGCCGTACGCGCGGCAACAGCCCGCGCCGCGACGGAAACACCGCGTGCACCACGCCGCCCTTCGGCGCCCAGCCCGGCAGCACGTCGACCAGCGTGCCGTCGCGCAGATCGTCCTCGACGACCATGCACGGCAGCTGCACGATGCCGACGCCATGAATCGCCGCGTCGCGCAGCGCGTGCATGTCGTCGGTCACGAAGCGCGGATGATGGCGCAGCTGCGCGTGCTCGCCCTTCGGCCCGACCAGTTGCCACAGATGGTGCCGCGCCGGCCCCCAATCGAGACTCGGCGCGCCGGCCAGCTCGGCCGGGTCCGACAGCGCCCCTCGCCCGTCCAGCCATTGCGGCGCGGCGACCAGCCGCTGCGGGCTGTCGGCCAGCACGCGCATCACGAGATCGCTGTCCTCCAGCGGCGGGAAGCGCACGCGCAGCGCGAGGTCGAATCCTTCGCTCAGCAGGTCGACGCGGCGGTTCGTTGCCTCGAGATGCACCTGCACCTGCGGATGAATCGCCATGAAGCGCGCGACGAGTTCGCTCACGCGGTATTCGAGCAGCGCGGTCGGGCAACTCACGCGGACGACACCGCGCGGTTCCGCGTGCCGCCGCTCGATCACCTCGCGCGCGGCGTCGGCCTCGACCAGCACGGCAAGGCAGCGCTCGTAGAATTCGCGCCCGGTTTCCGTGACCGTGAAATGACGCGTCGTGCGCTGCAGCAGTCGCACGTCGTACTTCGCTTCCAGCGCGGCGATACGGCGGCTCAGCGTCGATTTCGGCACATCCAGCGCGCGCCCCGCCTGCGTGAACCCGCCGTGCTCGACCACCTTCACGAAATAGTAGAGGTCGTTCAGGTCATCCATGATTGTTCCACTCATAGAACACTGACGGCATTTTAAGGGACTGGAACGCCGGTTGTTGCACGCATAGCATCGTGTTTCGACGTGTCCCTTCACATTCCCGACCCATCTCTGGAGGCAACCATGGCAAGCGAACCGGTTCGCGACCCCGCGAACGACCACCTGCTCACCCCGCAGAACGCGGCGTTCATCGTCATCGATTACCAGCCGGTCCAGGTGAACTCCATCGCGTCGATGGATCGCCAGCTGCTGATCAACAACATCGTCGGCGCGTCGAAGGCGGCCGTCGCGTACGGCCTGCCGATCGTCCACTCGACCGTGAACGTGAAGACGGGTCTGAACAAGCCGCCGATCCCGCAACTGCGCCATGCGCTCGAAGGCTATCCGACCTACGACCGCACGAGCATCAACTCGTGGGAAGACGTCGAATTCCGCCAGGCCGTCGAGGCGACCGGCCGCAAGAAACTGATCATGACCGCGCTGTGGAGCGAAGCGTGCCTGACGTTCCCGGCGCTCGACGCGCTGAAGGCCGGCTACGAGGTATACGTGGTCGTCGATGCGGTCGGCGGCACGTCGGTCGCCGCGCACGAAGCCGCGCTGCGCCGCATCGAGCAGGCCGGCGGCCGGATGATCAGCGTCGCGCAGCTGTTCTGCGAACTGCAGCGCGACTGGGCGCGCAGCGCCACCGTGCCGGCGTTCATCGACCTGTTCATCGAAACCGGCGGTACGGCCGGCATCCAGTTCTCTTACGACAAGAGCTGACGGGCACGGCACGCGGCGGCCGCCGGCGCCTTCCGGCCGGCGACCGCGCGCGCCATCGCCTTCTCCTCCGTTCCGGCACGACCGGGACGCGATCGCGACCGGCCGGGCCGCGTTTTCGTATCCGTGATTCAATGTCGATGGAACCGGTGTCGCGCATTCCGGCGGCACGGCGACGTATGCCCTCATCGAACGACCTTCACTGGATCACCATGACGAACCCTGCCGAAATCAAGGCGCTCGTTTTCGATGTCTTCGGAACGATCGTCGACTGGAGAAGCGGTGTCGCACGCGGCGCCGCCGCGTTCCTGGACCGCCACGCGCCCGCGCTCGACCCGTTCGTGTTCGCCGATGCATGGCGCGCCGAATATTCGCCGTCGATGGAGGAAATCCGCAGCGGGCGCCGCCGCTACGTGCGGCTCGACGTGCTGCATCGCGAAAACCTCGTCCGCACGCTCGACCGGTTCGGCATCGACGACGTGCCCGACGCCGACATCGACACGCTCAACCTCGCGTGGCACCGCCTCGACCCGTGGCCCGACGCCGTCGCCGCGCTGCACCGGCTCAAGCAGCGCTTCATCATCGCACCGCTGTCGAACGGCAACATCCGGCTGATGGTCGACGTCGCGAAACGCGCGGGGCTGCCGTGGGACGCGATCCTCGGCGCGGAAGTCGTCCGCGCGTACAAGCCGTCGCCGCAGGTGTACAGCGACACCGTCGACATTCTCGGCCTCGCACCGGCCGAGCTGTGCCTGGTCGCCGCGCACAACGGCGACCTCGCCGCCGCGCGGCGGCAAGGGCTGTCGACCGCGTTCGTGCTGCGGCCGACCGAACACGGACCCGGCCAGACGACCGACCTGAAAGCCGACGATGCGTGGGACTTCGACGTCAGGGACCTGAACGAGCTCGCGGACCGGCTAGGCTGCCCGGCTTGAATGCCGGGTTCCTGCGCGCGACTGCGGCGTGGCCGGCCGCGATGCAGGGGCGGTGGCAACGCGCGTCGAGTGCATCCGGTGCGCGGGCAGACGACTGGTAGACTCCGCAAACCCTGTCCCGTTGCGGCCGCCAATACTCATGTCGTCACCCCTGCGTCTCGTAGAAGGCAAACTGACCGCGATGCGCTTTCTCGAGCGCCCCGACCAGGGCGGCGCCGGAAGCCGTCAGGTGCCGCCCGTCGACCCCGAAGCCCGCAAGAAATCGCTCGGCTACTGGTTCACGCACAACGTGGTGCCGATCGTCGCCGCGCTCACCGGCAACGGGGCCGCGACCAATGCGCTGGTGTTCCAGCAAACCGACGAAGATCTCATCCTGGCCCGGTTGAACGCCGCGGCCGACAAGGTCGAGCATCCGGCGACGTGGTCGTATGCGAACCTGCGCGAAACCCGGACCTTCACGTCCGAAAACGCGTTCGTGACCGTCGGGAAGAACGGCAGGATCCTGTTCGCGAAGCTACCGGTCGAAATCGAACTAGGCGGCGAGTCGTACCGCGGGTTCCTTGGCGGGCAGTGCTTCGACGTCGGCGACGACGTGGTTGCCGTGGTCGATCGCCGCGGCCGCCTGTTCGCGCTGTCGTCTCCGGACCGGTGCCGCATGGTGATGGATCATGCGTGCAGCAACACGGGTCTGGCCGGCCTGACGCGTAACATCGGGCTGGCGTGGAAATGGATGTTCATCGGCGTGAACTGCTTGCTCATCCCGATGATGATCGTGGTGCTCTGGACCGGTAACGGCGGCTTTTCCGACCTGGGTCTCGATCTGGCGATGTTGCTGGGCGGGCCGGTCGCGATGGGCGTCCTGCTTGCGCTGATCCTGGGTGTGCGGTTGTCGTGGTCCGACTGGCTGCCGGCGTGGCGCACGTCGAGCATCCTGAAGGCGCTGGGCCGCCCGGATCTGTGCACAGTCGATTTCTTCGATACGCGCACCGAGGCTGAACGCAACGGGCAGGTACGCGACACGGATATCGGGCAAATCTATTACGCACCCGCGCTGAAGGCCTAGCGCCTGTTCAGGCTAAAAACGGGCTCGCGCCGGCTCCATCGCGACCGCCTGCCCCTGCGCCGCCATCGCGAGACGCCGCCAGTTGCGGGCCGCGTATCGATGAGCCTGCTGCAACGCGAGCCACAACCCGATCTGCCGCACCGGCCTGAACAAACCGCGCGCGCTGAACACGGTGCGCCGCTCGACGCGTGTCCTGCCACCTTCCACGGGCGTCAGCGTGAATTCGTCCTCGAGCAGGCCGACCCAGTCGCGACACCAGACCGTCGACGCCACCATCCGGTAGCGCAGCCGGCGATGCTCGTCGAGCACGAGAATCCGCTGGTCGATGGTGCCGCGGTCGGTCGTGCATTGCCGCGTGTTGCCGACCGCAGGCACGCCTTCGAGCACGCGGCAGCTGACCGGCTTCGGCACGCCTAGGCGAAACAGCAACGGCCGCGAGTCGTCCATCCGCGCATGGAGGAAATGCGGCCATACGTGCTCGGGCCGGCAGTCGAACGTCCACTGCGAATGAATTTCCACGACCGTCTCCTGGCGGCTGTCGGTGCGCACATGATGGCACAACCGCCGCCATGCCGAAGCGGGCGACCGCCATCACGACGCGCACGCGCCCCGCTTTTCCGGCTCGCCAACGAATCGCAGCGCCCCCGATTCGCCCGACAGCAGCGCGCGATTCGCGTCCGCCGCCGCGCGCAGGTAATCCCACAGCGCGGTCACGCGCCGCAGCTTGCGCAGATCCTCGCGGCACGTCAGCCAGAAGCACCGCGTGACGACCACGTCGTCCGGCAGCACGGGCACGAGCGCCGGCTGCGTGGCCGCCATGAAGCACGGCAGGATCGCGAGCCCGCCGCCCTGCAGCGCCGCGAAGTACTGCGCGATCACGCTCGTCGTGCGCAGCCCGGCCGTCGCACCGGGCACCGCGCGATCCAGGTACAGCAACTCGTTGCTGAACGCGAGATCGTCGACGTAGCTGATGAACGTGTGCTGCGCGAGATCGTCCGTGCACGTGATCGGCGCGTGGCTCGCGAGGTAGTCGCGCGTCGCGTAGAGCCGCAACCGGTAATCGCACAGCTTCGTGACCACGTAGGGCCCGCGCTCGGGCCGCTCGAGCGTGATCGCGAGGTCGGCCTCGCGCTTCGGCAGGTTGACGAAATGCGGCACGGGCAGCAGGTCGACCGTCACGTGCGGATGCTCGGCGCGAAACTGCGCGAGCTGCGGCGCGAGGAAAAAGCAGCCGAATCCTTCCGTCGACCCGATCCGCACGTGGCCCGACAGCGCCTCGCCGGTGTTCGCGACCTGGTCGCACGCGGACTGCACGGTCGTCTCCATCGCGTCCGCATAGGCGACGAGCCGCTGCCCTTCGGCCGTCAGCGTGAAGCCGCCGGAGCGAGACTTGTCGAACAGCAGCGTGCCCATCGCGGCCTCGAGCGCGCGGATGCGCCGCGCGACGGTCGTGTAGTCGACGCCGAGCCGCTTCGCGGCGCCGCTTGCGCGCTGCGTGCGCGCGACTTCGAGAAAAAAGCGCAGGTCGTCCCAGTTCAGGTTGCCGGAAACCGGCTCGGTGGCATGTCGCATCGGCGAGGGAAAAAGGGGCTGGAGTCTCCGGGCCGGCCGTCGATATGCATAAATGCACATCCAACCGGTTTCTTTATCGGTACATGATGAATCTGCGCATAACTATACTCGACCGTGACCTGCGGACCACGAGCCGCGGCACCACCACGGAGACACCATGCAGACCCGATCCACCCTCGATGAGCATGCGACAGTCGCAGCGCCGGCCCCCGCCCGCACCGCGAAGCATTACCTGCTGGCCGGCTGGGCCAGCATGGCCGGCACGACGATCGAGTGGTACGACTTCTTCCTCTACGGCACGGCCGCCGCGCTCGTGTTCAACAGCATCTTCTTCCCGTCGCTCGACCCCGTCGTCGGCACGCTCGCGGCGTTCGGCACGTTCGCGGTCGGCTTCATCGGCCGGCCGATGGGCGGCATCGTGTTCGGCCACTTCGGCGACCGCATCGGCCGCAAGTCGATGCTGATGATCACGCTGCTGCTGATGGGCGTGCCGAGCATGATCATCGGGCTGATTCCGTCCTACGACAGCATCGGCTACTGGGCCGCCGCGCTGTTGATCGCGATGCGCTTCCTGCAGGGGATGGCCGTCGGCGGCGAATGGGGCGGCGCGGTGCTGATGGCCGTCGAACACGCGCCGAAAGGCCGCAAGGGGCTGTTCGGCAGCCTGCCGCAGACGGGCGTCGGGCTCGGCCTGATCCTGTCGTCGGTCGCGATGGCCGCGGTCGCCGCGCTGCCGGAAGCCGACATGCTGTCGTGGGGCTGGCGCGTGCCGTTCCTCGCGAGCATCGCGCTCGTCGGCCTCGGCTGGTTCATCCGTGCGAAGGTGCCAGAATCGCCCGACTTCGAGAAGATGCAGCGCCAGGGCAAGGCCGAGAAGTCGCCGGTAACGGCCGCGCTGCGCCGCCATCCGCGCGAGGTGCTGACGATCGTCGGCGCGCGCGCCGCGGAGAACACGTGGTTCTACATGGTCGTCACGTTCGCGCTTGCTTACGCGACGCAGCAGCTGCACCTGCCGAAGGCAGAGATGCTTCATGCGATCACGGCCGGCGCCGCGCTGTCGCTCGTGACGATGCCGCTGTGCGGCCACCTGAGCGACCGCATCGGCCAGCGCCGGATGTTCGCGATCGGCCTCGTGCTGATGTGCGCGTTCGCCGCGCCGTTCTTCATGATGCTCGGCACGCAGCAGACGTCGTACGCATGGTGGGCGATCGTGCTCGGCCTCGGCGTCGTGTTCCCGATCCTCTATGCGCCGGAATCGCTGCTGTTCGCGCAGCAGTTCCCCGCTGAAATCCGCTACAGCGGCATCTCGCTGTCGGTGCAGCTGGCAGGCGTGATCGGCGGCGGCTTCGCGCCGATGATCGCGACGTCCCTGCTCAAGGCCGGCGGCGGCCAGCCGCACTACGTGATCGCGTACCTCGTCGGCTTCGGCATGTTCGCGCTCCTGTGTACGGCACTGATGCGTCCGGCGCGCGCGTGAGCACGCCGCCGGCATCCGATCGATTTCAGTTCGTCCTGCTGACCGTCGTGCACGCATGCGCGGCGGAAGCAGCCCCCCTTTTACCTTGCCTCACCGCTTTCCGGAGAATTCCATGAACGCCGCAGTTCCCCAGACCACCCTCGCCGTGCCCACCGCCAAGCTGCTGATCGACGGCGCATTCGTCGAATCGCAAAGCGCCGAATGGGGCGACATCGTCAATCCCGCGACGCAGGACGTGATCGGCCGTGTGCCGTATGCGACGCTCGACGAGGTCGACGCCGCGATCGCGTCCGCGCAGCGCGCGTTCCAGACCTGGAAGACGACGCCGATCGGCGCGCGACTGCGCATCATGCTGAAGTTCCAGGATCTCGTGCGCCGCAATCTCGAACGGATCGCGCACACGCTGACGGCCGAGCAGGGCAAGACGCTGCCCGATGCGCAGGGCGACATCTTCCGAGGCCTCGAAGTCGTCGAGCATGCGTGCTCGATCGGCACGCTGCAGCAAGGCGAATTCGCGGAGAACGTCGCGGGCGGCGTCGATACCTACACGCTGCGCCAGCCGATCGGCGTGTGCGCGGGCATCACGCCGTTCAACTTCCCCGGCATGATCCCGCTGTGGATGTTCCCGATGGCGATCGTGTGCGGCAACACGTTCGTGCTGAAGCCGTCGGAGCAGGACCCGCTGTCGACGATGCAGCTGGTCGAGCTCGCGATCGAGGCCGGCGTACCGCAAGGCGTGCTGAACGTCGTGCACGGCGGCAAGACGGTGGTCGACCGCCTGTGCACGCATCCGGACATCAAGGCGATCTCGTTCGTCGGTTCGACGCGCGTCGGCACGCACGTGTACAACCTCGGCAGCCAACACGGCAAGCGCGTGCAGTCGATGATGGGCGCGAAGAACCACGCGGTCGTGCTGCCCGATGCGCACCGCGAGCAGTCGATCAATGCGCTCGTCGGCGCGGGCTTCGGCGCGGCCGGCCAGCGCTGCATGGCGACCTCGGTCGTCGTGCTGGTCGGCAAGGCGCGCGACTGGCTGCCCGATCTCGTCGAGAAGGCGAAGGTGCTGAAGATCAACGCGGGCCACGAGCCCGGCACCGATGTCGGGCCGGTCGTGTCGAAGGCCGCGCAGGCGCGCATCACCGCGCTGATCGACGAAGGCGTGAAGGCCGGCGCGAAGCTGGAACTCGACGGCCGCGACGTGAAGGTGCCCGGCTACGAGCAGGGCAACTTCGTCGGCCCGACGATCTTCTCGGGCGTGACGACCGACATGTCGATCTATACGGAAGAAATCTTCGGGCCGGTGGTGGTCGTGCTCGAAGCCGACACGCTCGACGACGCGATCGCGCTCGTCAACGCGAACCCGATGGGCAACGGCGTCGGCCTGTTCACGCAGAGCGGCGCGGCCGCACGCAAGTTCCAGAGCGAGATCGACATCGGCCAGGTCGGCATCAACATCCCGATTCCGGTGCCGGTGCCCTACTTCAGCTTCACGGGCTCGCGCGGCTCGAAGCTCGGCGATCTCGGCCCGTACGGCAAGCAGGTCGTGCAGTTCTACACGCAGACCAAGACGGTCACCGCGCGCTGGTTCGACGACGACGCGACGGCCGGCGGCGTGAACACGACGATCGCGCTGCGCTGATAGAGGGCCCGCACATGGAAATTGCATTCATCGGACTCGGCAACATGGGCGGCCCCATGGCCGCCAATCTGCTCAAGGCCGGCCACGCGCTGACGGTGTTCGACCTCGACGCGCATGCGGTCGACGCCGCGGTGCGCGCGGGTGCGATGGCGGCCGGCTCGCCGCGCGAAGCGGCTGCACGCGGCGCCGTCGTGATCACGATGCTGCCGGCCGCGCAGCACGTGCGCGCGGTCTACCTCGGCGACGACGGCGTGCTGGCCGGCGCGCGGGCGGGCGCGCTGCTGATCGACTGCAGCACGATCGATCCCGGCACCGTGCGCGCGGTGGCCGACGCCGCCGCACAACGCGACTTCCCGCTCGCCGATGCGCCCGTGTCGGGCGGCACCGGCGGCGCGCAGGCCGGCACGCTGACCTTCATGGTCGGCGCGAGCGCCGCGCTGTTCGAGCGCATCCGGCCCGTGCTGCTCGACATGGGCAAGAACGTCGTGCATTGCGGCGGCACGGGCACCGGGCAGATCGCGAAGATCTGCAACAACCTGCTGCTCGGGATCTCGATGATGGGCGTGTCGGAAGCCATGGCGCTCGGCGCCGCGCTCGGCATCGATCCGGCCGTGCTGGCCGGCATCATCAACACGTCGACCGGCCGCTGCTGGAGCTCGGACACGTACAACCCGTATCCGGGCGTGAGCGACACGGCGCCGGCCGCACGCGGCTATGCGGGCGGCTTCGCGGCCAACCTGATGCTGAAGGATCTCGGGCTGGCGACCGAAGCCGCCCGGAGCGCGCATCAGCCGGTATGGATGGGCGCGCTCGCGCAGCAGCTCTATCAGTCGATGAGCCAGCAGGGGCTCGGCACGCTCGATTTCTCCGCGTGCGTGAAGCTGTACGAGGCACGGCCGGCCTGAGCCGAACGGCCAGCGCCCAATGTGCGCCGACCCGCGATGTGCCAGTCCGGCATCGCGGGTCGATTTGCATGCGGGGGAGGGAAATGCAGGCGTCGCTTCAGGCGCCGGCGGTGCGCGGGCACCGCCGTGCGTTCAACCGCGCGGGTTCGATGCCGTCTCGAAGGTCGGATGGCACTCGAACGCGAGTTCGGAGCGCGCGTCGACGCTGGCGCGGCCGGACAGCGACTCCTGCTTCATGCTCGCGCGCATCCCGCGCTGCGTGCAGTAGTTGGTCGCTTCGCTGAGGGCCTTTTCATGGGCGTCGGCCCACGAGGTCGACATGCCGACCGTACGGGTCTTCACGGTGTACACGTTCGGGTTCGACGTGGCGGTCACGTCGGAAGCGGTCGAACACGCGGCGAGCAAGCATGCAGCAGCCGCGACGGTCAACCATCGCAGGGTTCGGTAAGAGACTGGAATGGACATGAGGGGCAGGCGCACGCCGTTCGACGTGCATTGAGCAACATAGGCGACAGTATGCCTGCTCGATCGCCGGAGATCATGCCCCTTTCAGTGAACACATTGTTTCGAATGGTTAAACGATGGACGTTTCAGGCAAGATTTACAGCCGTCGCCCGCGCGCATTTTCGTCGGGCAGGTCATTTCGCCCTGCCCGCATGGCGTTCCGGGCGCTCATGCGCGCATGACGGTCAAGGTTCGCCCGCCTGCCGGATCCTCGCCGATGCTTCCGCCAGGTTCCGCCACGCCGGCTGCCCCGGTGCATAGCGCGCACGGATGTAGGCGGCAAGCTCGGCCATCTGGCGGTCGTCGAAGGCCGCGCCGAAACCGGGCATGTAGCCGAGCTGGTCGGTGGCCGGCTGGTCGATCCCGTGGTGCAGCACGCGCAGCAGGTTGTCCGGCGTCGACTGGCTGACGCTCGTGTTGAGCCCCATCAGCGGACGCACGCCGAAATGCCCGACGCCGCCCGATTCCGCATGACAGACCGCGCACGCCGCGTCGAACGCGCGGCGGCCGTTCTCGAGGCCGAGCGTCGCGACGGTTTCCGCGCCGCGCGCCTGGCGGGTTGCCGCGTCCGCGGCGACCGCGGCATCGACCGGCGGCGACAGCGACGCCAGATAGTGCGCGATCGCCCGGACGTCGGACTCGGGCAGCGCCGCGAGCCCCGCGACGACGGGCGCCATCGGTCCGGCCGCGACGCCGTGCTGCGCGGAGAAACCCGTGCGCAGATAGTCGAACAGCGCGCCTTCGGTCCATGGCACGGGCGAGGCCGGCGACGCGACGAGCGGCGGCGCGACCCATCCCTCCGCTTCGCCGCCAGACAGGTAGGCCAGGCCGCCCTTCTCCGCACCGAGCGCGTTGCGCGGCGTATGGCAGGCGCCGCAGTGCCCGGCACCGTCGACCAGATACTTGCCGCGATTCCACGTCGCGGAGCGCGCCGGGTCCGGTGCAAACGGCCGCGCGTCGTGATACAGCCAGTTCCAGCCGGCGACGAGGCGCCGCTGGTCGAGCGGGAACGGCAGTTTCGTCTTCGGCGGCACGTGCTTCACCGGCGGCTGCGACATCAGGTACGCATAGAGCGCGAGCAGGTCGGGCTCGCTCAGCTTCGCGAACGCCGTGTACGGGAACGCCGGGTACAGGTGCGTACCGTCGCGTGAGACGCCCTCGCGCATCGCGCGGGCGAACGCCGGATACGACCAGGTGCCGATGCCGGTTTCCGGATCGGGCGTGAGGTTCGTCGTGTAGATCGTGCCGAACGGCGTATCGAGCGCGAGCCCGCCCGCGTTGGTCGCGCCGCCGGGGGCCGTGTGGCATACCGCGCAATCGCCGGCAAGGGCGACCTGGCGGCCGCGTTCGAGCGTCGCGGCACTCCACATCGCGCCGTCCGCGCCGCCGGGCGCAACGGGTGCGATCGGCGCGGGCCCCGGCAGGATCGCGCACGCGAGCCCGATCAGCCCGCCGACCACCCCGCCCGCGCCGCCGCCGGCCAGCCAGCGGCGCCAGCGCGATGCACGGCGCGGGGCCGCATGCAGCCCGTCGCCGGCATCGGCCGGCACCGGTTGCGCGAGTGCCGCGCGAATGTGCGCGGCATCGAATGGCGGCGCACGAAAGCGCACGCCCGTCGCGTCGTACAGTGCGTTCGCGATCGCCGCCGCGGCCGGTGCCGCCGCCTGCTCGATCCGACGCGCATCGTGCACGGACAGCTCGCCCTGCGTGCGGTGCGCCGCTGCGTCGGATACGACCAGTTCGTGTGCGATCGCGTCCGGCTGCGCATCGGCACCGGTCTCGTCGTGGGCGGCCCGCGCGGACAACCGGGCCCCCATCACGCGCGAAATCGCGGCCTCGATCTGCCACGCGGGCAAGCCGGCCAGCGCCGCGTCGCCCGGCTCGCCGTTGCCCTGCCCGGCCACGACGCGCCGTACCGCGACATCGCCCGTCGCACGGTCGACTTCGAGATCGACGACCCATGCGGACCAGCGCGGGTCGCCGTCATGGCGGGCATCGCCGGATTCGGCCGCGGGCTCGCCGTCGAATGCGAAGCCGCGTCCGCTGACCGTCGAACGCGTGTTCACGCGGGCCGTGACCGGCACGCCCCATGCGGCGCGCTCGCTGACCATCCGGATCGTCTCGCGCGGCCCCGCATCCCGCGCGGCATCGAGGTGCTGCAGCCGCAGCGCGACCGGGTCGCGTCGCAACGCGCTGGCGAGTTCGTCGACGAAGGATTCGCGGGCAAATGCGTGCGCTTGACCGGGAATCGCACCGTCGACATCGGCCAGTTCGATCGACGTCTGCGCGTGCCGGTAGACGAACGGCGATGCCGCGCCGGCATCCGCCCCGCGCGCATCGTGCGCGCCTGCACCGGCCGCCTGCGCGCGATAGCGCCAGGCCGTCATCCGCCCGTCGGGTTCGGTGCGCGTTTCGATGTCGAACGACGCGCGTGCATGCGTGTCGCCGATCGGCCATTCGTAGCGCGCACGGTGTGCGTGCGATGCGCCGGTGGCAGGATCATCGCGCGTGTCGAGCACCTCGGCGTGCTCCCGTTGCGCAGGCAGGTTCGCGTCACGCTTCATCGCCGTCTCGCAGATAGCGTGCGGCGCGATGCACCGCACGGATGATCTCCAGATGCGTGCCGCAACGACACAGGTTGAAGCGCAGCGCGTCGCGGATCGCCGCATCGTCCGGCGCGGGGTGGCGGTCGAGCAGCGCCTTCGTGCTCATGATCATCCCGTTCAGGCAATAACCGCATTGCGCGGCCTGCTCGTCGACGAACGCGCGCTGGATCGGATGCAGCGCGTCGCGCGAGCCGAGCCCTTCGAGCGTCGTGACGTCGCGCCCGTTCGCGGCGGCGGCCGGCACGACGCACGAACGCGTGGCCTGCCCGTCGACGAGTACCGTGCACGCACCGCACTGCCCGAGCCCGCAGCCGTATTTCGGGCCGTTGAGCGCGCAGTCGTTGCGCAGGACCAGCAGCAGCGGCGCGTCGGGCGCGGCGGCGTCGAAGGTGTGCGGCGTGCCGTTCACGCGAAACGCCAGCGGCCGCGACGGAGAGGCGGGATGGGACATGAGTGGATCCGGAATGCGGCGCGCGGGCCGGGAGCGGCCGGCGGCGGGCACTGCCGCCGGCTGGCGCCCGCCGGCGCGCGCCTGACATATAACACGCCGAAATGCGCACGTACCCGCGCATGTCGATCGCCGCGACGGCCCGGCACCGGCCGGCGCGGGCACCGCGGGCGCATCAGGCCGCGGCCGCCACGTTGCTGCGCGACGGCGCCGCGAGCGGCACGTCGAACACGTCGTAACCGAACACCCACGACGGATCCTCGTTCGTGCGCAGCCACGTGTTGTTGTGCGACACGAGTTGCACCTTCGACGCGCGCGCCGCGCGGTTCGCCTCGTACAGCGCGAATGCGCCCGCGTAGTCGCCGATGCCGACTTCATCGAGACAGCGCGCGAGCATCGCGGCATCCTCGATCGCCATCGCCGCGCCCTGCGCCATGTGCGGCTTCATCGGATGGCACGCGTCGCCGAGCAGCACGAGGCGGCCGCGGCTCCACAACGGCAGCGGATCGCGCTCGAGCAGCGGCCACTTGGTGATCGACGGCGAAACGTCGATCAGGTGCTGGATGTCGGCGTGGAACCCCGCGAACGCCTCGCGCATCTCGTCGCGGCTGCTGTCGACCATCGATACGCCGTCGGGCCACTCGGCCTGCGGCACACCCGTCACGTAGTAATACTCGTCACGCTTCTCGGTCACGTAGTAGACCATCATGTGGCGATCCTCCGACCACCACTTCACGCACATGTCGTACGGCTTGTTGGCGAGCAGCGACGCCGGGAACACCGCGCGGTGCGCGACATAACCCGTGTAGCGCGGCGGTTCCGCGCCGAGCAGGTGCTCGCGGATCCGCGAATTCACGCCGTCCGCGCCGATCACGATGTCGGCCGTCTCGACGCTGCCGTCGGTGAACGTCAGGCGCACCGCGTCGCCGGTGTCCTCCACCGCCGCGAGCCGCTTGCCGAAGCGGATCGTGCCGGGCGTGACCGCCTGCGTCATCAACGCATGGAAATCGCCGCGATGCACGGTCAGGTAACTCGCGCCGTAGGTCCTGCGCGCGTAGTCGCCGAGCGGAATCTGCGACAGCACGTCGGCCGTCCGCCAGTCGCGGCTGTACCAGAAATCCGGGTGCGAACCCATCGTCTCCAGCGCGTCCTCGCAGCCGATGCGCCGCATGATCTTCATCACGTTCGGCCCGAGATGGATGCCCGCGCCGAGGCGCGAGAACGCGGGCGCCTGCTCGTACAGCGCGACGTCGTAACCGCCGCGCTGCAGCAGCGCAGCCGCGGCCGTGCCGCCGAGACCGGCGCCGATGATTGCGATACGGGGTTTGCTCATGCGGATCTCCTGATCGTGGGCCCGTGGCCGAACGCGGCACGGATACGGGCGGATTGAATGGCGTTTATGTAGCGTACACACTCAATTTATTCAGGACAAGTGGATTATCGAGCGTCGTCACTGCATTCGGGAAAACACCGATAATTCCTCACAAACCCGCACACGCCAATGGACACGCTGCGTTACACCTCATTTTGATTCATTGCCATTTTCAAATGTACACACTAGACTTTGCTCGACATCCGGCGATCCCGCACCCGCGTGCCGCCCCACCCTTACCGACACGGAGCCTCCCGTCATGAGCAAGACCTACCGCATCGGCCAGATCGTGCCGAGTTCCAACACGACGATGGAAACCGAGATTCCCGCGATGCTGCGGTTGCGCGAAACGATCCGTCCCGAGCGCTTCACTTACCACTCGAGCCGGATGCGGATGAAGAAGGTCGTCAAGGAAGAACTCGCGGCAATGGATGCCGAATCCGACCGCTGCGCGGTGGAACTGAGCGATGCGCGCGTCGACGTGCTCGGCTACGCGTGCCTCGTCGCGATCATGGCGATGGGCCACGGCTACCACCGCGTGTCGCAGGCGCGCCTCACGAAGCACACGGCCGACAACGGCGCGCAGGCGCCCGTGCTGACGAGCGCGGGCGCGCTCGTCGACGCGCTGAAGGTGATCGGCGCGAAGCGCATCGTCGTCGTCGCGCCGTACATGCTGCCGCTCACCGAGCTCGTGGTCGACTACATCCGCAACGAAGGCTTCGACGTACTCGCCTATCGCGCGCTGGAGATTCCCGACAACCTCGACGTCGGCCGCCACGATCCGGCACGCCTGCCCGACATCGTGAAGACGCTGCCGTACCAGGACGCCGACGCGATCGTGCTGTCCGCCTGCGTGCAGATGCCGTCGCTGCCGGCCGTCGCGAAGGTCGAGGCGATGACGGGCAAGCCGGTCGTCACGGCCGCGATCGCGACCACCTACGCGATGCTGCGCGAGCTCGACCTCGAGCCCGTCGTGCCCGGCGCCGGCGCGCTGCTGTCCGGCGCGTACTGAGCGCGGCCCTTCCGACGGAGTCCATTCATGTCCTCGACTTTCCTGTACGGCGCGAACATCCGCGCGAACGGCATCCGCCAGCACTACCTGCGCTACGGCGGCACGACCGGCGCGCGCGCGTCGCGCCCGGCGATCGTGCTGATCCCCGGCATCACGAGCCCCGCGATCACGTGGGGCTTCGTCGGCGAAGTGTTCGGCGCGGCATTCGACACCTACGTGCTCGACGTGCGCGGCCGCGGGCTGTCGGACGCGTCGCCGTCGCTCGACTACGGCCTCGATGCGCAGGCGGACGACATCGCGGCGCTCGTCGCCGCGCTCGGCCTGCCGCGCACGAGCCTCGTCGGCCATTCGATGGGCGCGCGGATCGCTGCGCGCGCGGCGCGGCGCGATATCCGCGGGCTCGCGTCCGTCGTGCTCGTCGACCCGCCCGTATCGGGCCCGAACCGCCGCGACTATCCGGGCAAGCTGCCGTGGTACATCGACTCGATGGCGCTCGCCCGTGCCGGCACCGATGGCGAAGGCATGCGCGCGTTCTGCCCGACCTGGACCGACGCCGAACTGCAGCTGCGCGCCGAATGGCTGCATACCTGCGACGAGCGTGCGGTGCGCGCGTCGTACGAAGGATTCCATACCGACGATTTCCACGCCGATGCCGCGCAACTGGCCGTGCCGTCGCTGCTGATCACGGCCGAGCGCGGCGACGTGGTGCGCGACGACGACGTCGCCGAACTGCAGCGCGCGACGCCATCGATGCGGCACGTGCGCGTGCCCGACGCCGGCCACATGATTCCGTGGGACAACGCCGCGGGCTTCTACGCGGCGTTCGGCGACTTCCTCGGCGCGCCGCTCGCCGCCTGATCGCGCGGCGCCCGCCCTCTTTCCCCTACGCCTTTACCGGAGCCGACGATGCCAGTCAGCGATACCCAACTGATCGACGCGTGGAAGCAGGTCCTCACGCTGTCGCGCCTCGAACCGGGCCAGACCGTCACGATCCTGACGAGCGCGGCCACCCACCCACAGACGCTGTCGTGCGCGCTGATCGCGACGCAATCGATGGGCGCGATCGTCAACCGGCTCGACCTGCCGCCGGTGAACGGCGACAAGGCGTTCAGCCGCGACCCGCTCGCCTATCTCGGCACGACGCCGCTGACCGGCAACAAGGCCGCGATCGCCGCGCTGCGCGAGAGCGACCTCGTACTCGACCTGATGACGCTGCTGTTCTCGCCCGAGCAGCACGAGATCCTGAAGTCCGGCACGAAGATCCTGCTCGCGGTCGAGCCGCCCGAGGTGCTCGTGCGGATGGTGCCGACGCCGGCCGACCGCACGCGCGTGCTCGCCGCGTCGAAGAAAATCGCGGCTGCCCGCGAGATGCGCGTGACCTCGGCGGCCGGCACTGCGCTCGTGTGCCCGCTCGGCGAGTTCCCGCCGACGGCCGAATACGGCTTCGTCGACGCGCCGGGCCGCTGGGACCACTGGCCGAGCGGTTTCGCACTGACCTACCCGAACGACCGCACCGCGCGCGGCACGATCGTGATCGATCGCGGCGACATCCTGCTGCCGCAGAAACACTACGTGAGCGAGCCGATCGCGCTGACCGTCGAAGGCGGCTTCGCGACGCGCATCGAAGGCGGCGTCGACGCCGACCTGCTGCGCGACTACATGGAAACGTTCGCCGACCCGGAAGGCTATGCGATCTCGCATATCGGCTGGGGGCTGCAGCCGCGTGCGCGCTGGTCGACGCTCGGGCTGTACGACCGCGAGGCGACGATCGGGATGGATGCGCGCGCGTTCGAGGGCAACTTCCTGTTCTCGCTCGGCCCGAACAACGAAGGCGGCGGCAACCGCACGACCACCTGCCACATCGACATCCCGCTGCGCCGCTGCACGGTCGAACTCGACGGCGAGACCGTCGTGCGCGACGGCCGCGTGACCGATCAACCCGCCTGACCGACGAGCACCCGACACCATGAACGATCTTTCCCGTCACGCCGAAGCGAACGTGTATCGCCAGCAGGGTTTCGGCACGCCGCTGCCGCCGCACGGCAACATCGGCCTGCTGATCGTCGATTTCGTGGTCGGCTTCGCCGATCCCGCGACGTTCGGCGGCGGCAACATCGCGCCGGCGATCGCGCGCACGACGCATGCGCTCGCGCTTGCTCGCGAACGCGGCTGGCCGGTCGCGCACAGCCGCATCGTTTATGCGGACGACGGCAGCGACGACAACGTGTTCTCGCTGAAGGTGCCCGGCATGGCGACGCTGACCGAGCACCACCCGAACAGCGCGATCGTGCCCGAACTCACGCCCGCGCCGGGCGAACTCGTCGTGCGCAAGACCGTACCGTCGGCGTTCTTCGGCACGCAGCTGGCGCCGTGGCTCGCCCAGCGCGCGGTGCAGACGCTGCTCGTCGCGGGCGCCGTGACGAGCGGCTGCGTGCGCGCGAGCGTGGTCGACGCGATGTCGCACGGGTTCCGCCCGCTCGTGCTGGCCGATTGCGTCGGCGATCGCGCGATCGCGCCGCACGACGCGAACTTGTTCGACATGCAGCAGAAATATGCAGCCGTGATGCCGCTCGACGACGCGATCGCGGCGATCGATGCGCTACAGGCCCGCGCGCGCTGAATCGCGACGGATCGCGGGCGGCCCCATGTGTCGTGTCGCCCGCGATTGACGCTGCGCTTTTGGCGGCCTAGATTGGCTTCACGCGCGCCGCCGCCCGAACGCTTTCCGACGCCGCCGCCCGCCGGCCGCACCGCTCCCGACAGGACCACTCCCCCGTGAACCGCTCCGAACTGCTCGCGCGCGACGGCTGCCTGACCGTCATCCGGCCGCCCGCGCCGCCCGTCAAGCCGGCGCCCGGCCAACCGGGCAGCCTGTCGTCCTACGTGCCCGCGCTGCCCGAAGTCTTCGTCGCGATTCTCGACGACGGCCGCATCCTCGCGTTCAACGGCCACGTCGATCTCGGCACCGGGATCCGCACGTCGCTCGCGCAGATCGTCGCCGAGGAACTCGACGTGCCGGCCGCGCGCGTGACGATGGTGCTCGGCGACACGGCCGCGACCCCGAACCAGGGCCCGACCATCGCGAGCGCGACGATCCAGATTTCCGCGACGCCGCTGCGCTGCGCGGCCGCGCAGGCGCGTCACGCGCTGCTCGCGCTCGCGGCCGAGCGATTCGGTGTCGACGCGGCGCGGCTGGCCGTCGACGATGGAACGATTTCGGCCGATGGACAGGCGATCACGTTCGCCGCGCTCGTCACCGCGCACCGGATCGCGCTGCCCCTCGACCTGAACACCCGCACGAAGGATCCCGCGCACTACCGGATCGTCGGCAAATCGGCGCCGCGTGTCGACCTGCCCGCGAAGGCGACCGGCCAGCTCACGTTCGTGCACGACATGCGCGTGCCGGGCATGCTGCACGGCCGCGTCGTGCGGCCGCCGTATGCGGGCCACGACAGCGGCGCATTCGTCGGCACCTCGCTCGTCGACGTCGACCGCGCGTCGGTGGCCGGCGTGCCGGGGCTCGTGGCCGTCGTCGCGCTCGGCGATTTTGTCGGCGTCGTCGCCGAGCGCGAGGAACACGCGATCCGCGCGGCGCGCCAGTTGCGCGTGACGTGGCGGCCGCATCCCGCGTTGCCGCCGCTCGACGATCCGGCCGCCGCGATCGCCGCCGCGCCGGCCACGCGCCGCGTGCTGCTCGACGAAGGCGACGTCGATGCCGCGCGAACCCAACCGGATACGATCACGCTGTCGCGCACCTATGCGTGGCCGTTCCAGATGCACGGCTCGATCGGCCCGTCCTGCGCGCTCGCCGACTACCGCGAGCCGGGCGATGGGCGAATCACCGTGTGGTCCGGCACGCAGAACCCCGTGTCGCTGCGCCATGACCTCGCGACGCTCGTCGCGCGCGACGAAGCCGATCTCGACGTCGTGCGGATGGAAGCGGCCGGCTGCTACGGCCGCAACGGCGCGGACGACGTGTGCGGCGACGCGCTGCTGCTGTCGCGCGCGGTCGGCCGCCCGGTGCGCGTGCAGTTGTCGCGCGCGGACGAGCATCTGTGGGAACCGAAAGGCACGGGCCAGCTGATGCAGGTAACCGGCACCGTCACGCGCGACGGCCGCCTGCTCGGCTACGACTTCACGACACGCTATCCGTCGAACGATGCGCCGCTGCTCGCGGCGCTGCTGACCGGCACGATCGCGCCCGAGCCGCGCGTGTTCGAAATGGGCGATCGCACGGCGGTGTCGCCGTATGCGAGCCCGCATCGCCGTTTCGTCTGCGAGGATCTCGCGCCGCTCGTGCGTGCGTCGTGGCTGCGCGGCGTATCGGCGTTGCCGAACTCGTTCGCGCACGATGCGTTCGCCGACGAGTGCGCGGCGCTGACGGGCGTCGATCCGCTCGCGTTCCGGCTGCGCCATCTGCAGGACACGCGCGCGATCGCGCTGCTGCAGGCCGTGGCCGATCGCGCGGGCTGGACGCCGCGCGTGCCACGCCCGCCTCACGAACAGGACGGGTCGCGGCTCGCGCGCGGCCGCGGCATCGCCTATGCGCGCTACGTGCACAGTCGTTTCCCCGGATTCGGCGCGGCGTGGTCGGCCTGGATCGTTGACCTGTGCGTCGACTGCGTGTCGGGCGAAATACGCATCGAACGCGTGACGGTCGGCCAGGACACGGGCACGATGATCAACCCGGATGGCGTGCGCCACCAGATCCACGGCAACGTGATCCAGGTATTGAGCCGCACGCTGAAGGAACGCGTGCGGTTCGCGGACGGCAAGGTCGCGTCGCGCGAATGGGCGAGCTATCCGCTCCTGACCTTCGCGGAAGTCCCGGATGTCGATGTAGTCTTGATGCCGAGGCAAGGCGAACCGCCGCTCGGCGCAGGCGAATCGGCCTCGGTGCCGGGCCCCGCCGCTGTCGCGAACGCGCTGTTCGATGCGACCGGCGTGCGGTTCTACGCGCCGCCGTTCACACCCGAAGCAGTACGCGCCGCACTACGCGATGCTGGCCGGCTGATGCACGCCGACGAAGCGGGCGCCTCCGTCGCGGCAGGCGCGGCGTAGGCCGCACCTGCGCCGCTCGCGCGTCACGCGTCGCCGTCGTCTTCCATCATCTTGCGCAGCAGAAACTGCAGCGCGACGCGCTCGCCGGGATTGAGCGCACCATACGTACGCTCCGTCACCTGCCGCGCGAACGGCACCGTGCGGTCGATCAGCGCAAGGCCGGACGCGGTGGTACGCACGATCAGCTTGCGGCCGTCGTTCGGGTCGGGCAGCACCTCGATCAGCGCGCGCGCCTTCAGGCGCTCGACGACGCCACGGATCGTCGCCTGATCGATCGCGGTCGCCTTGACGATGTCGTTGAGCGAGCACGCCTGCCGCTCCTTGACCGCGCACAACGTCACGAACTGCGCGGCGGTGAGGTCCGAATCGGGGATCGCTTCCTGGAAGATCGATACGTGCCGCTGATACGCGCGGCGCAGCAGGTGCCCGACCTGGTCGTGAAAGTCGTAGGAATCCTTCGAAGACGCCATGAAAGTGCAGGCCCCGTGCCGGGTGTAAGTGAAAGACAAGCAGTGTACACCCTCAAATCAGCGCAATCGGCGAACGGATCGCTGCGTCATTGCGGTGCATCAGGTTGCGCGGCACCGGGCACGCATCGCGCCAGGCGATTGCCCCATGGACAGGGCGCCCCGGCCAAGACACCGGCGCGAGAGCCCGCCGGGCCCGTTCGCGCCGACTGTCGCACATGCATTCGCGTGCCGTCGCAGGCTTCCGCGCACACACTTCTTTTTTGAGTGTATGCGCACGAATTCCGTGCATGCATCCATACCCGGACCACCCTTTTCAGCGGGCACTCCATATCGTCGAAAACCCCTTCATAAACACGGATTTTCTCGCGCAAACGCTTTCCTGCGGATGGTCGGATTCGTGCCTGTGCGATTCGGTATTTTCTAGTGTGTACGCTATTTAATTGCCGTGATATACAGGTTCCAGTGCGCAGCGGAACCTCCGCGCGCGTCGATCGAGCCACCCATTCATCCGTCACACTCGAACAGGGGCAGTCCCATGTCTACCGCACACCCGAGCGCCGCCGTTTCCCCCGACGACGCGTTGCACGGCCAGCTCTATCGCAAGGTCACGCTGCGCCTCATCACCCTCTTCTGCCTGTGCTACTTCGCGGCCTATCTCGACCGCATCAACATCGGCCTCGCGAAACTCCAGATGCTCGACGCACTGAAGTTCAGCGATACCGTGTACGGCCTCGGCGCCGGCCTGTTCTTCGGCGGCTACATCCTGTTCGAAGTCCCGAGCAACCTGGTGCTGCAACGCGTCGGTGCGAAACTGTGGATCGCGCGGATCATGATCACGTGGGGCCTGCTGTCGGGTGCGACGATGTTCGTGCATACGCCGATGCAGTTCTACGTCGTGCGCTTCCTGCTCGGTGCCGCCGAGGCCGGCTTCCTGCCGGGCGTGCTGCTGTACCTGACGCAGTGGTATCCCGATGCGCGCCGTGCGCGGATCGTCGCGCTGTTCATGGTCGGCCTGCCGCTGTCGAGCATGATCGGCAGCCCGATCTCCGGCTGGATCATGCGCGCGTTCGACGGCGCGCACGGGATCGGCGGCTGGCAGTGGCTGTTCCTGCTCGAAGCGCTGCCGTCGGTGCTGCTCGGCTTCGCCGTGCTGCGCTGGCTGCCCAACAACATCGAAGCCGCGCAATGGCTGAACGCCGACGAGAAGCGCACGCTGCGCGCGAACCTCGACGCCGATCCGTCCGGCAACAAGAGCCATGCGCTCGCCAAGGCATTCTCCGACCCGAAGGTGTGGGCGCTCGGCCTGATCGACCTGTGCGTGCTGCTCGGCCTGTATGCGGTGAGCTTCTGGCTGCCGACGATCCTGCGCGACACCGGCGTGAAGGATGCGTACCACATCGGCTGGCTGATGGTGATCCCGAATGCCGCCGCCGTGCTCGCCACGCTGTACTGCGGCGCGAGCTCCGATCGCGCACGCGAACGCCGCTGGCATATCGTCGTACCGTTCATGGTGTCGGCCGTCGCGCTGGCGGTCGCGGCTTCGTCGTCGCACGGCACGCTCGCGACGGTACTGCTGTTCTCGCTGATCAATGCAGGCGCGGCCGCCGCGATGCCGGTCGTCTGGGCACTGCCGTCGACGTTCCTGAAGGGCTCGGCCGCCGCCGGCGGGATCGCGTTCGCGTGCTCGATCGCGAACCTCGGCGGGTTCGGCAGCACCTACTTCATCGGCTGGCTGCGCGACACGTTCCATTCGCAAAGCGCGGGACTGTATGGCTTTGCCGCATGCATGGTGGTCGGCTGCGCCCTCGCGCTCGCGTATCCGGCCAGGCTCGTGAACCGCTGACACGGTGCGTCGCCCGCGCGACGCTGTCTTTTTTACAACCGCACCGAGCGTGCGACCCGCCCCGCGCCCGCTTCGCCGCACTTCGTTCGTCTCGTCCCGCGCACGCCGCCGCAACGGCGCGTGCGTGCCTCCCGCCGCCCTGCGCCGTCGTCCGCCGCACAGGCACATCGCTTGCGCCATCCCCGCGCCCGCCTCTGCGGCGGTCAACACCCTTCCTTCAACCGGCGCTGCGCCCCGCGCGACGCTTCGCGCGGCGGTCCCGCATCGTCAGCAGGTTCCCTGAACGAGAGGACAACATGAAATCAATACGAACGCTGGTGGCCCTGTGCTCTGCCGTTTCCGTGCTCGCGGCATGCGGCGGCGACGGCAACGACGTCGGCACCGTACTCGGCATCTCGAAGCCGCAGGCGCGCTTCATCAACGCGGTGCCGGCCGGACCGAATCTCGACTACTACCTGAACGCGAAGCTCGACCAGGCCGGCGTCGCGTACAAGGGCGTGACGCGCTATCACGATGTCGATTCGGGCACGCAGAACGCGAGCTATGACGTCTCGGGCACGACGACGACCATCGCCGCGCAGACGTTCAGCGCGGCGAACGGCCATCACTACACGACGATCGCGCTGCCGAGCACGACGTCGCTGATTTCCGTGATCGACGATCCGTACGACAAGGGCCTGCTGTCGGACAAGGCGCGCGTGCGCAGCTTCAACGCGTCGCCGAACGCGCAGAACGTCGACGTGTACATCGTCCCGCCGGGCACCGACATCACGACGCAAAGCCCGACGATGGCGGGCGCGGCCTACCAGAATGCGGTGCCGGCCACGACGCAGGATTCGAACTACCTGAACGGCGGCAGCTACCAGGTGATCGTCACGACGGCCGGCAGCAAGACGCCGATCCTCAAGACCGCGCCGGTCACCATCAACAACAACGCCGACTGGCTGCTGCTGACGATTCCGTCGGGCGGGGTCGGCGACGTGACGCCGAACGATATCCACGTGCTCGTCGCGCAAGGCAACGACGCCGATACGTCCGCGCAAGAACTCGGTCCGCAGTAAGGACCGCCAACGGTCGTGGCGGCCGGTGCGGTTGCGCCGGCCGCCACGCCCCGATTACCGCATCAGTCGACCGGCTCGAGGCAGATCACGTGCTCGGCGCGCGTACCGTTGCCGTGTTCGACATCGACATCGCCGACATGGCGCACGCGCCAGCCCGGCCGCGTCGCGATCTGCGGCAGGTTGCCGGACGGACGGCTCTCGATCCCGCCGAGCCCTTCATCGGGTGTCTCGACCGCTTCGTCGAGCGATGCGTTCGAATAGATCACGTTGTCCTGCAGTTCCGACGCGCCGGTGCGCGCCTCCATGCCCTTGCCGTCGACGTCGACCGTGTTGTCGGTCATCGCCATGTTCGCGTTGTCGAGCGTGACGATCCGGCCGGCGGCCCGGCGCACGGGATCGCCGCTGTCGACCGCATGCGCGTCGACGTCGATCGGCGGCAGGCCGGTCGGCATTTTCCCGGCGATGGCCTCGGGCGTCATCGGACGCCGCGCCACCTGCGCCGCCTGGGTTGCGGCATCCGGCATGTCGCCGGCAGCCGGTGTCTTCACCGGGCTCTTCTCGATCTGTTCGCGCTGCTTTTCCGGGGTAGGGTTCGATTCCGCGTTCTGCATCGCACCTCCTTGCCCGGCCGGCGTACGCCGGCGTCACGCCGTCACCGCCGGTCCGGAAATCGCTACAACGGTCCTTGCAAATCTTTCATGCACGCGGCCGCGCGCACACGCGCCACCCGGCGCGCATGCCTGCCCGGCACCGCACACGACAAAAGCGGACGGCACACCGCACGCAGCAAGCATGCCGCCCGTCCGGTCAAGCGCCCGTCAGCCGCCGCTTGCGCCGCCCGGCGCGGAGGCCGCACCCGGCAGGCTCGCGCCGCCGCCGGCCGCCCCGCTGCTCGGCGTGCCCGACGGCGCGGTGGACGGCGCGGCCGACATGCCGCTCGTCGCACCCGAGTCTGAACTGGAGTCGCTCTTCTTCTGGCAGCCTGCGCCCGCCGCCAGGCCCGCAATCAGGAGGCCGGCGAAGACGGCTCGCGATACGTGACGAAATGAATATCGCTGCATGACACCTCCGCTGATGTCGATGTGGATGGAGCCCGCTGACCCGCAATTTGCGTGCCGCACCCGGCCGTTGCCGGCGGGCGGCTTCCATTCATTTTTCAAATGACGCCCAGCCGAATATTTAATTTCCCATCGTCGTGGCCGCCACCCATACTCGCGAACAAATCCGAGACATAACGTCCACGGCGGCCGAGCCGGCGCTGCGTCCCTACGCGGCCGGTTTCGCGCCCCGCACATGGAAGGAGACAACGGCGTGCAACTGGAAGCCACCCACCGCCCGGGCCTCGTGCCCGGCGCGGACGACGCATCGCATCGAACCGGTTCGGCCACGCGCGACCCCGCGCTGAGCCCGCGGCTGCACAATCCCGACCTCGCGCCGACCAAGGCCGAGGGCCGGACCTGGGGCCGCTACAGCATCTTTGCGCTGTGGACCAACGACGTGCACAACATCGCGAATTACTCGTTCGCGATCGGGCTGTTCGCGCTCGGCCTGTCGGGCTGGCAGATGCTCGCATCGCTCGCGATCGGCGCGGTGCTCGTCTATTTCTTCATGAACCTCACCGGCTACATGGGCCAGAAGACCGGCGTGCCGTTCCCGGTGATCAGCCGAATGAGCTTCGGCATCTACGGCGCGCTGCTGCCCGCGATGATCCGCGCGGTGATCGCGATCGCCTGGTTCGGCATCCAGACCTATCTCGCGTCCGTCGTACTGCGCGTGCTGCTCACGGCGATCTGGCCGGGCCTCGCCGCGTTCGACCAGAATGCGATCTTCGGGCTGTCGACGCTCGGCTGGCTCACGTTCGTCGCGATCTGGCTCGTGCAGATCGGCATCCTCACGTTCGGGATGGAAATGGTCCGCAAGTACGAGGGGCTCGCCGGCCCGGTGATCCTCGTCACGACGCTGTCGCTCGCCGCGTGGATGATCAGCCGCACGGGCGGCCATCTCGCGATGTCGATCGGCAAGCCGATGACGGGCCTGAAGATGTGGACGGAAATCTTCGCGGGCGGCTCGCTGTGGCTCGCGATCTACGGCACGCTGGTGCTCAACTTCTGCGATTTCGCCCGTTCGTCGCCGAGCGCGAAGACGGTGCGCGTCGGCAACTTCTGGGGCCTGCCGGTCAACATCGTCGTGTTCGCGACGATCAGCTTCGTGCTCGCCGGCGCGCAGTTCAAGCTGAACGGCCACATCATCCACAGCCCGACGGAAATCATCGCGACGGTGCCGAACAAGCTGTTCCTCGTGCTCGGTTGTCTCGCATTCCTGATCGTGACGGTCGCCGTGAACATCATGGCGAACTTCGTCGCACCGGCGTTCGTGCTGACGAGCCTTGCGCCGCATCGCCTGTCGTTCCGCCGCGCGGGCCTGATCAGCGCGACGATCGCCGTGCTGATCCTGCCGTGGAATCTGTACAACAGCCCGATCGTGATCGTCTACTTCCTGTCCGGCCTCGGCGCGCTGCTCGGCCCGCTGTACGGGATCATCACGGTCGACTACTGGCTCGTGCGCAAGCAGCGCGTGAACGTGCCCGATCTCTATACCGAAGCGCCGACCGGCGCGTACTTCTACACGCGCGGCGTGAACCGCAAGGCGCTCGCGGCGCTCGCGCCGTCCGCGCTGATCTCGATCACGCTCGCCGTCGTGCCGGCCTTCAGCGCGATGACGCCGTTCTCCTGGCTGCTCGGCGCGGCCATCGCGGGCAGCGTGTACTGGCTGCTGGCCGATCGCAAACGGCAATACGAAGCGCGCTCGGGCGAATCCATCGCGGTCGCCTGCGCACAACACTGACATACACGCATACGGAGTCGCAATGAGGATCCTGGTAGTCAACGTCAACACGACCGAGTCGATCACCGACGCGATCGCCGCGCAGGCGCAGGCCGCCGCGTCGCCCGGCACGGAGATCGTCGGGCTGACGCCGCGCTTCGGCGCGGAGTCGATCGAAGGCAACTTCGAGAGCTACCTCGCGGCGATCGCCGTGATGGATCGCGTGTTGAGCTACGACGAACCGTACGACGCGGTGATCCAGGCCGGCTACGGCGAACACGGCCGAGAAGGACTGCAGGAGCTGCTGACGGTGCCCGTCGTCGACATCACCGAAGCGGCCGCGAGCGTCGCGATGCTGCTCGGCCACCGCTATTCGGTCGTCACGACGCTCGACCGCACGGTGCCGCTGATCGAGGATCGGCTGAAACTCGCCGGGCTCGACGCGCGCTGCGCGTCGGTACGCGCCAGTGGCCTCGCGGTGCTCGAACTCGAGGAGAACCCGGCCCGCGCGATCGAGTCGATCGTCGGCCAGGCGCAGCGCGCGGTGAAGGACGATCACGCGGAAGTGATCTGCCTCGGCTGCGGCGGAATGGCCGGCCTCGACCGGCAGATCGAGGAATCCACGGGCGTGCCGGTCGTCGACGGCGTGTCGGCCGCGGTCGCGCTCGCCGAGTCGCTGGTGCGCCTGAAGCTGAAGACGTCGAAGGTCCGCACGTACGCGCCGCCGCGCCCGAAGCGGATCGTCGGCTGGCCGGGCACCTTCGCAAAATGACGCGCCGCCGGCCGGCAGTCGCGTCGCGCGCGGTCACGGTGTCGCCGGGAGGCGGATCGGCATGCGGGACCCGCTAGACCCGACCACCCTGCCGCGCCACGCGGCCGACGCCGCGGGCGCGCTCGACGTGCTCGATGCGCGGCTGATGCGAGTCCTGCTCGTGCTGCTGACCGAGCGCACCGTGTCGCGTGCAGCCGTGCGCCTGAACATGTCGCAGCCGGCGACGAGCGCCGCGCTCAAGCGGCTGCGCACGCTGCTCGGCGATCCTCTGCTGGTGCGCAGCCGCTACGGCATGGTGCCGACCGAATTCGGCGCGCGGCTGATCGAGCCGCTGCGCAACGCGTTGCGCGTGATCGACTTCATCCGCATCCAGCAGCCGACGTTCGACGCGCGCACGTCGGTGCGCACCTACCGGATCGGCTGCCCCGACTACCTGAACGTGCTGTTCGTGCCGAAGCTCGTCGCGCTGTTTCGCGAGCGCGCGCCGAACGCGCAGCTCGTCTTCCATCCGCTCGGCGACGGCTTCGACGACGAGCGCGCGCTGGCGGACGGCGAACTCGACATCGTGATCGACAACCGTCCCGCGCGCCAGTCGCGCTTCCGGCAGGACGACCTGTTCGACGACCGCGTCGTATGCCTGATGCGCGCGACGCATCCGCTCGCTCGACGCGGCGTGCTGACGGCCGCCGATTTCGTGGCGGCGCCGCAGCTGTGCCCGACGCCGTCGTGGCTCGAGGCGTCCGGCGCGATCGACCGGCAGCTCGAACGCGTGGGCCTGCAGCGGCACATCGTCGTCACGCTGCCGCACTTCGAACTCGCCGCGCACGCGCTCGTGCGCACCGACATGATCCTCACCACCACGTACCGGCTCGCGCGGCACTATGCGAAGCTGCTGCCGCTCGCCGCGATCGCGCTGCCGGCCGAACCGCCGGACATCGTGTACCGAATGACGTGGAACGAATCGGGCGCGTGCGCAGAGGGCGTGCGCTGGCTGCGCGGGGTGATCGCGGAAGCGACGCGAGCGTGGCTCGATGCCGAGGCGATGCTGCCGGCGGTCGCCGCGGTCGCTGCCGGCACGGATGCGGATGCGGATGCGCCGGCGACCGCGCCGGCCGTCGCCGATACACCTGAATCCACCCGACGCACGCGCCGCAAGCAGGCGACGCATTGCCGCGCATCGCACCCTGCTCGCGTCGCGCACGCGGCACGCATCCACCGTATCGCGACGAAGCCGCATTGACCGGCGCCATGCCGACGCCGGGACGATATGCCCGATTTCCGCATGTCGAATCAATCCTGTTTATCTGCCCCGCACCGCATCGTCGGAATGACGCCTCGAACCCTTGCCAGCGGGCTTCGCATCGCCGATGGCCGCGGCTGCCGGATCGAAGAACACCGCATGAAGACGGCACTCGTTGCACGGGTAACAGAACCTCGATCGTCGATGACATCCTGAATCCGCTGCGTGAAACCGGAACGCACTAGCTTGATGATTCCATACGCATGCGCCACTGACCGTCACGCGCCGTCGCGCATCGGTTGCGCCAGCAACTTGTATGCAACGACGGCCGCGCCGAGCGCCAGCACACCGCTCGCCGTCAGCGCGTCGGCGAACCCGCTCGCGAATGCGACGGGCGCTGCGTGGGCGAGTACGCCCGCGGCCGACGGCGGCACGCGGCCGAGCGCTTGCGCCAGATCGCCGGCCAGCAGGCTCGACAGGAACTGCTCGTCGGCGAATGCGCGCAGGCCGGGCGTGGCGGAAAGCAGCCCGTCGAGCCGCGCGTGCGTGCTCGCCGCCAGCACCGCCCCGAGCACGCCGACGGCCGTCACGATCGCCGAGAAACGCGTCGTCGTGCTGATGCCCGACGCCATGCCCGTGCGCTCGGGCGGGACGCACGCCATGATTGCCTTCTGCGTGTCGCCGTTCATGATGCCGGCGCCGCAGCCCGTCACGAACATGCCGATCGCGACGAGCCGATAGTCGCCGCTGGCCGTCAGCGCCGCGGTGACGAGATTGCCCGCGCCGATCAGCGCGAGCCCGCCCGCCAGCACGCCGCCCGACGACACGCGCGCAGCGAGCGCCGCACCGAGCGACGGGCCGGCGATCATCGCGAACGCGAACGGCAGCATCCCGAGCCCTGCGTCGATCGCCGACATCCCGAACGCGTTCTGCAGGTACAGCGGCAGGAACGTCATCATCACCTGCGCGCACGCCGCGTAGCCGAACATCGCGAGCACCGCGCCGACGAAGCGCGGCTGGCGGAACAGCGCGAGATCGATCATCGGCCGCGCCTGCCAGCGCTCCGCGCCGATGAACGCGGCCAACAGCGCAGCGGCAAGCGCGAGCCGGCCAAGCGTCGCGGCCGACAACCAGCCGTGCGCGGGCGCGCCGATCAGCGCCGCGATCGCACATGCGAGCGCCGCGCCGAACAGCAGGCTGCCGGCCGCATCCACGCGTTTCGCGTGCGGATCCTTCGACTCGTCGATCGCGACGCGTGCACCGGCCGCCAGCAGCGCGCACACCGGCAGGTTCAGCAGGAACACCCAGCGCCACCCGATCCATTGCGTGATCGCGCCGCCGACGAGCGGTGCAATCGCCGTCGCGATCCCCATGCACATGCCCCAGATCGCCCACGCGCGCGCCCGTTCGCGCCCGTCCGGAAAACGATTCGCGATCACCGCGAGCGCGGCCGTCAGCAGCAGCGCGGCGCCGCCGCCCTTCACCGCGCGCGCGGCGATCAGCCAGCCTGCCGACGGCGCGATGCCGCAGCCGAGCGACGCGAGAAAGAAGAGCGCGAGCCCCGCGAAGAGCATCCGCTTGCGCCCGAAGCGGTCGGCGAGCCCGCCGGCCGGCAGCAGGCACGCGGCGAACGCCGTCATGTACGCGCTCACGACCCATTCGATGTCTGCGAAACTCGCATGAAAACTGCGCGCGATGCTCGGCAGCGAGACGGCGACGACGTTCGTGTCGAGCACGATCAGCGAACAGGTCGCCGACGCGACCGCGAGCGTCGCGGCGGCCGGCAGGCGCGTGCCTGCACGCGGGGCGGCAGCCGCGTCCGCACGCGACGCCGGGGAAGATTGGGACATCGAACACTCCGGGACAGGATGGACAAGCCGTATGCTAGGCTTTCCCCTTATTACCTGTCATTGACACTCCAGCGCTGTTTTATTGACGAAAATTGCAATCATGGATCGGCTCGAATTCCGTCACGTGCGCGCGTTCCTGAGCGTCGCGCGGCACCTGCATTTCGCCCGCGCGGCCGACGCGCTCGACATGGCGCCGCCCGCGCTCACGCGGCAGATTCAGGAAGCCGAACGCGTGCTCGGCGTGCGGCTCTTTCACCGCTCGCGCCGCGCGGTCACGCTGAGTGCGGCCGGCGAGGCCTATCTCGCCGAAGCGAGCGCCGCGTTCGAACACCTGGAGCGCGGCCGCGAACTCGCCGCGCTGGCCGAGCGCGGCGAACTCGGCCGGATCGAGATCGGCTACGTGTCGTCCGCCGTCTATTCGGGCACGCTGCAGCGCACGGTCGGCGCGTTCCGTGCCGCGCATCCGCGTATCGACCTGAACCTGCGCGAAGTGCCGATGGACGACGTCGCGCACCAGCTCGACGCGGGCCGGCTCGACCTCGCGTACGTACGCCCGCCGCTGCCGCTGCCCGGCGGGCTGCGGATCGTCACGCTGCAGCGCGACGTGTTCGTCGCGGCCGTGCCGGCCGATTCGCGCTACGCGGAAACGGCAACCGTGCGCGCGGCCGACCTCGCCGACGCGCGCTTCGCGCTGCCGGAACAGGAGCGCGGCACGCTCGAAGTCGCGCGCCGCGGCCGTTTTGCGCCGCTGATCGCCGCACGGCCGGGCGGCTTGCTCGCGGTGCTCGCGTGAGTGTCCGTGAACGGCTGGGTCGCGGTGATTCCCGATGCGCTGGCCGGTTGCGTGTCTCTGCCGGGTATCGTGTACCGGCCGATCGCCGGCAAGCCGATCGTGTCGGAGCTGGCGCTCGCGCACCGCCGCTTCGAGAAGGCGCCGGCCGTACGCGCGTTCCTGCGCACGATCGTGCCGGCCGCATCGAGCCCCGCCTGAGACCGGCCGCCTGCACGCGCCGGCGCCGGCCCGTCCGGCCCTTGCCGCGCGAATATGCATTGCACGATTCGATGTTTGTCGGCCGGAAACCGATTCCGTAACCTGCCCGGCAGCCGCGCCGCACGGGTGCGGGTCACCCAGGACATGCCGCCAATGAAGCCTTCTTCCACCGCAGCGCGCCGCCGCGTGCTGCAGCGCCTTGCCGCCCTCGCCGCCGCGCCGCTCGCCGGCGGCACCGCATTCTCCGCCCATGCGGCCGGCGCCGAGCTGTCGGGCGTCACGCTCGTGCTCGGCGACCAGGCCGGCGGCCTGCGCGCGCTGGCCGAAGCCGCGCACGTGCTCGACGGCGCGCCCTACCGGTTCCGCTGGGCCAATTTCCAGGGCGCGGCGCCGCTGTTCGAGGCCCAGCGCGCGGGCGCGATCGATCTCGCACCGGCCGGCGACCTGCCCGTGCTGACGGCCGCGCTCGGCGATCCGTCGCTGCGGATCGTCGCGACGCGCGTCGGCTCGCCGGCGTCGCTCGGGATCGTCGTGCAGCCCGATTCGCCGGTGCGGACCGTCGCCGACCTGAAAGGGCAAACCGTCGTCGTGTCGTCGGCTCGCGGCAGCATCTCGCAATACCAGCTGTATGGCGCATTGCGCGAACACGGCCTTGCGCCGCGCGACGTCGACGTGCGCTTCGTGCTGCCGGTCGACGCGTTCGCCGCGTTCGAGGCAAAGCGGATACCCGTCTGGGCGACCTTCGACCCGTACTACGGGCACGCGGTGCGACGCGGCGCGCGGATCGTCCGGGACGGCAGCGGCATCAATTCGGGGCTCGCGTTCCTCACGTCGCCGATCGAGACACTGAACGACGGCGCGAAACGCGCGGCGCTCGCGGATGTGCTCGCGCGGCTCGCCCGCGCGGGCCAATGGGCGCTGGCGCACCCGGCCGACTACGCGAACGTCTATGCGTCGCTCACGCGCCTGCCGCCCGACGCGGCGGCCGATATCGCGCACCGGGCCGCGCTCGCGCAGCGCAGCCTCAGCGGCGCCGATATCGACGTGCTGCAACGCGTCGCCGACCGTGCAGCCGCGGATGCGATCCTGCCGAAGCGCGTCGACGTCGTGTCGATCGCGGTGCGCAACCTGTCGGCCGCGTAACCGGCTCCGCCGGCGCCCGGCCCGGCTTCGACATGTCGAGATCCGGCACGTCGTCGCCGAACGTCGACGCGACCGGCGCACGGATCGCCGACAACCGCGGACCGGTCTCTTCCCCGCGCGCCCGTCCGCCATGAAAACCGTCGATACATGCTACGAATCGGCGATTCCTGCCTACAATGAACGCAATACCTGTCGTCCGGTCCGCGGTGGACAAGCAGGCCGGAAGCGAATTCGCGCCGGGCCCGTTCGGCAAACGACAACCGGAACCATACGGTGCAGCGCAGGCCGATCTCTCGGGAGACCGCAGGATGCCCACGTACGCCAGGAAGCCGCTGATATCGCTCGTCGTGCCGTTTCACGATGAAGAAGAAACGATCGACGCGTTCTTTGCCGAAACGCTGCCGGTTCTCGAGTCGGTCGCCGGCGTGCGCTTCGAGATCGTCTGTGTCAACGACGGCAGCCGCGACCGCACGCTCGACCGGCTGCTCGCGGTCGCGTCCGGCGACCCGCGCGTACACGTCGTGGATCTCACGCGCCGCTTCGGCAAGGAGGCTGCGCTCACCGCCGGCCTCGACGAGGCGGCCGGCGCCGCGGTGATCCTGATCGACGCGGACCTGCAGGACCCGCCCGCGCTGATCCCCGCGATGATCGAACACTGGCGCGGCGGCGCCGAGGTCGTCGCCGCGAAACGCACCGACCGGATGTGCGACCCATACCTGCAGCGCGCGGCGGCGGCACTTTACTATCGCGTGCACAATGCGCTGTCCGAAGTGGAGATGCCGGAAAACGTCGGCGATTTCCGCCTGATGGATCGCGAGGTCGTCGATGCGCTGCGCGCGCTGCCCGAGCGGCGACGGTTCATGAAGGGGCTGTTCGCGTGGGTCGGCTTTCGCACCGCGATCGTCGAATACACGCGTGCGCCGCGCAGCGGCGGCCGCTCGAAGTTCTCCGGATGGCGGCGCTGGAACTTCGCGCTCGAGGGCATCACGAGCTTCAGCACCGTGCCGCTGCGCGTGTGGACCTACGTCGGCCTCACGTTCGCGATGCTGTCGCTCGCGTACGGCGCCTTCATCGTGGTGCGGACGTTGCTGTACGGCAATCCGGTGCACGGCTACCCGTCGCTGATTTCCGTCGTGCTGTTCGTCGGCGGCATCCAGCTGATCGGCATCGGCGTGATCGGCGAGTATCTCGGCCGGATCTATCACGAGTCCAAGCAGCGGCCCGTCTATCTCGTGAGGCGGCGCTACCGTGCCGAGCGCGATGGCGCCGCGCAGCCGGCCTCGGAGCTGCTGCAGTTCCCGCTGAAGCGCGCACACGCGGCCCGCCGCCGGACGCCGATGGCGTCGGTCGCCGGCGTCGCCGTCCGCAAAGCGTCGCTCAAGTAGAACCGGGCCGCCGCAATTGGACATTCCCCGCCAATCGATGCGCTCGGCGGAGCGCCCGGTCGTCGCGTGGCTCACGCCGCGACGCCTCGCTCTGTACAGCACGCTGATGCTGGTGCTGTACGCGCTGTTCATCGTGATCTGGACGACGGTCGTTCGTCACGCGTCCGGCAGCGTCCCGGCGCGCCCCGGTGCCGATTTCTCGGTGTTCTGGTCGGCCTCGTACGTCATGCTGCACGGCTCGCCGGCGCAAGCGTACGATTTCTCCGCCTTCTCGCGGCTGTTGCCCGAACTGTTCCCGCACCTTCGTCGCGACGTCTTCGCGCCGTGGCTGTACCCGCCCACCTACCTGCTGCTCGTGACACCGCTGGCGCTGCTGCCGTTCGCGCTCGGTTATCCGCTGTTCGTCGCGTTCGGCGTGTTCATGCTCGGCCTCGCCTTGTCGCGCGTATCCGGCCTCTGCACCATTCCCGGCACATGGCGCACCGGCACACTTGCGCTGGCCGCCGCGCCGTGCGTGTTCGTCACCGCGACGCTCGGGCAGAACACGTTTCTGACCGCATCGTGTGCGGCGCTGGCCGTCTATTGGGCCGATCGGCGGCCGCTGTGGGCCGGCCTCTGCATCGCGCTGCTGTCGGTCAAGCCGCAGTTGGCGCTGCTGTTCCCGTTCGTGCTGGTCGCCGCGCGCGCATGGCGCACGATCATGTGGGCCGCGCTCGCGACCGGCGCGTTCGTCGCGCTGAGCGTGCTCGTCTGCGGCATCGATTCGCTGCGCCTGTTCGTCACGAGCGCCGGCCTCGTCCGCTCGATCGTCCTCGAGCACGGCGTCGTGTTCTGGCTCGTGTCGCCTACCCCGTTCGCAGCGTTCCGCCTCGCGGGCGTCCCGCTCGGCGCCGCGTATGCCGCGCATGCGTGCATCGCCGCGATCGCGATCGCCGCCGCCTGCATCGTGTGGACGCAGTCGCGCGATCCGCGCGTGCGCGCGGCCGTGCTGGCGGTCGCGACGCTGGTCGCCAACCCGTACGTGTGGCACTACGAACTCGCGTGGCTCGCGATCGCGATCGCCTGCATGCTCGCGATCGGCTGGCGCGACGGCTGGCTGCGCGGCGAACAGGCCGCGATCGCGCTGCTCTGGGCGCTGCCGATTGCCGAATACCTGAACCCGTGGCTGCAGCTGCCGCAGCTCGGGCCGGCCGTGACGCTCTTCGCGCTGCTGGTGCTGCTGCGCCGCGCGCGGCACGATGCCAGCCACCCTCACAACGCAAGCCGCGGCGGCACATACAGGCCGTAGTACGGCCCGACGCCCGTCGCGACGCCGGTCATCTTGACGCCGGCGACGAAGTGCCCCTGGATGTACTTGTACGTACCGCCCAGCGACACGTCGATGTGGAACGCCGCGAACGCGACGATCGGCACGTAGGTGCTGCTCGACGTCTGCGTGACGACCGGCAGCACGACCGTCGTGCCGACCGGCACCGACGTATAGAGCGTCGCCTTCACGCCGGTCGCGAGATTGATGCTGTCGCCGATGTTGAGCGTCGTCGGGTTGCCGGTCACCATCAGGTTGCCCATCGTCGTCGTGTCGGTCGCGGTCGACTGGAACGACGTCCACTGGCCGCCCATGCACAGCGCGCCGTAGGTCTGGCCGTTCGTGATCGAGAATTCGTACGGCAGGTTGGTGAGCGGATTGATCAGCGGCTGGTTGGTCTGCGCATTCCAGTACTGGTTGTACACGCACTGGTCGATCGCGATCGGAAAGAGCCCGCCCGCCGCGACGCCGCCCGGCGCGGCGAGCACTGCGATCGCGGTCGCGCCGCCGGAGGCACCGGGGATGCCGAGCAGCCCGCCCAGCAACAGCGGAATCGAGCCGCCGTTGATGCCCGGCGCGCGCGACACGGTCACCTGCACTGCCGGCACGTCGTAGGGGCCGGGCGTGATCGTGGTCGGCTGCATCGACGCGGGCGTGCGCGTCACGTTCCAGTAGCCGGTCGTCACCGTGCCGGTCGCCAGCGGCGCGCCCGCCGCCGAATTCCGCGCGATCACGCCGTTCGCCGCCGGCGCCGCCTGCGACCAGTTCAGCGCGCCGCCGGTCGGCGACATCATCGCATCGGCCGCGGCAAGCGCCGCCGCGTCCGCGGCGTTCTGCAACTGGTTGCGCACCGTGGCGATCCACGCAATGTCGATCGCCAGCGCGCCGAACGACAGCAGCGGAATCAGGAACATCAGGAAGAACAGCGCGACGGAGCCGCGCTCGCGCGCGGTGCCGCGGGAAGGCTTGCCGGCTGCGTCACTCATAGAGCATCACCGAGCTGGCCGAGATCGTCACCGGGCCGGTCAGCGCGCTGAATGCCGAACCCAGCACCATCCCGGTATACGTGTAGGTCACCGTGACCGTCAGCGCGGTGCCCGACGTCGTGCCGTTGGCCTGCGTCACGGTCACGGTCGGCGCGGTTGCGGTGCCGCCCGTGATCAGGCTGTTCTGCGTGTAGCTCAACGCGACGTTGGCGATCTGGGTCGTGGTCAGCATCGGCACGCGCAGCACGACGCCCGCACGCGCGGCTTCGCGGCTCGCGTTCGTGATCACGGCCTTGTCGCACAGAAGCAGGCTCGTGTCGATGATGCCGATCAGCACCATCAGCAGGAACGGCAGCATCAATACGAATTCGAGGGATACGACGCCGCGCGCACGGCGGGCGCCCGTCGCCCCGCGTGTCATTTTGCGGCCCCCGCGGCCGGCGGCACGATGCGCGGCTCGAGCGCGGCCCCCTTCAACGGTCGCGACGCGTCGGCTAGCGGGCGCGCCGCGAGCTGCGCGCGCACCGCCTGGTACACGCGCAGATTGTCGGCCACCGCCGACGCGGGCAGATCCGCGGACAGCAGCTTCTTCGCCGAATCGGTGTTGCCGAGCACGCCATATGCGAACGCGAGGTTCTGGCGCGCCTGCCACGGCGCATCGGGCAGCCCGGCCACGTCTAGCAGCACGTTCACGCCCTCGCGCGGCCGGTTGCTCAGCACGAGCGACAGCCCGAGGTCGATGCGCAGCCCCTGCGCGTCCGGATGCGCGCGCAGCGCTTCGCGGTACACGGCCTGTGCATCCTCGTGGCGGCCCTGCAGATCGAGCACCGTGCCGAGCCCTTCCGCCGCGAGCGGAAGGTTCGGCTGTGCGGCCAGCAAGTCGCGATAGCGGCCGGCGGCCTCGTCGAGCCGCCGCTGCCGCAGCGCGACACGCGCGAGCCCCACCTGCGGCCCGAGTTCGGCGGGCGCCTGCTGCCGTGCCTGCTCGTAGAGAATGCGTGCACGCTCCAGATCGCCGGCGCGGTAGTTGACGTCGGCAAGCCCGAGTTGGGCCGCGAGCGAGTCCGGATGCCGCGCGAGCACCTTCCCGTACAGCGTCGACGCGAGTTCGACGTTCCCGCCGGCCAGCGCGCTGTCGGCAATGCGCAATTCGGCCTGCGGGTCGTCGCTCTTGTGCGACAGCGCCGGCCTCGTCTGGATACCCGGCGCGCAGCCGCCGGCGAGCAGCGGCAGCACGGCCGCGACGGCGAACGCACGGATGACGGAGCGCTTCATTTGAACACCTCGAGCAGGCGAATGGCCGCCGGGCCCGCCGCGATCAGGCCGACCGTCGGCAGGATGAACAGCATCATCGGCAGCGTGATCTTCGGCGCGAGCTTCGCGGCCTGTTCCTCGAGCGCGACGATCTGCTCGGTGCGCTCGCTGCGCGACAGCGTGCGCAGCGCCTGCGTGATCGGTGTGCCGAACCGCTGCGACTGCGTGAGCGTCGTGGCGAGCGAGCGCGCCGACGCAAAGTCGACACGGAGTGCGAAATGCGAGAGCGCTTCGGACACGTTGCCGCTCAGCGTCAGCTCGTCCGCGCATACCTTCAGTTCGTCGGCGAGCGGCGGGCAGATGCGCTCGAGTTCGCGTGCGACGCGCCGCACGCCCGATACGAGGCTGTTGCCGGCCATCGTGCAGATCACGAGCAAGTCGAGCGCGTCCGGGAAGCACGCGGCGATGATGCGCCGGCGCCGCCGGATCATCGCGCCGAGCACGTATTCAGGCACGATCACGCCGATCACGAACGCGGCCACCATGGCCAGCGCACGGATCACGAAGTATTCGCCGAAACGCGGAATGTACGGGCTGAACACGATCGCGACGACCGCGAACGCCACGCCGCAGCTCAGCTTGATGCCGATCATCGACGACACCGTACGCCGCTCGCGAAAACCCGCGCGCGTCAGCTGCAGCCCGAGCTTCGCGCGCTGCATCGGGTCGAGCACGGGCAGCCGCTCGCCGAGCTGCGCGAGCCGTCGCGTCAGATCCTGACGCACCTCGGCCGGCTGCAGGCGCCCCGCGCCCAGCGACGGCAGCCGCTGGCCGGCGGCCTGCTGGACGCGCACGGCGATCCGCCGGCGCGTGCCGCCGCCCGGCGTCGCGAGCGCCACCGCGACGCACGCGGCCAGCAGCAACAGTTCGAGGCCGCGGGCGGCCAGCATCGACATCGTCATCGCGCGGTATCCAGTTTCGAGATCTTGCGAATCGACAGCAGCCCGATCGTCAGCAGCCCCGCGGCGATCGTCAGCATCACGCGCCCGGGATGCGTGTCGAACAGCAGCATCACGTAGGCGCGGTTCACGAGGAACAGCGCGCCGATCATCACGAACGGCACCGCCGAAATGATCTTCGTCGTGATTCGCCCCTCGGCGGTCAACGCACGCGTCTTCAGGCGAATGTCGCGGCGCGTGCGGATGATGCTCGACAACTCGTCGAGCGTCTCGCCGAGGCTGCCGCCCGTCTCGCGCTGCAGCAGCAGGTAGACGGTGAAGAACGAGAAGTCCGCGATCATCAGCCGGTCGGCCGCGAGCGTCAGCACGTCCTTCAGGTCCGCGCCGACGCGCAGGCTGTCGCCCATCGTGCGGAAGGTCGAGCGCACCGGCTCGGCCGCACTGTCGCCCACCGTGCTGATCGCCTGCGTGACCGGAATGCCCGCGCGCACCGCCCGCACGATCAGGTCGATCGCGTCCGGGAACGCTTCGAGAAAGCGCAGCCTGAACCGCTCGACCAATGCGCGGTAGCTGGCGCGCATCGCCACCAGCGGCAACCCGACGTAGATCAGCGGATGGAGCACGCGCGGCACCGCGACGAGCTGCACCACCACGATCGCGGCAATCGCGCCGGCGATCGTGCCGGCGACGACGATCCGCATCCCGCGTTCGCCGCCCACCGCGCGCACGCGCGTCACGTAATGCTGCAGCCGCGCGCGCGCACGGCTTTGCCGTCGCGGCAGGTTGAACAGCGCGACGCCGGGTACGGCGCTCGCGCCGCCTTCCCGGCCCGCCAGCGAGGGCGCAAGGTGCCGCATCCGCGCACGAATGCGCTGCTCCGGCGTGTGGCGCGCACGATCGAGCCACGCCGACAGCGCGAGACCGGCCGCAAGGATCACGACGAACGCGCCGAGCGCGAACAGGTCCGCGGCCCTCATTGCCGGAATACCTCGGAGAGCGCGTCCTCGACGCCATAGTACGCGGCGCGCGGCGCGAACGCGGGCCGCAGCGACGACGCCTCGAACACGCCCTTCACCACATCCCGCGACGTGTCGCCTTCCTGGCGGAACGCGAACAGGTCCTGTGTGATCACCACCTCGCCTTCCATCCCGGCGATCTCGGTGATCCGCGTCACGCGACGCACGCCGTCGCGCATCCGCTCGACCTGCACGAACAGGTGCACGGCGCTCGCGATCTGGCGCCGGATCGACAGCAACTGCAGGTTCGCGTTCGCCATCATGACCATGCTTTCGAGCCGGCTGATCGCGTCGCGCGGCGAGTTCGCATGGATCGTCGTCATCGAGCCATCATGGCCCGTATTCATCGCCTGCAGCACGTCGAACGCCTCCGACCCGCGGATTTCGCCGAGGATGATGCGGTCGGGCCGCATCCGCAGCGCGTTGCGCACGAGGTCGCGCTGCGAGATCCCGCCGAGCCCTTCCGTATTCTCCGGCCTCGTCTCGAGACTGACGACGTGCGGCTGAAGCAGTTGCAGCTCGGCCGCATCCTCGATCGTCACGATCCGTTCGTGCTCCTCGATGTGTTGCGACAGCGCGTTGAGCAGCGTCGTCTTGCCCGAACCGGTCCCGCCCGAGATCACGATGTTCAGCCGGCACGCGCACGCGATCTTCAGCACCTGCAGCATCCCGTGCGAAATATTGCCCTGGTGCGCCATCCGCGCGAGCGTGATGTCGCGCTTCGCGAACTTGCGGATCGAGATCGACGCGCCGCGCATCGCGATCGGCGGCAGGACCACGTTCACGCGGCTGCCGTCGGCAAGACGCGCATCGACCATCGGGCTGCTCTCGTCGACGCGGCGCCCGACCGCCGCCGCGATCCGCTGCGCGACGCTCGTCACGTGCGCATTGTCGCGAAACTTTAGCGGCGTGAGTTCGAGCTTGCCCGCGCGCTCGACGTACACCTGGTCGGGGCCGTTCACGAGGATGTCGGAGACGGTGTCGTCGGCGAGCAGCGGCTCGATCGGCCCGACGCCGAACATGTCGTTCAGGATCGCGTCGACGATCAGTACCTGCTCGCCCGCCGTGATCTTCAGGCGTTCGCGCTCGACCGTGTGCGCGGCCACCTGTTCGATGCCCGCGCGCACTTCGTCGCGCGTCTTCATCAGCGCCGCCGACATGTTCATCGACGAGAACACCGCGGTGCGAATCGCGTCGAACTTGCCGGAGCGGATGAGTGCCTCGTGGGTATCGGCCAGCGCGGGCATGCGCGCCGGAGCGCTCGCCTGGCTCGCGGTCGGGCCCGGCGCAGGTGCGCCGTCGCGCGGCGCAACAGGTGACGCGTCCGGCGCGGGGTCCGGCGTGTCCTGTTTGCGGGTACCGAACGTCACGATCCTTTCCTCCATTTGACGAAGCGCGCGTACCACGGCTCGGCAACCGCCATCGATTCGCCGGTGATGCCGTTCGCGAGCAGCCGGATCTCGTCCAGAAAACCACGGCGCTTCGTGCCGTCGATCGGTTCGCCGAGGTTCTCGGCGACCGCGAGTGTCTGCGGCTCGTGCGGCAGCTCGCGCAGCCTCACGCCGCCGAATGCGTCCTCGAAGTCGGTCTGCGCGACGCGCCCCTTGACCGGCTCGAGCGGGTTGTTCAGCATCATCGACAGCAGCCGCTCGCCTGGCAGCTCCCTCACGAAGCGCGCAAGCCGGGCGGCTTCGTACGCGGCGTGCACCGAGCGATCGGCGACGACATAGACGAGATCGGACGCCGCCAGCGCGTCCTCGAAAAGCTTGCCGGCGCGGTGGCCCACGTCGAACAGCACGTAATGAAAGCGGTCCTTCAGCATGTCGACGAGCAACGCGATCGCGTCGTCGCGCAGCGGCACGTCTTCGCCGTACGCGAGTTCGGCCGAAAGCACGTGCAGGCGGTCGCCCTTCGTGACGAACATGCGTTCGAACAACGCGTCGTCGGGACGCTGTTCCATGTTCAGCAATTCGATCAGCCCGTTGTTGCTCGACAGCCCGAACATCGAATTCGCGCCGCCGCCGTGCAGATTGAGGTCGATATACGCCACGCGGCGGCGCTTCTCGCCCGCCAGGCAGCGCGCCAGACTCACCGCGATCGTGGTCGTGCCGACGCCGCCGCGCGCGCCGACGAAGCTGACGACCTTGCCGGTGCGCACCTGCACGACCGACTCCGTCGCCGTCAGCGCACGCCGTATCAACTCGACGGTCAGCGGCTTCACGATGTAGTCCTGCACGCCGATGCCCAGCAGGTTGCGGAACAGCCCGACGTCGTTCTGCGTGCCGATCGCGATGACCCGCACCGACGGATCGCACACCTCCGCGAGCCGCATCAGGTCCGACACCGGCAGCACCGAATCCGACACGTCGACGATCAGCTGGCGCGGCGAGCGCTCGTGCTGCTGAAGCAGCCGGATCGCATCGTCGCAGCGGCCCGGCTGCACATGGGCGCGCGTGATCGACAGATCCTGCGCGACGCGGCGGATCACATCCTCGCTGCCGGCATCGGACACGACCGCGATGAGATCCGCCGCTCCGGCAGTAGCGGCGTGCTTGGCGTTCTGGCGGTCGAGGACGTTCATGGGCGGCATCGCGATCGCATCGGGAGTGGGTCAATGGCCGGGCGAGCCGGTCGTCGTCAGCGTCTTGCCCGGCGCGGGCTGCTTCACGCGATCCTCGACGTAGCGGCGCACCGCGTCGGCCGCGACTTGCGCATCGGCACCGCCGTACGGCACGGGCGCGACGAGGTCCTCCGGCCGCGCGAGCATCGCCGCGAGATTCGTGTACGTCGCGCAGCCGAACGGCACGCCGGGCCGCCCGAACCCTGCGTCGACGAGATGCGACGGCTGCATCAGCTTCGCGCAGTCGGGCGGCACCGCACGGACGCCGTCGAAGCCGATCGCGCGTGCATCGGGCATGTTCAGCGGCGGCGGCGCCGACAGGCAGGCCGCAAGCGCCAGCGGCAACGGTGCGGTGAACAGGGTTCGAACTCGCATGCGCGCTCCTCCGGTCAGTACACGAAGCCCGCGGCACCGACGAGACGCGGCGTGTCGCCCGACAGCAGGTCGATCCCGAGATTGCGCTGGATCGCGAACTCGAGATCGCTGCTCGGCCGCGCGACGGTGTCGAGCGCCTGCTCGAGCTGGCCGGGCCCGGTCGGCTGCACGATGTACGGCGTCACGATCACGACGACCTCGGTCTTGTTGTCCTGGAAGTTCTTCGACGAAAACAGCCGGCCGATGATCGGCAGCCGGCCGAGCCCCGGGATCTGCGACACGGTATTGGCCGTCTGGCTCTGCAGCAGCCCGCCGATCGCGAAGCTCTGCCCGCTCGACAGCTCGACCGTCGTCTCGACGCGCCGCACCGAGAGTCCCGGCACCGTGACGCCGCCCGTCGTCACGCTGTTGCTCGAATCGACCTCGCTCACCTCCGGCCGCACCTTCAGGCTGATCCGGTTGTCGGCGAGCACGGTCGGCGTGAAGTCGAGCGACACGCCGAACGGCTTGAACTCGACCGTGATCGCGCCGGTCGTGGTGCCGGCCTGCGCGACCGGAATCGGGATCTCGCCGCCCGCGAGGAAGCTCGCGGTCTGGCCGGACATCGCGGTGAGATTCGGCTCCGCGAGCATCGTGATCAGCCCTTCCTGATCGAGCGCGTCGAGCACGACGTCGATCGACCAGCGCCCCGTATGGAAGCCGCCCAGCACCGAATACGCGCCGGTCGGCGACAGGTTGAACAGCTTGTTCGTCGGGTCGATCAGCGTGCGCCCGTTGAACAACCCGCCGACGAAGTTGCCTGCCGCGCCGAGCGAACTCCAGTTGATGCCGAGCTGCTGCGTGATGTTGCGGCTCACTTCCGTCACGCGCACGCGCAGGTTCACCTGGATCGGACGCGACAGCGTGAGCCGGTTGACGATCTTTTCCTTGTCGTTCACATAAGGCGCGAGCGACTGCATCACGGCGTCCGCGTCGGCCGCGCTCGGCACCTTGCCCGACACCATCAGCGAGCCCGGCGCGCCGGACACCGACAGCTTCAATTGCGGAAAGCGGCTGTCGAGCACCGTCTGCAGCGATGCGGTGTCGACCTGCACGATCACCGTCCGGCGCAGGATCGGCCGATGGTTCGCGCCGAGCGCGATCAGCGTGGTGGTGCCGGCCTTCTTGCCGAACACGAACACGGTGCGCGGCGACGGCACCTGGATGTCCGCGATGCCCGGATCCGCGACGAACATCGCGGTGGCCGGCTCGGACAGCGTCAGCATCTCGCCCTTGCCGGTCGCGATCGACAACGCCGCGCCGCCGTCCGCCGCCTGCGCGCGCTGCGCGAGCGCGACGCCCGGCGCGACGAGGCAGGCCAGACACCAGAAAGCGATCCAACGAACGATGCGCACCATGCGTGTTCCCGTCAAATGCCGGCCGCCGTGCGGTCGGCCCCGAATCGTCACCGCGTCACTGCGGCACTGCCGTCCGTGGCGCCTGCGCCGTCGCGTCCGCGGCGGCGTAGCCGCCTGCGGGTGCGGCCGGCGCGACCGGCGTGCCCGGCCAACCCGATGGCAGCGGCGGCACGCCTGCCGTGCCGGTACCGCTGCCGCGCGACCCGTCGTCGACCGACGAGCCGCGGTAGATCACGACCGTATTGCCCTGCGCAGCCGGCCGCGCGCCAGCGTCCGTTCTCGCGGACGGCGCCCGCTGCGCGCCGCGGGCCGCGCGCGACACGTCGCCGGCCCATACCGGCTGCGTATCGGTGTCCTCTTCGTCGCCGCCCGCCGCCTGGCGGCGATCGCTCGTCGCGAAGCTGCGCAGCACCAGCGACAGCGAGCCGAGGCGCGTCGCGACCAGCACGACCTGTGCGGTGCGCGGCGCGACTTCGAGGGTGACCGTGCGCGCGCCGCGCGCCGGCACGTCCGGCGCACTCGCAGGCGTCTTCGCACGCTGGAATTCCGAGCCGACCGCGAGCACGCGCGCGCGCCGCACGACCGTCTCCGCTTCGAACGTGCCGGGCGTCGTCGCCGACCCACCGATCTCCTGCGTGAGCACCACGTCGACGAAGTCGCCGGGCTGGATCAGCCCCGCGTTGCCCGACACGTCGTCGACCGGCACCGAGATCGCACGCATGCCGGGCTGCAGCGCGGCCGCGAGAAAATCCGGTGCGCCGGCCGGGATCACGTTCTCCGCGCGGATCGGCGCACCGGCGTCGACCCGGTTGCGCAGCAGCGCGCCTTTCGGGCCCGCGCCCGGTTGCGACTCGACGAACGCGCCGGCCGGCACCTGCGTACGCGGCATGCGCTTCCACGCGAGATCGTTGTCGCGCAGCAGCAGCCCTTCGGGCAGGTCCGCCGCCGCGACACGCACGCGGACCTCGGCCGCTTCGGCGGGCGCCGACGGCGTCGATGCGGCGACGAACAGCTGGCGCAGGATGAACGCACCGATCGCGGCAGCGACGACCAGGACGGCCATTCTCAGGGGCTTGGGCATGGCGGCGTGCGTCCCCCGGCTAGGTAAGCGAAACCGCGCGAGGAAACGGCGCCCAGACGGCCAGCGTGCCGCCGAGCGCGAGCGCGACGCCGTACGGCACACCGCGCGTCGCGATCGTACGCGCGGGCGCGGTGCGACGCTGCCATGCACCGGCCGCGAGCACGGCGAGCCCGCATGCGGTGCCACTCGCACCGACGGTCGCCAGCACCGGGAACGCGAGCGCCGGGCCGGCCCACAGGAACACCGCCGCCGCCAGCTTCACGTCGCCGCCGCCGAGCCAGCCCGCGTGACGCAGGCCGGCGAACAACAGCAGCATCGCCGCGGCGGTCGCCGCGTGGCCGGCGAGTTGCGCGAGCCCTTCGCGCGCGAGTGCCGCCGCGACGAAATACAGCATCGCGAACGCCAGCACGGCACGATTGGACAGGCGTCGCGCGCGCACATCCTGCATCGCGAGCGACACCAGCACGAGCGTCGCCGCCGACTGTACGAAATAGAGCATCGGAGAGCCGTCCGTCGGCGCGCCCCGGCTGGATACGTCGTACCGCTGCGGATCCGTGTGTTCGTCGGCGGCGCGCGGGTTCAGGAGATCAGATCAACGCCGTGACCTTGTTGATCAGCGACGTGAACACGGCCGGCAAGCCGCCGGACGTGCTGCTGAGAATCACCCCGACCGCCGCCAGCGCGACGACGACGATGCCGGCGAGAACCGCGTATTCGAGCGAGCTGACGCCGCGTTCATCGCGCAGCAAGGTCTTGACGTATTGCAGCATGACAACCTCCGAGTGACGGGGTCGGTGATCGACCGTTGAATGTAAAGACGCGGCGTTGCTTCGGTGGCGCGCACGACGTTCGCCCATTCATGACTCATGCGTCGGCCCTGGCATCGGGCCGTGCGCATTCCCCTTGAATCCATTCGATCACTGCAATGCGCGGTGGACAGCAATGGCATCTGCCGCTGCTTCCGCGCGTCTGTTGCGTAGCCGCATTGACACGATGCGGATCACGCCAATTCGTCTAGGGTATATACAATTTTTTGGGCGAATTCAAATTATTTAGCGTCGGATTGCATTTATGGGCGAAGCCCTTCAACGATGAAATACGCGCACGTCATCTATCGCTTTTCAAGCGTGATGCAAAAGGGCTGCGCCCGCACAGTAAGAATGTCAATACCGGCATGCATCGTTTCTTCCGCCACGCATTTCGATGACTTTTTATTCAGTTTTCCGATATGCCGCGAATTTTCCTGCCCGGATTTGAAACGAACCCGCGTGCACGCCACCCGGCATTTATTTTAGTGCTGGCCAGCATGATCCGGAAAATATTGCACGCCCGATCGGCATGCGGGATCCGCACGCGCGTGTCGCCATTTCCAATCGGCGACACGCGTGATTTGCCAACCCGAAACACGGCGATAAGCATAGTTCAAATCGTTGCTTGTCCCGCGCCGAATGCGTCCTCCAGAATGGCTCCGGCACCCTCCGGCACGACTTCCACTCCTCGCCATCCGACGCTCCATGATCGACCGATTCCCGTCTCCACTGCGCCTGCTGCGATCGCTGCTGATCGCGTCCCTCCTTGCGTTGCCGGCCGCCGCCGCGCATGCCGACAAGCCCGCGGTCATCCGCATCGGCGTCGCCCAGCAAGGCACCGGCGATCCGCCGACCTTCGGCGGATCGAGCGCCGCCACCGTGCAACTGCAGCAACTGGTCGAAAAGGAATTCGCCGCCGACGGCATCAAGGTGCAGTGGCTGTTCTTCAAGGGCGCGGGGCCCGCCGTCAACGAGGCGATCGCCAACAAGGCGCTCGACTTCGCGTACCAGGGCGACCTGCCGGCCGTGCTCGCCCGCTCGAACGGGATCAAGACGCGCCTGCTGCTCGCCGCGAGCGTGCGTTCGGGCATCAAGATCGCGGTGCCGCCCGACTCGACGATCCGTTCGATCAAGGACCTGAAGGAGCGCCGCGTGTCGATCTTCCGCGGCACCAACCTGCAGCTCGTCGCCGACAACGCGCTCGCGAGGAACGGGCTCAGCGAGCGCGACCTGCACGTGATCAACCTCGACGCCGCCAGTTCGCTCGCCGCGCTCGCGTCGAAAGGCATCGACGCGTCGGTGGGCGATTACGCGCTCTACAAGCTGCGCGACGCCGGCCTGGCGAAGATCATCTACGAATCGCAGAACGACGGCCCGCAGTTGACGCGGCAGACCCACCTGCTCGTGCTCGACGATTTCGAGCGCGCGCACCCGGACATCGTGCAGCGCGTCGTGACCGCGTACGTGAAAGGCGCGCAATGGTCGTCCGACGAGGCGAACCGCGACGCACTGTTCAAGCTGTGGACGAAGAGTGGCGTGCCGTATTCGTCGTGGCAGGCCGACTTTGCGAACCAGCGCCTGAAGGACCGGCTGTCCCCGCTGATCGACCCGTTCGTCGTCGCGCGCTACAAGGCCGTCGCGCAGGATGCGCTGAACCTGAAGCTGATCCGGCAGCCGGTCGACGTCGACGGCTGGTTCGAGCCGAAGTATCTCGACAACGCGCTGCGCACGCTGAAGCTCGAGAACTACTGGCCGCGTTACGACGCGGCCGGCAAACCGCTTTCCTGACCCGAACCCGCGCCGATGAGCGACACCGCGTTTTCGATTCCGTCGCCCGAGCATCATGCGCTCGCCGCGCCGCCGCGTCGCGCGGCGGTCGTGAAGCGGCTCGCGTGGCAGCTCGCACCCTGGGTGCTCCCGGCGCTGCTGTTCGCGCTGTGGACCGTCGGCAGCGCGCGCGGCTGGATCGCGCCGCAGATCCTCCCGCCGCCCGAACGCGTGTATGAATCGCTCGCGGACCTCGCGACGAGCGGCGATCTCGCGCGCCACACGCTGATCAGCCTGCAACGCGTCCTGGTCGGCTTTGCGGCCGGCACGCTGCTCGGCGTTTCAATCGGCGTCGCACTCGGCCTGTCGCGCACGCTGGAGGCCTACGTGCTGCCGAGCTTCAACGCGCTCGTGCAGATTCCGGTGCTCGGCTGGCTGCCGTTCCTGCTGCTGCTCGTGGGCGTCGGCGAACCGCTGAAATACCTGCTGATCGCGCACGCGGCACTCGTCCCCGTCACGCTGAGCACGTTGCAGGGATTCCGCCAGACACCGCCCGCCCTCGACGAAGTCGCACGCGTGTTCGGCTACACGCGCCGGCAACGCATCGTCCATGTCGTGCTGCCCGCCGCGATCCCGACGCTCGCGACCGGCGTGCGGCTCGCGTTCACGAAATCGTGGCTCGCGCTCGTCGTGGTCGAGCTCGTCGCATCGTCCGAAGGGCTCGGCTACCTGATCGTGTACGGGCGGCAACTGTTCCAGCTCGATCTCGTGATGGCGTCCGTGGTCGTGGTCGGCGCGGTCGGCCTGCTGATCAACCGGCTGCTCGACGCGCTCGAGGCGCGCCTGCGCCGCGGCGTGCCGTCCGCGTTCCGCGGCTGATCCGGCCTGGCCGCCCCCGCTCAACCGAAGGAGACTCACCCGTGCCGCACGCCGCCACCCCAGCATTCACGCCGGACGATACGCCGACACCCGCCCGCCGCCTGCACGCGCCCGACTGGCGCGGCTTCGTGCTGCCGCTCGTGGCGTTCGCACTCTGGTGGGCGATCGCTTCCGCGCATCTCGTTAAGAGCGGGCTGCTCGTCGGCCCGTCCGACGTGCTGCGCACCGCATGGGCACAGGCCACGAGCGGCGCGCTCGGCCGCGCATTGTCCGCGTCGCTCGCGCGCGAAGCGTGCGGTTTTGCGATCGGCGCGACGGGCGGGCTGCTGCTCGGCGCCGCGCTCGGGCTGTCGCGCGTCGCCGCGCGCATGGTCGGCCCGAGTTTCGACACGTTCAAGCAGATCTCGCTGTTCGCGTGGATTCCGCTGATTTCCGTCTGGTTCGGCCTGGGCGACGTCGCCAAGGTCGTGTTCCTGTCGCTCGCCGCGCTGCTGCCCGTCGCCGCGCACACGTGCGACGGCATTCACGCGGTGCCGCGCACGTATGTCGACGTCGCCCGCGCGCTGCGCTACTCGCGGCTCCAGCTCATTCGCCACGTGATCCTGCCGGCCGCGCTGCCGTCGATCTTCACCGGGCTGTATCTCGGCCTGATCTATTCGTGGCTCGCGACGCTCGGTGCCGAATACCTGCTGGTCGCCGGCAGCGGCATCGGCAACACGCTGATCGACGGCAGCGAGCAGTTCCGGATGGATCTCGTGCTGTTCGGGATCATCGTCGTCGGCGTGACCGGCTGGGCACTGAACGCGATCGCACGGGCGATCGAGCGCAAGGTGCTGGCCCGCCGCGGCGACCTGCCGCGCTGATGTTCCGCCCCTTGTCCGCCACCACCTTCATCGCCCTGCCATGACGACGCTCGCCTCCGATTCGCTCGACATCCTCCATGTAAGCAAGCACTACGCACAACGCGGCGCGACGCTCGCCGTGCTCGACGACGTGTCGCTGCACGTGCGCACCGGCGAATTCGTCACGATCGTCGGCGCGAGCGGCTGCGGCAAATCGACCCTGCTGCGGCTGGTGGCCGGGCTCGACACCGACTACGAAGGCGAGATCCGCGCCGGCGACGAACGCGTGCGCGACACGTCGCTGCAGCGCGGGATCGTGTTCCAGGATCACCGGCTGTTCCCGTGGCTCACCGTCGAGCAGAACATCGCCGCCGCACTGCGCAACGCGCCGCTCGACGCGGCCGAAAAACGGCGGGCGGTCGCCGATCACGTCGCGCTCGTCGGGCTGAACGGCTTCGAGCACGCCTTTCCGAACCAGTTGTCGGGCGGGATGGCGCAGCGCGTCGCGATCGCGCGCGGGCTCGTGAACCGCCCGCGCGTGCTGCTGCTCGACGAGCCATTCGGCGCGCTCGACGCGCAGACGCGTGCGCGGATGCAGAACGAGCTGCTGCGCATCTGGGAACAGGAGCGCATCACGATGATGCTCGTCACGCACGACGTCGACGAAGCCGTCTATCTCGGCGACCGCGTCGTCACGATGGCGCCGCGCCCGGGCCGTATCGAACGCATCGTCGACGTCGCGCTGCCGCGGCCGCGTCGGCGCGATTCGCCGGAATTCGCGCGCTTGCGCGATACGGTGCTCGCCGATTTCGACGATAGCGAACCGCCGCGCAACGACGGCACGGGCGGCAAGCGTACCGACACGCCGCGCCCGCACCGGATCGGCGAATGGCGGCTCGCATGGTAGCGGCGCGATTGCTTCGTATCACATATCGTTCATCACAGCGGGAACGCTAAGGTTGTGACGATTCATCGGTTCCGGTTCCGCGCAGTCCCTGCTTGAATGGAGACTCGACCGACCCGACTCCAGGAGACCCACGATGTCCGAAGTCCAGCACGCCGCACAACCGTCTTCGCATGCTTCGCACGCCGCGCCGCGCACGGCCGCCGTTCCGCTTCAGCTTCGCCAGGTCGCCGGCCGGATCGGCGCCGAAATCTCCGGCGTCCGGCTGTCGGCCACGCTCGACGACGCGACGTTCGACGCGGTCCACGCGGCGCTGCTGCGCCACAAGGTGCTGTTCTTCCGCGGCCAGCATCATCTCGACGACACCGCGCAGGAAGCGTTCGCGCGCCGCTTCGGCGATACCGTCGCGCACCCGACCGTGCCGTCCGTCGACGGCAGCGCCCATCTGCTCGAACTCGATTCCGCGCACGGCGCGCGCGCCAATTCGTGGCACACCGACGTGACGTTCGTCGATGCATACCCGAAGATCTCGATCCTGCGCGCGGTCGTGATTCCGCCGTTCGGCGGCGATACCGTGTGGGCCAATACAGCCGCCGCGTACGCGCATCTCCCCGACCCGCTGCGCGCGCTCGCTGACACGCTGTGGGCGCTGCACACCAACGCCTACGACTACGCGTCAACCCATGTGCATGCCGACGACACGCAACTGAAACGCTACCGCGAAGTGTTCACGTCGACCGTCTATGAAACCGAGCATCCGGTCGTGCGCGTGCATCCGGAAACCGGCGAGCGCACGCTCGTGCTCGGCCACTTCGTGCAGCGGCTCAAGGGGCTGTCGTCGCAGGATTCCGCGCACCTGCTGCAGGTCTTCCACGAGCACGTGACGCGTCTCGAGAACACCGTGCGCTGGAACTGGCAGGAAGGCGACGTCGCGATCTGGGACAACCGCGCGACGCAGCACTACGCGATCAACGACTACGGCGATGCACGCCGCGTCGTGCGCCGCGCGACCGTTCACGGCGACGTGCCGGTCGGCATCGACGGCCGCCGGAGCGTCGTGCTGAAAGGGCCGGGTGCGACGCTGCAGTAACACCCGTATCTCGCGGCGGCATCACGTCCCGCGCGCCGCCGCGCCTGCCCTACCGGAGCCCCGATCATGAGCTTCCTGCCGCCGCGCCGACACTTGCACGCGCAACGATGTCGGCACTCCACCCCGTTCACTTCCGCCAGGAGCGTCGCATGAGCGCCCTACTCGAACCCGCCGCCCAGCCGGTCGACGTGATTCCGCTGTCCGCCCATATCGGCGCGGAAATCCGCGGCGTCGACCTCACGCAACCGTTGACCACGCCGCAGATCGCGGCGATCCGCGCCGCCTTGCTGCAGTGGCGCGTCATCTTCTTCCGCGAACAGTTCCTCACGCACGAGCAGCACGTCGCGTTCTCCGCGCAGTTCGGCGAACCGACGGCCGGCCACCCGGTGTTCGGCCATGTCGACGGCCACCCGGCCGTCTATTCGATCGCGAAACATCGCAAGGCGACCCGCTTCGAAGGCGAACCGGTGCGCCGGCCCTGGACCGGCTGGCACACCGACGTGACGGCTGCCGTGAATCCGCCGTGGGCATCGATCCTGCGCGGCGTGACGATCCCGCCGTACGGCGGCGACACGCACTGGACGAATCTGGTACGTGCGTACGAGACGCTGTCCGCGCCGCTGCGCGGCTTCGTCGACGGCTTGCGCGGCATTCACCGCTTCACGCCGCCGGCCGGTGCGCGCGCCACCGGCGCATTCGACGCGGCGGTCGAACGCCGCCCGCTCGTGACCGAGCATCCGCTCGTGCGCGTGCACCCGGAGACGGGCGAACGCGCGCTGTACGTGAGCCCGAGCTTCCTGAAATCGATCGTCGGGCTGACGCCGCGCGAAAGCCAGGCGTTGCTCGAACTGCTGTGGGAACACGTGACGCGGCCGGAATTCACGATCCGCTTCAAGTGGGAGCCGCGCAGCATCGCGTTCTGGGACAACCGCGCGACCGCGCATCTCGCACCGGTCGACATCTTCGATCTCGACTTCGACCGCCAGCTCTATCGCACGACGCTGACCGGCGACGTGCCGGTCGGCCCCGACGGCCGTCCTTCGGTCGCACTCGAAGGCTCGCCGGTCGAGGCGGCGGCGGCCGTCGCGCTCAACTGACGGCGGCCGATACCGGCGCGCCCCGGGCGCGCCGGCCCCTTCCCCATCAATCAAGCCACACACCGTCGAACCGGTGTCCGCCGAGCGGCGAGAACGTCAGCCCGTGCACGCGTTTGGAGATCGGCAGCGACACGATCGACGTTGCGATCGGCGTGAACGGCACCTGATCCTTGAACACGACCTGCGCCTGCTCGTACAGCGATGTGCGCTTCGCGACGTCCCCATTCGAACGCGCGGCGGTAACGAGTCGTTCGAAATCCTGATTGCACCACTTCGCGAGATTGCTGCCGTGCACGGCTTCGCAGCCGAGCAGCGTGCCGAGCCAGTTGTCGGGGTCGCCGTTGTCGCCCGACCAGCCGTACAGGATCGCGTCATGCTGGCCGTCGTGCTTCGCGCGGCGGTTGTATTCGCCCCACTCGTAGCTGACGATCTTCGCGCGCACGCCGATCTTCGCCCAGTCCTGCTGGATCAGCTGCGCCATCAATTGCGCATTCGGGTTGTACGGCCGCTGCACCGGCATCGCCCACAGCGTCAGGTCGAAGCCGTTCGGAAACCCGGCCTGCGCGAGTAGCGCCTTCGCGGCGGCCGGATCGCGCGGCGCATCCTTCAGGCGCGGGTTGTACGACCATTGCGAGGGCGGCATCGGGTTCGTCGCGATCGTCGCATCGCCGTTGAACACGGTCCTGATGATCGCCGTCTTGTCGATCGCGATGTCGAGCGCGCGCCGCACGTCGACGCGATCGAGCGGCGGATGCTGCGTGTTGTACGCGACGAAGCCGACGTTGAAGCCCGTCCCCGAAAACAGCGACAGCTTCGGGTCGCGCCGTACCGTCTCGAGGTCGGCCGGGCGCGGGAACGCCGATACCTGGCATTCGCCGGCCACCAGTTTCTGCAGGCGCGCGGCCGGATCGGGCGTGATCGCGAACACGAGGCGCGCGAGCTTCACGTCGTCCGGCTTCCAGTAGTCGGGATTCGCGTCGTAGCGGATCAGCGCATCCTTCTGGTACGAGCGCAGCAGGAACGGCCCCGTGCCGACCGGGAACTGGTTGATGTCCGACTCACGATGGCGCGCGGCGAGCTGCGACGCATATTCGGCCGACAGCACCGACGCGAACGCCATCGCGAGGTTGCGCACGAACACGACGTCGGGTGTCTTCAGCACGAAGCGCACCGTGTAGTCGTCGACTTTCTCGATGCGCTCGACGTTGCGGTCGAAACCGAGATCGCTGAAATACGGGAAGCTGACCGGGTAGGCCTTGCGGAACGGATCATCCGGATCGAGCATGCGGCGGAACGTGAACACGACGTCGTCGGCCTGGAACGGCCGCGTCGGCTTGAACCATGCGGTCGTCTGGAATTTCACGCCGCGCCGCAAATGAAACGTGATCGTGCGCTGGTCGGGCGACACGTCCCAGCTCGTCGCGAGCGCCGGCTCGAGATCGAGCGTGCCGCGCTTGAACTGCACGAGCCCGTTGTAGACCGGGTACGTGCTCGCATCGAAGTCGGTGCTCGTCGTGTGCTGGCCCGGATCGAAACCGGCCGGGCTGCCTTCGGTGCAGTACACGAGCGTCTTGCCGGTCGGCGCGGCCAGCGCCTGGGTCGCGGCACCGGCGAGCAGCAGCGACGCGGCGATGCAGCGCAGTGCGGCAACGGCATGCGGTACGCCACGCGCACGACGCGTGGCTGACGAAACGTAAGCGTTCTTCATGGTGGCGGAGAGAAAGGATGACTGTCATGCAAATGACGACGGCCGATCTTCGCGCGCCTCCCGCCGATCGCTTACCAATTAATTCGGCGATGCTTATCGTCGCCGGTGCATCCCGCTGCCCGTGCACGGAATCGTCCGCGCGAGCGCCGGACGCACGATCCGGCCGCCTTTCGCGCGGCTGCCTTCCGGCCCCCTGCAGACTTTCCGGAATGAGCGCATCGTATCGGCTGGCAAACGCCGGCACCGGCGCGCCGGGATCCGCCCGGCGTCGCTGCGCTGCCGCGTCCTGGAGGATCCACGATGTCGATCAGTCCCGATACGCCCGCTCGTCCCGTGAAATCGCCGGGCCCCGATCATCCGATCACGATCGAGCCGCATCCGCGGCGCGTGGTGGTGACGGTGGCCGGCAAGGTCGTCGCCGATACGCGCCGCGCGCTCGCGTTGCGCGAGGCCAGCTATCCGGCCGTGCTCTACCTGCCGCGCGAAGATGCCGACATGTCGCTGCTGCAACGCACCGACCATGCCACCTATTGCCCGTACAAGGGCGACTGCGCGTACTACTCGATCGCGGCCGGCGGCGAACGCTCGAACAACGCCGTCTGGACCTACGAGGATCCTTATCCGGCCGTCGAAGCGATTCGCGGGCACCTCGCGTTCTATCCGGATCGGGTCGACTCGATCGAGGAAAGCGCGGCCGGCACCGATTGAGCACCGCCGCGCCGCTGATTTGCATATACGCATTCGTTGGTTGGCCACCGGCCGGTGCGGCCGTATCGTCCTGAGTCCGGCGCGGGCCGGCCGGTTGCGTGCGTCGCCCGCATCCGGCCCTGCCTTGCGCCGGCCGCGCCGTCCATGTGCGCGGCCCGTGAACCCGCACGCAGGATGGCCCGATGAACGACACACCGCACACCGACGTTGAAACGACCCTGGCGAGCCCGCACCGCCGCCAATGGCTGCAGGGTGCGGCCGCCGGCCTGGCCGGGCTCGCGCTCGGGCCGCTCGCGGCACGGCCCGCGCTGGCCGACGACACCGGCACGCGGCTGCGCATCGGCTTCCAGAAGTACGGCAACTTCGTCGTGCTCAAGGCACGCGGCACGCTCGAGAAGCGCCTCGCGAGCCAGGGCGTCGCCGTGCAATGGCTCGAATTCCCGGCCGGCCCGCAACTGCTCGAAGGGCTGAACGCCGGCGCGATCGACGTCGGCACGGTCGGCGAAACGCCGCCGATCTTCGCGCAGGCCGGCGGCGTCGATTTCGTCTATATCGGCAACGAGCCGCCCGCGCCGCAGGGCGAGGCGATCATCGTGCTGCCCGACTCGCCGATCCGCACCGTCGCGCAACTGCGCGGCAAGAAGGTCGCATTCAACAAGGGTTCGAACGTCCACTTCCTGCTCGTGAAGGCGCTCGAACGCGCAGGCCTCACGTATGCGGACATCCAGCCGATCTACCTGACGCCCGCCGACGCGCGCGCCGCGTTCGTGCAGCGCAGTATCGATGCGTGGGTGATCTGGGACCCGTACTTCGCCGCCGCCGAGCGGCAGCTCGGCGCGCGCGTGGTCGCGAACGGCGACGGGCTCGTGCGCAACACGCAGTACTACCTCGCCGCGCGCAAGTATGCGGCTGCCCACCCGCAGGTGCTGCGCACGCTGCTCGACGAAGTCGACGCGGTCGACCGCTGGGCGCGCGATCACGTTCCCGAGGTCGCCACCCAGCTGTCGCCGCTCGTCGGCCTCGACGCGCCGACGCTCGAAGTCGCGCTCAAGCGCGCCGGCTACGGTGTGCAGCCCATCACCGATGCGACGGTCGCGTATCAGCAGAACATCGCCGACACGTTCAGCACGCTGAAGCTGATTCCCGGCAAGCTGTCGGTCGCCAGCGCGCGCTGACGCTCTATGGCGCGGGCGCGGCGCCGATGCGGCGCCACTCGTCGTAGTCGGTGACGAGGCCCGCATCGTCGATCGCGATATCGGCCGCGTACGTGCCGCTCTCGTAGCGATACACGCCTGGCGCCGTACGCGTATAGCGCTGCTCGCCACGTACGATCGCGAAATCCGGAAAACGCAGCCATGCGGTGCGGATCACGGCCGATTCGCCGACGGCGAGCGCGAGCCGCCGGATCGGCAGCGTATTGGTCGACGGGCTGAAACCAAGGTCGATATCGGTCGCGCCCGCCAGTGCCGGCGCCTCGACGCCGTCGATCGTCCATTGGCCTGCGCCGCAGGCGATGTCCCACTGCTGCTGCGTCGTGCCGGCCCAACGTGTCACGCGCGCCGAACGGGTCAGCCAGTCGGCACCGCATGCAATCGCGTAGTCGACGCGAAACGGCGTGCCGTCGATCGCCCCCGATACCGAACCCGACAGGTCGATGCCCGAGGGCGATTCGACGAGCCGGCACCATTCGCACGCGAACCATGTCCGCACGATCTGCCATGCGACGCAGTGCGTGCGCACGGCTTCGTCCTGTTGCGTCATGTCGCCTCCTGTCGGTCGTGCGGAAGCCGATTGTCGCTCATCGTGGCGATGAATACACGCGGCGCCGGCGGCCGAATCCGCCGGGCGGCGATCGCCACCGGTTGCCTTCCTGCCAATAGTCAGTATCGGTCCGGCACCTACCATCGCGCCGACGCCGCTTTGGTACCATCCGTCGATCGGAATAAATCGAACCGGAAGACAAAAGGCGCGATTTCATGGATTTATTGGCGACGATGCGCGTCTACGTCAGGGTCGTGGAGCGCGGAACGATGTCAGGCGCGGCGCGGGATCTCGACATGGGTCAACCGGCCGTCAGCGAGCGCATCGAGAAACTCGAAAAGCATCTCGGCACGCGGCTGCTGATGCGCAGTGCGCGCACCCTCGCCTGCACGGAGGAAGGCCGCATCTTCTACGAACACAGCAAGGCGCTGCTCGAAGCGGCCGACATGGCGGTCGCGTCGGTCGCGAAGACGGAAAACGCGCTCGACGGCACCATCCGGCTCGCGGCACCGCAATGCCTCGGCGAGGTCGTGATGCCGGGCGTGCTGATGCAGATCCGCGACGCGTATCCGAAACTGCACATCGACCTGGTGCTGAACGACGATATCGTCGATCCGGTCACCGAGGGCGTCGACATTTCGATCCGCGTCGGCCAGCTCGGCGACGGCGGGTTCGTCGCGTACGCGCTCGGCGCGGTCGGCCGCGTGCTCGTCGCCGCACCGTCGTATCTGGATCGGCACGACCCGATCGGTACGAAAGCCGATCTCGCGCACCATCCGTTCATCCGCGTAAAAGGCGTGTTCGCGAACGAACAGGTGCCGCTGCAGCGCGACGGCGGCGCAGCCGAATACGCGCGGATCCGGACGGTCATGACCACCAGCCACTGGCGCCCGATGTTCGACACGATCGCGGCGGGCGGCGGAATCGGCGTGGTTCAGCACCCGGCTTGCGCCGACGCGCTCGCGCACGGCCGGCTCGTGCGCCTCCTGCCGCAATACGACATCCCCGACTTCCCGCTCAATGTGTTGGTGCACGCGCAGCGGCCGCTGCCGCCGCGCGTGCGGACCGTCGTCGACCTGCTGAAAAGAGAACTCCCCCTGCTGATGCAACGTCAGCAGTGGCCGTCACGCCTGCAGTGACTTGCCCGGCTCCTTCACGTGCGCGTCGACTTCCATCTGGTAGAAGCGCGCACTGACGAAGCCGAACAACGTCCAGCCCAGGAACACGCACAGGCCGCCGAGCATCAGCGCCTGCTCGCCCGAGCTGAACAGCGCATAGAAGCTGTACGCGGTGGCGACCATCGCGATCACGTTCGTCACCAGCGCCTTGCCAGGCGGCACCTTCGCCACCTTCTGGATGGTGATCAGCGCGGCCATCGACATCACGTAAGGCACCAGGTTCGTGACGACCGCGAGATCGACGATCTTCTGGAACTGGCTGCTCAGTTCCGGGCTGATCGTCATCAGCGCCAGCGCGACCTGCGCGACGAGCAGGATCACCATGCCGACGATCGGCGTGCCCGTGCGCGTCGCCCGTGCAAACACCGGCAGGAAGTAGCCGACGTCCGCCGAGCTCTTGAACACCTGCGCGACCGTGAACTGCCAGCCGAGCAGCGAGCCGATGCATGCGATCACCATCAGCGCGGTGACGATCGTGCCGACGGTCGGCGTGAACATCGTCGCGAATGCGATGCCGAACGGCGCGTTCGACTTCGCGAGGATCGCGTTCGGCACGATGCCCGCGATCACGTTGGTCGACACGATGTAGAAGATCGCCGATGCGATCGTGCCGCCGAGCACGGCGATCGGCACGTTGCGCTCCGGATTCTCGACGGCGTCCGAGTTCGCGCACGCCGATTCGAGGCCGAGGAACGCCCACAGCGTCACCGCGATCGAGCCGCCGACGGCCGGCCCGAACGGCATGTTGTTCGGGTTCCATGCCGCGCCCCAGGTCGCGCCGCTGAACCAGAACCAGCCGATCAGCGACACGACGACGACCGGAATGATCACGCCCCACACGGTCACCGCACCGATCCGGCCGGTGATGCGCGAGCCGCCGAAGTTCGCGACCGTCGTGAGCACGAGCAGGAAGATCGTCCACAGGCCCGTCTGCAGCGGCGACAGCGTCGCGTCGAACAGCACGGTGCCGTAGCCGACCGCCGTGACGCCGATCGCGACGTTGGCGATCACGAGCGACAGCCCGTACGTGTAGTTCGCCATGTAGTTGCCGGCCTTGCCGAACGCGTACTCCGCGTAGCCGCCCATCCCGCCCGGCTTGCGGCTCAGCATCCCGCAGCGCGCGAACGCGTAGGCCAGCGCGAGCGAGCCGCCGGCCGTGACGATCCACGACAGCAGCGAGATCGTGCCGACCTGCGCAAGCTTCGACGGCAGCAGGATGATGCCGGAGCCCATCATGTTGACCGCCGTGAGGATGGTCAGCTGCCAGACATTCATCCGGTTCTTCGGCGCGGCCGCCGGGGCCGCGTCGGTCATGCTCGCTGCGTTTTCCATGATGTCGATCCTTCGATGTGAGGCCGCCTAGCGGCCGGTCGCTCGTTCGTCCGTTCGGGCGCTCACGCAGTCAGGCAGTACACACGGTACGTGCCGTCCTCGACTTCGACGCCGTGCGTATCGTGAGCGAAGCCCGGAAAACGCCGGTCGTACGCTTCGAGCGCCTTCAGGTAGCCGAGCACCGGGCCGCCGGCCGGCCCCGCGTTCTCGCCCGGCATCAGGAGCGGAATGCCCGGCGGATACGGCACGACGCCGGTGGCAACCGTGCGCCCGGCCAGCTCCTCGAGCGTGACCTGCTCGACGCGGCCCTGCACGAGATGCTCGTACGCGCGCACCGGGCTCATCTCCGGCGTCGGCAGGATCGAGAACGCTTCCGACATCAGCCGCGTCGTGCCGAGCTGCTCCATCGCCGCGAACATCGTGTCGGCCAGGTCCTTCAGCCCCATGCCCGCATAGCGAGAGCCATGCTCCTTCGCGAGCGACGGAATCGCCATGTCGAGCGGCAGGTTCGCGTCGTAGTCGCGCTTGAAGTCGCACAACGCGCTGACGAGCGAGCCCCACTTGCCCTTCGTGATGCCGATCGAGAACAGGAACAGGATCGTGAAATCGGTCGTCTTCTCGACGACGATCCCGCGCGCATCGAGATACGCGGTGACGACGCTCGCCGGGATGCCGACCGGCATCAGGCCGCCGGCCGGCGCGACGCCCGGCGTGACGATCGACACCTTGATCGGGTCGAGCATGCAGTAGCCGTCCTCGATGTTGCCGAAGCCGTGCCATTGCGCGCCGGGGCGCAGCACCCAGCACGCCGGGTCGCTCGCGAGCAGCTCGGGCGGTGCGTCGTGGAACGGCAGCGTGCGGCCCGTGCGTGCCTCGAGCACGGTGTCGGGCTGCCAGCATTCGAAGAACCAGTCGCCCTTCGCGCCGAATTCGCCGTTCATCCGCGCGATCATCTGGCGGAACGCGACGGCCTCCTCGATCGACTCGCGCGTCAGCGCCGCTCCGCCGGGACCATCCATCATCGCCGCCGCGACGTCGTTCGACGCGATGATCGCGTAGTTCGGCGACGTCGATGCGTGCATCATGAACGTTTCGTTAAACTGACCATGCGGAATCGGGCTGCGACCGTCGCGCACGTGGATATACGACGCCTGCGACAGCGCGGTCAGCAGTTTGTGCGTCGACTGCGTCGCGAACACCGTGGGCCGGTCCGCACGATGATCGCGCGGGTCGCCGTGCATCGCATGGCGGTCGCGGTAGATCGGGTTGAAACGCGCATAGCCGTACCACGCTTCGTCGAAGTGCAGCCGGTCGACGCTCGCGCCGAGCAGTTCTTCCACGCGCGTGACGTTGTAGCAGAGGCCGTCGTAGGTCGAATTCGTGATGATCGCGTGCTTCGGCTGCCGATCGGCCAGCCCGGCCGCGAGCGGGTTCGACGAGATCGCCTCGCGAATCGCCGTCTGCGTGAGGCGCTCGGACGCGATCGGCCCGATGATCCCGTAGCGGTTGCGCGTCGGCACGAGGTAGGTCGGGATCGCGCCCGACATCGTCATCGCATGCTCGGCCGACTTGTGACAGTTGCGGTCGCACAGCGCGATCTGGTCGCGGCTCACGCTCGCCATCAGGATAATGCGGTTCGACGTCGACGAGCCGTTCGTCACGTGATACGTGCGATGCGCGCCGAACACGCGCGCCGCGTAGCGCTCGCTTTCGCCGATCGGGCCAGAGTGATCGAGCAGCGAGCCGAGTTCGCCGACCGAGATCGACAGGTCCGAGCGGAACAGCGATTCGCCGAAGTATTCGAAGAACGCACGGCCGACCGGCGATTTCAGGAAGCCCGTGCCGCCCGTGTGGCCCGGCGTATGCCACGAGTATTCGTAGACGCGGGAGAATTTCGCGAGCGCGCCGAACATCGGCGGCAGCACGGTCGAGCGATAGCGTTCGATCGCCGCGTGGATGCGCCCGCCGATGAAGTCGGCCGTATCCTCGAGCAGCCACACGAAATCGTCGACCTGCCCCATCACCGCGGACGGCACCGACGACGCGACGCTGCGGTCGGCCAGCAGGAAGATCGGCACGTTGCCGTTGCGCTGCCGGATCGCATCGACCACGGCCTCGGACGGCCCGTGGCCGTCCACGCCGAGATCCCAGTCGAGCAGCACGCACTGGATCGACGGATCGGAACGGATCAGCATGATCGCGTCGTCGGCGGACGTCGCCGTGAGCACGTCGATGTCGCGTTGCACGAGTTCCGCGCTCAGCGTACGGACGGCACGCCCGGTCGCGGTTTCCTGCGCGATCTCGTCATCGACCAGCAACGCGCGCATGCCGAGACGACGAATGCCGCCAGCAGAGGTATTCATGATGTTGCCCTCTCGGTTCCGATGCTTCGATTGTTGTGTTGTTCATCTCACGAGCACGCGAACTGCAGGCCACGGTCCGCGGCGTGAGACGCTCGCAATTCCGGTTTGATTCGCCATCCGATTCGGAGCCGACTATGCCATGGATGCCATTCGATGAGAAGCTGACGATTCGGCGAAACCATCGGCGCTTTTCAACACGGATTTCATGATTGGATCATTTTCATGTGCACTGCAGCATGCCAATTCTCGATTACTTGATCATTCTCATCATGCAATGACATTGTCATTCCCGGTCGATTGAACTCGCCCGCTTTTGTTGCTACGATCGGCTGCGCCGGGCACTGTCCGATGGCGGCAGCGCCGCGCCCCGCAAGGCTTGTACGTGAGGTGCGCATGCGGCATTCAGCATTCGCGGAAGCGTTTCAACCGGCTGCAGCGCACGTCGAATCAGGATGACCTGCCGGCGCGAATGCGGCTCCCGTTTCCGCCATTTACCGGAGAGTTCGCGTGAGCCTGTTGAAAATCGCAGTCGAGCCGGCGCTGATCGGCGCCTTCCTCACCACGCACGAACAGGTCGACGTATTCCAGACCGATTTCACGAATATCGCGGCAATCGTCGTCGGAATCGATGCGGCACAAAAGGTACTGAAAACCGTCGAAAAAACCGGTTTCGCGATTCCGTTCTTCGTCGCGGTCGAACCCGACCAGGAAGTGCCGCCGTCGATCCTGCCGAGCGTGAGCGGCGTGATCCAGCTCCGCCACGGCGGCCGCCACTACTACGGCCGGCAGATTTCCGCCGCCGCCGACATCTACAGCGACAACCTGCTGCCGCCGTTCTTCAAGGTCATGCGCGAATACGTGCAGCGCGGCTACGTCGAGTTCGACTGCCCCGGCCACCAGGGCGGCCAGTTTTTCTCGAATCACCCGCTCGGCCGGATGTTCTTCGACTTCTTCGGCGAGACGATCTTCCGCGCGGACCTCTGCAACGCGGACGTCCGGCTCGGCGACCTGCTGATCCACGAAGGCCCCGCGCTGGAAGCGCAGCGCAATGCCGCGCGGATCTACAACGCGGACAAGACCTGGTTCGTGCTGAACGGCACGTCGACGTCGAACAAGGTCGTCACGAGCGCGCTGCTCGCGCCCGACGATCTCGTTCTGTTCGACCGCAACAACCACAAGTCGGTGCACCTCGGCGCGCTCGTGCTGTCCGGCGCGCGGCCGGTGTACCTCGAAACCGCGCGCAACGCGTGGGGCCTCATCGGCGGCGTCGACAGCGCGGCGCTCGGCGAAGCGCGCATTCGCGACGCGATCCGCGACGTGGCGCCCGAGCGCGCCGACCTGCCGCGGCCGTTCCGGCTCGCGGTGATCCAGCTCGGCACCTACGACGGCACGATCTACAACGCGCGCGAGATCGTCGACCGGATCGGGCATCTGTGCGATTACATCCTGTTCGATTCGGCGTGGGTCGGCTACGAGCAATTCATCCCGATGATGCAGGACTGCTCGCCGCTGATGCTGACGCTCGGCCCCGACGATCCCGGCATCTTCGTCACGCAGTCGGTGCACAAGCAGCAGGCCGGTTTCTCGCAGACGTCGCAGATCCACAAGAAGGACAGCCACCTCGAAGGCCAGAAGCGCTTCTGCGATCACCGCCGCTTCAACAACGCATACATGATCCATGCGTCGACGAGCCCGTTCTACCCGATGTTCGCGGCGCTCGACGTCAATGCGCAAATGCACGCGGGCCCGGCCGGCAAGCGCCTGTGGCGCGATTGCGTCGCGCACGGCGTCGATGCGCGCAAGCTGCTGATGAAGACCTGCCGCCAGATCCGTCCGTTCGTTCCGCAACAGATCGACGGCCGCCCGTGGGCCGACTACCCGACCGAGCAGATCGTCGACGACCTGCGCTTCTTCCGCTTCCATCCGTCCGATACGTGGCACGGCTTCGAAGGCTACGCGAACGACCAGTACTTCGTCGATCCGTGCAAGCTGTTGCTGACGACGCCCGGTATCAATCACGACACGCACGAGTACGCGTCGTTCGGCGCACCGGCGCCGATCCTCGCGCGCTACCTGCGCGAGCACGGCGTGGTGCCCGAGAAAGCCGACCTGTACACGATCCTGTTCCTGCTCACGCCGTCGGAGAGCTTCGGCAAGCTGCAGCATCTGGTCGCGCACCTCGCGCAGTTCGAACGCCATCTCGACCAGGACACGCCGCTGCGCGAAGCGATTCCGTCGCTGTGCGAAGCGTATCCGGAGCTGTACGGCACCATGCGCCTGCGGCAGCTGTGCCAGCGCATGCACGACTTCTACCGCAGCCACGACATGAAGCATCTGCAGAAGCAGATGTTCCGGCGCGCGCAGTTCCCGAAGCAGGCGATGCAGCCGCAGGCCGCGAATGCCGAGCTGATCCGCAACAACGTCGAGCTCGTCACGCTCGACCGTATCGAAGGCCGGATCGCGACCGAAGGCGCGCTGCCCTACCCGCCCGGCATCTTCTGCGTGGTGCCCGGGGAAACCTGGGGCGGCCCGGCGCTCGACTACTTCCGCGCGCTGGAAGCCGGGATCAACGCGCTGCCGGGCTTCGAGCCGGAGATCCAGGGTGTGTACCTGCAGACGAAGCCGGACGGCACGAAGCAGGCGTCGGCGTACGTGGTGGCGGCCGGCGCCGACGCGTCGCGGGCGTGATCGCGACCTGCACGCGCCTCGCACGGCGCTTGCGCGCCACGTGTATCATCGCCGCCATCATGCCCATCCGACCGCTTCGTCCGCTCCTGATCGCCCCGGCGCTCGCCGTCTCCATCGCTGCGCATGCGCAGCAGGTCGGCGTGGTCGCCGATGGCGTCTACTACACGCCGAATACGCATCTCGCGGCAGGCACGTCGCTGCAGGTGCTGCCCGACGACGACAAAGGCGTCGCGCGCTGCTGCGCGACAATCGCCGGCCCCGCCGGCAAACCCGGCAACCAGATTCTCGACAGCCTGCACGACGACCGCACGATCGCCGCGTACGCACTGTCGCTGCCGAAGTCGATGCCGGCGGACACGCGCGGCTTCGGCGTCGTCGGCACCGCGCATTTCGTGCGTCAAGGTGCACACCCGGAAGCCGTGCTCGACGGCGGCTTGCAACTCGCGTTCTCGACCTGCACGTCGGTGGAAGGCACGCACTATCTCGGGCGCAAGGTCGGCGCCAACAAGTTGCTCGTGCACCTGTATCAGTACTTCGACGGCGAATTCGAGCCGACCTGCAAGGATCACGACCTGAAATGACGGAACCCGGCCGGCGGCCGGCATCGCGCCCGCCGCGTCACCACGCCTGCCGGTAAATCTCCAGCGCGTCTGCCTCCGTCACCTCGCGCGGATTGTTCACGAGCAGGCGCGTCTGCAGCATGGCATCCGATGCCATCCGCGGCAGGTCGCTTTCGCCGATGCCGACTTCGCGCAGCGTGCGCGGAATGCCCGTCGCGAAGATCAGCCGATCGATCTCGGCAATCAACGCATGCGTGCGTGCTTCGTCGCTGCCCGTCGCCGACGGCGCGACGATCGCCGCGAGTTCCGCATACAACGGTGCGGCGGCCTGCGCATTGAAGCGCAGCACATGCGGCAGCACCAGCGCATTCGACAACCCGTGCGGCACGTGGAAAATGCCGCCGACCGGATAGGCCAGCGCATGCACGGCCGCGACCGGCGCATTCGCGAACGCCTGCCCCGCGAACATCGCACCGACCAGCATCCCTTCGCGCGCGTGCCGGTTCTGCCCGTCGTCGCATGCTGCGAGCAGGTTGCGCGACAGCAGCGTGAGCGCGTGCGTCGCCAGCATGTCGGATACCGGATTCTTCAGCCGCGCGGACGTATACGCCTCGATCGCATGCACCATCGCATCGATACCGGTCGCGGCCGTCGCCGCACGCGGCAGGCCGAGTGTCAGCTCGGCGTCGAGAATGGCGACGTCCGCGAACAGGTTCGGCGATACGACGCCCATCTTGCGCGCCTCGCCGACCGTCACGATCGACACGGCCGTGACCTCGGAGCCCGTGCCGGCCGTCGTCGGCATCTGCACGAGCGGCAGCCTCGCACTCGTGACCTTGTCGACGCCGTACATGTCGGCCAGCGCCTGTTGCCGCGGCACGAGCACCGCGATCAGCTTCGCGACGTCCATCGACGACCCGCCGCCCAGGCCGAGCACGATCTCGGCATCGGCCGCGACGGCGCGCTCGGTCGCTTCGAGCACCACGTGCTCGGGCGGATCGGCGATCACGTCGTCGATCACGGTCACCTGCCAGCCGTGCGCGGCGAGACTCTCCAGCGCGGGCGCGAGCACGCCGCTGCGATGCAGGAACGCATCGGTGACGACGCACAGCCGCGCGAGCGCCGGAAAGCGTTCGCGCAACAGCGCGCCGAGCCGGCGTGCGGCGCCGAATTCGACGATCTGGGTCGGAACGGTACGGAATTGAAACGGGTTCATCGGGTGCCTCCCGGTGGCGTCGCCGTGCCGGTGTCCGGCTGCACCATGTAGCGCGACACGTCGCGGCGATCGAGCAACGGAATGATGGCCCCGATCCCGATCCGCTGGAAATGCGGCGTTTCCCGATGCGCGTCGAGGCCGTCCGCATCGCGGTAACGTTCGAGGATCACGATGTGGTCGGGGTTCTCCGGCGAGCGGAAATACGCGTAGTCGAGATTCTTCGGCTCGGCGCGCGTCGCCGGCGCGAGCTCCGCGAGCAGTTCGATCACGCGGTCGCCATTGCCGGGTGCCGCGAAATAATGTGCGATGACCTGCAGGTACGGTTCGTTCATGTTGCGCTCCGGGTTCGACATAAGGCCGTCACGACGGAGACGCACGCCATCCGCCGTGAACCGGATGGATTCAAACGCGACGGGCGCCGCCGTATCGCAGACTCGTCGTCGCATTGTAGTGAAACGGCACGGCGTTCGCAGTGCCGCGACGACTACCACGGCACCGTCCGCCCCAGGTAGTCGAGATATTCGAGCCCCGGCCGCGCGCGCTTCGCGAGCAGCACGTCGACGAGGCTCGGCACGCTCTCGTCGATGGTCAGGCGCGCATCGGGCCCGCCGAGCTCGGTGCGAACCCAGCCGGGCGCCATCAGCGCCATCGCGCGCCGCGTATCGGCCTGGCGCGCCGCGAAGCTGCGCATGAACTGGTTCAGCGCCGCCTTGCTGCCGCGATACACCTCGCGCATGCCGCTGACGTTGTTCGCGACGCTGCCCTGCCCCGACGACATGGCGCCGATCAGCCCGTCGTCGGTCACCCGATCCTGCAGCGTCTCGATCACGCGCATCGGCGCCAGCGCATTCGTGATCATCACGCGCACGAACTCGTCAGTCGTCACTTCGCCGATCGTTTCATTCGGATCGTTGGTCGTCCCCGCATTCACGAACAGCATGTCGAAGCGACGGCCCGACAGGCGCGCGCGCAGTGCGTCCAGTTGCGCCGGTTCGCAGATGTCGAGCGTCTCGATGTCGAGCCGGCCGTCGTGCCGGTCCGCGAGGTCGTGCAGCTTCGTGCGCCCCGATCCTTCGCGCACGGTTCCCGTCACGCGCCAGCCCTTGTCCAGGAATGCCTCCGCCATCGCCAGCCCAAGGCCGCGCGAGGCCGCGACGAGGAGAATCGCGGGAACGTTTCGTCGATTCGATTCAGTCGGTTGCATGGATTTCGCCTTTGCCGTGTTTCGTCTTGCGCCCACTATAGGCCGGCACCACGACAGGCGCCAGACGCATCGGATACAATCCATAGTTGCATTCGACGCCATGCCATTCGCGCAGAAGCGTATCCTGTCCGCATGGAAGACATCGACCTGAACCTCGTTACGGCACTCGACGCGTTGCTGTCGGAAAGCAGCGTGACCGGCGCCGCGCGCCGGCTGGGCCTGAGCACGTCCGCGATGAGCCGCACGCTCACGCGGCTGCGCAGCGCCACCGGCGATCAGTTGCTCGTACGCGCCGGGCGCACGCTCGTGCCGACGCCGCACGCCGCCGCGCTGCGCGATCGCGTGCATGCGATCGCGAGCGACGCGCGCACGGTGCTGCGCCCGGCCACGGCCGACGTCGACATGGCAACCCTCACCTCGACGTTCACCATTCGTGCGGCCGCATCGTTCATGGAAATGCTGTCCGGCCCGGTGGTCGCCGCGCTCGGCGAAGTCGCACCGCACGTGCGCATCCGCTTCGTATCGAAGCCCGACCGCAATCCGCAAGCGCTGCGCGACGGCACGGTCGACCTCGAAATCGGCAAGCGCGGCGACGATGCGCCCGAGCTGCACACGCGCATGCTCTTTCACGACTGGCACGTCGCGGTCGCCCGCGCCGGGCACCCGCTGTTCGCGTCGGCCAGGATCACGCCGGCGCGCTATGCGGCCTGCCGTCACGTCATCTCGGCCCAGCTCGGCGATTTCGGCGGGCCGGCCGACGATTCGGCCGATCGTCCCGGCGCGGGCCCGCCCGTGCACGTCGTGGTCCCCGGCTACCCCGACGCGATGCGCGTCGCGGCCGGCACCGACCTGATCGCGCTCGTGCCGCGCTCGAGCCTCGGCAACGCATTCTCGCCCGGGCTTGCGGAAGCCCTCGGGCTGCGCAGCTTCGAGGTCCCGGTCCGCCTGCCCGCGATCCTCGTATCCGCGCTGTGGCATCCGCGCATGCACGGCGACCCCGCGCATCGCCGTCTGCGCGATGCGGTCATCGACGTCTGCCAGCGTGCGTATCCGGATGCCCGGCCGCCGCGCGCAACGGCGCGCGGCACGGGTACCGGCACACGCAAGGCCGACTGACGCGCTCAAACCAGTCGGCCGCCGCCGTCGACGTGCAGGATTTCGCCGTTCATGAATCCGTTGCCCAGCAGGAACGCGATCGCCTCGCCGACTTCGTCCGCGCGGCCGACGCGCCCGCCCGGCAATGCCGATGCGGCGCCCGCGAGGATCGCATCGCGCGCTTCCGGGCCGAACGCGTCGTAAAGCGGTGTCTCGACGAAACCGGGCGCAACGACGTTGACGCGAATCGGCTTCAGTTCCAGCGCGAGCGACTGCGCCAGCGCCTCGACGCCGCGCACGGCGGCGGCAATGACCGACGTGCCGTGCGCGGCAGGACGATCGGACAGTTGCCCGCCGGTCAGCACGATCGAGCCGTTCGCGGGCATCAGCGGCAGCGCGGCGCGGATCGCATAGACCGGCCCGGCGATACGTTCCTGCAGTGCGGCGAGCAGATGATCAGGATCGGTCTCGTTCAGCTTGCCGGCGATGAATCGACCGGCCGTGACGACCAGGTGATCGACGCGTGTCATCGTGTCGAATACGGCCTGCACCGCGTGCCGGTCCGCGATGTCGGCCACCGCGATGCCCGCGCCGCCGATCGCTTGCGCAGCGGCGTCGAGCTTCGCGCGGTTTCGGCCGACCAGCGTGACGCTGGCACCCCGCGCCTTCGCGGCGCTCGCGGCCGCGAACCCGATTCCGGAGCTCCCGCCGACAATCACGACGTGCGCGCCGTCCAGCGCCGAAAATTGCGTTGCCTCGTTCATCTCTACTCCTCATCAGGGATTGAAGGTTCGCGAACGATAGGTCATTCTCGATTGCACCGGAACGTGGGAGACTTGCATAGGATTCATGCCATGAAGGAATGAGATGGATGCATTGCGCTCCATGCGCGTGTTCGTCCGCGCAATCGAATTGGGTAATTTTTCAGCGGTCGCGCGCGAGGAAGGCACCGGCCAGCCGACGATCAGCAAGATCGTCGCCGCGTTCGAACGGGAACTCGGCGTGCGCCTGCTCGAACGCTCGACGACGAGCCTCGCGCCGACCGACGAAGGCCGCCGGTTCTACGACCGCTGCAAGCGCGTGCTCGACGAGTACGACAGCGCGGTGGCCGAGGTGCGCGGGCAAACGTTGCGGCCGGTCGGCAAGCTGGTCGTCAATGCGCCGCTCGGGCTCGGCGAACTGAGGCTGAATGCGCTCGTGCTCGAATTCCTCGCCGCGTGGCCGGAAATCGACGTCGAACTGCACCTGACCGATCGCGTGGTCGACCTGGTCGAGGAAGGCGTCGACGTCGCGATTCGCCTCGGCCACGAGCTGCCGCCGGATGCCGTCGCGCGCCACGTCGCGTCGTCGCCGCGCCTGCTGGTGGCCACGCCCGCGTACGTCGCGCAGGCATCGCGGATCCGCCGCCCGGAAGACCTGGCGAAGCACGAATACGTCGGATACGCCCGCGCGGACATCCTCGGGAGCGAACTGCAATTTGCCCGCGGCGACGAGACGGTCGCCGTTCCGGTACACGGCCGGTATCGCGTCAACAGTTCGATCGCACTGCGGGAATGCTTCCTGGCCGGGCACGCGGTCGGCAGCGCGCCGGCGTGGCTCGTCCAGGACCTGATCGATGGCGGGCAGCTCGTCCGGCTGCTGCCGAAGTGGGACATGGTGCCGCCGCACGCGCTGCATCTCGTCTACGCGTCGCGCCGCCATCTGCCGCTCAGGACCCGCACGTTCCTGCAATTCATGGCGCAGCGGATTCCCGAGCTGCCCGGGTTCCACGCAACCGCAACGCCCGCCGCGATCGCCACGCGGCCAACCCGCTGACCGCCGGGCTTCGATCCGCCCTCTTTCCTCGACCGGCCGAATCCCCGCTATTGCGCCGGCGCCGGCGGGCCCTTCGGCTAAAATGCCGCACTTTCCACCCTGTCCGGCCCGCTCGCCATGCAACCCGCCACCTCCGCCCAACCCGCCGCCCACGGCGCCGACGCCGCAGAATCGGCCCGCGACCTCGTCTACGGCCCGAACGACCGGCCGGCGCCGATGGTCGCCTTCGTCGCCGCGCTGCAGCACCTGCTGGCGATCATCGTGCCGATCGTCACGCCCGGCCTGCTGATCTGCCAGGCGCTCGGCGTGTCCAGTCGCGATACGACCCTGATCGTGTCGATGTCGCTGGTGATCTCCGGCATCGCCACCTTCGTCCAGTGCAAGCGCTTCGGCCCGCTGGGCGCCGGCCTGCTGATCGTCCAGGGCACCAGCTTCAACTTCGTCGGCCCGCTGATCGCCGGCGGCAGCCTGATGGTCAAGCAAGGCACGCCGGTCGAGACCGTGATGGCCGCGATCTTCGGCGTCGTGATCGCCGGGTCGTTCGTCGAGATGGGCGTGTCGCGCATCCTGCCGTTCGTGAAGCGCCTGATCACGCCGCTCGTCACCGGCATCGTCGTGCTGCTGATCGGCCTCACGCTGATCAAGGTCGGCCTCATCAGCATGGGCGGCGGCTACGGCGCGATGGCCAAGGGCACGTTCGCGAGCGCGGAGAACCTGACGCTGTCGGGTCTCGTGCTCGGCACGATCATCCTGCTGAACCGCGTGCCGGTCGTCTGGGTGCGCAGTACCGCGCTCGTCATCGCGCTCGTGATCGGCTATCTCGCGGCCGCGTTCCTCGGCCGCCTCGACTTCACCGGCATGCACCAGGCCGCGCTGTTCCAGGTGCCGACGCCGCTGCACTTCGGCATCGGCTTCTCGTGGTCGCTGTTCGTGCCGATGCTGATCATCTACCTCGTCACGTCGCTCGAAGCGATCGGCGACGTCACGGCCACCAGCAAGATCTCGAACGAGCCGGTCGAAGGGCCGGTGTGGATGCAGCGCATCAAGGGCGGCGTGCTCGTCAACGGCGCGAACTCGCTGCTGGCCGGCGTGTTCAACACGTTCCCGAGCTCGGTGTTCGCGCAGAACAACGGCGTGATCCAGATTACCGGCGTCGCGAGCCGCCACGTCGGCATCTGGATCGCGGGGATGCTCGTGGTGCTCGGCCTGTTCCCGGTCGTCGCCGGCGTGCTGCAGGCCGTGCCGGAGCCCGTGCTCGGCGGTGCGGCGATGGTGATGTTCGGCGCGGTGGCCGCGTCGGGCATCAACATCCTCGCGGGTGTCCACCTCGACCGTCGTGCACTGCTGATCATCGCGGTGTCGCTGGCGCTCGGCCTCGGCGTGTCGCAAGTGCCGGACATTCTCAACAGCCTGCCCCACGCGCTGAAGAACGTGCTGGAATCGGGCGTGGCCACGGGCGGTATCTGCGCGCTCGTGATGAACTGGTTCCTGCCGGAAAGGAAGTAACCGGGCGAGCGGCGCGGCATGGCCCTCGACTTCACCAGGGCGTTCCGGCCGGGGGCGGTCAAAAGTCAAACCCGGTCAGGCCGCCTTGGCCGATCGATTCGTGCTGGTTAGAATCACGACATGCCCCAAGTCCCCGCCCCCACCAAGGCCCCCGAAGCGAGCGCCGTCCCGGTCAAGGAACGCGCGACCGTCGTCTGCTATCGCGATGAACAGGTGTTGCTCGTCGCGCGCGCGGCGTCGCGCTGGGCCCTTCCCGGCGGCACGATCAAGCGCGGGGAAACGCCGCTCGAAGCCGCGCATCGTGAGTTGCTCGAGGAAACCGGCATGATCGTCCAGGATCTGACGTACTCGATGCAGTTCACCGGGCTCGCCAAGGTCCATCACGTGTTCTTCGCGGAAGTCGGCCCTGGCCAGACGCCGCAAGCGAGCAACGAGATCGAGAAATGCAAGTGGTTTCCGATCGACGGTGTCGACCGCTTGCGCGCGAGTATTCCGACGAAGCGAATCGTCGAACTCGTCTACAACCACGAAATCCGCAAGGCGTAACGCCACCCCGAGCCGTCGGCCGGCTCGAGTCGTTTGCCGCGATCAGCGGTGCGCGAACGCTCAGCGCGAGCGCTTTCTTCGCAGTTCGTGCGTCGAATAGACGACGAGGAAGATGCCCAGCATCGCGGCGCCTGACGCCATGAAGTCGTTTGCGCTTCCCGAGTTGCGCAGCGCCGCCGGGAAAATACCGAAACTCAATCCGGCGCCGGCAAGAAGCAATCCCGCAGCCACACCCCAGATCGGTCCGGCAGTCTTGTCGATTTTGTCCTTCATACAGCCCCCCGTCTACAATCATTACCTGAACGGTATCGGCAAAAAACGCCGCGCCGACCGTCAGTGGTTCCACTATAGCCGGAAAAAAATCCACGAACTTCTGGTGCTTTTCCCGATCAAGTTTTGCCGGTCGCGTTCGTCGAGGAGGACTGGCTGACGAGAAAGGCAGCGACCGCGACCAATTCCGCAACATCCGCCTCCTCAACAAATTGGCGCCCCCGACGTGGCTTTGTCTCATGGATGGTCGAACCCATGTACGACACCGAAAGCAAAGCGGGCGTCATTGACGCCCTGGATATTGAAGGCCTGGATGCGCAACGCACTTTGACGGCGTTCCGGCGCCGGCGTGGCACGCTACCCGCCCCCGCCGTCAAACTGCTGGACGAATTGCGCCACCTGACGGGATCTTTGCGCAACGAAGGGCAAAGCCGGGCTCGATGGCCGCGAATCGGGCATGTCGGCGCTCCGGTCCGCAAGTCGCTCGAGCATTTCACCGAGATTCCGATGGAAACGGCTGCAGCGTCGAACCGGTAGCCTAGACGTCCGCGCGAACGCCGTCGCGCTCACTGCCCACGACTTCGGAAGCAGTCCGTACGATATGACGATATGCCGTCGGCGAATGCCCGGACATGCGCTTGAAGGCATTACTGAATGCGCTTTCGGACGAGTAACCGAGTGACTGGGCAAGCAGGGCCACCGGGATGTTCTCGTCGCGCAAACGGCGCTCCGCAAGACGCATGCGCCACTCTCCAAGATAGGCCAGTGGCGCGACACCGGCGCTCGCCCTGAAGTGGGAAGCGAACGTGGTCCGCGACATCGCACATGCGGCGGCAAGCTCATCCAGATGCCATGACCGTGCGGGATCGCCGTGCATCAGTCGCAGTGCGGGTGCGATGCGTGGATTGCCGAACGCGCGCAGCCATCCCGTCAAGGACGCGGACGTCTTCAAATGGGCGCGCAGTATCTGAATGAAGAGCAGCTGTGAAAGCTGGGCCGATACGAGTTGCGCCCCAGGCAAATCGGCCGCACGCTCTTCCACGAGTTGCTCGAGAAGCCAGCGGACCCTCACTGCCTGCGGCGATACGGCCGGCACGTGAATCCATGGCGGCAGAACGTCCGACAGCAAGCTGCCGGTTACCGGATCGAGCAGTACGTGTCCGCCGATCTGGGCGAATTCATTGCCGTCGCCCAGTTTCACCGTCGACTTCCCGGCGCCCGAGAACAACGCCATCGCGTCGACAGGCGGAACGCAAGGATCGCTTGCGAGGACGAAGGACCGTTTTGCCGTCAACAACCCGACGTCACCGCTTCCAAAGCGGATCGGCGTTTCTTCTCCGTCGATGGAGACCCAGCACGCGCCCTTCACCACCGCAAAGAACTTGATCTTGTCGGGTGCCGGAAATCGAACGGCCCAGGCGCCGCCGGCGGAGAAGCCTCCCGTCGCCAGCGATTCGGCGTTCGTGAGTCTCAGGATGTCGGAGAAGGGGTCGTCACTCATCATCGTACTGTCGCGCAAGTAAATCGCACTATAGAGCATTAACACGCCGCAGGCCGGGCCTTAACCTTCCGGTTCTTCGTCCCGGACAATCAACGACATGAACAGCAATACCAGCCTCGAATCGGTTCTCGTAACGGGCGGCACCGGCTTCATTGCACAACACTGCATCCTGGCGCTGCTGAATCGAGGCTATCAGGTGCGAACTACCGTTCGTTCGCTCACGCGCGAGACGCAGGTACGCGCCCAGCTCGAAAGAGGCGGGGCAGCGCCCGGAGACCGACTGTCATTCGTCGCGGCCGATCTCCTCTCCGACGACGGCTGGCAACAGGCCACCGCCGGCTGCGCCTACGTCGTGCATGGCGCGTCGCCCACGCCCACCGGCACGCAGACGAGCGAAGACGATTGGGTCAAGCCCGCCGTAGCAGGCACGCTGCGCGTGCTGCGTGCGGCGCGGGACGCCGGTGTAAAGCGCGTCGTGCTGACCTCCGCTTTCGGTGCGATCTGCGCCGGACACGGGCCAATGAGCCGTCCCTTCGACGAGACTGACTGGAGCAACCTGACGGCCGTCGATGTCTGGCCTTATCAGAAGTCGAAGACCTTGTCGGAACGCGCGGCGTGGGATTTCATCGCGCGAGAAGGACACGGCATGCAACTGTCCGCGATCAATCCGGTGACGGTTCTCGGGCCCGTGCTCGGCGACGACTATTCGCACTCCATCCGCCTGATCAGGGGCATGCTGGACGGCCAGCCCGGCAATCCGCGAATCAATTCCGGTTTCGTCGACGTGCGCGATGTCGCGGACCTGCATGTGCGAGCCATGACCCACGAAGCCGCGAACGGCGAGCGCTTTGTTGCCATTGCCGGCGAAAGCATGTGGCTCGCCGAAGTCGCGCAGGTGCTCAAAGCGCGCTTGGGGGATGCCGCGCGCCATGTGTCCACCCGGGTGCTGCCCGACTGGCTGGTGCGCATCGGCGCACTCAGGGATCCCGCGCTGCGAGGATCGCTGCCGCTGCTCGGCCGCAATCTGAACGCCACCGGCCAGAAGGCCATCAGCTTGCTCGGCTGGTCGCCCCGCCCGCGCGAGGACGCCATTGTCGCCACGGCTGAAAGCCTCGTGCGCCTCGGGCTGCTGCGCGATACCGGCCGGCGATAGCATCTGCACCGCCAGCCTGCCGCTGCCATCTTGTTTCGGCCTGAAGTGTCCGGATGAATGGCTGCGACGCCAATGAAATGATGCGGGGAAGCCTGGAATGGCGGAAGGCAGCCGGAGTCGAACCGACCCGGGAGTGTCTGACACCCCCAACCGAGTTTGAAGCCCGGCCGTACCACCGGATACGAATGCCTTCCGTGGGGAAAAAACCAAAGAACAACGAGCGCCTACGCCTGAATACCCACCCAACCGCTGTCAGGCCGCAGGTAGTGAAGATCGCGGTGGAAGCGAGTATACCCAACCCGATCGAAGAACTCGAGAATCTGGATCGCGCGCTTGCGGCCGAGCCCCGTCGCGTCGCGGAACGTCGCGGCATCGAGTCCGCCGCCGCGCGACGGGGCGAGATGCGCGACCAGCTCCGCCAGCTCGCGCATGACGTCCGCGTGATAGAACAGGTCGCGCACGACCTGATGCACGTCGCCACGCCGCGCGAGCTTGCGCAACAGCGTGCGCACCGCGTCCTCGGCCGCGTCCGTGTCGCGCGCCAGATCGCGCACCCACGGCGGATCGAAGCGCCCCGCATGAATCAGCGGCAACAGTTGCTGCGCCAGCGTTTCCTCGCGCGGCTCCAGGCTCACCGAATGCGACGGCAGATGCAGCCACGGCCCGCTGCGCGCAACCTCGCCGCCCGCCACCAGCGCATCGACGAGCGCACGCCATAGCGCGTCGCCAACCAGCGGCGCAGCCATCCGCCGCAGGCGTGCGGCGTCGAGCCCCTGCTCGTCGGGCATGCGTTCGTGATACGTGCGCAGCGTCTCGATCGCCCGCGCCTGCAGCGCACGCCAGTGCGCCTGCGAAATCACCGCGCCATCGTTCGACGCGGCGTCGCGCTGCCCGATCGCCAGCGCGTCTTCCGGCAACGCCAGCGCATTCGGCGCGAACCCCGTCAGATGCGTGAGCGTCGTGCGCGGGATGCCGAGCGGCGCCTGCGCGAGCAGCGCATCGAGGCGCCCTTCGTCGAGCCACGCGGCCAGCGCATCGAGCCACGCGCGGCGGGCAGGCGTACGGCGCTTGCGGGCCGGCCCGAACGGATCGAGCACGCGGCCGCCGCCGACGGTGCGCGTCGCCTGCGGATTGCGGACGATGAACCGGTCGCCCGGCAGCGCGAACACCGGTTCGTCGAACACCAGTTGCACGCGCATCCGCTGGCCAGCCGCAAGCGTATCGCCGTCGAGCAGCGCGACATGGGCGACGCGATGCAGCGTGCCGAGATGGACGTGCAGCGGCGCCCAGTGCGTCAATGTCAGCCCGGCGTCCGCGAGCAACGTCAGCTCGACGTCGAGACGCGGCGACGTCGCGACGAGCCGCGCATCGGCGACGGTATCGCCGCGCTCGACGTCGGCCTTGTCGACACCGGCCAGGTTCAGCGCGCAACGCTCGCCCGCTCGGCCGGCCTCGACCGGCCGGTTCTGCGCATGAATGCTGCGCACGCGGGCCGCGCCGCCGGTACGCACGATCGCGAGCGTGTCGCCCGTCGCGACGCGGCCCGCGAACGCGGTACCCGTCACGACCGTGCCCTGCCCCGCGAGCGTGAACACGCGATCGACCGCGAGCCGGAACAGCCCGTCGTCGCGGCGCGCGCGCCACGCGATCGCCGCGTCGGCCAGATGCTGCTTCAGCGCGGCGACACCCGGATCGTCTGCGACGGTCGCCCGCGTTTCGAAGATCGGCACGCCGGCCAGCGTGGAATCGTGCAGCCACGCGGCGATCTCGTCGCGCACCTCGGCCACGCGCGCGGCATCGACGCGATCGCATTTGGTCAGCGCGACGGCGCCATGCGCGACACCGAGCAGCTGCAGGATCGCGAGATGCTCGCGCGTCTGCGGCATCACGCCGTCGTCGGCGGCGATCACGAGCAGCGCGAAGTCGATCCCGCACGCGCCGGCCGCCATCGTATGAATCAGCTTCTCGTGTCCCGGCACGTCGATCAGGCCAAGCACGTCGCCGTTGTCGAGCGGCGTATAGGCATAACCGAGCTCGATCGAGATGCCGCGCGCCTTCTCTTCCTTCAGGCGGTCGGTATCGACGCCCGTCAGCGCGCGCGCCAACGTCGTCTTGCCGTGGTCGATGTGCCCCGCGGTCCCGACGATCATGCAGCGGGCCCCGCCAGCGGCGCGCATTGTGCGACGAGCGCCGCTTCGTCGGCGGCTTCGAGGCAGCGCAGGTCGAGCCGCAGCGCGTTGTCGGCGATGCGCCCGATCACCGGGCGCGGCCATTCGCGCAGACGCTTCTCGAGCTGCGCGAGCGCGCGGCCGCCGCGCTTGCCGTCCGCCGTGCGCACGACGAGCCCGGCGCTCGGAAGTTGATCGACCGGCAACGCGCCGCTGCCGATCTGGCTGAACATCGGCTCGACCGTCACGTCGAAATCGCTGCCGAGCGCCGCCTGCAGCGCCGGACGCACGCGTTCGGCGGCCTCGGCGATCTCGCGCTGCGGCCGCGTCAGCAGGCGCAGCGTCGTGAGCCGGTCGCGCAGGAATTCGGGCGACTGGTACAGGCGCAGCACGGGTTCGAGCGCCGCGAGCGTCAGCTTGCCGACGCGCAGCGCGCGCTTGAGCGGATGCTTCTTGATCTTCGCGATCAGCGCGCGATCGCCGACGATCAGGCCGGCCTGCGGCCCGCCGAGCAGCTTGTCGCCGCTGAACGTGACAACGTTTGCGCCGGCGGCGACGGTTTCCTGCACGGTCGTCTCGTGCGGCAGGCCCCATTGCGTCAGGTCGGCGAGCGTGCCGCTGCCGAGATCGACGGCAACCGGCACGCCGCGCTCGCGCGCGAGCGGCGCGAGTTCGGCGAGCGTCGCCTCCTTCGTGAAGCCGCTGATCGCATAGTTGCTGCAGTGCACCTTCATCAGCAGCGCGGTGCGCGGGCCGATCGCGTCCGCGTAGTCGCGCAGATGCGTGCGGTTGGTCGTGCCGACCTCGCGCAGCTTCGCGCCGGCACGGCTCATGATGTCGGGAATGCGGAATGCGCCGCCGATCTCGACCAGCTCGCCGCGCGACACGATCACTTCCCGCTTCGTCGCGAGCGCCGACAGCGTCAGCAGCACGGCCGCCGCATTGTTGTTGACGACGGTCGCGGCTTCCGCGCCGGTCAGTTCGCACAGCAGAGCGTCGATCAGGTCGTCGCGATCGCCGCGGCGGCCCGTGGCGAGATCGAATTCGAGGTTGACGGGCCGCGTGAGCGCGTCGATCACCGCGCGCACCGCGTCGTCGGGCAACAGCGCACGCCCGAGATTCGTGTGCAGCACGGTACCGGTCAGGTTGAACACGGCACGCACGGCGCCCGTGCTCTGCGCGGCCAGCGTGCGCGCGATGGCGGCGGCGATGCGCGGCTCGTCGAGCGGCTCGGCCGTGGCCGGGTCGTGCTGGGCGGCGGTGCGCCAGCGCTCCAGTTCGGCGCGCACGGCGTTCAGCACGCGTGTGCGGCCATAGTCCGCGATCAGCGGTTGCAACGGTGCCGACGACAGCACGCGCTCGACGGACGGCACGCGCGCCAGTACCGCATTCAATTCATTCACACCCGGTTCGGTCACGTAGTTGTGGCTCCAGTCTCATGCTTCGCAGTCGGCCGGCGCCGGCGCTCGCGCACCGCCACCGGCCCCGTGCCGTCAGTCCGCTTCCCGCGCGACGTCCGGCCACAGCAGCGGGTTCGGCGAACTGCGCTGGTAGCCGGCCTCGTTCATCAGCAGGTCGAGCGTGAGACTCGCGAGATCGTCCGCGAGCGGCTCGAACTCGTAGTCCTTGTCCTGATAACCGATCTTGCGATAGGTCTTGCACTCGTCGCACGATTCGGCCTTGACGGCTTCGCTGCCGCCCTCGATCCCGTGATACGCGATACCCTTCGTCGAATCGCAGTGCGAGCACTTCGTGCGCACCATGTGCCACTCGGTCGTGCACAGCCCGCATTGCAGGAAACGGTAGCCCTGGTACGGGCCGCCGACCCGCACGACGCTCGCGACCGGATGCGTGCCGCACACGGGGCACAGCCCCGGCTGGTCGAGATACGGGACGTCGGTCGGCGTCACGCGGCTCGCGAGGTCCGTCCATGCCACCTGCAGCGCGGCCATCAGGAACGGCGCGGTGGCCGGGTCGACTTCGGCGAAGCGCAGCGCGAGGATCGCGTCGGCCTGCGCATCGAGTTCGGCCGGCGCCATCAGGCGCAGCCGGTCGAGCAGTTTCGCGAGCTGCGGGTTGACGAGCCCGGCGCCTTCGACGCGGTCGAGCAGTTCGTACAGCACGGCGCGCCAGCGCGCATCGCGCTCGCCGTCGAGCGCCGGCACGAGCGGCATCGAATGCTGCTGCGCACGCGCGATCGCTTCCTGCGACGGCAGCGGCAGCTCCAGCGTCTGCAGCGTGGCGTGCTGCGCGTCGGCGACGGTGGCCATCAGCCGCAGGTAGCCGCTGATCGGGTTCAGGTCGGCAAGCTTGCGCAGCCGCGCAGCGCGCGCAGCGAACGCGGTGGCGCGCTCCGGCAGGCGAAAGCGCGGAATGGCCGAATGATCGAGTGCCGAGATCTCGGTCGGTTCGAGAATGCGTTGTGTCACAAATATATCTTCCAAAAAACTAAGCGCCGACAGGTCGGCGCTTCAGGCGGTTCCGACGGCTGACGGGGCTGCCCGCCGCGATCGGCGAGCCGCCCCGCTCCGGTGCGTTATTTCACGCTTTCACGGAACCACTTCGGGTGATGCTTGCGGGCCCAGCCCAGCGTGACGGTGCCACGCACCATCGCGCCGATCGAGCCCTTCACCCACAACGCCGCGTAAATGTGCACGATGATGCTCGCGATCAGCACGAAGGCCGCCACGGCATGCACGACAGCGGCCGCGCGGATCACCCCGATCGGGAAGTAGAACGAGAAGTAGCGCCGCCAGATCACGACTCCCGACAGCAGGAGCAGCAGCAGGCACGCCACCAATGTAAAGAATAGCAGCTTCTGCCCGGCGTTATAGCGCCCGACCGGCGGCAGCTTGTCTTCCTGGTTGGTCAGCACGTCGCCGATCTGCTTCAGCCACTGCCGATCGTCCGCGTCGAGCGCGTTGTGGTGCCAGAAGCGCACCACGAGGATCGCGAACGACACGAACATCACGAGGCCGACGAACGGATGCAGGATCCGCGTCCACTGGCCGCCGCCGAACAGCGCGGTGAGCCAGAACATCGACGGGTGGAACAGCGCGAGCCCCGACAGCGCGAGCAGCACGAACGTGATCGCGGTGATCCAGTGGTTCGTGCGCTCGTTCGGTGTGTAGCGGACGATCAGGTTGGGGTCGTCGTGGTTCATTTCGCGTCCTCCTTGATGCGTCGCGCCTCGTCGCGCGCGGCGGCTTCCTCTGCGTCGCTGACCTCGTTCGGACCGACGCGGACGTAGTGGAAGAACCCGGCGAGCGCGGTCAGCGCGATGCCGGCAACCGCGAGCGGTTTCGCGATCCCCTTCCACAGCTTCACCATCGGGCTGATCGACGGGTTGTCGGGCAGCCCGTGGTACAGCGACGGTTTGTCCGCGTGGTGCAGCACGTACATCACGTGCGTGCCGCCGACGCCCTGCGGGTCGTACAGCCCCGCATGCTCGAAGCCGCGCTCCTTCAGGTCCTCGATCCGCTCGGCCGCGTGCTGCTTCATGTCCTCCTTGGTGCCGAACACGATCGCGCCCGTCGGGCAGGTCTTCACGCAGGCCGGTTCCTGGCCGACCGCGACGCGGTCGGAACAGAGCGTGCACTTGTACGCGCGATGATCCTTCTTCGAGATCCGCGGAACGTTGAACGGGCAACCGGTCACGCAATAGCCGCAACCGATGCAGTTCTCCTCGTGGAAATCGACGATCCCGTTGTTGTACTGCACGATCGCGCCCGGCGACGGACACGCCTTCAGGCAGCCCGGATCCTCGCAGTGCATGCAGCCGTCCTTGCGGATCAGCCACTCGAGGTCGCCCGCCGGGTTCTCGTATTCGGAGAACCGCATGACCGTCCACGAATGCTCGGTCAGGTCGGCCGGGTTGTCGTACACGCCGACGTTGGTGCCGACCTCGTCGCGCAGGTCGTTCCACTCCATGCATGCCGTCTGGCACGCCTTGCAGCCGATGCACTTCGATACGTCGATCAGCTTCGCGACGCTCCCGGTCACCGGTTCGCGCACCGTGGGCGGTGGCGTCGTGGTGGCCGAGACGCGCTTGATATCCAGCGATTGCAATGCCATCTCTTTCCCCTTACGCCTTTTCGACCTTCACCAGGAACGACTTGAATTCCGGTGTGTACGAGTTGCCGTCACCCACGGACGGAGTCAGGGTATTGGCGAGATAGCCGGGCTTCGTCAGACCCTTGAAGCCCCAATGCAACGGGACGCCGACCGTCTGGACCTTCTTGCCGTCGATCGTCAGCGGCTTGATCCGCTTCGTGACGAGGGCGACCGCGATGATGTAGCCGCGCTTGGACGACACCTTCACGTGCTCGCCATGCGCGACGCCGACTTCCTTCGCGAGGTCTTCGCCGATCTCGACGAATTGCTCGGGCTGGATGATCGAATTCAGCCGCGCATGCTTGGTCCAGTAGTGGAAATGCTCGGTCAGCCGGTACGTCGTCGCCACGTGCGGGAACTCCGCCGCCTTGCCGAACGACGCACGGTCGTCCGCGAACACGCGCGCAGCCGGGTTGTTCAGCGCCTGCGGGTTGTTCGGGTGCAGCGGGTTTGCGTCGAGCGGCGTCTCGAACGGCTCGTAGTGCTCGGGGAACGGACCTTCGTTCATCCCCGCACGCGCGAAGAAGCGCGCCACGCCTTCCGGGTTCATGATGAACGGCCCCATCCCGTTTTCAGGCGCTTCGTCCGCCTTGAAGTCCGGCACGTCGGCGCCCTTCCATGCGCTGCCGTTCCAGCCGATCAGCTTGCGGGTCGGGTCGAACGGCTTGCCGGCGACGTCGCACGACGCACGGTTGTACAGGATCCGCCGGTTCGCCGGCCACGCCCACGCCCAGTTCAGCGTCTGGCCGATGCCGGTCGGGTCGGAGTTGTCGCGCCGCCCCATCTGGTTGCCGGCCTGCGTCCATGCACCGCAGAAGATCCAGCAGCCGCTCGCGGTCGTGCCGTCGTCCTTCAGCTGCGCGAACGCGGCGAGCTGCTCGCCCTTCTTCACGAGCGTCTTGGCCGGGTCCTTCGGATCGGGCAGATCGGCGAGCGCCTTCCCGTTGAACTCCATTGCCAGCTCTTCGGGCGTCGGGCTTTCCGGGTTCGCGTACGGCCACGTCAGGTTCACGATCGGGTCCGGATACTTGCCGCCGTCCTTCTGGTACATCTTGCGCATGCGCAGGAACAGCCCCGACATGATCTCGAGATCGCTCTTCGCCTCGCCCGGCGGCTCCGCACCCTTCCAGTGCCACTGCAGCACGCGGCTCGAACTCACGAGCGAACCGTTTTCCTCCGCGAAGCACGTGGTCGGCAGGCGGAACACCTCGGTCTGGATCTTCGACGCGTCGACGTCGTTGTAGTCGCCGTGATGCTTCCAGAACTCGGACGTCTCGGTCGCGAGCGGATCCATGATCACGAGCCACTTCAGCTTCGCGAGGCCGGCCGCCGTCTTCACCTTCGACGGCGCCGCCGCCAGCGGGTTGAAGCCCTGGCAGATGTAGCCGTTCATCTTGCCGGCATTCATCAGCTCGATCACCTGCAGCAGGTCGTACTGCTTGTCCAGCTTCGGCAGGTAGTCGTAGCCCCAGTTGTTCTCGGCGGTCGCGGCATCGCCCCACCACGACTTCATGAAGCTGACGTGGAACGCCTTGTAGTTCTTCCAGTAGCTCAGCTGGTTCGGCCGCAGCGGCAGCTGCACACGCTTCTTGATGTAGCCGTCGAAATCCTGCTCGGACTGCATCGGCAGCGTCATGTAGCCCGGCAGCAGGTTCGACATCAACCCGAGGTCGGTCAACCCCTGGATGTTCGAGTGCCCGCGCAGCGCGTTCATCCCGCCGCCGGCGATGCCGATGTTGCCGAGCAGCAGCTGCACCATTGCGCCGGTGCGGATCATCTGCGCGCCGACCGAGTGGTGCGTCCAGCCGAGCGCGTACAGGATCGTGCCGGCACGGCCGGGCACGGCCGTCGTTGCGAGCATTTCGCACACCTTCAGGAACTTCTCCTTCGGCGTGCCGCACGTCTGCTGGACCATGTCCGCCGTATAGCGCGCGTAGTGCTGCTTCAGCAGGTTGTACACGCAACGCGGATGCTGCAGCGTCGGGTCGACCTTCACGAAGCCGTCTTCGCCGCGCTCGTAGTCCCAGCTCGATTTGTCCGGATACGCGTGCTTCTCCGCGTCATAGCCGGAATAGATGCCGTCGTTGAACGCGAAATCCTCGCGCACGATGAACGAGAAGTCCGTGTAGTTCTTCACGTACTCATGCTGGATCTTGTCGTTCGTCAGCAGATAGTTGATGACGCCGCCCAGGAAGACGATGTCGGTGCCGGTGCGGATCGGCGCGTAGTAATCGGCCACCGAGGCCGTACGCGTAAAGCGCGGGTCGACGACGATCAGCCGCGCCTTGCGGTGCGCCTTCGCCTCCGTTACCCACTTGAAACCGCACGGATGGGCCTCGGCTGCATTGCCGCCCATCACGAGAATCACGTCCGCGTTCTTGATGTCGACCCAATGGTTCGTCATCGCTCCACGGCCAAACGTCGGGGCAAGACCTGCCACCGTCGGGCCATGTCAGACACGCGCCTGATTGTCGAATGCGAGCATGCCAAGACTGCGGACAGTCTTGTGCGTCAGGTACCCGACTTCGTTGCTGCCGGCCGACGCGGCCAGCATGCCGGTCGTGAGCCAGCGGTTGACCTTCGAGCCGTCTTCGGCCGTCTCGACGAAGTTCGCGTCGCGATCGGCCTTCATCAGCTTCGCGATGCGGTCGAGCGCGTCATTCCACGAAATCGGTTCCCACTTGTCCGAGCCGGGCGCACGATACTCGGGGTGCGTCAGGCGGTTCGGGCTGTGGATGAAGTCGATCAGGCTCGCGCCCTTCGGGCATAGCGTGCCGCGATTGACGGGGTGGTCGGGATCGCCCTCGATGTGGATGATGCTCGGCTGGGCGTTCTTCGCGCCGTCTCCGAGGCTGTACATCAGGATGCCGCAACCCACTGAACAGTAAGGACAGGTGTTGCGCGTTTCGACTGTGCGCGCCAGTTTGTACTGTCGGACCTCGGCCAGCGCTTCGGACGGAGAAAAGCCCATCAGGGCAAGACTCGATCCGGCAAGCGACGTGGCCGTCACCTTCAGGAACTGGCGCCGGGACATTTGTAGCATGGCTGGTCTCGGCGTTATTGTGGGGGTGAGGAAACTGAAAGGAATTATAGACAGTTCGCGCAACTATGTTCGAATCCTCGGATCAATACCGAATTGTCTGACTACCCACGATGATCCGCGTTCCGCGCGCAACCGACCCGTCATGAAACGACAGATCACTTCCGAAGCAACCCGCCTTGCCCAGCAACAGGCCAACTGGGCCCTCACCGCGTTCAAGCGCTTCTCGTCCGACCGCTGCTCCGCGATGGCCGCGGGCATCGCCTTTTTCTCCGCGTTCTCGCTCGCGCCGATGCTCGTGATGGTGATCGCGGTGGCCGGCTGGTTCTACGGCGACGATGCCGCGCGCGGCCAGGTGTTCGAGCAGGCGCACCAACTGATCGGCGACGACGCGGCGGCCAGCATCCAGACGATCGTGCAGAACGCGCACCGCGCGGGCCAGCGCGGCGGCCTCGCCACGCTGATCTCGTTCGCCGCGCTCGCGATCGGCGCATCGGCCACGTTCGCGTCGCTCAGCGCCGCGCTCAGCGTGATCTGGCCGGCCACCGAGAACCGCTGGTCGAGCATGCTCGGGCTCGTGCGCGTACGGCTGATCTCGTTCGGGCTCGTGCTCGGCGTCGCATTCCTGCTGATCGTGTCGCTCGTGCTCGACACCGCGATCACGTTCGTCGGCACCTGGCTGCTCGGCAATTCGCCGTACGTGATCGTCACGAACCTCGTGCAGTTCTTCGTCGGCATCGCGGTGCTCGCGGCTGCGTTCGCATCGCTGATGAAGTTCCTGCCCGACGCGCGTGTCGCGTGGCGCGACGCCGCGATCGGCGGCATCGTGTCCGCGATCCTGTTCTCCGGCGGCAAGAAGCTGTTCGCGCTGTACCTCGCGCATGCGGGCACGGCCAGCGCATTCGGCGCGGCCGGATCGTTCGCGGTCCTGTTGATGTGGCTGTACTTCTCCGCGATCGTGCTGCTGCTCGGCGCGGAATTCGCGGCGGCGCGCGGCAACGCGCACCGGCCGGCCGGCACCGCGCCGGCTGCATCCGTACAACCACAACCTCAACCCGGTTCGGGCAACGACCGCACGGGCGGCGACTGATTTACCCCGCCGCAAGCCCCCCGCACATCCGCCGTCCCTTTGCAGCCACGCTGTCCGCCGCGCGTTTGCGCGGCGTCGACATGCATCTTGCATGCCCGCGCATACGTTGCCGCAACCGCAAACGTTTGCATGCCTCTGTTTCCGTACCAGAACCCGGCGAAACAGGCGATCTGTCGCATGGCGCGTCAACTTTTGAAACAATCGCATCGCAGCAATTGTCAACTATTTCAAAAACAGGAACAGTCGTTGATGTGCTTGATATATATGGACTTTTTAGCGCTGTTACCTTTTCGAGACACTTTATTTTTTAAGCTTTCTTGCGTCGATGGCACTGAGCTATTCTCCAATCCGCAACAAATAACGATGAATCACTTGCGTGGAGAAACTCAACGATGAAGAAACTTGCTCTCTCGACCCTCTCGCTCGCCCTGCTGGGCGCCGCTGGCGCTGCACACGCTCAATCGAGCGTGACGCTGTACGGCGTGATCGATACGTCGATTGCCTGGGTGCACGGCAATGACGGCCAGGCCAACAACTCGTGGCAAATGCTGTCGGGCAACCTGCAAGGCAGCCGCTTCGGCCTGAAGGGCGCAGAAGACCTCGGCGGTGGCCTGAAGGCAATCTTCCAGTTGGAAAACGGTTTTGATCCGGGCACCGGCAAGCTGGGCCAAGGCGGCCGCATGTTCGGTCGTCAGGCTTTCGTCGGCCTCGAAAGCGCCCAGTACGGCACGCTGACGCTCGGCCGCCAGTACGACCCGATCGTCGATCTGGTCCAGGCAGTCACGGCTGACAACTACTTCGGCAGCACGTTCGCCACGCCGGGTGACGTCGACAACAACGACAACAGCCTGCGCGTCAGCAACGCAATCAAGTACACGTCGCCGGTGATCGCCGGCTTCCAGGCTGAAGGCATGTACGCCCTCGGCGGCGTCGCAGGCAAGACGGGCGCAGGCCAGACGTGGTCGGTCGCAGCTGCCTACAACAACGGCCCGGTCGGCGTTGCAGCTGGCTACTTCTACGCGAACAACCCGACGCCGACGGCTGCTGGCATCCGCTCGGGCTGGGGTTCGACGACGTCGGACAACATCATCGACGGCCCGATCAACTCGGGTTACGTGACGGCGAAGTCGATCGCGATCGCACAGGTTGCAGGTCAGTACGCAATCGGCCCGGTCACCGTCGGCCTCGGCTACAGCAACGCGCAATACAAGCCGGACGCATCGTCGGGCTTCGGTTCGACCGAAAAGTACAACACGGGCCGCGGCTTCGTGACGTATCAAGTCACGCCGCCGCTGCTGCTGGGCCTCGGCTACTCGTACACGAAGTCGAGCGGCGACACGACCGCGAAGTACCACCAGGTTTCGCTGGGCGCGGACTACTCGCTGTCGAAGCGCACGGACGTCTACCTGGTCGGCGCATACCAGCACGCAAGCGGCACGCAGCTCGTCGACGGCGTTCAGCAGAACGCGCAAGCGTCGATCGGCTCGTACGGCTACGCCGGCAAGAGCTCGGCCGAACTGGTCGCTCTCGGCCTGCGCCACAAGTTCTAAGAAGTACGTTTCCGGCGTGCACGGCGTCTCCGACGCCTTGCCGCCGACCTGGAAAGCCAGTCCCGGTTTCGGCCGCGACTGGCTTTTTTTCGTCCGTCTCCCGCGTGCCGGCAGCGCCTGCACGGGCCGGCACGCCGAACCCGAGCCCGATGCACGCCGACCGGCCGGCATCGGCGCCTGGCGGCCGCAAAGCGCCGGGAACAGCATTTGCAGAGCGCCGCGCCGGTCGCCATCCGTCCGCCGAGCCATTACCATCCGCACTGCCGGCGCCGTTCCTCCGGTGCGACGGCCATGTGCCGGCGCGTGTCGATTTCGGCAACCGTCATCCGTCGTATCGATGGCGGCACGCGGTTCGCGCGTCGCCCCCATTTCCACAGGAGATTCGCCATGACGATTCAGAAGATCACGCCTTTTCTCTGGTATTCGACCGAAGCCGAAGAAGCAGCGGCCTTCTATGCAGGCATCTTTCCGGATTCGCGCATCGTGCGCGTCACGGCCGTGCCCGGCACCGACGGCACGCGGATGGTCGAATTCGAGCTGTTCGGGCAACCGTTCTTCGCGATGAGCCACCCTCGCACGGAGACGTTCAACCACACGATCTCGCTGCTGGTCAGTTGCGCCGACCAGGCGGAACTCGACCGCTACTGGAACGCCCTGCTCGACAACGGCGGCACGGCCGACGCCTGCGGCTGGCTGAGGGATCGCTACGGCGTGTCGTGGCAGATCGTCCCGGAAGCGCTCATCCCGATGATGGCCGACCGCGACCCGGTCAAGGCAGCGCGCGTGGCCGCGGCGATGATGCAGATGGTCAAGTTCGACGACGCCGCACTGAAGGCTGCCTTTGCGGGCACGACGAGCTGACGATGCACGTCGCGCCGCGGCGCATGCATGACCGTGCACCGGTCACGCGCCAGGCATCTGCCGCTATACCCGCAGCATCGATTCGACAGTTCGCCGCGCGTAGCCGATGAAGGCGGCGAGCGGTTCGCCGGACAGGATGGCCGCGCCCGCGTCGCCGTCGAGATAGGCGTCGCGCGCGGCTGCCACCACCGGTCGATACGCATCCGGCAGGCGCGCCAGCACCCATGCGGCTGCGACGTCCTTGGGCGCGATCGTACCGGTCGCGGCGCTGTACCAGATGCGCGCGAGCGCGAGCACCACGTTGCACTCGTCGCCGCGCCAGTCCGGCTCGCCATTCCATTGCGCAACGGTATCGAGCAGCGCGGCGACGAAATCGCGCGCGGGCACCGGCTCGAACAGCGCGGCCGCGGATGGCCCGACCAGCGCGATGCTGTGCTGCCGCGCCTTCGTCAACAGGATGGCCAGATCGTGATCGATGCGCGGCGGTTCGACGATGCCGGCGTCGAGATCGCGGCGCAACCACTCGCCGAACTGCAGTTCGCGCCGCGCAGGATGACGCCACGGCACCACGTCGTCGTGCGCGACGACGGTGACTTCCAGTGCGCGCATGCCGCCTGCGCTACCTGGCGGCGCCGACACGGCAAGCAGATCGCGCATCAACGCATGCCGCACCGCTTCGCCGGGTCGCGTCGTCGCCGTCACCAGCAGGTCGATGTCGCTGTGCGGTTTCAATCCGCCGTCGAGCGCCGATCCGAACAGGTGGATGGCTTCCAGCGTGGCGCCGAGATGCCGCTCGATCGCAGTGCGCGCCGCGGCCACCTGCGCGGCGATGCCGGCGGGAATGCAATCCGTCACGATGCGCTCGCAACAGGTCCGGCGAGAACGATACGTGCGTGCGGAAACATCCCGAGGCGCGAACGAAGATTGCCGTTCGGCATCGCGCGTGCGCGACACGTCATTCGCTTCACGGCACGCATCGAGCCGGACATCGCCGACGCTACACCGCTTCGCTGCCGCGCGATTTGCGCAGCGCAATAAAAATCCCCGCACGCTTTCGCGTACGGGGATCGCAGGACTCCGCAACGGCTGCCGACATGCATTCGGCAGTCGTTGCGCGGCATTACGCTGCCGCGTCCTTCAGCTTCTTCAGCGCACGTGCCTTCACGCGCACGCTGGCCGGCTTCGCCGGGAACCAACGCTCTTCGCCCGAGAACGGATCCTTGCCGAAGCGCTTCTTCTTCGCCGGCACGACTTGTGCCGTGATCTTCAGCAGACCCGGCAGCGTGAATTCGCCTGCGCCCTTCTTGTGGACCGAGCCCAGCACGACATTCTCGAGTGCGGCGAGCACTGCCTTGACCGCCTTCACTTCGACAGCTGCGCGCTCAGCGATGTGCGTTGCGAGCGATGCCTTCGTGAACTTGTCCTTCAGCGGCGTCGGAGCAGCCGGTGCTGCCTTCGCGACAGCCTTCTTGGCCACTACTTTCTTCGCGGGCGCAGCCTTTTTGGCAGCCACTTTCTTGGTGGCCGGTGCGGCAGCCTTCTTGGCCACCTTTTTTGCGGAAGTCGCCATGTTTCTCCTACCAGGTGTGGTCGTTGGATACACGAAGCGTGCAACGCGCGCGCTTCAACGCCGGATTCTACAAGCGCCTTGACGCTTCGTGCAGTACTTTTATGCGTTTTCGCGGGGTTTCCCGCAGGTTTTGTTGCGCGCGACCGACTTCGTCGATGCTCGAGCATCGAAAAACGCCCTTACGTATACGTCCAAACGAGCCCGAACACGAATTACGTTCGATATTTGCGCACCTATACTGGGCCCGCTCAATGCCCGGATGCCTCCATGCGCGAAGCCAGATACGTCAAAGGACTCGACGGCCTGCGAGCCCTCGCCGTCATTCTCGTTTTCCTGTCCCACAAGGGCCACGTCCTTGCCGTCGACGTCGGCAAGCTTGGTGTGTGGACGTTTTTCCTCATCAGCGGATTCCTGATCGTCGGCGAGCTGCATCGCAATCGCCAGGCCGTCGAGTGCGGCACCATGACACGCCGTCACGCGTTCGCGCTGTTCCTCGCGAAGCGCGCGCTGCGGATCTTTCCCGTGTACTACCTGCTGCTCGCCGCGCTCGCGATCGCGCATGCGCTGTTCTACCAGCGCGGCGTCAATCTCGGGCTCGCGTGGCACGCGGTGTTCCTGTCGAATTACTGGATCGGTGTCGTCAAGGACGGCTGGCCAGGCTCCACGTCGCACTTCTGGAGCCTCGCGGTTGAACAGCAGTTCTATCTGATCGCCCCGCTCGCGCTGCTCGCGGTGCCTGCCGCGCGACACGTCGCGCTCGGCATCGCGGCCGTCGCGCTGTGCGCGGTCGCGCATCTCGCGCTCTATCTGTCCGATGCGTCGCCGGTGCTGATCTACGCGTTTTCCCCGTGGAATTTCGCACTGATCGCGCTCGGCGGCGTCGGTGCGATGGCGCTCGCCGATCGCGGCGCGTCCGCCGTACGCCGCACTCCGCCCGGCTGGCTCGGCGCGGCAGGCGTCGTGCTCTTCCTTGCACTGCCCGCGTGCACGGCGTTGCCCGACGCAGTCGCGGGGCTCGCGGATCTCGGCCTGTCCGCGTCGCTCGGCGCGCTGATGCTGTGGATCGTCAGCGAACCCGAACATCCGGTCGTCGCGCTGCTCGACTGGGGGCCGCTCGTGTATCTCGGCACGATCAGCTACGGCTTCTACCTGTTCCACAACCTGATTCCGGCGCGCTTCGGCGTGCTGCCCGCATCCTTCGCGCACGTGCCGATACCGGAATTCGTCCGCGAAGCGCTGCCCGAGATGCTGCAATTCGCGCTCGCCGTGCTGCTTGCGCACCTGTCCTGGCGCTACCTCGAAAAGCGGCTGCTCGACTTCAAGAAGCCGATCGCCACGATGCTCGCGCGGCACTTCGCCGCGCAGCCGAGCACGTCGGCGCGCTGAACGTCACGCGCAAGCGCACCCGATCCGAAGGAAATGCGATGCCCACTTCGCGCTGCTCGACGAGCGGCGCGACTTCATCGCGCGGCACCGAGCTGCCCAGCGCCGGCCCGCACGTCAACCGGCGTCACGCCGACGAAACCGCCGAAGCACGCGTCCGGGCCGGCGCGTCGGCACCGGTTTCAGGCGCGACACCCACCTCGCCCACATCGCACCCGACGCCCGAATCCGGCACGACACACCGGCGGCACGCACCACGATCGCGCACGCCGCAGATGCAAAAAAGCCCCGGCGCCTGAGCGGCCGGGGCCAACGGAACAACCACCACCTGAAACAACGGAGCGCGCAGCCGCTTATGCGACAGCAGCCAGCGCGGGCAAGCAGGTACGCAGGTATGCCTCGAACTCGCGGGCCACTTCCGGATGCTGGAGCGCGAGCTCGACGGTTGCCTTGAGATAGCCGATCTTGCTGCCGCAGTCGAAGCGCGTGCCGAAGTAGCGGTACGCGAGCACCTGCTCGTTCGCGAGCAGCGACTGGACCGCATCGGTCAGCTGCAGCTCGCCGCCGGCGCCCGGCTTGAGCTTGCGCAGATGATCGAAGATCGTCGGCATGAACACGTAGCGGCCGACCACGCCGAGATTCGACGGCGCATCCTCGGGCGCCGGCTTCTCGATGATGCCCGACAGCTTGATGACGTCCTCTTCCCATTCGCGGCCTTCGACGACGCCGTACGAGCGGCTGTCCTCGCGCGCGATCGTCTCGACGCCGATCACCGAGCTGTGATAGTGGTCGAACACGTCGACGAGCTGCTTGAGCACCGGCTGTTCGCCGTGCAACAGGTCGTCGGCGAGGATCACCGCGAACGGCTCGCCGTGCACGAGCTTCTCCGCGCACAGCACCGCATGGCCGAGGCCGAGTGCTTCCGGCTGGCGCACGTAGAAGCAATTGACGTTGCTCGGCTTGATGCCGCGCACGAGTTCCAGCAGCTTTTCCTTGCCGCGCGCCTCGAGTTCGGCCTCGATCTCGTACGACTTGTCGAAGTGATCCTCGATCGCGCGCTTGCTGCGCCCGGTGACGAAGATCATCTCGGTGATACCGGCGTTGATCGCTTCCTCGACCGCGTACTGAATCAGCGGCTTGTCGACGACGGGCAACATCTCCTTCGGGCTCGCCTTCGTTGCCGGGAGGAACCGCGTGCCGAGTCCGGCAACGGGGAACACGGCCTTGGTGACTTTCAACATGTTCGCATCCTGATTGCGTTGACTGCGCCGCGTCGACCAGCGACCCGGCGCGATTGTGTTCCGAACGGCATATCGAGAATCGACGGTACTGCCAATTCCACTCCGCTCATTATCGATATGGACGATTGCCCAATTATTCCGAAAAAAATATAATCACTTCCATTCGGTCGATATTGCCGGACCGAGTGCCGAGACAGAAACAAATTACCGATTTTCCGGATACAAATACTTACGATTCGAATTCCTCGATATAGGGCACGCCGCCCCGTTCGAGACCCGGGCGAATCGGTTCGTTCTTCAGCGCCTCGCGGTACGCCGACAACACGGCCATGACCAGCAGTACTGCAGCGCTCGCGATCCAATGCATGTCCATCTTGCCGCTCCTTTGCCTCAATCAACTGGATGCTTCAAACTATCAGAAAAAAATCGGCAAATAATTGAAGCGCCCGCGGAACCGCTTTCAGACCGAGACAAAACCATGATGTGGAATGTCGTTATTTCCGGGCGAGATTTTTTTATTCATTGATCGAATTCTTGCGCATTACGATTGGGTGAAACTTCCCGTCCATCCGTCGCAAGGAATCGAATCGCATGCAAGCTTTCAGCGGATCGTCTCTGACCGCGCCGCCGGCCGCCGATCACAAGGAACACGTGATCGACGCGATGCGCGGCTTCGCGGCGCTGCTCGTCGCCTACTTCCACTGCCGGCAGGTCGTCTGGGTCGGCATGCAGAGCTTCCATCAGGCTTACGGCCATGCCCTGAACCCGAGCGTGATCGCCGGCTACCTGACCTTCCCGTTCGCGTGGGGCTCCGCCGGCGTGCCGATCTTCTTCGTGATCAGCGGCTACTGCATCCATCGCAACGCGGCGCTCAAGCTCGCGGCCAACCCCGCGTACCGGCTCGACGCACCGAACTTCTGGATACGCCGGTTCGCGCGCATCTACCCGGTGCTGCTCGCCGCGCTGCTGTTCACGCTCGCGCTCGACTCCGTCAGCCTGCAGATCGAGCCCGTCAGCCACAAGATCCGCGACGTCGGCATCCTCGCGTTCCTCGTGAACCTGTTCTCGCTCCAAGGCGTGGCCGGCTACACGTACGGGTCGAACGGCGCGCTGTGGACGCTATCGCTCGAGGTGCAGTTCTACGCGATCTACCCGCTGCTGTTCGCGCTGCGCCGACGCATCGGCATGCCGGCCGTCGTGGCCGCGATTGCGATCGTCAACGTCGCGTCGGCGTGGCTGCTCGAACGGCACGACCTGCAGTTCTTCACGTCGTACTGGCTGTCCTGGACGATCGGCGCATGGATCGCCGACGTGCGTGCGCAGCAGGCGCGCGGCGCGGCCGCCCCCGTGCCGTCGCGTGCGTGGTACGTGGCGGCCGCCGTTCTGCTGGCCGCCGGCTGCGGCGCGTTCCACTTCGGCCAGTACGGTGCATTCCAGCTGTGGTCGGCCGGCTTCGCGTGCTTCCTGTACCGCGCGCTCGCCCGCCCGCCGCGCCCGACGCCGCCGCTGCGCGTGCTGAGCTGGTTCGGCGACTTCAGCTATTCGCTGTACCTCGTCCACCTGCCGCTGTTCGTCTGCCTCGGCTCGGTGCTGTTCCACTCCGAACTGCAGCTGTCGATCTGGCCGTCGTTCGCGTTCATGGCCGTCGCGGTCCCGGTCGCGTACCTGTTCTACCGGATGTTCGAACGGCCGGCGATGATGTGGTCGGCCAGCTTCAAGCCGACGCGCCCGGCCCGCGTCGTCGCGCCGGCGCCCGAACGGGCCGCCTGACGCGGTTGGCAGGATGTCGAAGCCCCCGTGCGGCGTGTCGCCGTGCGGGGGCTTTTTCACGGCCGGCACGCGGTTGCATGCCGGATTGCACGGGGATGGGGCAGCCCGCTGCCGTCCGGCCGCGCCACGGCGCGTGTGGGCCGTCCCTGGCCGGTTGCCGCCACGCGACTGCCCCCGCGCGGGTTGTTGCCGCTTCACGATCGCCATAGAAATGCGATCAGTCAATCTCGCACCTCACGCACCTCGCAAGCCATCTCGCCCGCCGAACCAGACTCCCCGAAAAGCAAAGCCCCCACGCGGCGCAACGCCGTATGAGGGCCCGTTTCCCGCCGGCGCACGCCGGCTACGGCTACCGCTTCTTCGCCTTCGCGGCTTTCGCCGTATCCGAGAGGATCTTCTCGACGCGCTCCACATAGGTCTCGGTGCCGAACCGGCGCACCGCCGTCGCGCGCCCGCTCGCGACGAGCCGCGCGCGCCGCGCACCGTCGCGCTTCAGCCTGTCGAGCGCGCCGGCCAGCGCGGTCGCGTCGCCCGGCTCGCAGAGCAGCCCGTTGTCGCCGTCCTCGATGATCTCGACGACGCCGCCCGCGCGGGCCGCGACGACCGGCCGGCGTGCGAGCATCCCTTCGACGATCACGCGCCCGAACGGCTCCGGCGTAATCGACGTATGCGCGACGACGTCGACCGCCGTCATGCAGGCGGCCACGTCGCGCTGGAAGCCGAGGAAATGCACGCGCTCGTCCATCCCGTGCCGCGCGACGTATTCGTGCAGCTGCGCCGCGTATTCGTCCTCGCCGAACAGCGGCGCGCCGACCAGCACCACGTGCATGTCGGGATGCCGTGCGGCGGCTTCCAGCAGCACGTGCTGCCCCTTCCAGCGCGCGAGCCGGCTGAACGAACCGACGAGCCATGCGTTCTCGGGCAACCCGAGGCGCGTGCGCAGCGCGGCCTGGCTGACGCCTTCCAGTGCGTCGAACGGCTCGGACGAAATCCCGTTGAACACGACGTCGACGTGCTGCGGCGTGAAGCCCGTCAGCGTGCGGAACGCCTGCGCGGATGCGTCGGAGTTCGCGATCACGCGCGTGACGCCGAGCCGCGAGCAATACTTGATCGCCAGCAACTGCTTGCTGCCGAAATGGTCGGTGCTGACGATGTCGCGCAGGTGCCAGACGACCGGCTTGCGCGCGAGCCGTCCGGCCAGCGCGGCGACCACCATCGCGCGCTGCGTGTTCGCGTAGATCACTTCGGCACGGCGTGCGCGGCGCGCGACATCGCGCACCAGCCGCACGAGCTGCTTCACCGCGCCGAGCGACACGCCGCCCTGCTTGCGCACGCCCGCGAGCGCACCCTGGTCGACCACGTCGACGCGCGCGCCGATCTCGTCGAGCGCCGCGCGGAACGGGCCGTCGTCGAACAGCAGCACGTCGGCGTTCGCGCGCATGTGCTTCATGATCTCGAGCAGCGACAGCTCGGCACCGCCGAGCACGCCGCTCTGGTCGAGCACGAGCGTCGCCGGGCCGCGCGCGGCCGGCATCGGCGCGATCGCCGTGCCGCGCTGCGCCGTCGAGCCGGGCAGCGCTTCCTCTACATAGTCGAGGAAGCGCCGCCGGAACGTATCGGCGGAAAACCGCTCCGCGTTCGTGCGGCAGGCGGCCGGCGTGAAGCGCTGCGGCGCGCGCTCGAAATCGTCGACGGCCGCGACGATCGCGTGCGGCGTCTGTTCGTCGAAGAACAGCCCGGTCGGGTTCAGGTCCGATTGCGGGTCGAGCACGGTTTCGAGCGCGCCGCCCTTGCCGTACGCGATCACCGGCGTGCCGCATGCCTGCGCCTCGACGACCGAGATCCCGAAATCCTCCTCGGCCGCAAACACGAACGCCTTCGCGCGCCGCATCCGGTCGTGCAGCACCGCGAACGGCTGGTAGCCCATGATCTCGACGTTCGGGCCCGCCTTCGCGCGGATCTTCTGCATCTCCGGGCCGTCGCCGATCACGACGAGCTTGCGCTCGGGCGTGCGCGAGAAGGCTTCGACGATCAGGTCGATCTTCTTGTACGGCACCATCCGCGACGCGGTCAGGTAGAAATCGTCCTTCTCGGCGTTCAGCGAAAATGCGTCGACGTCGACCGGCGGGAAGATCACCGCCGCATCGCGGTGGTAGACCTTCTTGATGCGCCGCGCGATGAACGCGGAGTTGGCGACGAAGCCGTCCACCGCGTTCGCGGTGCGCGTGTCCCAGTTGCGGATGTAATGCAGGATCATCCGCGCGAGCAGCGATTTCGGCCCGTGCGTGAGGTTCGACTGTTCCAGATACTGGTGCTGCAGGTCCCACGCATAGCGGATCGGCGAATGCACGTAGCTGATGTGCACCTGGTCCGGCCCCGTCAGCACGCCCTTCGCGACCGCGTGGCTGCTCGAGATCACGAGGTCGTACTCGGACACGTCGAGCTGCTCGATCGCGAGCGGCATCAGCGGCAGGTAGCTGCGGTATTTGGTGCGCGCGAACGGCAGCTTCTGGATGAACGACGTCGTCACCGGCTTGCCGCGCACGAACGCGCGGTCGTCGAGGAAATCGACGAGGCTGAACAGGTCGGCGTCGGGAAAGCACGCGACGATCTGTTCGAGCACGCGCTCGGCGCCCGCATAGGTGACGAGCCAGTCGTGGACGATCGCCACGCGCAGCGCGCGGGACGGCTGCCGTGCACGGGCCCGCTCGGCCGGCACCGCGCGGTGCAGCGCGGCGGCATCGCCCGCGTGGGCCGCGGCGGCATCGGCCGTGGCGAGATTCAGGACGGCGTGTTCCGCCAGATCGCGATTCATACGGTTTTCCTCGCATTGAGACGGACAAACAGGTCGCGCACGAGTGCGCGCAGCCCCGGCGTCATCGTGAGCGACCACGCGACGTTCAGCACCAGCACGACCGCGCACATGCCGATCGATTCGCCGAGCCCCGGCCAGGCCTGCGCCAGGAACAGGCTCGCCAGCAGGAACGCGAGGTGCGCAAGCATGTCGAGCACGATCGCGCGCATCCGGATCGCCGACAGGTACAGCAGCACGCCGTAGTCGACGAGCGCACGCGCCGCGACGACCACCGCCGCGCCGATCAGCCCGAAGTGATGAATGCCGAACCACAGGCCGCCGACGAAGAACGGCATCTCGACGAGTCCGGCGAATGCCGCGCGGGCCGGATTGACCTGCGACTGGATCAGGATCCGCGTCACGCTCGCCTGGCCGACGAGCCACACGCTGATCACCAGCACGCGGCCGACCGGCGCCGAATGCGCGGCGAGATCGGCGCCGACCCACAGCGTGAGGAACGGCGCAAGCGCGAAGATCGCGACGATGCCGACCGGCGTGAACACGCCGTTCAGGAATTCGAGCGACTGCCGCGCGAGCGTGTCGGCGTGATCGCGACCCACCGCCGACAGGCGTGGAAACAGCGTGCGCACGAGCGCGTTCGGCAGCATGTTCAGGCGCGTGACGAGGTTCTGCGGCACCGTGTAGTAGGTGACGAACTTCGCGCCCATGCCGGCGCCGAGCATCACGCGATCGAGCGTGTCGGCGATCATGCTCGTCGTGCTCGCGATCAGCATCCAGCCGCCGAAGTTGAACAGCCCTTTCGCTGTGCCCCACTGCGGCGGATCGATGCGCCGGATCCCGAGCACCTTGATGCTGGCCTGGCCGAGCATCACCGCCGCGATCAGGCGCGCGACGACGGCCGCCGCGAGCACCGTCTGCAGGTTCGGCGCGATCCACCACGCGGCGCCGAGCGGCAGCAGCTGGAACAGGAACGTGCCGATCGTCTGGTTCGTGTTGAACACGCCGAACCGTTCGGCGCCGTTGATCGCGCCGGCGAACACCCACGACACGTTGGCGAGCGGAATCGCGAGCGCGAGCCACGGCAGCGCGAGATACACCTCGTGCTGCATCTCGGCCGAGACCTTCGTGAAGTACGCGGTGTAGACGAACGCGCCGAAATAGATCAGCAGCCCGCCGACGATGCCGGTGCCGAGATTCAGCCAGAACGCGCTCCAGAACACGCGCGCGCTTTCGTCGGCGTTGCCGCTCGCGAGCGCCTTCGAGATGTGGTTCTGCGCGGCCATGCTCATTCCGAGATCGAGGATCCCGAAATAGCCGATCAGGGTCCACACGAGGCTGACGACGCCATAACGCTCGACGCCGAGCGCGTGGATATAGGCGGGCACCGTCACCAGCGACACGAAGGTCGGCAGGATCAGCCCGATGAAGTTGATCGAAACGTTCTTTAGAATGCCTTTGTCCATGCTCATGCCTTGAGTGACAGCGACGACGGCGCGCCGCCCGTCACGGTTTCCAGCGATACATCAGCACCTTGCCGCGCGCGTCTTCCTCGACGAACACGAGGTATTCGCCGTTCTCGCGCCGGAATGCGCTGATGCCGAACGGCACGTCGACCCAGCCGGATGCCTTGCCGACCTCGGTGCCCGGGCTCATCACGCCCACTTCCTTGCCGGTGTCCTTGTCGTACACGTGGATCTTGCCGACCGGCTCCACGGTGAAGATGTAGCGGCCCTCGACCGTGATCCCGATCAGGTCCAGGATCGGCTTCGCATCGAGCTGCCACGGCAGCGCCACCTGGTAGCGCACGACCGGCGAGCCCGTCGACCACTTGTCGAAGCGGATCAGCACGCGCCCCACTTCCTTGTTGATGCCCGGCTGCGGCGGCGCGTCGGCCGTGTAGCCGGTCACGTACAGCGTGTCGGTCTGCGGCTCGTAGATCGAACGGCGCAGCTGCGTGAACGGCTGCGGCATCGGATAGGTCGTGACCTTGTCGTACGAGTAGATCGGGTTGCCGGCCTTGTCGACGCCGCCGTACTGGAAGCGGTGGATGCCGCGCACGTCGCTGGTACGCCAGATGTCGCCCTTCGTGTCGACCCACCAGCCCCAGCCGCCCGCCTTCGCCTTGCCCGTCGTGTTGATCTCGGATTCGTCGGCATCGATCCGGCCGTTGCCGTTCGCGTCGCGCCACAGCCAGTCGCCGCCAGGCGGCTTGTTCGGCACCTTGTCGACCGGCCGAGCGCGGCCCGCGATCAGGCCCGACGGAATCGCGACCTCGCCGTCGCGCTTCGCGTCGAAGCGGTAGATCTTCAGGTGATCGGCGTACATGTCGGTCAGGTACAGGAACGTGCGGCCGTCGACGCGCCGCGCGATCGGCATGCCCGGATACTGGTCCGTGTGGAACACGGGATCGTCCGGATACTTGAAGCGATTCGACAGGAAGCCGACGTATTTCCAGTCCTGGCCCGGCGGCTTCGACAGGTCGAGCTCGAAGCGCTTGTTGCCCGTGTACACGCTGTTCGGCCGTGCGGGGTCGAGCCACGCGCCGTCGACGAACAGCAGCCCCTGCACCTGCCAGCGCAGCTTGCCGTCCGGCGTGTAGCTTTCCAGCACCGCGCCGAGCCCCGCGCCGATCGTGTCGTGGCGCGGCCCGATCCCGTTCATCGATACATAGATGTTGCCCGCGCGGTCGACGCCGACGCCCGTCAGCCCGTTGAAGCGCTGCGGCCCGGGACGCCCCGGCACGGGGCCCGCGAAGATGCCGCCGCGCTCGCCGAACGTGCCCGACTGCGCATAGCCCTTGCCGCCTTTCGAGAAAATCAGGATCTGCTGGCGCGGCCCGTTGTCCGCGACGAGCACGCGCCCTTTCGCGTCGACCGCCACGTCCACCGCGTCGGTACCTTCCGGCAGTGCGGGCGCATCGTCGAGCTTGCGGCCGTCGGCCCGCACGTGCACGAGATGCGCGGGCCCGCTCAGCGTATCGGTCAGCAGCCACAGCGTGCCGTCGCCGGCGAGCGCGATGCGGCCCGGCTCGTGCGCGCTCCACGTGCCCTTCTGCTGCATCGTCTCCGCGTCGTAGACATTCACGACGTCGTGCGATGGATTCGTCGCGAACAGCGTCTTGTCGTCCACCGCGAGGCCGCCCACTTCCGCCTTCGCCTCGCCCACTTCCGAGCGCGCGGGGGCCGGCACCTCGTTCATCATCATGAAGCTCGCGGCCATCCGCGCGCGGCCGGCATCGGCGCGCCCGCCCGGCGCGACCTGCGGCGACGCGCGAAACGGCGCGGGCTGCTTCATGTCGCCGATCGTGCGCCGCGAGATGCCGAACCACTGCTTGCCCTTGTCCGGCCAGATGCCGGGCGATTGCAGGTGGCCGCGCTCGTTGCCGACGCCGATCGCGACATACGCATACTTGCTGTTCACGGCGATCGCGTTGCCGCCGAGGTTGCCCCAGCCGTGCGTGCCGCCGGCGAAGCCGAGCATCTTCCCGTCCTGGTAGACGCTCGCCTCGGCCCCGCTCTCGTCCCACGGCGCATTCGTATACACCTTGCCTTCAGGCGTCACCGCAATCGCGCGGATGTCGATCTGCGTCCAGCTGCCGTCGCCATAGCCGAACGTGTTGCCGATCCACGACGTCGTCGCGGGCAACACCGTTTCGGCCGGCGCTGCGCTCGCCAGCAGCGCCGCGCTTACCGTCATGCCTACCAGAATCAGACGTCGCAATGCGCTTCTCCAGACTTGATGCAGCAGCGACCGGCGCTGCCGCGGACTGCCGCCGGCGTGCCCTGTCGCTAAATGGGTTTCAAACGTCGCGATGCAGGTTACAAGCAAAAATAATCACAAGAAATTTGGAAATATTTGGGGATGTTTCTGCCTGAAATATCGAACCGGAACAGGCGATAAATCGCATCCGAAAACGGCAATAACGACCGCATTACGCTAGCCACCACGTAGAAAATGCCGCTCTGCGCCGCCTGTCACGGCTGTCCGGGCACCAACCTTTCATCTTTCGACCGGATTAATCGGCATTCGAATGTTTGCTGTCAGATAAATGACGCGCGTTTTTTTGCCGATTTCTTTTCCCTAGAATCGATTTCGACTCGATATTTCATTCAAAGGCATGCATTACGTTCACGCATCGGATGTGCGACACGACGCGGCCCCGGCCGTACGTCGCAAAGGAGCAGCGCGATGACGGGCATCTCGCGACCCGCCGACCTGACCCCGCCGCACCACGGCCGCATCGTGCAGCTCGACGGACTGCGCGCGATCGCGGTGGGCGCCGTGTTCCTGCAGCACGCGCTGAAAGCGCCGCTGTGGATGGGCGTCGACCTGTTCTTCGTACTGAGCGGCCTGCTGATCACCGGCATCCTGCTCGATCGCAAGGCGCGCGGGCAGTCGTACTTCAGCCATTTTTATGCGCGCCGCGTGCGCCGCATCCTGCCGCCGTACGTGCTGCTGCTGGTGGTGTCGACGCTCCTGTTCGGCGCGGGCTGGCTGCCGCACTGGCCGTGGTTCGCGTTTTTCTCGACCAACATCGGGCTGTCGCTCGGCAGCATCGGCCATGACAGCCTGAACGTGCTGTGGTCGCTCGCGGTCGAGGAGCAGTTTTATATCTTCTGGCCGTTCGTCGTGCTGTGGTGCTCGGAGCGCGCGCTGCTGTGGGTCGCCGCCGCGCTGGTCGTCGCCGCACCCGTGCTGCGCGCGATCGCGACGCCGTGGTTCGATTCGTTCTGGCCGATCTACTACCTGACGCCGTTCCGGATGGATCTGCTCGCGGCAGGCGCCTTGCTCGCGATCGTGCTGCGCCGCGACCGACGCGCGCTGGAGCCGTTCTACCCGCTCGCGATCCTGGGCGCGCTCGTGTCGCTCGCGATCCTCGGCTGGCTGCACCTGTCGTTCCCGCGCTTCCGCGCCGCGAACACGCCGCTGTCGAATGCGGCGCTCTACAGCATCTCGCTGCTGCTGTGCACGTCGATCGTCGTGATCGCGCTGCGCGGCCGCGGCCTCGTGCAACGTGTGCTGACCAACCCGATGCTCGTCTACGTCGGTACCGTCAGCTACACCGTGTACCTGATCCACCTGAGCGTGTTGTATGCGCTCTGGCCGCTGCACCTGAACCGCTTCGTCACGGCTGCGCTCGCGCTGGCGATCACGCTCGCGTACGCAACCCTGAGCTGGTACGGCTTCGAACGGCGCCTGACGCGCGGCCCCGCGCGCCGCGCGCTGCCGGCCGCCGCCGGCACGACCGCCTGAATTTCACCATCCATCGTTTCTACCAGGACAACGCCATGAGCCAAACTCGCAAGAAGGCCATCATCACCGGGATTTCGGGGCAAGACGGTGCGTACCTGACCAAGCTGCTGCTCGACAAGGGCTACGAGGTCACCGGTACCTACCGCCGCACCAGCTCGGTGAATTTCTGGCGCATCGCCGAGCTCGGCGTCGACACGCACCCGAACCTCACGCTCGTCGAGCACGACCTGACCGACGCCGGCTCGAGCCTGCGCCTGCTCGAACGCACGCAACCCGACGAGCTGTACAACCTCGCCGCGCAGAGCTTCGTCGGCGTGTCGTTCGACCAGCCGGCGACGACCGCCGAAGTGACCGGCATCGGCCCGCTGAACCTGCTCGAGGCGATCCGCGTCGTGAGCCCGAAGACGCGTTTCTACCAGGCATCGACGTCGGAGATGTTCGGCAAGGTGCAGGCCATTCCGCAGACGGAGACGACCGCGTTCTATCCGCGCAGCCCGTACGGCGTCGCGAAGCTGTACGCGCACTGGATGACCGTGAACTACCGCGAGTCGTACGGCCTGTTCGGCAGCAGCGGCATCCTGTTCAACCATGAGTCGCCGCTGCGCGGCCGCGAGTTCGTCACGCGCAAGATCACCGACACGATCGCGAAGATCAAGCTCGGCAAGGCGACGCGCCTCGAGCTCGGCAACCTCGACGCGAAGCGCGACTGGGGCTTTGCACTCGAATACGTCGAAGGGATGTGGCGCATGCTGCAGGCCGACGAGCCCGACACCTACGTGCTGGCGACCAACCGCACCGAGACCGTGCGCGATTTCGTCCGGATGGCGTTCGCGGCGGCCGGCTACCAGATCGAATGGTCCGGCAAGGGCGAACAGGAGCGCGGCCTCGATGCTGCCACCGGCAACGTGCTCGTCGAAGTGAACCCGAAGTTCTACCGCCCTGCCGAGGTCGACCTGCTGATCGGCTGCGCGGACAAGGCGAAAAGCAAACTCGGCTGGGCACCCAAGACGACACTCGAACAACTTTGCCAGATGATGGTCGAAGCGGATTTGACGCGGAACCAACACCATGACACGTTCTGAAACCGGACGCCCGTCGCGCCGTGCGTTCGTCACGGGCCTGACGGGCTTCACGGGCCGCTACATGGCCGAACGCCTGCAGGCGGCCGGCTATGACGTCTGGGGTACGATCGCGCCCGGCGCGCCGCGCCCCGACGATCCGGCGTTCGCGCACTGCACGCTGCTGCCGGTCGACCTGCTCGACGCAGAGGCGATGCGCGCGGCGGCGGCCGACGCACGGCCCGATGCGGTCGTGCATCTCGCCGCGCGCGCGCATGTCGCGCAGGATGAGCCGTCGCAAACTTACGCGGTCAACATCTCCGGTACGCGCAACCTGCTGGCCGCACTCGCGGGCCTCGACCGCCGCCCGTCGGCCGTGCTGCTGGCAAGCAGTGCGAACATCTACGGCAACTCGACGGCCGGCGTGCTCGACGAAACCGTCGCACCGGCCCCGGCGAACGACTACGCGGTCAGCAAGCTCGTGATGGAATACGCGGCGAAGCTGTGGGCCGACCGGCTGCCGATCGTGATCGCGCGACCGTTCAACTACACGGGTGCCGGCCAGAGCGACGCGTACCTGCTGCCGAAGCTCGTCGCGCACTATGCGCGCAACGCGCCGCGGATCTCGCTCGGCAACCTCGACGTGAGCCGCGATTTCTCCGACGTACGCGACGTGACGGCCGCCTATCTGAAGCTGGTCGAAGCCGCACCGGCCGGCGAGACGTTCAACGTCTGCTCGGAGCGCGCGTATTCGCTGAAGGAAGTGCTGGCGATGCTGGCGCGCATCGCCGGTTACGTGATCGACGTGACGATCGACCCGCGCTTCGTGCGGCACAACGAGGTGAAGAGCCTGAGCGGGTCGCGCGACAAGCTGCGGCGCGCGGTGGGCGAATTGCCCGTCACGCCGCTCGATGAAACGCTGCGGTGGATGGTCGACGCGATGCGCGCCGCGCCGCCGCACGGGCACGCCGGCTGAACCGGGCGACGCCACGCACGTGTACGAGATGTGCGCAGAACCGACAACGGGCCGCTCTTTCGAGCGGCCCGCTTCATTCATGCCGGCCCGGAAACCGGCGGCGCGACTCAGCCTTCGAGACCGCGCGAGAGATCGGCGCGAACGTCGGCTGCGTGCTCGAGGCCGACCGCCAGGCGGATCAGCCCTTCGGTGATCCCGGCTGCCGCACGCGCTTCCGGCGTGATACGACCGTGCGTCGTGGTGGCCGGATGCGTGATCGTCGTGCGCGTGTCGCCGAGGTTGCCGGTAATCGACACGAGCTTCGTGTTGTCGATCACACGCCACGCGTTCGCGCGCTGCTGCTCCGGCGTATCGCCCTTCAGCTCGAACGACACGATGGCGCCGCCCGCCTTCTGCTGACGCTTCGCGAGTTCATACTGCGGATGCGATTCGAGGCCCGGATAGAACACGCGCGCCACGGCCGGATGCGAATCGAGCCAGCGTGCGATTTCCAGCGCGTTCGCCGATTGCTTCTCGACGCGCAGCGACAGCGTTTCCATCCCCTTCAGCAGCACCCACGCGTTGAAGGCCGACAGCGTCGGGCCCGCGCTGCGCACGAACGGGAACACCTTGCCCATGATGAATTCCTTCGAGCCGACCAGCGCACCGCCGAGCACGCGACCCTGCCCGTCGAGGAATTTCGTCGCCGAGTGCATCACGACATCCGCGCCGAGCTTCAACGGTTGCTGCAGCACCGGGCTGCAGAAACAGTTGTCGACGACGAACAGCGCATTCGCGGCCTTCGCGATCTTGCCGATCGCCTCGATGTCGGCGAGTTCGGTCAGCGGGTTCGACGGCGTCTCGAGGAAGAACATCTTGGTTTCCGGCCGCACGGCTTCCTGCCATGCGTTCAGGTCGGTCGGGTCGACGAAGGTCGTCGTGATCCCGAATTTGCTGAAGATCTGGGAGAACATCCCGAGCGTCGAACCGAACAGGCTGCGCGAGCTGACGAGATGGTCGCCGGCCTGCAGCGCGGACATCACGACCGACATGATCGCGGCCATCCCCGACGCCGTCGCGATGCACGCCTCGCCGCCCTCGAGCGCCGCGAGACGCTCCTGGAACATGGTGACGGTCGGGTTCGTGAAGCGCGAATAGGTGAAGTAGTCTTCCGAGTTCGCGAAGCGCTCGGCCGCGTCAGCCGCGCTGGAGAAGCAGAAGCTCGACGTGAGGAACAGCGCTTCCGAGTGCTCGTTGAAGTCGCTGCGCAGCGTGCCTGCGCGCACGGCAAGCGTGTCGAAGTTGAGGGAGTCGTCCATGTTCCGTTTTCCGTATCCGATGGCCGCGCACATCGCGCAGGCCAGATCAAAACCAGGCCAAAAAACAAAAAGCCCGCTATGCGTCTGCATCAGCGGGCTTCGGTGCGGTACGACAGCGATCGACTCGGGCCGGCTGTCGCCGGCCTTCGCTTTAGCTGTTTTGGGAAGTCGCCCCGCGTCCGCAAGCTGATATCAAATCGACGCAAGGCCACATCCTAGCACGCTTCTCCGGGCGCGTGCGCCGGTGTCACTCGACCGACAGTTGCAGGTTCATCTGCGAACGCTCGGTGTCGCCGGCCGTGTCGCGATCGGCCTGCGACGCCGGCGCGAGACGCGCACGCTCGATCGCATCGAGATACTCGGGCGTCACGTCGCCGGTGATGTAGTTGCCGTCGAAGCACGATGCCTCGAAGCGCTCGAGCTTCGGGTTGATGTCGCGCACCGCGCGGCGCAGGTCGTCGACGTCCTGGTAGATCAGGTGGTCGGCGCCGATCATCTTCGCGACTTCTTCGTCGGAGCGGCCGTGTGCGACGAGCTCGCCGCGCGTCGGCATGTCGATGCCGTACACGTTCGGGAACTTCACGGGCGGCGCGGCCGACGCGAAGATCACCGACTTCGCGCCCGCATCGCGCGCCATCTGCACGATTTCATGCGAGGTCGTGCCGCGCACGATCGAGTCGTCGACGATCAGCACGTTCTTGTCCTTGAACTCGATGCTCATCGCGTTGAGCTTCTGGCGCACCGACTTCTTGCGCACGGCCTGCCCCGGCATGATGAACGTACGGCCGACGTAGCGGTTCTTGAAGAAGCCCTCGCGATACTCGACGCCGAGCTTCGCGGCGACCTGCATCGCAGCCGGGCGCGACGAATCGGGAATCGGCATCACGACGTCGATCGGCACGTTCGGCAGTTCGCGCTTGATCTTCTCGGCGAGATAGTCGCCCATGCGCAGGCGCACGTTGTAGACCGGCACGCCGTCGAGGCACGAATCCGGACGGGCCAGATACACGTATTCGAACATGCACGGATTCAGCGTCGGGTTCTCCGCGCACTGCTGGCTGTGGAAGTTGCCGGCCTTGTCGATGAAGATCGCTTCGCCCGGCTCCAGGTCACGCACGAATTCGAAACCGATGCCTTCGACCGCCACCGACTCCGACGCGACCATCCATTCGGTGCCGTGCTCGGTCTCGAGCTTGCCGATGCACAGCGGACGGATGCCGAACGGATCGCGGAACGCGAGCAGGCCGTAGCCGGCAATCAGCGACACGATCGCATACGAACCCTGCAGGCGGCGATGCACGCCCGAGACTGCCTTGAACACGGACGCCGGATCGAGCTCGAGGCCGGTGGTCGACAGTTGCAGCTCGTGCGCGAACACGTTGAGCAGCACTTCGCTGTCGGAATTGGTGTTGATGTGCCGGCGGTCGATCCGGAACATCTCGTCCTTCAGTTGCTGCCAGTTCGTCAGGTTGCCGTTGTGCGCAAGGATGATCCCGAACGGCGCGTTCACGTAGAACGGCTGCGCCTCGGCTTCGCTCGACGCCGAACCGGCCGTCGGGTAGCGCACCTGGCCGATGCCGTAGGTGCCGGGCAGGCTGCGCATGTTGCGCGTGCGGAACACGTCGCGCACCATGCCGTTCGCCTTGTACATGTGGAAATTGCTGCCGTCCGCCGTCGCGATGCCCGCCGCGTCCTGACCGCGATGCTGCAGGAGCAGCAAGCTGTCATAGATCAGCTGATTGACCGGGGATTGGGAGATAACGCCTACGATGCCGCACATGGCATGTCCTTCAGAATGACAAAATCGGTTCCGTCCTGCCCGGCCGCGTCGTCACACGCGTACGTACTGGGCCATGCCGTCGGGCAGGAGCTGCTTCAGCTCGTGCACGCCCTGTTCGGCAAAGGGACGCAATAGCGCATTGCGCCAGAAATCCTGTTTGGGCAGTTCGGTCAGCCCGGCCGCCGCGACCAGCAGCACCACCAGCACACAGCCGCGGACGAGCCCGAACATCATGCCCAGCGAGCGGTCGACGCCGCCCAGGCCACTCGCCTGCGCGATCCGCGACAGCAGCGCGTTTGCGACACCGGCGACCAGCACGACGCCGATCACGAGCAGCGCGAAGGCGATCACCCATTGCGTCAGCGCGCCGCCCGGCCAGTTCGCCGGGATATACGGCACGACCAGCCCGACGTAGCGGCCCGCAATCACGATCGCCGCGATCCAGCCGATCAGCCCGAATATCTCCGACACGAAGCCGCGCCACGCACCCCGCAGCGCCGACAACACGATCACCGCCAATACAGCGTAGTCGAAAGCCGTCAGCATCGCGCGTTACTGCGTCAGACCGGCTTCGCGCACCTTCGCGATCGCGGCGGAGGCCGCCGAGCGATCCGCGAACGGGCCTGCACGCAACAGTGTAGCCGTGCTGCCGTCTGCCTGCTTGCGATGCTCGACATATGCGGGCACACCCGCCGATTTCAACTTGGTTGCCCACGAACGGGCCGTCGCATCGTCCTTGAACGAACCGAGCTGCACCGCGAAACGTGCGCCGGCCGGCGATGCCGGCGACGATGCGTCGCCGCTGTCCGGGCTCGCGGCGTCGGCATTCGCGACGGTCGCGGGCTTCGGCGCGGCCGGTTTCGCTGCGGGCGCGGCCGGCTTCGGCGCGGGCTTCGGCGGCGTCACGCTCGCCGTGGTCGTCGTATCGGGTTGCGCGGCCGGCCTGGTTGCGGGCGCCGGCACGGGTGCCGGTGCGGCCGCGACGGCCGTGTCGGACGCCGGCGGTTCGTCGTGCGCGACGCCTGCCTGCACGTCGGCCGCATCGTCGTCACGCGGCGCGACCGCCTGGTGCGCGGGCCGGTTCGGGATGTCGATCGCGATGTCGTCCGTGACCGGCTTCGGGTGCGAATCGAGCACCATCGGCAGCACGATCACGGCTGCCACGACGAGCGCGATCGCGCCGACGAGACGACGGCGTGCGCGTTGCTTTTCTGGAAGGGTCGGATCGAGGAGCAGCGCGTCCGATTCCGGACGCTCGGTGCGGCGCGAGCGGCGCTCGACGCGTTCAGTGGTGCGCTCCGTGCGCACGTTCCGGGAGGTCCCGGTACGACCGCCGCGCCGCGGCGCGTCGTCGTCTTTTTTGCCGAACGAGAAAATGCCCATGAATGGCTGAGTCCGAAACTGCCCGTCAGTCAGTGTTGCTGCGATTTACGGTAGGCCAGCACGCCGGCAACCGTATGGAAACTGCCGAAAACCACGATTCTATCATTCTCGGATGCTCTTTTTAGTGCATCGCGAAACGCTTCTGCAGGCGACGCGTAACGCGTCACGCTCGAATCGGGCCCCTCCTCCACGCCGGCCTTGCGCAGCGCGGCTTCGAGCTGCTCCGCGGAGGCCGCGCGCGGCAGCGGCAGGTCGGTCACGCACCAGTGGTCGATCTCGCCCTTCAGGTGCTGCAGCACGCCGTCGATGTCCTTGTCGTGCATCGCGCCGAACACCGCGTACGTGTACGGGAAGAAGCCCATGTTGCCGAGATTCTGCTCGAGCACGGCCGACGCATGCGGGTTGTGCGCGACGTCGAGCACGATCGCCGGCTTGCCGGGCAGCACCTGGAAGCGTCCCGGCAGCTCGACGTTCGCGAGCCCGAGCCGGATGTCCTGCGCGGACACCGGCAGCACCGGGCGCAGCGCCTCGAGTGCGGCGAGTGCGGCAGACGCATTGATCAGCTGATTCGCGCCGCGCAGCGCCGGATACGCCAGCGCCGGATAGCGCTTCTCGCGGCCGAGGTAGCTCCACTGCTGGCGCTCCGCGCCTGCTTGCGCCTCGTAGCGGAAGTCGCGGCCGACGAGCCACAGGTCGGCGCCGATCGCCTCGGCGTGGTCGATCAGCGTTTGCGGCGCGGCCGGATCGCCGCAGATCGCCGGCTTGCCCGCGCGGAAGATCCCGGCCTTCTCGAACGCGATCTTCTCGCGCGTGTCACCGAGGTATTCGGTGTGGTCGATGTCGATGCTCGTGACGATCGCGCAATCGGTGTCGATGATGTTGACCGCATCGAGCCGGCCGCCGAGGCCGACTTCGAGGATCACCGCGTCGAGCCCGCGCGACGCGAACAGGTGCAGGATCGCGAGCGTCGTGAATTCGAAATACGTGAGCGACACCGGTGCGGGCAGCGACGTGCGCGCGGCTTCGACGGCCTCGAAATGCGGCAGCAATTCGTCATCGGTGACGTTCTGCCCGTTCACGCGCGCGCGCTCGTTGAATTCGAGCAGGTGCGGCGACGTATGGCAGCCGACCTTGTATCCCGCGCGCACGAGGATCGTCTCGAGGAACGCGCAGGTCGAGCCCTTGCCGTTCGTGCCGCCGACGGTGATGACGGGGCATGCGAATTCAAGCTGCAGCGCCGCCTTGACCTGCCCGATGCGGGTCAGGCCCATGTCGATGCCGACCGGGTGCGCGCGTTCGAGATGCGAAAGCCACGCGTCGAGAGTGGGAAAAGTGCTCATCGGATCAAATCTGGATCGGTACCGCCACTACGCCAAAAAACGAAGCGCGCCGCCTGACGCTGAAGCCAGGCGACGCGCGGAGTTCACGACCTTGCGCCGGTCAAGCCAGCGCGTCGGCCGGCTGTCGCTGCAGCAGCGCGAGCAGTTGCGCGATCTCGTCGCGCATCTTGCGACGGTCGACGATCATGTCGATCGCGCCCGTCTTGATCAGGAATTCGGCGCGCTGGAAGCCTTCCGGCAGCTTCTCGCGAACCGTCTGCTCGATCACGCGCGGGCCGGCGAAGCCGATCAGCGCCTTCGGTTCGGCGATCACGACGTCGCCGAGGAACGCAAAGCTCGCCGACACGCCACCCATCGTCGGGTCGGTCAGCACCGAGATGAACGGCAGCTTCGCTTCGGCCAGCTTGGTCAGCATCGCGGTGGTTTTCGCCATCTGCATCAGCGACAGCAGGCTTTCCTGCATCCGTGCACCACCCGAAGCGGTGAAGCAGATGAACGGCACGTGCTGTTCGAGCGCATTCTGCGCGCCGCGCGCGAAGCGCTCGCCGACGACCGAACCCATCGAACCGCCCATGAACGAGAACTCGAAGCAGGCCGCGACGACCGGCAGCGTGTGGATCGCACCGCCCATCACGACCATCGCGTCGGTTTCGCCCGTCTCGTCCATCGCTTCCTTCAGACGATCGGGGTACTTGCGGCTGTCCTTGAACTTCAGCGTGTCGACCGGCACGATCTCCTGGCCGATTTCATAGCGGCCTTCCGGATCGAGCAGCCCGTCGAGGCGTTCACGCGCGCCGATGCGCATGTGGTGATCGCACTTCGGGCACACGTGCAGGTTCGCGTCCACGTCGTTGCGGTACAGCACGGCCTCGCAGGACGGGCACTTGACCCACAGGCCTTCCGGAATGCCCTTGCGGCTTTTCGGGTCGGTCTGCTTGATCTTCGGCGGCAACAGTTTGTCGAGCCAGCTCATCGTATGGTTTCCTGTTCCGTGGCGGGACGGGCCGTTGGGCCCGCCCGCTTCCTGTGTTGTGTTTATCGCGCCGTCTTGCCCGCGCCGTCCAGGGCGGCACGCAGCTCGGCGATGAACGTCTTCAGCGCGGCGGCGGCAGCGTCCGGCGCCGCGCTTTCGAGCAGCTGCACGAGGCGGCTGCCGATCACGACGGCGTCCGACACTTCGGCCACCGCGCGCGCCGTTTCGGCGTCGCGGATACCGAAGCCGACGCCCACCGGGACCGGCACGCGCGACTTGATGGCCGGGATTTTACCCGCAATGCTCGAAACATCCAGATTTCCTGCGCCGGTCACGCCCTTGAGCGACACGTAATAGACGTAGCCGCTCGCGATCTTGCCGACGTCGGCGATGCGTTCGTCGGTCGACGTGGGCGCGAGCAGGAAGATCGGATCGATCTGCGCGGCACGCATCTTTTCGGCGAATACGCCCGCCTCTTCCGGCGGATAGTCGACCACCAGCACGCCGTCGACGCCGGCCGCGTGCGCTTCGGCCGCGAACGCGTCGACGCCCATCCGTTCGATCGGGTTCGCATAGCCCATCAGCACGACAGGCGTTTTGGGGTCGGTTTCGCGGAAGCGCTTCACGTCGGCGAGCACGCTCTTCAGCGTGACGCCGCGCGCGAGCGCGCGTTCCGATGAACGCTGGATCACGGGGCCGTCGGCCATCGGGTCCGAAAACGGCACGCCGAGCTCGATCACGTCCGCGCCGCCGGCGGCGAGCGCGTGCATGAATTCGACGGTTTTCGCGGGATCGGGGTCGCCGGCCGTGATGAACGGGATCAGGCCCTTACGGCCTTGTTCGGCGAGCGCGGCGAAGGTCTGCTGAATACGGGACATGGCAATTTTCCTGGATGCATTGCGATCGGCGATGCGGCGGCGCGATTCACGCGCACGCCGGCGCCGCGAGCGCGTTCACGCGCTCGTGCGCGATCGCACAATAGCTTTCGTTGATCTCGTAGCCGACGAAGTCGCGCCCCTGCCGTGCGCAGGCCACCGCGGTCGTGCCGCTGCCCATGAACGGATCGAGCACGCGGCCGCCCGGCGGGCAGCTCGCGAGCACCATCCGCTCGATGATTTCCAGCGGCTTCTGGGTCGGATGATCGACGCGCTCCGCGTGCTGCCGGTGCAGGCGCGAGACCGACCAGACGTCCTTCGGGTTGTAGCCCATCTCCAGCCACTTGCTGCCTTCGAACAGCTTGCGCGAGCGGGCCTTCTTCGTATCGGCGTCGTACGGGATGCGGACCGGATCGAGATCGAAGTAATACGCCTTGGAAACCGCGAAAAAGCCGATGTTGTCGTGCACCGACGTGAAACGGCGCGTCGTGCCGCCCATGCTCGGCACGCGCCGGTCCCAGATGATCTCGTTGACCATCGTGAGCTTCGTCTTCAGGAAACTGAAGATTTCCGGCGCGTACTGCCACGTGCAGAAGATGTACATCGACCCGCTCGGCTTCAGCTTCGGAACCGCGAGCTCGAGCCACTCGCGCGTCCACGCGAGGAAATCGTCGCCCGAACGCTTGTCCGAGTCGTTGCCGTAGTCCTTGCCGAGCCCGTACGGCGGATCGGCGACGATCAGGTCGATCGACGCATCCGGCAGGTGCGCGGCATCGGTCAGGAAATCGCGGTTATGCAGTTCGATACCGGACGGCAGCGCGCGCGGCACCGCGGCGACGGGCTGAACCGCCTCCGCCTCGCTCGCGGCACCGCCGCCCGGCTCTTCGATCAGGTCACGCATCGGTCGGGTCAGAGGTCGATGCCCGATCGCTCGGCGACCGTGTGCATGTCCTTGTCACCGCGGCCCGACAGGTTGACGAGCAGGATCTTGTCCTTCGGCAACGTCGGCGCGAGCTTCACGCCATACGCGATCGCGTGGCTCGACTCGAGCGCGGGAATGATCCCCTCGATCCGGCAACAGTCGTGGAATGCCTTCAGCGCTTCGTCGTCGGTGATCGGCACGTACTGCGCGCGGCCGCTGTCCTTCAGCCACGCGTGTTCGGGGCCGACGCCCGGATAGTCGAGGCCCGCCGACACCGAATGCGTCTCGATGATCTGGCCGTTGTCGTCCTGCAGCAGGTACGTGCGGTTGCCGTGCAGCACGCCGGGGCTGCCGGCGATCAGCGAGGCCGCATGATGGCCCGTGTCGAGGCCGTCGCCGGCCGCTTCGACGCCGATCAGCTGCACCGATTGGTCGTCGATGTACGGATAGAAGATGCCCATCGCGTTCGAGCCGCCGCCGACGCAGGCGATCACCGCGTCGGGCTGCCGGCCCGCGAGTTCGGGCATCTGCACCTTGCACTCGTCGCCGATCACGCGCTGGAAGTCGCGCACCATCATCGGGTACGGGTGCGGGCCCGCGACCGTGCCGATGATGTAGAACGTGCTTTCGATGTTCGTGACCCAGTCGCGCATCGCTTCGTTCAGTGCGTCCTTCAGCGTGCGCGAACCCGATTCGACCGGCACGACCGTAGCGCCGAGCAGCTTCATCCGGTACACGTTCGCGGCCTGCCGGCGCACGTCCTCGGCGCCCATGTAGACGATGCACTCCATGCCGAAGCGCGCGCAGATCGTCGCGGTTGCGACGCCGTGCTGGCCAGCGCCGGTTTCGGCGATCACGCGCTTCTTGCCCATGCGCTTCGCGAGCAGCGCCTGGCCGATCACGTTGTTGATCTTGTGCGCGCCCGTGTGGTTCAGGTCTTCGCGCTTCAGGTAGACCTGCGCGCCGCCGAGCATCTCGCTCCAGCGCTGCGCGTGGTAGATCGGCGACGGACGGCCGACGAAATACTTCAGCTCGCGCTCGTATTCCGCGACGAAGTCGGGGTCGTTCCGGAATTTTTCATACGCCGCGCGCAGTTCGTCCAGCGCATGAATCAGCGTCTCGGCGACGAACACGCCGCCATACGGGCCGAAATGGCCGCGATCATCAGGAAGGTTGTACATGGTGTCTCTCTCGATCGGTCGGGGCGCCCCGCTTGTCAGGCCGCACCGCTTGCATCACCGGGCGTCCGCTTCGCGCACCGCGCGTACGAACGCCGCCATCCGGGCGTGATCCTTCACGCCCTTTGCGCCCTCCACTTCGATGCCACTCGAGACATCGACAGCAAACGGACGCAGCTGGCGGATCGCATCACCGACGTTTTGCGCGCTCAAGCCACCACTCAAAACGGCCCGATGCGCGAGCTCTGCGGGAATAAGAGACCAATCGAAGACCTTGCCGCTACCGCCGTAATCCGGCACCAGGGTGTCGAACAGGAGGCCGCGCGCTTTCGAATAATGAAGAGCCGATTCTACCAAATCGGACGGCTGCGTCGAGGGGCCGACGCGCACCGCGCGCAGCCACGGCAGGTGTGCCGCGCGGCCGAGCGCGTCGCACTGCTCGGGCGTCTCGTCGCCGTGGAACTGCAGCACCGTCAGCGGCACGTCGCGCACGACGGCCTCGATCTCGGCTTCCGTTGCATTCACGAACAGCCCGACCACCGACACGAACGGCGGCGCGAGGCTCGCCAGCTCGGCCGCCTGCGCGATGGTCACCGCGCGCGGGCTCTTCGGGTAGAACACGAGGCCGATCGCGTCGGCGCCGAGCGCCGCCGCGTGCAGCACGTCCTCGGGGCGCGACAGCCCGCACAGCTTGATGCGCGTGCGCGGCGGCAGGCCGGTTGCAGCGGGAGTCGGGGAAGACACGGCGTGATCCGTCATGATTGAGGGTCCAGATCGGCCCAGACGCTGCTCCACGGCACGCTGCCGAGCTGCGCGGGCGGGACGGCGAATTCCGCCGGGTAGCCGACGTGGGCGAGGTACAGCCCGTCGGCCATGAACGTGGGCGCCGCGAGATTGCGGTCGCGCCCGGCCAGTACGTCTGCCAGCCAGTCGGCCGGATAGCGGCCGCGCCCGACCGCGACGAGGCAGCCCATCAGGTTGCGCACCATGTGATGCAGGAACGCGTTCGCACGGAAGCGAAAATGGATGAAATGCCCCGCGCGCCGCACGTCGATCTGATACAGGTGTTTGACCGGCGTCTTCGACTGGCATTCCGACGACCTGAACGACGAGAAGTCGTGCTCGCCGATCAGGTGCGCGGCGGCGGCGCGCATCGCGTCGTCGTCGAGCGGCGTGTGGATCCAGCCCGCGCGCCCGGCCAGCATCGGCGACCGCACGGGATGCACGTACAGCGCGTAGTAATAGGTGCGCTCGAACGCGGAGAAACGCGCGTGGAAAGTGTCGGGCATCGGCTTCGCCCACTGCACCGACACGGTCGACGGCAGGAACGCGTTGGTCCCGCGCACCCACGAGAACACCTCGCGTTCGAGGTCGGTATCGAAGTGCACGACCTGCCCGAGCCCATGCACGCCGGTGTCGGTCCGGCCGGCGACCGTCGTATGCAGCGGCACCCGCGCGAACTCGGCCAGCGCGTGCTCGAGCCGGTCCTGCACGGTCTTGCCGTGCGGCTGCGCCTGCCAGCCGCAGAACGCCGCGCCGTCGTACTGGACGCCCAGTGCGATCCGCATCACGCCTCGTCCGCCAGCTTCGCGAGCAGCGCGCGCGCATCGTCGCGCGTCGCGGTGTCGTTCGCGTCGACCACTTCCTGCAGCAGCGTTCGTGCGCCGGACAGGTCGCCCAGTTCGACGTACTCCGACGCGAGATCGAGCTTGTTGCGCGCGATGCGGGCAAGCTCGTCCGCGGTCAGTGCGGGCAGCGCGGCGCCCGGTGCTGACGGCAGGTCGAGATCGAAATCGAGCTTCAGCGCACCGAACTGCGCGCCGCCGAGCGGCGACAGCGCGGGCGTGCTGCCCGGGTGGCCGGCGGACGTCGCCGCGTCCGGATCCCAGTCGTACTCGTCGTCCTGGTCGGCCGGATGTTCGGGGGTCGGATGCCCTGCGTCAATCGGCGGGTGCGATGCGACTCGACCGTTAGTTGCAATTTCGTCGGTGCCGGACTGCCCTGCCCGCGCGGACAACTCGTCCGGCGTCAGCGGCGCTTCATCCGACGTCCGCGGCGGCAACGGCATGTCAAGGCTGTTGAGTGCGCTGATCGCGTTCTGCATCAGCGTCGCGTGTTGCGCGTCGGTCGCCGAAGGCGCAGCAGGCGTGTCGGCCGACTTGGCGGCGGCAGCGGCCTGTTCCACCGGTTCTGCATCGTGCGGAGCCGGCGCTGCCTCGCTCGAGGGCGGTACTACCGCTCGAGCAGCCGGCAATTCGGGCTGCTCGTCATGCAGCTTCGCGACTTCCGGCACCGACGGCACATCAGCGACAGTCGGCTCGACTGTGTCTGCCGCAGCGGCAGTCGCCGCAGCAAGGGACTGATCGGACGCCGCGTCGCGCGCAACCGGCATCTCGGGCTGAATCGGCAATGTGTGGTCGATCGACGGAGGGGCTTCGGCTCCCGGCGCCGCGGCCGCACCTGCGGCAGCGGCAGCCGCGCCGGCATCGCCCGTCCCGCGGCCTTTCCTGCGCTTGCGCCACGCGAAGCCGGCCGCGAGCACGAGCACGGCAGCGCCGGCCACGGCGGCCGGGCGCCAGTCCATCTGCTCGGTACGGCGCGCCGGTGTCGCGACAGGCGCGACCGGTTGCACCGGCACCGATGCCGGCTGTGCCGCGCTGGCGGCGACGCCGGACGCGGCCTCGCTTGCCGTCGGCGCGGCTGCCGACGCACCGGCGTCGTTCGCGGCCGGACGCGGCGCGGCAGGCGCCGGTGCAGGCACTGGCGCGACGCCGTTCGTCGTGCCCGGCTTGCCGATGCCGTGCTTCTGCAACTCCATCAGCACACGGTTCTTCAGCGCCAGCAACTGTTGCAGGCTCGACGGCCGCGGCTGCGACGCGCCCGTAGCGGGCGCCGCACCTGCCGGCTCGTGCGAGCCCGAAACCGGGCTGCCCGGCACCGGCTGAACCGCAGCCTCGCTCGCGGACGACGGGGCCGACTGGATCGCACCGCTCCATACATGCGGGCCGCTTGCGCCTGCGGCAGGTGCCGCCGGCTGCAGGCTGTCGACCGCCGACGCGCCGTGCGCCGCCGAAGCGCCGACCGAAGCCGACGCCCCCGCTGCCGTCGCAACGCTTGCGCTGTTCACGGGAGCCGCATGGACGGCCGGCGTGACCGGCGCGGCTTGCGCGGCCGACCCCGGATGCGGCGCGGACGCGCCATGCTGCGCTTCCGCGGTACCGCCCGATGCGGCGGCAGTCGCGGATGCCGCCGTCGCACCCGATGCCGCGGAGGCACCGGCCGGCACGAGTGCCGCGCCGGTTGCGTCGAGTGCCGGCACGGTCAGCGTCGCGCCGACTTTCAGGCGACTCGCGTCGCGCTTCATGAACGCCTGCGGATTGGCGTCGAACAGCGCGCGGCCGGCGCGTGCGAGCACAGCGGGATCGTGCGATTGCGTGGCCGCTTTCGCGATGTCGTTCAGCGACTGGCCCGGCTGGACCGTCACGGTAAGCGGTGCGTCGCCGCCGGCAGCGGACGCCGGCAGTTCGACGGTGCCGGCGGCCCAGGCCGATGCGGCTGCGCCGAGCGCCAGAATCGCCAGCGCGCCACGCACGGCGCGCGACAGACGGGACTGACGCGGAAACAAGGAAATTCGGGACATCGTTGGCTCTATCGCCGCGCGCGAGCGCGGCTCGGATTCGCGGTTGAAGACGTCAATAAAGTTGCCGCAGAAATGCAAAAGCGTCGCGCGGAACGCGACGCTTTCGGCTGGTCTGTGCGTCGTAAACGCGTAGTTTACTTCACGCGATCATGTTCGGGCCGAATTCGTCTCCGGCCAGTGCAACCGCGCGCTGCCGCCTGACGGTCGAGGGCCGCAGCCTCGTCGGGTCCGCACGCTGCAGCCGACATACCGGATCGATCAAACGAGCCCACAGCGATGCTTGAAAGCCGCCGCGACACCCTCGCATCCGGAACGCATGGCGCGGCCGTCGCGTACGCCCCGGGCGGCCTTGCCTGCCCGGTCGTCCAATGCAGGATCCCGACGGCTGAATCGCGCGTGTCCGCTCAACAATTCGCGCCGCATGCCGTTAATGAATCAGCCGCTGATAATCAAAACAAATCCCTTCGGTCAGCCAATTTCATCCAGATGAATTTCAATTGATCGATAAGAAGGCAATTCCCCACTCTTATCGATCAATTGAACACACCTCCCGTCAAAGCCACGCCCCGCAAGGCTTGCGACCCGAAACCCACGATCCATTACTCATACAAAAGCATTCATTTCAACAATAATTCAATTACATTACACAAAATTACACAGACCAGATAATCGCCGCCGCTACGATCGCCTTCGAACAGGAATCGGCGCAATTCGGTCGTCGCACTCACCCACGCCGGAAAGGCGGGAGCGCGACCGGCCGGGCTGGCGCCGTGCAGTGCCGGAAGTCAGCGCAGTCGCAAGGCTGCATTACTCAACAGCTCGTTACGGGGATCGAACATGGGCTATCAGCAGGGTTTGAGCGGGTTGGCCGGCGCGTCGAGCAATCTCGACGTGATCGGCAACAACATCGCGAACGCGAACACGGTTGGCTTCAAGCAGGGGCGCGCAAACTTCGCCGACATGTACGCGAATTCGGTCGCGACGTCGGTCAACACGCAGATCGGCATCGGCACGCAGCTCGCGTCGGTGCAGCGGAATTTCGGCCAGGGGACGATCAATACGACGAAGTCGTCGCTCGACGTCGCGATCAACGGCAACGGCTTCTTCCAGATGTCGAGCAACGGTGTGACCACGTACTCGCGCGACGGCACGTTCCATCGCGACAAGAACGGCGCCATCGTCGACTCGCAAGGCCGCAACCTGATGGGCTACGCGGCGGGCGCGGGCGGCGTGATCAACACCGCGCAGACCGTGGCGCTGCAGGCGCCAACCAGCAACATCGCGCCGCGTGCGACGCACACGATTACCGGCCAGTTCAACCTGAACGCGCAGGACAAGGTGCCGGCCAAAACGCCGTTCAATGCGAGCGACAGCACGACGTACAACTACAACGCGTCGATCCAGGTCTACGACACGCTCGGCGGCTCGCAGCAGGTCACGATGTATTTCGCGAAGAGCGCGGCCGGCACGTGGCAGGCGTACGCGGGCGTACAGGGCCAGACGCCGACGAATCTCGGCACCGTCACGTTCGACGCATCGGGGCGGATCAGCTCGACGACGTCGGCCGCGACCGGCCAGCCGACGCCGAGTCTCGGCCAGTTCGCGTTCTCGATTCCCAGCACGACGGGTGGCGCCAATCCGCAGAACCTGACGCTCGACCTGGGCGGCACGACGCAGTACGGCGGCAAGGACGGCGTGACCAATCTCGCGCAGGACGGCTTCGCGAGCGGCACGCTGACGACGTTCTCGATCGGCACCGACGGCAAGCTGACCGGCAACTACTCGAACGGCCAGAGCGCGGTGCTCGGTCTGATCGCGCTCGCGAACTTCAACAATCCGAACGGGCTCGTGAACGTCGGCGGCAACCAGTATGTCGAAACCGCCGCTTCGGGCGTGCCGCAGGTCTCCGCGCCGGGCAGCACGAACCACGGCACGCTGCAGGGCAGCGCACTGGAAAACTCGAACGTCGACCTGACGACCGAGCTCGTGAACCTGATCACCGCGCAGCGCAATTACCAGGCGAACGCGCAGACGATCAAGACGCAGCAGGCAGTCGACCAGACGCTGCTGAGCATGCGCTGATCGGCCCATGAAAAAACGCGCCGCGCCAGCCCTGAATCCAGGGCCGACGCGGCGCGTCATCGTGTGCAATCCGGCCCGCGGGCCGGACATGCAGCGGAATTACTTGTCGAGCAGGATGCGCAGCATGCGGCGCAGCGGCTCGGCCGCGCCCCACAGCAGCTGGTCGCCGACCGTGAACGCCGACAGGTATTCGCCGCCCATCGCGAGCTTGCGCAGGCGGCCGACCGGCACCGTCAGCGTACCCGTGATCTTCGCCGGCGACAGGTCGCGCATCGACGCTTCGCGCTCGTTCGGCACGACCTTCACCCAGTCGTTCGCCGACGCCAGGATGCCGTTGATCTCGTCGAGCGGCACATCCTTCTTCAGCTTGATCGTCAGCGCCTGCGAGTGGCAGCGCATCGCGCCGATCCGCACGCACAGGCCGTCGACCGGGATCGAACCGGGTTCGCCCATGGCCGGCTTGCCGAGGATCTTGTTGGTTTCAGCGCCGCCCTTCCACTCTTCCTTCGACATCCCGTTGCCGAGATCCTTGTCGATCCACGGGATCAGCGAGCCAGCCAGCGGCACGCCGAAGTGGCTCGTCGGCATTGCATCGCTGTTCATCGCGGCCAGCACGCGGCGGTCGATGTCGAGGATCGCGGAAGCCGGATCGGCGAGCTGTTCCTGCACCGCGCCGTTCAGCGTGCCCATCTGCGACAGCAGCTCGCGCATGTTCTGCGCGCCCGCGCCCGATGCGGCCTGGTAGGTCATCGCCGTGATCCAGTCGACGAGGTTCTCGCGGAACAGGCCGCCGAGCGCCATCAGCATCAGGCTGACCGTGCAGTTGCCGCCAATGAAGTTCTTCGTGCCCTTGACGAGCGCGTCCTTGATCACGTCCAGGTTGACCGGATCGAGGATGATGACCGCGTCGTCCTGCATCCGCAGCGACGATGCCGCGTCGATCCAGTAGCCGTTCCAGCCGGCCGCGCGCAGCTTCGGGAACACGTCGTTCGTGTAGTCGCCGCCCTGGCACGTGATGATCACGTCGCACTTCTTCAGCTCGTCGACGTTGGTCGCGTCCTTGAGCGTAGTCTCGTTTTTCGCGAACGACGGCGCCTTGCCGCCCGTGTTGCTGGTGCTGAAAAACACCGGTTCGATCAGGTCGAAATCGCCTTCTTCCTGCATGCGCTGCATCAGGACGCTGCCGACCATGCCGCGCCAACCTACGAGACCTACGTTCATGACTAACCCTTTGCTTTGAATGGAGCTTCCCCGCCATTTCCGTCCCCGCGTGACCGCGCGGGGAAACAGGCGGGCACGACGGCGATCAGCGTTTAATGATCGTTTTCGTGGTAATGGTTTTCGTGATGACGATGGCGCGCGCACCCACACGGGCAGTGTTGCCGTGGAGTTTCAGGACCGGGGAGATCAGGGAAATCAGCGCCATCGTTCGAGTCTACACAAAGCCGGTGGCCCGCACAACGGCCAACCGCGGGCGAACCGGCCGATTTTCACGGCCCGTTCGCGCCCTTTCTACGTTATCGGTGTCGCATCGCGTTACAGCGCCGCGACCACCGCGTCGCCCATCGCCGTCGTGCCGACCTGCTTGCAGCCCGGCGTCGCGATGTCGCCCGTACGGTAACCCTGTTCGAGCACCGTTTTCACCGCGCGCTCGATGCGATCGGCCTGCTCCGCCCGATTCAGCGAGTAGCGCAGCATCATCGCGGCCGACAGGATCGTCGCGAGCGGATTGGCAATGCCCTTGCCCGCGATGTCCGGCGCCGAACCGTGCGACGGCTCGTACAGGCCCTTGTTGTTCTTGTCGAGCGACGCCGACGGCAGCATGCCGATCGAACCCGTCAGCATCGACGCTTCATCCGACAGGATGTCGCCGAACATGTTGCCCGTGACGATCACGTCGAACTGCTTCGGCGCCTTCGCGAGCTGCATCGCCGCGTTGTCGACGTACATGTGCGACAGCTCGACGTCCGCGTATTCCTTCGACACGTCGATCATCACGTCGCGCCAGAACTGCGACGTTTCGAGCACGTTCGCCTTGTCGACCGACAGCAGCTTCTTCGCGCGCTTGCGGGCGGCCTGGAACGCGACGTGCGCGATGCGGCGCACTTCCGGTTCCGAGTAGCGCATCGTGTCGAAGCCTTCGCGTTCGCCGGCGAACGGGCCGTCCGGTGCCGCGCGCACGCCGCGCGGCTGGCCGAAGTAGATGTCGCCGTTCAGTTCGCGCACGATCAGGATGTCGAGGCCCGCGACGAGCTCCGGCTTCAACGGCGACGCATCGACGAGCTGCGGATAGCAGATCGCCGGGCGGAAGTTCGCGAACAGCTCGAGATGCTTGCGCAGCCCGAGAATCGCCTGCTCGGGGCGCAGCGCGCGTTCGAGCGAGTCGTACTTCCAGTCGCCGACCGCGCCGAACAGGATCGCGTCGGCTTCCTTCGCGAGCTTCAGCGTCGCGTCGGGCAGCGGATGACCGCTCGCCTCGTAGCCCGCGCCGCCGACCGGCGCCTGTTCGAGTTCGAACGTCTCGTCGAGTGCGTTCAGCACCTTCACGGCTTCATTGACGATTTCCGGACCGATGCCGTCGCCGGGCAGCACTGCAATCTTCATGCGAAATTCCTGACTGGGTAGGTGTTATGAGGCAGGCCGGCGAACGCGCCGCCGGCGCGCTCGCCCGAAAAGGCACGATATCAGCCGACCAGCTTGGTGTTGAGCCACGGCTGCTTCACGAGCCGCTCGGCTTCGAACTGGCGGATCTTGTCCGCGTGGCGCAGCGTGAGGCCGATGTCGTCGAAGCCGTTCAGCAGGCAGTACTTGCGGAACGCGGCGATCTCAAACGGATACTCGCGGCCGTCGCCCGCGCGCACGACCTGTGCGTCGAGGTCGACCGTCAGTTGAAAGCCGTTGAACGCGACCGTCTCGTTGAACAGGTGATCGACCTGTTGCTCGGTCAGCACGATCGGCAGCAGGCCGTTCTTGTAGCAGTTGTTGAAGAAGATGTCCGCGAAGCTCGGCGCGATGATCGCGCGGAAGCCGTACTGCTGCAGCGCCCACGGCGCGTGCTCGCGCGAGCTGCCGCAGCCGAAGTTCTTGCGGGCGAGCAGCACCGACGCGCCCTGGTAGCGCGGCTGGTTCAGCACGAAGTCGGGATTCAGCGGACGCTTCGAGTTGTCCTGGCCCGGCTCGCCGTGATCGAGGTAACGCCACTCGTCGAACGCGTTCGGACCGAAGCCCGTGCGCTTGATCGACTTCAGGAACTGCTTCGGGATGATCGCGTCGGTGTCGACGTTCTCGCGATCGAGCGGCGCCACGACGCCGGTATGTACAGTGAATTTTTCCATGATCCGTCTATCCGGTTGAAGGGCCGGCACGTGGCCGGCACACATCGACAAATTCTCGGTGGCGGTGTCAGTCCGCGGCGCGCTTGAGCGCGTTGCCCGCGGCGTTGACGTCCTCGCCGAAGCCTCGGACGGTATTGCAGCCCGCGAGGCCGAAGCCCAGCCCTGCCAGCGCCAGCGCGGCAACCAGCCGCGCGATGACCTTCGATGCCGTCACGCGTTACCCCAGCTGGCGAATATCGACGAAGTGACCTTCGATCGCCGCGGCTGCCGCCATCGCGGGGCTCACGAGGTGCGTGCGGCCGCCCGCGCCCTGCCGGCCCTCGAAGTTGCGGTTCGACGTCGACGCGCAGCGCTCGCCCGGATCGAGCCGGTCGGCGTTCATCGCGAGGCACATCGAGCAGCCCGGCTCGCGCCATTCGAAGCCGGCATCCGTGAACACCTTGTCGAGCCCTTCGCGCTCGGCCTGTGCCTTCACGAGGCCCGAGCCCGGCACGACCATCGCGAGCCGCACGTTCGATGCGACACGACGGTTCAGCTTCTTCACGACATACGCGGCCGCACGGATATCCTCGATCCGTGCGTTCGTGCACGAGCCGATGAAGATCTTGTCGACCTTGATCGACTCGATCGGCGTGTTCGGCTCGAGCGCCATGTACGCCAGCGCGCGCTCCATCGCGTCGCGCTTGACCGGATCCTTCTCGCGCTCGGGATCGGGCACGCGACCGTCGATCGACGTGACCATTTCCGGCGACGTGCCCCACGTGACCTGCGGGACGATCTCGGCCGCGTTCAGCTCGACCACGCGGTCGAACTGCGCGCCGTCGTCCGACTTGAACTGGCGCCAGTATTCGACGGCCTGATCCCATTCCGCGCCGGTCGGCACGAACGGACGGCCCTTCAGGTATTCGATCGTCGTGTCGTCCACCGCGACCATGCCCGCGCGCGCACCGGCTTCGATCGCCATGTTGCAGACGGTCATGCGGCCTTCCATCGTCAGCGCGCGAATGGTCGAGCCGCCGAATTCGATCGCGTAGCCCGTGCCGCCGGCCGTGCCGATCTTGCCGATGATCGCGAGCACGATGTCCTTCGCGGTACAGCCGCGCGGCAGTGCGCCCTCGACCTTCACGAGCATGTTCTTGCTCTTTTTCTGCAGCAGGGTTTGCGTCGCGAGCACGTGCTCGACTTCCGACGTGCCGATGCCGTGCGCGAGCGCGCCGAACGCGCCGTGCGTCGACGTGTGCGAATCGCCGCACACGATCGTCATGCCCGGCAGCGTCGCACCCTGCTCCGGCCCGATGATGTGGACGATGCCCTGGCGCACGTCGTTCATCTTGAACTGCGTGATGCCGAACGCATCGCAGTTCGCGTCGAGCGTGTCGACCTGCAGCTTCGAGACGGGATCGGCGATGCCGTGGCTGCGGTCCGTCGTCGGCACGTTGTGGTCCGACACGGCCAGGTTCGCGCTGATGCGCCACACCGGACGCTGCGCCATCTTCAGCCCTTCGAACGCCTGCGGGCTCGTGACTTCGTGCAGCAGCTGACGGTCGATATAGAGCAGGGTCGTGCCGTCTTCCTCGGTGTGGACCACGTGGGTGTTCCACAGTTTGTCGTAGAGAGTCTGTGCCATGGGTATGCGGGGTCGTTGTGACTACAAGCCTTGCGGATGGAGTCGATTATGCCACGCAGCACGCGTCGCGGCGCAGGCCAGACGAGAAAAAACCCATTAAAAACAGTGGTTTGGCTGGTAGTGCCAATACCTGTATCGGCATTACCCGGCAACCGGGGCACGCACGATCCGTGCGAGCGACAAACGCGCAGACGCGTCGCCCGGATCTCGTTGCGCCGTGCCCCGGGCCGGCAGCGTCAGCCGTTCGGGTACTCGCGGTTGATCAGGTCCAGCCGCAGCATCGCGAGCTGCATGCCGGCGTTGCTCAGCAGGTAGAGATCGCGCCGCCGCATGGCCGGCATCTGCGCGGACGCATCGTAGAGCGACGGCAGCGCGAGGCCTGCCGGCACCGCCGCATGCATCCCCGCCGCATTCGACACGCGCACGGCGAGCGACGCCTGGTCCGAATGCGTGACGACGCCGACCGTGCCGAGCGCCGCGGCGGCGCCGGCCTGCCTGACGATCGCGGCCACGACACCGTCGGGCGTCGGGATCGGGCTGCCGGCGGCCAACGCAGGCGTCGCGATCGATGTCACGCCGGCCGTCAGACCGTATTTCGACGCGAGCACGCTCGCGATCTCCTGCTGCGCGAAGATCGGCGCCGCGACCTTCTGCCGAAGCTGGAATACGGCATCGGCAATCGCCTCGTTGACGGGGCCCGGTACGGGTGCAGCGGCCGATGCCCCGGCGCGGTTGCCGAAGCTGAACGCGGCGATCGTATTGATGGCGGCTACAGCGGCGGCCGGTGGTGTCCACGAGAAAAACGTGTCGAGCAGATAACCGGTTTCGTCGGTGGCGGTCGCGCGATCGTTCAGTTCGTTCGTCAGCTTGCCGAGCATCTGGCGCTGCAGTTCGGCATCGGTGGCCGGCGCGTCGCTCGCGAATACCGGCGCGGCAGCCGTGCACGAGGCGGCGAGGACGGAAGTGGAAGCCAGGAAATGGCGGCGGGTAGTCATGATCATGAGAGTCGAATGGGGAGCGAAGGACGTCAGCCCTTCGGGAACGCCTGCATCGTCGCGGTCATCGCGCGCGTCAGCATCTGCGCATACATGTCGTGCACGAGGTAGAGACTGCGATTGCGGGTCCACGGCTGGCCGGACTGCGCGTCGTACGTGGTCGGCAACGGCACCTCGGCGACGGCAGCCGCCTTCATGCCCGCCTGCCGCGACGTCTGGATGCAGCGCTTCGCGTGATCGCGATGGCCGACCACCGCGACGGTGCCCATCGCCGCCGCCCCGCCCGCGCGCGACACGGCCACGGCCGCGACGCCCGCCGTGCTCAGGTACACGATCGAGCCGTCGCTCGCGATCACCGGCTCGACCGACGACAGCACGTCGGTGCCCATCCCGTATTTCGACACGAGGAAACGCGCGATTTCCCACTGCGCATAGACCTTGACGGGCTTCAACTGGCGGATGCGGTACACGGCGTCCGCGAGCGCTTCGTTCACGGGCCCCGGATCGGGCAGCGCCGACTGGTTGCCGCCGGTGCTCGACGTATTGCCGCTCGCCGCGTTCGGACGGTTGCCGAAGCTGTACGCGACGATCGCGTCGATCTGCGCGGCCGGCACGGTCGGCAGGTCCCACGTGAAGCCGACGTCGGTCATCGCCGGGACGATCGCGTTGACCGTCGCCGCATCGCCGAGCTGTGCATTCAGCTTCGCGGACATCTGCGCGGCAAGCGCGCTGTCGGTGATCGGTGCCGACGTGACGTCGTCGCCACCGCATGCGCTCAGCAGCGACGAAGCCGCGACGGCTGGCGCGGCGGCGAGGAATTTTCTTCGGGACGAAGCCGGGGAATGCTGACTCATGAGCACGATTCGCAATGATGCGAATGTCGACAGCGCCCGACCACAGGCAGCGCCAACGAAATTCGCGGGGTCGAGGGGAAAGGCAATCGGGCAGGCACGCGCGAACCGGAAACGCGACGCTTCGCCGATCGACGAAGCGCGATCCTAGGCGGCGTTGGTTAAATTGCGGTGAAATCGCCAGTCGAATCCGCTCGATCGCCGCGCCGTTTCGCCGGTGGACGACCCTGTTTCACAGGCGGTGAGCGAATCGCATGCCCGTTTCGCCGGTGGCGCGATCGCTGCAGGCGCGCGCGACGCACGATGCGCGCGGCGCTTTTTCCACAATCGCCTAGACTGTCTGTTCGCAGCGGGCGGTGCGCGGCCGCCCGGTCGTCACGATGCCGGCAGCATCCGGTTCAACGAACAGGACAACAGCATGCGATATGAACTCTATTACTGGCCCGAGATCCAGGGCCGCGGCGAATACGTACGGCTCGCGCTCGAAGCAGCCGAAGCAGACTATGTCGATGTGGCGCGCGAATCGGGGCGCGGGATGGGCGTGTCGGCGATGATGCGCATGATGGACAGCACGAAGGCCGAATGCGTGCCGTTCGCACCGCCGTTCCTGAAGGCAGGCGACGCGGTCGTCGGGCAGACGGCGAACATCCTGCTGTTTCTCGGCGCGCGGCTCGGGCTCGCACCCGAAGACGAAGCCGGCCGGCTGTGGGTACACCAGCTCCAGCTGACCGTCGCCGATTTCGTCACCGAGATCCACGATACGCATCACCCGATCGCCAGTTGCCTCTATTACGAGGACCAGAAGACGGAAGCGGCCGAGCGCGCGGCCGATTTCCTCGAGAACCGGCTGCCGAAATTCCTCGGCTACTTCGATCGCGTGCTCGGACAGAATCCGCACAAGAGCGGCTATCTCGCGGGCAATGCGCTGAGCTATGCAGACCTGTCGATATTCCAGATCGTCGAGGGCCTGCGCTATGCGTTTCCGAAAGCGATGAAGCGCGCCGAACGGAAAATCCCGGCGCTCGTCGCGCTGCATGACCGCGTCGCGCAGCATCCGCCCGTCGCGCGCTATCTCGCGTCGGAACGCCGCATCCCGTTCAACGACATGGGAATCTTCCGGCACTATCCGGAGCTGGACGCCTAGCAGCGCGACACGTGCCGCAAAAGGTACGCGCGTGGGTCGATTTCATGAAAGCGCAGTTGGAGCACGCGCGCTGAACGCGCCATTCGCGCATCGTCGCTCAGGGGCTCGAAGCAAAGCCGGCCACGCAATGCGGCCGGCTTCCGTTGCAGCGCTGTCGCCAGCGCGCGGTCAGTGCGACTGCCCGTGCTGCCCGGCCGCTCCGTCGACGGCCTCGACCGAGCGCGTCAGCCACGGCCCGATCTCCATCTCCTCATAGCGCACGAGCCGGCTCTTGCGCGCGCGGCGATACGCCCACCAGATCGCGACGAACAGCGGAATCCACACATAGATCGACAGCACTTCCATCCAGTCGATGCGCGCCGCGAAGAACGCCTGGTAGTCCTGCCCGAGCGAAATCACGATGCAGATCGCGATCGCGAACAGCGGCCCGAACGGAAACCACTTCGCGCGATAAGGCAACTGGTCGAGCCGGTAGCCCTGCTTCAGGAAGCCCTTGCGGAACCGGTAATGGCAGACCGCGATACCGAGCCACGCGATGAAGCCCGTGATGCCGACCGTATTCAGCAGCCACAGATAGATGCTCTGGTTGTTGGTCAGCGACGTGAGGAAGCACAGCCCGCCGACGGCCATCGTCGCGTACAGCGCGTTGCGCGGCACGCCGCCCGGCGACAGCGTCGCGAACATCGCCGGCGCGCGCCCTTCCGCTGCAAGGTTGTACAGCATCCGCGTCGCCGCATAGGTGCCGGAATTGCCGGCCGACAGCACGGCCGTCAGGATCACCAGGTTCATCGCACCGGCGGCGAGCGGGAAGCCCGCATGGCTGAACACCAGCGTGAACGGGCTCACGCCGATGTCGGTCACGTCGCTCTTCAGCAGGTTCGGGTCGGTGTACGGCACGAGCAGGCCGATCACGAAGATCGCGAGCACGTAGAACAGCATGATCCGCCAGAAGATCTGCTTCACCGCGCGCGGAATCGTCTTGCGCGGATTTTCCGATTCGCCGGCCGTGATCCCGACCAGCTCGGTGCCGAGAAACGAGAAGCCCGCGATCAGCGCGACGCTCATCATCGCGTGCACGCCGCCGACGAACGGCGCGTCGCCCGTCGTGAAGTTGTGCCAGCCGGCCGGATGACCGGTGCCGAGCACGCCGGCCGCGATCAGCAGCCCCGCCGCGATGAACGCAATCACGGTGACGACCTTGATCAGCGAGAACCAGTATTCCGATTCGCCAAAGCCGCGCACCGACAGCGTATTGAGCAGGAAGATCAGCACGAGGAAGCCCGCGCCCCACCATATGCCCGGCACCGCCGGAAACCAGTAGCGCATCACGATCTGCGCGGCGACCAGCTCGATCGCGATCGTCACGGCCCAGCTGTACCAGTAGGTCCAGCCGAGCGCGACGCCGAAACCTTCGTCGACGTACTTCTCGCCGTAGATCGCGAACGAGCCCGACACGGGCATCAGCGCCGCCATCTCGCCGAGCCCGGTGACGACGAAGTAGACCATGATCCCGATCGCGAGATACGCGGCGATCGCCCCGCCCGGCCCCGCCTGCGCGACCGACGCGCCCGACGCGACGAACAGCCCCGTGCCGATCGAGCCGCCGATCGCGATCATCGCGATATGACGGCCCTGCAGACGGCGCTTGAGCGTCGTCCCGGACGGCGCCGCCGTCTGCGCTGCCGCTTGCATAGCATCCATAGTGTTCACCCTGATTGTGATCCAGCCAGCCGATTTGATTCGGAATGCAAATCGATCGACCTGAACATTCACCTCGCAACCGGCCCTGCCAGGCCCGTTCGCCTCACACGACGCTGCGCTTGATCGCCTGCAGTTCGGCCGTCGTCACGATCTTCTCGATCCGGAACCGCGGGCTTTCCAGCCACACGTTCGCGATCCGCCGGTACTCGTCGAGATCCTCGCACGCGAGCCGCACGAGAAAATCGAACGTGCCGCTGACGAGCCAGCAATCGAGCACGGCCGGATTCGCGCGCATTTCATCCTCGAACGGCGCCTGCGAACGCCCGTGGTCGGCCAGCACGATCTGCGCGATCACGACGATCGGCTTGGTCGCGCGCGGCGCCTTGATCATCGCGCGGTAGCCTTCGATCACGCCGAGCGCCTCGAGCCGCTCCACGCGCGCCTGGCAAGGCCGCGGCGTGAGGTTCACGAGTTCCGACAGTTTCCGGTAGGAAATCCGTCCGTCGGTACGCAGGATGTCGAGGATCCGGAGATCGATCTTGTCGAGCTGCATCTTCTTGTCGGTCATCCGCGTTGGCTCCGGTCGGATCGTGGCTGGTGCGCGGAACGTCTCCTGGTCCGCGCGGGGGCCACATTATCGGGCCGAAGCGGCCGCGCGCCAATCGGCTAGAACCGCAGCGACAGGCAGGTCAGGCCGCCGTCCATCTTGCGGAACTCGCTCGTGTCGATCACGTGCAGCGGCAGCCCGAGCGGCGCGATCGCGTCATGGACGCGCGGATAGCCGGCCGGCGTGATCAGCGTGCCGTTCACGCGCAGCGTGTTGCCCGCGTACTCGTCGGCAGCGGAGATCGCGATCCGGCGATAGTCGGCGAACGCCGGATGCGCGGCCAGCGCCTCGGTCACGAGCAGCGTGTCGTCGCCGAGCGCGTTGACGACCGACTTCAGGTGCAGGCCGGCGCCGACCTGCACCGCGACGACCGAGTAGCCGTAGCGCGACACCAGCGATTCGAACGCGGCGATGCCTTCGGCATCGGTGCGGCCCGTCAGGCCGATGAAGAAGCGCTTGCCGACCAGCATCACGTCGCCGCCGTCGAGCCGGCCGTCCTGCATCGGCAGCAGGTCGCGATGCGCGGCGAGCGCCGCTTCGATATGCACCGTCTCGCCGCGCCGCGCGGGCGCGCCGGGGCGCGTGATCACCGCGAATTCCGGCGTCACGACCGCCACGTCCTCGACGAAATGCGAATCGGGGAACGCGTCCAGCGGCGGCAGCTCGGTCAGCGCGACGCCGAGCGTGCGCAGCGCGTCGCAATAGGCATGGAACTGCGTGAGCGTCTTGTCGTAGTCGGGTGCGCCGAGTTCGGCGGTGGTCAGGCCCGCGCCGCAGGACGGTGCGGGACGGCGAACGATCGCTTGCGTGAATTGCATCGACTCCTCCATGGTCTGCGCCGCACCCTTGCGGCGCAAGGGCCGGCGGCGTTGTGTCCGGACCATTATCGGAAGCCAAATTGCGCAATTCGTGTCGATTTCGGCTGCACCGACAGCCGATTGCGTCGAATTGCGCGCGACCCGCAGCGGATTCGGCAGACGGCCGTTACACGTCGGGCCCGAACCCCATCTGCGCGCGGCCCAGCGCCGTCAGGTCGCCCTCGCCGCCTCGCCCGTCGAAGCCGGTCTCGAAATGGTCGGCCGGGAAATCGGGCGGGCTCTCGCCGCGCAGGAACGCGGACCGCTGGCGCTGCAGGTACGCATCGTTCTTCGCGCAGCCCGGTGCGGCGGCGATGTACATCACGTTGCTGTCGCCGTTGCCGCGATGCGCATCCTCGACCGCATGCACGACGTCGCCATGCCAGAACACCGCGTCGCCCGGCGCCATGTGCGGAATCGGCACCAGCGCGTCGAGCAGCAGCGCGTGCCATTCGGGCCGGATCGACAGGGCGCGGCCGGGCCGCGCGCCGCACAGGTCGTCGTCCGCGACATCGTCCTGCAGCGCGCGCAGCACGACGTAGGCCATCGCGTTCGCGACCGGGATCAACTGCAGCGTGCCGTCGCCGGGCCCTTGGGGCGTCAGCGCGGTCCAGCCCTGGAACGTGCGGAACATCGAACAGACGGCCGGCGACGGAATCTCCTCGACGTCGGGACGGAATGCGGCATCGAACGGATCGTAATCGCGCCAGCGCCCGGCCAGCACGTGGCGGTAGACCTGCCGGAAGTTCGCCCCGAGCCAGCGCTCGACGGACCCGCCGTCGACGTGCGGCGACAGCCCGAGCGACGTCGAACCGGGCGGCCGGCGGCGAATCCGGTCCGCATAGGCGGGCACCTGGTCGGGATCGAAATGCATGCGTGCGCCATCCGCGTGCCGCCACAGGCGGTTCAGGAACACACGCGCCTGCGTCAGGGCCGGCGACTGGCGCGCGGCCACCTGCGGCTTCGACCAGTAGACGCCATAGATCTGCGGCTTGCCCGATGCGAGATTGCCGAAATAGCGGTCTTCCGCACGCGCATTCAACCGGTCGGCGAAACGGTTCGCGTCCAGATACGCGCCGATCTCGTCGTTCCAGTCGCGCGCCTGCCGTGCATCGAACACGCCGCGAATCACGACCGCACCACGCGTACGGATCGCGGCAATCGCGCGAGGATCGACGGTTCCGCCCGCGATATCCGCGAACGGTACGACCGGAATCACGTCGTCGCCGTGCGCGTGCGCGCGGCGGATCGCATCGACCTGCCGCGCGATGTCGCCCTCCAGCTCGCGGAACGACGCCGCGTAACCGGGCAACTCGGCGCGCAGCGCCCGTTTCGCCGCGCGGATCGCGGCCGGCAGATCGTCAATCGTCAGTTGCATCGTGGTCTCCTCGCTGAACGTATCGTGATGTGCTGTCAGCGTACGGCCGGCACGACGCTGCCATCGACACTATCCGGTCAACTATCGATACAATCCCGACAACCAAGCGTTACTCCGGACGATGACAGACCACGCAGAGCTTGTTGCCGTCCGGATCGCGGAAATAGGCGCCGTAGTAGTCGCGGTGATAGTCCGGCCGCAGGCCCGGCGGCCCTTCGCAGGTGCCGCCGTGCCGCAGCGCGAGCGCGTGGCAGCGATCGACGTGCGCGCGGGTCGGCGCGGCGAACGCGATCGTGTGGCCATTGCCCGGTTCGGGTGCGCGGCCGTCGAGCGGCCGGCCGAAGAAGAACAGCGGCCGGTCCGTGTCGGCCGGCATCCAGCCCGACCAGCCATCCGGCTCGCGGAATTTCAGCCGCAACCCGAGTTCCGCAAACAGCGGCGCGTAGAAATCGTAGGCGCGTGCGGTGTCGCTGACGCCCACGCAGACATGTGAAAACATCGCATCGCTCCGTCATGACGAATGCTCACGATCATGCCACGGCGCGGTGCCCGCCCTCGCCCGGAGGCCGCGATGAAGCCGCAGTACGAGCATGTGACGTTCGCCCCCGGCTGTTCGATCCGCGTGTATCACCGCCAGCTCGCGCGCATCCCGTTCGAATGGCATCGCCACCCCGAGTACGAACTGACGCTGACGCTCAACAGCCGCGGCCAGCGCTTCATCGGCGATCACGTCGCACGCTACGCGGACGACGACCTCGTGCTGGTACCGCCCAACCTGCCGCATACGTGGTCGTCGAACGCGCGGATCGATCGCGAGGCGCCCGAGGTCGCGCTCGTCGTCTGGTTCGACGGCGACTGGGTGCGGCGGCTGGCCGATTGCTGTCCCGAATACGCGCCGCTGCGCTCGCTGCTGCGGCGTGCGGCGCCGGGCCTGCATTTCGGCGTGGAGGCCGCCCGCGCGATGCGCGCGCGGCTGCCGCAACTGCTCGATCCATCGCCGCGCGCACGGCTCGCGGCCACGCTCGATACGCTCGCCGATCTCGCGGAAGCCGGTGGCGAGCCGCTCGCCACCGCGCATGCGTATGACCGGCCCGACGGCACGGCACCGTCCGTCGATGCGGCCGCGCCCGAAGCCGAACGCCTCGACCGCGTGCTCGACGCGATCGACCGGCGCTTCCACGAACCGCTGCGCATCGACGCGCTCGCCGCTGCCGCGCACCTGTCCGAACGCACGCTGCAGCGCCTGTTTGTCCGGCATCTCGGTGAAAGCGTCGGCCGTTACGTGCAGCGGCTGCGGCTCGCGCACGCCTGCCGCCACCTGGTCGGCACCGACTGGCCGATCGCGACGGTGGCCGCGCGCTGCGGCATTCCGAATGCCGCGAACTTCAACCGCCAGTTCCTCACCGCCCGCGGAATGACGCCAGGCGCATATCGGCAGTTCTTCAAGCAGCACGGCCGCGCGCCCGACGACGACGCGCCGGCGCTCGACATACGCCCGCCATCGCTGGAGCGCCGCGCCGATCCGCCGCACAAATGAAAACACCCCGACGGGCGGACCCGTCGGGGTGTCGTGGCGTTGCGACTGCCCGACGCGAGCGGCCTGCCGGCCGTTCGCGCCGCACACGACTTAACGTGCGTTGAGCGGCTTCGCTTCGCGCGGCGTATCGCCGATGAACAGCTGGCGCGGACGGCCGATCTTCTGCTCCGGATCGCCGATCATTTCGTTCCACTGTGCGATCCAGCCGACCGTACGTGCCATCGCGAAGATACACGTGAACATCGACGTCGGGATGCCCAGCGCGCGCTGGACGATGCCCGAGTAGAAGTCGACGTTCGGGTACAGCTTGCGCGACACGAAGTATTCGTCTTCCAGCGCGATCTTCTCGAGCTGCATCGCGAGCTTGAACAGCGGGTCGTCGTGCAGGCCCAGTTCGTTCAGCACTTCGTAGCACGTTTCGCGCATCAGCTTCGCACGCGGATCGTAGTTCTTGTACACGCGGTGGCCGAAGCCCATCAGCTTCACGCCCGAATTCTTGTCCTTCACCTGCTTGATGAATTCGGGGATGTTGTCCGGCGAACCGATCTGCTCGAGCATGTTCAGCGCGGCTTCGTTCGCACCACCGTGCGCCGGGCCCCACAGACACGCGATACCGGCTGCGATACACGCGAACGGGTTCGCGCCCGACGAACCGGCCAGGCGGACCGTCGACGTCGATGCGTTCTGCTCGTGGTCGGCGTGCAGGATCAGGATACGGTCGAGCGCGCGGACGAGCACGTCGTTGACCTTGTACTCTTCGCACGGGTTCGAGAACATCATGTGCATGAAGTTCGCGCTGTACGACAGCGAGTTCTTCGGATACACGAACGGCTGGCCGATGCTGTACTTGTACGCCATCGCGACGAGCGTCGGCAGCTTCGCGATCATGCGGATCGCCGACACTTCACGGTGACGCGGGTCGTTGATGTCGAGCGAGTCGTGGTAGAACGCCGACAGCGCGCCGACTGCGGCGACCAGGATCGCCATCGGGTGCGCGTCGCGGCGGAAGCCACGGAAGAAGAAGTGCATCTGCTCGTGCACCATCGTGTGCTTCGTGACGGTGTCGACGAATTCCTTCTTCTGCGCTGCGTTCGGCAGCTCGCCCTTCAGCAGCAGGTAGCAGCTTTCGAGGAAGTCCGCGTTTTGCGCGAGGTTGTCGATCGGGTAGCCGCGGTACAGCAGCTCGCCCTTGTCGCCGTCGATGTACGTGATCGCCGAATTACAGGCTGCCGTCGACATGAAGCCCGGGTCGTACGTGAACTTGCCGGTCTGGCCGTACAGCTTGCGGATGTCGATTACGTCCGGGCCCATCGTGCCCTTGTAGATCGGCAGTTCGACGCTCGGCGAGTTGTCGCTGAACGATAGCGTGGCTTTAACATCAGACGGAGTCATGGCACATCCTCAATCGAAATAAAGAAACGGGATTCGATAACGGGCACAACGCGTTACACACGGGCGTTACACGTTGCGCAGCATCTCCAACAGCCGGTGAATGTCCGGGCTGTCTAGGTCGCCCTCTGGTTCCTTGCGCGCGAGGAGCAAGTCCATCAGGTCGTTGTCGCTCAGATCGAGCAGGCGCGACAACGCGCCTACGTCTGCATCGGTGAGGTCATGCTCGTATCTGCTGAAGAAACGCTCGAAGATGATGTCGTTTTCCAGCAGACCCCGCCGCGCGCGCCAGCGAAGGCGCGCGCGACGGTGCGGGTCGGATTGATGCGAATCGTCGCTCATCAAACTTTAAACCGCGCGGCGAACCATCAGTTCCTTGATCTTGCCGATCGCCTTCGTCGGGTTCAGGCCCTTCGGGCAAACGTCGACGCAGTTCATGATCGTGTGGCAACGGAACAGACGGTACGGGTCTTCCAGGTTGTCGAGACGCTCGCCGGTGGCGGTGTCGCGGCTGTCCGCGATGAAGCGGTAAGCCTGCAGCAGGCCGGCCGGGCCGACGAACTTGTCCGGGTTCCACCAGAAGCTCGGGCACGACGTCGAGCAGCTCGCACACAGAATGCACTCGTACACGCCGTCGAGCTCGTCGCGTTCTTCCGGCGACTGGAGGCGTTCCTTCTCCGGCGGCGGCGCGTCGTTGATCAGGTACGGCTTGATCGAGTGGTACTGGTTGAAGAAGTGCGTCATGTCGACGATCAGGTCGCGCACGACGGGCAGGCCCGGCAGCGGACGCAGCACGATCTTCTGCGGCAGGTCGTTCAGGTTCGTCAGGCACGCGAGACCGTTCTTGCCGTTGATGTTCATCGCGTCCGAACCGCACACGCCTTCGCGGCACGAACGGCGGAACGACAGCGTCTCGTCCAGTGCCTTCAGCTTCACCAGTGCGTCGAGCAGCATGCGCTCATGCTGGATGTCGAGCTCGTACGTCTGCATGCGCGGCGCTGCGTCCTTGTCCGGATCGTAGCGGTAGACTTCAAAAATGCGTTTTGCCATTTCGGATTCCTTTGACTCGGCTTAGAACGTGCGCGGCTTCGGCGGCACGGATTCGACCGTCAGCGGCTTCATTTGAACCGGCTTGTAGTCGAGGCGATCGCCTTCGCTGTACCACAGCGTGTGGCGCAGCCAGTTGTCGTCGTCGCGATGCTCGTAGTCGCTGTGAGCGTGCGCGCCACGGCTTTCCTTGCGTGCTTCGGCCGACACCATCGTGGCGCGGGCCACTTCGATCAGGTTCTCCAGCTCGAGCGCTTCGACGCGCGCGGTGTTGAACACCTTCGACTTGTCCTTCAGGTGGATGTTTTCCACGCGTGCCGCCAGGCCGGCCATCTGCTCGACGCCTTCCTTCAGCAGCTTCGACGTGCGGAACACGCCTGCGTGCTTCTGCATCGTCGCGCGGATGTCGTTCGCGACATCTTGCGTGTACTCGCCCGACGTCGACTTGTCGAGCTTCGCGAGGCGCGCCAGCGAGAATTCGCCTGCGTCGGCCGGCAGCGGCTTGTGTTCCTTCTGGTTCTTCACGTGCTCGACGATGTGGTTGCCGGCCGCACGGCCGAACACCACGAGGTCCAGCAGCGAGTTCGTGCCGAGGCGGTTCGCGCCGTGCACGGACACGCACGAGCATTCGCCCACTGCGTAGAAGCCGTTGACCGGATCCTTGTGGCCGCGCGACGTGCCGACGACCTGACCGTGGATGTTGGTCGGGATGCCGCCCATCTGGTAGTGGATCGTCGGGACGACCGGGATCGGTTCCTTGATCGCGTCGACGTTCGCGAACTTCAGCGCGATTTCGCGGATCGACGGCAGACGCTTCATGATCGTCTCGGCGCCGATGTGCGACAGGTCGAGCAGCACGTGATCCTTGTTCGGACCGACGCCGCGACCTTCCTTGATTTCCTGGTCCATCGAGCGCGACACGAAGTCACGCGGCGCCAGATCCTTCAGCGTCGGCGCGTAGCGCTCCATGAAACGCTCGCCGTTCGCGTTGCGCAGGATACCGCCTTCGCCGCGCACGCCTTCGGTGATCAGCACGCCCGCGCCGGCCACGCCGGTCGGGTGGAACTGCCAGAACTCCATGTCCTGCAGCGCGATGCCCGAACGCGCAGCCATGCCGAGGCCGTCGCCGGTGTTGATGAACGCGTTGGTCGATGCCGCGAAGATCCGGCCTGCGCCGCCCGTCGCGAACAGCGTCGTCTTGCCTTCCATGATGTAGACGTCGCCCGTCTCCATCTCGAGGGCCGTCACGCCGAGCACGTCGCCGTCCGCGTCGCGGATCAGGTCGAGCGCCATCCATTCGACGAAGAACTGCGTCTTCGCTTCGACGTTCTGCTGGTAAAGCGTGTGCAGCAGCGCGTGACCGGTACGGTCAGCGGCCGCGCAAGCGCGCTGGACCGGCTTCTCGCCGTAGTTCGCGGTGTGGCCGCCGAACGGGCGCTGGTAGATCGTGCCGTCCGCGTTACGGTCGAACGGCATGCCGAAGTGCTCGAGTTCGTACACGACGTTCGGCGCTTCACGGCACATGAATTCGATCGCGTCCTGGTCGCCGAGCCAGTCGGAGCCCTTGATCGTGTCGTAGAAGTGGAAGTGCCAGTTGTCTTCGCTCATGTTGCCGAGCGACGCACCGATACCGCCCTGCGCGGCCACCGTGTGCGAACGCGTCGGGAACACCTTCGACAGCACGCCGACCGACAGGCCCGCGCGCGACAGTTGCAGCGCCGCGCGCAAGCCGGAGCCGCCCGCGCCGACGATCACCACATCGAACTTGCGGCGCGGGAGATTAGTTTTGATTGCAGCCATTCTTTACACTCTCCAGAGAATCTGCGCGGCGTAGCCCGCACATGCGAGCAGCCAGACGATGGTCAGCGATTGCAGCAGCAGGCGCACACCGACGGGCTTCACGTAGTCCATCCAGATGTCGCGCACGCCGACCCATGCGTGGTAGAAGAGGGAGAGCAGCATCACGAAGGTCGCGAGCTTCATCCATTGCGCGGCGAAGATCGATGCCCAGCCTTCGTACGAGAAATCGTGCGCGCCGAAGAACAGGGCGAGCAGAATGACCGTGTAGACCGCCATGATCGTGGCGGTGATGCGCTGCGCGAGCCAGTCGCGCAGGCCGTAGTGAGCGCCGACGACGAGGCGCTTCGAGCCGATTCGGTTATTGGCTGCCATTTTCTTAGAATGCTCCGAACAGTTTGAGTGCCATGGCGATCGTCAGCGCGATCGAGACGACAAAGACGACGACTGCCGTCCGCTTGCCGCCTTCCTTCGTGACGGCGTCGTGGTTGACGTCCATCAGCAGGTGGCGAATGCCGGCGCAGAAATGGTGGAAGAAGGCCCACGACAGTGCGAGGACGATCAGCTTGACGATGATGTTGGAGAGGAAAGCCTTGAAGACTTCGAAGCTGATCTCGGAGGTGAGACTCTGGTCGAAGAGGAACAGCAGGAACGGCAGGAACAAGAACAGCAGCGCGCCGCTGACTCGATGGAGGATCGACAAAGTCGCAGCCAGCGGCATGCGATATTTCATCGTGATATCGGCGAGTCCGATGTTCCGGTATTCCGGCCTCGGCTTTCTTACTGCATCAGTCATGCTAGACCCCTACTATGTTGTCACACTAATCCGCGATTTTAGCGCCTTTTTATATCGCGCTGCAGCGAAAGTCTGCTCTGGATAGTTGCGCGAACAAGAACAAAGGCGGCCCGAAACGTGCTTCGCGAGCATGGGGATCGCGAAGCACTCGGCTTGAGCCGATACACCGTCAACTCAAGTCATTCTGATAGTAGTACCCGGTTGTGACATACCAGCCGCGACGCACCTCCACCGGCCGGTCTCCGTATGTATAGGACACGCGCTCGACCGACAGCAAAGGAAAACCCGCCGGCACATGCAGCAGGTCGGCCACCGACGGCTCGGCCGCGACCGCGCGGATCTTCTCCGTCGCGCGGATCATCCGAGTACCGAACTCCGTCTCGAACATCGCGTAGAGCGGCCCCTTGTACTCGCTCAACCGCTCGAACGTGAGCCCGCGGAACATCGCGCCGGGCAGCCAGATCTCGTCGAGCACCGTCACTTCGCTATCGAATTCCAGCAGGCGGCGCACCTGGACGACCGGATCGGCCGGCTTCAGGTCGAGCTGCCGCGCAATCTCGGCCGGCGCACGCAGGCGGCGGCATTCGAGCAGGCGGCTCACGTGCGGGTGTTCGGCACCGTCGTCGGCCAGCAGACGCAGGAAGCGGAACTGCGCGCGGTCCTCATTGTGCGTTGCAACAAAAGTACCCTTGCCCTGGCGCCGGACCACGAGGTTTTCGGCGGCCAGTTCGTCGATCGCCTTGCGCACGGTGCCCTGGCTGACCTTGTAGCGGGCCGCGAGCTCCACTTCGCTCGGGATGATCTCGCCCGGCTTCCATTCACCGGTTTCGAGACTTTGCGTGATCAATGACTTAATCTGCTGGTATAACGGGCTGAACGTCGGCGACGGCGGCGCCACAGGCGAAGGTGCGGGATCGCCCGCGCCCGGCTGCCCTGGGCTGCCTGCGCCGGTCTGATTCGCGGTATTCGCCTGGTTCGATGTCATGGCGCGCATTTCATCACAAACCGCACTTTTTCGTCCACTCAATTTCCGCAAAACATCTGTCTTATATAAGACATATGATACCGTTTGACTTTGCGCGTGACGGCTCCTACACTCCCGGTCGAGCAAGGGTTCGCGGGTGCAACAGCGCGTCCCCGGCTACGTGCCACGGCCGTCTCCAGGTTCACCGCGTCTGCCATCGCGAGTCCTCCGCCCTGCTTCAATGCAACGCTACGCACAACGCGCATAGAATGGCGTTTTCGCTAGCGTCCAACGCTTCACCCGTCCTGGAGATTTTCAATGGCTAAGCCCGCAAAGCGCGTTGCCGTCACCGGCGCCGCAGGTCAAATCGCTTACTCCCTGCTGTTCCGCATCGCGAACGGCGACCTGCTCGGCAAGGATCAGCCGGTCATCCTGCAACTGCTCGACCTCCCGCAAGCCCAAGGCGCCGTCAAAGGCGTCGTGATGGAACTCGACGATTGCGCGTTCCCGCTGCTCGCGGGCGTCGTGATCACCGACGACCCGAAGGTTGCATTCAAGGATGCAGACGTCGCGCTGCTGGTCGGTGCACGTCCGCGCTCGAAGGGCATGGAACGCAAGGATCTGCTGTCGGCCAACGCCGAAATCTTCACGGTCCAGGGCGCTGCGCTGAACGAAGTCGCGAGCCGCGACGTCAAGGTGCTGGTCGTCGGCAACCCGGCGAACACGAACGCATACATCGCGATGAAGTCGGCACCGGATCTGCCGAAGAAGAACTTCACGGCAATGCTGCGCCTCGACCACAACCGCGCGCTGTCGCAGCTCGCCGCCAAGTCGGGCAAGCCGGTCGCGTCGATCGAGAAGCTCGCCGTGTGGGGCAACCACTCGCCGACGATGTACCCGGATTTCCGCTTCGCGACCGCCGAAGGCGAATCGCTGCTGAAGCTGATCAACGACGACGTGTGGAACCGCGACACGTTCATCCCGACCGTCGGCAAGCGCGGCGCGGCGATCATCGAAGCGCGCGGCCTGTCGTCGGCAGCGTCGGCAGCCAACGCGGCGATCGACCACGTCCGTGACTGGGTGCTCGGCACGAACGGCAAGTGGGTCACGATGGGCATCCCGTCGGACGGCTCGTACGGCATCCCCGAAGACATCATCTACGGCGTGCCGGTCACCTGCGAAAACGGCGAGTACAAGCGCGTCGAAGGCCTGGAAATCGACGCGTTCTCGCGCGAGAAGATGGACGGCACGCTGGCCGAGCTGCTCGAAGAGCGCGATGGCGTCGCTCACCTGCTGAAGAACTAAGTATCACGCGCCTTTGCCGGGCGGCCCTCGGGCCACCCGGTTTCGGTCCGGGCCGGCCAGCCGCCGGCCCCGCCGAACGATCCGATCCGCGCATGTTTTGCCGCCGCGCACCGGCCCAGAACCTGCCCGAATCCGATTTTCTCCACGTTGCACGCTCCCCTGACGTCGAAGAGATGGCCGCGCTCACTCCTGCACAAGTGCTGTACGACGGGGCGTCCCCGCCCGCGATCCTGCCCTGCTGCGATCATTACGCGGGCAGCGAAAAGCTGATGCGCAAGTCGCTCGCGCTGCAGGCCGAGCTGGGCCCCGTGTTCGACATCACGTTCGACTGCGAGGACGGCGCCGCCGTCGGCCAGGAAACCGCGCACGCGGCCCTCGTCGCCGACCTGCTCGGCAGCGACGAGAACCGCTTCGGCCGCGTCGGCGTCCGGATCCACGACTTTTCCCACCCGCATTGGCGCGACGACGTCCGCATCGTGCTGCGCGCCGCGCGTGCACCGGCCTACATCACGCTCCCGAAGATCGCCAGCGCGGCTGACGCCGCCGAAATGACCGCGTTCATCGAAGGCACGCGCCGCGAGCTCGGCATCGCGCAGCCGATTCCGGTCGACGTGCTGGTCGAGACGCACGGCGCGCTGGCGCAGGCGGCCGCCCTGGCCGCGCTGCCGACGGTCGGCACGCTGAGCTTCGGGCTGATGGATTTCGTCTCCGCGCACCATGGCGCGATTCCCGATTCCGCGATGCGCTCGCCCGGCCAGTTCGACCACCCGCTCGTGCGCCGCGCGAAGCTCGAAATCGCCGCGGCCTGCCACGCGCACGGCAAGACGCCGTCGCACAACGTGACGACCGAAGTGCGCGACATGAGCGTCGTGGCCGGCGATGCGCGCCGCGCGCGCGACGAATTCGCGTTCACGCGGATGTGGAGCATCCATCCCGCGCAGATCCGCCCGATCGTCGACGCGTTCGCGCCGCGCACCGACGAGGTCGCGCTGGCCGCCGAGATCCTGCTGGCCGCGCAGGCCGCCGACTGGGGCCCGACGCGCCACGGTGATACGCTGCACGATCGCGCGAGTTATCGCTATTACTGGTCGGTATTGCGCCGTGCGCGCGCCACCGGCCAGCCCGTACCGGCCGAGGCCGCGCCGCTGTTCGGCCCGGCCGCCGCGGGCGCCGCGCCGTAAGCGCGCGCCGCCGGCCGCTACGCCGGATATACGAATCTCATGCATTCGCCGATGCGCAAACCGGACAGAGGTTTGCGAAACGACAAAAAACGTAACGGAGCCCGAAAACCTGATATGTGCGCGGCCAAATAGGTGAAAATAGCGGCCGCTGCGCGCTTTCGGGGCGCGTGCAGTTTCAAACCGGCCGGCAGTTTCGATTGCCGGCCCTTGTCAACTGATTATCGAAAGGTTCTGACTCCATGAAGAAACTCCTGATCGCTACCGCCATCGGCGCCTTGTCCGCCACGATGCTGGTGTCGGCTCCGAGCGCGTTTGCCCAGGGTACGGCCACGACGACCGCGAAGAAGGCAACGGCCAAGCGCCCGGCGCCGGCCAAGCGCATCATCCCGCGCAGCAAGAAGGCGCAGGCGCGTGCCGCAGCCAAGGTCGATCCGGTACCGGACGGCGCGGTCAAGTGGGCCTGTAAGGAAGGCCTGTCGTTCGACCTCGCCGGCGACATGAAGCGCGACCAGGTCGTCACGGTTCACTGGGCGAAGAAGAACTACAAGCTGCCGCGTCAAGCCACGACGACGGGTGCCGACACGTTCTACGATCCGGCAGCAGGCTTCAAGCTGGTCGTGATCCCGACCAAGGCGATGCTGTTCTCGGACGCAAACGGCGGCGAACGCCTCGCGGACGAATGCGTGACGCCGGAAATGGCACAAGGCTCGGCGGCGCCGACGCAATCGAACGAGCTGAAGCCGGCAACGAACTAAGCGCGTTCCCCTCGGCCCCTCGATGTCCGCCCCGGTCTCCAACGTCCGCCCTGCTCCGGATACGGTACTCGTCGATATCGTCGACTACGTGCTGAACACCGGCATCGACAGCGCGCTCGCGCTGGAGACGGCGCGTCATTGCCTGATCGACACGCTCGGATGCGGACTCGAGGCGCTGTCCTACCCTGCCTGCACCAAGCTGCTCGGCCCCGTCGTGCCCGGCACGATCGTGCCGAACGGCGCGAAGGTGCCCGGCACGTCCTTCCAGCTCGATCCCGTCCAGGCCGCGTTCGGCATCGGCGCGATGATCCGCTGGCTGGACTTCAACGACACCTGGCTCGCCGCCGAATGGGGTCATCCGTCCGACAACCTCGGCGGGATCCTGGCGACGGCCGACTGGCTTTCCCGCACGGCCGTCGCGGCCGGCCGGAAGCCGCTCCTGATGCGCGACGTACTCGTCGCGATGATCCAGGCCCACGAGATCCAGGGCTGTCTCGCACTCGAGAATTCGTTCAACGCGGTCGGGCTCGACCACGTGCTGCTCGTGAAGGTCGCGTCGACCGCCGTCGTCGGCCGGCTGCTCGGGCTCACGCGCGACGAGCTGATCAACGCGGTCTCCAACGCGTTCGTCGACGGCCACGCGCTGCGCACCTACCGCCACGCGCCGAACACCGGTTCGCGCAAGTCGTGGGCGGCCGGCGACGCCACGTCCCGCGCGGTGCGCCTCGCGCTGATCGCGAGAACGGGCGAAATGGGCTACCCGTCGGCGCTCACCGCGAAGACCTGGGGCTTCTACGACGTGCTGTTCGACGGCAAGCCGTTCCGCTTCCAGCGCCCGTACGGCACGTACGTGATGGAAAACGTGCTGTTCAAGATCGCGTTTCCCGCCGAATTCCATGCGCAGACGGCCGCCGAGGCCGCGCTGCAGCTGCACGCGCAACTCGCCGCTGCGGGCCGCACGACCGACGACATCGGCAAGATCACGATCCGCACGCATGCGGCCGCGATCCGCATCATCGACAAGCAGGGCCCGCTCGCCAATCCGGCCGACCGCGACCACTGCATCCAGTACATGGTCGCCGTGCCGCTGCTGTTCGGCCGGCTGACCGCGGCCGACTATGAAGACTCGGCCGCCGCTGATCCCCGCATCGACGCGCTGCGCGCGAAGACCGTCTGCGTCGAGGATCCGCAGTTCACGAAGGATTATCACGATCCGGACAAGCGATCGATCGCGAATGCGCTGACGATCGAGTTCACGGACGGATCGAAGCTTGCCGAAGTGGCGGTCGAATACCCGCTCGGCCATCGGCGGCGCCGCACCGACGGCATCCCGCTCCTGGTCGACAAGTTCCGGGCCAACCTCGCGCGCCGCTTCCCGGCAAAGCAGCAACAAGCGATTCTCGACGTGTCGCTGGACCAGGCAAAGCTCGAAGCGATGCCGGTCGATGAGTACGTCGACTTGTATGTGATATAGCCGTCAGATACAGGACTCTTTGTTTCCTAGCCTTAAACCCAGGAAAATCACCATGGCCCACAATCTCCACAAGACCCTCAAGGAATTCGACAGCGGTTCCGGCAAAGGCAAGTTCTACTCGCTGCCGCAACTCGGCAAGGAACTGAAGACGAAGATCGAACGCCTGCCGGTGTCGATCCGTATCGTGCTCGAGTCCGTGCTGCGCAACTACGACGGCAAGAAAATCACCGAAGAGCACATCGAGCAGCTCGCGAACTGGAAGCCGACCGCGAAGCGTGTCGACGAGATTCCGTTCGTCGTGTCGCGCGTCGTGCTGCAGGACTTCACGGGCGTGCCGCTGCTCGCCGACATCGCGGCCATGCGCGGCGTCGCCGAGCGCACGGGCAAGAACCCGAAGAAGATCGAGCCGCTGGTCCCGGTCGATCTCGTCGTCGACCACTCGGTCCAGATCGACTACTTCCGCCAGAAGGACGCGCTCGACCTGAACATGAAACTGGAATTCCAGCGCAATAACGAGCGCTACCAGTTCATGAAGTGGGGCATGCAGGCATTCGACACGTTCAAGGTCGTGCCGCCGGGCGTGGGCATCGTCCACCAGGTGAACCTCGAATACCTCGCGCGCGGCGTCCACAAGAAGGCGGACGGCGGCGACACCGTGTACTACCCGGACACCCTCGTCGGCACGGACAGCCACACGACGATGATCAACGGCATCGGCGTGGTCGGCTGGGGCGTGGGCGGCATCGAGGCGGAAGCCGGCATGCTCGGCCAGCCGGTGTACTTCCTGACGCCGGACGTCGTCGGCGTCGAGCTGAAGGGCAAGCTGCGCGAAGGCGTGACGGCCACCGACCTGGTGCTGACGATCACCGAAATGCTGCGCAAGGAGAAGGTCGTCGGCAAGTTCGTCGAATTCTTCGGCGAAGGCACGAAGTCGCTGTCGCTGCCGGATCGCGCGACGATCGGCAACATGGCGCCGGAATACGGCGCGACGATGGGCTTCTTCCCGGTCGACGAAAAGACGATCGACTACTTCGAAGGCACGGGCCGCACGAAGGCGGAAATCGCCGCGTTCGAAAACTACTTCAAGGCGCAGAAGCTGTTCGGCATCCCGAAGGCCGGCGACATCGACTACACGAAGGTCGTGACGCTGGATCTGACGACGGTCGCCCCGTCGCTGGCCGGCCCGAAGCGCCCGCAGGACCGCATCGAGATCGGCAACGTCAAGTCGACGTTCACCGACCTGTTCTCGAAGCCGGTCGCGGAAAACGGCTTCGCGAAGAAGGCGGACGACCTGGGCACGCAGTACACGACGAGCAACGGCGTCGACGTGAAGAACGGCGACATCCTGATCGCCGCGATCACGTCGTGCACGAACACGTCGAACCCGAGCGTGCTGCTGGCCGCCGGCCTGCTCGCGAAGAAGGCGGTCGAGGCCGGCCTCACGGTCGATCCGAAGATCAAGACCTCGCTCGCGCCGGGATCGCGCATCGTCACCGAGTACCTGACGAAGACGGGCCTGCTGCCCTACCTGTCGAAGCTCGGCTTCGAAGTCGCGGCGTATGGCTGCACGACCTGTATCGGCAACGCGGGCGACCTCACGCCGGAACTGAACGAAGCGATCACGAAGAACGACATCGTCGCGGCAGCCGTGCTGTCCGGCAACCGTAACTTCGAAGCGCGTATCCACCCGAACATCCGCGCGAACTTCCTCGCGTCGCCGCCGCTGGTCGTCGCGTACGCGATCGCCGGCAACATCACGCGCGACCTGATGACGGAACCGGTCGGCAAGGGCAAGGGCGGCCGCGACATCTACCTCGGCGACATCTGGCCGACGAGCGAAGAAATCCACGCGCTGCTCAAGTTCGCGCTCGATCCGAAGAAGTTCGAGGACAACTACTCGAAGCTGACCAAGAAGGGCGACCTCTGGAGCAAGATCGAGGGCGAATCGGGCCAGGTGTACGACTGGCCGAAGTCGACCTACATCGCCGAGCCGCCGTTCTTCGGCAACGACTTCTCGATGGAACCGGCTGCATCGATTCCGACGGTCAAGGGTGCGCGTGCGCTGGGCATCTTCGGCGACTCGGTCACGACCGACCACATCAGCCCGGCAGGCTCGATCAAGGAAGACTCGCCGGCAGGCAAGTGGCTGAAAGAAAACGGCGTGCAGAAGGCCGATTTCAACAGCTACGGCTCGCGCCGCGGCAACCACGACGTGATGATGCGCGGCACGTTCGCGAACGTCCGGATCAAGAACCTGATGATCCCGGCGAAGGCAGACGGCACGCGTGTCGAAGGCGGCCTGACGATCCACCAGCCGAGCGGCGAACAGCAGTCGATCTACGACGCGGCGATGCAGTACGTCGCCGCCGGCACGCCGACCGTCGTGTTCGCGGGCGAAGAGTACGGCACGGGCTCGTCGCGCGACTGGGCCGCGAAGGGCACGCAACTGCTCGGCGTGAAGGCCGTGATCGCACGCAGCTTCGAGCGGATCCACCGCTCGAACCTGGTCGGCATGGGCGTGCTGCCGCTGCAGTTCAAGGGCGCGGACAGCATCCAGTCGCTCGGCATCACCGGTGAAGAAACGTACGACATCGAAGGCCTCGGCGACGACTTCAAGCCGCAGCAGGACGTCACGCTCGTGATCCACCGCAAGAACGGCGAAACGCAGCGCGTGCCGGTGCTGCTGCGCATCGATACGCCGATCGAAGTCGACTACTACAAGCACGGCGGTATCCTGCCGTTCGTGCTGCGCTCGCTGCTCGCAGCGTAAGCGTCCTGCTTTTGCAGGTGCCGCAGCCGCCTCGCGGGCGGTTGCGGCCGATTTGGATGCCCGACCTCGTGTCGGGCTTTTTTTGTTCGCCGCGGATGCATCGCCGTCCCGCCGATCGGCCGCGCCACGCACACCGCCAGCCGCGCTGCGGCGCAGGGCACCGTGTCACAATGGCGCCACCATCGATCCCGACCGCGCCCCATGTTCCGTCCTGCCCGGCAACTCGCAGCAGCACTTCTGTCCTTGTTGATCACCACGTCGGCGCTGGCCGGCCCTCAGTACTTCCACAAGCACTTTGCAGGCCGGATCGGTGATCGCTATGCGTTCACGATGGATCTCAAGAATGTCGACGGCAAGTTGACGGGAAGCTATCGCTACGCCGGCAAGCGCAACGCAATCGGTCTGAACGGCAAGATCGCGCCATCTGGGACCTTTACGATGGACGAGATCGGGAGCGGCGGCCAACGCACCGGCACCTTCACGGGCAAGGTGGCCAACAACACGCTCGACGGTACCTGGGCATCGGCCCGCGGCGACCGGCAGTTGCCCGTCGACGCGCAACAGACCTCGGAAGTCGTCATCGGCTCGAAACGCGACATTCTCACGCAAGCGATCGGCACTTATGTGCTCGATAGCATCACCGGCTCCGGTGGGGCCAACGCCATGTGGGATTCATGGCGAGAGAAAGGCCGATGGAAATCGAACGTATCGTCCATCGAAATGGCGCGCCGCGAATTCTCGGACGTGCGCCTGACGCATGCGGACTTGCACCGCCTCGACAGCATGACGATCACCGTGGATACGGCGCTCGCCACACGCCTGAGCGTCGATGGCAAGGCGCTGCTGTCGATTCCGTACCGCGACGCGGGCATGCAGTACGAAATCAGCCAGCCTCACGACAATATCGTGGAAGACACGCTGAAAACACTGTCGCCCGCCACGACGGTTCATGACGAGCATCTCTACCTGCTCGCCCGCGATGCGATCGATTTCGTCCCGGCAATGTCGGGAAACTTTCTGCCTGACGATCGCCTGGACATCGCGACGATCAGCTATGCCATCGTCGACAAAACCTTCGAGGTCTACTTGCAGGGCGGCAACTGCTGTGGCGGCACCCTGTTCACTTTCCGGCGCAAGGACCGATGACGGTGTCGGGGCTCGCCTCAATGGCCGCTGACGAGAAATGTGCGGGCCATTGACGATCGGCAACGCCATCCACACAACTCGCCCGAGACTCTCGATCGCCAGCGCACCAGCATTGGGACGCGCCGCCCGGCCGCGCCCTACACCGCCCTGTCACCGCGCGCCTTCGCGCCAGCACCCGCCCGCGCGTTCTTCTTCAGATGCGTGCGGTTGTATTCGATCGCCGCGCGCACGAGGTTCTTAAGCGCCCGCTTGTCGATCCGGTCGCCTTCGAACAGATCGATCGCGCGTCGCGCATTGCCGTCGAGGCCGTCGTTGAACAGCTTGTCGGGATCAGGGAGTTGCGCGCCGTGCATGAAGGTCAGCTTCACCTTGCCCTTGTGCGCGTTCGCCACCGCGATCATCCCGTCGCATGACCAGACCGGGCTGCCCATCCATTTCCATTCCTCGACGATGCCCGCCTGCGCAGCGAGGATCGTCTGGCGGAGATCGGCGAAGGTCTTGCCGCGCCAGTCGGCGATGCCGGCAATCAGCGCATCGATGCGCGCCGACGGTGTAAGGTCCGTTGAACTCATGCGCGAGCCTCCGTGCCTTCGTCAGGGCGCGCCAGCACCTGTTCGAGCGACTCGAAGAACCGGACCCAGCCATGCTGCGCGCCGCGGTACGCCTGTTCCTGATCCGCGCGGAAACCGACCTGCTCCATGCGCAGGTGCGTGCCGGCCGCCGTCGGCGTGAGCGTCCACGTGACGACGCTTTCGAGGCCGTACGCGGCCCACGTGTAGGACAGCGTGCGCGGCGGCTCGATCGTCAGCACCGTGCAGTCGACCGAGCCCCAGTCCGCACGGAAGCTGAAGGCGCGGCCCGCGACGGGCTCGAAGTCGCTCTTCATCAGCCACGCCTCGATCAGGTGCGGCTGCGTGAGCGCACGCCAGATCTTCTCCGGCGAATGAGGCAGCTCGCGGTCGACGACGACGGAGCGCGTTTCGGTAGTGGCTTGGTTCATTACTGATCCATCCTTTTGAGCAGATCTTCGAGGGCATCGAACCGGCTCTGCCAGAAACCTGCCATCTGGCTCGTCCAGTCGATCAGCGGGGCCAGCGCCTGCGGCTGCGCGCTGTAGTGCGTCTGCCGGCCTTCGTGACGGTCATTCACGAGCCCGGCCTGCTTCAGTACACCGAGGTGCTTCGACACGGCCGGCTGTGAGACGCCCGCATGGGCCGTCAGCGCGGCTACCGTCAGCTCGCCCTCCTCGCACAGCCGCTCGAAAAGCGCGCGGCGCGTGGGATCGGCGAGTGTCCGGAAAAGCATGTCGTAGGTCTTCTGCATATCGTCCAAAATCCATAACCGAATGGTTATGAATCGAAGGATATCCGCTGATCGTCGTGCGTCAAGGCGGAATTTCGCGGGCGATGTCTGTCGATCGCGAGCGGGTGACGTCTACGGCGCGCCGGCTCGCGCCCGCCGCCGGATTCGAGCGTTTCCTCTAATCCGCAATCGCGACATGCGATCCGAAAGCCGCCTGCAAGACTGCCCTGCGCGCTGTTCCACAGTTCGGGAAACGTTCGCGCTCAACCGGCCCCGTTTTTGTGCATGCGGGCATTCGTTCCTTCCGCATCGCTTTGCCTGACCACATAGTGCGACTCGGCGCGCGGTGACGGACACGCAAACGCCACGCGTTCGCGCGTCGATCCACTCCGCGATCGCGCACGTTTCGATGCCGCGACGAGCAACTCGTGCGTGCGAACGTCACACGTGGCCGCGCTGTCGTGCCGCGAACCGGTTCCGTTCGCCGTGCTCACCATTGCTCGCGCTTCCGGCACCACGCCCGCATCGGCACGCGCCGATGTCAGAACTGACAGCTGTGGAAAATGGCAGCTACCCGAACGACACCGACGCCCTACGCTCGTCACCGCTCGCGGCCCCACAAGGGCCGGGGTTCCAGTAACGTCGCCTCTCCTAAAAAAGGACTCCCGATGAAAAGGAACACCTGGTTTGCCCTTCCCCTTCCGTCGCCCCGCCGCCTCGCGTGCGTGGCACCGTTCGTGTTCGCCGCCGCCGCGGCGCATGCGACGACGGATTGGGTCGATACGCATACGAAGGCCTTTCTGACCGGCCCGCAGTTGATGGCGCGCAGCACGGCGCCGTCGCTCGAACTGGCAGGCGGTGAAACGACCAACGTCGTCGTCAGCCTGAAACTGCGCAACGCCGCGCAGCTCAAGCAACTGGCGCGCGACGTGAACCGGCCCGGCAGCGCGCATTACCGCCAGTACCTCACGCACGAGCAGTTCCTCGCCAACTACGCGCCGACCGATGCGCAGGTCAAGTCGGTCGTCGACTATCTGCACAAGAGCGGCTTCGTGAACGTCGAGGTTGCGCCGAACCGCCTGCTGGTCTCCGCCAGCGGCACGGCCGCCACCGTGAAGACGGCGTTCAACACGTCGCTCGTGCACTTCGAGTACGCAGGCCGCTCGGGCTTCGCCAATGCGTCGACCGCGCAAGTGCCGCGTGCGCTCGGCGACGTCGTCGGCTCGGTGCTCGGGCTGCAGAACGTTGCACACGCGCGGCCGCTGCTGCGCATCGGCAACGTGTCGAAGCCGCAGGCGCTTGCAGCCGGCACGGCGACCGGCCACTATCCGAAGGAATTCCCGGGCCTCTACAACGCAACCGGCGTGCCGACCGCGGCCGGCGTGACCGTCGGCATCATCACGATCGGCGGCGTGTCGCAGACGCTGCAGGACCTGAAGCAGTTCACGTCGAGCAACGGTTACGGCGCGGTGACGACGCAGACCGTCAAGACCAACGGCTCGGGCGGCAGCTACACCGACGACCAGGACGGCCAGGGCGAATGGGATCTCGACAGCCAGTCGATCGTCGGCTCGGCCGGCGGCCAGGTCGGCAAGCTCGTGTTCTACATGGCCGACCTCAATGCGAGCGGCAACACGGGCCTCACACAGGCGTTCAACCGCGCCGTGTCGGACAACACCGCGAAGGTGATCAACGTGTCGCTCGGCTGGTGTGAAACCGATGCGAACGCGGACGGCACGATCGACGCCGAGGAGCAGATCTTCACGACGGCGGCGGCACAAGGCCAGACGTTCTCGGTATCGTCGGGCGACGAAGGCGTGTACGAGTGCAACAACCGCGGCTACCCGGACGGCGCGAACTACACGGTGTCGTGGCCGGCTGCATCGCCGCACGTGCTCGCGATCGGCGGCACGACGCTCTACACGACGTCGTCAGGCGCGTTCTCGAACGAGACGGTGTGGAATGAAGGGCTCGACGGCAACGGCAAGCTGTGGGCAACGGGCGGCGGCGTCAGCACGATCCTGCCCGCACCGTCGTGGCAGTCGGGCAGCAACCGCCAGTTGCCGGACGTCGCGTTCGACGCCGCGCAAAGCACGGGCGCGTACATCTACAACTACGGCCAGTTGCAGCAGATCGGCGGCACGAGCCTCGCCGCACCGATCTTCACGGGCTTCTGGGCACGCCTGCTCGCGGCGAACGGCACGGGCCTCGGTTTCCCGGCCGGCAACTTCTATGCGGACATTCCGTCCCATCCGTCGCTCGTGCGCTATGACGTCGTGTCGGGCAACAACGGCTATCAGGGGTATGGCTATACGGCCGGCACCGGTTGGGACCTGACGACCGGCTTCGGCAGCCTGAACATCGCGAACCTCAACCAGCTGATCAAGTCGGGCGGGTTCTAAGCGAAGCTTGAAGCCCGGCGCGTGGCGAAGTGTGCCGCGCGCCGGTTCGTCTCTCCTATTCCGCCGCCGGCTCCTTCACGCGCTCCGACGCGGCCGGCACACCGGCCCGATGCGACGGCGCAAAGAGCCGCAATCCGCTCGCGACGCTCGCCGCCCCGGCGAACCCTGCACCGAGCATCAACGCGAGCGTCGGCCCGTGGCGCCCCGCGATCCCGAACGACAATGCGACGAGCGCCGCGCCCGTCGCCTGCCCGATCAGCCGCGCGGTCGCGATGATCCCGCTCGCGCCGCCGCTGCGTTCGGGCGGCGCACTCGACATCAGCGCCTTCAGGTTCGGCGACTGGAAGAAGCCGAAACCCGCGCCGCACAGCATCATCCGCCAGCCGATGTCGACGACACCCGGCGACACCGGCAGCGCCGCAAGCGACACCATGCCCGCGCTCAGCAACGCCAGACCGATCGCGCCGAGCAGGCCCGGCGGATAGCGATCCGACAAGCGCCCCGCGATCGGCGCGGCGAACGCGACGATCGCCGACCACGGCGTCATCAGGAAGCCCGTCTCGACCGCGCTGCGATGCAGGACGGTTTCGAAATAGAACGGCAGCGACACGAACGCGAGCCCCTGCGCGGCGAACGCGCACACGGCGGTCAGTGCGGACAGCGTAAACACGGGCCGGCGGAACAGGTCGACCGGCAGCATCGGCGCCGGATGCCCGGCCTGGCGGCGGATCAGCAGCCAGCCGAACGCGAGTGCAACCGCGGCCGACGCGAACACGACGGACAGCGGCCCGCGCTGCGCGAATTCGCCGAGCGCGAAGATCAGCGACGCAAACGTGATCACGTTGAACAGCGCGGCGACCGGATCGAACACATGCTTGCCGCGCGCCGTCTGCGGCAGCGACGGAATCGCCACGGCCAGCGCGAACACACCGAGCGGCACGTTCACGGCGAACAGCCACGGCCATGCCGCAACCGACAGGATCAGCGACGCGATCGTCGGCCCGACCGCGAACGACACACCGACGACGAGCGCGTTGAAGCCGACGCCACGGCCGAGCCGGTGCGCGGGAAAGAGGCCACGGATCAGCGCGACGTTGACGCTCATGATCGCGCTCGCGCCGAAGCCCTGCACGATTCGCGCGGCCGTCAGCATCGGCAGCGTCGATGCGAGCGAACAGCCGAGCGAGGCGAGCGTGAACACCGCGAGCCCGGCGATATATACGCGCTTGTGGCCGACGATGTCGCCGAGCGACGCGAACGGCAGCAGCGTCGCGACCATCGCGAGCTGATAGGCGTTGATGATCCACACGGAAGCGGCCGGCGACGCATGCAGGTCGGCGGCGATCGCGGGCAGGGCAGTGTTCGCGATCGCGGTGTCGAGCGTCGCGAGCGCGACGGCCAGCAGCACGGCGGACATCGCGCGCCAGTTGACGGCCGGCTCCTGGGCGCCGGCGGGAGAAGCGAATTCGGACAAGATGAGGCTCGGCTGACGAGCGACGCGTTGCGCCGCGGATTGGACTCGTGGCGGCGTTCCGGTCGCACCGCACGGAACGCGCGCCGCCGCGCCCGTATTGTTGCAGAGCCGCACCGAACGTGCAGGCAACCGCCTCGTCAGTCAGCCGAATGAAAGAAAATGCGCCGCGTGCCCCCTGCACGGCGGCGCATCGTGCCGGGCGTGATGGGTCAGCTCACCGCGCGCCGCGCATTGCGCCCGCGCAGCCATTCGAGCGCGAGCAGCAGGCTCGTCGAGAAGACGATCAGGATCGTTGCAAGCGCAGCGATCGTCGGGCTGATGTTCTCGCGGATGCCCGTGAACATCTGGCGCGGCAGCGTCGTCTGGTCTGCCCCGGCGAGGAACAGCGTGACGACCACTTCGTCGAACGACGTCGCGAACGCGAACAGCGCGCCTGACATCACGCCCGGCGCGATCACCGGCAGCGTCACGCGGAAGAAGGTCGACACCGGATTCGCGCCGAGCGACAGGCTCGCGCGCACCAGGTTCTGGTTGAAGCCCTGCAGCGTCGCGGCCACCGTCGTCACGACGAACGGCACGCCGAGCGCCGCGTGCGCGGCGATCAGCCCCGTGTACGTGTTCGCGAGCCCGAGCGGCGCGAAGAACAGGTACATGCCGACGCCCACGACGACAACGGGCACGATCATCGGCGACAGCAGCACGGCCATCAGCAGCCCCTTGCCGCGGAAGTCGGCCTTCGTGAGCCCGATCGCGGCGAGCGTGCCGAGCACGGTCGCGACGACGGTCGCCGACGGCGCGACGATGAAGCTGTTCTTCGCGGCCATCCGCCACTCGTCCGATGCGATCAGGTTCTCGTACCAGCGCGTCGAAAAACCCGGAATCGGATACACGAGGAACGTGCTCGACGAAAACGACAGCGGCACGATCGCGAGGACCGGCAGGATCAGGTACAGCAGCGTCAGCACGACGAGCACGCGCAACGCGACGTACCACGCGCGCTCGACGAACGACATGTGCGGCGCGAACAGCGGCCTGGCGAGTTTCATGGTCGGCATCCCCTTTCCGTTTCGTAGTACGCGGCGCTCAGCCGAGGCTCACGTTGGTGCGCGTGAAGCGCCCGTACACCGCGTACAGCACGAGCGTCGCCGCGAGCAGCAGCCCGCCGAGTGCGCACGCCATGCCCCAGTTGATGGTCACGTTCGTGAAGTACGCGACGTAGTAGCTGACCATCTGGTCGTTCGGCCCGCCGAGCAGCGCGGGCGTGATGTAGTAGCCGATCGCGAGGATGAACACGAGCAGCGCGCCCGCGCCGACGCCCGGATAGGTCTGCGGCACGTACACGCGCCAGAACGCGGCGAACGGATGGCTGCCGAGCGACACGGCCGCGCGCTGGTACGTGGGCGGAATCGACTTCATCACGCTGTACAGCGGCAGGATCATGAACGGCAGCAGGATGTGCGTCATCGAGATGTACACGCCGACGCGGTTGAACAGCAGCGTCAGCGGATGCGAGATCAGTCCGCTGCCGATCAGCGCCGTATTGATGAGCCCTTCGCTCTGCAGCAGCACGATCCATGCGGCGACGCGCACGAGCACCGAGGTCCAGAACGGAATCAGCACGAGGATCATCACGAGGTTCGCGCGCCGTTCCGACTGCGTCGAGATCCAGTACGCGAGCGGGTAGCCGAGCAGCAGCGCAAAGAGCGTGACGGCGATGCCGATCACGAACGTGCGGCCGAAGATCGCGAGGTAGATCGACTGGTCGGGATCAGCCTGCACGATGTGGCCAAAGCCGTCCTGCTTGTGGTCGAGCGCGGCGAGCAGGTAGAACGGCGACACCTGGCTGCCATTCTTCGCGATCGCCTGCCAGTACGCGGCGTCACCCCAGCGCGAGTCGAGGTCGATGAATTTCGCGCGCGTCTGCGCGGGCGTCAGCGCCGCGTCGTTGTCGCCCTTCAGCGGCATCGCGCGCGCCGTCTTCGCGACGAGCGAACGATAGCCGGGAATCTCGGTGTTCAGGCGCCGCGCGAGCGCCCCCATCGCCTCGCTGTCGGCCACCTTCGTCATGTCGGCCGCGAGCGCGACATACGCGGCGTCTGCCGGCGGCGCCTTGCGGTCCCAGCCCGACAGCGCCGCGACCGTGTTCGGCAACGCGGTCGCGATCTCGGGGTTCTGCACCGCGCGCGTGAGCAGCGTGCCGATCGGCACGACGAAAATCAGCAGCAGGAAAATCGCGAGCGGCGCGACCAGCAACAGCGCCATCGTGCGCTTGCGGGCCTCGGCAGCCTTCAGCTCGCGCTTGAGCGCGGCGTTCGACTGCGAGGAAGGCGCGATCGTCAACGTATTCAACGGTTCTCTCCGGCCAGGCACGTTCCGGCGGAATGCCGCGCGACGCGAACGACGCATCGCGCGGCCGGTTGCATCAGGACACCTGAGCGGCGGTTACTTCGTCGCCCACGCGGCGAAGCGCTGCTCGAGCTCGTCGCTGTGATCGGTCCAGAAACCGATGTCCTCCAGCACCGCGTTCTTGCCGTTCGCCGGCGAGTTCGGCAGGTTCGCGAGCGTCTTCGCATCGAGCGACTTGATCGCCGCGATGTTCGCCGGGCCGTACGCGATGTGCTGCGCATACGCCTGCTGCGGCTTCGGCGTCAGCGAATACGCGATGTACTGCTCGGCCAGCGCCTTGTTCGGCGAGCCCTTCGGAATCGCCCAGTAGTCGAGGTCGTAGATGCTGCCGTTCCACACGACCTTCAGGTTCTTGCCTTCCTTCTGCGCGGCATCGATGCGGCCGTTGTACGCGGTCGACATCACGACGTCGCCGGCGACGAGGAACTGCGGCGGCTGCGCGCCCGCTTCCCACCACTGGATGTACGGCTTCAGCTCGTCGAGCTTCTTGAACGCGCGGTCCTGGCCGGCCTTCGTGCCGAGCACCTTGTACACGTCCTTCGTCGCGACGCCGTCGGCCATCAGCGCGAATTCGAGGTTGTAGCGCGCGCCCTTGCGCATCCCGCGCTTGCCGGGGAATTTCTTCACGTTCCAGAAATCGGCCCAGCCGGTCGGCGCCGACTTCAGCTTGTCCGCGTTGTACGACAGCGCCGTCGACCACACGAAGAAACCGACGCCGCACACCTGCGGCGATTCCGGAATCAGGTCGGACTTCTTCGCGATCTTCGACCAGTCGAGCTTCTCGTACAGCCCTTCGTCGCAGCCGCGGTTCAGGTCGCCCGATTCGACCTCGACCACGTCCCAGTTGACGTGCTTCGCCTCGACCATCGCCTTCACCTTCGCCTGCTCGCCGTTGTACTCGACGGCAGTGACCTTGTTGCCGGTCGCCTTTTCGAACGGCTGGTTGAACGCGGCCTTCTGCGCGTCGCCGTTCGCGCCGCCGAAGTTGACGACCGTGAGTTCCGCAGCCGATGCCGATGCCGATGCACCGAACGCGACCAGTGCCAGCGCGAGTGCCGTGCGGCGCGCGGTAAAGCTTGCTCGTTTCATGATGGTTCCTCTCCTCTCGTGGTGGAAGTGGGCTTTGTTGTTGACGACGTGCTGCGGAAAAACGGGGAAACCGGGGTTAAGCGAACACGCGCAGGTGTTCGGGTGCGAATGCGAGCGAGACCGGCGCGCCGGGCGAGAACGCATCGAGCGCGCCGGTGCCGAGCGGCACCTTCACGAAACATTCGTCCTGGCCAGGCAACGCACAGCGCATGCGCACGTGATCGCCGAAATAGATGAGGCTGCGCGCTTCGCCGCTCAGGCAATTGGCGGCGGCGCCATTCGCGCCGTTCGCGCCGTGCGCGGCGAGGCTCATGCGTTCGGGGCGAATGCACGCGACGGCCGACGCACCCTCGGCGGCTTCGCCGATATGGCGGCCGACGAGCTTCGTGCCGTCGTCGAGGCGGAATTCGCAGAACTCGCCGTCGACGCGCGCGATGGTGCCGCGCAGCCGGTTGCTGTCGCCGATGAAGTTGGCGACGAACTCGTTGCACGGCGATTCGTACAGGCGGTCGACGGTGTCGAGCTGCTGCACGATGCCCTTGTCGAACACGGCGACGCGATCGGACATCGTCAGCGCCTCGCCCTGGTCGTGCGTCACGTACACGAAGGTCACGCCGAGCTTTTCGTGCAGCGCCTTCAGTTCGTACTGCATGTGTTCGCGCAGCTGCTTGTCGAGCGCGCCGAGCGGCTCGTCCATCAGCACCAGCTTCGGCTCGAACACGAGCGCGCGCGCCAGTGCGATGCGCTGCTGCTGGCCCCCCGACAGCTGCGCCGGATAGCGTTTCGCGAAGCGCTCCATCTGCACCATCTTCAGCGCGTGCGCGACGCGTTCCGCGCGCTCGCCGGCCGGCAGCTTGCGCACGGTCAGCGGATACGCGACGTTCTGCTCGACCGTCAGGTGCGGGAACAGCGCGTAGTTCTGGAACACCATGCCGATGTTGCGCTTGTGCGGCGGCACGTTGTTCAGCAGCTCGCCGTCGAGGCGGATCTCGCCGCCGGTCGGGAATTCGAAGCCGGCAAGCATCATCAGGCAGGTGGTCTTGCCCGAACCCGACGGCCCGAGCAGCGTCAGGAATTCCCCGCGGTGGATGTCGAGGTCGAGCGATTTGACCACCAGCGTTTCACCGTCGTAGGTCTTCCGCACGCCGCGAAAGCTGACGATCACATCATCGGACTTCATCGTGGCTGTCCCCTTGCTTCGCGACAAAACGTTTTTGAGATGGACCCACTATACGGCCCTCACGGTTCTATACTAGGGAACCATTTCAATATTCCAAGTAGGACCACTTTGGATACCGTGATCGTCGCCGACTGGCTCTCCGCCCGCCTCGACCGCAGCTCGCCGGAGCCGATGTACCGGCAGTTGCTGCAGCTGATGCAGCAAGCCATCCTGACCGGGGAATTGGGGCCAGGGACGAAACTGCCGAGCTCGCGCACGCTCGCGGGCGACCTGTCGATCGCGCGCAATACCGTGCTGCACGTGTACGACCAGCTGACGGCCGAAGGCTACGTGCTGACGACGACCGGCAGCGGCACCTATGTGGCCGATACGCGGCCGGACGCCGCGGCGATCCACGCGCCGGGCACCGCGCCGGCGCCGTCGGCCGCCGACGAACTGCCGCCGCCGGATGCGCAGGGCAGCCTGTCGACCCGCGGGCGGCAGCTGATCGAGCACGCAGGCGTGTCGCGGCGCCAGTGGGGGGCGTTCATGCCGGGCGTGCCGGACGTGTCGGAATTTCCGAGCCGCACGTGGAGCCGCCTGCAGGCGCGGCTGTGGAAGGAAGCCAATCCCGAATTGCTGACCTATGCGCCGGGCGGTGGCTACCGGCCGTTGCGGCGCGCGCTTGCCGATTACCTGCGGGTCGCGCGCTCGGTCAAATGCTCGCCGGACCAGGTGATCATCACGACGGGTATTCACCAGTCGATCGATCTCGCGGTGCGACTGCTGTCCGACATCGGCGATCGCGCGTGGGTCGAGGAGCCATGCTACTGGGGCGTGCGCAGCGTGCTGCAGGCGGCCGGCCTCTCGCTCGCACCGGTGCCGGTCGACCAGGAAGGGCTCGACCCGCGGGTGAGCGACATGCAGCATCCGCCGCGACTCGTGCTCGTCACGCCGTCGCATCAGTACCCGCTTGGCATGGTGATGAGTCTCGCGCGGCGCCGGATGCTGCTCGAATACGCGCGCCAGCACCGCTGCTGGATCATCGAGGACGACTACGACAGCGAATTCCGCTACGGCAGCCGTCCGCTCGCGTCGCTGCAGGGGCTCGACGACGGCGGCCGCGTGATCTACGTCGGCAGCCTCGGCAAGATGCTGTTTCCGGGGCTGCGGATGGGCTACATGGTGGTGCCCGAACATCTGGTCGATACGTTCCGCACCGGATTGTCCGAGCTGTACCGCGAGGGCCAGCTGATGCAGCAGGCCGTGCTCGCCGAATTCATCATGGACGGCCACCTCACTTCGCACGTCAGACGAATGCGGACGCTGTACGGCGAGCGCCGGCAACTGATGATCGACGCGATCCGCGCACGCTTCGGCGATGCGCTGCCCGTGATGGGCGACGAGGCCGGCCTGCATCTGGTGCTCGGCCTGCCCGACGCGTGCGACGATCGTGCGGTCACCCAGAGCGCGTTCGATGCGGGCGTGATCGTGCGCCCGCTCACCAGCTACTACAGCAGCCTCGACACCGCGCGGCAGGGCCTGCTGCTCGGCTATGCATGCGTCGCGCACGAAGGGATCAGGCCCGCGTTCGACACGCTCGCCGATACCATCGAGCAGCATCTGCCGCGCGACATCACGCGCGCCGCGTAAGGCCGCACCAGACCGGCCACACGCGGCGACGCCCCCATCATTGCGTGCTGCCGGCCGCGCGGTCGAGCGATGCCGCGCGCACGGCTTCGCCGGGCTTCGTGAACACGCGCTGCCGCAGCGCGGCGATCTGCGCGTCGCGGTCCTGCTGCGACAATCCCGCCGATTCGATCTGTGCACGCTGCGCCGCGTAGTCCGCATAGCGGCCCTGCCACGATGCATCGTCCTGCTGCATCTGCGCGACGCGCGCGGCGGCGTCGGGGCCGAGCGTCTGCGTCAGCTGCGCGCGCATCGCGTCGGGCGTCGCGCCGCTCTTCTGCAATTGCGCGATCTGGTCGATCGCCGCGCGCTGCCGGTCGATCCGCTGCTGCGCCGCCCGTTCGTCGGCCGGCATCTGCTGCTCGAGCGCCGCGAGCCGCTCGGCCTTCTGCGCATCGGTCAGTGAGCGATCCTCAGTGATCTTCAGCCGTGCGAGGTCGTAGCGCTGCCGCCACTGCTCCGCACCGAAGAACGGCTGGCTCCAGTCGCCGAGCGTACGGTACGCGATCGACGCGCGCTGATCGAGTGCGAGCTGCAACGCGCCGAGGTCGGCCTTGTCGACCGCGCCGGCATCGCGCAAGTTCGCGAGCGCGTCGAGATACGCGCGGTAGCGGTGCCACACGTCGAGCGCCTCGGCCTGCGCGAGCGTGCCGTCGAGCTGCGCGGCGATCTCGCGCACGACGAACGCATCGAGCGCGGCCGCGCTCAAATCGCTCTGCGCGGTCAGGCAATAGTCGAAGAAATCGCGCACCGCGCGCGACTTCGCGAGATGGCCGCCAGCATCGAGCGGCAGCCGCGGCGCGCTGGAACCGGCCAGCGACGGCGGCAAGCCCGTGCTCGCCGGCACGGCGGCCTGCGGCGAGGCGGCCGGCACGCCGCCCACCGCTGCCGCATCCGGTGCGTCACCGGCGGTACCCGCCCCGCGATGCCAGCCCGCCCCGCTCCACATCGCGACGCCGGCGATCGCCGCCAGCCCCACGACACCGTAGACTGCTGCGCGCCGCGCCAGCGGCGCGCGCCCTTCACGTGCGGTCATCGATTACACGCCCGCGAGCTGCAGCCGGTTCGCATGCGTGCGGATCACCGCGACCGGATCTTCCGCATACGCGCCGCGCACGCCGAGCAGCTGGTTGATCTCATCGATGTGGTTCCACTTGTAGCGCGTGCTCAGCACCTTGCCGTACAGCGCGCTGCACTGCGACACGAGCCCGTCGTTCTGGCCCGAGCCGCGGTTGATCATCACCGCGCCGGTGCCGAACAGCGCGAGCGTCGACGGATCGAGCGCGTTGGCGGGATCGACGAGCGGAATGGTGCTCGTGTCCTGCGCCGCCGTCACGCCGAACAGCGAGAGCGTCGGCTGGATCGCCGTGCCGGCCCACGAATACAGCAGATGCGTGTTGCCGCCGACCGTTTCCGTCGGTGCGCCGGTCTGGCAGCTGCCCGGTGCGCCAAGGCCCGCGCTCGGATAGTTCCGGTTGTAGGTCGCCGCCTGCGCGGTCGTCAGCGTCTTCAGCGATGCAAGCGCGTCCTGGTTCGTGTTGTGACTGCTGCTCGTCAGGATTCCGAATACATTGACGAACGCGGCAATCACCGTCGACGACAGCCCGGTCGGATCGTACGCGAGCACGCTCTGCACGAAGTCCGCGAACTCGGAGCCGCGATGCGGCGTGCCGATCGTCGTCACCGACGCGACGAGGTCGGGCGCGACGGCCGCGACATAGCGCGACGTCAGCCCGCCCTGGCTGTGGCCGACGAGATTGACCTTGGTCGCGCCCGTCGCGGCGAGTACCGTCTTCACGTAGGCGAGCAGCTGTTCGCCGCGCCCGTTCGGGCCGTCGTCGCTCTGGAAGCCCGACAGGTTCGCGACGTAGACGGTCGCGCCGTGCTGCTGCAGATCCTCCTGGATGCCGTACCAGTACTCGAGCACGCCGGCGTACTTGTCGGTGCCCGTGAGCCCGTGCACGAGGATGATCGGATAACGCGTCGCCGCGTAGTTGTCGGCGGGCGCGGTCGCCGCCACTGCCGATTGTGTCGTCGCGAGCGTCGTCAGCGCGGTCGTCCCCGCGAACGGCGCGACGCTCATCGCGCATGCCACTGCCCCTGCCATTACCCTGGAACGCATCGATCTGGCCATGCATGTTCTCCTGATTATTGTGCTGCCGGTGCGAATGACACCGGATCGACACGCACGCTGCATCGCGCGCCGTGTGCGTCGAATGCGGGAGTGAATCACGAGTCGCGAACGTTTGCCCCCTGACTAGATACGGTTCTCTAATCGGTTGACGCGCCCCGCCCGTTCGGGCGGGGCCGCGTTCATGCGCGTGCATGCTGCAATGCACACGTGCCGTGCGCTACAGCTTCGCGCTCACGCGCACCCAGGCGGTCCGGCCCGGCTCCATCACCGGCGCGTTCGCCGGATAGCCGAAGCCCGCGTTGCCGGCGAGGTTCAGGTGCTCGGTGTAGGCCTTGTTCAGCACGTTGTCGACGCCGACCGAGATCTGCACGGTCTTGCTGACGTTGTATTGCGTATGCAGCGACAGCACGCCGAATCCGGCGCTCGGACCGAAGTCCTTGCCGACCACGTTGCCCTCGTTCAGCGCATAGCGATGCTGCGGCGCAACGATCCGCCACAGGCCGCCGGCCGACCATGCCCCGCGCGTGTACTCGAGCCCGATACGCGCCTCGAGCGGCGGCATCTGCGGCAGCGGATCGCCGCTCGCCACGTTACGCCCCCACGCATACGCGAGCGACGTCTCGACGCGCAGCGGCGCAACAGGCCGCCACGACACGCCCGCTTCACCGCCCATGATCTGCGCATTCACGTTGGTCGCCTGCGTGGTCGGGCCCATCATCCCGGCCGCATAGTTGAACAGGATGAAGTCCTGCACGTAGCCCGCATACGCCGACACCCATGCATCGAACCGGTCGCTCTTGTACTGCGCGCCGATGTCGACCTGCGTGGTCTTCTCCGGCTGCACCGCCGAGAACGCGTTGACCGAACCGGCCGGCCCGCGCTTCGCGGAGAACAGCTCCCAATAGTCGGGATAGCGCTCCGCATGTCCGATCCCGGCGTACCACGTGACGGGCAGCGACGCGAGATCGCGCTCGTAGCGCACGAAGCCGCTCGGCAGCACGCGCGAGCGATCGTCGTCGAAGGTCGGGTTCGGCTTGCTCGTCATCATTCCGCTCGTCATCGCGCGCTTGTCGCGAGCGCTCGCATAGTCGATGCGCGCGCCGCCGATCACGCGCGACACTTCGCTCGCATACCACGTCAGCTCTCCGAACGTGCCCGCGTTCCACATCGTCGCCTGCGCATCCCACGGCTGGTCGCGGTAGTCCTGCCGCCCCATCGACGAACGCGAATCGAGCCGGTTCGATTGCGCGTCGACACCCGTCACGAGCTTGAAGTCGTCGCCGAAACGGAACGTCGCGGCCGCGCGCGCACCGACCGTGCGGCGCCGCACGTCGGCCGCCATCCGCATCGGCATGCTGCTGGCCGGGTCGGGCTGCCGCAACGTGTAGTTGTCCATCACGTGATCGGCTTCGTTGTAGTACACGCGCGCCTCGATCCGGTCGAGCACGTCGCCGAGGTGCCGCTTGTCGAACGACAGCCCGAAGGTCTCGCGGCGGAAATGCGCGCCGTCCATCCCGCGGCCCGCGTAACGCGCATAGCCGTCGCCGGTACCGGCGGTCAGCTCGACGCGCGTGTGGTCGTCGGGCGTCCAGCCGAGCGCCGCGTCGGCATTCCACTTGTCCCACTGCGACGGCACCGTGTTGCCGTTGCCGTCCTTGTAGTCCTGCGAATGCGCGTGGTTCGCGGTCACGCGGCCATAGACGTCCGGCGTACCGGCCGTCAAGTCGATGTTCTGGTCGTTGCGACCGAACGACCCGCCGACCAGGCTGCCGTCGAAACGCATGCCCGGACGCTCGAAGCGCGGCGTCACGCGCTCGAACAGCACGGTGCCGGCCGACGCGCCGGGGCCGTACAGCACGGACTGCGGACCCTTCACGACGGTGACCTTGTCATAGCTTTCCGGTGCGATGTACGACGTCGGCGCGTCCATCCGGTTCGGGCATGCGCCGAGTGTCGGCATCCCGTTCGCCAGGATGTTCAAGCGCGAACCGAACATCCCGCGCAGCACGGGGTCGCCGTTCGTGCCGCCGCTGCGGATCGACGTGAAGCCGGGGATCGTCTTCAGGTAATCCGCGCCGTCGCTGGCGGGCAGCGGCTGGCGCGGCGCCTTCGGATCCGTGACGACGACGAGCGGCGTGGACAGCGGCGACGCGACGACTTCGACGGGCGGCAGCAGCGCGGCCGACTCGTTCACGGGCGCGGCGTCCGCACGCGCCGTTTCGGCCGCCGCGGCGCTCGCTGCCAGCGCGCCGGCAGCGAGCGCAGGAACGGTAAGTTTCAACATGCGCGGCACGCGCCGCGCACAGGCATTGCGTGACGCCCGCGGCGCACGCAACTGGAATTTGGTCATGATCGAAAGCCCGAGTGACGCCCTCCACGCGGCCGCGACGGGCCGCACGGATATCGGCGGTAGTAAGAACGGATGACAGCGCGTCAGGCGCGCTCGGGCGGTGCGCGTGGATACGCGCGCGGATAGCGGTCGGCGCGCGCCGCGACGGAGGACGGCGCGGCGGCGGACACGGAAACGGCGGGGATGGCAGCGAACGATGCGGCGGCAGGCGCGCCGATCGCGGGGCTGTGGGCGAAGAAACCGCAGTAGCCGCACGCGTCGAGATGCAGCGCGTGATCGTGCACGCTGCGCGTATCGGCCGACCGATGCGCACCATGCTCTGCACTACAGACGATGGCGTCCGGCGTGGTGGCTTGCGCGATGCGCCACTGCGACACCAGCGGCGCCGCGATCGCGATCCAGATCGCGAGCACGCCGAGCCAGGCGGTCAGGTGACGATGTCGGTGCAGCATGCGCGGCGGCGAGTAAGCGGAATGTAAAAGCAGCCGAGATGTTACAGAATGTTCAACGTGATGACCAGCCACCCGTGCCGGTAAACAGACCGGGGGCGCATGGTTGTCAGCACAACCATGCGCCCCCGCCGGCGAAATGCGCCCGGAACGCGGCGATCAGGGTGCCATGCGCCGCAGCACGTCGTCGCGCCGGATGAAATGGTGATACAGCGCGGCCAGCGCATGCAGGCCGATCACGAAGTAGAACGCGTTGCCGATCAGTTCGTGCGCCTCCTTGATCGTCGGCCGCAGCGCCTTGTCGGGGCCGAACAGCGTGAACGACACGCCGAGCCAGTCGAGCGACACCGGCTTGCCGCCCAGGTTGATCATCATGATGCCGAGCAGCGGCTGCGCGATGATGAACACGTAGAGCGCGAGATGCGCGAGCCTCGACAGCCAGCGCAGCAGCGCCGCCTGCGGAATGGCTTCCGGCACGCGGCTGACGGCGCGCCACAGCACGCGCAACACCGACAGCACGAGCACGAACGTGCCCGCGGTGAGGTGCACGTTCATCCAGAACACGCGGCTGTCGCTGCCTTTCGGGCCGCGGATCTCGATGGCCAGGTAGGCCAGCGCCACCAGCACGAAGATGGCCCAGTGGAAGAAGATCGCGGGCGAGCTGTAGCGCGTCTGTTTCGCGAGGATGTTTCTCATGCTTCGTCTCGTGTGTCGTATGCGGGAAGGAGCGCGGGCGGCAACCGCCCCTGCGCCCGGCCAGGCTTTCGCGATTGTAGCCGCACGGGCGTCCGGTTTTACGCGGCGCGGTCAAATATCCGACGAATCGGCGGCGCGCCCCCGCGCGCGCCCCTCATATGGAAAATCCGCATCGCGCGCGCAAGCGGCTGTGGCACGATGAAGCTTTGGTGCGACGGCGCGCGGGCATCATGAGCAAAGCGTTCTTCGTTGCGGCCTATCGGCTGACCGCCGCGTTGCTCGCGGTGTCCACGACCGTGCACAGCATCGCCGACTACTGGCACCTGCCGAACTTCCATCTCGGCAACTATCTCAGCTACTTCACGCAACTGAGCAGCCTCTACGCGGCCGCGATGCTGGCCGCGGGGCTGTGGCGCATCGCGCGCCCCGGCTCGGCCCGCTACGAATCGATGCGCGGCGCGGCCGTGCTGTACGTGCTGATCACCGCGATCATCTACGAACTCCTGCTGGCGCGGCCCGATGCGCTGCGCCACGTCACGCCGGCGTTCAACAACTGGGTGCTGCACCGGATCGTGCCGCTCGTGATGCTGTGCGACTGGCTGTACGTGGAGCCGCGCCGGCCGATCGCACGCAGCAGCGCGTTCGCCTGGCTCGGTTTTCCGCTCGTCTATCTCGGCTATACGCTCGTGCGCGGCGCAGTGGAGAACTGGTACCCCTACCCGTTCGTCGATCCGCGGCCGCACGGCTACCTGCCGGTCGCGATCCAGTGTTCGCTGATCGCGCTGGGCGCGGCGGCGCTCGCATTGGGTATCCGATGGCTCGGCAATCACGCGAGACAGTCCGGTACCGCGACACTCAAGGAAGGATGAAGGCGGGAGCGTGTGCGCCGCCCGGCGCACACGCGGTACTGCGGGTCGTCAGCCGCCGTTGCGCGGCAGGAAGTTCATCGGATCGACGACCTTGCCGTTCTGGCGGACTTCGAACTCGAACGTCGAACGGCCGCTCGCGTCGGTGCCCATTTCGGCGACCGGCTGGCCCTGGCGCACCGCATCGCCTTCGTTGACGAGCAGCTTGCCGTTGTGCCCGTAGGCCGTGATGAGGCCGTTGTCGTGCTTCAGGATCACGAGCGGGCCGTACGCCTTGACGCCGGACCCGGCGTACACCACGCGCCCGTTCGCCGCGGCCCGCACCGAGTGGTCGGGGCCGGATGCGGCGATCACGATGCCGCGCGCCTTGCCTGCCGCGAACGGCGTCGCGACGACGCCCGTTGCCGGCCACGCGAGCGAGCCCGGCGCGGCAGACGGCTGCCCGGGCGACGGTGCGGCAGACGGCGGCGCCACGCGCAGCACCTGGCCGGGCGACAGGGCGTCGGTCGGCGCCATGTGGTTCCAGCTGGCCACGTCCTGCACGCGTTGCCCGTAGGCGCTCGCGACGCTCGCGAGCGTATCGCCCGGGTTCACGCGGTAATAGCCGGCGATCACGCCCGGCGTCGCAGCCGACATCGGGGTCGACTGGCGCGCCGGTTGCCAGCTGTCAGTCCACGGCGTCAGCGTACAGCCCGACAGCGCGACGGCTGCGGCGACGAGCGCCGCCTGCGGCAACCAGCGCGTCAGCGCATCGTGGATGGGAATAGTTTCTCTCAAGGGTCCTCCCGGATTTGCGTCGTGGCGGCGCCCACCGCCCCCCGGTGTGCGCCGCACGATGTCCGGCCGAACGGCCGGACCAATCAGTATCCGACCGCTCTCGCGGCCGTCAGTTTCCACAGCGGAACGTCGGTGCGAATGGGCTCACCGGCCCCTTTTTCGCACTTTTCAGTGTCGCTCCGACCGGCAAAGATACCATTTGTCGCGGTCAGGACTGCATCGGCTGCCTGTTGCGGCAACAATCTTGCAGTGCCGCATGGGTGCGGCGGCGGCCTGCGAGCCGCGCCGCGCGGGTTTTCGGCCCGCGCCGCCGCGCGCGCCAGTCGTCTCGCCCCCGTCACATTCCCCTCTTCGATCGCCGCCTATACTCGATGACGCAGCGCGCGATCCAACGACAACGAGGAGCATGACAATGAACAACGCGACGTTTCTTTCCGTGCAGCTTGACGCCGACGATTTCGCCGGCTCCAGCGGCCTGGTCGAATTGCTCAACCGGCACCTGCTGTTCGCGACCGATGTCGCCGAGGCGGCCGATGCGCTCGTCCAGCTGGCGAGCGTCGCGCACATGACGGGCGCCACGCGCCACAGCGTCGAGCTGCCGGTCCTCGCGATCGAACGGCTGCGCGACGCACTCGACACGCTGAGCGGCTACGACGAAACGTGGCTGCAGGTACTGGAACCGGCCGAAGCGCTGTTCCGCGATATCGGGCGCGGCCGCCGCCCGCTGCATTGAGCGCCGGCGCGTCACGCGCCGCCAATGAAAACAGCCCGCCGTTCCGCATGACGGAACGACGGGCTGTTTGTACTACAGGGGGTCGGATCCGGCCGTCGGAGCGGCCGCACCATTAACGACCCTTGTAGACCGGTGCGCCGTCAGCGATACGCTTGACTTGCCAGCCGGTCTTTGCAACAGCCGGTGCGCCCGCAGCCGGTACGCCCGATTCTTGCGCGGCGGCCGGTTGCGCGCCGTAGCCGGTCGTGTCGGCAGCGGCAACGTTTTGTTGCGGGTTCAGACGTGCTTCGGCAGCCTGGATGCCTTCCGGGTAGTTCGTGCGGTCGCTGCCCAGCTTGTAGCCGGCCTGCTGGACGGCGACGAGATCGGCCTTCACCTGTGCACGGGTGACGGGCGCGTTCTGTTGGGCGAACGAGACGGCGGGAACGGCGAGGACAGCAGCTGCAGCGAACGTTGCGATCAGCGATTTCATGATTACCTCCGGGATTTTTTTGCTCCGCCGCACACACCATGTCTGCAGCGATGGAACAGAGTTTAGTCCCGGCAGCACCTAGGGAAAACCATGAAAGAACGAAAACACTGTTTCCCCGGAGCCAACAATGTCGGCATCCGGGATAGAAAAACCCTATTCAAAGAATAGATTTTCGCAACAATGCTGCCCCCGCGGGCCGGTTATGACCAGTTCGCGTGGAAGCTGCCCGGCTTGTCGGTACGCTCGAACGTGTGCGCGCCGAAGAAGTCGCGCTGCGCCTGCACGAGGTTCGCCGGCAGCCGCTCGGAACGGTAGCTGTCGAAGTACGCGACCGCCGACGCGAATGCCGGCACCGGCACGCCGGCCTTCACCGCGGCGACCACGACGTCGCGCAGCGCCGTCTGGTAGTTCGCGGCGATGTCCTTGAAGTACGGGTCGAGCAGCAGGTTCGCGAGCGCCGGGTCCTTCGCATAGGCGTCCGTGATCTTCTGTAGGAAGCGCGCGCGGATGATGCAGCCCGCGCGGAAGATCTTCGCGATCGTCCCGAGATCGAGGTTCCAGCCGTACTCTTCCGATGCCGTGCGCAGTTGCGCGAAGCCCTGCGCGTACGAGATCACCTTGCTCAGGTACAGCGCGCGGCGCACCGCCTCGACGAACGCGGCACGGTCACCGTCGAACGGTGCGGCGGCCGGGCCCGACAGGATCTTGCTGGCCGCGACGCGCTCGGTCTTCAGCGACGACAGCACGCGCGCGAACACCGACTCGGTGATGAGCGGCAGCGGCACGCCGAGATCCAGCGCGTTCTGGCTCGTCCACTTGCCGGTGCCCTTCTGCGCGGCGCGATCGAGGATCACGTCGACGAGGTGCTTGCCGGTCTCTTCGTCCTTCTTGCCGAAGATCTTCGACGTGATCTCGATCAGATAGCTGTCGAGTTCGCCCTGGTTCCATTCGGTGTACACCGCGCCGAGCTCGTCGTTGGTCAGGCCCGCGACGTCCTTCAGCACCGAGTAGCTTTCGGCGATCAGCTGCATGTCGCCGTATTCGATGCCGTTGTGGACCATCTTCACGTAGTGGCCCGCACCGTCCGGGCCCATGTAGGCGACGCACGGCTCGCCGTCCGACGGCGCCTTCGCGGCGATCTGCTTGAGGATCGGCTCGACGAGGTCGTACGCGTCGCGCTGGCCGCCCGGCATGATCGACGGGCCGCGCAATGCGCCCTCTTCGCCGCCCGACACGCCGGTGCCGATGAAGTGCAGGCCCGATTGCGCGAGTTCCTGGTTGCGGCGGATCGTGTCGGTGAAGTGCGTATTGCCGCCGTCGATCAGCACGTCGCCCTTCTCGAGCAGCGGCTTGAGCGACGCGATCGTCGCATCGGTCGCTTCACCGGCCTTCACCATCATCAGGATCCGGCGCGGCGTCTCGAGCGACGCGACGAACTCCTCGAGCGTATAGGTCGGCACCAGGTTGCGGCCGGGGAATTCTGCGATCAGTTCGTCGGTTTTCTCGCGGCTGCGGTTGTACACCGACACCGCGTAACCGCGGCTCTCGATATTGAGTGCGAGATTGCGGCCCATCACCGCGAGCCCGATCACACCGATTGCTTGCTTGCCCATTAGTCAATTCTCCGGAAAAAACGGGGCGCGACCCGAACCGGGCCGCGCGCACAGGCGAAAGGATAGTGGAAACCCGGCGTCGATGCGCGCTTGCGTGTCATTGCTCCGCGTGCGGCAGCCGCCGGAACACGACGCTCAGGTTGTTCGCCGGCATCTCGACGACCTCGATGCAGTCGAGCCCGCGATCGAGGCCCAGCGCGACGACGGTCTCGAGATCGCGCACGCCCCACGACGGGTCGCGGCTGCGCAACTGCAGGTCGAAGGCCTCGTTCGACGGCGCCGTGTGCCGGCCTTCGCGACGGTACGGGCCGTACAGGAACAGCACGCCGCCCGGCCGCAGCAGCCGCGCCGCGCCCGCGAACAGCGCTTCCGTGCAGGCCCACGGCGAGATGTGAATCATGTTGATGCAGACGATCGCGTCGAGCGCCGCGACCGGCCACGCTGCCTCGCGCACGTCGAACGCCAGCGGCCCGGCGACGTTCGCGAGGCCCGCATGCGCGACCCACGCGGCGATCGAGTGCCGCGCCTGTTCGTCGGGATCGCTCGGCTGCCAGTGCAGGCCCGGCAGGGCCTGCGCGAAATGGACGACATGCTGGCCGGTGCCACTCGCGATCTCGAGCACGCTGCCGCTCGCCGGCAGTACGCGGCGCAATACGTCGAGGATCGGCCCGCGGTTGCGTTCGGCCGCGGGCGCCAGCAACCGCGCGGAGGGATCGGGCGAAGCGGTGGCGCCGGTCACGATGCATGCTCCAGGGTGTCATCGCCAAGACCCAGACGGGCCGTCAGTGCGTCGAGCGCCGGTGCACAGCGCGCCTCGATCTTCAGCGTCAGCATCGGATCGGCGCGCGTATGGCCGAGATTGAGCGCGGCGACCGGCTTCTGCTGCGCCTGTGCCCACACGCAGAAGCGGTAGCCGGAATACACCATCAGCGACGACCCGACGACGAGCAGCGCATCGGCCGCGTCGAGCGCCTGCGACGCCAGCGCCACGCGTTCGCGCGGCACGTTCTCGCCGAAGAACACGACCGCCGGCTTCAGCAGGCCGCCGCACGCAGGGCACGCCGGAATGCGGAACGTGTCGAGCGCGGCCCATTCGAGGTGCGCGTCGCCGTCCGCCGCCGGCTCGGCCTGCGCGCCGAGCAGTTCGGGATTGTCGGCTTCGAGCACCGTCTGGATCGTCGCGCGCGCATGGTGCGCGCCGCATTCGAGGCAGGTCACGCCGTTGATCCCGCCATGCAGCTCGATCACGTCGCCACTGCCCGCGCGCTGGTGCAAGCCGTCGACGTTCTGCGTGACGAGACGCCCGATCCGGCCCGCGTCGCCGAGCTGTGCCAGCGCGACGTGCGACCTGTTCGGCTGCGCGCGGCCGACGACGGGCCAGCCGATCATGCTGCGCGCCCAGTAGCGTCGCCGCGCGGCATCGGAGCCGAGGAATTCGTGGAGCTGGATCGGTGGCGAGCGCATCCACTGGCCGTTGCGATCGCGGTAGCCCGGAATGCCGGAATCGGTACTGATGCCGGCCCCGGTCAATACGAGCAGGCGCGGATGACGCTCGACGAACGCATGCAGCGCATCGAGCGCGGCCGGGTCGACGCCAGCGGTTGAGGGGTCGTGCAAGGCTTTGTCGTTCATGTTGGCAACGCGTGATCGGGCGCTCCGGCAGGCTCGTGCGACCGCACGAGCGGCCCGCGCGCCAGCACATGATACAGAACGCCGCACGATCCGGCCGACGGCCCCGGTGCAAAACCGGCGCACAAAAAAAGACGCCCATTCGCCGCTCGGCGATGGGCGCTTCAACAATTGATCCATCGGGGTAGTGGATCAACTGACAGCACAAAGTTGCGACGGCCGCCATGCGGCCACCGGTGAACGCTTCCCCTGAACTACGCGTGTTCCGCGATGCTGCACGCTGCGTTGCGCCGCCGGCTCTTCCGTGCGATCCCGGTCATGTCCGCCACGCCGCGACGGGCGGCATGCGAACGCATCCGCTGCGCGACGACTCGCGTTGCGCTACGGCATGACGATCCGGGATCCAGGCCGGAGCCATCCGCATGCATTCGGAGACTCATCCCCGACGGCCGGCCGTCGCCGGTCGGCCTCGTGCGTCAAACATGCACGTGTCGCTCAGAACGAACCCGATTGCTCGGATGGAACGGAAAGCCGCGCGCTCACGTCGCCGCAATCAACGGCGAAGCGAATATTCGGGCAGGTCGGCGATTCATGTTTGCAACACGCCACGTTGCGATTCGGTCTCTTTTCATTCTCTTGTCCCCGTTTCTGATATGTCCGACCCACTGAAGCGATCGTCGGGCCGACTGCGCCCTGCAATCACACTCACGGCCCGTACAGATATGCAAGGAGTGCACCATGCGTCGCGCCGCAAGGCCCCGCGGGCTCCTGCAAGGCCTCCGGAAGGGATCGCGCACCGTCAGGAAGCGCGAATGTTTCGAAACTGAAACGGCCGCCGGCACGACGATGGCCGGCCATGCGTGCCGTCGAGCGGCAGCGGCCCTCCGACGTCGGCGCCGAACTCGGCCTCGCGCCGTGCGACGTGTCGCCGCGATTCGCGTAGCACCGGAAACGGCGCATGCCGCGCGGCTCACGCCGTGCGCAAACACGCTAGCATTCGGACACGGAACACCGCGCCCCCCTCTGCATCGCCTCCAAGGATCCGACATGACCACGCCCGCCCCTGCCCGCCTTGACGCCGCCCGCCGCGTCTTTTCGGACGGACAGCTGTCGATCGGCCTCACGCTGCCGCTGCTGCGCAGCGGCCACGTCGTCGCCGACTTCAACGAGCAGCTCGAACTCGCCGAACTGGCCGATACGCTCGGCTTTCGCGCGCTGTGGATTCGCGACGTGCCGTTGAACAGCGCCGATTACCCGGACCCGGTCGGTCATCTCGACCCGTGGGTGCTGCTCGGCGCACTGGCGGCGCGCACGCACCGGATCGCGCTGGCGAGCGGCGCGATCGTCCTGCCGCTGCGTCATCCGCTGCATATCGCGAAAGGCGCGCTGTCGGTCGCGACGCTGTCCGGCGGACGCTTCATTCTCGGGCTCGGCTCCGGCGACCGGCCGCCCGAATATGCGGCGTTCGGCGTCGATGCGGAAACGCGGCGCGACCGCTACCGTGCACACTGGGATGTCGTCGCGGCCGCGCTGGGCGTGCCGTCCCGCGTACTGCCCGACGAAGCACCGCCCGATGGCCCCGAATTCATGCTGCTGCCGCGCGGCAGCGACGCGGTGCCGATGCTCGCGGTCGGCTCGGGCGGACAAAGCGTCGACTGGATCGCGCGGCACTCGATCGGCTGGATGACGTACCACCGCGATCCGGACACGCAACGCGCACGCCATTCGATGTGGCGCGCGGCGGTCGACAGGCTTCCGGCGCCGGAATTTCGTGCGTTCGGCGTGTCGATGCGACTCGACCTCGCCGCGGATCCCGACGCATCGGCCACCGCGCTGTCGCTCGGCTACGCAACCGGGCGCCGCGCGTTGGTCGACATCCTGCAGGACATGCGTGCGGCGGGCACGCATCATGTCACGCTGAACCCGGGATCCGACCGGCCCGTGCGCGAGGTCATCGAGGAAATCGCCGAACATGTGCTGCCGATATTTCACGACGAACAGCGATAATTCATCAGGAATCCGAATGCGTCCGGCGCGTCGTGCACGATCGGGCGAATGCCCATGTTGCAACGCACTGCGCGGCTCCGGCGGAGAACGGGCGTTACAAGCACCTTACGATTCAGCGAGGCACCCTCTTCCTCCCGACCGTCGGACCATCTGGAGCCTGCATCAGGCATTTGCCGCCGCGAACACCCGCGCCACCTCGCCCATGCCTGATTCGAATGGTCGTCGACGGAACTATTCGGTTCCGGTCGCGATCATGTTAACTTCCGTCCATCGTTCAGCCCCGCGGGCCGCGCGCCGATGCGCCCCCGCACGCCTACTCCATGCGACATTTCCTCCTCGGCTGGCTGCTTGCCGCCGTCGTGTCGGCCGCCCATGCGGCCGCGCCCGCCCCGGCCGCTGCGCCGGCCGCCTCCGGCACCGCGCCCGCGCTGACGCCGCAACAGGCCCGGCAGGCACTCAATGTGCTCGAAAACCCGCGCGATCGCGCGCAGGTCGAAACGACGCTGCGCGCGATCGCGGCCGTCGGCGTATTGAGTGCGCCCGCGGTCGCCGCCAGCGAAACGGCCGCAGCCAGCGGCGCATCGGCGGCCGCGGCCCCGACTGCGCTCACGTCGAACGGGCTTGCGTCGATGCTCGTCCGCCAGGGGTCGCGCTGGGCTGTCGAAATCGGCGGCGCGCTGAAGGAATCGCTGCGCTCGCTGCTCGATGTCGGCTCGGTCGGCAACTGGTGGCATGACCGGCTGGTGCGCGCGGACCAGCGCGCCGATCTCACGCACGCGATCTGGATCATCCTCGCCGTGCTCGTGCCGGCACTTGTCGTCGAATGGTTCGCGAAGCGGCTGCTGCGACGCGCGCTGGCCGCGGTCGCCGCACGACGCGCCGATACGTCGCGCCCCGCCGCGCCTGATTCCGCCACCTCCGACGACGACCACGCGCCGCCGGACACATCCGGCCCGCCCGGCGCCACCGACGCTGCCGAAGCTGCGCCCGCCGCGTCGCAAAGCCGCGGCCACGCGCGACGTCACTCCACGCTGCTGTACCGGATGCCGCGCGCGCTCGTCAGCCTCGCACTGCGCGCGGTGCCGCTGCTCGTGTTCGTCGGCGTCGCGAGCCTGACGATGTCGCTGATCGGCGACACGGGCACGCCGGTCGAATCCGCGCTCGAAGCGCTGATCGACATCTACGTGATCTGCCGGCTCGTCACGATCGTCAGCCGGCTGTTCTTCCAGCCCGATGCGCGGCAGTTGCGGCTGCTGCATATCAGCGATGCATGGGCCGATTTCGCGCAGCGCTCGATCGCGCGGATCGTGATCGTGGTCGGCGCGTGCACGGCCGCGGTCGAGATCGCCGCCAGCTTCGGCCTCAGCGAAGCCGGTCACGTCGCGCTGCTGAAAGCCGTCGCGCTCGTCGGGCACGTGATGATTTCGGCGCTGATCCTGCGGTGCCGCCAGCCGGTCGCCGCGCGGATTCGCGCGGCCGGCGCGGACCGTCCGACCTTCGCCGTGATCGGCAATGCGCTCGCCGACGCGTGGGCGCCCGTGTCGGTCTTCGTCGTGATGGCGCTGTGGTTCGTGTGGGCGCTCGACGTCCACAACGGCTATCGCGTGCTGATCACGCTCGGCGGCCGCTCGATCGCCGTGATGATCGGCATGCGGATGGTGTCGATCGTCGTGTTCGGCGCTCTCGCGCGGCTGTTCCAGGGCCGCGATGAAGACCGCACGCTCGTTCATCTGCACGCGTACCGCTATTACCCGCTGCTGCGCCAGATCGTATCGGGCGCGATCGGCATCGTGACCTTCGTGCTGCTGCTGCAGACCTGGGGCGTGCCGGTCTTCCGCGCGTTCGAGACCGGCACGATCGGCCACCGGCTCGCGTCGGCATTGGTGACGATCGCGATCGCGGCGCTCGTCGCGCTCGTCGTGTGGGAAGCCGCGAACATCGCGATCGAGCGCCGCCTGCAGCGCTGGACGCGCGAAGGCAACCTGGTGCGCGCCGCGCGGCTGCGCACGCTGCTGCCGATGCTGCGTTCGCTGCTGTTCGTGATGATCGCGCTCGTCGTCGTACTGACAGGCCTCAGCCAACTCGGCGTGAACGTCGGCCCGTTGCTGGCCGGCGCGAGCATCTTCGGCGTCGCGCTCGGCTTCGGCTCGCAGAAGCTCGTGCAGGATTTCATCACCGGAATCTTCCTGCTGATGGAAAATGCGATGCAGGTCGGCGACTGGGTCACGCTTGCCGGCGTGTCGGGCACGGTCGAATACCTGTCGATCCGCACCGTGCGGCTGCGCGCGGGCGACGGGTCGCTATATACGATCCCGTTCAGCTCGGTGACGACCGTCAACAATACGAATCGCGGGCTCGGCAACGCGGCCGTCAAGGTCAGCATCGCGTACGGCGAGGACATCGATCGCGCGATCGCGACGCTGAAGGAAATCGGCGCCGCGTTGCGCGACGATCCGAAGTACCACGACGGTATCCTGTCGGACTTCAGCTACTGGGGGATCGACCAGGTCGACGGCGCAGCGCTCGCGCTGGCCGGACAGATGCAGTGCACGGACTCGGCGCGCTGGAGCGTGCAGCGCGAATTCAACCGCCGGATCGCTGAAACGTTCCGCGAACGCGGCATCCGGATCGCGAATCCGCAGCGCAGCGTCGTTGCCTATGCGGACGGATCGCGGCCTGCAGGCGTCGATGAAGGCGACAACCCCACCGACATCGGCAACGCGACCGAAACGGCAGCCCGGCCGCCGTCGCCCGGCAACGGGGAGCGCAAATCGGGCTGACGGTTCGACGCGCGTGACGCGCCGTGCTCAACGCGCGGCGGGCTTCCTTGCGCGTGCCGTGCTTTTCGCCGCGGGGGTTGCCGTCCCCGGTTTCGCCGCGCGTTTCGACGCGGCGGCACCCTGCCCGCGCTTCACCGCGCTTTGCGCACCGGCCGCCAACGCGTCGCGCTGCGCGTGCCATTGCTCGAGCAGCACGCGCGTCTGGTCGGCGATCGTGTCGGTCACCAGCGCCGCACGCTCGCCGTCGAACGCTTCCCATTCGAGCAACTGCAACGCCGAACGCTGCGCGATGTGGAATACCGTCAGCTGCCCGAACAGGCTCAGCGCGCGCAACCGCGTGACGGGATCGTCGGCCGGCCGCCCCGAAATGCGGCCGATCAGCTCGGCGCTCACGTCGTTCAGCGGCTTGCGCATGCGCTTCATCAGGATTTCGCTCGCACTCGCCGGCTCCTGGCCGCCCTGCTCGCGCGCGAAGAACATCCGCTGGTTCATCGTCTTCGGCGCGGTGAACATCCGGTCCGACAGCGCACGCAGCAGCCAGATGAATGCATCGATCAGCGCGTCGACGCTCGCCTGGCCATCGAGCATCGCCCGCGCATGGCCGACCGCCGGCGCGAACACCTGCCAGCCGTTCTCGGCGATCGTTTCGACGCACGCGCGGTACACGCCTTCCTTGTTCTCGAAGTAGTACTGGAGCGCCGGCGCGTTCACGCCCGCCATCGCGGCGATCTCGCGCGTCGACGCGCCCGCGAACCCGCGTTCGCCGAACAGTTCGATTGCCGCCTCGATGATCCGCTGGCGCGTTTCGTCGCCGCGCGCGTAGCCGCCCGCCGACGTACGGCGCAGCTTCTTCGCTTCGTTCATGCCTGCCTCGTCATTCGATCGATCGACATTCTACTTGACACAATTTTAGCAACTGGAATAATTCTTCCACTTGGAATAAATTGGATCCCGTATGTCGACGCTGCAAGACCCGACACAGAAAGTAGATCGTCAGGAAAACGGAACAACGCCGCGTAACCGACGCGGCGGATCGAAGCGGCGCATCCTGCTCGCCGTCGCCGTGCTTGCAGCCATCGGCGGCGCGGTCTGGCTCGGCCGCTGGTGGACGGTCGGCCGCTTCATCGAAAGCACCAACGATGCGTATCTGCAGGCGGACAGCATGGCCGCCGCGCCGAAGGTCGCCGGCTACGTGACCGACGTCTACGTGCACGACAACCAGGCCGTGAAGGCCGGCGATCCGCTCGTGCGGCTCGATGTCCGCCAGTACCAGGTCGCGCTCGCGCAGGCCCTGGCGACGGTCGACGCCCGCCGCGCGGATATCGCGCGCGCCGAAGCCGACATCAGCCAGCAGCACGCGAATCTGGAACAGGCCGATGCACAGGCGAAGGTGTCGCGCATCAACTCGCAGCACGCCAGCGACGAGTACACGCGCTATGCGCCGCTCGCGGCGACCGGCGCGGAAACGCACGAACGCGTGGCCGACCTGAAGAGCACGCGCGACCAGGCCGCCGCGACGCTGGCCGCGAACAATGCGTCGATCGCCGCCGCGCGCACGCAGATCGCGTCGTTCACCGCGCAGCTCCAGCAGGCACGCGCGCAGCTCGAGGCCGCACAGGCCAGCGCCGCGCAATCGCAGCTCGATCTCGACAACACGATCGTGCGCAGCACGCTCGCCGGCCGCGTCGGCGATCGCACGGTGCGCGTCGGCCAGTACGTGCAGCCCGGCACGCGGCTGCTGACCGTCGTGCCGGTCGACTCGATCTATCTCGTCGCGAACTTCAAGGAAACGCAGATCGGCAACATGCGCATCGGCCAGCCCGTCGAGCTGCATGTCGATGCGCTGCCGGACGGCGCGCTGGCCGGCGTCGTCGACAGCTTCGCGCCCGGCACCGGCGCGCAGTTCGCGCTGCTGCCGCCCGAAAACGCCACCGGCAACTTCACGAAGATCGTCCAGCGCGTGCCCGTGCGCATCCGCCTCGATTCGAACGCGCGCGCACAACGCATGCTGCTGCCGGGGCTGTCGGTGACGGTCGACGTCGACACGCGTTCGGCCCGCGACGAGAAACGCCATGGCTGATACGTCCGCCACGATGCCCGCGCCGCCGCACGAGGGCCGCGCGAGCGTCACCGACTGGATCGCGGTCGCGGCCGGCGCGCTCGGCGCGCTGATGGCGACGCTCGACATCTCCATCACGAACTCCGCACTGCCGCAGATCCAGGGCGAAATCGGCGCGACCGGCACCGAAGGCACGTGGATCTCGACCGGCTACCTGATGTCGGAAATCGTGATGATCCCGCTCGCCGCCTGGCTCACGCGCGTGTTCGGGCTGCGCAACTTCCTGCTGACGAACTCCGCGCTGTTCATCGCGTTCTCGATGATGTGCGGCTGGTCGCATTCGCTGCCGATGATGATCGCCGGCCGGATCGGCCAGGGCTTCACGGGCGGCGCTTTGATCCCGACCGCGCAGACGATCATCCGCACGCGGCTGCCGCTGTCGCAACTGCCGGTCGGGATGACGCTGTTCGGCCTGATCGTGCTGCTCGGGCCGCTGTTCGGCCCCGTGCTCGGCGGCTGGCTCGCGGAGAACGTGAACTGGAGCTGGTGCTTCTTCCTGAACCTGCCCGTGTGCCTGCTGCTGATGGCGCTGCTGGTGTTCGGGCTGCCGTCGGACCGCCCTCAATGGCATTCGTTCTTCAACGCGGACTGGCTCGGGATCTTCGGCCTCGCGATCGGCCTGAGCTCGCTCACCGTCGTGCTCGAGGAAGGCCAGCGCGAACGCTGGTTCGAATCGCAGATGATCGTCACGCTGAGCATCGTGTCGTTTGCGGGGATGGTCCTGATCGCGCTGTCGCAGCGCTTCGCGAAACGGCCGATCATGCGGCTGTCGCTGATGCGCAACCCGCGCTATGCGAGCGTGATCGTGATCGTGTCCGCGGTCGGCGCCGGGCTGTACGGCGTGTCCTACCTGCTGCCGCAGTTCCTCGCGATCGTCGCCGGTTACAACGCGGAACAGGCCGGCGCGATCATGCTGCTGTCGGGTCTGCCGGCCTTTCTCGTGATGCCGATCCTGCCGCGCCTGCTCGGCAAGGTCGATTTCCGCATCCTCGTGATCTCGGGGCTGCTGCTGTTCTGCCTGAGCTGCATGCTCGACATCAGCCTGACCGCGCAGAGCGTCGGCCATGACTTCGTGTGGTCGCAACTGATCCGCGGCGTCGCGCAGATGCTCGCGATGATGCCGCTCAACCAGGCGTCGATGGCGGCCGTCGCGCGTGAAGACTCGGGCGATGCGGCCGGGCTCTACAACATGGCGCGTAACCTCGGCGGCTCGATCGGGCTCGCGATCATCGGCACCGTGATCGACCGGCGCACGACCTTCCATACGGCCGCGCTCCGAGAATCGGTGACCGCGAACTCGCTGATCGGGCAGGACCGGCTGTCGGCCTATGCGGCCAACTGGTTTTCACACACCGGCGACCTCGCGTATTCGAACATGCGCGCGCTCGGGCAGCTGGCGCAGCAGATCCAGATCCAGGCCGTCGTGATGACCTACTCCGAAACCTTTTATCTGCTGGGCCTCGCACTGCTCGCCTGCGTACCGCTCGCACTGCTGCTGAGAACGCCGCGCGGCCCGCAGCCGATGTCGTCCGGCCATTGAACCGTCTTACGCGATGAAACCCTTCTCCCTGCCCCGCCGCCCTGCGCTCACGCTGTGCGCGGCCGCGTGCCTGCTTGCCGGCTGCACGGTCGGCCCCGACTATCGCGGCGCGCCCGCCGCACCCGATGCGCCGACCTTCGTGCGCGCGCCGGCCTCCGGCATCGACACCACCGCGCCCGCACCGAGCGCGTGGTGGCTCGCACTGAACGATCGCCAGCTCGACGACCTGATCGCCGCCGCACTCGTGTACAACCCCGACCTGCACGCGGCGCAGGCGCGCTTGCGCGCGTCGCGCGCGCAGCTCTCGCAACAGCGCGCGGCGCAGTTGCCGAAAGCGTCGGCCACCGTCGCGGCCATCCGCATGCGCGAACCGGACGTCAGCGCGCTCGGTTCGCTGCTGCCGTCGAACGGCTCGAACCAGTCGGGCGGCACGTCGCCGTCGCTGGGCGGTTCGGGACCGCTGCAACTCTATTCGGCGGGTTTCGACGCGACCTGGGAAATCGACCTGTTCGGCGGCACGCGTCGTGCAGTCGAAGCGGCATCCGCACAGGCCGAAGCCGTCGACGCCGATCTCGCCGATACGCAGGTGTCGATCGCCGCCGAAGTCGCGAACGCCTACGTCGACCTGCGCGACCAGCAGCAACGGCTCGCGCTGTCGCAGCGCACGGCCGGGTTGCAGCAGAAGATGCTCGAACTCACGCAACAGCGCCGCGCACGCGGCGTCGCGGCAGATGTGGACATCGAGCGCCTGACGACGCAGGTCGAGACCACGCGGGCGTCGCTGATCCCGCTCGACGCGCAGGTGACGGAATCGCTCGACCGGCTCGCGATCCTGACGGGGCGTGCGCCGGGCGCGCTGGATGCCGCATTGTCGACCGCGGACGCCCCGCTGCCGACGCTGCCCGGCAACGTCGCGATCGGCGATCCGGCCGCGCTGCTGAAGCAGCGCCCCGACATTCGCGCGGCCGAGCGCCGGCTCGCATCGAGCAACGCGCAGATCGGCGAGCACGTGGCCGACTATTTCCCGAAGGTCACATTGCTCGGCGATCTCGGCTTCAGCGCGACGGACCCCGGCCACCTGTTCCGCAAGCAGAATTTCACGTGGGTCGGTGCACCGTACCTGCAATGGAACATCCTCGACTTCGGGCGCACGCGCGGCGAGGTACGAGCGGCCGAAGCGTCGCGCGACGAAGCGGAAGCGAATTACCAGAAGGCCGTGCTCGGTGCATTACAGGATGCCAACACCGCATTGCAGCGTTACGGGCACCAGCGCGAGCATGTCGTTGCGTTGACGAAGGTGCAGACGTCGGCCGTGCATGCGCGCTCGCTGATGGACGAGCGCTATCGCGCGGGCGTCGCGTCGATGATCGACCTGCTCGATACGCAACGCGAAGCGCTGTCCGCGCAACAGAACGTGATCGCCGGGCAAGCCGAGCTGATCAAGGACTACGTGTCCGTGCAGAAAAGCCTCGGGCTCGGCTGGCAGGCGAACGACGGGTAACCGGTGCCGGCGCGCATGATGCACGATCGGTGCATCACGCGCGCCGCAACAACTCATTGCGCGCGCAACAATACTGGTTCATTTCGTCCGCAACGAGCGGGCCCGCGCCGCTTCGACCCCTCGGCTATCGAAAACATATCGAATATCAATTAGCCAATCATCTGACGATCTCTTCTAATTCAGTCGGCTTCCCCACCACCGATCGGATTCAAGGAGTTCCATCGTCATGTCCTCATCCTCCCATCGCGTGCTGCGGCACGCAGTCGCCGCGATCTGCGTTGCCTTCTCCGCTTCCCCGTACGCCGCCGAACTCACGCGCGACACGGGCGCGCCCGTCGGCGACAACCAGAATTCTCAGACGGCCGGCCCCGCCGGCCCCGTGCTGCTGCAGGACTCCGCGCTCATCGAGAAACTGCAGCGCTTCGATCGCGAGCGCATTCCGGAACGCGTCGTGCACGCGCGCGGCACCGGTGCATTCGGCGAGTTCGTGCCGAGCGCCGACATCTCCGACCTGACGAAAGCGAAAGTCTTCACGCCGGGCACCCGCACACCGGTATTCGTGCGCTTCTCGACCGTGATGGGCTATCGCGGCTCGCCCGAACAGGCGCGCGATCCGCGCGGCTTCGCGGTGAAGTTCTATACGCAGCAGGGCAACTGGGACATGGTCGGCATCAACTGGCCCGTGTTCTTCATTCGCGACGGCATCAAGTTCCCCGACTTCGTTCACGCGAACAAGCCGAGCGCCGTGACCGGCGTGCAGGACCCGAACCTCGCATTCGACTTCTTCGCGCACACGCCCGAAGCGACCCACATGCTGACGAGGCTGTACACGAACGAGGGCATGCCCGATTCGTATCGCCACATGGACGGCTTCGCGGTGCACGCGTTCAAGTTCGTCAATGCACAAGGCGACGTGCACTACGTGAAGTTCCACTGGAAGAGCCAGCAAGGCGTGCACGGCCTGCGTCCGCAAGAAATCGCCGCGTCGATCGGGCGCGACTGGAACCTGATGACGAACGACCTGTACGGCGCACTGAAGCAAGGCGATTTCCCGAAATGGGACCTGTACGTGCAGGTGCTCACACCCAAGGACCTGAACCGCTTCGACTTCGACGCGCTGGACGATACGAAGGTATGGACCGGCGTACCTGAACGCAAGATCGGCACGATGACGCTCAATCGCGTGCCCGACAACTACTTCCAGTCGACCGAGGAATCGGCGTTCGCGCCGTCGCGGCTCGTGCCGGGCATCGAGCCGTCCGAAGACCGGATGCTGCAGGATCGCCTGTTCGCGTATGCCGACACGCAGATGTACCGCCTCGGCGCGAACTACATGGACCTGCCGATCAACCGCCCTGTCGTGCCGGTTGTCAACAACAACCAGGACGGCAAGATGAACGCGGGCGACCGCAAGGGCGAGGTGAACTACGAGCCGTCGACGCAGCACGAACTCGCGCAGGATCCGCAGTACAAGTCCGTGCGCATGGCGCTCAACGGCACGACGCAACAGGAAGCGATCCGCAAGAAGCTGCTGTTCCGCCAGGCCGGCGAGTACTACCGCAGCCTGTCGCAGCAGGACAAGGACGACCTCGTCACTGCACTGTCCGGCGATCTCGGCCAGGTGAAGAATGCGCAAAACCAGTACGCGATGCTGTCGTACTTCTACAAGGCCGATGCCGACTACGGCACGCGTCTCGCGCAGGCCGTTCACGCGAACGTACAGCAGGTGCAGTCGCTCGCGGCGAAGCTGAGCGAGAACTGATCCCGCGACATCGGTCGCTGCCGACGTGCGTTGCATTGCCGCGCACGTCGGCCCGACTTTTCCATCAGGACATCCCCATGCGACCCGAACGCTTCACGCACACGATCCGCGCGGCCGCCATGACCGTGGCGCTGGCCGCGCTCGCCGGCTGCGCGCACCTGCCCGACCAGCCTGCTTACGGCAAGGCCGATCCCGCCTCACTGCGCCGCTATGACGGCGACTGGTTCGACGCCGCACGCGTCGGCCGCGTCGACATCCTGCGCGCGCTGCATGACGCCGGGTATCCCGTCGACGCCGCCGACAGCCACGGCTATACGGCCGTGATTCTCGCGTCCTACGACGGCCAGCCTGCCGCGCTCGACTACCTGTTGTCGGCCGGCGCCGATGCATGCGTTGGCGACCGCCACGGCAACACGGCGCTGATGGGTGCGCTCTTCAAGAACGAACCCGACATCGCACGCCGCCTGATCGACACGCGCTGCCCGATCGACCAGACGAACGGCGCCGGCGAAACCGCGCTGGGGTTCGCGACGCTGTTCAATCGCTTCGAGCTGATTCCGCTGCTCGTCGCGCACGGCGCGAATCCGAACCATGTCGATCGGCGCGGGCAGTCGCTGCTTCAGCTCGCACTGACACACGACAACACCTACGCTGCGGATGCGCTGCGGCAAGCCGGAGCCAGGCAGTAGCACGCGCTACGGATCAACCGTCCGAACGATGCGAACGCGTCGAGCAGCCGGCAGAAGCTGATCCGCTCTAGATCGCGGGGCCCGATTCCGTACCGCGCCCAACAGCCCCCCTCGCCCCCCGTCGCCGCCGGCACTTCGTTGCTGAGCCGGTCGTCATCGATCACGTCGCGGTCGATCCTCGTCGACCGGACCGACCGGCGGAATGCCGACGACACCGCACGCATGACACGGCGCCACGCCCATTCGTCCGACCATTGAGACGCCCGCCGCCCCTCTTTTCGCTTCCTTTCGCGGGCTCCATCGAATCTCCACCTTTCCGCATAAAAGCCCCCAACTAACCCAAGCAAACTCCGACCCGTCAGAGCAGGCAGTGGGCTGCCTGCGTTTCCTGGAGTCGCTATGAAGAATCAGAAACGATGCTGCTACAGCGCGGTATGCGCGCTGGTGGCGGCAATGCTGGCGGGTTGCGGGCCCGCCGAACAGCAGGCCGCCGCACCGGCCACGCCGGTCGCGGCCATGACCGTGGCCGCCACGCGCCTCGACGTCACCGAGGACCTGCCGGGCCGCGTCGCGGCCGTGCGGGTGGCCGAGATCCGGCCGCAGGTGAGCGGCATCGTGCAGCGCCGGCTGTTCGAGCAAGGCACCGAAGTGCGCATGGGCCAGCCGCTGTTCCAGATCAACCCGGCACCGTTCAAGGCTGAAATGGACACCGCCGCCGCATCGCTGCAGCGTGCGCAGGCCGCGCTCGAACGCGCGAAGGTGCAGACGGCCCGCTTCAAGCCGCTCGTCGAAGCCGATGCGATCAGCCGCCAGGTGTACGACGACGCCGTGTCGCAACGCGACCAGGCCGCCGCCGATGTCGCGCAGGCCCGCGCGACGCTCGCGCGCCGCCAGCTCGACCTGAAATTCGCGACCGTTGAAGCGCCGATCGCCGGCCGCATCGACCAGGCGCTCGTGACCGAAGGCGCGCTGGTGTCGAGCAGCGACAGCCAGCCGATGGCGCGCATCCAGCAGATCGACCAGGTCTACGTGGACGTGCGCCAGCCGGCTGCGTCGCTCGAAGCGCTGCGCGGCGCGCTCGCCTCGCAGCCGCAAGCGTCGGACGCCAGCGGCCTACCGGTCGACGTGCTGCGCGACGACGACACGCGTTACGACGTCAAGGGCCGCATGCTGTTCTCGGGCGTCAACGTCGATCCGGGCACCGGCGACGTGCTGCTGCGCGTGCTGGTCGACAACCCGAAGCGACAGTTGCTGCCGGGCATGTACGTGCGTGCCCGCATTCCGCGTGCGCACTACGCCAACGCGGTGACGGTGCCGCAACAGGCCGTCGTGCGCGCCGGCGGCAAGCCGCAGGTGTGGGTGCTCGACGCGAAGGGCACCGCGCATCTGAAGGCCGTCGAGGTCGGCGAACTGACGAACCGCAGCTACCGCATCAAGTCGGGCCTGCAGGCCGGCCAGAAGATCGTCGTCGAAGGCATGGAACGCCTGGTCGACGGCGCGCCGGCCGCCGCGACCGACTGGAAGTCGCCTGACGCGGCTGCCACCGCGTCCGCGCACTGAATCACGAGGAGCCTCCAGCCATGGCTGAATTCTTTATCCGACGCCCGGTGTTTGCGTGGGTGATCGCGCTCTTCATCATCCTGACGGGGCTGATCGCGATCCCGCAACTGCCGGTCGCGCGCTACCCGTCGGTCGCGCCGCCGTCCGTCACGATCACCGCGACCTATCCGGGCGCCACGCCGCAGACGATGAACGACGGCGTGCTGAGCCTCATCGAGCGCGAACTGTCCGGCGTCAAGAACCTGCTGTACTTCGAATCGTCGGCCGATACGTCCGGCGCCGCACAGATCACCGTGACGTTCAAGCCCGGCACCAATCCGGAGATGGCGCAGGTCGACGTGCAGAACAAGATCAAGTCGGTCGAGCCGCGCCTGCCCGCAGCCGTGCGCCAGAACGGGCTGATCGTCGAATCCGCGTCGTCCGGCTTCCTGATGATCGTCGGCCTGCGTTCCGACAACGGCCGCTTCGACGAAGGCGCACTCGCCGACTACATGGCGCGCAGCGTCTCCGAGGAACTGCGGCGAATCGACGGCGTCGGCCGTGTGCTGCAGTTCGGCTCCGAACGCGCGATGCGCATCTGGGTCGATCCGCAGAAGCTGATCAATTTCGGCCTGTCGATGAGCGACCTGACGACCGCGATCGGCCAGCAGAACGTGCAGATCGCGCCGGGCAGCCTCGGTGCGCTGCCCGCGCTGGCGGGCCAGCGCGTGACCGTGCCGCTCACCGCGCAGGGCCAGCTCACGACGCCGGAAGAGTTCGCGAAGGTCGTGCTGCGCGCGAACGCGGACGGCTCGAAGGTCGTGCTCGGCGACGTCGCCCGCGTCGAACTCGGCTCGCAGAACTACACGTTCGTGAGCCGCGAGAACAACAAGCCTGCCACCCTCGTCGGCGTGCAGCTCGCACCGGGCGCGAACGCGGTGAAGACCGCGGACGCGATCCGTACGCGCATGGCCGAACTGAGCAAGTCGATGCCGTCCGGCATGACCTACTCGATCCCGCTCGACACGTCGCCGTTCGTGAAGATCTCGATCGAGAAAGTGCTGCACACGCTGCTCGAAGCGATGGTGCTCGTGTTCCTCGTGATGTACCTGTTCCTGCAGAACGTGCGCTATACGCTGATCCCGGCCATCGTCGCGCCGGTCGCGATGCTCGGCACGTTCACGGTGATGCTGCTGACCGGCTTCTCGATCAACGTGCTGACGATGTTCGGCATGGTGCTCGCGATCGGCATCATCGTCGACGATGCGATCGTCGTCGTCGAGAACGTCGAGCGCCTGATGGCCGAGGAAGGACTGTCGCCGAAGGACGCGACGTCGAAGGCGATGAAGGAGATCACCGGCGCGATCATCGGCGTCACGCTGGTGCTGACCGCGGTGTTCCTGCCGATGGCGATGGCGAGCGGCTCGGTCGGCGTGATCTACAAGCAGTTCACGATGTCGATGGCCGTGTCGATCCTGTTCTCTGCGCTGCTGGCACTGACGCTCACGCCGGCCCTGTGCGCGACGATGCTCAAGCCGCTCGAACCGGGCCACCACGAGAAGCGCGGCTTCTTCGGCTGGTTCAACCGCCGCTTCGATGTCCTGACGAAATGGTACGAGACGCGCATCGGCCGCCTGGTCGGCCGTACGGGCCGCGTGATGCTGGTGTTCGTCGCGATTTCGGGCGCACTGGTGTTCGGCTTCCGCAGCCTGCCGTCGTCGTTCCTGCCGGACGAGGACCAGGGCTACTTCATCACCAGCTTTCTGCTGCCCGCAGACGCTACCGCCGAGCGCACGCATGACGTGGTCAAGACGCTGGAGAAGCATCTTGCTTCGCGTCCGGCAATCCAGTCGAGCATTTCCGTGATCGGCTACGGCTTCTCGGGCCAGGGTTCGAACGCGGCGATCAACTGGTCCGTGATGAAGGACTGGAAGAACCGCGGCGGCTCGTCGACGATCGAGGAAGGCATGCTCGCGCAGCAGGCGATGGCCGGCGTGACCGAAGGCACGGTGATGAGCCTGCTGCCGCCGGCCATCGACGAACTCGGCAACAGCTCGGGCTTCTCGATGCGTCTGGAAGACCGTGCCAACCAGGGCACCGCGGCGCTCAAGGCGGCGGAAGCGAAGCTGCTCGAACTCGCCGCGCAAAGCAAGGTCGTGACCGGCGTGTACCCGGACAGCCTCCCCGCCGGCACGAGCATTCGCCTCGAGATCGATCGCGCGAAGGCGCAGGCGCTCGGCGTGTCGTTCACGACGCTCAGCGACACGCTGTCGACCGCGATGGGTTCGACCTACGTGAACGACTTCCCGAACGCGGGCCGCATGCAGCAGGTGATCATCCAGGCCGACGCACCCGCACGCATGCAGATCGACAACGTGATGAAGCTGTACGTGCGCAACGCGGCCGGCGGCATGGTGCCGATGTCCGAAGTGGTTCGCCCGGTATGGGCCGAGACGCCGCTGCAGATGGTGCGTTTCAAGGGCTACCCGTCCGCGCGCATCTCGGGCACCGCCGCGCCGGGCCAGTCGAGCGGCGCGGCCATGGCCGAGATGGAACGGCTTGCCGCGCAACTGCCGCCGGGCTTCGCGGTCGAGTGGACCGGCCAGTCGCTGCAGGAACGCCAGTCGGCATCGCAGGCGCCGATGCTGATGGCGCTGTCGATGATCGTCGTGTTCCTGGTGCTCGCCGCGCTGTACGAAAGCTGGTCGATTCCACTGTCGGTGATGCTGGTGGTGCCGCTCGGCCTGATCGGCGCGATCGGTGCGGTGCTGCTGCGCGGCATGCCGAACGACGTGTTCTTCAAGGTCGGGATGATCACCGTGATCGGCTTGTCCGCGAAGAACGCGATCCTGATCGTCGAATTCGCGAAGCAGTTGCGCGAGGAAGGCAAGGGGTTGATCGAAGCGGCCGTGCAGGCGTCGAAGCTGCGCCTGCGCCCGATCCTGATGACCTCACTTGCGTTCGGCCTCGGTGTCGTGCCGCTGATGATCGCGACCGGCGCCAGCGCCGAAACGCAGCACGCGATCGGTACCGGCGTGTTCGGCGGCATGGTGACCGCCACGGTACTGGCCATTTTCTTCGTCCCCGTTTTCTTTGTGTTCGTGATGAGCATCCAGGAGCGCATCGGCGCATGGCGGGCTTCCCGCAAGCAGCCGGCCGCCCCGACTCACGGACAGGAAGGTTGATGCCATGCGATTGCTTATTCTTCCCCTCGTCCTCGCCCTGTCGGCCTGCTCGCTCGCGCCGACGCTGGTCAAGCCCTCGATGCCGGTGCCGACGGCCTACACGGCCGCCGCGGCCGCCGACCTCAAGGCCAACGCGGCCGATCTCGGCTGGCGCACGATGTTCGGCGATCGCCGCCTGCAGCGCCTGATCGAGCTCGCGCTCGAAAACAACCGCGACCTGCGCCTCGCGGCGCTGAACGTCGAGGCGGCCGAAGCGCAGTACGGCATCCAGCGTTCCGCGCGCCTGCCGTCGATCGGCGCCGGCGCGAACTTCACGCGCCAGCGCACGTCGGACGACACGCAGTCGAGCCCGCCGCTGTTCGGCACAACGCAGAACCAGTACGGCGTGAACCTCGGCATCAGCGCGTTCGAGATCGACCTGTTCGGCCGCGTGAAATCGATGTCGGATGCGGCGTTCGCGCGCTACCTCGCGACCGATCACGGCCGCCGCGCGGTGCAGATCTCGCTGGTCGGCGGCGTCGCGGACGCGTACTTCGCGGAACGCCTCGCGCAGGAGCAGCGCCAGCTGTCCGAGCGCACGCTCGCCGACTGGCAGCAGTCGCTCGATCTCGCACGCCGCCTGAAGGATGCGCATCAGGCGAGCGGCGTCGACATCGCGCAAGCCGAAGGCCAGGTCGCAAGCGCCACGGCCGATCTCGAAGCGCGCACGCGCGCCGTCGAGCAGGCACGCAACGCACTGCGCCTGCTGGTCGGCACCGAGCTGCCGAAGGATCTGCCCGAGCCGGTGCCGCTTCAGCAGCAACCGGTGATGACGCAACTGCCGGCCGGCCTGCCCTCCGAACTGCTGTTCCGTCGCCCGGATATCCGGCAGGCCGAACAGAACCTCGTCGCCGCGAATGCCGATATCGGCGCCGCGCGCGCCGCGTTCTTCCCGCGCCTGTCGCTGACGTCGTCGATCGGTTTCCTCAGCCCGGCGATGGGCAGCCTGTTCGACGGCGGCCAGCGCACGTGGAGCTTCGCGCCGCAGGTCACGGTGCCGATCTTCCAGGGCGGCCGGCTGCGCTCCGAGCTGCGACTCGCCGAAGTGCGCAAGTCCAGCGCGGTCGTCGAATACGAACGCTCGATCCAGACCGCGTTTCGCGAAGTGGCCGACGGTCTCGCCGGGCGCGAAACCTTCGGCCGCCAGATCGAAGCGCAGACGCGCGTGGTCGGCTCGGCCGAACGCCGCACCGACCTGTCGAACCTGCGTTATCGCGCGGGCGTCGAGGGGCGGCTGGAACTGCTCGATTCGCAGCGGCAGCTCTACTCGGCACGGCAGGCGCTGCTCGACCTGCGTCGCAGCGAGCTCGGCAACGCCGTTGCGCTGTACAAGGCGCTCGGTGGCGGCCTGACCGACAAGGACGTCGCGCCGTCGCAGAGCGAGGTGCAGAACTGAACGAACGGCGCCGTTCCGCCCGTACAGCAGCAGATCGGGACGGCGCGATTCAGCCCGGCAACGGGCTGCCCCGATTGTTCGACATCGCACGGCACACTCCATGACCCATTCCCTGATACTGATTGCAGAAGACGAGCCCGACATCTCGGACATCCTCGATGCGTACCTGACGCACGACGGCTTTCGCACCTACCGCGTCGCCGACGGGCAAGCGGTGCTCGACGTGCAGCCGCACCTGAAGCCCGACCTGATCCTGCTCGACGTGAAGATGCCGCAGAAGAACGGCTGGGAGGTGCTCACCGAGCTGCGGCGACGCGGCAATACGCCCGTCGTCGTCCTCACGGCATTCGACCGCGACCTCGACCGGCTGCAGGCGCTGCACGCCGGCGCGGACGACTACATCGTCAAGCCGTTCAACCCGGCCGAGGTCGTCGCGCGGCTGCGCGCGATCCTGCGCCGGTCGGCCGCGCCGCCGGCCACGCGCATGCTGCGCGTCGGCGACCTGGAGATCGACACCGACAGCTATCTGGCCCGCGTGCGGACGGATTCCGCCGAGATCCCGATCACGCTGACGCTGACCGAATTCCGGCTGCTCGCACACATGGCGCGATCGCCGAGCCGCGTGTTCACGCGCGGCGAGTTGCTCGATGCATGCATGGCCGACGTGAGCGCGCTGGAGCGCACGGTCGACAGCCACATCTGCAGGCTGCGCAAGAAGCTCGAACAGGCCGGTGCACCGGGCATGCCCGAAGTGATGCGCGGTGTCGGCTACCGGCTGCGGGGCGTGCAGTGACGCTGCCGGCGAAGCCCGGCCGGCAAATCGGGCAGGCGATCGGCCTGGGCGCCATCGTCGCCGCATTGATCGCCTGCACCGCTGCGCTCCTCCTTTACGCGTTGCGTCACCCGGGTGCGTTGCCGCACGACGCAACGGCCGACGCGATGATCCACGATGCATCCACTTACCTGGTGCTCGCGACGGTGCTGTTCGTGTGCCTGCTGGCAACCGCGTTCGACCTGTTCCGGCAGATGCGCCGCACGCTCGCGGCGCTCGATGCGGTTGCCGACCACGCCGGCCGCATCGTCGCCGGCGGCTTGTCGGCGCGCATCGTTTCCCGCGACGGCTGCATGACCGGCCTGTCGCGCTTCATCGAGGACTTCAATGCGATGACTCATCAATTGAAATATCGGACTCCTTCCCATCCGGCAGCCGTCGCCGAAAGCAGCAGTCGCTCGATGCGCACGCCGCTCGCCGAACTCGAAACCCGGCTCGAAGCCATCAAGGCGCTCGCCCACGAAGACGGCACTTCGTCGCGCGACGCACTGCTTCACCAGGTCGACGACCTGTTCCGGTTCGTCGACGACCTTCAGGTTGCCGAACAGCCGGAGGCACTGACACTCGACCTATGCCCGACGGCGCTCGACCGCGAAATCGCCGGCGCCGTCGATTCGGTTCGCGAAGCGTTTCGTGAAGCGGGGTTCGTCATCGACCTGACGACCGACTCGACCGTCGTGACCTGCGACGGCGCGCGCATCCGGCAGGCCGTTCTCGCGTTGCTCGACGACTTGCGGCGCCATTCCGCGCCGGCCACGCTGAGGCTTTTCGTCGAAGACCGCGCCGCGGGCGCCGTCGTCCGGATCGAAAACGAAGGTTCACGACGCTTCGTCGAAACCGGTCTCGGCCTGTCCGTCGCGCGCGCGGTCGTCCACGCGCACGGCGGGCAGGTCCGCCATCTCGCATCGCCTGGCGGCGCTGCCGTTCTCGAGTTCGACATCCCGCGGCACGCGCCGGCGATTCGAGTGTTTCCTCGATAGCAACCGACCCATTACAAAACGAATCGGAAATGATCGGCGAACCGACTCCAGCATTACCTTTCCTGCCGGTTTCGAGCATTACAAAATGCCGTCGATATTTTCAAAATCATTTCGCTTTATTCGATTTAATTTTGTTTCATATAATCAAAAAAAGTTTGACACTCTGCTTTCGTTCTTGATACCGTCCGATGCAAGCAATCTGACGAATTGCTCACCACGCAATCGATTCCGCTCCACGTTTTTTCGCTTCCGCTGCACCGCAGTGCTCGCCGCCGGCTGATTCGTTCGCGCGCCGGCGCATGCAATATCCCGATGCATCTCATTGGACAGCTGTCATCCGGCAGCGGGCCGAAGGATCGAATCAAATGAGCAGGACAACGAAACTGTTGCTCTAGCAATCCCGCCCGCGCCAAGTCCGGCGCCGCTTTTCCTTTATCGCGTTTTCCGAATTTCGCCCCCGGAGCAAACCCATCTCTCCGGGTCGGGCGAAAGGCCCTGTCGCGTCCGTGCCATCCGCACGCATGCGACAGAACACGGCGGTGCATGACCCGCATCGCTGTCGACCGTTGTTGTTCGTGCCGTTCGATGTTCAACCGGAGGGGTATTTGAAATGAATCAGGTTGCAGACAAGAAACAAAAGCACATTCGCATCGTCAAGCTCGCATCCGCCGCCGCAGCCGTTGCGTCGTTCGGCATGGCGACCGCCCATGCCGCGCCGGCGGCCGGCTGGACGGAAACCCGCACCAAGGGGTTCCTGCCGCTGGTGCAACAGAGCGAAGCCGGTACGGCCGGCGCGCCCGCCGCGAGCACGGCGGCCGCGGCATCGGCGGCCGTCGAGCTCGCGCCCGGCGAATCGGTGGACATCGTGCTCGGGCTGACCCTGCGCAACGAGGCGCAACTCGACCAGTACCTGCGCGACCTGCATACGCCCGGCTCGCCGCACTACAAGCAGTTCCTCACGCCGGCGCAGTTCGCCGCGCAATATGCGCCGACCGACCAGCAGGTCACGTCCGTCGTCGCACACCTGCGCAAGGAAGGCTTCGTGAACATCGTGGTCGCGCCGAACCGCCTGCTGGTATCGGCGTCCGGCACCGCGGCGACCATCAAGTCCGCGTTCCGCACGACGCTCAAGCGCTTCACGCACAACGGCCGCAGCGTCTATGCGAATACCGACGCCGCGCAAGTGCCGAACGCGATCGGCGGCATCGTCGGCGCGGTGCTCGGGCTGCAGAACGTCGAGCTGATGCATACCGGTGCGGGCAGCAAGCCGCAAGGCAACACCAGCAACCTGACGATCCCGGCCGGCGCGTCGGCGGTGCCGCACAACCCGACCGAGTTCTCGTCGATCTACGGCGGCGACGGCACGCCGACGGCCTCGCAGACCACGGTCGGCATCATCTCCGAAGGCGACCTGTCGCAGACGGTGAGCGACCTCAATACGTTTGCCGCGAACAACGGCCTCGGCACGATCAACAGCACCATCGTGCAAACGGGCCCGGCAGGCAGTTCGTACACCGATACGTCCGGTACCGTCGAGTGGAATCTCGACAGCCAGTCGATCGTCGGCACGGCCGGCGGCAGCGTGAAGCAGGTCGTGTTCTACGCGGCACCGTCGATGACGCTCACGGCGATCACCGCCGCATACAACAAGGCGGTGACCGACAACGTCGCGAGAGTGATCAACGTGTCGCTCGGCGTGTGCGAATCGTCCGCGAACAGCACCGGCTCGCAGGCGACCGACGACACCATCTTCAAGCAGGCGGTCGCGCAGGGACAGACCTTCTCGGTCTCGGCCGGCGATCACGGTGCGTACGAATGCGCGAGCGGCACGCCGTCGCGCTCGACCTACACGGTGAGCGAACCGGCCACGTCGCCGTACGTGATCGCGGTAGGCGGCACGACGTTGTTCACGAATACGTCGACCAACGCGTACAACAGCGAGATCGTCTGGAACGATCCGAGCTGGCAGCCGGGCACCGTGTGGTCGACGGGCGGCGGGTACAGCAAGTACGAAGCCGCGCCGACGTGGCAGTCGTCGACGCTGACCGGATCGACCAAGCGCGCACTGCCCGACGTCGGCTTCGACGCCGACCTGCGCACCGGCGCGATTCTCGTCGTGAACGGCCAGACGTCCGACACGCTGTGGGGCTCGGGCTACCTGAACAACGAAGGCGGCACGAGCCTCGCCGCGCCGATCTTCACGGGCATCTGGGCGCGGCTGCAGTCGGCCAACAACAATGCGCTCGGGTTCCCTGCGTCGAGCATCTACAAGTACTTCCCGTCCAACGCGGCGCTGCTGCACGACGTCACGTCCGGCAACAACGGCAGCGGCACGTACGGCTACAAGGCGAAGGCCGGCTGGGACGCGACGACGGGCTTCGGCAGCGTGAACATCTCGAAGCTGAACGCGTTCATCCAGAGCACGTCGGATTTCGCGCGCTGATGAGCCGATGATCGACCCGGTTCCGGGTGCGCGTCGTTGGGCGCGCACGGAACCGCACGCAACCGCGTAAAAACCCGCGACAGGCGCGAGCCGTCGCGGGTTTTCTGCATTCCGCGCGATCCCGTGGAAACGCATCCGGCGCGACGGTACGCACGCCGACCTTGCAATCGTTGCGCCAGCAACTTTCAGATCGATTACCCGTCGGACACCCGCCCGCTTACGGACTGCAAGGTACACACTGTTACACAACACACCGACAACTTCCGCGCGTGTCGTGCGTTTAACTGAATATGACGATTCGTCGCGGGACTTCCGCCATGCGAACACGACCGCGCAGCCCGCGTGCCTGCCAACGCTGCCTCCACACCGAACGAACAACATGAACGACACACGTGCACACCGCCCTGTCAGAACGCTGATCGCGTCGTCCCTCATCGTGTCGCTGCTCGGCCTGTCGGCCTGCAACAAGAATGGCGACAACAGCCCCGCCGCACCGGCGCGCGACGCGAGCGCGGCCGCCGCGGCACAGCCGGCCTCGACGCCCGTCGCCTACACGCCGCCGAGCGCCGACCAGCTCTACCAGATGGTCGCGCCGATCGCGCTGTTCCCCGACAAGCTCGTCGCGCTGGTGCTGGCGGGTGCAACGTATCCGGACCAGATAACGGCCGCCAACAACTGGGTCACGCAGAATCCGGCCTTGAAGGGGCAGGCACTCGCGAGCGCCGCCGATGCGCAGCCGTGGGACCCGTCCGTCAAGGCGCTGACCGCGTTCCCCGCGGTGCTGTCGCAAATGGCGTCGAACCCGGCCTGGACCACGTCGCTCGGCCAGGCGTACTACAACGATCCGACTGACGTGATGAACGCGATCCAGGTGATGCGCCAGCGCGCGCAGAAGTCCGGCCATCTCCGTTCGGGCAGCCAGATGCGCGTCACGCAAGTCGCACAGGCGGCGCCGGCCGGCTATACGCCGGCCCCCGACGCGCCGGTCGTCTACGCCGGGCCCGCGATCGTGCCGCCGCCGCCGCAGGCCATCGAGATCGAGTCCGCGCAGCCGGATGTCGTGTACGTGCCGTCTTACAACCCGACCGTCGTCTACGGCGAACCGGTGTCGGCGTACCCTGGCTACGTATACCGGCCGCCCGCATACAGCACCGGCGAAGTCGTCGCGGCCAGCGTGATCACGTTCGGCGTCGGCATCGCCGTCGGCGCCGCGATCTTCGGGCACCACGACTGGGGCTGGCATGCATGGGGCATGAACTGGGGGGCGCCGCGTCCGGAAGGCCCGGGGTGGCACGATGGCTGGCAGCGCCCCGCCGTGGTGTACAACCACACCACGTACGTGACGAAGTCGACCACCGTGATCAACAACATCACCAACATCCGCAACACGCGCATCACGAACAACTACGGCGGCAGCGTCACCAACAACAACACGACGATCGAGCGCAATGCCGTACAGCCCGGTGCCGAACCGATGCGCGGACAAGCCATGGAGCAGCGCGCGGGCGCCGCGCCGATGACGATGCCGCACTTCGCCGCAAACGACGCGCGCCCCGGCACGCGGCCCGCGCCGGAAGCATTCGCGCAGAACCGCGCGAACGCGCCGCATGCCGTGGCACCGGCGCAGCATCCACCCGGCGCGATGCACGACGAGCGGCAGCAGGCAATGCGGCAGGAGCGCGCGGCCGCGCAGGAAAATCGTGCGGCGGCACAGCAACAACAGCAACGCGAGGAAATGCAGCAGCACGACGCGGCGCAACAACAGGAACGCGCGCAGGCCCAGCAGCATAACGAAGCGCAGCAGCAGCAACGAGCGGAAGCCCTGCAACGCAACGAGGCCCAGCAGCAACAACGCGCGGAAGCTCAGCAACGCAACGAGGCCCCGCAGCAGCACAAGGAGACGCAGCCGCACGCCGAAGCGCCGCCGCAGGAACACGCGGCACCGCGGCCTCGGCAACCGGCGGCAACCGAGCACGCGGCGGCTCCGCATCCGCACCCGTCCGATTCCCACCCGCAGCACGAGTCGCACGAGCATCATCCGGGGTAAGTCCCGCCGACGGTAGCGCGAATGCCGCGCTGCCGTCCGGCGATCCACCACTCAATCGGCCCAGTTCCGCACGTAGTCCGGCACGGGCACGTTGCCGTCGGCATGCACTGGCGCACCGCGTGCCGTCCTCAGCGGCAGGATTCCGGTCCAGACGGCAAGCGCCAGATCTTCGTCCTTGTCGGACGGCAGCGAATCGCTGATTTTCACGGCCGCTTCGTCCATGGAGATCCGCAGCACGCTGGTCGCATTGATTTCCTTCGCATTGCCCGGCCGCGCTTCATGCCTGCGGCCCGGCGCAATCTTGTCCATCAACGCATCCAGTGCCGCCAGTTTCTCCGCACCGCCCTCCACCACCTCGAACTGCCCGTAGATCACTGCCGAACGGTAATTCATCGAATGGTTGAAGGCCGACCTGGCCAGTACGAGACCGTCCAGCAACGTGATCGCGACGCAAGCCTGCGCACCCGCCGACAGCGCCTTGATCATCCGGCTGCCGTTGGATCCGTGGATATGGAGATCGTCACCTCGCCTCCAGTGCGCGGTCGGAATACAGTGCGTGTCCTGTCCGTCGCCGAACGCGATGTGACAGACGTAGGCCTCGTCCACGATGCGGTGGAGCATCGCGCGATCGTGACTGGCCAGCTCGGGCAAGCGGCGAATGGTCGTACGCGACGTGGGAGCGATGGCGGTCTGGTCTCTCATATATCTGGACTACGAAGTGAATTGAATCGGTAGCGCGCCGTATTCACGGCCGAATCGCCCGTCTCCGGGCTCGTCGACAGTCGCGTGTCAAATCGATCAGAATACGGACGTGCAGCGGGCCGCGGCGATCGCCGGCACGGCTTGCGCGCCGGTCTGCACCGCGAGAACGAGAACGATACGATGCGCGCGGCATCTTCAAAAGAACCAGCACAACGAAAATTTCTGGAACCAGCCTATGGATTTCGCGCTGCTCATCTCGTCGCTTGCCCGACAGGACGGCACGACCCGACACAGCCAGCAGGAAGCGCTGTACCGGGGCCTGCGCACGCTGCTGCTCGACGGGCACCTTCCGCCCGGTACGCGACTTGTGTCGACGCGCGTGCTCGCGGCCGAGCTGGGCATTGCACGCAACTCGGCGGTCTATGCGTACGAGCGGCTGGCGGAAGAAGGCTTCGTGGCCGCCACGCGCAACGGCACGATCACGCGATGGGACGGACGCGGCCGCGCGAGCGCCGCGAATGAAGACGGGCCGCCCGCGGTTCGGCTGTCGGCGCGCGTGCAAGGGCTGGAGAACGCCGAGCCCGAGCCCGAACGCATGCTGCCGTTCGTCCCCGGCCTCCCGTCACTCGACGAATTCCCCGTGGCGCAGTGGCGTCGTTGCATCGAGCGTGCGTGGAAAACCATCAAGCCCGCCCAGCTCGCATATGGGTCGGTCGAAGGGCTGCCCGAGCTCAGGCGCGCGGTGGCCGCGTACATCCGCGTGTCGCGAGGCGTGCGCTGCGACACGGGCCAGGTATTCATCACCGACGGCACGCAAGGCAGCCTCGAGCTGTGTGCGCGCATGCTCGCGAATCCCGGCGAATACGGCTGGCTCGAGAATCCCTGCTACAACGGCGCGCGGACAGCCTTCCGCTCGACCGGCCTGAATCTCGTGCCGATCGAGGTCGATCACGAAGGGATGGCGCCTACCGACGCACAGTGGCGTAGCCAGCCGCCCCGGCTGATCTATACGACGCCATCGCACCAATATCCGCTCGGCGCACTGATGAGCCCGGCACGGCGCGCAGTGCTCGTCGAGCGTGCGCGCGCGTGCGGTGCGTGGATCATCGAGGACGATTACGACAGCGAGTTCCGTCACGACGGCCAGCCGTTGCCCGCGATCCAGGGCCTGCATCCCGACGCGCCGGTCTGCTATCTCGGCACCTTCAGCAAGACGATGTTTCCCGCGCTTCGGCTCGGCTTCATGGTGGTGCCGCCGATCCTCGTCGATCGCTTCACGCGCACGCTGCGCGAACTCGTCCATCGCGGTCATGCGGCCGACCAGCTCGCGATGGCCGAATTCATCGACACCGGCCTCTTTGCACGGCACCTGCGCAGGATGAGGTCGCTCTATGCCGAGCGGCGCAGCAGCCTCGAAGCCGCCCTCGCGCGCCACCTCGGCACCGCATTGAGCGTGCGTGACAGCCCGGGCGGCATGCATCTGTCAGCGGATCTCACCGTACCGCTGCACGACACCGACGTCGCGCGCGCCGCGTCCGCGCAGGGCGTGCTGCTGCAGCCGCTGAGCAGCTACCGCGTCGGCGACGGCCGCACGTACAACGGCTTCGTGCTCGGCTATTCCGGGCTGGACGACGCGACGATCGACTCAGCAACGACGCAATTCGCGGCCGTCATCGAACGACTCGGCCGCACGCGCCGCTGAGCGTCGTTCACAGTTGCGACTCGATCGGAAACAGCCCCAGAAACCAGACCTCCATCCGCCGTGCGGGCGACACTTCCGGTTCGTGATCGATTTCGGTGACCTTCCCGTCCGCCTCGGTCTGAATCCACACGAGCCGCCCTTTCCCGGCCGCATCGGTCGTCGCCTCGACACGCCACGCGATCCGGTCGAGCCGCGCCTCGAGATCGTTCGCCACCTGCGACGCAATTGCCGGACTCTCGCAGTACACGCCGATCTCCGTATTGAGGTTCAGCGAGCGCGGATCGAGATTCATCGACCCGATGAAAATGCTCTGGTGATCGAACACGTAGGTCTTCGCATGCAGCGACGCGCGTGACGAGCCGATGATGACCTGCTTCGAAATGCTCTTGTCGCCCGACGGCCGCCGTTCGTAAAGCCGCACGCCGGCATTCACCAGGTCGCGTCGATAATGCCGGTAGCCGGCGTGCACGGCCGCCACGTCGGTCGACGCGAGCGAGTTGGTCAGCACCGTCACGCGCACGCCGCGCGCCGTGAGCGCACGCAGCCGCTCGACGACGTCCTTGCCCGGCACGAAATACGGCGACACGATCAGCAGGTCGTGCTGGGGCTGGAGCGCAAGCGCGCGCAATTGCGGCATCAGGTGCCCGTCGGCGTCCTTCGGCGCGTGCGCGATCTTCGACGGATCGTCGTACAGCACCGTCGCGCGCCCCCACGACAATTCGGTACCCTGCCCATGCACGATCCGGTCGAGCCGCTGCCGGGCCTCGAGTACGTACGGATTGTCCTCCATGGCCCTCAGGTAGTCGCGCAACCGTTCGCGCTCGCGATCGAGCCCACCCGGCGCCGCATCGTGTCCGACCAGCACGTCGATCGGATACGCGTACGGAGAATTCCAGAACGTATCGAATTCGGTCGAGATGTCCTTCACCGCCGGGCCGTGGACGACGACATCGAGATCGCCGAACTCCAGCATCGAAGAGGCACCGAAGTACTCGTCGCCGATATTGCGGCCACCGACGATCGCCACCTGGTTATCCGCGATCATCGCCTTGTTGTGCATGCGCCGGTTGACGCGCGCGAACTCGAATACCGTGCCGATCTTCTTGAACCGGCGCGAGGCCACCGGATTGAACAGCCGGATCTCGATGTTCGGATGCGCGCTGATCTCGAGCAGCTTGCGGTCGTCCGCGTTGGTGCCGAGATCGTCGAGCAGCGCGCGCACGCGCACGCCGCGATCGGCCGCACGCATGACCGCATCGGCCAGTTCGTGCCCGGTCAGGTCGTCGTGCCAGATGTAGTACTGAAGGTCCAGCGACCGGTCGGCCCGGTCGGCCAACAACACGCGCGCATCCAGCGCGTCGACCGGATCGGTCAGCAAATGGAACGCGTCCTGCCCGGGATGGGCGGCGGCCTGCTGCCGAAACGCCACACCGAGGCGCGTATTGTCGGTATCGACGAATGCATGCGTCGGCGTGCGGTCGGCCTGCGGCGGCAGGCTCGCGCACGCAGCAAGCATCAGCAACGACAGAATCGCACCCCACGAACGCAGCATGATCATGTTGGCCGCCCCCATTGTCGGGCGAAGTCGGATTGTGTTTGTTCTGGCTGGCTGCCGGACGGAGCGCGGCGCCGGTCCCCGGTGCGCGCGATGGAGCAGCATGCGACCGGATCGCGCCACAGCATACTTCGATTGATATCGGGTCGGCACGCTTTCGGCGTTTCCGCGGTGGCGAAGACGCGACATGCGGCGCCGGCGCGAACGCGCTCAATACGCTCGACCGCGTACCAAAGAAAAACCCGCGACGCCGTGCGGCATCGCGGGTTTCGCGGCTTCCCCGGACAACCGTGGAAGCGAATCTGGTGGGCCCCCCGGGAGTCGAACCCGGCACCAACGAATTATGAGTTCGCTGCTCTAACCAAGCATGAGCTAGGGGCCCAGACGAGAAGCAAAGCGTGCTACACGCTGTCCCGGCAACGAGGCCGGGCCGGCATTGTAACAACAAAGACGACAAAGGGAACAAACGCCACCGGCATCATGCGGATACCGGCGGCGTTCGTGGCAGAGACGCTGGAAATCAGTTCCCTTCGAGGAACGACTTCAGCTTGTCGGAACGGCTCGGGTGACGCAGCTTGCGCAGCGCCTTGGCCTCGATCTGACGGATCCGCTCGCGCGTGACGTCGAACTGCTTGCCGACTTCCTCGAGCGTGTGGTCGGTGCTCATCTCGATACCGAAACGCATCCGCAGCACCTTCGCCTCACGCGGCGTCAGCGAATCGAGCACGTCCTTCACGACGTCGCGCATGCTGGCATGCAGCGCGGCATCCGCCGGCGCGACCGTGTTGTTGTCCTCGATGAAGTCGCCGAGATGGGAATCGTCGTCGTCACCGATCGGCGTTTCCATCGAGATCGGCTCCTTCGCGATCTTCATGATCTTGCGGATCTTGTCTTCCGGCATCTCCATCTTCTCGGCGAGCGTTGCCGGATCCGGCTCGAGACCGGTTTCCTGCAGGATCTGCCGCGAGATGCGGTTCATCTTGTTGATCGTCTCGATCATGTGAACCGGAATACGGATCGTGCGCGCCTGGTCCGCGATCGAACGCGTGATGGCCTGACGGATCCACCACGTCGCGTAGGTCGAGAACTTGTAGCCACGACGGTATTCGAACTTGTCCACCGCCTTCATCAGGCCGATGTTGCCTTCCTGGATCAGGTCGAGGAACTGCAGGCCGCGGTTCGTGTACTTCTTCGCGATCGAGATCACGAGACGCAGGTTCGCCTCGGTCATTTCGCGCTTCGCCTGGCGTGCCTTCAGTTCGCCGGCCGCCATCTGGCGGTTGGTTTCCTTCAGGTCCTTCAGCGGCAGCACGACGCGCGCCTGCAGGTCGAGCAGGCGCTGCTGCTGTTCGCGGATCGCCGGAACGTTACGCGACAGCACCGCGCTGTACGAATGGCCTTCGGCCGTGATCTTCTCGGCCCAGTCGAGATCGGTCTCGCTGCCCGGGAAGCGCGCGATGAATTCCGAGCGCGGCATGCCGCACTTGTCGACGACGATGTGCAGGATCTGGCGCTCGACCTGACGCACTTCGTCCACCTGCGCACGCAGCGTGTCGCACAGGCGTTCGACGGTACGCGCGGTGAAGCGGATCGTCATCAGTTCGGACTGGATCGTTTCCTGCGCCTTCAGGTAGGCCTTCGACTTGTAGCCTTCCTTTTCGAACGCGCGGCGCATCTTGTCGAACCACTCGCTGATCTGCGAGAACTTCTCGAGCGATGCACGCTTGAGGGCTTCGAGCTGGGCGGCGTTCGCCGATGCCTGCGCGGCACCGTCGTCTTCCTCCTCTTCCTCTTCTTCCTCTTCCTCTTCGGCTTCCTCGTCCTCGTTCTCGATGGCTTCCGCTTCCTTCGCGGAGAAGCCGTCGGTATCGGCGGTGTCCGAAGCATTCGGATCGAGCAGGCCGTCGACGAGCTCGTCGACGCGGATCTCCTCGTTCGCGACGCGTTCGGCCATCGCGAGGATGTCGGCGATCGTCGTCGGGCACGCGGAGATGGCCATCACCATGTGGCGCAGGCCGTCCTCGATCCGCTTCGCGATCTCGATTTCGCCTTCGCGCGTGAGCAGCTCGACCGTGCCCATTTCGCGCATGTACATCCGGACCGGATCGGTCGTGCGGCCGAATTCCGAATCGACGGTGGACAGCGCGACTTCCGCTTCTTCCTCGACTTCATCGTCCGACGACGCGGCGGGCGCGTTGTCGTTCAGGAGCAGCGTTTCCGCGTCCGGCGCCTGCTCGTAGACCGCCACGCCCATGTCGTTGAACGTGCCGATGATGCCTTCGAGGGCTTCGGTCTCGGTGAAGTTGTCCGGCAGGTGGTCGTTGATTTCGGCGTACGTCAGGAAGCCGCGCTCCTTGCCGAGCTTGATCAGCGCGCGCAATTTCACGCGGCGCTCTTCGAGCTCCTCGGCCGTGCCCGGCGTGCTCGTCGCGAACGCTTCCTTCAGCAGCGCCTTTTCCTTGGCGCGACGATCGCGCACCTTGGATTTGCCCGGAGCAGCCGCGGCTGCGGGCTGCTCGTCGCTCTGATTTGCGTCGTCTTCGACGGATACTTCGTTCAGCTTTTTGGTCATGGAGTTCGCCGTACCGGCTATATCGACTCGCGGCTGCTGGACGACAGCCGGTTGAACCGTGGGTGCATGAGTAGTACGTACTGCCGTTTCGTCCGCGTCGGCAGTCGTGTCCCTTGCGCTTTTCGCACTTGCCCGCTTCGCCGCCGGCTTGGCCGGCCCGGAGTCGGGTCTGGCGGCAGCCCGTGTTCTGGCTGCCGGCGCCGGCGCAGCCTGAGCAGTGCCGGCCGCGGTTTTCTTTCCTGCTGGGGCTGACGTGGCTGAAGACGTTGTCCTGGTGGAAGAAGCAGACTTGGCCGCTGTGACCTTCTTGGTCGGCTCCGTCGAGCCCTTGCCTGCTGCTTTCTTTCCGCCTGTCGTCTTTGCCATCGCGATTCTCGCCTTTGCTTGGAAAACAAACCGCTGGAAACCTTATATTATAGCACGCTGGGGCGCCCTCTCTAAGCGCCCCGGCCGCCTACAGCCCGAGCCGACGTTTCATGTCGGTTCGCTGCTGGTTCAATTCCGTCAATTCAGCCAATTCCTCGGGGGTGAAGGTGGATTGCCGCGCCAGCCGGTCAAGCCGGTCGCAGCAGGCGTCGTAGCGCATCTTGAGCACCGCCGCCTGCAGCTCCTCCCCCGCGATGCGTTCCTGCTCACGCTGCCGCTCGGGCACCGTCTCGTCTTCCGGATTCTGTAACAGCAAATCGCGGACGTTTTCATCATAGTCCAGAATTTCGCGGAAGATTTCCTCGTAAGTCGCCCCGTTCGAGGACGTCCGCAGGACATCCGACAGCAGCCGGAACTCCGCGCCGTCGCCCAGCGCGCGCGCATGGTCGACGACTTCCGCGAACAGTTCGCCGATGCGCGGCAACGCGCGCAGGGTCGCAATCTGTTCGTCGTCGAGCTGCGACGCGATGCGCGGATGCATCACCAGCGTGCGCAACGCGCGCTTTTCGCTGTCCGTCACGCGCCGGCGCTCGCTGCGCGGGGGCGCCTGGCGCGGCGGCGCCGCGATCCGCGTATCGACGTCGGACAGCCCCGCGACCTCTTCGAACGGGATATCGAGGCGGTCCGCGAACATGTGCATGATCTGCGCACGCAACGCGTTCGCGGGCAGCGCCTGCAACAGCGGCTTCGCATCGAACAGCGCCTTCGCGCGCCCTTCCGGCTGATCGAGCGCCTTACCGGCAATCGCTTCGTTCAGCAGAAATTGCGACAGCGGCATCGCGCGCTCGACCTGCTCGGAGAACGCGTCCGCGCCGAACTCGCGTACATAGCTGTCCGGATCATGTTCGGTCGGCAGAAAAAGGAACCGGATCGTGCGATTGTCGCCCGCATGCGGCAGGCAGGCCTCGAGCGCGCGCCGCGCCGCCCGCCGCCCGGCCGAATCGCCGTCGAAACTGAAAATGACCGTGTCGGTCTGGCGCAGCAGCTTCTGCACGTGAATCGGCGTGCACGCGGTGCCGAGCGTCGCGACCGCGTTCGGGAACCCGAGCTGCGCGAGCGCGACGACGTCCATGTAGCCTTCGACGACCAGCACGTACTTGCGCTCGCGAATCGCGAGCCGCGCCTCGAACAGCCCGTACAGCTCGCTGCCCTTGTTGAACAGCGGCGTTTCGGGCGAGTTCAGGTACTTTGGTTCGCCGCTGCCGAGCACACGGCCGCCGAAGCCGATCACCTGCCCCTTCACGTTGCGGATCGGGAACATGATCCGCTCGCGGAACCGGTCGTAGCGGCGCGCGACGCCCTGCGCGTCGGTCTTCTCGCTGACGATCACGAGGCCCGACTCGACGAGCGATTCATCGCGATAGTCCGGGAACGCGGCTTCGAGGTTCTGCCAGCCGTCCGGCGCATAGCCGAGGCCGAAGCGCGCGGCGATCTCGCCGGTCAGGCCCCGGTTCTTCAGGTACTGGATCGCGACCGTCGCGCCGCGCAACTGCTTGCGGTAGTAGTCGCATGCGGCCGTCATCGCGTCGGACAGCGCGGTCGCGACCGATTTCGACACCGGCGCCGGATAGTCGCCGCCACCGCCTCCGCCCCCACCGCCGCGCATCGACGGTTCGTGCGGCACGGTCAGCCCGACCGACTGCGCGAGCTCCTGCACGGCTTCCGGGAACGTGAGCCCCGCGTGCTCCATCAGGAAGCCGATCGCCGTGCCGTGCGCGCCGCAACCGAAGCAGTGATAGAACTGCTTCGTCGGACTGACGGTGAACGACGGGCTCTTCTCGTTATGGAACGGGCACAACCCCATGAAGTTGGCGCCGCCCTTCTTGAGCTGCACGTACCGGCCCACCACGTCGACGATATCGACGCGGTTCAGCAAGTCCTGCAGGAAAGAATGCGGAATCACCGTGGGATCGAGCGAAAAAAGACAATACGACGCCCGGCGCACGCATCGCTGGGCGCGCCGGGAACGGGTTTTACTTCGTGAGCGCGGCCTTGACCTGCGCGGAAACGGCCGTCATGTCGGCACGGCCGGCGAGCTTGCCCTTCAGCACGCCCATCACCTTGCCCATGTCCTGCGGGCCGGCTGCGCCGGTTTGCGCGACCGCCGCCTGGATTTCGGCCACCACTTCGGCGTCCGACAGTTGCGCGGGCATGTAGCCGCCCAGCACGGTCAGCTCGGCCTGCTCCTTCGCGACGAGGTCGTCGCGGCCGGCGGCCTGGAACTGGCTGATCGAATCCTTGCGCTGCTTGATCATCTTGTCGATCACGGCCGTGATGCCCGCGTCGTCGAGCGTGACACGATCATCGACCTCACGCTGCTTGATCGCGGCCATCAGCAGGCGAATCGTCGCCAGGCGCTCGCTTTCCTTCGCGCGCATCGCGGCCTTCATGTCTTCGCTGATCTGCTCTTTCAAACTCATCTTTCACCCGGAATGGAAACGTGAATCCGACGCCCGCGAATGGGCGTCAACACAAAAACCCGCTTGGGACAGTGTCTCAAGCGGGTTGCTCGAATCCGGCATCGGCGACTCGCCGCCTGATCGGCTGCGCGATCGTACCCGATCGCGCGGAGTCGCCGGTGCGCCGCTCAGCGAACCGCGCGGCGCCCAATCGTTCAGTACAGCTTCTTCGGCAACGTCTGGCTGCGAATCCGCTTGTAATGACGCTTCACTGCAGCGGCCTTCTTGCGCTTGCGCTCCGCGGTCGGCTTCTCGTAAAACTCGCGCGCGCGAAGTTCGGTCAGCAGACCGTTCTTCTCGATCGTGCGCTTGAAGCGACGCATTGCAACTTCGAACGGCTCGTTCTCTTTAACGCGAATGATCGTCATGATCCGACACGAATAAAGGTTTGCAGGGAAAGACTACCGAGTATAGCAGAGCGATTGGATTGTCCAAAGGCGCGGGGGCCGGGTCCGCTTAAACGGGCCGAGCGCCGTCAGGTGCTCCGCGAATACTCCGCCGCGGCCTGCCCGGCCGCCGTGCCGGACGCCCACGCCCACTGGAAGTTGTAGCCGCCGAGCCAGCCCGTCACGTCCACCGCCTCGCCGACGAAGAACAGCCCCGGCACGCGCGCGCTCATCATCGTCGCCGACGACAGCTCCCGCGTATCGACCCCGCCCTTCGTCACTTCCGCCTTCTTGTAGCCTTCGGTGCCGTTCGGCGTCAGCGTCCAGCCGGACAGCGCATCGCCGATCTGGCGCAGCGTCTTGTCGGGCAGGTCCGCGAGCCGCGCGTCGGCCGCGACGCGATGCGTGTCGAGCCACGCATGCGCGAGGCGCGACGGCACCCAGTCGGCGAGCAGCGAACCGATCTGGCGCTTCGACGTACGCTTCGCGTCGAGCAGGTCGGCCACCGTGTCGCGCTGCGGCAGCAGGTCGACGCGGATCGGGTCGCCGGGCTGCCAGTAGCTCGAGATCTGCAGGATGCCGGGCCCGGACAGGCCGCGATGGGTCAGCAGCAGATCCTCGACGAATTCGCCGCCGCGCTTCTTGTCGCCGGTCGATACGCGCACTTCGAGCGACACACCCGACAACGCCGCGAACGGCTCCCAGTCCTGCTGCGCGAACGTCAGCGGCACGAGCGCGGGCCGCGTATCGACGAGCTTGTGGCCGAACTGCTTCGCCAGCCGGTAGCCGAAGTCGGTCGCGCCGATCTTCGGGATCGACAGGCCGCCCGTCGCGACGATCAGTGCGCGCGCACCGATCGCCCCCGCCTGCTGCGTGTCGAGCACGAAGCCGTCGGCCGGCGCGTGGCGCACCGCGTCGACGACGACGGGCCGGCGCCACGCGATGCCGCCCGCGTCGCACTCGTGCTTCAGCACGTCGATGATCGCGTCGCTGCCGTGGTCGCAAAAGAGCTGGCCCTTGTGCTTTTCGTGCCAGGTCACGTGATGGCGCTTGAGCAGCCCGAGGAAGTCGCGCGGCGTATAGCGCGCCAGTGCCGAGCGTGCGAAATGCGGATTCGACGACAGATAGTTGTCGGGGCCCGCGTACAGGTTCGTGAAGTTGCAGCGGCCGCCGCCCGAGATGCGGATCTTCTCGGCGAGCCGCGGCGCGTGATCGATCAGCACGACGCGGCGGCCGAGCTGCCCGGCGACCGCGGCGCTCATCATCCCGGCGGCGCCCGCGCCGATCACGGCGATGTCATAAGTTTCCATGGCGCGGATTGTTCAGGGACTTTGCATGGGTTAGGAAAATTATGTAGATTTATCAGTCACTTAGAGGTAGGCGACTGATTACTATCTTGAGGAAGGGCGAATGATACATGCGACGGCGGACAACGCAACGCTTGGATGGTGGCGCAGCTCGATTCGCAAATGGGGTTCGCAACCGCGAATCGACGGCCCCCATCCTTGCTGATCGGCCGGAGAACCTGAATGCGGCTGATCTCTTCCACCAGCGACTTCCTCATCAGCGGCCGGCCCTATCCCGGTTTCCCGATCTTGCTTTGGGACAACATGGAGAGTTGCCGCCCCGCCAATGAATTTTTCCGGTTCTATCTCTTGCGCGGCGCCATCGGCTCAAAAAAGTCATGGATCAACACTGCACGGGCGCTCTACGACTATTTCAGCTTTCTCCAAACGCATGATCTCCGCTGGGACGATGTCAGCCGCGGGGAGTAAAAGCCACTTGTCGCAGCTTATCGTGATTATTGCCTCGAGGAGTACGACCTAGCCCGCGCGACAGTGCGCAATCGCCTGGTCTACATCTGCAAGTTTTATGAGTTTGCGATGCACCAGCAATGGATTCCGACACTGCCGTTCTCGTACGACATTCGTCGAATGAGCGTCGGTGGGCGATTTCTTGCGCACGTGAACGCCTCTGGCGGCGTTGTGGCCACGCCCGACATAATGCCGCGAACCTACAAGGATCTGCCGAAATTTCTTTCACCGGCACAGGTAAAAGAACTCCTGCATTCGGCTGAGAACCCCCATCATCGGATGATCATTCGCCTCGCTTTAGGAACCGGTCTTCGCAAAGAAGAACTCGCAACGTTTCCGCTGGCATATGTCATCGATCCAGAGCGCCCTTACCGTCACGAGCGCAACGTTCGCGTGAGCCTTGATCCGCGCGATGGTCACGGCATGAAGACCAAAGGTAGCAAGGCCCGCGACATATACGTCAGCCGGCAACTGATGCAAGACCTCCATCACTATGCAGTGCGTCAACGAGGTCTCCGCTCCGCGCTGAGCGCGCGTGAACACTCGCCGCTTTTCCTGAATCAGTCCGGCGAGCCATACAGCTCGGACGGCAAAAGTCTCGATCGGATCGTACGTCTGATTGGACAGAAGACTGGACTCCAAGTGTGGACCCATATGCTGCGCCACACGTAGACGTGTCGCTCCGAATTGGGCTGCGCACGTAGCCGCAGATCAGAATGGCTGGCAGTCTAGCGACTCGGCTGTGGCCATAAGCGGGTTCCCTCGCGAACCAGCTCACCAATGCCGCTCAGCTCTGCAATACGTCGAACCCGGGCTTCGTCGTTGGTTGCATAGCCAATTGGCACACACACGGATTCGCTCAGGGCAACCATCACTGAGACAACAGCAACTCGCTCAGCGACGAGGAGCACCTCAAGCGCTGTTGGCACCTTCTTTGTTGGTGCGCGGACACCCATGTCGAAGACCCGTGTGAACGTCTTTGACAAAGCGTCGGCCACTGAGGCCGGCGAAATCACTACAGACGAGAGCATCCCTCCTTTGGCCCGCGCTCTGATGACTCCCCGCAGCGCTTCGAGGGTCGCCGGCACATCCTCCGTTGCCCCCCACAGCGAGCCACCGGGTCTGAGCCACCAAGTCTGCCAACGATGGTCGCCGCTGAAGTCCAGCGGCGCATCCTCGAGCAGCGAGGTAATGGCTCGTCGGTTGCGTTCGACGTACGGGTAGCCCACCAGCGGAACCGTGCCGGCAGGACTGCTGTTCATCTCCAACTGGAACCAGCTGGCCAAATCGAAGTGCCCCTCGGGCCGGAACCACTGCGACCAGTCTCGGTGGTTGAACATGCGAGCGAACTCGCTGAAAGAAATTTGGCTTGGGCTGACATGATCCAGCTTGCGTAGCTCGATGGACATTGCCTCTGTCAACTGCTTTCCTCGCCCCCTCGAGTCGGTCTCACTCAGATTTAAGTGTGACTCAAGCCTGGGCGCACCCTGCAAAGTCAGCCGTTCGCTACCGCCAATCTGAACAAAACTGTAGCGGCCAGCGTGCACGTCAAGAATAGAATAAAGGCTCCACTGGTCCGCCTTCTGATCGTTGCGCGCGATGCGCAAGTAGTCCCGGAAGTTGTCGTGGAACGCCGCGCGGGCCTCAGCCTCGTCTATCTGCTGACGCAGCGGAATCGGAATGAGATGCGGGATGTTGCGTAATCCACGGCCGCTCACCATGTTCTTGGTCACCAGATCAAACCAGACGTCAGCGTTCAATGGTTCAGCCACCGTGATGGTCGGTACGTCTTCGGTAGATGTTCGAAACATTTCCGCCGCCGACGGATGCAAGCTGAGGTTGTCGCCATCCACCGTGACCAAGCTACGCGCCTGGAGGTCAGAGACAGCGATGCCCAGGTCCCGACCTTCAAAGCCGAAGAAGCGCGCCAATCTGTCCGCGGAGATGGACTTCACCACGAGAAGGGTTCTCAGGATGAACTCATCCGCCATGGGCAGCCGTCGCTCCTTCGTCCTCTCGGCTGCGATTACGAACTGACGGCAAGGAAGGTTGAACCCGAACGTGTTCGTTTCGAAAGTGTTGTTCTCATTCATGTTTACGCAACCTCCGATGCCTTGAGGAACGTGGCATGGTCAGGGTTGCTCTTCATGTGCTCAAAGACCCTGCGCATGGGTGACTTCGGATCAACCCTACGCTCCCACATTTCCGCATCTCCAACAACAATGAGTCGTTCTTGGGCACGCGAAACAGCCACGTTGCAGCGGTTTGAAATTCCCACGTGTCCCGGTGACCCTTTCGGATTGCTGCGCACCAGGGAGAGGATGACGATGGCGTTCTCCTTACCCTGATAGGAGTCGACAGTGTCGATACGCACCAGGCGCTTGAACTTCGGATCGAACGGACGGCGCGACCACGCCAACTCAATCTGACGTTTCTGCCCCGCATACATACAGATGACACCGATTGGCGTCTCATCATCAACCTTCGCTAGCGCCGTGACCAAGGCACTGTCCGCCGCCAGCGTCTCCAACACCGCGATGATTGCGTCGACTTCGCTGCGGTTGTGGATGGTGGTCTCACCCTCCGGACGATATTCGGAGTTCATATGTTCGTTACTGGCATCGATCCAGACGAGCGGCTTAGACAACCAGGGCACTCCAAAATCGGTCGGCTGCAGCGCTGACTTTCGCGCCGCGGAGGTCACCAGCCGAATACCGCTCTCCTCGTAGAAGCATTCCGAAACCAGATCGCAGATGGCGCTGTCCATCCGGTACTGCTCCGTCAACCGCACGCCGACGGACTGGCCATAGGTCGACGTAAAGGCGCGCTCGAAGTCGCTGCGCGCGAGCTCCTCGACCGAGACGTCTGGCTCAACCTCCCTAAGGTCGCTCAGCATTTGTTCGTCCATCATCGGTAGCAGCTGCAGGTGATCCCCCACCAGCAGGACGCGCTTGGCCATCTGGATGGGCACCGCTAACTCCCCAGGCGTGCACCGGGCAGCTTCGTCAACGATGACCCAGTCGAACACTTGCGTCTCGATCTTGATACGCGTCTGCCCAACGCCAACGCAAGTCGCCGATACAACGCTGCGCGTTTTGGCCAAGAACTCTTCGAAGTTTCGCCCAGGCGACCCCAGCGAAGCCAGCCAGTCATTGGTGAGCTTCAGCGCACGCTGAGCCGCGCTGGCGTCTGCCGGAGAGACGTTTGGATGCTTCAGGTGTAACGCGTTGACTAGGTGGTCGTATGCCTGAAGGGGCGACACGCCGTCCGTTTCTTGCCCTGCCACGGCCTTGAACGCGGCCACGAAAGCATCTTGGACCCTTGCTCGCTGCACGCGGTTGCGCTCACGATCAACGGCCAACTGCCCTTCGTCGTCATCCAGGGCCTCCTGTACCGTGCTTAAGCGCCGCGCGAGGGTTCCGACTTGCTTGTCCAGGTCAAACAGCTCAGATGCGAACGTTCGGTCCACACCGAGCGCTTTGGTAAGCTGGCCAAACCGGTTCTTGGCGGCGGCATCGAACTTGACCCGGTAGCTTTCTCGCAACTCGGACGTGTGGAAGGGGCGAATGCGGTCGGTGATGCCCTTGGAGCCAATCCGCAGGAGGCTCGGCCGTGTCTCACCACGTCCCTTGTGAAGGCGCAGCAACGACTCGATCGCATTGTTGACAGCCTCATGTGACTGGCTGGCAATAAGGACGCGCTGGCCACCTCCCTTGGAGATGAGCCAGTGCACGAAGGATGCGATGAACCTCGTCTTGCCGGTGCCAGGCGGGCCCTGAAGCAGGCCAACCGGTCCGGAAGAAAGCAGATGCCGGAACGCGTGCTGCTGCCCAGCATTGAGCCCATAGGCAGCAAGCTGCGCGTCGTCGATAGAAAGGTCGAAAGACTTCGGTGGGACGCTCTTGTGCGGATCGAAGTACTCCACCAGGTCGCCGATAACCGAACGGCGGTCCAGGATACGACGGACAGCCCGCGAGCGCCGTTCCATCGAGGTCTGCTCTCGGCGCTCCGCTAGACGAAGATGATCTCCGTTCGAAATGTTCCCGCGTTCGCACACGATCCCAATGGCACTCGGGAACGAACTCGCAGATAGGTCGACGTACCCAATTTTGCGGCTACCGACGAAGACGTCGATAGAGTCGTCCTCATCGAAATCGAAATCCCTCCCCAGGTTTTCGTAGGCCAGCACAAGCGCCTGACCCTTTTGCGCCAGGATCTCAGTAACGGCGATCTCGACGCGAGATTCCTCTTCGATTTCGAGCAGCTTCGTCCAGTGCCAAGTCACCTCAAACTGCGTAGGAGGCGCTGACCGATCCTCCTCGGCGGGAAGGACGGTGAATCGTTCGTGGCTGCATAGGTAGGCGTAGAGCTCATCAAAGCCACCGATGCCGCCCTCTTGAACTGCCACCCTAATGGGGAGATCGCTATGTGCCGAGCGGGACTCGCGCTCGAGAGTCGCGAAGAAGGTCTGCCTGAAATAGTACTGTTGCAGCTCGATCCCAGTGCCTTTCAAGACCAACTGAGCCTTTTCGGTTGTGAGGTCGAAGGCCACCGCACCAGACTGCTCAATGCGTCGCCGCACATACAGCTTGTCCGTTTGAGAAAATCCGTGCGTTGGGCCCTCAGTCTTTAGGTGGAACTCGATCACTTCGGCCGCAGTCAGCGCCTCCACCGCTTGAGACACCTTGGTCAGCGCATACTGAAGCGACTCGATAACCGGTTTCTTCAGCTCGGCGTCGAGTTCGGACTGAAGTGCCCCGGCGGCACTGCTCGGATCCAGCACAAGCAGCATCTGGACCGCCTTTAAAGCGGCAAAGCGATCGATTGCTGCCTGCGGCAAGAGCTCCCAGTTGTCAGGCAGCATCGACGGCGTTCTTGACGCCCCGTCGCCAACCTGCGAGATATCAAACGGGTCAATCAGGCAGATGGTTCGATCATCGACGTTCACCAGCACATTGGAAGGCGAGATGTCTCCATGTTCGCAACTGCGTTCGTGTAGCGAGGTGACCGTACGCAGAAGATCGGCAGCAAGTTCCAACCCCGTGTTCTCAGGGAGAGACTTGAGCTCCGCCAAAGGCGTTCCCTCGCTTCGTTCATACACCACGAAGGCGCCCAGCGGAGAAAGACCTCTTGCGAGAAATCGCGGGAGTCCCTTGAGCGGGGCGTCGATCAGCTGATCAACGCTCAACAGCAGCTTCAGCAGCGCGCAATCGCTCTGCGTCGAACGGCCGCGCAGCCACGACATCCAGACCTTGACCATAACGGTCGCGGCTCCGTTGATGTGCTCGTAAACCTGCTTCTGGCTCGATGACGAAACGACTGCCGAAAGCGGCCAGCGCACGTACGGGACGTCAGTGGTCTCAAACCGGTCCAACAAGCTTTGGTCGAATCCATCAGCTGGCCCAGCCTCGACAACGACCGCAAACGCATCCGTGAGCTCTGCCGCGCTCGCGTATCGCGATAATGGATCGACTGAGAGCCCTCTTCGCACCCAGTCGCCGAGGTTCTTAAGCTCCGGCGGTAGCGCCGCAACGGTTGCCTCGATATCCGCGGTCTTTGGAACCTCGCCGGTGAGCACCTGGGTGGCCAGGTAAGCGCAACTGTAGACGTCCCTCTGCCGACCGGTGCTGGGGCAGCCACTGACGTCTTCTGGCAGGAACCCCGCGTAGCCCCGCAGGTCTTTCAACCAGTCCATCACCGTTGTCTTGTCTGGCAGCTGACAGGACATGAAACCAGTCAGCGCGAGGTCGCTGTGCCCGCCCACCCAAATCGACCGAGGACCGAGGTCCCGATGGGTCACGTTGACCCGGTGAAGCTCAGCGACGATGCTGAGCAGGCTCATAACGATAGTGATGCGATCCAAAACACTCAGTGCATCCGTGTTACGCACAATGTATTGGTCAAGCGGATACCAGCCTGGCGCAATCTGGCGAACTTCGAAGTGCCCGGTCGAAACCTCCTCGTCCGGAGTCGCGATCTCTCGAAGCACTCGCTGACGACTAATAAGTTCACTGCCGACGTCCTGAAGGTAGGCGAACGCGTTGGTCTCGCGCATCGCCACGAGCTTGCGCATCTCCGAGCTATTAAGGCCAACCGGCAGATTGTTGAAGGACCATGTTCGCACCATTGCCTTCAAGCGCTTCTCTTCACTTCGCTCGGCCAAGTGGTCGCGCCAGACTTGTTTCGGGTGCACGAAAATGTCCTTCTCCGTGACCGTGTAGCCTGCCCAATCCGCCTCAAGCCGTTGGAAGAGCTGTGTGTTGTTGAAGATTCTGTCGAACTCCGCCTCGAGACTACATGCTTTGGTGAGCGACACCTTGCCACGCTTTACATACAAATGGCGCTTGGCAGGATCCCCGATGGCCATCGCCTCCGAGAGCGTCAAGCATCGCGCCTGCTCTTGCGGTTGAAGGTTCGCCGCATTGGCAGTGCCCGTGAAGACAACGCGCGAGTCCACATAGAATGCGCCGGCTAGCGAACTCTGACCTTGAATAACGGACTTGAGCTTCTTAGCCTTCTCATCGACAAGAACAACAGCAGATCGCTTGCGCGGTGCCCCATTGACGAACCATCGGTCACCTTTGTAGGTCAGCTTGCCGTTCCAGTCCTTGATCTCAAGAAGGAGGATAAGGTCGTCCATGACCACAACTGCATCAATCTCCATTGGAGACTGATTGCGCGGGAAGCAATTAAGGGAAACGTAAAGCAGCCAGTTTGGCGGAAATGCCTTAGATAAAGCATCAATACCCTTGATCTCGCGAGGCATGATGCCAGCGCTGTTGAGATATCTGACCTTGCAGGCCATTGCTTTTCCCCGAATTAATGTTCGCTCGATCGACGAACTATTCATAATGTTTATACGCGCCGCGTATGGTGAGCGAGGGTTTTCCCCTAAAAATGGGCGCCAGCGTGCCACTGACTCTCGTCAATGGCTTCCAACGTCAGCAAAGCACTCACCAACGCATGACCGCACGTAGCATGCGGCCATTTTTCCTTACAGAAAGGCTAAAGCGGATCAAGCACCAGCACTCGCGAAACACCAAAATTGCCTAAACACGAGCGACCGAAGAGTAAGGTGCCCCGGCCATACAACCGAACAGCTTGCCAGCGGCCTCTTCTGGAGAGTGACATCCCCTCCACCATTGAAACCTGTCCGGCCGTAAACGGCACCGGTAGCGATCGCTCACCATCTCCGACAACTGATTAGATGGCCAACTTCGAGCAGTCCCACTTAGGCCACTGGTAACCTCGGGCTACTTTTCCCGGCCACATTAGCACACTCCGCCGCCCCACCCGCAACTGCAATCCTAATGATGCAGCAGCCACTTCATTTCGCTATCAAGCCTTCCACCATATACTACGCCTTCGTTTCGGAGCCGACGATCACGATTTCGATTTTCTGGCAGTGCACCTCTACCGCGATCACCACATCGTGAGTTCACTCGCGGTGAGCTGAGGCTGGAGCATCACTTACATAAGTCTCAAAGAGTTTTTTGACTCATATCAACCCCTGGAGCATTGTAGTGGCGACACTAGCTGAACTTGCCAGCAAGTTCGATCTGAGTAGTCTCTCAGCCGACTGGATGGAGACATCCATGTGGGGATGCATAAAGACACGCACGGAGCCCGTCTCCGCTCGTCAGTATCTGAGATTTGCCGAACTTGACATTGAGGAGGGCGACACCCCACGGCATCTTGTAAATGCGATCACCAACGCGAAACGGGCGTTGCATCTCCGCATGGAGGACACTTGCAATGGTTTCGGTTTCGAGAGGCTTGGCGGCTCACGAAGTTTTCCCAGCATGGTCAACTTCATTTCATCGCTTGGCATTACCGCTCCACGCTTGCTCGTTCGACTCAACAAGCTGAGGAACGAAGTCGAGCATGATTATGTATTACCTAGCCGCCAGGATGTCGAGACATTTCTCGACGTGGCGAGTCTGTTTGTCGCTGCCACCGACAGGTGGGTAGATAGGCAACCGTGCGAGGCCGGGAGTTACGGGGATACAGGATCAGTCGTCGGGGGCATTGAGTTGACGAAGATGAGTTTTGACTGGGAGCTCGGAACTGCGAAGCTGGACTTCAGGGAGGTCGGCTCAGGACGGATGGGCCCATATGTGACTACGGAGTTTCATATTCCATCCGATGAATTCTTCGTCTGCGCCAGATTCGCCATTGAATTGGACAGTGTGCGTTGACTGCCAGTAAAGACTTCAGGAAATCATCACCGGCATTTTGAACAGTGGGTACGCACCGATCGCTGACAAAAGATCAGCACTTAGAAATCGCTCCGGCAGACCGGATGCAGTGATTGGTAAGTACACCGCACTCAAGGCACCCGAGAAATCACACGAGAAATTACTTGAGAAAGCACCATGAAACTTCAGAAAGTTGTGATCCGCAATTTTCGGCGCCTCGAGAATGTGATGATCGACATCGAAGAAAAGGAGACGCTGTTCGTAGGGCCCAATAACAGCGGCAAGACTTCCGCCACCGCTATCTTCCGTGCCTTTCTCGGTGGACGGGTGTTCAAGATCCATGACTTCTCGGTCTCGCGCGTTGCAGATTTCGACCGCTTTGCCGAAACCGGCGACGTTGATAACCTCCCCGAGATCGGCCTCGATCTCTGGTTCGAGATCGATCCCAATACCGTCGCTTTCGGCCGCGTCTTCACCCTGCTTCCGAAACTGTCGGATTTCACGCAAGTTGGCTTTCGCCTGCAGTTCGGCATCGCCGATGCCAAGAAACTGCGTGAAGAGTATTTCGTGGCGTATCCTGCCGGCGATAACGGTCGGCGCGCTCGCAGTCTTTTTCAGTACCTCGCCACTGACACAAACCTCCACCGCCACGCTACAACGCGCTATGCCTCGCTCGAGGCGGTGGCTGCCCGCCTAGCGCCCCCGTTGAAGGAACATACACGCTGATGCACGAACGTACGACCGGCACGCCCCGTTGAGTGACCCGGCCGCTCGCCGCTATAATGCATAAGACTCTACCTAACGAGTTAGGAAGGTTCCAGAAGCGTTGTACCTGCCCGGCATCGAGCCCGGGCCGCCGCCAGCGGCGGCCAGCCCTCGCCTGCTATAATTTCCGGTTACGTTGACCTTCCCGCGGTGCGCCCGACACGGCGCGCCCTGCCCGCACCCATGCTCGTTCTCGGCATCGAAAGCTCCTGTGACGAAACCGGCCTCGCGCTCTACGACACGCAGCGCGGCCTGCTCGCGCACGCGCTCCATTCGCAGATCGCCATGCACCGCGACTACGGCGGCGTCGTGCCCGAGCTCGCGTCGCGCGACCACATCCGCCGCGCGCTGCCGCTGCTCGAGGAAGTGATGGCCCAAAGCGGCACGCGCCGCGACGACATCGACGCGATCGCGTTTACGCAGGGGCCCGGCCTGGCCGGCGCGCTACTGGTCGGCGCGAGCATCGCCAATGCGCTCGCCCTCGCATGGAACAAGCCGACCGTCGGCATCCATCACCTCGAAGGCCACCTGCTGTCGCCGCTGCTCGTCGACGAGCCGCCGCCGTTTCCGTTTATCGCGCTGCTGGTGTCCGGCGGCCATACGCAACTGATGCGCGTGACCGACGTCGGCGTGTACGAGACGCTCGGCGAAACGCTCGACGACGCAGCCGGTGAAGCGTTCGACAAGACGGCGAAGCTGATCGGCCTTGGCTACCCGGGCGGCCCGGAAGTGTCGAAGCTCGCCGAGACGGGCACGCCCGGTGCAGTCGTACTGCCGCGCCCGATGCTGCACTCGGGCGATCTCGACTTCAGCTTCAGCGGCCTCAAGACGGCCGTGCTCACGCAGATGAAGAAGTTCGAAGCGGCGAAGCTGGAAGGCGAAGCGCTCGACCGCGCGAAGGCCGATCTCGCGCGCGGCTTCGTCGACGCGGCCGTCGACGTCCTCGTCGCGAAATCGCTCGCCGCGCTGAAGAAGACCAGGCTCAAGCGCCTCGTGGTCGCGGGCGGCGTCGGCGCAAACCGTCAGTTGCGCGCGGCACTGTCGGCCGCCGCGGCCAAACGCGGCTTCGACGTGCACTACCCCGATCTCGCGCTCTGCACCGACAACGGCGCAATGATCGCGCTCGCAGGCGCACTGCGGCTCGGCCGCTGGCCCGAGCAGGCCAATGCCGACTACGCGTTCACGGTGAAGCCGCGCTGGGATCTCGCGTCGCTCGCACGCTGAACCGCGCAACGCAACACAGCACGCGGGAAAACAAAAAGGCCGCTCGGTTCGAGCGGCCTTCTTCATGGGCGCGGTAAAAAACGCAGTGTCACGCAGCGAGACGCTTGTCGCGCTCGATCAGCGCATATGCGCTGTGATTGTGGATCGACTCGAAGTTCTCGGCTTCGAGCACGTATGCCACCACACGCTCGTCCGCATCGAGACGCTGCGCGACGTCACGCACGAGATCCTCGACGAACTTCGGATTCTCGTATGCACGCTCGGTGACGAACTTCTCGTCCGGGCGCTTCAGCAGGCCCCACAGTTCGCACGACGCTTCCTCTTCCGCGATGCGGATCAGCGCCTCGACCGGCAGGTCGGCCGCGAGCTCGGCATCGATCGTCACGTGCGAGCGCTGATTGTGCGCGCCGTACTGCGAGATCTTCTTCGAGCACGGGCACAGGCTCGTCACCGGCACGAGCACCTTCAGGAACAGGCGCGTGTCGCCGTTGCGGCTTTCGCCCGCGAGCGTCACTTCATAGTCAAGCAGGCTCTGCACGCCCGACACCGGCGCCGTCTTGTTCACGAAATACGGGAACGTGACCTCGATGCGGCCGGCTTCGGCTTCGAGCTTCTCGAGCATCGACGCGAGCATCGTGCGGAAGCGCTCGACCGTCAGCGGTGCGCGATTCTCTTCGAGCAGCGCGACGAAGCGCGACATGTGCGTACCCTTCTGATCGGCAGGCAGGCGGACGTCGAGGTTCCAGACACCGACGGTCGGCTGCACGTCGCCGCCTTCGGTGCACACCGTCAACGGATGCCGGACCGCCTTCACGCCCACGCGCTGAATCGGGATCTGACGGGTATCCACCGTGCTCTGCACGTCGGGCATCACGAAGGCGGGATTCATCTGGTTCATCTTTGTTCAATCCTTGTAAGCCGCGCGTTCGACGACGCGCACGCCGCGTCACGCGGCAGCCGGAAAAGCAACATGGGCCCGCAGGCCCATGTTTTCCGCATCAATGAAGACCGGTTGCGCCAGTCGCACCGGCACCGCCCACAGGCGGCGCCAGCTTATGCGACGCGCTTCGCCTGACCGGCGACATCGGCCGCCGGGTTCAGAAAGCGTTCGCGAATCGATTTCGCGATGCCCGCGCCGTCGAGGCCGCATTGCGACAGCAGCTTCGCGGGATCGCCGTGATCGATGAACAGGTCAGGGAGGCCCAATTGTAGTACGGGTCGGATAACCCCACTCTCCATCAGGGCTTCCACGCAGGCCGAGCCCGCGCCACCCATCACGCAGCCTTCCTCGACGGTGACGAGGTAGTCGTGCGTTTCGGCGAGCTCGCGCACGAGCGCCGCGTCGACCGGCTTCACGAAGCGCATGTTCGCGACCGTTGCGTCGAGCTCCTCGCCGGCAGCCAGCGACGGTGCGACCATCGTGCCGAATGCGAGGATCGCGACGCGCTTGCCTTCCGGCTGCGACGTCTGGCGACGCACTTCACCCTTGCCGAGCGGGATCTCGGTGAATTCCTTCACCGTCGCCACGCCCGTGCCCGCGCCGCGCGGATAGCGCACCGCGGTCGGGTTCGGCTGCTGCAGCGCCGTGTGCAGCATCTGACGGCATTCGTTCTCGTCGGATGCGGCCATGATCGTCATGTTCGGAATGCAGCGCATGAACGCGAGATCGTATGCGCCAGCGTGCGTCGCGCCGTCCGCGCCGACGAGGCCCGCACGGTCGATTGCGAACACGACCGGCAGGTTCTGCAGCGCGACGTCGTGGATCAGCTGGTCGTATGCACGTTGCAGGAACGTCGAGTAGATCGCGACGACGGGCTTCAGCCCTTCGGTCGCGAGACCGCCCGCGAACGTCACTGCGTGCTGCTCGGCGATGCCGACGTCGTAGTAGCGATCCTTGAAGCGCTTCTCGAACTCGACCATGCCCGAGCCTTCGCGCATGGCGGGCGTGATGCCGACGACGCGCGTATCGCGCTCGGCTTCATCACACAGCCATTCGCCGAACACCTGCGTGTACGTCTTCTTCGCGGGCGTGGTCGACGGCTTGATGCCTTCGGCCGGGTTGAACTTGCCGGGGCCGTGATAGAGCACGGGATCGGCTTCGGCGAGCTTGTAGCCCTGGCCTTTCTTCGTCACCACGTGCAGGAACTGCGGACCGCGCAGTTCGCGGATGTTCTGCAGCGTCGGGATCAGCGAATCGAGATCGTGACCGTCGATCGGGCCGATGTAGTTGAAGCCGAACTCCTCGAACAGCGTGGCCGGCACGACCATGCCCTTCGCGTGCTCCTCGAGCTTGCGCGCGAGTTCGAGCACCGGCGGCGCCACGCTCAGCACGCGCTCGACACCTGCGCGCGCAGCCGCATAGAAGCGGCCCGACATCAGGCGGGCGAGATGGCGATTCAGCGCGCCGACCGGCGGCGAGATCGACATGTCGTTGTCGTTCAGGATCACGAGCACCTTCGCGTCTTCCGACACGCCCGCGTTGTTCATCGCCTCGAACGCCATGCCGGCCGTCATCGCGCCGTCGCCGATCACTGCGATCGAGAAGCGGTCGTCGCCGTTCAGCTGGCTGCCGATCGCCATGCCGAGCGCGGCCGAGATCGACGTGCTCGAGTGCGCGGTGCCGAACGTGTCGTATTCGGACTCGCTGCGGCGCGGGAAGCCCGAGATGCCGTCCTGCTGACGCAGCGAATGCATCTGGTCGCGGCGGCCCGTCAGGATCTTGTGCGGGTAGGTCTGGTGACCCACGTCCCAGACGATGCGATCGTTCGGCGTGTTGAACACGTAGTGCAACGCGATCGTCAGCTCGACCGTCCCGAGGTTGGACGACAAATGGCCGCCCGTCTTCGACACGCTGTCGAGCACGAACGCGCGCAGCTCATCCGCGAGCGGTTGCAGTTGGCGACGATCGAGGCGGCGCAAATCCGCCGGGTCGTCGATGGTTTTCAGCAAGTCGTACATCGTCGTTCCATTGTAGGAAATCAAACGCGCCCGCATTCTTTTGCACGCACCGTAGCGTGTGCGCGGCGGCGGGCTTTCGCGTCAGCTGACCCGGTTCACTACCAGGTCGGCAAGTTCGGCGAGACGCTGTGCGCGTGCGCCGAACGGTTTCAGCGCGTCGTGCGCTTCGGCGCGCAACTGCGCTGCCAGCTCGCGCGACGCCTCGAGGCCGAGGATCGATACGTAGGTCGGCTTGTCGTTCGCCGCATCCTTGCCGGCCGTCTTGCCGAGCGTCGCCGAATCGGTCGTGACGTCGAGAATGTCGTCGACGACCTGGAAGGCCAGACCCACGGCCCCCGCATAGACGTCGAGCGCAGCCATCGTTTCCGCCGAAGGCGTCTCGCCGGCCAGCGCACCCATCCGGACGGCCGCGCGCAGCAGTGCGCCGGTCTTCATCCGGTGCATCGTCTCGAGCTGTTCGCGCGTCAGCTTGAGGCCGACGCTCGCCAGGTCGATCGCCTGCCCGCCGGCCATGCCGATCGAGCCGCTCGCGAGCGCCAGTTCGCGCACGAGCGCAGCCTGCTGCACCGGCGACAGCGCATCGGCGTCGGTCAGCGCAACGAACGCCTGCGACTGCAGCGCATCGCCGACCAGCAGTGCCGTCGGCTCGTCGTACTGCACGTGCACGGTCGGCTTGCCGCGGCGCAATGCGTCGTCGTCCATGCACGGCATGTCGTCGTGCACGAGCGAGTAGACGTGGATCATCTCCAGCGCCGCCGCTGCCGCGTTGCGTGCCGCTTCCGCCGCGCCGGTCAGTTCGCCTGCTGCATGGCACAGCAGCGGGCGAACACGCTTGCCGCCGCCGAGGACCGCATAGCGCATCGCCTCGTGGAGCTTCGCGGGCATCGCGGTTTCAGCGGGCAGATAGTGGCCGAGTGCGTCTTCGACACGGTCAAGCACAGACCGCATCCATTGTTCGAATGTCATAGATCGTCGTCTTCGCCGTCCGTGGCGGCCGTTCCGGACGAAAGCGGCTTCAGCGTCGCGCCGTCGAGCACGCGAACCTGCTGCTCCACTTTCTCAAGCTGCTGTTGGCAAAACGCAACGAGGGTCGCACCGCGGCGATACGCCGCCAGCGAATCCTCGAGGCTCAACGCGCCGCCTTCCATCCGGGCAACCAGCGTCTCGAGTTCCGCGAGCGCCATCTCGTAATTGTCCGGCAACGGTTCGGTGCCATTGCCGGGCGGCGTGGCGCCTGGGGATGCGGTTTTCGCCATGGACGAGGGTGTCAAATTTCAAAACAAGTCGGACATTCTACGGCAAAAGAGAATTTTCCGACCTGCCGTCGTGGGCACCCGGACACAATTCCGGCCCCATCTTCCATGCACAGTGTGCGCCTTTCGATGGCTCGCCGACAAAAAATTGACACAAATCAGGCACTTAATCCTAGCCTTGCGAGGCGAACCGGGTATAATTCCCCGTTTCCCTAAATCGATTTTTCGATGGTTGGGTTGTTCACTGCTTTCACGCTAACACCGGGAGTGGGAATGTCCAATCTGAGCGACGCGCTTCAGTTGAAGTCGGCTCACAGCCAGCTTCCAGTCACTGCATATTTCGATGAGGCGCTACTCGAGCGCGAGATCGAAACCCTCTTCAAGAAAGGACCTCGTTACGTCGGGCACGAGTTGATGGTGCCCGAGGCGGGGGATTATTTTGCGCTGCCGTCCGAGAAGGAAGGCCGCGTGCTGGTCCGCAACCAGACGAACCAGATCGAACTGCTGTCGAACGTCTGCCGTCACCGGCAGGCAATCATGCTCAACGGGCGCGGCCACGCGCAGAACATCGTGTGCCCGCTGCACCGCTGGACGTACGACCTGGAAGGCGAGCTGCTCGGTGCGCCGCACTTCCCCGACAAGCCGTGCCTGAACCTCGACAAGAGCCCGCTGCAGAACTGGCAGGGTCTGCTGTTCGAGGCTGAAGGCCGCCATGTCGCGCGCGATCTCGCCAACCTCGGCACGAAGCATCACTTCGACTTCTCCGAGTACCACTTCGATCACGTCGAAGTGCACGAGTGCGATTACAACTGGAAGACGTTCATCGAGGTCTACCTCGAGGATTACCACGTCGTCCCGTTCCATCCGGGCCTCGGCAGCTTCGTGTCGTGCGACGACCTCAAGTGGGAGTTCGGTGACTGGTACAGCGTGCAGACGGTCGGCGTGCACAACGCCCTCGCCAAGCCGGGCAGCGCGACTTACCAGAAATGGCACGAGCAGGTGCTGAAGTTCCGCAACGGCGTACCGCCGGAGTTCGGCGCGATCTGGATGGTCTACTACCCGGGCCTGATGATCGAGTGGTATCCGCACGTGCTCGTCGTGTCGTGGCTGATCCCGCGCGGCCCGCAGAAGACGACCAACATCGTCGAATTCTATTACCCCGAGGAAATCGCGCTGTTCGAACGCGAATTCGTCGAGGCCGAGCGTGCCGCCTATATGGAAACGGCCGTCGAGGACGACGAGATCGCGATGCGGATGGACGCAGGCCGCCGTGCGCTGATGGCCCGCGGCGAGTCGCAGGTCGGCCCGTACCAGAGCCCGATGGAAGACGGCATGCAGCACTTCCACGAGTTCCTGCGCCGCCACCTCGGCGACCTCTGACACCCGGTGCGGCGCTTTGACGCCGTGCGGCATAGTGCATACGAAAAGACGGGCTTCGGCCCGTCTTTTTTTGTTTAGACTTGGAGTGTCAGGCCCATTGCACTCCAGGGAGTCGTCATGCCACACACTCATTACACCACGCTCATCTCCGCCGCCAATCTCGCCGAGCGCCTGGCCGCGGCGCCCGGCAGCGTCGTCCTGTTCGACTGCCGCTTCGATCTCGCCGATCCCGGCGCCGGTGAAGCGGCCTATGCGGCCGGCCACCTCCCCGGCGCACAGTACCTTCATCTCGACCGCGACCTGTCGGGCCGCAAGACCGGCACCAACGGCCGCCATCCGCTGCCGACCCGCGACGCATTCGCGACGCTGCTCGCCAGCCGCGGCCTCAAGCAGGGCCAGCAGGTTGTGGCATACGACGCGCAAGGCGGCGCGTATGCGGCGCGCCTGTGGTGGCTGCTGCGCTGGCTCGGCCATGATTCGGTCGCCGTGCTCGACGGCGGCCTGCAGGCCTGGGAAGCGGCCGGCCAGCCGCTGACGGCCGACGTGCCGCAACCGGCCGCCGGCGATTTCCGCGCGGCCGCGCCGCTCGAGTCGACGGTCGACGCGGCGGCCGTGCTCGCGAACGTGACGTCACCCACGCGCGTCGTGATCGATGCACGCGCACCGGATCGCTATCGCGGCGAAAACGAAACGATCGATCGTGTCGGCGGCCACATCCCCGGCGCACGCAACCGCTTCTTCAAGGACAACCTGAACGCCGACGGCCGCTTCAAGACCGGCCACGAACTGCGCGAGGCGTTCTCGACCGTGCTGGCCGGCACCGAGCCGAACCGCGTGATCCTGCAATGCGGCTCCGGCGTGACCGCATGCCACAACGCGCTGGCGATGGAAGTCGCGGGCCTGCACGGCGCATCGCTGTACCCGGGCTCGTGGAGCGAATGGAGCGCCGATCCGTCGCGGCCGATCGCAACCGGCCCGACGCCGTAAGCGTCGGCACCGCGCAGCAGTGACGAAGCGGCGGCATGGGCCGCCGCTCGTCGTTTACATCACGCCGAACTTGTGGAACCACTCGATCGCGCGCTTCCAGCCGTCCTCGGCATCGGCCTTCACATAGCTCGGCCGGTAGTCGGCAAAGAATGCGTGACCGGCATCCGGATACACGACGATCTCCGATTCGCGCGCGAGCTTCGAATCGCTCGCCTGGATCGCCTTGCGCATGTCCGCGAGCGACGCCTGCGTGATGTTCTGATCCTTCTCGCCGTACAGCCCGAGCACGGGCACCTTCAGCGACGACGCATGATCGACCGGATTGAACGGCGTCATCTCGTCGGTCTTGCCTTCGACGAACCCGTACCAGGCCACGGCCGCCCGCACGTGCGAGTTGTGTTCCGCATACAGCCACGCCTGGCGGCCGCCCCAGCAGAACCCCGTCACGCCGAGGCGAGACAGGTCGCCGCCGTTCTTGCCGGCCCATGCGACCGTTGCATCGAGATCCTCGGTGACCTGTCGGTCCGGCACCTTGCTGACGATGTTGTCGACGAGCGCCTGGATCGTCGGATACTTGGCCGCATTGCCCTGCCGCGCGAACAGGTCGGGCGCAATCGCGAGATAGCCGAGCTTCGCGAAGCGGCGGCAGACGTCGGCGATATGCGCGTGCACGCCAAAGATCTCGTGAATCACGATGACGACCGGCAGGTTCGTCTTGCCGGCCGGCTGCGCACGATAGGCCGGCACGCTCGCGTCGCCCGAGCGGATCTCGATGGTGTCGACGTCCAGCCCGGCGCTGTCGGTCGTGACCGTCTGCGCCGAAACGGGCAGCACGGCCGCCGCGAAAGTGCCGCCCAGCGCGGCCTGCATGAACTTGCGGCGCGAGAACGGAACGTGGGGAACCAGGCTGTCGACTTCGGGTTTCAACATGAATGCACTCCTCGATTGAGCGCCGCCGCCACGATTCTGGATGCGTATGACGGGGCATCGCGCCGGCACGCGGCGCGGATGTCGCGGCGGTTGGCACCCTGCCGCAAACGGAAACCCGGACACGATGCCCAATTATCCGTTGTCGCGTCAACTGTCAGATGTGTAAGACTCGATTACGGTGCGTTGCGCCGCCCACGTCGATCGCCGCGAAAAAGCCCGCCGGCGGCGCGTCGAATCATGGCGCGGCCCGTGTTCGCCGGCCGTCGCGACTCGGCCTGATGCTCGCGGATCGAAAAGAAAAACGCGCGGGCACAATGGTCTCAATCTGCAAACAACGACGGGCGGAGAATACGCGTGACCTGCGTACTCCCCGCCCGCGTTGCCCGCGAACGCGCGATCAGTGCAGCTTGACGCGCGGCAGCGTCGTACGCCGCAGCCAGTGCGCGACCGTATCGAGCATCATGCGCGGATAGCCGTGCAGTGCGGCGATGTGCATCCGGTACAGCGACATGTACATGAAGCGTGCGAACAGCCCTTCGATCAGCATGTTGCCGCCGATCAGCCCGCCCATCAGGTTGCCGACCGCACTGAAATGGCCGAGCGACACGAGCGAGCCCAGGTCGCGATACGTGAACTCCGGCAGCGGACGCCCTTCGAGCCGGCAGCCGATCGCCTTCAGGAGGAAGCTCGCCTGCTGGTGCGCAGCCTGCGCGCGCGGCGGCACGTTGCGCTCGTTGCCGGGCCACGCGCATGCCGCGCAATCGCCGAGCGCGAAGATGTTGTCGTCGGTGAAGGTCTGCAGCGTGCGGCGCACGTCGAGCTGGCCAAGCTTGTTGACCTGGAGCCCGTCGAGATTCGCGAGCACGGACGGCGCCTTGATGCCGGCAGCCCAGACCGTCAGGTCGGCACGTATCGTCTTGCCGCTCGCCGTGTGGACGGCCCCGGGCGCCACCTCCGTCACGCGCTCGGAGAGCATCAGCCGCACGCCGATCTTTTCGAGCAGATCGGCCGTCGCCGACGACACGCGCTCCGGCAACGCCGGGAGGATCCGCGGCCCCGATTCGATCAGCACGATGCCGACGTCGTGCCGCGGATCGAGCTTGTGCAGCCCGTAGACCGACAACACCTGCGCGGTGTTGCGCAGCTCGGCGGACAGCTCGACGCCGGTGGCGCCGCCGCCGACGATCGCAACCTGGATGCGCGGCTCTGCCGCTTCGCCCGGTGCGCCCGATACAGCCGGCGCCGGGCTCTGGTGCTCGGCACGCATGCACGCGGCGATCAGCCGCTTGCGGAAACGCTCGGCCTCGCCCACCGTATCGAGCGCGATCGCGTTTTCCGCCGCGCCCTGCACGCCGAAGAAGTGGGTCGTGCTGCCGATCGCGATCACGAGCGTGTCGTATTCCAGTTCGCGCGCCGGCAGCAGTTCCTCGCCGTCGCTGTCGTTGACCGGTGCGATCGTGATGCGTTTCGCTGTGCGGTCGAGCCCGGTCAAGCCGCCCTGCTGGAACTCGAAGCCGTGCCAGCGCGCCTGCGCCGCATATTCGAGCTCCTGCGTGAACGGGTCCATGCTGCCGGCCGCGACTTCGTGCAGCAGCGGTTTCCAGATGTGGGTCGGATTGCGGTCGACGAGCGTGACGAGTGCACGCGCGGGACGATTGCCGCGCGCGCCGTAACGGTCGCCGAGCCGCGTCGCCAGTTCCAGGCCGCCCGCGCCTCCGCCTACGATGATGATCCGATGCATCTGATTCCCCCTTTGCGATTCGATACTGCTGCCGCCGGACGAAGCAAACGCGATCCGTTCGCGCCGCCCGGTGGATTAACCGGTTCGGACATCATCGTTGTGCAGTTCGAAGCACTTCGATGCGCCCGGCCCCGGAACGCGGGGCGCGCTGCCCCGCGTCAATGACATGACTGACATGCATTGTCCGGGAGCTTGCGCGTTGACCACAAGCAAACCATCTCGATATTCAGCATCCCTGCAACAATATGCCGCGGGGAACGCGAACCGCACGGGGGTGCGTCAGTGTGCCTCTTCCCAGTTCGCGCCGGCCCCCACTTCGGCGACGAGCGGCACCTTCAGCTTCGCGACGCCGCACATCATTTCCGGCAGTTTCTCGCGCACCAGCGACAGCTCCTCGTCGGGCACCTCGAGTACCAGTTCATCGTGCACCTGCATGATCATCCGCGACGCGAGCTTGTCGCGCGTGAGCCAGTCGTCCACCGCGATCATCGACAGCTTGATCAGGTCGGCCGCCGTGCCCTGCATCGGCGCATTGATGGCCGCACGCTCGGCCGCCTGGCGGCGCGGGCCATTGCCGCCGTTGATCTCCGGCAGCCACAGGCGGCGGCCGAAAACGGTTTCGACGTAGCCCTTCTCCTTCGCCAGCGAGCGCGTGTCTTCCATGTACTGCGCGACGCCCGGGTAGCGGGCGAAATAGCGGTCGATATAGAGCTTCGCCGCATCGCGCGTGATGCCGAGGTTCGACGCGAGGCCGAACGCGCTCATCCCGTAGATGAGCCCGAAGTTGATCACCTTCGCGATCCGGCGCTGGTCGGAATTGACCTCCAGCGGCGTCACGCCGAACACTTCGGCGGCCGTCGCGCGGTGAATGTCCTCACCCTGCGAGAACGCGCGCAGCAGCGACGCGTCGCCCGAGATGTGCGCCATGATCCGCAGCTCGATCTGCGAATAGTCGGCCGACACGATCTTGTGGCCCGGCGACGCGATGAACGCCTCGCGGATGCGCCGGCCTTCGGCCGTGCGCACCGGAATGTTCTGAAGATTCGGATCGTTCGAGGCGAGGCGCCCCGTCACCGCGACGGCCTGCGCATAGTTCGTATGCACGCGCCCCGTCGACGGGTTCACCATGCGCGGCAGCTTGTCGGTATAGGTCGACTTCAGCTTCGACAGCCCGCGATGCTCGAGCAGCAGCTTCGGCAGCGGGTAATCCTCCGCAAGCTTCTGCAGCACCTCTTCGTCGGTCGACGGCGCGCCGCTCGGCGTCTTCTTCACGACGGGCAACTGCAGCTTCTCGAAGAAGATCTGCCCGATCTGCTTCGGCGAGCCGAGATTGAATTCGCCGCCCGCCAGTTCGTACGCCTGCGCTTCGAGCTCGATCAGGCGCGTCGCGATCTCGGTGCTTTGCGCCTGCAGGCGCGCATCGTCGATCAGCACGCCCGTACGCTCCATCTTGCGCAGCACGAGCGAGACGGGCATCTCGATCTCGCGATACACGCGCTCGAGGCCCGGTTCGCGCGCGACCTGCGGATACAGCGCGCGATGAAGCTGCAACGTGATGTCCGCATCTTCGGCCGCGTAGGCGGCGGCCTCCGCAAGCGCCACTTCGTCGAAACCGATCTGCTTCGCGCCCTTGCCCGCGACGTCTTCGTACTTGATCGTCTTGACGCCCAGATGACGCAGCGCGAGGCTGTCCATGTCGTGCGTGCGATGTGATTCGACGACGTACGATTCGAGCAGCGTGTCGTGCTCGATGCCGTTCAGTGCGATGTCGTAGTTCGCGAGCACCTGCGCGTCGTACTTCAGGTGCTGGCCGACCTTCTTGCGATCGGCCGATTCGAGCCACGGCTTCAGGCGGGCGAGCACTTCGTCGATCGGCAGCTGCTCGGGCATGTCGGGGCCGCGGTGCGCGACCGGCAGGTACGCCGCCTTGCCCGGTTCGACCGAGAACGACAGGCCGACGAGCCGCGCGAGCATCGGGTCGAGCGCAGTCGTCTCGGTGTCGAACGCGGTCAGTGCGGCCGCATCGATCTTCGCGAACCATGCGTCGAACTGCTCCCAGGTCTGGATCGTGTCGTATTCGCGCACGATGTCGGCCGCCACCACCGGTGCCGGCTCGCCTTCCGGCGCATCGGCGCCGCCGCCTTCGGGCGGCGCGCTGTCGACTTCTCGCAGCCAGGTCTTGAAGCCGTAGCGCGCGAAGATGTCGCGCAGCAGGTCGCGCGCTTCGCCGTCGCTCTTCAGCGACGCTTCGATCGACTCGAGATGCGGTGCGAGATCGCAAGCCGTCTCGACCGTCACGAGCGTGCGGCCGAGCGGCAGGAAGTCGAGCGCGCGGCGCAGGTTGTCGCCGACCACGCCCTTGATCTCACCCGCGTGCGCCATCACGCCGTCGAGGCTGTCGTATTGCGCGAGCCATTTCACGGCCGTCTTCGGTCCGCATTTCTCGACGCCCGGCACGTTGTCGACGGTATCGCCGATCAGCGCGAGGTAGTCGATGATGCGCTCGGGCGGCACGCCGAACTTCGCGATCACGCCGTCGCGATCGAGCGTCTCGTTGGTCATCGTGTTGACGAGCGTGACGTGGTCGGTCACGAGCTGCGCGAGATCCTTGTCGCCGGTCGACACGATCACGTTCATCCCGTGCCGCTCGGCTTCGCGCGCGAGCGTGCCGATCACGTCGTCGGCCTCGACGCCTTCGACCATCAGCAGCGGCCAGCCGAGCGCGCGCACGGCGCCGTGGATCGGTTCGACCTGCAATGCGAGATCAGGCGGCATCGACGGACGGTTTGCCTTATAGTCGGCATAAAGGTCGTCACGGAACGTCTTGCCCTTTGCATCGAACACGCAAGCGCTATACTCTGCACTGACTTCCTTGCGCATACGGCGCAGCATGTTGATGATTCCGTAGAGCGCTCCGGTCGGCTCCCCGCCAGGGCCACGCAAATCAGGCATCGCATGGTAAGCCCGATAGAGATAGCTCGAACCGTCAACCAATAGCAGGGTCTTACCTTCCAGATTTCGTTCTTCAGGCATTATGAACAAGAGAAAAGTGATTCCGAGTCTGCGCTCGCTCGCAGATCAAGAACGCGCGACGGCCAAGAAGGCGCGCGCATCGTGGCAGATGTTCACGATTATGGCAGAGTTTATCGAGGCGACCGAGTACCTGTCGGAGATCCGCCCGGCTGTCAGCATCTACGGTTCTGCCCGCCTCAAACCCGACACGCCGCACTACAAGCTCGCCGTGCAGATCGCGCGCAAGCTGTCCGACGCCGGCTTCGCCGTGATCTCCGGCGGCGGCCCCGGCATCATGGAAGCCGCGAACAAGGGTGCGCACGCCGGCAAGGCGCCGTCGGTCGGCCTGAACATCGAGCTGCCGCACGAGCAGGCCGGCAACCACTACCAGGACATCTCTCTGCGCTTCCGCCACTTCTTCACGCGCAAGGTCACGTTCGTGAAGAACTCGGATGCGGTGATCGTGATGCCGGGCGGCTTCGGCACGCTCGACGAGCTGTCCGAAGTCCTCACGCTGATCCAGACGAAGAAGTCGCGCCTCGTGCCGATCATTCTCGTCGGCAGCGAATTCTGGCAGGGGCTGCTGCAGTGGTTCCGCGACCAGTTGATCCCGATGGGCCTGATCAATCCGGACGACATGGATCTGATGCAGGTGATCGACGATCCCGACCAGGTGCTCGACGCCGTGCTCGCGTTCTACGAGGACAGCGGCGAAGAGGAAGGTTCGGACGACGACGACCATCCGCCGCGGCCTGAAGAAGACCGGATGTTCTATCTGTAGCGCATCCGTGGCAGCCGCCGGCCCGACGGCCGGCGTGCTGCCCGATGTGCGGCAGCCGGTGCGACTGCTGCTGCCTGCCGCACATGACTTTGTAACGCATCGTTAATCTCGCTTCGCGGCCGCGCGCCGTCGAATGTCAAATCCGCGCAGCCCGCGCTGCATGAGGCGAAGTCACTATCCGCCCCCGCGGCCCGCCACTGTCAAATGGCGCAGGCCCGTACCGGCTTCCTGCATCGGCCGGCCGGCAACCCTCCGTAATAAACCTGCCTAGCCTTTTCCATCACGTGCCCGCACACTGCATTGTGTCGGCGCGGCGTTCCCCCGGTGGAACGGTCCCCCTCGCTTCCATCGCGTCGTGCCGGCCTCTTACAACGACATCACGGAAAAGAACATGCAACGCTCGCTGATCGCCCTCGCTTTCGCCGGCCTCGGCCTCTCGCTGTCCGGCCTCGCTCATGCCGTCAACGTCGACGTCAACATCGGCACGCCCGCACCGGTCGTCGTCGCGCCTGCGCCCGTCGTGGTCGCCCCCGCGCCGGCCGTCATCGTCGGCTGGCACGGCGACCGCTACTGGGACGGCCGCCGCTACTGGGAACGCCGCGAGTGGGAAGATCACGAACGTCATCACGGTCATCGCGGCTATCACTGCCCGCCGGGACACGCGAAAAAGGGCGAGTGCTGAGCACTTGACTGCCGGGCCGTCGGGCCCTGGCGCTGAAGCGGAAAGACAAAGGCCTCGCGCGAACCTGCGTTCGCGCGAGGCCTTTGTCGTTACGGGTGCCGCTACGCGGCGCCGTTACTGAAACGCCACTTCCGCGAAGCTGCGCAGCTTGCGGCTATGCAGCTTGTCGAGCCCGTTGGTCCGCAGGATCTCCATCGCCCTCACGCCGATCTGCAGATGCTGGTCGACCTGCCCGCGATAAAACGTGTCGGCCATGCCGGGCAGCTTCAGTTCGCCGTGCAGCGGCTTGTCCGATACGCACAGCAGCGTGCCGTACGGTACGCGGAAGCGGAAACCGTTCGCGGCAATCGTCGCGCTCTCCATGTCGAGTGCGATCGCGCGGCTCTGCGACAGTCGCTGCACGGGCTCGCGATGATCGCGCAGTTCCCAGTTGCGGTTGTCGACGCTCGCGACCGTGCCCGTACGCATCACGCGCTTCAGCTCGGCGCCCTCCAGGCGCGTGACGTCGGCCACCGCGCGCTCGAGCGCGAGCTGTACTTCGGCCAGCGCCGGAATCGGCACCCACAGCGGCAGATCGTCGTCGAGCACGTGATCCTCGCGCACGTAACCGTGCGCAAGCACGTAGTCGCCGAGACGCTGCGTGTTGCGCAACCCCGCGCAGTGACCGAGCATCACCCACGCGTGCGGGCGCAGCACCGCGATGTGATCGGTGATCGTCTTCGCGTTCGACGGGCCGACGCCGATGTTGACCATCGTGATCCCGCTGCCGTCCGCGCGCTTCAGGTGATACGCGGGCATCTGCGGCAGGCGCGGCGGCGCGGCGCCCTCGGCCGGCTCGCTGCCGAGGTTGGCGTTGTACGTGACGACATCGCCCGGTTCGACGAACGAACTGTACTGGCTACGGTAGGCGCGCACCTCGGGATCGTCGCTCTCCGTCATCACCGTGCGGCCGAGCTTCACGAATTCGTCGATGTAGAACTGGTAGTTCGTGTAGAGCACGTAGTTCTGGAAATGCGTGGGCGACGTCGCCGTGTAGTGGCGCAGCCGGTGCAGCGAGAAGTCGACGCGCGCGGCCGTGAACAGCGCGAGCGGATGCGGCTCGCCCGCCGCCGGCTCGAACGTGCCGTTGACGATGCGGTCGTCGAGATACGACAGGTCGGGCGTGTCGAAGATGTCGCGCATCGCGAGCAGGCGGTCGCGGTCGAGCTCGCCCTCGAGATGGATGCCTTCCGGAAACGCGAAATGAATCGGAATCGGCTGCGACGACACGCCGATCTCGATCTTGACATGGTGGTTCTTCGACAGCAGGCGCAACTGCTCGCGATAGTAGTTCGCGAAGAGATCGGGGCGCGTGACCGTCGTCTCGAACACGCCGGGGCCGGCGACGAAACCGTACGAGCGGCGCGAATCGACGTGCGTGTTGACGTCGGTGCGGATCCGCACGAACGGATAGCACGCGCGCACGTGCTCGGTGATCGGTTCGTGGCGGCGATAGCGCGCGAACGCGTCGCGCAGGAAACCCGCATTCGTGTCGTAAATGGCGGACAGCCGCGCAACGGCGGCGATCGGATCGTCGAAAGCCTCGACCGACGGGCTTTCGGGCGACAGCACTCGGTGCCGGCGGCTCAAATCGTTCTTCATTTTCATCACCTCGTCTGATCGGACGACATTACCACGGAACCCGGTCATGCTTATGGCCGCCCCTGCGCACGTCAGGGCCGGATGGCGCGCAGTATTTGCTAAAATCGGTAGGTTCACTGGAGACTCATCATGAAGCCGCTCATTCTCGTCGTCGCTGCCGCCGCGTTTGCCGCCGCCAGCGCCGCTTACGCCGCCGGCGGCACGCCTGACGCCGACGCGCAGGCCCGGGCCGAGGCCAACGAGGCCGCCGGCCTGCCCGATCTCCGCAAGATCAACCGGCCGGGCGCCGAAGTCACGTCGAAAGTGGACTTCGCGGACATCCGCCGCACGCCGAGCTTCCACGAAAAGAGCAAGAACGGCACCGAGGTCACCGAGTACCGCGATCGCGGCAAGCCGGTCGAGATCGACGTGAAGTCGAACTTCGGCACGCGCTACCAGATGAGCTCGACGCCGGACACGTCGCCGAAGCCGCACGACGCGGGCATCCCGATCACGCGGCTGCCGTCGCTGAACCTGCGCTACTGATTCCGGGGCGCGCCGCATCGTTCGCGGCGCGCCGCCTCCCTTCACCTGCTGTCGCGACGCACGCCGCCCGCGTGCCGACACCCTGACCTGACGCATCCCGCATGGCCGTTTTCACTGCTGTTTCCGACTCCGATCTCGCGCAATGGATGCGCCACTACGAACTGGGCGACGTGCTTGCGTTCCGCGGCATTCCGTCCGGTATCGAAAACAGCAATTTCTTCCTGACGACGACGCGCGGCGAGTACGTCCTCACGATCTTCGAAAAGCTCTCGGCGCAGCAGCTGCCGTTCTACCTCGACCTGATGCGTCATCTGGCCGGCCACGGCGTGCCGGTGCCGGATCCGGTCCCGCGTGACGACGGCGCGCTGTTCGGCGAGCTGCACGGCAAGCCGGCCGCGATCGTCACGAAGCTCGACGGCGCGGCCGAACTCGCGCCGGGGGTCGAACACTGCATCGAGGTCGGGCAGATGCTCGCGCGCCTGCACCTCGCGGGGCGCGACTATCCGCGCAACCAGCCGAACCTGCGCAGCCTGCCGTGGTGGCAGGAGAACGTGCCGGCGATCGTGCCGTTCATCACCGACGCGCAACGCGCGCTGCTCGAAGGCGAACTCGCGCACCAGGCGGCCTTCTTCGCGTCGGACGACTACGCGGCGCTGCCGGCCGGGCCGTGCCATTGCGACCTGTTCCGCGACAACGTGCTGTTCGCGCACGCGGCGCCCGGCACCGGCCACGACGTGCGGCTGGGCGGTTTCTTCGACTTCTATTTCGCGGGCTGCGACAAGTGGCTGTTCGACGTCGCGGTAACGGTCAACGACTGGTGCGTCGACCTCGCGACCGGCGTGCTCGACGTCGCGCGCGCCGATGCGCTGCTGCGCGCGTACCAGACGGTGCGGCCGTTCACGGCCGAGGAGCGCCGTCACTGGAGCGACATGCTGCGCGCGGGCGCGTACCGCTTCTGGGTGTCGCGCCTGTACGACTTCTACCTGCCGCGTGCGGCCGAGATGCTCAAGCCGCACGACCCCGGCCATTTCGAACGCATCCTGCGCGAGCGTATCGCGCATGCGCCCGCGCTTCCCGAGATCCAAACCGCATGCAACTGATCGAAGTGCCCGCCAAAACGGGCTATGTCTGGTTCCGTCAAGGCGTCTGGCTGTTCCGCCGGAATCCGCTCGCGTTCATCACGCTGTTCTTCACGTACCTGCTGGCGATCACGCTGGTGTCGATGGTGCCCGTGATCGGCTCGGCGCTGCCGCTGGTGTTCATTCCCGGCATCGCGGTCGGCTTCATGGCCGCGTGCCGCGACACGGTGGCCGGCAAGCCCGTGATGCCGACGATCCTCGTCGACGGCTTCCGCTCTTACGGCACCGTCGCGACCCAGCGGCTGCTGGTGCTCGGCGTGATCTACGTTGCGGCGATGGTGCTGGTGTTCGCCGCTTCGTCGTTCGTCGACGGCGGCGCGCTGTTCCACGCGATGATGGGCGCGGCCGACGAAGCGAGCACGACGCCGGAAGCGCTGGCCGCGCAAGGCACGCTCGGCGCACTGTTCTTCGCGACGCTGCTCTATCTGCCGATCGCGATGCTGTTCTGGTTCGCGCCGGTGCTGGTCGCATGGCATGACGTACCGCCCGCGAAGGCGCTGTTCTTCAGCGTCGTCAGCTGCTGGCGCAATCGCGGCGCGTTCGCCGTGTACGGCGTGCTGTGGTTCGCCGTCGCGCTCGGCACGTCGCTCGCGCTGTCGCTGCTGCTGCAGGCGCTCGGCGCCGGCGCGTATGCGCTGACGATCATGATGCCGGTGACGATCATCATCGTCACGATGCTGTACTGCTCGTTCTACGCGACCTATCGCGGCTGCTTCGGCGTGCAGGAACCGGGCGCGCCGACGGCCACGTCGGGCCGCTGAAGCTTCCCCGGCCGGCACACACCGCCGGCCGTCACGCCGCTCACCGCGCCGGGTTGCCTCCCGGCGCGCTTCTGCCCCTTTCCCGCATCGACCGCCGGCAACCCGCGCCGGGCGCCCCTGTTCAACCCGATCTTTTGCGCGCAAAATAATTTGCGTACAAATTGTTCGCGCGTCCGCCGCGCCACCCGAATCATGGACCGCCCACCCGCACTGCCCCAGACGCTCGACGAGCAACTGTGCTTCGCGCTCTATTCGACTTCGCACGCGATGACGAAGGCGTACAAGCCGCTGCTCGACAAGCTGTCGCTGACCTATCCCCAATATCTCGCGATGCTCGTGCTGTGGGAACGCGACGACATCGCGGTGAAGGACATCGCCGCGCGGCTCGATCTGGACCCGGCTACCGTCACGCCGCTGCTCAAGCGGCTGGAAGCGCTCGGTTACGTCGAACGCGTGCGCAGCGCGACCGACGAACGCGTCGTGAACGTGCGCGTCACGCCGGAAGGCCGCTCACTGAAGGATCGCGCGCGCTCGGTACCCGCCGATCTCTTTTGCGCGATGCAGCAGACACCCGACTTCCTGATCAGGCTGCGTGCGGATCTCCAGCAGTTGCGCGACGCGCTGTCGGCCGCCAACGAACGCTGACGCGCGCGCCGATCGACCAGCCCGGCGCTGCCGGGCTTTTTCTTCGAAATTTCATTTGCACACTAATCATTTGTGTTCTATATTTTATGCGTGGCCGGCGACATCCCGTTTGACCGGACCGCTTTTCCCCTTTTCCCGACAGGAGCTGCACGATGAACATTCTGTACAAGACCAGCGCCACGAGCACGGGCGGCCGCGACGGCCGCGCGGTTTCCACCGACGGCAAGCTGGAAGTGAAGCTGGCCGCACCGCGTGAACTCGGCGGCACGGGCGCGGAAGGCACGAATCCGGAGCAGCTGTTTGCCGCAGGTTACTCGGCCTGTTTCCTGAGCGCGATGAAATTCGTCGCCGGCCAGAACAAGCAGGCGCTGCCGGCCGATACGCAGGTCACGGCGGAAGTGGGCATCGGCCCGAACGACGCAGGCGGCTTCGGGCTCGACATCGAGCTGCGCGTGTCGCTGCCGGGTCTCGACAAGGCCGACGCGCAAGCGCTGGTCGAAAAGGCCCACCACGTGTGCCCGTATTCGAACGCCACCCGCAACAACGTGCCGGTGCGCCTGACGGTCGTCTGACGCGGCGCTGGACTGCCAATACAAAAAGGGCGCGTGCGGCATGGTGCCGCATGCGCCCTTTTGCGCGATTCGTCGAAGCGGCGGGCCAGCGTGCCCGCCTTCGCTGCTTAGCGCGAGCCGAACGAATACGGGCGGTTCATCGCCGCTTCGCGATCGATCTTGCGCATGCGGAATTCGAGATCGTAGATGTCGGTGGCATCGGCCAGGTACGCGTCGGCGCGCTCTTTCGAGGCCTTTTCAGCGTTCTTGGTCAGCATCAGGAAGAGGTGGCTCAGCAGGTACATGTTCGATCTCGCAATCCAAAGGTTCTTTGACTAGGGTTTTCCCGAATTATAGGGAAAACCCTAGGCTTTGGCCAGCGTTGATCAGACGGTGCGTCGTTCGGTCGCCACAGTGCGTTGATTCGCCTCGAAAAAGGCCCAGATCATCGCACTCGCATCGGGGCCGACCGCCGCATGAAACGGCACGGCTTCGTCGCCGCCGGCCCACGCATGATCGAGCCCTTTCACATGGCAAAGCCGCACGACCGGCTCGCCGTCGCGGCAGACGTCGGTGATCTGCGCGCCTGCCTCGCGCGTCTCGACACGTTCGCCGCCGCGCAGTGCGCCGCGCGCATCGGCCAGCCCGTTCAGGCGCATGAACTGCACCGTCAGCTGGTCGGCATTCTTCGGCGCGACGACGTGGTCGGCGTCACCGTGGACGATCAGCGCCGGCATGCCGGGATACGCAGCCGCATCGGCCAGCGCATCGACCTGCGCGGCCGGGTTTTGCCGCAGGCCGCGCCGCATCACGTCCATCGCGGTGATGCCGGAATTCGCCTCGCCGAGCGCGGGACCCGAATGCAGCGCCACCGCCGCGAAACGGTCCGGATGGTGCAGTGCAAGAAGCGACGCGAGACCCGCGCCGGCCGACAGCCCCGCAACGTAGACACGCGACGCATCGAAACCGTGCTCGTCGACGAGCGCGTCGACCAGCGACGCCACCGTGTTTGCCTCGCCACGGCCGGCGCGGTCGGTATCTTCATACCAGTGCCAGCAGCCGTGCGCGTGCGCGCGCAGCGACTGCTCCGGATACAGCACCGCGAAACCGTGCTGGTCGGCCAGCAGGTTCATCCGCGTGCCCTGCGCGAATTCGTCGACGGACTGCTGGCAGCCGTGCAGCATCACGACGAGCGGCATCGCGCCGCGCCGGCGGCCGGGCGGCACGTACAGGCCGTAGGCGAGATTCTGGACGAGGCGCCCCAGTGCGGGGGTCATCGGATGTTCGCCGCGCGTCCACTCTCCCGCCGCCCAGGCGGCAGCGCGCGGACGCACGCGCGATTCGCGTGGCGGGGACAGATCGGATGCGGCCGGAGCGGCGGCAGCTTCGAGTGCGTCGCGAGTGATGCGCTGCGCATCGCGCGCCGCGCGCTTGGCGGCCGGGGACAGCATGCGTTTCATGCCGCCCAGCCACACCTTGGTCAGACTTTTGGTCATCGATCGGGCTCGCAGTCAGGAAAAAATAGGGGCGCCATGAAGGCACCGCAACGGGTGCATCGTTCGACTTTGTGCAATGCACCATAACATTGTTTCTGGGATTTTTCCTGCATGCGGATAGTTCCCGGCGGCGCAAAAATCGGGCCTCATGCATACGCGGCGCTATACTGGAGTTTCGCCGCTTGTATCCGTTGTAGTCGTTCTTCCCGGCTCGCGCGTTGATTTAAGCATTCTCCCCGCCTTCGTTCGTCCCTTCCCGATGTTCGACCTGTCGTCTCACCTGTGGATCATGATCACCGCGTTCGGCGGCGCCGGCCTGACCTTGCCGCTCGCGATCACGATCGCCGTCTGGCTCGCGCTCGGCTATTCGTGGCGGCGCGCGGCCGCGTGGCTCGGCGTGCTCGCGGCCGCGATCGGCGTGGTGGCGCTCACGAAGATCGCGTTCCTCGGCTGGGGCATCGGCATCCGCGCGTGGGATTTCACGGGGTTCAGCGGCCATGCGATGCTGTCGACGTCGGTGTATCCGGTCGCGATCTTCCTTGCGCTGATCCGCACGCGCACGCCGGCGCGGCTCGCCGGGATCGCGCTCGGGCTCGCGGCCGGCGTCGCGGTCGGCGTGTCGCGCGTCGCGCTCGACGCGCATTCGCCCTCCGAATCGATCACCGGCTGCATCGTCGGCGCGATCGCCGCACTCGCGTTCATCGCCGGCTCGTGGCATGCGGTGCCGCACCGCTGGTCGGTGCCGGCGGTCGTCGCGAGCCTCGCGATCGTCACCGTCGCGCTGCACGGCATCACGGTGCCGTCGCATCGCTGGGTCACCAAGGTCGCGCTGGAACTGTCCGGCCACGAGCGCCCGTTTGTCCGCGCGCGCTGGAAGGCCAACCCGAACTACCGTCCCGCGTCGCAGCCGTCGTCGCTGCAGCGCACCGAATCGTCGACGCACACGTTCCGCATGTGACGGGCCGTCCGGCCGCCTTTTTTCACGTCTGACCATTTCATGCGCACCGTCGCATGAACGGTATGTCGAGCGTTATAACCCGCCCTATATTACGATTACGGTTTCCACCCATTCGAAACGAATCCGCCATGCGCTCGACCGTCCGTCCGCTTCGCCGCACCCTGCTTCGCCTGCTGCCGATGGCCGCGCTTGCCGCCGCCGGCATCGCGTTCAGCGCGCCCGCTTCCGCCGCCGACGAACTGGTCGTGTCGGCCGCCGCCAGCCTGACGAATGCGTTCAAGGCCGTCGGCGATGCTTACCAGAAGCAGCATCCGGACACCAAGGTGCTGTTCAACTTCGGCGCGTCTGACGTGCTGATGCAGCAGATCGCCAAGGGCGCGCCGGCCGACGTGTTTGCCTCGGCCGACCAGAAGGCGATGGATCGCGCGCTCGACGAGAAGGTGATCGTGCCCGGCACGCGTCGCGATTTCGCGGCGAACTCGCTCGTGCTGATCGTGCCGGCGGACAGCCACGCGGCAGCACCGACGTCGCTGAACGACCTGACGGCGCCCGGCGTGAAGCGCATCGCGTACGGCGACCCGGCATCGGTGCCGGTCGGCCGCTACACCGAAGGCGCGCTGCGCGCGGCCGGCGTGTGGGATGCCGTCAGCGCGAAGGGCGTGCTGGCCGCCAACGTGCGCCAAAGCCTCGACTACGTCGCGCGTGGCGAGGTCGACGCGGGCTTCGTGTTCGGTACCGACGCCGCGATCATGCCGGGGCGCGTGAAGGTTGCGCTGACGGTGCCGACCAAGACGGCCATCACCTACCCGATCGCCGTGGTCAAGGACAGCCGCCACGCCGCGCAGGCGCAGTCGTTCATCGACTTCGTCGCGTCGCCGCAGGGCCAGGCCGTGCTGTCGACGTTCGGCTTCAAGCCCGCGGGCAAGTGAGCGTAGCGCGATGCAAGACGCCTGGGTACCGTTGCTGCTGTCGCTGAAAGTTGCCGGCTGGGCAACCGCGCTCGACATCGTGCTCGGCGTCGCGGCCGCGTTCGTGCTCGCGCGCTGGCGCTCGCCGCTGCGCGATGTCGTCGATTCCATCCTGACGCTGCCGCTCGTGCTGCCGCCGACGGTGCTCGGCTATTACCTGCTCGTGCTGCTCGGCCGGCGCGGCGTGTTCGGCGCATGGCTCGACAGCCTCGGCATCGAGCTGGTCTTCACGTGGCAGGGTGCGGTGATCGCGTCGATGGTCGTCGCGTTTCCGCTGATCCTGAAGTCGGCACGCGCCGCGTTCGAAGGCGTCGATCCGCATCTCGAACGCGCGGCGCGCACGCTCGGGCTCGGCGAAGTCGCGGTGTTCTTCCGCGTGACGCTGCCGCTCGCCACGCGCGGCATTCTCGCGGGCGCGCTGCTCGCGTTCGCCCGCGCGCTCGGCGAGTTCGGCGCGACGCTGATGATCGCCGGCAACCTGCCCGGCCGCACGCAGACACTGTCGGTCGCGATCTACGCGGCCGTGCAGGCGGGCGACGACAACACGGCCAACTTCCTCGTGCTGGTGACGTCGATCACCTGCGTGCTCGTGCTGCTCGCGACCGGCTGGCTCGTGCCGTCGCGCGCCCGGCGGAGCCAGCTGACATGACGCGCGTGCCCCGTCCGTATCGTTCCGGGACCCGATTGCTTCGGCGGAGGCGCGCATGAGCCTCGTCGTCGACATCCGCAAGACCTACGCGAACGCCGAGCGGCGCTTCACGCTCGACCTGTCGTTCACCGCGACGACGCAGCGCGTCGTGCTGTTCGGTCCGTCCGGCGCGGGCAAGAGCATGACGCTGCAGGCGATCGCCGGGCTGCTGTCGCCCGACGAAGGCTCGATCACGCTGAACGGCGAAGCGCTGTTCGACGCCGCGCGCCGCATCGACGTGCCGACCCGCGACCGCCGCGTCGCGTACCTGTTCCAGGACTACGCGCTGTTTCCGCACCTGAACGTGCGCCAGAACATCGCGTTCGGGCTCACGTCGGGGCTGCGCAACCCGCGCGCGAAGGCGGTGCCGCCCGAGGTCGCGTACTGGCTGCGCGCGTTCGACCTGGAAACGCTCGCGGGGCAGTATCCATCGCAACTGTCGGGCGGGCAGAAGCAGCGCGTCGCGCTGGCGCGCGCGCTGGTCGCGCAGCCGCGGATCCTGCTGCTCGACGAACCGTTCGCGGCGCTCGACGGCGCGATGCGCCAGCGCATGCGCCACGAACTCGCCGAACTGCAGGCGCGGCTCGATATCCCGATGGTGCTGATCTCGCACGACCCCGACGACGTCGCCGCATTCGGCGACCAGGTCGTGCAGTTGAGCGAAGGACGCGTGCAGGCGAACCCGCCGCACGCCGAGTGGCCGACGCGCGTCACCTGAGCGCGCGCGGCCGTGGTCGTGGCAGGCAGGTTGGAGCCTGAGAGAAGCCGCGCGTAGCGGCATAGGCTGAAAGCGGAAACGAAGCCGGTATCGCACACGTGTCGAGCGATGCCGGCTTCGCCCCGTCCGTCACACGATCTTCGACGCGCGCCGCCCGGGCTGCTTCGTCAGCCCGTCACGGCGAGAATCACGCTCGACGCCTTGAACAGCGCGATCGCCGGTCGACCGGCGTCGAGTTGCAGCGCCTCGACGCTGTCGTTGGTGACGACGGCCGTCAGCGTCCCGCCACCGTCGAGCGCCAGCGTCACCTCGCTGTTCACCGCGCCCGTCGTGACGGCTTCGACACTGCCGCGCAGCCGGTTGCGCGCAGACACCTTCAGGTCGGACCCGCCATCGTCCACCGCGAGCACGACCCACGACGCCTTCACCAGCGCGCAGGCATCCGCACCTTCCCGCAGGCCGAGCGCCTCGGCGCTTTCGTGCGTGAGCACGGCAACGACCAGTTGCCCGCCGGGCAGCGCGAGCGTCACCTCGTCGTTGACGGTGCCGCGCACGATCGACGCGACCTTGCCGAACAACTGGTTGCGCGCGCTCGTCTTCATCCCGATCCGCCCGATCAGCGCCCAGTCGACGTCGAAGCCGGCGACGGCCGCGCTCGCGGCCTCGATGAAGCGGCGATGCTCGCGCTCGATCGTGCGGAATGCGGCGATCAGCGACGTCGCACGCGACGTCAGCGTCGTGCCGCCGCCGCCCTTGCCGCCCGTCGAACGCGCGACGAGCGGTTCGCCGGCGAGATTGTTCATCGTGTCGACGGCGTCCCACGCGGCCTTGTAGCTGAGGCCGACGGCCTTCGCCGCACGCGTGATCGAGCCGGTGTCGCCGATCGCCGCGAGCAGCGCGATGCGCGTCGCGCCGCCGAGCGTCTGCTCGCCGGCGCGCAGCCACAGCTCGCCGCCCAGTTCGAGCGGTTCGGCGGACGAGGAGGAATGCGGTGCGTCGGTCATCGGAATGCGTGCGGGAAACGGGCGGCCATTATAGTCAGCGCGCCGCTCAGCCCGGCTTGCCGTCGAGCTTCGGCGGGCGCAGGCTGGCCAGCAGCGTTTCGGCGTCGCGCGCCGCGCGCTGTTCGAGCGCCGCGCCGTAGCCGCGCACGAAACCGATCTGGTATGGCGGCGCGTCCAGCTGCTCGAGGTGATGCAGCGCGACGATCGTGTCGTTCGCTTCACCGAGCACGCTCTGCACGCGCGCGAGCGTCTTGACCGTCTCGTTGCGCGTGCGGCGCGACGCCAGCGACGCGAAGAATTCGAGTGCGTAACGCAGCCGCTTCGCGTCGATCCGCACCTGGTGGCGCGCAGCCGTATCGAGCGACGTGAGCGACGGCGATGCGTAGAGATGGCCGAACAGCCGGCGCACGCGCTTCGTCGCGTGCCGCCGCAGCGACGGTGCGTCGTCGCCTTCGGCCGCCGGCAGCGCAAGCTTGCCCAGCCATTCGAGCCAGCCGAGCGTCAGCCGCGCATAGCGGGCAGAATGCAGCGCCTGCCGCAGCTCGACGCGTGCAGCCATCGACTGCGCGCGGGCCGCGTCGAGCGTGCCGTCCCAGTCGCCGTCGCCGCCGTCGGCCGCGATCAGCGCAGGCAGGCTTTCGGTCGAAAAGACGTCCCAGTCGCGTACCGTGCCGAGCAGACCGGCGAGCCAGCGCAGGTCGACACCGAGCGTTTCCCGCCATTCGCGGTCGGCAAAGCGCGGGAAAAAACGCATCAGCGTGCGCAGGCGGCGCAGCGCGACGCGCATCTGGTGAACGAATTCGGGATCGTCGCGCTCGAGCACGCCGCACTCGTTGCCGAGCCACTGCGCGGTGATGTCGCCCGACAGCGCGAACAGCGCGGCACGTTGCGTGCGGATGCCGGTCAGGTCGACGAGCTGCGCCTTGACCAGCCCGGCGGCCACCGGCGCGCCCGCGCAAGCGCGGTCGATCACGCTCGTCAGTTGCACGAACGCGGGCCACGCGCCGCTCAGTTCGCGCGCCGCGGCAAACAGCGCATGCAGCGCGGCCGTGCGCGCGGGCACGGTTTCCCAGTCAGGTGCCGCCAGCCGCAACTCGACGTAGCGGCGCGGCGGCTCGCCGCCGCCGGACAGCGTGATGTCGTCGAGCGTCAACTCGACCACGACGCCGCTGTCGTCGGCCCACCGCCCGCGCCGCCGTTCGCTGACGAGGCGCAGCGCCGACGTGTCGAGCCGCGCACGCGCATCCGGTGGCGCGGCGTCGCCAGGCGCGACGCCATCGACTTCGTCCGTCGGCGCATCGGCATCGGCTGCGATCGTCGTAACGGGTACGGGTAACGGCATCGCGACGACGATGCCGGCATGCTCCGCATCGAACAGTTCGCGCTCGGTGACGCCGGGCGCGAACGCCTTCGTGCGCGACGCGACGACGCGCCTGCCGTGCGCGTTCGATTCGACCCAGGTCCACCAGCTTGCGCCGGGGCTCGCCTCGGCCTCCTCGATCTGGCACGGCTCGATCGTCACGCGTTCATGGCCGCGCCGCATCCGCACCTGCGGGCAGATCCGCCACGCCCGCACCAGCTCGGCGCCGAAGTCGCGCTGCGTGCCGCGGGTGCGACTCGCAGCCTTGACCGGCCAACCTTCCAGCGACAGCGACAACACGATTTCCAACGCACGCGACATGAAGGCTCCTGCACAAGAAGAATCGCCGGCGTATCGACCACGCCGGCGTCGTCCGTGAAGCAGCTTCCATAGTACACGTCGCACAAACGTGCTGGCGGCGATCTGGCCCTGTCGCCCTGTCTCAGGTCAAACGGCGTATTGCGCGAGGCCATTGCCGAACGACCAGTTCTCCTTCAGCACCTCGACGAGACTGATGAATACGTCCTGCTGCCGCACGCCGGGCTGCTCCGCGAGGTTGTCGGCGATCGCCCGGTACAGCGCCCGCTTCTGCTCGAGCGTGCGCGTGTTGTTCGCGGTGATCTGGATGATCACGAGATCGTCGCTGCGCTCGATGTCGAGGTAATGCCGGCCATACACGAAGTTCTCGGCGGCATGCTCGGTGACGACCATGAAGATGTCGTCCTCGGGCACGTTGAACGTGCGCACCAGCGCGCGCTGCACGCCGTCGACGAGTGCCGCGCGGTAGGCGGCCGGCTTGCCTTCGCGGACGGCGATACGAGTGAATGGCATGGTCCTGCTCCTGTCGGTGAAGTTGACGTGGAAGAACGGAAACACAGCATCAGGTTAGGCGCGCATAACTATAATGAACAGTCATTGATGAATATTTCATTCATTTACATTGAAAATGAAAGTACTCGATCTCGATGCCGTGCGCGCGTTCGTCCTGGTTGCCGATCTCGCCAGCTTCACGCGCGCCGCCGATGCGCTCGGCACCACGCAATCGGCCGTCAGCCTGAAGCTGAAGCGGCTGGAGGCCCATCTCGGCACGCCGCTGCTCGCGCGCACGCCGCGTGTCGTCAAGCTGGCGGCCGACGGCGAGAATTTCCTGCCGGCCGCCCGCGCGTTGCTCGATGCGCACGAGCACGCGCTCGGCGCGATCTCGGCCGGCACGGTCCGGCTGTCGCTCGGCGTCAGCGAGCACGTCGCGGTGCCCGACCTGCCGGCCGTGCTCACGAGCCTGCATCGGCAGGATCCAGGGCTGTCGCTGGAAATGCATCTCGGGACGTCGACGAACCTGCTCGCGCAATACGACGAACGCCGGCTCGACGCGGTGATCGTGCGGCACGAGCCGGGCGAGGATTCGCCGCGCGAAGACGGCACGCTGCTGTTCACCGAGCCGCTGGCCTGGCTCGCCGCGCCCGACTGGGTGCCGCGCGCAGGCGAGCCGCTGCCGCTCGCGGTGCTGGCCGGCCCGTGCGGCGTGCGGGCGGCCGCGCTGCGCGCGCTCGATCGTGCAGCGCGGCCGTGGCGCGAGCGCTTCATCGGCGGCGGCGTCGCGGCGGTCACGGCCGCCGCCGCCGCAGGGCTCGCCGTCTGCCCGCTCGCGCGGCGCGTCGCCCCGCGCACGCTGGTCGACGTCGGCGCGAAGTTCGGGCTGCCGCCGCTGCCGCAATCGCAGGTCGTGCTGTATTCGCGGGTACGCGACGCCCGGGCGGCGGCCGCGCTGCGCCGGTTTGCCGACAGCCTTGCAATCTCGGCGTAAACTAGCGGGTCGCCGCCTGTAATCTCCAGAAGAATTCCGATGAAGCCCGAAGCCCGCCAGCACCTCCGCGCCAACCTGCTGATGCTCGCCGCCGCCGCGATCTGGGGCTCGGCTTTCGTCGCGCAACGCCTGAGCCTCGACGTGATCGGGCCGTTCCTGTTCACCGGGCTGCGCTTCCTGCTCGGCGCGCTCGTGCTGGTGCCGCTGCTGACGCTCAACGCCGCGTCGCGCGCGCAGCTCGCGGCGATCCGCCGCGACCCGGCGCTGCTGCTGCCGGGCCTCGCGCTCGGCGGGTTGCTCGCGGTGTCGATCTCGCTGCAGCAGGTCGGCCTGCAGTTCACGCGGGTGGCCAACGCGGGCTTCATCAGCTCGCTGTACGTCGTGATCGTGCCGCTGATGGGCGTGTTCGCGCGCCACCGGATCGGCGCGGGCACGTGGTTCGGCGCGCTGCTTGCGGCGATCGGCCTGTATTTCCTCAGCATCGACGAGCATTTCTCGGTGCTTTACGGCGACTGGTTCCAGCTCGCAGGCGCCGTCATCATCGCCGCGCACGTGATGGCCGTCGGCCATCTCGCGAAGCGCCACGATCCGCTCGTGCTCGCGTTCCTGCAGTTCCTCGTGTGCGGCGTCGCGTGCCTCGCGGTCGGCCTCGCCGTCGAGCCGGTCAGCGTCGCGATGCTGCGCGGCGCACTGCCGACGCTGCTGTACGGCGGGCTGCTGTCGGTGGGCGTCGGCTATACGCTGCAGGTCGTCGCGCAGCGCGACGCGGCGCCCGCGCACGCGGCCGTGATCTTCAGCATGGAAGGCGTGTTCGCGGCGGTCGCCGGCTGGGCCGCACTCGGCGAAACGCTGACGCTGCGCGCGCTCGTCGGCTGCGCGCTGATGCTGGCCGGCCTGCTCGCGTGCCAGTTGCTGCCGAACGGCGACGCCCGGAAAAAGGACGAGGACGCACTGCCGGCGTGACGCGCACGGTCCCTATAATGGCGGTTCGCGTGACTTCCACGCCAACCGTTTCCGACAGGCCAGCTCCGTGACGTCCACTACCGTCGATCCCGCCGCCGACCTGCTGCGCGAGCGCGCAGCGCATTACGCCGCCCAGGCCGCGCTGTTCCTGCGCGACCAGGCGCTCTCCACCGCGTCGCACGACCTGCGCAGCCCGCTGAACGCGATGCACAGCTGGGCATACGTGCTCGAGCGCCAGCTCGCCAATGCCGATCCGAACCTGCAGCGCGCACTCGCGGGCATCCGCACGGGCATCGAACAGCAGGTTGCGCTGATCGACGACGTGCTCGACGCGCCGCGCGCGGAAACCCGCACGCTCGCACTCAAGCCACAGCCGTTCGCGCTGCGCCCGCTGCTCGACGACACGATCGCGCTCGTGCGCGCGACGCTCGCCGACGCACGGCAGGTCGTGCTCGACGCGACGCTGCCGGACGGCGACCCGTCGCTGACCGTCGACCGCGAGCGCATCGCGCAGGCGCTGTGGACGATGCTGACGACCGCCGTCGAAGCCAGCGCCGCCGGCACTCGCGTGACGTTCGAATGCACACGCGACGGCGCACAGTTCACCGCACGCGCCACCTGCACCGTGAAGGCCGACGCGCTCGCCGATCCCGCGCAGCCGCACGCGTTCGAAGCATTCGCCCGGCGCGAGATGCTGCGCGAGCGCGACGCGAAGCGGGTCGCATGGACGCTCGCGCTGTGCCAGCGCGTCGCACTCGCGCACGGCGGCACGTTCTCGCATACCGTGTTCGCCGACGGTGCGGCGACCACCCTCACGTTCTCCATCCCCTGCGAGGCGCCGGTGTAAGTATTCGGCCGCCCCCATCCATTACAAATTCCTTTCTGGCTCTATACTGACGGGCCTGTCATAACCGGAGCGATTCTTTGTTACAGATCTTCGCGCTCATCGGCGCGTTGTTCCTGGTGGCCCTCAACGGGTTCTTCGTCGCGGCCGAATTCGGCCTCGTCAAACTGCGCGCCACGCGCGTCAAGACACTGGCCCGCAAGCACGGCCTGCGCGGCCGCATCCTCGGCATCGTGCACGGCCGCCTCGACGCGTATCTTTCCGCGTGCCAGCTCGGCATCACGCTCGCGTCGCTCGGCCTCGGCTGGGTCGGCGAACCGGCCTTCGCGCAACTGCTCGGCCCGCTGCTCGACCTGATCGGCGTGGAGTCCGAACGCGTCGTGCACCTGATCTCGCTCGCGTTCGCGTTCTCGCTGATCTCGTTCCTGCACATCGTCGTCGGCGAACTGGCGCCGAAATCGATGGCGATCCGCCAGCCCGAGAAGGTCGGCCTGTGGGTCGCGCTGCCGCTGTATGCGTTCTACTGGGCGATGTATCCGGCGATCTGGGTGCTCAACAACAGCGCCAACGCGGTGCTGCGGCTCGCGGGGCTGTCGGCCGACCACGGCGGCGACGCGCACTACTCGACCGACGAACTGAAGCTGATCCTGCGCAGCCGCCGCAGCACGGCCGGCAATACCGCCCAGCCGGCGCGCGGCGCGTACACCAACGACGAATGGAACACGCTCGCGCATTCGCTCGACTTCTCGTCGATGACCGTGTCGGACCTGATGCGGCCGGCCCATGAAATGATCGGCCTGCGGCGCGACCTGCCGCTGCCCGACAACATGGAGATCGTCGCGCGGCACCGCTTCAGCCGCTATCCGCTGTTCGAGGACGCGTCGCGCGAACAGGTGAGCGGGCTGATCCACCTGAAGGACCTGCTGCTCGCGCGTCATGCCGGCGCGGCGCTCGAAGACCTGTCCGACTACGTGCGCCCCGTGCAATACGTGCGGCCCGACACGCCGGCGCTCGACCTGTTCCGCCGCTTCCGCAAGGGCGCGCCGCACTTCGCGCTGGTCGGCAACAAGGGCGAGAAGCCGATCGGCTTCCTGACGCTCGACAACCTGCTCGGCGCGCTGGTCGGCCAGATCCACGACGAGTTCCGCCAGGGCGATGCCGACTGGAGCCGCCTCGACGACGGCACGCTGATGGGCAAGGGCAGCCTGCCCGTCGTGTCGCTCGAGCAGGCGCTCGGCATCGACATCGACGAAGGCCGCGCGGAGTCGGTCGGCGGCCTCGTGATCCAGGCGCTCAGCGACCTGCCGACCGAAGGGCAACGCGTGTCGTTCGACCGCTTCGACGTCGTCGTGAAGAAGATGAACGGGCCGCGCATCGTGCTCGTGCGCGTCTATCCGAAAGTCGCGAAAGAGGCCGACGAATGACGGCCCCGCGGCGCCGCACGCGATGAACCCGGTCGCCGCGCCGCTGCCGCGCTGCTGCGTGATCACGCCGGAACCGGCGTCCGCGTCGGCGGCCGATCGCGCGGCGTTCCTCGACCGGCTGTCGGCCGTGCTCGCACGCGGTGAAACGCTCGTGCAACTGCGCGTGAAATCGCTCGACGCGACCGCGTTCGCGTCGCTCGCCGCCGCGGCGCTCGCGCGTTGCAATGCGGCCGGCGCGCACCTGATGCTGAACGGCCCGATCGATGCAGCCGGCGTGACGCGGCTCGACGGTGCCGGCTGGCATCTCGACGGCACCGCGTTGCGCGCCGCCGCGCAGCGGCCGTTGCCGGCCGGACGATGGGTGTCCGCCGCCTGCCACACGCACGACGACCTGCTGCTGGCCGCGCGCGCCGGCGCGGATTTCGTCACGCTGTCGCCGGTGTTGCCGACGCTCAGCCACCCCGGTGCGCCGACGCTCGGCTGGGCGCAGTTCGCTGCGCTGGCCGCGCAGGCTGCAATGCCCGTCTTCGCGCTCGGCGGGATGACGCGTGCGCATCTCGACGATGCGCGCCGCCACGGCGCGTACGGCATCGCGGGCATTCGCGGGTTCTGGTAAGTCCGGGATTTCCTGCCGTGCAGCCGGGCGCACATGCGCCCGGCCTTCCAGCCATCACGCCGTCATCGGCTCAGGCGTTCAGGTTCGCACGCATGCCGCGCCACGAACCGTCATCGATGCGCCGCACGTCGTGCGTCAGCGCATAGCGGTTGACGTCGCCCGTCAGCCACGCGACGAGCGAATACGGCGGCAATTCCCCTTCATCGACGCGGTCGCGCGCACGCGCCGGCGTCTCGAACACGACGCGCCCTTTCGGCGCGTCGAACCGCAGCGCATCGGGCGACAGGTTCAGCGCGATCGTCAGCGTCTCGTCGTCGGCGAGCCGCCATGACGCGAGCAGCGCGTCGGCATCGCCGTCGCCGTCCGCCTTCAGCGCATGCGCGTCCTGCGGCCGGCAATCGGACAGCCGCGGCGCGATCAGCTTCGCGCGCACCGCGAGCGCCGACTGCACGAAGTGCGCACGATCGGCGTCGCGTGCGGTTTCGTCGAAGATCAGCGGGATCTGCGGCGTGAGCAGCGACAGCGCGAGCGCGGCCAGGCCGGCCTCCTGCGCGTGGTCGCTCTGGCCGCAGTCGCGCCATGCGCCGTCGGACAGCACGAGCGACGTCAGCGCCAGCCCGCCGTCGGCCGTCATGCCCTCCGCCGATGCGGCCGGCTGGAATGCCGCACCGGCCGCGGTCAATGCACGCGCGAGCGTGTGGATCGACTGGTGCGTGGAAATGCCTTCGTGGGCCGACGTATCGCGCCCCGTCAGCCGGTGCAGCGCACGTTCGCCGCACCCGTTCCACTGCGCGTCGAAATGCGTATCGGCGAGATGCGCGGGATGCCGCTCGCTGCCGAGCACGAGATGAATGAGCCGGTCGGCCGGCACGGCCGCGCGCACGCGGTCCGCGATCTCGCGCAGCCACGACACGCCGATCCGGTCGGCTTCACGCAGGCGCAGCCCGTCGCAACGGTATTCGTCGATCCAGTACAGCGCGTTGTCGCAGAAGAAATCGCAGACTTCCGGATGATCGAGCGCCAGCGGCGCAGCCTGCAGCGGGTCGTCGCGCGTATGGAAGAACGGCGCCGCGTAATGACGCAGCGCGTCGGTGCCGCTGCCGAAGCGCGCGTAGTCGAGCTCCAGCAGCACCGCGAAGCCGTAGCCGTGCGCTTCGTCGATCAGCGCCTTCAGCGCGTCGGGGCCGCCTTCGGCCGCGAGCGGCGCGAACGGCAGGCTGTCGTGCGGCGACGCGAGCAGTTCCAGCGCGGTCACGCCGAGCCGCGCGAGCTGCGGCAGGCGGCGGCGCACGCCGTCGAAGCCGCCCACCGCGTGCGGCCGGATCGCGTAGAGCGCCATGTCTTCCCACGCACGCCCGTGCCAGAACGTGTTGCGCCACGTGAACGCACGCGGATCGACGACTTCGCTCGGGCCGTTGAGCCCGTCGGGTTGCGAGCGCGACGCGGGATCGGGAATCGACACGGCATCGTCGAGGCGATAGCGGTAACGGGTGCCCGCGCCGCAGTCGGCGAAGACTTCGAACCAGTTCGGGCCGGCGGCCGTCATCGGAACGAGCGTCGGGTCGGAGCCGGAATCGAGTTCGAGCTGAACCTGCGTACTGCCCGGCGCCCACACGCGGAAATGCGTGCGCGGCGACGTGCCGAGCGCGCCACAGGGCTGCGCGCCAAACGGCAAACAATGGATGTAGTGCTGCGCGTACGGATCGTGCGGACAATCGGACATCATGCGCTCCTCGTGCGTACCGAGCGGCATGGCCGCGCCCGTGGCGCGACGCATCGGGGCCCGGCATGCGAAGGCCAGGCGGGGGGAGAGAACCGAGTATGCGCCGGATTCGCCACCGCGATGCAGGCTGGTCAGACATTTTTAAATGCGAACCGACCCCTGGGAAAACGGGCATGCCGGCACGTGCCGGCGAGTCGGGTAGTCGGCATACCGGAATGTCTGCTCGCCTTGTTGCGCGGGCCGTGCGCCCCTACGCTCTGCGTCAGGCTCGCGGACATGTCGTCCGCCACAAACCCAAGGAAACCGCCATGTCGCTTCCCGCCAGCGCCGCGAAATTCGATCCGTCACGCGCGCAAGAATACGCCGAGCAATCGCGCATCGCGCTCGCCGGCTACGATGCGTGTCACGAACTCGCCGCGTGCGTGCTCGCATCGGCGATCGGCGCGACCGATGCGCAAATCCTCGTCGCGGGCGCAGGCGGCACGGGGCAGGAAATCTGCGTGGCGGCCGCGCTCGAACCGGGCTGGCAATTCACGGCGGTGGACCCGTCCGCGCCGATGCTCGCGCTCGCGCGCTCGAACGTCGAGGCCGCAGGCTTCGGGTCGCGCACGACGTTCGTCGAGGACGGCGTCGACGCGCTGCCCGATGATGCCGCGTTCGACGGCGCAACGCTGATCGGCGTACTCCATCACGTGCCGGGCGACGACGCGAAGGCCGCGCTGCTGCATGCGATCGCGCGGCGCCTGAAGCCCGGCGCGCCGCTCGTGCTCGCCGGCAACCATCGCCGCTATGCGGACCACCCTCGCCTGCTCGACGCGTGGCAGCAGCGCTGGCGCATGAAGGGCGCCACGCCCGACGCCGTACGCGCGCAACTCGCGAAGATCCTGCAGGGCGCCGATCCGCCCGCGTCCGAAGATGCCGTGTTCGACCTGCTGCGCGACGCGGGCTTCGATGCGCCGCTGCGCTTTTTCGCGAGCCTGTTCTGGGGGGCGTGGGTCGCGGTGAGGCGCGCATAGCGGTTCGGCGCGGCGCGGGACGGGATTCGCGCGCATGCCACGCGCGCTGGGTATGATGTCGTTCCCGCCCCTTTCCGGCCACGACATGCTCACCGTCCATCACCTGAACAACTCGCGCTCGCAGCGCGTGCTCTGGCTGCTCGAAGAACTGGAGGTGCCGTACGAGATCGTCCGCTACGAACGCGATCCGAAAACGATGCTCGCGCCGCCCGAACTGCGCGCGATCCATCCGCTCGGCAAGTCGCCGGTCGTCACCGACGAAGGCCGCACGTTCGCCGAATCGGGCGCGATCATCGAGTACCTGGTCGAACGCTACGGCAACGGGCGCCTCGCGCCGCCGCCCGGCACGCCCGGGCGGCACGACTACACGTACTGGCTGCACTACGCGGAAGGGTCGGCGATGCCGCCGCTGCTGCTCAAGCTCGTCGCGCTGCGGATCGCGCATGCGCCGATGCCGTTCTTCGCGCGGCCGATCGCGCGCAAGATCGCCGACACGCTGCAGTCGGGCTTCGTCGATCCGCAGATCGCACTTCATCTCGGCCATATCGACGGCGCGCTGAGCCGCACCGGCTGGTTCGTCGGCGACGGCTTCAGCGCAGCCGACATCCAGATGAGCTTTCCGCTCGAAGCCGCGACCGCGCGCGGGGGCGGCAGCCGCTATCCGGCGATCGCGCGCTTTCTCGACGCGATCCATGCGCGTCCCGCATACCAGCGGGCGCTGGAACGCGGCGGCCCGTACGGCCTGCTCACGTGACCGGCGTCAGCTCAGCAGGCCGGCCGCGACGTTGATCGACAGCCCGAGCACGGCCATGTTGAAGTAGAACGACAGGATCGACTGCGCGAGCACCGAGCGCCGCGCGGAGCGGTTCGCGAGCGACACGTCGGCCGTCTGCGACGCGACCGCGATCGTGAACGCGAAATACAGGAAATCCCAGTAATCGGGCTCGGGGTTGCGATCGGGGAAGCGCAGCGCGCGGTCGCTGGACGGCGAGCCGTAATAGAGCCGCGCATAGTTCAGCGTGAAGATCGTCGGGATCAGGAACCACGCACCGAACAGCGTCGCGGCCGTGATCGCGTAGTGGCTGAGCCCCGCGCTGAAGCCCACGCTCTTGACGGTCGCGAGTTCGATCGCGATCGCAGCGACGCTCGCGACGGTCGCGAAGCACACGACGGTCAGCACGGTCGTCGCGTTTTCGTCTTCGCGGATCGCGACTTCGCGCACCTTGTGATGATGCGCGGTAACCATGCGCACCCACATCAGCACGAGATACAGCCAGACCGTGCAATCCCAGCCGATCAGCACCCGTACGGCCGGACGCAGCGGAAACGGCAGCAGCACCGCGCACAGCACGCCTGCGACGAAGGCCGCGACCATGCGCGGCCGGTTGCGTAATACCTGCGGATAAAACGTCATCGTGTGATTCCGAAAGCGGATAGAAAGGGTTCGAATGGCGCGCGGGGCGGCCCGCCGCGCCGCGCCGGAGGATACCGCGCCCCGATTATCGCCATTCCATCGTGACGTGGCGATGGGCGCGAGCGCCTAAGATAAGGGGATGACTGCCACCGCCCCCCTCTGCCGCCACCCCGCGAACACCGCTGGCCGCGACTTCGTCGTCGGCGACCTGCACGGGTGCGTGGACGTGCTGCGCGCGCTGCTGCACGACATCCGCTTCGATCCGGCCCGCGACCGCCTGTTCTCGGTCGGCGATCTGGTCGACCGCGGCCCTGCCTCCGAAACCGCGCTCGACCTGCTCGACCGTCCGTGGTGCCACGTCGTGCGCGGCAACCACGAGGAAGTGCTGAGCCTCGTGTCTAGCGGCAAGCTGTCGCCCGACGCGTGGCGCGGGATCGGCGGCGACTGGGGCGCCGACCTGCCGCCGGAAAGGCTGCACGCCCACGCGGCGCGCGTCGACGCGCTGCCGCTGGTGCGCGTGATCGGCGACGGCCCCGGCCGCTTCAACGTGCTGCATGCGGAATTCTTCGGCTCGGACGCCGATCTCGACACGGGCAGCTATGCGCACGACGTGCGCGAGCGGCTGATCTGGGGCCGCGATCTCGTCCAGGGGCTCGCCGATCCGGCGCGGCAGGCCGGGCTGTCGCTGACCTGCACCGGGCATACGCCGGTGCGCGCGCCGCAGCGGATCGGTGCGCAATGGTTCATCGACACGGGCGCGTTCGCGCCGGCCGGGAGGCTCACGCTCGCCGAGCCGCGTACCGGCAACACGTGGTCGATGACGCAGGCCGAGGCGCGCGAACGCCACGCGGGCGACTGGCCGCTGCCGTAACGCTGCCGCACCCCTGCACCCTCGCGCCGGCCACGGCTCGCGAACCGGTGCGTGCTAGCCGACCTGGTTCAGCTCGAACACCGCATCGACACCGGAGCCGTTCCAGTTGTATTCGAGATAGGCCGCGTGATGGCAATCGCGCAGCAGCGCGGTGCGGAACGCCGCCAGACACTCGCCGCGCGGGTCGCGCACTGACGGATAGACGATCCCCGCGCCGCCCGCGTTGCGCACCGCCCGGCCGAGCGCCTGCCCGGCGCCGTAGTCGAGCGGATGCAGCAACGCGGGATCGCGCTGCGGCCAGGTGCGCACGTCGACCACGCTGCCCTGCGCGAACACGGTGTAGAGCCGCATCTGCTGGCGCATCGGCGGCTCCTTCGTCGCGGCCAGGAACAGCGCGCTGTGATAGCGCGTTTCGGCGATCGCCGTATCGCGCGACCGGGTGCAGTAGAACACGCCGTAGCTGCCGTCGGAAAAGCGGCTGCCCTGCGGATTCAGGTGCGTAAACGCAGCCATGATCGGCCCCCAGCCCAGCCCGTAGCGGCGTTCGGCAGGCGGCACGAGGTCGAGCGCGCCGATTTCGTTGCGGATGCGGTCGTTGGTCAGCGATTCGAGCGCATACAGCGCGTCGAAATCGTCCGCCGAGGCGACGCGGTCGAACAGGTTGATCGCCGGAAAACGGGTGGGAATCACACGATAGGCAGGTGCCCAGTCGACCGTGGTCGTGGGCCATTGTTGTGTTTCGATCGGCATCGTCACGCCCAGCCACCCCGCATCGCGTCGAGATATTGCCGGACGGCGACCAGATCGCCGACGTTGCCGGCAAGCATCCGGTCGAGTGCGCGCCGGCCGCCGAACGGCGCCGCGTCGTTGGGCCGCTTGACCCACGCGTCGGCCGCGGCCGGCTGCGGCAGCAGGATCTGCAGCGCCTTGTAGATGCCGAGCAGCAGCGACAGCCGCTCGAGCGTATCGCGCGGCAGCCGCGCCGATTCCGGCGTGGCCTTCCACTTGAAGAACGTCGAACGGCCGGGCGACCCGAGCAGCACGATCTGCTCGTCGATCGTCAGTTCCCAGTCGCGCGCGATGTTGAAAAACGCACGCAGGCCGGCCGCCGACATCTGGGCGACCGAGGCCTGCGGCGGGGCGGAATGCGAATCGTAGGCGGGCTGTGACATGATCGTTAGTCTCGAAACGAATTTACTAACAAGATTAGTCCATTTTCGCATTTTTACAAGGGTCGACACCCGTCGATCGGCCATTGCTTCCGACGGAACGATATTTTTTGTCCATTCTGGACTTTTATTTTATTTTCTGCGTTAATGACCATGCGGACACCGCGCGAAGACGCGGCTCGTATCCGTGAAACCGTGTCGCACAGAACCCGGAAGCACCCGCCAAGGAACGCACCATGAAGAGACTGATTGCCGCTGTTTCGATCGCCCTGCTCGCGGTATCCGCAGGCCCCGCCGCCGCGAAGGACTGGACCACGATCCGCTTCGGCACCGATGCCAGCTACGCGCCGTTCGAGTCGAAGGCGCCCGACGGCAAGCTCGTCGGTTTCGACATCGACCTCGGCAACGAGATCTGCGCGCGCCTGAAGGCCAAGTGCGTGTGGCTCGAGAACGATTTCGACGGGATGATTCCGGCGCTGAAGGCGAAGAAGTTCGACGCGGTGCTGTCGTCGATGTCGATCACGCCGCAACGCGCGGAGCAGATCGGCTTCACGACGAAGATCTACAACCAGCCGACGCGGCTCGTCGTGAAGAAAGGGTCGCCGCTGCTGCCGACGGCCCAATCGCTGAAGGGCAAGTCGATCGGTGTCGAGCAAGGCACGACACAGGAAACGTACGCGAAGGCGTACTGGGGCAAGCAAGGCGCGAACGTCGTGTCGTACCAGAACCAGGACGGCGTGTACGCGGACCTGACGTCGGGCCGCCTCGATGCAGCGCTCCAGGATGAAGTGCAGGCCGCGATCGGGTTCCTGAAATCGCCGCGCGGCGCGAACTACACGTTCGTCGGGCCCGAACTCGTCGACGAGAAGATGCTCGGCATCGGCGCCGGCATCGGGCTGCGCAAGGAAGACGCCGACCTGAAGGCGAAGATCGATCGCGCGATCCTCGACATGGTCAAGGACGGCACCTACAAGCGGCTCGCGTCGAAGTACTTCGACTTCGACATCTACGGCAGCTGAAACGGCGTCGCGCGCGTACGGGTGCCACTCCCGTCGCGCGCGTCCGACCGCCCCTCCCCTTCAACCGGATGGCAACGGCACCGCGCGGCTCGCCGTTGCATCGAATGCTTCCCGTCTTGCGTCGCGTGCACGACACGACGCCTCGATCATCGTTCGGATTGCAGATCAATCGCCCAGGGAACGACCGGCAACGCGAACGGCTGGCCTGCTGCTCGGGTCAATAGGCGAAGATCGGGCGCCGCGGTACCGGCGCCCGTGCGCACATGCCCATGCGAACCGGGTTGGCGTGCAGGAAAGTGCCGACCCGGCGCGGATGACCGGCAACCAGCCGGATCCGCCTCGCACCGGGCGCGGAGAGATGGCCTGTCGATGCATGCCGGCCGGCTGCGAGTGCGACGTTCGACCGGCGATGCCCCGAATCACTGCGATCGCGGCCTGCCGGCCGCGGCGTGTGGCGATCGTTCATTTTCTACCCCGTTTGCTGTGTGATGTTTGTTCCGGCAACCGGACGATGCCGGTGCCCCGACGATCAGGCGACGACGTCCGTTGCCCGCCGGAACGCGGCAACTGCGCCGCGCTCCGCCGCCGCATCCCCGCGGAGTGCGTCCTGGCCGCAGGAACCGGCCGGACCTCGCGTCGTCGACTTTCGCATGACAAGCTTCGCAAGGAGCGGGCCAGCCGCGCGCGAGCCTGTCCGGACAAGGGGTTGGCAATGCCGGCAGGCAGCCGGAACGGGGGCGGATTGGCGGAAGTTGCGAATCTGAAACATGCGGCACGCGGCCCGCGCCGGATGGGCGGCGGCGGAGCCTTGCGGGATAAGGCTGAACAATGGAGCGCGGCGTTTTTACCGATGCGTGCCGGGCCGTTCGGCCCGGTTTGCCGCGAGAATTCGCCCGGCTGCCGACGCGAAATGTTTCATGCGCTTTACATGCCCGCCGGCGCGACGGATCGACACGTGCCGGGCCGGACGATCGTCCGGCTGCACGGTGCAACCGGCGCGGTCGGGCCGCACCGGCTCCTGCTCAGCCGACTCGCTGATGCCCGGCGTCCCCGGACGGCGCGCCGTCGTGCCCGCCGTTGTCGCCGTTCCCGCCGTTGTTGTCGTGATCGTTCAGCCCGTGCTCGATCATCATCCGGTAGAGCGTCACGCGCGAGATGCCGAGTTCGGCGGCGGCCTTGTTGATCCGGTGATCGTTGCGCAACAGCGCGTTCTCGATCGCGGTGCGCTCGGCGAGCGCCCTCGCCTGCTCGAGCGTCACCGGTTCGGTTTCGCCGGGCGTCTCGAGCCCGAGATCGTGCGGCGTCAGCAGCCGGCTCTCGGCCATCACGATCGCGCGCCGCACGCGATTGATCAGCTCGCGCACGTTGCCGGGCCATTCGTAGCGGCGCATCGCATCGAGCGCGGCCGACGTGAAGCCGCTGATCTTGCGACCGCTGTCGGACTTGAATTTCTGCAGCACGTAGTGCGCGAGGATATCGATGTCCTTGCCGCGCGCGCGCAGCGGCGGCTCGTGGATGCGCAGCACGCACAGCCGGTGATAGAGGTCTGCGCGGAAGCGCCCGGCCTCGACCGCGCCGTCGAGATCCACGTGCGTGGCGGAGATGATCCGCACGTCGACCGCGATCGATTCCTGCCCGCCGAGCCGCTCGATCTTCCCTTCCTGCAGGAAGCGCAGCAGGCTCGCCTGGCTCTCGACCGGCATGTCGCCGATCTCGTCGAGAAACAGCGTGCCGCCGTTCGCCGACTCGATCCGGCCCGCGCGCCGCTGGTTCGCGCCGGTGAATGCGCCGCGCTCGTAGCCGAACAGTTCCGACTGCAGCAGGTGATGCGGAATCGCCCCGCAATTGATCGCGATGAACGGCCCCTTGCCGCGCCCGGAACGCTCGTGAATCGCGAGCGCGGTCAGTTCCTTGCCGGTGCCCGATTCGCCCGAGATGAACACGCTCGCATCGGTCTTCGCGACCTTGCGGATCGTGCTGAACAACTGCTGCATCGCTTCACAGTTGCCGATCATCCCGTGTTCGCCGATCGACGCCGCATAGGCCGCGCCGTCGACGCGATCGAGCGCGGCCATCCCGCGCGCATGACCGAGCACATGCGAAATCCATTCGTAGGGCAGCGGCAGCGTCACATAGTCGAAACAATAGCTGCGGATCAGCTCGCGCACGGCAGGACTGATCGTAATGCCGGCCTGCGCGATGGAAATCCAGCCGATTGCCGGCTGGCTCAGGCACGCCTTCAGCGCGGGATAGTCGCGCGACGTGAACCCCGTGAAATCGACCAGCCCGGCCGCGACGCTCACGCCGGAGGTCATGTTCTGCGCGGCGCCGGCCGTCTTCGCGACCGCGATCTCCCAGCCGAGCCCGCGCAGTTGCGCCAGCAACGGCTCGTCGGGCGTCCGCATGATCGCAAACAGCTTGCGTCCGGCCTCGGGAGCGGTGACGGATACATCCGTCATCTCGGGCGCCGCCTGCCCGTTTGCGTCGGGTGACCTTGCAACCATCGTTGTTCCCCGCTTGGCGTTGGTATCGTGCGCCGGCTCGCCGCCATATCCGACGGACCACGATTGAACCGACATATTGGCCGCATTTCCGTCCGAATAAAATCCCCCTGCGCACGAATCGCGCGCGAAGGGGGCGCTGTCATGAACGGTATATCGATGCGGCCGGCGGGCGACTAGATGGGTGTTATCCCTGTGGCGCGCGCGGCAAGAACCCGGAGCGGGACGGCGCACCGCGCGCAAACCCGCGCCGGTGCTGGCGCGCGGCGTTTGCATGTGATGCGGCTACGCAGGATCGGGACGCCGGCGCGGGCGCACGCGCCCCGTCGGCCGCGCACGCCGGCGAGCGTGCAACCGTTTCCGGTCGACTTCCGTCAATCGTCACAGGAAGCCCGCTGATGCGGGAACGCAACATGCGGCGCGCATCGCCGCGCGGCGGGTCGTGTCAGCGGCCCGACGCGAGCGATGCCGGCGCGTTCGCGCGGCCGCGGCCGGCAGGTGCGCCGCCCTTTTCGCCGTAGGTGGCGGCGAGCGCGTCGACGCGCGCAAGATGGTGATGGTTGTCGTGATCCCACGGATGGAAGCCCGGCCGGAAAAAGCTCAGCCATTCGCCCGCGATGCGCGGGAACAGGCCGCGGCGCGGCCCGTACAGGAACGCGATCATCCGCAGCATGCCGCGCACGTGATGGCCGGCGCCGCGATCGCGCCACAGCAGCGTCGCGTGCATCAGGAACACGGTCGGCCAGAACGTCAGCGTCGTCAGCAGATACACGCCGATGCGGATCAGGTAGCGGCGCAGCCCCGGCTTCATCGCGGCGTTCCACACGTCGAACGACACAGCCTTGTGCTCGGTTTCCTCGAGCGCGTGCCAGATCCACATCTGGCGGTAGCCTTCGACCGAACCGTCGAGGCGCGTCGGGTCGCGCAGCAGCCAGTCGGCGAGCATCGCCGTGTAGTGTTCCGCCGCGACCGTATGCGCGAGTTGCACCGAATGCGGCAGCTTGCGCTTCATGAAGGCGAGCACCGTCCAGACGCGCTTGTCGAGCTTGCGCGCGGGCAGGCGGTTCGCCTGCATCAGCTCGTTGTATTCGATGTGCTCGCGCGTATGCATCGCCTCCTGGCCAATGAAGCCGAGCACCTGCTGCTTCAATACGGGATTGTCGATCCGGTCGCGGTAATTGCGCACCGAATCCATGAAGAAGCGCTCGCCGGCCGGAAACAGCAGCGACAGCGCGTTGAAGAAATGGGTCACGTGCGACCCGAGGCCATGCCAGTCCTTCGCGCGTTCGACCGGCAGGTCGAAGCGCAGGTCGCGGCGCACCGGCATGATCCCGGCTGCGGTGGCGGAAGCGGCTGACTTCATGTTCATGGTTCTCCTGGTTCCGAGGCGGCCCGACGCGTCGTCCGACGCGGCCGGCGCACGCCCGGGCGGCGCGTCGCGCACCGCCGAAATCCTGACATCGACAGATGTAAAGATAGGCCGCCCGCGCCGGCGCGCGCAAGCCGCGCGGTAGATGCGCGCTTCCAAACGGGGCACGGTCGAAAAGGCGGAAAAAACGGCGCTCGAACGGCGCCGGGACCGGCCGCGATTCGAACGCGGGGGCTGGCCGGCACGCGCTGCACGACGCCCGGCCACATGCGCTGTCGGCTACCTGAAAGCCCCGTGGGACGGGCATTGCACGGCATCCGGCGATGGCCGGACGCGATATGGCCGACCGCCCCGGCAGCACCGATTCATACGCGCGGCGCACTCGCCTGGTGCAACGGCGATCGCATGGCTCGCGGAAAATTCAAACGCGCGTTCCAATCGTGTTTCGGGCGACCGCGGGCAAGGCGGTCGGTCGACGCCGCCGATCCGCGCGCAGCGGCGCAAGAACCACGCGCGCCGGCCCGCTGCGCGCTCGCCTACAATAGCGGTTTTACGCAACCCTCTTTCAGGAGAAGTCATGGCTGTCATCACGACCGAATCGGGTCTCAAATACGAAGACCTGACCGAAGGCACCGGCGCGGAAGCGCAAGCCGGCAAGACCGTCAGCGTCCACTACACGGGCTGGCTGACCGACGGTCAGAAATTCGATTCGAGCAAGGACCGCAACGACCCGTTCGCCTTCGTGCTCGGCGGCGGCATGGTCATCAAGGGCTGGGACGAAGGCGTGCAGGGCATGAAGGTCGGCGGCGTGCGTCGCCTGACGATCCCGCCGCAACTCGGCTACGGCCCGCGCGGCGCAGGCGGCGTGATTCCGCCGAACGCGACGCTCGTGTTCGAAGTCGAACTGCTCGACGTCTGATCGCGCACCCGGCCGCTTCCTTCCGATGGCACGCATCGCCTCCCCCGCCATCGCGCTGCGCCGTTACGACACGTGCGAAGCGTCGGACGTGCACGACTTCCACCAGGTCGTGCTCGGCGTCGATGGCGCGATGGTGATGGCGGTGGACGGAATCGGCCAGCGCATCGACCGGCACGCGGCCTGGCTGATTCCGGCCGGCGCGCGCCACGACTACGCGGGCCTCGGCGACAATCGCCAGCTCGTGATCGACCTGCCCGCGGCATCGCTCGCGGTGCCGCAGCGGCTGTTCGACCATGCGCGCGCCGTGTCGATCGACCCGGCGCTGACGTCGCTGGTCGCGCAGGTTGCAGCCGCCGCCGCGCAACACGATGCGCCGGCCGGCGACGCACGGCACGCAGCCGCGCACCGTTTCCAGTGGCAGGCCGCCGCACGCCTGTGCGACGCATTGCTCGACGACGCCGGCATCGCCGCGCCCGCGTCGGGCCTCGATTTCGCGCGCATCGACCGCTGGCTGCGCGCGCGGCTCGCGGAGCCGCTGCGCATCGCCGATCTCGCCGCGCACTGCGGCTACGGGATGCGCCGGTTTCATCAACTGTTCGTCGATGCATTCGGCGAAACACCGCATCGCTACCTGCAGCGGCTGCGGCTCGACGCAGCGGTCGTGCTGCTCGCCGACGGCCGGCATGCGCTCGTCGACATCGCGGGCACGGTCGGCTTCGCGGACCAGAGCACGTTCACGCATGCGTTCACGAAACGCTTCGGCGTCGCGCCCGGGCGCTGGCGCGGCGAACGGCACTGAGCGCAACGGCGTCGCGCATCGCGCTCACCGCCGCGCCACACCCGCCTCGTCGTCGATCTTCTTCACGACCGTGTCGGCCGCCCTCACCGGCCGGCCGTCGTCGTGCCGCAACGCAAGCTTGCGGATCGCGCGCCCCGTGCTGCGGTCGACCAGCACCGAATGCGGCTCGCCGCGCGCGAACAGGTTCGCCTCGCCCCACTGCCGCAGCATCACGATCACCGGAAACAGCCCCTCGCCTTTCTTCGTCAGCGCGTACTCCTGATACGCGGTGCCGTCCGACGCCGGCACGACGTCGAACACGCCGGCATCCACCAGCATCTTCAGCCGGTCGGACAGGATGTTGCTCGCGACGCCGAGGCTCGCGCGGAAATCGCCGAAGCGGCGCACGCCGTCGAACGCATCGCGCACGATCAGCAACGCCCAGCGATCGCCGACGATATCGGTCGCCCGCGCCACCGGGCACGGCGAATCCGCAAGACTTTTCTGCCTGGCCATGTTCCTCTCCGCAATCGTGCCGGCCGCCCGCGCGGCGGCATCGGCGCATCCGTGCGCGGGCCCGTCGCCCGCCGCACAACAAGTTGCATTTTAAAACTACTTTCCCTACACTCACACCAGTTTCAATTTGCAACTAGTTTGCGTGAGGAACCCCATGGAGTCTTCGTGTCATTCCGGCACCGTTGCATCGAACGTGCCGGCACCCGCGACGCATCCGGCCGATGGCGGCGGCCTGTCGTCGGCGCGCATCGCGCTGCTGGCCGTCTGCTGTGCGGCGAGCGTCGCGAACGTCTATTACGCCCAGCCGCTGCTCGATTCGATCGCGCGCGATTTCGGCGTGCCGCAGGCCGCCGTCGGCGGCGTCATCACCGCGACGCAACTCGGCTGTGCGCTCGCGCTGCTGTTCGTCGTGCCACTCGGCGACCTGCTGAACCGCAAGCGCCTGATCGCCGTGCAGCTTCTGCTGCTGACGGCAGCCTGCATCGGCATCGCCGCGTCGTCGACACGCATCGCGCTGCTGGCGGGGATGGTCGCGGTCGGCCTGCTCGGCACCGCGATGACGCAAGGGCTGATCGCGTGCTCGGCAGCCCTCTCGGGCGCAGGCGAACGCGGGCGCGTGGTGGGCGCCGCGCAAGGCGGTGTGGTGGTCGGGCTGCTGGCCGCGCGCTCGCTGGCCGGTGTCGTCACCGACTTCGCGGGCTGGCGGGCCGTCTACCTCGTGTCGGGTGCGCTCGCGATCGCGATGCTCGTCGCATTGTCGCGGCTGCTGCCCGACACGAACGGGCCGCGCGAACGCATCGGCTACGCGGCGCTGCTGCGGTCGATGGTGTCGCTGTTGCGCGATGAACGCGTGCTGCGCGTGCGCGGTGCGATCGCGCTACTCATGTTTGCGGCATTCAGCATCTTCTGGAGCGCGCTCGTGCTGCCGCTGAGCGCGCCGCCGCACGCGATGTCGCATACGCAGATCGGCGCATTCGGCCTCGTCGGCGCGCTGGGGGCCGCGGCCGCCGCACGCGCCGGCCGGCTCGCGGATCGCGGGCGCGGCGAAGCGACGACCGGCGCCGCGCTCGTGCTGCTCGCATGCTCATGGCTGCCGCTCGCATTCGGCGACACGTCGATTGCGTGGCTGATCGTCGGCATCGTGCTGCTCGACGTCGGCGGGCAGGCTGTCCACGTCGTCAACCAGAGCATGATTCTCGGCGCGCGGCCCGATGCGCACGCGCGCCTCGTCGGCTGCTACATGCTGTTCTACTCGGCCGGCAGCGGGCTCGGCGCGATCGCGTCGACGATGATGTATGCGCGCGCCGGATGGACGGGCGTCTGCGCGCTTGGGGCCGTCGTCAGCCTGGCCGCGCTCGGCGTATGGGCCGCGACGCTCAGGCGCGCGTGATGCGCGCCGGCGATCGGAGTCGAACGAAAAAAGCCGGCCCACCCTCGTCGGGCAGCCGGCTCGCGGACCAGCCATGCGCATGCGCCGGTCCGGTTTCGGGTTCGGCGCGCAGGTGGCGCGCCGCGGCGTTCAGCCTGCCGCCCGGATCGCCTCTTCGTACACGCCGGCGACGCGTCGCGCGATCACCGCGTTGTCGAAATGATCACGCGCGTAGCGCTTGCATGCGGCCTCGTCGGGCAGCGCGATCGCCCCCGACAGTGCGCCGCCGAGCCCTTCCGCGATCGCAGCCGCGCCCGTCGACGGCAGCACAAGATCGTTCGACAGCCCGGCGACCGCCTCCGGCAGCCCGCCAACCGGCGTCACCAGCACGGGTGTGCCGGATGCGAGCGATTCGACGGTGATCAGCCCGAAGCCTTCGAGCGCGACGGTCGGCACGACGCTGACCGTCGCCGCGCGATACAGCGCCGCGAGATGGTTGTCGGGCACGAAGCCGAGCAGCTTCACGTTGTCCTGCAGCCCGGCATCGTCGATGCGCTGCTGCAGTTCCTCGCCGATCTTGCCCTTGCCGGCGATCAGCAGCAGCACGTCCGGGTGACGGTGCTTGACGAGGCCGATCGCGTCGATCAGGTCCTCGAGCCCCATGCGCCGCACGAGCCGGCGCACGGCCAGCACGATCGGCCGATCCTGCGGCAGTTGCAGCTTGTGGCGCGCCTCGGCGGGCGTGAGCGGCGTATCGAACTGCGCGGTATCGACGCAACCGGGAATCACGCGCACGCGCGACGGATCGATGCCGTAGCGATTCGTCAGGATCTGGCCGAATGCCTGCGACAGCACGATCAGCCGCGACGAGCGCGTATAGACGGCCTGTTCGAGATAGCGCTTCGCGCGCTGCCCGAGCGTCGCGGCGCCCTCGACCTGGCTTTCGTCGGCCCACGGGCCCTGGAAGTGCGACACCTGCGGAATCCCGCGCGTGACGTCGAGCCCCGGAAACGTGTACAGCGCGAAGTGCGACGAGATCACGTCCGGCCGTTCGCTGCGGATCTCGTCGCGCAGCGCTCGCCGCGCGGCGAGCATCCGGCGCGCGAGCGTCTCCGTGGCGGGACCGAAGCCCTGTATCGCGCCGCCCGTGTCGTCGGCGACCTTCGGCGAGCCGGCGACGAGCCCGCGCACCTCGACGCCCGCGCCAGGCAGCGCGCCGACGAGCGAGTAGTACATCCGGTCGAGTCCGCCCGCGCGTTCGGGGAACCAGTGCATGCCGATCTGCAACGATTTGATCGGCCGGGAAGTTTGGGACATCACGATTGCTCCTGCGTGACTGCATGCTCGACCCGCTCGAAGGCGGACGGCTGCGTGGGTTGGCCGATGCGCCGGTAAAGCGCGACATACTGGGCACCCATGTGCGCCCAGCCGAAACGGGTCATCAGTTCGCGGGCCGCGTCGCCCATCGCGCGACAGGTATCGCGCGACGCCGCGAGCGAACCGATCGCCTGCGCGAGCGCGGCCGGATCGTCCGGGTCCTCCAGCACGATCCCGCATTCGCGCGTGATGATTTCCGCGCCGCCCGCCGTGCGCGCGGTGACGACCGGCAAACCGGCCGCCATCGCTTCCAGCAGCGACAGGCTCATCGCTTCGTAGCGCGACGGAAAGACATACGCGTCGACCGAGCGCATCAGCGTCGGCATGTTTTTCACGAGACCGAGGAAATGCACGCGCGAATCGATGCCGAGCGCACGCGCCTCTTCCGGATACGGGCTGCCCGGCAGGTAGCCGGCCACCGCCAGGTGCACGTTCGACGGCAGCTTCGTCAGCGCCTTCAGCACGGTGCCGAGGTTCTTGCGCGGCGTGCGCAGGTCGCCGACGAACAGCAGCAGGAATGCGTCGTCCGGCAGCTTGAACGCCGCGCGATCGGCCTGCGCCCCGGCGAACGCGCTGCCGTCGACGCCGTTGTAGATCACGCTGATCTTGCGGCTGTCGATGCCGAGCCCCGCGATCTCGTCGGCCACCTTCTGCGACACGGCGGTGATCGCGCGCGAGCGCTTGTACGCCCAGCGCTCGAGCGTGGTGTTCACGCGCGTATAGACGTACTGGTATGCCGACCAGATGCCCTTCGTCGGCCCGAACGGATAGTACGGACTCTTGAACCAGCCGCCGTGCACGAAGTGCGCGGTATTCACGTCGGCCTTGATCCACGAGATGAAGCCGTTCACGTGCAGCACGTCGTATTCGCTGCGGTGCGCGCGCAGCCAGGCCGCGCTCTTCAGCGCGAACACCTGCTGCTTGACGAGATTCGACGGCCAGAAGCCGCCGACCTTCACGGGCACCCAGCGCACGCGCGGGTCGGCCAGCAGCTCGGGCGCGACATGCGACGCGACCAGCGTGACTTCGTAGTTCTCGGCCAGCGCCGCGCGCGCAATTTCGTAATTGACGCGGCCCTGCCCGTCGTTATGTCGCACGACGTGCGTGACGATCGCGATTCTCAATGGTCGCCTCCCCGTGAACGCGCGACGGCCAGCAGGCGTTGTGCCTTTTGCCAGTGCGCCGCGGCAAGTATCGAAAAAATGGCTGTGAACATCAGCAGGCCGCCGGTGCCGATCAGCGAGTTCGTGAACACGAGCATCGCGAAGGTCGACAGGCACAGGCTCAGGCACGCGCCGACGAACTTGTCCTTGCGCAGCTTGAATGCCGCGCGCAACGTGCGGCCGAACAGCATCACGACGCCGGCGAGATACAGCAGCGTGCCGGGCCAGCCGAGCACGAACGGCACGTTCATCACGCCGCTGTCGAAGCTGCCGTACTTGCCGAGCTCGCCGCTGTCGCTCGACAGCTTCGTGGACGCGCCCGTCGCGCCCATCCCTTCGCCGGCGACGTCGGTGAACGCCGTCTGCGCGAAGGTGGCGTAGAACTTGTTGCGGTCGTCGTAGCTGCGGTCGTCCTTCAGGTTCGTGATCGACTGCAGGCGCGCGCCGAGACGGTCGGCCACCGGCCCGACTGTCAGGAGCGGCACGCAGAGCCCGACCAGCACGACGCCGCTGATCAGGATCCGCATCCGCAAGCGGTTGTTCGACTGCGCGAGCTGGATCGCGAGCGCGATCACCCAGCCGCCCCACGTCGAGCGCACGAGACACAGCGCGAACGACACGAAGCCGGCCGCCCCCGCGAACCAGCGGATCTTCTGCGGCGCGGCGAACACGAACACCAGCGCGCCCATGATCGCGAACGCGAACGGCCCGGACGAGTTCATCGTGCTGAACACGCGCACGCCGTACGGCACCGGCTCACCCTGCGAACCCATGTCGGACCCGATCATCCACAGCACGTCCCACTGCGGCATCACGAAGTACTGCACGACGCCGTACAGGCCCATCACGAGCATGCCCCACATGAACGTGGACAGCAGCACGTCGCGGTACTCGGGATAGTCGCGTGCGTTGACCATGATGTGGAAGCCGATCAGCACCGGGTACACCCAGTTCGCCAGGTCATAGGTCGCGGCCATCACGCCGCTCGACACGATCCCGACGAGATACGCATACGCGAGCCCGAACAGCATCAGCAGCACGGGAATCCCGCGCCGCTGCGCGAGCACGCGGTAATGCCGGATCAGCCCGAAACCGGCGATCATCGTCACCGCGAGCGGCGCGACCTGGATCAGGCTCGTTGGCGTGAACGCGCCCTTCGACCAGTCGGCAAGCCGCCGTACCTCGGGGCTCAGGAACCACACCCACCACATGAAGCCGACGTAGCGCGCCGGGCTCTTGAAATACAGCCAGATGCCGACCGCGATCGCCAGCACCGGGAACGCGAGCGTCAGCACCCTGCCCTGGTGTACGGCGATCAGCGCGGCGGTAAGGGACCACAGCGCAGCCTGCCCGACCCAGTGCTTCGGCTCGGGCAGCCAGCTGCGCGTGCGCGACGAGGTGCGTTCGGCGGCAATCGTACTCATCGATCCGCTCTCACCGCGACGACGGACGCGAATCCGCGAGCGGCATCGCCACGCCCGCAGCCGCCGGCGTGCGGCGCCGGCGCAGCATGTCGCGCGTGATCCGCACGTGCTGCTCGGCGAACGCCTGCGTGGTCAGGTCGCGATCGCGCAGGCACGCGGCGGCGGCCTGCGCGCAAGCCAGCGCCGCCACCGGATCGGCGACGAAACGGTCGGCGGCCTGGCGCATCGCCTGTGCGTCGAACGCCGGTACGTACGCGGCCGTATCGTGCGGGAAGTAGTCGCTGAGCCCGCCGACGTCGGACACGATCATCGGCTTGCCGACGGCCGCCGCCTCGAGCATCACGGTGATGCCCGACGCATGGAAATTCGGCCGCAGCGGCACGACGATCACGTCGGCCCACGCGTACAGCTCGTGCTGCTTCGCGAGCCCCGACGCCGAGCCGATCTTCACGTTCGGCGCATGCCACTCACGCGGCACGCGGCGGCGCGTCGCGAGCCGCACGTCGTAACGCTCGTCGCCGCCGAACGCGGCAAGGAACGTGCGCCAGTCGCGGTCGCGATCGTTGCCGATCGCCGCGATCCGCAGCGGCCGGTTCGGCGTCCATTGCTGCGGCTCGGTCGGCGGGAAATCCTGCGTGTTCAGCCCGTAGTAGACGAACTCGGCTTCGCGTCCCAGATAGCGGCGGCACAGGTCGGCGTTGTCGCGCGCCAGCGTGGTCAGCGCGTCGGCGCGGTTGAGCAGCTTGCGGTACAGCCAGCGGCGCGGGCCGCCAAAGCTGCCCCACTTGTCGAACAGCCACACGCTCTGCGCGAGCAGCAGCGGGCGCTTGCCCTGCGCACCGGCGAGCTTCAGCACCAGCGAGGCCGCCAGGTGCTCCTGTTCCGTGTGCGTCCAGATCACGTCGGTGTTCAGCAGCGCGGCGCGGTTGCGCCAGGCATGCACGATGTCGAAGCCGAGCGCCGCCTTCAGCGCGCGACGCGCGAGGCTGGCAACGCGGTTCTCACCGCTGTCCTGCGAATAGGTCAGCCGGAATTCGTCGGATTCGGCATGGTGATAGCCGTACAGGCAGCCGATGTTCTCGCCTTTCCGGTAGGTACGCGGATCGGCGCCGTAAAACAGGTGAACGTGAACTTTCGTTGAAGTCATGCGAGCCCTCCGGGGGTGCCGTTCAAGACGTCACCGGCGGCATCGCCGCGCGGTGGGGGGCAAGGTTCGCGCGGCGGGCGTCGCGCGCGCCGCGGCGCACCGCGCGCCAGTGCTCACGGATCCGTTCGCGCTTCGCCGTGGGCAGCGACAGCAGCAGATGCGCGACGCCCGGGTAGACGCGCGTGCCGACCAGCGTCCACCACCACCAGGCAATCTCGCGCCGCAGCGGCGGAAGGTGCTCGCGCAGGATCAGGTGCATGTTGTACGCGCCGTTGCTGATCGCATTCAGCGACGCGGCATCGCGCCGGTCGTCGTCGAAACGCTCGGCCGGAAAATGATCGACCGCGATCGCCGGGTCGTAGACGAGCTTCCAGCCGTCGCGCTGCACGCGCATGCTGAAACCCATGTCGTTGTGCACCTGCGCACCGGCGCCGCGCAGCCGCGTGTCGAAGCGCAGCCGCTCGATCGCGGCGCGGCGGTAGCTCATGTTCGCGCCTTTCAGCATGTCGACTTCGCGTGCGCCGCCGACGCCGAGATGATGATTGCCGACGATCTTGCCGGACAGCGTGAGCTGGCCGACGAGCTCGCGCGATTCGTCGAGCACGCGGCCCTTCTCGTGGACCCAGTCGCGGCCGCCGACCGCGCCCACGCGCGGATCGGCCTCGAATACCGATTCGATGCGTGCGAGCCAGTCGGGATGCGGCGCCGCATCGTCGTCGGTGATCGCCACGATGTCGCCGTGCGCGGAGTCGAGCCCCTTGTTCAGCGCGGCGACCTGCCCCGGCACGTCGACCGGCACGATGCGCAGCGGCAGCGCGCCGCCGACCGCCGGATCGGCGAGCCGCTCGTGCGTGGCGTCGTCCTCCGGGCGCGCGACGACGATCACCTCGTCGGGCAGCCGCTGCTGCCGCTGCAGCGCCAGCAGGCAGCGCGCGAGGTCGGCGGGACGCCGGTAGGTCGGAACGAGCACGGAAATTTTCATCGATGGTTTCTCCAGTCGGCCGGGCGGGCAGCACGCGCTGCCCGCCCGGTTACGCACCAGGTGGGTCAGGCGCTCAGGTATTCATGCACGGCCGCATAGCCGCGGCCGTAGCCGCGCGCCTTCGGCGGCACGCCGTTGAAGATCCCGCCTTCCAGGTCGACACCCGCGGTGCGCAGGCGCTTGATCGCATCGGCGATCTCGCCTTCGGTATGCATGCCCGAGCGCAGCACGAGGAACGTCGAGCCGGCCATGCGGCCGATGATCGTCGCATCGGTCACCGCCAGCACCGGCGGCGAATCGATCAGCACGACGTCGTAGCGCTTGCCGAGCCCTTCGAGGTATTGCGGCAGGCGCGACGACATCAGCAGCTCCGACGGGTTCGGCGGGCGCGTGCCGGCCGCGATGAACGACAGGCCCTGCACCGGCGTTTCGCGGATCGCCTCCTCGAGCGGCGACTGGTCGCTCAGCAGCTCGGACAGGCCCGGCTGCGCGGTGAGGCCGAAGTAGCGGTCGAGCAGGCCGCGGCGCATGTCGGCGTCGATCAGCAGCACGCGCTTGCCCGAATGGGCGAGCAGCACCGCGAGGTTGACCGTCAGGAAGCTCTTGCCGATACCGGGCGTCGGGCCCGTCAGCACGATCACGCGGTTCTTCGCGTCCATCATCGCGAACTGCATCGCGGTGCGCAGGCTGCGCAGGCTCTCGACGCTGAGGTCCTTCGGACGCAGGCTCGCGAGGATCGGCCGGGCACGGCTGCCGCCCTTCTCGGCCTGCGCGTCGAGCTTCACCTGCTCGGCACTTTGCGGCACCAGCCCGTACAGCGGCAGGTTGAACGCGCGTTCGATGCGGTCCGGATCCTCGATGCCCTGGAACAGGTTGCGGCGCAGGAACACGACGCCTGTGCCGAGGATCAGGCCCAGGAACACCGCCGCCGACAGGATCAGTACCTTCTTCGGCTTGACCGGATCGCCCGGACGCAGCGCCGAATCGATGAGGTGGATGTTGCCGCCCGTGCCGGCCTTCTGCACCGACAGCTCCTGCACGCGGTTCAGCAGCAGCACGTAGATGTCCTCGGCGACCTTCGCGTCGCGCTGGAGCTGGACGGCCCTCACTTCGGTGGCCGGCAGGCTGCGGAAGCGGTTGCTGAACTTGTCCTTCTCGCCCTGCAGCTCCGCGAGCTGCTGCTTGGCCGCGATCACCATCGGGTGCGAATCAGTGAAACGCTGCGCGAGCGACGCGAGCTGCAGGCGCTGCGCGGCGATCTGCTGTTCGTACTGCACGCTGCCTTCGAGGTAGACCTTCGCCTCGTCGCTCGCGTTGATCGAGCCCGACGTGCGCTGGTACTGTGTCAGCGCGGCTTCCGCGCGTTCGAGGTCGGCCTTCAGGCGCGGTTCCTCGCCCTTCAGGAAGTCGAGCATCTTGGTCGCTTCGGCCTGCTTCGCGACCACGTGCTGGTTCAGGTACGACTGCGCGAGCGCGTTCGCGATCGCGGCGGTCTGGTCCGGGTCCTTGCCTTCGAGCGAGATCTGCACGACGCCCGTCTGCTTGCCCTGCTCGGTCACCTGGATGCCGGCCTGGAACCCGCTGATCGCGTCGAGATCGTTGTAGCGGACCACCGTGAACTGCGTGCCGGGGCGCGCGACGAGGTTCTTCACGAGCAGCGTCACGCCGCCGCCCTGCGCCGACTCGCCGACCTGGCCTGACAGCAGCCGCTTGCCGTTCGCGTCGACCAGCGAATAGGTGCCGTTCGGGCCGGCCGTCAGCGTCAGCTTCTTGCCTTCGAGCGCGGGCTCGACGTTGATCGTGTCGACGTCGGCGATTTCACCGCCCCACGCATACGATTTCAGGCCGAGCCACGGCCGCGACGGCGTGCCCGGCGTCGCGAGGCGTGCCGCGAGGCTGCCGATCACCGGCAGCGTCTTCGGCGCGACCGAGAAGTTCAGCTTGAACTGCTCGACCACGGGCGCGACGACGCCGCGGCTCTTGATGATCTCGATTTCCGCGTCGGTCGGCGCCTGCTGCGGGCCGCTGTTGATCATCGCGCCCGTCTGCGTCTGCGTGAGCGCCTGCGACGTGTTGTCGTTGCCCTCGACGCGGACGTGCACATCGGCCTGGTAGACCGGCTTCGCGATGAAGCAGTAGAGGCCCGCGAGCGCGACGACCGTCACCGCGATGCCGAGCAGCAGCCAGATGTCGTCCATGATCACCTGGAGCAACTGGCCGAGGACGACGTCCTCTTCCTCGGTCTTGGCGGACAGATCCGCGTAGGAGTGTTTCGCTTGCGTGTTCACCATTCGTTCCCGCTTGAGTGGTGCCGGGGCGGAGGCGCCGCCCCGGCGGGCTATCAGCGCGTGATTTGCCGCATGTAGAAGATCGTCTGGATCGTCGGCAGCACCTGCTGCAGCACACGGTTGAACTGCACCGAGCCGGCCGTGCTGACGTAGACGACGTCGAGCGGCTGAAGCGGGAAGCGGCTCGACAGCATCAGCGCATCGGGCTGCGTCATGTCGAGGCGGTACACCTCAGGCTTCGTCGGGTTGTCGCGCATCCCGCGCATCACGTAGATCTTGCGCGGGTTCGCGTCGGTGTCGAGGATGCCGCCGCCCGCGGTCAGCGCGTCGGCGATGGTCAGCCTGCCCTTGAGCATCGGCACCGTGACCGGCGTCTTGACCTCGCCCATGATGAACACGCGACTGTCGCTGCGGTCCGGCACGTTGACGATGTCGCCCGGCTGCAGCATCACGTTCTGCTTCACTTCGCCGCGATCGAGCACGCCGTTCGCGTCGAGCGTGTAGAGCTTGCCGTCGCGCGTCAGGCGCACGCGCTGCAGGTCGGCCTCGTTGGTCGAGCCGCCCGAGCGCGAGATCGCGTCGACGAGCGTCAGCGGCACGTCGCTCACCGCGAGCGGGCCCGGCTGCTTGACCTCGCCCGTCACCTGCACCTTCTGGCTGCGGAACGACAGCACGCGCACGTCGAGCTGCGGATTCTTCACGTAGCGCGACAGCGTGGTGGCCATCTGCTCGCGGATCTGCGCGACCGTCTTGCCGGCCACCTTGATGCGGCCGACGAACGGGAAGAAGATCGTGCCGTCCGCGGCGACCGTCTGGCCGTACGGATCGGCCTGGCCCGGCAGCGCGGTCGTATAGGGCTGCTGCAACGCACCCGCGACCGTCTGCGTCGTGTTGCCGCCGCTCGAGAACGACTGGCCCTGCGGCGTCGTCAGCTCGGGGTGGTCCCACACGGTGACGCCGAGGATGTCCTGCGGGCCGACGCGGTACACGTACTCCGACGGATCGGTATAGCGTCCCGGCGGCAGCGGATGATCGACCTGCGCCTTCTGCAGCTGGTCCATCACCACTTTGGCGTCGATGTAATGAACCGGATAGGTTTCGGCGGCTTGCTGCCGGCCTTCGTCCTTCAGGTTCGACGAGTCGAGGTAGTTGCCGGGGGCGGTTGCACAGGCTGACAGGAAAGTCGTCAGCGCGACGGCAAGCGCCACCGGGCGCATCGGGCGTTTCAGCATAGTTTCTGTAGCCATCCTTGAACCAGACGTTCGATCAGTGAGTAGCTCTCGCGGTAATCGGCCTCGGGGCCACCGTGCGGGTCGGCAATCTCGGCCCCTTCCCACTTGCCGAGCAGGTGGACCTTGCCGCGCGCGAACGGATCGACCTTTTCGACGGCCGCAATCTGTCCGCGCTCGCTGACGAGAATCAGGTCGGCGTCGCGCACGATCCGGCGCGACAGTCGCCGTGAGCGATGGGTCGTCGCATCGACGCCCCGCTCGGCGAGCAGCTGCCGCATCACCGGATCGATGCCGTCGCCGTCATTCGCATGCACGCCGGCCGAGTGGAACGTCGGACGCGGGCCGCCGCGCGACGCGGCGTGCGACTTGAACAGCATCTCCGCTGCCGGGCTGCGGCAGACGTTCGCGTGGCAGACGATCAGGATGTTCCGGAACATGGCGTCTCGTGGCGAGTGGGGTTACGCGCTGGCGCGCGCGGCGCCCGGCACGCGGGCGGCGACGGCCTGGCGCGAACCCGGCCGGCCGATCGGGTGGTATTCGATGCCCTGCTCGCTCATCGTCTCCGGCTCGTACAGGTTGCGGCCGTCGAAGATCACCGGCGACTTCCACAGGCGGCCGAGCGCGACGAAGTCGGGGCTCTTGAAGATCTTCCATTCGGTGACGATCACGAGCGCGTCGGCGTCGCGCGCGGCCTGCGCCTCGTCGTCGACGAAGGAGAGGCGTTCGAGCCAGCTCGGGTGATCGGCCAGGTCGAGCGCGATCACGCGGCGCGCTTCCTGCTGCGCGACCGGGTCGTACGCCGCGATGCGCGCGCCTCGCGACAGCAGCTCGGCGATCAGCTCGCGGCTCGGCGCTTCACGCATGTCGTCGGTGTTCGGCTTGAACGCCAGGCCCCAGATCGCGAACGTGCGACCCGTCAGGTCCTCGCCGAAACGCGCGACGATCTTGTCGGCGAGCACGCGCTTTTGCGTCGCGTTGACCGACGACACGGCCTTCAGGATCTGCAGCGCCTGCCCGTGCTCGTCGGCCGTGCGGATCAGCGCCTCGACGTCCTTCGGGAAGCACGAGCCGCCGTAGCCGCAGCCGGCATACAGGAAGTGGTAGCCGATGCGCGGATCGGAGCCGATCCCGCGGCGCACGGCCTCGATGTCGGCGCCGAAGCGGTCGGCGAGGTTCGCCAGTTCGTTCATGAACGAGATGCGCGTCGCGAGCATCGCGTTGGCCGCGTACTTCGTGAACTCGGCCGAGCGCACGTCCATGTAAAGCGTGCGTTCGTGGTTGCGGTTGAACGGCGCGTACAGCTTCTTCATCAGCTCGCGGGCGCGTTCGCCCGGCACGTCGTCGTCGCAGCCGATCACGATGCGGTCGGGACGCGTGAAATCGTCGACCGCCGCGCCTTCCTTCAGGAATTCCGGATTCGACACGACCGAGAACATCTGGTCGCCGCCGCGCTTCGCGAGCTCCTCGGCGACCGCCGCGCGCACGCGCTCGGCCGTGCCGACCGGCACCGTCGACTTGTCGACGATCACCTTGAAGCCCGTCATGTAGCGGCCGATGTTGCGCGCGGCCGCGAGCACGTACTGCAGGTCGGCCGAGCCGTCCTCGTCGGGCGGCGTGCCGACCGCGATGAACTGCACGTCGCCGTGCGCGACCGCGGCCTCGACGTCGGTCGAGAAGCGCAGGCGGCCGGCCGCGCGGTTGCGCGCGATGACTTCCTTCAGGCCCGGCTCGTGGATCGGCACGCCGCCGTTGTTCAGGACGTCGATCTTTGCCTGGTCGACGTCGAGACAGAACACGTCGTGCCCGATGTCGGCGAGACAGGCGCCGGTGACAAGACCTACGTAACCGCTGCCGATGATAGTCAGATTCATGATGTGTCGGACCTCGTGACCAATGATTCGAAATTCGTAAAACCGGCATGCCTGCGTGGTGGCGCCGGGCGTCGGTATCAGTACGCGTTGCTGCCGGTGAAGCCTTTCCAGAGCGTCAGCACGACGATCTTGATGTCGAGCCAGAACGACCAGTTCTGCATGTAGTACAGATCGAGCTTCACGCGTCCCATCATCTTCTCGATCTGGTCGGTCTCGCCGCGATAGCCGTTGATCTGCGCCCATCCGGTGATGCCCGGCTTGATCCGGTAGCGGAACATGTAGCCCTTGACCAGATCCTTGTAGATGTCGTCGTGCGCGAGCGCATGCGGACGCGGGCCGACGACCGACATCTCGCCCTTCAGCACGTTGATGAACTGCGGCAGTTCATCGAGGCTCGTGCGGCGCAGGAACCGGCCGACCGGCGTCACGCGCGTGTCGTTCTTGGTCGCCTGCGTGACCTGCCCGGCCACTTCCTGGTGCACCTTCATCGAGCGAAACTTGTAGATCTCGAACTCGTGCCCGTCGATGCCCTTGCGCTTCTGGCGAAAGAACACCGGCCCGCGCGACGTCAGCTTGATCAGGCCCGCGATCAGCACCATCACCGGCGCAAGCGCCGTGAGCGCCGCCAGCGCGAACAGCCGGTCGAACACGAACTTCGGCAGGATCCGCACGTCGGTGATCGGCGACGCCGCGAGGTTGATCGCCGGCACGCCGAGCACCTCGACCACTTCCTGGTTGAAGAACGACAGCGTGCGCACGTCCGGGATGAAGCGGATGTTCACGAAGTCGTGGCGGAACACCGTCACGATGTGGTGAATCCGGCGCTCCTCGGTGATCGGCAGCGTGAGCCACAGCTCGCTGATCGCGCGGCTGCGCACCAGCCACACCAGCGATTCGAACTGCCGCTCGATGCGCACGTCGTCGAGCGCCACTTCGCCCGGCGCTTCGCTTTCGTCGTACACGCACACCGGGTTGAAACCGGCTTCCGGCCGCGCCCGCATCTGCGCGATCAGCCGCCGCGCCGCCGGCGTACCGCCGACGATCGCGACCGCCTTCAGGTTGTAGCCGCCGCGGCGCAGCTGCCGCAGCACGACGTGCACGCAGGTCTTCGAGCCGGCGAGCAGCGCCATCGTCACGAGCGCCCAGTAACCCAGCCACAGCCGCGACAGGTCACCCGACTGGTGAAAGCTGAAGCTCAGCAGGATGCCCGCGAGCTCGACCAGGAGCCACGCGAACACGACCCGCCCCACCAGCCCGACGAGACGCTTGCCGCGCCAGGACTGGTAGATGCCGAACGCGGGAAAGCACACGACGACGAGCAGGCAATCGAACAGCATCATCGTGCGCTGCAGGTCGTTGAGCCAGATGCTGCCGCCGTGCAGCGCGGCGGCGATCAGCGCCCCCGCTACGACCATCGCGATATCGATGACTCTCGCCAGCACGCTCAACATGTCTGCTTCCTCTTTGAACAGGCGTTTGCCGAACAGCTCCTCGTGCGACCCATGCCGCACACTCGATTCAAACGTTGCATGACGCTATTGAAGCGACAAGAAAATTCCCCCTCAAGCGCACAAGTATTTCGAAAAATAATCGGAAATACTTGCCGCGATCTTTTTGAATTAATTCGGCACGTTTTCCCGAATCGATCGGAAATCGAGCAGTTTTCGGAAACTTTGCGGTCGCCGCCAACCCTTTGTGGACAAGCTATTGGCATCAATGCCCGGAATTATTTTTTATTTTTTTATTTGCATCCGATGCTACCGCGGAAAATTTTTCCTGATGAATGGCCGATGAATATCGGGCAGTGGGCCCGGTTTTATTGTCGATTTACTTCATGCTACAACGACAGGCACTGACATCAACCGTGGAGAGTGTCATCATGAATGCTCCGGCCGTGGCAGCCGAAACGCGCCATTCTTCTTCCGCCGCCCCCGTCACCGGCACGCGCCTCGCGGTGCAACCGGTGATTCTTGCCGGCGGCTCCGGCACACGCCTGTGGCCGATGTCGCGCGAACGTTTTCCGAAACAGCTCATTGGCCTGCTCGGCGATCATTCGCTGCTGCAGTCGACCGCACTGCGCCTCGACGGCCTCGAGGCCGTCCATCCGCTGAACGACGACGTGCTGATCGTGTGCGGCGAGGATCATCGCTTCACGACCGCCGAACAGCTGCGCCTGACGGCCAAGAACGCGACGATCATGCTCGAGCCGCTCGGCCGCGACACCGCGCCCGCGCTGACGCTCGCCGCGCTGCGGCTCGTCGCCGACGGCAACGATGCGGTGATGACCGTGATGCCGGCCGACCATGCGGTCGCCGACCTGCCGCGCTTTCACGCAGCCGTCGCGGCCGGCGTGCACTGCGCCGCGCAAGGCAAGATCGCGACGATGGGCATCGTGCCGAAGCACGCGGAAACCGGCTACGGCTACATCCGCGTCGGCGCGCCGCTCGGCGACGCCGCGACGGGCAGCCTCGACGTGCGCCGCCTCGACCGTTTCGTCGAGAAGCCGCACCTCGAACTCGCTCAGCAGTACGTCGCGTCGGGCGAATACTGGTGGAACAGCGGGATCTTCATCGTGCGCGCCTCGGTCTGGCTGAAGGCGATCCGCCAGCTCGAACCGGCGATCTACGCCGCGTGCGAACAGGCGGTCGCACAAGGCAGGGACGACGGCGATTTCTTCCGCGTCGATCGCGACGCATTCGCTGCTTCGCCGTCGAACTCGATCGACTATGCGGTGATGGAGCCGCTCGCGAGCCTGCCGCAATTGTGCGAGAGCGTCGTCGTGCCGCTCGACGCCGGCTGGTCGGACGTCGGTTCGTGGGACGCGATCTGGCAGATCTCGCCGAAGGACGATGCGGAGAACGTCGGCCGCGGCCACGTGCTGTTCGAAGACGCCGAATCGACTTTCGCGCATTCGGAAAGCCGGCTCGTCGCCTGCGTCGGCACGCGGAACCTCGTCGTCGTCGAAACGCCCGACGCCGTGCTCGTCGCGGACAAATCGCGCGTGCAGGACGTGAAGAAGATCGTCGGACGCATCAAGGCGCAACGCGGCGCGGAAGCCACCGATCACCGCAAGGTGCACCGCCCGTGGGGCCACTACGACTCGGTCGACATGGGCGAGCGCTTCCAGGTGAAACGCATCGTCGTGAAGCCGGGCGCGCAACTGTCGCTGCAGATGCACCACCACCGCGCCGAGCACTGGATCGTCGTGCGCGGCACCGCGCGCATCACGCGCGGCGACGAAACGTTCCTGCTGTCCGAAAACGAATCGACGTACATCCCGCTCGGCGTCTCGCATCGCCTGGAGAATCCGGGCAAGATGCCGCTCGAACTGATCGAAGTGCAATCGGGCGCATATCTCGGCGAGGACGACATCGTCCGCTTCGACGATACCTACGGCCGCCAGTGATGCATCAAACGCCGGGAGCGCTGCCGTCGTGGCAGCGCTCCCGGCAACGCGGCCATGGAGAGACTGGGCAACTGCGCGGGCGTCGTGGCACACGACGGCCCGCGCATTGCATTGACACCGCGATCAACCGACGCGATACGCGTACTCGCGGCGTTCCGACTGCACGGGATCGTTGCGGCTTTCGGACATCGCGCCCGCGTGACGCTCGGCGATGAAACGCTTGATGTCCGACTCCGCACGCGCCAGCGCGGACAGGCCGACCAGCACCTCGCTTTGCGGCTCGCGCGCCGGCTCGTCGCTCGCGCCATGGCGATCGATCCACTGGCGCGCCCAGTCGAGCGCGAACTGCTCGGCTTCCTCGGCATCGGTGAAGCGCGGGCCGATGAGGCCCGAGCGCTCCACGCGCCGGTCGCCCTGCGAGATCTCGGCCCACGCCCGATACATCAGGTTCTGCACGGGCTGCGCGATGCCGCTGATCGTATAGCCGCGATACTCGTCGACTTGCGGTTCGGCCGCGGCGAAGCTCGTCGCCGATGCGCGCGCATGGCGCAGCTCGGCCGCCGGCGCCCCGGGCACCACGAACGACGCGTCGGACCGGTCGATCACCGCATCGACCTGCATCGCGCTGATCGACGCACCTTCGCCCTCCCAAACGTTTGCCTGCGCAACCGGCAATTGCCACGACTCGGGGTTTTGCCAGAACACGCCGCGCAAGCGATCGTTGTCGGGCACGGGCTCCGCGCGACGCGCAGGCACTGCCGCCTCCGGCGGCGGCGGAATATACGCGAACGTGCGCCCGCTGAACTGGGTCAGTACGTCGATCATCTTCAGCAGCGTGCCGTTCGCCAGCCACTCTTCATAGCGGCGACGGCACGTCGGCCCGGACGGATAGCGGCCGGGCAGCTTGGACCAGGCTTCACCGGTCGTCAGGATCCACAGCACCGCATTCGCGACGACGCGCGGTTCGGCGCGTGGACGCCCACGACGATTCAGCCGGATGGGTTCATCGGCGATCAGCGTTGAAAGACGAACCCACTCTTCATCGTTAAGCTCATCGAAGAACATAGTAGATCTCTCCACGCAGCCAGGCCGGGCTGCGATTGGCGGCGCCTTCGCGACACAATCGCGTCGCCCGGCGGCCAGGTTGCACATTATGGTTATCCGGTGTTGTGCATACCGGGCGACACCGCACTTTCACGGTGCCGCAATTCCCGGCAATGGCGCACAAGTCACGGTCTCACTCCAATGTGGGAATTTTTGTGCACGAAGCATACCATCCTCAGGGTTTATCTCAATATGACAATGACTTAATGTTACGCACTGAAACATCCAGCCATTGATGCGCAATCTATTTACGCTTGAATTTTTTTGCGAGATCTTTATGCCCGTCGCTGCAAAGGCCCGTCTGGCGGGGCTCTGCAGGGTATGAAGAATGCCCTGAAATAAGCTGTTACAGGCTGATCCGGCCCTTGTCGGCAACAATCGCAAGAATTGCTGCCGAAAATCGGTAAATCACGGGAAAATTCGTAACAAGATATTCACGAATCGGTAAATCATTCAATTTCCGTTCATCGTGATTATCTCCGTGCACAATCTTTTTATTGTTTCTCTGCGAGTGATGAAAGCGCGATGACGCGCGATGCACGGTATGTCCCCGCATGCAACCTCGTGACGCCTGTTACATTTTCGCGGCGACACGCGTGCGGCCATGCCGCCCGGCGAGCGGAGACCTGTTTCGGGTCGGAACGGGACGGCTGAAACCGGCGCCCGGGACGCGCGGCAGTCACGTCAGCGCAGATCGCCGGCCAGCGATGCGGCCACGTCCGCGTCCACGCGCTGCGGCGGCATCGCGTAGGCCGGGTGATCGCAGCCGATCGACAGCGCCGCCCCGCCCTTGAGCGCCGTGCGCATCGGCGCGTCGAGTTCGAAGCGCACGAAGTGCACGGCCGACGTTTTCTCGGCGGTGTCGCGCTCGAGATCCTCGTCGGCGATCGCATAGACGCTCGCATGCCCGTCGACCTGCACGTACACGCGATCCTCGACACCGATCAGCCGCGCGAGCGCCGCACGCCGCTCGGCCTCGTGCTCGTATTCGATCTGCATCGTCGCCTTCAGGTTGGTGCCGTCGGGTATCAACGGCAGATACGCTTCCAGTTCGCCTTCGATGCCTGCCTCGTCGAAAATCTTCTCGATGTGCAGCATCTCCTGGATCTGATAGCGGATCGTCGTCTCGTCCTCGAACAGGAAGCGCAGGTGATTGCCGAGCGCCACCGCGCGGCGGCGCTTGTACGCGACGAGCCGCGCGTGTTCGGCCCGGCGGATCTTGGCGTACGCCTCGAGCGTCAGCAGGGAGTCGCGGGTCAGCGTCATGAGCAGTCCTCGTGGATGGCAGGCCTCGAATCAGATCCCGTACGCGCGGCGCAGCAGCGTGAGCGGATGCGCGAGCGGCGCGGACGGCAGCCCCTTCTCGTCGATGCCCTGCACGATGTGATGGCCGGCCAGCGCGCAGTCGGACGACACGACATCCGGTTGCGGCTCGGCCATCGCCTTGAACACGGGCGCGCCGATCCGCATCGCGTCCGCATGGAATTCCTTCTTCACGCCGAACGTGCCCGCATGGCCCGAGCAACGCTCGACGACGTTCACGCGCGTATCGGGCACGAGCGACAACGCGTCGGCCGTCTTGCGGCCGATGTTCTGCACGCGCGCATGGCACGGCACGTGATACGACACGGTACCGAGGCCGGTCTTGAAATCGGTCTTCAGCAGCCCGTCGCGATGCCGCGCGATCACGTATTCGAACGGATCCCAGAATGCGTCGGCCACCGCGCGCACCGCCTCGTCGCCGGGGAACATCAGCGGCAGCTCGCTCTTGTACATCAGCACGCAGCTCGGAATCGCGCCGATCAGCGCATAGCCTTCGCGCGCGTAGCGTTCGAGCACCGGCATGTTCACGGCCTTCTTCGCGGCAACGCCGGCGAGGTTGCCCTGCTCAAGCAGCGGCATCCCGCAACAGGCTTCGCGCGTGACGAGCTCGTACGGGATGTCGTTGTGCGCGAGGATCGCGAGCAGGTCGTGGCCGATGCCGGGTTCGTTGAAATTCACGTAGCACGTCGCGTAGATCGCGACCTTGCCGGGCGTGCGTTCGCCATCGCGCACGGGCGGGTTGTCCGAGCGCTTCGCGGCGCGCCGGAACTTGCGCGGCGCGAACGCCGGCAGCCATGCGTTGCGATCGACGCCGAGCGCCGCTTCGAGCGCGTGGCGGGCGGGCGGCGTGCGATTCACCGCGTTGACTGCCTGCGTGACGATCGGAATGCCCGCGAAATGACCGAGCGCATCGGTATTCGACAGCACCTTGTCGCGCAACGCCACTTCGCCGCGCCGGTAGCGTGCGGCCTTGCCGCGCAACATCAGGTGCGGGAAGTCGACGTTCCATGCGTGCGGCGGCACGTACGGGCATTTCGTCATGTAGCAGAGGTCGCACAGATAGCACTGGTCGACGACCTTGCCGAACGCTTCCTTCGGTACTTCCTCGATGTCGCCCATCGGCGTGTCGTCGACCAGGTCGAACAGCGCCGGGAACGCGCCGCACAGCGACACGCAGCGCCGGCAGCCCGCGCAGATGTCGAACACGCGCGTCATTTCCGCATCGATCGCGGCCTGGTCGTAGAACGCATCGGACTGCCAGTCGAGCGGATGCCGGGTCGGGGCTTCGAGACTGCCTTCCTTGTGGGGCATGGGGGCGCTCCAGCGTGGCGCGCATGCGCGCGAGCGCGCCGCCCGCGCACTGCGGGCAGCGGTGAACGAACAGCCGGCCGCATGCCGGTCGCACGGCGATGCCGTGCGGCCCGCGGCGGCCCGTCAGTCGACGAGACTGTCCAGCGCCTTCGTATAGCGGTTTGCGTGGCTGCGTTCGGCCTTCGCGAGCGTTTCGAACCAGTTCGCGATTTCGTCGAAGCCTTCGTCGCGGGCCGTCTTCGCCATGCCCGGATACATGTCGGTGTATTCGTGCGTCTCGCCGGCGATCGCCGATTCGAGATTCAGCCGCGACGAACCGAACGGCAAGCCCGTGGCCGGATCGCCGACGGCTTCCAGGTATTCGAGATGGCCGTGCGCATGGCCGGTTTCGCCTTCGGCGGTCGAGCGGAACAGCGCGGCGACGTCGTTCTGCCCTTCGACGTCGGCCTTCGAAGCGAAATACAGATAGCGCCGGTTCGCCTGCGATTCGCCTGCGAATGCGGCCTTCAGGTTCTCTTCGGTCTTGCTGCCCTTGAGTTGAGCCATTTGCGCCTCCGTTCGAGTCGGCGCGGCCGCGTGCGAAGCCGGGCCGATGATGTATGTGGGGAACGATGCGTGTGCCGCGGCGCACGCATCGTGCTCTTCAATCTAGGCGCTCGCGTTCGCATCCCCCAATAGGCTTTTTCAATGCGCGTGATAGCGTCGGGCGGTGTCAGGCAGTGCCAGGCGAGACGCGGGTGGTGTTGGGACGGCAAGCTGGACGCACTCTCGTGCGTCATGGGTCATGCGTCATGCATCCGTCGCACGCTTGAGCAGCAATTCGCGTTCGCGTTCGTTGCGCGTCAGTTCCGCCGCGCGGCGGAACTCGAGCTTGGCCTCGTCGGCGCGGCCGAGCTTCGCCAGCAGGTCGCCGCGCACGCTCGGCAGCCAGTGATAGCGTGCCAGCGCAGGATCGTCGCGCAGCGCGTCGACGAGCTCGAGCGCCGCGGCCGGCCCGAACGCCATCCCCACCGCCACCGCACGATTCAGCTCGACGACGGGCGATGGCGCGACCTCGGCGAGCGCGTCGTACAGCGCGACGATCTGCGCCCAGTCGGTATCCGACGCGTGCCGCGCACGTGCATGACAGGCGGCCAGCGCAGCCTGCAGCGCATACCGCCCGCGCACGCCGCCGAGCTTCGTCGCCCGCTCCAGCGCCGCGAGGCCGCGCCGGATCAGCAGCGGATCCCAGCGGCTGCGGTCCTGGTCGAGCAGCAGCACGGGCCGGCCCTGTGCATCGGTGCGCGCATGCATGCGCGACGCCTGCAGTTCCATCAGCGCGACGAGCCCGAACACTTCGCTTTCGTCCGGCGCGAGCCCGGCCAGCACGCGGCCGAGCCGCAGCGCTTCGTCGCACAGCGCCGGACGCGTCCAGTCGTCGCCGGCGGTCGCCGCATGGCCTTCGTTGAACACGAGGTAGATCACTTCGAGCACCGACGCGAGCCGCGCGGGCCGCGCATCGGCGGCCGGCACCTCGAACGGCACGTGCGCGGCCGAGAGCGTGCGCTTCGCGCGCACGATCCGCTGCGCGATCGTCGGCTCGGGCGTCAGGAACGCGCGTGCGATCTCGCCCGTCGTCAGCCCGCCGAGCAGCCGCAGCGTCAGCGCGACACGTGCATCGGTCGACAGCACCGGGTGGCACGACGTGAAGATCAGCCGCAGCAGATCGTCGCCGATGTCGTCGTCGCTCGCGTCGGCGAGCGCCTCCGCGATGTCGGGGACGACGTGCGCCTCGAGCGCGTCCATCTCGTGCCCGAGCTGGTCGCGCTTCGCCGCATGCAGCGACTCCTGCCGGACGCGGTCGAGCGCGCGACGCTTCACGGCCGTCATCAGCCAGGCGGCCGGGTTGTCGGGCACGCCGTCGACGGGCCAGTGCTCGAGCGCCGCGACGAGCGTGTCCTGCGCCAGCTCCTCGGCCACGCCGACGTCGCGCACCACGCGCGCGGCGCGCGCGATGATCTTCGGCGCCTCGATTCGCCAGACCGCTTCGATCGCACGATGCGTCGCCTCGAGCGTCACGACGCCTGCCCCGCGGCCGGCGCGTCCAGCGGCATGGCCATCAGCTCCCATGCGTGGCCGTCCGGATCGTCGAACCCGTGGCCGTACATGTTCGGGTACTCGCGCGGCGCCTGCGGCGCGGAGCCACCGGCCGCGAGCGCCTTCGCGACGATCGCGTCGACCTCGGCGCGGCTTTCGCACGACAGGCACGACAGCACCTGGACCTGCGTTGCAGGATCGATGATCGTCTTGCCGGTAAAGGTCTGGAAAAACGGCCGCACGAGCAGCATCGCGAAGATCGCGTCGCTGATCTTGATGCAGGCGGCCATGTCGTTGGTGTATTCGGGCACGACTTCGAAGCCGAGCGCCTGGTAGAACGCCTTCGAGCGCGGCAGGTCGGCCACGGGCAGGTTGATGAAGACCATCTTGTGCATGACGGGTGCTCCCGGTGAGGTTGGACTCAGGTGGACGTTCAGGCGCCGGTGCGGCCGACGTGGAGATCGCGGAACCGCTCGACCGCATCGCTCGGCGTGAGGTCGTCGAGCTCGAACAGCGGCCGCACCTCGATCTCGCAATCCATCTCGGCACCGAACGGCGCGGGAAACCGGCGCGTCCACTCGAGCGCCTCGTCGCGCGAACGCACCTGGATCAGCGTATAGCCGGCGATCAGCTCCTTCGTTTCGGCGAACGGGCCGTCGATCACGGTGCCCTTGCCGCCCGTGTAGCGCACGCGCCAGCCGCGCGCGCTCGGCCGCAACCCGTTCGCGTCGAGCAGCACGCCGGCCTTGGCCAGCTCCTCGTGATAGACGGTCATGGCTTCGACCAGCCGGTTGTCCGGCAACGCGTCGGATTCGCTGACGGCGTTCGCCCGGATCATGATCATGAATCGCATCGTTTACTCCTTGTCGTCGATGGAAGGAGGCGCCCGTTCATCGGGGCCTTATCCGGACGACGGACGAAAGACGGCCGAATCGACACGCGCCGCGACAGATCAGGGTAAATACCGAGTCGCAGCCGTCACAGGAAGCACGGACCGACCGCGCGGACCTCGACCGTGCACCATTGCGCGGCCGGACACTGGCGTGCGATCTCGATCGCCTCTTCGCGCGTGTCGACGTCGACGAGGAAGAAGCCGCCGACCATTTCCTTCGCCTCCGCGAACGGGCCGTCGAGCAGGCGCGTCTCGCCGTCGCGCACCTGCACGCGCGTGCCGCGCTCGGAACGCTCCAGCGACTCGACGCCGCGCAGCACGCCGCGCGCCTTCAGCGTCTCGGCGAAATCGACCATCCGCGCGTACAGCGCCTGACCTTCGTCGAGCGTGCGCTCGGCACGCTGCTCGGTCGGCTCGACAATCAACAGCATGTAAGACATGGGCATCTCCTGTGGGAACGGGGCGCGGCAATGTTCGGTGCGCGATCGGCAAGCGACGCCCGATGCGAAAGCGTAACAGCCGCGATGCGGCCTGCCGGCATCGTTGGCCGACCGGCACTGGCCTGACGGCCAATTCGGCCGCTTCCTGACATTTTGCCTTCAGGATGTAGGGCCGAACCGTTGGATTTTCTTCCTGTGGACCGTCCCATGTCACGCCTGCTGCCACTGCCTGCCATTGCGCTGTCGCTCGCCCTCTCCGCCCGCCCGGCCATCGCCGCGCTGCCGGTCAGCGCGGGCTGCGGCGGCGCGACCTCGGCGATCGCCGACCTCCGCCGCGGCGACGGCCCGTCGCCGGTGGCCGGGCACACGACGTCGATCGAGGCCGTCGTCACCGCGACGTTCGGCGGGCCCGACGGCCTCGGCGGCTTCTTCGTCCAGCAGGCCGATGCGCAGCGCACGCACAAGCCGGGCGTCCCGGAAGGCCTGTTCGTGTACGCGCCGAACGCGCGTGCGAATGCAGGCGATCTCGTGCATCTCATCGGCCGGATCGACGATCGATACGGCCGCACGCAGTTCACGCTGACGGGCGGCATCGCGGTCTGTGCGCGCGGGCAGGCGGTCACGCCCGCCACGCTCACGCTGCCGGTCGCCACGCCGGCCGTGCTGGCCGCGCACGAAGGCATGCTGGTGCGCCTGCCGCAAACGCTGACGGTCAGCGATACGCACGAACTCGGCCGCTACGGCAGCGTCGTGCTCAGCAACGGCCGGCTGCGCATCCCGACCCAGGTCGCGCCGCCCGCCGAAGCCGCTGCGCTCGCGGCGGCCAACGCGCGCAACCGCATCGTGCTCGACGATGGCTCGAACCGCCGCGATCGCGCGGCCGTCTGCTATCCGCCGCCCGCACTGAGCGCCGCCAACACGCTTCGCGCGGGCTACACAGTACGCGGCGTCGAAGGCGTGCTCGAACTGCGCTACGGCGCGTGGCGGCTGCAACCGGCCGGCGCCGCGCCGGCATTCGACGCCACGGCGAACCCGCGTCCCGATGCACCGGCCCGGCATCCCGATGCCGACGTGCGCATCGTGTCGTTCAACGTATTCAACTATTTCAACGGCGACGGCCACGGCGGCGGATTCGGTGCCGCGGCCGATCGCGGCGCAAAAACGCCTGCCGCGTTCGCGCGGCAGGAAGCGAAGATCGTCGCGGCGTTGCGCGCGCTGAATGCCGACGTAATCGGGCTGATGGAAATCGCGAACAACGGCTACGGCGACACGAGCGCCATCCGGCGTCTCGCCACGCAACTCGGCGACGGCTGGCGCGCGGTCGATCCCGGTACCGCGCGGCTCGGCCGCGATGCGATCGCGGTTGCGCTGCTGTATGACAGCCGCACGGTCGAGCCGGCCGGGCGTGCCGCCACTGTCACGCTGGGCGGCCGGCACCGGCCGCCGCTCGCACGGACATTCCGGCGCATCGGCGGCACACGGGCGTTCACGGTCGCGGTCAATCACCTGAAGTCGAAGAACTGCCCGCATGCGAGCGGCGCCGATCGCGACCAGTCGGACGGCCAGGGCTGCTGGAATGCCGCGCGCACGCGGGCGGCCGTGCGCATCGCCGACTGGCTCGCCACGTCGCCGACGGGTGCCGCGGCCGACGGCGTGCTGCTGATCGGCGACCTGAACAGCTATGCGAAGGAAGATCCCGTTCGCGCGCTGGAGGCGCGCGGCTATGCGAACCTGGTGCCCCGCTTCGCCGGCGACGCTGCGTACAGCTATGTATTTCGCGGTGAGGCCGGCAGCCTTGATCATGCGCTCGCGACGCCGGCACTCGCCGCGCGCGTCAAGGCCGTGCACGTCTGGCACATCAACGCCGACGAACCGTTTGCACTGCAACCGGTGCCCGATTACAAAACGGCCGCGCACCGGTCGTCCTATTACGCACCCGACGCGTATCGCTCGTCGGACCACGATCCCGTCGTCGTCGACCTCGCACTGGGGCACCGTTCCCGAATGCCGGCCGCAGGCACAAACCCTGCTCGCAAGTACGCCGTCGATTAGTGCATTTGCATCAGCCTGTCGCCTGCAATGGCACTATTTACCTGGCACCCCGGGCGACGCCATATTTACCGGACATTCACTTCGTATCGCTGTCTGTTGCACACGTTTCGCCCAATTGAGAATTTTTTTCAATCGTCGCGCGGCCCCGCACGGCGGGGCTTCCCGGCGATCCTGCCGACGAATTGAAAAATTGTCTCGAAACTCAATTGGATCAGGCGAATCACATTGGTTGCTGGGATTCGTCTTATCTTCAAACTGGCCTTGAATCGAAGGAGGATAAACATCATGGCGCTCACCGACTCGATCGAACACAAGCTGGACCGCGGCCTGGCCGACATCCGTCGCACCGGCCGGCGCGTGGGACGCACGACGCGCTCGGCCGCCCGCGACCTGCATGCCGACGTGACCGACGATCTGCGCGGGCTGGTCGACGAACTGGAAGACCTGCTGAAAAACGATGGCGACGGCGATATCGCCGCACTGCGCAAGCGCGTGCAATCCAGGCTCGATGAAGCACGCAGCGCGCTCGACTACGCGTCGGGCAGCGCAGCCGCCCGGCTGCGCGATTCGGCCGAACGCGTGTCGCAGGCCGTGCACGACAACCCGTGGCAAACCGCCGGTGTCGTGGCCGGTCTCGCGTTCGTTGCGGGCCTGCTCCTTTCCCGCCGTTGACCGCGGCCAGCCGCCCCGCTGCCCGCACCGCCCATCTTCAATCAGACAACGAAGGAGAACCGCCATGCAGAAATCCCTCGCCATGAAAGCCGCCGCCGCCGTGATGCTCGGCAGCCTCGCGCTGGCCGGCTGCACGACCACACCCGACAAGCCGGATAACGCGTCGGCCAGTGCGTCGAAGCGGCAATCAATCGACGCCAGCGTGAACGCCACGCTGTCGCGCCTCTATTCGACGGTGCCCGGCTCGCGTGAACTCGTCGCGAAATCGCGCGGCACGCTCGTGTTCCCGAACGTGCTGCAGGCCGGCTTCATCGTCGGCGGCCAGTCCGGCAACGGCGCACTGCGCGTCGGCGGCAGCACCGTCGGCTACTACAACACGTCGTCGCTGTCGGTCGGCCTGCAGGCCGGCGCGCAGTCGAAGGCGATCGTGTTCCTGTTCATGACGCAGGATGCGCTCGACTCGTTCCGCAAGTCCGAAGGCTGGGCCGCCGGCGCCGACGCATCGGTCGCGGTCGTGAAGGTCGGCGCGAACGGCGCGGTCGACACCACCACGGCCACCGCACCGGTCGAGGTGCTGGTCCTGACCAACGCCGGCCTGATGGGCGACCTGTCGGTGAACGGCACGAAGGTCACGAAGCTCAATATCTGACGATGCGGCACGCGGCCTCGCGCCGCTTATGCTTCCCGGCAGCGCCGCGGCCTTCGCCGCGGCGTTTTCGCATGGGCCACACGCAGCGGCTATGATGGCGGGGCCTTTGCGGGCATACTCCCGTTCGGGCCGCCCCACGCCGCGTTCCGCCGCGAACCCGTGACGTTCGCGAGCCGATCGCGCCCCGGGCAACGCAATTCAATCAAACGAAGCAACAATCTGCGCGAACGCCATCCATGGAAAGCGGACACGATCACCAAAAATTCTTCTATTTCCTGCTGGCCGCGGTCACCGTCGGGCTCTGCTGGATCCTCGCGCCGTTCTCCGGCGCCGTGTTCTGGGGCACCATTCTCGCGATCCTGTTCCAGCCCGTGCAGCGCTGGCTCGCCGCACGCTTCGGCAAGCGGCGCAACCTGGCCGCGCTCGTGACGATGTCGCTGATCATCCTGATCGTGATCCTGCCGCTCGTGTTCGTCGCGGCAACGCTCGTGCAGGAAATCGCGTACGTGTACCAGGAACTGAAGGACGCCCAGCCGAATTATTCGCAGTACTTCCACGACATCATTCACGCGCTGCCGACGTCGATCCAGAACCTGCTGCAGAAATACGGGCTGACCAACATCCCGGGCATCCAGAAGAAGCTGACCGACGGCGCCGCGCAGATCAGCCAGTTCGCGGCCACCCAGGCGCTCAGCATCGGCCAGAACACGTTCCAGTTCGTCGTGAGCTTCGGCGTGATGCTGTACATGGTGTTCTTCCTGCTGCGCGACGGCGGCGAGATCGGCCGCCGCGTGCGCCGCGCGATACCGCTCGACGAAGAGCACAAGAACCTGCTGCTCGCAAAATTCACGACGGTCGTGCGCGCGACCGTGAAGGGCAACATCGCGGTCGCACTCGTGCAGGGTGCGCTCGGCGGCCTGATCTTCTGGATCCTCGGGATCGAGGGCGTCGTGCTGTGGGGCTCGCTGATGGCGTTCCTGTCGCTGCTGCCCGCGATCGGCGCGAGCCTCGTATGGGTACCGGCCGCGCTCTACTTCCTGATGATCGGCGCGATCTGGAAATGCGTGATCCTGGTCGCGTTCTGCGTCGGCGTGATCGGCCTCGTCGACAACCTGCTGCGCCCGATCCTGGTCGGCAAGGACACGAAGATGCCCGACTGGGTCGTGCTGATCTCGACGCTCGGCGGGATGGCGCTGTTCGGCATCAACGGCTTCGTGATCGGGCCGCTCGTCGCCGCGCTGTTCATGGCGAGCTGGGACATCTACGCACGCTCGGAACAGGGTGAATGACGCGCCGCAGGGCCGGCGTGCGGTGATCTGCACACCTGCTGAAACCGTCCGTCACGGATGACGGATGCGGATCACGACGGGCGCTACGGCGCCCGTTTCGTCGTCTGCCGCCACCGTCATCATGCCGCCATACGGGCCGACGCGATACGCACGGCCCGATACCAGCGGCACGCTCCGATCGTCGTGTGCATCGCGCCAGGTTGCGCGCACGCCCGAACCCGCATCCAGCTCGAGCGGCGTGCCGTCGGCCGCGGCCAGCGTCACATGGGCGCCGGCCAAGCGCCGGCCGTGCGCATCGAACCGCAGTGTCGCCACCGCGCTGCGTGCCACCTCCGGCCCTTCGACGAAGGCGCCGGACGGCGCATCGAACGTCACGTCGTAGAGATCGACGAGTGCGCCCGTGAAATGCACGACGCCGTCCGACCGGGCCTGCCCGTTTGCCGCCGCATTCGACATGGCCAGCGCGACACCGAGCCCCAACGCAATCCTCCGCACGGCACCCGTACTCCACACTGTTCGATCGTGCACCGCGCCCGTTGCCGATGCCGCCCGCTTCGCGTCGTTTCGCATGTTTCCTCTCCCCTTCGCGTGACCAGAAAAAAAGGCGGCGTGACGCGTCGGTCACGCCGCCTGTCTGCTGGCAATCACTTTAGGGAGAGCGGCCGCGACAATATATGGGACAAGTCCTAAACTGCGGCCCGGTCGATCGTACTCAATGCGGTCGACACGCCCTTGCGACACGGTGCGTCCCACATCGCACGCCCGTCACGCGTCGGGATCGACGCGCAGCACGAGCTTGCCGCGATGGTCGCCGTCGAACAGGCGATTGAGCACGTCGGGCGCATTCTCGAGACCATCCGCAACAGTCTCCTCTGCCTTGAGCCGGCCGTCGCGCAGCCAGCCGGAAAGCGTCTGCACGGCTTCGCGGCTCTTGCGGTAGTCGAGGATCAGGAAGCCGCGCATCGTCAGCCGTTTCGAGATCAGCACGCCGACGTCGTCGGCCGCGCGGCCGCTGTTGTAGTTCGAGATCACGCCGCACAGCGCGACGCGCCCGCCGATCACCATCCGCGACAGCACCGCGCGCATCACCTCGCCGCCGACGTTCTCGAAGTTCACGTGCACGCCGTCCGGCGTCGCCGCCTTCAGTTGCTGCCGGAAATCGTCGGCCTTGTAGTCGACGGCCGCGTCGAAGCCGAGCGTCTCGGTCAGGTAGCGGCACTTGTCCGCACCGCCCGCGATGCCGACCACGCGCGCGCCGTGGATCTTGCCGATCTGCCCGGCGATCGAGCCGACCGACCCGGCCGCCGCCGACACGACGAGCGTCTCGCCCGGCTGCACCGGCGCGATGTCGGTCAGCCCGTAGTACGCGGTCAACCCGCTCATCCCGCACGCGCCGAGCAGCGTCGGCAGCGGCAGGCCCGACTGCGCGGGCAGCTTCACGAGCTGCGCGGCCTGGTCGGCCGGCACGACCGCGTAGTCCTGCCAGCCGACGAGCCCCTGCACGAGATCGCCTTCCGCGAAACCCGCATGACGCGATGCAACCACGCGCCCGATGCCGAGCGCACGCATCACCTCGCCGATCGCGACGGGCGGCAGGTACTGCGGCACGTCGCTCATCCACACGCGGTTGGTCGGGTCCATCGACAGATACAGCACGCGCACGAGCACCTCGCCGTCCGCAAGCGCCGGCACCGGCGTCTCGACGAGCGAAAAGTGTTCGCGGCCGACGCGCCCTTCGGGGCGCGTCTTCAGCAGCAGTTGGCGGTTCACGGGTGTCGACACGATGTTCTCCTCCGGTCGTGGTGGTTCGGGATGCGTATCAGACCACGCACATGCCGCCGTCGATCACGAGTTCGGCGGCCGTCACGAAGCGGCTCTCGTCGGATGCGAGATACACGGCCGCGTGCGCGACGTCGTCCGGCTCGCCGAGCCGGCGCAGCGGAATGCCGCGCGCGAGCTTGCGCGTTGCGTCGCGTTCGCCGAGCGACTGGAACAGCGGCTCGACGATCCCCGTGCGGATGAACGCGGGGTGAATCGAATTGCAGCGCACGTCGATCTCGCGGCGCGCACAGTCGATCGCGACCGACTTCGTCAGCGACGCGACCGCCGCCTTCGACGCGTTGTACGCGGTGAAATCCGGCTCGACCTTGAACGCGGCGACCGACGAGATGTTGATGATCGACGCGGGATGGCTCTCAGCCAGATACGACAGCGCATGCTTGCAGCCGAGCACGATGCTCTCGACGTTGATCGCCATCACGCGCCGCCACTCGTCCAGCTCGATCTGCGCGGGCGAGCCGATCGAACCGACGCCCGCGTTGTTGACGAGCACCGACAGCCCGCCCATCGCGTCGACCGCCTGCGTGAGCAGCGCCTGCCAGCGCGCTTCGTCGCGCACGTCCTGCGTCGCGGCGAATGCGACCGGCGTGGCATGCCCGGCGTTGAGTTCCTGTGCGAAGGCGTCGAGCACCGCCGCGTCGGCGATGTCGGTCAGGAACACGCGCGCCCCCTGCTCGACCATCCGGCGCGCAATCGCGCGACCGAGGCCGCCCGCGGCGCCCGTGATGTATGCGCACTTGCCTGCGAGGCGCGATGAAACGGCTGTCATGTGACTGGCTCCTGTCATGAATCGTCGTCGCGGAACGCTGCCGCGACGGGTTTTCCGTGCGTACCCCGGCCAACGCAGGCCGGTTGCCCGTGCGTCGTCGTGACGACGCGCAGCACGGTTTCCCCGAGTATATCGAGATGACCGTGACGCCTGCCGCGCAGTCCCGGCCGCAGGCCCCGGTTGAACGTCAGCCAGCGTACGCGAATGCCACCAATCGATGAAATGAATATTCGTAATACCCGGTCATAAACATCGTTCATGACCTTCCCGCGCCTGCACGAACGCACGAGCGGGCGCGGCTGATCCGGTGGATCGGCCGATTCGTCGATTCGGGAAATGGAAAGCGTGGCGTTCCGCGACGCGGGACGCGTTCAGGACCGGAAATCAGGCAACCGCCGGACGCACGCCGGCGGGAAACGGTCAACCGTCAGAATGCGTCGCCCGACGGCGCGTGCACGAACGCGCAGAGCTGCGGCGAATGCGTGTCGATCATCTGCTGGAACGGTGCGCGGTGCCCGTACGCGATGCCCGACACGAGCAGCAGGCAGACCGCCGCGATCCGCGGCGAGAACGCACGCTGTCGCGCGCCGTCGTAGCCGCGCAGGAACACCAGGGCGACCAGCGCGCCGAGCATCCAGCCGACGACGACTTCAGGCATGGTGTGCGAGTGGTCGAACACGCGCGCGACGGCCGTGACCGCGCCGACGGCCAGCCCGGCCGCGATGCCGGGCGCCTTGCCTGGCCGGAATGCCTGCCACAGCATCGACAGCGCGACCGTCCACACGGACGTCGACAGCATCGTATGGCCGCTGATCACGCGGAAATCGAATTGCGGCAGCTCGATGCCGCACCCGGCATAGAGGATCTTCGTCGCGCCGACGAGGCCCATGCCGGCGGCCAGCAGCACGCCCCAGCGGACGGCGAGGCGCCGGTCGGTCAACGCCAGCCATGCCGCGCACGTCAGCGCGATCGGCAAGGTCAGCGCGGCATCGCCGAGGTTGCTGATTTCACTCCACATAACGGACTTCGGACAACGATGGAAAGGCCGCAGTTTACCGCATGCGCGCACCGCGGCTGTGTCAGCCTGTGACAGGCTGTATCAGCCGGCGACGCCGGTAATCAACAACAGGTTCGTGCCGGTGATGACGACGAACAGCGCCCACGCGGCGACCTGCATCCCGCGTCCGATCGTGTGCTCGCCCATCGTGTTGCGATCGCTGACCGAGCGGATCAGCGGCCACATCGCGAACGGCAGTTGCAGGCTCAGCAGCACCTGGCTCCACACGAGCAGCTGCCCGACCGAGCCGTCGCCGAGCCACAGCACGCCGATCAGCGCCGGCACGAGCGCGAGGCCGCGCGTGATCAGCCGGCGCTGATAGCACGGGATCTTCGTATGCAGGAAGCCGTCCATGATCACCTGGCCGGCGATCGTGCCGGTCAGCGTCGAGCTCTGCCCCGACGCGAGCAGCGCGATGCCGAACAGCAGCGCGGCCGCGCCGCCCGCGATCGGCGTAATCAGTTTGTAGGCCTGTTCGATATCGGTCACGTTGTGCTGGCCGGTCGCATGAAACGCCGCGCCGGCCACGACCAGGATCGCCGCGTTGACGAGCATCGCGACGAACAGCGACACGATGGTATCGATGCGCACGAGCGCGAGCGTGTCGCGGATCGTCCCGCGCGCGCCGCCGACGACACGCCGCGTCTGCACGACCGACGAATGCAGGTACAGGTTGTGCGGCATGATCGTCGCGCCGACGATGCCGAGCGCGAGCACGATCGCGTCCTTGCGGTCGTGGCCCGGATCGCCCGGCACGAGCCCGCCGACCACCGCATGCCAGTCGGGCGGCGTGATCGCGACCTGCGCGACGAAGCAGAACGCCATCGTCGCGATCAGCCCGAGCACGATCGCCTCGATCTGCCGGAAACCCTTGCCCTGCAGGCCGAGCACGATCATCGTGTCGAGCGCGGTCAGCACGATCCCCCACGCGAGCGGCACGCCGAGCAGCAGCTTGAACGCGAGCGCGCAGCCGAGGACTTCCGCGATGTCGCACGCGATGATCGACACTTCGGCGGTCACCCACTGCACGACGCGGCCGAACCGGCCGTAGCGGTCATAGCTGGCCTGCGCGAGATCCTTGCCCGCGACGAGGCCGAGCCGCGCCGCAAGCATCTGCAGGAAGATCGCCGCGAGGCTCGAGAACGCGACGACCCACAGCAGCGAATAGCCGAACTGCGAGCCTGCCTGGATGTCGGTCGCCCAGTTGCCGGGATCCATGTAGCCGATCGCGACGAGCAGGCCGGGGCCGAAGAACCGCTTGAGCTTCTGCCAGCGCGGCGCGCCGGCGTCGATGGTGATGCTGCCCTTTACTTCCGACGGGCAGAAAGGGGCGGTGGCGGTAGTGGGGAGGAAGGGCATGGAAACCGGGAATCGAGATCGCGACAGGCCGATTTTACGGGTATCCGTCCCGTTTTCTCGTGCGCGTCAATACACGCGTCGCAACTCATCCCCTCGCTGTCGCACGACGCGGCGCCGGAAGCGTCGTCCGCATCGAGCGGCACGGTGCCGTGATTCAGGATCCGCTCCCGCTCGGCGACGCGAAATTCGGTCGGCGACATCAGCAGGCGCTGGCGAAACAGCTTCGCGAGCCGCTCGCCGCTGCCGAACCCGGTACGCCGTGCCACCTTGTCGGCCGGCAGCGTCGTATGAATCAGCATGTGGCATGCACGCTCGAGCCGCACGTGCTGGACGAACTCGGTCGGCGTCACGCCGATCTCCTTCTTGAAGCGCCGCAGGAAATTGCGCTCGCTCATCGCCGCGGCCTGCGCAGCGCTCGCGATCGAGATGCGGTTCACGCTCTGCGCGCGCAGCCGCTGCGCCGACATCCGGATCGGCGGGCTCGCGCTCAGTTCGCGAAACGCCCACATCGATTGTGCATAGCGCTGCTCGACCGGCCGCATCATGTTGCAGGCGATCTCCTGCGCGGCGCTGTCGCCGAGATCGACGCGGAACATGTCGAGCGCGGCAGCGAACACGTCGGTCTCGCCGGCCTGCAGTTCGACCGTCGTCGCGGCACGGCGCCCGCCGCGGCCGGGCCGCACGTCGATCGCGGACGACGGCCCTTGCGTAGCCGCGAGCGCGGGCAGGTCCATCGCATCGACGATCCAGCGCGCATGCCGGCGAATGTCGGTCAGGCGCCGCTGCAGCGCGTCATCCCAATTGACGGCCGCGCGATCGCCGTGAAGATGAAAGAACGCGAGTGCGCGACGACCATGCTCGTCACCGAGCGGATCGGCCGCAATTCTCACGCCGGACGACGACTGCAACAGTCCCCCGCTTTCGGATACGTATTTCAGCTGGTAATCCGCACTGTACGGCTGCAGGCGATTCGCCAGGTTGAACGCCTCGCCGAGACGCGCGGCCTGGGCCAACGAAAAACCCGTACTCAAATAGATAACGACCCACCGCTCATCTGCTGCATTCACTGGCCAAGCCCCCGACTTGTTCGACTTCTTCTAATACCGTCGAACTGTCAGGCTTATATTTGGTTTGAATGCGTGCGACAGGACGGCTATCCCGAAATATGAAGCGACGGCATCTTAGCCGAACGGGTAGCGCCTTTGGCACGAAATGGCCGACGCGGACAGCATGATGGCGGATTACTACAGGCTGTCGCACATTGCCGGTATGCCGGCACAGAATCACGCATGCAATGCGGCCGATCGTTGCGGCCGTCTTGCGTGGCGATGCATGTGTCGTGATGCACCGCGCACCGGATGACGCCGCGCGCGCGAACCGGTTCGAACGGCATCGATACGCATCGAACGCACTCGATCGGCACACACGACACGCCGCGCATCCGTTGCCCGTGCATCCTTTAGAATCGATCCACCGTTCACCACGACAGCCGCGCTCCGTGCCCGCCGATCATCGTCTCGACCTGAACCTGTTTCGCGTGCTCGACGCCGTCTACGTGCACGGCGGCATCGGCGCGGCCGCCCGCGCGCTGCATCTCACGCAACCGGCCGTCACGCATGCCCTCAACCGGCTGCGTGCGCATTTCGACGATCCGCTGTTCGTGCGCCAAGGCAATCGCGTCGCGCCGACCGAACGCACACGCGCAATCATCGCGGACGTGCAACTGCACCTGAAGGGCCTGCAACGCACCGTGCGCGATCCGTCGGCATTCGATCCCGCGACGCTCGACCTGAGCATCGCCGTCGGCATTCGCGACGTGCTGGAATCGATTGCGTTGCCGCGGATCGTCGCGGCATTCGCCGACGAAGCGCCGGGCCTGCGGCTCGTGAGCCGTCGCATCGCGGTGCCCGACATCGAGCGCGAACTCGCATCGGGCAATGCCGACCTCGTCGTCGATCGTCGCGTGCAGACGGGCCCGCGCATCGCGACCGAGCACCTGCTCGACGATTCGCTCGTCGTCGCGCTGCGGCGCGATCATCCGCTGGCATGCACGCCGCTGCGGCGCAGCGACTATTTCGCGGCGCAGCACATCGCGGTGTCGTCGCTCGGCGAACCGCAATCGCTCGACGTGCTGCTCGGCAACGACGGACGCTTCCGCGATATCCGCCTCACCTGCCAGCACTATTTCGCCGCGTGCCAGATCGCCGCGGCCGGCGACCTGCTGGTCACGCTACCGCACACCTATGCGCTGCGCATGGCCGCGCTGCTGCCGATCGTCGTGCGGCCGCTGCCGTTGCGGCTCAAGCCGTTCCCGCTCCTCGCGTACTGGCACGAATCGCGCGACACCGATCGCGCGCACCAGTGGGTACGCGAACGCATCGCCGCGCTCGTGCGCAGCAGCGCCGGCGCCGCCGACGCATCGCCGCACGCCGGGACGGTATGCTGACGGCTGCGCGCCGCCGTGCGGCGCCCGCTTTCCACTTCCCGCCTACCGGAGACTTGCCATGTCGCTCATCCATGCCGCCGCCGTGCTCGACGCGAACGCACCCGACTACGTCGTCCAGCTGCAGGCCGGCACGCACGCGCTGACCGGCGACGAAGCGCCGCGCGAAGGCGGCCAGGACCGCGGGCCGGCGCCGTACGAATTCGTGCTGGCCGGTCTCGCGCAATGCACGGCCGCGACGCTGCGCATGTACATGCAGCGCAAGACGTGGCCGGCCACGCGCATCGCCGTGCGCACCGAGCTGCATGCCGATCGCGACGGCGCGCAGTACGTGCGCCGCGTCGTGACGCTCGACGGGCCGCTCGACGATGCGCAACGCCAGCGTCTCGCGGAAATCTGCGAGAAGACGCCGGTGACGCAGTTCATCAAGCGCGGCACGCGGATCGAAACGTCATTGAACTGATACGTGCCGCAAGCGACACGCGGCATGCGATCGCCGCGTGACATGCAAAACGGGCGGGCCGCGCACGATGCGCGACCCGCCCGTTCGTCGTTGCTGCCCGGCGTTTACAGTCCGAGCGCGGACAGGTCCAGCTTGCCGCCCTTCATCGGCGGGCACCAGAAATACGCGCCCGTCAGCGGCCGCGTGAAGCGGAACAGGCCGTCGACGATCCCGTCGTCCGCGCCGCTCATCCGGCGCATCTGCACGTCGAATGCGCGGAACGAGCAGCCGAACGCGACGAAGTAGAGGCCCGCGCGGCGCGCGTCCGACCACGGCGATGAACGCCGCAGCATGAACGCCTCGGGTTCGAAGCTTTCCTGCGCGGTGCGCTTCACGTGCGCGAACTCGGGCGCGTCGTCGAGCTCCTCGTTGTCCGAGCGGCGGCGCCCGACGATGTTGTCCATGTCGCCCGACGGAATACGCTCCATCTGGTCGAAGTCGTGCAGCCACTGCTGCACGGCGACGAAGCTCGCACCGTCGAGCCCCGCGCCCTGCCCCGTCACGACCGCCGCGGCCACCGCGTCGTCGCCTTCCGGGTTCTCGGTGCCGTCCTCGTAACCGGACAGGTCGCGATCGTTCGAATAGCGGAACCCATCGACGGCATCCTGCAGCGCAAATGCCGGCGCGAGCGCGCGTTCGATCGCCCGCGCACGCAGCACGATCTCGCCGCGGTCGTCGGCGCGCAGCCAGACCCACACGTCGGCCGGCGTGGCCGGCAGCGTGCGGTCCTTCACCGCGAACGCCGGGAAGTCGGTCAGGCCCGGCACCGGACGCCCGAGGTGTGCGGCCAGCGACTGTCCGAACCCGACGACCGTGTCGCGTCCGTCGACGATCTCGCGCAGCGCGGCCAGCGCCGCTGCCACGTTGCCGTCATTCGAAATCGTGAAAGTGAGGTATCGGGCTGCCGTGTCGATCGGAGCCAGGATGCCTTGCTGAACGTCGCTCATCGTTTCCTCAGGTGTGTATCGGGGGTAAATCTGGGGTGAATCTGCGGGGCCGCACCATCGTGCGCCGTGGACGCCGAAGTGTAATCGATGCCCCTGCCGGCCCCTGCGCTGCCGCGCCGCGGAACGCCCGCGAAAGCAGGGCCGAAACCCTGAATACTAACCGTATCGACGCCGCAACGCCGCATTCGTCAGACGTTGCAGCGCGCCGTACACTGCTGATAGAATCTTTTCACGTCTTTTCGGCGTCCTTTCAACGTTCACTTCAGAGGAGGTGCAGATGTTCCGAATGCCAGCCACCTTCTCGAACGTGGTCCCACGGCGCAGCTGATCCAGCCCGCCGTCCGCGCCGGCTCCCGAGTTTTCCGCTAACCCGTCAGCCGCGCTTTTCCCGACAGCCCGTTTTTCGCTCCGCCCGCGTTTTCCGCGCGGCCCGGCTGTTGCGTTTTCGACGTTCTCCGAACCGGAAAGTCCCGTCGCGCGATGCGCCGGGCAACGATAAATGACCAGAAAAACTGCCCATCTGGGCGGCCACGCATTCCAGGCCGTCTTCGGCTTCACCCTTCGTTACTGGCGCAAGCAGCCGGCGCGCACCGCCACGGTCGCGGGCTTCGCGCTGCTCGCCGCGCTCGCGGACGTCCTCACGCCGCTGTTCGCCGGCCGCCTCGTCGATACGCTGTCGACCGGCCTGACCGACCGCGCCGCCGCGTGGCATTCGGCCCTCGTCGCGTTCGGCACGCTCGCCGCGCTCAGCCTCGGCGCGACGGTGCTGCGCCAGGGCGTGTACCTGAACATCATCACGCTCACGCTGAAGATGATGAGCGAGATCGCCGCCGCGTCGTTCCACCGCGTGCAGCGCTTCTCGACCGACTGGCACGCGAACAGCTTCGCGGGCTCGACCGTGCGCAAGATCACGCGCGGCATCTGGGCGCTCGACCTGCTGAACGACACCGTGCTGATCGCGCTGCTGCCGTCGGTCGCGATGCTGGTCGGCGCCACCGCGCTGCTCGGCACGCACTGGCCCGTGATGGGGCTCGTCGTCGGCGCGGGGTCGCTGCTGTACATCTCGGTGACGGTCGCGGTGTCGCTCGGCATCGTCGCGCCGGCCGCGCGGCTCGGCAACCTGTGGGATACGCGCATGGGCGGCGCGCTCGCCGACGCCGTGAGCTGCAATGCCGTGGTCAAGGCATTCGGCGCAGAAACGCGCGAGGAAGCGCGGCTCGCACGCGTGATCGGCAAGTGGCGGCAGCGCACGCGCCGCACGTGGGTGCGCGGCACGTTCAACGGCGGGCTGCAGGGTGCGATGCTCGTCGCGATGCAGGCCGCGATGATCGGCGTCGCACTGCGGCTGTGGGTGAACGACGAGGCGAGCGTCGGCGACATCGCGTTCGCGCTGACGATGTTCTTCATGCTGCAGGGCTACCTGCGCGACGTCGGCATGCACATCCGCAACCTGCAGCGCTCGGTGAACGACATGGAGGAACTCGTCGCGCTCGAACGCCAGCCGCTCGGCATCGACGATCGCCCCGACGCGCCGGCCATCCGGATCGGGCAAGGCGAGATCCGCTTCGAGCACGTGACGTTCCGCTACGGCAACCATCCGGTGCCGCTGTACGACGACTTCTCGATGCGCATCGCGCCGGGCGAGCGCGTGGGCCTCGTCGGCCACTCGGGATCGGGCAAGACGACGTTCATCAAGCTGATCCAGCGCCTGTACGACGTGTCGGGCGGCCGCATCACGATCGACGGCCAGGACATCGCGCGCGTGCGGCAGGATTCGCTGCGCAGCCAGATCGCGATCGTGCAGCAGGAGCCCGTGCTGTTCCACCGTACGCTGGCCGAGAACATCGCGTATGCGCGCCCCGATGCGAGCCGCGCCGACATCGAGCGCGCCGCGCGTCTCGCCAGCGCGCACGACTTCATCGCCGCACTGCCGGACGGCTATGACACGCTCGTCGGCGAACGTGGGATCAAGCTGTCGGGCGGCGAGCGCCAGCGCGTCGCGATCGCGCGTGCATTCCTCGCCGATGCACCGATCCTGATTCTCGACGAAGCGACGTCGAGCCTCGACAGCGAAAGCGAGCTGCTGATCCAGCAGGCGATGGAGCGGCTGATGGTCGGCCGCACGACGCTCGTGGTCGCGCACCGGCTATCGACCGTGCGCGCGCTCGACCGGCTGCTGGTGCTCGATCGCGGCAAGGTGATCGAGGAAGGCAACCACGACGCGCTGATCCGCATCGACGGCGGTATCTACCGCCGGCTGTTCGAGCGGCAGGCGCTGGAGCTCGCGAAGGGGCTCGCGGATACGCCTCGGCGCGTGGCGAACGATGAAGCCGGGCCGCTGGGGGAGCCGGCGGAGGCTTGACCCAAGCGTGTCGCGACACGGCCCGGCGGCGCGGTCAGCGCCGCCCGGGCCATGTCGGCGGCAATCGGTTCCGGATCGAGGCCGTGCCATGCGCACGGCCTTTTTTTGCCCGCGACACTTGCCCGGCGGCGCCGAACCGCGCGCCGCGCAAGTGTCCGCCGCCGGGATCACTTATCATGTCGGCCAGGCAATTCGCGACGAAAGGCAGACCATGTTTACAGGCATTGTTCAGGGTGTTGGCACCATCAACGCCATCAAGGATCACGGCGAACTGAGGACGTTCAGCATCGCATTCCCCGAGCGCTTCACCGACGAGATCGAGATCGGCGCCAGCGTGTCGGTCGACGGCGTCTGCCTGACGGTGACGACGATCCATTCGCCGGAGCTGATCGACTTCGACATCATGTTGCCGAGCCTGCGGATCACCACGCTGGCCGACCTCACGACCGGCGCCCGGGTCAACGTCGAGCGGGCCGCGAAGGACGGCGCGGAGATCGGCGGGCATCCGCTGTCCGGTCACGTCGATTTCCCGGGGACCATCCTGCACATCGCATCGTCCGAGCACAACCGGATGATCCGCATCGGCGTGCCTGCCGAGTTCAAGCGCTATGTGTTCGCGAAAGGCTACATCGCGATCAACGGCTGCAGCCTCACCGTGTCGGACGTCAATCGCGACGAAGGCTGGTTCGACGTCTGGCTGATTCCCGAAACGCGCCGCGCGACCACGTTCGATGCAAAGGGCGTCAACGACAAGGTCAACATCGAGATCGAGCGCAGCACCCAGGTCGTCGTCGATACGATCCGCGAATCGGTCAAGGAAACGCTCGGCGAATTGAACGGCGTCGTCACCGCGCTGCTGGCGGAAAAAGGCATCGATATCGAGGAACTGCTGGCGCGCAATGTCGCGAAGCTGCCGAAGCAGTAAAGGCTGATTACCCGCGTGCTAGGTGATCCGCTGGATCACCGAGTACCGGCCGCCGTCGGCAAACACCTCGACCCACGGCTCCGCTTCCTCGAACGTCCAGAGGACGAGATCGAGGTCGATCGGCTCGTCCCCGTCATCGGGCCACGGCATGTTCCATCCGCCCGCGACGGCCACCACGCCGCCCGTGTAGAGCGGACATTGCGCCATCCACTCGCGCTCGTAGACGTGCGCGGCCGCGCCCTTGAAGTTGCCGTTGAATCCCCAGTCGCGCTGCCAGCCGTGTGAAGCGAGGTACGCGCCGATCGCGGCGGAGCCGAAGCGGAACAGCGCGTCGACCGGCGGAAGCGATATCGCGTCGGATCGGCACAGCGGGCGGTCGGAGCGGACAGGTTGCGCGGAAATCTCCACGCGGCCGCCCGTGCCGCTTTCGTCGAGGTACACGTTCAGCCAGGTGCCGTCACGTTCGACGGAGATGCACGACGCGCCGGCGTCGACCCCATGCCAGTAGCCGGTGACGGATTCGCCGTCGTCCGCGAAGCGGTAGAGACGGCATGGCCTGGCAAGGCGTTTCGCTTCGGTCAGAAAGTCGTCCAGCGTCATCGAATGTCTCCAGGTTGACGTCCGGCATGCAGTGAACTGAAACACCGCTCGGCCGATGGGGACGGACGTTCGCCCCCGCCTCATTCCACCTCGGCCTGCGTCCCCTTCCCCACCGCCACGCGCTGCGCGCGGTAAATCCCCGCGTGCCCCGAAAACAGATAAGCGACGACACACGCGACGATCGCGTACACGCCGATGTCCGCGCCGAACAGTTCGATCGCCATGATCGTCGACGCGATCGGCGTGTTGGCCGCGCCCGCGAACACCGCGACGAACCCCAGCCCCGCGAGGACCGGCACCGGCAGCGCCAGCACCTGGCCGAGTGCGTTGCCGAGCGTCGCGCCGATGTAGAACAGCGGCGTCACTTCGCCGCCCTTGAACCCCGACGCGAGCGTGACGACCGTAAACGCGAACTTGCCCGCGAAATCGTACAGCGGCAGCGGGCCGTGAAATGCCGCTTCGATCGTCGGGATGCCGAGGCCGAGATACTGCGGCACGTTCAGCACGGTGGCTGCCGCCGCGACGAGCAGGCCGCCGAGCACCGGCTGCAGCGGCGCGTAGCGAACGACGCGCCGGAACCATGCGGTCAGCGCATGCGTCGCGAACGCGAACAGCCGCCCGACGACGCCGAACGCGACGCCCGCGACGATCGTCACGGCCAGCCCCGTCGCCGACACGGCCGGCACGAACGGAATCGCATAGGCCGCGTGATGCACGCCCCATGTGCGGCACACGACGTCCGCTACGATCGCCGACGCGACGCAGGTCAACAGCGCGTCGTACCGCACGCGCCCGATCGCGAGCACCTCGAGCCCGAACACGGCGCCCGCGAGCGGCGTGCCGAACACCGACGCGAAACCGGCCGCGATGCCGCCCATCAGCAGCACGCGGCGATGCTCGCGATCGAGGCGGAACACGTGTGTGATGCGATCGGCCAGCGCGCCGCCCATCTGCACGGCCGTGCCCTCGCGGCCGGCCGAGCCGCCGAACAGGTGGGTGACGACGGTCGCGACGAGCACGAGCGGCGCCATCCGCTTCGGCACGAGCGCCTTCGGGTCGTGGATCTCGTCGATCAGCAGGTTGTTGCCGCGCGCGACCGACTGGCCGAAACGGTGATAGATCCAGCCGGTGGCAAAACCGGCGGCCGGCAGCCCCCACAGGAGCCACGGATGCGCGACGCGCGTGCCGGTCGCCCAGTCGAGCGCGATCAGGAACAGCGCGGAAGCCGTGCCGGCGAGCGCGCCGAGCAGCGCCGAAAGCGCGAGCCAGCGGCACACGTAGCGCACGGTCGCGAGAAGATCGGAAGAAGTCGTGAAAAACATGATTTCCAGATTCGACTGAACATCAAAACCTGGGCGGCAGAATACCGCATCGACGGCCTGCGACCTCCTGACGACCCAGGAACACGCAGGCATCATCAGCCGGGCGAACCGGCGGTTGAGGGCCGCACCGCGCGCAACGCGCCGGGAACGACCGCAGGGAGGCATGCCATCTCCGCAGGCGGCCATTGTACGCGACGCCGTGCATCGCCGGCAATGCAGCCCCGGCGCGCCGTCAGTCGCGCAGCGGGCGCGTGATGCGCGAAACCAGCTGGGGGGCGATCCGCTCGAGCGGCAGGATCGCCGACGCCGCGCCGATCGCCGCGGCCGCCTTCGGCATCCCGTAGACAGCGCTGGTTGCCTCGTCCTGCGCGATCGTGTAGCAGCCCTTCGCGCGCATCGCCTTCAGCCCGAGCGCACCATCGCGCCCCATGCCCGTCAGCAGCACGCCGAGCGCGTCGCCCTGCCAGCCGTCGGCAACGCTGTTGAAGAACACGTCGATCGACGGCCGGTACGGTGTCTCGACCGGATGCTGCGTATAGCCGAGCACGCCGCGCGGCGACACGTAAAGGTGATCGTTGGTCGCCGCGAGCAGCACCTCGCCGGCCTGCGGCACGCTGCCCTGCCGCGCGACGCGCACCGGCAGCCGCGTATAGCCGTCGAGCCACTCGGCCATCCCGTACGCGAACGCCTGGTCGACGTGCTGGACGATCACGAGCGCGGCCGGGAAATCGGCCGGCAGCGCGCGCAGCAGCGCGGTGAGCGCGGTCGGCCCGCCCGCCGACGCGCCGATCGCGACGAGCGTCGGCTGGCCGCGCGCGGGCGCCGGCCCCGGCGGGACGAGCGCCGCCGTCCGGCTTTCGAGCAACCGGCCGATCTGGTCGATCTTCGCGAGCAGCGCCTGCGGCGACGCGTCGGCCGACAGCCCGAGCGCGAGCGTCGGCGTGTCGACCGCATCGAGCGCGCCGGCCCCCATCGCCTCGTACACCGACGACGTGTTCGCACTGACGCTCGCCGTCACGATCAGGATCGCGCACGGCGCGCGCGCCATGATCCTGCGCGTCGCGGCAACGCCGTCGACCTTCGGCATCACGAGATCCATCAGCACGACGTCGGGCGGATGGGCGACGCAGAAATCCACCGCCTCGTCGCCGTCGGTCGCGACCCACAGCACGCGGTGGTCCGCGCGCAGCGCGATCACGCGGCGCAGCGCCTCCACGGCCAGCGGCAGGTCGTTGACGATGCCGATGTTCATCCGCGCGCGCCTCCGATCAGGTCGTGCACGGCGTCGAGCAGCGCCTCGTCGTGGAAGCTGCTTTTCGCGAGGTAGTAGTCGGCGCCAGCATCGAGCCCGCGGCGGCGATCCTCGTCGCGATCCTTGTACGACACGATCATCACCGGCACGCGCTTGAGCATCGGGTCGCCCTTGATCAGCGTGACGAGTTCGATGCCGTCCATGCGCGGCATGTCGACGTCGGTCACGACCAGATCGAACACGTCGCTGCGCACCGCGTTCCAGCCGTCCATCCCGTCGACCGCGACCGTCACGTCGTAGCCGCGCTTTTCCAGCAGCTTGCGTTCGAGCTCGCGCACCGTCAGCGAATCGTCGACGACGAGCACGCGGCGGCGGCGATCGGCGAGCGCGAGCTGCGGGTCGCGCGTGAGCCGCGCAAGCTGCCCGCCGCGCACGAGCTTGTCGACCGAGCGGATCAGGTCCTCGACGTCGACGATCAGTACCGGATCGCCGTTCTCGAGCAGCGCGCCGGCCGCGATGTTCTGGATCTTGTGCAGGCGACTGTCGAGCGGCTGCACGACGAGCATCCGCTCGCCGAGGAAGCGGTCGACCGCGACGCCGTACAGCTCGGGCTCGGCACCGACGACCACGACGGCCGTGCTGGTGCGCGTGGCGTCGGGCTCGCCCGCGTCGAGCAGCTGGTGCGCGGCGACCAGGCCCGCGCGCCGGCCGTCGAACGGAAAATGCGGCTGCCCTTCGAGCACGTCGATGTCGGCATGCGCGAGTTCGAGCGTGCGGCGCACGTGCGCGAGCGGGAACGCATACGGCTCGCCGCCGACTTCGACGAGCAGGCTGCGGATCACCGACAGCGTGAGCGGCAGCTGCAGCACGAAGCGCATGCCCGCGCCCGGCTCGTTGAAGATCCGCACCGCGCCGCGCACGCCGCGCACCATCTCCTGCACCGCGTCGAGGCCGACGCCGCGCCCCGACACGTCGGTCACCGCATCGCGCATCGAGAAGCCCGGCAGCAGCAGGAATTCGAGCAGCTCGGGGTCGGACAGCCGCGCGGCGGTCTCGTCGTCGGTCAGGCGCTGGCGCACGACGGCCGCGCGCAGCGCGTCCATGTCGACGCCCGGCCCGTCGTCGATCACGCTGACGAGCAGCGAGCCGGCGCTGTGGCGTGCCTCCAGCGTCACGCTGGCCTCGGCTGGCTTGCCGCGCGCGCGCCGCGCGTCGGGCGAATCGACGCCGTGGTCGATCGCGTTGCGCAGCAGATGGCCGAGCGGCGCGTCGAGCAGGTCGAGGATGTCGCGATCGACCTGCGTGCCCTCGCCGACGATCGAGAAGCGCACCTGCTTGCCGAGCGAGCGCGCGAGATCGCGGACGATGCGCGGATACGCGCGCGTCGCGTCGCCGAACGGCCGCATCCGGCACTGCAGCGCCTCGTCGTACAGCTGCTCGGCGATATGCGTGCTGCGCCGCTCGAAGCGGTCGAATTCGTCCATGCGCTCGGCCAGCGAACGCTGCAGATCGTTGAGCATGTGCCGCACTTCGTTCATCGACGCGAGCATGCCGGCATCGAGCTCATCGGCGAATTGTTCGACCATCAGGTCGAGCGAACGGGCCGCGTCGCGCTGCGCACGCTTCACGCGCAGCATCGACTCGGCGAACGGCTTGAGCCAGCGCGATTCGACCAGCGATTCGCCCGACAGGCTCAGCAGCCGGTTCAGCGTATCGGCACGCACGCGGCGCATCGCGCCGGCACCGGCCACGCGGCCGGCCTGCGCCGGATCGGGCACCGCGCCCGACACGGCGAGCGGCGGCACCGCGGCGCTCGCGCCGACCGGCTCGTTCGCGGCACCGTCGTGGTCGCGATACGGCATGACCGACGGCGGCGCCGGCGGCGGCATCGCGGCAGGCGCCTGCATCGTCTGTGCGCCGTCGGCGCCCGTCAGCGCGGCCGCGAACACGTCGATCTCGGTCGGCGTCACGGGCTGCGCCTGCGGATCACCGACGCGCACCAGCAAATCGACGCCGGCGAGCAGCACGTCGACGTGCGTGGCCGTCAGCGAGATCGTGCCGGCCTGCGCGGCGACGAAGCATTCCTCCATCCGCCCCGCGATGTCGACGCCGAGCGGCACGCCGACGATGCGCGCGGCGCCCTTCAGCGAATGCGCGGCGCGCATGCAGGCTTCGAGCGCGACGGAGTCGGGCTCGCCCGATTCGAGCGCGAGCAGCCGCTCGGACAGCGCCTGGGTCTGCGTGCGCGTCTCCTCGCGATACAGCTCGAGCAGCGACAGGTGGCTCAGGTCGTCATCGCCGCTCATCGCATGCTCCGTGTCACGGCGTCGAACAGCCGATCGTCGTCGAGCAGGCCCACCGACTTGCCGCGCCACGACAGTACGCCGCGCGACAGGCCGGCGCTCGCACGCCCGACGGTCGCCGGCACCGGCACCCAGTCGGATGCGCCGAAGCGCAGCACGCCCTCGACTTCGTCGACCGGAAACACGACCGGTTCACCCTGGTGCGCAGCGACCAGCAGCCGCGTGAAACGGCCGTCGCCATCGCGGTTGCCGCCCTTGCCTGCATCGAGCCCGAGCAGCGCGCCGATCGAGATCGCGATGCGCAGCGTGCCGCGAATGTTGACCACACCGCGCACGGCCGAATTGCGGCGATGCGGCAGCGAATGAATCGGGCGCGTGCCGGCGATCTCGCGCAGCACGCCGATCGGCAGCGCGAGCCATTCGTCGGCCACGCGGAACGCCAGCGCCGCATGATGCGTGTCGCCGTCGTCGCCGCCCGCGTGCGTGACGCCGAACGCGCCGATCCGGCGCGTCGCGTCGGCCCGCTCGGCGGCGTCGAGCGGACGCTCGAGCAGCTTCGCCGCGTGATATGCGTAGACCGGGCAGTTCAGGCAGCGCAGGCAGTCGTTCAGCCGCTCGCACGAGCGGTCGCCGCGCGTGCCGATCCGGTTCCAGCAATCGTCGACGTCGATCGTCGTATCGTCAATGGCAGCGGCGGCGCGGTTCATGAGTTTCTCTGGTCATCGCGGTGTCGGTCCCGTTCCCGTCATCGTGTCAGCCGGCCGAGCGCCGTGCGCGCTCGAGCAGCCATTGCGCCCCCGCGCGATCGCCGCCGACGTCGAGCAGCGTCGCGAGATGGGTCAGCGCTTCGTGGTGCGTGGGTCGCAGGTACAGCGCCTTCCGGTAGAAGTCGCCCGCTTCCGCGGCGCGCCCGCGCGCATCCGCGATCAATCCGTTCAGGTAGAACGCGTCGGCATGCGGCCCGACGCGCGCCGAAAACTGCGCGAGCACGCGCTCGGCTTCGTCGAATGCGCCCGCGTTCGCGAGCGCCTGTGCATCCTCGAGCGTCGGCGCGAGGCCTTCGGCAACCGGCGCGGCCGCGTCGGCCGTCGCGACCGGCAGGTCGGCCCGTGCGTCGAAGGCGGCCGTGTTCACGGCCGGCGGCGGCACCGCGATCGGCTGCCCCGCGTCGCCACGCCAGGCCGGCGGCGCGACGGCCAGCACCGGGCGCGTCGCCGCGAGCGGCGCGACCGTGAGGCGCTCCGCATGCCGGTACGGCGCCGCCGCCGACAGCGGCGGCGCCGACCGGGCCGCGCCCGCATCGGCCGCCGTGCAGGCCGGCTCACGATGAAACGCGAACGCCAGCGGCACGCGCGCCGAGCGCATCCCGTGCCGCATCGCGACGCCCGTTTCGGCCGGCCCGACGAACAGCATGCCGTCGTCGACGAGCAACGCGTCGAGCGAGCGGATCACGCGATCCTGCGCGTCGCGGTCGAAGTAGATCAGCACGTTGCGGCAGAACACGAAATCGTAGCGGATACCCGTATCCGCGGCCGGTTCGACGAGGTTCGCGTGACGGAACTGCACGCATGCGCGCACGCGCTCGTCGAGCAGCCAGCCGTCGCTCGCCGGCGTGAAGTACCGTGACCGAAACTCGGTGGCCGTCCCGCGAAACGCGTTGCGCCCGTAACAGCCGAGCCGCGCCTGTTCGATCGCGCGCGCACTGAGATCGATCGCATCGATCGCGAAGCTGGCCGGGTCGAGCCCCGCGTCGAGCAGCGCCATCGCCGCCGAATACGGCTCCTCGCCCGTCGAGCACGGCGCGCTCAGCACGCGGATCACGCGGCCGGGCATCGCGGCAAGCCGCTCGGTCGCGAGCCGCGCGAGCGTCGCGAACGCCTCGCGGTCGCGGAAGAACCACGTCTCGGGCACGACGAACAGCTCGATCAGCGCACGCCTCTCGTCGGCCGATGCGTTCAGCTGCTGCCAGTACGCGTCGAGCGCTTCCGGCGTGACGGGCGGCCGCGCCGCCGACGGCAGGCGCTCGCCGTCCGCCTGCAGCGTATGCACGCGCTCCGTCAGCGCCCGCGTCAGGAAATCGTTGCCGAGCGAATCGGAGTCGATGCCGGTCTCGCGCAACAGCCAGCCGCGAAATCGCGATTCGGACGCTTTCATGCGAATTCCCCCCCGTGGCCCGTCAGGCCGTCGAACAGATACAGGCGCGCGACATCGTCGACCAGGTCGGACACCGACACCTGCTGCACGACGCCGTCAGGCGTATTCGCGACGTGCCCGAGCCAGCGCGTGCGCGCGGTCGAGATGCCGCTTGCGTGGAACGCCGCGCGGTCGATCCGCATCGTCTGCGTCGCACGTTCGACGATCAGGCCGAGCGTGCGCTCGACGCCCGTGTCGCCCGCGCGGTAGCGGACCATCACAAGCCGCGTCGAGCGCAGCGCATGCGCGCGCCGGCCGAGCGCCAGCATCGGCACGTCGATCACCGGCACCGGCTGGCCGCCGCGCATCAGCAGTCCGGCGATCCAGTCGGGTGCGCCGGGCACGGCCTTCGTGTCCGCGAGCGGCAGCACCTCGTCGATGCCGGCCGCGTCGAGCGCATAGCGCTCGCCGTCGAGCTCGAACATCAGGAACAGCGCATGCGCGCCGTTCTGCGGATCGGCGCGCGTCACGCGTCGACCTTGAAGCGCGACACGCTGGTACGCAACTGGTTCGCCACCAGCGTCAGGTCGTCGATCGCCTGCGACGACTGGCGCAGCGACTCGGCCGTCTGCTGCGCGGCCTCCGACAGCTGCGACAGCGCCTGCGTGATCTGCTCGGCGCCGTTCGCCTGCGTCTGCATCCCTTCGTTGACCATCTGGAAGCGCGGCGCGAGCGTCTGCACCTCGGCGATGATCTGCGACAGCTGCCCGCCGACCTGCTGCACGTCGAGCATCCCGCGGCGCACTTCCTCGGAGAACTTGTCCATGCCCATCACGCCCGCCGACACGGCCGACTGGATTTCCTTCACCGTCTGCTCGATGTCGTAGGTCGCGACGGCCGTCTGGTCGGCCAGGCGGCGGATCTCGGTCGCGACGACCGCGAAGCCGCGGCCGTACTCGCCGGCCTTCTCGGCCTCGATCGCCGCGTTCAGCGACAGCAGGTTGGTCTGGTCGGCCACCTTGGTGATCGTCGCGACCACCTGGTTGATGTTCAGCGCCTTCTCGTTGAGGATCGCGAGCTTCGCGTTCACCGAGCCGGCCGCGTCCATCACGCTGCGCATCGTCTCGCCCATCCGCGTGAGCCCGCTCTGGCTCACGCCCGCGAGCGTCGCCGACTGCTCGGCCACGCCGGCCACCTCGTTCATCGTGCGCAGCAGGTCGCGCGATGTCGCGAAGATCTCGCGCGAGGTCGCGCCGATCTCGGTCGTCGTCGCAGCGGTTTCGTTCGCGGTCGCCTGTTGCTCGCGCGAGGTGGCCGCGATCTCGGCCACTGACGTCGTCACCTGCAGCGACGACTGCTGCGCGCGCGCGACGAGTTCGGTCAGCTCGTCGGCCATCCGGTTGAAGCCCGTCTCGAGCGTGCCGAATTCGTCGCGGCGGCGCAGGTCGAGGCGGCGCGTGAGGTTGCCGGTACGCATCACGTCGTGCACTTCGACGAGCCGCGCCATCGGGACCGTGACCGAACGGTACAGCAGGTAGCCGAGCCCGAGCGCGGACAGCAGCATGATCGTCAGCGCGCCGACGAGCACGACTTCCGTGTCCTGCACGGATTCGCGGATCAGCCTCGCGGACTGGTCGGCGAACTTGCGGTTCTCCTGGACCATGATGTTCGCGTCCTGCACGACCTCGGTCCAGCCCGGCAACACCTTCGCGTAGGCGGCGATCGCTTCGTCGCGCGAGCCGTGGTGCTTCTGGACCGCGTCGGTCAACAGCGGCAGGTAGCGATCGTATGCGCCGCGAAACGTCGCAAACCGCGCGCGGTCGTCGTCGCGGAAGATCGATGCCTGGTAGTCGACCGACAGCGACTCGACCTGCTTCGTCGCGTCCGTGATCTTCGCGAGATCGCGCTGCGCGGCGTCGGGATCGGTCTCGACAAAGGTCGCCTGCTGCAGCATGACGAACGTTTCGTTGACCGCTGCGCGCAGCGACGACGCGAGGTAGACGCCGGGCAGCGAGTCACGCTCGATGCTGACGGCTTCGGCATTGATCGCGCGCAGTCGCTCGTACGACACGCCGGCTGTCACCAGCATCAGCACGAACAGCACGCCGAAGCTGAGCAGGATGCGATTACCGAGCGTCAGCCGGGCGGCGCCGATCGTCGGATGCAGGCTTTCATTGGTCGCGCGAGGCGTCACGGTGGCCATGTTCGTTATGGGCTTTCTAAAATCAGCGTTGAAAAAATCCGCGCCCGCCTGCGCGCCGAGAGGCGCGCCGCGAGCGTATCGGGGTCTGCGGACGACGCGGCGCCGGCAGGCCGCGCCGCAAAATCACCGCTCCGCTTGCGCCGGCAGCCGAAGCGCGACCATGAAGCCGCGCGCCGTATTGCGCATCAGGATCCGGCCGCGGTGCCGCGCCGCCGTCGCGCGGACGAATGCGAGCCCGAGGCCGAAGCCGCCGCGCGCCGCACCATGTGCGGATTCGAGCTGCACGAACGACTCGGTCGCGGCCGTGCGTTGCTCCGGGGCGATGCCGGCGCCGGTATCCTCGACGCCGATCAGCCAGGCGCCGTCCTCGCTGCCCAGCGTGCAGTGCACGTCGGTGCCGGCCGGGCCGTATTTCAGCCCGTTGTCGATCAGGTTCGCGACCGCGCGCGTGAGCATCATACGGTCGCCCATCGTCACGCACTCGGTGTCGGGCACGTGCGCGACGACCCGGCAGCCGAGCCCGGCCGCCTTCTCCCACAGCTGGTCGACGGCATCGAGCACGATCTCGTTGAGACTCACGACCTCGTGCGCGCGGCGCTCGGACTGCGCGCGGGTCAGGTGGATGAAACCGTCGGCGAGCGCAAGCGCGCGCCGCGCATGGCCGGCGATGCGCTCCATGATCGCCGGCATGTCGCCGTGTTCGGTGCGGTAGACGTCGAGCAGCGCGAGGATCGACGTCTGCGGGGAACGCATGTCGTGCGACAGGAAATCGAGCGCCTCGTCGCGCTGCCGGGACATCAGGTACGAATTCGAGTGATAGCGGATGCGCGCGGTCAGCTCCATTGCGTCGGGGAGCTTCACCAGATAGTCGTTCGCGCCGGCAATGAACGCCTCGCGCTTGACGATCGGCTCCTCCTTCGCGGACAGCACGATGATCGGCACGCGTGCGGTGCCGGCGTCCGCGCGCCACGCGCGGACGAGATCGAGGCCGTCGATCTCCGGCATCACGAGGTCCTGCAGGATCACCGTCGGCTTCACGTCGCGCGCGACCGCCATCGCCCGGTGCGCGTCGGTGCACACATGCAGGTTGATGTCCTGTTCGCTGCGCAGCGCGCGACGGATCACCTCGCCGACGAACGGTTGATCGTCGACCAGGAGGACCGATAACCCCGATTCGAGACAATCCGAGGCATTATCACTGCTCGATTCTTTCATAAATACAGTTTCAAACGCCGAATCTCCAATCGATTCTTTCATAGGAGTTGTTTATCCGACTTGGACACTATCTTATTTTGGCGGTTGAAAAAACCGCCTGATTCCGCCGATTTGGCCTGTCGGCACTGCCTTACGGGGCTTCGGACGCCGATTCCTTCTCCATTGGCGACCGCATTACCTCCGCATTCTTTCTCTCAATAAAGATAACCGGCTGATTCTAAATGAAATTAGAACACAGCATCTATCTCCTTCCGGTTTAGTTTTGCCAAATATGCCGAAAGAGACGGAATCAGATAAATCGGATCATTTCCGGATTCGAAAGACGATAACGTTTGCGAGACCGGTCCCATAAGGATTGCATGGGCTGCAAGGCTGTTTGCCGGACGTATTGAGGGCCGGATGCCGATACGCCACATCGGCCGGTAGACAGGTGCAAAAAAACGCGCGGCCGGCCAGGATCGGCCGGCGCGCGGTTCGGCGGCGCCGGCAGGACGCCGGCCCGTGCGATGGCAGGTCGCGCCGGCTTACCCGCGCGCGTGCTGCGCGGACACTTCCTGCAGGTCGAGATCGCGTTCGAGCGCATGCAGCATCTCGTCGTGGATGCGCCCCGACCGATGCAGGCGCAACAACTCCGCGCGCCCGGCCCGGATCGCGGCCAGCACGACGTCGTAGTGCGCGGTGCGCACTTCCGCCGGGTATTCGGGTTCGTTCTTCGCGCGTTCGGTCAGCTCCGCACGATACGTGTACTGCTCGAGCAGGCGCGGGTGGATCACGACGCCGTTCTCGTCGCGCACGAGCGGCTGGATCGCCGCGAGCTGGGCAGCCTCGACATGCGCCCACGTCTGCGGCTCGGTCAGATGATGCGCGGCGCGCTCCTCGCGCTGCGGCACGCGCAGCAGCCGGATCAGCGGCCCGATCGTCGTGCCCTGCAGCAGCACGGTGACGAGGATCACCGCGAACGACGCGACCAGGATCACGTCGCGACCGGGCAGCGCCTCGGGCAGCGACAGCGCGATCGCCAGCGTCACGACCCCGCGCATCCCGGCCCAGCTCATGATCGTCGCGGCCTTCCAGTCGGGCGCTTCGCCGCGCCGTGCGAACCCGCGCACCGGCCACTTCAGCGCCTCGACCGCATAGATCCACACGAAGCGCGACAGGATCACCGCCGCCAGCACCGCGACCACCGGCGGCACCATCGTGGCGAGCACCTGCTCGAATCCGCCGAGCCGGTGGATCGCGCCGCGCAGCGACAGCCCGATCAGGACGAACACCATCGCTTCGAGCAGGAACACGATGACCTGCCAGAATGCGGTGCCACGCGTGCGCACGGCAGCCGAGAACACCTCGTGCTGATGCCAGCCGACGATCATGCCGGCCGTGACCGTCGCGATCACGCCCGACACCTCGACCATTTCGCCTGCGATGTACGCGATCCAGCCGGTGATTACCGCGACGGTGATCACGAGATAGTCGTCGTCGAGCAGCTTCAGGAACCACACGACGAGCCTGCCGACCACGAAGCCGACCACCACGCCGCCGAGCCCGAGTTCCGCGAAACGCACGACCGCGTGCTCGAGGCTGAACGCACCGGTGAGTGCGGCCGCGACCGCGAAGCGGAACAGCACGAGGCCGGCCGCGTCGTTCAGCAGGCTCTCGCCTTCGAGCAGCACCATCAACCGGCGCGGAAGCGCGACGCGTTCGAGCACGGCTTTCGCGGCGACCGCGTCGGGCGGCGACACGATCGCGCCGAGCGCGAAGCACGCGGCCCACGGCAGCGCCGGCACGACCCAGTGCACGGCGAAGCCGACCGCGAACGTCGTGAACACGACCGCGCCGATCGCGAGCATCAGGATGCCGCCGACGTTGCGCTTGAACTCCTCCCACACGGAGAAGTACGCGCCGTCCATCAGCAGCGGCGGCAGGAACACCAGCAGCACCAGGTCGGGATCGAGGTTGATCGGCGGCAGGCCGGGAATGAACGCGATACCGATGCCGCCGATCAGCAGCGCGGCCGCGGGCGGCAGCCGCAGCCGCTTGGCGATGCATTCGAGCGCGACGATCGCGAGAAATGACAACAGAACCAGCTTGAATGCCGAGACGGGGGACATGAATCGACCTCGTGAAGAATGAATTCGCGCGTTCCGGCGTCGTACCGCGGTCCGCAGTTTGGCGCGATTACATCACGAGGCGAGGCCAGCAGTCGAGCGCGCGCCGGGCGGGCTGCCGTGCGGGGTGCGCGCGCCGTGCCGCCCCGATGCATGCACCGCAATGAAAAACGGCACGCAGGCCGGCCCGATCGCCAGCCTGCGTGCCGTCGCGGACCCGTGCCGCGTGCCTGCGCGTTACCGTCGGCGCACGACCATCAGCCGCGGTTCGGTCATGTCCTCGATCGCGTAGCGGACCCCTTCGCGACCGAGCCCCGAATCCTTCACGCCGCCGTACGGCATGTTGTCGACGCGGAACGACGGCACGTCGTTGATCACGACGCCGCCGACCTCCAGTTCGTCCCATGCGCGCTGCGCATGCGTGAGCGAATCGGTGAACACGCCGGCCTGCAGCCCGAAGTCGCTGTCGTTCACGCGAGCGAGCGCGTCGTCGAAGCGGTCGAACTTCTCGAGGATCGCGACGGGGCCGAACGCCTCCTTCCGGTACAGGTCCTGCTCGTGCCCGACGTTTTCCAGCAGCGTCGCCTCGAACATCGCGCCGTCGACCTTGCCGCCCGCGACGATCTTCGCGCCCGCCGCGACGGCCGCGTCCATCCAGCCCGACAGCCGGCGCGACTCCGATTCGGAGATCATCGGGCCGACGAACGTCGACGGATCCTTCGGATCGCCCATCTTCAGCGAGCGCGTCTTCGCGATCAGCTTCTCGCGCAGCGCGTCGTAAAGATCGGCATGCACGAGGATCCGCTGCACGCCGATACAGCTCTGGCCCGACTGGTAGTACGCACCGAACGCGAGACGCTCGACCACGTAGTCGAGCCGGTCGCGCTGATCGGCATCGACGATCGCGGCCGCGTTGCCGCCGAGTTCCAGCACGACTTTCTTCTTGCCGGCCTTCTCCTTCAGCGCCCAGCCGACTGCCGGCGAACCCGTGAACGACAGCAGCTTGAAACGTTCGTCGGTCGTGAACAGATCGGCGCCGTCGCGATGCGCGGGCAGCACCGAGAACGCGCCCTTCGGCAGATCGGTTTCCGCGAGCACCTCGCCGATGATCAGCGCGCCGATCGGCGTGCGGCTCGCGGGCTTCAGCACGAACGGGCAGCCGGCCGCGAGCGCGGGCGCGACCTTGTGCGCGGCGAGGTTCAGCGGGAAGTTGAACGGCGAGATGAACGAGCACGGGCCGACCGGCACGCGCTTCGTGTAGCCCGTATAGCCCTGCGCACGCGCGGAAATCTCGAGGTTGATGATCTCGCCGTCGATGCGCACCGATTCCTCGGACGCCACGCGGAACGTATCGATCAGCCGCGTCACTTCGCCCTTCGAATCGTTGATCGGCTTGCCGGCCTCGATGCACAGCGCTTCGGCCAGCTCGTCGAAGCGCTCGCGAAAGCGCGCGACGCAATGGTCGAGCACGGCCTGCCGCTTGAAGGCCCGCAGCTCGCGCATCGGCTTCGCGGCGTCGACCGCCGCGGCGATTGCCGCATCGATCGCCTTCGCATCGGCCAGCGCGACGCGCGTCGCGACCTTGCCGCTGAACTTGTCCATCACTTCCAGATCGGTGTTCGCGTAGACGGCTTCGTTGGCGAGGTAATACGGATAGGTTTCCTTCAACATGGAACGACTCCTTCCTGTGAACGGGGAATTCAGAGCTGGGCCGACAGGCGCTTGATCTCGCGGTTCAGCACGCGCTCGTTGTCCGAATAATCGATCGGCACGTCGATCACGTGCACGCCCGGCGACGAGAAGCACTCGCGCAGCAACGGCTCCAGATCGTCGGCCGATTCGACGCGATGCCCGTGCGCGCCGTAGCTTTGCGCATACGCGACGAAATCGGGGTTCTGCAGCGTCATCGCGTAATCGGGGAAATTCATGTTCTCCTGCTTCCAGCGGATCATCCCGAACGCGTCGTCGCGCAGGATCATCACGACGATGTCGAGCTTCAGCCGCACGGCCGTTTCGAGTTCCTGCGAATTCATCATGAAGCCGCCGTCGCCGCACACGGCGATCACCTTGCGCTGCGGATGCACGATCTTCGTCGCGATCGCCGACGGCAGGCCCGCGCCCATCGACGCGAGCGCGTTGTCGAGCAGCAGCGAGTTCGGTTCGTGCGCACGCCAGTAGCGTGCGAACCAGATCTTGTACATCCCGTTGTCGAGACAGACGATGCCGTCGACCGGCATTGCGTTGTACAGGTCGTTGACGATGCGCACCGGATACATCGGGAAGCGCGGGTCGTGCTGGCCCTTCTCCAGGTGTGCGTCGAAGTGCTCCTTGATCATCGCGAAGCGCGCGAAATCCCAGTGCGGCTGCGGCGACACGGCCTCCTTCATCTGCCACACCGCGTTCGCGATGTCGCCGACGACTTCGATCTGCGGGAAATAGACGGGATCGACCTGCGCGCCGAGGAAGTTCACGTGGATCACGGTCTTGTCGTCGGTGCGCATGAAGAACGGCGGCTTCTCGATCACGTCGTGGCCGACGTTGATGATGCAGTCCGCATGCTCGATCGCGCGATGCACGAAATCGCCGTCGGACAGCGTCGCGTTGCCGAGCCACAGCGGATGCGTCTCGTCGATCACGCCCTTGCCCATCTGCGTCGTGAAGAACGGGATGCCTGTCTTGTCGACGAATTCGAGCAGCATCTTGCAGGTGGTCTTGCGGTTGCCGCCCGCGCCGATCATCAAGAGCGGATGGCGCGCGGCCTGGATCGCGTCGACCGCATGCGCGACCGCCTTCTCCTCCGCCACCGGCCGCCGGCTGTAGCTGCGCGGGATCGGCTTGCCGTCGCCCTCTTCGTGCGCGATGTCTTCCGGCAGCTCGAGGTGCGCGGCGCCCGGGCGCTCCTCCTCCGCGCGCCGGAACGCCTCGCGCACGGCCGACGGGATGTTGCCGATCGACACGATCTGCCGCGTGAACTTCGTGAGCGGCTGCATCATGTCGACCACGTCGACGATCTGGAAGTGGCCCTGCTTGCTGGACTTGATCGGCTTCTGCCCGGTGATCATCAGCATCGGCATGCCGCCGAGCTGCGCGTACGCGGCGGCCGTGACGAAGTTCGTCGCGCCGGGCCCGAGCGTCGCGAGACATACGCCGGTGCGGCCCGTCAGGCGGCCGTAGGTGGCGGCCATGAACCCGGCCGCCTGCTCGTGCCGGGTCAGCACGAGCTTGATCTTCGATCGCCGCAGCGATTCGAGCAGATCGAGGTTTTCTTCGCCTGGAATACCGAACACGTACTCGACGCCTTCGGCTTCCAGCGCCTTCACGAACAGATCCGATGCTTTCATGGGGGACTCTCGGTTATGCCGCCGGCCCGGCCTACGGACACGCGGCGTTCATGACGCGCGCCGGCCTACGGCACGCGGACGCTTACCTACTGGACACAAACCACGGCACTTCCCGCCGCGCAATACGCGATTGCGATGCGTGGCGGCGCCCCCGGCAACACCGGAGAACGAACGGATCCGCCCGCACGCGGCAAACGCGCACGAGCGGCAAGGACGTGTTTGATTGTAGACGGATTCGACAAATTTCGACTTCGGCCGAACGGCCAATCGGCACACAAACGAAGCGGGCAGCCCTACCGTAGCGACCACGAATCGACCTGCCACCCGCCCATCTCATCTGTGAACCATGGTTGACATACTGCAATCGATGCCCTACAGTGCGCCTACGTTCAGCATCCGAACCACCGACGTCTTCGACGCCTGGTTTGCCAGCCTGCAGGATCGCGTCGCGAAGCGCCGCATCCAGGCACGCATCGACCGCCTGTCGATGGGCAATCCGGGCGACTGGAAGTCCGCCGGCTCGCCGGTCGTCGAAATGCGGATCGACCATGGCCCCGGCTACCGCGTCTACTACGTCCGGCGCGGGCCGATCTGGGTCATCCTGCTCTGCGGCGGCGATAAATCGACGCAACAGGCCGACATACGCGCCGCGCACGCGATGCTCGCGCGCCTCGACATGGAGTGATCGATGGACAAGATCAACACGCGGCCGTGGGATTCGGCCGAACACCTGAAAACCGAAGACGACATGGCCGACTACTTCGAGGCCTGCCTGCAGGAGGCCGGCGACGATCCGGCCTTCATCGCGCACGCGCTCGGCGTGATCGCCCGTGCACGCGGCATGTCGCAGGTCGCGCGCGATGCCGGCCTGTCGCGCGAAGGGCTGTACAAGGCGCTGTCGCACGACGGCAACCCGAGCTTCGGCACGATCCTGAAAGTCATCAAGGCGCTCGGCCTGCAACTGCACGGCTCGAAAGCGCACGCGTGATGCGTGCGCGGCCGGTGCCGCACGCGGCCCGCGATGCGTCCGGCCGCGTCAATGCAGCCACCCGGCCGCCCAGCGCGGCACCAGCGACACCAGGTACAGCCCGAGCCCGATCAGCCCGCCGACCAGCGTGCCGTTGATGCGGATGTATTGCAGATCCTTGCCGATGTTCAGCTCGATCTGCCGCGACATCTCGCGCGCATCCCAGTTGCGCACCGTATCGCGGATGTGCCGCATCAGGAAATCGGCGAAATCCGGCGCCATCTCGTGCACGGCCTTCTCCACGTGCTCGTTCAGCGATGCCCGCAGCGCGGGGCTCTCCGACAGCCGCGCGCCGAGCCAGCCACCGAGCGTCGCGGCCTGCCGGTGCAGCGCCGAATCGGCGCGCGCGAGATCGGCTTTCAGCCACGCGCGCAACTGGTCCCACAGGTCGCGCGCATACTCGTTGAACGCGTCGCCGTCGCGAATATAGCGCTTGATCTCCTCGCCCTTCTCGATGAACGCCGGATCGTGCTTCAGCCGCTCGGTCAGCCGCGCGACCGTCCGGTCGAAGCGCTGCCGCAGTTCGTGCTCGGGGTCGGCCGCCACGCCTTCGAGCACCCGGCTCACCGCGCTCGCGAGCATCCGCGCGCCGTTCTCGCCGAACCACTGCGTCGGCATGATCTTCTCGACCTTCGGGTACTGCGTCTTCAGCCATTCGACGATGAAGCCCGCGATCACCTCGCGGTTCTCCTCCTTGTCGAGCACGTCGACCACCTGCTCGATCGCGTCGTCGAGCAGCGCCTGGTGGCGGCCGTCCTTCGTCAGCGTGTCGAGGATCGCGCCGGCCGACTGCGACAGGTCGACCCGGTCGATCACCGCGCGGAACGCGTCGTGCACGAACGCTTGAATCCGCGCGTCGTCGGTCATGTCGAGCGCGAAGCTCATCAGCTTCGTCACGTAGCTGCCGAGCGCGTCGGTGTTCGCCGGTTCGCCGAGCCACGCGCCGAGCTTCTGCGCGGGATCGTGCTGGCGGATCTGCGCGGCGAGCGCGTCGGGGCCGAGGAATTTCTCGCGCACGAACACCGCGAGGTTGTCGGCGATCTTGTCCTTGTTCTTCGGAATGATTTCGGTGTGGCGCGACACGAACGGAATCGGCACGCGGCGGAACAGCGCGACGACCGCGAACCAGTCGGCGAGCGCGCCGACCATCGCGGCTTCGGCCACGGCCTTGACGCCGTCGACCCACGGGCCGCGCGGCAGCAGGATCGTCGTGACGAACACCGCGACGGCGGCCAGCAGCAGCCACAGCGCGCGGCGCTTGCTGCGTTTCAGTTCGAGGGCTTTGTCGGGCGTCATGGAGGACCGGCGGATCGGCGATGCCGCTAATATCCCCGATTTCGCTGCAACCGACAAACGCGCAGGCGCAGCCGGCACGCACGGCACGTGTGCGCCGTGCGCGCCCCGCGTGCCGTTTCTACATGAACGACTTCAAATTCACCGCCGGATCGGCCAGCTTCACCGGATCGGGCACGGCCCCTGCCGCGATCAGCCGGCGCGATGCGCCGATGTCGCGCCCGAGGTTCGCCGCGGCCACCGCGACGATCCTGCCGTCGTCGCCGAGCCCGAACACCGTGAACGGCCCGCTCGCCGGATCGCCGCGTACGACGATCGTGCGTTCGTTGCCGAACAGCCCGAGCATCTGCAGGTTGCAGTCGTACTGATCGGACCACAGCCACGGCAGCTCGGCGTAGGCATCATCGGCGCCGAGCAGGTTCGCGGCCGCGACGGCCGGCTGGTTTTCCGCCACCTGCCACGACTCGACCCGCACGTGACGCCCGAGCAGCGGATTGAAGTGCATCGTCACCTCGCCCGCCGCGAAGATCGCGGCGTCGGCCGTGCGGCAGCCCGCGTCGACCCGAATGCCGTTGTCGACGTCGAGTCCGGCCGCCTGCGCCAGCTCGACGTTGGGCACCACGCCGATGCCGACCACGACGATATCGGCCTCGACGTCGCCACGATCGGTCTCGACGATCGCGCCGCCGCCCGGTGCGCGACGGATCGCGCGCGGCAGCGTCGCCATCTGGAAAACCACACCACGTGCGTCGTGCATCTGCCGCGCATACGTGCCGACCACTTCCGGCAACGCACGCTGCAACAGGCGCGGCGCCGGATCGATCACCGTCACGTCGCAACCGAGCTGGCGCGCGGCAGCCGCCACCTCGAGCCCGATGAAACCGCCGCCGAGCACCGCCACGCGGCGGCCCGGCGCAAGCCGCGCACGCAACGCACGCGCATCGTCGACCGTGCGGACGTAGTGCGGCACGACGCCTTCGTCGATTGCCCCGCCGAACGTGCGCACGCGCGAGCCCGTCGCGAGCACGAGCCGCGCATAGGGCAGCGTCGTGCCGTCGTCGAGCCGCACGCGCTGCGCATCGCGCTCGATCGCGTCGACGCGCGTGCCGAGCCGCAGTTCGATGCGCTGCGCGTCGTACCATGCCGCATCGCGGATGAACGCGCGCTGCTCGCCGCCGTCCGCCAGCAGCGCATCTTTCGACAGCGCCGGGCGGTCGTACGGCAGCTCGCGCTCCGCGCCGATCATCACGATGCGCGCCGCCGCATCGCGTTCGCGCAGCGCTTCGGCCGTGCGCCGCGCCGCGTGGCCGGCACCGACGATCACGAACGGATCAGCCGACATTGACTTCCACCTGCCCGTCGACGATCCGGATCGGATAGGTCCGCACCGGCTCGGTGATCGGTGCGCATTTCGGCACACCGGTGCGGATGTCGATCAGCCCCTGGTGCAGCGGGCATTCGACGCAGCCGTCTTCCACATAGCCTTCGGACAGCCGCGCATGGCCGTGCGTGCAGAGGTCGTGCATCGCGAACAGCTCGTCGCCGATCCGGAATATCGCGATCGGCTTCTGGCCGGCGACACGCGCCGCCGGTTCGTCTTCGGAGAATTCGTCGAAAGCGCCGAGCGGATGCCACTCGGCCAGCGTTGCTTCGGTCATGTCTGTTCCTTGCTTCGTCAGATCGGTCAGATCGGCGTCGCGAGCAGCGTCTGCACGCGCGACGTGTCGTAAATCACGCGCTTGGTCTTATAGCGCAACCCGTCAGGCGTGCGCACGACCGTGTCGTAGTACTTGCCGGCCTGGTATACGTTCGACTCGCCGTTGCTGCGCGTCTGCACGACGACGTAGTTGCTCTCGGTGTCGATCTCGCCGTCGCGTTCGGCGACGATCGTCAGGCCCGACGTCATGTGCCGGTACGTGTGCTCCTCGTAGATGTTCGCGTGCCGCAGCGACACCACGCGGTCGCGCAGCATCCGCTGGTTCGTGCAGTGGACGATCCCGACCGGCAGCCCGAGATCGGCGTTCTCCTTCGGCACGATTTCGTACGTGCAGTCCTCGGTGAACATCTCCGGCCAGTGTTCGAGCCGGTCGTTGTCGAGGTGCCCGATGTAGCGGTTCTGGAGCATGTAAATCTCGAACCACGTCTTCATGTCTTCCGTCATTTTTCGCTCCCGCCTCAATAGCCCATCAGCTTCTGGTAGCCGACCCAGAACTTGCGGATCAGGCTCTCGGTGATCACCGTGTCCTGCTGGTCCGGATTGCCGCGCGACATCTCGATCACCGACGTCGCATCGGCATCGCGCACCGTGCCGCGCTGCACGAGCTCGGTCGCTTCCGTGTCTTCCATCGAGATGTAGCCGGCCGGCCCGACGAGGTTCGCCTGCTTGATGCGCAGCGCGCGCAGCTCGGGCGTGTCGTCCGCGTAGCCGAAGAAGTGGAAGATCAGCTCGAAGTTGTCGGGGCCCTTCGGCAGGATCTGGCGTGCGACCAGCGTGTTGTGGATCTGCTGGATCACGAGCTGCGGGAAGATCGGCTGGATATGGTTCGTGCAGTCCTCGTCGTATTCCGATATGAGATCGAGGATCGATTCGTCCTCGAGGTGGAAGCCCTCGTCGAACGAACGGATGTTCTGCTGCTTGTACGCGGCCGACGTGTCGTCGTTCGTCTTCGTCACCGTGATGATGCTGTGCAGGCCGTGGTTCGCATCGGGAATCGAGCGCGCCTTCATCCCCACGCGGAAGATGTTGAAGGTCGTATGGAACAGATGCAGCATGCTCGCGTGATACGGGTCCTTCACGTTCTCCATGTACAGCTTCCAGTTCGACTTCGAATACTGGCGCGTGCAGCCGAGATACTCGATCGGCTTGTGGAAGATCCGGTCGATCCACGGGCGCATCTGCTCGCCGAGATACTCGGGCAGCGGCGCGACCTCGTCGCTGAAGGTCGCGAACACGAGCCCGCGATAGCTGTCCACGCGCAGCTTGCGCAGCCCGTGCTGCTTCGGGTCGAAGTCGGCCGGCATCCCGGTCATCCCCTTCTGGCCGCGCCGGAACGGCACGCCGAGCAGGTTGCCCGAGTTGTCGAAGCTCCACTGGTGATACACGCACGTATGCGAGCTCGCGTTGCCGCGCGACTTGCGGCATACCTGCGCGCCGCGGTGCGCGCAGCGGTTCACCCACGCGGAGAGCGTGCCGTCCTCGGTGCGCGTGACGACCACCGGCGTGTCGCCGACGAACGTGCTCTTGAAGTCGCCGGCCTTCGGGATTTCGGCTTCGAGCGCGACGAAGTTCCACGTCGGCCCGCGGAAGATGCGCTCCTGCTCGCGATCGTAGACCGCACGCGAGCTGAACACCTTGTACGGCACGCGCGAACCGTCGTCGTGCGGAAAGGTCACGTCGGATGTGTCGCCGCGCGCGGCGAAAACGACGGGCGATTCTGTCTGCTCCATGTCGGACTCCTTGTCGATCCGTTGCGTTGAATGCATGGAGCCGATTTTTGAAAAGCTAATATTCGCCGTCTATCCGGAAAGTGCGATTGCGGCGGCGCAATATCCACTTTCGGCGGATTTCTGCGCTAGCATGACGGCACACGCGACCCGGCGCACGATCGCGACCCATTCGTCGGATCGAAGCGCACGTCGCCCATACCAAGGCTGAGGCCCATGTCCCCAACGTCGTTCGAGCCGCTCGCGCTGCGCGCGCACCGGCTGTTCGAATCCCGCGATCTCGACGAGACGCGCGAGCGCATCTCGCGCGTGATGCAGCCGCATGCGCTGCTGCCGAACGGCCGCGTGCACGGCGCGTCGCACATGGATTTCGTCAAGCTGGGCGGGCTCGGGATCGGCACGATCGCGTTCGGCGACGCGATGCGCGTGCAGGTCGACGCGGTCGACGGCTATTACCTGCTGATGTTCTGCCTGTCCGGCCAGGCCGAGGTGCGCGCGATGGGGCGCCAGCTCGGCGTCGACGGACAGACCGGCGTGCTGTGCGCGCCCGGCGAGCGCTTCGACGCGGTGCTGTCGGCCGATTGCGAGCAGTTCGTGCTGCGCATCGACGCGGCGACCGTCGGTTCGTTGACCGGCGACCCGCGCGCGATGCTCGACCCCGTGCTGCACGTCAGCGACGCCGCGCTTTCCGCGTGGCGCCAGCAGCTGATGCTCGTCGCGCGGTCGCCCGAGCTGCTCGAACGCGCGAACGCGAACCCACGCGTCGCGTCGCAGCTCGAGCATCTGCTGATCGACCTGCTGATCGAAGGCCATCCGCCGTCCGTGCCGCACGCGTCGCACCGCGACCCGGCGCCGGGCTTCGTCCGGCGCGCGCAGGAGTTCGTGAACGCGTACTACGCGCAACCGCTGCAGCTCGCCGATATCGTCCAGGCCGCCAACGTGCCCGAACGGACGCTGCGCGACGCGTTCCTGCAGTTCCGCGGGATGAGCCCGATGCAATACCTGCGCGCGACGCGGCTCGATCATGCGCGCGAGCTGCTGCGCGGTGCGGCGTCCGACCGGCGGATCGCCGATGTCGCGCTCGATTGCGGGTTTACGCACCTCGGGCGGTTCGCGATCGCGTATCGGGAAAAATTCGGTGAATCGCCGTCGGAGACGCTCGACGCGCAGCGGTAGCCGCTACCACTCGCCTCGCACGCCGCGCAACGGCTTGCCGGCCGGCTGCGATGGAAGCTGGATCGGTATGTCATCGCGAACCCTCTCCGAATTCGGCGGCGCACGCGGAAACAGACCGTTAGTTGCGATTTATGACATCAACGTCGATCGTGGCCGTTACGCTGCCGGCGCGATCATCTCCCGCGCGATCGCGCAGAACGCCGCCGTGGCCGCGCTTTCGCCGTGCAGCCGGCGGCTCATGATGATCGGCGACGTCGCGGCCGGCTCCGGCAGCCGCCGGTAGACGACGCCCCGCACGCGCACGCCCTCCACGCTTTCCGGCACCAGCGACACACCCACCTGCGCGGCGACGAGCCCGAGCGCCGTCTGCAGCTCGCGCACCTCATGAACGGCCGCCGGCACGACCGCGCCATCGCGCAGCGCGGACAGCTGCTGATCGGCGAAGCTCGGCCGCGGCGTACTCGGGTAGACGATCATCGTCTCGTTCGCGAGATCCGCGAGCGTCAGCGGCCGGTCCGGATCGGCGAGCGGATGCCCGGCCGGCAGCGCCGCGATCAGCTTTTCCTCGATCAGCGCCTCGCGCACCAGCTGGTCGTCGTCGAAGCGCAGGCGGCCGAACCCCACGTCGATCCGCCCGCCCTTCAGCGCGCCGAGCTGCTCGAGCGTGAACATTTCGATCAGCGACAGCTCGACGTCCGGCTGCGCCTCGCGAAACGCGCGGATCACGTCCGGCAGCGCGCCGTACAGCGTCGACGGCACGAAGCCGATCACGATCCGCTCCGCCAGCTGCGCGAGCCGCCGCGTCAGCGGGCCGAGCTCGTCGGCCTGGTCGACGAGGCGCTTCGCCTGTGCATAGAACACGCGCCCGGCATCCGTCAGTTTCAGCGGCCGCGCGCCGCGCTCGAACAGCGGCAACCCTATCTCGTCCTCGATCGCCTGAAGCTGGCGGCTCAACGGCGGCTGCGTCATGTGCAGCCGCTCCGCCGCCCGCGTGATGTTCATTTCCTCGGCGACGGCGATGAAGTAGCGGAGCTGACGCAATTCCATTTCATGCCTCAAAGGTATGGAAGTAGTCGGAAAGAGTGTTGGACGACGCGGGGCGGGAATTCCTACCATGTGCACCAACAGGAGGAATCGCATGATAGCAACTGCCGCCACCATCGAACGCATCGACACGCTGCTCGTCGACGTGCCGACGATTCGGCCCCACAAACTGTCGGTCGCGACGATGAACTGCCAGACCCTCGTGCTGGTCCGTGTTCGATGCACGGACGGTATCGAAGGCGTCGGCGAGGCGACGACCATCGGCGGCCTCGCCTATGGCGAGGAGAGCCCCGAAAGCATCAAGGTCAACATCGACACCTACTTCGCGCCGCTGCTGCAAGGCATGGACGCGACGCGTCCGGGCGCCGCGCTGGCGCGTGCGCGCAAGCTGTTCCAGGGCAACCGTTTCGCGAAGTGCGCGATCGAAACCGCGCTGTTCGACGCGCAGGCGCAGCGCCTGGGCGTGCCGCTGTCGGAACTGTTCGGCGGCCGCCGGACCGATGCGGTCGATGTCGCGTGGACGCTCGCGAGCGGCGACACGCAGCGCGACATCGCGGAAGCCGAAGCGATGCTCGACGCGCGCCGCCACCGCGCGTTCAAGCTGAAAATCGGTTCGAACGCGGTCACCGACGATGTGGCGCACGTGGTCGCGATCAAGCGCGCGCTCGGCGAGCGCGGCGACGTGCGCGTCGACGTGAACCAGGCATGGAGCGAAACCGACGCGATCTGGGCCGGTGCGCGGCTCGCGGAAGCCGGCGTGAGTCTCGTCGAGCAGCCGATCGCCGCGACCAACCGCGCGGGGCTGAAGCGCCTCACGCAGCTCGCGCAGGTGCCGATCATGGCCGACGAGGCGCTGCACGGCCCCGTCGATGCGTTCGCGCTCGCGCAGGAGCGCGCGGCCGACGTGTTCGCGGTGAAGATCGCGCAGTCGGGCGGCCTGCAGGGCGCGGCGAGCGTCGCGTCGATCGCGGCGGCCGCTGGCATCGAACTGTACGGCGGCACGATGCTCGAAGGCGCGGCCGGCACGATGGCGTCCGCGCAACTGTTCAGCACGTTCGACTCGCTGAAATGGGGCACCGAGCTGTTCGGCCCGCTGCTGCTCACCGAGGAAATCCTCGTCGAGCCGCTGCGCTACCAGGATTTCAAGCTGCATCTGCCGGCGACGCCCGGCCTCGGCATCACCTTCGACTGGGCCCGCATCGAACGGATGCGACGCGGCGCCCGCTGATCCCCACACGACAACCGAAACCGGAGACACAGATGAACAAGCAAGCCATCGACGCACTGCTGAAGACCTTCGACGACGCCGCGGAGAAACCCGGCAACCCGCGCGTGCGCGCCATCGTCAACCGGATCGTGAAGGACGTCTGCTACACGATCGAGGACTTCGACGTGCAGCCGAGCGAGTTCTGGACCGCGCTGAACTACCTGAACGAAGCCGGCCGCGAATTCGGGCTGATCGCCGCGGGCCTCGGCCTCGAGCGCTTCCTCGACGTACGGATGGACGAAGCCGAAGAGAAGGCCGGCATCCAGGGCGGCACGCCGCGCACGATCGAGGGGCCACTGTACGTGGCCGGTGCGCCGGAATCGGTCGGCCATGCGCGTCTCGACGACGGCACCGATCCGGGCCAGACGCTGATCATGCGCGGCCGGGTGCTCGGCCATGACGGCGCGCCGATCGCGAACGCGCTCGTCGAGGTGTGGCATGCGAACCATCTGGGCAACTACTCGTATTTCGACCAATCGCAGCCCGCGTTCAACCTGCGCCGCTCGATCCGCACCGATGCCGACGGCCGCTACAGCTTCCGCAGCGTGCTGCCGGTCGGCTACAGCGTGCCGCCGGGCAGCAAGACCGAGCAACTGCTCGACCAGCTCGGCCGCCACGGCCATCGTCCGGCGCACATTCACTTCTTCGTTTCGGCGGACGGTTATCGTAAGCTGACGACGCAGATCAACATCGACGGCGATCCGCATCTGTGGGACGACTTCGCGTTCGCGACGCGCGACGGGCTGATCCCGCCGGTCAAGCAAGCGGAAGGCGCGGAAGGCAAGCCGTATGGCGTCGACGGGCAGTTCGCGCTGATCGACTTCGATTTCTCTCTGCTCGAGGAAAAGCGGGACGTACCGGGCAGCGAAGTCGAGCGGGCACGCGCGCAGGCCTGAGCGCCCTTCCCGTTCGACGACTCGACAACTCAAGGAGTGCAGGATGCTGTTTCATGTGGAAATGACCGTTCGCCTGCCGGCGGACATGGATCCGGTCAAGGCGGCCACGCTGAAGGCGGAAGAAAAGGCGATGTGCCAGCGGCTGATGAGCGAAGGCGTCTGGCGCCATCTGTGGCGGATCGCCGGGCAGTATGCGAACGTCAGCATCTTCGACGTCGAGAGCGTGCAGCAACTGCATGACCTGCTGAGCCAGCTGCCTCTGTTTCCGTACATGGAGATGGAGGTGCGGGCGCTGTGCCGGCATCCGTCGTCGGTGCGGGAAGACGATCGGTAAGCAACGATGAATCGCGGCCGCGACCAGCGGCCGCGAAAAGCGCGACACGGGCGGCCGGCGATGTCTCGCAGGCCGCCCGTGCCGCTTTGCATTCGGCGACGGTTATCCGTGTCGCCGCGCATCGGCGTACACAGCAATCGTCATGCGGCCAGATGCGCCGCAAACCCCACCTTCCCCGGCGCGATCTCGTCCTTCAGCGTCAGCGCCGGAATCTCGTAGTCGCCCGTGTTCTGCCGGCGGAACGGAATTGGCTGCATGGTCCATAGATCGTCGAGACGCCGGCCGAGCGCCGCGCGTGTTTCGTCGAAGCGCGCGTCGTTCATCTTGCCCGTCCGGTAGATCACGAACGGCGGCAGCACGTCGAACCCCGGGTAATACAGCACGCCGTGCTGGATCGGGAACAGCAGGTCGTCGATCGGCCCGTTGATGCCGCGCGGGCTGTAGTGCGGCTCCCACCCGCCCGTCGTGACGACGATCATCGCCCGCTTGCCTGCCAGCATTCCTTCGCCGTAGCGATCACCCCAGTGCGTATCGGAATGCTCGCCGACGCCATACGCAAAACCGTACGCATACACACGCTCGAACCAGCCCTTCATGATCGCCGGCATCGAGAACCACCACAGCGGAAACTGCAGGATCACCGCATCGGCCCACTTCAGCTTGTCCTGCTCGCGTGCGATGTCTTCGCTTTGCGTACCCGCCGCGAATGCGCGCTTCGAGTCGAGCGTCGGATCGAACCGCGCGTCGGGCGCACGATCGGTCACGTCGTTCTCGTCCAGCACCGCCTTCCAGTTCATCGCATACAGGTCGCTCACCTGCACCGTGTGGCCGGCCGCTTCGAGATGCGCGATGGCGAAATCGCGCAGCGCGCCGTTCAGCGAACGCGGTTCGGGATGGGCATACACGATCAGCACATTCATGTTCGTCACTCCGTGGATTGAATGACTGCAGGATGCCGCGACCAAAGGTATATTTGAAATGAATTCCTGATATTCCAGGTATAGCCATGAATAATCTAAGACGGCTCGATCTGAACCTGCTCGTCACGCTGGACGTGCTGCTTGCCGAGCACAACGTCACGCGCGCGGCCGAGAAACTGAACATGTCGCAGCCGTCGGTCAGCGTGCAGCTGCAGAAACTGCGCGACCTGTTCGGCGATCCGCTGCTGCTGCCGGGGCCGCGCGGGATGCGGCCCACCGCGCGCGCCGAAGCCCTGCGTGAGCCGTTGCGCGATGCGCTCGAAGCGGTCGAGCGCGCGGTGGTTCCGGCCACGCCGTTCGATCCCGCGACCGCGACGAACACGTGGCGCGTGGCCGCGACCGACTATGGCGAATCGACGATCGTGCTGCCCGCGCTAAGCACGCTGCGCGCGGCTGCACCCGGTACGCGGCTCGCGGTCGTCGAGCTCGTGCCGCCGCGCACCGAACAGGATACCGAACGAAACGGCATCGACCTGGCCTTTCATACGACCGAAGGGTCACCACCGGGCATGCGCCGCCTGCCGCTGTTCGTCGAGCGGTACGTGCTGATCGGCCGCGCCGGCCACCCGAAGCTGAAGCGGCGCCCGACGCTCGCGCAGTTCGGCACGCTCGAACACGTGATCGTGTCGCCCGACGGCGGCGGCTTCTTCGGCGTGACGGACGAAGCGCTCGCGAAGGTCGGCGCCGCGCGGCGCGTCGTGCTGTCGGTGCCGCATTTCCTGTTCGTGATGTCGGCCGTCGCGAGCACCGACCTCGTCGCGATGCTGCCCGAGCGGCTGGTGCGCGACGTGCCCGCGCTGCGCGTGGTGGACGCGCCGGTCGAGGTGCCCGGCTATGAAATGTCGATGCTGTGGCACGAGCGCGTGCATCGCGATCCGGCCCATCGGTGGTTGCGGGAGACGATCGCGGCGGCGATGTAAGCCGTTCGCCGGATCGCTGCGGCCGCCCGCTTCGATCGCCGCTGCACAAAATCCTTCATCCGGGGCTTGAATCTGCGCCAAACACTGTATATATTTACAGTGCTTTTGCACCATTTGACCCGAATTCCGTCATCCACAGACGAACGGACTTTTGTGAGGCGACCATGTTCCTGGCATCCGCATTCGATCCCGAGCAACCCGGCTTCAATCCCGTCCACTTCGAGCGCGCCGCGCAGCGGGCAGTCGTCGATCTGCAGCGTGTCGCCGGCGGCCCCGCGCAGCGGGCGCTTGGCCTGCGGCGGCGCACCCATCCGGCGGCCGTCCGCACGATGAGCTGGCAGGCGCTGCTGAACGTCGAAGAGCTGGCATTCTCGAATGCCGGTTTCCTGAACCGCAACGATCCGGCCGTCGTCGACGCGTTCATCCGGCTGCGCGACAGCCGGCTGGTCGCCGCGGACGTCGAGGAACCGGTCGACTGGCGCCGCGACGATGACGACCTGCCGGCCATCTACCTGATCGTCAAGGCCATGCTCGAGGCGGAAGAGGAAGAGCGGGCCGAAGCGGCCTGAGCCGCAACGGTCGTTACAGCCGCGCCGCGAGGCGCGCGCCCTGATCGATCGCGCGCTTCGCATCGAGTTCGGCGGCCAGTTCCGCGCCGCCGATCAGGTGCACCGTGCGCCCGGCCGCCTGCAATGGCGCGAGCAACGCGCGCTGCGGCTCCTGCCCCGTGCAAAGCACGATCGTGTCGGCTTCGATCAGCTCGTGATCGGTGCGCTGCTCGCCGTACGACACGTGCAGCCCGCGCGCATCGATTCGCTCGTAGTTCACCCCGCCGATCATCTTCACCTGCTTCATCTTCAGCGTCGCGCGGTGAATCCAGCCGGTCGTCTTGCCGAGCCCCTTGCCGAGCGGCGCTGGCTTGCGCTGCAGCAGCGTCACCTCACGCGCCGGTGCCGACACCTGCGCACGCGTCACGCCGCCGCGCGTCGCGGCCGGATCGGTCACGCCCCACTCGGCTTTCCATTCGTCCAGGTCGAGTGCCGGCGACTCGCCGTCCTGCACCAGATACTCGGCGACATCGAAGCCGATCCCGCCCGCGCCGACCACCGCGACGCGCCGGCCGACCGGCTGCTTGCCGGCGAGCACGTCGATATAGCTGAGCACGTTCGGCCCGTCCTGCCCCGGAATCTTCGGGTCGCGCGGTGCGACGCCGGTTGCGAGCACGATCTCGTCGTAGCCGCCCGCGATCAGGTCGCTCGCATCGACGCGGCGATTCAGGTGCAGGTTCACGCCGGTCAGCTCGACCTGGCGGCCGAAGTAGCTCAGCGCCTCATGAAACTCTTCCTTGCCCGGCACCTGCTTCGCCATGTTGAACTGGCCGCCGATCTCGGCTGCGCCGTCGAACAGGTCGACGTGATGGCCGCGCTGCGCGAGTGCGGTCGAGCATGACAGCCCGGCCGGTCCCGCACCGACCACCGCGATGCGCTTCGGCTGCTGCGCGGGCGTGTATTTCAGCTCCGTCTCGTGGCACGCGCGCGGATTCAGCAGACACGACGCGATCCGGTTCTTGAACGCGTGATCGAGGCACGCCTGGTTGCAGCCGATGCAGGTGTTGATCTCGTCGGCGCGGCCCTGCGCGGCCTTCACGACGAATTCGGCGTCGGCGAGCAGCGGCCGCGCCATCGATACCATGTCCGCGCAGCCGTCCGCGAGAATCTGCTCGGCCACTTCCGGCCGGTTGATCCGGTTGGTCGTCACGAGCGGAATGCCGACCTCGCCCTTCATCTTCTTCGTCACCCACGCGAACGCGCCGCGCGGCACCGACGTCGCGATCGTCGGCACACGCGCCTCGTGCCAGCCGATCCCCGTGTTGATGATCGTCGCGCCCGCGCGCTCGACGGCCTTCGCGAGCTGCACGGTTTCGCTCCAGTCGCTGCCGTCCGGAATCAGGTCGAGCATCGACAGCCGGTAGATCAGGATGAAATCGCGGCCGACCGCTTCGCGCGTACGTTCGATGATCTCGATCGGCAGGCGGATGCGGTTCTCGTACGAACCGCCCCACTGGTCGGTGCGCTTGTTCGTATGCATCGAGATGAACTGGTTGATCAGGTAGCCCTCGGAGCCCATGATCTCGACGCCGTCGTAGCCGGCTTCGCGTGCGAGCTTCGCGCAGCGCACGAACGCGCGGATCTGCCGCTCGACGCCACGCGCGCTCAGCTCGTGCGGTGCGAACGGCGAGATCGGCGACTTGATCTTCGACGGCGCGACCGCGAACGGGTGGTAGCCGTAGCGGCCCGTATGCAGGATCTGCAGCGCGATCTTGCCGTCCTCCGCGTGCACGGCCTCCGTGATCTCGCGATGCCGGCGCGCGGCCGCCGACGTCATCAGCGTGCCGCCGAACGGCTTGGTCCAGCCGGCCACGTTCGGCGCGAAGCCGCCCGTCACGATCAGGCCGACGCCGCCGCGCGCGCGTTCGGCGAAATATTCGGCGAGGCGCGGCAGCGTCTTGCGGCTGTCTTCGAGGCCCGTGTGCATCGAGCCCATCAGCACGCGGTTCTTCAGCGTCGTGAAGCCGAGATCGAGCGGCGCGAGCAGGTGGGGAAAGGCGGTTGTCATGATGGTCGAGCCCAAAAGCGATGCCTGCCATCGTAGGCGCGCGCCGCCTTGAGCGTGAGGGGGCAAACAGCCATAATGCTTGTCATTTCCGGCCAATACGACATGACCGCTCCCCTCGCCAAGGACCGCCTCGGGCTGCGCCGGCCGACGATTCCGGTTGCCTATACACGCCTGCTGCTGCAGGCGCTGGCCGCGCGCGGCGTCGACCTGGCCGCCGTGCGCGCCGGCACGGGCCTGCGCGATGCGGTGCTGGCCGAACCGGACGCGCGCGTCGCGCCGTCGCAATGGGGGCGGCTCGTGCTCAATGCGATCGAGATCGGCGGCGACCCGGGCATCGGGCTCGCGTTCGGGCTGCTGCTGAAACCGACCGTGCACGGCTTTCTCGGCTACGCGACGCTGACCGCGCGGGACATCCGCGAAGCGCTGTCCGTCACGCAGCGCTACTTCCGGATGCGCAACCGGCAGTACCGGCTGACCTATGCGGAAGACGAGCGTGGCGCGACGCTCGAACTGCACGGCGTGCAGGCCAGCCCCGTGCTGCAGCACCACGTGATGTTCGAATTCGTGCTGACGGGGCTCGCGCAGAACATCTCGCAATGGGCCGGGCGCGCGTCGCCGCCGATCAGGCTGCAGTTCGCGTGGCCGGAGCCCGTGTATTTCGCGCGCTATCGCGACCAGTTGCCGCCGGTGGAATTCGGCTGCGCGGCCAACGCGCTGTGGATCGCGCACGACGTGCTCGACTGGCCGCTGCCGCTCGCCGACGAAGTCGCGCACCGGCAGGCGCTGGTGCAGGTCGAACGCGAATATGCGCAGGTGCGGCAGGAGGAAGGCGATCTGGTCGAGCGCGTGCGTGCGGAGCTGGCGCGCGCCGCCGGCGATTACCCGGGGCCGGACACGCTCGCCGATGCCTTGCTCGTATCGACGCGCACGCTGCGGCGCCGGCTGGAGGAAGCCGGGTCGAGCTATCGGCAGCTGCTCGACGAAGCGCGGTTTCGCGACGCGAAGCAGTTGCTCGCCGCGTCGGATCTCGACCTGAAGACCATCGCCGAGCGCCTGCAATTCACCGACCCGGCGAACTTCACGCGCGCGTTCCGACGCTGGGCCGGGCAGACGCCGAGCGCGTTTCGGGAAGCGGCCGCGGGGCCGGCACGCGAATGATGCGCAGCAGCAGGTACGTGGTGTCGACCTGCAATTTAATCGGTATGATCAATCCCGCGCCAAAGCGGCGCCGGCCGGCTCACTCTCCCGTCCCATGCCCAATCACACCACCCTGATCGAATCGACGATCGACCGTATCGACACCAACCTCATTCGTGTCGCGTCCGAGACCAAGAAGGTGCCGCTTTATCGCCTGACGATGCAGGGCACGTGCTACTTCATCGCCGCCGACGATATCGACGCAGAGGCATTCAAGCAGATCGGTCGATTGAAGCCCGGGATGACCGTGCGCGCGTGCACCTTCGACGATCGCGGCCGGCACCAGATCGCGTGGATCAGGAGCAACGATCTGGCAATCGCCCCTTACGATGCGCTCGGGCAGAAGAACAGCAACCTGTCGCTGCTCACGTGGGCGTCATGCATCTTCATGCTGAGCCTGCTGATCGACGGCGCCGTCTTCAAATCGGGCTGGGCGTTCGTCGGCGCGGTGGCCTTGGTCGTGGGCATCGTCAGTCTGCTGGGCACCCTGCTCGCGATCGCCGGCCTCTGCGAGCTGGCCTTCCGGCCCCAGCGGCGCGAAGCCCAGGAAAAGTGGCAAGGCGAACCGGCCGGCTTGACGGTCGAACGGAGCAACGGATGAACGATCACACCATGCAGATTGTGTCCGGCTGCGTGACGTCGGTCAGCCAGAAAACGATCAGTACCGAGGTCTGGAGCAACAATCTCGGCACGACCAAGCAAAGCATCGAGGAAATTGCGCTCCAGCTCGACACGGTCGACGCACCGCTCATGCTCAGGACGAACAGCACGCAAAGCGTGTTCATCGTCGCGGGCGACCGGTTGACCGTCGCCTACACGCAAGATCGGGATCGCCGCGCCATCTACGCTATCCGCAACGCAACCGACGGCTCGGTCTATCTCGTTCGCCCCGCGAAAGTCGCGGCTGCCCGCATGGATGTTGTCGTCACGATCGGCATGCTGGTCGCCATGGCCGCCACCGCCTGCCTCGTGTCCGCGATGGAACGCAGCACGGACAGCGTGCTGGAAATAGCCACATGGTTCGGCGGCGCCGCGATCGCCCTCCTCCTGCTGAGCACGATCCTGCGCACGGTGTTCGGCGCGATCTTGTGGCCCGAGATCCGGCGGCTCAGGCAGCCAGGCGGCAAGCGCGAGATGAATGCTGCCCGGCGCGCACTGTCGCTCTCGACCGAAGAAACGCCGCACATTCGCTTCATCTGAGACGATCCGGCGCACGACGCGTCAGAGGTCGACGCAGATCCTCGCGCCGCCATCCCCCTCGCCCGCCTCGATCCGCACGTCCCCCGTCGCGGCGACGATCGCGTCGTACACGTCGTCGCTCACGCACACCACCGGCACCGCGATCGCATACAGCTCGGCGGCCACGATCGCGCCGATCGAGATGATCAGGTCGCGCTCCTTCAGCACGATCGCGACCGGCCCCGTGCCGTTGCGCACGGCTTCCGCGAGCACGCTGCTGCTCGAACTCGAGCCCTTCGCATGCGGCATCACCATCACCTTGCCGGCGAGGCTCGCGCCGGCCTGCGGATGCCCGCGATCGACGATCCTGCCCGCGCCCGAGTCGTAGCCGCCCCAGAAGCTGAGCGGCTTGTCGAGGACGAACGCGCGCGCACACGCGCTGCCCGGCACGAGCGTGTCGCCCGTCAATTGCCTGCCCGTCGCTTCAGTCATCGAATCGCACCTTGCCTTCATACGCCGATCGCACGCATTCGCGCATGCTGCCGTACGCGACCGTCACGCCGATGTTCGCGGGCGCATACGACGCCCATTTTCCCGAGTTGGTCATCACCAGCCCCGATAGCCGCTTCATCACCGGCGTGATGTACGTACAGGTATCGACGACGATCTGAATGCCGCGCGCGGCGAACTTGCCGGCGAGGCCAGCCTCCTCCAGCTCCCACAGGATGAAGCGGCTCGTGTTCACGTAGAAATCGCAGGCCGGCTTGCCGTCGAATGCGTCGAGCAACGTGTCGAGCGTGTGGAATTCGGCCAGCGAGAAATGCGGCGTGCCGAGCGCCACCGCGACCAGTGCGTCGCCGGCCGCACCGTGGTTCAACGTGCGGCGAATCTCGTCGAGATCGGCCAGCGCGACGTCGACCGTGCGTTGCGCCGCGCCTCCATGCAACGCGGCGTCGAGCGTCGGCGCCTCCGGTGTGATGCCCACCGCATGAAACAGTGCAACAGCACCGCTCGATGCGGCCGCCGCGCCGAGCGCCTTGAGTTCGTCTTCGGTGGTGTCCGCCGGCAGCCCGACGATCGCCGGCACGACCGCGCCCGCGATCCTGCCGATCAGCAGGCCGAGCGCGGCGAAATAGATATCGCGCGATGCCCGGCGGCTGAAGTCCGGCGCGTTGAACACGATCCGCGCGGCGCGGTTCGCTTCGACATGCAGCCCCGCATACGGCGCGCGCCCGGTGATCGCGGCGGCCAGGTCGAGAAAGTCGCCATACCGGCTCGTGCGCGCGCCGAGCACCGAGTTCGCGAACACGATCGCATTCGATTCCGCCCACGCGATCTGCTCGCCTTTCGCGGGACGTTTCTTCAGCTGATACGGCGCGCAGGTGAAGCTCGATTCGCAGCCGAGCTGCAGGTGCGCGTCCATCAGGCGCTGCGCATCACGCTGGATCGTGCGATCGCCGTGGTACAGCTCGGGATGGATCAGGTCGAGCGACCCGACGTTCAAGGTGGTCGGCACCGCGACCTGCGCGCCCGTGTCGACGAAATACTCGACGAAGTCGAGGCTCGTCTGGCCGTGATACAAGCAGCCGTCGATATGAGCCGACGTGATGTCGATCAGGTGCGGCGCGGACATCACCTGCGCCGTACGCGCGACGATCCGCATCGCGCGCGCGACGCCATCGCCGAAATCCCCGCGCAACATCGCGTCGTCGCGGTCACTCAACTGCAGCATCGGTTGCTCCTCGTGACTCGGGCGGCGCCGCCGGCCCGTGAAATCCGTCAGAGGACTCTACAACTGGAATTGAAAACTGTCCAGATCATCGTCGATCCGGACAGTTTTAAAACCAATTCATGCGATCGAAGGCCCGCAACCTGGCCAATGGCTCGAATTTCGCTCCAGTTCGCCTAGCGTTCGGCGGTCAGGCTGAACAGCTCACCGCGCAACGCCTTCGCGCGATCGCTGCCGAACTGCGTCTCGTATTCGTCCTGCGCCGCCTGCCACGCCACCTTCGCCTGCGCGAACGTGCGCTCGCCGAGCTTCGTCAGGTGCAGCGCATGCGCGCGCGCATCGTGCTCGGACGCGGCCGTCGCGACGAAACCGTCGCGCTGCAGCGGCTTCAGCGCGCGCAGCAAGGTCGTGCGGTCCATCACGAGCATGTCGGCAAGCTCGCTCATCAGGAGACCGGGCTGGCGCGTGAGATTCGCCATGATCGAGAACTGCGCGGGCGTGACGCCGACCGGGGCCAGATGCCGCTCGTACAGTTGCGTGACGAAACGCGCCGCCTGACGCAGCGCGAGGCAGTGGCACGCTTGGGCAATCGAGGTGTCGTTCATGTTCGTCAATTTATATGTGCATATGCATAAAGTCAATGTACACTCCGCCGTAACACGGCTCGCGGCCGGCCATCGCGTCAAGGAGACGGACATGGACTACATCGACAAGCTGCGGATCTTCCGGTCGGTGGTGGAGATGCGCAGCTTCACGCGCGCCGCCGACATGCACGGCCTCGCGCGGCCGGTCGTGTCGCGCGCGGTCGCGGATCTGGAGGCGCGCTTCGGCAGCCGGCTGCTGCACCGGACCACGCGCCAGGTGTCGCTGACCGAAACGGCCGAGCGCATCTACGAACGCTGCGCGGCCGTGCTCGACGAACTCGACGCGCTCGAAGTCGAAGCCCAGACGCAAACGCGCGAGCCCGAAGGCCTGCTGCGCCTCGTCGCGCACACGACGGCCGCGCTGAACCGGCTCGTGCCGCTGATCGCCGGCTTCAAGAGCGCGCATCCGAAGGTGCGCCTCGACGTCACGCTGACCGAGCGCCCGGTCGATTTCGTCGGCGAAGGCTACGACATCGGCATCGTCGTGCCGTACATGCTGACGAGCGAATCGACCGTCGTGCGGCTGGTCGAGCGCATTCCGGTCGTGATCGTCGCGACGCCGGCCTACCTGCGCGAACATCCGCACCCCGAAACACCGGCCGATCTCGCCGATCATCCGTTCGTGCCGATCTCGCCGTCGCTGCGCCGGCCCGCGCTGTCGTTCCGCGTCGACGGCGACCTGCTGACCGTGCCGTTCCGCTTCGACATCTCGTCGAACAGCCCCGTCTTCAACCGCGAAATGGTGATGCACGACTTCGGCATCGGCGTCGTCCCGAAAACGCTCGTCGAGGCCGAACTCGCGTCGGGCGCGCTCGTGCAGTTGCTGGCCGACGCCGACCTCGTCGACGCATTCGTCGAGATCAAGCTCGCGTACGCGAACCGCCTGCTGCTGCCCGCGAAGGTCAAGGCGTTCATCGACTACACGGCCGCCTATTGCGACCGCGAAGGCTGGATCGTCCCGGCGGCCGCCTGATGGCGATTGGTACAGCCACGACACCAATCTGATCCTGCCCCGCCCATCGCTTCGCGGCCCCCTGCGCCCTAACATGTGCACATGCACAAGATCACTCTCACCGACGACGATTGCTTTGCGGTCCGGCAAGCCGCCCGCCGCATCTCGCAGTTCTACGAACGTTATCTGTCGCAGGCGGGCGTGACGCCGTCGCAATACAGCATCCTCGCGCTGCTGCGCGACCGGCCGGGCCTGACGATGGCGACGCTGTCGAACGTGCTGGTGATCGAACGCACCGCGCTGCTGCGCGCGCTCAAGCCGCTCGTCGGCGCGGCACTGGTGACGGGCCGGATCGAACCGCCATGCCGCGGCCAGACGTTCGCGCTGACCGCGCACGGCGAAACGAAGGTCGCCGACGCGCACGTGCAATGGCTCGCCGCGCAGGAAGCGTTCGAGCAGCGCTTCGGGCCGGCGCAGGCGGCCCGCCTCAGAGACGAACTGTTCCGGATCACGCACAACCTGCCGGAACGCTAGCCCCTTCCCCGATCGACGCGATGTCGTCGATCGTTTTGATAAGTGCATATACATAGGTGAATCGATGGAAACGACCCAAGACGCTGCCTCGTCGCGCGAAGCAGCCACAACCGAGCGGCCCGCGAAGCAACAGCGGCGCGTGCCGTGGATGCGCATCGCGGTAGGCATCACCGTCGTCGTCGTGGCCGCGGCCGTGCTCGACTGGCTGTTCGTGCTGCGCTTCCAGGAGAGCACCGACGATGCGTATGTCGGCGGCGACGTGACGGTGCTCGCGCCGAAGGTCAACGGCTTCGTCGACAAGATTCTCGTGACCGACAACCAGCGTGTGAAGGCCGGCGACGTGCTCGTGCAGCTCGATGCGCGCGACTACGACGCGAAGCTCGCACAGGCGACCGCGGAAGTCGACAGCGCGCGCTCCGCCGTGACCGAACTCGAAGCGAAGCAGCAACTGCAGTTCGCGGTGATCGGCCAGCATGCGGCGGACAAGAACGCATCGTCGGCCGAACTGACGCGCGCCGCGTCGGACCGCGTGCGCTACCGCGAGCTCGTCAAATCCGATGCCGTGTCGAACCAGATCGTCGAGCGCGCGGACGCCGATTATTCGAAGGCCGGCGCGGCCGTCGAACGCAGCGACGCCGCGCTGCTTGCATCGAAGCGGCAACTCGACGTGCTCGGCGCGCAGCTCGCCGATGCGCAGGCCCGCGTGAACACCGCGCTGGCCGCGCAGCGCGTCGCGGCGCTCAACGTCGAATACACGACGATCCGCTCGCCGGTCGACGGCTACGTCGGCAACCGCACGGGCCGCGTCGGCATGCTCGCGAACGTCGGCGTGCCGCTGCTGACGGTCGTGCCGGCCTCCGGCCTGTGGATCGATGCGAACTTCAAGGAAGACCAGTTGCGCAAGATGCATGCGGGCGATCGCGTCGACGTGTCGCTCGATGCGTCGAGCACGAAACTGCATGGCCGAGTCGACAGCCTGGCGCCCGCGACCGGCGCGACCTTCAGCGTGCTGCCGCCCGAGAACGCGACCGGCAACTTCACGAAGATCGTCCAGCGCGTGCCCGTGCGCGTGCATCTCGATCCGCAGCCCGGCATCGAGCACGTGCTGCGCCCGGGGCTCTCCGCGGTCGTGACCGTGCATACCGATCACAAGAACTGAGCGGGAGCCGACGATGACCACCGCGTTTTCCGGCGACCCCGCGTCGCAACCGACCCGGCAGCGCGTGTTCGCGTTCGCGCTGATGTGCGTCGGCTTCTTCATGGCGACGCTCGACATCCAGATCGTCGCGTCGTCGCTGCGCGACATCGGCGGCGGGCTGTCCGCGAGCCAGGACGAACTGTCGTGGGTGCAGACGGCCTACCTGATCGCCGAGATCATCGTGATCCCGATGTCGGGCTGGCTGTCGAAGGTGATGTCGACGCGCTGGCTGTTCGTCGCGTCGGCCGTCGGCTTCACGATCACGAGCATGCTGTGCGGGCTCGCGTGGGACATCAACTCGATGATCCTGTTTCGCGGCCTGCAGGGCGCGCTCGGCGCCGCGATGATCCCGACCGTGTTCACCACCGCGTTCGTGCTGTTTCCCGGCAGGCAGCGGCTGATCGCGTCGACGACCATCGGCGCGCTCGCGTCGCTCGCGCCGGCGATCGGCCCCGTGATCGGCGGCTGGATCACCGACCAATGGTCGTGGCACTGGCTGTTCTACCTGAACCTCGTGCCGGGCATCGCAGTGGCCGCGCTCGTGCCGCGCTACGTGCACATCGACGAGCCCGACCTCAGCCTCATCAAGCGCGGCGACTATCTCGGCATCGTGCTGATGTCGGGCTTCCTTGGCTGCCTCGAATACGTGCTCGAGGAAGGCCCGCGCAAGAACTGGTTCGGCGACGATGCAATCGTGATTTGCGCGTGGATCTCCGGCATCTGCGGCTTCCTGTTCATCGTGCATGCGCTGACCGCGAAAGATCCGATCGTCGACCTGCGCGCCCTCGCCGTGCGCAACTTCGGAATCGGCAGCCTGCTGTCGTTCGTGACCGGCATCGGGATCTTCGTGACCGTGTTCCTCACGCCGCTGTTTCTCGCGCAGGTGCGGGCGTTCAGCTCGCTGCAGATCGGTATCGCGCTGCTGTCGGTCGGGGCGTTCCAGTTGATCGCGCTCTGTGCGTATGCCTTCGCCGCGCGCTACTTCAGCCTGCGTGCGCTGCTCGTGTTCGGACTGATCTGCTTCGGCCTCGGCTGCTATCTGTACACGCCGATCACGCACGACTGGGGCTGGCGCGAACTGCTGCTGCCGCAGGCACTGCGCGGCATCGGCCAGCAATTCAGCGTGCCGCCGATCGTGACGATGGCGCTCGGCTCGCTGCCGCAGTCGCGGCTGAAATCGGCGAGCGGGTTGTTCAACCTGATGCGTAACCTCGGCGGGGCGATCGGCATCGCGGTCAGCGCGACGATGCTCAACGACCGGCTGAATTTTCACTACCTGCGGCTGAACGAGCACGTGAGCGCCGGCGAACCGCAGGTCGCGTCGCTGCTCGATCGCCAGGCCGCCTACTGGGGCTCGGTGGCCGGCAACACGCTGAATACCGCGCAGGCCGGGCTCGCGAACCTGCATCGGCTGATTTATCGCGAAGCACTGACGCTCACTTATGCCGATGCGTATTACGCGCTGTCGCTGTGCTTCGTCGTCGCGCTGCTTGCCGTCGTGTTTTCCAAACCCATTACGTTCAACGCGCCGCCGCCGGACGCGCACTGAGGTCAAGGTCCTTCATCATGAAAAAGCTACTTCTCGCGCTGGCTGTCAGTGCATTCGCCGCCGGGTGCGCGGTGCAGCCCGCGCAGCATCCGGCGCTGAACGAATCCGTGCAGACGCTTGCACCTGCTGCGTGGGATACCGACGTGCCGCGCGCGGACATCGACGCGGCCGCATGGTGGGCGCAATTCCACGATCCCGTGCTCGACACGCTGATCGCGACCGTGCTCGACGGCAACCTCGATCTGCAAGCCGCCGCCGAACGCGTGAAGCAGGCGCAAGCGCTGACCGTCCAGAAGCGCGCGGTGCTGCTGCCCGAACTCGACGCGACCGCACATGCGGCCGATGCGCGGCAGAATACGCCGCCGCCGCTCGGTTATGTGCGGCAGGCTGGCGCGGGGCTCGCGCTGAGCTGGTCGCCCGATGTGTTCGGCGGTGAACGGCTCGATCTGCTGGCCGCTCAGGCGGAGCTTGTCGGACAGAAGCATGCGGAAGATGCGATGCGGCTCGCGCTCGCGGCCGATGCGGCATCCGCGTATGTCGATCTGCGCTGGGCGCAGCAGGAATTGAAGATCCTTCAGGATAACGTGACAATCCGGCAGCATGCGCTCGAACTCACGCGCAAGCGGCAGGCGTTCGGGCTGTCGACCGAGCTCGACGTCACGCGTGCGCAGAACCAGCTCGATGCGCTCGAAGCACGGATTCCGCCGACGCAGGCGCAGATCTCGCATCAGCTCAATCTGATTGCCGTGTATTCGGGGCGCACGCCTGAATCGGTCGATCGGCTCGTGTTGGCGCAGGCTGGCGAGATTCCGGCGCCGCCGGTCGGCGCGCCGGGGACGTTGCCTTCGCAGGCGTTGCTGCGGCGGCCCGATGTGCTGACTGCCTACGCTCAAGTCGAGCGGCGTGCGGCGCAAGTGGGCGTGGCGAAGGCCGAGCGGTATCCGAAGTTTTCGTTGAACCTGACGGACGGGATTCTGGCGGCTTCCTATCTCGGGTTGCCGACGTTGACCGACAACCTGTTCAGCGCGGCGTTGAGCGCCACGAGTCCGATCTTCAATGCGGGGCGGATTACGGCGGATATCTCGCAGAGCGAAAGCCGGATGCGCGAGTCGGAACTCGGATTGCGGCAGACGATGCTGCAGGCGCTGCGGGAAGTCGAGGATGCGCGCGCGAATCTCGTCAGCTCCGACGAGGCGACGCGCAAGCTCGGTAGCGCGCTTTCTGCATCGGACAAGGCGCTCGGGTTGGCGAATCAGCTCTACAAGGGCGGCGCGACGGATTTTCTGGATGTGCTGTCGGCGCAGGAGGTGTATCTGCGGGATTCGGATTCGCTCAATCAGGTCAAGCGGGAACATGCGTTGGCGGCGGTGGCGTTGTATCGGTCGCTTGGGGGTGGGTGGAGCCGGAATGACGCGGCGGGTGGGCCGGAGGTGGAGGCCGTGGCGAAGAACTGAGCGGAATCACGATAAGGCGCCGGCTTCGACACTTGCCGGCGCGCCGCTCGCCAGCCGCCCGATGAGGATCGGGCCGAGCACATTCATGGCGACCATCTGTTCCTCGGCAAATCGGCTCTTCTTCATGACTTCCTTTTCTCCATTGGAAGCCATTCTCTCGGTTTCAACCGGTCCGAAAATTCCCCCGGGCGGGTCACACACATGCCCGAACAGAACGATTACCCCACACGGCATCGTTCCCGGCCGCAGGTTGCACGATTGAAACATTCCTAGATAAATCACAGCAATGGGGTACGCAGGAATCCCATGCCTGCCGCCGACGCAAAGCCGCGCCGTACGTGTGTTTCCTTGCTGCGCGCGGGACTTGGAGAATCGGCTCGTCCTTCCGGAGTTTCAGAACTGAAACAACGCCGGGGCCCGAGCGCTGCCTCACATCGCCTGTCGATCGCTCGGCCTCGTGGTCATTGAGCCACCGCGTGCTGGCCTACTCCTTGCTCACGTGTTTCGCACACATCCAAGCCGCACGGCCGTAGAGCCCAGTGCAGGCAACGAACGACCAAAACGCAGATCGGGGAAATCATGTCCAAGTACGCTATGGCTGCCATGCGGCTGCCCTCTCGCATCACCCCTCCGCACACGTTGATTGAGCCGCGCTCACGCGCGCGGTGAGAACTCGATTCACGACGTGTTCGGGGGGACGTATGAAATGCAGAGAAGACTTGCATTCGCCACCCTCAAGGCTGGCATGCATCACCGGCGTATTGCCACTTCCTTCTGGTGCGACAGCGGAAGTCGAGTCCGGCCGGTCAACGCGCACCGCGGCACTGTCGCAGCGAGCGTTGCAACTTTTGAATGACGGGCACTTTGAGCAAAGTGCCGAGTGCGCGAGGCAGGCCATCTCTGTCGGTCAGGGCTGCGGCTTCCTGCGTCTTCTCCCGGGCGTGGCATTGAACCAAGGTGGCCGACCACGCGAGGCACTCGAGGAACTCACGCGGGCCGCCGCGCTCGCGCCTCATGATCCGCAGATTCGCTACAACCTCGCCGTTGCGCATCTGAAAGTCATTGGCTGTGTGCACTTCTATTCGCTGATGCCCACAGGGTATCGCGCGGTTCTCACCGGCGTGCCCGATTTACCCGTTACCGATCTTTCTCACTTCTTGACCGACTTCAGCCGGACTGCAGCGGCAATGCAGTGTCTGGATGAAATCGCGTCGGTGTGTACGTCGAGCGCCAATCTTGCGGGTGCGCTTGGACTGAAGACACATGTGCTTTTGCAAAAGCATGCCGATTGGCGGTGGTTTGGCGACACCACCTGGTATCCCGATGTCGTGACATACAGGCAAGAAGTGCGCGCGGACTGGGGAACCTGTCTGCAAGCGCTCTCCGCGAACTGGTGCTGATGAGAACTGGGGGACAACATGAACAAGATCTACAAGTGCATTTTCAGCAAGCGGCTGAATCAGATGGTTGCTGTCGCGGAGTGCGTGGCCGGACAAGGGAAGTCAGGCGGGCGAACCCGGGCGGTGCGGCGGGTGCGTGCGGCGGCGGCTGCGGCGTTGGCGGCTGGTGCGTGCATGTCTTTGTCGCAGGTGGGGTGGGCGGACGGCACCTGCCAAAACGGCAGCAACAGCAACATTTGTGGAAGTGGTGTGAGCAACGGCGTTGGGGCAAGCGGGAGCAACAGCACGTTCTACGGGTATCACAGCGGACAAGGCAGTAGCGTAGTCAGCGCCGGTTACAACACGGCAGTCGGGGCCAATTCGGGGAACGGTCTCGCGGGGGACTACAACACGGCCATTGGAGCTGGCGCCGGGCAGAACTTGACCGGAAACGGAAACGTGGCGTTGGGCGTGAATGCAGGTGCTGGAGTCAGCGCGTCCAACACCGTCGCGATCGGCTACGGTGCGACCGGCGCGGGGCAAAACTCGGTGGCAATCGGCGGCAGTGTGACGGCCACTGGGTCAAACAGCGTTGCCTTGGGTTACGGTAGCACCGACGGGGGGCAGAGTAACGTGGTGAGCGTGGGCGCTGGCAGCGGTACGCTGGCAACGCGCAAGATCATCAATGTTACGGCCGGGACCGTGACATCGACGTCAACGGATGCGGTTAACGGCGCGCAGCTTTTCAGCTTGTCGACGTCGGCTTCGACCGGCATCAGCACGGCGCAAAGTGGAGTGAACTCGCTGTCGACGGGGCTGAGTACGGCGAACAGTAACGTGACGAGCTTGTCGACCTCGGCTGCGGCGGGCATCAGCACAGCGCAGAGCGGCGTGAACTCGCTGTCGACGGGGTTGAGTACGACCAATAGCAACGTGACGAGCTTGTCGACCTCGGCTGCGGCGGGGATCAGCACGGCGCAAAGCGGCGTGAACTCACTGTCGACCGGCCTGAGCGCAACGAACAGTAACGTGACGAGCTTGTCGACTGCGACCTCGACGGGGATCAGCACGGCTCAGAGCGGCGTGAACTCACTGTCGACGGGATTGAGCACAACGAACGGCAACGTGACGAGCTTGTCGACGTCGGCTGCGGCGGGGATCAGCACGGCGCAGAGCGGCGTGAACTCGCTGTCGACGGGCCTGAGCACCACGAACGGCAACGTGACGAGCCTGTCGACTTCGACCTCGACGGGGATCAGCACGGCGCAGAGCGGCGTAACCTCGTTGTCGACGGGGTTGAGCACGGCGAACAGTAACGTGACGAGCCTGTCGACTTCGACCTCGACGGGGATCAGCACGGCACAAAGCGGCGTAACCTCGTTGTCGACGGGGTTGAGCACCACGAACGGAAAGGTGACCAGCCTGTCGACTTCGACCTCGACGGCGATCAGCACGGCGCAAAGCGGCGTGAACTCGCTGTCGACAGGTCTGAGCACAACGAACAGCAACGTGACGAGCCTGTCGACTTCGGCTGCGGCCGGTATCAGCACGGCACAAAGCGGCGTGACCTCGTTGTCGACGGGCCTGAACGCCATCGACAGCAACGTGGCAAGCCTGTCGACTTCGACCTCGACGGGTATCAGCACGGCACAAAGCGGCGTGAGCTCGTTGTCGACGGGTCTGAACACCACCAACAGCAACGTGACGAGTCTGTCGACTTCGGCTGCAGCAGGCATCAGCACCGCGCAAAGCGGTGTGACCTCCCTGTCGACCAGCGTGAATACGACCAACAGCAACGTGGCAAGCCTGTCGACCTCGGCCGCCGCCGGTATCAACACGGCACAAAGCGGTGTGAGCTCGTTGTCGACGAGCCTGAACACCACCAACAGCAACGTGACAAGTCTGTCGACGTCGGCTGCGGTCGGTATCAGCGCGGCACAAAGCGGTGTGATCTCGTTGTCGACAGGTCTAAACACGACCAACAGCAACGTGACAAGTCTGTCGACGTCGGCTGCGGCCGGTATCAGCGCGGCGCAAAGCGGTGTGACCTCCCTGTCGACGGGCCTGAACACGACCAACAGTACCCTCGGTGCGCTGTCGGCCCAGGAGTCGACCGATGTGGGCTCGTTGTCGACCAGCGTGAATACCACCAACAGCAACGTGGCGAGTCTGTCAACTTCGGCTGCGGTCGGCATCAGCACGGCTCAAAGCGGCGTGACCTCCCTATCGACGGGCCTGAACACCACCAACAGCAACGTGGCGAGCCTGTCGACTTCGGCTGCGGTAGGCATCAGCACGGCGCAAAGCGGTGTCAGTTCCCTGTCGACGAGCCTGACCACGACCAACAGCACCCTCGGTGCGCTGTCGACTCAGGAATCGACCGATGTGGGATCGCTGTCGACCAGCGTGAATGCGACGAACAGCAACGTGGCGAGTCTGTCGACCTCGGCCGCGGCCGGTATCAGCACGGCTCAAAGCGGCGTGAGTTCCCTGTCGACGAGCCTGACCACGACCAACAGCACCCTCGAGGCACTGTCGACGCAGGAGTCGACCGACGTCGGATCGCTGTCGACCAGCGTGAATACGACGAACAGCAATGTAGCGAGCCTGTCGACCTCGGCCGCGGCCGGCATCAGCACCGCACAAAGCGGCGTGACCTCCCTGTCGACGGGCCTGAACACCACCAACAGCACCCTCGGTGCGCTGTCGACCCGGGAGTCGATCGACGTGGGATCGCTGTCGACCGGCTTGAATGCGACGAACAGCAACGTGACGAGCTTGTCGACCTCGGCTGCGGCCGGCATCAGCACGGCGCAAAGCGGCGTGACCTCCCTGTCGACAAGCCTGACCACGACCAACAGCACCCTCGGTGCACTATCGACCCAGGAGTCGACCGACGTCGGATCGTTGTCGACGGGCTTGAACGCCACGAACAACAACGTGGCAAGCCTGTCGACGTCGGCCGCGGCCGGCATCAGCACGGCGCAAAGCGGTGTGACCTCCCTGTCGACGAGCCTGACCACGACCAACAGCACCCTCGGTGCACTATCGACCCAGGAATCGACTGATGTCGGATCGTTGTCGACCAGCTTGAATGCGACCAACGACAACGTCAGCTCGTTGTCCACGGGCCTGAACGCCACCAACAGCAACGTGGCAAGCCTGTCGACTTCGGCTGCGGCCGGTATCAGCACGGCGCAAAGTGGCGTGAGTTCCCTGTCAACGAGCCTAACCACGACCAACAGTACCCTCGGCGCGCTGTCGACCCAGGAATCGACCGACGTCGGATCGTTGTCGACCAGCTTGAATACCACGAATAGCAATGTGGCGAGCCTGTCGACCTCGGCCGCGGCTGGCATCAGCACCGCACAAAGCGGAGTGACCTCCCTGTCGACGAGCCTGATCACGACCAACAGCAACGTGGCAAGCCTGTCGACGTCGTCCGCGGCCGGTATCAGCACAGCGCAAAGCGGCGTGAGCTCCCTGTCTACGGGCCTGAACACCACCAACAGCGCCGTCGGTGCGCTGTCGACTCAGGAGTCGACAGACGTGGGCTCATTGTCGACCAGCCTGAATACGACCAACGGCAACGTCAGCTCGTTGTCGACGGGCCTGAACGTCACGAACAGCAACGTGACAAGTCTGTCGACCTCGGCTGCGGCCGGTATCAGCACGGCGCAAAGCGGCGTGAGTTCCCTGTCAACGAGCCTGACCACGACCAACAGCACCCTCGGGGCGCTGTCGACTCAGGAGTCCACCGACGTGGGATCACTATCGACCAGCGTGAATACCACGAACAGCAACGTGGCGAGCCTGTCGACTTCGGCTGCGGTCGGCATCAGCACGGCGCAAAGCGGCGTGAGTTCCCTGTCAACGAGCCTGACTACGACCAACAGCACCCTCGGGGCGCTGTCGACCCAGGAATCGACCGACGTCGGATCGCTGTCGACCAGCGTGAATACGACGAACAGCAACGTGGCGAGCCTGTCGACTTCGGCCGCGGTCGGTATCAGCACCGCACAAAGCGGTGTGACCTCCCTGTCGACGAGCCTGACCACGACCAACAGCACCCTTGGTGCGCTGTCGGCCCAGGAGTCGACCGATGTGGGATCGCTGTCGACCAGCGTGAATACCACCAACAGTAACGTGGCGAGTCTGTCGACGTCGGCCGCGGTCGGTATCAGCACGGCACAAAGCGGTGTGACCTCCCTGTCGACGAGCCTGACCACGACCAACAGTACCCTTGGTGCACTGTCGACTCAGGAGTCGACCGACGTCGGATCGTTGTCGACCAGCGTGAATACCACCAACAGTAACGTGGCGAGTCTGTCGACCTCGGCCGCAGTCGGTATCAGCACGGCGCAAAGCGGCGTAAGTTCCCTGTCGACGAGCGTGAATGCAACGAACAGCACCCTCGGGGCGCTGTCGACCCAGGAATCGACCGACGTCGGATCGCTGTCGACCAGCGTGAATACGACGAACAGCAATGTAGCGAGCCTGTCGACTTCGGCTGCGGCCGGTATCAGCACGGCTCAAAGCGGCGTGAGTTCCTTGTCGACGAGCCTGACCACGACCAACAGTACCCTTGGTGCACTGTCGACCCAAGAATCAACCGACGTCGGATCGCTGTCGACCAGCCTGAATACGACCAACGGCAACGTCAGCTCGTTGTCGACGGGCTTGAACGCCACGAACAACAACGTGACGAGTCTGTCGACTTCGGCAGCGGCCGGTATCAGCACGGCGCAAAGCGGTGTGACCTCCCTGTCGACGAGCCTGACCACGACCAACAGCACCCTCGGTGCACTATCGAGTCAGGAGTCGACCGACGTGGGCTCGTTGTCGACCAGCGTGAATACCACGAATAGCAATGTGGCGAGCCTGTCGACCTCGGCCGCGGTCGGTATCAGCACCGCACAAAGCGGTGTGACCTCCCTCTCGACGAGCCTGACCACGACCAACAGCACCCTCGGTGCGCTGTCGACCCAGGAATCGACCGACGTCGGATCGTTGTCGACCAGCGTGAATACGACGAACAGTAACGTGGCGAGCCTGTCGACGTCGGCCGCGGTCGGCATCAGCACGGCGCAAAGCGGTGTGAGTTCCCTGTCGACAAGCCTGACCACGACCAACAGCACCCTCGATGCACTGTCGACGCAGGAATCGACCGATGTCGGATCACTGTCGACCAGCTTGAATGCGACCAACGGCAACGTCAGTTCGTTGTCCACGGGCCTGAACGCCACCAACAGCAACGTGGCAAGCCTGTCGACGTCGTCCGCGGCCGGTATCAGCACAGCGCAAAGCGGCGTGAGCTCCCTGTCTACTGGCCTGAACACTACCAACAGCACCCTCGGGGCGCTGTCGACTCAGGAATCGACCGACGTGGGATCGCTGTCAACCAGCGTGAATACGACGAACAGCAACGTGGCAAGTCTGTCGACGTCGGCCGCGGCCGGCATCAGCACGGCGCAAAGCGGTGTGACTTCCCTGTCGACCAGCGTGAATACGACGAACAGCAACGTGGCGAGCCTGTCGACCTCGGCCGCGGTCGGCATCAGCACGGCGCAAAGCGGTGTCAGTTCCCTGTCGACGAGCCTGACCACGACCAACAGCACCCTCGGTGCGCTGTCGACTCAGGAATCGACCGACGTCGGATCGCTGTCAACCAGCGTGAATACCACCAACAGCAACGTGACGAGCCTGTCGACTTCGGCCGCGGCCGGTATCAGCACGGCGCAAAGCGGCGTGAGTTCGCTGTCGACAGGTCTGAACACGACCAACAGCACCCTCGGTGCGCTGTCGACGCAGGAATCGACCGACGTCGGATCGCTGTCAACCAGCGTGAATACGACGAACAGCAACGTGGCGAGCCTGTCGACTTCGACCGCGGCCGGCATTAGCACGGCGCAAAGCGGCGTAAGTTCCCTGTCGACGAGCGTGAATGCGACGAACAGCAACGTGACAAGTTTGTCGACCTCGGCTGCGGCCGGTATCAGCACCGCACAAAGCGGTGTGGGCTCGTTGTCGACAAGCCTGACCACGACCAATAGCGCCCTTGGTGCGCTGTCGACGCAGGAATCGACCGACGTCGGATCGTTGTCGACCAGCGTGAATACCACCAACAGTAACGTGGCGAGTCTGTCGACTTCGGCCGCGGCTGGTATCAACACCGCACAAAGCGGTGTCAGTTCCCTGTCGACCAGCCTGACCACGACCAACAGTACCCTCGCTGCGCTGTCGACCCAGGAATCGACGGATGTCGGATCGTTGTCAACCAGCGTGAATGCGACCAACGACAACGTCAGTTCGTTGTCCACGGGCCTGAACACCACGAACAGCAACGTGACGAGCCTGTCGACCTCGGCTGCGGCCGGTATCAGCACGGCGCAAAGCGGTGTGACCTCTCTGTCGACAAGCCTGACCACGACCAACAGCACCCTCGGTGCACTGTCGACGCAGGAGTCGACCGACGTCGGATCGCTGTCGACCAGCGTGAATACCACCAACAGTAACGTGGCGAGCCTGTCGACCTCGGCCGCGGCCGGCATCAGCGCGGCACAAAGCGGTGTGAGCTCGCTGTCGACCAGCCTGACCACGACCAACAGCACCCTCGGTGCACTGTCGACCCAGGAGTCGACCGACGTCGGATCGTTGTCGACCAGCGTGAATACGACGAACAGCAACGTGGCAAGCCTGTCGACTTCGGCTGCGGCCGGTATCAGCACGGCGCAAAGCGGCGTGAGCTCGCTGTCGACGAGCGTGAATACGACGAACAGCAACGTGGCGAGTCTGTCGACTTCGGCTGCGGTCGGTATCAGCGCGGCGCAAAGCGGTGTGACCTCCCTCTCGACCAGCCTGACCACGACCAACAGTACCCTCGGTGCACTGTCGGCGCAGGAGTCGACCGACGTCGGATCGTTGTCAACCAGCGTGAATGCGACGAACAGCAACGTGACGAGCCTGTCGACTTCGGCTGCGGCTGGCATCAGCACAGCGCAAAGTGGCGTGACCTCGCTGTCGACGAGCCTGAACGCGACCAACAGCACCCTCAGTGCACTGTCGACGCAGGAATCGACCGACGTGGGATCTCTGTCGACCAGCTTGAATTCGACCAACGGCAACGTCAGCTCTCTGTCGACGGGCCTGAACACCACCAACAGCAACGTGGCAAGTCTGTCGACGTCGGCTGCGGTCGGTATCAGCACGGCACAAAGCGGTGTGACCTCCCTCTCGACAGGTCTGAACACGACCAACAGCAACGTGGCAAGTCTGTCGACGTCGGCCGCGGCCGGTATCAGCACGGCACAAAGCGGTGTGACCTCCCTGTCGACAGGTCTGAACACGACCAACAGCAACGTGGCAAGTCTGTCGACATCGGCCGCTGCCGGTATCAGCACGGCGCAAAGCGGTGTGACCTCACTGTCGACGAGCCTGACCGCGACCAACAGCAACGTGGCGAGTCTGTCGACCTCGGCTGCGGCCGGTATCAGCACGGCGCAAAGCGGCGTGACCTCCCTCTCGACGGGCCTGAACACGACCAACAGCAAAGTGACAAGCCTGTCGACGTCGGCCGCGGCAGGCATCAGCACCGCGCAAAGCGGTGTGACCTCCCTCTCGACAGGCCTGAACACGACCAACAGCAAAGTGACAAGCCTGTCGACCTCGACCGCGGCCGGCATCAGCACCGCGCAAAGCGGCGTGACCTCCCTATCGACGGGCCTGAACACCACCAACAGCAACGTATCAAGCCTGTCGACCTCGGCCGCGGCCGGCATCAGCACGGCACAAAGCGGTGTGACCTCGCTGTCGACAAGTCTGACCACGACCAACAGCAAAGTGACAAGCCTGTCGACCTCGGCCGCGGCCGGCATCAGCACGGCGCAAAGCGGCGTAAGCTCGCTGTCGACGGGCCTAAACACGACGAACAGCACGGTCGGCTCGCTTTCCACGAGCTTGAACACGACGACGGGCAGGGTCAACTCGCTATCAACGAGTCTGAACACGACCAACAACAACGTATCGAGCCTGTCGACATCGGCATCGACCGGAATCAGCGCGGCGGCGAACGGCGTGACTTCACTCTCCACGAGCCTGAACACGACGAACAGCAATCTGGCGTCGTTGTCGACCTCGTATTCCGGCTCGATTGCCTCCTGGCTCAACAAACTGAACACGGTCAACAACAGCCTGTCGACGTTGAGCGTTTCCACCTCGACCAGCGTGGTTCAGCTCTTCACCGGCGTTGCGTCTCTCTCGACCAGCTTGAACACGACAAACGGCAAGGTGGCGACGTTGAATACCGCGGTGACATCGCTGTCGACGGGGCTGGCCTCCCTGTCCACGCAGATAAACTCCCAGGGGGGCGGCAAAGCCGCGGTGCAAACCACGAGCACGTCTACTGCTACCGCGCTCTCGACATCGACCTCGACAAGTGCCAGTACTGCGCAAAGCACTCCATCGACGGGGACGGCTTCCCTGTCTACCAGCTCGACCTCGCTCTCGACCAGCACGAAGGCAGTCGTTACCGCGCAAGCAGTTCAGGGCATGTCGGCAAACCCGGTCGCGACAGATGCCGCAGCTCAGGTCGTCAACAGCTCCGCCACGGCATCGGGCACCAACGCGCTCGCCTCGGGGAGCAACTCGGTTGCGCTCGGCGCGGGAGCGATAGCAACAGCGGAGAATTCGGTCGCGCTAGGCGCGGGCTCAATCGCAAGCGAAGCGAGCACGGTGTCGGTGGGCTCGCCTGGCAACGAGCGCAGGATTACGAATCTGGCGCCCGGGATGAACCCGACGGACGCGGTCAACATGTCGCAATTGGGAGCCGTGCAGTCGAACGTGAATCAGGTGGCAAGGATGGCCTATTCCGGAATTGCCAGTGCCGCCGCGCTGACGATGATTCCTGAAGTCGATCCCGGGAAGACGCTCTCGTTCGGCATAGGTACCGCCGGCTTCCAGGGATATCAGGCAGTGGCCCTTGGTTTTACCGCTCGAATCACGAACAACCTGAAGGTCAAGGGAGGGGTGGCGATCAACGGTGCGGGCGGTAATACGTACGGTGCTGGCGCAGCCTACCAGTGGTAAGCGACGCATACGCTCTCGGGTGAACGATCATGCGAATCGGAATTTCGGTTTTCACGCATGCCGGCCAGAACGTCTGGGAAAACGGCCTGGGCCAGAACGTGTTCTATCTGGCCCGCTTGTTGCGCACGTCGCCGTTTGTCGAAGGACGGACGATTTATCGGCCGCGCAGCGCACTGCGCGAAGCGGGCAAGGCACCCGGCGTGGATCGAGCGATCGTCGATCGCATTGCCAAGCAACACCGATGGTTCGACTCGCGCGCAGACCTGCTGCGGCGCGTCGTCGAAGCCGGTCTCGCCCACAAAAATGCGGACAGGTTCTCGCTGCGTTACCGGTCCAGCGCGGGTGGGTCAATGCGGTGCCGGCCAGCGGTAGCCGATCACTTCATGCAACGGGTACGCGAGTTCGCGCACTTCTTCCAGCTGATTGCCGCCGAACAGGTGAACGTGTTCGGCGTCGTGACGCAGGTAGAAACCGACGTGCCCTTTCCAGCTCGTCGGGTCGTCGCGTGTCAGGATCGCGATGCAGCCGTAGACCGGGCGCTCCAGCGGGCGGCCCCATTCAAGCCATGAGCGTGCGAGCGCGGACCCGGTGCCGCGGAATCCCGCGTGCGTCATGCACCAGTTGACGAAGGACGAGCACCAGGAAATCTTGTCGTCGTAGCCGACCAGGTTCGTCTGGTTGTTGTATTCGACGATGCGCGGGTTGATGCTGCCCGGCGGGTGGCGGCGGATGCCGAGTTCGGCCAGGGCGACAGGCATCCAGGGTGAGTGGGCGGTTGCTTCCGGGGTGCCCTCGGCGGTCGATCCGGTCACGGCGGTCTCGCATATTTGGGATATCGGCAATCTTCGCACAAATGCGGAGGTTGGCAGCACCGTTCAGTCCGCCCTGGCCTCTCGGATCGTCGCTAAAGAATCGGCCGCACGCGGGGGTCGGGCGCGCGTTGTCGTACGCGCCCGGGGACTCACATGCGTTGAGTATCCGGCACCACCGCGTTGCCTTTAACCGCGCGTGTCGACCCAGCGGCGCGCCCAGCGTGCCGAGTGCCGCAGCGCTTGCGCTTCACTCGCGAAGTAATCGAGCGAATAGAACTGGTAGCGGCCTTCTGCAGACGCGCCATCGACGCGCTCGAGCAGCAGGTTGGCGGAAAAACTGCCGTCGGGCAAACGATGCGCCGAGGGCTGGACGGCATAGCCGTTGTATTGATGAATATGTTTGGTTTGCATTTTTAATTTTAATAATGAACGACCGCGCGCGTGCCGTGCGAAATGCGCACGGATACGCCGATTCAAAGCCATTGCGAGCTGAATCTGAAGCAGTCGGAAAGCGAAAATCAGGCGCTGAGGCCGGAGGGGGGAATGAAGTGCAACGAGACGTGTGGCGCTTGGCCAGCTGCCGACTTAACAGCGGCAGCCAGGAACAACCGCGCCAACTTTAGGAGACCAGCTCCGTGAGGATGTCGCTGCGACCCGGCGCCCATCGTGGGATGGCCGGGCCCTTCAAACTTTACAGCGGCTTGATGTTGGCCGCTTGCAGACCCTTCGGGCCTTGCTTCGTCTCGAAGCTCACCTTCTGGTTTTCAGCCAGCGTCTTGAAGCCGTCCGCACGAATTTCCGAGAAGTGAGCGAAGAGGTCGTCACCGCCGTTGTCCGGCGTGATGAAGCCAAAGCCTTTGCTGTCGTTGAACCACTTGACGATACCGGTATCCATGAAGATTCCTTGATAAAAAAATAGAGAGATTTGCTCTGTTGAAGAGCGCGTGAAGCGTCAAGGAGGGAGAGGACAACGAATACCGCTTGGAGGAGCGAGCAATTGATGAACAGCAATCGGACTTCTTGGACTTCGACGCACACACTAACTGCCAGATAGCCACGCGTCAACAGCTAACTTGTAACTGTTTTACCTCGCGATCCACTTTTCGGGCGAAGCGATGCGGCCCTGACTGGCTGCGCGCGTTGCCTGGCCGCTCGCGCGTCGTGCCCGATCTCGGCGAACAGGCTGATCGGCAACGCCCTTCCCGCCCGGTCATTTCCGTTCGATTCGCCCGTATCATGTCGACAGCTCCCCCGATTCCCTGCCCGCCATGCGCATCACGCCTCTGCCGCCTCTTCAGTGCCTGATCGCGTTCGAAGCCGCCGTGCGGCACGCGAGTTTCACGAAAGCCGCCACCGAACTGCACCTGACCCAAAGCGCGATCAGCCGCCAGATCCAGCAGCTCGAGGAATTTCTCGGCCGCTCGCTGTTCGTGCGCGAACACCGTTCGCTGCGGCTCACGATCGCCGGCGAGCAATACGCGGCACAAGTCCACCATCTGCTCACGCAATGCGCGCAAGCCACGCACGACGTAATGAAACCGTACGGCGATCTCGAACTGACGATCGCGTGCTCGTCCGGCGTCGCGCTGCTGTGGCTCACGCCGCGGCTACCGAACTTTCGCGTCACGTATCCGAGCATCAAGCTGCGCCTGATCGTGCGCGACGGTCTTGCATCGATGTCGCCCGCGGAATTCGACGTCGGCGTCTACTACGTGCGTCAGCAGGCGCCGGCCGAATACACCGCGCGCCGGCTGTTCGACGAGGAAGTGTTCCCCGTCTGCGCGCCCGGCTATCTGGCCGGCCGCACGCTCGACGCGGCCGATCTCGCGAACGAAACGCTGCTGCGCCTCGAAGACGGCCAGCGCCAATGGATGTCGTGGTCCGAATGGTTCGACATGAACGACGTCGACCGGCAGAAAGCGCAGCCGCAGGACATCACGATCAACTCCTATCCGCAAATCGTGCAGATGACGATTCTCGGCCAAGGCGTGTCGCTCGGCTGGCGCTACATGATCGACGCATGCATCGAAGCCGGCCTGCTCGTGCGCGTGACGGAAGCGTCCGCGAGCCACGGCGGCGGCTATTACCTGATCTCGCCGAACGACCGCGCGCAGAACCAGGCCGCCCGCCTGTTCACCCGCTGGCTGTTCGAACAGGCGGAGCAGCAGACCGCGCCCTGAATGCCCCGAGCGCGACGCATGCGTGCAGCGCATGCAGGCATGCGAATCTTTCGTTTCAGAAAAAATTGCGGCTCTCCTTAGCATGGGATTCAAGCGGGGCAGCCGTCCCGTCTTCTGACCAAGGAAGAGACCATGCAAGGAACGCTTTCCCCGCGCGCCGCGCCTTCCGTCGATGCGGCGGTGCAACAGCGCCGCCGCGCCATCGTCGCGACCGTGATCGGCAACGGCCTCGAATGGTTCGACTTCACCGTCTACAGCTTCTTCGCGGTGATCATCGCGAAGCTGTTCTTCCCGACCGGCAACGAACTGACATCCGTGCTGCTCACCGTCGCGACGTTCGGCGTCGGCTTCTTCATGCGGCCGGTAGGCGGCATCGTGCTCGGCGTCTATGCCGACAAGGTCGGACGCAAGGCCGCGCTGTCGCTCACGATCCTGCTGATGGCGGCCGGCACCGCGCTGATCGGCATCGCGCCGACCTACGAACAGGCCGGCATCGCCGCGCCGCTCATGATCGTCGTCGCGCGGCTGCTGCAAGGCTTCTCGGCCGGCGGCGAGATGGGCGGCGCCACCGCGTTCCTCACCGAATACGCGCCGCCGGAGAAGCGCGCGTATTACTCGAGCTGGATCCAGTCGAGCATCGGCTTCGCGGTGCTGCTCGGCGCGGCGACCGGCACGTTCGTCACGACGTCCCTCGACACGCAGGCGCTGCATAGCTGGGGCTGGCGGCTGCCGTTCCTGCTCGGGATCATCGTCGGGCCGGTCGGTTACTTCATTCGCAGCCATCTCGACGAGACGCCCGCGTTCAGCGCCGTCGAATCGCAGGCGAAGGAAAGCTCGCCGCTGAAGGAAGTGCTGCACACGTATCCGCGCGAGACGTTCGCGAGTTTCTCGATGGTCATCCTGTGGACCGTCTGCACCTACGTGCTGCTGTTCTACATGCCGACCTATTCCGTGCGCACGCTGCATCTGCCGCAATCGACCGGCTTCACGGCCGGCATGGTCGGCGGGCTGATGATCATGTGCTGCTCGCCGATCGTCGGGCGACTCGCCGACGTGTGGGGACGACGCGTGTTCCTGTCCGGCGCGGCGCTCGCGATCCTCGTGCTCGCGTGGCCGATGTTCTCGTGGATCAACCATGCGCCCGGGTTCGTGTCGCTGATCGTGTTCCAGGCCGTGTTCGGCGTGCTGATCGCCACTTACACCGGGCCGATTCTCGCGGCGTTCGCCGAGCTGTTTCCGACGAAGGTGCTGTCGACCGGGTTGTCCGTTGCGTACAACTTCGCGGTGACGATATTCGGCGGGTTCGCGCCGTTCCTGATCACGTGGCTCATCGCCCGCACCGGCAGCAACATGGCGCCCGCGTTCTACGTGATGCTCGCGGCGGCCGTCAGTTTCGTCGGCACGCGCTTCGTGAGGGATGCGAAGCGTGCGGTCTCCACGACTCGATAAGGATTTTTCCTCATGACCATTACCGTGCTTCAAGGCGGCAACGTGCTCGACCTCGAACGAGGCGTGTTGCTCGAACATCATCATGTCGTGATCGAAGGCGAGCGGATCGTCGAAGTCACCGATCGGCCGGTGGATTTGCCGAATGCGCAGGTGATCGACGTGCGCGGCAAGACCGTGATGCCGGGGTTCATCGATTGCCATGTGCATGTGCTGGCTTCGAATGCGAACCTCGGCGCGAATGCGACGCAGCCGAATATTCTCGCGGCGATTCGGTCGCTGCCGATTCTCGATGCGATGCTGTCGCGTGGGTTTACCAGTGTGCGGGATGCCGGGGGCGCGGACTGGAGCCTGATGCAGGCGGTCGAGACCGGGCTGATTCCGGGGCCGCGGATTTTTCCGTCGGGGAAAGCGTTGTCGCAGACCGGCGGGCATGGGGATTTCCGGCCTCGTGGCGACGTGCTGGAGCCCTGCTCCTGCTGTTTCAGGACGGGCGCGATTGCGCGGGTTGTCGATGGCGTCGAAGGCGTGCGGCTCGCCGTGCGTGAGGAGATTCAGAAAGGCGCGACGCAGATCAAGATCATGGCGTCAGGCGGCGTGGCTTCGCCGACCGATCCGATTGCGAACACGCAGTATTCGGAGGACGAGATTCGGGCGATCGTCGACGAGGCCGAGGCCGCGAATACGTATGTGATGGCGCATGCGTATACGGGCCGAGCGATTGCGCGGGCCGTGCGATGCGGCGTGCGGACGATCGAGCACGGGAATCTCGTGGATGAAGCGGCTGCCACGCTCATGCATGAGCGTGGGGCGTTCGTGGTGCCGACGCTGGTGACATATGACGCGCTGGCTAAACATGGGGCGGAGTTTGGGATGCCCGCGGACTCCATCGCGAAGGTGGCTTCCGTGCAGCAGAAAGGACGCGAGTCGCTTGAGATTTATGCGAAGGCCGGCGTGAAGATGGGGTTCGGGTCGGATCTGCTCGGTGAGATGCACGCGTTTCAGTCTGGCGAGTTTCGGATTCGGGCGGAGGTGCTTGGGAATCTGGAGGCGCTTAGGTCCGCGACGACGGTGGCGGCGGAGATTGTGAATATGACGGGGGAGCTGGGGGTTGTGGCCGTGGGGGCGATCGCTGATCTCGTCGTGCTGGATGGGAATCCGCTCGAGGATATCGGGGTTGTGGCCGATGAAGGCGCGCGGGTCGAGTATGTGTTGCAGCGTGGGAAAGTTGTGAAGCGGCGGGCCAGCGGGCGATGATGTGAAGCCCTAGCGGCAGTTTCGGCAGGCGCGGTGCGGCCTCACGGGCCTTTCGGTCGTGACAGTTGTTGACGGTCGCTTTAGGGGTGAGTCGCGGCGTTTGCTGCCATGGCCGGGGCATGTTGCCCCGGCGGTCAGTCGCGTTTGGGTAACGCCTGCATTCCACTCGCTAGAGCCGTTTCACGCGGCCCTTGCAGATGTTATTCCGGCGACGGTTCCCAATCATCGTGGTACGGCTGCTCTCGCAGCGCCAACTGGCTGTAGTCCGGCGTGATCGTGATCGACCGGTCGACGTCACTGACCCTCAGGTACACGCGGTCGCCCGGCTTGAATCCGAAGATCTTGAAATTGATATCGATCGCCTTCATCCACGGCAGGTACGGCCAGCCTCGCTTGGGAAGATCCGGGTAGTTGCGCAGGACCAGCTCAAACGTCTCCTGCATGTTGACCGGTTTGTTCTTTCTACGACGTGGCTTAGTATTGGCGTCAGCCATTTTCAACTCCTTGTATGAGTTGGTGGTGGTCAGCGGGTCGTATGGGTTGCCGCCCATGCGGCCCGCGCTTCTTTGATGCCTCGGGTTTCCCCTTCTTTCTCCCCTTTCGCTGGGTCTTGTTGGGCAAGACGGCTTTCTTTCGACCATCGGGGCGGAGGGGGTTGCGTTCATCTCCGATGGCGAGAAGCAAGGCTTCATGACCAGTGTAGTCGGACTGGCATCTCAGAAATGGGGAAATGAGGGGGATTGGCCGTTAGGCATAGGGCGTGCGCAACACAAGACGAATGCTGCGAATTCGTCAGGTTACGTTCCTGGATGTTCGCCGAATCGCTAAACCAAACGGAGCAAATACGGTTGACGGCTCCCGACCCGGCATTGCCGCTCGCACCGCCTGGGTAAACGACACAGAAGCAGACGTGCGTCAGAGGGCTGCACAGGTTCTTCAGAAATTCCTATGGAAACGCCTACCGGCGGAGCTCTCCTACGTAGCGTATGGGCTTGTCCGGGGCTTCAATAAATCCCAAAATAGGTCCATAGGCAGCCGCACTCGAAGTCGGCCTAGCCGACACTAACGAAGAAGAAGCTGACTGGGCTACCACGCGATGACCGATTATCTCGATCTAGAACGACGTTTTGGCCTCTTGACCGAGTACTCGGTCAAGGAGCTTCTGGCCCAGGATATTATGGGTCGCAAGCGCCTAGGCTGGAAGCAACTCCTCGCCGGACGCTTCTCGCTCATCACTGCGCGTGCAAATTTCGGCAAAACGACAGAGTTGCGAGCTTGCGCGCAACGCCTCCGTAACGAAGGGCGGCATGCAGTGTTCGTTGCCCTTCATCGGCTTCTCGAAGAGCCCGACTTTCACATCGCTCTTGAAACGACCGAGGCCAAAGCATTCGGAGCATGGGAGGACTCGCCCGCCGAGCGTTTGCACTTGTTTGTGGATTCTCTGGATGAGGCGGTGCTGGGTCGGGAATCGGGGCTACAGTCGGCACTTCGCAGGGTGTCCAGGGCAGTTGGGTATCCAGGCGCAGATGTCAGTTGGATTCTCTCTTCGCGCCCCGCAACTCTCACGCCTTCTGTTCTTGATGTTGTTCAAGCAGAGCTTTGCACAACGCTCTATTCGAGCAACGCAAAGGACGCGTCGCCTGACGACACGTCAGAAGAAGTCGATGTGAATGAAGCTCCGAGCGCTGGCCTCGCCGCGTTCGACGCCAGCAGCACGATTAAGGCGAAGTCCATCCCGAAGGAGCACTTGAAGGTCTTCCGGTTGTTTCCCCTCTCAAAGAGCGCAGCGAGGCGGTACCTCGAGAAGCGCCATAGTGTCGCAGACGGTAAGGCATTGCTCGACGCGGCGCGGCGTTTCGGGCTAAATCAACTCACGGATGGCCCTGGAAGTCTCGACGTACTGGCTTACGTTGACCCGGTGACCAATCCGCCTAGCGACCTATCCTCCGTCTTTGAGCGAATGGTTTCTGGCGTCCAGGCTCAGCAGCGCTCAGACCACCGCGAAGCACTGGTGGGACGGCCTTCTCCGGAGAGCTTGAGCGACGCCCTAGAAAAGCTCGCGGCAGCTTCGGCCGTTTGTCAACTGCCAAACATGGAGTTGGCCGGGGATGTTCTCAAGGTACAGGATGGGGTGCTGTCGTGCCGGCCCCTCGTTGGCTCCTTGCTCTCTGAGAGCTCATTGGCGTATCTGCTTGGCTCCAGGCTATTCATCGATTCTGGCCGGCATCAGGTCAAGCTTTATCCCGATCAACTGCTTCCCTATCTCGCCGCAAAGCGCCTCTCGTCCCTGGTTCAGTCGCCCGAAGATGCGCACCGGCTTGTTGCTTCGCTGTCGTGGAGAGCAGCGACTGGTGAATGTGGAGTACATCGAGCGTACCTGACTCTCGCCGGCTGGCTATCCACATTCAATGTGCACTGCAGGTTAGAGTTGCTGGAGGTTGAGCCGCAGGCCGTAGCATTTTTCGGTGATCTGCGTAGTACACAAGTTCCATTGGCTGAGGCGAGCGCAGCGCTGAAGCGCAGCGTGGAGCGGCTGGACACTTGCGGCGACACACTAGGACGCAACTATTTCACCCTAACGGCGGAGAACTACTGGCAAGCTGCGAAGCCTGGAATTGAACCGACACTTCTGGAGGCCTACGACCGCGTTGGCTCTGACTGGCACGCCCGCATCGCGCTTCTCGATGTCGCTACCTACGCTCGTCTGGGAGTTTTCCGCGACAAGGTTCTGTCCAAGCATGGCAACGACTACGCGAAGCTGCTAGGAAATCCAGCAGAACTCGCGTATCTGCTGTCGCTCGAACGAGATGACGATGCTCAGTCACTCGCTGATGCGGCTAAGATGAGCCCGCACCTTGAAGAACGAACGCTTCAGCTTCTTCTTAGTGAGCTTGCGTGGAAGACATTCGACGCCGACACGATCGCTGAATTAGCAAGCAAGCAGTACATGTGCAGCAGCGGCGGGTTCAATCTCACGTGGGCTCTCACGCACGCTGTCGCAGACTCAGCAAGCCCAGAACAACTTGCGGCGCTCACTGAGCGGTTGCTATCCCGTTTGGTGGAGAACTTTGATGCGGAGCATTACGGGCACAACGAAAGATATGAAAACTTCGCAGAGGCCGTTCAAGAGTTGATTGCGCTCGTTGTTCGAACCGATAGCCTTCCTGTCGAACGCGTCACCAAGCTGTGCCTGGCGTACTGCCAGGCGCACGGCAAGCTCCACTTTGGAAACGGCGAGTATCCTGAGCTCCGCGCCGCACTGAAGGTATCCGACACCGTTCGCCGGGACCTACTTCGAGCAGTCATCGCTCAAAGTGACCGAACGTCCGACGGAATCTGGAAAACGCTTGTCTCCTACGGGATGTACTCGCTGTGGCAAGACGGCGATGTTAATGCGCTTGCCGAGCCTAGATTCACCGAACTCGTATCCACGCTCAAGGAGAAGGCTGCTGCACAGAAGCCGGTTACTTGGCCCAACGAGGCGAAGCGAAAGAAGCTGGAGCTGGACAATCATTCCAAGGACACGCTGTCGAACGAAATTGATAGCGTGAGAGACGGATCTAACGCGAATGCGCTTGCCTGGATTGCCAATTGGCTATGCCGGGCAAGTCACTACTCGCACTACAGCGATTGCGACTTCTCGGCGTTCGAAAAGGCAGCGGGCGTCGACCTTGCTAGCGCCGCCCGAGCAGGGCTGAGCGCTATATGGCGCGCCCGCGCACCTGAATTCCGCGAGCACGAGCGCAACACCACGTACTACGTGACCGTCGCAGGCCTTCAGGGGCTTCACCTTGACCTTGGAGACGGCTCCAAGCTTCCAGCGCTGTCCGTCGCTGAGGTTAAACAAGCTCTCTCCTACGGTCGCTTTGAAATCAACGGCTATCCGAAGTGGTTCTGGTCCGTCGTGCGCGCCAATGAGGCGGTAGCGATCGAGGAATTCCGCCAGGTGCTGGCCAAGGCAGACGCCGGCGCGGTGTCGGCTGACCAGGCGGCCGCACTAATTCGGCATTTGCCGGACGCGCCTCCCGCGGTTCAGCGCGGCCTGTCCGGCGCGGCGTGGACGTTCGCGACAGGCTCAGCTAGCGTCGATTCGTATGCGCTTGCGGCTGCCCTGGCCTGCGCGGTAGTTGAAGGGGGAGGTCTCGACCAAGGCGCTTTCGAAGGCGAAGCTTGGTCGCGCATGTCTGTAGCGTTCCGCGACACGCCGCCCGGTCATGGTCCCGTCGCCTCGCCTGGGAATGCAGATGAGCAGACGGTGCGTAGTGGACTTGAGGCCGGTATCCGCGACATGACGCGCCACCGTTCAAACGCGGTCGTCTGGGGCCAGTTCTGGCTGTTGCACTACCCGGCAACCTTCAACGCGCGGTGGGAAAGTTGGCGTACAGCCGAACAACGCGCCGCGGAAGAGTTCATGTTCGACCTGGCTGCGTATATCGGTCAGGACCAGCGGAGCCGCTTGAGCGGTTTAGCAGAGAGAGGCACGGACGGCCTGAAGGCTCTCGCAGCCCTATATGAGTGGGTGGTGACCGTCGTGCGTGAGCCCGACGATATCGCTCACGAAGACGGGCGGGTGTTTGAAGTTGGCGCTCGCGACCACGCACAACGTCTTCGCGACTCGCTGCTTCCTGCAATCTCTAGTGCCAAGTCCCAAGCGGCCTACGTCGTACTGGACGACCTTCGAAAGAAGACCAGCGGAGCGCGAGCGAAATACATGAGGCAGTTGCAATTTCAGATGCGCGAGGAGGAAGCCTACGTCGTTCCAGTCGCCCAGCAGAGCTACGCCAAGTTCGAACGCGACTTCGCACCACCAACGATTGGATTCGCTGCTTTCGCTCAAGCTGTCCACAACGACCTACTCGCAGTGCAGCGTGGCATCGAACATGGCGAATTCAGCCTTCGACGAATGTTCAATCTGGTGGTCATGGAACACATCAAGACGAAAACCGAAGGCCTAGCCCTCGAAGAAGACTTCCAGGCGCTTCTTGGCAGCGAGTTGAATCATGCAAGCGGTGGCCGTTATGTCGTGACACTGGAGTCAATCCTTCCAGCGGCAACCCGGCGCGATGTCCTGTGTCAGGTAGGCGACCTTCGAGCCACGGTTGAGCTCAAGATGTCCGAGCGCTGGACTGTTGCCGACTACCTTGTGGCCTTGGATGAGCAGTTGAAGGGGCAGTACATGCAGACTCCGAACTCGAAGATTGGTTTCTTTGTAGTTGTGCTCCAGCGCCGCAGGAAATGGAACAACCCGGCTGGCGGAACGTTGGATTTTGATGGCTTGATTGCGCTCCTCAAACGGAAGGCACTAGAGTTGCAAGCCGCGGATCCTGCCCTATTTTTGCGCATCGTTGGCATCGACGCAACGCCGCAAGACGATTTTCGCAAAACGGTGGCCGTCACGAAAACCGCCATAAACGGGCCCCCGAAGTATGCGGACGCGCATGGCAACATGTGGTCTGGAAAGGGGCGCCGACCAAAGTGGGTGAACGACGCTCTCACTGCGGGAAAGATGCTAGTCGATTTTGAGATTGGTCAGCTTAAAGCTGAGACCGATTCAGCAATCTGCGCCCAGTGGGCTTCTGCTCCTGATGTGTGAGGATTTAGAAGGCGATAGCGCTTGGGCGCATCCCGGCTAGCTCTGATCGGTGATGACCGTCTTGCCGCTGGCGCCGTTGCGCTCGTTGACCTGACTGGCCGGCTTGGGCTGACCCGGTGGGCAGCCCAGATGCAGATCATCTCAACGCCCGTCGCGCGTTCGATGACTGCGTTGCTGAACGCTAGCATCAGGTCCTGCACCTCGGCCGGCGTCATCGGCCCTTTAACGAGTTGATCTAGCAGCTCCTTGGACAGTTCAGGCGTAAGCGCTCGACACGTACCGTCTGTTCATGAGGGCGCGGCACCGGCAATCTGATTCCCATCAGATGTAATGGGAATCAGATTGATGAAGCCAGTGGTGCATGGAAGACAACCGGGATCGAGGAACTACACGAAGGAGTTTCGGGAAGCGGTTGCTGCCGAAGCGAACGATCCGAATCGCTCGATTGCCGAGGTAGCGCGTGCGCACGGCTTGAACGCCAATATGGTCGCGCAGTGGCGAAGAAGCTTACTCGATACGCAACCTGCACCGTCGGTACCAAACATCGCGCTGCTACCGGTTGATGTGGTCGATCTGCCTGCGAAAGACATCCCACATCACGCTCTGCCGCAAACGCCGGACGTGTCGGCGAGCCCGGCGATGCCGCCAGGCTGTGAAATCGAGATCGAGGTCGGCAAACGACGTATTCGTATCCGCGGTGTGTCGCAGGAGTTCGCCGAACAGTATTTGCGAGACTGTCTGAAGTGATCCCGCCGAACACGCGAATCTGGATCGCGGCGGGCGTCACGGACATGCGTTCCGGCTTCAACTCATTAGCCGCGAAGGTACAAACCGTGCTGGAGAAGGATCCCTACAGCGGGCACGTGTTCGTGTTCCGGGGTAAGCGCGGCGACTTGCTGAAGTGCTTGTGGTGGTGCGACGGTGGCCTGTGCCTGCTCTCGAAGCGCCTCGAGAAAGGACGTTTCGCGTGGCCACGCGCCGATGCTGGTGTTGTTGCGCTGACGACCGCTCAGCTCGCGCTCTTGCTCGAAGGTTTCGATTGGCGGCAGCCGATCGATGCGGTACGCCCGCGAAGCGCATTGTAAACGTTCATTACGCGTGGAGAGCTTGTGGGTGGCGTCGTGTAAGCTCACCGCATGTCCGCTGCTCCCACCGATCTCCCCGACGACATTGAAGCGCTGAAGGCGATGGTCGCCAGCTTGCGCGAGCAGCTCTCGTCGCGCGCGATCGAGATCGAACATCTGAAGCTGACGATTGCCAAGCTGCGCCGGATGCAGTTCGGCCGAAAATCGGAGAAGCTGGATCGCCAGATCGAACAGCTTGAATTGCGGCTGGAAGACCTGCAGGCCGATGAAGGCTCGGCCGATATGGCCGCGGCGGATGCAGTGAAACGGCCGAGTCGCGAAGGTGTCGGCCGCAAGCCGTTGCCCGATCACCTTGAGCGCGAAGAGCGGATCCATCTGCCCGCCGATGATGACTGCCCCGATTGCGGCGGGCAACTCAAACCGCTGGGCGAAGACGTCGCGGAACAGCTCGAATACGTCCGGGCGCACTTCCGCGTGATTCGCCACCGCCGTCCGAAGCTGGCCTGCGCATGCTGCGATCGCATCGTGCAGGCCGCGGCACCGAGTCGACCGATCGATCGTGGCATCCCGGGCCCAGCGCTGCTCGCGCACATCGCCGTGTCGAAGTTCGCGTACCACATCCCGCTGCATCGCCAGGCAGTCATGTACGCGCGCGACGGCGTCGAGATTGATCCGGATGCAATGGGGTATTGGATGGGAAGCATCACAGCGTTGCTCGCGCCGCTGGTCGACACCGTGCGCCGCTACGCGCTGGCCGGCGGCAAGGTTCATGCTGACGACACGCCGTTGCCAGTGCTGGCGCCCGGCAACGGTCGCACAAAGACAGGACGTCTGTGGGTCTACGTGCGCGATGATCGGCCGAGCGCTTCCGAAGAGCCGGCAGCAGTCTGGTTCGCCTACACGCCCGATCGACGGGGCGAGCATCCCCAGCAGCATCTTGCAGACTTCACCGGCGTGCTGCAGGCCGATGCGTTTGCCGGCTATGCCGAGCTGTATCGCGGCGGCACCATCCAGGAAGCTGCCTGCATGGCCCACGCTCGCCGAAAGATCCATGATCTACATGCCGTCCGTCCCAATGCGGTAACGGAGGAAGCGCTGCACCGGATCGGCGGGCTCTACAAGATCGAGGAGCAGATCCGTGGCAAACCACCTGATGAGCGACACAGTGTGCGCCAGGCGCGAGCGGTACCGCTGCTCGACGACATGAAACGCTGGTTCGAAGCAACGCTCGCCACGCTCTCTGCAAAATCCGACACGACCAAGGCGATTCAGTACGCGCTGAATCGCTGGCCGGCGCTCATCTACTACTGCAGCGACGGGCGTGCGGAAATCGACAACCTGATCGCCGAGCGAGCACTGCGCGGCGTCGCCCTCGGCAGACGGAATTACTTGTTCGCCGGCGCCGACTCCGGTGGCGAACGTGCCGCCGCGATGTATAGCCTGATCGGCACGGCACGCCTGAATGGCCTCGATCCCGAGGCGTATCTCGCCTATGTTCTTAAGCGCATCGCTGACCATCCGATCAACCGCATCGACGAGTTGTTGCCGTGGAACGTGGCGTCGGCGCTTCCGTCTACTGCCCAAGTCGAACCCATCCGATAGCATCGCGCTCCCGTCGTCAACGACCTACTCTACGGTGCTGGTCGAGTGCTTACGTTCAGGCAGCGGTCTGCGAGCCGCTGCCTGACGCGCTACAGTTTGCCTTTTCTTCTTCATCGGTATATCGATGATTTTTACCTCTCATGATATGAGTCACCCACGAAATTGCGGATAGGTCCTTACCTCGTGTTTGTAGAAAGCGTCGCCAAGGATCTACTGCAGGCAATTCGCGCGAGCGAATTCGATTCGTTTGTATCCCGTGAAATTTCACCTTCACAATCGATGCTCACGCAGTGAAAACCCACAGAATTATGGCAACGCCTTAATGAATTCAATTAATTTTTTAGGATTACCAGATAGCAAAAGAGTTAAAGCACCCTCTACAAACTGGCGATCAGAAGCCTTTACACTTGAAAGGTAACTCAAAATGAATCTATCAAGAACGCAATCGTGCACCGTTCTTCTACCTTTGGGCGTCTTCCCGACGTAAACGTGGCCCCCAAGGATATCAATATTAGCAGAGTAGGTATCGTATCTAGGATGTACGATACGATAGTTATTTTTAGATTTTGAGTATTTCGCAGTCTTTGGTGGCTTTACCAAAACGGGCTTGTCATTCTTCAACCGATTGCACCATTTACATGCGACGACGAGATTCCTATCGCAGAATGTAAACCTCTCATCTTCATCGATGGGCACGATATGATCAATGTGCCAATCATCCATCGCAATATTTAAATACTGCTTTTGACAATAGAAGCAATGTCTGCCTTGCTCATTAACCAAGGCGGTTTTTATTTTTTTATATGCAACCTTGAAATCATCGTGGCCCCATTTATCACGTGATGAGCAGGTCAATTTTTCAATTTTTTCGATAGCAGCAAGATCATCACCATCAAAAATATCTTTGTCGCACAAACTCTCTATCGCAATATTCACGAAACAGCCCTCTTCAAAATCGCCGTGACCAACTTCTTCGTTTGCGCATCTTGAATTTTAGGTTTCAATTTCCGAAGAATATCTGTAAAAATAGAAAATTCGTTGGCGTCACCCATCGCCAGAGCTTGAGTTGCTCTAATAGCTGTTTCTCGGACAAAGTGACTATTCGAGGTAAGCGTATTGAAGTATACCGCGAAAACTTCTTCTATGTTCCCGACAGTCGAGCCCATCATATCTGACGCACTGATCAATTCAGCGCCGAGATTGATAACCAAGGTCCCTTTTTCCTTAGCAGCGCTGACTACCATAGGCGAATGAGTTGCTATGTAAAACCTACAGCGTTTGTGATACTTGGCGATCTTGTAAATAAGTTGAGAATATTTCTCCTGCCAAGCAGGATGAAGACTTATTTCTGGTTCATCAATGAGAATAATGCAATCATCTTCAATTGCACTGGCCAAAACCATCAGCCCAACAAAAAAGCTAAGCTGTCCGGAACTGAGCTGATCGGCGGACCTCCATGAATCTTCCTGCGTTGCATATTCGACGCGAATGACGCGAAGGCCGCCAAGTCGACGAAGGAGCATTAGTGCATCGGCGAGATCACGCGACTCTCCCGAGACCGTAGGTGGAAAGTGAGCATCAAAATTTGACGGGGGCATCTCTGCGTCCGACGGTGTAGCAATCCGCACAGTCCCCGGCCGCATGAAAACCTCAAGTGAAGTAGATTGCAGGATTGACCGCGCTACCGGATTGTTATCAATTTCCAGACGTGGAAATCTTTGCAATCGAGCTCGTTCAATTCGGAGGCGAACCCTGAATGTTGCAGAGAACCGAGTGACATCAGCGATCTCTTGAAAAAGTGGTTGCTTACTCTCGTCCGAAATACAGAACTGGACGATTGCCTGAAAAAGTAATGCATATCTGGATGTACCACTCGATCCCCCGCCTATTCGTTCGAACGATCTCCGCGCCAACAGAGAATTTGCGTCACCGGAATCAAATTTGCTAAATGGCGCCATCGAGTAGGCTATGATCTTTGGCGAGTGATTATCGGGATCAAAATCCCCATATGGTGTGTTCGCCCTTTTTTTAGCTATCGATTTCGCAATATCCAACAGTAGGGAACTCTTTCCACTGCCGTTATCTCCTGTTAGAAATAGGAAGGCGTTGTTGCCGTTCTTTGCGATATTGTCACCAATCTCAAGTGCTTCGGCTGCATCAATTCTGGAGCTCATTGGAAATATTTTTCTAAAATTTTTTTGATTGTAAACCACACCTTAAATTTTTGTCGAACTTATAAAAACCGGCGTACAAAATTCTGCGATGAATGAATACCTATGGCTGCGGATTCAACTCGTCGATACAACACACTGCATAGCGGCAAGGAGCGCTGCATCGATGGGTTGAATCCGCAGCCGAAACCAGACGTCCCCTTGGACTACACTTCGGTTATCCGATGCCCAGTGAGCCAGATTCTCAGCCTGCAATATATTTTTCCATGAATACACTCACCGGGTCGTCCGCATAGTCACCAAACGATCCTCGATGTTGATAGCCAGCAGACGCATACAACGCGAGGGGTCGGTTTCACGCTTTAGCACCGAGCAGCCCGAGTCAATTACACGCGACTCAAGCACGGAAATAAGTCTCCTGGCAACACCTTGCCCACGAGCTCGCGGGCTGACATACATGCGCTTCAATTCGCCGAATTCGGGATGGACGACAACCGCCCCGCACCACACCCGATTGCTTCCCCTCGTTGTCCCGAGCAACAGCAAACAGCACATTGGGTTGCTTTAATTGTATAAGTCACGACCTCATCTGTCAGCCCGCGTCAGATCAGGTCTGAGATGGCCTCGCCGTCACCTCATCGAGAGCCGTCATCGCCCCGCACTGGACGACCGCATTGCTAGGAATGCGCTCGATTGTGGCATGCGCTTGCAAGAGACTTTAGAAGATGTCTTCCTTGCGATTTTCGGCCGCTACGTATTTACGTGCCATTTCCAGCTCTCGTTCAACTCGCTGAATTCCTATCCTCATTGATATCAAAAACGGATCATATCCAATCTCTTGATAAATCTCCGAAAGAGGCTTCTCAACCATATCCATCCTTGATTTTCGATCCGTGTGCGGTCTCGCTAGGCGAATCCCACCCTTAAGCAAAATATCGCTGTAGGCATTCAGATTTGACGAAAATGCCACATTACTCAACACCTTTTGATGGGTAAATGAACGTTCGTGCATAGCATCAGGTTCGCTCACAGTGAGCATAGTTGTCACACGCAAAGTACCCTTTCGCTCGGCCAGTTGAATACTTACCCCATTGGTCAGCTTCCGCAAATACGCTTGTAGTATGCTCACTTCGGAAGATGCGCCAGACGGAAAATCTCTCAAAAAATCTTCGCAGTCTGGGATAAGGAAGAACTTATTGTATCGATATTGATCAATTTTCGACAGAAAATTAAGTATTTGTTCCCATTTACGATAGTCACCCCTGACCCTCTCATAGAACTTCTGAGCCGCACTCTCATGCAATCGACGAACAAAGGACGCAGCAAAATATTCCGCAATGCTTTTATGAAGGAATGTCATATCGCCGACTCCTTCTTCAAGAAGTAAGCAAGCGACCTTGCTGACGTCATGTCGGAACGCCTCAAGCTTTGTAGCACCTTCGGTAAAATATTCTGCCGACCGCTCGAATGTCGACGCAAACTGTTCGGCCGTGAGACTCCGGGTAAACCCGGCTTGCGCACACATAAAACAGAACGTTTCGAATAACTTCTGGAGTGTTCGCTCGCCGAGCCCGGTTTGAAGCTTCCGCTCAAAACCGGGTTTAGTTTTGTCGTGCCGCGTAAAAACCGTCGCAAACAATGATTCAAAAAATTCAGCAAGCAGCGGCGGGATAGAATTCTCCGATTTATATACCATTACCGTTAACGTCAACATTAATGGCGTTACAATAAGTTCAGAGATTTCGTTTGGACTCTCAGAGATAGCGATTGCAATTTCGTTGGCTCGAACGCGCATCAGCCCGAGTTTACTAAGGAATGGCAGGTGATCCTCTACTCCTATATTTGCCAATCGCAAGACCTCGAATGGTGGACACTTTTGTATGTCGCAATCTGGCCGGGAGGTTACCAAAACGACGATGTTTTCATACTTTTCGATAATTAACTCCAGCTCCCTTACAACGCTCGAGATCAGCGAATTGTCGAGTTCATCAAATCCGTCGAGTAAAATGGCAATTTTTCCAGTCTGCGCGAGGAAGTGAAACGAGTCGCGCGTAGCGTCGATCTCATACGTCTTCATCTCGGCAAGAATGTAGTCCATCAGGTCTTTTCCCGACTTCACTGATCGGAGTTCAATGAAAATGGGTAGCCTACCGCTGCCGCTTTCGGATAATTCTTGTATGCAAAGATATCGCAGGAACATAGACTTTCCTTGCCCTACGATTCCCTCTATTACGACTGTGTTAGCCCCAAGATCACCGATATTCTCGACCTTTTTCTTTCCGCCATTGAACGAGATAGCCGCCGGATAGTAGAAATCTCTGATCAACACCTCTTTTTCAAATTGCCAGAGAGTCTTTACCGATTCAATTTTGCTGATTTTCTTCGCCAGTCGCTTCGGGAACTGGGACGCCGCCCAGTTATCGAGATAAGTGGCACCTATACTTTTTGCCTTCGTGTATAAGTCTTTTACTAATGGCGTCAGAATCCTAGCCCCGGTAGTTACCGTCGCGACTGTTACTGTCATTTGTCCACCACTGATTGATACCGATTTTGTTGTTCTACCCGAGTTTAGGTAGGCAGATTGCCGAATGGAGCTTTTGCCTCGCGTCGACAGCGGTGTAGCGCCGACGCTTCTGTGCTTGCCAAGGAGTCAGCGCGGCGTGGCTCGGCAGACAGATTGTTGACGATGTTCGCTAGCATGTCGAATGGCCACTGAGTCAGACGATCCGACGCTGTCTGTTCGGTCTAGTCTAGCCCTAGACACTTTAATGATGCAAGGTCCAGCGCGCACCGGCTTTCCGGCGGGTACAAGTTGTCCTGGTAGGCGTACAGATCGGCGATGAGGGCGATCACGTCCAATTGATCAGGCGACTCAAAAGCAATGTCCATGACTGAAGACGCGAGGCAAAAAGGAAATTGAAGTACCCAGTGGCAACGAAACGAACGGCATCTACGCCAATATCCGACTTTCAGCCGTCGGTTGTCACCGATGTTTAGGGTACTATCGAACGAGATTGCGCCCGCACGATAACCTCATATCGAAAAACAACGTCACCCACCATCGCATCTGTTTCCGCAACGTTCCGCGAATACCTCTTCTGCACCGGAAAACTCTTCGTGAAACACTCTTGCCGCCGCCACAAGCCGCGGTTCCGGCACCGTTACGTCCCGCCAGAGGACATAAATCCTCTCCCTTGCTTTACAGAGATGACCAACATATTCGGCTCCCGGCACCCCATCCTGGCTTTCCCCGAACAGCCGCGCCTTCACCACCGCATCAGCCGGGTTGCGCTTTAGCGGCAGTTCAGCAAACCGAAACTCGCGGCATCATCGGCGAACACGTCGCACAAAGAGTGTCCTTACAAGATAACGGCAGCATCATCGATCGACTTGACCCCAACATCGGCCGTTTTTTCCCGAACCTGCAAAAGTGACACCGTCGTAACCAGAAGATTGACCATCGCGTCATCCAACTTCAAGAACAGACCGTCCTGCCCGCGTGTCATCCCGTCATCGGCGACAACGCTCTGCACGTTATGCTCTGCTTTTGCAGAAACCACTTCGCCTTACACTGCCCGATGCAGCTTAACCAGCTTTGCATTCACCTCGGCCGCATATTTCTTGTCCAGATCCGCCTGATCTTCCATCCTGGGCGCGGCAACCTCCGCCGCGACCTTCTCCCGATAAGCCAGGTAAGAATCCGTCGGCGCCCCGACAACCTTTGCCCCCAACGCAGCAATAACGGCAACAAGCACCGCCGCCCCCCACCCCAACCCTCAATCCAGAAATGCGTTTCATTTCTATAAACGCCACTAAATCCCGCGCCAACAAGCAAAAACGGCTGCCGTGACCCCACGGCAGCCGCCCTCAGAAACACCCGATCCTCAACCCGCCAATCAGCCCTTACTCATCCACTTTAAAAGCCGAAACCAGCTTGGTCAATTCCGCCGCCTGCTGCTTCAAGCTCTCCGCGGCCGCCGCACTTTCCTCGACCAGAGCCGCATTCTGTTGCGTCATCTGATCGAGCGACTGCACCGCGTCCCCGATTTGGTCGATCCCGGCGCTCTGCTCCAGGCTAGCCTCCGCAATCTCGCTCATCATCGCGCTAACGCCCTGAACCTGCGAGACAACATCACTCATCACCTTCCCCGCCTCACTCACCAGCCGCGACCCGGCACCAACCGTCCCCGCGCTGTGCTCGATCAGCGATTTGATTTCCTTCGCCGCCTGCGCACTACGCTGCGCGAGATTCCGCACTTCCGAAGCGACAACAGCAAACCCACGCCCCTGCTCCCCCGCCCGTGCCGCCTCCACCGCAGCATTCAACGCCAGAATATTCGTCTGAAACGAGATACTGTCGATCATCACGATGATCTCGGAGATCCGCTGCGAAGCGTTGCTGATCTGCTCCATCGTCGTCACGACCTCGCCCACCACCTGCCCGCCACGCGCCGCCGTATCCGCCGCACCGTTGATCATCTTCGCCGCAGTAGTCGCCGTCTCGGTGTTGTTGCGCACCACGGCCGTGATCTCTTCCATCGAAGAAGCCGTCCGCTCCAGGTTGCTCGACTGCCCTTCGGTGCGTTCGCTGAGATCCGCATTCCCAGAAGCAATCTGCGCCGACCCGGTCGCGATCGAAGCCGAAGCCGCCCGAATCCGGTGAACCAGCGTCGACAGCGACGACACGAACCGGTTGAACGCGTCCGACAGCTGCCCGATCTCGTCCTCGCTCTCGACCGTCATCCGGCGCGTCAAATCACCCTGACCGCTCGCAATCTCCGACAACAACGTCGCCGCCCGCCGAATCGGCGCAGCAATCGCGCGCCCCACCAGCCAGATCACGAGCAGCGCAACCCCAAGCCCCACCACCGCCGCAACGAGCGCCGCGCTGCGGATCGCGCGCGTCACCGGCCCGAGCAGTTCGGCCTGCGGTACCTGGACGACCACATACGCATTCAACTCAGGAATGAACGACGTCGCGATGAACCGCGCGCCACCATCACCCTCGTAGCTGAGATACGCATAAGGCTTGCCCGCAAGCAACGTCGACGACGCATCCCCCGGCAGCCCCGGCTCATCCTTCAGAAAATGCTTGCCGTCGATCAGCGACGTATCGCGATGCATCATGATCGCGCCGTCGGGGCGCACGAGATACGCAAACCCGGTCTCACCGATCCGATAAGCCGAGATGCCCTTCGCGAGCGCATCGACGGACAGGCTCATGCATGCCGCGCCGATCGGCACGCCGTCGATTTCCACGCGGCTGTTGATGAACATCATGTAGCCGCCGACGGTCTCCTCGCGATCCATGTTTACGTCGTACGCCTTGCCGGACGACAGGAAGCTGGTCAGCCACTGATCCTTGTCGGTCACTTTCCGCTGCAGGCCGGCTTCGTTGTAGTAGTTGCCGCTCTTGACCGACACCCACTGCACGGACGCGGCCTTCTGCTCGTCCTTCACGTTCTTTGCGAACTGGATCCAGTTGCGCGTGCCGGCGTCGGGTTCGCCGTCGGCTTCCCATTGCAGCAGGAATGCATCGCGCGCGAGGATGCGCGACGCAGCGATCGGGCCGGCCATCTGGCGCTGCACGTCGGCGCGAATGCCGTTCACGGCGGTCGGCAGCTCTTCGTGGACGACGCGCTCGCGCACCGCGTTGCCGATCAGACGAACGCTGAGCCCGCTCGAAATCGCGACGAACACGAGCAGGCAACTCGTCATGCTGAGAATCAGCTTGTTCTGAATGGAAAGCTTGCGCCAGAAATGCATGGGGAACCCTCGATAACCGCTCGGTCTGAGCCAGTTTGGGTTATCGGCATGCACGCGCAGAACCGCATCGCTGATTTCAGATACCAATCATGCGAGATTCGTTATGTTGATGACAGGCGGGCATATGCGGCCGCCTATATGCGTTGGCACAACGCGAGTACCACGCTAATCAGTATGCAACGAAGATCGTAACGCGCCGGTTTCGCGCCCTCGATGCAGTATCGTCGCCCGCGACGAGCGGCTGCGTATCGGCCCGCCCGATCGCCGCCAGCCGATGCGGCGCGATACCGCGCTCGGTCAGGTAGCGCACGACACTGCCCGCACGCGCCGACGACAGCTCCCAGTTCGATTCGTATTTCGCGTTCGCGATCGGCACGTTGTCCGTGTGGCCTTCGACGAGGATGTCGCCGGTCGCATGATCGCTGAGCGCCTGCGCAATCTGGTTCAGCACGGGCGACGAATCGGGCAGCAAGCGCGCATCGCCGACATTGAACAGGATCTTCGCGTCGATGCCGATCTCGACACCGTGCGGCGCCTTCACCAGCGAGATCCGGCCGTTCGACTTCAACGAATCGAGCAACGCGAGCCACGGCGGCGCAGCGTCGGACTTGACGGGTTCGGCGGCGGCAGTCGCAGCACCGCCGGCCTGCCGCGCAAGCGTCTGGTACCGCGCATCGAGCGCGTTGTATTTCGCGAGCTGCAGCACGTACAGCGCGAGAAACAGCACCATCAGCGTCGTGATGAGATCCGCGTACGAAATCAGCCAGCGTCCGGACTGCGCGCCTTCGAGTTCGTCATCGTCGCGATCGGCAGCGGATGCGCCGTCAGTTCGAGCAGTCATGCTGTCGGGAGTCCGGGTTCGTCATAAGGTACAGGCGCGCAGACAGATACCTGCGCACGAACATCACGCCAGCGATTCCGCCGCGCGCCCGCGCACATCGCCGGTCAGGCGCGTTTCGATCGTATGCGGCGACTCCTTGCGCGAAATCGCGAGCAAGCCGTCGAGATACAGCTTGCGGAACCGCATCTCGCTGTCGATCTGCGCGCGCAGCTTGCCGTACAGCGGCAGGAACACGAGGTTCGCGAACGCGAGGCCATACAGCGTCGCGACGAACGCCATCGCGATGCCCGGCCCGAGCTGCGCGGGTTCGAGAATATGGCTCGTCACCTGCACGAGCCCGAGCACCGAACCGAGAATGCCGAACGTCGGCGCATAACCGCCGGCCTGCTGCCACACGCGCACGGCAGCGAGGCGGCTGCGTTCGTACGCATCGAGTTCGCGCTGCAATGCATCCTCGAGCACGGCGGTCGACACGCCGTTCGCAAGCAGTTCGAGCCCGCGGCGCGCGAACGGATGAATGCCGCTCACGTCCATCGATTCGAACGCGAGCAACCCGTCGAGCTTCGCGCGGTCACCCCATTCGAGCAGGTCGGACAGGTTCTTGCGATCGACCTCGCGCGCCCGCACGAACGCGAGCCGCAACTGCTTCACCGCGTCGAAGAAGCGCGCCCACGTGTTCTGGATCATCACCGCGCCGAGCGTGCCGCCGAGCACGATCACGAGCGCCTCGAACTGGAACAGCATCGAGAAATGCCCGCCTTCGAGCGCGAAACCGAACACGATCGCCGCGCCGCCGAGCACCACGCCGGCCAGGGTCAACAGATCCATACGTTTCTCCGTTTCACGCATCCGACGACGACGTCGACGCCACCGGCGCCACGCCCGCCACAGGCGCCTTCGCCACACGCACGGCATCCAGCACGCGCTGCTCGATCTCCTCGACCTCGATCGGATCGAGCTTGATCTCGCGGCGCATCACCCACGACACTTCGTTGCGCCGCGCCTCGGTCATCACGGAAAACAGCTTGTCGGCCACGGCGCGATCGTCGAGATTCGCGATCAGCTTCGCGAGGTCGTACGTATCGAACGCGCTGATCACGTCGAACAGCGTGCGCTGGTCGACCCACACGATGTCCTCCAGCGCGCGCACGTCGCCGCCGCGACGCCCGTTGCGCCGCGAGAAGTACGCCACGCCCTTCTGCTCGACGAAACTGAGCACCTTCGATTTGCGGAACGCAAACACTTCGTCGGCGATCTCGCCGTTCGAGAGCTTGCTGAGCAGCAGCGTCCGGTCGACGCCGATCAGCGATTCGAGATCGGCCAGTTCGATGAGTTCGAGTTCGCTGTTGATCGACAGGTCGAGATCGTGATCGGCCACCTGCTGCGCGCGATCGATCACGCGAGCGGCGTCGAACGTGACGACCTGGCGCGCATCCGACGAGGCCGCATGGTCGATCGCGCCGCCGGCAGCGTCACCCTGCGCGGCTTCGATCGTGACGAGATTGAGCTTCTCCATGCGCCGCAGCATCGCGAGCACGTGCGGGCGCGAATGGCCGGCAATCGCGCGGCATTTGCGGATGACTTCGGCGAGCGGCACCGAGGTTTCGGCCGCATGGGCCTGCATCGGCCGGCGCGCCCACGTGTCAGCGGCTTCGCGCGCATCGGCGTTCGCCATCAGCGCCAGCAGGTGCGCATACGACAGCACGCCCGGCATGAAGTCGCCATGCGTGTAGGTCGCGAGCTGGTCGTCCTTGCGCTTCACGCGGCGGATCATCGTCCGCACGATGTGGCGCAGCAGCGCGGACACCCGCTCGATTTCGTCATCGAGCATGCTGGCCGGCACGACGGTGAGCTGACAGAACGACAGCGCCTTCGCGGTATGCGCTCGCGGTTCGGCCGCGAGCAACGCCGATTCGCCGAAGAACTCGCCACGGCCGAGCGTCGCGACGATGACGCGCTTGTCGTCGCATCGCGTGGACAGCTCGACCTTGCCGTCGGTAATCAGAAAGATGACGGGCTCGCCGGCGAAGCCCTCGGAATAAATGATTTCCCCGGGCGCCGCCGTACGCGTCCACGATTGCTGACGATTCACAAGTCGATCCCCCTGCTGCGCTGGTTGTTGCGGACTGCGCGTCGCACGTCTGAAGCGTGCGATCGCGAGTCATCCCCGTGACCTGTTTACGTCATGGGGCTCAACATCCTTTAGGGAATTCGTCCTCGTTTCGAACCGAAATCAAGGTAAAACGTTTGCGAGTTGCGCGAGCGCATCGAATGTTCGTTTCGCCCCTTGCGCATGTCGCGAAATTGAACGTGTGCGGCGAGTGCGTGCGTCAGAACTCCATGTCGAGTTCGTCGATGTCTTCGTGCTCGGCCTTCGCCGCTTCGATCCACTCGGCGACGAACGGATGCGCGAGCACGCGCATGCAGTATTCGGCGACGTCCGGTTCGAGCTTCACGTCGTAGGTCAGGAAGCGCGTGACGACCGGCGCGTACATCGCATCGGCAATGCCGATCTCCGCACCGAACAGCCAGGGGCCGCCGTACTCGGCGAGGCATTCGCGCCAGATCGTCACGATCCGCTCGATGTCGTGCTGCGCGCGCGACCAGATCCGGAAGCCGGGGAAATGCCCGCGCAGGTTCATCGGCAGCGCGGATCGCAATGCGCTGAAGCCGGAATGCATCTCGCCGCAAATCGACCGGCAATGCGCGCGTGCATGGCGGTCGTCGGGCAGCAGCCGCGCCTGCGGGCGGATCTCGTTCAGGTATTCGGCGATCGCGAGCGTGTCCCACACCGCGTTGCCGTCGTGCGTCAGGCACGGCACGAGGATCGACGGCGACAGCAGCAGCAACTCCGCGCGCGACGTCGCATCGATCGGCACGCTGACCGTCTCGAACGCGACCCCGCTCAGCTTCGCGAGCAACCAGCCGCGCATCGACCATGACGAGTAGTTGCGGCTGCTGATGGTCAGCGTCGTCCGTGCGTTGGATTCCATGTCGCTCCCCTGCTGAATATGTCGTTCGTGCCCCTGCACCGTAACGGACGCGCCGCGCGACCGCCCGCACCACACCTGTGCGCTCCGTTCGCCGAACTGGCGCAACGTCGCACGGCATCGCGGCACGTATCGCGCGCCGGGACGGCGCAGCGGCGCGTCGCCTTCGTCCATCCGTCGTCACGTGCCGCTTGCGCTGCCGCGCTCTCGAACCGCGTGCAACGCGCGTGCCAGCCGCACGCTGGCACACGGCTTGCCTCGTTCCCTGTACTGCGGCGCAACGAACGACGGCCATGAACATGCTTGCCTATCCGTTTTATCAATGGTCTGCTGAATGCCTGCGCCCGGCGCGCGCATGGGCAGCCGCCACGCGCGCGACGATGTCGCTGTGGCCGCCGGCGACGTCGACACCGACGGGCCGCATGGTCGACGCGCTGTGCGAACTGCTCGAATGCTGCGCGTTCTCGCACCGGCGCCCGCCGTTCGGGATCGAATCGGTCATCGTCGACGGGGAAACGGTGCCGATCGTCGAGGAAGCGGCAACAACGACGCCGTTCGGGACGCTGCTGCATTTCCGCAAGGCGGGGGCGGTCGCGCGCCAGCCGCGCGTGCTGATCGTCGCGCCGATGTCCGGGCACTTCGCGACACTGCTGCGCGGCACGGTACGCACGATGCTGGCCGACCACGACGTGTACATCACCGACTGGCACAACCCGCGCGACATCCCGCTGGCAGCCGGCCGCTTCGGTTTCGACGAGTATGTGACGCACGTGATCGACTTCGTCCGCCACATCGGCCCGGACGCGCACGTGCTCGCGATCTGCCAACCGACCGTCGCGTCGCTGGCGGCAGTCGCGCTGATGGCGGCCGGCGGCGATCCGGCACAACCGGCGAGCCTCACGCTGATGGCCGGCCCGATCGACTGCCGCGTGAATCCGACGAAGGTCAACGAGCTCGCGACGAGCCAGCCGATCGAATGGTTCGCGCGCAACCTGATCAGCGTCGTACCGACAGGCTTCGTCGGCGCGCAGCGGTGCGTGTATCCGGGCTTCGTGCAAGTGGGCGCGTTCATGTCGATGAACCCGGACCGGCATGCGGCGTCGTTCGCCGATCTGTACTACGAACGCGCGAAAGGCGACCCCGCGAAAGCCGACACGCTGCGGCACTTCTACGACGAATATTTCGCGACGGCCGATCTCACCGCGGAGTTCTATCTGGAAACGGTCGAGAAGGTGTTCCAGCAATACGCGCTCGCACGCGGCGAACTGATCGTCGGCGACAGGCTCGTCGAACCGGCTGCGATTCATCGCACCGCGCTGTTGACGATCGAGGGCGAGAAGGACGATATCTGCGCAGTGGGCCAGACGGTGGCCGCGCAGGAACTGTGTTCGGGCTTACCGCCGTATCTGAAGACGCACCACGTACAGACGGGCGTGGGGCACTACGGCGTGTTCAACGGCAGCCGGTGGGAAACGCAGATCTATCCGATCGTGCGGGCGACGATCCACGACAACGAGCCGTACGATCGCACCGCGACCGCGGAAGGCGACGCAAGCGGCACCCACTACGTCACGCTGCGCGCGCTGCTCGATGCGCGCGCAACCGCGGATGACGCGGCGACGGAAACACGATCGCATCTCGCGCACTGAGCGTGCGCGGCGCTGCAAATGAATCGCCCCGCCGGAGAGGCGGGGCGACGTGTGCTGCCGCGTTCGGACGACGCGCGCGATTGAACGCGCGCGCCGGCCCTGCGCGTTTACGAGCAGGCCTTGCCGTGCGACGCGTGGTAACCCTTCGCCTTCGCGTCGGCTTCCGACATGTAGCTGCCGTGCTTCGTCTTGCCGTAGTACTTGTCGGTCGAGCAGTGATAGACCTTCGTGCTGTCGTTCGCCCACACCTTGCCCGCACCGCCGCCCGGCGCCGCGGCGGTCGTTGCGGCGGCGCTCTTCGCGGGTGCGGCGCCCGATGCCGGCGCAGCGGAAGCCGCCGTGGCCGGCGCTGCGGCCGGTGCGCTCGCCGCGGCAGCGGCCGACGCGCCGTACCACGCCTTCACGCCCTTGTGGCCAGCACATGCGCCCTTCTTCGACGCGCCCGAGTAGAACGAGCCGTCCTTGCACAGACCGGTCGTGCCGGCCGGCGCGCTGGCCGGAACCTGCGCGAACGCACCGATCGACATACCCATGCCGGCGACCAGCGCGGCGATCAACATCGTTTTTTTCATGATCCTCTCCTGATTTGCCTGAAAGATGAAACGTCCGGGACATCCCCGGGAAAGACCACGGTTACCGCACCCAGCGGCACACGCGATGGTGGTGATGATCGAAGTGGCACACGCGGTGCGAATGCGCTTCGGCCAGTGCCGGCACGAGCACGGCGCAAGCCAGTGCGGTTGCCGTCAGGATCTTCGCGATGCGGTTCATGGTGAAACTCTCCCGGATAGGTCAGCCGGTGATCCGGCTGGTACCTCCTTAACGCCGGTCGTCGACAGGCCGTGCACCGCACCTGCGTGCAATTGACGATCTTTGACATCGCATCGCCAATCGGCCGTCGAAGCTGACGAATGCCTTTCCTTTCTTTCCGGATCTTCAGCTCGGCAACGCTTGGGAATTCGAAGCAATGCGTCGAAGCGAACGAAATGGGAAGGAAGCCTGTCGCGGGTGCCAGTGGCTAAATAAAAAACCGCCCGAAGGCGGTTGGTCGACTGCATGTTCAGGAACGCGTGAAGGCTAAGCGCCCGCCTCGCTCCACGGCGTCGGCGGCGGTACCGCGCACGGCCCGTCGACGTCGATCGACTTGAAATCGGCGGGCCCGACGATCTCCAGGTACTCCATGTCCGGCGAGTAGTCGAACAGGTAGTGGACGATTCCCGGCGCCTGGTGCACGCAGTCGCCGGCGGCCACCAGCGTTTCCTGTTCGCCGTACATGAAGCGCGCCCAGCCCTTCAGCATGATCACGATATGGAACTCGGCCTCGTGACGGTGCCAGCCGGTGCCCGCCTCCGGTGCATGATTTGCCCTGACGAGTTGCGCGACGACCTTGCCGTTCGTCGCGGCCGCGATGCCGAGATCGCGATACAGGAAGAAGTCGCGCAGGCCTTCGCCGCGAAATACGGTGTCCTGCGGCCTGACGTGGGAAAAGGCGGTGGTGGTCGGTGTGCTCATCGTCGTGCTCCTTCATCGAAAGGATCACGCGTGACAAGCATTTAGCGTTCCAGTTTGCAGCTGCACGCAACCGTGCGCGTCACCGCTTGCGCCGCTTGCCCGTCAGCAGCGTCTGCGCGATCACCGCGAGCAGCAGGAACGCGCCGCTCGCGAGGTTCTGGTAGTACGGGCTCAACGTGCCGACCTGGTTGATCACGTTTTCGATCACGCCGAGCAGCAGCACGCCCGCGAGCGGCCCGAACAGCGTGCCGACGCCGCCCGTCAGCAACACGCCGCCGATCACCGCCGCGGCGATCGACTGCAGCTCGTAGCTGTTGCCCGCGCCCGGCAGGCCCGAATCGAGCCGCGACGCGAGCAGCGCGCCGGCCAGCCCCGCGAGCGCCCCGCTCAGCCCGTACGTGACGATCTTGAGCCCTTCGACGTTCACGCCGAGCATCCGCGCGGCTTCCTCGTTGCCGCCGATCGCGAATACGCCCGCGCCGTAGCGCGTGTGATTCAGCACGAACGCGGCGACGAGATACGCGACGAGCACGATCCAGACGAGATTGCCGATCCCGAACAGCGTACCGTTCGCGATCGTCGCGAAGAACCCGGGATTCGCGATCAGCATGTCCTGGCTCGCGAGCACGAGCGCCAGCCCTTTCAACCCGAGCAGCGCGGCGAGCGTGACGATGAACGGAGCCATGCGCGCCCGCGCGATCAGCCAGCCGTTCATGAGCCCGACGATCAGCCCGGCGCCGACAGGTGCGGCGAGCGCCGCGCCCCAGCCATACGGCGCCGCATACGCGGCGATCACGGTGCCGAGCCCGACGAGCGAGCCGACCGACAGGTCGAACCCGCCGAGGATGATGACGAAGCTCTGCCCGATCGTGATCAGCGCGACGAACGCGGCGGCCGCGACGATGTCGAGCAGGTTCGGCGCGCTCAGGAAATGCGGAAACACGCGGCCGGCGATCAGGCACACGAGCACGAGGATCGCGATCGCGCCGCGCGCCTGCACGAGACGGACGAACTGCGCGCGGCGAGCGCGGCTCGCGTCCTGCGCGGTAGGTGTGGAAATCGGCGCGGTCGACATGTCAGGCTCCCGAGCGCTGCAGGTACAGCGCGCCGAGGATGAACGCGGCCTTCAGGATCTGCGCATACGTGTAGGTGATGTTGTTCATGATGAAGCTGGCGTCGAGCAGTTGCAGCAGCAGCACGCCGAACACGGTGCCGACGATCGATACGCGCCCGCCCGACAATGGCGTGCCGCCGATCACCGACGCGGCGATCGCATCGAGTTCGAAGTTCACGCCGACGTAGTTCGGATCGCCCGCGCCGAGACGCGCGGTGGCGAACAGGCCGGCGAGCCCGGCCAACGCACCGCTCGCCGCGTAGACCGCCAGCAGCGTGCGCCGCACGGGCACACCGGCGAGATGCGCGGCATCGCGGCTCGCGCCGACGAGGATCGTGTAGCGCCCGAACGTCGTGTTGCGCACGACGAAGAACACGACGGCCGCGCACGCGAGCGCGATCAGCATCACGACCGGCAATCCGACGAACGTGCCGACGCCGATGAAATCGAACGCATCGGAAGGCGGCAGGCTCACGCGCGAGCCGCCGAGCAACGCTTGCGCCAGCCCGCGCGCGGCAACCAGCAATGCAAGCCCGGAAATCAGCGGATCGATGCCGAGCCGCGCGACGAGCCCGCCGTTGAAGAGGCCGACCGCGAGCCCGATCGCGATCGCTGCCGCGAATGCCGCGCCCGTTCCATACGGCAAACACACGGCGATGATCGCGCTCGACAGCGCCATCACCGAACCGACCGACAGGTCGATCCCGCGCGTCGCAATCGCGAGGTTCTGCCCGAGCGCGATCAGCACGATCGGCGCGGCCTGGAACAGCAGGCTGCGCGCGGCGAGCGGACTCGAGAAGCCGGGCGTGACGAGCAGGTTGAAGACGGCGAGCGCGACGAACGCGAGATACACGCTGTGGTCGCGCGCCTGCGCGAACAGCGAGCGGCGCGACGTGCGGCGTGCTTCATCCGGTTCGCTCATCAGGTTGGCAAGGTTCACGCTTTCCTCATCCTCCAATCGATATCCGGCGCGCTACGCCTGGTTCGCGAGCAACGCGGTCACGTCGTCGGGGCTCGCGCCGCGCGTCGACAGCTCGCCGCTCGTCGCGCCTTCATGCAGGATCACGAGCCGGTCGGCCAGCTCGAGCAGCTCTTCCATCTCCGACGACGTCGCGACGACGGCGAGCCCTTCATCGGCGAGCCGTTTGACGAGATCGTGTACTTCCGCCTTCGCGCCGACGTCGATGCCGCGCGTCGGATCGTCGAGCAGCAGCACCGACGGCTCGGTCGACAGGCAGCGCGCGATCAGCGCCTTCTGCTGGTTACCGCCGGACAGCGTCGAGATCGGCGCGCCCGCATGCGACGTCTTGATGCCCAGCTCGCGGATGTAGCGCTCGACGAGCGCTTCCTGCTTGCGCACGGAGATGAAGCCGAAGCGCGCGATGCGCGGCAGCACGCAGACGACGATGTTCTCGCGCACCGACAGCTTCGAGAAAATGCCTTCCGAGCGGCGATCCTCGGACAGGAACGCGAGCCCTGCGCGAATCGCGCGCGACGGATCCGCACCATCGAGCGCGTGGCCGCCGACGCGCACCGCGCCGCCATCCGGCGGCTGCGCGCCGAACACGGCCTTGAACGTTTCGGTGCGCCCGGCGCCGAGCAGGCCCGCGAGCCCGACGATCTCCTTCGGCGCGACACGGAACGACACGTCGCGCAACCGCGTGCCCCAGCGCAACCCGTCGACGGCGAGTGCCGGCTCCTGCGCCGCGTCGGCAGCGGCCGCTTCCGCCTGTTCGCGCGGACCATGCGCACCGACTTCGCGGCCGAGCATCGCCGAAATCAGCGCCATGCGCGGCAGCCGGTCGGGCGTATCGCTGCGCACCACCGCGCCGTCGCGCAGCACCGTGAGCCGATCGCACATCCGGTAGCACTCGGACAGCCGATGGCTCACGAGCACGATCGCGATGCCGGTCGCGCGCAACTGGTCGACGACGCCGAACAGCACCTCCACTTCCGCGCCGCTCAACGCCGACGTCGGCTCGTCGAGAATCAGCACGCGCGCGCCGAGCGACACGCCACGCGCGATCGACACCATCTGCTGCTGGCCGAGCCCGAGCGAACCGACCTTGTCGGCCGGATCGACGTCGAGCCCGTAGCGCTCGACGATCTCGCGCGTACGCGCCAGCATCGCGCGGCGATCGATCCACGGGCCGAAGCGGCGCGGCTCGTGGCCGAGGAAGATGTTCTCGGCCACGCTGCGTTCCGGGATCAGGTTGATTTCCTGGTAGACCGCGCAGATGCCTGCGCGCTGCGCGGCACGCGGGCTGTCGAACGACACGGGCGCGCCGTCGACGCGGATCTCGCCCGCATCGGGCTGGTGAAAGCCGGTGAGGATCTTGATCAGCGTCGACTTGCCGGCGCCGTTCTCGCCCATCAGCCCGTGCACCTCGCACGCGCGCAAGGTCAGCGACACGCCGTCGAGCGCTCGCACGACGCCGAATGTCTTGCCGACGCCGCGCGTCTCGAGCACGACCGGTTTGCCGCCGGCGCCATCGTCGGCGCCGGGTCCGGCGGAAAGCGTTGCGTCCATCTCGCGCCTCGCGTTCGCGTGTGAGCGGTTGCCGATCGATTGCCGATCGTTTACCGGCCGGTCAGTAGACGAGGTTCGCTTCGAGCGAATGCTTCGCGTTCGCCTTGTCGTACAGCGCATCGTCCATGATCTGCTTCTGCGCGACCGGCTTGCCGGCGAACCACGCTTCAAGCGACTTGAACGCGAGCGGGCCGAAGCGCGGGTTCGTCTCGACGCTCGCGGCGGCCGAACCGTTCGCGATCGCGATGACGAAATCCTTCGTGCCGTCGATCGACACGACCGTCACGCCGCGCTGCTTGCCGGCCTGCCGCAGTGCGGTCATCGCGCCGAGCGCCATCGTGTCGGCCTGTGCGTAGACGGCGGTCACGTCGGGATGCGCGAGCAGCACCTGCTCCATCACCTTCTGCGCTTCGGTGGCCGACCAGTTCGCGGTCTGCGACGCGACGATCTTCATGTTCGGGAATTTCTTCAGGCCATCGGCGAACCCGTCGGTACGCTGGCTCTCGACGGTATTGCCGTAGCCGCCCTGGATCTCGGCGATCGTCGCCTTGCCGCCGGTCGCATCGGCGAGCGCCTGCGCGGCACGCTGCCCTTGCCGGAAGAAATCGGAGCCGAGGAACGTGATGAAATCCTGGCACGGCGTGCCGGCCGTCTGCCGGTCGATCGTCACGACGGGGATGCCCTTCGCGCGTGCCTGTGCGAGTGCGGGCTGCAGGCCGGTCGAATCGTTCGGCGCGACGATCAGCGCCTGCGCGCCCTGGTTGATCATGCTTTCGATGTCGGCGACCTGCTTCGCCTGGTTCGCGTTCGCATTCGTATACAGCAGCCGCTTGACGCCGGCCGCCTTCGCAGCGGCGCGCACCGATGCGGTTTCGGTCGCGCGGAACGGGTTCTGTTCGTTCTCCGACTGCGAGAAGCCGACCACCAGATCGGTCAGCTTCACGCTGCCCGGCTTCGGATTCGTGCAGGTCTGCGCGGAACTCGACCCGACCTTCTGCGCATTGTCCTGCGCCTGCGCGATCGCGACGCATCCGAGCGTCACACCCATCGTCACCACGATACGTTGCAGCTTTGCACGGCTCGGCATCATCGTCTCCAAGTGTTGTGTTGTGATCGACCCGCACGCCGTGGCACACACGGCCGGCTCCGGCGTCACGAATTAATATTATTACTCGATATTATCGCCTGCCCGACTCGGGATAATCCCGTACCGCCGAGCGCCCGCTCAGATCGGGCCGGGCGTCCAGCGCAGCGTCGCTTCCAGCGACTCGCCGGGCGCCAGCACGCAGCCGCCGACGGGCGCGGCGCGGTCGCGCGCGCCCACGTTGAAGCAGTCCGTCGTGTTCGTCACGGGCTCGACGCACAGCGCATCGACGCCGGCGGGTGCGAACACGACGAGCTGGTCGAACGGCCGCTGCGCCGACATCACGACCTGGCAGCCGCGCTCGGGCCAGATCACCGCGGCCTCGCGTGCCCAGCCCACGAAATTGTTGTCGAGATCGAACGCATCGACCCGCAGCCCGTCGCGCAGCGCATCGACGGCCGGATGCGCGCCGACGCGGGTCGGCAGCACGTCGTCGTCGATGTGCCACATGGCGTCCACCTGCGCCCTGACGAGCGTGCGCGAGGTCCTGACGTAATACGGATGATGGCCCATGCCGAACGGCATCGGCCGCGCGTCGAGATTGCGCGCGAACAGCGTGATCGACAGGCTGCCGCCGTCCAGCCGGATCGTCTGGCGCGCCTCGTAGCGGAACGGCCAGTCGCCCTGCCGGCCGCGATCGGGCCGGTGCTCGAAGTGCAGTTCGACCGAGGCGGCGTCCTGTCGTCCGACCTGCCACGGCCGGCGCCAGCCGTGGCCGTGCAGCGCATGCCGGAATGCATCGTGCGGGCCGGACAGGTCGATCGTGCGGCCGTCGAATGCGAACTTCGCGTCGCGGATGCGATTGCAGTAGGGGAACAGCGGGAAACTCGCCATGCCGAGCGGGTCGCCGCTCGCCACCGCCTCGGCGGTGGCAGGCCGGAACCAGTGCCGCTGGCGGTCGCGCTCGACCTCGTAGTAGGCGGCGATCGAGCCGCCCACCTTCGGCGCGACGCACACGCGGGCCGTGGCGCTGGTCAGTTCGATCAGGTTGGCGCTGCGCGGTAGTTCCATCGGCATCATCGATCATCCCCCGGGACGCGAGACTGACGACCCCGCCGGCCGGCATACCGCGCCGGCCGCGGGCAGGTGCGGCAAAGGATGGCATGGCGCGGCACGCGTGGTCAATAATATTTGTTGATATTATTATCTCGACGTCGACGCATCCGGCAAAGCACGCGTAAAGCTTGATTGCCGGCCAGATTTGCCGATGTTACCGTCGAGTCAGATTGATCCGACCCGCTCATTACCGATTCATTTGCCCATCCTGCCGAGGCCGGACCGCGCTCCTACCGTGAAACGCTCTACTCAACGTCGCCCCACGATGACCGACATCGCCAAGCTTGCCGGCGTGTCGCAATCCACCGTCTCCCTCGTGCTGAACAACGCGGCGGGCACCAAGTTCTCGGACACCACGCGCGAGAAGGTGCTGAAGATCGCGCACGAGCTCGGCTATCGCTTCCTGCCGCGCGAAGTGGCGATGACGCACGACGGCGAGCGCGACCTGATCGTCTATCTCGCCGACGAAATCTCGACGAGCCCGCATCCGGTCGTCAACATCGACGGCGCACGCGACGCGGCCTATGCGAACGGCAAGCTGCTCGCCGTGTACTCGACGCACGGCAACGTCGATATCGAGCGCCAGGTGCTCGATTCGGTGCTCGCGATGCCGAACCTGCTCGGCGTCGTCTATGCGACCGTCTATACGCGCAAGGTCACGCTGCCGCCCGAGCTGCTGCGCGTGCCGGCCGTGCTGCTCAACTGCTATACGGCCGAAAGCGGGCTGTCGTCGATCGTGCCGGCCGAAGTCGCGGGCGGGCATGCGGCGACCGAATACCTGCTGCGCGCGGGCCACCGGCGCATCGGCTACGTCAACGGCGAGCCGTGGCAGGACGCCGCGAAGGATCGCCTGAAGGGCTATCGCACCGCGCTCGCGACGGCCGACATTCCGTTCGCGCCGGAGCTCGTGCGCGACGGCGACTGGGGTTCGGATACCGGCTTCGAGCAGACGCTGTCGCTGCTGCGCGAGCCGAACCCGCCCACCGCGATCTTCTGCGCGAACGACCTGATGGCGATCGGCGCGATCGAGGCCGTCAAGCATCTCGGCATGCGCGTGCCCGACGACGTGTCGGTGCTCGGCTACGACGACCAGGAAATCGCGCGGCACACGCACCCGCCGCTGTCAACGATCGTGCTGCCGAACTACGAGCTCGGCCGCTGGGCCGTCGAGATCCTGCTGCAGGAAGAGCAGAACCGCGCGGTCGGGATGCCCGTGCGCCGCCGCGCGATCAAGCTCGACGGGCCGCTGGTCGAGCGCGGCTCGGTGCGGACCGTCGAGACGGCCGCGCACTCGGCCAGCGTGTAAGCATCCGGCCGCCTTCGCCTTCCCGCTGACGCTGAACACCGGACGGCGCGGCGCATTCGCCGCCCGCCGCCTTCACGCGCGGCCCTTCCCGTCCGGCTGACCCTCGGCCGCCGCCTGCTTCAGGGTAAACACCATCGCTAAATTATTAGTAATAATTTAAAAGCATTTCTATACTTGCGTCGGCATCGGGCAGAACCCCGAGCCACCACAAGGCAACACGACGAGACGGTGACCGGAAGCGAATGCGCGCGAACCCGCCGCGCTGCCCGCTCCGCCCGTCCGCACCTCACACGCCTACCGTTCCGCGACGCGTCCTGTCCGGATACCGCTGCATCCGCATCGAGTCACCAGTCGTCCGCTTCTCCTCATTCATCCGGAGTCCAGAATGACTATCACGTCTCGCCTCAAACCCGCCGCGCTGGCGGTCGTCGTGCTGCTCGCGTCATGCGGCGGCGATGATTCGTCCGCCCCGTCCGCATCGGCACTCGCCGCGCGTGCCGCCATCGACGCCGCGGCGAGCGACAGTGCCACCGCCGCGAATACCGCGGCATCCGGCGATTTCATGAATGCCGGGTACGGCGGCCCGTCGCACTTCCCGAACCAGCTCGTCACGCTCGGCCTGCCGGGGCCGACGCCCGCGCTGCGCGTGTCGTCGCGCGGCGTGCCGCCCTATGCACCGCCGGCGCCGCCTGTCGCGATCGACACGCAAACGCTGACGCTCGCCGACTTCGATACATACGGCCCGGCCTGGACGAGCGGCGGGTCGAACACGATCCGGATCGACGGCACGAGCACGGACGGCGCGAAGCTCGTCACGAACGCGCAGCATCCGGCGTACGGTCACGCGTCTTACGAAGCGGACGTCACGATCGGCGCACCGGCACCGGGCGCCAATACCGCGAATGCGGGCTTCATCGTGCACGTGACGAACCCGACGGTCGGCACCGACGCACTGACGGGCTACTACATCGGGCTCGACGCGGTGCGGCACGTCGTGCAGGTCGGCCGCGAGCAGAACAACTGGACCGACTTCGTCGACTATCCGGTGCCTGCGATCGTGCCGGGCAGCACGCATCACCTGAAGGTCGTCACGCGCAACAACGCGATCGACGTCCATGTGGACGGCACGCAGGTAATCAGCATCAACGACGCGACGAGCGGCCTGACGACCGCGCTGCGCGCGGGTGCGTTCGGGCTGCGCCGCTTCGGTGCGAGCGTCGCGTTCAGCAACGTGACCGTCAGCCGCTATCCGGACGTCGCGCCGGCAACGTACGACTTCTCGCGCGTGGTCGGCGCCGTGTACAACCCGTGGAATGCCGTCAACGCGATCGACTTCTGGCAAAACTACGATCCGGCGATCGTCGACCGCGAGCTCGACTACGCGCAGACGTACGGAATGAACACGATCACCGTCTACCTGCACTACCTGAACTGGGTCAACGACCGCGACGCGTTCCTCGCGAAGTTCGACAGCCTGCTCGAGATCGCCGCGCGCCACGGCCTGAAGGTCGCGCCGATCTTCTACGACGATTGCTGGCACGTCGATCCCGCATACGGCCCGCAGCCCGCGCCGATCTTCGGCGTGCACAACAGCCGCTGGGTGCAGTCGCCCGGGCAGTCGGTCGAGCAGCAGTACCTGCAGCCGGTCGCGGCCGGCGCGTCGACCACGTACAAGCAGGACCTGCAGCACTACATCGCCGATTTCGTGTCCGCGCACCGCAACGATCCGCGCATCCTGTACTGGGAACCGATGAACGAGCCCGGCTGCAGCGGCAACGGCGCGCTGCAGCCGACGCGCGCGCTGATGATGAACGACGCGCGCATCGCGATCCTGAACGCGGGCGCGACGCAGCCGATCAATTCGCCGAACGTGCAGGAGGCGGAAGGCGACTACTTCTCCGACTTCCATGCGTTCCACCCGTATGCGCTCAACGCGACGACGCCCGACTACTCGCTGCCGCCGAGCCTGCTCGACAGCCTGAATTCGGAAACGCTGCAGCGCGGCTGGCCGGGCGGCCAGGCCGGCCAGACGATGGCCGGCATCGCGTCGACGTACGGCGGCAAGACGGGCTTCCTCGTGTGGGAACTGATGATCGGCCGCACGAATACGCGCTTCCACTGGGGGCAGACGGCATCGGCACCGGCCACCGTCGAGCCGGCCACGCCGTTCCAGGGCACGCTCTACCCCGACGGCCACCCGTGGAGCACGGCCGAGGTGCAGGCGCTCGCGAGCGCGTTCAGCTCGCGGCTGCGCGTGCTGAACGCGACGTACTACAACGACACGACGTTCACGACGCCGGTGTTCTCGTCGATCACGCCGCTGGTCGATTTCGACCTGAACACCGAGCGCGGCACCGATTCGCCCGATGCGTCGAAGGGGATGAATGCGACGAACTATGCGATCCGCTGGACCGGCGCGCTCGATATTCCGAAGGGCGACAACTACACGTTCAGCGTGACGAGCGACAACGTCGCACGCGTGTGGATCGACGGGCGCAAGGTGATCGACAAGGCGCAGCCGGGGCTCGCGACCGCAAAGGGCCGCATCCACCTCGCGCAGAAGCGGAACGTGCCGATCCGCGTGGAGTACGTGCATGCGAGCGGACCGGCCAGCATGCACCTGCAATGGTCGAGCCCGAGTGCGGGCCGCGACAATCTCGTGCGCGTCGCGCAGCGCCCGTTGACGGACGCGCTCGCGCAACAGTAGGCGTGGTTCGCATCGACGCCCGTGAAGCCGCGACGACTTCACGGGCGTTGATGCAAATCCGCACGCGGCCTTACTTCAACCGCCCCGACAGGAACTGCCCGAGCCGTTCGCTCTTCGGATTCACGAGAATCTGCTGCGGATCGCCCTCTTCCTCGATCTTCCCCTGATGCAGGAAGATCACGTGATTCGACACGTTGCGCGCGAAGCCCATCTCGTGCGTGACGACGATCATCGTGCGGCCCTCCTCGGCGAGCTTCTGCATCACCTTCAGCACTTCGCCCACCAGTTCTGGATCAAGCGCCGACGTCGGCTCGTCGAACAGCATTACTTCGGGCTCCATCGCGAGCGCACGTGCGATCGCGACGCGCTGCTGCTGGCCGCCCGACAGGTGCGACGGATACATGCCCTCGACGCGCGGCGCGAGGCCGACCTTCTCCAGGTACTTGCGCGCCCGTTCGATCGCTTCATCCTTGCCGACGCCGAGCACGGCCATCGGCGCCTCGATCACGTTCTCGAGCACCGTCATGTGCGCCCACAGGTTGAAGTGCTGGAACACCATCGACAGCTTCGTGCGCATGCGCTGCAGCTGCTTCTGGTCGGCCACGCGCAACGAGCCGTTGCGGTCGCGCGTGGTCTGGATCGGCTCGCTGCCGATCGTGATCTGCCCCGAGCACGGCTGTTCGAGGAAGTTGATGCAGCGCAGGAACGTGCTCTTGCCGGAGCCGCTCGAGCCGATGATGCTGATGACGTCGCCGGCCTTCGCCTTCATCGACACGCCCTTCAACACCTCGTTGTCGCCGAATTTCTTGTGCAGGTTGTCAACGGTAAGCTTGTACATGCTGGGTCCTTCCTTGCGAATCTTGCGGATGCGTTAGTGGCTGCGCGGCGAGAGGTACGCGAGCCAGCGCGTCTCGAGCTTGCGGAACGCCCAGATGAGCGCGAACACGACGACGGCGTACAGCACGGCGGCAATGCCGTAGGCCTGGAACGACATGTACGTCGCCGAATTGACGTCGCGCGTGACCTTCAGGATGTCGGGCACGGTCGCGGTGAACGCAAGTGTCGTCGCGTGCAGCATCAGGATCACTTCGTTGCTGTAGCTCGGCAGCGAACGGCGCAGCGCGGACGGCAGGATGATGCGCGTATAAAGCTTGAAGCGCGACATCCCGTAGGCCATCCCGGCTTCGATCTCGCCGGCCGGCGTCGCCTTGATCGCACCGGCGAAGATCTCCGTCGCGTACGCGCATTCGTTCAGCACGAACGCGAGCAGCGTGCAGTTCATCGCGTTGCGGAAGAACGTGTCGAGCAGCACGTGGTTATGCACGACCTGCAGGCTGTAGATGCCCGTGTAGCACATCAGCAGCTGCACGTAGAGCGGCGTGCCGCGGAACACGTACGTATAGAGCCAGACGGAGCCCGAGATCCAGCGGTTCGACGACGCGCGCGCGATCGCGAGCGGCACGGCGAGCGCGAAACCGAGCGCGATCGACACGACCAGCAGCCACAGCGTGATCGCGAGGCCGCTGAAGCGGTAGCCGTCGGTGTAGAGATAGCTTTGCCAGTACTGGCTGACGAGTTCGATCACAGTGCGAGCCTCCGGACACCGACGGAATAACGCTTCTCGAGGTGATGCAGCACGACGTTGGACACCGTCGTGATCGCGAGGTAGATCGCGCCCGCAGCCAGCGTGAAGAAGAAGAAATCGAGCGTGCTCTTGCCTGCATCCTGCGACGCTTTCACGACGTCGGCGAGACCGATGATCGACACGAGCGCGGTGGCCTTGACGAGCACCTGCCAGTTGTTGCCGATGCCCGGCAGCGCGAAACGCATCATCTGCGGGAACAGGATGCGGTGGAACACGCGCCAGCCGCTCATCCCGTACGCGAAGCCGGCTTCGAGCTGGCCGCGCGGCACCGCGAGGAACGCGCCGCGGAACGTCTCGGTGAAGTACGCGCCGTAGATGAAGCCGAGCGTCACGACGCCGGCCACGAACGGGTCGATGTCGATCTGGTCCCAGCCGATCAGGTCGGTCACGTTGTTCAGCAGGATCTGGATCCCGTAGAACAGCAGCAGCATCAGCACGAGGTCCGGCACCGCGCGGATCAGCGTCGTGTAGAACGTGCCGATCGACTTGAGCACGCGGTTCGCCGACAGTTTCGCCGCCGCGCCGGCAAGCCCCAGCACGAGCGAGGCGGCGAGCGACAGCACCGCGAGCTTCACGGTCTCGACCGTGCCGGCCCACAGCAGCGGGCCAAATCCTTGGAAGATCATATGAGGAGTCCAGAGCGAGGTGGCTGGATTGTCAATAGCCATTACCCGCGCATCAAACGATATCTACGCACTACCTGATGCAACCTGCTCATCAAGTCGGACGCGTCACGCGAAGCGGGTTGCACCCGGCAACACTCGCGGCGCGCGCCACAACCGGTGCGCGCCGCATGGAGCGTCAGCCGCCGTAGACGTCGAACGCGAAGTACTTCTTCTCGAGCTTCTTGTACGTGCCGTCCTTGATGATGTCGGCGATCGCATGGTCGATCTTCGCCTTCAGGTCGGCATCGTCCTTGCGCAGGCCGATGCCAGCGCCGTTGCCGAGCGTCTTCGGATCGTCGATGTCCTTGCCGGCGAATTCGAAGTTCGCGCCGCGCGGCGTCTTCAGGAAGCCGATGTCGGCCTGCACCGCGTCCTGCAGCGCCGCGTCGAGGCGGCCGGACATCAGGTCCTGGTACACGCCGTCCTGGTTCTGGTAAGGCACGACCTGCACGCCCTTCGGCGCCCAGTAGGCCTTCGCGTAGGTTTCCTGGATGGTGCCCTGCTCGACGCCGACCGACTTGCCCTTCAGCGATTCGGCCGTCGGCTGCAGGTTCGTGCCCTTCTTCGCGACGAGGCGCGTCGGCGTGTTGAACAGCTTGTCGGAGAACGCGATCTGCTCGGCACGCGCCGGCGTCATCGACATCGACGACAGCACGCCGTCGAACTTCTTCGCCTTCAGCGCGGGGATCATCCCGTCGAAGTCGTTCTCGATCCATACGCATTTCGCCTTCAGGCGGGCGCAGATCTCGTTGCCGAGATCGACGTCGAAGCCGACGACCTTGCCGCTTGCGTCCTTCGATTCGAACGGCGGGTAGCTGGCGTCGACGCCGAACCGGATCGTCGACCAATCCTTGGCGTGGGCACCGACCGCGATGCAGGCAAGGGCAATACTGAGCGCGAGTTTCTTCATGGCGTTCCTGTCAGAGGCGAACTGGGCCGGGTTCCGGCCGGACTGCCCGCCGGGAACCCTTCCAACCCGGCAATCGCCCCTTCCGGCGACGCTCCAAGTTGTACATACAACTTTGCCTTTTCCGGGGTGGCGCCAGCAATCCGTGTTTATCTCTAATTGTCGGCGGATTATGGCCGTGGGCCGCAATTCTCCTTAATTTTCAATTAATTATCGATTACACAAGGCTGAATTCCGGCTTTCTCGCGGCGTAAGGTGACAGCCGGATGCCGCGCAAAGGCTGTCTAGACCTCGCTTGGCACGCCGACCGTTTCGAGACCGACCAGCCGGTAGCCGAACTGCAGCTCCGTCAGCAGGTGCCGCGGCCTCGCGGGCACCGGCTCGAGCTTCTGGCGCAGGTTCGTCATGTACACGCGTACGTAGTGTGCGCGCTCGGCGTCGTGAATGCCCCAGACTTCGGCCAGCAACTGCCGCGCGGCAACCACGCCGCCGCGCGCGCGGATCAGCGCGGCGAGCAGCCGGAATTCGAGGCGCGTCAGATGCACGGGCTCGCCGCCACGCGTGACCTCATGCCGGCCGAGATCGACGGTCACGTCGCCGAACCGCACGATCGACGACGCCTGCCCGTCGGCCGACACGAACGCCGCGCGCCGCAACTGCGCCCGCGCCCGCGCGAGCAGTTCGGGCACGCCGAACGGCTTGGGCAGGTAGTCGTCGGCACCCGCATCGAGCGCCGCGACCTTCTCCACCTCCTGCTGCCGCGCCGACAGCACGATCACCGGCACCGTCGACCATTGGCGCAACTCGCGGATGAAGGCCTTGCCGTCGTCGTCCGGCAGCCCGAGATCGACGATCACGAGATCGGGCTTGCTGCTCGACGCATACATCCGCGCCTCGCGGGCCGTCGACGCCTCGCAGGTGTCGAGCCCTTCCTGTTCCAATGCCATCCGCACGAAGCGGCGGATGTCCGCTTCGTCCTCGACGATCAATACGCGTGATCTGATCATGTCCGGCTCTCGTGTTCGATATCGGGCGGCGCGCCCAGTGGCAGGCGAATCTCGAACCGCGCGCCGTGCGGATCGAGCGGCACCGCGCGGATCGAGCCGCCGTGCGCGTTGACGATGCTGCGGCACAGTGCGAGCCCGAGCCCCACGCCGCTGATCGACGATTCCTTGCGTTCGCGCTCGAACGGCTCGAACAGCGGCTCGGTGTTGCGCGCGATGAAACCGGGCCCGTCGTCCTCGACGAATACGTACAGCGTTTCGCCGAACACGCGCGCACGCACCGCCACGGCCGCCTCCGCGCCCGCGTATTTCGCCGCGTTGTCGAGCAGGTTCATCAGCACGCGCTCGATCAGCAGCGCGTCGACGTCGATCAGCGGCAGGTCGGCCGGCAGGTCGACGCTCACGTCGCGGCCGGCCAGCACGCCGGCCGAATGCGCGAGCGCGCTGCCGACGATCTCGTCGAGCATGTGCCACTCGCGATTGAGCCGCACGCCTTCGCTCTGCATCCGCGCGAGGTCGAGCAGGTTCACGACGAGCCCGTGCAGCGCCTCGGCCTGGTTGCGGATGCCGTGCGCGAGCGCGGCCGGCTGCCCGTGCGCGAGCCGCTCGGGCCGCTCCAGCGTCTCGGCCAGCCCGCGGATCGCGGTGAGCGGCGTCTTCAGGTCGTGCGACACGGCGGCAAGCAGTGCGTTGCGCAGGCGCTCGCCTTCGATCCGGACCAGCGTGTGCTGCGCGACGCCGACGTAGTGCACGCGCTCGAGCGCCATCGCGATCGACGAGCACAATGCGTCGATCAGCCGGCGGTCGTCCGGATCGGTCGGCACCGGCTGCGCGTCGCCGAACAGCACGAGCACGCCGCGCACGCGCATCGGCGCCTTCAGCGGCAGGTATTGCGCGGCCGCGCGCTCGAACGGCGGCAATCCGCAACCGGCCATGCGGCCATTTTCGTAGACCCAGCGTGCCGTCGGTACGTCGACGAACCGCGCATGCCGCGCGGGCATCAGCCGGTCATCCGCATCGGGCAGCACGAGCGCGACGCGCACGCCGAGCAGCGGCGCGATCGTGCCGGTGCAGATCGATGCGATCTGTTCGGTTTCGATCGCGGCGGACAAATCGTGCGCGACACGCGCGAGCGCCGCCGAGCGCTTCTCGTTCGCCCGCGCGGCGCGTGCCTCCGCGCGCAGGCGCGCCGCGAGCTGGCCGATCGCGAGCGCGACGGCAAGCATCAGCGCGAACGTGAACACGTACTGCGTATCGGACACCGCAAACGACAGCCTCGGCTCGACGAAGAAGAAGTCGAAGCAGCCGACGCAGACGAACGCGGCCCACGCACCGGCCAGCCTGCCGAGCCGCAGCGCGATCAGCACGACCGTCATCAGGAACAGCATCACGACGTTCGACAGGTCGAACACGCGCAGCAGCGCGCTCGCCGCGAGCGTCGCGAGCGCGCAGACGAGCGTGGCCAGCAGCAGCGGCACCGCGTACCGCCACACCCAGACCTGCGTGCGCGGATGCGCTTCGCGCACGGCCAGCGCGGGCCGCGTGTCGGGCCCGGCACCGGCAATGCGGTCGGCCATCGACGCGCATGCGCGCAGCACGCGGCGCCAGATGTCACGGCCCGCCACGGGCGCCTGCGGCACCCTCGCCCGTCGATTCGCTTCGTTCACGTTCACATTCACATCCATGATCGCTTCCGGCAATTGAAACGCCGAACGGCCCCGCACACGCCGCGAAGGCGTGAGCGGGGCCGCGACGGCGCGTTCGGTCAGATAAACGGAGTCAACAGCATGTCGATCAGCTTGATGCCGATGAATGGTGCGACGATGCCGCCCACGCCATAGATCAGCAGGTTGCGCCCCAGCAGCTTCCCGGCCGGCTCCGCGCGATACTTCACGCCTTTCAGCGCGAGCGGAATCAGCGCGACGATGATCAGCGCGTTGAAGATCACCGCCGACAGGATCGCCGACGTCGGGCTGTGCAGCCCCATCACGTTCAGCGCGCCGAGCGTCGGATACGTCGCGACGAACGCGGCCGGGATGATCGCGAAATACTTCGCGAGATCGTTCGCAACACTGAAGGTGGTCAGCGCGCCGCGCGTCATGATCATCTGCTTGCCGACCTCGACCACCTGCATCAGCTTCGTCGGGTTGCTGTCGAGGTCGACCATGTTGGCCGCCTCCTTCGCCGCCTGCGTGCCGCTGTGCATCGCGACGGCCACGTCGGCCTGCGCGAGCGCCGGCGCGTCGTTGGTGCCGTCGCCCGTCATCGCGACGAGATGGCCCTTCGCCTGGTGCTCGCGGATCAGCCGCAGCTTGTCTTCGGGCGTCGCTTCGGCCAGATAGTCGTCGACACCGGCTTCCGCCGCGATCGCGGCCGCGGTGAGCCGGTTGTCGCCGGTGATCATCACCGTCTTCACGCCGACCTTGCGCAGCTCGGCGAAGCGCGCGCCGATCCCGTGCTTGACGATGTCCTTCAGCTCGATCGCGCCGAGCACCGTCGAGCCGTCGGCGACGACGAGCGGCGTGCCGCCGCGCCGCGCGATGTCGTTGACGGCCGTCTCGACCGCTTGCGGAAACACGCCGCCGAGCGCATCGACGTGCGCGCGGATCGCCGACGCCGCACCCTTGCGCACCTGGCGTGCGCCGATATCGAGGCCGCTCATTCGCGTACGCGCGCTGAACGGCACCGCGATGCTGCCGACGGCCCCCACCACGTCCAGCGAGAAGCGCTGCTTCGCGAGCGCGACGATCGAGCGCCCTTCGGGCGTCTCGTCGGCGAGCGACGACAGTTGCGCGGCCTCGGCCAGCGCGCGCTCGTCCACGCCGGGTGCCGGCCGGAACTGCACGGCTTCCCGGTTGCCGAGCGTGATCGTGCCGGTCTTGTCGAGCAGCAGCACGTCGACGTCGCCGGCCGCCTCGATCGCGCGGCCCGACGTCGCGAGCACGTTCGCGCGCATCATGCGGCTCATCCCCGCGATGCCGATCGCCGACAGCAGCGCGCCGATCGTCGTCGGGATCAGGCAGACGAGCAGCGCGATCAGCACGGTCAGGCTCACGGCCGAGCCCGACGCGTTCAGCAGCACGCTGAACTGCGAGAACGGCAGCAGCGTCACGCACACGAGCAGGAAGATGATCGTCAGCGCGACGAGCAGGATCGTCAGCGCGACCTCGTTCGGCGTCTTGCCGCGCTTCGCGCCTTCGACCATCGCGATCATCCGGTCGAGGAACGCCTCGCCCGGTTGCGCGGTGATCTTCACGATGATCCAGTCGGACAGCACGCGCGTGCCGCCCGTCACCGACGAGAAATCGCCGCCCGACTCGCGGATCACCGGCGCCGATTCGCCGGTGATCGCCGATTCGTCGACCGACGCAACGCCGTCGATCACTTCGCCGTCGGCCGGAATCGTGTCGCCGGCCTCGACGAGCACGATGCTGCCGGCCGCGAGTTCGTCGCTCGGCACGCGATGGCTCGTGCTGCCGGCCTGCTTCGGCTCGTCGAGCACCTTCGCGTACACACGCTTGCGCGCCGCGCGCAGCGCATCGGCCTGCGCCTTGCCGCGCCCTTCGGCCAGCGCCTCGGCCGCGTTCGCGAACAGCACGGTGAACCACAGCCAGCACGCGACCGCGAAGATGAAGCCGGCCGGCGCATCGGCCGTGGCGGTCAGCGCCTGCAGCCACAGCGCGGTCGTGACGATGCTGCCGAGATAGACGACGAACATCACCGGGTTCTTCAACTGCACCTGCGGCGCGAGCTTGCGGAACGCCTCGCGCAGCACGGCCGTCCAGCGCATCGGCGGCACGCCGCCGACCGGCATCGCCGCCGGGTTGATCGGGGTTTCGATATGGGACATGAATGACTCCGTGGTTCCTGCTATTGCTTCGCGCCGGCCGCCTGGCCGAACGTGCGGTCGAGCGCGAGGTTCAGGTCGAGCACGCGCACGCGCGGCTCGCCGAGCACGCCGAGCTGGCGCGGCAACGCGATGCGATCGACGAGCGCCGCCACCTGCGCGGCATCGATGCCGCGTGCATGCGCGACGCGCGCCGCCTGCAGCCGCGCGTTCGCGACCGAGATCTCGGGATCGAGCCCCGACGCGGACGCGGTGACGGCGTCCGCCGGCACCGGCGTGCCGTCGGCAAGCGCGTTCTCCTGCCGGTATGCGCGCACGCGCTGCGCGACGTCGGCGAGCAGCTTCTTGCTGGTCGCACCCTGGTTGCTGGCGCCGCTGCCGGCCGCGTTGTACGGCTGGTCGACCGTCTTCGACGGATCGGCCGGATCGGTGCCGACCGTCGCGCTCGGCCGCGCATGGAAGTAGCCGGCGCGCGTGAAATGCTGCCCGATCACCGCGGAGCCGATCGTCGTGCCGTTCTGCCGCACGAGGCTGCCGCGCGCCTGCGCCGGGAACAGCACGTTCGCGACGCCCGTGGTGAGCAGCGGATACGCGAGGCCCGTGACGAGCATGAACAGCACCGACGATGCGATCACGGGCCGCACGAGGCCGCGCGTCGCCGCGCCGAACGAAGAACCGGATGCCGGCGCGGCGGCGGCCGCTGCCTGGCGATTGCCTTGAATCATGATGTTTCCCTCAGAACAGTTGGCCGCCCGACATCAGCAGGTGCTCCACGACCGGGCCGAGCGCGAGCGCGGGCAGGAACGTCAGACCGCCGACCACCAGGATCACGAACACCAGCAGGCCGGCGAACAGGCCCGTCGACGTCGACAGCGTGCCCGCGCTTTCCGGCACGGCCTTCTTCGCGGCGAGGCTGCCCGCGACCGCGAGCATCGGCAGCAGCGTCAGGTAGCGGCCGATCAGCATCGCGAAGCCGATCGTCGTGTTGAAGAACGGCGTGTTCGCGTTCAGCCCCGCGAACGCGGACCCGTTGTTGGCCGTGCCCGACGTGTACGCGTACAGCACCTCGCTGAAGCCGTGCGGGCCGAGGTTCGCGAGGCTCGCCAGCGTCGAGTGCAGCAGTGCGGCCAGCGCGGTGAAGCCGAGAATGCTGAACGGATGCGCGAGCACCGCGAGCATCACGAACTTCATTTCGCGCGCCTCGATCTTCTTGCCGAGAAATTCCGGCGTGCGGCCGATCATCATCCCGACGAGGAACACCGTGAGGATGGCGAACGTGAACAGGTTGATCAGCCCGACGCCGTCGCCGCCGAACACGTTGTTCAGCATCATCTGCGCGATCGGCACGAGCCCGCCCAGCGGCGTCAGCGAATCGTGCATCGCGTCGACCGAACCGGTGGTCGCGGCCGTCGTGACGGTCGCGAACAGGCTCGTCTGCGCGATGCCGAAGCGCATTTCCTTGCCTTCCATGTTGCCGCCCGGCTGCGTCGCGCTCAGCTGCTGGTCGACGCCGATGCCGCTCAGCAGCGGGTTGCCGTGCTGCTCGGCCGAATAGATCACAGCAAGGAAGCCGACGAACATCACGACGAATGCGCCCAGCAGCACCCATCCCTGGCTGCGCCGGCCGATCATCGTGCCGAGCGCATAGGTCAGCGCGGACGGGATCAGCAGCATCGACAGCATGTGCAGCGTGTTGGTGAGCGGCGTCGGGTTCTCGAACGGGTGCGCGGCGTTCATGCTGAAGAAGCCGCCGCCGTTCGTGCCGATGTGCTTGATCGATTCGAGGCTCGCGACGGGCCCCAACACGATCTGCTGGCGTGCGCCTTCGAGCGTGGTCGCCCAGGCGTCGGACGCAAGCGTCTGCGGCATGCCCTGCCACACGTAAACCAGCGCCATGACAAAACTGAGCGGCAGCAGCACACGATAGATCACGCGCGTGAAGTCGACCCAATAGTTGCCGATGTCGGCCGCGCTCTTGCGGCTCAGCCCGCGGATGAAGCCGCCCGCGGCCGCGACGCCGGTCGCCGCACTCGCCACCATCAGGAACGTGATGACGGCCATCTGCGAGAAGTTCGACAGGCTGCTCTCGCCCGCATAGGCCTGCCAGTTCGTGTTCGTGATGAACGACGCGGCCGTGTTGAACGCGAGGTCGGGGCTTTGCGACGCGCGCTGCAGCGCATCGAACGGCAGTGCGTCCTGGATGCGCAGCAGCAGGTAGCCGAGCAGCATCATCCCCGCATTACTGAGCAGCAGCACCATCCCGTAGCGCTGCCACGACATCGCTTCGTCGGGGTTCACGCCGAGCAGCGCATAGGTGCGGCGCTCGACCCACGCGTGGCGCGGGCTCGTGAAGGCGTGCGCGAGCCATTTCCCGACGACGGGCACCAGCGCCAGCATGATCGCGAGAACGATCGCGAATTGAATGAGATTGTTGAACATGTCGACGCTCGCTCAGATCCGGTCGAGGCCGGTGATGAAACCGGCCGTCAATGCAAAGAACGCGAGCGTGAAAAAAATGAAAAGCAGATCGCTCATGACATTCACCGATATTTTCGAATTCCTGTTGAATCGCGTCGATCAATACCGCTCGGTCTTGATCAACGCATGAAACAGATAGATGAAGAGCGCGAGCGATAGCGCGCCGGTGATCCACAACATGGCTTTCCCCTTTTTTCGTATGCACGGCATCGCCGCGCGACTGTCGGCATAGCGGGCCTTGCCGTGTCGGCACAAGCCCGGATGACGCCCCCATGCTCATCTGGCGAATGGGATGCGACAGTGTAGAAATCCGCGTATCAAAGCGGTGTTCAATTTCTTTACGGGGAATAAAAAAGCTGTAAAGACGAAAGCCTGCGCGCACTACGTTTTTATGCGTTCTTTTCAGCGCTCGCGCGAGTCTATACACCGTATCGCCGCCGCGATTCTTAAAATGGGTGCCATGTCCAGGACGAGCTTGCCGCGGTGCGAAGCACGATGCGACCAGGGGAAGAAAGCATGAAACCGACCAGAACCGAATCCGCTGCTTCACACGATCTGCCGCCCGTGCGTTTGCGGCGCAGGCTCGCCGCCGACGAGGTCGTGCTGCTGTCGATCCGCGTCGAATCGGACAACCTCGCGGCCGTGCGCCGCCGGCTGCATCAGGCCGTCGGTACCGCACTCAATTTCTACACGGCCGCGATCGACAACCGTACCGGGCGCGCGTGCATCGAGCTCGAAGTCGCGCGGTCGCAGGCATCGCCCGCGATCCTGTCGATCCTCCGCGTGCTGCCGGCCGCCGAATTCGGCGCGATCCGCCTGTTGCAGCACTAGCCGGCGTTCGCCGCCGCCGCGCGTGACACGCGTCACGAGCTCCCCCTTTCATCGATTCGAACGCGCGGATCCGCACGGAGACGCGCGACGAATCGTCGTTCCCGTCGCAACGGGCCTTTCCAGGAAGCACACGCAATGAAAAAAGCAGTCGTCGGTACCCTCTCCCTCGCCTTCTTCGGCGCCGCCGCGCATGCGCAAAGCAGCGTCACGCTCTACGGGATGCTGGATGCGGGTATCGTCTATACGAACAACCAGTCGGGCAAAAGCGCATGGCAGCAAGGCAGCGGCCTGCTGTCGAACACGGTCTTCGGCCTGAGCGGCAATGAAGATCTCGGCGGCGGCCTGCATGCGCTGTTCCGCCTCGAGAACGGCTTCAACCTGAACAACGGCACGCAGTCCTACAAGAACACGATGTTCGGCCGCCGCGCGTACGTCGGCCTGCAAAGCGACCGCTACGGCGCGCTGACGCTCGGCCGGCAATACGACTCGGTGGTCGACTACCTCGGCCCGCTCGCGATGGCGAACAACGGCGACGGCAACAACCTCGCAGCGCATCCGTTCGACAACGACAACATCGACGATTCGTTCTACATCGACAACGCGGTGAAATACACGAGCCCGACGCTCGCCGGCTGGCAGTTCGGCGGCCTGTACGGGTTCAGCAACGCGGCCGGCGGCTTCGCGAACAACCGCGCGTACAGCGCGGGCGTGTCGTATGCGAACGGGCCGGTCAGCCTCGGTGCCGCGTACCTGCAGCTCAACCGCGGCGGGCTGACGGCCGGCGGGGCGCTGTCGACCAACGACGGCGCGAACTTCCCGGCCGTGCGCCAGCGCGTGATGGGCGCCGGAGGCAGCTATGCGTTCGACCGGCTGACGGTCGGCGCGCTGTGGACGCATTCGATGTTCGACGACACGGCCGCCTCGTCGCTGCCCGGCGCGCTGAATGCGCTGCGCTTCGACAACTACGAGGTCAACGCGCGCTACGCGCTGACGCCGGCCGTCTCGCTCGCGGGCGCCTACACGTTCACCGACGGCCGCTACGACGATGCCGCCGGCAGTCACCGGCCGAAATGGCACCAGGTGACGCTGATGGCCGACTACGCGCTGAGCAAGCGCACCGACGTCTATGCGGAAACCGTGTACCAGCACCAGTTCGGCGTACCGTCGGGCGCGACGCTCGGGTTCGCGAACGTGACGGGGCTCGCGGCTTCGTCGACCAGCACGCAGGTCGTTGCGACGGTCGGCATCCGGCATCGGTTCTGACCGCACGCCGGCCGTCGCAGGCCGGCCGCTCTGTGCAATCCCGCATGGACGCGCGCCGGTCGAACAGGGATCATGCGGGGAATCCGGGCCCGCTCGCCCGCGAAACCGGTACACTCGGCGCCGGGCGCGCGCCGGATCGGCATTCGGCAGCGAGCCGCCGCCGACTCTGGAATCGCGATCCCATGACCACACCGATCTATCAGGAAATCAAGGACTTCATCCTCGCCCGCATTCATGCCGGCGAGTGGGCGGAAGGCGACCAGGTGCCGTCGGAGAACGAACTCGCGCGCGAATTCAACGTCGCACGGATGACCGTCAACCGCGCGCTGCGCGAACTGACGGCCGAACAGGTGCTCACGCGCACGCGCGGCTCCGGCACGTATGTCGCCTCGCCGAAATACGAATCGACGCTCGTCGCGATCCGCAGCATCTCGGACGAAGTCGCCGCGCGCGGCCACGGCTACCGCGCGCAGGTGCTGCAGGTCGGCGCGGCCGCCGCCGACGCGAAGCTCGCCGACGAACTGCAGCTCGATACGGGCAGCCCGATCTTTCATTCGCGCGTGCTGCATTTCGAGAACGACACGCCTGTGCAGCTCGAGGAACGCTGGGTCAATCCGGCCTGCGCACCGGAATATGCGCTGCAGGACTTCACGACGACGACGCCGAACCAGTACCTGACGCGCGTCGCGCCGCTGCAGCGCGTCGAATACCGGATCGAGGCCGCGATGCCCGACGCCGAAACGCGCCGCCACCTGACGATGGACGACCGCGAGCCGTGCCTGCTGCTGCATCGGCGCACGTGGTCGCAGGCGATGGTCGCGTCGGTCGCCAATCTGTGGCACCCGGGCAGCCGCTACCGGTTCACCGGGCATTTCTGATGCCGTGACGCGGGCCATCGCGTTTGCGGAATGGGGCGAGACGAAGCCCTTCGCGTCAGGCGTTCGCCGATTCATCGACTCCGCTACCACGCGCGCCCGAACGGACACCCCGACGCCGGGCAACGCAGAGCAACCGGCAACGGACCACAGCCAACGCGTCGCACGTCTCACACATATTGTTACAACGAACACACACTTCGCATGCCAAATTTCCCGCGCAGCAGTATGCTGGCGTCGTACGGCTGCGCACTGTGCATCGGGTAATCCCTTCGTTCGCACGTGATCGCGCCGCCGTCGCGACCGCAATCACGCGTTGCAAGGAGGGTTGTGATGGCTACCACGCATCAGCACTTCCACCTCGAACTACGGCACGCCACCGCGCCGACCTACTTCATCAGTTACCTGTTCCCCGCCCTGCTGTTCGTCTACGAACTGCTGCGCGTCGGCCAATGGATCCGCGATCACGGGATGCAATTTGCCGCGTTCAAGCAGATGGGTTACGAGTATCTGCTGATGCTGCTGTTCGTCGGGCTGCAGATCGTCGTCGAGGCGATCTTCCTGCTCGGCGCCGCGATGCGCCGCGACAATCGCGACTTCGAGCACCGGCTGCCGAACGTGATCCTCGGCATCGGCTGCTCGATCGCACTGCTTGCGATCGATCTCGCGATCCAGCTGTCGTTCTGACGGCCGGCGGGCCCGGCCCGCCGGTTGTCGGGCGCTCAGGCGCCCGCGTCGCGCAGCAACGTCTTGATTGTGGCCAGCACGTCGTCCGTCCGCTCGCGGTGCGGCATGTGTCCGCATCGTGCGAGCAGCAGGAACGACGACGGCCCCGCGACGCGCGCGGCGATCCGCTTCGGATGCGCGTCGGACCCGTACTCGTCGTCTTCGCCGTGAATCGCGAGCGTCGCGCATTGCACGCGCGGCAAGTCTTCGTCGAGATTCCAGTCGCGGAATGCCGGTGACAGCCACGTGTCGACCCACGCGCGCAGCACCCATTCGGCCTTGTCGCCGTGATAGCGCGCGAGCCGGTCGAGTTGCCCCGGTTCGTCGAACTGCCGCCCCGCCGCGCGAATGCCGTCCAGCGTGCGATCCTCGACGAACGCCTGTGCGGCGACCGTCACGAGCGCGCGGCAGCGCTCGGGATACGCGGCGGCACAGCCCACCGCCATCCCGCCGCCGACGCTGTGTCCGAACGCGACGAACGCATCGACGCCCAGTCGCTCGAGCACCGCAGCGAACGCATGATCGGCCTCGTCGCGCACGAACGTCGTGCCGAGTGTTCCCGGATGACGATCCGAGCGGCCGAAACCGAGGCGATCGTAGGCGATCACGTCGCGCTGCGCGGCCCGCGCGAGTTGCTCGGGAAAGTCACGCCAGAGGTCGACGCAGCCGAGCGAATCGTGCAGCAGCACGATGGGCGCTGCCGCGTCGCGCGCAGGGCTCACACGCCAGCGTTTCGTATGGAGGCGCCCTTGCGGCGTCTCGACGGCGGTCTCCTCGGTCAGGATATCGGTCATGTGTCTGCCTGCGGCGTGAAAGCGGCCGCACACCAGCGGCCGCATCGAATCGGGACATGGTGGCCGGCCGGCGCGCACGGCGTCAAGCAAGCCCCTACGGCCCGCGCGTTCATTCGGGCTGCGGCGGCAGGTACTCCATCTGCGCTTCGTCGTACAGCCGGTAGATCAGCGCCTGCATCGCGCGGATGTCCTCCGATTCGTCGAGCATCCGCATGCTCATGATGATCGGCGACACGAGGTTCGGATCGTCGAGCGGCTTGTAGCTGATGTCGTCGCGCTTCAATCCGTACACGCTCTGCGGCACGACCGACACGCCCTCGCCCATCGCGACGAGGCCGAGCGCGATCTGCAACTCGCGCGTCTCGTAGATCCTGCGCGGCTGCAACGCGCGATCGTGGAAGGCCGCGAGCACCTGGTCCGCATAGCTCGGACGCGGCGCCTTCGGGAAAATGATCAGCGTGTCGTTCACGAGATCGTGCAGCGACAGCACGGGCTTCGCGCTGTCGAGCACGTGGCCGACCGGCAGCGCGACGATCATCCGCTCCTCGCGCAGCACGACGCGCCGCACGCTCGGATCCTCGTGGCGAATGCGCCCGAACCCGACGTCGATGCGCCCTTCCTTCAGCGCCTTGATCTGGTCCATCGTCGACATCTCGTGCAGGCTCAGCTCGACGGCCGGATACTCGCTGCGAAAGCGCCGGATGATCTTCGGCAGCATCCCGTACAGCGTCGAGCCGACGAAACCGACCGACATGCTGCGCTCGATCTTGCCGACGCGCTTCGTCATCGATTCGAGTTCGGTCGTCTGCGCGAGCAGCTGCACCGCGTGCGAATAGAAGAAGCGGCCCGCGTCGGTCAGCTTCAGCGGCCGCGCGTTGCGCTCGAACAGCGGCACGCCGAGCGCCTCCTCGAGCTGCTGGATCTGCCGGCTCAGCGGCGGCTGCGCGATATGCAACCGTTCCGCCGCCCGCGTGAAATTCCGCTCTTCGGCCACCGCGACGAAGTAGCGGAGGTGTCTCAACTCCATTTTGATGTCTCCCGGACAGCGCTCCGGCGCCAACCGCGGCCGGATGATGTCGTCACGATACCGCAGGCGGCGCCGGCCGCCACGCGCGGCCCAAAGCAAAACGGGAAGCCCGCGAGCTTCCCGTTGCTTCATCGACGCCGTGTGACGATGACGTCACGACCGCGCGTCACACCTCGGTCGCGTAGAGCGCATCGCGCTGCTCGGGGCTCAGCGAGTCGAGCGGCACGTCCGGCAACTGGTAGCAGATCATCGTGCCGTACAGCTCGGCGAGGCAGTTGCTGCCGGCGTCCAGCGCGTAGCCATCCTCGCCGTCCGGCGCCGGCGGGTACACTTCGCGCCACGCGTTGATCGCGGCTTCGATTCGCACGATGGAAACGGGTCCGGCCTTCCGCTCGGCGGGTGATGCGCTCATGGATTCCTCTGGATTGCGCGCTCCGCGGGCCGTGCCGGCCCGGACGGAACGATGAAAACGCCGGGCATTCCGCCGGCCGCCGCGCGCCGCGCACGCCGGATGCCGATCCGCGCTGCGCCTGTCGCGCCGGCCGGGCCGTGGCCCGGTAGGGTCGGGCAATATAACCGGCTTTGACCCCGTGCAGGCAAAAGCCGGGCAAAAAAAACGGGAAGCACGCGGCTTCCCGTTTCGTCGTCCGCCGCGCGGCTGCCTGCCGCGCCCGCGTCAGCCCGCGGTTTCGCGGTTCGCCACCGGCTGCCGCTGCGCGCCGCGGCTCGCGGCGATCCACGGCGCGATCTCCATGTCTTCGTAGCGCACGAAGCGGCTCTTCTTCAGGAACCGGAAGCCGAGCCACACAACGAGGAACAGCGGAATGCCGACGTAGGTCGCGGCGACGCCGGCCCAGTCGATCCGGTTCGCGAGGAACGCCTGGTAATCCTGGCCGAGCGCGATCACGAGGCACAGCACGAACGCGAACAGCGGGCCGAACGGGAACCACTTCGACTGGTACGGCAGCTGGTCGAGCGAGTAGCCCTGCTTCACGTAGCCCTTGCGGAAGCGGTAATGGCTGACCGCGATGCCGAGCCACGCGATGAAGCCCGTCATCCCCGACGTGTTCAGCAGCCACAGGTACACGGTCTTGTCGCCGTACAGCGACGTGAAGAAGCACAGCGCGCCGACGGCGGTGGTCGCATACAGTGCGTTGCGCGGCACGCCGCCCGCCGACAGCTTCGCGAACACCTTCGGTGCGCGGCCCTCGGTCGCGAGGGTATAGAGCATCCGCGTCGACGCGTACATGCCCGAGTTGCCGGCCGACAGCACGGCCGTCAGGATCACCGCGTTCATCACGCCGGCCGCGAACGCGAGGCCCGCGTGGCGGAACACCAGCGTGAACGGGCTCACGCCGATGTCCGTCACGTCCGTCTTCAGCAAGTTCGGGTCGGTGTACGGAATCAGCACGCCGATCACGAAGATCGCGAACACGTAGAACAGCAGGATCCGCCAGAACACCTGGCGCACCGCGCGCGGAATCGTCGTGCGCGGATTTTCCGACTCACCGGCCGCGACGCCGATCAGCTCGGTGCCCTGGAACGAGAAGCCCGCGATCATCGCCACGCCCATCAGCGCCGGCAGGCCGCCCGCGAACGGCGCGTCGCCGATCGTCAGGTTGCCCCAGCCGTTGCTCGGCGCGCCCTTCAGAATGCCGAAGATCATCAGCAGGCCGACGCCGATGAAGGCGACCACCGTCACGACCTTGATCAGCGCGAACCAGTATTCGGCTTCGCCAAACCCGCGCACGGTGAGCGCGTTGAGCAGGAACATCACGCCGAGGAAGGCCGCGCTCCACCACACGCCCGGCACGTCCGGAAACCAGTAGTGCATCACGAGCTGCGCGGCGACGAGTTCCACCGCGATCGTCACGGCCCAGTTGTACCAGTAGTTCCAGCCGAGCGCGAAGCCGAAGCCTTCGTCCACGTATTTCGCGCCGTAGGTCGCGAACGAACCCGACACCGGCATGAACGCGGCCATCTCGCCGAGGCTCGTCATCAGGAAGTACACCATCAGGCCGATCAGCATGTACGCGACCATCGCGCCGCCGGGGCCGGCCTGCGAGATCGACGCGCCGGACGCGACGAACAGGCCCGTGCCGATCGAGCCGCCGATGGCGATCATCGTCAGGTGGCGCGCCTTCAGCGCGCGATGAAGCTTGGGTGGGTTCGCGGACGAACCGGATGGGTCGGAATTCGGAATTGCGGACATAAAACCAGACGAACGTTGAGCGAGCCGGCATCCGTAGCCGGCGCATGCGGTATCGGAGCGCGGTGCGCGTCCTGCGATGCATTCGATGCGGCCCCGATACGCATTGCGCGGCGGGCGCCTGCGGCGAAGCGCGGATTCTACCTGATTCGCCAACGGGGCAGCTCGGGTCGGCACGCCCGCCGTCGCGCGGAGAATTCGCAGAATCAAGGAGTTGGCTGCGTCGGCGCAGCCGCCACTGCGTGCCGGGACGAGAACCGTGCGTTATTCGAGGTTATGCGGTTTTTCATTTCGGCCGATGCGCGGGCGAAGCCTGTCTCAATCCGCCAATTACCGCACCGATGCGCAATATCGACCGGTCTTCACGCTATTAATCAGACAAAACGACCGAGACTGATAATCGATTCAAATCAAATCGCCCGCGCGATGCGGTAATGGTGCGTAACCGTTTAGAATCGCCCTTTCCGCATGCATGTTTTGCATGCGCACGCGAAAATCACGAATTCGCGAGATAATGCCGATTAATTCGAAATAATCCGCGCGGAACCGCCAGCCCCCGCGAATATCCGCCCCCCGCCACGCCCGAGGATGAAGTCACTCCCGCTGCCCGTCACGCTGCGCCGCCATACCGCGTCGATCGTGGCACGCATTCTTTCGCCCCGCGGCGTGCTCGTTGCGGGCATCGTGCTGCTGATGTTCAGTTGGGGACTTTCCGCGTCGCTATTAATCGAGGCGCGGCGCGACGCGTATGACCATGCGGTCGAAAATGCGCGCAACCTGATGCTGCTGATCGAACGCGATATCGCGCGCAATATCGCGCTCTACGATTTGTCGCTGCAAAACGTCGTCGACGGCGTCACCGATCCCGAACTGACGACATTGCCGCCGCGCCAGCGCCACCGGTTGCTGTTCGACCGCGCGGCAACCGGCGAGTATCTCGGCTCGATTTTCGTGATGGACCCGCACGGCAATATCGTGGTCGATTCGAGTGCGTCGCCGGCCCGGCAAGGCAATTTCGCCGACCGCGACTATTTCGCCGTGCATCGCGACCGGCTCGCGCAGGGCCTCTACATCAGCCGGCCCTACGCTTCCCGGCTGCGCGGCGGCGCCCTGACGATCGCGCTCAGCCGCCGGATCACGCGGTCCGACGGCAGTTTCGGCGGCATCGTCGTCGGCACGCTCAGCATCGACTACTTCCGTGCGCTGCTCGACGGCCTCGCGGTCGGCCGGCACGGCAGCGCGGCGATCGTCGAGGACAACGGCACGCTCGTGTCGCGGCTGCCGTACGACACGCGCGTGGTCGGCCTCGACCTGCACGACTCGCCGCTGTTCATCGAGTCGCAGCGCAGCCGCAGCGGCGAGCTGACCGGTACCGGCGCGATCGACGGCGTCCGGCGCATCTACGTCTACAAGCATCTCGCCGGGCTGCCGCTGGTCGTCGACGTCGCGCCGGCCGAGATCGACATCTACGCGTCGTGGCACCACCGCACGGTCTGGACCGTCGTGCTGATGTGCCTGTTCACCGGATTCATCGCGTGGGGCTCGCTCGCGCTGTCGCGCGAACTGAAGCGGCGGCAGGTCGCCGAATCGAAGCTGTACCGACTCGCCCGCACCGATGCGCTGACGGGCCTCGACAACCGCGGCACGTTCGACACGGTGCTCGCGAAGGAGGCGCAGCGCGCGGCGCGCAGCGGCCGGCCGCTGTCCGTGCTGTTCGTCGACGTCGATCACTTCAAGGCGTTCAACGACTACTACGGCCACCCGGCCGGCGACGACGTGCTGCGCCGCGTCGCGCAATCCGCGTCGGGCTGCCTGCGCCGCGACGGCGACCACGTCGCGCGCTACGGCGGCGAGGAATTCGTCGTCACGCTGCCCGACACCGACGCGCAAGGCGCCACCACCGTCGCCGAAGGCATCCGGCGCGCGATCGCGGGGCTCGGCATCGAGCACGTGAAGAGCCCGTACGGGCGCGTCACGGCCAGCATCGGCACGGCGACCGCCGCCGACGGCCGGATGAACGCCGCGACGCTGCTGCGGCGCGCCGACGAAGCGCTGTACCGCGCGAAGTCCGGCGGCCGCAACCGCGTGCTGGACGCGCCGCAGGCCACGGCCGACGCGTGACGTCCCGCGTCGCGGCCAGGCGCCGCGTCCGCGCCCGCGCCGTGGACAGCCCGCGCGCGTTCGGTTAGCGTGACGTCTGCTGCGCAAGCGGCGCGGCGCCGGCCCGCGCACGCCGCCGTGCGCGTTCCCGCCACCCCCGCTCCGTCATGACCACCCCGCTCCCTACCCGGCTGCCGCCCCTGCTGCGCAACGCGCTCCGCCCGCTGCTCGACCCGTACCGCCGCTACCGGCACGCGAAGCTGATCCACGCGGCGCGCGTCGCGCTCGCCGTCCTCGTGTCGATCGCACTGTCCACCGGCCTGCACGTCCCGCACGGCGAGTGGTCGACGATCACCGTGCTGATCGTCGTCGGCGGGTTGCAGCACCACGGCAACATCCGCAAGAAGGCGGCCGAGCGCGCGCTCGGCACGTCGATCGGCGCGCTGGCGGGGCTCGGACTGATCCTCCTCTACTCGTTCCTGAACGCGCCGTTCGCGATCTACCTGCTGATGGCCGTCGGGTGCGGCGTCTGCGCGTATTACGCAATCGGCAAGGCCGGCTACATCGCGCTGCTGTCGGCGATCACGATGGTGATCGTCGCCGGGCACGGCGACAACGAGATCGTCGACGGCCTGTGGCGCGCGGTGAACGTGCTGGTCGGCATCGTGATCGCGCTGGCGTTCTCGTTCGCGCTGCCGCTCTACGCGACCTACTCGTGGCGCTACAAGCTCGCCGACGCGCTGCGCGCGTGCGCGGCCGTGCATGCGCGGCTCGCGGGCGACCGCCACGTGAGCGACGACGCGCACCTGAAGGAAATGGCCGCGCTGAGCGCGCTGCTCGTGCAGCTGCGCTCGCTGATGCCGTCGGTGTCGAAGGAATGCGAGACGTCGATGATGCAGCTCGAGGCGATCCAGCGCAGCCTGCGCCTGTGCATCGGCTATCTGGAGATCCTGTCGAGCGCCGTGCCGGCCCGTGACGACGTGGCGGCCCGCGAATACATGCGCGTCGAGATGAAGGCCGCGAACCGGCGCATCCGCGACACGCTGGTCGGCGCGAGCCGCGCGCTCAAGTTTGGCACGCCGAGCCGGCTCGCGCCGCGCCGCCGGCCCGCCGACCCGCCGCACGACGCGCCGCCGCCGCAATTGTCCGGCTATGTGTCGATCATGGCCAAGCTGGCCGGCGAAGTCGATCAGTTGCGCGAGAAGCTGCTGGATACCGCGCAGTCGTGGAATATCTGAGGTTCTGACGGATTCCGGGTTTCCAGCCAAAAACTTTCATATTCCTTTCGAAACGATCGGCCGGCTCCCTGGCGGCGGTGGCCATGCGCTTCGGCCGATCCGGCCCCGCAAAATCCGGCCCGCGACCGCACGCGTCGATGCCCGTTTCGGCCGCGATTTCGTGCCTTTCCGGATCGCGTTCTCCGCCTGGTTAACCGCCTGTCAGGCCCGCCGCGACAGGCCGGACGACCATTCCGCGCGAAAATCAGCCCTTGCCCCAACTTCCCGGACAGCCGATACTCGCATATTCCGCGAAATACGATCCCACCGGCTTCAATCCACGGTTATTCCTATGAGCACGATTCTCGAAAGCCTCCCGACCGGCCAGAAGGTCGGCATCGCCTTCTCCGGCGGCCTGGACACCAGCGCAGCGCTGCACTGGATGAAACTGAAGGGCGCCGTCCCGTACGCATACACGGCGAACCTCGGCCAGCCCGACGAAGACGATTACGACGCGATCCCGAAACGCGCGATCGAATACGGCGCAGCCGGCGCCCGCCTGATCGACTGCCGCGCGCAGCTCGTCGCCGAAGGCATCGCGGCGCTGCAAAGCGGCGCGTTCCACATCACGACGGCCGGCGTCACGTACTTCAACACGACGCCGATCGGCCGCGCCGTGACGGGCACGATGCTCGTCGCCGCGATGAAGGAAGACGGCGTCAACATCTGGGGCGACGGCAGCACGTACAAGGGCAACGACATCGAGCGCTTCTACCGCTACGGCCTGCTCGTGAACCCGGATCTGAAGATCTACAAGCCGTGGCTCGACCAGACGTTCATCGACGAGCTCGGCGGCCGTGCCGAAATGTCGGAGTTCATGAACCAGGCGGGCTTCGCGTACAAGATGTCGGCCGAGAAGGCGTATTCGACCGACTCGAACCTGCTCGGCGCGACGCACGAGGCGAAGGATCTGGAAAGCCTCGAAAGCGGCATCAAGATCGTGAACCCGATCATGGGCGTCGCGTTCTGGCGCGACGACGTGAAGATCGCCGCGGAAGAAGTGACGGTGCGCTTCGAAGCCGGCCAGCCGGTCGCGCTGAACGGCGTCGAGTTCACCGACCCGGTCGAGCTGCTGCTGGAAGCGAACCGCATCGGCGGCCGCCACGGCCTCGGCATGAGCGACCAGATCGAGAACCGGATCATCGAGGCGAAGAGCCGCGGCATCTACGAAGCCCCGGGCCTCGCGCTGCTGTACATCGCGTACGAGCGTCTCGTCACCGGCATCCACAACGAAGACACGATCGAACAGTACCGCGAGAACGGCCGTCGCCTCGGCCGCCTGCTGTACCAGGGCCGCTGGTTCGACCCGCAGGCGATCATGCTGCGTGAAACGGCCCAGCGCTGGGTCGCACGCGCGATCACCGGCGAAGTGAAGATCGAACTGCGCCGCGGCAACGACTACTCGATCCTGAGCACGAAGTCGCCGAACCTCACGTACCAGCCGGAACGCCTGTCGATGGAGAAGGTGGCATCGACGTTCTCGCCGCGCGACCGGATCGGCCAGCTGACGATGCGCAACCTCGACATCACCGATACGCGCGACAAGCTGCGCGTGTACTCGCAAGTCGGGCTGCTGACGCCGGGCGAAGCATCGGCGCTGCCGCAGATCAAGGGCGACGACAAGTAAGTCGCTTCGCTTGACGCCGTGCCGCATCGCTCGATGCGGCACGGTCGGGCAGGTCGTGTGTGGCGCATCATCACGCACACGACCTGCCGCTTCCCCTCTCTCCGCCTCCGCTTTCCCTCCGCATTCGCATCACGCCGCGTCACGCACCAACGGCACTGTACCGTCGCGCCAGTCATGGCAAGTTGCGAACGCGCTGCCGTGCCGCGACCTTGCATCCAGCCGTGCTTTCACGCCGGGAAGGAAAACGTTTACTCTCTCAAGGCTTCTTGCTAGCATCGTCTTCGATCGACTGACCAAGCCACGCGGAAAGCCGATCGAAAGCATCGTGATTTTTCAGTATTGCCTTCTTTTCACTCCCGTTTACCAGCCGTCTTCAGTTCATACCTGCTTTCTGTATTTTGGAGTGCTTTCTACAGGCAACCGATCACCCTCATGGCGATCGAATGCCCAAAAGGAAAACGTTATCCACGACGTGGCGCCCCGCCACGGACCATCAGAGAGAGACACCATGAAGAACCGGATCATCCCGAGCGTCGTCGCCGTACTGTCCGTTGCGTTCCTTTCCGCCTGCGGCGGTGACGACCCGGCCAGCCCGGCCGCGGCCGCACGCCAGCAGGCCACCGCGATGGCGCTCAGTCCGTCTAACCCGCCCGGCTCGAACTTCAACCTCGCGCCGTTCACGCTACAGTTGCCGACCGGCTCGTCCGGCAAGGTCGACACCGTGAGCGGCTCGTCGCTCGCGGGCGGCTATGTGAACCCGACGTATTTCTACACGGACGGCAGCGACGGTTCGATGGTGATGATGGACCCGACGCAGGGCTGGACCACGTCCGGCTCGCTGCATCCGCGCACGGAGCTGCGCGAGAACGCGATCTGGCCGACCTCCGGCACCAACCGGCTGAATGCGACGGTCGCCGTCACGCAGGTGCCCGATCACACGACGATCGGCCAGATCTTCCAGGGCACCGGCCCGAGCAAGCCGCTGTGCGAGCTGCAGTTCACGTCCGGCGGTGTTGTGCAACTGCTGCTCGAAAGCACCAACCAGGGCGGCAAGTCGACAACCACGCCGATCACCACGATCGGCGTCGGCAAGAAGTTCAGCTATGCGTTGAGCCTGAGCGGCACGACGATCACGGTCACCGCGAACGGCACGACCAAGACCTTCACGATGGATTCGAGCTTCGACGGCGAGAGCTTCTACTTCAAGGCGGGTGACTACGACCAGACGGCCGTGTCCGGCACGCCGCTGACGACGCCCGGCACCGTCGTGAAGTTCTATGCGCTGACGCTCACGCACAGCTGAACCTGATCGCAAGTTGCGAGGCGTGACGCCGGGCGGGAACGCAACGCGCACCCGCCCGGCGTTTGGATGCGCACGCCGCGCTCACGAATGATGCCGCACACCCGGCACGACCTGCTCCTGTGCGCTCTTGCGGCTCAGCATCAACGTGACGACCGCCGACACCGCGAGCGTGCCCGCCACCACATACAACCCCGCCGCATACCCGCCCGTCGCGTGCTTCAGCCAGCCGATCGCGAACGGCCCGACGAATCCGCCGAGATTGCCGATCGAGTTGATCATCGCGATGCCCGCCGCCGCGCCGGCCCCCGACAGGAACGCGCTCGGCATCGCCCACAACGGCGCCTTCGCGGCGCTGATCCCGATGTTGACGACGACCAGCGCGAGCACGGTCAGCAGCGCGGTGCTCGCCTGCCCCGCGAACACGAAGCCGATGCATGCGAGCACGCACGGAATCACGACGTGCCACGTGCGCTCGCCGGTGCGATCCGAATGCCGCGCCCACCCGATCATCGCGACGACGGCGGCGATGCTCGGGATGCCGGTCAGCAAGCCCGTCTGCAGCGCGGAGAAGCCGAACTGCTTGACCATCAGCGGCGCCCACAGGCCGAGCGTGTACAGCCCTGCCGACGTGCCGAAGTAGATCAGCGCGAGCGCCAGCACGCGCGGATCGCGCAGCGCTTGCCACGCACCGGCCGTGTGCCCCGCATGCGTGTGGCGCGCGTCGGCCTCGGCCTTCAGCTTCGCAATCAACCAGTCGCGCTCGTCGGTGCGCAGCCACGCGGCCTTCGACGGCGAATCGGTCAGGCACTTCAGCACGACGAAGCCGAGTAAGACGGCCGGCAGCGCTTCGACGATGTACAGCATCTGCCAGTCCGCGAGCCCGAACATCGGCGGCATCTGCATGATCGCGCCCGACAGCGGCGAACCGATCGCGGTCGAGATCGGCGCGGCCGCCATGAACCACGCGGCGGCCACCGCACGCTGCTTCGCGGGGAACCACAGGCTCAGGTACAGGATGATGCCGGGGAAGAATCCGGCTTCGGCCATGCCGAGCAGGAAGCGCAGCACGTAGAAGCTCGTCGGCCCGGTCGCGAATGCGGACACGGCCGACACGATCCCCCACGTGATCATCACGCGCGCGATCCAGATGCGCGCGCCGACGCGGTGAAGAATCAGGTTAGACGGCACTTCGAACAGGAAGTAGCCGATGAAGAACAGGCCGCCGCCGAACCCGAACGCGGTCGGCGACAGGCCGATCGCCTTGTTCATCGTCATCGCGGCGAAGCCGACGTTGACGCGATCGAGAAAGCTGACGAAGTAAAGCAGCATCACGAACGGAATGATGCGCCACATCAGTTTCCGTGTGACGCGGGTTTCCAGATCCGCTTGCATGTGTCTCCTCCTTCGAGGTCGAGCCGTACTCTGTCCGTGAATGCTCGGCAGCACCGCGATGAAGCGGGCGGCGAGCAACGGGAGCCCGGCTCGCGTCGGATGCGCGAGTCTCGGGCAGAAAAATCCGGGGCGATGAACGGGCGGGGAGCCGCTTGCCGCTTGCTTGCCGCCCGCCCCGTCGTCAGGCCGCGACCGCCGCGTGCGCGACGCGCTCGCAAACAGCCGCCGTCACCTGCGCGGTCGTCGCATTGCCGCCGAGGTCGCGCGTATGCAGCGACGGGTCGGCCGTCACGGCCTCGATCGCCTGCATCACGCGCACGGCCGCATCCGTTTCGCCGAGATGCTCGAGCAGCATCACCACCGACCAGAACGTGCCGACCGGATTCGCGAGCCCCTTGCCCATGATGTCGAACGCGGAGCCGTGGATCGGCTCGAACATCGACGGATAGCGGCGCTCGGGATCGATGTTGCCGGTCGGCGCGATGCCGAGGCTGCCGGCAAGCGCGGCGGCGAGATCGCTGAGGATGTCCGCATGCAGGTTGGTCGCGACGATCGTGTCGAGCGACGCCGGGCGATTGACCATGCGCGCGGTCGCCGCATCGACGAGCTCCTTGTCCCACGTCACGTCGGGGAATTCCTGCGCGATCTGCTTCGCGATCTCGTCCCACATCACCATCGCGTGCCGCTGCGCGTTGCTCTTCGTGATCACCGTCAGCAGCTTGCGCGGACGCGACTGCGCGAGGCGGAACGCGAAGCGCATGATGCGTTCGACGCCGGCGCGCGTGAGGATCGACACGTCGGTCGCGGCCTCGATCGGATGGCCCTGGTGCACGCGGCCGCCGACACCCGCGTATTCGCCTTCGGAGTTCTCGCGGACGATCACCCAGTTCAGGTCATCCGGCCCGCAGCGCTTCAGCGGCGCATCGATGCCCGGCAGGATGCGCGTCGGGCGCACGTTCGCGTACTGGTCGAAGCCCTGGCAGATCTTCAGGCGCAGCCCCCACAGCGTCACGTGGTCGGGCACGCCGGGGTCGCCCGCCGAGCCGAACAGGATCGCGTCCTTGCCGCGCAGTGCATCGAGGCCGTCGGTTGGCATCATCGCGCCGTGCTGGCGGTAGTAATCGGCCCCCCAGTCGAAATCCTCGAACTCGAAGGCAAAGCGGTCGCTGCCGCGGGCCAGCGCTGCCAGCACCTGCTTGGCCGCAGGCACCACTTCCTTGCCGATGCCGTCGCCGGGAATCGTTGCGATACGGTAGGTCTTCATGCGGCCATCCTCGATTGATCGTGAGCGTGACCGCACTTTACCGAACCGGAAGTGCAGAAACCGGGGCTATACTCAAAGCATCTTTAACTAAAATTCATGAATCCCGTCATGGCGGATACCGTCCAGCCGGCCGATCTCGGCTTCTTCTCGACGCTGGCCGCATCGGGCAGCCTGAGCGCGGCCGCACGCGAACTCGGGCTGACCGCGGCGGCCGTCAGCAAGCGGCTCACCCAGATGGAGCGGCGCGCGGGCGTGACGCTCGTCAACCGCACGACGCGGCGGATGATGCTGACGCCCGAAGGCGACGTGTATCTCGACTACGCGCGCCGGATCCTCGACCAGATGGATGAACTCGGCGAACTGCTCGGCAGCGCGAAGCAGCGGCCGAAAGGGCTGCTGCGCGTGAACGCGACGCTCGGGTTCGGGCGCAGCCACGTCGGCCCCGCGATCTCGCGCTTCGTCGCGCGCTATCCGGAGGTGTCGGTGCAGTTGCAGCTGTCGGTGATGCCGCCGCCGCTCACCGACGACGCTTTCGACGTGTGCATCCGCTTCGGCGAGCCGCCCGACACGCGCGTCGTCGCGCGGCGGCTCGCGCCGAACCGCCGGCTGCTGTGCGCGGCGCCCGCGTATCTCGCGCGGCACGGCACACCCGGCACGCCGCACGACCTCACGCGGCACAACTGCATCGGCATCCGGCAAGGCGACGAGGGTTACGGCATCTGGCGCCTGACGAGCGGACGCGGCGCGGCGCGCCACACGGAAGCCGTGCGGATCAACGGCAACCTGACGACGAACGACGGCGAGATCGCCGTGAAGTGGGCGCTCGACGGGCACGGAATCCTGATGCGCGCGGAGTGGGACCTGCGCGACTATCTCGCCGACGGGCGCCTCGTCGTCGTGCTGCCCGATCACGAAACGCCGAGCGCCGATATCTACGCGGTGTACGCGCAGCGTCACCAGATGTCCACGCGGATTCGCGCGTTCGTCGATTTTCTGGCGGAGGAATTGGGGCGCCTCAGGGCGGTGTAGCGCGCCCGTTCCATACGCCGTGTGTGTCGGCTGTCGATGCGCGATGCACGCGCACACCCCGACTCGCCCTATACGGCTTCACTGCAGGCCGTTCGGTCTCCGATGAAAACATTCCGGCGAATTTCGTGCTAAATCGCCAAAATATTTACACCGTTCGATACAGATCGGATGGATGGCCGGCGCGTTCCGCCTCGCGAACGCTGCTCGCGATCTTTCCGTCGGTCTGCTGCCGTCACGCCACCGCCACCAGCCCGCTGTAGCGATCGCCGGTAGCGGCTGCACCCGGCAGCGCCGGCCGCCACCCCACCGCCCCCGCCGCCGCCAACCCGGTCTGCTCGTATCCGGCCTGCACGAAACGCTCGGCGATCCAGTCGACGAACGCGCGCACCCCGGGCGACACGTGCGGGCGCTTCACGTAGACGGCCGACACGGCCAGCGCATCGGGTTGCCAGCCCGCCAACACTTCCCGCAGCCGTCCCGCATCGATCAGCGGCTGCGCGGCGATACGCGTGGGCTGGATCAACCCGAGTCCATGCACGCCGCAGGCCAGATACGCCTGCTCGTCGTCCACGCTGACGATGCTGTCGAGCCGGACCTTGCGCACGACGTCGTCCGCGACGAAATCGAGTTCAGCCGTGCGCTGGCCGGACACCAGCGCGCCGCCAACCGCGCGGTGGGCCTCGAGCGCGTCGAGTGTGCGCGGCACGCCGAAGCGATCGAGATACGCGGGGCTCGCGCACGTCACGCGCTCGAGCGTGCCGAGCCGGCGCGCGACGAGCGACGAATCGGGCAGCGCGCCCAGCCGGATGGCGCAGTCGATCGCATCGGCGTCGCGATCGCCCGCGCGCCCGGCCACGCCCAGCATCAGCACGAGATCGGGATGCCGCGCATGAAACGCGTCGAGCGCCGGCAGCACGATCGCGCCTGCCACCGACGCCGGCACCTCGACGCGCAACGGCCCGCTCGGGTGCCGCGCGGCGCCGCGAATGCTGGCTTCGAGCTCGTCGACGTCCGCCGTGATGCTCACGCAGCGCCGGTAATACGCGTCGCCTTCGGACGTCGCCCGCAGCGCGCGCGTCGTACGCACCAGCAGCGGCGTGCCAAGCGCCGCTTCGAGTTCCTGCACGGTCCGCGTCGCGGTCGCGCGCGAGATGCCGAGCGCCAGTGCCGCGCGTGTAAAGCTCTTCATTTCGACGATGCGCGTGAAGATGCGCATCGCGCGGATCGGATTGTCCACCGGTCACCCCTGCGTGGTTGCGACATGCCGCGGCGCGCGCGTGCGTGCGCCATGCATGTGTGTCGATGTCGATGAAAGCCGCGCGGCTCGCGCGGCGGCCGGTTCAGGCGTTCGCCGCCGCCATGCTGCGCGCGGGTTCGGCGAGCAGCCGCTGCGCGAGCGCCAGCGCGTCGTCGCGGGTCGCGGCCGCGTTCAACGGATAGCCCCAGACCTTCTCGAACGCACCCGAAAATGCATCGAGCGCCGCACGCCGTGCCGCATCGGGCTCGATCGCGATCATCGCGGGGATCCATTCGCGCGACTGCGCGCGGTGGGCCTTGCTCCACTTCGCGAGCTGCTTGCGCATCTCGTGGTCGGTGTCGCCGCGATCGCCGCCGGACGGCGCATCGTCGGTCAGAAGAACGAAGCGTTCGCCGCGCGCCAGCAACGCGTCGAGTTCGGCGACCAGTCGGGCGGGCTCGAGGTGCGTCGAACCACCGTAACGCAGCCAGACAAACGGGAATTCCGTCGTGTTGATGTGCATGTCGACCTCCAGATGAGAACGATTCTCATTTTATGGATCGAGGTCGAACGCGTCATTTCTCATCCCGGCCAACTGCTTTTCCAATCCGGCCAAACGCGCGTGGCCGCGTCGGTCAGCGTTGCCGGTCGGTCAGGAACTGCGTCGGCGACTTGCCGGTCGCCTTGCGGAACATCGTCACGAAGCTGCTCGCGCTCTCGTAGCCGAGGTCGATCGCGATCTGGTGCACGCGGCGGCCGGTCGTCAGCATCCGCAGCGACAGCGCGACGTGCAGCCGCCGGCGCCAGTCGCCGAGGCTCATTCCAAGCTCCTTCGTCGCGAGCCGTGTGAGGCTGCGCTCGCTGATGCCCGCGCGCCGCGCGAGTTCGGGCAGCGGCGACCTGTCGGCCGGATCGTCGAGCAGATGGTCGATCAGCTTGCGCAGCCGGCGATCGGCCGGCATCGGCAAGTACAGGTCCTCGACCGGCGCCGCGACGAGTTCGTCGAGCAGCGTCGCCATCAGCCGCCCTTGCGGCCCGTCGACGTCGTACAGGCTCGGGAAGCTCGCGGCCTTCAGCAGCAGTTCGCGCAGCAGCGGCGACACGGACAGCGTGCAGCAGTGCGCGGGCAGGTCGAGCACGGCGTCGGGCTCGACCAGCACCGCGTAGAAGGTCGCGCCGGCCGAGCCGCGCGCCGCATGCGGGACGTCGCCGGGAATCCACACCGTGCATTGCGGTGGCGCACTCCACACGCCGCCGTCGATCTCGCAATAGACGACACCGCTCAGCGTATAGAGCAGTTGCGCCTGACGATGGCTGTGCCGCTCCAGCCGCCATTCGGGCTCGACGACCGAGCCGCCGAATACGACGAGCGGACGCGGCACGTGATAGATCTCGGCGTCCGCGGCGGGATCGGTGGTCGGTGGAAGCTCGCGCATGGAAGGTCAGGCATTGGAAGAGACAAGGACGCCGTGCCCGCGCATCCTTTCGTGCTTATACCAGAAAGGCACAGGCACGGTCGGGCAGCCCGGGCGCCGCGTCAGCAGCCGCACGCCGAACCGAATACAATGCCCCGATCCCCGCCGCCGCGCCAACCTGCCGGAGCCGCCATGTTCGACCTGACCACGCTGACCACCTTCACGGCCGTCGTCCTGGGCCTGTTCCTGATCCCCGGCCCCGCCGTGCTGCTCGTGCTGAGCCGCACCGTGCAGGGCGGACGCAGGACCGGCATCCTGACCGGCCTCGGCGTCGCGAGCGGCGACTTCGTGCACACGCTGTTCGCGGCCGTCGGGCTGTCCGCGCTGCTGATGACGTCGGCGCTCGCGTTCAACGTCGTGAAGCTGGTCGGCGCCGCGTACCTGATCTATCTCGGCGTGCGCGCGCTGCTGGAGAAGGCATCCGATCCGTCGCTGCCGCAAGTGTCGCCCGTCACGCCGCTCAAGGCGTACCTGCAGGCGATTCCCGCCGAAGTGCTGAATCCGAAGACCGCGCTGTTCTTCCTCGCGTTCATGCCGCAGTTCGTCCACCCGGAGCGCGGCTCGACGTTCGTGCAGTTCGCGGTGCTCGGGCTGATCTTCGTCGTGCTCAGCTCGATCTATACGACGCTGATCGCGTGCTCGATCCGCCCGCTCGGCCGCATCGTGAAGCGGCTCACGTGGCTCACGCGCTGGCAGGGCAAGATCATCGGTTCGATCTTCATCGCGCTCGGGCTGCGTGTGGCCGTGCAGCAGCGCTGATCCGCGTGGCCGCATGACGCCCGCAGACCCGGACCGCCTCTACACCGACCCGCGCCTCGTCTCGGTCTACGACCTGTTCAACGCGGGCGATCAGGACTTCGCGTTCTATGCCGCCGAGATCGGCGCCGCGCCGCAGCGCATCCTCGATCTCGGCTGCGGCACCGGCACGTTCGCGCGCCGGCTCGCGGCGGCCGGGCATGACGTTATCGCGATCGACCCGGCGCCGGCGATGATCGAGTACGCACGGCGCCAACCGGGCGCCGACACCGTGCGCTGGCTCGCATGCGAACTCGGCAGCCTGCCGTCCGGCGCACCGTTCGATGCGGTCGTGATGACCGGGCACGCGTTCCAGTGCCTGCTGACCGACGATGAAATCGACGCGATGCTGCATGGCGTGCGACGCGTGCTCACCGATGGCAGCCGCTTCCTGTTCGACACCCGCAATCCGCGCGTCGAGCCGTGGCGTGCATGGACGCCCTCGCATTCGGCACGCAGCGTCGAATCGCACGACTTCGGCCGCGTCGATCTCCATCACGCGGTGCGTGCGGTCGACGGCGCGATCGTGACGTTCGACACGCACTACCGCTTCCGCCGCGACGACACGCTGCTGACGAACACGAGCCGGCTGCGTTTCATCGCGCAACCCGAACTGCTCGCACGCGTGGCGGCTGCCGGTTTCGCGTCGGCAGAATGGTGCGGCAACTGGCAACGCGCACCGTTCGACGAAGCGGCCAGCGCGGAGATCATCGCGATCTGCCGCGCGTGACGGCGCTTCTATCGAGCACGCATCAACCCACGACCGGCAGCGTATCCACCGCATACGCATGCCGGATCGTGCGGCCCGATTTTCCTACACTGGAGGTTCGACCATGCCCTTCCCGCTTCATCCCGCGACGGTTCGCGCGCTGCTCGAATGCTATCTGCGCGCGAAAGACCTGAACCATCCGCCACTGATTGCCGAGTGCTTCGCGACCGATGCCGAGCTGAGCTTTTCGCTCGCGAGCGACGATATCGATTTTCCGCCGCGCGTGACGGGCGCGGCTGCCATTGCGCGCACGCTGGTCGAGGAATTCGGCGAGCGGTTCGAGCGGTGCCGGACCTATTACGTCTGCACGGAACCGGAGGTCGACGCGCATGGCGTCAGCCGCATGCCGTGGCTCGTCGTGATGCGGCAGAAGGACAGCGGCGCGCTGCGGATCGGGCATGGCACGTATCGCTGGCAGTTCGCGGGTGATGACGCAAGCGAAGACGTCGCGCGGATTGCCGCGCTGCATATTCATATCGCACGGATGGATACGGTCGACGATCCGCAGTCGCTGAAGCTCGGCACGCTGCATGCGGCGTTCGGATATCCGTGGTTGCCGGCGCAAGCGTTCGCGCGCGGGCTTGCGGATATCGCGGCGGCTCACCCGGATTGGGGATTCCTGGCGCCGTTTCACGACGCGGCGACTGCGGCGGCGTGACGAACCGCGCCGGCCGCGCCGCCGCGTTCGTCACACCCCGTCGAGTGCCTGCCGCACGCTCTCCCAATCGAGCCCGAACCGCGCGAGATACTTGCGCAGCCGGTCCGCATCGTTCGGTTGCTTCTTGCTCTGCCGCGACACTGCGAACAGCGTGCGTCCGGCTTCCGACAGGCTCGCCGACGTGCGGCATACATCCAGCACGCGTTCGAGTTGCGCACGGTCGAACAGGTCGAGTTCCGCCGCCCGCGCGCCGAACACCGCGTCGACGCATGTATCGGCCGCCCCCGTGCCTGCCGGCGACGACCACGTGCGCGTCAGCCGCTCAACTTCCTGCTCGGCGAGTTCCTCGGTAATCCGCCCCGCATCGGCCAGCGTCGCCATCCGCGTGACCGACGCCGACAGTTCGCGGAAGTTGCCGGCCCACGCCGCGCGCGGCGACGCGGCGAACGCGAGATAGCGCCGCTTCGCCTCCACGTTGAAACGCACCTGCTCGCCCTGCTCGCGACCGAAACGGTCGAGTTCGAATTCGAGGTTCGGCTCGATGTCCTCGCGGCGTTCCGCGAGCCCCGGCAGTTCATACGTCCATAGATTGATCCGCGCATAGAGATCCTCGCGGAACGTGCCGGCCGCCACCATCTGCCGCAGGTCGCGGTGCGTGCCCGCGATCAACTCGAAATCGCTGGTCGCCTCGACGTCCGCACCGACCGGCAGGAAGCGCTTCTCCTCGATCGCCTTCAGCAGCATCGCCTGCTCGTCGAGCCCGAGTTCGCCGATCTCGTCGAGAAACAGCAGCCCGCCGTCGGCCGCGCGCAGCAGCCCCGCGCGCGCCGACTGCGCGCCCGTGAACGCGCCCTTCACGTGACCGAACAGCGTCGACATCGCCGCGTCGCCGCGCAGCGTCGCGCAGTTGATCTCGATGAATGGCCCCGCGAGCCGATGGCGGCCGCGCTTCAGCTCGTACACGCGCTTCGCGAGAAACGACTTGCCGGCACCCGTCGGCCCGACCAGCAGCATCGGCGCACGCGAACGCACGGCCACACGCTCCAGTTGCTCGATCAGCGCGTTGAAGCGTGCATTGCGCGTCGCGATGCCGGCCTTCAGGAACGACACCGTTTCGTCGCGCTCGCGCGTGAAGCGCTGCGCGATCCGGTTGTAGCGCGACAGGTCGAGATCGATCACCGAGATCGTGCCGGGCCCGCTCGGCCCTTCGTCGGTCCGCTGCGGCGGCCCCGTCTGCACGAGGCGCGCGGGCAGGTAGCGCGCTTCCGCCAGCAGGAACCAGCAGATCTGCGCGACGTGCGTGCCGGTCGTGATGTGGATCAGGTAATCCTCGTGCTCGAGGTCGAACGGATACGCGCGTGCGAAGTCGTGGAGCGTCGCGTAGACCTCCTCGAAATCCCACGGGTCGTGGAGCGTGACCGGCGTGAGCCGCACGTCGGTCTGCGGCGACAGCCGCGCGAGATCGTCCCGCACCTGGTTGGCGAGCCGCGTGTAGTCCTGCGGATGCAGCAGTTCGAGCCGGTCGATCGGCAGGTCGGGCTGCTCGCACAGCGAAATCGTCGGCCGCCATTTGCGGTAACGGCGCGGCGCGCGGCCGCCCTGGTCGAGCACGGTGCCGAGAAAGCCGATAGCGACGGTCTTTCGCATGTTTATCTCATGGGATAAGAAGCGATCTTATTGTATCGGATTCTCTGGACGACACATTCACGAAGCACCGCCCCAAAGAAACTCGCAAAAATAAAATCCCCTTTATTTTCAATGAATTAAAAAATATCCAAAGCGCAAGCACGCCCACTGGCACGCTCCTCGCTAAATAGAAGACGCCGGATGTCCCGCTGGCCCGCGAGCCAGGGTTCAACAAGCCCTGCTGGTGCGCCGCCGCCGAACCTCGTTCGTCGCGGCAGCGCATGCCGCCATGGACAGATGAAGGCAAAGGGGCGCGCGCCAGGATGCCTCGTCCGGGTTCGAATCCCGGAGCGCCCATTGTTCGGAAGCTCAGTCAGGTGGAGCAGTCGGCGAAAGCCGGCCGGTGGCGGGTTCGAATCCCGCTCGAACACTGTCCGCAAGGACAGTCTCTTGATAGAAGCAGTACCCGCCGGTGCGGGCCGCAAGGTCCGCCGCGCGTCGGACCGGTTGCGGTTCCGCGCGATCGGCCGGGCGGCCGCACGGCCCGCGCGAATGCGCACGACGATGCGATGCAGGATGCGTCGCCGTGTGCATCGACGCCGGCCAGCGCGCCACCCGCCCGGTTGCGTCGCACCGCGATCCGCACGATGCGCGTCACCCGGCGGTCATTGAAAAAAAGGACAAGAATATGTGGATGCGACATGTTGTGAAAAAGAACGAACGCGCGCTGCTGATGAGCGAAGGTGATTTCGTGAAGGTGCTGGAACCGGGCGTGTTCAAGGCCTTCGATCCGTTCAAGCGCCTGTCGGTGCAGACCGCGCGTCTCGACGCGCCGCTCGCCGACGCCGCGCTGGCCGACTACCTGCGTCACGACGCACCGGACGTGCTCGCGCGGTACTTCGTCGCGATGGATCTCGCCGACGACGAAGCGGGCCTGCGCTATGAAGACGACGTGCTCGTCGAGATCCTGGCGCCCGGCACGCGCCGGCTGTACTGGCGCGGCCTGGCCGCGCACCGTCTCGAACGCGTCGACCTCACGCAGGACAGCCTGCTGCCGGCCGCGCTCGTGAAGCGCATCGCGCAACCGGCGCTGCGGGCGCGCGGCGTGGCGGGCCTGACGGGCGTGCTGCTGGCACAGGTGCCGGCGTACCACGTCGGTGTACTGAAGATCGACGGCAAGATCGAGCGGTTGCTGGACGCGGGTACCTCGGCGTTCTGGCGCTTCAACCGCGACGTCGCGGTCGAGCTCGTCGACCTGCGCCTGCAGGCGATCGAAGTCGGCGGACAGGAAATCCTGACGCGCGACAAGGTCGCGCTGCGGCTGAACCTGTCGGCGACGTGGTGCTATGCGGACGTGCTGCATGCGTTCGGCCAGTTGCAGAAGCCGGTCGAGCACCTGTACCGCGAGCTGCAGTTCGCGCTGCGGTCGGCGGTCGGCACGCGCTCGCTCGACGAGCTGCTGGAGGACAAGCAGTCGATCGACGAGGTCGTGATCGCGCAGGTGCGTGCCCGTCTCGGCGATTCGGGCGTGGACGTGCGCAGCGTCGGCGTGAAGGATATCGTGCTGCCGGGCGACATGAAGACGATCCTCGCGCAGGTGGTCGAGGCGGAGAAATCCGCGCAGGCGAACGTGATTCGCCGCCGCGAGGAAACGGCGGCCACGCGTTCGCTGCTGAACACCGCGAAGGTGATGGAAGAAAACCCGACCGCGCTGCGGCTCAAGGAGCTGGAAACGCTCGAGCGCGTCGCGGAACGGATCGACCGCATCTCGGTGTTCGGCGGCCTCGACCAGGTGCTGAACGGACTCGTCAGCATCAAGGGCACGTAATGCAGGTTCCGGCGCGGCACACGCGTGTCGCGCCGGACAATCGAATGAATCAGGTGAGCAAATGAATCGCATGGAATATCAGGTGATGGAACTGGCGAACGGCAAGCCGGTGAAGATGTGGACGCAAGGCGTCGCCGTCGAGGACGAAGCGCGCGCGCAGCTGCGCAACACCGCGCAGATGCCGTTCGTCTTCAGCCACATCGCGGTGATGCCGGACGTCCACCTCGGCAAGGGCTCGACGATCGGCAGCGTGATTCCGACGAAGGGCGCGATCATCCCGGCCGCGGTCGGCGTCGACATCGGCTGCGGGATGATGGCCGCACGCACGACGCTGACGGCGTCCGACCTGCCGGATTCGCTGGGTGGGCTGCGCAGCGCGATCGAACGTGCGGTGCCGCACGGCCGCGCGCCGGGCCGCCGCGATCCGGGCGCGTGGGGCGATCGCACGCCGGCCGCCGTGACCGAATCGTGGAAGTCGCTGCAACCGGGCTTCCAGCGGATCGTCGACAAGTATCCGAAGCTGGAAAAGACCAACCACTACGCGCATCTCGGCACGCTCGGCACCGGCAACCACTTCATCGAAGTGTGCGTCGACGATGCGGACCACGTGTGGTTCATGCTGCACAGCGGCTCGCGTGGCGTCGGCAATGCGATCGGCAGCTTGTTCATCGAACTCGCGCAGGCCGACATGCGCCAGCACATCGCGAACCTGCCGGACCGCAACCTCGCGTATTTCACCGAAGGCAGCCGGCACTTCGACGATTACGTCGAAGCGGTCGGCTGGGCGCAGGACTACGCACGGCGCAACCGGCAGGCCATGATGGACGCGGTGATCGCCGCGGCGCGCGGCGTGATCGCGAAGCCGTTCGCGGTCGACGAGCACGCGGTGAACTGCCACCACAACTACGTGCAGCGCGAACGCCACTTCGGCGAAGACGTGCTCGTGACGCGCAAGGGTGCGGTGTCCGCGCAGAAGGGGCAACTGGGGATCATTCCGGGCTCGATGGGCGCGAAGAGCTTCATCGTGCGCGGGCTCGGCAACCCGGAAAGCTTCTGCTCGTGCAGCCACGGCGCAGGCCGGACGATGAGCCGCACCGAAGCGAAGCGCCGCTTCACGGCCGATGACCAGGTGAAGGCCACGCAAGGCGTCGAATGCCGGAAGGACGCGGGCGTCGTCGACGAAATCCCGATGGCCTACAAGGACATCGACGCGGTGATGGCGGCCCAGCGCAGCCTCGTCGAAGTGGTGCACACGCTGCGCCAGGTGGTGTGCGTGAAAGGATAGCGCGGTGCGCGGCCGATGGCCGGCGGCCGCGCGCGAAGAAAGGGAAACAACAACCATGAAAACGGAAAACACCATGATGCCGGTGCGCAGCGCGCATCCGGTCGCCCCGGCCGTGCGGGCGCGCGTGATGGCGGAACTCGCGGAAGTCGAGCGCCGCCACGACGTGAGCGTGCTGTTCGCGTGCGAATCGGGCAGCCGCGGCTGGGGCTTCGCGTCACCGGACAGCGACTACGACGTGCGCTTCGTGTACGTGCATCGACGCGACTGGTACCTGAGCGTCGAAGCGCAACGCGACGTGATCGAGCGGCCGCTCGACGACGAGCTCGACGTGAGCGGCTGGGAGCTGCGCAAGGCCTTGCAACTGCTGCGCCGCTCGAACCCGACGCTGCTCGAATGGCTCGACTCGCCGGTCGTGTATCGCGAAGATGCACGCTGGGCGCCGCGGCTCCGGTCGCTGGCGGCGGCGTTCTTCTCGCCGGTGCGCGGGCGCCATCACTACCTCGCGATGGCGAAGAAGAACTTTCGCGGCTATCTGCAAGGCGACACGGTGCGTTACAAGAAGTACCTGTACGTGCTGCGGCCGCTGCTCGCGGTGCGCTGGATCGACATGGGGCTCGGCATGCCGCCGATGCGCTTCGCCGATCTCGTCGACGGCACCGTGCACGAGCCGGCGGTGCGCGCGGAACTCGATGCGTTGCTCGCGCTGAAGATGCGCGCGAACGAAAGCGAGTACGGGCCGCGCCGGCCCGCGATCCACGCGCTCGTCGAGTCGATGCTCGCCGATGCCGAACACGACCGCGAATACAAGCGGCCGTGGGGCGACGTGGCGATGCTCGACACGTTCCTGCGCGACGTGGTCGACTGCCGCTGAAAGACGGACGGCGCGGTGCCTGCGGGCATCGCGCCGTCCGTCCATCTGCCGCTGTTGCCGGCCGGCCGGCAACACGCGTACCCGCCTGCGACGGGTCGTGACATCGATCGCACCTCGCGGCAGCGGTATACTTGTCGCCGTTCGCGCCGCTGCACTCGACCTGCACCGCTTGCTGACGATGCGCTTGCAGTCCGGCATCTTCCGCCCGCCCTTTCACCGTCGATACGAACCGTCATGCCGCACCGCTTTCCGCTTGCCCTCGCCGTCCTCCTCGCCGTTTCCCCGATCGCTGCACAGGCCCGCCCGCTCGCGCGGCCGCCGGTCGAGCGCGATTTCAAGAGCTGGTCGGTCGTCTGCGACAACGGCAATCGCTGCGTGGCCGAAAGCCATGCGGACGATATCGACGACGCCCGTCCCACCCTCATCCTGCGCCTGACGCGCGATGCCGGCCCCGATGCGCAACCGTCGCTCGACCTCTACGCGTCGGCGCCGCTGGACCTGCGTACCGCACGCGTCGACGGCCGCCCGTTCGATGCGGTGCCGGCGCAATGGCATGCGTTCGGCGACAAGAGCGACGACCAGGCGCACCCGTTCCGGGTCCGCACGAACGATCCGGCGACGGTGGCCGCCTGGCTCTCCGCGTCGCGCAACGCACAAGCGCTGAGCTTCGGCGATCCGGCATCGGCACACACCGCGCGTACGCCGTTGTCGGGGTTGAATGCCGCGCTGCTGCTGATCGACGATACGCAGGGCCGCGTCGGCACGGTCACCGCGCTGCTGCGCCCCGGCACCAAGCCTGCGTCGTCGGTGCCGCCCGCACCGGCGCTGCCGCCCGCGGTCACGCCGGCGCCGCCGCCCGTCGCGAACCTGTCGGCGGCCGAACAGCGTCCGCTCGTCGACGCTGTGCTCGCGAAATTCGGCGCCGACGTGAAGCAATGCGCGGCCGATGTCGAAGACGAAATGTCCGCGGCCGATCGCAGGAAGGCGTCGAGCGCCGTCGCAATCTCGGCCGACGAGGCGCTCGTCGCGATCCCGTGCCAGACCAGCAGCATGTATAACCACACCGACCTGTGGTATCGCATCCGCCGCACCGCACCGTACGCGCCGACGGCGATGAACTTCGGCGAGAACGCGAACGCGGGCCTCGATTCGGCGTCGTTCCCGAACGAACTGACCGACGCCGGCTACGATCCGGCCAGCGCGATGCTGTCGAGCAAGGTGCGGTTGCGCAGTGCCGGCGATTGCGGCTCGACCGCGTCGTGGATCTTCGACGGCCGGCGCTTCCTGCTCGACGACATCGCGACGCACGGCACCTGCAACGGGCTGTTCCAGGACCAGTGGCCGCGCCTGTACCGCCGCGCCGACGCGGCCGCCGGCGCGCACTGACGCATCAGGTCACGCGCCGACGATCGAGATCGAGAACCCGTCCCAGCCCTTCTGTCCGACCGTCTGCACGGCCGTCGTCGTGAGCGCCGGCTCGGCCGCGAGGCGCGCGAACCCGGCGCGCACGCCGACCACGTCGGGCTCGCGATTGTCCGGATCGGCCACGCGCCCGCCCCGCACGACGTTGTCGACGACGATCACCGTGCCGGGCCGCGACAGCTTCAGCGCCGCGTCGAGATAGACCGCGTTGTTGTCCTTGTCCGCATCGATGAAGATGAAATCGAACGGTGCCTCCCCGGCGTCGACGAGCCGCGCGAGGCTCTCCTTCGCGCTGCCGACCACCACCGACACTGCCTCCGCGAACCCGGCGCGCGCGATGTTCCGCGTCGCGACCTTCGCATGCTCGGGATTCAGCTCGAGCGTCACGAGCGTGCCGCCGGGCGGCAATGCACGCGCGAGCCAGATCGTGCTGTAGCCGCCGAGCGTGCCGACTTCGAGGATGCGGCGCGCGCCGCGGATCGTCGCGAGCAGCTGCAGCAGCTTGCCCTGGTTCGGCGCGACGTTGATCGCGGGCAGCCCGGCCGCGTCGCTTGCCGCCAGCGCGGCGTCGAGCGCGTCGTCGGACGGCACGAGCGTCGCGGAGAAATACGCATCCACCTGGTTCCACTGGTCCTGATCCATCACGCACCTTTCGTCTGCGGGAAAAAGGCATTCTATGCGCGACGCCCCCATAAGCAACCCACCATTCGTTCTAAGGAACGCAGCGCACGTGCTCCTATAATCGCCCGACGGCAGGACCCTCGACCTTCACAACAACAAACGGAGCACCCATGACCGATCAGGCCAATCCGAACTGGCGTCTCGAAACCATCGCCGTGCACGGCGGTTATCGCCCCGACCCGACCACGCGCGCGGTCGCCGTCCCGATCTACCAGACCGTTGCGTACGCATTCGACGACACGCAGCACGGCGCCGACCTGTTCGACCTGAAGGTCCAGGGCAACATCTATACGCGGATCATGAACCCGACCACGGACGTGCTCGAGCAGCGGATCGCCGCGCTCGAGGGCGGCATCGGTGCGCTGGCGCTGGCATCGGGCCAATCCGCCGTCACGTACGCGATCCAGACGATCGCCGAAGCCGGCGACAACATCGTGTCCGCGAGTTCGCTGTACGGCGGCACCTACAACCTGTTCGCGCACACGCTGCCGCAATACGGGATCACCACGCGCTTCGCCGATCCGCGCGACCCCGCGTCGTTCGGACCGCTGATCGATGCACGCACGAAGGCGATCTTCGCGGAATCGGTCGGCAACCCGCTCGGCAACGTCACCGATATCGCCGCGCTCGCGGAGGTCGCGCATCGCCACGGCATCCCGCTGATCGTCGACAACACGGTGCCGTCGCCATACCTGCTGCGCCCGTTCGAGCACGGCGCGGACATCGTCGTGCACTCGCTGACGAAATATCTCGGCGGGCACGGCACGAGCCTCGGCGGCGCGATCGTCGATTCCGGCAAGTTCCCGTGGGCCGACCATGCCGACCGCTTCAAGCGGCTGAACGAGCCGGACGTCAGCTACCACGGCGTCGTCTATACGGAAGCGTTCGGGCCGGCCGCCTACATCGGCCGCGCGCGCGTGGTGCCGCTGCGCAACATGGGCGCGGCGATCTCGCCGTTCAACGCGTTCCAGATCCTGCAGGGCATCGAGACGCTGGCGCTGCGCGTCGAGCGGATCAGCGACAACGCGCTGAAGATCGCGCAACATCTCGCGCGCCACGAGCACGTCGAGTGGGTGAACTATGCGGGCCTGCCCGATCACCCCGACCATCCGCTCGTCGCACGCTACTTGTCGGGCCGCGCGCCGGGCATCCTGACGTTCGGCGTGAAAGGCGGCCGCGACGGCGGCGCGAAGTTCCAGGACGCGCTGAAGCTGTTCACGCGGCTCGTCAATATCGGCGACACGAAGTCGCTCGCGACGCACCCCGCGTCGACGACGCACCGGCAGCTGTCGCCGGCCGAACTCGCGAAGGCCGGCGTGAAGGAAGAAACGGTGCGGCTGTCGATCGGCATCGAGCATATCGACGACCTGCTCGCCGACCTCGACCAGGCGCTCGCGCAGCTTTGACCGGAACGGGCGTGCCGGCCGACCGGTGCGCCCCGCGTCAAATGACTTGACCTTGAAGCGGCTTCAAGGTGTTCAATCCCCGGTTGATACCGGGACGACGCCCGGTGCGTACGATCTTGCAACGCAGCCTGCGCTGCGGCACGCCAACCGCCCAGAGGCCTCATGACACCGACCGCGAAGCTTGCGCTGCTCACGTTACCGCCCGTGCTGGCGGCCTGTTTCGGCGCCCTCGCGGCCGCCTGGCGTGCGCCCGGCCCGAAGACGTCGAGCGTCATCCAGCATTTCACCGGCGGCATCGTGTTCGCGGCCGCCGCGCTCGAACTGCTGCCGCAAGACCGCGCGCATGCGCTGTTTCCGGTCGTCGTCGGGTTCGTGCTCGGCATCGCGCTGATGCTCGCGATCCGCGCGCTGTCGGGCGCGATCGAGACGCACTTCGAGGCAGCGCGACTGCCGGTGAGCCTGATCGTCGTTACCGCGATCGACCTCGTCGTCGACGGCCTCGTGCTCGGCATCGCGTTCTCGGCCAGCGACGAAAGCGGCATCATCCTGACCGTCGCGCTGACGCTCGAAGTGCTGTTCCTCGCGCTGTCGGTCAGCGCGGCACTTGCCGCCGCAGGCATCGGCCGGCTGCTGTCGATCATCGTGCCGGTCGGGCTCGCGGCGCTGCTGAGCCTCGCGGCCGTGGCCGGCAACGCGGCGTTTGCCGGCCTGCCGGCGAACCTCTACGCGGCGCTGCTCGGGCTCGGCACCGTCGCGCTGCTGTACCTCGTGACCGAAGAACTGCTGGTCGAAGCGCACGAGGTGCCCGAAACGCCGTTCGCGACGGCCGCGTTCTTCATCGGCTTCATCGTATTCTTCCTGATCGAAGGATCGGTGAAGACCGGATAAGCCGCACGCGGCGGCTACCACGTCGTCGCGCCCGTCGGATACGTATCGACGATACGCATGCCGTTCACGGGCGTGACGCCCGCGTCGCGCAACGCGCTCCACAGGTCGATCGCATGTTCGCGCGACTTGCGGCTGCCGTCGTCGGTCAGCATGTTCAGCGCGATGACTTCGTCGCGCGTCGTCAACTGCAGCTGTTCCTTCAGCTTGCGCGACTGATGCGATGCGGTACGGACATCGCCGAGTACGATCCGCTTCTCCGTCATCGTCGACTCGCTTCCGGCATCGGCCGGCACGAACGTCAGCCGGCCGCCGTCGACCTCGCATTGCCCTCGCGTGAACGTCGCGGTCCACGCGCCGGCGGGTACGGCCGCGAATTCGCAGCGCATCCGCTCGCTCGCACGACTGCCGACGTCATGCGCCGGTGCATGCGACAGCGCACGTTCCGGCCAGCCGGCCGCGATCGCCGTCGTCGACATCAGGCACGCCGCCAGCACGATTCCTTTCACGATATTGCGCATGACACGTTCCTCTACGCTGGTGAATCCGGCCGACGGATGTCAATCCGCCCTGCCGTGAATGAACCGATCAACGAACCGCGAAGCGGTTGTCGTGCGCATCGACCATCGGCGCCTGCTCGCCGCGATGAACGGTCGAGCGATGGATTTCCTGATTCCGCGCGACAGCAGCCGGGCTCGTCGGGTAATCGTGATTCGGGCTTGGGATCACGCCGTCGTGGCGCGCGCGCACCAGTTCCTGACGCACTTCCTGCCGAGTCCTGGATTGGGCGGCCACCGCTTGCGAGAAGGCCGCAATCGATAGTGCGGCAACGGCGACGGCGATCATCGGACGTGGAATGTTCATATTGTTTGCTCCTTGCTGGGAATCCGTGACGGGAGCCTTCACTTTGAGCCGACGCCGGTGCGGAATCGTGATCGCAGCATGACGGTTTCGTCACGCCCCCCTCATCCCCTTCATCGCAGTCCGAATGAAATTTATCGCTCGATGCAGCACACATGACGTGGCGATGACATTTTTCTCATTTGTCCCTCACCTCCACGATCCGAACGCTTTCCAGAATCGCCAGCGCGATCGCGATATTCCTGCCTGCCACCACAAGGCTCCGCGCCGGAATCGAGCGATCCACGAAACGATCTTCTTGAACTTCAGGGGCACACCATGAAAACTCCAGTTCGGCTCGTCATGATGTCGGGTACGCTGCTCGCGGCCGCCCATGCGGCGCATGCGTCGGAAGTCACGCTGTACGGCCTGTTCGATACGTCGCTCACCTACGTGTGGAACGCCAACGCGGACGGCAGGAATCTCGTCGGCCTCGGCAACGGCAATCTGCTCGGCAACCGCTTCGGCGTAAAAGGCGCGGAAGACCTCGGCGGCGGGCTGAAAGCGATCTTCACGCTGGAAAACGGCTTCAACCCGAACACCGGCGAACTCGGCCAGGGCAAGCGGATGTTCGGCCGGCAGGCGTTCGTCGGCCTCGAAAGCGCGCGCTGGGGCACGCTGACGCTCGGCCGCCAGTACGACGCACTTGCGGACGTCGCATGGCCGATCACCGGCGACTTCTACTTCGGCAGCGTGTACGCGACACCTGGCGACGTCGACAACTACGACACGTCGTCGCGCACCGACAACGCGGTGAAGTACACGTCTCCCGTGATCGGCGGATTTCAGTTCGTCGGCATGTACGCGCTCGGCGGCGTGGCCGGCAAGAGCGGCGCGGGGCAGACCTGGTCGGCCGGCCTGTCGTACAGCAACGGCCCCGTCGATATCGCGGGCGGCTACTACTACGCGGCCAACCGGTCAGCGCTCGCCAACGGCATCCGCACCGGCTGGAACGGCACGTCCGACGGCACGTTCGACGGGTCGCTGGTCAACGGCGGCTACATCTCCGCGAAATCGATCGGCATCGCGCGTGGCGCGTTGCGCTACAACTTTGCGCCGTTCGCGGTCGGCATCGACTACAGCAATGCGCTGTACAAGGCCGACGCGATGTCCGCGTTCCGCAGCACGCAGAAGTACGACACCGCGCGCGGCTTCTTCAACTATCAGGCGACGCCCAGCCTGCTCGTCGGCGTCGGCTACAGCTACACGCGTGCCCGCGGCGATACGGGCGCGACCTACCATCAGGTGTCCGCCGGCGCCGACTACGTGCTGTCGAAGCGCACCGATCTCTATGCGGTCGGCGCGTGGCAGCGCGCGAACGGCGAACAGCGCACGCTCGACGGCGGTACGCAAACGGCACAGGCATCGATCGGCTCGTATGGCTACGGCGGCACGCGCACGCAGGGCATCGTCAACCTCGGGTTGCGCCACCGGTTCTGAGCACGACGGCCAATCCGGCTCGCTGCGTGACGAAAATTTCATGTTGCGATCAGGTTCGCGATGCGTGATGTCGCTACGATCGGAACGGTAACGGGCCACGCCCGTTCCCACCCACGCAGCGGGTCGTTGTCGCACGGCACGATCACGCGTTAGGCCCGGACTCGTCGAGTACCGGGCCTTTTTTTGTCGCATAGCCGACGATCACGGCGCGGCATTGCGTTGCGGGAACAGGCACGCATGCGTTTTCACATACAGGTTCGGATTGCCGCAGCGGTGGCCGGCATAGTCGATCTGCTCGCCGGGCATCAGGTCGGCCGGCACCGGCTTGCGTGCAGCGGCCGGCGCGGCTGCGGTGGTGCCGGGACGTGTCGATACGCAACCCGCGAGCAGCGGGACGATCAGGACTGCGATCAAGGCTAGACGGATGGCGGGACGATCCAATTTTCGATCCGGAACGAGAGTCTGAACAGGGCCGCCCGCTTTCCATGCTGCTGCCGCGGACGGCACGAATGCCTTCGGCGCAGTCGGCCAACGGCAGACTTCATGTTCCGCTTCCCGCTCATCGCACCCGTGACGCGAACATGACGGTTGCGTCATGTCGGTCAGGTCCCAACGACTCGCTGCCTGCTTGCGCAATCTGACGGTTTTTTCATCTGGCGATCACGGTCACGCACGGCTGCTTTCGCATACTGGGTCCATGGTTCGCCACCCGGCGACCTGATCAAGGAGAGCACTCGATGAAAACGGCAAAACTCGCAGCACTGTTCGTCACCGCCACGCTGTCGCTCGGCATGGCCGCGCAGGCCGCATTCGCGGAAACGCAAACGCAGGGCAAGAGCCGCACACAGGTCGTCAACGAACTGAAGCAGGCGCAACACGACGGCGTCGTGCCGGCCGGCAAGACGCAATACCCGCCGAGCGGCGAGATGGTCGCGCGCAACAAGGAGCTTCACGGGATTTCGGTGCATGGCGGCGAGAAGAAGCCGCAGGCCGATAACCACGACAACCTGACCGCGCGGCAATGACGCTCGGTCACACGACCGCGGGCAGCGCGCCGCGCGCGGCCGCCTCATGGCGAACGCGCGAGCGTGCCCGCCCGCGGTGTCAGGTGCTGATGGCCGCCGGCCGGTTCGGCTCGGCCGGCCGTCGCGGAAAGCGCAGCCAGAACGTCGTGCGCCGGCCGGGATCGCTGTCGACGCCGCATTCGCCGCCGTGATTGTCCATGATCGACCGGACGATCGCGAGGCCGAGCCCCGTGCCCGACGCGGAATTGTGCCGCGACGGATCGACACGATAGAAGCGCTCGAAGATCCGCCCGACATGCTCCGCGGCAATGCCGGGCCCCGTATCCGACACGGCGATCGTCGTCGCGCCGCGCTGCTCGACGCAATCGATCGTCACGACGCTGCCGCGCGGCGCATAGGTCAACGCATTCGACAGCAGGTTGCTCAGCGCGCGCTGGTACAACGTCAGGTCCGCATCGACCCACGCGTGGCCGTCCACCTTCACCGTCACGCCCTCGTCTTCCGCCAGCGACTCGTAGTAGCCGGCCACCCGCTCCGCCTCCTCCGCCGCATTCAGCCGCCGTACGCTGATCGACGTGCCGGCTTGCTCCGAGCGCGCGAGAAACAGCATGTCCTCGATCATCCGCGACAAGCGCTGGTATTCGTCGATGCTCGACTCGATCACGTTCCGGTATTCATCCGCGCTGCGCGGCTGCGACAGCACGACCTGCGCGGCTGCCTGCAGGTTCGTGAGCGGCGTGCGCATGTCGTGCGCGAGATTCGACGAAAACTGGCTCAGCCGCGTAAACGACTCGTTCAGCCGCTCGAGCATTCCGTTGAATGCGTGCTCGAGCTCCTTCAGCTCGCCCGACGTATCGAGTTCCGGCAGCGGATGGGCCAGCCGGCTCGTCGACATCTGCTCGGCGCGCGCCGCGAAGCGTCGCAGCGGGCTCAGCCCGAGTGCCGCGATGCCGTACGCGATCGCGGCCGCGAGCACCACGCCGAACACTTCGATCACGACGATCGTATAAGCATGCGTGCGCAGCAGCAGGACGTCGGCGCTGCGGTCGTACTGCACCGCGACGCGCACCGCGGGCGCGCCGGCGCCGTTGCCGGCGAGCGGCACGGTCGTCACCAGATACTGGTGCCGTGCGCCGGGCGGCGCGACGCCGACCGGCACACGCCCTGCGTTCAGCGACATCAGCGGCGCATACGGGCGGAAGCCGGGCGTGCCGACGAGGCGCGTGCCCGCGGCGTCGAAGATCGCGAGATCCATGTTCGGATGGCCGTGCAACTGGTCGATCCAGATGTCGGGGTTGCGCGCGACGTCGGCCGTCGTGCGCGCCTCGGCCAGGTGCGCACCCAATGCGGTGGAAATGCCGGCCATCTGTTCGGCCGCCGTCGTCTCGACGCGATTGCTCAGCGCTTCGTAGAGTGCGACACCACTCGACGCGAGGATCACCGACGTCGACAGGATGATCAGCGCGGTCAGGCGACCACGCAGCGTGCGCGGCAGCAGGCGCGCGATCATGCGGCCGCGCCGCCGCGCGCTTCGAGCACGTAGCCCATCCCGCGCACCGTGTGGATCAGCTTCGGTTCGTACGCGTCGTCGATCTTCGAGCGCAGGCGCCGGATCGCCGAATCGACGACGTTCGTGTCGCTGTTGAAGTTCATGTCCCATACCTGCGACGCGATCGTCGCGCGCGGCAGGATCTCGCCTTCGCGGCGCATCAGCAGCCACAGCAATGCGAATTCCTTCGCGGTCAGCAGGATCGTGTCGCCCTGCCGGGTGGCCTTGCGGCGCGTCAGGTCGAGTTCGAGATCGGCCACGCGCAGCGTGTTCGAGTCGCGCGGCTGGCCGCGCCGCAGGATCGACTTGATGCGCGCGGTCAGCTCGACGAAGTCGAACGGCTTCGCGAGATAGTCGTCGGCGCCGAGCTCGAGCCCCTTCACGCGATCGCCGACATCGTCGCGCGCCGTGAGGAACAGCACGGGTGTCAACTTGCTGCGCCGCAGGTTCTGCAGCAGTGTCCAGCCGTCCTGCCCCGGCAGCATCACGTCGAGCACGAGCAGGTCGTACTCCTCGGTCTCGGCCTGGTGCTGGCCCGTGATGCCGTCCTCGACCCAGTCGACGACGTAGCCGGCCTCGGTGAGGCCCTTGCGCAGGTACGCGCCCGTCTTCGGTTCATCCTCGACAATCAGAATTCGCATCACGCATTACCCTTGAAGAAACCCAGCCGGCGCAGCACGCCCGCGCCGAGGGCGCCGCGCAACACCGCGCGCCACGACACCGCATGGCTGACGCGGTAAAGCACGGGCAGCACCAGCAGCGTCAGCGCCGTGGACGACAGGATACCGCCGATCACGACCGTCGCGAGCGGGCGCTGCACCTCGGCGCCGGTCCCGGTCGCGAACGCCATCGGCAGGAAGCCGAGCGACGCGACCAGCGCGGTCATCAGCACGGGCCGCAGCCGGGTGAGCGCGCCATCGCGCACGGCAGCGTCGAGCGGTACACCTTCGTCGCGCAGGTTGCGGATGAAGGAGATCATCACGAGGCCGTTGAGCACGGCGACGCCCGACAGCGCAATGAAGCCGACCGCCGCGGTGATCGACAGCGGAATCCCGCGCAGCCACAGCGACACGACGCCGCCGCTCAGCGCGAACGGGATGCCGGTGAACACGAGCAGCCCGTCCTTCACGTTGTTGAACATCACGAACAGCAGCACGAACACCATGAACAGCGCGAGCGGCACGACGAGCTTCAGGCGCTCGCTCGCGCTTTGCAGCTGCTCGAACTGGCCGCCCCACGACACCCAGTAGCCGGCCGGCACGCGCACGTCCTGCTGCAACAGCTCGCGCGCATCGGCGACGAATGAACCGACATCGCGGCCGCGCACGTTCGCGCTGACGACCACGCGCCGCTTGCCGTCCTCGCGGCTGATCTGGTTCGGGCCCGGCGCGACGTCGATCGTCGCAAGTTCGGCCAGCGGCACGTACGGTGCCGCCGCGAGCGGCGCGCTGGCGCCGGCGGCCGGCGCGGGCAGCGCGATCGGCAGCCGCTTGATCGCCTCGATGTCCGAGCGCAGCTCGTCGGGCAACCGCACGACGATGTCGAAACGGCGGTCGCCCTGGAACAGCGTACCGGCCTTCTGCCCGCCGACGGCCGCGGCCACCGAGTCCTGCAGGTCGGCGACGCTCACGCCGTAGCGCGCGAGCTTGTCGCGGTCGAGGTTGACCGTCAGCACCGGCAGGCCAGTGGTCTGCTCGACCTTCACCTCCGACGCGCCCGGCACCTTCTGCAGCGCGGCCGCGATCTGTTCGCCGGTCTGGTTCAGCACCGCCATGTCGTCGCCGAAGATCTTCACGGCGACGTCGCTGCGCACGCCCGAGATCAGCTCGTTGAAGCGCAGCTGGATCGGCTGTGAGAACTCGTACGCGTTGCCCGGCAGCTCGGCGAGCGCCTCCTCGATTTCGCGCACGAGCTGGTCGCGCGGCTTCTTCGGGTCGGGCCACCGGTCGGCCGGCTTCAGCATGATGTAGCCGTCGGACAGGTTCGGCGGCATCGGGTCGGCCGCGATCTCGGCCGTGCCGGTGCGCGCGAACACGCGCTCGATCTCGGGGAAGCGCGCCTTCAGCGTCTTCTCGATCGACTTCTGCATCTCGACCGACTGCGACAGGCTCGTGCCGGGAATCCGCAACGCGGAGACGGCCAGGTCGCCTTCGTTGAGGCTCGGGATGAACTCGCTGCCGAGCCGCGTGGCGAGCCCGAGCGTGACCAGCACGATCGCGCCGGCACCGATCATCACACGCGCCGGGCGCGTCATGAACGCAGCGAGCACCGGTTCGTACGCGCGCCGCGCCCAGCCCATCAGCCGGTTCTCCTTCTCCTCGACACGCTCGCCGATGAACAGCGCGACGGCCGCGGGAATGAACGTGACGGTCAGCACCATCGCGGCCGCGAGCGCCATCACGACGGTGATCGCCATCGGGTGGAACATCTTGCCTTCGACGCCCGTCAGCGCAAAGATCGGCAGGTACACGACCATGATGATCAGTTGCCCGAAGATCAGCGCACGGCGTGCCTCCTGCGACGCACCGAACACTTCCGCAAAGCGCTCGTCGCGCGTGAGCGGCCGGCCGGCGGCCGCCTGCGCATGCGCGAGCCGCCGCACGCAGTTCTCGACGATCACGACCGCGCCGTCGACGATGATCCCGAAGTCGAGCGCGCCGAGGCTCATCAGGTTCGCACTCACCTTCGCGTTGACCATGCCGGTGAAGGTCATCAGCATCGACAGCGGAATCACCAGCGCGGTGATCAGCGCGGCGCGGATGTTGCCGAGGAACAGGAACAGCACGGCGATCACGAGGATCGCGCCTTCGAGCAGGTTCTTCTTCACCGTCGCGATGGCCTTCTCGACGAGCACCGTCCGGTCGTACACCGGAATCGCCTTCACGCCGGCCGGTAGCGTGCGGTTCACGTCCTCCATCTTCGCGGCGACGGCCTTCGACACCGTCCGGCTGTTCTCGCCCATCAGCATGAAGACGGTGCCGAGCACGACTTCCTCGCCGTCCGACGTCGCGGCGCCGGTGCGCAACTCGCGGCCGATGTCGACCGCGCCGACGTCCTTCATCCGCACCGGCACGCCGCCGACGTTGGTCAGCACGATGTTCGCGATGTCGTCGACGGTGCGCGCCTGGCCCGGCACGCGCACGAGATACTGCTCGCCGCGCTTTTCGATGTAGCCGGCGCCGACGTTGTCGTTGTTGCGCTCCAGCGCGCGCACGACGTCGGCGAGCGTCAGCCCGTACGACATCAGCTTCGCCGGGTTCGGCGCGACGCGATATTCCTTCACGTAGCCGCCGATCGAATTGACCTCGGTCACGCCGCGCACGTTGCGCAGTTGCGGGCGGACGACCCAGTCCTGCAGCTCGCGCAAGTCGGCCGCCGTATAGCGCGTGCCGTCGGGCTTGCGCGCGGCGGCGTCGGCCTCGACGGTCCACAGGTAGATCTCGCCGAGGCCCGTCGACGTCGGCCCCATCGCGGGCGCGATGCCGGCCGGCAGCTTGTCCTTCGCTTCCTGGATGCGCTCGTTGACGAGCTGCCGCGCGAAGTAGATATCGGTGCCGTCCTTGAAGATCACGGTGACCTGCGACAGCCCGTAGCGCGAGATCGAGCGCGTCTGCTCGAGGCCCGGCAGCCCGGCCATCACGGTCTCGACCGGATAGGTGATGCGCTGCTCGGCCTCGAGCGGCGAATAGCCGGGCGCAGACGTGTTGATCTGGACCTGCACGTTCGTGATGTCGGGCACCGCGTCGATCGGCAGCTTCTGGTAGCTGAACACGCCCAGCGCGGCCACGGCCGCGATCGCCAGCATCACGAGCCAGCGGTGCGCAATCGCAAAGCGGATCAGGCGCTCAAACATGTCGGGATTCCTTGAAACGGGGAACGGTCGCCCGCACCGGACGGGCCGCCCGGCCGGTCACACGGCGAGCCGGAAAGCGGGCCGCGAGTCGGGCCGCATCTCGGGCCGCGAGCCGGGCGGCAAATCGCGCGACGGCGCATACGTCACACTCATTCATGTTCCGCGCTCCCCTTGCCGAGTTCGGCCTTCAGCACGAAGCTGTTCGACGCCGCGTACTCCTGGCCCGGCTTGAGCCCCTTCAGCACCTCGGTCGCGCGCTCGTCGCGCCGCCCGGTCTCGACAGCCTGCGCGACGAACCCCTTCGGCGAACGCACGAACACGGAAGGCGCGCCGTCGACGTCCTGCAGCGCGTCGCTCGCCACCGCCAGCGGCACGCCCTGCTTGCCCGCGTCGACCGACACGTTCACGAACATCCCCGGGCGCCACACGCCGTCCGGGTTCGGCAACACGACGCGCGCCGGTGCGGTGCGCGTCTGTTCGCCGAGCAGCGAGCCGACGTATGCGATCGGGCCGCTCGAACGCGATTCGAACGCGGTCGCGATCACGGTCGCGTCGCGGCCGACGCGCACGTCGTTGAGCCGCTGTGCCGGCACGGCCATCTCGGCCCACACGGTCGACAGGTCGGAGATCACGAACATGCTCGCATCGGCGGCGATCGCCTCGCCGGGTGTCGCATGCTTCTCGACGATCGTGCCCGCGAACGGCGCACGCAGTTCGTAGCGGTTCAGCGCGCCCACGCCGACCGGCGCGTTCAGCGCGGCGAGCTTCTGCCGCGCGTTCTGCACGGCGATCTCGGCCTCGCGCAACTGCACCTGCGCCTGCTGGTAATCCTGCTCGGCCGAGATGCGCTCCTTCCACAGCGTACGTTCACGCTCGTAGGTCGCACGCGCGCCGGACAGCCGGCGCTCGGCGGTCAGCAGTTCGCTGCGGCGGTCGGCGAGATCGGTGCTCGCGATCACGGCGAGCACCTGCCCCTTCGCGATGTTCTGCCCGAGCGACACCGACACCTGCTCGACGATGCCGGCCACGCGCGGCACCACGTGCGCGGTGCGGTCCTCGTTGAACTTGATCTCGCCCGGCAGCTGGAACGGCGTCGCGATCTGCGCGGGGCCGGCCTTCGCGAGTGCGATCTTCGAGGTCGCCAGTTGCGCATCGGTCAGCGCGATCGCGCCGTCGGCGCGCGCGAACGGGAACGATGCGGCGTCGTTGCCGGCCTTCACGTCGATCGTCGCGTCGAACACGTGCGGCTTCGCGATTGACTGCGCGGACACGAACTTCTGGCTGGCCGCGTCGAAACGCAGCGGCTCGTGCGTGCGGTCGTACCGCACCAGCGTGCCGGAGACGGTCACGTCCCTGGTCGCCGGCTTGCCGTCGACGAACGGATAGACGACGAGCCGCGCGTCGCCGGGCTTTTCCGTCATCACGATCTCGACGGACAGCTTGCCGCGCTTGAGCACGACACCGCCGTGCGCGCCAGCACCTTCTGCCGGCTGCGCGGCTTCCGTGCCCGCGGGCGCCGAGGGGTTGCTCCCGCTCCGGGTAACGGCGAGCGCGCCGATCACGATCCCAGCGCCGCCGAGCAAGGCCGCCGCGATAACGAAGATTCTGCTGCGTGACATGATGATCCTTCAGATAGGAGGGGCGCTTATTGCGCGACGGCCACGAGCGGCGTGCCGACGAGCCGGCCGATGTCGGCGCGGGCGGAATGGGCGTCGGCGAGCGCGCGCACGTATTGCGACTGACCCTGGAACAGCGTGCGCTGTGCGTCGAGCACGTCGAGGAAGCTGAACTTCCCGAGTTCGTAGCCGCGCGACATCGCGTCGAGCGCGAGGCGCGCGGCCGGCAGGATGTCGGACTTCAACCGCTGCGCTTCCTGCTCGGCGGCCTCGAAGTTCGCGTAGGCCTGCGTGAGTTCCAGCCGCAGGCGCGTGCGTTCACGATCGAGATCGGCGTTCGCGCGCTCGGCCTTGTGCGTCGCCTCGAGCAGCGCGCCCTTGTTCGTGTTGAACAGCGGAATCGGGATCGATACGCCGACCACGGCCTGGTTGTCGGGCACGCCGCCCGTCGTCACGCGCTTCACGCCCGCGCTGACCGTCACGTCGGGAATGCGCCGCGCGCGTTCGAGCGACACCGCCGCGTTCGAGCGCAGCATCTCGGCGCGCGCGATCCGCGCGAGCGGCGAATCGTCGAGCTGCGCGGTCAGCGCGGCAAGCGGCTCTACCGGCGGCACGGCTTCCAGGTCGCCGAGCACCGCGAGCCGGTCGCCGCGCGCTTCACCCATCACCGCGTTGAGCTTCTCGCGCGCGACCTCGACACGGCCGCGCGCGGTCACGACTTCGATCTGCACGCCGGCCGCCGCCACCTGCGCCTTCGTCGCCTCGACCGGCGACACCTTGCCGGCCTGTGCACGACGCGCCGCAAGATCCGCGGAGCGTGCGGCGATCGCTGCCGATTCCTCGGTGACCTGGAGCTGTCGCTGCGCGGCGAGCAGCCCGTAGAACGCGGCGATCACATCCGCGCGCACGACGGCGCCCTGTTCGTCGAGCGACGCGCTGGCCGACTCGCGGCCGTACGACGCGACATCGAGCCGCGCGCGGCGCTTGCCGCCGAGTTCGATGGTCTGGTTGATCAGCGCGGTCGACGTGCGCTCGGCGCGGCTGAAGCCTTCCTGCAGGAACGACACTTCGGGATTGGGCCGCGCGCCGGCTTGCATCAGCGCGCCGGCCGATGCATCGACGTCCGCGCGTGCACCGCGCAGCGCCGGATTGTTGCGGGCCGCGACGGCGAGCGCATCGGGAAGCGTCAACGATGGGGCCGGAAGCGCGTCGGATGGCGGCGCGCCGACCGGTGCGGCGGGGCCCGCGGCAGCCGCGGTCGGCCCCGGCGACAGCGACGGCTGCGCATAAGCCGTCGCGGCCGTCGCGAAGGCGACGGCCACGGCGAGAGAGAGCTTGAGCATGTTCGGTTCTGCGGTAACGGTTTGCGACCGATGCTACGGAGCGGCCGCAGTGCGAACATGAGGCGAAGATGATATTTCCGTCATGTTGGGCGCGGTGTACTCGCCGAATCGACGTGCATATCTGCTCGGACGATCACGTCAGCATAAAGAATATCTTTCGAAATTTAGAACTAGTTCTATAGACGTATTCGCTCGAAAAGATGACTGTTCAAGGCTCCGGCAACACGAATGAAATCATGCTGCTTTATGACCTCAAGGTCGTGCTGCCTCCTTGAAAATCTACGAATCGAGACTTTAAATCAATGAAAAACCTCTTCGATCACAACGAGTACGACTTTGACACTGACGAAGACAAAGAATGGTTTCTCGTTCACTCCGGAGCCGTCACCAACACAAACCCGGGATCGATGGTTGATGTTTACATCAACACAACACCCATTTGCCCCAACATGACCAATCGAGAATTTAGAATTATGGCGTCGCGACTGCTTAAATGGTCCATAATCCTAGTTGAACGCAGGATCACCGACCTGAAGCGGTATGACAAAACGACCCAAGACAGAATGACCTATTGGTTCAATCGATGCGATGAAAATACACGACAATACCTTCTCGACGGCTTCTCACGACATCTCTCGGTTCTAAAAACGCTAACACCACATCATTTCGTTCGAAGCGATCCGAATCTCGATAGAATGCTAGGTTGCGTTCCGAACATGATCGACATCGAGAATGAAGCCGCTCACGTTTGCGGGCCCAACACGGAGCGCAGGCTTATCAGTATTGCGATGAAGTTTTGTACCGGCTTACGGGATCAGAATATGTTCGGAGACTCCCGCCTATCCACGCTCATTCACGAAGTCACTCACTTCGTCGACACCTTCGGCAGCGGCGACCCTCGTTACGGGCTCGATCCCACGGCGGCCGCATGGGCAAGGGCCAATCCTGACCAGGCATTGAGGAACGCGGATACCCTCACAGGGTTCGTGATCTACGGCGAAGAATTATTTGCGGAATAATGGGGCCGAATTCAGCATGAGAATTTTCATCACTACATTAATCACGCCTATAGTAGCGTCGCTTCTTTTCCCCGCAAGTGCTGCAGCTGAATGCCAGGGATCACAAAATCTACCATCACAGCATTTTTTCGTAGCCTTCCCCCACGACAGCCACGAAATCTCCGAATCCGAGCAAATACGAGTTGGGCGATGGGTTTCAGCAATCAATTCCGAGCACCCAATTCAAAACTGGATCACTATAATTGGGAGCGCTTCCAAGATTGAGGACGATCCGGAACGACTTGCAACGAAACGAGCTTCCGCGACGGCGAAAGTCGTCATAGACGACGGTCTGATAAACGCACCGCTTCAGATAAAAACGCAAATTTATCCAGCCGGCAGTGCAGCCGGATCGACGTCGGAAACACGTGAAGTCACCATTCAAGTAAGCCCCGGCTGCCTCGACAACTGCTGCACCGGCCATTGACATGACGTCGGCTCATTTACCGCCGCCACGCTTGCGTTGACCCGTGTACCGCCAACGCTCGCGTGCGACGGTCCATCGAATCCATCTGGACGAGATTTCGATGTTCGATTCGAGCGATATGTCGATCACCGAACCCGGGAAGCTATCCGCGCATTCTCGAGAATCAAACGCGCCCTTGCTTCCCCCGCCGCCGCTCCACGAGCCAGTCGAGCAGTTGCCGTCCGTCGCGTTCGCCGAACCAGCGTGCATGCCCGATCAGGTAGCCGTCGTACGCGATGTCGACGATCGCCGGCGCATCGATGATGCAGCCGAAATACGCGACTTCCGACAGCGCGAACTCCGTATGCACGATCGGCAGCAGCGCGACCAGCGCCGCGTACGCGTCGTCGCCCAGCGGTTCAAGCGACTCGTAGCCGTCGAGCAGCGCGCCGATCTGCTCGTATTCCACGCGTCGCGCCTCAGCCGGCGCCATCCAGTCGACCGTATTGCGCTCGATCGCGAGCGCGAGGTCCATCACCGCACAGGTGCGATCCGACAAGCCGAAATCGAGCACGGTCCGCACCTGCGCGCCGGGCCCCGCATCGGTCCACAGCAGGTTCGACGCATGCCAGTCGCCGTGCGTCCACAGCGGCGGCAACGCAGGCAGCAGCGGCACGAGACGCGCGTGATACGGGCCGATCGCATCGGCCACGTCGCCGCGCCAGTCGCGCGAGCCGAGCGCACGCACGAGCAGCGGCTGCGCTTCGACCCAGCGTTCGAGCGCGCCCGCCAGATCGGTGGACGACAGCACGCGAAAGCTCGACAGCAGCGTGCGCACGGGCCGCGCGGGTGCGTCGTAGCCGGCCGACGCGCGATGGAGTTCGGCCAGCGCGCGGCCGGCCGAGTATGCGTGCGAAGAATGCGTGAACGGCTGCCACGACATCACGCCGCGATACGGGTCGACGCCGGGCGCAAGCACGTGCACCTCGTACGTCCACTCGCCGGACGCAAACGCGGTCGCGCCGTGGCGATCGGCCAGCACGTCCACCACGGGGATGCCGCGTTCGCGCAGATGCGCGATGAAACGATGCTCCTCCTCGAGCCCCGCGACATCGCGCAGGCTGACGTGGTGACGCTTGACGAACAGCCCGCGCCCGTCCGCCATCCGCACAAGCACGGCCGCCGCGAACTGCCGCGGGCTGTGCCACGTCAGCCGCACCGGCTCGCCCGCGCCGTCGATCCGCGCGAGTATTGCCGCCACCTCGTCGTGCGTCATCAACGGCCAGTCGCGTTCGGCCTGCTCGCCGTCCACGCCGAATTGAGGCGGCGCGACGTCACGCGACAGGGGGCCGTCCGGCTCGAGTGGGAATGACATGAACGACGTTGCTCCGTGGTTGAATCCGTGCGTGAATCAGCGCGCGCCGCCGCCCGATGCGAGCGGGCCGCCCGCGGCCGCGCGCAATGCGGCGGCCGTGCGGCTCCAGTCGCGCCAGCCGACGACGGCCAGCCCGATGAACAGCGCATAGAGCCCGGCCGTCAAATACAGTTCCTTGAACACGAACATCCCGACGTACACGACGTTCACGACGATCCACAGCCCCCACGACGCGATGTAGCGCCGCGCGGTCCAGTATTGCGCGACGAGGCTGAACGCGGTCAGCGACGCATCGACGAACGGCAGCGCCGCATCGGTCCAGCGCGCCATCATCCCGCCGAGCAGCGCACTGCCGATGACCGCCGCGATCAGGTCGGGCAGCATCTTGAGCGGCCGCACGCCGGTGACGGGCGCGACGTCGCCGGCCGGCGACGCGCCGCCGTCGGCTTCGCTCGCACGCTGCGCGAGCCAGCGCTGCCAGCCGTACACCTGCAGCACCGCGAACGCGCCCTGCAGCAGCATGTCCGAATACAGCTTCGCATCGAAGAAGATCCAGCCGTACAGCGCGACCGACGCGAGCCCGACCGGCCAGCAGAGCATGCGGCGCTTCGCGGTCAGCCAGATCGCGAGCGCGCTGACGATCACGCCGGCGATTTCGAGTGGGGACATCGTCTGTGCTCTCCTGGTTAGCTGCCGGGGCCGCGCGTCACGCGGCCGGGTCCCGACGATCAGAAATCATAGGTCAACGATACACGCGCGGTGCGCGGCGCACCGGGGAACAGGTACGCATCGCCCTGCTGCTCGCCCGCGTCGCGCCAGTAGAACTTGTTGAACAGGTTGTCGACCGACACGCGCAACACCGTGCGATGACCGCCGATCTTCGTCGTGTAGCGCGCGCCGAGGTTGAACACGAACCACGACGGCACGCGTGCGGTGCCTTCCTCGTTCGCGTTGCGCGCCGCGCTGTACTCGACGCCGCCGAGCACGTTCAGGCCCGCGACACCCGGCACCGCGTAGTCCGCATACAGCGACGCACGCAGCGCCGGCACGTTGATGATCTGGTGCCCTTCATATGCCGGCGAACCCGAATCGACCGCGCGCGCACGAATCGCCGCGACGCTGGCCGTCAGCCCCAGCCGCTCGGTCACGCGCCCGGCCGCGCCGAGCTCGATCCCCTGGTGGCGCTGCGTGCCGCGCTGCACGAACGTGTATGACGTGCCCGACGGATCGGGGTCGGCGAACTGGAACGGCTTGCTGATCGAGAACACGGCGGCCGTGAGGCTCAACCGGTCGAGCCAGTCGTATTTCGCACCGACTTCGATCTGGTGCGATTCGACCGGCGGCAGGAACGCATACGCGTTGGTCGCGCGCACGGGCGCCTGGTCGCCGAGCGAAAGCGCCTTGCTGTACGACGCGTACAGCGACAGCACGTTCACCGGCTTGTAGACGAGCGCGACCTGCGGCAGGAACACCGAGCGATCGGTATGCGTCGTGTCGCCGTCGAGGCTGCTCCAGCTGCGCTGGCGCAGCAGCACTTCCTTGCCGCCCGCGAGCACCTGCCAGTGTTCGCCGATACTGATGCGGTCGAGCCCGAACACGCCGTATTGCCACGAATCGAGCTGCGGATACGACGGCCCGGGTGTATTCGGCGACGGCGCAAACGCGACGTCGGGTCCATAGATGTTCTCGCTGCCGACATAGTCGTACACGGCCGTCGCCATGTGCACGACGCGGCGCTGCACGCTCACGCCGAGCGTCAGCTCGTGCCGCAGCGGCCCCGTCGCGAACTTGCCGGTCGTGACGGCGCGCAAGTCGTCGTTGCGCCGGTATTCGCCGGGGCTGCGGAAATCGTAGACGTCGTAGTCGCCGTTCGCGCCGAAAAAGAACGGCGACGTCGCGCCGGCCGTGCAGCTTGCCGCGTAATAGCAGCCGTACGCGAACGCGCTGTTGTCGTCGATCATCGTACGGCTGCGGCCGGCAGCGATGTAGGCCTTCCAGTCGTCGTTGAACCGGTAGTCGAAACGCGCGTTCAGGTTCAGCGCATCGGTCGTCACCGGTTTCGCCCACGGCTGCGTGCCGAGCGCCTTCGACGTCGTCTTGACCGACGGCACGACGGTGCCGCCGAGCAACTGGTAGCCGGGCGCCGAGCGCTGGATCCACTGCTGGAATTCGGCATTGAGTTGCAGGCTCGCGCGCGGGCTGATGTCCCAGTCGGCGGCGATCGAACCGAACGTGCGCCGCCCGTTCGTGCCGTCGATGTAGGAGTGCATGTTCTCCTTCGCGGCATTGATCCGGAAGCCGAACTGATGGTCGGGGCCGAAGCGGCGGCCGAGATCGACGGCCGCCGACGTCGAGCCGCGGCTGTCGACGCCGCCCGTCACGCTCGCGACGTTGGCGGAGCGCTTGGTCACGAAGTTGATCACGCCGCCCGGCGCGACGACGCCGCTGTCGATGCCCGCGAGCCCCTTCAGGATCTCGACGCGCTCCTTGTTCTCCAGCGGCACGTTCTGCTCGCCGGACACCGTCAGCCCGTCGATGCGGATCGCGCTCGCGAGATCGACCGGAAAGCCGCGGATCGCGAAGCCTTCGAAATAACCGACAGGCGCATAGTCGTTGACGACCGACGCGTCGTTGCGCACGACATCGCTCAGGCGCTTCGCCTGCTGGTCGTCGATCAGCGCGCGCGTGATGACGTTCACCGACGCCGGCGTGTCGCGCAGCGGCGCGTCGTCGAGCCCTGCGACCGACGCTTCGCGCGCGCGCAGCGTGCTGCCGCGCTCGCCGCTCACCGTGATCGCGGGCAGCGTCGCGGTGCCGGCCGCGCCGGCATCCGGTGCGGGCGCGTCGCCCGGTGCCGCGGCGGCCTGCGCCGCGAAAAGCGTGATGCCGAGGCCGACTCCGAGCCCGACCTTCGTGCGACGCCGCCGTGCGGATGTCGCTGTTGTTCTATTCACCGTCATTGTTCTGGATGGAAAACTCGCCACTCGACCCTGTCGAAACACGTTACGAAGCTGCGAAGCGTGTGCCCGCGGACAGAATCCGCACCGCTACCGGACGCATGCGACGACACGACACTCATCAGACGAATCGGACAGTACGGCACGCACGCGTGCCGGTCGGTCAGGAAGACGCAGGATGGGACATCGGATTCAGGTGACGTACCGGGCACCGACGCAGCGGCCGACGGGTTCGTCGGGAGCGGGCGGGCGGCCGGCGGCATCGCGCGGTCGTGTCATGCGGAGGACGCTTCGAACGCCCCGGCGCAGGCGGCGGGCGCTTGCGCCGGCCGTTCGTTGGAACGGCGGCCTGCCCGTCGCGCGCGACAACGCGGCGTGGCGCGCATTTTACCCCTTGCGGGACGGATGGCCGTGGAATCGGACGGAACGGGAGGCGGGAACGGCGGGACGGGGGAAATACGCTTCGGGTGGCGCGACCACGGCGGCGACGCGATCGCGATGCGCGTCGCGCGCGACGACCTCGACAACCGGTGCAGTCGTGCACCGGTAGAACGGGCGAAAACCGGAGCGGGCATGACGGCCCGCCATCGGTTCACCTGTCGCTCAGAACCCCTGCATCGTCACGGTCGGATCGACGACGAGATGCACGACGCCGTAGATCACCGCGCCGACCAGCACCGCCAGCAGGATCGCGACGAACGGCAGCAACGTGAAGTTGGTGTTCGCGAGATCGGTCGCGTGCGCCTTGCTGTTGCGCACGCCGAAGAAACTCCACAGGACCAGGCGAACCATGGCGAGCAGTTTCATGATGGGCTCCTTTCATCGAATCGGTTGACGCTATCGTCGATCCGGACGGCATTTGAAAAAAGAAGCAGTTGCGCGCGCTTTTCGCGCAGCAGGCCGTCTGCGGCGGCATGTCGCAGGGGCCGTCAGCGGTCGAGCACGAGCGGCTCCGCGGCGCCCGTCGCGGGCCGCGCAACGCACAGCAGCGCACAGCCCGGTTCGACCGGTGCGTCGGGCGTTTGCTCATAGTCGACCGCACCGGACAGCACGCGCGTCGCGCACGTGCCGCACGACCCGGAGCGGCATTCGGACGGCACGGCAATCCCCTGCCCCTCGGCGAATTCGAGCAGCGGGCCGTCGGCCGGCGTCCATGCGGCTTCGCGCGCCGTGCGCCGGAACACGACCGGCACGCTCGCCGCCGGCGGCGTCGCGGACGCGCGGGTCGCGCCGCGCGCGACGCTCGACGGCCCGAAAGCCTCGAAGCGGATGCGTTCGTCCGGCACGTTCAGCGCGCGCAGCCCGTCGTACAGGTCGCGCATGAACGCCGCAGGCCCGCACAGGTAGAAGTCGTAGTCGTCGAACGGCAGGATCCGCTTCAACTGGGCGATGTCGATGCGGCCCGCCCGTGCGGCCGAGCCTTCGTCAGGATGACTGTCGAACCAGTGAAGTGACAGGCGTGGATCGGCGGCCGCGATGCGCGTCAGTTCCGTCGCGAACGGCCGGTCGGCTGCTTCACGTGCGCCATGCACGAACACGACGCGGCGCGACGGCTTGTCGTCGGCCAGCGCGCGGCGCAGCATCGCGACCATCGGCGTGATGCCGATGCCGGCCGACACGAGCACGGCCGGGCGCGGGCTCTCGACGTCGAACGTGAAGCGGCCGCGCGGCATCTGCGCGTCGAGCGTCATGCCTGTCAGCGCGTGATCGTGCAGCCACGCCGATACTCGCCCTTCGCGCTTCACCGTGATCCGGTAATCGGCGCCGCCCGGCACATCGGACAGCGTGTAGCTGCGAATCGACGGCGCCTCGCTGCCCGGCAGCGCGACGCGCAACGTCAGGTGCTGCCCGGCTTCGTACGCCGGCAGCGCGCCGCCATCCGCCGGTTCGAAATGAAGCGAGCGAATCGCGCGCGCTTCGTCGACGATCTTCGCGATACGCAACGGCCGCCATGCGGGTGCCGATGCGGACGACACCGGCGCAGGCGCCACCGTCGCCGCTGCGTCCGCGCGCGCCGCCATCGCCGCGAACTGCGGCGCGCGCTCGACTTCGGACCACCGGAACGGCAGTACCGCGCGCAGGCGCCGCACTTCCCGCACATGGAACCGCACGACACGCTGCGCGCCGTCGAACGACGCGACGAGCGGCCCGTCCCATACGATTTCCGCACGCGCGGCGACGACCAGCAGGTCGCCGCTGTCGAAATCGATGAACAGCAGCCCCGCGCGCGGATCGTGCTGCAGGTTGCCGAGCGTGTTGAAGAAGCGGTTGCCGCTGAAATCCGGCGTCGTCAGCGTGTGTGCATCGTCGACGCGCACGAAGCCCGGCATCCCGCCGCGATGCGACACGTCCGCGCCGCGCGCCGCGCCCGCGTCCGCCGACGTGTTCGCGCTCGCGACGAAGAACGTATCGGCCTGCGCGAGGAACGCGCGATCGGCGTCGCTCAATGCGTCCGACACGTCGGGCGCAACCGAGGGATCGACTTCACGTGCCACGAAAGCGGGCTTGCGACCCTGGATGTACTTCGCGCAGTTGCCGAAGCTCTGCTCGACCGCGATCGTCAGCGCGTCGCCGTCGACCGCGCGCACGACGCCGTTCACGCGATTGCGCCGCCGCGTATCGAATTCGATCCCGAGCCCGCCCAGCGCCGCGCCCGGCCGCCATGCGCCGGTCAGCGGGTCGCCCGGCAACGCGCGCGCCGCGATGCGCAGCGTGCGGGCGTCCGGCGACGTGACGAACCCCGGCTCGCCGGCGCGCAGCGTCGCCCACGGCTGGCCGTGCGCATCGACGCCGCCGAGCACGAAGAACGGCAGTTGCGCGAAGAAAGCGCGGTGCTGGTCCGGCATGAAGCGCCGGATCCCGCGCCGGCCGGCCGCGCCCGCGGCCTCCGTCACGCCCGCGCGCTGCTGCACGGCGAGTTCGCCCGCGTGAAACGGCGCGGTGTCGAGTTCCCAACCCGGTACGACGGCGGTCGGCGCGTTCATCGCGTTCTCCCTGAACAGGCGCGGCTTCGGTGGGCGTTACGCGGCGAGCAGGCCCGCGCGCGTCGCAGGCATGCCGACGAAGCCCGGCAGCGCCTCGACACGCGCCAGCCAGGCGCGCACGTGCGGATACGGCTCGAGCGACACGCCGCCTTCCGGGGCGTGCGCGATGTAGGTGTATGCGGCGATGTCCGCGATGGTCGGCTGAGCGCCGGCCGCGAACGGCTTGCCGGCCAGCTCGCGATCGATCACGTCGAGCACCTTCGCGGCCGTGCGCTTGGCTGCCTCCGGGTCGAGCGGCGCGCCGAACACGGTCACGAGCCGTGCGGCGGCCGGGCCCGACGCGATCGGGCCGGCCGCATACGACAGCCAGCGCTGCACCACGGCCGCGCCGACCGGATCGTCGGGCAGCCAGTGCGCATCGCCGTATCGCTTCGCGAGGTACACGAGGATCGCGTTCGAATCGGCGATCACGGTGCCGCCGTCGTCGATCACCGGCACCTGCCCGAGCGGATTGAGCGCGAGGAACGCCGGTTCGCGCTGTGCACCGGCCGCGAGATCGACGTCGACGGTCTCGGACGGCAGGCCGAGCAGCGACAGGAACAACCGGACGCGATGCGCGTGCCCCGAGAGCAGGAACGAATAGACGCGGATCGGCGAGGCAGGCTTGCTGGCGGCAGACATGGAAAACACTCCGGAATCTCGCGCCGCCGGGAGTCGGCGACGAACGGCTCCAGCGTAGCGCTCGCCGTTCATCGCCAGAAGACGGATAATCGAGGAAACATTATCCGCTTTCATAGGACAATCGACGATGGCCGATTTGCGCGACGTGAACCTGAACCGGCTGGCGATCTTCGTCGCGGTGGTCGAGGCCGGCTCGCTGACGGCCGCGGCCGAGCGGCTCGGCCTCGCGAAGACGGTCGTCAGCACGCACATGCAGCGCCTCGAATCCGAGGTCGGCGCGAACCTGCTGGTGCGCACGACGCGGCGGCTGAGCGTGACCGATGCGGGGCGCGCGTTCTACGACGCGTGCCGCGACATCGTGCGCGCAACCGAAACCGCGCTCGATGCGGTGTCGTCCGACGCGGGGCCGCTGCGCGGCACGCTGCGCGTGAGCGTGCCGATCGACTATGGTGCGCTGGTCGTCGCGCCGGCCGTCGTCGCGTTGCGCGACCGGCATCCGGCGCTCGACGTCGAACTGGTCGCGAACGACCGCGTCGTCGATCTCGTCGCGGACAACCTCGACGTCGCGATCCGGATCGGCCGCCTCGCCGATTCGAACTATCGCGCGGTGCAGCTCGGCACCTACGAGAAATGGCTGGTCGCAAGCCCCGCGTTCATCGCACGACACGGGCTGCCGCGCGATGCGGATGCGCTCGCCGCGCTGCCGTTCGTGATGCTGTCGACGCTGCCGCGCCCGCATACGGTCGACCTTGAAGACGCGAACGGCGGCATCGCTTCCGTGCGCTGCGTCGCGCCGGTCGTGTCGAATACCGCGACCGCGTGCCGCGCGATCGTGCTCGCCGGCGGCGGCTTCGGGCTGCTGACGGATTTCTCGACCGCGGAAGACGTCGCGGCCGGCCGGCTCGTCCGGCTGCTGCCGGGGTGGCGCTCCGCTCCGGCCGGGATCCACGCGGTGTATCCATCGACGCGGCTGCCTTCGCCGAAGGTGCGGGCGTTTGTCGATGCGATGAAGGCGCGGATCGGGGAGACGCCCGTGGTCGTACCCGCGAAGCGACCCCGCACGCATTAGCGTGTCAGTCGCACCGGACGACGTTACTTTCGGGACTCATTCGTCGCAGCGCTCGAGATCGGCGAACACGGACTCGACCGGACGAAAATGGCCCTGCCCGATTTCGCCCTTGCCTAAAGACAACAGCGCCAGCAACACCAGCGTCGCCTGAGACGCTCCCGACGATTCGATATCCACGACATACCTCCCGTTGCCTGCAATCGGCCAGGATCCGGATGGCCGCCCGTATCGACCCATGATTGATGGCGAACCGTCACGTCACGCATTGCCGCTACCCCACCGCCTGCAACGTCCCCAGCAGCACCTTCCTGCAACTCGCGATCATCTGCGCCTCCGGATCGCGATATTCGGTGAGCAGCCACGCGGCGCCGACGTTCGTCATCGCGCCCACCAGCGCGAGGCCGATCAGCCGCTGCTCGGTACGCTCCGCGGGCGTCGCCGCCTCATGCGGCGCGCCGATCGCCATGATCAGCTTGCCGAAGTCGATCAGCATGCGCTGGTACGTCATGTCGGTATCCGCGCTCACGCCCATCACCTCGAGCAGCAGCACGCGCGCCGCGCACGGGTCGCGCAGGAATGCGAAGAACGCGGCGAGCCCCGCGTCGACGCTCTCGCGCAGATCGCCGCCGCGAGCGGCGACTGCCTGCGCGACCGCGTCATGCAGTTGCTGCGCGTGATGCAGGTAGGTGCAGCGCAGCAAATCCTCGGTGCTGTCGAACGCCGCGTAGAAATAGCGATCGTTCAGCTTCGCTTCCTGGCAGATCGACCGCACGGTCGCCTTGCGGAACCCGATCGTGCCGAACACGCGCGTCGCCGCGCGGATCAGCGCGTCGCGCCGCTCGGCGGCCCGTACCTCGGGCGCCACGCCGCCATACGACCGGCCCCTTTTTTCCGTTTCGAGTGCTTTCTCCATTCCGCTATTTGACATCAGGACACCCGAAAACTAAAGTGGTGACGATTAACACCACAATAGGCGCACCGCTGGTGCAGCGCAAGCGGAACGGGAGGAACGACGGATGAAGGGGTTTTCCGGGAAGGTCGCCGCGATCACGGGCGCCGGTTCGGGCATGGGCCGCAGCCTCGCGGTCGAGCTCGCGCGGCGCGGCTGCGAGGTCGCGCTCGCCGACGTCAACGAAACCGGGCTCGCCGGCACGGCGGCCGCGTGCGCGCAGCACGGCGTGCACGTGAGCAAGCGCCGGCTCGACGTCGCCGACCGCGATGCGGTGTTCGCGTGGGCCGATTTCGTGCGCGCCGAGCACGGCAAGGTCAACCTGATCTTCAACAACGCGGGCGTATCGCTGGCCGCCAGTGCCGAGACCGCGCGCCTCGCCGATCTCGAATGGATCGTCGGCATCAACTTCTGGGGCGTCGTGCACGGCACGCAGGCGTTCCTGCCGCACCTGCGCGCGTCGGGCGACGGTCACATCGTCAACACGTCGAGCCTGTTCGGCCTCATCGCGATGCCGACGCAAAGCGCGTACAACGCCACCAAGTTCGCGGTGCGCGGCTTCACCGAGGCGCTGCGGATGGAACTCGAACTCGACGGCGCGCCGGTGAGCGCGACCTGCGTGCATCCGGGCGGCGTCGCGACCGGCATCGTCGACGCGAGCCGCGTCGACACCAGCATCCACGCGCTGACGGGCCAGGACGAAGCAACCCACCGCCGCCAGGCGAACCGGCTGATCAACGCAACGACGGCCGACGACGCCGCGCGGCAGATCCTCGCGGGCGTCGAGCGCAATGCGCGCCGCGTGCTCGTCGGCGCCGACGCGCGCCGGCTCGACAGGATCGCGCGCCTGCTCGGCGCCGGCTACCAGTGGCTGATGCTGCGCCACGTGCGCCGCGCCCGCGCACGCAACCTCGACCGCGCACACACCCCGGCCGCGCGCCCGACCACGCCCGCCAAGGACCCCGCATGACCTCGACGACGACCGACCGGCGCGATGCGCCGCCCGCCCCCGCCGCCCGCCGCGACAGCGGCGATAATCGCGACAATCGCGACCTCGACGTGCTGATCGTCGGCGCCGGCCTGTCCGGCATCGGCGCCGCGTATCACCTGAAACAGCGCTGCCCGTATGCGAGCGTGGCGATCGTCGAAGCGCGCGACGCGATCGGCGGCACCTGGGACCTGTTCCGCTATCCGGGCGTCCGTTCGGATTCCGACATGTTCACGCTCGGCTACAGCTTCCGGCCGTGGCACAGCGACAAGGCGATCTCCGACGGCCAGACGATCCTCGACTACATCCGCGACACCGCGCGCACGTACGGCATCGACAAAACGATCCGCTACGGCCAGAAGGTCGTCGCGGCCGACTGGGATTCGAACCGCGCACGCTGGACGGTACGCATCGAGCGCACGCAGGGCGGCACGACCGACACGCTCGTCTACACCTGCCGCTTCCTGTTCATGTGCAGCGGCTACTACGACTACGATGCCGGCTACCGGCCCGACTGGCCCGACATGGATACGTTCGAAGGCACGCTCGTGCATCCGCAGCACTGGCCGAAGGACCTGTCGTACGCGAACCGGCGCGTCGTCGTGATCGGCAGCGGCGCGACGGCCGTCACGCTCGTGCCGTCGATGGCGGCCGATGCGCAGCACGTGACGATGCTGCAGCGCTCGCCGACCTACATCGTGTCGCTGCCCGCGCGCGACAAGATCGCGAATGCGCTGCGCCGCGTGCTGCCGTCGCGGCTCGCGCACCGGCTCGTGCGCGTGAAGAACGTACTGCTGACGATCTACCTGTACAACGTGTCGCGCCGCAAGCCCGACCAGACGAAGAAGTTCATCATCCGCGCGGCCAGCAAGCAGCTCGGCCCCGACTTCGACGTCGCGAAGCACCTGACGCCGCGCTACATGCCGTGGGACCAGCGTGTGTGCCTCGTGCCGAACGGTGACCTGTTCAAGTCGATCCGCGCGGGCCGCGCGTCGATCGTCACCGACGAGATCGAGCGCTTCACGCCGACCGGACTCAAGCTGAAGAGCGGCCAGCAGCTCGACGCGGACGTGATCGTCACCGCGACCGGGCTGAAGGTGAAGATGCTCGGCGGTGCGCGCGTCACGGTCGACGGCCGCGTGGTCGACCTGCCCGAGACCGTGTCGTACAAGGGGATGATGTACAGCGACGTGCCGAACCTCGCGTCGTCGTTCGGCTACACGAACGCGTCGTGGACGCTGAAGGCCGAGCTGATCGCGCGCTACGTGTGCCGGCTGCTCAACCACATGCGCGCGAACGACTACGACACGTGCGTGCCGCGGCTCGGTGCCGGCGAACTCGGCGACGTGCCGGCCGTCAACCTGAGCTCGGGCTACATCCAGCGCGCGGCCGGCATCCTGCCGAAACAAGGCCGTCACAAGCCGTGGAAATTCCACCAGAACTACGTGCGCGATCTCGCCTCGCTGAAGTTCAGCGCGCTCGCCGATTCGGCGATGCATTTCGAACGCCGCGCGAAAGCCGGCCCGGCCACCACCACGCAGGTTGCCGAACCCGCACTCGAAACCCGTTGAGGCCGACATGACCCCTGTGCTCCATCTGATCCAGAACGTACTGCTTGGCGTCGTCGCGGTACTCGCCGCGCTCGCGCTGTTCACCGGCTACGTGGCCCGGCGCGTGACGCGCGCGTTTCCGCCCGAAGGCCGCTTCGTCGACATCGACGGCGACCGCATCCATTACGTCGAATACGGCAACGGCCCGCCGATCGTGTTCGTTCACGGGCTCGCGGGGAATTGGCGCAACTTCGCGTACCTGCCGCTCACGCGGCTCGCGCAGCAGCATCGCGTGATCCTCATCGACCGGCCGGGCGCCGGCCGCTCGCTGCGCGGCGCGAACTCGCAGGCGAACGTGTACGCACAGGCCCGCACGGTCGCCGCGTTCATCGACGCGCTGCGCCTCGACAAGCCCGTGCTGGTCGGCCATTCGCTCGGCGGCGCGATCGCGCTGGCGGTCGGGCTCAACCATGCGGACCGCGTGAGCCGGCTCGCGCTGATCGCGCCGCTGTCGCACGAGCAAACCGAGCCGCCCGCACCGTTCCGGCCGCTGATGCTGCCGTCGCCGCTCGTGCGCCGCTTCGTGTCGTGGACCTTCGCGATCCCGCTCACGATCCTGACCGGCCGCAAGGCCGTGCGCCAGGTGTTCGCGCCGGAAGACGTGCCGCGCGACTTCCCGGTCAAGGGCGGCGGCCTGCTCGGGATGCGCCCGCACGTGTTCTACGCGACGGCGACGGACCTGCTGTCGGCGCCCGCCGACCTGCCCGCGATGGAGCGGCGCTACGCGGATCTCGCGCTGCCGGTCGACGTGCTGTACGGCCGCGCCGATCCGATCCTGAACTGGCGCGAGCACGGCGACGCGCTCGCGAAGAAGTCGGCGCGCGTGCGGCTGAAGGTCGTCGAGGGCGGCCACATGCTGCCGGTCACGATTCCCGATGCGACGGCCGACTGGCTGCTCGAGGTCGCCGCCGCGCCGGCCGAGGAGGCCGCGCCGACGGTACGCATCGCGTAAGTAAGCCGCGACCGCGCGGCAACGCCTGATGCCGCGCCCGGCAGCCGGCACCGCGGGCGGTATCAGGCTTCGTCGTCGGGCACCGACAGCCCGAGATCCGAGATCACCTCGCGCGCGCTGCGGAATGCCTCGACCGCGGCCGGCGCGCCCGCATACAGCGCGCTGTGCAGCAGCACCTCGCGGATCTCGACGAGGCTCGCGCCGTTGTTGAGCGCGCCGCGAATGTGGCCCTTCAGTTCCGTACTGCGGCCGAGCGCCGCCAGCATCGCGCACGTACACAGGCTGCGCGTCTTCAGGTCGATCCCGCCCCGCTGCCACGTGCTGCCCCACGCGTGTTCGTTCAGCCAGTTCTGCAACGGACGCGAAAATCCGTCGAGGTCGCGCATCGCGCGCTCGACGAATGCCTCGCCCATCACGTCGATCCGCCGCGCCTTGCCGGATTCCCTGTCCTGTTCGCTCATGTCCGTGTCCTGGTTGAAGTCGTGGCCGCTTCGGCATCGCCGGCCGCCGGGCGTTGTCCGGCCATGTTCCCGGGCCCCGCGCGTTTCGTCAAAGACGCGGCCCTCGGTTCGCGGCCGCCCGTGTCCCGCTATGTCGGACGCTACGTAACATCGCACCGTGCGTTACGTCGACTGACGGGAACATCGCGACGGCCTCGCCCGCGCACCATACGTGCCCGTCGCGGGAAACCGCCATTCCTCCGTTTAAATCGCGTCGATATTCCCGATTTCCGCAACAAAGCGCGACACCGTTTCGAGAAACCTTTCGTGGCGCGGAATTTGCAGAGGAGGCTTGGACACACTTCCAATGTCGAGGCCAACATGCACAAATTCTTCAAGAAGACGACGGTAACGATGGCCGTCTCGTCACTGCTCGCGCTGTACGGCTGCGGATCGGTCGATGGACCGACGACCCCGCCGACGATCAAGCCGAGCACGTCCGGGACGGGCGGCAGTTCGGGGACTTCGGGGACTTCCGGTAGCTCGGGGACGTCGGGTAGTTCGGGCAGCTCGGGGACTTCCGGCACTTCGGGGACTACTTCTGGTACTTCGGGTACTTCCGGTACCTCGGGTACCTCCGGTACCTCGGGCACCTCCGGTACCTCGGGTACTTCCGGTACCTCGGGCACCTCCGGTACGTCGGGTACCTCCGGTACGTCGGGCACTTCCGGTACGTCGGGCACTTCCGGTACCTCGGGCACTTCCGGTACCTCGGGCACCTCCGGTACGTCGGGCACCTCCGGTACCTCGGGCACCTCCGGTACCTCGGGCACCTCCGGTACCTCGGGCACCTCCGGTACATCGGGTACTTCCGGTACGTCAGGCACCTCCGGTACGTCGGGTACCTCCGGTACCTCGGGCACCTCCGGTACGTCAGGCACTTCCGGTACGTCGGGCACTTCCGGTACCTCGGGCACCTCCGGTACCTCGGGCACCTCCGGTACATCGGGTACTTCCGGTACGTCAGGCACCTCCGGTACGTCGGGTACCTCCGGTACCTCGGGCACTTCCGGTACGTCGGGCACCTCCGGTACGTCGGGCACTTCCGGCACTTCCGGCACTTCCGGCACTTCGGGCACCTCCGGCACGTCCGGCACCTCCGGCACTTCGGGCACCTCCGGCGCCGGCGTCACCCCCCTCGGCAATGTCCTCCAGAATTCCGGCAACCTCGTGACGGCGCTCGGCACGACGGTCGCGAACGGCGGCGCTCAGATCGGCGGCGTGCAGATCCCCGGCACGAACCCGGCGACGGCCACCAGCGTCGGCAATGCCGTCACGAGCCTCGGCAATGGCGTGCAGGCGCTCGGCAACGGCGTCGCGGCCGGCCTCGGCTCGATCGGCGTGTCGCCGAACCCGCTCGGCCCGACGATCACGTCGACCACCGGCCTGCTGACCGGCGCCGGCGGCGCGGTCAACAGTCTCGGCAATGCGGTGACGAGCCTCGGCACCGGTCCGCTGTCGCCGCTCGCGCCTGCGACGACCCTGGTCGGCAGTCTCGTCAACACGGTCGGCACCGCGGTCAACTCGACCGCATCGGCGCTGAACACGGCGCTCAACAGCGCGCCGGTGCAGCAACTCGAGACGCAGCTCGGCAGCGTGATCAACCCCATCACGAACACGCTGACCGGCGGCGTCACCACGCCTGGCGTCACCCAGACGCTCGGCAACACGACCTTGCTCGGCGCCCCGCTCAGCGGCCTGCTGGGCACGCTCGGCAGCGGCCTCGGCCTCGCCGGCTCGCAGGTCGGCAGCGCAACCGGCAACCCGGTCGGCACGAGCGCGGGCAACAGCGTGTCCCAGCTCGGTAACACGGTAGGGTCGGCCGGCGGCCTGCTGTCCAGCGGCAGCTCCAGCAGCGGCAGCAACCCGCTCGCGCCGGTCACCGGCCTGCTCGGCACGCTGACGGGCGGGCTCGGCGGCGGCAGCTCGAGCGGTTCGGGCGGTACCAGCGGCACGAGCGGCACCAGCAGCGGCGGCCCGCTCGCACCGATCACCGGCCTGCTCGGGACGGTGACGGGCGCGCTCGGCGGCCTCGGTTCGGGCGGCACGAGCGGCACGAGCGGCACCGGCGGCACCGGCGGCACCAGCGGTACCGGTGGCGCGGGCATCGGCGCCCTGCTGGCGCCGGTCACGAACCTCGTCAACTCGCTGACCCCGCTCGGCGCCAGCCTCACGGGCACGGTCACGACGCCGGGCGGCAACGTGTCGGGCACCCTCGGCGGCCTGCTGTCGAGCGGCCCGGTCGGCACGCTGACGGGTGCGCTGACGACGCCGGCCGGGTCGGCCGGTGCCACCGGCACGGTCAGCCCCGGCGGCGCGGCCGGCACGGCAACGACGCCGGCCGGCAGCGGCACCGTGGCAGCCGGCCTGACCGGCAGCTCGAACGGTGGTGCCGCGGGCGGTGCCGGCAACCTGCTGTCGCCGGTGACCAACCTGCTCGGCGGTCTGCTGGGCGCCGCCCCCAAGAAGTAAGCGTCAACGCATCACGTATCAGAACGACAGGCCAATGGCCGGGCGCGCATCCATACAAAGCCCGGCCGACGGCCGGCGTCACCCGCCAAGCGGGGGCGCCGGCCCTCATCCGTACGAGGATCCGATCATGAACTCCACGCTCGACGGCGTCGTCGCTGCCCAGGACCGCCCACCGCGTTCCGCCACGCCCTTGCGTGCCGGCCTGCTCGGCATCGCAGCCGGACTCTTCGCGCTGTGGATCACGCGCGACCAGCCGACGCTCGACGCCGCCACGCGCGCGGTCATCGCCAGCCTCGCGATCATCGGCACGATCGCGCTGCACGAACTCTTCATCTCACGCGTCTACCTGCGCCCGAGCGCGGGGCTGTCGCGGCAGGCCGTCCGGCCGCTCGGCATCGCGCGCGTCGCGACGCGGCTCGGCGCGCTGACGTCGATCTACGCGGGCATCGGCATCCTCTACTGGCTGCTGCCCGAATACCACGGCGCGTTCTACCTGCCGTTCTGGTCGCTGCTGCGCTCGCTCGCGCCGTACGTGATCGTCGCCGCGCCGTTCTACTTCGCGTGGATGGACCGCCACCAGCGCGAAACCGACGACGCATACCTGCTGTGGGGCCGCTTCCTGTTCCGCCGCGAGCGGCCCGCGAGCTGGAAGCCGGTGCGCGAGATGCTCGCCGGCTGGGGCGTGAAGGCGTTCTTCCTGCCGCTGATGACCGTCTACCTGTCGAAGGACGCCGATCACCTGAGCGCGTCGCTCGCGAACGCGATGCACGCGCCGATGACGATCGCGACCTTCGTGTTCATGTACGACCTGTCTTTCACGATGGACCTGATGTTCGGCACCGTCGGCTACCTGTGCACGTTCCGCATCCTCGACAGCCACGTGCGCACCGTCGAGCCGACGACGCTCGGCTGGGTGGCCGCGCTGATCTGCTACCAGCCGTTCTGGTCACTGATCTCGAACAACTACATCCGCTACGAAGGCTCGGTGTTCTGGGACAACTGGCTGCTGTCGGCGCCGACGCTGCGCGTGATCTGGGGCGCGGTGATCATCCTGCTGCTGCTGACCTACGCGCTATGCACGATCTCGTTCGGGCTGCGGTTCTCGAACCTCACCAACCGCGGGATCATCACGTCGGGCCCGTACCGCTTCACCAAGCATCCGGCGTACATCACGAAGAACCTGTCGTACTGGATGGTGTCGGTGCCGTTCGTCGAACCGCTCGGCTGGCAGGTCGGGCTGATGCACTGCGCGGGGCTGGTCGCGGTCAACCTGATCTACTACACGCGCGCGAAGACGGAAGAGCGCCACCTGATGCGCGATCCCGACTATCGCGCATATGCCGAATGGATCGCACAGCACGGGCTGTTCGCGCGGATCCGGCAGGCGTTCGGGGGGCGGCAGGTGGCGTGACGTCTGCGATTGCGGTTGCGGCCAGTGCCGGGGCGGCGGTGCACGCCGTTCCGGCCGTCGCACGGGTAGCGGCCTCGCGCTGACGCCTAGCGCGCCACGTACGCTTTCCACCGCGTGACGGCGCGTGTCAGCCCGCATCGCCGAACACGTCGACGTACGGCCCCTTGCGGCCAATTGTCGCGAAACGACGCGATTCCCCGCTTTTCGTCGCTTTTCTCCGCCAGTCCGATTGCCCGCCCGCGAAGCGTCGCGTATGGTGCTGGCCGTCCGCACACGATCCGTCGCCCGGACTCCGACCGTCGTCCCGCGCGACGGCTGTGCGGGCCGTGCCCGCCGCTCACCGTCTCCGCGATGCCGCCCGCCGGCGCCGCGCATTCAGGAGGAAAGAGGCGTGATCCACAAAGTCCTGATCCTGTTCGCACTCTGCATCGCGGGCCTCGCCGCGATCGCCGCCGGTTTCCAGCACATCCCCAGCTGATTCGCGGCCCCGGCTCGCTTCGCCGAGCCCGGGGGCCGCAGCCATTCCTGTTCCCTGTTGCGATGAACCTCTTTCCCGAACCGCCCGGGACGGGCGGCCTTTGCCATGCGTATCGACGTACAGCATTCCCAACACGACATCGACGACGAACTCGACACACTTCATGAGCGCCTCCACCAGCCAGGCCATCGCCTGCACGGCCTGCCGGCCGTCGCGCTCGGCCGCTCGGGCCTGGTCATCCGCCACCGCGAAGCGGACGGCGAATACTTCCTGTACATCGAGGATCCGGCCGCGCGCCAGCTCGCCGGCTACACGGTGTTCAACCGCCTGCCCGAAATCCCCCGCCGCGCCGATCGCTACCTGCGCGCGCCGCATACGCGGCTGCGCGGCTCGGCGCAACGCAAGGGCCTCGCGACGGCGCTGTACCGCTGGGGGCTCGACGCGGGCCTGTGCCTGATCAGCGGCGCGCGCCAGTCGGTCGGCGCCGCGCAGCTGTGGACGGCGCTCGCGCACGATTACCGGCACGGCTTTGTCGATGTCGAGGGCCGCGCGCTGCGCTATCTCGGCGATACCGTTGCCGACGATGTGCATGGCGCACTGCATACGCGGCGGCTGTTGCTCGGCCATGGATGGACGATGACGGAATTCGCGCGGGCGGCCGGGATGAGCGACGCGGAACCGGTGCAGTGTGATCCCGCGGCGATTTTCAACGCGGCACCGCAGGCTGCAAGCGTCGGCAGCGCACGCCGCGCCGCTCGGACGCCGATGCGATAATCCGTCCGGACCGCGCGACGCGGCTACGCACTGCGCGCCAACCGACACACCCATCGATGACCACCGATCCCCGAACCGACTCCGAGCGCCGCATCGACATCGTCGCGCTGTGCGGCAGCCTCCGCGCGCAGTCGTACAACGCCGCTCTGCTCGACGCGGCCGCGCTCGTTGCTCCGCGCGGCATGCATGTCACGCGCTTCGATCGTCTCGGCAAATTCCCGTTGTTCAATCCCGATGCCGAATACCCGACGCCCGCCGCGGTGCGCGATCTGATCGACCGCCTGAACGCAGCCGACGGCGTACTGATCGCCAGCCCGGAATACGCGCATGGCGTGACGGGCGTGATGAAGAACGCGCTGGACTGGATCGTGGGATGCGAGGCCGTCGTGTACAAGCCGGTCGCGGTGCTGAACGCGTCGCCGCGGGCGACACATGCGGACGCGGCGCTGCGGGAAACGTTGTCGGTCATGTCGGCGCGCATCGTCGAACCTGCATCGATCGCGCTGCCGATCCTCGGGAGCCAGCTCGATGCGGCGGGCATCGCCGCGCATCCGCCGTTCGCGTCGGCGCTGGTCGATGCGTTGCACGCGCTGCGCGCGGCGATCGACGAGCCGGCACCGGGCCGGTAGGCAACCCGCACGCGCGAGCACGTGCCGCGCGGCGTTATCGCGCCTTGGCGCGCGTCGTCTTTCTCGCCGGTTTGGCCGCCTTCGCGCGCGGCGCTTCCTTCTCGGGCTGCGCGCCGCCGCCGGCGAGATCCTCGAGCCACGCGAGCGCATCGACGTACGACAGGAACTGCTGAAGATATTCCGGCGACAACTCGCGCATCGTCGCGAGCGACCGGTGCACGAGACTGTTCGAATTGAGCGGCCCCGCGTTGCGCGGCACCTGGTCGAGCGACTGCCGGTACTGCTGTTCCGTGCGGACCTTCGACCACAGCGTGCGGAAGTAGTCGACCAGTTCGGGATCGAGCCCGCGCCGGTCGGCCTGCGCGTCGCGTGCGAGCCGGTCGACGAGCGCCGAGAGCGCGCCACGACGCGACGCGACCGGTGCCCCGTCATCCGTGGCGCGCGCTTCCTCCGCCCGCGCGACGACTGCCGCATAGCCTTCGATCAGCGTCGCCAGCCGCGCGTCGAGCAACGCACGCGCGGCGCCGTCGAGTGCAGCCGCGCGCCGTTCGAGCGCGTCGATCCGGTGAAAGCGCACGGGTTCGAGCCGGTCGGCACCCTGCTCGCGCCACGCGTCGAGCGTCGCGCGCACGTGCGTCGCGTCGTCCGTCACTTCGCCTTCCCTCCGTTCGATGCCGACTTGCGCGGCACCGGCGCGATCTCCACCCGGCGGTTCTTCGCGCGGCCTTCATCGTCCGCATTCGAGCTGACCGGCTGCTCGGAGCCGAACGCGGCCGCGAACACCGACGACGCCGGCACGCCTGCGTCGATCAACGCGCGCGTGACCGTCAACGCGCGCTTGGCCGACAGTTCCCAGTTGTCCGCGAACAGGCGGTTGCCGGCATGCACCTGCTGGTCGTCGGCGAAGCCGCTGACCATCAGGATCTCGTCGCGCGTCTTCAGGTACGTGGCGAGCGGCACGGCCAGCGTCTTCAGCAGGTCGCGGCCCGCGGGCTGCAACTGGTCGGAGTTCAATGCGAACAGCACGTTGCCGCTGATGCCGATGCGCCCGTTCACGAGCGTCACGCGGCCGGCCGCGAGCGGCCCCGCGAGCGCCTGTTCGAGCGACTTGCGCTGCTGCGCCTCGAGCTGGCGCGCCCGCACGGCTTCCTCGAGCTTCGACGTGAGCTGCAGCTGCATGCCGATCACGCCGACGAGGACCAGCACGAACGCACCGAGCAACACCGACATCAGGTCGGCGAACGCGGGCCATACCGGCGCCGATTGCGCGCCGCCGTCGATTTCGTCGTGCATGCGTTACGCTCCGACGGGTGCGCGCCGGCCGGCGAGCTGCTGCATGTCTTCGACGATCTGCTTCTGCGACATCACGCTCAGGTCGATCACCTCGCGCGCCTGCGCGACGTAATACTCCAGCTGCTCGTCGCTGCGCGCGAGCGATTTCTCGAGCGCGACCTCAATGCGCTGCAGATGGGTCAGCAGCTTGTCGTTCGATTCTCCGAATACCTGCACGGCCATCCCGAACGCATCGCCGAGGCTCGCCACCTCGACGGCGCCGGCCGTGACCTGCGCGGCCACCGAGTCGAGCTTGCGCGTTTCGGCATCGACGGTGTCGTTGAAGCGCGCGCCGACGCGGTCGAGCAGGTCGGCCGACGTGCTGACGAGCGCGTCGATCGCGGCGCGCTGTTCGGTCGACGCGTGATTGACCGCGCCGAGCAGCGTTTCGAGCGTCGCGAGCAGGCGGCTGCGCTCCTCGAGCGTCGCGGTGTCGCGCACCATGCTGTCGGACAGGCGCTGGCGCAGTTCGGCGACGACGTCGGCCGCGGCTTTCGGCGCCTCCGACGCGGCCTGCACGAGGCGCGCGATTTCGTTGATCGTGTCGCTTGCGTGCTCCTGCGCCTGCGCCGTGATGTCGTTCGCGGTGCGGGTCAGCGTGTCGCAGATGTCCTGCTGGCGCATCGCGGCTTGCGCGCTCGTCTGCGCCCATTCGTCGCGCAGCGCGGCCGCCATCGCAGCGAGCGAATCGTTCCAGGCGGACAGGCGTGCTTCGTCGCGTGCGGCGAGTTGCGACTGCAGGCCCGTGTGCGAATCGCGGATCGTCGTCAGCAGATCGTTCGAGCGTTGTTCGAACGTCGAAGCCTGCGCGGTGAGATCGCGCGTCGTTTGCGCAAGGGCGTCGCAGATTTCCTGTTGACGGCCCGTGCTATGCACGCCTGCGCGTTGCCATTCGTCGCCGAGCTTCGCCGCCATTGCAGCCAGTGAATCGTTCCAGGCCGACAGGCGTGCTTCGTCGCGTGCCTCAAGTTGCGATTGCAGGCCCGTGTGCGAATCGCGAATCGTCGTCAGCAGCTCGTTCGAGCGTTGTTCGAACGTCGAAGCCTGCGCGGTGAGATCGCGCGTCGTTTGGGCGAGCGCGTCGCAGATTTCCTGCTGACGGCCGGCGCTGTGCACGCCTGCACGCTGCCATTCATCGCCGAGCTTCGCCGCCATTGCAGCCAGCGAATCGTTCCAGGCCGACAGGCGCGCTTCGTCGCGCGCCTCAAGTTGCGATTGCAGGCCCGTATACGAGTCGCGAATCGTCGACAGCAGATCATTCGAGCGTTGTTCGAACGTCGAAGCCTGTGCGGTGAGATCGCGCGTCGTTTGTGCGAGCGCATCGCAGATTTCCTGCTGACGGCCGGCGCTATGCACACCTGCACGCTGCCATTCGTCGCCGAGCTTCGCGGCCATTGCAGCCAGCGAATCGTTCCAGGCAGACAGGCGTGCTTCGTCGCGTGCGGCCAGTTGAGATTGCAGGCCCGTGTGCGAATCGCGAATCGTCGACAGCAGGTCGTTCGAGCGTTGTTCGAACGTCGAAGCCTGTGCGGCGAGATCGCGCGTGGTTTGCGCGAGTGCATCGCAGATTTCCTGCTGACGGCCCGCACTGTGCTCACCCGCACGCTGCCATTCGTCGCCGAGCTTCGCGGCCATCGCGGACAACGAGTCGTTCCACGCCGCGAGACGCTGTTCGTCGCGCGCGGCCAGTTCGGTCTGCAGCCCCGCGTGCGACTCGCGCATCGCGGCGAGCGTCGCACCCGAATGTCGTTCGAACGTCGCGGCGGCTTCGCCCAGCGCACGTGCGTGCTGGCTCGCGAGCGTCTCGCCGACCTGCTCCTGCCGCGACAGCGCATCGCGCCACGCCTCCGACAAGCGGCCTTCGGTCGATTCGAGGCGCGTCGCGACGCCGTCGAGCAGATCGGTCGAACGCTGCGCGAAGGTGTCGGCGAACTGGCCGAGCGTCGTCCGCAGCTGCTGCGCGACGGCGTCGCCCGCCTGACGTTGTTCGTCGATCGCGCGGTTCCAGACGGCCGTCACGTTGCCGGTGGTCTTCTCGAAGCCTTCCGTCAGCCCGTCGAGCTGACGCTGCACGGCGCCCGTCACGGTGTCGCGCAGCGCGGCCATCTCCTGCGCGAGCCCCGTCATCGTCGCGGCGACGACCGGCTGCAGCGCGGCACCGGCCACGCGCGCGCTTTCGGCGGCGCTTTCCTTCAGCGCGTCGCCGACGTTCGACGCGAGGCCCGCATATGCGCGCTCGGTCCGGTCGAAAAACGCCTGCTGGCTTTCGAGCTGGCGATCGTGCAACGCAACGCTGCGCGCCTCGAGCGTCGTCATCATCGTCTGCAGCCGGTCGACCAGCGCCGGCATCACGTCGGCCTGGCGCTGCAGCAGCCGGAACGATTCGTCGCGCTGGTGCGCGGACGAATGCACGCGCAGCGTCGTCGCGATCTTCGCGTCGAGCTGCTGGGCCGCATCGATCCGCTCGCGGCGCACGAGCGCGGACAGCAACCCGAGCATCGCGGACGTCGCGACGCCGGCAATCGACGTGCCGAACGCGAACCCGAGGCCCTTCACCGGCGCGATCAGCGATGCGCGGATCGCGTCGAGATCGGTCGCGCTTTCGAGCGCGGCGCCCGTGCCCTTCAGCGTGACGACCATCCCGAGCAGCGTGCCGAGCATGCCGAGCAGCACGAGCAGGCCGACGAGGTACGGCGTGAGCGCCGGGCCCGGCAGCGCGACGCGCGCGCCTTCGACCCGTGCGCGCACGGCGCCGCGCAGGCCCGGGTGCAGCGTGTCGAGCCACGTGTCGAGCTTCGCGGGCGGTTCGGCCAGGCCGGCCACCGCGCGCGACAGCGTGGCGGTCGCCTGGCGGTAGCGCAGCAGCTCCCATGCGCCGGCGACGTAGCACGCGCCGATCAGCAGCGTGACAGCCGCCGCCAGCGGGTTCGACGCGACATAGCCGACACCGATCCAGCCCACTGCGAGCAGACCGGCGACGAAGACAACGAGATCAAGGCGAATTCTGGACATAGCGTGTTGATTAGCTGGTGCGAAGGGCCGCGAGCAGCCCGTCTACCGTTTGAAACCGGACTTCGAGTTCGGCGAGCAGGATGCTTTGCATCTCGTCGCGAAACGTATCGAGCCATGTGCCGGGCACGATCGCCGCGACGGCCGTGGTGTCGGCCGCCGCGCGGTCATCAGCCGGACAGGATGCGTCGGACGCAGCAGCAGCAGCGGATTCGGCATCGGCCAGCGCCTGCCGTTCCGCGTCGCGCAACCGCGCGAAACGCGTGCCGAGCAGCGCGGGCACGGCCGACAACAGGCTGCGCTCGCGCGCGCCGAGCACGCGCTCCATGATCGTGTCGAGCGTCGCGAGCCGCGCCATCCCGGACGAGCGCGCGGCGAGCGCGACCCGCAGTCGGCCGCGCAACTGGCCGATCGCCGTTTCCATATCCTGTTGCAGCGTCAGGTAACGCTGGCGGAAGTCCGCGAAATCGGCCGTATCGGCGGCCGGCGGCGGCAGTTCGCCGGGCCGGCGTCGCGCACGCGGCCGGTGGGTGGCCGTGATCGCCTGCGCGAGGTCGTGGCGCACGCGCGCGCAGTCGCGTTCCGCATCGTAGCCGCGCACGCCGGCCGCGACGCCCGGCGGGCTCGCGGTCAGCGCGGACGACAGCGTGATCGCGTCGGTCCAGCCGAGCCACTGGCTCAGCCGGTCGGACAGCGTCTGCCGGGATTCCGCGACGTCGGCATCGGCCAGGCGCGCGAGCAGCCGGACGAGCGTCGGACCGCTCAGCGCCGGGCGCGGAGGTGCTTGCACCATGCTGCAAACCGTCAAAAAAGGCAGCAGTTTACACGTCGCCGGGAGGTCGGCCGTCAGAATCGGGGAGGCGGCGCCGGCCGGCGCGTCGTGCGACACACGCGAACGCCCGTCGCGCAAGGCTCGGCGGGCGGTGGCGGGTGGTCGGGAGGAGCGTCGGCGGCGGCCCGGTGAACGGCCGCGTCATGAGGAAAGGCACGCGTTTGCGAAACGCCGATGCAGGCGCAAGTGGCGGCCCGGCCGGTTCAAGGCGGCGGTCAGCCTGAGGAATGGCTGGCCGCCGCGAGATGCGGATCGGGACGGAAAGGTCAGATCCCCGCTTTCGGCGCGTTCAGGATCAGCCGCAGCCCGAGCAGCGTGATCGCGCCGGCCGCGATGCGGTCGACCCACTTCTTCGCACGCAGGTAGAGCTCGCGCGGCCGGCGCGTCGAGAAGCACAGCGCGACGAGCGTATACCAGCCGAATTCGACGGCGAACACGAGCGGCGGCAACACGAGGTAGCACCACAGCGGCGGATGCTGCGGGAGCAGCGCCGCGAAGATGCTGCCGTACCAGATCGCCGTCTTCGGGTTGCTGAGCTGGGTCGTGAGGCCCGTCAGGAACGAATTGCGCGCGCTGCCGCCGGCCATCGCCTGCGGGTCGTCCATCGCGATCGGCCGGTCGGCGCCGCGCCAGATCTTCGACGCCATGTAGATCAGGTACGCACCGCCCGCGACCTTGAGGCCGACATACAGCCATTCGACGGCCTGCAGCAGCGTGTAGAGCCCGGCCAGCGCGAGGCCGCCGAACACGATGCCGCCGATGCCCATGCCGAGCGCGGTGGCGAGCCCGTCGCGGCGCGACAGCCCGATCGAATTGCGCGCCACCAGCACGAAGCTCGGGCCCGGAATCATCGCGCCGAGAAACAGCGCACCCAGGATGGCGAATACGGCAGCCGATGCAGTCATCGAAGTCCCCTTGGTCAGCGACGCCGATTCGCCGGCGCCGGCGTGTCGTTTCCGACGGTCGAAGCGCTGATTCTGGCACGCTTCGCGCGTGGCAGAAAGCGGCCGCGCGCTGCTATGCTGGCCCTCTTTCTCGTCCTCACCACCATGATCGAGATCCGCGCCGCCAGTCGCGTTCAATCCGCTGCCGGGCACCGAATTTCCCGGGCGCGATCCGTCACCGCCCTCGGCCGGTAACCCTTTCCTCCTTTCGACCGGACCTCCCGCCATGCGCGTTCTCCGCCTCGCTACCCTGCTGCTCCCGCTGCTCGCGGCACTGCCTGCCGCCGCCCGCGCCGTCGACCTGCCGAAGTCGATCGCCGCGCAACTGCCGCCCGGCTACCAGCCGCTGCTCGCGCAGCCCGGGCCGGATCTCGACAACGGGCGCCACAGCTTTCTCGTCGTCGTGCATCGCGCGGTCGATACGCGCGAACAGCCGTCGCCGCGCCCGCTGCTGATCTACGAGGAGCAAGCCGACCACACCTACCGGCTCGCCGCACGCAACGACCAGGTCGTGCTGCGCGCGAACGAAGGCGGCCAGTGCGATCCGTTCGATCCCGAGGATGCCGCCGACAACGGCTTCTCGGTGAAGGGCCGCTATTTCACCGTGCAAAACGCCGTCGCCTGCGGGCAGCACTGGACCGACTACATCACGTTCCGCTACGACCCGCGCACGCACGGCTGGCTGTTCTCGAACCAGATCGTCACCGAATCGTTCCCGCTCGACGGCCAGCCCGACCACGTCACCGTCACGCGCGCCGACGCGCACCGGCCGGTGACGTTCGGGCAGTGGAAGCGCAAGGACTAGCCGCCGCGCCCGGCACGCGCCGGCGCCGCCCGCGGTGCCGGCGTTTCAATGCGGCGGCCATCGCCAGCCCACCGCTCGCGACACCGCGCCAACGGGTCTACCATAGGCGCTCGTCGCCGCTCGGCGACCGCCGGCCGGCACGAGGCTTGCGCCTGCCCCTTTCCTCGTTGCCCCGCACAGGAGGACGTCATGACGCAACACTTCGACGCGATCGTCATCGGCACCGGCCAGGCCGGGCCGCCGCTCGCCGCGCGGCTTTCGGCCGCCGGCATGAAAGTCGCGATCATCGAACGCGGCCGCTTCGGCGGCACCTGCGTGAACACCGGCTGTATCCCGACCAAGACGCTGATCGCAAGCGCATACGCCGCGCAGCTCGCGCGGCGCGCCGGCGAATACGGCGTGTCGGTCGGCGGCCCCGTCACCGTCGACATGAAAGCCGTGAAGGCGCGCAAGGACCAGATTTCCGGCCGCTCGAACCACGGCGTCGAGCAATGGGTGCGCGGCCTCGCGAACACCACGGTGTTTCAGGGTCACGCCCGATTCGAGCGCGCCGACGCCGTGCGCGTGGGCGACGAGCTGCTCGAAGCCGAACGCATCTTCATCAACGTCGGCGGGCGCGCGCAGGTGCCCGCGATGCCGGGCCTCGACTCGGTGCCGTACCTGACCAATTCGACGATGATGGACGTCGACTTCCTGCCCGAGCATCTGGTGATCGTCGGCGGCAGCTATGTCGGACTCGAATTCGGCCAGATGTATCGCCGCTTCGGATCGAAGGTCACGATCGTCGAGAAGGGCTCGCGCCTGATCCGCCGCGAGGACGAAGACGTGTCGCAGGCCGTGCGCGAGATTCTCGAGAACGAAGGCATCGACGTGCAGCTCGATGCGAACTGCCTGAGCGCGCGGCGCGACGGCGACGGCATCGTGGTCGGCCTCGATTGCCCGGGCGGCGGCCGCGAGGTCGCGGGCTCGCACCTGCTGCTCGCGGTCGGCCGCGTGCCGAACACCGACGATCTCGGGCTCGACCGCGCGGGCGTCGACACCGACGCGCGCGGCTATATCGTCGTCGACGAACAGTTGCGCACGAACGTGCCGGGCATCTGGGCGCTCGGCGACTGCAACGGGCGCGGCGCGTTCACGCACACCGCGTACAACGACTTCGAGATCGTCGCGGCCAACCTGCTCGACGACGATCCGCGCAAGGTGTCCGACCGCATCACGGCCTATGCGATGTATATCGATCCGCCGCTCGGCCGCGTCGGCATGACGCTCGCGGAAGCGAAGCAGACGGGCCGCCGGCTGCTGGTCGGCACGCGCCCGATGACGCGCGTCGGCCGTGCGGTCGAGAAAGGCGAGAGCCAGGGCTTCATGAAGGTGATCGTCGACGCGGACAGCCACGCGATCCTCGGCGCGTCGATCCTCGGCGTGACCGGCGACGAGGTCGTGCACGGGATGCTCGACGTAATGGCCGCCGGCGCGCCGTACACGACGATCAGCCGCGCGATGCATATCCACCCGACCGTGTCGGAACTCGTGCCGACGCTGCTGCAGGACCTGCATCCGGTCGAATGACACGGCGGGCGGCCATGCATCGTCGCCGTACGGAGGGCGGACGATGGGCCACGGCGGCCGCTCAGCTTTCGAAATACCGCGGCCGGTCGATATCGGCCAGCAGCCGCGGCTGCGTCGGCGTCCAGTCGAGCAATGCCCGCGTGCGTTCGCTGGTGGCCGGCGCATCCATGCCGGCAAACATCGCGAACCAGCCGAAGTGCTCACCGGCCTCCGCCGGCGACTTCGCGACGACCGGCACGTTCAGCCGCCGGCCGATCACTTCCGCGATCTCGCGCAACTGCACACCGGTATCGTCGACCGCGTGATAGCGCGCACCGGCCGCGCCGCGTTCGATCGCGAGCCGGTACACGCGCGCCGCATCGAGCCGGTGTACGGCCGGCCAGCGGTTGTCGCCGTCGCCGATAAAGGCCGACGCCCCCTTCTCCCGCGCGAACGCAATCAGCCGCGGCACGAAGGCATGATCGCCGTCGCCGTGCACGGACGGCGGCAGGCGCACGACCGACGCATGCACGCCGCGCGCCTCCAGCGCGACCGCGGTCGCTTCGGACGCACGCGGATACGTCGACGACACCGGCACGTGCGGATCGTCCTCGGTCGCCGCGCGGCCGGGCGCGACGAGCGCGAGCCCCGACGTGACGACCAGCGGCCGCGCCGAGCCCGCGAGCGCCGTGCCGATCGTCTCGATCGCGCGGCGATCGAGTTCGCAGTTCTGCGCGAAGCGCGAGAAATCGTGATTGAATCCCGTGTGGATCACCGCGTCGGCGCGTTCGGCACCGCGCGTCAGGCTGTCGAGATCCTCCAGCGACCCGCGATGCACGTCGGCGCCCGCGGCCGCCACCGACGCGGCGGCCGCATCGGACCGCGCAAGGCCGAGCACCGAGTGCCCGGCGGCCACGAGTTCGGCGACGACGGCCGAGCCGACGAATCCCGACGCTCCAGTAACAAAGACACGCATGTTCAGCACCTCCGGATGGAATGGAGGCTTACTATCTGTCGAGCGCCGCACGCGGTGAAGTCGTGACGGTTTACCGGTAAACGAACTAACAGGATATGGCTGACGCCCCCGACAACCTGCTCGGCGCGTACCTGCGGGACCGCCGCGAGAAACTCGATCCGGCCGCGCTCGGGTTGCCGGCCACGCGCCGCCGCACGCCGGGCCTGCGGCGCGAGGAAGTCGCGCAGCGCGCGCACGTGAGCGCGGCGTGGTACACGTGGCTCGAACAGGGGCGCGGCGGCGCGCCGTCGGCCGACGTGCTCGACCGGCTCGCCCACGCGCTGATGCTGAACGACGCCGAACGCGAACACCTGTTCCTGATCGGCGTCGGCCATCCGCCCGGCGTGCGCTATCACGCACCGGCCAGCGTGACGCCGCGCCTGCAGCACGTGCTCGATTCGCTCGATGCGAGCCCCGCGATCGTGCGCTCCGCGACGTGGGACGTCGTCGCCTGGAACGATGCGGCGGCCGCGACGCTGACCGACTATGCGACGCTGCCGCCGGCCGCGCGCAACATCCTGCGACTGATCTTCGTCGACGCGGCCGTGCGCTACGCGCAGCCGAACTGGGAACGCGTCGCGCGGTTCGCGGTGGGCGCGTTTCGCGCGGACGTCGCACGCGGCGGCGCGACGCAGGCCGTGCAGGCGTTCGTCGACGAGATGCGCGCGACGAGCGCCGAATTCGACGCGATGTGGCGCGACCACGATATTCGTTCGCATGACGAAGGCACGAAGGAAATCCGCCATCCGCAGGCCGGCCGGATCGCACTCGAATATTCGGCGTTCGCGGTGACCGGCCGCCCCGACCTGAGCCTCGTGATCTTCACGCCGGCGACGCCGGCCGACCGCGCCCGCATCCGGGCGCTCGTCGCGGCCCGCGAACAGGCCGGCGCATTGCAGATGCCGGATGCATGAGCACGCGGCGGGCCGTGCCACCCGCCCCCGTGAGCCCCATCGGCCCCACGAAGGAGCGTTGCGCATCGACACGCGACGTCCCTGCGCGAATCGCCCCGGATGCCGTTCGACAAGCGATCACAGGAACGGCGCAATGTTCCCGATCGCACGCGTCACGTAAGCCTCCTTCTCCCCCACCGGCGCGACGTAGTGAACCGCGCTGCGTGCGGCCTCGACGCCCTCCAGGCGCGCGATGATCCAGGCCGCCAGATAGTGCGACGCCAGACATCCGCCCGCCGTCGCGACATTCCCCCGCGCCACGAACGGCTGATCGAGCACGGCCACGCCCGCCTCCTCGACCCACGGCCGGGTGGTCAGGTCGGTGCAGGCCGGCACGTCGTTCAGCAGGCCCAGCTTCGCGAGTATCAGCGTGCCCGAACATTGCGCGCCCAGCAGCTGGCGCGCCGGATCGAGCTTCAACTGCGCCATCAGCGCGGTATCGCGCACGACATCCCGTGTCAGTTTGCCGCTGCCGACCAGCACCGCGTCGGCGTCGCAGGCCTCCTGCAACGACACGTGCGCATCCAGCACCAGGCCGTTCATCGAACGCGGCCGCGCCACCGGGCTCGCGATCGATACGCGCCAGCCGGGCGTCTTGACCCGGTTCAGCAGGCCGAACGCGATCAGCGAGTCGAGTTCGTTGAAGCCCTCGAAAGTCAGGATGGCGATGTGCATGGCGTCCTCGTACGGTGGAGCGGTTGTGTTGCGCCATGGTAGGACCGACAATCAAGACAATCAAATTATTGTCATGGATACATTTCGCGATGCCGGAGCCGCGCTACAAGCAGCTGGTCGATCGATTCGCGGCCGACATCCGCTCGGGCCGCCTGCGTCCGGGCACGCGCCTGCCGACGCACCGCGACCTCGCCGCCCGCGAAGGTCTGGCACTCGTGACGGCCACGCGCGTGTATGCGGAGCTGCAGGCGATGGGACTCGTCAGCGGTGAAACGGGGCGCGGCACGTTCGTGAAGGAGCCGCTGTCCCGCGACCAGCGCGTCGACCTGTACGCGTGGAGCGCGGAGACCGTGGACCTGAGCTTCAACTCCCCGACGTCGCCCGATCAGACCGACCTGTTCAGAACCGCGCTGCGCCAGCTTGCAACGGCCGGCGACCTGGAAGCGCTGCTGCGATACCAGCCGCACGGCGGGCGCGAGCACGAGCGCGCGACGGCCGCGCGACACCTCGCCGGCCGAGGCCTGAACGCCACCGCCGACACCACGCTGTTCGTGAGCGGCGCGCAGCACGGGCTGACGACCTCGGCCATGGCGTTGTTCGAGCCCGGCGACGTCGTGGCCGTGGACGCACTGACCTATCCAGGATTCAAGCTGGCCGCCGAAACCGCCCGGCTCGAACTCGCGCCGATCCCGGCCGCCGGGCGCGGCCCCGACCTGGACGCGCTGGCCGCACTGTGCAAGCGGCGCAAGGTGCGCGCCGTCTATGCGATGCCGACGCTGCACAACCCGCTCGGCTGGGTGATGAGCGCCACGCGACGCAAAGCCCTCGTCGCCCTCGCGCGGCAACACGGCCTGATCCTGATCGAGGACGCCGCCTACGCGTTCCTGGACGACGAAGCGCCACCGCCGCTGGCGGCGCTCGCACCGGAGACGACGGTGTATGTGTCGAGCCTGTCGAAGAGCGTCGCGACCGGCCTGCGCGTCGGCTTCCTCCACGCACCGCACGAATGGGTACCGAAGCTCGAGCGGGCCATCCGCGCGACGACGTGGAACACGCCGGCGACCATGACGGCCATTGCATGCGGCTGGATGGAAGACGGCACCGCAGCCAGGCTCGAAGCCGGGAAGCGGCGCGACGCGGCGGACCGTCAGCGCGTGGCCGCCGGCGCACTGGGCCGGCTCAAACGCATCGCACACCCGGCGTCGTACTTCATCTGGATTCCACTCGAACAGGACGTCCGCGCCGATACGATTGCGATGGCGTTGATGCGCGAGCGCATTTCCGTGACGACCGCCCTGCCGTTCTCGACTTCCGCCCACGTGCCTCATGCGATTCGACTGGCGATCGGTTCCGTCGATCCGGCCACCCTCGAACGGTCGCTGGGAACGGTCGCGCGCGTGATTGCCGAACACACGTACTGACCGACACGCGCCGGCACGCAGTCATCGCGGTGAGCTTCGGCCGATGCTTCAGCGCGATGACTGGGCGCCGGCCTCTTCCAGCATCCATTGCGCGAAAGCCCGCACCGGCCCCGCGCTCAATTCGAGCGGCTCCGGCAGCACGACGCAGAAGTTCTTGGTGACCGCCTTCCCGTCCGGCCAGGGCGCGACCAGGCGGCCTTGCTCGAGCTCTGCGCCGATGTAAAGGCGCGGCACCAATGCCACGCCCAAGCCGGCCAGTGCCGCCTCGATCAGCATCGAATGGAGATCGTACCGGGGGCCGACCGCCGAATTGGTCAGCGCGATGCCCGATGCTTCCGCATAGGTCTGCCACGCATCCGGATTCTGCCGCCGGTGAAGGCGCGGCAGCGCATCCAGCGACGCGTTCGCCCCCGCCTCCTTCAGCAGCGCAGGACTGCATACGGGCACCAGCACTTCCTCCAGCAGACGATGCAGATGCATGCCGGCCCATGCCGGATGCTCGAAATGAATGGCCGCGTCGAAACCGCTGCCCGCGAGCAGGAACGGGTCCATTCGTTCGGCGATATGCACGGTGATATTCGGGTGCCGATCCTGAAACCGCTTCAGCCGTGGAATCAGCCAGCGCGTGGCGAAGGTCGGAATCGCGGCGACCTCGATGCTCGCGCCCTCGACGGGCTGCCCCATCAGATACAGGCTGTCCCGTTCCAGCCGGTCCAGGATCTCGCGCACCTGCACCGCGTAGCGCGTGCCGTTCGGCGCCAGCCTGACGCGGTTTCCCACGCGCTCGAACAACGTCACGCCCAGGAACGCCTCCAGCCGGCCGATCTGGCGGCTGACCGCGCCTTCGGTCCGCGCCAGCTCGTCGGCCGCGCGGGCAAAGCTCCCGTGGCGGGCCGCCGCCTCGAAGGCCTGGAGCGCGGAATTGCTGGGAATCTTGCGTCGCATGGGGATCTCGCCAGTCGGGGGAATTGGGCGTCAGCTTGAGCAAACATCACTGAATGCTGACTTTTTGTCGTTATTTACACGGTAAATATCAGATTAGCATTACGTCACTGCACTGAATACCGTGCATTCGCCGCACGATGCCACTCCGTTACGAAGGACGATCCGATGATCTACACCGTGGAATGCAGCTTCGCCGACCGCGCCAGCGAAGCCGAATGGAACGACTTCTACAGCCTTGAAAAGCTGCCGGCCCTCATCTCAGTGACGGGTTTTCACACGTCGCAACGCTTCAAGGCGATCGGCGAGGGTTGCCCCGTCTACCTGGCCGTCCATACGATCGACGGTCTCGACGTGCTGACCGGAGACGAATATCGCCAGAAAGGCGGCGGTAATTTTGCGCGATGGCAGCAGCACATCACCGACTGGCACCGCAATCTCTACAGCGACATCGGCATCGCGCCGGCGGTCGCTGCGGACGAACTGCTCGTGCTGTGCGAGCGCGGCCCCGAGCCGCTGATCCGCCTGGGCCTGGCACCGCTCGCCATGCAGGCCGTCGCGCTGGAGCAGCGTCCGGCGCGCCGCTGGCTTGCCGTCCTCCCCCGCGACGACGCCCCGCTGGCCGGGCACGCGGCGGCCGGCCTTTACCTTTACGCACCGATCACCGTGCAACTGACCCGAACAGGCCAGCCATGCCGAACGTGACTTTCCATATTCAGGCGGGACGCATGCCGTCCGCCGACGACCTTGCCGCGCTGTCCGGCGATTGCGTCGCGCTGTGCACCGACGTCCTCCGGGCAGACCTCAAGAACGTTCACGTGATCTTCATGGAGGTTCGGCACGGACACGGGCACCCCGTGTTCGCGGAAATCCAGTATCGTGCCGACGCGTTTCGCCTGCCCGCGATCATGAACCGCTTCATGGAAGCGCTCGATCACGCGATCGTGCACCGCACGGGCCTGACCGCGCGCATCCGTTGCTTCGGCCATGCCGCACCGAACATTCACGCGCGAAACTAGCGTGCCTGGAGAAGCCTTGTGTCCACCGTTACTTTTCCCTTTCAGCAAGTCGGCGATTTCACGATCACGGCGATCAGCGACGGCTACCTGACCGCCAGCCTCGATTTCCTGTCGAACATCGACGCGTCCGAGGCCTCCCGCATGCAGCACGCAGCCGGGCAGCAGGAACCGTCCGCCATCCATATCAACTGCTACGTGGTGCGCGGCGCAGGCCGCACGATCCTCATCGACGCCGGGGCCGGCGGCATCAGGCAATGGGGCGGCCGCCTGATCGCGAATCTGTCGCTGGCCGGCATCGAACCGACGGCGATCGACACGATCCTGCTCACGCACGCGCATCCCGACCATGTCGGCGGGCTGGTGAATGCCGCCGGGCACGTGACGTTTCCGCAGGCGGAGCTGGTCGTCCATCGGCGGGAAGTCGGCTTCTGGCAGGACGACGCCAATCTGAGCCGTGCCAGCGAGCGCGCCCGCGGCAACTTCCTGATCGCGCGCCAGGTATTCGACGGCTATCGCGACAGGCTGCGCACGTTTGACGACGGCGACGTGTTGCCGGGCATTCGCGCGATGCCGCTACCGGGACATACGGACGGGCACACCGGATACGTCGTCGAATCCGGCGATCAGGGCCTGCTCGTGTGGGGCGATATCGTGCATTTCCCGCACATCCAGATCAAGCGGCCCGACGTATCGATTGCATTCGACCAGGACTCGACCCAGGCCGCGACCACGCGATCACGGTTGCTGGACCGCGTCAGCTCGGAAGGGTTGATGATCGCCGGCATGCATTTAGGAGAACCTGGTTTCGCCCGCATCGTGCGAACGAAAGGGGAATACGGCCTGCTTTACGAGACCGATGCGTGAGATCGCGAATGGAGACAGTCGCATCCGGCGCGCGAATCGATGCGGTCATGACGCCCGCATCGATCCGCGCGTGGCGCGGTGTCGCGCCGTCCGGTGTGCGGCCGGATATTACGCCGCTCGTTGCAACAATTCCGATGCGAAAGACTGCGCATGCGCGACGGCTTCCTGTGCGTCGCCGAATATGCCGAGTTCATCCCAGTGCTCTTCGGCTGCGAAGGTTCCCTTCACCGCGAGCGCGCGCTGAACGCGCAACTGCGCCGCATATTTGCCGTCGTCCAGCGGCCGGGCCGTCGCGACGACCTTGTGCGGCGGGCTCGCCCGCTCCGGCTGAACCAGCTCGACGTGGCCAACCACCGTGCCGATGTCCATCAACTCGTTCCTGGCCTTGCAGTCCGGGCAGTAGAAGCACCACCCGGCGTCCTCCTGGCGGGTCTTGACCTGCCCGCGTGCCAGCACGGCACGACATTCAACGTTTTCGCAGATGAACGGCATCGCAGCGTCTCCGAAGTTGTTTGACGGAAATCCTAGCATGTCCGCCGGCGGTCAACCATCCGCATTGTTGCCGCGCCGGTCAGGCGCTCGCCAGCGCCTTTCGCGTGGCCGTGTCGCGCTTCGGCGGCGTGTCGAACAGGCGCGCGTATTCGCGGCTGAACCGGGGCGGGCTTTCATACCCGACGCGGAACGCCGCCTCCGCCGCGCCCGCCCTTCGGCCAGCATCAGGCGGCGCGCTTCTTCCTGCAGGCGAATCTGCGCACGAAAACGCGGCACGCCGGATGACGGCGCGTATCGCCGTCGCTGCATTCTCGGAGAATCGTGCAAGAAATGCGGACTCGCAGGATAACGGCGGCGCTGCTTTCCGCGCGATGCTGTCGACTCTTCTCCCTGAACCGAGGAACGGACATGTCCAGCCACAACATCGAACGGAAAGTAATCCTGATCACCGGCGCGAGCAGCGGGATCGGCGAAGCCACGGCCCGCTATCTGGGCGAGCGCGGCGCGCGCCTAATGCTCGGTGCACGCCGCACCGAGCGCCTTGCGGACCTTGCCGGCAACATTCGCGCCAAGGGCGGCACCGCCGCGTGGCGTGCGCTCGACGTCACGAAGCGCGACGACAACGTCGCGTTCGCTGAAGCCGCGCTTGCCGAGTATGGCCAGATCGACGTCATCGTCAACAATGCGGGCGTCATGCCGCTGTCGCCGATGGCGTCGCTGAAAGTCGACGAATGGGACCGGATGATCGACGTCAACATCAAGGGCGTGCTGTACGGCATCGCGGCCGCGCTGCCGGTGATGAATCGCCAGGGTTTCGGCCAGATCGTCAACGTGTCGTCGATCGGCGGGTTGCGCGTATCGCCGACGGCCGCCGTCTATTGCGCGACGAAATACGCAGTGCGCGCGATTTCCGACGGCTTGCGGCAGGAGAACGACAAGCTGCGCGTCACGAGCATCTGCCCCGGTGTCGTGACGTCCGAGCTGGCCGACACGATCACGGACCCGACCGCCGCCGACCTGATGGCGAAGTACCGCAGCATCGCACTCGAGCCGGAAGCGATCGCGGCAGCCATTGCGTATGCGATCGCGCAGCCCGCCGATGTCGACGTGAACGAGATCGTCGTGCGTCCGACCGCGACGATCGCCGGTTAGCGGCTGACGACGCGCCGGCCGGATGTCGCTCGCGATAAACTGTCCGCCCGACTACCGAAGCGAGACACCCCCGATGTTGATCCGCGTTGCGACCCTGGCCGATGCAGCCCCGCTTGCCGACTTGAAGCGCGATACGTTTCGCGAAACCTTTCTGCAGGACGGCTTCGACATCGACTATCCGCCGGGCGATCTCGCTGCTTACGAGGCCCGCAGCTACTCGGTCGAAACGGTCGCCGAACAGCTCGTCGACCCGCAGTGCCGCACGTGGATCGCCGAAAGCGACGACGGCACGCTGGTCGGCTATGCGCACGCAGGGCCGTGCAAGCTCCCGCACCCGGAGGTGACGGACGGTTCGGGCGAAGTCCATCAGATCTATCTGCGACGCGGTACGCAGGGAACCGGCGCCGGTCGTGCGTTGTTCGACGCCGCGCTGGACTATCTCGCCGAAGCACGCCCCGGCCCGGTATGGCTGGGCGTGTGGTCCGGCAACGCGAAGGCCATCGCGTTCTACGAGAAGGCAGGTTTCAGGCAGGTCGGCACGTACGATTTCAAGGTCGGCGAATCGACCGACCTTGAATACATCTACCGCCGCTGACTTTCGCCATTGCATGACAACCGCGCCCCGTCGGCAAACGACGGGGCGCTTCGCGTTGACGACTCGTCGCGTCCTGTCGGCCTCGCGAATCATCGATGGAGATGTCAACGACGTTTATCCCTCGTTTCCGGCCGAATGACATGATTCGAGGGTTCTCGGTAAAATACGCCTTCCTGATTTTTCGGTATCTGCCCTGTCATGCATCGAATCGGATTCTTCGTTTGCCGTGGCTACGATGCGCTCGATCTCGGCGGCCCACTGTCGGCCTTCAATCAGGTGGCCACGGCGGCCGGCCACACGCCATACGACCTTCACGTCATCTCGCAATCCGGCGGCCCGATCGCGGGCAATACAGGCGTTTCGATCGAGACGAAGCCGGCCGGACGGCGTTCGTTCGACACCATCGTTTTCATCGGCGGTGAAATCGAGCCGATGCAGTCCGCGGAAAATGTCGCCGCCGCCAAAAAACTGGTCGCCCGAACCGCGCGCGTCGCCAGCGTGTGCACCGGCGCGTTCCTGCTCGCGGAAACCGGCTCGCTGGACGGCTTGAGAGCAGCGACGCACTGGCGATACGCCGCGCTGATGCAGTCGCTCTATCCTCGCATCAAGGTCGACGGCGACAGCATCTATGTCGTGGACGGCCGCGTCTGGACGTCGGCAGGCATCGCCTCCGGGATCGACCTGGCGCTCGGCCTCATCGAAAGGGACATGAGCGCGGAGATTGCGCGCGCCGTCTCGAGGCTGCTGGTCGTTCCGTATCGTCGGCCAGGCGGGCAGTCCCAATTCTCCGCGATGTCGCAGATGGAACCGGAATCGGATCGCATCCGCATCGCGCTGAATTTCGCACGGGAACATCTGGCGGAAGCGTTGCCGGTCGAACGACTCGCGGACGCCGCGCGCTTGAGTTTGCGGCAGTTCGGGCGGGCCTTTCGCCGGGAAACCGGGGAAACACCCGCCCGGGCGGTCGAGCGCTTGCGCGTCGAAGCCGCGAGGCTGCGCCTGCAAGGCGGCAGCGAACCAATCGAACAGATTGCGCTGGCGGTGGGATTCACCGATCCGGAACGGATGCGGCGGGCCTTCATCAAGCTGCACGGCCATCCGCCGCAAGCGATTCGACGCGAGAGCCGATCGAACGCAGCGCGCTGATCGACTGCCGGCCGATCAGCGCGCCTGGCAGGCTGGCGGCGCGCCGGTACGTGACGCGCCATGTCGCCGGGCGCTCAATGGCCGTCGGTCCTGACCGGCGCGTAATCGTTCCACATGTCGCGATGCAGCTTCCAGGTGCCGCCCTGCTTCAGAAAGACGAGAATCTGCTTCGCGCGGATCTTGAGCTTGCCCTCATGGTCGCGGACCTCCGCATCCGACACCTCCGTCACGACGCGATCGTTACCGTAAAACTCGTAGTTGCTGAACGAGACGGTGCCGGGTTTCGATCCGGCATATCCGTTGGAAAAGTACTCGACGATCGCACGGCGCCCCGTGACTTTGTCGCCGGCGAGCGGCAGGAGTGCGCCGTCGTCGGTATAGAGACGGCCGATCGCCTCATAGTCCCCTCGCGCGAAGGCATCGGCCCATCGCGCGTTTTCGGCCTTGATGGCCGCTTCGGGCGGACGTTGCGAACCACCGGCGACAGCCGGCACCGTGAAGGCGAAAAAGGATACGCACGCTGCAAGCGCAGCCGTACAAAAACGAATCTGTTGCATCGGGTAATTTCCGGTTTTGGCTTGAATTGAAGCAGTTGCCCGAACGGGCTGGTGGCGCAGGCAGCGTCGCCTGCGATGTTCGTCGAGGCCGGCGGATGGCCTCGCACACATTGGCTGAAGGCGTTCAGCGAACGCCGGGGATTCGCGCAAGCCCCCTGGATGCACCGGGCAGCTTCTTGTCGACCATCGCGATCAGTTCCGGCCGTGCGTCCCTCGGATGACCGGAATGGAACGGCGGCGCGGGGTCGTATTCGATCACGAGTTGCGTGAACTCGGCGGCCTGTTGGCCGCGCAGTTTCGCGGCGACTCGGAGGGCGAAATCGATGCCCGCCGTCACGCCGCCGCCGCTCATGAAGCGGCCGTTGTCGTCCTCGACGAAGCGCTCGGGAACGGGAATCGCGCCGTATTCGGACAGCTTGTTGACGAAGGCCCAATGACAGGCACTGCGCTTGCCGTTCAGCACGCCTGTCGCGGCAAGCACGAGCGAGCCGTTGCACACCGACGTGACGTGTTTCGCGCTTTGTGCCAGGCGCCGGATCTGCGCCTGATACGCGGGTTGCATCGGCACGCTGAGATCGGATCCGCCGGGAACGAGAATCACGTCCGTCTTCTCGATATCGGCCAGCCGTTCGGTATTGCCGTACACGACGCCGAATTCGAGCGTCACGTTGCCGCCATTGAGGCTCGCGTAGCGAACGTTCGTATTCGGCAGCCGATGGAAAATCTCGCTCGGGCCCGCGAAGTCGAGCAGCGTCCCCCCGTCGTAATTGACGATCAGGATATTGAGCGGGTCGCTCGGCGCGAGCATGCCGTCGCTGCCTGCCTGTGCGAGCGCAGGCGTGGCGTGCCCGAGCAAGGCGCCGCCGCCCAGCACGGCGCCGAGCGTGGCGACACTTCCGAGCTTGAGCACGTCGCGGCGCGAACGTCCGGCACGCGAGAGTTGCTTGATGGAAGCGTCGTTATCGCTACTGTTGGTCAAGATGATTTCTCCTTGCACTGCGGCCCCTCTGCGAGCGCAACCAGGCCGGGCCGGATTGAACAACCGCCACGGCGAAAGACGCGGCGGACGTGAGACCAGGGATGTGGATGAGCCGCGACGACCTGTCGGGCTCCGGAATCGCGCGCTGCCGGCTTAAAGCTGCGACGCACCGCCGTCGACGACCAGCTCTGTGCCGACGACGTAGGAGGATTCGTCGCTGGCCAGATAGAGTGCCGCGTTGGCAATGTCCTCGGCCTTGCCCATGCGGCCGACCGGAATCGATTCGGCGAACTCGGCCTTGCGGTCGCGAACCCATTCGTCGGGCATGCCCCATCTGGAGAGCAGCGGTGTGTCGATCGCACCGGGGGCGATCGCGTTGAAGCGGATTTTCCGGTCGAGAAACTCGTAGGACCAGCTGCGGGCCAGCGATCGCACGGCGGCCTTCGCGGCCGCCGTCAGCGAGATGCCGTGCTTGCCGGTCTGCGCGACGAACGAGGTATTGAGGATGACGGAAGAACCTTCCCGCAAGTCCGGCAGCACCGCCTGAAGCGTGAACACCACGCCCTTGACGTTGATGTCCATGATCTCGTCGTAGAGCGCATCGTCGATGTCGCCGACCGCGGACGGGAACGCCCAGCCGGCGTTAGCGAACACGATATCCAGGCCGCCGAACTGCTCCTTGACCTCGGCGGCAATCGCCCGCATGTCGGCGAGCGAACGGACGTCGCCCTTGAGTACGATAGCGTTCTCGCCGAGTTCGGCCTTCACGCGCTCGAATACGGCCTCGTCGCGGCCGGTCACTGCTACGCGGGCGCCCTCCGCGACGAACAACTTCGCGGTCGCGAGACCGATGCCGCTGGTGCCGCCCGTGATCAACGCCGATTTGTTCCTGAGCCTCATCTTCCGTTCCTTTTCATGTCGTGACGGATCAGGCCGAAAGCTCGAAACGCCATCGCGTTTGCGCGCTGTTCACGGCTTGATCTTCCACTGAAGTATGGAACGCGGGGCAAATGGCTCAAAGGTCGTATAACCCTCGAAAAGCGTCATGCGATCCGAACGGTGAGCGCACCGGCATGCTTTATCGATAAACGGCGACGCGCGAGGCCGCTATACGGTTTTCCCTGACAGCCCGTGCATCGGCCGCCGCAACGCGGCGTCGAACGGATTGGTACGCGGCCCGATCGCGTCGGCCTGGCGCCGCAGCAGCTCGACGACCATCGGCATCCGGTCGTCGCCGAGGCGCGACGCGAGCGTGCCGACGCTCAAGGCGCCGACCGGGTAGCCGGTGCGATCGAGGATCGGCACCGCGACGCCGGCCATCCCGTCGAGCACGCCGCTGTTGCGGCCCGCGTAGCCGAGCTGTCGCACGCGTTCGATCTCGGTGCGCAGGTACACCTCGTCCAGTACGCCGTAGCCGCGAATGCGCGGCACGTTGAAGCGGATCACTTCCTCGCGCTCGGCTTCGGGCAGGAACGCGAGGATCGCGAGGCTGCCCTGCCCGACGCCGAGCGCGATGCGTCCACCGATGTCGCCGGTAAACGAACGGATCGGAAACGGCCCTTCGCACAGGTCGAGACACACGGCGTCGAAGCCGCTCTTCACGAGCAGGAAGATCGTCTCGCCGAGGCTCGCGCACAGCCGCAGCAGCGCGGGACGGCACAGCGTGCGCATGCTGCTCGGGTTGCCGGCCTGCGCGGCGAGCGCGAAGAAGTCGACACTCAGCCGGTACAGCTTCGACTGCTCGTCCTGTTCGACCATCCCTTCGGCGATCAGCGATTGCAGGATCCGGTGCACGGTGCCCTGTGTGAGACCGACGGCCTTCGCGAGATGCGTGACGCGCACGCCGTCCTGCTGCATGCCGGCCAGCGCGCGCAGAATCGCGAACGCGCGCTGCAGCATGCCGGTGCCCGGTGCGCCGGCCGCACCGGCCGCGTCGACGGCGTCCTCGTCCGGGCGCGATGCGCGTGCGGCCGGCGGCGTTCCGGTCGAATGGGGTTCCTGCATGCCGGCTCTCCTCGATGATTTCGTTGAACGGAATACGGTAGCAGCCATTGTCGCCCCGCCGATATTCCCGCGGCATCCGGGTGTGCACGGGATTGACGCGTCCGTTTCGCGGCCGGGGCGCCTCTCATCCAATGGAACGATTCGCACGTGATATCTCCATTCATTCCGATCAACGGAATTTTTTAGAAATTCCTCCCGATCAGCAGAATTCGAAATTGACGCTCCGAAATATGGCTGGCTAGAGTCCGCCACATCGGTACACCGGCCACGCGGTGTGCGAACCGGAGCTTCCCATGTCGTTTCTCACGCTTACGGATCTGACGAAAACCTTCGGCGAGCTCACCGCCGTCGCCGACGTCAACCTGTCGGTCGAACAAGGCGAATTCGTGTCGCTGCTCGGGCCGTCCGGCTGCGGCAAGACCACCACGCTGCAGATGATCGCGGGCTTCGTCGACGTCACGCGCGGCCGCATCGCGCTCGACGGGCAGGACATCACGCACCTGAAGCCGAACCGGCGCGGGCTCGGCATCGTGTTCCAGAGCTATGCGCTGTTTCCGCACATGAGCGTCGCCGAGAACGTCGGCTTCGGCCTCGACATGCGCGGCGTCGACAAGGCCGAGCGCGCCGAGCGCATCCGCGCGGCGCTCTCGCTCGTGCGTCTCGACACGCTCGCGCACCGCTTTCCGCGCGAGCTGTCGGGCGGCCAGCGGCAGCGCGTCGCGATCGCGCGCGCGGTCGTGATCGAGCCGCCGGTGCTGCTGCTCGACGAACCGATGTCGAACCTCGACGCGAAGCTGCGCGAGGACATGCAGTTCGAGCTGCGCGCGATCCAGCGCAAGATCGGCACGACGACGATCATGGTCACGCACGATCAGTCGGAAGCGCTGTCGATCAGCGACCGCGTGGTCGTGATGGAAGCCGGCCGCATCACGCAGACCGATACGCCGTACCGCGCATACGAGCGCCCCGAAAACCACTTCGTGTCGCAGTTCATCGGCAAGGCGAACCTGCTGCCCGGCACGATCGTCGCGCACGACGGCGACGCCATTCGCATCGACCTCGGGCACGATCTCGCCGAGACGGGGCGCACCGCGCACCTGCCGCCGCGCGAACGCGACCTGCGCGTCGGCGATGCGGTGTCGGTCTGCATCCGTCCCGAGAAGCTGCGGATGTGCGCGCCCGATGCCGGCCGCTTCGCTGCGACCGTCACGAGCCGCTTCTTCCTCGGCAGTCAGTGGCTGTACCGCGTCGACAGCGCGCTCGGCGAAGTGCTCGTGTGCTGCCAGAACGAAGGCGTGGAGCCGCTGGCGGAAGGCGCGCCGGTCGGGATCGACTGGCACAGCGACGCGGTGCGCGTGATGCGCCGGGAGGCCTGAATGGGACAGCCTACCCGTCCGCTCCCGACCGACGGCGCGCCGGCCGCGCTCGCGCAGTCGGCTGCGGTGTCCGCCGATGCCGTGCCGGCACGTGCCGCCGCCGCGCACCCGATGCGCGCGACGTGGCGCGCGCATGCACCGCTGTGGCTGATGTGCGCGCCTGCGTTCGCGCTGTTCGCCGCGCTCGTGCTCGTGCCGCTCGCGATGACGTTCGTGCTGACGTTCTACCGCTTCGACCCGGCCACCGGCCCGGTCGCCGCGTTCCAGTTCGGCAACTACGCGGAAGTGCTCGGCTCGTCGTACTTCCACACGATCTTCGCGCGCACGTTCGGCATCGCCGCGCTGACGACCGCGATCTGCGTCGCGATCGGCACGCCGGAGGCGTACGTGCTGTCGAAAATGCGCGACCCGTGGCGCTCGCTGTTCCTGCTCGCGATCCTCGCGCCGCTGCTGGTGTCGGTCGTCGTGCGCGCGTTCGGCTGGAGCATGCTGCTGAACACGAGCGGGCTCGTGAACCAGGCGCTCGGGCTCGCCGGCCTCGGGCCGTACAAGCTCGAATACACGACCTTCGCGATCGTGATCGCGCTGGTACACGTCATGCTGCCGTTCATGGTGATCCCCGTGTGGACCGCGCTGCAGCGGCTCGATCCACAGACCGAGCATGCCGCGCTGTCGCTCGGCGCATCGCCGTTCACGACGCTGCGCCGCATCGTGCTGCCGCAACTGATGCCGGGCGTGCTGTCGGGCAGCCTGATGGTGTTCGGGCTGTCGGCGAGCGCGTTCGCGATTCCGGGCCTGCTCGGCGGACGCCGGCTGAAGGTCGCCGCGACGGCCGTCTACGACGAATTCCTCGGCTCGCTGAACTGGCCGCTCGGCGCGACGATCGCGGTGCTGCTGCTGGTCGCGAATCTCGTCGTGATGCTCACTTACTACCGCGTGCTCGAACGCCGCTACGCGCGCAGCCTCGGAGGCGCATCGCGATGAGAAAGAACGGCCCCTTCGCCCTCGCCTTCCACACGCTCGTGATCCTGTTCGTGCTCGCGCCGCTCGTGATCGTCGTACTCGTCGCGTTCACGCCCGACGAAACGCTGACGCTGCCGACCCGCGGGCTGTCGCTGCGCTGGTTCCGCGCGATCCTCGACTATCCCGACTTCGTCACCGCGTTCTTCAACAGCGTGAAGCTTGCGTTCGCGTCGGCGACGCTGTCGCTCGCGATCGCGCTGCCCGCGGGCCTCGCCATCGGCCGCGCGACGTTTCCCGGCCGCGCGTTCCTGAACGGGCTGCTGCTGTCGCCGCTCGTGATTCCCGGCCTCGTGCTCGGCATCGCGCTGCTGCGCTTCTTCGCGCTGATCGGCGCGACCGGCTCGTTCGCGTGGCTCGTGCTCGCGCACATGATCGTCATCACGCCGTTCGTGATGCGACTCGTGCTCGCGTCCGTCGCGGGCCTCGATCGCAGCATCGAGCAGGCCGCGTGCTCGCTCGGCGCGGACCCGTGGACGACCTTCCGCCGCATCACGCTGCCGATGATCGTGCCCGGCATCACGGGCGGCTGGCTGCTCGCGTTCATCAACAGCTTCGACGAACTGACGATGTCGATCTTCGTCACGTCGCCGCAGACGGTCACGCTGCCCGTGCGCATGTACATGTACGCGACCGAATCGATCGACCCGATGATGGCGTCGGTGTCTGCGCTCGTCATCTTCATCACCGCCGGCGCGATGCTGCTGCTCGATCGCGTGTACGGCCTGAACCGCATCCTGATCGGCCAACACTGATGACGACTTCCGTTTCCCGTTCCACCGGCATCGCGGACGACGGCGCGCAGTTCGTGCGCGTCGCCGAACGCGAGCGCGCCGCCGTCGCGTTCGTGCTCGACGGCCGTCCCGCGCAGGCGCTCGCCGGCGACACCGTGCTCACCGCGATTCTCGTCGCGCAGCGCTGCGTGCGCGTCAGCGAATTCAGCGGCCAGCCGCGCGCGGGCTTCTGCCTGATCGGCGCGTGCCAGGACTGCTGGGTGCGCACCGAAACCGGTGCACGCGTACGCGCGTGCTCGACACCGATCGCCGAAGGCATGCGGATTCTCACGGCCGCCCCGCCGGCCACGACCGGAGACGCGTCGTGAGCGCCGTACCGCAACCGGTGATCGTCGGCGCCGGCCCGGCCGGCGTGCGCGCGGCCGAAGCGCTGGTCGACGCGGGGCTGCGCCCCGTCGTGATCGACGAGAATGCGCGCTGGGGCGGTCAAATCTACCGGCAACCGCCGGCCGACGGCGCGTTCACGCGCGGCAAGCGCACGCTGTACGGCTTCGAGGCCGCGAAGGCCGATGCCGTACACGGGACGATGGCCGCGCTGCTGCCGCATGTCGACTACCGGCCGAATACGCTCGCGTGGTCATGCGGCGCGGGCCGCATCGACACGCTGCAAGATGGCCGCGAAGTGACGGCGCCGTACTCGCACCTGATCATCGCGAGCGGCGCGACCGACCGCCTGCTGCCCGTGCCGGGCTGGACGCTCGCGGGCGTCTACACGCTCGGCGGCGCGCAGGTCGCGCTGAAAGCGCAGGGCTGCGCGATCGGCCGGCGCATCGTGTTCGCGGGCACGGGCCCGCTGCTCTACCTCGTCGCCTACCAGTATGCGAAGGCCGGCGCGCAGGTCGCGGCCGTGCTCGATACGAGCCCGCTGCGCCGCCAGGCCGCTGCCACGCCAGCGCTGCTGCGCGTGCCGTCGACCTTCGCGAAGGGGCTCTATTACCTCGGCTGGCTGCGCACACATGGCGTCGCAATCGAAACGGGCGTCACGCTCGAGCGCGTGCTCGGCGACCAGCACGTGACGGGGATCGCATGGCGCGCCGCCGGTAACGGCTCACCGCCGCGCCTGCTCGACTGCGACGCGCTCGGCCTCGGCTTCGGCCTGCGCTCCGAAACGCAGCTCGCCGATCTCGCCGGCTGCCGGTTCGGGTTCGACCCGCTCAGTCGCGCGTGGCTGCCCGAGCGCGACGCGGCCGGCCGCACGTCGGTGCGCGGCATTTACGTCGCGGGCGACGGCGCGGGCATCGCAGGCGCCGACGCGGCCGAAGCATCGGGCCGGCGCGCGGCGCTCGCGTTGCTCGACGACGCCGGCATCGTGTCGCCTGCGCCGTCCGGCAAACCCGATGCGGCGACGCTCGAACGTACGCTCGCGCACATCGGCGCATTCCGCGCGGGCCTCGAAGCGGCGTTCGCGCCGCCGGTCGAGCTGGCCGCACGCTGCCCCGACGACACGATCGTGTGTCGCTGCGAAGAAATCGACGCGGGCACGCTGCGTCGTTGCGTCCGCGATGGTGCGGCGACCGAACTGAACCGGCTGAAGGCGTTGACGCGCGTCGGGATGGGCCGCTGCCAGGGCCGCATGTGCGGCGACGCGGCCGCGCTCGTGCTGGCCGCCGCAACCGACCGCCCGCTCGCCGATGTCGGCCGGTTGCGTGCGCAACCGCCCGTGAAGCCGTTCCCGATCTCGGCCGCGCTCGCGGGCGACGAGGTCGCGGCGATTCCCGACGAGGCGCGCGATGAATGAGATCCGGCATTACGACGTCGCGATCGTCGGCGGAGGCCTCGTCGGCGCATCGGCCGCACTCGCGTTGGCGCGGCGCGGCTTGCGCACCGGCCTGTTCGAACGGCGCGACTGCGGTGCGCAGGCGAGCGGCGTGAACTACGGCGGCGTGCGCTGCCAGGGCCGACCGGCCGAGCAGCTGCCGCTCGCGTTGCGTGCGCGGCGCATCTGGGACCGCCTGCCCGAACTGATCGGCATCGACGGTGAATTCGTCGTGTCGGGCCACCTGCGGCTCGCGCGCAGCGACGCCGATCTCGACGCGCTCGACGCTTACGCGACGCTCGCCGGCGAACACGGCCTACCGCTGCAGGTGATGCGCGGCGATGCGTTCCGGCGCCGCTACCCGTGGCTCGGCCGCGCGGCGCTCGGCGGCTCGCTGTGCGAGACCGACGGTCACGCCAATCCGCGCCTCGTGTCGCCCGCGTTCGCGCGCGCGGCCCGCGCGGCCGGCGCGGACGTATTCGAGCACGCGCCCGTCGACGACGTTCACCACGACGGCGCGTGCTTTCACTTTCAGGCAGGCGGCCGCGCCTGCACCGCGACGTGGCTGATCAACTCGGCCGGCGCGTGGGCGAACACGATCGCCGAACGCTTCGGCGAAGCCGTGCCGATGGAGCCGATCTACCCGAACATGTGGGTGACTGAACCGCTGCCGCCGTTCATCACGCACAACCTCGGCGTGTACGGCGGCGGCGTATACGCACGGCAGGTTGCACGCGGCAACTGCGTGATCGGCGGCGGCCGTGGCCATGGCGACGGCGAATTCGGCCAGCCGTCGGTCGATACGACGCGCGCGGTGATGCGCGACGCGTGCACGCTGCTGCCCGCGCTGCGCGATGCGCTGCTGATCCGCACGTGGAGCGGCGTCGAAGGCTGTACGCCCGACCACAACCCGATCATCGGCGCGAGCCGCACGACGCCGCGCCTGCTGCATGCGTTCGGTTTTTCCGGCGGCGGCTTCCTGCTCGCGCCCGGCGTCGGCGACGTGCTCGCCGATCTCGTCACCACCGGCGAAACCGCCACGCCACTCGATGCATTCTCGATCGGCCGCTTCGCCCGCGAAGCCGCGCCGACCGCCCCTTTCCGTCAAGAGGAGACCCACAGATGAAACTGCTTGGAACGATCGCGGCCGCCGCCGCCCTCTGTATCGCAGGCGCCGGCGCACCCGCGTTCGCACAAACGAAGACGATCTACGTCGGCATGAACGGCGGCCCGATGGAGAAGGCCTATACGAGCCAGGTGCTGCCCGACTTCGAGAAGGCGAACAACGTGAAAGTGGTGATCGTGCCCGGCACGTCGTCGGACGTGCTCGCGAAGCTGCTCGCGAACCGCAACAAGCCGCAGATCCACGTCGCGTTTCTCGACGACGGCGTGATGGCGCGCGCGGTCAGCCTCGGCGTGTGCCAGAAGCTCGACGATTCGCCGGTGCTGAAGGAACTGTACCCGTTCGCGCGGATGAAGGACGACATCGGCGCGGGCGTGCAGCTCGGGATGACCGGCATCGCGTACAACAAGAAGCTGTTCGCCGAGAAAGGCTGGACGCCGCCGACGTCGTGGATGGATTTCGCCGATCCGAAATACAAGGGCAAGGTGGTGTTCCAGTCGGCGTCGAGCAGCACGTTCGGGCTGCACGGCTTCCTCGCGATCAACCGGCTGCTCGGCGGCAGCGAGCAGAACGTCGAGCCGGGCTTCAGCAAGTGGGCGAGCACGGTCGGGCCGAACGTCGTCGAGTACATCCCGAACTCGGCGAAGATCTCGGAGATGGTGCAGACCGGCGAAGCCGGCCTGTTCCCGCTCACGCCGACCGGCGTCGGCGACCTGCAGGACAAGGGCATCCCCGTCGCATACGCGAACCCGAAGGAAGGCCCCGTGCTGCTGCTCGTCGACCTGTGCGTGGTCGCGAACAACCCCGATCCGCAACTCGCACAGAAGCTCGCGCAGTTCCTGCTGTCCGCGCCCGCGCAGACGAAGGCAGCCGAGGCCGGCAAGCAGATTCCGACCAACCGCGGCGCGAAAATGCCCGCCGCGATGCAGCAGAGCCTCGGCAATGTCGACGATCTCGTGCGCAAGGTGACGGTGGTCGACTGGACCGCGATCAACGCGCGGCGTGCACAGTGGGATACGCGGTGGAATCGGCAGATCGAGCGGTAACGCCGCCGGGCGCGCGCGGGCACGGCCGCGCGCCGACCATCATTTGCGGGAGTGATGACACTCCCCTTTTTCTGCGGATTTGACCGTGGAGCGGCGGGCCGACAACACTAGCCCGCAGTGCCGCGAAAGACGGCACGCGCCTGCCTCCCCCTTCAGAGTCCGCCATGTACCCGACCGACACCGTGCAATCCCCGGGCGCCGCTGCCGCGCCGCTCGCCGACCGGCAACTACGCCGGATCGTCATCGCCTCCGTCGCCGGCAACGCGATGGAATGGTATGACTTTTTCGTGTACGGCACGGCCGCCGCGCTGGTATTCGGCCACGTGTTCTTCCCGCCCGGCGCCTCGCCGCTCGCGGGCAGCCTCGCCGCGTTCGCGGCATTCGCGCTCGGTTTCGTCGCGCGGCCGCTCGGCGGGATCGTGTTCGGCCACGTCGGCGACCGCTACGGGCGCAAGGCGTCGCTCGTGTGGACGCTGCTGATCATGGGTGCCTCGACCTTCGCGATCGGCCTGCTGCCGACCTATGCTCAGATCGGCCTGTGGGCGCCGGCGGCGCTCGTCGTGCTGCGCCTGCTGCAGGGCATCGCGTCCGGCGGCGAATGGGGCGGCGGCGTGCTGATGATCAGCGAGAACGCGCCGCCCGAGCAGCGCGGCTACTACGCGGCGTGGAGCCAGCTCGGCGTGGGCGGCGGCTTCGTGCTGTCGTCGGCGGCCTTCCTGGCCGCGCAGACGGTGCCGGACGAGATGTTCCGCACCTGGGGCTGGCGGCTGCCGTTCCTCGCCAGCATCGTCATCTTCGCGATCGGCATCTATATCCGCCGCCACCTGCCGGAGAGCCGCGACTTCCAGCTGGCCGGCAAGCGCGGCGCGCACACGCATCTGCCGATCGTCGAGTGCATCCGCCGTCATCCGAAGGAAATCCTGCTTGCGATGGGGCTGCGCGTGGCCGAGAACGGCGGTGCGTACATCTTCCTCGCGTTCTCGCTCGTCTACGGCAAGTACGTCGGCATCCCGAACGGCGTGATGCTGACCGGCGTGATGCTCGCGATGATCGTCGAAATGGGCGCGATGCTCGCGTGGGGCCGGCTCTCCGACCGGATCGGCCGCAAGCCCGTGTACCTGATCGGCGCGCTGAGCCTCGTCGCGTGCGCGTTTCCGTTCTTCTGGCTGCTCGATACGCGCGTGACGCCGCTCGTGTGGCTCGCGCTGACGGTCGGCACGGCCGTCAGCCACGGCGCGATGATCGGCACGCTGCCCGCGCTCGTCGGCGAACTGTTCAGCACCGAGGTGCGTTACTCGGGCGTCGCGCTCGGGCATGAAGTCGCGTCGATCTTCGCGGGCGGGATGTCGCCGCTGATCGCGACCGCGCTGCTCGCGCGCTATCACGCGTCGTGGCCCGTGTCGCTGTTCCTCGTCGCGCTCGGCCTCGTGACGGTCGCGACGCTGTGCGTGATGCGCGAGACGCGCACCACGCATGCCGACGGGTCGCACGGCGACGCCGCATGATCGCGCGACGGTCAGCGCCCGGCTTCGTGCCGTGCGCTGTCGAACGCCGGTGCGAGTCCCAGGTGATCGAGCAGCCGCGCGAATTCGCCGAGCCGCTTCTGCATGTATGCGGGGACGTCGACGTCCGCATAGTCGTGAAAGCCGGCGCCCGTGCGCACGCCGTCGCGCCCGGCTTCCATGTTCCGCACGACGCTCGCGGCCGGTGCGAAGCGCGGGCCGATCTCGCCGGCCAGGTACTTCGACGCGTAGTACAGGATGTCGCAGCCGCCCCAGTCGATGAATTCGAGCAGCCCGAGCACCGCGAAGCGCGGGCCGAAGCCGGTGCGGATCGCCGTGTCGATGTCTTCGGCACTCGCGACGCCCTCCTCTACCATCCGCGCGGCTTCGTTCATTGCGAGCGCCTGGATGCGCGGCACGATATAGCCCGGCGCCGGCCCGCAGATCACCGGCTTCTTGCCGACGCGTTCGAGCAGCGCGGCGAGCATGTCGACGACGGCTTGATCCGTCGCCTCGCTGCGGCTGATCTCGACGAGCGGCATCAGCAGCGCGGGATTCAGCCAGTGTGCGTTCAGCATCCGCTCGGGGTGCACGACATGGCGCTGCAGCTCGGTGACGACGAACGTCGACGTGGTCGACGCGACCGTTGCATGGGCATCGATGTGGTCGCCGAGCCAGCGCAGCGCGTCGGCTTTCGCATCCAGCACTTCGGGCAGCGCTTCGAACACGATATCGGCATCGCGCACCGCTTCCGCCGCGCCGCCATGCGAGACGAGCGCGATGCGCGCAACCACGGCACCGGCCTGTGCGGCATCGATGCGGCCGAGCGCGACCTGCGCGTGCAGCGGCCTTGTGATCTCGTCGCGCGTCCGCGCCTCGAACACGTGCCAGCCGGCCGCATCGCGCCGCTTGAAGTCGATCAGCGTCACGTCGAGGCCTGCGAACGCGAACACGAGCGCGATCCCCTGCCCCATGCGTCCCGCGCCGAGCACATGCACGCGCATCACATCAGCGGCCGCCTTCATGCCGTGTACCCCTTGTCGAGCAGCGCGCGCATCGCGTCCTTCGACAGCGCTGCAAGCCCGAGCCGTTCCAGCGTGCGCCCTTGCGCATACAGGTCGCGCGCGGCGACCGCGCTCGCGACGCTCAGCAGCCCCTGCGCGACGGGCGTCGGCACGCCGGCCCAGCGCCCGCACGACACGATGAACGACAGCCCGAGCCGGGTGTCCTCGAGCATGTAGCGATGCGTACGCAAATCGATCTTCTCGCGCCAGTCGCCGCTATCGGTCAGCTTGCCGTGCGCGCCGCGCCCGTACATCCATTCGTCGCCTTCGGTCGCGTAGTGATCGGCGAGCGGGAAATGCGGCGCACGGTAGCCGAGCGCTTCGCGCACCGCGATGCGTTCGGCGTCGAGCGCATTCGTCACGCGGCGGATCGACGGTTGCGTGCCTTCGTTGTGGATATCCCACGCATCGAAGTGTTCGAGCGGACCGGCGTTCATCAGGATCAGCGGCGGATGGATCACGGGGCCCGCATTCATCAGCGCGCCGGACAACGCATCCTCGACCGGCTCGACCGACGGATAGCCCGCGCGCAGCACGTCGAACGCCCAGCCCGCCGCATTCGCCGGCAACACGCCGGTCGGCAGGCGCGTCGCGTACGCGCTGATCACGACGTCGTTGTCGCCGTGCTTGCGCACGAGGTACGGCAGCGTGCCCGTTTCGGCGTACGCGACGCGCGAGCGATTGCCGGCTTCGGCCGCCGCACGCGCGAACACGACGCTGCCGAACGTGCCGGGCGGCAGGAAGACGACCTGACCGTCCTCCAGCAGCGGCGCAACCTGCGCGGCCAGCGCGCCGTGCGACGTGGACGGCAGCGGCACCACGACGAGCTGCGCACCGCGCAGCGCGGCCGCGAGGTCGTCGGTCAGGCGGATCGCACCGGGCGCGTCGCCGAGCGGCACTGTCCGCCTGCCGCGATGGTCGGTCACGTTCAGCACGCCCAACTCGCGCAGCCGCGCGTGCGGCTCGCGGTCGCGCCGCCACCACGTGACGTCGTGGCCCTTCTCGAGCAGGTCGATCGCTGCCGCATGGCAGCCGTGGCCGCCGCCCAGAACACATGCCTTCATCGTTTTCTCCCGGTGATTGAGTGTTTCCGAGACTACGCGGCCGCCCTCGCCGCGTCGCTTCAAAACGCGCAACGACACGCCCGTTCGCGCAACGCAATCGCGGCGCGGCGCATCCTGCCGCGCCCCTGCATCCGCTACGAGGTCTATCGATGGACATCGCCCTTTCCCGCCATGCGCCGAACCGGCTCGGCACGCTGCAGGCGCCCGACGAAGTCGAACGCGCGGTCGCGCACCGGCTCGGGCCGCACCGGATGGCCGCGTACGGCCGCGATCCGTTTCATGCCGAACTGTATGAAGTGCCGCTGCATCACGGTGCGCTGCTCGAACTCTGCTACGGCCGCGAAACGCGTATCGATTTCGGCGACGATGCCGATCACTTCCTGTTCAGGCTGACGCTCGCCGGGACGTGCGAGCTGCGGGCCGGCAGCGTCGTCGCACACGCGGGCCCCGGCGAGCTGACGGTATCGTCGCCGGCGCTCGCGAGCCGACTGCGCACGAGCCCCGATTGCCGCAACCTCGTGCTGCGGCTCGAACGCGACGCGCTCGAACGCAAGCTGCAGGACATGCTGAAGGCGACACTCAAGCGGCCGTTGCAGTTCGAACTCGCGAGCGGCGGCACCGGCGCCGCGCTCGTGCTGCCGACCTTCGAGTACCTGTGCCGGCTCGGCGCGCAGCCGGGCATCGGCACGGCGTGGCCGGTGCTCGGTGCCGACCTCACCGCGTGGCTGATGTCACTGCTGCTCACGCACCTGCCGCACTCGTACAGTGACGCACTCTCACGCGGCACGCCGCTGCTGCCGGCGCACGTGCGCCGTGCGTGCGATCACGTCGATGCACATCTCGGCGAACCGCTCGCGCTGGCGCCGCTGGCAAAGGTCGCGGGTGTCGCGCCGCGCACGCTGCAGCACGCGTTCCGCACGTTCCTGCACACCACGCCGGCCGCGTACGTGCGCGAGCGCCGGCTTGCGGCCGTGCACGCGGCGCTGCAGCGCGGCGACGCACGCAGTGTGACCGACGTGCTGATCGCGCACGGCATCCATGGCTTCGGCCATTTCGCGAAGGCGTATGCGCGACGCTACGGCCATGCGCCTTCCGTCACCGCGAGGCAACCACGATGACGCCCACCGCTTCAGGCCGCCCGGCGGCCCCAGTCCGCGCCGAACCTTCCGCGCACGATGCCGACTCGCCCGACGGCCTGCGCGTGCAGGACCTCGATCTCAACCTGCTGAAGACGTTTCGTGCGGTGTACGAGGAGCGGCACGTGGGACGTGCGGCGCTGCGGCTCGGCGTCACGCAGCCGTCGGTTAGCTACGCGCTCGGCCGGCTGCGACTGATGTTCCGCGACGCGCTGTTCGTGCGCACCGGCACCGGCGTCGAGCCGACGCCGCGCGCGCAGCGGCTCGCGATCTCCGTCGACAAGGCGCTCGCGATCCTGCAGGACGTGCTCGACGAAGGCTCGCGCTTCACACCCGACAGCACGCAGCGCGTGTTCCGCCTGCACATGAGCGATTTCGCGGCGAGCGCATTCCTGCCGACGCTGCTCGCCGCGTTCGACCGGCGCGCGCCGGGCGCGGTGATCGAGACGCTGCACGTCGACGAATGCCAGCTCAACGTCGCGCTCGAATCGGGGCGCATCGATTTCGCGCTCGGGCATTTCGCCGATGCGTCGAGCCACTTCCAGCGCACCGCACTGCTGCACGAGCGCTGCGTGCTGCTGATGCCGCGCCGCACCGCGCAGCGCGTCGGACTACCCGACGATTTCGTGCTCGACGGCGCGGCGCCCGACGCGCTGCGCTTCGTCGCGGTCACGTCGCATCCGCAGTCGATGCAGCTGCTCGAACGGCACGCGCTGATGCCGCGCGTACGCGCGGCGCTGCCCGATTTCATGGTGGTGCCCGCGCTGCTGCAGGACGGCGACTACGCGCTGATCCTGCCGGAGACGATCGCGATCACGTTCGCCGCGCGGCAGCCGTGCGTGCTGTACGACATCGCCGGCGCCGGCGAATGGGCCGTCAACGCGTACTGGCACCGGCGCTTCGACGCGGACCCCGGCCATCGCTGGCTGCGCGCGCTGCTGCTCGAACTGTTCAACATCGGCGAGCAGGCGCCGTTCGACGCATGGCTCGCGCCGCAGCCGCCCGCCTGCGCGTAGCGGCGCAAGCGGGCCCGCGCACGGGCGCGCGCCCGCCGGAACGCCTAGAACGACGTGAGGATCCCCGCGACGAGCGAGCTCGCGGTCGCACCCGGCCTGGCGACCGCGACACCGCCGCCCGCCGCGCCGTTGACGACGAAGCGCGCATGCGCGCCGTTGCGCACCATCGCGGCGCCCGTATACAGCACCGTCCGCTTCGACAGCGGATAGTCGAAGCGGATGCCGTACGAATCGGCGTTGCCGTCGCTATCCGCGACCTTCCGGTAATGGCCGACGCTCAACAGCAGCGACGCGCGCCCGATCGGCACCGTCGCGCTGAGTTCCATGATGTCGCTGTGCGGATACGCGCTCTGGCTGTCGATCGCGGTCGCGACGTCCGGGCCGCCGCGGTGGCGCAGGTACAGTGCGGCCACCTTCACGACATTGAAGTCATACGAAATCGCGCCGAGCGTGTAGTTGCCGTTCTCGGCCGTGCTCGTCGCGCCGAGCGTCGATGCGGCGACCGGGCTGAACTTCTGCTGCATGTAGTCGACGTCGACCGACAGCCCGCCGCGCACGTAGTTGATGCCAGCGCCGTACGTATCGCCGAGCGTCGCCGGCTGGCCGGCCGCGCCGTTGGCGCCGCGCGCGGCCATCGCACGCAGCAGGAAGCCCGCGTAGCGCGGCGACGTATAGCGCATCGAGTTGCGTACGCGCAGGAACGCGGGCCCGACGAAGTTGTTGGTCGCGTTGCCCCATGCAAGCCCCGCGCCGAGCCCGGGCAGGCTGTACGTGACGAGCGTCGTATGCAGGATCGTGTAGAGCTCGCCGAACTGCACGCCGCCGAACGGCCCCGTGATGCCGACCCACGCTTCGCGGCCGAACAGCGCGCTGCTGTTCGACAGCGCACCGCTGCCCGCGTTGAAGCCGTCCTCGAGCTTGAAGATCGTCGCGTAGCCGCCGCCCAGATCCTCGACACCCTTCAGCCCCCACTGCGACGCCCACAGGTTGCCGCTGCCCATGCGCGTCACGTGGTTCGGCCCGGCGTTCGCGTATTCGATCGCGGTGTCGATGCGGCCGTAGAGCGTCACGCTCGACTGCGCGGCGGCCGGCAGTGCGATGCACGCGAGCAGCGCGGCAAGCGGTGCGGCAAGCCGGTCGGCTCGCCCGTTCGGTTGGTTCATCTTCGTCGTCCCGTAGAAGTGCCGGCGCCGGTCGGCGTCGCGCCGCGTGGTGTGATGCGCGTCCGCCGCAACGGGCCAACGCTGCCGATCAAAAACGGGCCGAGTCTAGGAACGACAATTTCGGACGTCGACGCAATGCGCTCTATAACGCTTATAGATGCGCCGCATGAGGCGCGCGCGCCCCGCCGCACGCGCGCTGCGCGGCGGCCCGCGCGCTCGGCCTCGGTGTTTTCTTTATCCGGGTCGGTAAATGTCCGTGTGGCGCCGCTGTCACTCCGGCTATGGCGGCCGAATTTGGCCGACTACGCTGCGTTTCCGATCGTGTCACCCGCACGCTTTCGCGCCGCGACGGCGCCCGGCCCGCCAGGCCGATGCCGCGCTTTTCCACCGCCCGCTCCTGGAGAACCCGCATGTCCGCATTCACGGCCCGCGCTGCCGACGGCAAGCGCTATACGTACGAATGGTATGTCGTCGTCATCTGCATGCTCGCGTACGTCTTTTCGTTCGTCGACCGCCAGGTCCTCGTGCTGATGATCGAGCCGATCAAGCGCGACCTGCATCTGTCCGACACGCAGTTCAGCCTGCTCAACGGCTTCGCGTTCTCGCTGTTCTACGCGGTGATGGGGCTGCCCGTCGCGTATCTCGCCGACCGCTATGCGCGCCCGCGCATCATCTCGATCGGCATCGCGCTGTGGAGCGTCGCGACCGCCACGTGCGGGCTCAGCCAGCATTTCGTGCAGATGTTCATCGCGCGGATGGGCGTGGGCGTCGGCGAAGCCGCGCTGTCGCCCGGCGCGTATTCGATGCTCGCCGACTACTTCCCGAAGGAGAAGCTCGGGCGCGCGATCGCCGTGTACTCGCTCGGCTCGTTCATCGGCGGCGGCGTCGCGTTCCTGATCGGCGGCTACGTGATCGCGCTGCTCAAGCATGCGAGCGCGTTCACGCTGCCGGTCGTCGGGCAGGTGCACGCGTGGCAGGTCACGTTCCTGATCGTCGGGCTGCCGGGGATCCTCGTCGCGTTGCTGTTCGCCGCGACCGTGCGCGACCCGCAGCGCAAGGGGCTCGCGCAGGACCGCTCGGGTGCCGTGCGGCGCGTGTCGATGCGCGATTCGCTGCGCTTCGTCGGCACGCATCGCGCGACCTTCTCGTGCCACTACCTCGGCTTCTCGTTCTACGCGATGACGCTGTACTGCCTGCTGAGCTGGACGCCCGCGTTCTATATCCGCCGCTTCGGGATGACGGCAGTCGAAGCCGGCTACACGCTCGGCATCGTGCTGCTCGTCGCGAATACGGCCGGCGTGTTCTGCGGCGGCTGGCTCAACGACTGGCTGCTGCGGCGCGGCCGGACCGATGCGCCGATGCGCGCCGGTGCGATCGGTGCCGCGTGCATGGTGATTCCCGCGACGCTGTTCACGCAGCTCGACAGCCTGCCCGCGTCGCTGGCGATGCTGGTCGTCGCGATGTTCTTCGCGTCGTTCCCGATGCCGACGTCGACCGCCGCGATGCAGACGCTCGCGCCGAACCAGATGCGCGCGCAGATCTCCGCGCTGTTCCTGCTCGTGTCGAACCTGATCGCGCTCGGCATCGGCACGACCGTCGTCGCGCTGTTCACCGATCGCGTGTTCGGCGCGCCTGCCGCGGTCGGCCATTCGATGTCGATCGTCAACGTCGCGGCGGCCACGCTCGCGGCGCTGCTGCTCGCCGCCGGCTGCCGGCACTATCGCCGCAGCCTCGATCGCGAACGCGGTCACGCGTCGGCAGCGGCGCCGCTGGCAGCCGATGCGGGCGACGCGATTGCCGTACGTTGAGCGCAATCGCGCCCCCAACCATTATTTATTCCACTGATTCACGCATCGCTTTTTAATCGATTTGATTTATGCGATGCCCGTCCCTATTCTCGATCGCATGACGGCGCGGTGCCTGCCGCGCCGCTTTCCTCCTACCCCACGGAATTTCCCATGCAAGCGAACCGCCACCAGGTCCGGATCGACGCGCTGATCGACGCGGCGCAGGACATCCGCTGTTTCCGGGTTTCGCGCATCGACGGCCAGCCGTTCGATGCGTACGAACCGGGCGCCCATATCGACGTCACCGCGCCGTCCGGCATCACGCGCCAGTACTCGCTGTGCGGCAACCCGGACGAGCGCGGCAGCTACCTGTTCGCGGTGAAGAAGGAGGCGCAGTCGCGCGGCGGCTCGCGTTCGCTGCACGACGACGTGGCCGTCGGCGCCGAACTGTCGATCGGCGCGCCGCGCAACCTGTTTCGTCTGGCGGATGACGCAAGCGAACACGTGCTGATCGCGGCCGGCATCGGCATCACGCCGCTGCTGTCGATGGCGTATGCGCTGCACAAGCGCGGCGCGCGTTATCGACTGCACTATTTCGCACGCAGCCGCGAGCACGCAGCCTTCGTCGATGCACTGTCGGCCGAGCCGTTCGCGCCGCACGTGACGTTCCACTACGGCGTCGAACCCGCTGCGCTCGCGGCCGAACTCGGCCGTTGCGTCGAATCGATCGATGCGCACGCACATGTCTATACGTGCGGCCCGGCGGCGTTCATGGATGCGGTCGTCGCGGCGGCCGCGACGCGCGTGCCCGAAGACTCGATCCATCTCGAACGCTTCGCTGCAGCCCCCGTCGCCGCAGAGGCAGGCAACGCCGAAGCCGGCACCGGCCCGGCCGGCGGCTTCGAAGTGCGGTTGCAGCGCAGCGGGCAATCGGTGCGCGTGACACCCGACACGTCGATCGTCGACGCGCTCGCGCGGATCGGCATCGAAGTCGATACGTCATGCGGCGAAGGCGTGTGCGGCACCTGCATGGTGCCCGTCGTCGACGGCGAGCCCGATCATCGCGACCACTGCCTCAGCAAAGCCGAACGCGCGAGCAACACGGTGATCTGCTGCTGCGTGTCGCGCGCACGTTCGGCGGTGCTGGTGCTGGATCTCTGAGGCGGCTAACGCGCGCCGCCACCGTCACACGTCGTCGAAACGCTCGACGAGCTCGGCGAGCAGCGCACGCATCCACGCGTTGCCCTCGTCCTCGTGGAAGTGCTCGTGCCAGTGCATCGTAACGGGCGCTGGCGGCAGCGTGACGGGCAGGTCATAGAGGCGGAACGCGTTGTCGCGGTTCAGGATCTGCGCGAGCCGCTTCGGCAGCGTCGCGTAGAGATCGGTGACCGACAGCACGCTCGGCAGCGCGACGAAGTGCGGTACTTCGAGCGCGATGTTGCGGCCCACGCCCTGCGCACGCAATGCGTCGTCGAGCGCGTGGTGGCTATGCTCGACCGACTTCACGTTCACGTGCGCGGCGCGCACGAACTGCTCGAGACTCAGCGTGGCACCGGCCGGCAGCCCGCGCCGGCGGCCCGTCATGCACACGTAGGTTTCCTCGAACAGCACCTGGTGGCGCGTGCGCGGCATCAGTTCCGGCAGGTTGCCGATCGCGAAATCCAGCCGGCTCGCGCGCAACGCCTCCTCGATCTCCTCCACCGGCAGCGGCTGCACGCTCAGCGTCACGCGCGGCGCGCGCTCGCGCAGCGCCTGGCAGATCGCCGGCAGGTACGCCATCTCGCCTGCATCCGACAGCGACACCCGGAACGTGCGCGTGCTGGTGGCCGGATCGAAACGCTCCGCGTAGCGCAACGCCACGCGCACCATGTCGAGCGCCTTGCCGACGATCCCCGCGAGCTCGAGCGCGACCGGCGTCGGCTGCATGCCGGCGCGCGTGCGCACGAACAGCGGATCGTCGAACAGCGTGCGCAGCCGGCCGAGCGAATAGCTGACGGCCGGCTGCGACAGCGCGAGCCGCTCGCCGGCCTTCGTCAGGCTGCGTTCCTCGACGATCGCCTGGAACACGCGCAACAGGTTCAGATCGAGATGATCGACCGACGTCATCGTTGCCTCCATTATTGGCCGTATTTATTGACTGGCTAATTTTAGATCAATTTGACGGATATGTAGCGGAAGACGAGACTGGGTACCCGATACCGCGCATGACGCGGCCCGATTTCGCGACTCTTTCCCCACGACGACGATGAGCGACATTTCCTACCAGACGATCGACACCCGCGCGCTGCACGGTCTCGCGCAGCCCGACCGCATCGCGCCAGCGATGTATCACGATCCCGCGCTGTTCGAAGCCGAGCTCGACCGCATCTTCTACCGCACCTGGATCTGGGTCGCGCACGAAAGCGAGCTGCCGAACCCCGGCGACTTCATCACGACGACGATCGGCCGCCAGCCGGTGATCGTCGTGCGCGACAAGACCGGCGAGATCAACGTGCTGCAGAACCGCTGCCGCCATCGCGGCGCGACCGTGTGCGAATCGCACAAGGGCAATGCGAAGGGCTTCACGTGCCCGTATCACAGCTGGTCGTACGCACTCGACGGCACGCTGCGCGCGCTGCCGTACGGCGACGGCTACGAAGGCGTGTGCGAGAAAGGCGACCTGCCGCTCGTGAAGCTGCGCGTCGGCGTGTACCAGGGGCTGATCTTCGCAAGCCTCAACGACGACATCGAACCGCTCGAGGATTTCCTCGGCGGCGCGAGGCCGTGGATCGACCTGTTCATGAAACAGGGCGCCGGCTACCCGATCAAGGCGAACGGCGAGCACAAGTTCAAGTTCAAGGGCAACTGGAAGATCCAGCTCGAGAATACGACCGACCTCTACCACTTCCCGGTCGTGCACAAGTCGTGGATGAAGTCGATCGACGACGAGACGGCCGCCGCAATCACGAGCTTCATGACGAGCGAGCACGCGTTCTGCCGCGGGCTCGGCAACGGCCACAGCCTCGCGGTGCTGATGCCCGAGCTGATCGACCTCGACGACGACGACGGCGCGCCGCTACCCGAGCGTTTCGCGCCGCTCGCCGCGAAGCTCGCCGAGCGCCACGCGCCGGAAGAAGTGCGCCGCATCGTGCGCTCGCTGATGGGCGTCGGCTTCAACCTGAACCTGTTCCCGAACCTCGCGCTGTCGATGGCGTTCTTCCGCGTGCTGCGGCCGATCGCCGCGAACGAGACCGAGATCCGCCACGTCGCGCTCGCGATGGACGGCGGCCCCGACGAAGCGAACCGCGAGCGGCTACGCATCCACGAGCATTTCCAGGGCCCGTTCGGCTTCGGCAGCCCCGACGACGCGGAAGCGTGGGAGCGCGTGCAGCGCGGCGCGCATGCGGGCCCCGACGTGCCGATCCTCGTGAACCGCGGGCTGAACCGCGAGACGACCGCCGCGAACGGCGAAAAAACCGCCCATGCGACCGACGAGACCGGCATGCGCGAGGCCTACCAGCAATGGCGAAAGATGATGGAGCAACAGTGATGGACGACCGTAACGCCCTCTTTTCCGAGCAGACCTTCGCCCGCGCGGTCGAATTCGTGTGGCGCGAAGCCGAGATGCTCGACCGCCGCGACTACCGCGCGTGGCTCGACCTGTGGGATCCGGCCGGCCACTACGTGGTGCCGATCGATCCCGACACGACCGATTTCGCGGCGACGCTGAACTACGTGTTCGACGACCGGGACATGCGCGAGAAGCGCGTGCAGCGGATGGTGTCCGGTTACTCGGCATCGGCGACCGACGCGGCGCGCACGGTGCGCACCGTGTCACGCTTCACACTGGAAAGCAGCAGCGCCGGCACCGTCGAGCTGAAATCGGCGCAGGTCGTCGTCGCGTACAAGCGCGGCGTCGCGACGCTGTTCGCGGCCGACGTCACGCACAAGCTGCACGTCGATGCCGAAGGCGAGATGCGGATCGCCGAGAAGGTCGTGCGCCTGATCGACTCGACCGAAGCGCTCAGCGCGATCGGCTTCCTGCTGTAAGCCGTCGCCGGTTCACCGCTGCAAAAGTGCAAAGGTGAGCCGGCAACCTTCACCTTTCCGGACCACCATGCCCACACTCGAAGTTTTCCTGCCGGCCGGCCATGACGACGCCCGCAAGGCCGAACTGATCGCACGGCTGACCGGTGCGACCGTCGAATCGATCGGCGCACCGATCGAATCGGTGCGCGTGCTGCTGACCGAATTACCCGCGACGCATGTCGGCCTCGGCGGCCGCAGTGCCGCCGACGGCGCGCCGCCGTCGCTGCCGGTGATCCTCGCGATCCTGATCGCCGGCCGCACCGACGAACAGAAGCGCGCGCTGATCGCTGCGCTGTCCGATGCGGGTGCGAACGTGCTCGATGCGCCGCTGCAGGCCACCCGCGTGATCATCAAGGACATTCCGAACACCGATTTCGGCATCGGCGGCCAGACCGCGCGGGCGCTGGGGCGCTGACCATGCGCCGCGCGTCGCTGCCCGGCCATGACACGACGCAGCGGCTACGCGTGCGCGCTGGCGAGCGGCAACGTCACGCGGCAGTCGAGGCCGCCGCCGTCGGCCGGGCTCGCCGCGATCCGCCCGCCGTGACGCGTGACGATGCTCTTGCACAGCGACAACCCGATCCCGTTGCCGCCGGCCTTCGACGACGAGAAACCGTCGAACAGCCGGTCGTGCGCATCTTCCGCAATGCCCGGGCCGTTGTCGATCGCGCGCAGCTCCGCGTGCCCGGCCACGTTCGCCGTACCGAGCGTCAGCATGCGAGGCACGCGCTCGCAACTGGCGAACGCCTCGATCGCGTTGAATGCCAGATTCAGGATCACCTGCCCGATCAGCACGCGCTCGCAGCGGATCGGCAGCGGCACGTCGGCCTGCACGATCGAGACCGTCACGTCGGCTTCCTTCGCACGCAGCTCGATGAAGTAAGCCGCGTCGGAAAGGATGTCGCGCAGGTCGGCGACCGCGACGACCGGCTCGCGCTTCACGATGAATTCGCGCACGCTCTTGATGATCAGCGCCGCATGCTCGGCCTGCCGGTCGGCGCTGCGCAGCCCCCAGATCGCGTCGTCGACGGCGCCATTGCCGTTCAGCCGCCGCACCGCGCCTTCGATGAAGTTGCGCACGGCCGCGAGCGGCTGGCTCAGCTCGTGCGCGATCACGCTGGCCATCTCGCCCATCGCGTTGTAGCGTCCCGCGTATTCGAGCATCCGCGCTTCGGCGCGCCGCGCGTCCTCGATCGCGACCTCGTCGCTCACGTCGCGGAACTGCACGAGCAGCCCGTCGAGATCGCCTTCGATCTCGACCTGCCGGCACAGGATGCGCAGCCAGCACGGCGAGCCGTCGCGCCGCACGATCCGGTAGCGCTGCGGCGCGGACGGGTATGCCGACGGCGCATCGCGCAGTTGTGCGACAAGGCGGTCGCGATCGGCCTCGGAGCAGTAGTCGAGCACTTCGCCGAGCGATTCGTCGGGCGCGAGCCCGAGCACGCGGCGGCCCGACTCGCTGATGAACTGCACGCCGCCGTGCGGCGTCACGACCGCGATGCCTTCGTCGAGATCCTGCATGAATTCGCGCAGCCGCGCCTCGTAGCGGCGCAGTTGCTGGCGGACCGCCTCTTCAGCGCTGATGTCGCGGAACTGCACCATCACGACATCGTGCCCGCGCAGCGGCACGTAGGTCGCGGTGGCCTCGGACAGCATGTCGACACCCGTACGCGATCGATAGCACCATTCGTACACCTGCGGCCCGTCAACGAGCGCGCGATCCCATGCGCTCACCGCGATCTCGCGCTGGTACTTCGGTTCGGGACGCGTCATGTCCGGCGCCTTCAGCGGCAGCAATTCCTCGACGGAAAAGCCGAGCGCGATGCACGCGGCGCGATTCGCCCACACGATCGCCTTCGTCTGCGCGTCGTGCAGCAGCACGCAGGTCGTCAGCGCGTCGAGCAGCCGGTGGAAATCGTCTTCGTCGGGAAAACTCATGATCGGATTCGGATGAAGGCGCGCGGCATCGCGCGGCCGGAAACCCAACATAGCACCGGTGCGCGCCGATCGCATCTGAAGATTTCTTTAGGCCGGCACGGAACCTCACCAGTCGCGCGGCCCAACGCACCAATTGCTGCGTGTTTTCGGCGTTTCTAGACTGGCTCCATTGCCTTGCCCCCCGCAACCGAACCCGACATCGCACCCTATCCCCAGGAGACAACCATGCCGCAAGCCGCCCTCGCCGTCGAACCCGCACCGTCCTCGCCGCCCGTGGCAGGCACCGTTGCCGCGCCGTCGTCGCCGCTCGACGCGGTGATCGAGACCGTCGCCGCGCGCCGCGAGGAATTCGATCGCCTGTCGCACGTGCCGCGCGACGTGATCGCGCTGTTCAAGCAGGCCGGCATCTATCGTGCGGGCACGCCGCGCCGCTTCGGCGGCGATGCACTCGCGCCGACCGCGTTCCTCGACATGATCGAACGGATCGCGACCGCCGACGGTTCGGCTGCGTGGGTCGCGAGCTTCGGCTCCGCGAACGTCTATCTCGCCGCGCTGCCGCTCGAGACCCAGGCCGAGCTGTACGCGAGTGGCCCCGACCAGGTGTTCGCGGGCGGCCTGTTCCCGGTGCAGCCCGCGCAGGCCGCGCCGGGCGGCTGGCGCGTGAACGGCACGTGGAAATTCGCGAGCGGCTGCAAGGGCGCCGACTGGCTCGGCGTCGGCATCGCCGTGCCGGGCGCGCAGGACGCCGCGCCGAACAAGCCGCGCACGGCCGTGTTCCGCGCGGCCGACGTCGAGATCGTCGAGAACTGGAGCGTGGTCGGCATGCAGGGCACCGGCAGCCACGACCTGCGCGTGAACGACCGCTTCGTGCCCGAGGCGTGGACCTTCGTGCGTGGCGGCGAGCCGACCGTCGACGAGCCGCTGTACCGCTACCCGACCGTCGCGTACGCAGCGCAAGTGCTGGCCGTCGTCAACCTCGGGCTCGCGCGTGCGGCGCTCGACGTCGTGAACCGCATGTCCGGCGGCCGGCAGACGACGACCGGCGCGCCGCGTCTCGCCGATCGCGCGTACTACCGCATCGAGCTCGCGAAGGCCGAAGCGCAACTGCGTTCGGCACGCGCATTCTTCTATGACGCGACCGACGGCGTGTGGCAATCGATCCTCGCCGGCAACCCGGTGACGCCCGACCAGGTCAGCCTGCTGCGGCTCGCGGCGACGCAGATCGCACGCGAAGGCGCGAGCGTCGTCGAACGCGCGTACCGTCTCGGCGGCACGGCGGCGATCTATCGCACGCATCCGTTGCAGCGGCTGCTGCGCGACGCGATGGTCGTCACGCAGCACGCGTTTCTCGGCGAGGGCAACTTCGACGGCGCCGGTGCGGTATTCACCGGCGTGACGCCGTTTCCCGGCTATCTGTAACCTGCGTCGACCCAAGCCATTTTTCGAATGCGCATGAAGCCGATGCCGAAACGGCGTTACCCGCCGCTTCATGCGCTCCACCGATTCCTCTGGAGAACCTGATATGTCCGATTCGAATTCGCTGCCGCTGCGCGTCCTGTTCTGCTGCGGCGTGTCGCAGAACTTCTTCGACCTGCCGCGCGAGAAGATCGGCGAAGTGTGGCAGGCGTACGGCGCGATGCTCGCGGCCGTCGAAGCGATGCCCGGCGTGCGCGTGCTCGGCGTGATGGACGACGATCGCCTCGTGGTCGGCCAGGCCGACGGCGCGCCGTGGACCTTCTACATCATGGCCGACGTCGCCGATTTCGACACGACGGTCGCCGTGTGCAACCTGTACCGCACGACGCCCGTCGGCGAATACAACCTGTGGCGCTACGGCAAGATCGAGGCGCGCGTCGGCCGCGCGCTGGCCGTGCCGCCGGCCGCGAAGCCCGCCGCGTGAGGCGCGCGATGGCAGACCTGTCGCCGGAGCTGATCGACGCGCTCGTCCAGCGCATGGCGGCGCTCGACGCCGAGCGCGCGGTGCGCGCGACGATCACGCGCTACATGGCGCTGTGCGACGTGCCCGAGGATGCCGGCGCTGGCCCGTCGCTCGCCGAGCTGTTCTGCGCCGACGCGGTGTGGGAAGGCATCGGCCCGCAGTACGCGCAGAAGTTCGGCCGCCTCGAAGGCACGGCCGCGATCGTCGCGATGCTGGGCCGCTACCTGCCGCCCGATCCGCATTTCTCGGCGAACCTGCACTTCCTGACGTCGGAATCGATCGAGATCGGCGCCGGCAACGCGAGCGCGCGCGGCCGCTGGATCATGCTGCAGGCATCGCGCTATGCGAGCGGCACGGCCGAGCTGATCGCCGCACGGCTGACCGTCGATTTCGCGCCGGCTGCCAATGGCTCCGCATGGCTGATCCGCCATTTCCGCACCGAGCGCGTGCTCGACGGCCCCTGGCCGCTCGCCGCCGCGCCACGGTCCTGATGCTTCCCCCTGCTTTCGCACGATACCGACCATGACAGGCTTCATCGACACCTTCACGCTCGGCGGCCCCGGCCCCACGATCGCGATCAAGGATACGATCGACATCGCGGGCCACCCGACCCGCGCGGCGAGCCGCGCGCTCGCCGGCGCGCCGCCGGCCGCCCGGCATGCGGACGTGGTCCGCCTGCTGCTCGACGCCGGCTGGCAGATCGCCGGCAAGGCGAACATGCACGAACTCGCGTTCGGGATGACCGGCATCAACGACTACACGGGCACGCCCGTCAATCCGCAAGATCCGACGCGCATTCCCGGCGGCTCGTCGAGCGGCTCCGCCTCGCTCGTCGGGCTCGGCGCCGTCGACGCAGCGCTCGGCACCGATACCGGCGGCTCGATTCGCGGGCCCGCCGCGTGCTGCGGCGTGGCGGGGCTGAAGCCGACGTTCGGCCGCGTATCGCGGCGCGGCGTCGCACCCACCGACACGACGCTCGATTGCGTCGGGCCGTTCGCCCGCGATATCCGCACGCTTGTCGCGGTGATGGCCGCGATCGCGCCGGGCTTCGATCGTGCGCAAGCCACTGTCTCCGCGTCGGGTTGCACGGTTGCGCGCATCACCGTCGAAGCCGATCCGGCGATCGCCACCGCGCTCGACGCGGCCGTTCTTGCATCGGGCCTGCGCTCGCACGAAGTCGCGCTCGACGCCATGCCGGCCTCGTTCGCGGCCGGGCTCACCGTCATCAATGCGGAAACGTCCCGCGCGTTCGGTCATCTGGTCGAAACCGGCCGGCTCGGCGCCGATCTCGACGCGCGCCTGCGCTCGGCCGCGACGACGACACCCGCGGCAATCGAGGATGCCGAGGCCGTCCGCACACGCTTCACCGCGCAGGTCGATGCAGCGCTGGACCACGCGGACGTGCTCGTGCTGCCGACGCTGCCTGCATTGCCGATCACGCTGCAGCAGGCACGTGACGGCATGTCGGTCATCGCGATGTCGTCGCTGATCCGGCCGTTCAACCTGAGCGGCCATCCGGCGCTCAGCCTGCCGCTGCCGCTCGCCGGCTCGCCGCTGAAGGCCGGCCTGCAGATCGTCGGGCGCAAGGGCGCGGACGAACAGGTCTGCGCGATCGCTGCACATTTCGAAGCGGCACTCGCCGCATGAATCACGATGCGGGCGCCGCTTCAACCGGCGTGCGCCCGCGAACTTGGGAACCACACACCATGTCAGATCGAGTCGTCCTCGTCACCGGCGCCGCGCGCGGGCTCGGCGCCGTCATCGCCGAGCGCTTTCATGCAGCCGGCTACCGCGTCGCGCTGGCCGATATCGCCGCCGACGCCATTCACGCGCATGCACGCGACCTCGACCCGAGCGGTGAACGCGCGATCGCGCTGCCGCTCGACGTCACGTCGAAACGCGATTTCGAAGCCGCGCGCGATGCGCTCGTCGCGCGCTGGGGCACGATCGACGTGCTCGTCAACAATGCGGGCGCGTCGAAGGTGGTGCCGGCGATGGAGATCACAGCCGAGCAGTTCGACCAGGTGATCGACGTAAACCTGCGCAGCGTGCTGTTCGGCTGCCAGGTGTTCGGCCGGTATTTCGCGGAACGCGGCGCGGGCCGCATCGTCAACATCGCGTCGCTCGCGGGGCAGAACGGCGGCTCGGCGACGGGTGCGCACTACGCGGCCGCGAAAGGCGGCACGCTGACGCTGACCAAGGTGTTCGCACGCGATCTCGCCGCGCAGGGCGTGACCGTCAACGCGATCTCGCCGGGCCCGCTCGACCTGCCGATCGTGTATGAAAGCGTCGCGCCGGAAAAGCTGCGTCAGGTACTCGCGAGCCTGCCGGGCGGCAAGCTCGGGTCGGCCGCGTTCGTCGCGGATGCAGCCGTATTGCTCGCATCGGGCGACGCGCATTTCGCGAACGGCGCATGTTGGGACATCAACGGCGGGCTGTACATGCGCTGAGCCCGCCGGCGCCTCATCGCGACGACTCGCCGTCGTCGCCCCACACGACCATCACGTCGCGCACGAGCGCGGCGATCGACGTCGCGCCGAGCTTCTCCTTGATGCTCGCGCGATGCACGTCGACGGTCTTCACGCTGATCGACAGGTCCGCCGCGATCTGCTTGCTGCCCTTGCCGTCCACCACGCCGCGCAGCACTTCCTTCTCGCGCGCGGTCAGCGCATCGAGCCGCTGGCGCAGCTCGCGGTGACGCTGGCTCACCGCATGCCGCTGCTGCGCGAGCCGCAGCGCGCGCTGTACGCGTTCGAGCATCTGCTGCGAGTTGTAGGGCTTCTCGACGAAATCGATCGCGCCGTTCTGCAGTGCGCGCACCGACATCGGAATGTCGCCGTGCCCGCTGACGAAGATCACCGGCAGCGTCGCGCCGCGCGCATTCAGTTCGGCCTGCACGTCGAAGCCGCTTTTCTCCGGCATCCTCACGTCGAGCACCAGGCACGCGGGCAGGTTCACGTCGAAGCGCGCGAGAAAATCGGCCGCGTTCGCGAACCCTTCGGACGCGATGCCGACCGATTCGAGCAACCATGCGAGCGACGTCCGCATGCCGCCGTCGTCGTCGACGATGTATACGATCGGTGCGGGTGACGTCGTCATCGCGGGTGTCTCGCTGAATATCGGTATGGGTATCGCACGCGCTGCGCGAGAGGCCGGTGACCGGCGTGCCGCGAGCGTCGTTCGCTGGGGATGTGCGGCACATCATAACGAGCCGAAAACCCGCTGCAAACCCCTGCACGTGCCGCACGAACGCGTAATCGCGGTTTTTTTCGCACGCGGCGGCACGCATCTAGGTAGAACCTTTAGACGCGTCGGCAGGAACGCCATCCCGATCGCCAATCGTGCGAATGGTCGGCCGCATTTTCGCGACGTACGCTCGGGTCATCGTCGGCGATCCGGCGCTGCACCGGCAGCGCGACGCGATCGCTGCTTTCGTCCAACCAGGAGCGCCCATGTCTTCCACGACCGATATCCAGCGACCGGCCCGCGTCGAACCGACCGACGCGCAGAAGGCCTTCCGCCAGGCGATGGCCCACCTCGGCGCAGCCGTCAACGTGATCACCACGGCCGGGCCGCACGGCCGCTGCGGGATCACCGCGAGCGCCGTGTGCTCCGTCACCGATGCGCCGCCGACGCTGCTCGTGTGCCTGAACCGGTCGAGCGCGATGCACGCGACCTTCGAGCGCAACCGCCATGTCTGCATCAACGTGCTGCCGGCCGAGCACGAGCAGCTCGCACGACACTTCGCAGGGCTCACCGACCTGCCGATGGAGCGGCGTTTCGACCTGCCCGTGTGGGATCGGGGCGAGCAGGACGTACCCGTGCTGCGCGACGCGCTCGCGAGCCTGCAGGGCACGATCGCCGAGATGAAGGAGGTCGGCTCGCATTCGGTGATGTTCATCGAGGCGACGTCGATCCGCGTGCGCGACGACGGCGACAGTCTCATCTACTTCAGCCGCGCGTTTCATCGCGTATCGCGCACCGCCTGCGTGCGGTGACGTTCGCGTGACTACGCGGGCGGCCGCAATGCGCGCTGCCCGGCCGCAAGCGCCGCGCCCGCGAACAGCGTCAGCGCCGAATACACGAGCCCGCGCGCGAGCCCCGCGCTGTCCGACACCCAGCCGATCGCGACCGGCCCCGCGATCTGGCCGAACGCAAACACCGTCGTGAACGCGCTGATCCCCTTCGCCCAGCCGTCGGGCGGCAGGTTGTGCCGCACGAAGGCCGTCGTCGACGCGACGGCCGACAGGAACGTCGCGCCGAACAGCACACCCGACGCAAACGCGGCGGCCGGATGCACGAACATCGCGGGCATCAGCGTCGCGATGCCGAGCAGTGCGTTGAGCACGGCGAGCGCCTGGCCGCCGCGCATCCGGTCGAGCAGCGCCGACCACAGTCGCGCCGACACGACGGTCGCGACACCCAGCATCACGTAGAACGCCGAAACGACCGTGCCGTTCATGCCCGCGCCGCGCAGCAGCGCGACGATGAACGTCATGTAGCCGATATAGCCGACACCGAACAGGCCGTAGCCGGCCAGCGCGAGTGCGAAGCGGGCCGGGCTTGCGGTTGCCGCCGGCACCGCGCCGCCGTGCGGCCTGGCCGGCGCCGCATGCCCATGCTCGATGCGGCGCGCGGCCGACACGGCCACCGCCGAAAACAGCACGCATGCGGCCGCGAGCGCGAACCATGCCGGCTGCCAGCCGTGCACGCCCTGCGTGAGCGTGGCCGGCACGAGCAGCGACGACGCGACGATGCCCCAACCCGTACCGCCGTAATAGAGGCCGAGCAGCAGCCCCGCATCGCGCGGCGACGCCGACGCGAGCCGCGCGGCCAGCACACCGCCGCTGATGAAGATCAGCGCGCTGCCGACACCCGTTGCCAGCCGCTGCACGAGCAGCGCGTGCATGCCCGACGTGAGCCCGCACGTCGCCATCAGCACCACGGTCAGCGCGCAGCCAGCCGCCAGCAGCGTGCCCGCGCGCCAGCGCCGCGACAGCAACGGAAACGCGAGCGCACCGATCAGGTAGCCGGCCGCGTTCGCGGTGTTCAACGCGCCGGCCTGCGCGAACGTCCAGCCGAGATCGGCCTTCATCGGCGGCAGCAGCAACGCATACGAAAAGCGTGCGAGGCCGAGCGCGATCGCGCTGCCGAGCGACAGGCCGATCGCGAGCCGCCACGCGGCCATGCGGTCGGGATCGGTTGCGCCGGCGTCCGGCCGCGAGGGGCCGGCGTGCTCCGGTTGCGGCGCTGCGCGCATCGCGGTGTCTCCATCGTGGTTCGAGGCCGGTGCGGACCTCGGGCCCGCACCGACGACACGCGTGGCGTGGCCGATACGGAAACCGTGTTGTGGCGGGCGTCGATCCCGATGGCCGGAACCGGTGCGCCGATCGGCCCATGATACTTGACCGGCCGCGCGCCCGGCACGCGTGCGCTACGCGCCCAGTCCGGCGGCAAAGGCGGCGAAAAGCGCGCGCCCCTCATGCCACTGCGCCAACCCGGAAGCCGCGTTCAAATGGCCGCGCGCGCCGAGCACCAGCGGCTTCGCGCCGCGGGCCGCCGCCCATGCGATGGCTCGCCCGGACGGGTCATACGGATCGTCCGAACTTGCGATCGCCACCACCGGCCGGTCGCCTAAATCCTCATCCGGCACACGTGCGAACGCCCGTGCCTCGACCGGAAAACGCGGACCGTCCGGATCCGGCACAGCCACGAGAAACGCCCCGTGCACAGCGCGCGTTGCGGCGGCACGCCAATGCGCGAACAACAGGCACCCGAGGGAATGACACACCACGACCGGCGGCGTCCCGGCCTCCGCGACGGCCGCATCGAGCGCCCCGATCCAGTCCGTCAAGTCGGGGGTGTCCCACGACGCCGGCGCCATTCGCACGGCACGTGGAAACGCCGCTTCCCAGTGGGTCTGCCAGTGATCCGCTCCCGAGTTGCCGATCCCCGGCACGATGACGATGCTTCGATCCATTCCCGTCTCCCTGAACATGAGGGCTCCCAGTCTGACCCGCCGGGCTTCCACACGGAATGGCAAGTCATCGGATATTGAGACAGAATTCCGATGAATCAACGGAACAGGAACACCGAGATGCCCGATGGAGAACTGGATCGCCTGGATATTTCGATCATCGAAGCGTTGCAGGAGAATGCGCGCACGCCGTTGTCCGAAGTCGGCCGGCGCATCGGCCTGTCGCAGCCGGCGACGTCGGAGCGCGTCAAGCGCCTGGAGGAGCGCGGCATCATCGCCGGTTACACCGCGCGGATCGATCCCGTCGCGCTCGGGTTGGGGATGATGGCCATCATCCGGCTGAGAACGACGCACGAACACATCAAGCCCGCGTTGAGTGCGTTCGCCGAGATGCCGCACGTCATCGAGATTCATCGCATGACCGGCGAGGATTGCTTCTTGCTGAAGGTGCTCGTGCCGACGCCCGGCCAGCTCGAGACCCTCATCGACGCAATCGCCCGCTTCGGCGCGGTCACGACTTCCCTCGTCCTCCGGTCCGAGCCGGTCAAACCGCTCGGCAAGGCCCTGTTGGGCTGAAACCGGCAACGGTCCTGCGGCGCATGCATCGTTCGTGAATGACGGAAAAAGAAACGATCGATGCAATTGGATGCTCGATTTGAAAAATCGCGTTAATCGAGCAATCGATCACGGCCCCAATATTCGATAAAAAATCGACGCCGCTCGTGATTCGGCTTGTTCGCGTCGAAAACGCGACGGACGGGAAATTCCGCGTGTTTAGCACGCTCTGGCTAAAATCCTTGCAACGCATTGCATTCGCAAATTCGTCAGACTAATATCGACGCCACTTGTCCGGCATTCACAAAATGCTGAACGAGGAGCGGGAATATTTTTTACCGCGCTTTCATGTTGAATCACTCATGTTTACCACAGGAGAATTGACATGCAGGACACCCAGCAGATCGAATTGCTTGATTGGATGCAGGAAGACACGCACCCCGAGGCCGTCGACATGATGGTCGAGGACGCCGTGGTGCCGTTCGGCACCGCGCTCTGGCCGGTCTGAGCGGGCCACCCGTTCTCGCGGAAGGGCCGCGGCCCTTCCGCCGCTTCCGGAGATACGCATGCTGAACCTGCACCGCGCGCTCGGGTTTCACCCCGCGTTGCGCGACAAGCTGGCCCGCGGCGAATCGGGAAAACTGCTGGTCGGCTACGACACCCGCAACCGCGACATCGCGTTGCGCGCGTTTTCCGCCCTGCCCGAATCGCTCGACGCCACGACCCTCTGCCTCGAAAGCACCGCACCCGCCGACATCGCCGCCGCGCTCAACGACGCCGACCTTTTCGTACTGCTATACGACTCGTCGTGCCTGCCGACACCGTCGCCGAGCGGTCCGCCGTTCCTCGCCGCGATTCGCCCGGCGATCGTCGAGCACTGGAGCAAGTCGGTTTTATTCAAGGATTACGGCCCGCACCTCGACGAGGCATTCGCCGAATCGCTCGACGACATCGCCGCACGCAACGGCCGGCTGATCGACGCGGCCACGCACGCATCGCAGATCCGCTTCATCGACGAAGCCGGCAATACGCTGACGGGCTCGCTCGCACCGGATCAGAAATGGACGAGCGTGGACGGCATGGGCAATCTCGACGTCGTGCCCGGCGAGATCGCGACGCACGTGACCGACCTGAGCGGCTCGGTCGTGTTCAGCGGCACGTTTCTCGGCACCGTGCCGTTCGCGATCAAGTACAAGGTGGCCGAGCAACTCGCGACGCTGCAGGTCGAGAACAGCACGATCGTCGATTTCGACACCGACGACGCAGGCTTTCGACGCGATTTCTCGACCTATCTCGACCGGCACGCGAATCACCGGCGCATCGAGGAATTCGGCATCGGCACGAACCTCGGGATCCGCGGGCTTTATGGCCGCAACGCAGGGTTCGAGGAACGCCATCCGGGCCTGCATCTCGGGCTCGGCGGTGGCGAAAACGGCAGCCACCACCTCGACCTCATCTTCGCGCGCGGCACGCTCGCACTCGACGAGCGGGTCGTGTTCGACGGCGCGTTCGCCGTCTGACGACGCGGCGGGTCGCGTGCTCAGGCTTCGGCGGCAGGCGTGTCGCCGAGCCACTTGAACATCACGAGGCAGTCGACGAAGCCGAGCCGCGCGTGACGGTATGCGCGCGGCAACCGGCCGACGATCTCGAATCCGAGCTTCTGCCACAGCGCGACCGCGACTTCGTTCGTCGCCACCACCGAGTTGAACTGCATCGCGAGGAAACCGCGCTCGCGCGCAACCTGCTGCGAGTGCTCGCACATCAGGCGCGCGACGCCGCGGCCGCGCGCGGCCTCGCTCACCATATAGCCGCAATTGCTCACGTGCTTGCCGGGCCCCGCCGCGTTCGCCTTCAGGTAGTACGAACCGAGCACGACGCCGTCTTCTTCGGCGATCCACGTGCAGAGCGGCGCCGCGAGCCACAATGCGCACGCCGCTTCCTGTGTCGGCGCCGGATCGAAAGCGTAGGTTTCCTGAGCAGCGACGATGGCGCGATAGGTCGGCCAGAAGCGCGGGAAATCGTCCTCGGTCATCGGGCGAATCGTGATCATGCGGGTTCTCTCGTGATGGTGATGTCGACAGGCAAGACAGGCAAACGAGCGATCGTACCGCGATTCATCGCGGGTCGCCTTCTCGCGTCGCCTCGCCGCGCTGCGATACGCAACCGGCGGCGTTCCGTATCAGCGATTGGGCGCCTGGCGGAAACTCGACGGGTTGCTGAAGCCGGGCCTCGCGGCCTGCCGCCGATTCTGGTCCACGCCGGCGGCCAGAGAGTGCTGCTTTCTGATGCACGGTGCGCTTCCGTGTGTTTCACGTGTAGGCGTTTTATCTGCGCTCGGCGCGGGATGCGTTGCGCATGCTCGCAAGGTCTGCGTCGGGACAGGTCGGGCAACGTGGACACGTCTGCTTGGCCGATTCGTGAACTCTGTTTCGTCTCAGTCTGAACCAAGTGAATCTACGCCATCACACGCCATTTATGCTTCTCCGATCACTCTGACAATCTGCAACAATCGACCTTCCCCCATCTCAATAACACGACTTTTCTCGACCGCCCTGCCTTATCATCAGCATCCCAAATTGATGGAGAAAACTGCGGAACGGCCAAATAGCAGTGGCTCTCCCCATCTGCCTGGCTCGGCGTCGGTCAGCGCTCGCTGCCGTCGATCCTCGAAAACCGTGGGGCAGCGTCGAACATGCGACAACAAACACCAGAAAAGTGAGCAACTCCAATGAGAAAAGCGGCTGTCCGGGATAACGATCCGACAACAACGCGCGGCTTCGTCATCGCAATCTCTTCGACGATTTACGACCGTGGAAAACGTGTCGCATTGAGCGGCGATAAAGCGACATGCGGAAATTGCGAGGGCGCCTTCGAAATTATCGGGTCCGGAAAGGGCATATCGGAAATCGGCCGAAACGTAGTGGTCGACGGTGACCGGGTAGCGTGCCCATGCATGAAAAATCGCGTCATCGTAGGCAGCAACCCCGGGATATTTCTACAGTCGTCGGGAAACGCACCGCTCGCGGAATCGAGCCCCTTCCACCACTGCGCCGCAATGCCCGCACCGGCAGTTCACGACGAACAAATCCGGTTGATCGATCAAATTTCCGGATGGCCGCTCGCCAACATCCGTTATCGAATCACGGATTCTTCAGGCCAGCTTGTCGAGGGACGGACCGATGAAAAAGGTCTGACATGCCGGGTCCAGACATCCGTTCACGACGTAATCGACATCGAGATATATCGGGGGACGTAACCAATGTGCAATAGAAACGCGGATCCGCTGCACGACGACGGATGGGAATCAGTCGGCACCGTTTCCACAAATACGACAGCGAACTCGATCCGGGATATCAAACTGGACCTGACACCGATATGCCACAACATGTCGAACAAAACATTCCGGGCATCTATCGTCCGACTTCGCGACATGGCAATTCCTTTGATTCAGGATCGAGTTGCCGGACTGGCGCGATGGGACGATGCCGAACAGTTGCGCGCGCGGAAGTGGTTCGGCCGAAGCGACGACATCGTACGCGATACCCTGCAACCCGGAATGTCAAAGCTGTTGGACGTCATGCAATCGCTCAAACCGGAGAACGTCATCAGGTGGGATCAGCAGAAACAACGAAACATCACGTGCACCGTTTTCCCGGACAACGGCCACACGGATGCTGCGGTATGCAAGCCCGATTCCGAAAAGCGTATCATCGCGATCTATTCGCATTTTTGCACGTCGCCGCCGGCGCAACGCTGGCGCGGATGCCAACTACTCACACTCATTCACGAATGCACGCATTTCGCGGATGTGTTCGACTCCACCGACGAAATGTATGGCGTTTCAATCGGTTTAACCTTTTGGGCACAATCCAGTCCTGACAAAGCCATTCGCAACGCAGACAGCCTTGCGTGCTACGTCGGCTTCGACGAATAAGGAACTCGCGTGATGCGCCCCATTCTCTTTGCGCACCTGTTCGGGCTTTTGATACTCGTCGCAACACCGCTCGCATACGCCTGCACGATTTCGACGGACATGGAGGATACGTTGCCGCTGAACTCCATCGACATCCCCAACAAGGCACGGATACGGATCGCTGAAATGGTTCTGGAGGCCCGCAACTGGCCGGACTCCGGCATTCGTGGAATCGTCTACGCAGGGGGTTACGTCGGGGAACGAGATCCGGCCGCCCTCGCTCAGCGACGCGCCGTTGCACTGAAAACCTACCTGGTCCAGTTGGGCATCGATGAACAAAACATCTGGGTAGATACAAGGACCATCAAGCACCCGGACGTCGACAATGACGGACACCGTTCGCTCAATCAGATTGCCGTGACGCTGGTCCCGATATGCGACGGAGGGTGCGAGCGCTTGTGCAGCGATCCGCGCGTGACGCCGACATCCAGGGCCATTCGCGAGCCCTATCCCAACCGATACCATCAACGAAGCGACCATGAACCCATTCAAAGGCGCCGTATCACATCACGACGCGGAAGTCGTCGAACTTAGCACCCACCCCGAACTTTTGGCAGCCTATCTGAAAGTCGCGACAGAATCGTTCGGCGATCCCGATAATCGCGCCGCGGCTCTCCTTGCCTTGGGAGCGGTCACCGAAGCGGACAAGCTTTCCCGTCGCCGCCCTGCTCGTCCACAAACCTGAACTCCCGCTCACGGCCTGACCATCCACACGAGCAGCATCGCGGCCGGCGCGGCCGTCATCCCCGCCGGCGGACGCTCGATCGTCGGCTCGACCGCCAGCGCCTGCGCGAGCGCCGCCGCATCGTCGATCGTCGTCGTGCGCACGACCGTCATCAGCCGCGCCGGCCGGTGCAGCGCCTCGCGATACAGCGCGCCGTACCACAGCGGCCGCGTGCCGAGCGCGTCCTGCAGCACGTACGGATAACGCCACAGCCGCAGCACAAGGCGGCTGTCCGGGTGGGTCGGATCGATGCGCACGAACACGCGGCGCGTGCTTTCGCCGTGCGTGTAGCGCGGCAGCACGGGCAGCGCGTCGGCCGGCGCCTGCGGCAACAGCCAGCGCAGCGCGGTGGCCGGCGACCACGGTGTCGCGCGCTGCCAGCCGGCCTGCGCGAGATGCCGGTCGAGCGTGTCCGATGTCGCACTCCATTGCAGCGGCAGGTACTCCTCGCGGTCGCCGCCGATCTCGGTGCGCCGCGTCGGCACGCGCTGCCATCCGCCGCGCAGCCACTGATCGACCGTCATCGCGACCACGTCGCCGACATGCGGGCGCGCCGCGCGATCGAGCTGCCATTGCGCAGGGACCGTCCATACGCCGGCCGTCGCGAGCACCACGAGCACCGCGACGAGCGCGCCGCGCGGCTGCACGTGCTCGCGCACGCGCCAGTACGCATAAGCGCCGGCGAGCAGCGCGAACCAGGCCAGCCCGAGGCTCCAGCCGCCGAGCAGGCCCGACAGCCAGGTGCCGCCGACGTACAGCCGTGCGAAACCGCCGAGCACGATCCACAATACGACCGCCGTCACGACCGGAATGCGCCACAGCGCGGGCCGGTCGCGCGTGAGCACCCAGCCGATGCCGCTGCTCGCGAGGATCGCGAACGCGGCGTCCGCATCGGGCAGCGGCACGTGCAGCGCGCCGGGCGGCAGGCTCGCAGGCGTCGCGCCCGGTATGCCCGAGGCGAACGCCGGCACGAGCACGACGGCGACGCCGACCGTCGCGAGCCACCATGCGGACGTCAACCAGCAGCGATGGATCATCAGCCAGACCAGAAACGCAGCCGCGACGATCAGCCCCGTATCGTGCCCGTGCAGCACGGCAAGCGCACTCATCACGGCATCGACGGGCGGCGTGCGCAGGTTCTGCAGGAACGCATACAGCGCGATATCCGCGTGCATCAGCGGATCGTTCGCGACGACATCCTGCACGATCCCCGCGAACAGCCACACGCAGCCGACGAACAGCAGCGCGAGCACGGGCACCGCACCCGGCAGGCCGCGCACGTATGCGATCGCGCCGTGCAGCCGCGCGCCGAACCGCGGCCAGCGATGCGTGCACGCGTGCACGGCTTCGGCGAGCGTGCGGCGCAGCAGCGGCCAACCGCGCCGCAGCGCGACCCGTACGCCGATCCACACGAGCACGACCAGCGCGGCAACGACCAGCAGGATCGCGGCGACCCGTACGCTGATCGCCGCGGCCAGCGCGGCCGACGCGCCGAACAGGATGCCCGGCGCGACGTGCACGGGCGCCCATACGAGGGCCGACACGACGTTGACCGGATAGAACGACCGGCGCGGCAGCGTCGCGCAGCCGACGACGACCGGCACGACCGCACGCACCGGCGCAAGGAAGCGCGCGAGCACGATGCTCTTCATCCCGTGACGCAGCACGAACTCCTCGCCGCGCGCATAGGCGTTCGCATGGCCGAAGCGCGTCCACGCGTTGCGGATCATCCCGCGATAGTGCCGCCCGAGCTCGTAGCTGATCCCGTCGCCGAGCACCGCGCCGACGGCCGCGACGCCGATCGTCGTCCACCCGTCGAGCGCGCCCGCGCCGATCAGCGCACCGGCCGCGAACATCACGGCGCCGGCCGGCACGACCGTGCCGATCAGCGCGATCGCCTCGGCGCACGCCGTCACGAACACGATCGCCAGCACGAGCAGCGGATGCGCGCCGATCGCGCCGATCCACGCGTGAATCGTGTCGCTCATCGCATGCCCCGCAGCGAAACGACCCGGCGGACGAACACCGGATCGGCGATGGCAGGGGGAACGGTCATGGCGAAGTGCGCGCGGTCGCGCCGGCGTGAACGGTCAATCGAACTCGTGCTGCCGCGCGTCGGCCTCGAGCGGCGCATCGTGGTAGCCGACCGTCGCGATCTCCTGCAGGTAGCGCGCAAGAAATGCGCCGATCGAACCGGCGGCCTCGAACTGATGCACGTGACGGAACTCGTGGGTCAGCAGGCGGCGCGTGCCCTGCCCGCGCAGCACGTACACCGCATGACCGAGCGTCAGGCCGATCGTCCCCGGCGACAGCAGCCCCGTGTCGCGCGCGATCGCGGCCAGCGACGGCGTATCGGGAAACGGCATGCGCTCGACGATCACCACGCGGATCTGCTCCGGCCGCACAACGCCCACCGTGCGCGCGTCGTCGGCCTGCGCCGGCGTCAGCGGCGCGCCCTGCGCGATCCCGCGCGCCGCCTCCGCTTCGGCCCACGCGACGGCGGCGGGCAAGGCAGACGACAGGATTTCGGCAAGGTCGATCATCGCGAGGCTCCCCGGCGGGTGGCGTGGTATCGGGCACCAGTTTAGTCCCGATTCGTAGCGGTTCGCGTCGCGCGTTGCCGGTCCATGCCGAGCACGGCGACGACCAGGGAATACCCTAATCGTCAGGCACTACCCGCCGCGCCCTTTCCCGTCGATTATTTCGTTTCAGTACACATTCCGCGACCAGCCATCCCGAAAATTTCCCGAATGAGTACCGTTTTCGGATTCGGCGGAATATATTGGTCAGAAGAACGCCGCGACGATAACCGGACAAGCCGTTCGCGGCGTCATCCCGAAGAGGGCCGCTAGATGATCAGGGTAATTCTGGCTGACGATCATGCAGTCATGCGGGACGGACTGCGACACATCCTGGAGATGGCCGGCGGCTTCGAGATCGTCGGCGAGGCGAGCGACGGCTCGGCCACGCTCGCGCTCGCCGAGCGCGCGGTCGCCGACGTGCTGCTGCTCGACCTGTCGATGCCCGCGCCGACCGGCATCGAGCTGATCCGGATGGTCAAGCGTCATGCGCCGTCGCTGCGCACGCTCGTGCTGACGATGCACGCCGAGGCGCAGTACGCCGCGCGCGCGTTCAAGGCCGGCGCCACCGGCTACCTGACGAAGGACAGCGCGACCGCCGAGCTCGTCGAAGCGGTCGGCAAGGTCGCGGCGGGTGGCGTCTACGTGAGCCCGTCGGCAGCCGAAAGCCTCGCGCGCACGCTGCGCGCGCCGGATCGGACATTGCCGCACGAGCGACTGTCCGCGCGCGAGTTCGACGTGATGGGCCGCATCGTCGCCGGCCAGACCGTCACGCAGATCGCGTCCGAACTCGCGCTGAGCGCAAAGACGGTCAGCACGTACAAGACGCGGATCCTCGAGAAGATGGAATTGCCGCACGAAGCCGCACTGGTCCGCTACGCGGTGCGCCACGATCTCTATCCCGATGCCGACGACGCATGACAGCCGCCCCCCGCTTCCCGCCCGCGCCGCCCGACGACGATCCGGACGCATCGCACCTGTTCATGTCGTCGCTGCCGCCCGACCGGCGCGAACGGCGCTTCGCGCTCGCGACCGTGCTCGTATCTGCCGTGATCTTCGCCGCGCTCGCGCCGTTCGCGGGCATGCCGCTCGCGCCGGGCTGGGCGTTCATTCCCGTGTACCAGTCGGCGATCGTCGTCAACGACATGGTGACGGCAGGCCTATTGCTCGGCCAGTACGCGATCCTGCGCCAGAAGCCGCTGCTCGTGCTGGCGGGCGGCTACCTGTTCACGGGCTTCATGGCCGGCACGCACATGCTGACGTTCCCCGGGCTGTTTGCGCCGCACGGCCTGCTCGGTGGCGGCGACCAGACCACCGCGTGGCTGTACCTGTTCTGGCACGGCGGCTTTCCGCTGGCGGTGTCCGCCTACGCGCTGCTGCGCGCGGAGTCGCGCGCCCGCCCGATCCCGGCCCCGCAGCGCCGTGCGGCGATTCCGGTGGTGTTCTGCATCGCGTCGGCAGTCGCCGCGACGGTCGCGCTCACGCTGCTCTCGACGGCCGGCCACGACCAGCTGCCGCGCATCATGAACGGCAACCGGATGACCGCGACGATGACGAACGCGATCACGGTCGTCTGGGGGCTGAACCTGGTCGCGCTGATGTTGATGTGGTGGCAGCGGCGCCGCCATTCCGTACTCGACCTGTGGGTGATGACGGTGCTCGTCGCGTGGCTGTTCGACATCGCGCTGTCGTCGATGCTGAACCACGGGCGCTACGATCTCGGTTTCTACGCGGGGCGCGCGTACGGCCTCGTCGCGTCCGGCGTCGTGCTGTTCGCGATGCTGTTCGAGAACGGCCGGCTGCATGCGCAGACCGTGCGCGCACTGGCCGGCGCGCGCTACCAGCATCTGCTCGTCGTGCAGAAGAGCGCGCAGCTGAACGACGCGAACGAACGGCTCGAACAGCGCGTCGCCGCGCGCACGGCGCAACTGAGCGCGTCGAACCGCGACCTGCGGCGCGAAGTCGAGGAGCGCGTGCGCGCCGAGCGGGCGCTGCAGGCGTCCCGCGAGGAATTGCGCGAGATTGCCGCGATCAGTGCCAGCGCGCGCGAAGCCGAGCAGCGCCGCATCGCGCGCGAACTGCACGACGAACTCGCACAGACGCTCGCGACGCTGAAGAACGATCTCGAATGGCTGATCGACCGCGTGCCGCAGAACGACGCGCAACTCGCGCGCAAGATCGCGGCGATGCATATGCTCGCGCGCGGCGCGGTGGCCGCGACACGGCGCATCGCGTCCGACCTGCGCCCGCTGATGCTGGACGACCTCGGTTTCGCCGCGGCGATGCAATGGCTCGTGGAGGATTTCCGGCACCGTCACGGGATTGCGTGCGCGCTGCACGTCGAGCCGCCCGAGCTGCAGCTCGACGAGCCGTATGCAACGGCCGTGTTCCGCATCGCGCAGGAAGCGCTCGCGAACGTCGCGCGGCATGCGGCCGCGTCGCACGCGGACGTCGAACTCGTGCACGGCGGCGATGTGATCGAGCTGACGATCCGAGACGACGGCGCGGGATTCGATCCCGGCGTACCGCGCAAGTCGGGGTCGTTCGGGCTGGTGGGATTGCGTGAACGCGCGTATCTGGTCGGCGGCACGCTGCGGATCGCGACGACGCTCGGCGAAGGCACGACGGTCGAGGTCGAGATTCCGCTGACGCATGCGCCGGTGGCGGTCGCGCATGGGGCGGATGGGGGTTCGCCGAGATAGAGCGGGGGAACCCCGGCGGCAATGGAAAGCGCTGAACCGCGATGGCCTAGCCGGCGGCCTTTGTCGCACGTGCCACTTTCAACATGCGCTCGAGTTCCGCCTGAACGTCTGCCGCTTCGATATATTCACCGGTCCGCCGCGCCTCGTGGCGCGATGCCAAGCCGCGCGCCACGAACTCGCGCTGCACGCGTCGACGCTCAACGCCATCTCGAGACATATTCGCCATCGTCAATTTCATTGCTCGCTCCATACGTCGCATTTGCGACGCGTGGTAGCGCATCGCGCATGATACGCAACGGTTCACAGACTGCGATTCATGTGCTGCCCGGCACTTCGAGCGTGTCATCACCCCATCGCGACATTGTCCGTACCGGCCTTCGCACGACGCTACAATTCGTCGCGGGTCGCTACATCAGCCGTTCTATTGCACCGGCCGACCGGACTTCACCCCTTCGCCCCGATGAAAACCCTCCGCAGCTACATCCTCTCCTTCTTCATCGCCGCAGTCGGCTGGCTGGCCGTATCGCTGCTGTGCTGGCCCGTCCTGCTCGCGCTGCAGGCGCTGACGACAGCCGTGTTCATTCCGCATCCGGCCGGCAGCTACATCGCGCTCGGGTTCGTGTCGACCGCGCGGCTCACGGATTTTCCGACCAACTTCGTCGGCGCCTTTTCAGTGCCGTTCCTGAACGTGCCGATCGGATTCATTGCGATCGCCTGGTGGTTCGGCGTCGGCCTGATCGTACCGTCCGCATACCGGCGCTACCGTACCAAGCCACGCGGCCGCGCGTCGCGGGCCGTCGTGTGGCGTGCGGCCCGCTCGCTGCTGATCCTGACCACCGTGGTGCTCGTCATCGCGACGCCCTTCCTGCGTCGCTACGAGATCGTCACGCCGGATCACCTCTACGTGCGGCACCTGTTCGACTGGCACGAACGCGCGTATCCGCTTGCGTCGCTGAAGGAAATCCACGTGGACAATCCCGGCGGCAGCCGCAGCATCATCACGTGGGATTTCATCTTCGACGGCGACAACCGCTTCACGACGACCGCGCCGGACATCCACGCGCTCAAGTACCTGCTGTCGAACACGAACGCGTCGGCCAACTTCAAGTTCGTCGGGGACCAGTTGATGATGCGATAGCGGCGCACCCCATCACACCCGAGCCGCCACCATCGCCCGCTCCGACCGCGTCCACGCAACCAGCGCGCCGACGCCGAGCAGCGCGAGGCACACGATCGGCACGATCATCGGCCCGAACGCGGTGCCCGTCACCTTGCCCGCGAACGGCATCAGGTTCTGGCTGAAGAAACCGCCCAGGTTGCCGATCGAGTTGATCGCCGCGACGCTCGCCGCCGCCCGTGCGCCGGTGAAATAACGCGGCGGCATCGACCAGAAGCACGGATACAGCAGCGGGATGCATGCGCCGCCGAGCACGAGCGCGACGAAGCGCAGCGGCGTCGACGGCAGCACGAGACTCAGCAGGAAGCCGAGCGCGCCGAGCGCCGCGACGATCGCGATCGTGCGCAGGATGCTCTTCGCACGGCGCAGCTTCGCCGGCAGCCACACCAGCAGCACCACCGCGAGCGCCCACGGCAGCATGCTCAGGAAACCGTTCGTGCTGCTCGACACGCCGAACGACTTGACGAGCGTCGGCAGCCAGTACGTGACGCCGTACAGCGACGTCGACATCAGCATGTAGGTCGCCGCGAACAGCATCACGCGCGGATCGAGCAGCGCCTTCCACGGCTGGCCGTGCTCGGCCTGCGCCGGCTTCTCGCGCTCCAGCGCCGCCGCGACGATCTCCTTCTCGCGTTCGTCGAGGAACGGCGCTTCGCGGAACGACGCCGGCAGCACGCGGAACACGACGATGGCGACGATCACGGCCGGAATGCCCGTCGCCACGAACACCCACTGCCAGCCCGCGAGCCCCCACACGCCGTTCAGGCTCAGCAGCACGCCGCCGACCAGCGAGCCGAGCATGTTCGCGAGCGCGCTGCCGAGCGTGAAGATGCCGAGCACCTTCGCGCGGTAGCTCTGCGGAAACCACAGCGTCAGGTAGTAGATCACGCCCGGATAGAAGCCGGCCTCGGCGATGCCGAGCAGGAAACGCAGCGAGCAGAACGCGGGCATCGACGTCGTGAAGCCCATCAGCACCGTGATGAGGCCCCACGTCAGCATGATCCGCGCGAGCCACACGCGTGCGCCGTAGCGATGCAGCGCGAGCGTGCTCGGCACCTCGAACAGCAGGTAGCCGATGAAGAACAGCGACGACGCGAGCCCGAACGCGGCCTCCGTCATCCCGAGGCTGTGCACCATCTGCAGTTTCGCGAAACCGACGTTCTGCCGGTCGATGAACGCGATCAGGAACATCACGACGAGGATGGGCAGCAGGCGCCGCGCCATCGTCGACATGATGCGCTGTTCTTCGGCGGACGCGGGGTCCAGGGTGTCGGTAGCGTTCACTTCAGGCTCCTTGCGTGAATCGGTTGCGTATCGGTTGCATATCGGTTGAATCGGCGCCGCGCGCAGCACACACGCGGGCGCGGGGCGTCTCGATGAATGGAGGCGGCGGCGTTCAGCCCGACCGGTAGTCGTCGAGCATCGGCGCGAACATCTCGTGCCACGCGCGCGGTTTCGCCTTGATCGTGCCGGCGAGGTACAGGAATTCGACGTAGTCCATCAGCTGGTTCGGCAGCACCGAGAAGCGCGTGTCGGGTGCGGCGAGCATCCGCATCACGTCGTCGTGCGACACGCCGACGCCCGACGACGCCGCATACAGCGCGGCCGCCGCACGCGGGTCCTGCGCGATCAGGCGGTTCGCTTCGTCGAGCGCGCCGAGAAACGCGACGGCGAGCGCGGGCTCCGTATCGACGAGCCGCTTCGGCGCGAACACGACGTCGAGCGTCAGCGGGCCGAGCACGTCGACCGAACTCACCACGCGGTGAATGCCCGGCTGCCGCAACTCGAGCGTCGAGAACGGCGGCGACGTGAAGTGCGCGGTGACGCCGTTCTCGCGACGGATCAGCGCCTGCATCGCCTGCGGATGCGGCAGGTTCACGGTGATCGAATCGAGCTGCGCGAAATGCGTCGGGCCGAGCTGCCGGCTCGCGACCATCTGCAGCACGACGGCCGACAGCGATGTGCGGATACCCGGCACCGCGACGCGGTCGGACGGCGTGAAGTCGCGCAGCGACACGAGGCCCGGACGGTTCGCGTTCAGCGACAGCGACGTGGTCGACAGTCCGCTGATGCCGATCACCTCGACATTCGGAATGCCGCGCGCCCGCGCCCACAGCTCGATGAAACCCGGTGCGCCGGCGCCCGCGAAATCGAGCGTGCCGGCCATCATCGCGTCGTTGACGGAGTTGCCGCCGTCGAGCAGCACCCAGTCGACCGCGACGTCGCGCACGCCATGACGCGCCGCGTGCCGTTCGAACAGCCGCTGCTTCTCCATCACGAGCAGCGGCAGGTACAGCACGCCATAGCCTTTGGAAATCCGGACCGTGCGCGGCTTCGCCCGCACGAGCGATGGCACGGCGAGCGCGCCGAGCCCGGCGGCGATCAGTGCGCGGCGGCGCGGCAGCGTCGTCATGCGCGTGCCGCCATGCGACGGACGGCAAACGGCCCCGCGAAGGCTGCCGTCGCGCCGCGTCGCGCGTTCGTCGCGCCCGTGACATGCTGCATGTTGCCGTCTCCTTGAATAATTCTGGTATTAATGCCGTCCTTGTCTGCTGCTTCCGGCTCGACACAGGTTATCGACCGAGTCTGAGAAAATGCTGACATCCCGCCCTCGGGAAAACCCCTAACCCACCTACCTGCAAAACGGCACCATGCGCATTCTCGTCGTGGAGGACGATGCCGAAATCGGCGCGGCGATCCGCAGCCGCCTGGCGCGGCTCGGCCACGCGGTCGACCTCGAAGCCGACGGCGCGACCGCACACGGGCTGCTGCGCGTCGAGCGCTTCGACCTCGTCGTGCTCGACGCGAACCTGCCCGGCATGGACGGCTTCACGGTGTTGCGCCACCTGCGCGCGTCAGGCAGCACGACACCCGTGCTGCTCGTCACCGCGCGCTCGGCGATCGACGACCGCGTGAGCGGCCTCGGCCTCGGCGCCGACGACTATCTCGTGAAGCCGTTCGACTATCGCGAGCTCGACGCCCGTGTGCAGGCGCTCCTGCGCCGCAACAGCGGCCATGCGAACGACGTGCTGACGCTCGGCGGCCTCGTGATCGACCGCAGCAGCCGCCTCGCGGAACTCGACGGGCAGCCGCTGTCGCTGTCGCGCCAGGAGTTCGCGCTGCTCGAAATCCTCGCGAGCCGGCCGCAGCGGATCTTCTCGAAGGACGAACTGCTGAACCAGCTGTTCAGCTTCGGCAACGAGCCGACCACGAACGCGGTCGAACAGTACGTGACGCGCGTGCGCAGGAAGCTGCAGGGCAGCTCGGTCGAGATCCGCACCGCACGCGGGATGGGGTATCAGATTGCCGCGCACTGACTGGTTCCCGAAGACGCTGTTCGGGCGCACGCTGCTCCTGGTCGCGCTCGTCGTCGCAACCGGCGCGCTCGCACTCGCGGTGATCGCGCGCTACTACGCGGGTGTCGCCGCCGAACGCGCATACGACCAGTTGCTTGCAGGCGCATCGATCCAGGTCGCGGAAAACCTCTACGTGCAGGGCGGCGTGCTTGCGCTGAATCCGCCGGTGGCCGCACTGTCGACGCTGTCGCGCTACGACCTCGTCTACTACAAGGTCGTCGATTCGCGCGGCATCGTCGTGGCCGGCTACAACGATCTCGCGAGCCCCGCGACGCTCGCCGCCGCGAAACAGGGCCCGGCGTTCGCGAATGGCGTCTACCAGGGGCACCGGATCCGCACCGCGACCATCGCCCGCTACATGCCCGAGGAAAGCACGCCGGGCTGGGCGCTCGTGACGGTCGCGCAAACCACCAACGCGCGCCAGCAGCTCACGAACGACATGAGCCTCAAGGTGTGGACGCTGATCCTGCTGATGAGCGTGCTCGCGATCGGCGCAAGCGGCCTCGCGATCCGGCGCGGCCTGCGCCCGCTCGCGCAGATCGGCACGATCATCGCCGCGCGCGACCCGGCCGACCTGCGGCCGGTGGCCGTCGACACGCCGAGCGAGATCGACGCGATCATCGGCTCGATCAACGGGTTGATGCACCGTCTCGCCGAACGCATCAACGCGATGCAGCGCTTCATCGCCGACGCCGCGCATCAGATGCGCACGCCGCTCGCGCGGCTCGACGCGCAGATCGAGCTGCTCGACGGCGAATCCGATCCCGCGCGTCACGCGGCGCGGCTCGACGCGCTGCGCGCGACGTCCTCGGACGTCGGGCGGCTCACCGGCCAGCTGCTCAATCACGCGATGGTGATCCATCGTACCGAGGCCGTGCCGCTGCAACCCGTCGAACTGGTCGCGCTCGCGAAAGAGGTGCTCGGCCGCACGATTCCGCTGGCGGGCGAGCGCGATGTCGCCGTTGCGTTCGCGAGCGATGCGCCGCTGGCGTGGATCGACGGCGACGCGATCAGCCTGCAGGAAGCGCTGTCGAACGTGCTGCACAACGCGCTGCTGCACGGTCACGCGGACGACATCGTCGTGTCGGCCGCGACCACGGGCAACGTCGACGGCGCGGTCACGCTGACCGTGACCGACAACGGCCGCGGGATACCGCGCGAGCATTGGGACGCGGCACTGCAACCGTTCGTGCGGATCGCGCCGGACGGCAGCGAGCGGCGCACGGGGTCGGGCCTCGGGCTCGCGATCGTGCAGGAAGTGATGAAAGCGCACGGCGGGCGCGTCGGGTTTGCGTTTCCCGATGCCGGCGGGTTCGCGGTGATATTGACGTTTCCACGGGCACCGGGGGCCGGCGCGGAAAAGGCATAAACCGTCGAATCCGTGCCGTGCCATGCGCGGCAGACGCTCAATCTTCGTTGTCGTTGTCGTCGTTGAACCGGTTGCGTTCCGCATGCTGCGCCACCAGCCGGTCTAGTTCGTCGTACTGGCGATCGCAGAACAGCCTGCACAACGTATCCACATCGACACGTGTATCGACGTCGATCGTGTCGATGTGCTGCTCCAGCTTGCCCTTCCCGATACCGAAGAGCCCCTTCTTCATCCGCATCGAAACGACGTTCAGCTGAAAACCGTCCGAATGCGCATCCGTCAGCGCGGTCACCCACAGCTCGCGCTGATCGTCGGCCTGCTGCAGCACGAGCGCGGGCAACGGGCCGTCCTGCGTGTCGTTCCATTCGGCGTGCTGCGCCGCCCATGGGAACGCGTCGAACGCCTGCGTGAACGACGCGTAGTCCGTCGCGCCCTGCGGATCGAGCTGATTGAAATCGTAGCCGGTCTTCTGAATGGCGTAGGTCAACATGGCGTAGCGCTCCCGGTAGCGATGACTGAGCGCCAATCTACCTGACAATTCGGTATCCGTCGGTTTTTCGCCGATGGACGGCCTCGCCATCTACGCCGCGACGGCCTCCCCGTCCAGATACGCATCGCGCACGCGCTCGTCGTCGAGCAGTGTCTTCGCGGGCCCTTCGAGCACGACGCGGCCCGTCTGCAGCACGTACCCGTAGTGCGCGATCTCGAGCGCAAGGCTCGCGTTCTGCTCGACCATGAACACCGTCACGCCCTGCTGGTTGATCGCGTCGATCAGTTCGAGCACCTTGTCGACGTAGAGCGGCGACAGCCCCATCGTCGGCTCGTCCATGCAGTTCAGCTTCGGCCGCGCCATCAATGCACGCGCCATCGCGAGCATCTGCTGCTCGCCGCCCGACAGCGTGCCCGCGCGCTGCGTCAATCGTTCGCGTACCCGCGGAAACAGGTCGAGCACGCGCTCGTAGTCGTCGGCCACGGCCGTGCGGTCGGCGCGCGTGTACGCGCCCATCAGCAGGTTCTCGCGCACGCTCATGTCGCCGAACAGCCGCCGCGCCTCGGGCACGGCCGCGATCCCGCGCCGCACGCGCTGCGGCGTCGCGAGCGCCGTCACGTCGGCACCGTCGAAACGCACGACGCCGCGTTTCGGCCGCATCAGCCCGAGGATCAGCTTCATCGTCGTCGACTTGCCGCTCGCGTTGCCGCCGAGCAGGCTGACGATCTGCCCGCGGCCCACTTCGAAGTTCACGTCGAAATGCACCTGCACGGGCCCGTAGAACGTGTCGAGGTGTTCGAGTTTCAGCAGCGCGTCTGTCATCGTCGTATCGGGTCCGGTGGAAAGCGCGGTCATGCGGCCGCCTGCGCGGTGCGGTCGGCCGGCGCGCCGCCCGCATGGCGGCGGCCGAGATAGGCTTCGATCACGCGCGGATCGTGCCGCACGTCGCGCGGCGCGCCTTCGGCGATCTTCACGCCGTTGTCGAGCACCATCACGCGGTCGGACACGCGCATCACGAGTTCGAGTTTGTGCTCGATCAGCAGGATCGTCAGGCCGCGCGCCTTCAGCGACTGGATCAGTTGCAGCATCTCGGCCGTCTCCGTCTCGTTCATCCCGGCCGTCGGTTCGTCGAGCAGCAGCAGGCGCGGATGCAGCGCGAGTGCGCGGCCGATCTCCACGCGCCGCCGGTTCGCATACGACAGGCTGTGCGCCGGATGATCGATGCGCGGCGTGAGCCGCTCGCCGAACCCGGCGACGATCGCGCGCGCTTCCTCGCGCAACGCGGCTTCCTCGCGGCGCACCGACGCGGGTCGCACGAGCGCGCGCAGCACCTCGGCCGCCGCGCCGAGCGCGGGCCAGCCCGGCCGCGCCGCGCGCAGCCTGGCATGCGCGCCGATCAGCACGTTGTCGAGCACGCTCAGGTTGCCGAACACGCGGCCATGCTGGAACGTGCGCGCGATGCCGAGCGCCGCGAGGCGCTCGGGCGCCGTGCCCGTGATGTCGCGGCCGTCGAACGTCACGCGGCCGGCATCGGGCCGGTCCGCGCCCGCGATCAGGTTGAACAGCGTCGACTTGCCGGCGCCGTTCGGCCCGATCACGCTCAGCAGCTCGCCGTCGGCGAGCGTCAGGCTCGCGCCATCGAGCGCGGTCACGCCGTCGAAGCGGCGCGTCAGGCCCTGCACGTCGAGCAAGGGTCGGTGAGTCGTCATCGCATTCCTCCTCACACCGTGCCGAGCAGGCCCTGCGGCCGGAACCGCACGAGCAGCAGCAGCACGACGCCGTAGATCAGCATCCGGTAGTCGGCTGCCCAGCGGAACAGCTCGGGCAGCCCGATCAGCGCGATCGCGCCCGCGATGCCGCCGAGCACGTTGCCGAGCCCGCCGAGGATCACCATCGTCAGCGCGAGGATCGACACCTGCGAATCGAAGGTCTGGTGATTGATGTAGCTGTACAGGTGCGCGGCAATGCCGCCGCTCACACCGGCCGCGACGCCGCCGACCGCGAACGCGATCGCCTTGTAGCGGTTCGGCGCGATGCCGTGCGCACGCGCGGCGACGTCGTCCTCGCGCACCGCGCGCAGCGTGCGGCCCAGGTGCGAGCGCAGCAGCCTCACCTGTACGAGCGCGAACCCGACGAGCACCGCGAACGTGAACCAGTACGCGGCGCGCGCGGTCGTCGCCCACGGCAGCGGCGCGATGCCGGTGACGCCGAGCGGGCCGCGCGTCAAGCCGTCCCAGTTCAGGATCACGAGGCTCACCACTTCGCCGATACCGAGCGTCGCGATCGACACATAGTGCCCGCGCAGCCGGAATGCCGGATAGACGAGCAGCGTGCCGAGCACCGCGGTGATGACGCCCGCGCACGGAATCGTCACGGCCGGCGACCAGCCGAGATCCGACGACAGCAGCGCCGACGCATACGCGCCGATCACGAGCAATGCCGCGTGGCCGAGCGATATCTGCCCGACCGTGCCCGCGACGAGCGTGAGGCTCAGCGCGAGCAATCCGTACAGCCACGCGTTGGTCAGCGTCTGCAGCACGTACGGCGACGCGCCGAGCCACGGCAGTACGGCCGCCAGCGCGATCAGCACGACGAGCACCGGGCGCGGCACGCGCACGGCTTTCGCGGCCGCGAGGAAGGTGCCCGTCATCGGCTCGGGCGGCAGCGCGCGGTTCGCGCTGAACAAACCGTTCGGCCGCCATACGAGGAACACGATCAGCAGTCCGAACGCGAACAGGTCGCGATAGCTCGTGCCGAACAGCGCGACGCCGTAGCTTTCGACGAGGCCGAGCAGCAGGCTGCCGGCGATCGCGCCCGGCACGTTGCCGAGCCCGCCGATCAGCAGCGCGACGACGCCCTTCAGCGTCGCCTGGAAGCCCATTGCCGGATCGATGCTGTTGTAGTACATGCCGACCAGCAGCCCGCTCACGCCGCCGAGCGCGCACGCGATCGCGAACACGGTCTGGTTCACGCGATCGACGTCGACGCCCATCTGCAGCGCCGCGTCACGGTCCTGCGCGGTCGCGCGCACGGCCCAGCCGAGCCGCGTGAAGCGCAGGAAGCCGTACAGCAGCGCGGCCGCCGCGATGCCGATGCCCGCGATCAGCAGGTCGAGCGAGCCGAGCGTCGCACCGGCGATCCGCACGTGCCAGTCGGGCAGCGGCGTCGGCACCGCGCGCGGGTCCGCGCCGAATGCGAGCTGCGCGAGCTGGTCGAGGATAAAGCTGATGCCGATCGTCGCGAGCAGCGGCGCGATGCGCGCGGCATGGCGCAGCGGCCGCAGCCCGATCCGCTCGATCGCGACGCCGAGCGCGCCGCAGCCGACGACGACCGCCGCCAGCGCGACCGGCAGCGGCAGCCCGAAGCGCGTCAGGCACAGCCAGCCGATGAATGCGCCGACCATGTAGACCGAGCCGTGCGCGAAGTTGATCAGGTGCGACACGCCGAAGATCAGCGCGAGCCCGACCGCGAGCAGCGCGTAGATGTTGCCGACGATGAGGCCGTTGAGCGTGTAGTCGAGCCAGGAAGCCATCACGATGCGTCCGTCACGTGCATTCGGTTCATGTCAGGTTCAGCGTGCCGCGAGCTGCGGCTTTGCGCCATCCCACAGCGCCCACTGCCCCTGCTTCACGACCAGGTACACGGTGCGCGCACCGGCGACGCGGCGTGTCTGCGGATCGAACCGGACCTTGCCGAAGATCACGCTCGGCACGTCGCTGACCTTCGCGAAGCCATCGTGCGCGGCCTGGCGCGTCGTGCCGTAGCGGCGCAGCACTTCCGCCGACAGGATCAGCGCATCATAGGCACGCGCGACGAACGAGTCGGGATCGGTATGGAATTTCGCGCGGTAGCGCTGCACGAACGCCTGCACCTCGGGGCGTGGTTCGGCCGGGAAGAAGTTCGACTCCGTATAGACGCCTTCGACGGCCGTGCCACCCAGCTCGAGGAACTTCGGCGAATACACGGAGCCGACCGCCGCGATCGGCAGCGTAAGCCCCGATGTACGCGCCTGGCGCACGATCTGCGCGCCGTCCGCGTAGTACGAGATCAGCACGATCGAATCGGGCTTCGATTCACCGATCCGCACGAGCGTCGAGCGGAAATCCTTCTCCGCCGGCTGGTAGCCTTCGGCCGCGACGACCTGCGCGCCGAGCCCGGCGACCGCCTTCGCGAAGATGTCCTTGCTGGTGCGGCCCCAGTCGGTATTCAGATACAGCACCGCGATCCGCTTGAAGCCGAGTTCCTTCACCGCATAGCGCGCGAGCAGCGGTTGCTCCTCGGCCTGGCTCAGCGCGGTGCTCCACAGATAGTCGCCGCCCTTCGTGAAATCCGGATGCGAGTTCGTGAAGCCGAACTGCACGAGCTGCCCGCGCTGGTAGATCGGCGACGCGGCCATCGACGTCGCGCTCGAGAAGTCGCCGAGTTCGATCGCGATGCGCGGATCGGCGACGAACTTCTGCGCGATCGCGACGGCCTGGCGCGGATCGCTGCGGCTGTCCTGGAAGTCGATCGCGAGCGGCCGGCCGTGAATGCCACCGCTGCCGTTGATCTCGTCGAGCGCGAGATCGAAGCCGCGCTTCCATTGCTCGCCGTATTGCGCGTCCTGGCCCGTGAGCGGCCCGCTCACGCCGACCACCACCGGCTCGCCCGACACGCCGGCCGCGAGCGCACCGCCCGTCGACAAGCCCCATGCGGCAGCGAGCGCCGCTACCGTGCCCAGCACGCGCCGCCATGCGCCGCGTGCGTCGTTCCCCGAAACGTTCATGCGTCCCCCAGCTTCAGTCAGTCGAAAAGAGTGAGGGCATGTAACCATCCGGCTCAGGGCGATCCAACGAAGTTTTGCGCATATCGATATCGCGTGCGGCGCGAAGCGGATCGCGCTCGCGACCGCGCATGCGTTCGCCCCCCCTTGCGCGATCCATCGACACACGTCGCATCGCTTTGATTCGATTGACGTTTCCTTCGCGCCGCCACGCGCAACCGATGCGCATGCTGGCGCAACCGGCCGCCGCCGCCATCGCACGCTTCGCAGTTTTGGCGCTGTCGATAGCAGGAATCATTATATGAATCATGCATGCTCGGACTTCTACAATGCGCAAATCGCATCATTGGAACGCGTCATGGAGCTGCATCAACTCGAAGCCTTTTCCGCGGTCATGTCGGCCGGCAGCGTGACCGGCGCGGGCGAACTGCTCGGCCGCTCGCAGCCGGCCGTCACGCGGCAGATCCAGGAGCTCGAAGCCGATCTCGGCTACGCGCTGTTCGACCGGCACGGCCCGCGCGTCACGCCGACGCGGCGCGCCTTCCTGCTGTACGAGGAAGTCGAACGCTCGCTGGTCGGCCTGCGTGCGATCGAGGCACGCGCACGCGCGCTCGGCGACGAAACGGCCGAACCCGTGCGCATCGCGGCGACGCCGTCGCTCGCGGCCACGCTCGTGCCGGCCGCGCTCGCCGCGCTGCCCGACGACGCGCACGCGCCGCATTACCAGTTGCGCAGCGAATCGGCCGAGCATGTCGTGCATGAAGTGCTGGCCGGCACGGCCGACGTCGGCGTCGTCACGCTGCCGATGGCGCATGCCGGGCTCGACGTGCACTGGATCGCGCAAACACCCTGCGTCGCCGTGCTGCCCGCCGGCGATCCGCTCGCGGCGAAGCCGCGCATCGCGCTGCGCGATCTCGCGCAGCGCCGTATCGTGACGGTCGCGAACCGGCACCGGCTGCGCCAGCGCATCGACGCCGCGTTCGCGGCTGCCCGTGTCGATGCGCGCGTGTTCATCGAGACCAATGCATCGCTGAATGCGGTGATGGCCGCGCGCGCGGGCATCGGGATCGGCATCGTCGATCCGGCGACGGGCGTCGCGCTGCCGGTGGACGGTGTCGTCGCGCGGCCGCTCGACGTCGACATCCCGTTCGCGTTCGGCGTCGCAACGCCGGCCGGCAAGCCGCGCACGGCAGCCGTCGATGCGCTGCTCGACGCGCTGCACCGCACGACGGGCGCGCTGCTCGACGACGTGATCTTCCACGACGCGGCCGCGCATGACGCACTGCTGCGCGGCGACCGGCTGCGCAACGAGCGGCCGCCACGTCCGCCACGCACCGCACGTGCCCGCCGCACGCGCCCGGAGGCCGCATGACGACACCGCTCGACGCACTCGAGGCACGGCTCGCGCAGGATCTGCGCTGGCTCGACCTGCCCGCGCCGTCGTGGGTGCCGCCGCGCGAAGCGGACGGCGCACGCGTGCTCGACGTCGCGATCGTCGGCGGCGGCATGGCAGGGCTCGCGGCATCCGCCGAACTGCGCCTGCTCGGCATCGACAACCAGTGCGTGATCGACCGCGCGCCGGCCGGCTACGAAGGCCCGTGGATCACGTTCGCGCGGATGGAAACGTTGCGCTCGCCGAAGCAGCTCACGGGCCCCGCGCTCGGCCTGCCCGCACTGACGTTCCGCGCATGGTTCGAAGCACAATTCGGCCGCGACGCCTGGGACGCGCTCTACAAGATTCCGCGCACGCAATGGATGGACTACCTGCGCTGGTATCGGCGCGTGCTCGACCTGCAGGTGCGCAACGACACGGCGCTCGTCGCGCTGCGCACGCGCGACGACGGGCTGCTCGCGCTCGACGTGCGCGGCAACGGCGAAGCGCAGACGCTGCTCGCGCGGCACGTCGTGCTCGCGACCGGCCGCGACGGTCTCGGCGGCCCATATGTACCGCCCGTCGCGTACCGCGTGCCACGCGCGCGCTGGGCCCATTCGTCGGAGCCGATCGACTTCGCGGCGCTCGCGGGCAAGCGCGTCGGCGTCGTCGGTGCAGGCGCGTCCGCATTCGACAACGCGGGCACCGCACTCGAAGCCGGCGCCGCGCGCGTCGACCTGTTCTTCCGCCGCGCGGACATTCCGCGCATCAACAAGCTGACCGGCATCGGCAGCCCGGGGCTCGTGCACGGCTATGCCGATCTCGACGACGCGACGAAGTGGCGCTTCATGCACTACGCGTTGACGTCGCAGACGCCACCGCCGCGCGACAGCGTGCTGCGCGTGTCGCGCCACGAGCACGCACATTTTCATGCAAGCAGCCCGATCGAAACGCTTGCCGACCACGCGGACGGCCTCGACGTCACGACGCCGCGCGGGCGCTACACCGTCGATTTCCTGATCTTCGCGACGGGCTTTCATTCGGACTGGACGACGCGCGAGGAATTCGCGTCGTTCGGCGCGCACGTGCGGCGCTGGAAGGATCGCTACCGGCCGGAACCGGCTCTATGGCTCGACGAACTCGCCGAATCGCCCGACCTCGGTCCCGCGTTCACGTTCCAGGAGCGTGAGCGCGGCGCATGCCCGGCCGTCACGCGTATCCATTGCTTCAACCACGCGGCGAGCCTGAGCCACGGCAAGCTGTCCGGCGATATCCCGGCGATCAGCGCGGGCGCGAAGCGGCTCGCGCGCGGCATTGCGAGCCGACTGTTCGACGCCGATCGCGACCGGCATTACGACGCGCTCGTCGCGTACGCGAATGCCGAACTGCAAGGCGACGAATGGCACGACGCCGATGCGTGAGCGCACGCCATCGATCACACCGACGAAGAAGGAAAACCGAAACGATGACTGACTCCATCACGCCGGCCGCCGTGCCGGATACGATCGACGCGGTGGCCGGCCTGCGCGACGGCGATGCCATCGCCACGCTGCGCCGCGCACGCGACAAGGTGCTGCTGCATACGCAGCTGAGCGAAGCCGCGCTGCTCGATCCCGCCTTGCCCGATCTTTCGCTGGTCGAGCGGCTGCATGCGGCGCGGTATGTCGCGCGGAAGTCGAATGCACACGCGCTGGCCGACACGTATCGCGCCCGACTGCTCGACGCGGGCGGCACGGCACGCGACATCGAACACGCGGATGCCGATGCATTCGACGCACTGCCTCGACGCCTCGGCGCGCTTCTCGCGCACGCGAAGCGCCTGACGCTCTCGCCTGTCGATGCCCGCGCATCCGATCTCGACGCACTGAAGTCGGCCGGCCTCACGACACCCGTGATCGTCGCGCTGTCGCAGCTCGTGGCGTTCGTCGCCTATCAGTTGCGCGTCGCCGTTGCCGCGCAGGCGCTTCAGGCCCGTGCCGGCAAGGAGGCCGCGTGACGACGAACACTCACGGCTTCACATCCGACACGCTCGGCTGGCGCGCGTGGCTCGACACGGTATCGCTCGATGCCGCGACGCCCGATCAGCTCGCCGTGCTCGAAGCGAGCCACCCGCAGGCGAAGACGTCCGACTATTACCTGCTGCTCGTGCACCTGCCCGAGATCCTGCGGCAACGCTCGGGCGTGTTCAACGCGATCATGTACGGCCCCGGTGGGCTGTCGCGCGCGGAACGAGAGCTGGCCAGCACGGCCGTGTCGCGCGTGAACGGCTGCGTGTATTGCGCGTCGGTGCATGCGCAGCGCTTCGCGCAGCTCGCGAAACGCACCGATGCGATCGAGCAGGTATTCGACGATCCCGCGACGGCCGGCACGACGGCGCGTGAACGCGCGATCATCCGCTATGCGATCGCGTTGACCGAACGGCCCGACGCGATCGACGAAAGCGCGATCGACGCACTCGAAGCCGAAGGGCTGACGCATGAAGAGATTCTCGACCTGTCGCACGCGATCGCGATCTTCGCGTGGGCGAACCGGTTGATGCTGACGCTGGGCGAGCCGGTGTTTCCGGAGCCGGCGGCCGGCGCCTGACCGCACGGAGCGGCGTGACGCGGGTTCCGCCCGCGTCACGCCTTGTGCGTCGACAGCAGGATGCTCGTCTCGGTATTCGCGATCCCGTCGATCAGCCGGATCGCGCCGAGCACGCGATCGAAGTGCTCGAGCGAATCGGCATGCAGTTCGGCGACGAGATCCCAGCGCCCGTTCGTGCTGTGGATCGACGCGACGTTCGGATGCCCGCGCAGCACCTTCACCACCTCCGCGCCGCGATTGCCCTGCACCGCGATCGACATCAGCGCGCGAATCCGGTGGCGTTCCGCCGCCGGCTTGAGCCGCACCGTATAGCCGACGATCACGCCATTTTTCTCCAGCCGCGTCAGCCGGTTCTGCACGGTCGCGCGCGCGACGCGCAATGCCTTCGCCAGCGCGACGACGGGCAGTCGCGCGTTGTCGCGCAGCAGTGCGATGAGCTGACGGTCGACGTCATCAAGCGTGATCATGAACGGGGCTTCCTGTTGGGCGCGAGCCGGCCGCCAGCGTGCCGGAGGCTGCACATTTTGACCAGCGAAAACCGGACAAACTGCCGGAATAGTCTGGCAATTTGCCAAGTCTATCGATAAATATGCCACTTTTGCTGTCTTTTTGTTGGCTCGACTCGCGGAAATAATGACTCCATCGACCGGCCGGACACGCCGCGCCGCGCTTTCCAGGAAGCCCGAGGCTCGCGCCGAAACACCGCCCGGTCGACCAGAACGCCAGGACACCCGTACCGGCACTGAATATGGAGACAGACCGATGACCCGCTTCCTCGACGTTCCCGCCACCGCCCGCCTGATCGCCAGGACCGGCGTGACGACGTTCCTGCGCGAACTCGTCGACACGCTGCGCGCCGATTACCTGCACTGGGCCGATTTCGACAAGTCGCCGCGCGTCGCCTGCCATTCGCGCGACGGCGTGATCGAGCTCATGCCCGTCGCGAACGCGTCGCTGTTCGCGTTCAAGTACGTGAACGGCCACCCCGTCAACGCGGCGCGCGGCATGCACACGGTGATGGCGTTCGGCGCGCTCGCCGAAGTCGATACCGGCTACCCGCTGCTGCTCGCCGAACTCACGCTCACCACCGCGTTGCGCACGGCCGCCACGTCGGTGCTGGCCGCCCAGCTGCTCGCACGCCCCGATTCGCGCAAGATGGCGCTGATCGGCAACGGCGCGCAGAGCGAATTCCAGGCGATCGCGTTCCACTCGCTGCTCGGCATCGACGAGATTCGCGTGTTCGACGTCGACCGCCAAGCGACCGACAAGCTCGTGCGGAACCTCTCCGCGTATCCCGATCTGCGCGTCGTGCGCGCGGCATCGACCGCCGACGCCGTGCGCGGCGCCGACATCGTAACGACCGTCACCGCCGACAAGGCGTACGCGACGATCGTCACGGCCGACATGATCGAGCCCGGCATGCACCTGAACGCCGTGGGCGGCGATTGCCCCGGCAAGACCGAACTCGAGGCGGGCGTGCTGCACGCGGGCCGCGTGTTCGTCGAATTCGAGCCGCAGTCGCGCATCGAGGGCGAGATCCAGCAGATGCCGGCCGACTTCCCCGTCACCGAGCTGTGGCGCGTGCTGCAGCGCGAGACGACCGGCCGCGAACGTGCGGACGAAGTCACGGTGTTCGACTCGGTCGGCTTCGCGCTCGAGGATTACTCGGCGCTGCGCTACCTGTACGCGCTCGCGCAGCAGCACAACGCGGGCGTCGAGATCGCGCTGATTCCGCCGGCCGTCGACCCGAAGAACCTGTTCGCGCTGATCGACGACCCGGCCGCGATCGCGCAGGGTCACGCGGCGTTCGTGACCGAAGCCGTCGCCGCGTTCGCGCGCTGACCGTCATCCCCGGGCGGCCCGTGCGCCGCCCGTTTTCCCGCCCTTCGCTCCTGCCTTTCATGAATCTCGTATCGATCCAGGCGCCGGCCGCCGTCGTGATGATCCGGCCGCACTGCTTCCTGCCGAACCCGCAGACCGCGGCCGACAACGCGTTCCAGCGCACGCCCGGCGGCGGCGCCATCGACACGGCCTCGGTATCCGACGCCGCACGCGACGAAGTCACTGCCGCCGCGCAGGCGCTCGCCGATGCGGGCGTGCGCGTGCACGTGTTCGACGACCACGGCGAGCGCGACACTCCCGACTCCGTGTTCCCGAACAACTGGTTCTCGACGCATCCGGGCGGCCATGTCGCGCTGTTTCCGATGTGCAGTCCGAACCGCCGCCGCGAGCGACGCGCGGACGTGATCGAGACGCTCAAGGCCGAATACCGCGTGCAGGACGTGATCGACTACTCGGGGCTCGAATACGACGACGTGTTCCTCGAAGGCACCGGTGCGATGGTGCTCGACCACGTCGCGCGGATCGCGTACACCGCGCGCTCGCGCCGCGCCGATCCGGTCGCGCTCGAACGCTTCTGCACGAACTTCAATTTCGAGCCGATCTGCTTCGATACGGCCGATGCGAACGGGCGGCCGATCTATCACACGAACGTGATGATGAGCGTCGCGACCGAATTCGCGATGGTCGGCCTCGACCTGATCGCCGACAGCCGGCGCCGCGGCGAAATCGCGCAACGCCTGACCGAAACGGGGCGCGCGGTGATCGCGCTCGACCACGCGCAGATCGCGAATTTCGCGGGCAATACGCTGGAATTGTCGGGCAAGGACGGCCGCGTGCTCGCGCTGTCGCGACGCGCGTTCGATTGCCTCACGCCCGACCAGCGCACGGTGATCGAGCGCTCCGCGCGGCTGCTGCCGCTCGACGTACCGACGATCGAACTGGCCGGCGGGTCGGTGCGCTGCATGCTCGCGGGGATTCATCTCGCGCGGCGTCATGCGGCACGCGAAACAGCGGAAGTCGAAGCGGCGGAACGGCAGCGCGAAGCGGAACCGCACGCCTGAAGGGAAAGCACATCGGCCCCAGGTCACGGCCGATGCAACCGGATGCTTCGTCCTGCGAACGAGGCCGAAGCATCCAGCACGGCGCTCAACCACCCAGCAGCTTCAACCCCGCCGGCAGCGTCTCGCCGAACACGCGCACCGTGTCGGCTTCGTCGAACGCGATCGCCTCGCGCACCATGTCGATCCAGGCCGCCGATGCATGCGCGGCCGACAGGCGCTTGATGACGGCCTCACGCGTGTCGTCCGGTAAATCGCGTGAACGATCGCCCGTCATCCGCGCGATCTGCGCAGCCGCGAACGCGGCCGGCTCGACCTGTTTCCAGTCGAGCGCGAACAACGCGTCGAGCCAGCCGTTGGCGACTTCCGCCGGCACGACGCTGTGCGCACTGCCGTAGAACGGCCGGCGCGCCCCGATGCGCCCGAGCGCCCACGCGCACAGCGCCCGCTCGGCCGGCTTCTGCAACTGCGCGATCAGGCGCTCGCCCAGCTCGACCTTGCGCTCGACGGGCAGCCGTTCGAGCGACGCGGACAGCCGCGTCATGTCGGCCGGGCCGACCTTGCCCGGATCGAACGGCAGCTTGCGGCGCTTGTCGTCGGACGGCTCGAGGAACGCGATCGCGTCGCGCACCTGCGTCTGCGCATCGTCGTTGAGGCCGCCGGCCACGCGCCGCCACAGCGTCCACCACTCGGACCACACCTGTCCGTCGGTCACGTATTGAATCCCGTCGTCGAACAGCGGCCACAGCTGCTCGATGCGCCATGCATCGAGCGGATGACCAAAACCCGGACGCAGGCAGTAACCGGCAAGGTTCAGCCACGCCCGTTCGTGATCGGCCGAACGGCGCCGCCGCCGGGCGCGTGCGAGCAGCGCATCGAACAGTTTCCGCGCGAGCGCGACGTCCCACTCGTCGCGCGCACCGAGCACCTGTTCGAGTTGCGCGCGCAACCGGCGCGTGTCCTTCGGCGTCACGCCCGCGGCCTTGCTGCCGAACGAGCGCTCGATCAGCTCGATCGCCTGGTCGAGACGCGGATGCCGCGCGGGCCCCGCATCGTCGCCTTGAACCGGCGCATCGCCGCGCAACTGGAACTCGAGCCGCCAGCGACGCGCCGCGTCGTCGGTCGCGATGCAGTGCATTTCGAGCGTGCCGACCTCGGTCAGCGACGCCGTGAGCTTCACCGGCGTTTCGCGGGCGTCGCAGCCCGCCTTCGCATCGACGACCGTCGCGATCGGCGGCAGCCGCACGAAATCGCCGCCATCGAGATCGACGAGATCGCCCGGTCGATACTTCGTCTCGGCCACCGTCGACACAAGGTGGAAACGCACCGGCTGCCCGAGCTGCAGCGCGAACGTGCGATCGTCGAGCCGGATCTCGTGCCCCTCTTCCGTACCGCGCGGCAGCAGGCAGACGCCGCGCGCGGTCGAGTCGGCCGCGCCGTCGTCGAGCACGAGGAAATAGCTGCGCGCGGACCCGCCGCCGATACGCGGCGCGTGCCCGGCACGCGCAAGCCCGTACGCGACCGCTCCACGCGCGACGGCCACGTCCGGATGCGCGTTGTGCAGCACGTCGAGCGGCGCGCCGCGCCAGGCGCCGAGCGTCTGCGCGAGACGGCCGGCGAGCGCGCCCGCGCGGAACACGCCGCCGTTGAGCAGCAGCGTGTCGGGCAGCGGGCCTTCCGCATGACGATTCAGGAACGCGGCGACGTGCCGCGTGACGGCCGCGTCGCTCGCATACGGCAGCCCGAATTCGACGATCGCCGCACGCGCACGGCGCGGCAGCTCACCGGCTTCGACCTGCGGAAAGAACCCGTCGACGACGATCTGCTCGACTTCCTCGCGCGTCAGCTCGGCCGAGCGCGCACCGCCGACGAGCTTGCTGCCCGCGCCGAGCAGCGTGACGGCGACGGACGCCGGCGCATCGTCGCCGAGCAGCCGCTCCTTCGCCGCGCGGCAGCGCTCGACGAGCTGCGACAGGCTTGCGGCCGACAGCCGCGTGCCGGGCTCGGTCAACCGCGTCTCGACCAGTCGCGCGAGCGCGAGGTCCATGTTGTCGCCGCCGAGCATCAGGTGATTGCCGACGCCGACGCGCGTGAACGTCGGCTCGCCGTCGTCGCCCGGCGCGACATCGACGAGCGTGAGGTCGGTCGTGCCGCCGCCGACGTCGCAGATCAGCACGCGGCGCGGCGTGGCAAACGACTCGCGCAGCGTGGTGCGCTGGCCGTACAGCCAGTCGTAGAACGCAGCCTGCGGCTCTTCCAGCAGCCGCAGCGCGGGCAGCTTCGCGCGCCGCGCGGCCTCGACCGTCAAGGCGCGCGCGCCGTCGTCGAACGATGCGGGCACCGTCAGGATCACGTCCTGCTTCGCGAGCGGCGCATCGGGAAAGCACGCATTCCACGCGTCACGCACATGCGCGAGATAGCTCGCGCTCGCGTCGACCGGCGACACCTTGTCGACGCCGTCGGCCGCGCCCCACGGCAGGATCGCCGCGAGCCGGTCGACCGCGGCGTGCGACAGCCAGCTCTTCGCGCTCGACACGAGCCGGCCCGGCACCTGCGCGCCGAGCGTGCGCGCGTAGCGGCCGATCACGGCCGGCGGCGCACCGGCGGCGTTCGCCTTCGCATCGGCCGCCCACGGCAATCGCAACGCGTCGGGCGGCAGTTCGCCGGCCGCCGGGTGATAGCGCACCGACGGCAGCAGCGGCTGCGCGGCCACCGCGCCGGGGCCGACCAGCTGCTCGACGTCGAACACGCGGATCGCGTCGGAACCGGCCTCGACGTACGCGACGACCGTATTGCTCGTGCCGAGGTCGATGCCGACCGTATAACGCTTCATCGCGCTCAGGCGGCGCCGCGCACGTCGAACTCGACCTTCCAGCGCTCGTTCGTGCCGCTCGGGATCGCCTCGAGCTCGAGCGTGCCGGCTTCGGTCACGCGCGCATGCAGCTTCACCGGCACGACTTCGCCGACCGTGCGCCCTTCGGCGGGCAGCGTCGCCTGGATTTCCTCCAGCTCCTGCAGCTCCTCCGGCGACCAGTAGTCGAGCAGCGTGCCGACCTGGTCCTGGCGGCGCACCGACGAACCGAAGAAGCGGAACTGCACCGGTTCGCCGACGACGAGGCCGAACTCCTGCGGCGGCAGCGCCGCGTCGGAGCCCTCCTCCATCCCGAACGGCGCGACGCACAGCGCCTGCACCGGCGGTTCGAGCCCCGGCACCGCGGGCATCGCCGATTCGATCGCGACGTAGTACGCACGCGCCGTGCCGCCGCGAATGCGCACGCCACGGCCGCGCTTCACGTAGCCGTAGTACGCCGCGCCGCGCGCGACCGCGAGGTCGAGATCGGCGCCTTCGAGCAGGCGCGCGGGCGGCGCGCCTTCGGCGGCCAGCCAGCTGTTGAGCGTGTCGAGCACGCGCTGCGTGAGCAGCGTCGACTTGAACACGCCGCCGTTGAACAGCACGGCGGTCGGGTGCAGGAACGTCGCGCCCTGCGGCAGCGTGCGCTGCACGCCTTCGAGCGAGTCGAGCGCCGCGACCTGGCGGCCGAGGAACGCCGCGAGATGGCGCGTGATGCCCGCGTCCTGCGCATACGGCAGGCCGAGCTGCGTCAGGCCGACCCGCGCGCGGCTCACCGGGCGCGCGGCCGCGTCGATTTGCGGGAAGAAGCCTTCGAGGATCGTCTGCGTGAGTTCGGCGCGCGTGAGTTCCGTGCGGATCGACCCGCCGATCAGCTTCGAGCCGCGGCTCGGCACGACGAGCGGCACCGCGTCGGTCGCCGGGTCGGACAGCAGCGTTTCCTTCGCCGAGCGGCACGCGTACGTAAGTGCACGCAGCTGCCACGGGTCGGCCTGCGTGCCCTGCTGCGCGAGCTTGCGTGCGACCACGTGCGCGAGCGCGAGGTCCATGTTGTCGCCGCCGAGCAGGATGTGCTCGCCGACGGCCACGCGGTGCAGCTCGAGATTGCCGTCGCGCTCGACCACCGCGATCAGCGACAGGTCGGTCGTGCCGCCGCCGACGTCGACGCACAGGATCAGGTCGCCGACCTGCACCTGCTTGCGCCAGCCGCCCTGGCTCTTCTGGATCCAGCTGTACAGCGCGGCCTGCGGCTCCTCGAGCAGCGTCATCCGCGAATAGCCGGCGGCACGTGCCGCTTCGGCCGTCAGTTCGCGCGCGGCCGGATCGAACGAAGCGGGGATCGTGACCGTCACGTCCTGGTCGGCGAACGGCGCGTCTGGATGCGCGTGGTCCCACGCTTCGCGCAGGTGCGTCAGGTAGCGGATCGAGCTTTCCAGCGGCGACACGCGCGCGACTTCCGGCGGCGCATCGCTCGGCAGGATCGCCGCGCGGCGGTCGACGCCCGGGTGGCACAGCCAGCTCTTTGCGCTCGACACGAGGCGGATCGGCGTGCCGGCGCCGCGCGTGCGCGCCATCTCGCCGACCGCGAACGCGCGCGAGGCCGTCCACGGCAGCGTCAGGTCGCCCTGCGTCAGTTCGCTTTCATGCGGCAGGTAGAGGAACGACGGCAGCAGGTCGCGCGATTCCAGCGCGCCCGGTGCGGTCAGCTGCGCGATCGGCAGCACCTGCTGCGTGATCGTTTCGCCGTCGCTTGCGCTGCTGTCGACATACGACAGCGCGCAGTGGGTCGTCCCGAGGTCGATACCGATCGAATAGCGCGGATCGCTCACAGTTCCACCTCCGCCGGTGCGACCACCGATGCGTCGTGGCTGCCCGTCAGCTTCGGCAGGCGCACGTCGGCCACGCGCCAGCCGCGATGGCTGACCGTGCCCGTGAACGGCGCCGAACCGACCACGTTGCCCGTCACGCGCACGGCCGTCGCGTCGAAGCCGGCCGGCAGCGTCACGCGGCTGCCTTCGGCTTCATCGCGCACCGGCACGATCGTGAAATGTTCGCGCAGCGCGGCGCGGCAGCCGTCGTGCACGAGGCGCGCGGCCGCGCCGATGTCGGCGTCCGCGTAGCCGGCGATGTCTTCCTCGACGAAGTCGATGAAGCGCGCATCGCGCTGCAGCAGGCCGAGCAGTTGCAGCGCAGCCTGCGGGCTCGCTTCGCGCAGCTCGGGCGCCGGCGCCTTCACGGGTGCGGGCGCCGGTGCGACGGGCGCGGCAGCCGGGGCAGGGGTCGGCACGACCGGTGCCGGGGCGCCATCGCGCACGCGCAGCACGCCGGCTGCGAACTCGCGATTGCCGAGCACGGAGAAGAACGTGCCGACGGCAAGCGACAGCCGGCCGAAAAAGGACAGGTTGGATTCGGGCATGGGGTCTGGACTCCTGTGGGCTCGCAGCGTGGCGAGCGATCTTGCCTGGGCGCCGGGCGGCGGCGTGCGGCATGCGCACTGCCGCCGCCCGGCGCGTGATTCGGTCGCGCCCTCGCGGGTGCGGAAAACCCGTATTTTGCCCTGTGGCGGGCGAACCGGGCAGAAGTTGGGGGACAGAACATCGCGGCGCGACGGTTTTGGCCGCGCCGGATCGTGCCGGATCGCACGTCGGGCGCGCTCGATCGGGATGCCGCGCCGCGTCAGCGCGTGTAACCCCGCAGCGCAGCCTTCGCTTCGAAATCGCGCGACAGCATGCCGAGCGTGACTTCGCCGAAGCGTGCCAGGAGCGACGCTTCGGCCTCCTTCAGTGTCGCCGACAGATGCGCGTTGACCGCCTGTTCGACCAGGCATTCCGGCTCGTCCTCGGGCACGAGTTCGGAGAACAGCGGCGGTTCGCCCACCGCGCGATAGACGTCGAGCAGCGTGATGTCGTCGAGCGCGACACTCAGCACCCAGCCGCCGCCGTGCCCCTTCTCCGACTGCACGTAGCCGCAATCGCGCAACCCGCCGAGCAGGCGCCGCACGACGACCGGATTCGTGGCCAGCATCGTCGCGATCGTCTCCGACGTCAGCGGGCCGTCGGCCTGGTCCATGTGGATCAGCGCATGCAGCATGCGCGACAAACGGCTGTCGGTTCTCACGGGCGGGACTCCCTCTCTCTCTCTCGAAACTTCTGAAGTTGCATGAATGATACCATCGTCCTATCATGCAACTTCTCGTGTTCCATGAGTTGGCCGCCAGCGGAACACGTGTGTCATTCACGCAGGTTCAGGACAGGAGTCGATGCATGGACAACCATCATGAAGTGATCGTGGTCGGCGGCAGCTTTGCCGGGCTGTCGGCTGCGATGCAGCTGGCACGGGCGCGCCGCCGGGTACTCGTGATCGACGCCGGCCGGCCGCGCAACCGGTTCGCCGAACACGCGCACGGCTTTTTCGGGCAGGACGGCAAGCCGCCCGCGCAGATCGTCGCCGAAGCCACCGCGCAGCTCGCCGCGTATCCGACCGTGCAGCGGATCGACGGCGACGTGCGCACGGCCGAGCGCGATGCGGACGGACGCTTTCGCGTGACGCTCGGCGACGGCCGCCGCGCGAGCGCCGACCGGCTGATTTTCGCGACCGGCATCCGCGACGAACTGCCCGCGCTGCCGGGGCTCGTCGAACGCTGGGGCATCAGCGTGCTGCATTGTCCGTACTGCCATGGATACGAGGTAAGCGGCCGGCGGCTCGGCGTGCTCGCGACGCATCCGCTCTCGGTCCATCAGGCGATCCTGATTCCGGACTGGGGCCCGACGACGTGGTTCACGCAGGGCGTGGTCGAAGCCAACGAAGAAGAAGCCGCGCTGCTCGCCGCGCGCGGCGTGCGCATCGAGCGCTCGCCGGTTGTCGAGCTCCTCGGCGACGCGCCGCGTATCGACGCGCTGCGGCTCGCCGACGGGCGGGTCGTGCCGATCGACGCGCTGTTCGTCGGCGCGCGCACCGACATGGCCAGCGACCTCGCGCAGCAGCTCGGCTGCGCATTCGACGAAGGACCGCTCGGCAACGCGATTCGCGTCGATACGTGGAAGCAGACGAGCGTCGCCGGCGTGTATGCCGCGGGCGACGCGTCGAGCCTGATGACCAACGCGACGTTCGCATCCGCGTCGGGCGTCGCGGCCGGCGTGGGTGCGCACCGATCGCTGATCTTCGGGCTGCACGCGTAGGACAGCGTGCGGTCGGGCGTCACGCGCGACCGGAAGACCCGATGTATCGAGCGAACGGGACTGACGGGTCCGGCTGTCGTCGTCGCGGGCCGACGCCGCGTCGCTAGCTTCGCCGTGCGATGTGCGGTTTAATGCTCGACATCCCAAGCATTAAAGCTGAAGAAATGCTCGACCTCGACGACCTTCGACTCGTCCGCGCGATCGGCGCGTCGCGCTCACTGGCCGCTGCCGCGCGCCTGCTCGATCTCACGCCGCCCGCAGTCACGATTCGCCTGCAGCGGATGGAAGCGCGCCTGAACGCACGGCTCGCAGTGCGGCAGCCGAAAGGGATCGCGCTCACCGACGAAGGGCAGCGGCTGTACCAGGAAGCCGTCGGCATCCTGGAGCGCGTGGAGGCGCTGCCGGTCAGCATCGCGGGCGACCACGGCGACGTGCAGGGCACGCTGCGCGTCGTCGCGCCGCTCGGCTTCGGGCGCAAGTACGTCGCACGGATCGTGCGCGACGTCCAGCGTGCGCATCCGAAGCTCGAAATCTCGCTGCACCTGTCGGACAGCCCGCTGACCGGCGCGTCGGGCGCCGACGTGGTCGTCCATGTCGGCAGCCTCAAGTCGTCGTCGTGGGTCGGCTACCCGCTCGCCCCCAACGAGCGCTTCCTGTGTGCGAGCCCGGCTTATGCGCGCCGCATCAAGGACCTGAATCACCCGTCCGATCTCGTGCGATACGACTGCCTGTGCCTGCGCGAAAACGACGAGGACATTCCGCGCTGGCGTTTCTCGCCCGACGGCGACGTCAAGGGCGAGCCGCGGCGGGCTGCCGTCATTCGTGTCACCGGCGCGCTGTCGTCGAACGACGGCACCGTCATCACCGAATGGGCATTGGCCGGCCTCGGCATCGTCGAGCGCTCCGAGTGGGACGTCGCCCCGCTGCTGGCGAGCGGCAAGCTCGTCCGGTTGTTGCCGGACTGGCGCCTGCCGCCCGCGCCGGTAACAGCGCTGCTGCCGTCCCGCACCGGCCGTTCCGCGCGGCAACGGGTGTTTCTCGACGCCGCGCGGCAGTTTCTCGATCCGCCGCCGTGGCGTGGCAAAGCCTGAACGGCGCCACGATCCGCTCGATTCGCGCAGATTAAATGCGGCTTAATGGCGGATTAGTGCTGCGTTAAACACGGTGCACATCGATCGCCCTAAAGTGTCCGCGTCGACCACCTCATCATCGAACGCATCGTGGACCTTCAAACCCTCAACACCCCAGCCGCCTTGATCGATGTCGGCCGCATGCGCGCCAACATCGACCGCATGCAGACGCATCTGGACGCGCTCGGCGTCACGTTCCGCCCTCACGTCAAGACCACCAAATGCCGGCACGTCGTCGACGCGCAGATCGCGGCCGGCGCGCAGGGCATCACGGTGTCGACGCTCAAGGAAGCCGAACAGTTCTTCGCGGGCGGCGTCCGCGACATCGTCTACGCAGTCGGCATGGTGCCCGCCAAGCTGGGCCAGGCGCTTGCGCTGCGCCGGCAGGGTTGCGACCTGAAGATCGTCGCCGACAGCCTGCCGGCCGCGCACGCGATCGCCGCGTTCGGGCGCGAACACGGCGAGCGGTTCGACGTGTGGATCGAGGTCGACGTCGACGGCCATCGCTCCGGCATTCCACCCGATGCCGACCTGCTGATCGACGTCGGCCGTGCGCTGGTCGACGGCGGAATGGTGCTCGGCGGCGTGCTGGCCCATGCGGGCTCCAGCTACGAGTACGACACGCACGAAGCGCTGGCCGCGATCGCCGAACAGGAGCGCAGCCGCACCGTGCAGGCCGCGCAGCGCCTGAGGGCGGCCGGGCTGCCCTGCCTGGTCGTGAGCATCGGCTCGACGCCCACCGCGCTGTCGGCGCAACACCTCGACGGCGTGACCGAGGTACGCGCCGGCGTGTACGTGATGTTCGACCTCGTGATGCACAACATCGGCGTGTGCGACCTGTCCGATATCGCGCTGTCGGTGCTGACCACCGTGATCGGCCACCAGGAAGAGAAAGGCTGGGCGATCGTCGACGCGGGCTGGATGGCGATGAGCCGCGACCGCGGCACCCAGCGCCAGGCGCGCGATTTCGGCTACGGGCTGGTCTGCACCGAAGGCGGCGACGTGCTCGGCGACTACGTGATGAGCGCGGCCAACCAGGAGCACGGGATCGTGTCGCGCACGGGCACGCCGGACCTGGGCATCGCGCAGCGGTTGCCGATCGGCACGCGCCTGCGCATCCTGCCGAATCACGCGTGCGCCACCGGCGCGCAGCACCCGGAGTATCAGGCCATCGGCGAAGGCGGTATCGCGCAGACCTGGCCACGCTTCTACGGATGGTAGGCGCATCGCGTCATCCACACCGCCTTGCGCCAGAATTGACTATTTGTCTAAATCTGGACACACTTTAAACCTCCCCGCTTCGCCTTGCGCCGAAAAGGCGTACCCGACATGCCGACAGACGCCCGACTCCTTCTTCTCGACCGCGATGCCGTCGAACCCGCCCTTCAGGCCGAGCAGGTGATGGCGGCGGTCCGCGAAGCGTTCGTGCTGCACAGCCGGCGGGCCGGACGCGTGTTCCCGGTGGTACGCGAGAAGCTGCACACCGGCGGCGTGTTCGGCATCAAGTCGGGCGACGTCGCGGGCCAGGACCTGCTCGGTTTCAAGGCGGCCGGGTTCTGGCCCGGCAACCGCGCGCGCGGCGGCGAGCCGCATCAGGCCACCGTCGCGCTGTTCGACCCGGCCACGGGGCGCCCGCTGTGCATCATGGACGGCAACGCGATCACCACCGCGCGGACCGGCGCAGCCGGCGGACTCGGGCTGCAACAGCTGGCGCGCCGGGACAGCACGCGAATCTGCGTGTTCGGCACGGGCGTGCAGGCGCGCGTCCAGCTCGACTACGCGCTCAGGCTGCTGCCGCAACGCTGCACGGTGCAGTACGTGAATGTGAGCGGCGAGCCGGACCGGCGGTTCGAATCGGCTTTCGTCGACCGATGCGCGATCGGCGTCGCGCGCGACCGGAACGACGCGGTGGCCACCAGCGACGTGGTGATCACCGCCACGCCCGGCGGCGGCGCATTGTTCGACGCGGATGCGGTGCAGCCGGGCACGCACCTGACCTGCGTGGGCGCCGATACGGCAGGCAAGCGCGAACTCCCGGCCGGCGTGCTGGAACGCGCGCGCATTTTCGTCGACGATCACGATCAGGCGCGCAGCATCGGCGAGTGCCAGTGGGCACCCGATTTGCCGCGCACCGAAATCGGTGACATCCTCGCGGGTGCGGCGCCGGTCGACCGGGCCGCGCACGAGATCACCGTCTTCGACATGACGGGGCTCGCGCTTCAGGACCTGACCGTTGCACGCTTCCTGTATCGGCACGCCCTCGACAACGGCACCGGCACCTCCGTTCCGTGGCCCTGGTAAGCCACCCTCCTCGTTCAACCGCCATGCGTCTCGCCAAAGTTTCCGCCCTCTCGTTCGATCTCGACGACACCCTGTGGCCGTTCGGGCCGTCCGTCGTACGAGCCGAGGAAATGCTGCGCGCGTGGCTGATCGAGCACGCGCCCAATACCGCGAGCGTGCTGCCCACGCAACAGGCATTGAGCGAACTACGTGAGGAATACGAACGGCTGCGCCCGGACCTCGCCGGCGACTTTCGCGCGATGAGAATCGGCTCGATCCGGCTGGCACTGGAACGCGCGAACGAAGATGTTTCGCTGACCGACGCGGCGTACGACGTCTTCTATGCCGCGCGCAACCGTGTCGAATTCTATGACGACGCGTTGCCGGCACTCGCGTGGTTGAGCGCCCGCTTTCCGTTGATTGCGGTGACCAACGGTAACGCGGATCTCCGGCTGACCGGCGGCGGCGAATTCTTCCGCACGACGCTCAGCGCGCGTGCATTCGGCTTCGCGAAGCCGGAACCCGAGATCTTCCATGCGGCGGCGGACGCACTCGACGTGCGTCCGGCCGAACTGCTGCATGTCGGCGACGATTTCCACCTCGATATCGTCGGCGCGCTGAATGCAGGGCTTCAGGCCGCATGGGTCGTCCGCGAGCCTCGCCCGGACGAAGAACACGCGTCGCAACATGCCGCGACGCCGCACCTGACGCTGCGCGACCTGTCGATGCTGTGCCGCGCGCTCGGCGGCCCCAACAGCGCGTCGTGACCGCAACCGCGTGCGGCCCTCGTCGTGCCGTCACGCCGCCTTGCGTGCGTCCGCGATGCGCTGCGGCGCCTTCGGCCGTGCGTACAGCCGCTCGAGATACGCGCGCAGCTGCGGAAACGGTTCGATCAGATGGCATTCGCTCGCCCAGTCGATCAGGTAGACCGTCACGCAATCGGCCACCGTCAGCGAATCGCCGACGATGAATTCGCGGCCTTCGAGATGCTTGTCGAGGATCGCGGCCATCGTCGTGAAATCCTCGCGCGCCAGTTCGATGTCGGCCGGCGAACGCTTCTCCGGCGGATAGAGGAACGTATGCCGCGTGATCCGCCACAGCGGCTGCTCGAGCTCCGTCACCGCGAACATGACCCACCGATAGGCCTCCGCACGCAGCGCCGGATCGACGGGCAGCAGCGCCTTCTCCGGATACTTGTCGGCGAGATACAGCACGATCGCGGCCGACTCGGGAATCACGAGGTCGCCGTCCACCAGCACGGGCACCTTGCCGGCCGGATTGAGGCGCAGGAATTCGGGCCGCTTGTGCTCGCCCTGGAGCAGGTTGACCGACACGAATTCGAAATCCGCATCGAGTTCCTTCAGCCCCCACAGCGCGCGCTGCGAACGCGTGCCGGCAAAACCGTAAAGCTTCATCGCCAGTCTCCCTCCAGAATGTCGGAACACTATCCGCATGCCGGCCACGGCGCGTCGAAGCATCGATGCGCCGACGCGACGCCCGGCACCACGGGCCGCTCACGCGCCGGGAACCGCCAGCACCGGCATCACGTCGATCGACTCGCCCGGGAACAGCGTGAAATGCGGATGGCCTTCGAACAGCGCGGCCGCCGCATCGTGCGACGCCGCGCGCACGACGGTAAAACCGCTCAGCGCGTTGGACGTGTCCTCGATGCCGCCCGCGTCGATGGTCTTGGTCTTGCCGAGCGGCCCGCCCATCTCGACGATCGCGTCGCGGTGACGGTCGACCCATGCATGCCACGCGGCAATGCCGTCGCGCTCGCGCGTGCGCCGCTCTTCCTCCGGAAGCGCCACCCACGCCTTCATGGCCGGGCTATCCTTGCTCCCGAGAAATACGGCGAGATACAACTGCTGTTGCGCACTCATGCCTTCTCCTCCGATGACGGGCGCGGCGGGCTGCCGCGCCTCGACCTTGACAAGATAGGTTGATATCAACACAATTGCAACATGGCACGCAAAGAAAAGCTTCCTTTCGAATCGACGCTGATGGTGCGCGATTGCTGCCTGTGCCTGCACATGCAGCGCGCGGCACGCAATCTTGCGCGCATCTTCGACGATGTGCTGCGCCCGCTCGACCTCACCAACGGCCAGTTTTCGCTGCTGATGTCGCTGAACCGGCCGCAACCGGCGCCGATGAAATCGGTCGCGTCGCTGCTCGCGATGGACCGCACCACGCTCACGGCCGCGCTCAAGCCGCTCGAGCGGCGCGGCCTCGTCACGATCGCGCAGGACCCGGACGACCGGCGCAGCCGCCTGCTCGAACTGACACCGGCCGGCCACGACCTGCTCGCCGAAGCATTCCCGCTGTGGCAGCAGACACATGCTGACATCGAGCGTCCGTTCGCGCCCGGCGAAGTCGATCAGTTGCGCGGCCAGTTGCGCGCGCTGTCGGTCGATCCGGCCGCACGCGGCTGAGCCGGTGCGCGGCCGGCCGCGTGCCTCCTGCCATTCCTTGTCAGTTGTGATCGTACGAATCCGTCGCGGCGCCCGATTCGGTGGCAATATCGCTCGGCACGACAACCGATCCGGTATTCACAAGGAGGAGCGAGCATGAGCAGCAACGAGAAAGGCGCGGTTTTCCGGTCGCTACACCGCGCGGGCCAGCCGCTGGCGCTATTCAACGTGTGGGACGCCGGCAGCGCGCGCACGGTGGCCGACGCCGGCGCCGTCGCGCTGGCGACGGGCAGCTGGTCGGTCGCGGTCGCGAACGGTTTCGCCGACGGCGAGCAGATGCCGCGCGCGCTGATGATGGAGGTGCTCGAGCGGATCACGCGCGCGACGGACCTGCCCGTCACCGTCGATCTCGAAAGCGGATACGGCGAGCGGCCGGACGATGTCGGCGACACGATCACGCTGAGCATCCAGGCCGGCGCGATCGGCTGCAATCTCGAAGACAGCGTTCCGGCGACGGGCGCACTGCGCGATACCGAAGAAGCCGCGGCCCGTATCGCGGCGGCACGGCAGGCGGCCGATCGCGCAGGCGCCGATTACTTCATCAACGCGCGCACCGACGTATTCTTCGTTGCAACCGCCGATTCGCATGACGAACGATTGCTCGACGCGACGCTCGCTCGCGCTCGCGCGTATGCGGCCGCCGGCGCCGACGGCCTCTTCGTGCCGGGCCTGCGGTCGCCGGCGCTCATCCGCGCGCTGACGGCCGCGTCGCCGCTGCCCGTGAACGTGATGCGCGTGTCGGAAACGCCTACGCTTGCCGAACTCGCCGACTACGGCGTGGCGCGCATCAGCCACGGGCCGTATCCGTACCTGCAGGCGATGAAGACGCTGGCGTCGATGGTCAAGCAAGGTAGCTAGGGACGGCCGCGCGTCGCGTGCGCATCACCCGATTACATCCCATGTAATTGGCGCGCGACGCGCACGCTCCTACGCTTCGGATGTCGCGCCGCCATTCCGGCGGCGCTCATCATCCGGGAAACATCATGTCCGCCTATCCGCTTCATACGATCGATTCCGCGCCGGCCGAATCGAAGCCCGTTCTCCAGCAACTCCAGCAAGCCTTCGGCATCGTCCCGAACATCGCGGCGGCGATGGCCGCGTCGCCGGTGCTGATCAACGGCTTCATCGGCCTGTTCGAGCGCGTGCACGCGAGCAGCCTCACCGAGCCGCAGATCCAGACGCTGCTGCTCACCAACGCGGTCACGAACGCGAGCGAATGGCCGGTCGCGTTCCACACCGCGCTCGCGCTGAAACAGGGCGTGGCGCCCGCCGACGTCGACGCGATCCGGCGCGGCGACCTGCCCGCCGACGCAAAACTGGCCGCGCTGTCGGCCATCGCACGCACGCTGATCGACACGCGCGGCCGCATCGCCGAGGTGGACCGGCAGTCGTTCCTCGACGCCGGATTCAGTGCCGAGCAGTTGCTGGAAGTGATCGCGGTCGTCGCCGCCTCGACGATCACGAACTACGTCGGCAGCGTCGCGCGGCCCGCGCTCGAAGCGCCGTTCGACGCATTCGCGTGGCATGCGCGGGCCGCGTGAGTCCGATATAGTCGTTCGCGTCGATCACGGAACGACCAGGGACATCCGATGAACGCCACCCGCCGCGATCCGGACTCGCCGCCGCACGAACTGGGCCGGTTGCTGCGCTACTGGCGCGACGTGCGCGGTGTGAGCCAGCTCGACCTGTCGCTCGACGCCGGCATCTCGCAGCGCCAGATCAGCTTCATCGAAAGCGGGCGCAGCGTGCCGGGCCGCGATACGCTGCTGACGCTCGCACAGACGCTCGACGTGCCCCTGCGCGAGCGCAACGCGCTGCTGCTCGCGGCCGGCTATGCACCGGTGTATTCGGAAGCACCGTGGGACGCGCAGGAGATGCACGGCGTGATTCGCGCGCTCGAACGCGTCGTGCGCCAGCACGAGCCGTTCCCGGCGATCGTGATGGACCGTCACTGGAACGTGCTGATGACCAACGATGCGGCACCGCGCTTTTTCGGCTGCTTCATCGACATGGCGGCACGCGAAGGCCCGCGCAACCTGCTGCGCCTGATGTTCGATCCGCTCGGCATGCAGCCGTTCGTCGCCGACTGGGGCACCGCGTCGCGCAGCCTGCTGCAGCGTGTGCATCGCGAATCGGTCGGCCGCGTGATCGACGACGAAACCCGGCAGCTGCTCGACGACCTGCTCGCCTGCCCCGCTACCCCGCGCGACTGGAAGACGCCGCCGGCGCCGGCCGCCGCGCCGTCGCTGCCGGTCGTCCCGATCGGCTTCATCCACGAAGGCGTCGTGCTGCGTTACTTCTCGTTGATCACGACGGTCGGTACGCCGCAAAGCGCGGCCGCGCAGGAACTGCGCATGGAGTGCATGTTTCCGGCCGACGACGCGACCGACGCGCGCCACCGGCAGTTGCTCGACGCGCACGCGCCGGTGCGCTGAGCGGCGGGCCGGGCATCGCCCGCCCGCCACGTTCAGGACGCCTTGATGAAATCGACGAATGCGCGCAGGGCCGGCGGCACGAGGCGGTGCCCCGGATAATAGAGAAACGGACCTGAAAACGGCCGCCACCACGGTTCGAGCACAGGTTCGAGCACACCGCTCTCCAGGTGCGGGCGCAGCCAGTCTTCGAACAGATACACGATACCCGTACCGGCGATCGCCGCATCGACCAGCAACTCCGTCGCCCCGCCGATCTGCACCAGCAGCGGCCCGGCGGCCGGCTCGATCCGCACGACCTCGCCGTCGCGCTCGTATTCCCACGCCGGCATCACGCCGCTCGCGAAGCGCCCACGCAGGCACCGATGATCGAGCAGGTCGCGCGGATGCCGCGGCCGGCCATGGCGGTCGAGATAGCCGGGAGCCGCCGCGGTCGCGAACCGCTGGATGCGCGGGCCGATCGGCACCGCGATCATGTCCTGTTCGAGCCGATCGTCGTAGCGGATGCCCGCGTCGCATCCGGCCGCCAGCACGTCGACGAAATTTTCGTCGGCGATCACTTCCAGACGGATTTCCGGGTACGCATCGAGGAAGCGCGGCACGATCGCGGGCAGCACGAGCCGCGACGCGCTGAGCGGCACATTGAGCTTCAGCGTGCCCGTCGGCCGGCCCCGGAATTCGCCGATGCCGTCGAGCGCCGCCGCCACTTCGGTCAACGCGGGGCCGAGACGCGCGAGCAGACGCTCGCCGGCTTCGGTCGGCACGACGCTGCGCGTCGTGCGGTGCAGCAGCCGGACGCCGAGCCGGGCCTCCAGCCGGCGCACGGCCTCGCTCAGCCCCGACGCACTGAGGCCCGTCACGCGGGCGGCGTCGCGGAACCCGCCGGCGCGCGCGACAGCCATGAACGCATTCAGATCACCCAGATCGGCTTGCATTGTTCGCCTTTTCGTACAACCCGTGCGGATTATGACGGCTTATCGCGCAGATGACTCGTCCCTATGCTGAACGTATTCATTCATCTCTTCGACAGGAGTACGGTCATGCCCGATATTCGCCATACCGCCACCTTCAAGCTTGGCGATCGCCGCGTCAAACGGATCGGCTACGGCGCGATGCAGCTCGCGGGCCCCGGTGTATTCGGCCCGCCCAAAGATCGAGAAGCAGCATTGAACGTCCTGCGCGAAGCCGTCGAATCCGGCGTCGACCATATCGACACCAGCGACTTCTACGGCCCGCACGTCACCAACCGGCTGATCCGCGACGCGCTGCATCCGTATCGCGACGATCTCGTGATCGTCACGAAGATCGGCGCGCGCCGCGGCGACGACGCATCGTGGCTGCCCGCGTTCGCGTCCGACGAACTCGAACGGGCCGTGCACGACAACCTGCACAACCTGGGGCTCGATGTGCTCGACGTCGTCAACCTGCGCATCATGTTCGACCCGCACGGGCCGGCCGAAGGATCGATCGAAGCGCCGCTGGCCACGCTCGCCGAGCTGCAGCGGCGCGGGCTCGTCCGGCACATCGGCCTGAGCAACGTCACGCCCGCGCAGGTCGCGCAAGGCCGGCGGATCTGCGACATCGTCTGCGTGCAGAATCACTACAACGTCGCGCACCGCGGCGACGATGCGCTGATCGACGCGCTTGCCCGTGACGGCATCGCGTACGTGCCGTACTTTCCGCTCGGCGGCTTCTCGCCGCTGCAGTCGTCGACGCTGTCCGGCGTGGCGGCCCGTACCGGCGCGACGCCGATGCAGGTCGCCCTTGCGTGGCTGCTGCGCCGCGCGCCGAACCTGCTGCTGATTCCCGGCACGTCGTCGGTCGCACATCTGCGCGAGAATCTCGCGGCAGCCGACCTCGACCTGCCGGCAGACGCGCTCGCGGAACTCGACCGCATCGCGGGCGCCGACGCCGCCTGACGCGCGGACGATCGCAGGCCCGACGGCCCGCGCCACGCGTGCCGCTCGGCCGGTCAGGACGCGACCACGCCAACCCGCTTCGGCACGCCGGTCACGATCGTCGCGACCGCGACGGCCAGCACGACGGCGGCGCCGACGAACACGCCGGCCGCGCCGTTCGCGTCGAACACGACGCCGCCGGCCGCCGCGCCCGTCGCGATCGCCAGCTGGATCGCCGCGACGATCAGCCCGCCCGCGCTCTCCGCTTCATCGGGCACGGTACGCGTGACCCACGTCGACCACGCGACGGGCACGCCGCCGAACGCCATGCCCCACAACGCGACGAGCACCGCGTCGATCATCGGCGCGCGGCCGAGCGCGACGAGCGCGATGCCGAGCACGACCATCAACGCGGGCATGCCGATCAGCATCGGCCGCAGCCGGTGTTCGAGCACGCGGCCGGCCAGCGACGTGCCGACGAAGTTCGCGATGCCGTAGCCGAGCAGGATCGCCGACAGCCCGTTCACGCCGACACCGGCCACCTGCTCGAGGAACGGCCGCAGATACGTGAAGAACGCGAAATGCCCGGTGAACACGAGGATCGTCGCGAACATCCCGAGGCCGACGGTCGGCCGGCGCAGCACGTCGATCAGCGTGCGCAGCCGCGTCGTGCCGCTCGGCGGCATCGACGGCAGCGTGAGGATCTGCGACACGAACGCGATGCCGCCCAGCAGGGCCGCGATCAGGAACACGTTGCGCCAGCCGATCAGGTGGCCGAAGTAGCTGCCCATCGGCGCGGACGCGATCGTCGCGACGGCCACGCCGCTGAAGATGATCGACAGCGCACGCGGCACCATCGCCGTCGGCACGAGCCGCATCGCGGTGGCCGTCGCCATCGTCCAGAAGCCGCCGAGCGCGATGCCGAGCACGACGCGGCCGACCAGCAGCATGGCCAGGTTCGGCGCGAACGCGACCGCCAGGTTCGACGCGACGAGCAGCACCGAGAACACGAGCAGCACGCGCCGCCGGTCGATCGTGCGCGTCAGCGCCGAGATCAGCAGGCTCGTGACGAGCGCGACCGTCGCGGTGGCCGTGACGGCCTGCCCGGCCACGCCTTCGGTCACGCCGAGGCTGTCGGCCATCGGCGTGAGCAAGCTCGCCGGCAGGAATTCAGCCGTGACGAGCCCGAACACGCCGAGCGTCATCGCGAATACCGCGCCCCAGGCCGGTTCGCGGGGGGCCGCCGTCGAGGCGGCCGAGGAGATTCCGGGATTCATGCGGGGTTCCGTGTCGGTTAGGGAAAGTACTGATGAGGGCGTATCGTAAGGAACCACGTCAGGACGGTCTATGACATACAATCCGTCGTTATTGATCGTTCGTCCGAATCTCGCTATGTCCGAGCCACTTCTGCCCCCGATTCCCGACACGCACGACCTCGTCAGCGAGTTGTTGCTGGGGATGCGCCTGAGCGGCGTCCAGTACCGCCGCATCCAGGTCGCACGGCCGTTCGGGCTGAATTTCGGCCACGGGACGGGCCGCGCGCAGTTCCATTTCATCGTGCGCGGGCCCGTGCTGCTGCGCGCCGCGTCGGGCGACACGATGCGGCTCGAGGCCGGCGACGCGATCCTGTTGCCGCACGGCGGCATGCACGCGCTGGTGTCCGATCCGGATGTGCCGTGCCGCGAGATCAACGGCTTCGAGATCGCGAAGATCTGCGATACGGTCGCGTCGGTGGCATCGGCCGGCGCGTCGCCGGCCGGTTGCGCGACGACCGAACCGGGCGCCGGCGATGCGCTGATCTTCAGCGCGTGCATGGAACTCGATCTCGGCGGCATGCAGCCGCTGGTCGGCACGATGCCGGAGTTCATGCACGTCGGCACGCTGCTTGCGCGCTACCCGGAAATCCGCCCGATGCTCGACGCGATGGAGCGCGAAGCGTGCACGGCGCGCGCGGGCTTCGCGGGCATCCTCGCACGGCTCGCGGATGTGGTCGCGGCATTCATCGTGCGCGGCTGGGTCGAATGCGGATGCGGCGACGCGACGGGCTGGGTGCAGGCGCTGCGCGAGCCGAAGCTCGGCCGCGCGATCGTCGCGCTGCATCGCGACCCGGGCCGCAACTGGAGCGTCGCGGAACTCGCGACCGAAGCGGGCGTATCGCGCTCGGTGTTCGCCGAACGGTTTCTCGCGGCGACCGGCATGACGCCCGTACGCTACCTGACCGAGCTGCGGATGCGGCTCGCCGCGCAGTGGATCGCGCGCGACCACGAGACGATCGAAGCCGTCGCGTACCGGCTCGGCTACGGTTCGCTGGCCGCGTTCAGCCGCGCGTTCAAGCGCGTGGTCGGCAAGCCGCCGGGCGCGGTGCGCGCGGATGGCGAGGTGCGCGCCGAAGCGTAACGCCCGGCGCTCCTTCAGCGCTCAACGGCCGCTGTGTGCCTCGAGCGCGTCGACCAGCGCCGTTGCGCACTGCACGGCGAGCGCCGCGCACTGTTGCGCGTTCACGGCAGCACCGGTAGCGACCGTGCCCTGCACGATCCGGCCCAGCAATTCCTTCGAGAGTTCGGCGATCTCGTGATCCCGTTCCGTCATGATGTCCTCCTGCACGTCGGCCGGTTCCGGCCATTCGCCCGTGCGTAGCGAATGCCGTGCCCGCGCCGTTCAACGCCCGCTCAACGCCCGTTCGCGCGCACGACGATCTGCGCCTGCGTGTCGCGTTCGATGCGCTCGAGCGACGCGCGCAGCGCGGTGAATTCGTCGGCCGTACACACCTGGCGGCCGAAATCCGCCTTCATCCGCCGCGTGACCTGCACGACGCGCGCAGCCGCGTCGAACACGTAATGCGACGTGAAGTCGACGAAGCGGTCGTGCACGGCGGCGTCGGCCGGCAGGTCGGTCACGACGACACCGGCCGGCAGCGCGATCTGGCCGGTCTCGTCGAACGTGCCGCCCAGGCAGCCCCACGGTTGCGTGCGCACGGGCTCGGCCAGCCAGCCCTCGACCTGCGTCGCGATCCCGCCCGTGAGGCTCGACAGCGCAGGCAGCGCGGTCGTGCCGTCGGGCCACACAAAATGATCGAGCGTGCCGGCGACCGTCACGTCGAACGGCCCGTCGGTCACGCGCCGGTCGCTGGTCGACAGTTGCGCGCGGCCGCGCAAACCGCTTTGCCGCAGGCGTTCGGTCGCAAGCTGCTCGATGCGGTCGTGCGGTGCGCGGCGAAACAGGTTGCGTTCGAGTTCGGCCGTCCAGCCGCTGTCCTCGACGTACGCATGAAAACGCGCGGCGCCCGGCTGCGCGGCGTCGATCTCGACCCGCGCGATGCGGCCGCGCGGCTGCGTGGCCGGCGTGCGCGACAGCACGCCCGTGTCGACCAGCAGCGCCGGGCGATCCATCACGATCGGCGGCAGGTAGCCGAACGCGATGCCGGCCGTCGTCGTATCCGCGTATAGCGCGAGATCGGGCAGCCACGTGATCGCATGATTGATCGCACCGCCGCCGTAACCGGGCACCGACGGCAGCGTGTACACGGAGCCGAGATTGATCAGCACCGGTTCGCTGCGGATGCCGACCGCCGCGAGCAGCGCGCCGAACAGCGCGACATGGTCCTTGCAGTCGCCGTAGCGGTTGCGCAGGATGTCCGTCGCGCGATGCGGCGCGGCAGCCGTTTCGCCGAGGAACAGCCCGACGTAGCGCACGTTCGCCTGCACCCAGTCGTACAGGATGCGCGCCTTGTCGCGCGGATCGGCGGCATCGGCGGTGAGCGCGCGCGCCAGTTGCACGACGGCCGGATCGCTCACGCTCGGGTCGACGGCCGCGTTGCGGTAGCGCGCGGCGAATGCGGCATAGTCGGACAGCGTCGAGACGACGAGCCGGTCGCCGTAGGTCGGGTAGCCCACCGCGCCGCTCTCGATTCGGTCGTACGGGCCGTGCCGGTAGTCGAATTCATAGCGCGTGCGGCCGTTCGCCGTGACCGGCGGCAGCGCGACGTAGCCGCGCGCATCCGCATGCAGCGGCATGTCGGCCGGTACGTCGAAGATCAGCCGCTGGCTGTCGACGGGCTCGCGCGACGGCTCGACGTAGTAGCCGAAGTAGCCGCGGTTGACGGGCTTCGTGCGCGTCTTGCGGAACGCCACGCGCGTGCTCGACCCGGCTTCGACGCCGGGAAACACGACGGTGCGCAACAGCCCGTCCTGGAACGTCGGCGCGCCGGCCGAGCGCGGCTCCTGCACGTCGCGGATGCCGTCCGCGCCGACCGGATGCGCGACGCCGTCGCGATCGATCGTCTCGGCCGCGAGCAGGTCGACCTTCTCGAGATTCTTGTCGAACCACACGTAGCGCTGCGCGACGGCGTCGATGCCGTTCGCGTTGTTCGCGCGCAGCGTCGAATCGTCGTGCTCGTCGAGCGAGCCGTCGTGCTGGATCACGAATTCGTGGACATCGCTGACGAGCGTGACGGGCGCTTCGTCGCCCGCATCGACCGTGTCGGCCGCATCGACCGTGTCGGCCGCGGTCGGCCGCACGGCCGCAACAACGCCGAATGCAACGGCGCACGCAAACGCAAATCCGGCCGATCGGGAAAGAAAACGCACCACGTCGCACTCGTCTCGGAACACGGCGGCAACACACCGGCACGGACGATCCGCGCCGCGCGACGCTCACGCGAGCCAGTCGCGCACCGCCTTGCAGCCCAGTGTGGGTGACGCATCGGCGAGCGTCAAGCCACGCGCGATCGACGGCCTGGCGCAACCTATAATCAAGACAGGCACGCATTGCATGCGCGACCTCGCCAGGACAAGCGCCGTCTCGACGAACACGGCGCGCCCGACATGGGCAAGGAGGTATCATGGCGGTGATCAACAGCGATTTCGAAACCGGCTTCCTCGTGCTGCTGTTCACGCTGCTGGGCGTGATCCTGTTCGGCGCGCTGCTGACGAAGCTGCATCTCGAACGGTGGCACCCGAGACTCATCGGCGCCGCGATCGGCGCGCTGATCGGTCTCCTGCTGGTCGAAGCCGTGCCGATGCTGACGTGACGGCGATCCGTCATTCGCACGGGGTCGGAAACGATCGCCGCGCCGAACGCGCCACGCCGCATGCGCTGGCCAGGCGCTTCATCGCGACGCCGCTCGCCGGCGTCGCGATGCCCGCCGGCTGACGGCCGGTTGCGCATTTCCCGTCCCTACCGTGCCGGAGGCAACATGGGAAACGGTATCGTCCAGACCTTCGTACTGCTCGCGGTCCTCGTGTTCGCGGTGCTGTTCTTCTCGATCCAGCGCAGCCGCGACCGCACGCGCGACCGGCTGATCCACCGCGCCTCGCGGCGCTCGGCGCGCTCGCATCCGCACCACCGCCCGTGATCGCGCGGGCTCGGCACGCACCCGGCAATTCGTCGGTCGAATCGAGCGATGCCCGCGTGGCGACGCGGGCATCCGGCTGACGTCGAGAATTACTGCTGCACGAGTTCGACGCGGCGGTTCTGTGCGCGGCCCGCGTCGTCGGCATTGGACGCGACCGGCGACAGCGATGCGACACCCTTCGCGACCAGGCGTGCCGGCGCGACGCGGTACGTCGTCGCGAGCGCCTGCGTGACGGCCTCCGCGCGCTTCTTCTGCGACAGGTCGACGTTGTGCGCGAGCTGCCCCTGGTTGTCGGTGTGCCCGACGATGTAGACCTTCAGCGCCGGGTTCGCGGCCAGCAGCTTCGCCATCTCGTCGAGCTGCGCCTTCGACTCGGGCTTCACCTGCGCCTTGTCGGTATCGAAGTAGATGCCGTACAGCGCGATCTTGCCCGTCGCGGCCAGCCCCTTCTTCAGCGCACCAGCATCGAGCACCTTCACCTGCCCCGTCTGCATCGGCTTCACCTCCACGACTTCCTCGTAGACGAGCGTGCGCTTGTTCGATGCCGAATCGTCCATCACGTGAACGAACACGTACGCATCGCCCGACGCGCGCGGCAGCTTCGCGAGGATCGTCATCGATCCACGACGTCGCTTCGCCCGCACCGCTACCCGACGTTCATCGGCAGCAGCACCATCTGCTTGCCCTCGACATGCAGCCGCGCCTGCAGCTCGACCGGCGTCTGGTTGTGCAGCCACGCGGTCAGGAAGTTCACGCGCCGGAAGATCAGCTTGCTCGCGAAGCACACCGCGTTCGGATAGTCGTCGAGCGTCGACGACGCGAGGTTCATGAACTCGACGATGGGGTTCGTGCCGAATGCGATCCGGTAGTCGGCCGCGATGCCGTGGCGCCGACAGTGCGCGACGTAGTAGTCGAGCGACTCGGTGATCGTGTGACGCAGCCGTTCGAGATGTTCGTGCCCGTCGTACGCCTTCGCATCGACTTCACCGACCGCGAGGAAGATCACATTGCGGAAGTGGCCGGGAAACAGCCGGTTGACCCACAGCAGCGCATGCATGCTCGCACCGCGATGCTTGCCGACCAGCAGCACGGCCGTCGGCTGCGACGGATCGGGCTTGCCCGGCGCGGTGGCCTCGTCCACTTCCGGCGGCTTCCCGGAGAACAGCGCGTCCTCCTTCGCGAGCTGCGTGCGCGTCTCCGCATAGTGGCGGTTGATCATGAAGCACAGCGCGATCACCGCGCTCGTCACGAGCACCGTGAGCCAGCCGCCCGCCGTGAACTTCTCGACCAGCGTGATGACGAGCACCGTCGCCGTCACGCTCAGCCCGAGCGCGGACAGAAAGAAATGCTTGAACCAGCCGCGCTCGCTGCGGTGGCGCCACCAGTACGTGCACAGCCCGAGCAGCGACATGCTGAACGTGAGGAACACGTTGATGCTGTATAGCACGACGAGCACGTCGACGTTGCCGTGCGTCCACAGCAGGATCAACAGGCTCGACAGGCCGACGACGATGATGCCGTTCTGCCGCACGAGGCGTGTCGACAGATCGCGGAAATGGCGCGGCACCCACGAATCCGACGCCATGTTCGACAGCACGGCCGGGCCGTCGAGGAAGCCCGTCTGCGCGCCGACCAGCAGCAGCCCCGCCTCGAACGCGAGCACGGCCGCGAGCAGCGCGTGGCGCGCGAACGCCGAACCGAGCCCGAGCTGGTCGATCACGCTGCCGAACACGACCGCGTTGAGCGTCTCGCCCTCGACGGGCCGCGCGTGCCACAGCATGTACAGCAGGATGATGCCGCCGGCCGTGAACGCGAGCGACGTCGACATGTACCACATCGTCACCTTGCCGTTCGGCACGCGCGGATCGGCGAGCATGTTCACGTTGTTCGATACGGCCTCGAGGCCCGTATAGGTGCCGCCGCCGAGCGAGAACGCGCGCATCAGCAACGCGAGCATCACGAACAGGCCGAGCGACTGCGACATCCCGCGCGCCTCGTGCACGGCGTCGGGCACGACCATCGCGAGGCTGCTGCCGTGCACGGCGACGCCATACACGATCAGCCCGAAGTGCAGGATCACGAAGCCGATGAAGATCGGCAGCAGCACCATGATCGACTCGCGCATCCCGCGGAAGTTGAGCCCAGTCATCATCAGGATCAGCACGATTTCGGTCGCGAGCTTGAACGCCTGCGCACTCACCGGAAGCAGGCTGAAGAACGCGTCGACGCCGCTCGCGAGCGACGTCGCGACCGTCAGCACGTAGTCGACCAGCAGCGCGGCGCCCGATACCAGACCCGGCTTCGACCCGAGCAGCGAGGTCGCGACGCGGTAGCCGCCACCGCCCGTCGGGAACAGCTCGATCACCTGGTTGTAGCCGATCGCGATGATGAACACGGTGGCGGCCGTCGCCAGCGCGAGGAACAGCGCGAGCGCATGGTGCTGGCCGAGCGCGAGAAACGCCTCTTCCGGGCCGTAGCACGACGACGACAACCCGTCGGCACCGAGCCCGACCCAGGCCAGCAGCGGCGTCACGGCAATCGCATGCCGCGTGCGCGGATCGAGCGGATCCAGCGGCTTGCCGACCAGCAGCTGCCACACCTTCTGGAATGCGGTCATGGTCCCCTCCCGGAGCGCCGGGCGCCACGCGCGGCGTGATCCTTTAAAGCTAATCGACGCACGTGCGCGGCGCCAGTCCGCACATTCCATGAGCCGCGGCCGACGGCACGGCGCCGCTTTCAGCGTGTAAGCGCAAGGCGCCGGCGGCCACGCGCCGGAACGCCCGTTTGAACACGTGCGCGCGAGCCGGCGAACCCGCCGCCGGCCGTGCGTCCCGCCCATCCCGTCCGCCCGAATGCAATCGCTGACCGCGTCCCGGTCGTGCGTTGTTCCCCGCAGTTCGTCTTTTGTGCGCGCGCAACAATGGCGATGCCTCGCGCCCGGCGCCCTGTGGGCAACCCGATTCCCCGCATGGCACCGGGCGCGATGGTCGTCAAAAACCACATCTCACGAGGACATACCATGCAACTCCAATCCCATCCGGCGTGCCGCCCGTTTTACGAAGCCGGCGAACTGTCGCAACTGACCGCCTTTTACGAAGAAGGCCGTAATGTCATGTGGATGATGCTGCGATCGGAGCCGCGGCCGTGCTTCAACCAACAACTCGTTACCGACATCATCCATCTCGCGCGCGTCGCACGCGACTCGGGCCTCACGTTCGACTTCTGGGTGACGGGCTCGCTCGTCCCCGAGCTGTTCAACGTCGGCGGCGACCTGAGCTTCTTCGTCGACGCGATCCGCAGCGGCCGGCGCGACCAGTTGATGGCCTACGCGCGCTCGTGCATCGACGGCGTGTACGAGATCTACACGGGCTTCGGCACCGGTGCGATCTCGATCGCGATGGTCGAAGGCAGCGCGCTCGGCGGCGGCTTCGAGGCCGCGCTCGCGCATCACTACGTGCTCGCGCAGAAGGGCGTGAAACTCGGGTTCCCCGAGATCGCGTTCAACCTGTTCCCGGGCATGGGCGGCTATTCGCTGGTCGCGCGCAAGACGAACCGCGGCCTCGCGGAATCGCTGATCGCGACCGGCGAAGCGCATGCGGCCGAGTGGTACGAAGACCAGGGGCTGATCGACGAGACGTTCGACGCCGGTGATGCGTATCTGGCGACGCGCACCTTCATCGACGTGGCGAAGCCCAAGCTGAACGGCATCCGCGCGATGCTGCGCGCCCGCGAGCGGGTGTTCCAGCTGTCGCGCTCGGAGCTGATGGACATCACGGAAGCGTGGGTGCATGCGGCGTTCACGATCGAGCCGAAGGACCTCGCCTACATGGAACGCCTGGTGATGCTGCAGAACCGGCGCGTGTCGAAGCTGCGCACGGTGTAATGCGACGGGCGCCGCCGATGGCCGGCGGCGCCTTTTTCCGGAACGACGCTCAGGCGATCAGCCTGAGCTTCCTCGTCTCCGCGAGCCAAGCCTCGAACGCCTGCGCCGGCATCGGCCGCGCGTAGTAGTAGCCCTGCGCGTGATCGACGTCGAGCTGCTTGAGGAAATCGGCTTCCGCATGCGTTTCGACGCCTTCGGCGATCACCGCGAAATTCAGCGCCTTCGCGAGCGACACGACCGAGCGCACCAGCGCCTGCGAGCGCGGATTGCGGTCGATGCCCGTGATGAAGGTGCGGTCGAGCTTGATCGCGTCGAGCGGCAGGCGCGACAGCTGCGACAGCGACGAATAGCCGGTGCCGAAATCGTCGAGGTGGATCTCCGCGCCGAGCTGGCGGAACTGCCGCATCAGCCCGATCGCCGCCTCCTCGTCCTCGATGAAACAGCTCTCGGTCAGCTCGATGTCGAGCAGGCCCGGCTTCAGCCCCGCGCCGTCGAGAATCGATGCGAACTGGTTGACGATGTTCATGTCCTGCAGTTGCCGCGCGGACAGGTTCACCGCGATCCGGATGCCGAACCCCTTCGCCTTCCACGCGGCAGCCTGCGCGGCCGCGGTACGCATCACCCAGCGCCCGAGCGGCGCGATCAGCCCCGACTCTTCCGCGAAACGGATGAACTCGATCGGCGCGACGAGCCCGCGATCGGGCGACTGCCAGCGGATCAGCGCCTCGACGCTATGGACGTCACCCGTCGCGATGTCGACGACCGGCTGGTAGTGCAGCACGAACTGCTCTTCCTCGAGCGCCTTGCGCAAGTTCGTGTCGAGCCACATGTACTTCGCGACCTTCTGGTTCATCTCCAGCGAGAACACGCGGTACGTATGCTTGCCCTCTTCCTTCGCGACGTACATCGCGGTGTCGGCGCTGCGGATCAGCGTCTCGAGCGAATCGCCGTGCTGCGGATACATCGCGATGCCGATCGAGCAGCTCGTGTACACCTCCATCAGCCCGAGGTGGATCGGCGTGCGCATCCGCTCAAGGATGATCTGCGCGGTCGCTTCGAGCAGCGGCCGCGTGCCATGTTCGAACAGCACGAGGAATTCGTCGCCGCCGAGCCGCGAGAGCGTCGCGCCGGAGGGCAGGCAGCCGCTGATGATCGCCGACACGTCCTGCAACAGGCGGTCGCCGGTGATGTGCCCGTAGTGATCGTTGACGCGCTTGAAGTTGTCGAGATCGAGGAACAGGATGCCGACCTGGCCGCGCGCCTGCTCGCTCTCGTGGGCGATCGCCGTATGGATGCGCTCGCTGATCGCGTGGCGGTTCGGCAACCCGGTGAGCACGTCGGTGTTCGCGAGCTCGGTGAGCCGCTGCTGCGCGTGGCGCTCCTCGGTAATGTCGATGCCCGAGCAGATCAGGAACTGCTCTTCGATGCCGCTGCCGCTCTGCACGAACTTGTTGCGGAACTGGAACAGGCGCGGCCCATTGACCGTGTTGATGTAGCGCTCGACCGCGTATGACTGGTTGCTCGCGAAAAAGCCCGTGATGTTGGTGCGCGACTGCGCGCCCTGCTCGGCGCTCATGAACAGCTCGAACGCGCTGCGGCCGATCACGTCGACCTCGCGCTTGCCCGTCACTTCCTCGCACAGGCGGTTGAAGCGCTGCACCATTCCGTTGCGGTCGAGGATCACGACGAGCGAATTCACTTCGGACACGACCTGCTCGGCGAACGCGAGCCCGTGCGAGAGGTCGGCCGCGACGGACACCGTATCGGAATAGGCCGAGGCCGTGCCGGCCCAGTCGGTCGTGTTGACCTTCCTGCCGACGAGATGGAGGCTGACCGGACTGCCGAACAGCGTGATGTCGAGCACGAGGTGCGACGTGACGCCTGTCAGCGCCCGGATGCGCGCGGCCTGCTCGCCCGTCAGCGCAACCGCGACGTTGGTCAGGCCGCGCACGGCGGCCAGCTCGAGCGCATTGCTGTCGCTGCCGAGACGCCAGCAGGGGCTGCGCGTACCGACGTGCGCCTCGAGCACCGCGCTATCGTTTTCGTCATCCATGGAGCGCCCCGATCCAGAAAAAACGCACAGTTTAGACGGAGGAGAAGGCCAACCGCCTTCCCGGGCACGCACAGTGCGCGTGCCCGACAGGGCAGCCGCAATTGCCATGACAGCGGTCCTCGTCCCGTACTTGTTTCCAGCTAATGCGACCCGGCGTTCGCGCGCGATGCGCGCAGGTTCTGCCTAACGAATGATGAGAGCCATCTTATCAAATGACGATGAAGATTGGCACTCACATTTAGAGCGGAGTGTCAAGGAATCGGGACTCGATTGGCAAGCCGGATTTTTCATGATTGGCGGCAGGTAAAAGACCGGCTGCGGCCGTGCGGAACGGTACGGGCGGAATCGGCTGAGCGCCTTTCTGGTCGTACGTTTGCGGTCGGCGCCCATCGATCGGGAAGGGGTGCTCGCGGCGCCGCCCAGACAGGGTCGGATCACGTTCCCGCGTGCCGGCTTTCGGTCATTTTTGATTCCGTTTGTGCGTTAATTCGTTGTTTTATTCCACAGTCCGTTGCAATGTTTCCCGTGCAACCGGCGCGGATATCCGCGCCGGTTGCAGCGGTCAGCCCGCCACGCCGTAGCCGCCGCCGCCCGGCGTTTCGACGACGAACACGTCGCCCGGCGCCATCTGCGCGCGGCCGATATGGTCGAGCGCCTCTACCGTGCCGTCGGCCCGCTCGATCGTGTTGCGGCCGAGCGCGCCGGCGCCGCCGCCCGCCGCGCCGAACGGCGCGTGGATCCGGTTGTTCGACAGGATCGACGCGGTCATCGGCTCGAGGAAGCGGATCCGCCGCACCGCGCCGTCGCCGCCGCGCCAGCGCCCGCTGCCGCCGGACCCGGCGCGGATCCGGTGCGAATCGAGCCGCACCGGGTAGCGCCATTCGAGCACCTCAGGATCGGTCAGCCGCGAATTCGTCATGTGCGTCTGCACCGCGCCGACGCCCGCGAAACCGTCACCCGCGCCGCTGCCGCCCGCGATGGTCTCGTAGTACTGGTAGCGAGCGTTGCCGAATGTGAAGTTATTCATCGTTCCCTGGCTCGACGCGACGCAGCCGAGCGCGCCGTACAGCGCGTTGGTGATCGCCGACGACGTTTCGACATTGCCCGACACGACGGCCGCCGGATACTCGGGGTTCAGCATCGAGCGAGCCGGCACGATGACCGTCAGCGGCTTCAGGCAGCCGGCGTTCAGCGGGATGTCGTCGCCGACCAGCGTGCGGAACACGTACAGCACGGCGGCCATGCAGACGGCCTTCGGCGCGTTGAAGTTGTTGTCGAGCTGCGCTGACGTGCCGGTGAAATCGATTTCCGCACGCCGCGCCGCGCGGTCGACGCGGATCGCGACGCGAATCTCCGCGCCGTTGTCGAGCGGGTAACGGTACGCGCCGTCCTGCAGCGCGCCGATCACGCGCCGCACGGCTTCCTCGGCGTTGTCCTGTACGTGCCCCATGAACGCGAGCACGACGTCGCGGCCGAACTGCGCAACCATCCGGCGCAGCTCGTCGACGCCCTTCTGGTTCGCGGCGACCTGCGCGCGCAGGTCGGCCATGTTCTGCTCGACGTTGCGCGCCGGGTAGCGGCCCGACGCGAGCAGCGCGCGCGTGTCGGCATCGCGCAGCACGCCGGCCGACACCAGCTGCCAGTTGTCGATCAGCACGCCCTCCTCGTCGATATGCGTCGAATCGGGCGGCATCGAGCCGGGCGTCGTGCCGCCGATGTCCGCGTGGTGGCCGCGAGAGCCGACGTAGAACAGCGGCGCGTCCGAGCCGTCGGCAAATACCGGCGTGATGACCGTCACGTCCGGCAGGTGCGTGCCGCCGTGATACGGGTCGTTCAGCATGAACACGTCGCCGTCGCGCATGCGGCCGCGGTTGCGCTCGATCACCGTGCGGATGCTCTCGCCCATCGAGCCGAGGTGTACGGGCATGTGCGGCGCGTTCGCGATCAGGTTGCCGTCGCCGTCGAAGATCGCGCACGAGAAGTCGAGCCGCTCCTTGATGTTCACCGAGTACGCGGTGTTCTGCAGCCGCAGCCCCATCTGTTCGGCGATCGACATGAACAGGTTGTTGAAGATCTCGAGCCGCACCGGGTCGGCATCGGTGCCGAGCGAGCGGCGCGTCGGCAGCGGCGTCGTGCGCGTCAGCACGAGGTTGCCCTGCGCGGTCATTTCGGCGCGCCAGCCGGGTTCGACGACGGTCGTGCCGTTCTTCTCCGCGACGATCGCCGGGCCGTCGATCGCGTCGCCGGCAAGCAGCGTGTCGCGCACGACCAGCGCCGCGTCGTGCCATTGGCCGCCCGAATAGAAGCGCACGGCCGCGTGCGCTTGCGGCGCCTCGCCTGCCTCGCGCGGTGCGAGCGGCGCGATGTCGACCGGCGCGTCGGAGCGGCCGATCGCCTCGACCGACGCGAGCTCGGCCACCAGCGGCGTGCCGGGCATCAGGAACGCGTAGCGCTGCCGGTACGCGGCCTCGAACGCCTGCTGCATCGCGTCGACGCTGCCGGCCGGCACGTCGAGCGCCGAATCGGTGCCCTGGTAGCGCAGGTGCACGCGCCGCTCGGTCGCGATCCGCTCCGGCGGCACACCCTGTTCGAGCAGCGCGCCGACGGCCTCGTCGGCCAGCCGGTCGAGTGCCGCATTCAGCGCCGGCAACGATGCGTCGGACAGCACGGCCTCGACCGCGCGCTCGCGCATCGCGGTCTGGTCGGCGAGACCCATCCCGTATGCGGACAGGACGCCCGCGAGCGGATGCGCGAACACCTGCGTCATCCCGAGCGCATCGGCCACGCCGCACGCGTGCTGGCCGCCCGCGCCGCCGAACGTCGTCAGCACGTAGCGCGACACGTCGTGGCCGCGCTGCACGGAGATCTTCTTGATCGCGTTCGCCATGCTGCCGATCGCGATGTCCAGGAAGCCTTCGGCCAGCGCCTCGGGCGTCTCGCGCCGCCCCGTCGCCGCGCGGATCTCGTCGGCGAGCGCCGCGAACTTCGCGACCACGCCGTCGCGGTCGAGCGGTTCGTCCGCATGGGGGCCGAACACGCGCGGGAAATGGTCGGGCTGGATCTTGCCGAGCATCACGTTGCAGTCGGTGACCGTCAGCGGGCCGCCGCGCCGGTAGGCGGCCGGCCCCGGGTTCGCGCCGGCCGATTCGGGCCCGACGCGCAGCCGCGCGCCGTCGAAGCCGAGCACCGAACCGCCGCCCGCCGCGACCGTATGGATGCTCATCATCGGCGCACGCATCCGCACGCCGGCCACCTGCGTCTCGAACTCGCGCTCGAACTCGCCGTTGTAGTGCGACACGTCCGTCGACGTACCGCCCATGTCGAAACCGATCACCTGGCCGAAGCCGGCCGCACGCGCAGCACGCACCATCCCGACGATGCCGCCGGCCGGGCCCGACAGGATCGCGTCCTTGCCCTGGAACGCGTCGGCGCGCGTCAGCCCGCCGCTGCTCTGCATGAACTGCAGGTTCACGCCCGGCATCTCGTGCGCGACCTGCTCGACGTAGCGGCGCAGGATCGGCGACAGGTACGCGTCGACGACGGTCGTATCGCCGCGCGACACCATCTTCATCAGCGGCGACACTTCGTGCGATACCGACACCTGCGTGAAGCCGATGCGGCGCGCGAGTTCGGCCAGCGCGCGTTCGTGCGCGGTGTAGCGGTAGCCGTGGATCAGCACGATCGCGAGCGCACGCACGCCGCTGTCGAACACACGGCGCAGCGCCGCTTCGGCACCCTGAACATCGAGCGGCACGACGACGTCGCCATGCGCGCCGACGCGCTCGTCGATCTCGACGACGGTCTCGTACAACGCATCGGGCAGCACGATGTCGAGATCGAACAGGCGCGGCCGGTTCTGGTACGCGATACGCAGCACGTCGCGAAAGCCGCGCGTCGTCGCGAGCGCGGTGCGTTCACCCTTGCGTTCGAGCAGCGCGTTGGTCGCGACCGTCGTGCCCATCTTCACCATGTCGACGTGCGCGGGCGTGATCGGCTCGCCTGCCGCGACGCCGAGCAGGTGGCGGATGCCGGCCACGGCCGCGTCGCGGTACTGCTCGGGGTTCTCCGACAGCAGCTTGTGCGTGACGAGCGTGCCGTCGGGCCGGCGCGCGACGATGTCGGTGAACGTGCCGCCGCGGTCGATCCAGAATTGCCAGCGCGCAGCGTCGGAGGGAACGGGGGAAAGGTGTCGGTCGGTCATGATGTCGGGTCGAGGCGTCGTGGAATCGAGGGACGAGCGCCGCCGCACGGCGCGCGTCGCACGCCGTGTCACGGTCTCGATGAAAGGGGAAGAAAAACGCCGGGCCGGCCGGCCCGTCGCTGCCGTCGGTCAGGCGGCGTCGAGTTCGCGGCCGCGGGTCTCGGGCAGCGTCAGCGCGGCGACGATCACCACGCCGTAGGCGGCGACCGCGAAGATGCCGATGCTCGTGCCGAGCCCGTACTGCTTCGAGAGTGCACCGATCAGGAACGGGAACAGCGCACCGATCGCGCGGCCCACGTTGTAGCAGAAGCCCTGGCCGGAACCGCGCACGCGGGTCGGGAACAGTTCGGTGAGGAACGCGCCCATCCCGGAGAAGATGCCCGATGCGAAGAACCCGAGCGGGAAGCCGAGCCACAGCATCGACGCGTTGGTCAGGTTCAGCGACGTGTAGGCGAATGCGATCACCATCGAGCCGACCGCGAACAGGATGAAGTTCGGCTTGCGGCCGAGGCGGTCGGTCAGGTACGCGCTCGTCAGGTAGCCGACCCACGAACCGAAGATGATCATCGCGAGATAGCCGCCGGTGCCCATCACCGTGAGGTGCCGCTCGGTCTTCAGGAAGGTCGGCAGCCACGTCGTGATCGCGTAGTAGCCGCCCTGCGCGCCGGTCGTCAGCAGCGCCGCGCGCAGCGTCGTCGTGATCAGCTTCGGCGCGAAGATCTCGGTCAGGCGCGGCGCATCGGCCACTTTTGCCTGCGCGGCCTTCTCCTTCTCGTAGACGTCCGGCTCCTTCACGTAGCGGCGGATCGCGACGACCAGCAGCGCGGGTGCGAGGCCGACGAGGAACAGTGCGCGCCACGCCTGCTCGGCCGGCAGCACCGAGAACAGCAGTGCGTACAACAGCGCGCACAGCCCCCAGCCGATCGCCCAGCCCGACTGCACGAGTCCGACCGCCCTGCCGCGATCGCGGGCGCGGATCACTTCGCCGATCAGCACCGCGCCGGCTGTCCATTCGCCGCCGAAACCGAAACCCATCAGCGCGCGCGCCGCGAGCAACTGGTGGTAGTTCTGCGCGAGCCCGCACAACGCGGTGAACACCGCAAACCACAACACCGTGAGCTGCAGCGTGCGCACGCGGCCGATCCGGTCGGACAGGATGCCCGCGATCCAGCCGCCGAGCGCCGACGCGAGCAGCGTGACCGTGCCGATGAAGCCGGCGTCCGCGAGCGAGATGCCCCACGTCGCGACGAGCGTCGGGATCACGAACGACAGCATCTGCGTGTCCATCCCGTCGAGCATGTAGCCGACCTTGCAGCTCCAGAACGCACGGCGCTCGCGCGGCTGTGCATCGGCGTACCACGAGAACAGGCCGCTGCTCGCTCGGCTCGCGGGCTCGGCGGCGGGTGCCGCGAGGGTCTTGCTTTCCATGGTGGTGCTCCTGTCGTTATGCGCGTTCGAATGGCGATCGTGCGTGCGGTGTGTCTTGCGTGGCCGTCTGCCGGCCCGGAATTCAGAATACGGCCAGCGATGCGTTCGTGATGTCGGTCATCAGCATGTGGCCGGGCGTGTGCGCGATCGCGATCGGCAGCTTCGCGTCCATCAGCGCGGTTTGCGGCGTCACGCCGCACGCCCAGAACACCGGCAGCTCGCCGTCGCGGATCGTCACGGCGTCGCCGAATTCGGGCGCATTCAGGTCGGCGATGCCGAGCTCCCGCGGGTGGCCGATATGGATCGGCGCGCCGTGCACGCCCGGAAACCGGCTCGTGACCTGCACCGCGCGGATCGCGTCGGCGCCGCGCATCGGCCGCATCGACACGACCAGCTGGCCGCCGAAGATGCCCGCGCGGCGATTCGCGATCGACGTGCGGTACATCGGCACGTTGCGACCCTCCTCGACGTGACGCAGCCCGATACCTTCGCGGGCGAGCATGTCCTCGAACGAGAACGAGCAGCCGATCGCAAATACGACGAAATCGTCGCGCCACAGCGCTTCGAGCGACTCGACGCGCTCGGTCAGGCGCCCGTCCCTGTATACGTTGTAGCTCGGCACGTCGGTGCGGATGTCGAGATCCTCGCCGAGCGCGTCGATCCGGAACGCGCCCGGTTCGCCGACGCCCAGCAGCGGGCAGGCCTTCGGGTTCGCCTGGCAGAAACGCAGGAAATCGTGCGCGTACGCGTCGGGCAGGATTGCGAGGTTCGCTTGCGCGAACGGGCCGCAATGGCCGGCGGTCGGGCCGCGGAATGCGCCGCGGCGCACGGACTGGCGGAATTCGGAAGGCGTCATGATGAGTCGTCGCAGATCGGGATGTCGTCGGGATGACGGTGGTGTGTCATCGGATATGGCGAAGAATAGAAAGGAAAAAATTTTGACGCCAACGAGTTTTTTTGCGTCTGTTGTATAGAATTTCTTAACGGATCCGCGGGTTTTCCCCGGTCCCGTTCATTTTTCGTCGCCGGCAAGCTGCGCATCCACTGCTCGCCCGATCCGCCATGAACACGCGTTTTCTCGAAACCTTCGTCACGCTCGCGAAGCTGCGCAACTTCCGCACGACGGCAGCCGCGCTGCATGCGACGCCGGCCGCGATCTCGCAGCGCCTGAAGGCGCTCGAGGACGAATTGCAGACGGTGCTCGTCGATCGCGACAGCCGCGAATTCCGGCTCACGCCGAACGGCGAGTACCTGCTCGGCTATGCGAAGGCCGTGGTCGAGGCGACGCAGGAGCTGCAGGCCGCCGCGTCCGGCGAGAGCGCGCTGCGCGGCAAACTGCGGCTCGGCGTGATCGAGACCGTCGTGCACAGCTGGCTGCCGCACTACATGCGGCGGCTGGCGGCCGACTATCCGCAGCTGGAAATCGACCTGACCGTCGACGTCAGCGTCGTGCTGCAGCGCCGGCTGATGGCCGGCGAGCTCGACCTGATCATCCGCGTCGAAGGCAGCGACGAGGCATCGGTCGTGTGCGACGCGCTCGCGAACTACCCGGTGCGCTGGATCGCGCGCGCGGGGCTGCTGCCGAACACGCGCACCGGCCTCGCGCGGCAGGTGCTGCGCCAGCCGATCCTCACGTACGGGCGCGGCACCGCGCCGCATCGCGCGCTGGAAGACATCGTCCGCGCGCTCGCGCATGCGCATGGCGTGCCGCTGTCGGAGACGCGCATCACCGGCTCGCCGTCGATCTCGGTGATCGTGCAGCTGGTGCGCGACGGTTTCGGCGTCGCCGCGATTCCGGTGCTGTTCGTCGATGCGCTGATCGAAAGCGGCGAAGTCGTCGAGCTGCCGCTGCAGCCGTCGCCGCCGTCGATCGTCGTGTCGATGTCGCGGCGTGCGGACGCGCCGCGGTTCGTGCACGGCGCGTCGATCGCCGCGCGGGCCGCGTGTCACGAGTACTGCGAAAAGAGCAAGCGGTTGCTGGTCGAAGCGCTTTGACGGTGCCGCGCGGGTCGACGCGCGTTCGACATCTCGGCGGGAATCGCCCACAATCGCCTTCGGCGCGTGGGCACCTTCGCGCCACGCATCGTGAATGACGGCGCGGCCGACCGGCATTCATCGCTTCGCATGCCCGTGCTCGACAGAAGGCAACATGCAGATCCGCTCCGCTTCCACCCGCCTGAACCTTGCGCGCGCCGTGATCGTCGCGCTGTATGTCGCGTCGCTGCTGCTGCCCGTCGCGGCCGAACCGCCGAATGCGGCCGGCGCGGTGAGCTGGTGGCGCGGCTACATGGTGCTCGCGCTCGGGCCGCTCGCGATCCTCGACCTCCAGTTCGCGTGGCTCGGCAATCCGCTGCTCGTCGTCGCGCTGATCAGGCCGAACCGCACCGTATCCGCGCTGCTCGCCGCGGCCGTGGTCTTTGCGATCGGGTGGCACGCGATACCGACCGACGCGAACTACGAAAAGATCAGCACGTTCGGCGCCGGGTACTACCTGTGGATCGCGGCGATGATTGGCGGCGCCGCGTTACCGTGGATCGACGGGCGCCAGCGGAAGGAACGTGTTGCGGCCGCAGCGGCAAGCACGCGCCGCCCGGTACAACGCGATACCGCACCGTCACCGGGCCGCCCGCCCGGCCGGCAAAGCGGCTGGACCGTGACGGCGACCGGCTCACGCATCGAATCGACCGACCAGACCGGTGCAACGCACGGGATCGCGCTGTCCGACCTCGGTGCCGTCGTGATCGAAACCAACGACCAGGGGCCGTTCGTGTCGGATGTCTGGTGGCTCCTGTTCGACACGAACGAGCAGCTCGCGTGCGGATTCCCGCAGGACGCCGAAGGCGCGAAGGCGGCGGTCGACCGGCTGCTCGACCTGCCCGGCATCGATCACCGCAAGGTCATCGACGCGCAGACGTCGATCCGGAATGCGACGTTTCCGGTCTGGACGCGCGCGGGAAGCGAACCGGCCGCGCCGGGTGAAACCGGAGCGACCGCTTGACCGGCGACACTCACGCCGATTGCCCCGCATGCGGCTGCGTCAGCTTGCCGTCGCCGTACTCGCGGAGCACCTTCGAAATCACGACGCGATAACCGTCCAGCCAGCGTGCGTGCTTCGCTTTCGCTTCGAGATGCGCGGGATGCTGCATCAACTGCTGCAGCGCCGCCTCGGATTCCCAGTAGTAGACGTTCTGGATCAGCCCCGCTTCGGCGTTCTCCCACGTTTCCTCGCCGAGATAGCCGGGCGTCGCGCGCGCCATGTCGGCGATCTGCCGGTCGAGACGGTGGAACTCGTCGTCGTATTGCCCGGCACGAAAAATGAAGGTCGACGCGTACATGCACGCTCCATCGAAGACGGTTGAAAGAGCGCAAGTGTACGGCACGCGCGGCGTGCCGCGATCGTCATGCGACGGTTGCTATGCGGCGAGCGGATCGGCGGCGAGCCGGTCGTCGAGCCATGCGTCGATCCGCGGCGCATCTGCATGCGCGCCGGCTGCGGGCGACGGCATCGCCGCGAGCGCGAGTCTTGCGCGCTCGAGCGCCTGCGCGAAACCGCGCAGCTCTTGCGTCGCGGGCCGGTCGTCGGCACATCGGCGTGCGAGCGCCGCTTCTATGTTTGCGCCGATCAATGCAAGCTGCGCGTCGACGAAGTCGATGCACAGCGCGCGGCAATGCGCGGATATCGACGCGACGGTCAGCAGCACGGGCACGATCGACACGGTCAGGTAGCCGCCCGGTGCGAGCCGCGACAGCGCATGACGCACGTCCTGCCCGCCATCGGTCAACGACGCGAACACGGCATCGCGCCACACCGCACGCTCGAACGCGAGCGCATGACGATGGGCGTCGAGCGCCGCGCGGTCCGCGACCTGCCCGGCCGTTACCAGCGGAACCGGAAAGGAAGATCCGGCGGAGGACTGCAGCGCTCCCGCCTCGACGATGCAGTTCGCGCCGAGCCATGCCGCATCGTCGCGCCGCGCAGCGAGCACGCGCGACTGCAACCGGTCCGGCAGCATCGGATCGAGCGGCACCGCGCTGCAGATCGACGGCTTGTTCGCATGCACGCTGCAGCGGCCATCGTCGGCCAGCGCCGCGCAACGGGCGAGCGACGGATAGTCGTAGCCCTGCAGCGTCAGCGCGATCCATTCGCCATTCGCACCGCTGACGCGATGGAACAGCCGGTCGGCCAGCGCATCGGCTGCCGCGACATCGTCGGCATCGAGCGCGTGCTCGCGCCCGCCCGCGCGCCAACGCTCGCCGATCCGCCGCTTCGGCACGCGACGGATCGTCAGCGCACCGACGAAGCGTTGCCGATGCCGGAACAGTTCGCGCAACGACAGCGTCGGCGGGCTGTTGCAGCAGCGTCCGCATGCGCTGCATGCAAGCAGGTAGCTATCTACCACGGCCGCCGCACCGAATCCTGGTAGCGCGTGAGGATGAAACGCGCGACGTCGTCCGAGTGATACGCGGCGACAAGCTGCGTGACCCACGGCTTCGAGCGATCGGCGTCGCGCACCGTCAGCACGTTCGCATACGGCGAGCGCGCATCCTCGAGGCTGATGCTGTCGCGCGCGGGCTGCAGCCCGGCGCGGGCGGCGTCGTCGCTGTCGATCGCGACGAACGCGGCCGTATCGAGCGCCGCATAAAGACGATCACGGCGCAGCGCGACGAGTTTCAGCCCGAGCCGGTTGCCGGTCACGTCGCGCAGCGTCGCGTGCAGGCCAGCCTTTTCGCGCAGCGTCACCAGCGTGTCGTTCTGCAGCAGCACGAGCGCGCGTGCCATGCCGCGCGGATCGGCGGGAATCGCGACCGTCGCGCCCGGTTGCAACGCGCTCAGGCTTGTCAGCTTGCGCGAATAAAACGCCATCGGCAGCGTGACGGTCGGCGCGACTTCGGACAATGCGTAGCGCTTCTGCGTGCGCGTCGCGGCAAGCTGTTGCGCGTCCTCGAAGCTGGCCGCATCGATCCGGCCGTTGGCAAGCGCCGCGTCGATACGCGATGCATCGTCGAATTCGACGACGTCGATACCCAGTCCGCGCGTGGCGGCGACCCGCTTCACTTCGTCCAGGATCTGCGCATGCACGCCGCGCGTCACGCCGACGCGCACCGCCGGTGCAACGGTTTCTGCCGCAACGGCCGAGGCCTGATGCACGACGCCGCACGCAGCCAGCAACCCTACGGAAACGAATCGCACGAAGCCCTTCTTCATGACGCATCCCTCAGAATCGTGCGAAAGCCGATATGCGACGCACCAAGGTCGGCCTCCTGCTGCTCGCGCGACGACGCGCGATAGCGTACGCAGTAATCGCGCGAGCACAGGAACGAGCCGCCCTTGATGACCATCGGCGTATCGTGCCGGCGCGTCGGCGGCGCGACGGCCGCCGTGTCGCCGTTCGTGTGCGACTGATGCGGGCCCGTGTACGCGTCCTTCGTCCATTCCCAGGCATTGCCGATCATGTCGTAGAGCCGGAAGCCGTTCGCCGCGTAGCAGCCGACGGGTGCGAGCCCCGCATGACCGTCCTCGGCCGTGTCGAGCACCGGAAACGCGCCCTGCCAGTAATTCGCGGCCGGCTTGCCCTGCGCATCGCGCGGCGCCGCATCGAGCGATGCATCGTCGCGGCCGGCCTTGCCCGCGTATTCCCATTCCGCCTCGGTCGGCAGGTCACGGCCGAGCCAGCGCGCATACGCGAGCGCGTCGCGCTGCGTGACGAGCGTGACGGGCAGGTTGCCGAGCCCTTCGACGTCGCTGCCCGGCCCGCGCGGGTGACGCCACGACGCGCCCTTCACCCACGACCACCATGCGAGGTCGCGTGCATTCATCTCGTCGCGCGTCGGCACGTGGAACACGGCCGCGCCGCCCTGCTGCTCGGCCTCGGTCACGTAGCCGGTCGCCTGCACGAACGCGGCGAACTGCGCGATCGTCACGTCGGTCTGGTCGATCCAGAAGCTGCCGACGCGCGTGCGGCCGTCGCCGACCGGACGCTCGTCCGCATAGCCGCGCGTGCTGCCGAACACGAACGCGCCGCCGCGCAGGTGCACCATCCCCGCCTGCGGGTCGTCGCGCCACTTCGCCGGCAGTCCCGAATAACGTTCGCACTGTCGTTCCGAACCGAGCGGCGCAAGCGCGCGGCCGCGATTCAGGTCGTCGAATGCGCCGCCTGGCGGCGCCGCCGAATTCGCATAGCCCACCGCGAATGCGGCGGCGAACAGCGTGGCGGCAAGCGCCGCGCCGGTCGTCCAGAAGCGGAACCGCATCGTGTCGCCCCCGCGATCAGTAGTAGCCGCGCGGACGCAGCGGCTCGACGCCGCCGACGTTGCTCATGTAGGTCTTCCACTGGTCGACGAGCGTGCCGATCACCGACGGGTTCTGCGCGGACACGTCGGTCGTCTCGCCGCGATCCGACGCGAGGTCGTACAGCTGCCAGTGACCGTCGAGCGGCCCGAGCGGCGGCTCGGTCCACAATGCCTTCCAGCGGCCGTCCGCGCTGCGCAGGTAAGCGCGGCCGTACGCTTCGTCGCCGAACGGCGTCGTGTGCACTTCGCCCGTCGCGGAGCCCGTGAGCACCGGCAGCAGCGACTGGCCCGTGACCGGATACACGTAGCGGTTGTTGTAGATCACCTTGCCCTTGTTCTGGTCGACGCCCGTCAGCGTGTTGACGAGCGGCGGCGCCGGCTGCGACGGCGGCGTGACGCCCGCGACCGCGAGGAACGTCGCCGTGTTGTCGGTCACGTGCGTGAATGTGCGCAGCGTCGGCAGCTGCTGCGACTGGCCCGGCAGCCGCACGATCGTCGGCGTCGACACGCCGCCTTCGGCCGAATAGCCCTTCGTGAGCCGGAACGGCGACGCGCTCACTTCGGCCCAGCGCAGCCCGTACTGCAAACGCTGCGCGTTCTGCTTGCCGTTGTCGGTGCCGAGCGTCGAGTAGATCGGGTCCTGGCCGTTCGCGGTATCGGTCGCCGTCGGGTCTGCGCCGCCGTCGATCGGCCAGCCTTCCGCGCCGTTGTCCGACTGGAACATGATGAACGTGTTGTCGTATTCGCCGATGTCCTTCAGGTGCTGGATCAGCAGGCCGATGTTGTAGTCGAGGTTCTCGACCATCCCCGCGTAGATCTCCATGTAGCGCGCCTGAGCCTTGCGCTCGGCCGGCGACAGGCTCGCCCACAGCTTGTCGACCTTGCCTGCACCGTAGTCGCTGTAGCCGTCCGCGGCCGTATGCACAGCGCTGATGTACTTCGCGTTCGCGGCGCCGTTGTTCGCGGTCGCGGGCGACGCGGCCGTCGTCTCGGGCAGGCCGTCGAACGGCTTGAAGTCGGCGGGAATCAGGCCGAGTGCCTTCTGCCGCGCGATCCGCGCGTTGCGGATCGCGTCGTAGCCGGCGTCGTACACGCCCGCGTACTTGTGCAGCCAGGGTTCGGGCACCTGCAGCGGCCAGTGCGGCGAGGTGTACGCCGCGTATGCGAAGAACGGCTTGCCGTCGCGCTGGTTCGAATCGATGTACGAGATCAGCTTCTGCGTATAGAAGTCGGTCGAATAGAACACGGCCGGGCTGCCGCCCGTACCGCCCGGCTGCCCGGGCTGGCCAGGCTGCACGTAGCGGCCGTCTTCCGTGTAGTTCGACGAGCCGGCCGGCTCGTGCGCGAAGTGGTTCGTCGCCGCGCCGCCGAGCAGCACGTAGCTGCGCTCGAAACCCCACTGGTCGGGCGTCTGCCCGCTGCCCGTCGCGCTGCCGACGATCCCCGAGCCGATGTGCCACTTGCCCGCGATATACGTGTGATAGCCGGCATCCTTCAGCAGTTGTGCGAACGACAGCGCGCGATCGTTCAGGTAGCCCTCGTAGCCGGGCAGCCCGCGCCGCTCGTCGGTCGGCACGCCCATCGTGCCTTCGCCGACCAGATGGTGATCGGTGCCGGATACCAGCATCGCGCGCGTGATCGCGCAGACGGTGCCCGTGTGGTGGTTCGACAGAATGCGGCCCGATGCGACGAGCGCGTCGAGGTTCGGCGTGTTGATTTCGCCGCCGAATGCATGGATGTCGGAATAGCCGAGGTCGTCGGCCATGATGTACAGGATGTTCGGGCGCTTCGCGGCCTGCGGCGGCGTCGTATTGGCCTGCGGCGGCGGCGAATCGCTGTCGACGCCGCCGCACGAGGCGAGCGACACCGCGCCGGCAATCGCGGCGCAGACGACACGGAAACGGAAAGCATGCAACGGCGAAGCGGACTTTTTCATTCTTGTTGACGCTCGATCTACGGGATCGGCGATCTTAGCGTCGCCCGCGCGGCGCCCAAAGTCGGATTCGTCACATGCTAACGGGGTGGGGGAATATGCGCTGCGCAGCGCGCCGCCGTGCGTCAGCTGCGCCCGCCGAGGCTGCCGCCGCCGTCCACCGACAGCACCTGCCCGGTGACGAAGCCGGCTTCGTCGGACAGGAAGAAGGCGATCGCCGCCGCGACGTCGCCGGCCGGTCGCCACAACGTGCTCCATACCATCGCCATCCTTGTCCCGAAAACGTTAGGAAAGGTGTCAAGACGGTCAAAAAGATCTGCAAAACTGCTCCGATAGCGACAATCGCGGAGGTTGCCGCAACCGGTCGACATGCCGGCATCAACGCTACCCGCCACGATTGGCGGGGCATCACCGGCACAATCACGCGATCTAAACTCGATCGGTCTGCGCGACAACCTGCTGGCGTTACCGATCAATTTGGAGAAAGGAATATGTAAGGATTGCATGACTTATCCCGAGATAGTCCAGATGTCGAAATGTCCGAGTTTTTCCACAGCCTTCCATGCAAACATGACCGCGCTGCACATGCCCGTTCCAACAACGCTTTTCGCAACGCTGCAAACGTCCATCGTCAGCGTTGCCGCCATGATGGATGTTTTGAAAACATTAGGTGCAGATGCAACGGTCGGTGAACTGATCGGCGCCACGACGAAGCTGGAAGGCGTCACCATCGGAGGTTCGATTCTTGCCAGCATCTACCTGGGCGCAGTCATTGGCAGCTTGATGGTCGCAACCGATGCATCATTGGCCTGCGGAGTCGGCAAGCGAGGAATCAATATGTCTTTGGCGGTCGCTCGATGGGGCGCACGTTACGGACTCGCGATTCATCCTTTGGTTATGGCTCAAATTCTGCGCCATCCCGAAGTGCTTACACCGGGCTCGCACAGCTATCTGGGCCTGAAGGCGAACACTGCGATCCGAGGTGCGCAATGAACTGGCTTGCAGACCGATTGCTTCTCATCGTCACGGCACTGATCGTCACGGCCGCAGGTTGGGCGATCATCAGCGCGACAGGCGAATGGTTCCCCACCCTGATGACGGTGACCGCAGTCGCTACGCTTTGGATCGACAACACGCGGCTGCGCAAACTGCTCGAACAAAACGGCATCGATCCGCGGCGACGCAAGCGTTAGTCGCTCGCGCAAAAAGGCCCGTTGCTTGTCGACGAGTATTTCTTCATCCACACGGAAAACGCACGGCCCTGCCCGGGTGGACCGCAGCGCCGCGAAACGCATCCGGCCACCGCCGTCGATTTACCGTCGTCGCAGCCCCGTCGATCGGCCCGCCCCGCCGCGACCGGCATCGCACGCCGCGACGCGATCTGCAGCCAGCCGGGTTGCCGCGTCGTAGTCGGAGAATCGATCACCGTCATGTCCGCTCGCCGTTGGCGTCATCGGACGCCAGCATGCCCGGAATCTCGTCCATCAGCGCATCGATGACGACGCGCACCTTCGACGGCACATGGCGCGACGCCGGCCGCACCGCGTACACCTCGGCACCCGACACGCTGTTGCTGTCCATCACGAGCGCGAGACGGCCGTCGCGCACATACGGCGCCATCAGCCAGCACGGCAGCCACGCGAGGCCCGCGCCGGCGGCGGCGGCATCGGCGATCGCCTGCAGGTCGTCGAGCCGCAGCCGGCCAGCCGCGCGATGCTCGCGCACGACACCGTCCGCGCCGATGACACGCCACGGCGCCGGCTGCCCGCCGCGCGAATACGCGATGCCGACGTGCGACGCAAGCTCGTCGAGCCCCGACGGGCACCCGTGACGCTCCAGATACGCGGGCGATGCGCAAATGCCCATGCGCTGCACGCCCAGCTTCCGGCCGACGAGCGCGCTCGTGTCGGCCAATTCACCGATCCGCACCGCGATGTCGAAGCCGTCGTTCACCAGGTCGGCCACGCGATCGCTGAACGACACGTCGATTTCGAGCCGCGGATGCCGCCCGACGAGACGCCGCACGACGGGCGCCACGCATTGCCGCCCGAACAGCACGGGCACGCTGATCCGCACGCGCCCCGCCGGCTCGCGGCGCCCCGCGTCGAGCGCGGCCTCGGTCTCGCCGAGTTCGCCCAGCAGCCGCCGGCATTGCTCGTAATAGACGAGCCCTTCGTCGGTCAGCCCGAGCTGGCGCGTCGTGCGCTGCAGCAGCCGCGCACCGAGACGCTGTTCGAGCCGCGCGACGATCTTCGCGACCGCCGAGCGTGTCATGCCGAGACGCAGCGCCGCCGCCGCAAAGCTGCCCGACTCCACGACGTCGACGAATTCGGCGACGCCCCTCAACCGCTCGTCCATGCAATTCCGCTCCGGTGGGATGACTGGTTTGTGTCCGCACTGGCGACAATCGTTGGCCGAATTCTCGCCAATGCGTCCCCGCACGCAACACTATGATAGTCCTGACTATCTCAAAAAGGAGCGGACATGCATGCATGGCAAGTGAAACCGGGCGACGGCATTGCCGGGCTCCGGCGCGTCGACGCGACGCAGCGCGCGGTCGGGCCGACCGACGTCGTCGTGAAGATCCATTCGGCCGCGCTGAACTATCGCGACCTGATGTTCGCGCGCGGCGACTATCTCGGTATCGGCAAGGAAGCGCTGATTCCGGTCGCCGACGGCGCCGGCGAAGTCGTCGAAACGGGCCGCGACGTCACGCGCTTCAAGCCGGGCGATCGCGTGATCAATACCTACTTCCCGCACTGGATCGACGGGCCGCCGACGCCGCACAAGGTGTCGGGTTCGCCCGGCGCGCAATTCGACGGCGTGCTCGCCGAACGCTTCGTGTCGGACGAAGCCGCGCTGGCCGCGATTCCCGCGCATCTCGACTACGACGAAGCAGCAACGCTGTCGTGTGCGGGCGTCACCGCGTGGAACGCGCTGTTCGTCGATGGCGGGCTGGGGCCGGGCGCGACCGTCGTGCTGCTCGGCACCGGCGGCGTGTCGGTCATTGCGCTGCAGCTCGCGCATGCGGCCGGTCTGCGCACGATCGTGACCTCGTCGAGCGACGCGAAGCTGGAACGCGCTCGCACACTCGGTGCGGACGCAACGATCAACTATCGCACCACGCCCGAGTGGCAGCACGAGGTGCTACGGCTCACCGGTGGCGTGGGCGCGGATCTGGTCGTCGAAGTCGGCGGACGCGATACGCTGCCGCGCTCGGTCGCGGCGACCAGGATGGGCGGCATCGTGTCGGTGATCGGCGGCCTCAGCAGTTTCAGCGGGCCGGAACTGGGGCTGCTGTCGCTTATCGGCGGCATCCGCCAGCTGCACGGGCTGATGGTCGGCAGTCGCGCGATGCTCGACAACGTCGTCAGGCTCGTCGAGGCGAAGCGGATCAAGCCGGTGGTCGATCGCGTGTTCGGCTTCGACGAAGCACCGCAGGCGTATGCGCACCTGCAGTCGGGGCAGCATTTCGGGAAGGTCGTGATTCGCGTCGCGCAGTAACCGAAAGAGGCGGCGGGCTGCCGTCCGCCGCCTGCCGGCCGGCCCGGGTCCGTCAGAACCTGTGCCGGATCCCCGCATGCGCCATCAACTGCTTCGTATTCGACGACAGATCAGCCGCGCCGGGAATGTACGCCTGATCGAGCGACGAACCGGTTGCCTCGCCGGCGATCCGCTGGTACGCGCCCATCAGGTAGATGTCCGTTCGCTTCGACAGGTTGTAGTCGGCCATCAAGCCGACCGAATGGATCTTCGGCTTCGCCGCACCCGTCGTCGCGTCGTAACGCACCGTCGTGTACACGTACTGCGCGCCGACGAACAAGGCTGGCGTGAACTGGTACTTCCCGTTTACCTCGAAGTTCTGGTACTTGATCGCCGTCACCGTGCCGCCGGCGAGCGGCCCGGCCGACGGCGCGATCGTCTCGTCACCGAACAGGTAGCCGACGTTCGCGGTGGGCCGCGTGACGTTGCTGTTCGTGTACGCGAATCCGACCGTCGCGGGCCCGGCGGTGTAGTTCACGCCCGCACCGAAGATCCGCAGCCGCGCCGATGCGAAGTTCGCATCGGCACCGACCGATCCGGAACTCGCGATCGCGCCGCCCGACGTCGCACCCGGGTTGTCGGCATTCAGGAAGGCCGCACCGACGAGCAAGCCGCCCTGCTCGTACTGCGCGCCGACGCTCCACTGGCGATTGTTCGCGAAGCCCGTGTCGTTGCTGAAACTGTACGTGCCACCGAACGAGAAGCCGGAGAAATCCGGGCTCGCGTACTTGACCGTATTGTTGACGCGAAACGTGTTGCCCGTATTGTCGTTGTCGAGCGGGTGCGAGAACGGATAGACGCCCCAGCTGCCGTTGGCGGTCGTCGGTGCGACATAGTCGACGATCGCATCGTATTGTCGGCCGAGCGTCAGCGTGCCGTAGCGCGTGCTACCCAGTCCTACGTATGCTTGCCGCCCGAACACGCGCCCGCCCTGTGCGAGGGTGCCATTGTTCACGTTGAAGCCGCTTTCGATCTGGAACACGGTATTGAAGCCGTCGCCAAGATCTTCGGTACCCTTCAGTCCCCATCGGCTTCCCTGCGCGAAACCGCTCGCCATCTGCCATGCGCCGTGGCCGCCGACGTTGCTCGTATAGTCGATGCCCGCGTCGACGAGGCCGTAAAGCGTGACACTGCCCTGCGCAAACGCCGGCGCTGCGCACAGCGCCGGAATCGCGACGAAAAACGATCTCCAGTTCATTCGGCTTCCTTATTTATATTTGCATTCCCGCCATCTTGCCGCTTTGATGCGGTTACTTCGTGCCGTAGATGTCGAAGTCGAAGTACTTCCGGTTGATCTTCCGGTACGTGCCGTTCGCGAGAATCGTCGCCAGCGCGCGGTTGAACGCGTCGCGCAGATCACTATCCTGCTTGCGCAGGCCGAGCCCGTCTCCCTGTCCGAAATACTTCACGTCGTCGATCGGCGTGCCGACGAACACGTAGTCCTTGCCCTGCGGCTTCTTCAGAAAACCGTCGCTGGCGGCGATCGACGCCTGGAACGCCGCGTCGAGCCGCCCCGACACGAGATCGGCATAGACCTGGTCCTGGTTCTGGTAGGACACGATCTGCACGCCCGCCGGCTGCCAGTTCGCGATCGCATAATCGGCTTGCGCGGAACCCTGCTCGACGCCGACGCGCTTGCCTTTCAGCGCATCGGCCGTCGGCAGCAGCGGCGAGCCCTTGCGCGCGATCAGCCGCGCAGGCGCATTCGAGATGCGGTTCGTGAAGGCGATCTGCTGCATCCGCTTCGGCGTGATCGTCATCGACGACGCGATCACGTCGAACTTGCGCGCGAGCAGGCCGGGAATCATCCCGTCGAAACTCGACTCGACCCACACGCAATGCGCATGCAGTTCCGCGCACAATGCATTCGTGATGTCGATCCCGAACCCCGTCAATGTGCCGTCGGGAAGCTTGTATTCGAGCGGCGGGTAGGTCGGATCGACACCGAGCCGGATCTCCTTGCCGGTCCAGTCACCGGCGTGCGCCGTCCCCGCCGCCAGCACCACCGCGAGTGCTCCCATCCACTGCTTCATTGCCTGTCTCCTTGTGTAAAGCATGAATCGAAATGGCCCGGCCCGTCGAGCGCCGGTCTTGCGCGTGTCGCATCACGCGAGATACCGTTCCGCCAGCGCGACCCAGTAGCTCGCGCCCGTCGCGAGGCACGCATCGTTGAAGTCGTAGCCGGGATGGTGCAGCCCGCATCCGGTCGCGCCGTCGCCGTTCCCGGTCCCGTTGCCGATCGACAGGTAGCTGCCCGCGCACACGTCGAGCATGAACGCGAAATCCTCGCTTGCCGCGATCGGCCGCATATGCGGAATCAGCGCCGCATCGCCGCCCCATTCGCGTGCCACGTCGCGCGCGAACGCCGTTTCCGCCGCGTGATTGACGAGCACCGGATAGCCGTGTCGATAATCGATCTCGGCCGTGGCGCCGTAGCTCGCGGCCTGCCCGTGCACGACCGCGTGAATACGACGTTCGAGCAGCACACGCACGTCCGGCGACAGCGCACGCACGCTGAGTGCCAGTTCCGCGTGCGGCGGGATCACGTTCGATGCGGTGCCCGCGTGAATCGAGCCGGCGGACACGATCGCGAGGTCCTGCGGATTCACGTTGCGCGACACGATCGTCTGCAGCGCCATCACGATCGACGCGCACACGACCACCGGATCGACCGTCGCGTGCGGTGCGGCGCCATGCCCGCCGCGTCCGGTCACGCGCACGTGCACCTCGTCGGCCGATGCCATCGCCGGGCCGTCACAGAAGCCGAGCACGCCCGCCGGCAAGCCCGGTACGTTGTGCATCGCGAACACCGCGTCGCACGGGAAACGCTTGAACAGCCCGTCGTCGATCATCCGCTTCGCGCCGCCGAGCCCTTCTTCGGCCGGCTGGAAAATCAGGTTCAACGTGCCGGTAAAGCGTGCCGACCCGGCAAGACAGCGGGCCGCCGCGAGCAGCATTGCCGTATGGCCGTCGTGACCGCATGCGTGCATCACGCCGTCGCGCCGGCTGGCGTGCGGCAGCGCGGTCGTCTCCTGGATCGGCAGCGCGTCCATGTCGGCACGCAACCCGAGTCGCTTCCCGGTGCCGCGCGTCAACGTGCCGACCACGCCCGTGCCGCCGATTCCTCGCGCGACCTGATAACCCCATGTTGTCAGCAAACCCGCGACGAGATCGCTCGTCGCATGCTCTTCGAAGCCGAGTTCCGGATGCGCGTGAAGCTGGTGACGCAGCGCGATCATCTCTGTTTCAATCGCGGCTATTTCCGGCCGGATAGGACCCTGTTCCAACCCCGATTCTCCTTTGCACGTTCCGGTTGCCGATTGCTCTCGTGACAAATCGTGGCCAAATCGTATGCAGCGGAAATCCTTTCGAACAGCCACGCTTTCGTTATGATGACAACCTTTCGTTGTCGGGTATCACGCCATGAGCAGCATGAAACTGCATCAATTGCAGGCCCTCGTCGCGAGCGCGGAAGCCGGCAGCATTCGCGGCGCGGCGCGTGCGCTCGGGCTGTCGCAGGCAGCCGTCACGCGCGCACTGCGCGAACTGGAAACGAGCGAGCGCCTGCCGCTGCTCGTGCGAGCGCCGGAAGGAATCGGCTTCACCGAATACGGAAAAACGCTGCTCACGCACGCGAAGCTCGTGCTGAAGCAGCTCGAGCATGCGCAAAGCGATCTCGAGCGGATGCGCGGCCGCATCGAGGGCCGGCTGAGCATCGGCGTCACGCCGTGGCTCGCGATGACGTTTCTCGCGGAGGCGGTTCTGCTGTTTCGCGAGCGGATGCCCGACGTGCGCCTCGAACTCCACGAGGCGCTGATCGCCGTCGCTCAGCCGCTGCTGCGCGACGGCAGCATGGACTTCGCGCTCGGGCATGTTCCGCCGGGCGGCACGCAGGAATTTTCGTGCGAACCGATGTTGCGCTACGAGACGTCGGTCATGGTGCGCGCCGGCCATCCGCTCGAACGCGCGCGGTCGATCCACGACCTGCTCGACAACGACTGGGTACTGAATTTCGCGGCCGACGGGCAGGCCGCGCTCGTCGACTATCTGTTCACGCGCCACGGCGCACGGATCGACGAACGGCGCATCGTTCGTGCACAGTCGGTCGCGATGTTGCAGACGATGCTCGAACAGGCCGACATGTGCACGTGGTGCCCGACGATTCTCGCGGCCGTGCCACCGTTCGGCGAACGGATGCGCGCATTGTCGTTGAAGGAAACGTTCGAACCGAGCGACCTCGGAATCGTCACGCGCCGCAGCAGTACGCTGAGCGACGCCGCGCGCTGCTTCATCGACTGCCTGCTGCAGGTGATCCGCCGGCATGCACGATCCGCGCGCAAGGAGGATCTCGCGCTGTTCAGGACGGTGTCGCTGCTGATCTGACGGCCCGAGGGATGCAGTCCGATCGCCTCAGCCGCCGCGGCACCGGCCCGCCCCACGCCGGTGCCGCGGCACGCCTCGCGCGTCAGATCTTCGCGGTGAGCGTGATCCCGACCGTGCGCGGATCGCCGTACAGCGCCGGATACGCGCCGTACGACGGCAGCAGCTCGAGCTTCTTGTAGACCTTGTTCGTCAGGTTCGTCACATAGCCCGTCACGATGTACTTCTGGTTCGGCGTCGTGTACGACACGTGCGCGTTCAGCACCGTATAGCCGCCCTGCCACAGCTGCGGCATCGTCTGGCGCGTCGCGCTGAAGTACTCGTGGCTGCGGTAATTCACGTCACCGCCGGCCGTCAGCGTGCCGAACGACACCGGCACGCGATAATCGAAGCCCGCATTCAGCGTCGTGTGCGGCGAACGCGCGAACGAGTTGCCGACGGCCGTCGGCACGTAGCGGAACTCGGTGTAGCGCGTGTTCAGCATCCCGAGGTTCGCGAACAGGTACAGGCTGTTGACCGGCTGCGCCTTCAGCTCCAGCTCGAAGCCGTCCGCGCGCCCCTGCCCCGCATTCGACAGCGTCGACACCGGCGGCCCGCCCAACGGGTTCGGTGCAAGCGCGAACACCTGGATGTCGCGATAGTCGTAGTGGAACACGCTCGCGTTGACGATCAGCCGCTTGTCGAACCATTCGCTCTTGATGCCGACTTCGTAATCGGTCAGGTACTCCGGCGACACGGTCGACAGCGTGCTTTGCGTATATGCATTGCCGTTGTAGCCGCCCGAACGGAACCCGCGTGCGTAGCGGAAATACGCGCGCACGTTGTTGCTGAGCGCATATTCGGGCGTGAGATCCCAGGTCGGCGCGCGCCACGTGTTCGTCTGGTTCTGCCGCGCGCTGACCGCGAGCGGCGACGACACCGACGACGGCGCCCACCAGCTGTTCGGATCGCTGAACGTCACGTTGCCGGTATCCTGCAGCCCGGTCAGGTTGATGGTTTTGCGCTCGATCGTGTAGCGCAGCCCGCCCGTCACGTTGAAACGATCGGTGAACCGGTACTTCACGCTGCCGAAAATTGCCGCGCTCTGCGTATGCTGCGTGAGGTCCGTCAGGTGGTAGTACGCGGGCGACGGCGCACCCGGCAGCCCGCCGCCGGCACCCTGCTCGGCCAGCTGCTCGGTGAACAGGTGCGTGCCGACCAGCCAGCTCAGGCGGTCGCTCTGCGGCGATTCGAGCCGGAATTCCTGCGAGAACTGCCGGCTCGACAGGCGGTCATGCGAACGCGCCGCATCGAACGGCGAATAGTCCTCGTCGTCCTGGTACCAGCGGTGCAGCCCTTCGAACGCGGTGATCGACGTCAGCGACACCGCCGGGTTGATGCGCCAGTGCGCGGTCAGCGACGTGCCCCACGACGAGATGTGATCGCTCGACGGCGCATTGAGCGACACCGTGTACGGATCGCTCGACCCGACGAAGCCGAACTGGTTCGCGCCGCCGCGCCCCGCGCCTTCCGCGTGCCACGCATTGCCGCCGCCCGTGTAGTTGCGGCCGTGGATGTTGAAGAGGAAGTCGGTGTCCGACGTCGGTACCGCCAGCACCTGGAAGCGCACCGCGTTGTCGTGGAAGCCGCCGAAGCGCCCGTGCTGAACGGTGTTCGTGTAGAAGCTGTCGGCATTCTCGTGATACACCGACACGCGCGCGGCCAGCACGTCGTTCTTGCCGATCGGGCCGCCGATCGCGGCTTCCGCGAGCCGGCTGTTGTACTGGCCGAGTCCGAGCTTGCCGTAGCCGCTCACGTCGAAGGTCGGCTTCTGCGACGTGATGCTGAGCGCGCCGCCGACGGTATTCTTGCCCCACAGCGTGCCCTGCGGCCCGCGCAGCACTTCGATGCGATCGAGGTCGAACAGCGGAAAGCCCTGCCCGAACACGCTGTTGATGTACACGTCGTCGAAGTACACGCCGATCGGGCTCAGCGACAGGTCCGACGGATCGTTGCTGCCGACGCCGCGCAGGAACCAGCGCGGCCGTTCGCGGCCCTCCGTCGATTGCCCGGTGAAGTTCGGTACGTACTTCGTCACGTCGTTGATCACGCGCAGTTCGTTGTTCTTGATCGCATCGCCGCTCAGCGCGCTCACCGCGACCGGCACGTCCTGGATGCTCTCCTTGCGCCGGCGCGCCGTCACGGTCACCGTGCCGAGGTTCGTTTCGCGTATGGCCGCGCCGCGGTTCGCCCGTGCCGGCTTCGGCGCAGCCGCGGCTGCGTCGTCCGGTGCCTGTTGCGCCGGCTTCGCGTCCGGCACCGCCGCCGTCGCCGCGCCGTCCTCTGCCCACGCCGGCAACGATACGGCGCCGCCCGTCAGCAGTCCCCCCAGCGTGGTGACGATAAGTTTTTTTCTGAACATCGATGAGTCATCCTGTTTGATCGGTTGAACGCACGTGCGACCTGCGCACGGGTTCTCTCTTGCAATTCGGATGCCAGCATCGACGAGCCCGTCGTACGGGCCTTCCGGCGTGCGTGCGGTGCAGGTGTTGCTGCATGCGCATCTGTGAACGGAAGCAAGCTGCTTGTCACGCAACACCGGCTCGGAAAATCATCAGGACAGCTTGGCAGGCATCTTCTGCGTCGTCTCACGGCGCCGATGAACGAGCCGCAGCGCGAGCGCAACCAGCACGACGACGGGCAGCCAGCACAGAAACACGGCCTGCAACCCGACGATCGGCACGAGCGCACTGCCGGCCAGCGGGCCGCAGAACGCACCGGTCATCGACGCGAGGTTGTAGAGGCTCGACACCTGGCTCTTGTCGGCCGGGTGGCGGCCGAGATGCTGCATGTTGACCAGATGCAGCAGCGACGACCCGGCACACAGCGCGGCGAGCCCTGCGCCGACGATCCACGCGTCATGCGCGAGGCCGAGCGCGAGCAGCCCGGCCATGCCGCCCGCGAGGCTGAAGGCATGGCAGCGGCGCGCCGTCATCCGCTGCGCCGCATGCCCGAGCCCGAACAGCGCAATCACCGCGACGACGCCCTGCAGCGTCAGCAGCGCGACGGCGCCCGATTGCGACAACCCGAGCGACTGGATGGCGAGCACGACCGTATAGGTGCCGGCGAGCGAGCGCGTCGCGCTGTTCACGGCTTCCAGCGCAAGCTGCTCGCGCACGTCGCGGCTCCAGGCAAGCGCGAGCAACGCACGCAGGCCGCCGGTTTCGGGTTGCGCGCCGCGCGGCGACGGCTCCGCGTCGCCGAGCAGCACCCGGCTGAACCACGCCATGCCCGCGAAGCTCGCCGACGCCGCGCAGAACGTCGCGACCGCGCCATGCGCGCCGATCAGCCAGCTCGCGAGCCACGGCCCGGCCATGCCCGTTCCGACCGACATGGCCGCGCGATACCAGCCTGCACGGGCGAGGCCGATCCGCGCGAGACGCGCGAGGAACACGCCGTTGATCGAGACGATCCGGAACGGGATGCACAGCCCGATCAGCGCCTGCGTGAGCGCGATCAGCGGCCATGCGCCGGTGAACGGCACGACGAGATTGAGCAGCATCGGCCCCATGCTCGCGGCGAAGTACACGCGCCGGGCGCCGTAGCGCGCGACCAGCAGCCCGGCCGGCAACGTCATCAGCGCGATGCCGAGCGGCTCCATCGCGGCGATGATGCCGAGCCGCGCGCTGTCGACGCCGAGCGCGAGCGCATACAGCGTCGTCGCGAGCTGCGCCATGCTGATCGTCGTGCCGCTGGCGAGCGCGAGCAGCATGAAGCCGCCGGTGAAGCGCTCGCGCCGCCATGCGTCGGCGACGCGCGCCGGCGTACTCACCGCGACAGCGTCGCGATGCCGTCGAGCGCGCGCCGGTCGATCCACGCACGCACGTCGAAGTCGGCCGGCAGGAACCGCCAGTCGACCAGGAAGCGCTTGAAATCGTCGAGCGCGGCGATCGACGCTTCGTCGAGATCCGTACGCAGCCGCCGGTGCACGTCGGCGCCGTACGCAAGCCGCAGCCAGTCTTGGCCCGAGCCGGTCTCGCGGCCGAGATAGCCGAGCACTTCCTGCTCGTGCTCGCGCGCCCAGCCTTCGACGTCGGTCACGCGTGCGAGGAAGCGGCTGACGATGTCCGGATGGCGCTCGAGCGTCGACGCATTGACGGTCAGCGGCCGCGGAGAGCCGTTGTTGATGCGGATCTGCGGATCGGGATGAAAGCCGATGTCGACGACCGGCTGCGCGCCGATCAGGTGCGCGGTTTCCAGCCCGAGCGAACCCTTCACGTAGATCGCATCGACGTCGCCGCGCACGAGCGCGGCCGCCTCCGCCGCATAGAGCCGCCGGCTCGACAGGCTCGCGGGATGGCTGAACGCCGCGTCGCGCGTCGCTGGCATCGACACCGGCGCGCGCAGGTTCGATGCCGGGACGTAGATCCATTCGACATCGCCGGGGCCGAGCCCGTCGAGCGACAGCGCGCTGACGAAGCCGCGCAGCGCGGCCGCGCGGAAGATGTCGATGCGCTCGCCGTCGCGCCGCGGCAGGCCGATGCGGCGCCCGCGCAGGTCCTTCGGCCGCGTCAGGCCGGCTTCCGGCAGCGCGACGATCGCCTGCGCCTCGTCGACCCAGGTCAGCGCGACCACCCGCGTGTCGGCGCCGGCCGCGCGGGCCCACAGCGCGGGAATGCTGCCGCCCTGCCGGAACGCGTTGTCGAGCGAATGATCGACGTGCGCGTGATGCAGCGCCGCGTGCTGGCTTTCCTGCAGCGCGCGCACGGTGATGCCGTCGCCGGCGAATTCGCTGTCCAGCCAGCCGAGATGCGCGGCGATGCCGAGCGGCGTCGGCACCGGACAGCGCGTGTACCAGATCGACTGAACGTTGTGTGAAGCCGTGGTGCTCATGGATGCGTTCGCAAGAAGAAGTCGTGAAAGGCGCGTCAGCCGCGCGGCGCGGTCAGCACCGACAGGCGCGTGATGCCGGCGTGCTCGATCGCGGCCATCAGTTTCGCGACGGTGCCGTACGGTACGTGCTCGTCGGCCTGCAGATCGAGTGCGACGTCGGGCCGGCCCGCTTTCAGCGCGGCCAGCTCGGCCGGCACCGTCGCGAGCGCGACCGCGCGCTTGTCGAGATACACGACGCCCTTCGCGTCGACGCTCACGGTCACGTTCGGCTTGCGGTCGGCCGGCGCGGTGGCGACGGTGTTCGGCAGGTTCACGTGCACCGCGTTGTTCAGCAGCGGCGCGGTCACGATGAAGGCGACGAGCAGCACGAGCATCACGTCGACGAGCGGCGTGATGTTGATTTCGCTGAGCACGTCGTCGTTGTCGGAAGAGGACGAGAAAGCCATTATGCGAAGGCCTCCTGACGGGTGTCGCCGGTACGGCGTGCCGGTGCGGCAGCGGGCACGGCAGCCGGCACGCGGAAGCCGGCCTTCTGCGCGAGCGTGACGAAATCGGTCGCGAACGCGTCGAGATCGGCCGATGCGGCCTTCACGTGGCGCACGAAGAAGTTGTACGCGAGCACGGCCGGCACCGCGACCGCGATGCCGATCCCGGTCGCGACGAGCGCCTCGCCGATCGGCCCCGCGACGACGTCGATGCTCGCCGATGCGCTGTGCGTGATCGCGGTCAGCGCGTGGATGATGCCGAACACGGTGCCGAACAGGCCGACGAACGGCGCGGTGCTGCCGATCGACGCGAGCACCGCGAGCCCCGCTTCCTCGCGCCGGCGCGCGTTGTGGATCTGCTGCCGCAGATGGCGTTCGAGCAGGTCGTGACGGCTCCAGCTGTGTTCGAGATCGTGCGCGCTGCTCTCGTCGGCACGCCGCAGCGCGTCGAAGCCCGTCGCGGCGAGTTCGCCCACCGGGCTGTTCGCGCCGTCGAGCGCGGCCGCGTCGTGGAAGCTGTTCGCGGCCCAGAACGCGCTGACGTAACGCCGGTTGCGTGCGCTCGAGCGCAGGCTCTGGATCGCCTTCACGACGATCAGCGTCCACGTGACGACGGAGAAAACGACGAGCAGCCAGAGCGCGCCCTGGACGATGAAGGTGGTCGGGATAGCGTTCATGATGTGAGTTCCTTGAAAAATGTGGCGGGCGGCCCGGCAGGTCAGCCCAGCTTGAAATCGATCGGCACGTTGACCCAGCCGTCGACGGCTTCGTCGCCGCGCTTCGCCGGCACGAACGTCCAGCGCTTCACGGCGGCCACCGCCGCGTTGTCGAGCACGCGGCGGCCGCTGCTCGTGCGGACGTCGACGGAATCGGGCGTGCCGTTCGCAAGCACGTGCACGCGCAGCACGACGCGCCCTTCCCAGCCCTGGTCCTGCGCGAATGCCGGATAGTCGGGCGCCGGGTTGCGCAGGTACGCCGCGTCGCCGATCGGTGCGGTCTCGCGCACGGGTGCGGCTGGCGCGGGCGTCGGAGCCTGGGCCGCCGGGGCGGCGACGGCCGGCGCCGTCGGCGCGGGTGCGGTGTCGCGCGACGCTTGCGGCGCCGCAGCCGGTGCGGGCGCCGGACGCGGAACGGCCGCGCGCGGCGTCAGCGGCTTCGGCGGACTCGGCGCCTGCTTCAACGGCTTCGGCGGCACGACCGGCGGCGGCGGATGCGCGGCTTGCGGCAGCGGCTCGGGCGGCCGCGTCAGCTCCACCGTCATGGGCAACGGCCGTGGCGGCTGCACGGGCGGTGCGGCGGGTGCGCGCGCAACCAGCAGCACGACGCCCGCATGCAGCGCCGCGACGGCGAGCGCGATCGCGCCCGCGCCGCGCCATCCGCTCGCCGGTACCGGCCGTGCGTCCGCCTGCGTAGACGGCGCCACCGAAGGTGGCCGCGCAACCGCAGCAGCCGCAGCCGCATCCGCCACCGCCGCCGCCGCCGCGCGCGGCGCAGCACGCGCCGCATGCCGGCGCGCCGGCGGCACGCCGTATTCGATCGTCAGCCCTGTCATGTTCGCCTCCTTGCAATGACGCGCCGCGGCGCGCTACGCGACCCACGCATGGCGGTGCCGGTCGATCTGCGTGAACGGCGCCGGATCGATCCACGCGCGCGCATCGAAGTCGCGTTCGAGAAACCCCCACTCGACGAGGAAATCCTTGAACGCGACCAGGCCGTCGATCGACGTCGGCGCGAGCCCCGTCTCCAGATGGCGGTGCACGTCCGCGCCGTATGCGTAGCGCACCCATTCGTCGGACGCACGCGTTTCGCGGCCGATATAGGCGACCGTCTCCGCCGGATGGCGCGCGGCCCAATCGCCCGCGCCGACCACGACCGACAGGAAGCGGCTCACGAGATCGGGGCGCGAGTCGATCAGCGCGCGATCGACGGTCAGCGTGCGCGGCGTGCCGTTGCCGATCCGCACCAGCGGATCGGGATGCGCGCCGAGATCGATGACGACCTGCGCGTCGATCAGGTGCACGGTTTCCAGCCCGGCCACGCCCTTCACGAACACCGCGTCGACGTCGCCGCGCACGAGCGCCGCAATCTCGATTCCATACTCGTGCGGGCCGCGCGTGAACGACGCGGGCCCGGTGCGGCGCTCGCGCGTGTCGGGCAGGTCGACCCATTCGGCATCGCCGTGGCCGAGCCCTTCCAGCTCGAGCGCGCTCAGGAAGCCCTTCAGCGCGGCGGCCCGCCAGAAGTCGATGCTGATCGAATGGCGCGGCAACCCGAGCCGCCGGCCGCGCAGATCGCGCGCGGTGCGAATGCCGCGCTCCGGCAGCGTGACGATCGCCTGGAATTCGTTGGTCCACGACAGGCCGATCACGCGCGTATCGGCACCGCGTGCCCGCGCCCACAGCGCGGGAATGTTGCCGCCCTGCCGGAACGAGTGCGGCAGGCTGTGATCGAAGTGTGATTCGCGCTTGTCGGCATCGGCCGTCTCCTGCAGCGAATTCAGCACGATGCCTTCCGGCCCGAACTCTTCGTCGAACCAGCCGCGATGCACGGCAATGCCGAGCGCGGTCGGCACCGGGCAGCGCGTGTACCAGAGTGCGTCGCAGGCCGTGGCCTGCGCAGCGAGTGTCGTCATGGTGAGTGTCCTTGTCGATGTCGTTGTGACGCGCGGGGAAGAAGCCGCGCTCAAGCGCCGGCCACGCGCAGCGCCGCCTGCGTGCCGCGTGCATTCAGCGCGCCGTCGACGAGCGGCAGCACTTCCTCGCCCACGCGGTATGCCTCTTCGAGATGCGGATTGCTCGCGAGGATGAACGTCGACACGCCGATGTCGACGTATTCCGCGAGTCGCTCGGCCACCTGCTCGTGGCTGCCGACGATCACGCAGCCGGGGCCGCCGCGAATCTGCGACATCCCGGCCCACAGGTTCGGGCCGACGATCAGGTCGTCGAAGTGCTGCGTGTTGCCCTGGTGCAGCGCGAACTGGCGTTTCGCGCCGACCGACTCCGACGCTTCGCCGCGCCCGCCGAAGCCGTTGCGCGTCGTGTCGCCCACGGTTGCGAACATCTGCCGCAGTTCGGCCCACGCCTGCTCCTCGGTTTCGCGCGCGAGGATGTCGATGCGCATGCCGAAGCGCAGGTCGCGCTCGGCGTTCTGCCGGTCGAGCGCGCGGCGCGCCGCATCGATCACTTCCTTCTGCTTCGCGAGCGGCTCGCCCCAGCTCAGGTGTACGTCGCCATGCTTCGCGGCGACCGCGAGCGCCGCGTCGCTCGCGCCGGCCAGATAGATCCGCGGCGGCTTCTGCCCGCTCAGCGGCGGCAGCAGCCCGCCCTCCTCGACGCGATAGAAGCGGCCGTCGAACGTGAACGGCGCGCCGGCCGCGACGCCCTTCACGACATCGAGGAATTCGTCGGTGCGCGCGTAGCGGCTGTCGTGGTCGATGAAGTCGCCATACGCGCGCTGGTCGGGCCCGCCGCCGCCCGTGACGACGTTCCACTCGACGCGGCCGCGGCTGATCCGCTGCAGGCTCGCGGCCATCTGGGCCGCATAGACGGGATGCACGAAATGCGGCTGCAGCGCGATCAGGAGCCGCAGCCGGCGCGTCTCGCGCGCCAGCGCGGCCGCGACGACCCACGGCTCCTCGGTGAAGCGGAAGATCGGAATCAGTGCGCCATGGAAGCCGGCGATGTCGGCCGCGCGAGCGACCTGCGACAGATAGTCGATGTAGCCGAAATCGTCGTCGACTTTCGGCGCGACGCGCGACGCGCGCTGGCGGTTCCATTCGCCGCGCGTATGCAGGTCGTGTGCGCGCCGGCCGTCGCCGTGCATCGGCAGGCGCCACAGAAATTCAACAGCCATCGGGATTCTCCTTGTCGGCCCGTTCGGATTGCGTGCGGCACCGCCGTGCCGCGCGTATGCAGCGCTGTAAAGCACGCGGTGTGCCAACGCGCTCGCCGCCGCGCGTGCGCAGCCGCCGGCCGGTACGCGCGGCGCCTTGCGGGCCGGGCGTCGACGGCCATCGACGCACACGCGTCGGGCGGTGCCGACATCGCGAAAGCGAACTGTCGCCGTGCTGCTGCACCGAGCGCACCGGTGCTGCCCGTGCAACAGCACTCGATGCGACTGTTGCTCATGCAACAGCCGACACGCCGGCCGATGCGCCACGCATCTCGCACGATGCCCGCGCCGCATGCCGCACGGCCGTTTCCGCTCACTGGCCCGGAACTTGCAACGTGGAACGGCCCGCGCGGGCGACACCGCGCATCGACCATGCTTACCCAGACAGGGGAATCACACACATGACAGACAGGCCCGATTCGTCATCGGACAAGCAGCAGACGTTCTGGTACGCCCGATCGCCCGTGCCGACGCCGCTCGGCATCGCCGTGCACCTTGGCTGGCTCAACGGCGAGACGTCGGCCGACGGCGTCGCGATCCGCTCGCCGCGCGGCGCCACGCGGCACGACGTGTCGTCGATCAGCGATCACACGCTCGCGCAGTCGTTTCGCCAGGGCGGCAGCATCCCCGCGATGTGGGCACGCTCGAGCGACGCGAACACGCGCGTGATCGGGCTGTCGTGGGTCGACGAATCGCAATTGATCCTCGCACGGCCCGAGTCGGGCATCCGCTCGGTGAAGGCGTTGCGCGGGCGCCGGATCGCGATCCCGAGCCGCCCCGACGACCGCATCGACATCTTTCGCGCATCGGCGCTGCGCGGCTTCGTCAACGCATTGAGCCTCGACGGACTGACCACGCGCGACGTCGAGCTCGTCGACGTGCGCGCACGCACGCTGCAGGCCGTCGGGCCCGCACGCGCGGCAGACCTGTTCGCGTCGCCGCATGGCTTTTCGAGCCGCGCGCTGTACGCAGCCGAGGCCGGTGCGCTGCTGCGCGGCGAAGTCGACGCGATCTACGTGAAGGGCTCGACAGGCCTCGAGATCGCGCAGTTGATCGGCGCGCACGTCGTGATCGACATCGGCTTCCATCCGGAGCGCTCGATCCGCAACAACAACGGCACGCCGCGCCCGCTGACGGTCAACGCGGACGTGCTCGCGAACCACCCGGACATCGTCGCCGGCTTCCTGAAGCTCGTGGTCGCCGCCGGCGAATGGGCGAGCACGCATCCCGACGAAACCGCGCACTACGTGGCCGGCGAAACCGCATCGTCGATCGACTGGGTCCGCGCCGCGTACGGCAACCAGCTGCATCGCCACCTCGGCGTCAATCTGGATGACGAATCGGTCGCCGCGCTCGACGAGTTCAAGACGTTCCTGCACGACCACGGCTTCCTGAAAGCCGACTTCGACGTCGCCGACTGGATCGACCCGCGCCCGCTCGCCGACGTGCTGCGGCCGTCGCTGCAGAAGCGCGCGTGAGCCCATTTACCGTTCACTGCCCGGGACCATCATGAAACACACGCTCTCCCTCGCCTTGCTGCCCCGCCCGCTGCGCGCGCTGTTCGCCGCGCTGCCGTTGGCCGCCGCGTCGCTCGCGACACCGGCCGTCCATGCGCAAGACGCGCCCAAGGTCGTGCGCATCGCCGTCGTCGCGTATTCGAGCGGCGGCAAGACGCAATACGCGGGTGCCTCCGCGCTGATCGACGCCGACAAGTCGCTCGAGAAAGCGCTCGCCGCAAGGCACGTGCAGCTGCAATGGGTGCCCGTGTCGACCGCGGCGGTCGGCACGCTCGTCAACGAGGCATTCACGAACGGCAGCATCGATTTCGCGGGCTACGGCGACCTGCCGTCGGTCGTCGTCAACGCGTCGGGCACGCACACGCGGCTGATCGTGCCGGGCGGCGCCGGCAGCAACACGTATCTCGTCGTGCCGGCCGGCTCGACCGCGAAGTCGATCGTCGACCTGAAGGGCAAGCGCATCGCGCTCAATCGCGGCCGGCCGTGGGAAGTCACGTTCGGCAAGCTGCTCGCCGAGAACGGACTGAAGCTGTCCGACTTCAAGATCTACAACCTCGATCCGCAGGCCGGCGCGGCAGCCGTCGCGGCCGGTCGCGTCGACGGCTTCTTCACGCTGTCCGACGCGTACTCGCTCGTCGACAAGCAGGTCGGCAAGATCATCTGGTCGACCAAGACGGCGCCCGACGACTGGAAGATGCGCGCGGAGCTGTGGGCGTCCGACGATTTCGTGCGGCGCTACCCCGACATCACGCAGCTCGTCGCGACCGCCTACGTGCGCGCCGCGCACTGGATCTCGCAGCCGCAGAACCGCGACGCGTACGTAAAGATCCTGAGCGCGTCGGGCCAGCCCGAAAGCGTCGTGCGCCGCGAATACGCGGACGAATCGACGCCGTGGAAAGAGCAATGGACGCCGCTCTTCACGCCGGCGCTGACCGGCCACTACCGCGACGTCGTCGCGTATAGCCGCCAGGCCGGCCTGACGTCCGCGCCGGTCGACGTGAACGCGCTGCTCGCGCCGACCTTCGTGTCGACCGCGCTCAAGCAGCTCGGCCTCGACGGCTATTGGCGCGCCGACGCCGCGCGCGTCGCGAGCCGCTGATGGCGGCACGCGCCCTCACGCCGAACGGCTCGCGCGCAGTCCGCCTGCCTGGCGTCACGCGGCTCGGCGAGCACGCGCTGTGGTGGGTCACGCCCGTCGCATTCGCCGCGCTGTGGTGGCTCGCGAGCGCGCAGCGCTGGTTTCCGCCGCAGCTCGTCGTGCCGCCCGAGCGCCTCGCGGCGACGTTGCGCATGCTGCTCGACACCGGCGAACTGCGCGACAACCTGCTGATCACACTGCATCGCCTCGTGCTCGGTTTCGCCATCGGCGCAACCGGCGGCGCCGCATTCGGCATCCTGCTCGCGCGCAGCCGGCTGTTCGCCGACTATCTGCGGCCGACGTTCGACCTGCTGCGGCAAGTGCCGACGCTCACGCTGATCCCGCTGCTGATCCTGCTGATCGGCGTCGACGAGCCGCTGAAGCTCGTCGTCGTCGGCAAGGCCGTGTTCTTTCCGGTCGCGCTGGCCGCGTACACCGGCGTGCACGATGCACCGCGCGATCTCGTCGAAATGGCACGTCACTACGGGCTCGGCCGTTTCGCGCTGTTGCGCGATGTGCTGCTGCCGGCCGCGCTGCCGCCGCTGCTGACGGGCGTGCGGATCGCGCTCGCGCGCGCGTGGCTCGCGCTCGTCGCGGTCGAGCTGCTCAGTGCCGACAGCGGGATCGGCCAGATGATGGAACTCGCGCGGCAGATGCTGCGGCTCGACGTGGTGCTCGTCGACGTCGCGGTGATCGGGCTGATCGGCTTCGCGCTCGACCGATCGATCGCGCTCGTGCAACGCTATGCATTGCGCTGGCAGACACCCTCGCGCTGACCCTGACTGGAACCGCTTCGGCATGACCTTCGCATCCCGCGCTTTCTCGCTCGCCCCGCTGCGCCGTCGCGCACGCGGCCTCGTCGTGCCGGCCTTGCTGGTTGCCGCGTGGCAAGTCGCGTCGTCCGGCGACGCGGCCCATCAATACGCATTCGTGCCGCTGCAGCAGGTCGGCGCGGCGCTCGTCGAACTCGCCCGCAGCGGCGAACTCATGACCGATCTCGGCGCGAGCCTGCGCCGCACGACGCTCGGGCTCGGCTTCGGCGTCGCGTCGGGGCTCGTGTTCGGCGCGGCGATGGCGCGTTCGACGCTCGCACGCAAGCTCGCCGAACCGGCGTTCCAGGCGCTGCGCTACGTGCCGCTGCTCGGGCTGATTCCGCTACTGAGCCTGTGGGCCGGCACCGGCGAATTCGCGAAGGTGTTCATCATCGCGCTCGCCGCGTTCTATCCGATGACCACCGCCAGCTTCGACGGGCTGCGCCGCGTCGATCCGCGCTATGTCGAACTCGCGCAGTCGTATCGGCTGACGCGTGCCGGCCTGTGGCGCGACGTGCTGATTCCGGGCGCATTGCCCGACCTGTTCGCGGGCGTGCTGCAGGCCGTGCCGTTCGCGTGGATCACCGCGACCAGCAGCGAGCTGCTGTTCAATACGGGCGCCGGGGTCGGCAGCCTGATGCAGAACGCGCAGGCCGGCGCGCGCGCCGACGTGCTGCTGGTGTGTGTGCTGGGTGTGACGGCACTGGCCGTCGCGATGAGCGCGTTATGCGAGCGAATCGCACAGCGCGCGCTGCGCTGGCGCGATCACGCCTGACGGCGCAGCCGCGCGTCGGCATCGCCCGCGTCGCGCGGCTTCAGGATGCCGAGTTGCGCGAGCCGTGCGCGCACGATGTTGCGCGACTGGTCGAGCAGGCGCGACATGCGCAACTGGTTGTGCTCGCTGTAGTCGAACACGCTGCGGTAGACGGTGTCCTCGATGTGCTGCCACAGCGCCGGCGTGCCGAGATCCAGCAGCTCGATCACCGCGTGACGCAGCGCCTCGGTTGCTTCGGCGACGTCGCGCGCGCGGCGCGGCGGTGCGGCGGCCACGCCCGGTGAATCGGCCATGTCGGCCGCAAGCGACAGCGCCGAGAACTGCAGGTCGCCGACGTCGATCGCACCGCCCGCGCAGATCAGCACCGCGTGGTGGATCACGTTTTCGAGTTCTCGAATGTTGCCGGGCCACGCGTGTGCGTGCAGCCGGGCGCGCGCTGCGTCGGTCAGCGTCGGCGCGCTCACGCGCAGCCGCTTCGCGTAGGTGTCGATGAAATGCTCGATCAGCGGCGCGATGTCGCCGGGCCGCTCGCGCAACGGCAGCAGGCTCAGCTTCACGACGTTGAGCCGGTAGTACAGGTCCTCGCGGAAATTGCCCGCGCGCACCGCGGCTTCGAGATTCACGTTGGTCGCCGCGACGAGCCGCACGTCAATCCTCACGGTCTTGCGCGAGCCGACCGGCGTCACCTCGCGCTCCTGCAGCACGCGCAGCAGCTTGACCTGTGCGGACAGCGGCAGGTCGCCCACTTCATCGAGAAAAAGCGTGCCGCGATTCGCGGATTCGAACCAGCCGGGCTGGCTGTTGATCGCGCCGGTGAACGCGCCGCGTTCGTGGCCGAACAGTTCGCTTTCGATCAGCGTCTCGGAGAACGCGCCGCAATTGACCGCGACGAACGGGCCGTCGCGGCGCTCACTCAGCGAATGCACGAGGCGCGCGATCAGCTCCTTGCCGGTGCCGCTTTCGCCGGTGACGAGCACCGTCGCATCGCTCGGTGCGACGAGCTGGATGCGTTCGAGCAGCACGCGCGATTTGGGGTCGTCGAACGTCAGTGCCTTCGCGCGGATCGTGATCGCGTGCGAAGTCGGGTCCGGCAAGCTGAAGATGGCCATGGCACGACCGGCGTGTTGAACGGGGAAGGTTCGACGATAGCAAGACGCGCGCCGGCCACGAACCAATTCATCGAGCTATCGGTATGACGGCGGCCGGATTGCGCCGGCCGCCGCACCGCGTCATGCCAGCCCGGTCATCTTCCACTGCTGTTCGAGCGCGCCCGGCCCGAAGTCGAGCGAGCCGCCGAGCGGTTCGGCGAGCGCCTGGAAATACGCGGCTTCCTCGAGGATCAGGATGTACTTCGACACGTCGAGGATCGACTTGCCCCAGAACGTCGCACCGCCGTTCGCCTCGATGATCGCCGGCACGTCGGGATCGCGCCGGATCGTATCGACGATGAAGCGCGGCTCGCCGGGACGGCGATCGACATAGACCGGGATCTCGCGGGCCCGCGTGTAGCGCGCGGCCGGCGCGTAGCGGATCGGCAGCGGACGATGCGCGCTCGCCCATGCGCCGAGGTACGGACCGTGCACGTGAATCACGACGTCGACTTCCGGCGCCTCGCGGAACACGCCCGCGTAGCGCGGGCCGTTGCCGCCCGCGCGCGCGTCGCCGTGCAGTACGTCGCCGTCGAGCGTCACGACGACGGGCTGGATCTCCTGCGATGCAGCCCACGGGCTCGGTGCGGACAGCGCGACGACGAGTTCCGTGCCCGGCACGCGCTGGAACGCCTGGAACGTGTTGGTCGCGGACAGCGTGCGCGTTTCCTTCAGCACACGCTCGGCCTGCGTGAATTCGCGCGTCGCGCGCTCGACGAATGCCACGAGTTCGCCGCTGTCGATGGCTTGGGTGACGGACATGAAGACGGTTTCCTTGATCGGATGGACGGATGGACTCGCGTCGCAACGCAGCGACGCACGACCACCGGAACAGCAGCAATCGTGCCAGCCGGCGACGCAGGCAGCACAGGCCGGCCGACGCAGCGTGGGCGCGCTCGGACGACACGCACGGTGCCGTCCGGGTGCTTGCGTCTGTTGCGGGAGCAACAACGTGCCGGCCGGGATTGCTGCACGACGCGCAGCCGGTGCGCGTGCATGCCCCGCGCAGCGCCGATCGATCGCCCGCCACGCCATGCGCGGCGTACGCAACGAGCACGCTGGTTCGAAACTTGCATCGTGGTCGGCCCGCGCCGGCCCTGCATGGCCGGCTCATCCGCTCTCACCGATCTCCTTCCGACCATGACGCTCCTTCCCCTGCGCGGCCTCGCCGCACGCACGCTGCTCGCATCGGCGCTCGCCGTGCCTTCCGTCGTTTCGCACGCGGCTTCACCCGGCCGTGTTCCCGCACCCGATCCGTTGCAGGGCGACGGCCGCGTGTCCGCGTTCTACACATGGGATCGCGACATTCCGGCCACGCCCGGCGTGCTGCTGCGTTCCGAACCGCTGCCCGCGACGCTCGGGCTCGCGAGCGCCGCGCGGCAACTGCGCATCCTGTATGCATCGACCGACGGTGTCGGCGGCCACACGCCGATCGCCGTGTCGGGCGCGCTGTTCGTGCCGCGCGGCACGCCGCCGGCCGGCGGCTGGCCGATCGTCGCATGGGCGCACGGCACGTTCGGGATGGCCGACATCTGCGCGCCGTCCTGGTTCGGCCGATCGTATCGCGATGTGCGCTACCTGAATGCGTGGCTTCAGCAAGGGTTCGCGGTCGTGGCGACCGACTACCAGGGCCTCGGCACCCCGGGCCCGAACCCGCAGCTCAACAATCGTTCGAACAGCTACACGTTGCTCGACAGCGTGCGCGCGGTGCTCGGCGGCGTGCCGGGCCTCGCGAACGAAGTCGTGCTCGTCGGCCAGTCGCAAGGCGGCTCGGCCGTGATCGCGGCAGCCGGCTACGCGCCCGCCTATGCGCCCGAACTCGCGATCCGTGCGACCGTCGCGACCGGCACGATCTACAACGCTTCACGCGCCACGCTCGCGTCGCTGCCGAAGTTCGAGACGACGTACCGGCGCGATCCCGAGCGCGTCGATCCGACGCTCGCGTACCAGTTCTATTCGGTGCTGTCCGCGCAGCAGGTCGACCCGTCGGTGCGCGCCGACGACGTGCTGACCGAGCGCGCGCTGCCGATTCTCGAACAGGCGCGTATCAGCTGCCTTGCATCGCTCGAGGACGACGCGGCGCTTGCCCACCTCACGCACGCGAGCACCGTGAAGCCGGGCGGCGATGCGCGGCTGCAGGCATGGTGGGACGACTTCCTGAAATACCCGACGCTGAAGATCGCCACGCCCGTCTTCATCGGCGCAGGCGCCGACGACGGGCTGGCGCCGCTCGAACTCGCGCTCGCGAAGGATGCGTGCGCGGCCGGCACGACCGTCGAGGCGCACCTGTATGCCGGCCGCGAGCACAACGGCACCGTGAACGCATCGCTCGCCGATTCGATTCCGTTCGTGAAGCGCGTGCTGGCCGGCGAGACGATCCGCCCGGCCTGCTCGCCGGTCGCGCAGCAGGCCGTGTCGCAATAGCCGGCTTCCGGCGCTTTGCACCACGGCGCGAATGCTTGTGCAAATCCGTTATTGGATCGCGCCGCCGCGCATTTTTATACTCGTCAGCACTCTCTTCTAAAGAGTGCCAGCCAATTCCGACAGACCCGTACAGGACGAAAAGATGAGCCTACGCCCCTTGCACGACCGCGTGATCGTGAAGCGTCTCGACCAGGAAACCACCACCGCGTCGGGCATCGTGATCCCCGACAGCGCCGCCGAAAAGCCCGACCAGGGCGAAGTGATTGCCGTCGGCCCCGGCCGCAAGGACGCGGACGGCCAGCGCATCGTGCCCGACCTGCAGGTCGGCGAGCGCGTGCTGTTCGGCAAATACGCCGGGCAAGCCGTCAAAGTGGACGGCAACGAGTTTCTCGTGCTGCGCGAGGAAGACATCGTCGCGGTCGTCAATCAATAACGGAGCGCAATCATGGCAGCCAAGGAAATCATTTTCAGCGACATCGCACGGTCGAAGCTGACCGAAGGCGTGAACATCCTCGCGAACGCGGTGAAGGTCACGCTCGGGCCGAAGGGCCGCAACGTCGTGCTCGAACGCAGCTTCGGCGCACCCGTCGTCACGAAGGACGGCGTATCGGTCGCGAAGGAAATCGAACTCGCGGACAAGCTGCAGAACATCGGCGCGCAGCTCGTGAAGGAAGTCGCGTCGCGCACCAGCGACGCAGCCGGCGACGGCACGACGACGGCCACCGTGCTCGCGCAGGCGATCGTCCGCGAAGGCCAGAAATACGTGGCGGCCGGGCTCAACCCGCTCGACCTGAAGCGCGGCATCGACAAGGCCGTCGCCGCGGCCGTCGAAGAGCTGAAGAAGATCAGCAAGCCGACCACCACGAGCAAGGAAATCGCGCAGGTCGCGACGATCTCCGCAAACGGCGAGGAATCGATCGGCCAGCGCATCGCCGAAGCGATCGACCGCGTCGGCAAGGAAGGCGTGATCACCGTCGAGGACGGCAAGTCGCTCGCCGACGAGCTCGACGTCGTCGAAGGGCTGCAGTTCGATCGCGGCTACCTGTCGCCGTACTTCATCAACAATCCGGACAAGCAGGTCGCCGAGATCGAAAGCCCGTACATCCTGCTGCACGACAAGAAGATCTCGAACATCCGCGACCTGCTGCCGGTGCTCGAACAGGTCGCGAAGTCGGGCCGCCCGCTGCTGATCATCGCGGAAGACGTCGAAGGCGAAGCGCTCGCGACGCTCGTCGTGAACAACATCCGCGGGATCCTGAAGACGGTCGCGGTCAAGGCGCCGGGCTTCGGCGATCGCCGCAAGGCGCTGCTCGAGGACATCGCGATCCTCACCGGCGGCCAGGTGATCGCCGAGGAAACGGGCCTGACGCTCGAGAAGGCGACGCTCGCCGAGCTCGGCCAGGCGAAGCGCATCGAGGTCGGCAAGGAAAACACGACCGTGATCGACGGCGCGGGTGATGCGAAGAACATCGAGGCGCGCGTGAAGCAGATCCGCGTGCAGATCGAAGAAGCCACGTCCGACTATGACCGCGAGAAGCTGCAGGAACGCGTCGCGAAGCTCGCGGGCGGCGTCGCGGTGATCAAGGTCGGCGGTGCGACCGAGATCGAAGTGAAGGAGAAGAAGGATCGCGTCGACGACGCGCTGCACGCCACGCGCGCGGCCGTCGAGGAAGGCATCGTTCCGGGCGGCGGCGTCGCACTGATCCGCGTGCGGCAGGCGATCCGCGAACTGAAGGGCGTGAACGCCGACCAGGACGCAGGCATCAAGATCGTGCTGCGCGCGCTCGAGGAACCGCTGCGCCAGATCGTCACGAATGCGGGCGAGGAAGCGAGCGTCGTCGTCGCGAAGGTCGCGGAAGGCACGGGCAACTTCGGGTACAACGCGCAAACCGGCGAGTACGGCGACCTCGTCGAATCGGGCGTGCTCGATCCGACCAAGGTCACGCGCACGGCGCTGCAGAACGCGGCGTCGGTGGCCGGCCTGCTGCTGACGACCGATGCGACCGTGTTCGAAGCGCCGAAGGATGCAGCGCCGGTCGCCGGGCCGGGCGGCCCGGGTGCAGGCGGGCCTGGGTTCGATTTCTGAGGCTGGGCTGCGCGCGCCGGTTCGCCGGCGTGCGTACGGTCTCCTGCAGGAACAGGAAGCGCGTGGCGACGGAAGTCGTCACGCGTTTTTCTTTGGGATCGACGTTCCGCACCGTGTCGCAGCAGCGCGCATCTCCGGCAGTGCACGTAACGGGCGCATCACGACCCTTTACGATCTTTTTACTTGCGCCCGCGAATACGTTCACTAGAATGGGTTCGCCATCCACCACCGAGCACGCGACATGCGCATCCGAAGTCCTCGTCCTCCGAGTTGCTTCTCTGCCTGACGGGCAGGACGCCTGCGTCTCGCTTTTCCCGAGCCACCGTCCTGCCACCTGGCGGACGGTGCGCGCCGTAGTCATTCCCGCGCACGCCTGAACACGATGTCGATGCGCTCATTGCGAATCGCAACACGTGTGCTGGATCGCGTGCACGCGGCACATCCCGTGCAACGACGCATCATCGAACCGCCGATCTAATCCATTTATTTTGCATACCTTATTTCATTCACGGAAATTTCCGATACCGGAGCCCGGTCATGTTCGAGATCGACAAGCAGTACACACGCGAATTCATCCACACCGCCTGCGGCGGGAGCAAGCAGGGATTCCTGCCGACGAAGAACGGCAAGGTCGTGGCCGCCTGCCTGCGCACGGACCTCAACCCGCACGCACCCGACGTGATCCTCTGCGACGGCAGCGCGTCTGCGCGTTCGGCCGGCAGGACGCTCGCCGCGCAACGCGATGCGATTCCGGTATTCATCAGGATGGCAACCGATGCCTACCGCTTCGTCGGCCAGTACGTCGTCAGCGAATCGCTCACGGCGCCGCTCGACTGCGCGCCCTACGTGCGCAACAGCGGCTTCACGGCCGCGCAGATTTCACGCGTGCTCAAGCTCAAACGCACCTGACACGCTTGCACGGCACGGCTCGCGCCGTGCCGTGGTCCTCTTTTACACAGGAGCAATCATGCTTGGCCTGACGTTCTGGAAACATGTGATCGGTGCGCGGACCGATGCAGCCCGCGACAACAAGGCGATCGCGCACGACCGGCACCGCCGGGTGTCGAGAACGCTCGTGCTGGCGAGCGCCATAGTGGCATTCGCGGCGATCGCGTTCGGTGCGCCGGTCGTCGGCATTTCGGTCTTTCTGCTGACGACGCTGCCGTTCGTGCTGTCGGGTACCTGAGGGCACACGTGTCGAGCCCGGTTCCATCGACGATCGATACGAAATTTTAATACCGGGCCCCCGTGTCTCTGACACCGTCTTTACGCGGTTTTGTCTAGGATTTCCCTGTCATCCCGACACGGAGAGATCCGCATGCAAACGCAGCAGGCCGCCGTCGGCGGCCAACCCGACCTTCCCCACCGACGCGGCGGCACGCCGCTCGCGGCCCGGCTGGCCGACGCCTGTCCGCCCGAGCACATTCTGCTCGACGTGCCGGTGGAAAGCGCGATCCAATTGTTCGACCTCGTCGCGCGCCATATCGAGCGCAGCAGCAGGGTGCCCGCGGAGCGGATCCGGACCGAACTGGTCAAGCGCGAGCAGCTCGGCTCGACGGGCCTCGGCCAGGGCGTCGCGATTCCGCATGCGCGGGTCAACGGGCTCGACACGGCCGCCGCACTGTTCGTTCGCGCGCTATACCCGTTCGCGTTCAATGCGCCGGACCGCAAGCCCGTGCGCGAATTCATCGTGCTGGTCCTGCCGCAAGCGGACGACCGCGCACATCTCGAACTGCTCGCCGACGCGGCGCGGTGTTTCAGCGAACGTCCGTTCCGGCAGGCGTCGCGCGATGCGCGCACGCCCGACGAGATTCACCGGCTGATGCAACGCACGCACTGACGCCGCACCGCGCGGCGACAGGCACTCCCTTCATCCTTTCGGATTCCCATGTTCCCAGACCCTGAAAGTCCCACTCTCACGTCGCGGCGCGTCGCCGGCCTGGCCCGCTCGCTGCCGTTCATGCAGGCGCTGCACGGCCAGACCGTCGTCATCGTCGACGGCGGTGCCGCGAACGATGCGCGCACCCGCGCAACCTTCGCGCAGGATGTCGCACTGCTCGCACTCACCGGCGTTCGTCCGATCGTCGTCCAGGCCGGACCGGCCGCGACCGATACGCAATCGGTTCACACCGCGCACGCCGCGATGGCCGCCGTCAATCACGAACTGGTGCGCCTGATCGGCAGTCACGGTGCCAAGGCGATCGGCATCGACGGTCACGACGGCGGCCTGCTGGTCGCCAGCGCGGAACCCGACCGCACCCGCACGAGCGCGGTCGCACGATTCGACGGCGCCGCGCTGAATGCATTTCTGGAAAACGGACTGGTGCCCGTCGTGATGCCGGTCGCACCGGACGACGCGGGCCACGACCACCTGCTGCACCCGGAACGCGTCGGCAGCCTGTTTGCGCAACGCACGGGCGCCGTCACGCTGGTGATGATGGTCGACAGCACGTTGCTGCACGAACTCGGCGAGCTTGCAGGGTTGTACGGCATCACGGAACTCGAGCAATGGCTTGCCGAACATCCGGCCGCCGATGCGGCGCCTTGCGTGCGGGAAGCGCTCGATGCGCTCGCGCACGGCGTACAGAACGTCCATCTCGCCGATCTCGGGCAACCCGAATCGCTGATCGACGAATTGCTGACGGAGGAGGGATCCGGCGTGGTGTTCTGCCGGCGCGGCAACACCGACCTGCTGTCGGAAACGCGCCGCTACTTCGCCGATTCCGCGTGCGTGCTGCGCGACGGATTCAGCGTCGAGAAGAAGCCGGTCGTGCGGTTCTGACCGGATAATGGGAAAACGCTTGCGGCGACCCGCGAGGGCCGCCGCAAGCAGGCGACATCGCCATCAACGCCGCGTGGCGAGCCGCTTCACGACACGCACCAGCGCATCGACCTCGTCACACGTGTTGTAGAACGCGAGCGACGGCCGCACCGTGGCTTCGAGCCCGAAACGCCGCAGGATCGGCTGTGCGCAGTGATGCCCCGAGCGCACCGCGATGCCCTCTTCGTTCAGCGCCTGCCCGACTTCCTCGGTTTCATAGCCCTTCAGCACGAACGACAGCACGCTCGCCTTGTCTCGCGCGGTGCCGACGAGCCGCACGCCCGGCACCGGCGCGAGCACGCTCGTTGCATACGCGAGCAGATCGTGCTCGTAGCGCGCGATGTTCTCGATGCCGATGCGGTTCACGTAGTCGAGCGCGGCGCCGAGCCCCACCGCATCCGCAATGTTGCCGGTACCGGCTTCGAAACGATTGGGCGGCGGCTGGAACACCGTGCGCTCGAACGTCACGTCCGCGATCATGTTGCCGCCGCCCTGCCAGGGCGGCATGTCGTCGAGGATCGCGCGCTTGCCGTACACGACACCGATCCCGGTTGGCCCGTAGATCTTGTGCCCGGAGAACACGAAGAAATCCGCATCGAGCGCCTGCACGTCGACGCGCATGTGCGAGATCGACTGCGCGCCGTCGACGAGCGCCTTCGCGCCCGCGCGATGCGCGAGATCGACGATCTCCTTCACCGGCACGACCGTGCCGAGCGCATTCGACACCTGCGTGACGGACACGATCTTCGTGCGGTCGTTCAGCAGCTTCCGGTATTCGTCGAGCAGCACCTGCCCCGAATCGTCGACCGGAATCACGCGCAGCTTCGCGCCCTTCTGCGCAGCAAGCTGCTGCCACGGCACGATGTTCGCGTGATGCTCGAGATTCGACACGATGATCTCGTCGCCTTCGCCGACGTTCTGCACGCCCCACGTCTTCGCGATCAGGTTGATCGCCTCGGTCGTGCCGCGCACGAACACGATCTCGTCCGGCGACGATGCGCCGATGAAGCGCTGCACCGTTTCCCGTGCATGTTCGTACGCATCCGTCGCACGGCCGGCCAAGGCATGCGCCGCGCGGTGAATGTTCGAGTTCTCGTGCGCATAGAAATACGCGAGACGATCGATCACGGCCTGCGGCTTGTGCGTCGTCGCCGCGTTGTCGAACCAGACGAGCTGCTTGCCGTTCACGCGCTCCTGCAGGATCGGGAAATCGCGGCGGATCGCATTGACGTCGAACGGCGGGTGCGCGCCGCGATACAGCTGGCCTTGCGGCTCGGCTGCGTGCGTAGAGTGCGTGGCGTGCGTATCGTCGATGAAGTAACGCGGCACGTCGGCGCCGGATGCGCGCGACACCGGCGCGTCGCGATGCACGGCGAGCAGTTCGCGCAGCGCATCGTCGCCCGGCAGCCCGAACGCTTCCGGCGACGCCAGCCCGTTCGACGGCACGACGATGTCCTGCGGCGTCGCCTGCCAGCCTTGCAGCGAACCGTCGGTGAAGTAGTACGGCGACGCCTTCGCCGCGCCTTCCGGTGCCGGCGCATTCACCTGCGGCACGCCGAGCGCCGCGCCGCCGACACGCGGTTCGAGCGCGGGCGCGATCGACACGGCGTTGTCGGGCAGCCCGTTCTGCGCGGCCGCATGCGGCGCGAGCGCGGGTGCGCGGTTGCCGAGCGACAGCACGTGCGTCGGCGCGGACGGCGCGAGGTTCGCACCGGGCACCTTGCCCTGCGGCAACGCGAGCCCCGGCACGCCGGTACCCGCTCCGCCCGGGCCCGCGAGCGGCGAACCGCCCGGCACCGGGTTGCCGACCGACGCGAGGATCGGCGCGGCCGCCGGCAACGCCGACGGCACGCCGCCGACCGCGCCGCTGCCGGCCGACAGCCCGGGCGCGGTGGCCTGCCCGGGCGGCGTCGCGAAGAACTCGGACGCGAGCCGCGCGAGCGTCGCCGGGTCCGGCAACCCTGCCGGCAGCGGCGCGTGCGGCAGCGCGTGCGCGTCGCCGCCGGCCAGGCCGGGATTAACGGTAGGTGTCGGGATAGTCATGGAACTTGGCGATTTCGACGTCATCGAGGACAGCCAGCGCATCCGGCGAATGGACCGCGAGCGAGCAATACAGCGAGATCAGGTACGACGCGATCGCCTGGTTGTTGATCCCCATGAAGCGCACCGACAGGCCCGGCCCCTGCTCGCCCGCAACGCCCGGCTGATACAGGCCGACGACGCCCTGGCGCTTGTCGCCGACGCGCAGCAGCAGGATCTTGGTCTTGCCGTCCGCGACGGGCACCTTGTCCGACGGGATCAGCGGAATGCCGCGCCACGTGAGGAACTGCGAGCCGAACAGGCTGACCGTCGGCGGCGGTACGCCGCGCCGCGTGCATTCGCGGCCGAACGCGGCGATCGCGAGCGGGTGCGTGAGGAAGAATGCCGGCTCCTTCCACACCTTCGTCAGCAGTTCGTCGAGATCGTCCGGCGTCGGTGCGCCCGTCAGCGGGAAGATCCGCTGTTCGTCGGTCACGTTCGCGAGCAGACCGTAGTCGGGGTTGTTGATCAGCTGGCTTTCCTGCAGCTCCTTGATCGTCTCGATCGTCAGGCGCAGCTGTTCCTTGATCTGGTCATGAGGACTGCTGTACAGGTCGGAGATCCGCGTATGCACGTCGAGCACCGTGCTGACCGCATTCAGGAAGTACTCGCGCGGCTGTTCCTCGTACGGTACGAAAGTCTGCGGCAGCACGCTTTCGTCCTCGAGCTGCGTGCACGCGGCGCGCACGGCTTCCGGGTTCTTCACCTGGTTCAGCCGATAGATGCCGGCCTCGACCGGCACCCACTGCAGCAGATGGGTCAGCCAGCGCGGCGTGATCGTGGAAAGCTGGGGGACGGTCTTGGTAGCGTTCGCTAGTTGGCGGGCGGCGTGATCGCTCAGCGCGGCCGTGCCGCTTGCAACGGTCGACATGTGTGGCTCCGGGTTCTTAAGATGAAAAACGGGATTGCTTATGACGCTGGGTGATTATCGGAAGCACGCTCCTGCCGGCTCAACATGCTATAGCCGTCAGGTCATGCAACCGAAAGGGAAATGTCGCGAAGCGGCCTCAGGTGACGTACACGCCCGGCAGCAGCGTCGAGATCGACACGTCGAACGCGCGCGCGATCTTGTCGGCCGTGACGATCGACGCGATCGCCTCGCCGCGCTCGATCTCGCCGACATACGAGCGGTTCAGCCCCGCATGCTCGGCCAGCTGCTCCTGCGACCACGTGCGCGCTTCGCGCAGCTTGCGCACGTTGGCGCCGAAGTGATGGATGAGGTCGCTCATCGCGCCTCCTAGGCGACGCGCGCCGCTGCACGCGGCACGGCGTTCGCTTCGCTGCGCAGCACGGCCTGCGTGACGTTTTCGCCGGCCGGCACGTCCTGCGTGAGCCACACGTTGCCGCCGATCACCGCGCCGCGCCCGATCGTCACGCGGCCGAGGATCGTTGCGCCCGCATAGATCACGACGTCGTCCTCGACGATCGGATGGCGTGCGAGCCCTTTCTCCAGATGGCCGGCCGCATCGCGCGGGAAGCGCTTCGCGCCGAGCGTGACGGCCTGGTACACGCGCACACGCTCGCCGATGATCGCCGTCTCGCCGATCACGACGCCCGTGCCGTGGTCGATGAAGAAACCCGCGCCGATGCGTGCGCCCGGATGAATGTCGATGCCCGTTTCCGCGTGCGCCTGCTCGGCGATGATCCGCGCGAGCAGCGGCAAGCCGAGCCCGTACAACTCGTGCGCGAGCCGGTGGTGGATCATCGCGAGGATGCCCGGGTAGCACAGCAGCACCTCGTCGACGCTCCCGGCCGCCGGATCGCCGTGGAACGCGGCCAGCACGTCGCTGTCGAGCAGCCGGCGGATCTCGGGCAACCGCGCGGCGAAGGCCTGCACGGCTTTCGCCGCGACTTCGTCGAGGTTGTCGGGCGGCGACCCATCGGTATTACGGTGACGCGCCGCATAGCGCAACTCGAGCGTCACTTGCGTGAGCAGCGCATTCAGCGCCGCGTCGAGCGCATGGGCCACGTGGAAGTTCTCGCTCTCCTGCCGCAAATCGGGCGGCCCGAGACGCATCGGGAACAGCACGCCCTTCAGCGCGCCGATGATCTGCGCAAGCGCCTCGCGCGCCGGCAGGTCGCGCCCGCCCGGTTCGAGTGAGCGCCGCTGCTTCTCGCGCCATGCGCGGCGCACCGTCTGCAGCGATTGAACGATGTCGTCGATGTCGAATGCGGCCATGCTGCTGTTCTCCCCGTAACGGCCGTGAATCAGTCCTGCGCCCACGGCAGGCCGCGGAAGCGCCAACCGTTCTGGCCACCGCGATGCTGCCGCTCGTCGAGGTCGCCCTCGAACCCTTCGAGCACGTTGAATACCTGCGTGAAACCGCCCTTCGTCGCGGCCTCGGCCGCCTGTGCCGAGCGGTTGCCGCTGCGGCACAGCAACAGCACGACTGCCTCCTTGCCGGTCTTCGCTTCCAGCTCGCGCACGAAGCGCGGGTTGCGCGTCAGGCTCGTGCCCGTCGCCCACGGCACGTGCAGCGACTCCGGCACGTGGCCGACGAATTTCCGTTCTTCCGCCGTGCGTACGTCCACCAGCAATGCGTCTCCCGCCGAGAACAGCGCCCACGCGGCTTCCGGCGCAACGCCGCCCGCGTAAGGCGTACCGGCCTCCGCTGCCGCCGTGCGCGCATCTTCGAGCGCCTGCTGCGCAGCGGTTCGTTCTTCCAATGCAACCGTCATGACACTTCCTTGTATTCTCAGATTCGTATGAACAAAGACACCGGGAATGCGGCCGTTGCAGCTTGCGTGCTGTCTATAGCCGTCAGCACCACTATGCGAGTGCGGTCGGGGAAGCAGAACCAATAAAAATTCATTTCCTAATCAGCGCCGCGGGGAATGCAATAGCAGACGCGCGCTATTGGAGCGCGATGGCTAGCGGGTGGGAAAGGCGGGAGGGGGCCGTTCGATGGCTTGCATCGAAGGGAGTTGAAAGGAAAGGGGGAGAGACGATCAACCCGGCGCGAGCCGCGTTGCCATGGAATCCGAAATGGAATGTACAGGCCGGTATAGGCAGGCGCGAATGGCGCGTGCATCTCCGATGCACGCGCCGTCAGCCCGTCACGACACCGGATCGACCGGCACGCCACGCGCCTCGATATCGCGCCCTGCGAGCAGACACAGATCCTCGCGATGATGCGTGGCCACCACCTGCACGCCCACCGGCGTGCCGTTCACGAGCGACGTCGTGACAGCCAGCCCCGGCAGCCCCATCGCGGGCAGCGCGCGCAACGTGAGCTGCGCTTCCCACACGCGTTCGAAGCTGTCCGGCCCCTGTCGGTCGAGATCGTCGGCGAACGGCAATTCCGATGAAACGGGCAGCAGCAACACCGGATACTCGTCGAGAAACAGTCGCCATTGCCGCGTCAGCGTCGTGCGCCGAACGAGCGCACGGCTGATCACGTCGGCCGGCAGGTCGCGCACCTTGCCGCGCACGGCGGCAATCACCGCGGCCGCCCCCGGGTCGCCGTCGTTCTCGACCGCATTCGCCAACGCATCGAAGCCGTCGCCGAGCCATAGCTGTTCCTGCAGCAACGCGGCCTCCCGCATCGGCGGCGTATCGTCGACCTCGTCGACGGTCCAGCCTGCATCGACCAGCCGGCGCGCGGCATCGCGCAATGCGGCCTCGACTTCGGGCACGACCTCCAGGCCGCGCGGGCGCACGCACAGCGCCGCGCGCTTCGGCACCTCGCGGCCGTCGAACGGCACGGCCACGTTCCATGGATCGCGCGGATCCGGCGCAGCGAACGCACGCAGCGCGAGCGACAGATCGTCGATCGTGCGCGCGATCGGCCCCGCGGTCGACATCAGCTGCGCCCCGATCGCGCGCTCGGGCGACGACGCATTGAACGCCGGCACGCGGCCGAGCGACGGCCGGATCCCGTGCACGCCGCACGCATAAGCCGGGTAACGCACCGAGCCGCCGATGTCCGTACCGACCGCAAGCGGGCCGATCCCGGCAGCCACTGCAGCAGCCGCACCGCCACTCGATCCGCCCGGCGTCAGCGACGCGTTGCGCGGATTGCGCGTGCGGCCGTGCACGCGATTCGACGTGAACCAGCGCAATGCGAACGTCGGCGAATTGGTACGGCCGAGCAGGATCCCGCCGGCCTTCCGGATGTTGGCGACCACCGGGCTGTCGGCGTGCGCAATCAGGTTTTCCTGCAGGCGCGTGCCGTTGGTCGTCGCGAATCCTGCCTGATCGATATTGATCTTCACGGTGACGGGCACGCCCGCGAGCGGCCCGGGATCGTCGCCGCGCGCGATCGCGCGATCGACTTCGTCGGCCTGGCGCCGCACGTCGTCGGGGCGGTGTTCGACCACTGCATTGATCGCCGGATTCACCGCGTCGAGGCGATCGAGCACGGCGTCCGCCACTTCGCGTGCGGACACGTCACGCTGACGCACGCGCTTCGCGAGTTCGGTTGCCGACAGTTGCCAGAGTTCGGTCATGACTTCTCCTGGTGGAATGGCATCACAAACGCTCACGGTGCCGCGCTTCCTCACGAAAGCGCGGCACCGCGTTCACTCACTGCGCATCCTGCTTCGCGCGTTCGGCCGCCGCGATGATCGCGTCGGCCACGGCCTTCGGCTGGCTCAGCATCGCGACATGGCTGCCGTTCACGCGAGCAATCGTCGCGCCGATCCGCTTCGCCATCGCTTCCTGCAGCTTCGGGTCGATCATCTTGTCCTGCGTCGCGACGACGAACGTCGACGGCTTCGCATGCCACGCGGCCTGCGTGACCTTCTCCGAGATGCAACCGCCATACCACGGCCCCTGGGTGGCCGCAACGAGGCGCTGCTGCGCAGGCGGCAGGTCCGGCGCGAAATCCTGCGCGATCGCCTTGTCCGACAGGCGCGTGAAACCGCCCGCGTCCTTGCGCAGCTCACCGGCCCAGGCCGGCGCCGGCAGCCCTTGCGTAACGTCGGCGATCGACTGGCCGTTGTCGGGCGCGAACGCCGCGACATACACGAGCGATTTCACCTTGTCGTCGTTGCCCGCATCACTGATCACGACGCCGGCCCACGAATGACCTACCAGCACGACCGGCCCTTTCTGCTCGTCGATCGTGCGCTTCGTCGCGGCCGTATCGTCGGCGAGCGAGCTCAGCGGATTCTGCACCGACACCACGTGCAGCCCGCGCGCCTCGAGCAGCGGAATCACGCGGTTCCAGCTCGACCCGTCGGCGAACGCACCGTGCACGAGCACGACGTTCGTGCCCTTCAGGTCTTCCTTCGGCGCGGCCTGCGCCGTGGCTGCACCGAACAATCCGCCGACCACCGCGGCGGATACCAGAACGCGTTTCATCAAACCGGCCATCGTCATGCTCCTTTCTCTGTCGTGTTGTTCAAATGAAGTGCTGCGGCGAAGGCCGCGCCTGCGTGCAGCAGGCGCGGCATCCGATCACGAATGTGCGTACAGGTCGTCGGCGGCGCTGCGTGCGGCGCGCGATTGCGCGGCATCGCGATGGCCGGCAGGCGCCGACGCGTCGGCCACGTTGTCGCCTTGCGACTTCGACGGGCCGTTCTGGTCGGAACGCGCGACCTGCTCGGCGGCCGCGACGGCGTTCTGTGCGGCGGCGATATCGTCCGGGTAATGCGCGTCGCTGCCAGCCGGGTTGTAGCCGGCCTTCTCGAGACGGACGAGGTCGGCGCGCACCTCGGCACGCGTGAGGCTGTGGCCGGTATCGGCGAATGACAGCACGGGAGCGACGGCGAGGACGGCAACGGCGAGGATTCGAGCGGCTTTCATGACAGTTCTCCTGGAAGGAAGTTGGGGTATCGATCACCTGGCATCCGGTGCGAACGTCTGACACCGAACGTTTGCTGCATGTCGACAGTAGAACCCGCCCACGTATCCGGCATGTTTCCGAAATCGGGCTTTCTGCATGCCAGTTTTTCAGGAACGGCCGCAGATACAGTGCGATACAAACCCGCTTGCCGATGCGTTTCGCCACGCCCCACGCACCATGAAAAAAGGCGTGCCTCGCAGGGCACGCCTTTCCTTCCACGTCAAATGGCCATCTCGCGTCAGGGCGCAAGCCGCGTGAACACGTAGTCGTGGTTCTTCACGCGCGCCTGGTGACACGCAAAGCACGTCTGATGCTGGCCGATATCGGCCGGCACGCCGTTGATGAAACGCCCGAATCCCCAGCCGCCCGTCGCCGCATAGCGGCGCGAATCCTTCACCATCACCTGCACGGTCGTCGCCTGGCCGGGCACCGTCGCCGGTGCGAACTCGTCGGACTGCTTGCGTTTGTACGCGAGCTTCACGAGGATCGTGCCGTCCGGGAACGGCAGCGTCGCCTGTTCGAGCGCGTGGATCGCAACGGGGTTGCCGAGCACCACGCGCAGTTCATCCAGCGGCGCGGCTTCCTCGGCCGGCGCGACCATTTCCCACTTCCGGTAGCCGGAAGGGATCGTCACGCCGTAGATCGGCGATGCCGCTGCAGCCGGCTTCGGCTGCTCGGCAAACACGGCCGGGCCGCTGGCCGACAACGTGCCGCCCAGCAGCACACCCGCGACGAGCGCACGGCGCCCACCGCGCCGCCACACACCCATGCGTGCCCGCATCACAGATGCTCCACTTGCAGGATCGCGTCGGCGAACGCCTGCGGTGCTTCCTGCGGCAGGTTGTGGCCGATGCCACCGGAGATCGTCCGGTGCTGGTACTTGCCCGTGAACTTCTTCGCATACGCGGCCGGTTCCGGATGCGGCGCGCCGTTCGCGTCACCCTCCATCGTGATCGTCGGCACGGTGATCGCGGGCCCGGCCGCCAGACGCCGCTCGATGTCGTCGTACTGCGCCTCGCCCTTCGCGAGCCCGAGGCGCCAGCGATAATTGTGGATCACGACGGCCACATGATCGGGGTTCTGGAACGACGCGGCCGAGCGCGCGTAGGTTTCGTCGGAGAACTGCCACTTCGGCGACGCGAGTTGCCAGATCAGCTTGTTGAACGCATCGCGGTTCGCCGCGTAGCCGAGTTCGCCGCGCTCGGTCGTGAAGTAGAACTGATACCACCACTGGAATTCGGCCTGCGGCGGCAGCGGCTTGGCGTTTGCCGCCTGGCTGCCGATCAGGTAGCCGCTCACCGATACCAGCGCCTTCACGCGCTGCGGCCACAGCGCCGCGATGATGTCGGCCGTGCGCGCGCCCCAGTCGTAGCCGCCGAACACGGCGCTGTCGATCTTCAGCGCATCCATCAGCGCGACGATGTCGACGGCCGTCACGGCCTGCTGGCCGTTGCGCACCGTGTCGGCCGAGCGGAACGTCGTCGAGCCGTAGCCGCGCAGGTACGGCACGATCACGCGATAGCCGGCCTTGACGAGCAGCGGCGCGACTTCCGCGTAGCTGTAGATGTCGTACGGCCAGCCGTGCAGCAGGAACACGACGGGGCCTTTCTTCGGGCCGAGATCGGCATACCCGACGTTGAGCACGCCCGCGTCGATCTGGTGGATCGTGCCCAGCGACGCGACGCCAGCCGAGCGCTTCGCGGTCGAGGCATCGGGGGCCGACTGCGCGTGCGCGAGCGCGCTGAAGCCGAGGTCGGCCAGGCTCAGGCTCGCCAGCGTCGAGCCCAGGATCAGGCGGCGGCGGGTGTTCACGGTATCAGGCATGACTCGTTCTCCATTGTCGATCGCTAAGGAAGGGGCCCGCGCACGTGCGGGCAATCCGGTTTCGCCGTTCGCAGCGGCGGCGCATGGCACCGCGCCGCCGTGTGAATCGCTTCACCAGATTTATATCCGAACCATCTGGAGGCTTTGTATCCCAACGTATCCAAGTGCGAACACGACACACGGCGATTCAAAAATCGTGCGGGAAACGCGTATCGGCGGTGGGCCGCATGACGGTCGGCCCGCAATCGACGCTCGAACCACACCGATGCGCGAATCCGTTCACGCCTTCCGATCCGGCAAAATATGCGCACGAATCGATCGCCCACGCCACGAAATGTGGTCGATCCGCGCGCGCAGCGTGTAGAGCCCCACCGACGGCAGCGTACTGAACCTGAGCAGCGCGATGGGGTCGCCGATCCCGGCCGGCACACGTTCGATCGAATCGAACAGCGAGAATCCATGCCGTTTCAGGAACGCGCCGACCTCGTCGTCGCGTGCGTGTTCTTCGACATTGACCAGCAACAGTTCGGCCATGACGGCTCCTTTCGTTGTGTGTTCGTCCGTCCGTCAACGGATCAACCGGCGCGTATGGTGCGCGATCATCAGTTCTTCGTTGGTCGGGATCACCCACGCCGGTACGCGGCTCGACGCCGTCGTGACGAGCGGCCCGCCCGTGCTGTTCGCTTCGACGTCGATCTCGACGCCGAGCCACGCCGCACGGCGCATCACGCCTTCGCGAATCGCCTGCGCATGCTCGCCGATCCCCGCCGTGAAGACGATGGCGTCGATGCCCTCCATGGCGGCGGCAAGCGACCCGAGTTCGCGCGCGATGCGGTAGACGTACAGCTCGATCGCGAAGCGCGCATGCGGATCGTCGCTCGTGAGCAAGGTCCGCATGTCGCTCGAGATGCCGGATACGCCGAGCAGTCCGGAACGCCGATAAAGCAGATCCTCGACCGCGCGCACGTCCATCCCGAGTTCTTCCATCAGGAAGAGCACGACGCCCGGATCCAGGTTGCCGCACCGCGTGCCCATCGGCAGTCCGTCGACCGCCGTGAACCCCATCGTGCTCGCGACGCTCTTGCCTGCAACGAGCGCACACATGCTCGCGCCGTTGCCGAGGTGCGCGACGACCGTGCGCCCACGCGCCGCCCGTGGCGCGACGTCGGGCAGCACGCTCGCGATGTACTCGTACGAGAGCCCGTGGAAACCGTAGCGGCGCACGCCCTGGCTGGTGATCGACTCGGGCAGCGCGAACGCCTGGGACACCGCGGGCTGCGTGCAGTGGAACGCCGTGTCGAAGCAGGCGACCTGCTCGATTCCGGGCTGCACCGCTTCGAGGATGCGAATGGGCGTGAGGTTGTGCGGTTGATGCAACGGCGCGAGCGGCGTGAGCTTTTCCAGCTCGGCCACGATCTCGGGCGTGATGCGCACCGGGCCGCTGAAGCGTTGCCCGCCATGCACGACACGATGGCCCACCGCCGCGAGCCGGTGCCCTTCCTGGTGGGCCTCCAGGAACGCGGCGATCTGCGCGAGCCCCTCTTGATGGCCGAACGTGTCGCCGCCGGCCCATTGCTGCTCGTGACGCTCCGCGTGATGGTCGACGGCGCTGAAGTGCGCGGTGGCCGTATAGAGACCATCGACCTGACCGTGCACGATCAGCCCGAGCGTATCGCGCTGCACGTCGAACGCGGAAAACTTGATGCTCGACGAGCCGGCATTCAGCACCAGGATCACGTCTGCCATGGCGTCACCCCGCGCGGCTGGCCGCTTCACGCTGGCCGTTCGCGACAAGCATCGCGACCGCGCACGAAGCGAGCCGGGTCATCAACGAATCGGCACGACTCGTCAGGATGATCGGCACGCGTGCGCCGAGCACGATCCCGGCCGCGTCCGCACCGGCCAGGAACGACAGGCTCTTGGCGAGCATGTTGCCCGCTTCGAGGTCGGGCACCATCAGCACGTTCGCGTGCCCGGCCACCGGCGAATCGATCTGCTTGATGCGTGCGGCCTCGGGATCGATCGCGTTGTCGAGCGCAAGCGGGCCGTCGACGAGCGCGCCGGTAATCTGCCGTCGGTCCACCATCTTGCACAACGCGGCGGCTTCGAGCGTCGACGGCACTTTCGGGTTGACCGTCTCCATGGCGGAGAGAATCGCCACGTAGACCTGCGGAAATGCCAGCGCATGGGCCAGATCGATCGCGTTCTGCAGGATGTCGACTTTTTCCTCGAGCGTCGGCGCGATATTGATCGCCGCGTCGGTCACGATCAGCGGATCGGCGTGCGCGGGCACGTCCATCACGAAGCAATGGCTGATCCGCCGGCCGGTGCGCAATCCGGCATCGTGCCGCACCACTTCGGCCATGAGCTCGTCGGTGTGCAGGCTGCCCTTCATCAGCGCGGAAGCCCGGCCATCGCGGACGAGCCGCACCGCGGCCGCCGCCGATGCTTCGCTGTACGGCGCATCGACGATCTCGTGATCGCTGATCGACAGCCCGAACTCCGCGGCGGTCGCTTCGATCCGTGCACGCGGGCCGATCAGGATCGGTTCGATCAGCCGCTTGCGCGCCGCCTCCAGCGCCCCCTCGAGCGAGCTTCGATCGCACGGGTGGACGACAGCGGTCGGCATCGGCGCCAGCGCCTGGCAGTGTTCGATGAGACGGCGGTATTTCTCGTGTCTGGTTGCCATCGCGGTTCCTTGCTGTCCGTCACTGCACACGATCGAGTGCTGCTACCGGCCCCGTGGCCGGCCGTATTGCAGGAGGCGCACCCAGCACCGCGCGGATGCGTTGCAGGGCCGCCCACTGTGGCTCGCTCACCGACGCGCTTTGCACGCGCGGATCGCCCAGCAGCTTGTCCAGCAGCGTCAGCAGCCGCTGGCGATCCTCCGGCCGGGCCAGCAGCGCCGGCAGCGTGGCGACGGCCTGGTGCGGCGCGTAGGTCGCGACGAGCTCCTGCTCGCCATAGATGCGCCGCCACTGGTCGGGCGGCAGGTCCGGCAGATACTCGGCGTAGGTTTCGGCGAGTTCACGCGCGGTCGCGAGCTGCGCCAGCGGAAGCGGTTCGCCGCTGCGTTCGAGCAGGAATGCCGCGCGCGCCACCGCCTCGGTGTAGCCCCCCTGGTCGATCGATGCGAGCGCATCCTTCACGAACGGCAGGTCGCGAGGGTCCGTCACGACCGGCGAAGCCGCGTGACGATCGTGATACTGCTCCGCGAAATGAAGCATGAACGGCTGCGTGTATAGCGAGAAGAACAGCGACTCGGTACTTGCATCGCGGATCGCGCGGAAAAAATCGAGCGACGCGCTGACGATGTCCGAGCCGCGGCGTTCGAGCTTGCGCCACGGCTCGATATCGTCGGCCGGCTGACGCTGGGCCTTGACCGTGTCGGCAGCCGGCTTCAGCCAGCCAAGCCAGGGATTCAGGTCCGAAAACGCCCAGCGCTGAAAGCGCAGCGGATGAAAATCGCGCAACAGGCGAGCCGTGGGTTCGTTCGACGCCTGCTGCACGAACGGCTGCAAGAACAGTTCATAGGCGCGCTGCGTGAATTCGGACAGCTCGGCGACGGCTTCGAACGCATGTTCGTCCTTGCGCCCGAAGCGGTTGAAGTGCCGCGCGATCCCTTCGAGACGGTACTCGGCGAAGGTGACGTCGTAGGCGACCTTCCCGTCGGCGCCTTTCACCTCCTCGATGGACATCGCATAGAGGCCGGGCGGCAGCGTCTCGACCGCATCCAGCACGCTGACGATCTGTGCGTGCTCCTTCTTGGCGACCTTGCCCGACACGAAGATGCCGAGATGCCCCACGTCATCTTCCATCAACCCGATGATGACCTGCCCGCGCGACTTGATCTCCTCGGTGCTGCCGTAGATGTCCGCGACCCAGTTGAATGCCTGCTGCGGCGGCGTGATGTTGTCGCCCATCGACGCGAACAGGATGATCGGCGAGCGGATCTCGCGCAGGTCGAACGCCTTGCCCGTGCCGTCGCGCACCTCGCCGGACCAGAGCTTGTTGCCGATGAACAGGTTGCGCGTGATCCATTCGATCTCTTCGCGGTTCATCAGGTAGTAACCGCCCCACCAGCGCTCGAACTCGAGGAAGCGCGGCGGCTCGGTGTCGATGCTGTCGTACACGTGGTAATACTTGTCCCACAACGTGTTCGCCGGGTTCAGGTTCTCGAAGTTCTGCACGAGATGGGCTCCGTCGAACTTGCCGTTGCCCAGGTCCGACGAGAGCGATGCGAGCCAGGTACCGCCGAGCAGGCCGCCGGCATAGCGCATCGGATTGTCGCCGGGCCCCTCGCTCCACGCACCGCTCCAGTACGACATCGGGGCGCCGTTGATCACGATCGGGCCCGTATCGTCCGCCGACGAGCTCGCGAGCATCATCGCGGCCCAGCCGCCCTGGCAGTTGCCGACGATCGCCGGCTTGAGGCTGCCCGGATGCAGTTCCCGCACCTTCCGGACGAACGCCTGTTCCGCCGCACACACGTCGAGCAGCGTCTGGCCGGGCTCGGGCTCCTGGAAGAACACGACGAAGTACACGGGATGGCCCGCGCGCAACGCCACACCCACTTGCGAATCGTCCTTGAAGCCGCCGATGCCGGGGCCGTGCCCCGCGCGCGGATCGATGATCAGGTAAGGCCGCTTCGCGGCATCGACGATCACGCCTTCCGGCGGCTGGATGTGAACGAGCGCGTAATTGACGGGCCGCGCGAACTGCCGGCCGTCGAGCACGACCTCGTAGTCGAAATGCAGCACCGGCGTGAGCCCCCGGGCCGTGCGCTCGACGTATTGCGTGCCGCGCTCGCGCAACGTGTCCCAGAACAGCAGCGAGCGCTGCACGGCGTCGACCGCGTAATGCCATGCGCTCGGCGGCGAGGGTCACCTGATCGGCACCGATGTAGGTCATCGCCATCAGGCTGCCGCCGGAGGTCATCAACGGCTCGGCAAGTTTCGCCATCCTGATGAACGAATGGCAGGAGGTATCCATCGCGAGCGCGAACCCTTCCGGCGAACTGTCGACGACCCGCGCGTGCAGATCGGCCCTGGGTGCATAAGCAACGGCATGCAGCAGGAAATCGAGGCTGCCCCACTGCTCGCCGATCGTGTCGAAGACCTCGCGCATCTGGTCGGCGCGACTCACGTCGGCGGGCATCGCAATCGCCGGCTCCAGCTGTTCCAGCAGCGGCTCGACGTACGGCAACGCGCGGGCGGATTGCCAGGTCACGGCCAGCTCGGCACCCGCGGCGCGAAAGGCGCGCGCGCATCCCCAGGCGATACTCTGCTCGTTCGCCAGTCCGACGACGATTCCCCTCTTGCCTTCAAGCAACCGCGTGCCATTGCAAGACACACGCGACTCGCGCACGTCGTTGTTCGTCATCGCGAAATCTCGGGTCGTATTTTTGCACCGGACGAAACCGTGTAAAGGCCGATTGGCCTTTCCGTCGCGAATCATTGTATTGAGGGTTTAATTACGCCCGATCATTCATGCGACATATTTTGATTTTTATCAAAATCGCTTTTGAATCAGATAATTACGATGAAATTATTCAATGCCGAATGGCGTATTTCATCGATATGTCATTCGATCGTGCGCGAAAGCGCGTGTTGCTTCCGCAGACAGCGATCATGTCGCCGCTGTTTTCGCCATAAAACAGAAACGAACGCAAGCCGCCTGACTGCGCGGGCCTGCGTTCGTCGATGTCATGACCGGTTGGCACCCCGACGCACGATCCGACTCCCTGTCGTACGGTACCGACCGGGCCGGCCGCCGGCCGGTTGCGTCCGGGCCGCGCGCCCGGACATCCCCGGCTATCTGAATGCGATCGGCTGATCTGCCGGACGCGGCATCTCGCCACGATGCTGGATCCATCCGCCCCCCAGCGCACGGTACAGGTCGACCAGGTTCGTCCAGCGCGCCAGACGCGCATTGATCAGCGACTGCTGCGCCGCGTACAGGTCGGTTTGTGCAGTCAACACCGACAGGTAGCTGTCGGCACCGCTCTTGTAGCGCAGGTCCGACAGGTCGTAGCGACGCTGCTGCGCGTGCTCGTTGCGCTCCAGCGCCGCGATCTGCTGGTCGTACGTGCCGCGTGCGGCGAGGCCGTCCGACACTTCGCGGAATGCCGACTGGATCGCCTTCTCGTAGTTCGCGATCTCGATGCGCTTCTGCACGTGCGCGAGATCGAGGTTCGCGATGTTCGAGCCGCCTTCGAAGATCGGCAACGCGATGTTCGGCGCGAACGACCATGCCGCCGTGCCGGCCTTGAACAGACCGCCCAACGTCGGGCTCGCCGTGCCGAACGCGGCCGTCAGCGAGATCTTCGGGAAGAACGCCGCGCGGGCCGCACCGATGTTCGCGTTCGCGGCCAGCAGCGCCTGCTCGGCCTGCATCACGTCCGGACGACGCATCAGCAGATCCGACGGCAAACCGGCCGGCACGTCCGGGAGCAGGTTCTGCGCATCGAGCGACAAGCCCGGCGGCAAGTCTTCCGGCAGCGGTTCGCCGACCAGTTGCACCAGCGCATTCAGCGCCTGTGCGCGTGCACGCGCCTGTGCCTGCTGGTTCGCGAGCGCCGTTTCGACGACCGTCTGTGCCTGACGCAGGTCGAGTTCCGTGCCGGTGCCGTTGTCGAACTGCAGCTTCGTCAGGCCGTACGATGCCCGCGCGGTCTTCAGCGTGTTCTCCGTGACCTGCAGCAGATCGTCGGTCGACAGCAGCGTCAGGTATTGATCGGCCACCTGCGACACCAGCGAGATTTCCGACGCCTGCCGTGCGTATGCAGTCGACAGGTATTGTGCAAGCGCCTGGTCTTTCAGGCTCTGCACGCGGCCGAACAGGTCGAGCTCCCACGACGCCGAAAGGCCGACGTCATAGGTGCGCGAGATGATCGCCTGGCTGGTCGGCGAGACACCCTGCGGATAGCGCTGAACGTTTCCCGTCGCCATACCGTCCAGCGTCGGAAACAGCCCCGCGCGCGTGATCTGGTACTGCGCGCGCGCCGCCTCGATATTCAGCACCGACACACGTAGATCGCGATTGTTCGACAGCGCGATCTCGATCAGCCGCTGCAGGCGCGGATCGGCGAAGAATTCGCGCCAGCCGATGGCCGCCGCGGCCTGGCCGTTCGCGCTGCGTGCACCCGCTGCGGCGCCCAGCTGCGTCGCATAGACGCCGCCGGACGGGAACGCCTGCGCGACGGGCGCGTCGGGCCGCGTGTAGTGCGGCGCCATCGTGCAGCCCGCGGCGAGGAGCGCGGCCGCCGCAACCGCCGCCATGCGAATTCGACTCATGTTGCTCCCGTTGCGCACCGCCGTGGCACGCGTTTCAGATGGCACGCTCATACGGCCTCCAGCACGCGAGCACGCTCGCTGGTCGCCGCCTCGCGATGACGCTTCGCGATCAACGTGTACACGGTCGGCAGCACGAACAGCGTGAACAGCGTACCGACCAGCATGCCGGTCGAGACCGTGATCCCGATCGCGAAGCGGCTGGCCGCGCCCGCGCCGCGCGCGAAAATCAGCGGCACGAGCCCGGCGACCATCGCGGCCGTCGTCATCAGGATCGGCCGCAGCCGTACCGCGGCCGCGTGCTCGATCGCCGCACGCCGGTCGAGGTGCTGCGTGCGTTGCAGTTCGTTCGCAAAACTCACCATCAGGATCCCGTGCTTGGAAATCAGGCCGATCAGCGTCACGAGCCCGATCTGCGTATAGATGTTCAGCGTCGCGAAGCCGAGGTACAGCGGCACCAACGCACCGCACACCGACAGCGGCACCGACACGAGGATCACCAGCGGATCGCGCAGGCTCTCGAACTGTGCGGCAAGCACCAGAAAGATGACGACGAGCGCGAACACGAACGTGACCGTCAGCCGATTGCCCTCCTGCACGAATTGCCGCGATTCACCGAGCCAGTCGATGTCATAGCCGGCCGGCAGCGGCTGTTTCTGCAGAAACTCGACCGCTTGTCCCATCGTCACGCCGGGCGCGGCCACCGCCGACAGGGTCGCCGAGTTCAACTGGTTGAACTGCGTAAGTGCGTTCGCCTGGCTGCCATTCGACACGCGCACGACGGTCGACAGCGCCACCATCTTGCCGCCGCGCGTTTTCACGTAGTAGCGGTTCAGCATCTCCGACGACAGGCGCTCCGCGCGCGCGACCTGCGGAATCACGTCGTACGAGCGGCCGTTGTGGTCGAAGCGGTTCACGTAGTTCTCGCCCACGAGCACCGCGAGCGTATCGGCGATGTCCTTCATCGTCACGCCGAGCGCATTCGCCTGGTTGCGGTCGATCGTCACGCCGACCGCGCGGCTGTCGAAGGTCAGATCGCTGTCGACCACCGCGAACAGTCCGCTCTTCGACGCGGCGGCCTTCAGCTTGTCCATCGTCGCGAAGATGTCCTTGAAGTCCGCGGGCGCGCGCAGCACCATCTGGATCGGCAGGCCGCCGCTCGACGCGGGCAGCGACGGCAGCAGGAACGTGAACACCTGGTCGCCGGCGATCGCGTTCGCGCGCGCCTGCACGAGCGCCTGCAGGTCGGCCGCACCGCGTGTGCGCTTCGACCAGTCGACGAGGTTCACGCCGGCAAAGCCGAGATTGGCCCCGCCGACGCCGTTCAGCACGAAGCTCGTATCCGCTTCGGGCAACGAGCGGAACACCTTCTCGACCTGCGGCGCGTAGCGTTCAAGGTAGTCGAGGTTCGCATACTGCGGCGCCTTCACCTGCAGCATGATCGAGCCCTGGTCCTCCTGCGGCGCCAGTTCCCGCTTCACGCCGCTGAACAGCACGCCGATACCCAGCAGCACGCCCGCGCCGAACACCAGCACCGCCGGCCGTGCCGCGAGGCTCGCGTGCAGCAGGCGGCGGTAACCGTGCGTGATGCGCGACAGCGTGTGTTCGATCGCCCGCGCGACGCGGCCCTCCGACATTCGGCTGTCGAGCAGCAGCGAGCTCAGCATCGGCGAAAGCGTCAGCGCGATCACCGCTGAAACGCACACCGCCCCTGCGAGCGTGAAAGCGAATTCGCGGAACAACGAGCCGGTCAGCCCGCCCATAAGCCCGATCGGCGCATACACCGCAATGAGCGTGATGGTCATCACGATCACCGGCGACGCGATCTCGCGCGCGCCGAGCAGCGCCGCGCGCGCGGGCGGCTCGCCGGATTCGATGTGACGGTGGATGTTCTCGACGACGACGATCGCGTCGTCGACGACCAGCCCGATCGCCAGCACCATCGCGAGCAGCGTGAGCAGGTTCAGCGAGAAGCCCGCCGCCAGCATCAGCGTGGCGGAACCGACGAGTGCGAGCGGAATCGTCACGACCGGGATCACGACCGCGCGGAACGAGCCGAGGAACAGGAAGATCACGACCACGACGATCGCGATCGCCTCGATGATCGTCTCGCGCACCTCGTCGATCGACGCGTTGACGAAGCGCGCGACGTCGAACACGTCGCCGATCCTGATGCTGGCCGGCTTGCTGCGCTCCATCGTCGGCAGCAGCGCCTGGACGCCGCGCACGATGTCGAGCGGGTTGCCCGACGGCGTCGCGTTGATCGCGATGTTGACGGCGCGGTGCCCGTTCATCAACGCGCTCGCGTTGTATTGCTGGCCGCCCAGCTCGATCGTCGCGACGTCGCGCAAGCGCACGAAGCTGCCGTTCGCAGCCGATTTCACGACGAGGTTGCCGAACGCACCGACGTCGGTCAGGTCGGTGTTCGCGGAAATGTCGGCGACGGTCAGCGCGCCCTTCAACTGGCCCGGTGCGGCCTGGACGTTGTTCGCCTTCAGCGCGGCCGCGACATCGGCGGCCGACAGTCCGTGCGCGGCGAGCCGCGACGCGTCGAGCCAGACCCGCATCGCGAGATTCTGCCCGCCGACGATTTCGGCCGACGCGACGCCCGGCACCGTGGTGACCAGCGGCTGCGCGACCCGGACCACGTAGTCGGTGATCTCGGGGATCGACAACGTATCGCTCGAGAAGCCGAGATACATGACGGCCGTGGGCGCGTCGGTCAGCTTGGTGATCACGGAGTCGTACGCGCCCTCGGGCATCTTGTACTTGACCTCCTGCACCTTCGCCATGATCTCCGTCATCGCGCGGTCGGCGTTCGCATTCAGGCGCAGCCGCGCCTTCACGACGCTCTTGCCCTGCATCGACGTGGAGGTCAGATACTCGATGCCGTCCGCGGTCGCGATCGACTGTGCGATCGGCGTCGTCACGAAACCCTGCATCAACGCCTGCGACGCACCGGGATAGGCCGTCTCGACGCTGATCGTCGCGCTCTCCAGCATCGGATACTGGCGCACCGGCAGCGAGCCGAGCGAGCGCAGGCCCACCAGCAGGATCAGCAGGCTGCAGACGAGCGACAGCACCGGCCGCCGCACGAAGATGTCGGTGAAACGCGCGCCTTGCGTGGTCTGGCTCATCGCACCGTCTCCCGTTGCGTGGACGCATCGGCCAGCGCCTGCACCTTCGCGCCCGGCGCAACGCGCAACTGCCCGGTCGTCACGACCACATCGCCCGCGCGCAGCCCGTCGTCGATGACGATGCGGCCACGCTCGCGCGCCCCGGCCCGCACCTGGCGCACGCGCGCAACGCCGACACCGCGCCCGTCGCGCTGCTCGACCACGACCACGGTGTCGCCCGCCTGCGAGGTCTGCACCGCGGTATCCGGCACGCTGATCACCGCGTCGCGCCCCGGCAGCGCCAGATGCGCGTCGATATACATCCCCGGGCGCAGCAACTGGCCGGTATTGGCGACCGTGGCCTGCACGGTGATGTTGCGGGTCTCGTCGCCGACCTGCGGCTCGATCGCGGTCACGCGCCCTTCGAAGGTCCGGCCCGGATACGCATCCGTCGTCACGCGCACGGTCTGGCCGAGCGCCACGCGGCTCAACGCCTTCTGCGGCACCGTGAAGTTCGCGTGCAACCCATCGAGATCGGTGAGCGTCGCGATCGCATCGCCCGGGTTCAGGTACTGCCCGAGGTTCACGCGGCGCAGGCCGATCACGCCGGAAAACGGTGCGCGGATCAACTTCTGCGTAATGATCGCCTGGGTCTCGCGGATATCGGCGCGCGCGGCGTCAAGCTCGTAGCGGCGTGCGTCGAATGTCGCCTTCGGCTCGGCCCCGTTCGGCACGAGCTGCTCGGCGCGCGCGAACTGCCGGCGCGTATAGTCGGCCTTCGCCTGCAGCCCGGCGAGCTTCGCCTGTTCGGGCGCGTCGTAAAGCTGCACGAGCGTTTGCCCGGCATTCACGCGCGAGCCCGCGACGAACTGGATGCCGACGATGCGGCCCGCGACTTCCGGCGCGATCGTCACCTGCCGTACCGCTTCGAGCGAGCCGACCGCATCGAGCGTCGGCGCCGTCGCCTGCGGCTTCACGACGACGGTTTCGACCGGCAATGGCGCCGGTGGCGGCGCAGGCCGATCGGCGGCCGATACACGTTCGGTGCGCCACAGGAACAACGCGCCGAACAGGACGATCACCACGCCTGCGGTAAAAAGCATTGAGCGTCTCACTGATATCTCCCCAATGAATCATTCATGACATCAGTTTGTGTGGAGCGGCCCGGCCCGGATGTCAATTTTTTGAATCCCTGTTTAAATATTTCGCGTGCCCGACACGAAAAAAAACCGCATGCCCGGGACGAACGGGACATGCGGTGAAAAGACACCCGCCACGAAGTCAGACGGTCGCGGCAGGCGAACGCGACGCATGAAGGGTCCATGCGCGCGCATACGGGTGTGACATGGCCAACAGGACGGCACCGAACAGCAGCAATGGATTGGTACTGACCGCCCCGCACATCAGGAACAGCACCGACATCGCCGCCGCGCCGGCAACCCCCCATGCGGTTGCGATGCCGAGCAGGATCGACAGCCCCGCCGCCAGTTCGAGCCAGGGCACGGCCAGGTTGACCGCGACGACGTGCGGCAGCGCCACGTGTCCGATCGCGCTGGTCAGCGCGAGCCGCACGGCTTCAGGCGCCGCTGTGGATCGCGAGACGGCAGCTGTCAGGAATGGCCCCGCATCGAAGTGCCCGACGATCTTCGTCAGGCCGGCCCAGATCCAGAATGCGCCGAGTACGAGCCGCAGCACGAGTGCGACGGCGGTCTTCATCGCGCCACCTGCGGATGCAGTCGATGCAGCTGCCGGAAACCGATCATGGTCACGCCCAGCAAACACGCGAACATGATGGCAATCGCCGCGTTCGTCTCCATGGGCAGCGCGCTGACGACCCCCGACACGACGGAGCCGAGCGCCAGCATCAGGCACCCCTGCAGGCTCGCGGCTGCGCCCGCGCGGCCCGGGAACAGGGCCATCGAGCGCGCCATCGCGTTGGAGAAGATGAAGCCCTGCGCAAACGCGATCAGCATGATCCCGCCGAGTGCGGTCACCAGGATCAGTTCACCGCCGCTCGACGCCACGCAGGCCACCCCGAGCGCAAAGGCCACAATGCCGCCACGCATCAGCTGCTCGCCGCTGTAGCGCCGGATCAGGCTCCGGTTCAGCGTCGTGCCGCCGAGGTAGCACAGCCCGACGCCGAGCGCGGTAGAACCGAAGTACGACGCGGAATGCCCGAGGCGGAACTGCACGATGTACGGCCCGATCACGTTCCACATCAGGAATGCCGAGAAGCTCATCCCGAGCATCGCGACGGCCGACTGGAACTGCGGATCGGACAGGATCTCGCGATAGCCCGCGATGGTTTGCCGCGGCGTGCGCCGCAGCTCCGGCCGCAGCGTCTCGCGCAGGCCCGCGAACGCGAACGACAGCACGACGAGCCCGTAGCCGCAGTAGACGACGAAATTCCAGCGCCAGCCGGCCCACTCCTGCACGTGTCCGCCGATATACGGCGCGATCACGGGGCCGAGCCCGAACGCCAGGCTGAGGTAGACGATCGCGACGCGGAAGCGGTCGCCCTTCAGCCGGTCGACCAGCACGGCGCGCGCGACGACCTGGCATGAGCCGATCGCGAAGCCCTGGATCGCGCGTCCGGCCATCAGCACCTCGAACGACGGCGCGACGACCGCGATCGCACTGCCGGCGATGAACAGCGCAAGGCCGAAGAGTACCGACGGGCGCCGGCCCCACCAGTCGGCCAGCATGCCGAATGCGAGCTGGCCGATCGCATAGAACACGAGCGTGATCGTGATCGTGTTCTGCATCATGCTCGGCACGACGTTGAGTTCTCGACCGATGGCCGGGATGCTCGGCGAATAGAGGTCGATCGCGATCCCGCCGACGCTGTTGATCAGCGGCGCCAGGAACACGAGGAAGTTTTCGTATCTGTTTGAGTCGGACATGGGGACGTTCCTGAAATGACGGGACAGGCCGACGCGAGTGCGTGCGGCCCGTCGGGATCAGTGACCGTTTGCGGTGCATTCAACCTGCCTCGGCGGCATACGCGCCGGCGGCGGATCGTCGAGCGGGCTCCACATCGGCAAATCGTTGCGCCTGGCCATGTCGTCGATCTTCACCATGATGACGCGCGGCGAGTTGTCGTAGTACGTACCCCAGTCGACATGCCTGTCACGTACCCGGCTCACGCAGGCGCGGCCGAGGTCGTCATAGGCGATCTGCAACGACTGCACGATGTGACGCACCCGCTCCGTCGCCGTCATCAGCACGTACCGGTAGTGATGCTGGGCCAGCGTGCGGAACACGTTCGCGATCAGGTAGCGCCCCGCGCCCTTCGAGCCGAACGACGAGAACTGCCCGAGCTCGACCAGCTCCGCACGCGACAGCCCGTAAAGGCTCGTCAGCGATTCGTCGAGGTAGTGCTCGGAGAACAGCGGGGCGCTGTCGCCCCAGCTGAGCCCCAGGCATGCGTAGCCGGGCAACGTCATCGCGCGGTCGGTCAGGCACCAGAACTGGTCCGGGCGAGGCTCCGGACGCGCGCCGTGCGCCTGGTAGTAGTGCTGCGAGACCGCGAGCTGCATCTCGCGATAGGCGCCCTGGCCCGGATGAAAGCTTCGTACGATGTGCACGTTCAGCTCCCGGTCAGTACAGCGACGCCGCATGATCACGCTCGATCAGCTGACGGCGCGGCCGCCCGGTGACCGTGTAGTAATCCTTGCGAAAACGCTCGATGTCCGTCACGACCCGGACCCGCCGCACGCGCGCGAAATCCGCCAGCCGCGGTTCGAGCCGCGCCATCTCGTCGCGCACCGCCGCTTCGCCGTGCTCGGACAGCACGATCGCCGCAGGCTCCTCGCGCCCTTCGCCGAACACCACGATGTCGTCGATCAGCGCGCTTTCCTTGTAGACCGTCTCCACCCATTCCGGCGAGATGTTGCGCGCCGTCGACAGGATGATCACGTGCTTCTTGCGGCCGGTGATGTACAGGAACCCATCGACGATCTCCGCGATGTCGCCGGTGTGCAGGTAGCCGTCGGTGAGTTCGCACGACGTATCGTCCGAGTTGTAGTAGCCCGCGCAGAGCGTCGGCGTGCGCACGCGCAGCTCGCCGTCGACGATCACCGGCACGATCCCGTCGAGCAGCGTGCCGGCCGAGCCGATGCGGCGCTGCCCCGGATAGTTCAGCGAGATGATCGAACTGTTCTCGCTGAGCCCGTAGGCCTCGTAGACCTGGACGCCGTGCTTGTCCAGCGATTCGAGCACGGTGGCCGGAATCTTCGCGCCGCCCGTGATGATGTGCGGATTGCGGCGGCCGAACAGTTGCGTCGTACTGGTCGACTCCAGCAATGCGTCGGCCTCCTCGAGCAGCTTCGGCGGCAGGTACAGGAAATTCGGATCGACGCGGGCGATCAGGTCCAGGTAGTCGCGCGCATTGCCGCTGCGTGCGCCGTACTCGGCGTAGTTCGCGGGCATCAGCGTCAGCGAGCCGCCGGACAGCACCGGCAGGAACACGCCGAGCACCTGTTCGATCAGCAGGCTCATCGGCACGATCGACAGGTAGTCGAGCGGGCCGGCCGGCACACGCTTCAGCACGTTCGTCACGAGCAGGCCGACAGCCTCGTCGCGGATCTTCACGCCCTTCGGCTTCGACGTCGTACCGGACGTATGGATGATCCCGCAGATGCCCGGCTCGATCCGCTCGCCGGTGGGTGCACCCGCCGCAGGCCATCCGTCGTGCTCGCTCGCGGCGTTGATGCATGAGATGCCGGGCAGGATCGAACCGATGCGTGCGGCGGTTTTCGCATCCTGCGCGAAAATCGCGGTTGCCTTGTGCAGCAGGCTGCCGATCTGCTCGTCGGAGAACTCGATCGGCACCGGCAACAACACGGCCTTCACGCGGAAGATCGCGAGCATCGTCGCCACCCACGTGTAGCTGGAGCGCGCGGCAATACCGAACACGAGACCGCTGCAATCGCCGTATACATCTTCCAGCTTGCCGGCGATCCGCGTCACGTCCGCGCGCAGTTCGTCCAGCGAATATTCACGGCCGTCCATTTCCCGCACGACAATGCGGTTCGGTGCTTCGGCGAAATGACGTTCGATGAGTGCGCTGATCATGCAATTGCTCCCTTGCGATAGCTTTGTGCACCGAAGATGCGGCGCCCCGTGTCCGCGAGACGGCGGCGGCCGTGCATCACGCGGCTGTTGTCGATCGCGACGATGTCGCCCTTGTTCCAGAACAGGTCATACGTATAACGGGCGGTCACGTCCTTGATTTCGTCCCACACCTCGAAATCGATGTCGGTGCCGTCGGCCCACGTGATCAGCGGCGGCTCGTAGTTCACGCTCGGGCCGAGCAGCGAGTTGCAGAACGCGCGACGGCCGGAGAAGCAGCTGGCGGTGATCGCGTCGGTCACGCGCTCGGACGACACGAGAAACGGGTCGAGGCGGCGATAGTGCTGGCCTCGCACGCGCTGGTTGACGATCTCGAGATGCGAGTCGTTCACCTCGTGCGCCGGCACCTGCAGCTCGACGCTCAGGAAGCGTTGCACGTTCGGCCAGGGAATACGGCGCGAATACTTGATCTGGCGTTGCTCGAACAGGCGACGCACGGCCGGCGTCAGTTCGTGCAGCACGCGCTGCCCGTCGCAGATCGTCGTCTCGGAGCCGACGCGAGCCGGCTCGAGGCAGTAGAACCATTGCAGGTCGGGCGTGAACGGCAGGTTGCCGTTCTCACGGTGCAGGCCCATTTCGAGCTCGCCGGCATCGATTTCCGCGGTGTTTTCCGTCGAGGTCTTGCGCGCCGGATCGAACGTGACGCGCGCCGAATGCTGGCTGACGAAGCGGTTGAAATCGTCGAGCGTATCCGCGAAATTGCGATAGATCACGACACCCGAATGGGCGAGCTGCTCGTACAACTGGTCGGTATCGACAAGGTCGATCGCCTTTTGACCGGGCTCGAGGCTTTCGATCAACTCGAAGCCGAAACGCGGCAACGGTTTGTGCTGAACCTGCGCGGTGACTACGTCAACAACATCCATCATGGTTGCCTCTCAGTGTGGTTAGTTTTGCGTTCGAAGCACGGCTTCGTCGAACACTGACCAATCTACCGACACGGCTGGGCACACCGTTTTAAAAATTAAATGGTGGATGTAAATTTTGTTTAGGGTACTGCAAGGAAACCCGGCTTTGCTTCCTCACCGGCAATAAACCGGACGGCGGCAATCGCCGGCCGGCGCGGGCCGATTGCGGCTATGCGGGCAACTCCCCCGGCTCGAGCGCGTTGGCACTCGCGAGATCCTTGAACAGCGTGCGCATGGTGCGGATGTCGGGGTTCTTTTCCATCGGCGTCGCCCAGATCACGTCCAGCGTGAAGGTCGGGAAGCCGAGCGGCACCTCGCAGATCTGCGCGGTCGACGGAATCGACAGGTACGGGATCAGCCGCCGCGGCAACGTCAAGGCAACCGGCAGCCGCGAGACGATGTTCACGCAGGCCTGATATGTGTTGGCGCGCGCGACGATACTGCGCGAGCGGCCGAGCTTCTCGAGCCAGCCGTCGATCATGTTGCGCTCGGATACCCACGGCGTCGGGAACACGTGGTCCATGTCGCAGAATTCGTCGAGCGAGACGCGCGTCGACGGCGCGAGCTTGCGCGACGCGGTCAGACACACAAAGGTGTCGGAAAGGACCGATTCCCATTGCAGGTCGGGATGCAGCCGGTGATAGCCGGGACCGAAGCCGATCGCGAAATCGATTTCTCCGGCCAGCAGCCGCTCTACCGGCAGTTCGCGGCCGAGGCGGTCGACGATCAGCGAGGTTTCGCGGCCGCGCTTCATGAACGACTCGAGCACGCCCGGCAGCAGCAGCAGCTCGAAGTACTCCGGCGCGCAGACGCGCATCACGCGGCGGGTCGTTGCGACCACCTGGTCGTCATCCATGTCGGCGCAGTGGTTCACCGCATCGATCACGTTTCGCAGATAGGGCTCGATAGCCTCGGCCTTGGCCGTCGCGACGAGGCTGCCGTGATCGACATCGAAGAGCACGTCGTGGAAGCAATTGCGCAACCGCTTCAGGCAATAGCTGACGGTGGGCTGGCTGATGCTCATGACCTCGGCGGTGCGGCGGGCGCTTTTGTGTTCGTACAGACACAGAAACACCATCACGTCTTGCAGATCGAGTTGGCGCAATACGTTGCTGTTGAGCACGATTTTCCTCGTTGTTGTTGTCATTGGACTGTTTCCCGGTACCGCGCAATACCCCGGTCATGCCGCGGCGATCGTCGATCGCCCTGTTCCGTCACGCCTGGTCGGCGTCGTCCTGCGGCAGCGCCTCTCCCGGCAAGGCGAGCAGCGCCTGCTTCAAGAGCGCCGCAAGCATCGTCCGGTCTTCGGCCTCGAGCCCGCCGAGCAGCAGATTCTGCGTATCCACGTGCACGTGCACGGCCCGATCGATCAGCTCGAGGCCTGCCGGCGTCAACCGCACGGTAAGGCCGCGGCCATCCTGCGGATTCGGCACACGCTCGACGAGGTCGGCCTGCTCCAGGCGCATCAACCGGTTGGTGATCGCGCCGGACGTGATCATGAGCGAGCGATAAAGTTGCGTCGGCGACAGCTCGTAAGGCTTGCCGGCACGCCGAAGCGTCGCCAGCACGTCGAATTCGCCTTCCTTGAATCCAAACGGCGACAGCGCCTCCGTCCGCGCCTTCTCGCAGTGCTTCGTCAGCCGCGCGAGCCGGCCGAAGATCTCCATCGACGCGACGTCGAGCTCGGGGCGTTCGTGGCGCCATTGAGCCACCACACGGTCGACATGATCCTCCTTGACCCACGCAATCATGAATGTCCTCGCATTTGAAGGGGTTCTCGGTGAGTGCTTGTCATCAATATATCTCAATATTAAGATAATCGCGAGAGCGCATGTTGGGCGCGACTACGGAGCAGACCCATGACAAAACTATCATTCGGAGACCATGATCTCTACTACGCTGATGTCGGCAGTGGTACGCCTGTCGTGTTGATTCACGATTTAGGCAGTTGCGGGCGCGCATGGGCGCGCCAGATGTCGTTCCTGCGTCAGGCCGGTTTTCGCGTGATCGTGCCGGACCTTCCCGGTCACGGCGCGTCGTCCTATCCGGATCGCACGCTCGACATTCAGGCGTTCGCCGGCGGCCTGGAATGCCTGCTGGATCATCTCGGGCTGGAAAGCGCGAACCTGGTCGGCCTGTCGCTCGGCGGAGCCATTGCACTATCGGTGGCGATCGACGCGCCCTCGCGCGTCGGCAAGCTGATTGTCTGCAACGGATTCTCGAGCCTGGTTGCCGACGATGTCGCGCGCCGGTTCGAACTCTGGAAGGCAAGGTTCCAGCGCGGCGACGGCGCGACGCGCTGGTTCGAGGAAATGTGGCCGTTATTGGTGAGCGCCGACTACGCTCAAACGGAAGATGGCGAGATCGCATATCAGATCGGCCATGCCCATGCGGCAGGAACCGATCCGGCGTTCCTCGCCCGACTTTGCGCGGGAATCGCGAATTACGACGTGCGGAGAAGACTGAACCTCGTCCGCAGCGAGACGCTGGTTCTGCAAAGCGACGACGATGGCGTTCATCCGGCGATCGAGGGCCAGCGGCTTGCCGCCATGATCCCGGGGGCACGATTCGGTGCACTGCCGGGAAGCGGGCATCATCCGAATCTCGACAGCGCCAGGACATTCAACTGGACACTCTTGCGCTTCCTGTCGGATCACAATGAGCTGGATGCCGCGCCTGTTGCATCTCATTGAGACGATTGCCGGAGCCCATCCGATACTCGACACCACGCGTCACACCCACGAAAGCGAACGCCGGCCGCATGACCGCCAGCCTGCGTTCGCACGCCCGTCTCGCGCTTACACGCGCCGCAGCGGCCGGAACCCGGCACGTACTTCACGCGCAAACAGTTCAGGCTCCTCCCATGCCGCGAAGTGCCCACCCTTGTCGACTTCGTTGAAGTAGATCAGGTTGTGATAACTGCGCTCGGCCCAACTGCGCGGCGCCTGATAGATCTCCCCCGGAAACACCGTGATCGCGGCCGGCAACGAGATATCCACCGCGTTGAAGTTGTTCGAGTGATCCTCCCAGTAGATCTGCGCAGCCGACGTCGCGGTGTTCGTCAGCCAGTACAACGAAATGTCGTCGAGGATCTCGTCGCGTGGAATCGAGCGCTCCGGCACGCCGCCGCTGTACGTCCATTGCGAGATCTTGTCATACATCCACGCCGCCTGCCCCGACGGCGAATCCGCGAGCGCGTAGCCGACCGTCTGCGGCCGCGTGACCATCATCGCCGAGTAGCCGCAGTTGTCGCGATAGAACGTCGCGAGCTTCTCGTACGCGGCCTTTTCCTTCTGCGACAGCGAAGCCGGCGCGGGCGCATCGGTCGCGAGCAGCGTCGCGATATCCGGCGGCACCGTCGCCGGCATGTTCACGTGAATCCCGGCCAGACCCTGCACGCGCTGCATCGCCATCCGGTGCGAGATCACCGAGCCGCAGTCGCCGCCCTGCGACACGAAGCGCGTATAGCCGAGCCGCGCCATCAGCTCGCCCCACGCACGCGCGATGTGGTCCGAGCCCCAGCCGGTCTTCGTCGGCCGGCCCGAAAAACCAAAGCCCGGCAGCGACGGCACGACGACATGGAACGCATCGTCCGCGCTCGCGCCGTGTGCGGTCGGGTCGGTCAGCGGGCCGATCGCCTTCAGCAGTTCGAAGATCGAACCGGGCCAGCCGTGCGTCATGATCATCGGCATCGCGTTCTCGTGCCGCGAACGTACGTGGATGAAGTGAATATCGAGCCCGTCGATTTCCGTGATGAACATCGGGAAACCGTTCAGGCGCGCCTCGCCCTTGCGCCAGTCGTAGTCGGTGCCCCAGTAGCGCAGCAGCGCCTGCATGCGCGCGAGCCGCACGCCCTGCGATTCGTCGGCGACGGTCTCGCGGCCCGGCCAGCGTGTCGCCGCAATGCGGCGGCGCAGGTCGGCGACGGCTTCATCGGGAATGCGCGCGGTGAACGGGCGTATGCCGCTCGCGCCGGTGGCGGCATGCAGCGCGGTGGGCAGCATCGCCGAAACCCCGGCGGCCACGGAAGTGGCCAGCAGGTGGCGACGCATCGGGGAAAACGGTGTGGAAGACATCGTTCGGCATCTCCTTTCGTGAAGTGGAAAGTGAACATGCCGCGCGCGGGATCGCGCGCAGGCTTTCCATCCGGCGCGCCCTCGTCACGCGGCGTCGCCCATTTGAAAGGTCTGATGTATCCCGGATTTGTCTGATTTGTACGCGTTTGTAGCCGTGCCCGGCGAGCGGCCCGCGCCGCCGCTCGCTCGTCGATCGAGACGCTCAGAGCGCCTTGACGATCGCGCCGTCGACGCGAATGTTCTGCCCGGTGATGTAGCCCGCGCCGTCCGACAGCAGGAACGCGACCGTCTTCGCGATCTCGCCCGTCTTGCCGAAGCGGCCGGCCGGAATGCGCGCGACGATCTCCGGCGTTTCCGGCCAGCTGTCGATGAAGCCCGGCAGCACCGCGTTCATCCGGATGTTCTCGGCCGCATAGCGTTCCGCGTACAGGCGCGTCCACGCGCTCAGCGCCGCCCGCAGCGCCGACGACACGGGCATCGGCTGCTCGGGCGCGTCGGCCGCGAAGCTCGAGATGTTGACCACCGCGCCGCCGCCCTGCTTCTGGAAGATCGGCGTCACGCGGCGCATCACGCGCACCACGTTCAACAGGATCAGGTCGAGCCCCGCATGCCAGTTGTCGTCGGTGATCGCCAGCAGATCGCCCTTCGGCGGATGGCCCGTGTTGTTCACGACCGCGTCGATCCGGCCGTAGCGCGCGACCGTTTCCTGTACGAGCCTGTCGATATCGGCTTCTTCCGTCACCGAGCCCTTGATGCCGAAGCCGCCCAGCTCCTCGCCGAGCGCCACCGCGCTGCCCGACGGCGACATCAGCGCGACGCGATAGCCCGTCGCCGCCAGTTCGCGCGCGATCGCCGCGCCCATGCCCTTGCCCGCCGCCGTGATCAACGCCACTTTTTCTACAGTCACGATGTGCTCCTCGTTCCGGTTCTGCCGCCGCGCAGCCGCCATTCGGCGCGCCATGATGGTAATGTAGGCGCATCGATTCCGGCTGTCGAACCAGTATTTCTGCCGCCAGCCAATAGTTTTTCTACAGCCTGACGATGCCGCCACGCCCTTCCCGCCTGCCGCCGCTGAATGCGCTTCGTGCGTTCGAGGTGTCCGCACGGCACCTCAATTTCCGCGCCGCCGCCGACGAGATCGGCGTTACGCAGGGCGCCGTCGCGCAGCAGGTGCGCCACCTCGAGGACGTGCTCGGCCTGAAGCTGTTCGAGCGCCTGCCGCGCGGCCTCGCGCTCACGCACGACGGCGCCGCGTATTTCTCCGACGTGCAGCGTGCGCTGCACGCGATCGCCGACGCGACCGACAAGCTCGTGAAGCGCCGCGCCGCGCTGACGATCAGCACGACGCCGTCGTTCGCGTCGAAATGGCTGATCCCGCGGCTCGCGCTGTTCACCGAAGCGCATCCCGACTACGACGTGCGCGTGATCGCCGACCCGCAGATCGCGACGTTCCGCCACGACGGCGTCGATCTCGCGATCCGCTACGGCAAGCCGCCGTTCGGCAAGCATCTCGTCGCGCATGCGCTGTTCCCGCTCGACGTGTGTGCGGTATGCAGCCCGGCGGTACTGGCCGCGCCGGCTTCGCCGCGGGCGCTCGCCGGTCAGGTGCTGTTGCATGACGCGCACGACCTGTGGCCCGAGTTCCTCGAAGCGATGCCCGAACCGGTCGACATCGACCCGCACAAAGGGCTGCGCTTCAACCAGACGTCGCTCGCGATCGATGCGGCGGTCGCCGGCCAGGGCATCGCGCTCGCGACCGATCCGCTCGTCGAGCGCGACATCGCCGCCGGCCGGCTGTGCAAGCCGTTCGATTTCGCGTTTCCGCTGTCGGTGGGGTTCTATCTCGTGTATCCGGCCGAGCGCCGCGATGACGATGCGATCGCGGTGATGCGCGAGTGGATGACCGGGCAGGCAGCGTCGGACGGGCGGCCTTGAGCGGCTCGAGCGTCCTTCGTCGGCGTCAGGGCGCAATCCAGCGGCCTTCGTAGCCGCTTTCGCTCAGGTCGAACGCGGCTCGACGATGGCCCGCACGCGCGAGTTCGAGCCAGTCGATGCGCGTGACCCTCATGTTGACCAGGCAGAAATTTTCGTAGCCGTCGCCGGATGGCGCGGTGCTGTCGATATGGGCTTCTTCCGGTGAGTTGATCGACGTGCCGGGCGGCAACGGCGCGCGGTACAGCAGTAGCGTATGCGGACGGCTGGACGCCCAGATCGCACGCCGTTGCGCTTCGTCTTCGCAGATCGACGCCACGCCTTCCGCACGAATCTGCACGAGCGCATCGAGATCGTTCGCGACGATCGAGATGCGCGGATCGCGGCGCAACTCCGCGACTTTCTCCGAACGCACATCGGTATGAAACGACAGCACGCGATCGGCTCGACTCACTTGACGCAACACGATCGTCCGAACCTTCGGCGCGCCATCGAGGCCGAGCGTGGCCGCCTGCAGCATCGTGAACGGCGAGCGCTTTTCGCCCGCGCCGGATTCGAGACTGGACCAGACGCGGTCGTACGTTTGCGTGAGCGATTCGGAAGTCGATTCGGACATGAGGCGGCAGCGATCGTGAGTGTTGCGATCACGCAAGCTTAACCGTTTGCCGCGACGGCGACTCGCATGCAATGCGGCCGCCGCATGTGCACTACTCGGCTCAGTTGTAGCCGAGCACGACCGGCGCGGCGTCGGCGGCATCGGTCGCCGGCTCCATGCCGAAGCGGCCGAGCACGTCGGCCACATACTGCGGCCCCGCGCTGATCTGCGACGAGCGATGCTTCGCCGGCCGCTGGTCGCCCGCGCCTGACGCTGCACCCATCAATACCGTTTCGTTGACGGTGGTGATATTCACGTTGATGTCTCCTCACGCGGCGAGCGCCGCACCATACGCACGCACGAGGCGCGCGACGCCTTCCCGGATCGCATCGACGTCCGGCGCGGCGAACGACAGGCGCAGCGACGCTGCGTCGACGTTGTCCGCGAAGAACGCCTTGCCGGGGACGAACACGATCTTGTTGGCAATCGCCTGTTGCAGCAGCACGTCCGACGACACCGCGCCGATCCGCGCCCACACGAACATCCCGCCTTCCGGACGATGGAATTCGATCGCATCGCCGAACCCGTCGCGCAGCGCGTCGCACATCGCGTCGCACTTGCGCTGGTACGCGGCCGTGATGCGCGGCAGATGGCGTTCGAGCGCGCCGTCGGCCAGGTATTCGGCGGCGGTGGCCTGCGTCCACGGCGTGCTGCACAGATCGACCGTCTGCTTCGCGATCACGCAGCGCCGCGCGATCTCGGCCGGCGCGATCGTCCAGCCCACGCGCAACCCCGGCGCGACGATCTTCGACACGCTCGCGAAATGCACGATCCAGTCGCGCGCGCCGTCCACTTCGCCGGCCAGCGCGAGCATCGACGGCACGGCTTCGCCCGCGAAACGCAGGTCGCCGTATGGGTCGTCTTCAATGATCAGGAAGTGGTATTGCACCGCGAGACGCAGTAGTTTCAGCCGGCGCTCGCGCGTGAGCGTCGCGCCCGTCGGGTTCGCGAAGGTCGGGACCGTGTAGAGCAGCTTCGGCTGCGCGATCGCGCCCGATGCGAGTTGTTCGCCGAGACGATCGACGTCGAGGCCTTCTCCGTCGACGGGAATCGTTACGATGCGCGCCTGCTGCAGACGCATCGCCTGCAGCGTGGCCGGGTACGCCGGCTGTTCGGTCAGCACGACGTCGCCGGGCGACACCATCACGCGCAGCAGTAGGTCGAGGCCCTGCTGCGAGCCGGTCGTGACGAGCAGTTCGGCCGGCGTGCACGCGACGCCGCGACGCGCCATCAGCGCGATCAATTGCTGCTTCAGTTCGGCAAGGCCGTCGGTCGGGCCGTATTGCAGGCAGCGGACCGGCTGTGCGTACGCGCGCTCGGCGGCCGCGTTCAGGCCGTCGACGTCGAACAGGTCGCTGGCCGGATAGCCGCCCGCGAAGGAAATCATGCCCGGTTCGGACAGGTACTTGAACAACTCGCGGATCGGCGAGCCGGCAGGGTTTTGGAATGAGGGCGTGAACGCGTACATGTCGTCGTGTGCTGGAAGGCGCAGGCGGCCGGGATAGCCGTCGAGTGCCGGCCGCTGGGGCGCTTCTGGCGCCACGGCGGTGAATTCGAGCCACGATTGTCGATAGTCATTAAGGGCTCGGCAAACGATATCTATGCACTAGGTCTTGCGGTTTGGTCATTAAATCCCAGGTTTGGGCGTGGTGCTATCAGGTCGTTGATGCGGGTTTCGGCGGTGTTTGTCGAACGGGTGTTTGATCAGGGCGATTGTTTCGCCGGACGTGGTGCGGCCTCACGGGCCTTGCGGTCGTGACAGTTGTTGACGGTGGCGACGCCCAAGGTGCGCAAACGGACACGTCAACTAAAGGAGAAGTCGCGCACGATCGACTTCGATCTGCCATCACACCGGCCGCCGCCCGTGCCTCGACCTCACCAACCGCCACACCACCAATAAAGAACGCAACAAACAGCACAGTACTCGCAACAAAAATATATTTTCTTGCAACGATTGCAGTACAATTCCACCAAAATCGCGCAATTTCTCACGCTCAGGGTCTAACCCGATGCGGCCCCGTCTTTGGAGTGGTTATGGAACATTTCCCAATCGTGCAGGCGTTGTGCCGTGCTGCCTTGGCAGCCCCCTCGCCAGCAGTCCGCAAGCAAGTGGAGCGACTACGTGACGCTCTTACTAATCAGGGAGAGACAAAACAGGCAGCGTCTCTCGCTGGCCTAATCGCAGCTAGCGATAAAAATATTGAAGTTGCGCCAAGCCGCCTCACCGCCTCCAAGACCGTAGGGGGCGGAGAGACTCTCACACGGAACACGCTCCCGCCGGTTGACAGAGAGACAGCGGCCCCCCTTGCTGAAATTATCTTTCCGTCCGATATACAGCCGCAGCCGCCACTGTTCAACGCAGCGGTCACACAAGCTGTGACATCCGTTCTTCAAGAACTGACCCATGCAGAAGCACTGGAGGCTATGGACGTCCCACCCGCTAGGACATGTTTAATATTTGGCTCCCCTGGGACTGGAAAAACACGACTGGCACTATGGATGGCCCATGAGCTTCAGCTCCCTGTTGTCCTTGTGAAGCTAGACGGATTGATTTCCTCATTCCTTGGTACGACGGCGCGGAATATTGCCAACCTGTTTAGCTTCGCCAATCGATACCAATGCGTACTCCTTCTCGACGAATTCGACGCAATAGCAAAAATTCGCGATGACCCTCAGGAAGTTGGCGAAATAAAGCGAGTGGTTAATGCGTTACTTCAAAATCTTGATCTTCGAAAGGAAAATGGATTCACCATTGGAGTAACGAATCACGCTCGCCTACTTGACCCCGCAGTCTGGCGAAGATTTGAAGTCCAACTAGAAATCCCGAAACCCGATTTTCAGGTGAGAATGGACATAGCGAGAACGTTTATGGCACCTTTGACTCCTCCCGAAAGCCATCTCCGTCTTATCGCTTGGTTCACTGAAGGGGCAAGTGGCGCCGAGATAGAAATGCTCGTTCGGACATATAAGAAGGCAACTGTCGTGAACGACGAATCAGCGAGAGGCTTGCTTGACACACTGCAACAATTTGCGACCCGAAACGCTGCTCGTGTCGAAGAATCGCGACGAGCGCTGCTGTTTGCGGAGCCGGGTACATTGTTTAGAGTCATGAAGAGTGATCCGGACTTGAACTTTTCCCTTACAGACATCGGAGAGGTTGCCGGAAAGGACAAATCGACCGTGAGTCGCCAAATCGGGCGACCGGCTCGCTAGCGCGTTTGCATTGGAGAATATGAAATGGTTAGCCCGATCCAGATAGTTCTTAATCCGGAGAATTTTCACGAAGCCCGAGAAACGGGTGGAGGTGGTCCGCAGACGGATTTCTTCGCGGATCGGGACCAAGAGTTTTCTCAGCACAAAACCCGACTTGCAGAGCAACTGCGCTCAATAGCCAGTGGCCTGGAAGCTCAGCCCGAGACCGACATTGGGTACATAAAGATAATCCTTCGTCGTGAAGCATGGGCGAAGAGTCATCGACCGATTAAGGCGTTGTTCAAAAATCCACGCACCCCAATAGTGGGTGGGACGGATCTAGGGGTCATGGTTGCCCAGGCAACGCCCGATGCTCTTCGAGATATTGCATCCGAAATCCTTCGGGCAGAACCGGACACAAACTGGCGCTTCGTAGAGAAGCAGGAGCGTGCCATCCCTCATCCGAGCAAACGCCGCAGTGAGACGGGAGCGATTGATCGATTCGAAATCTATGGCGCAGACGATCGACGAGACTTCTCCGTAGAAGAGGCTGTCGCGTGGCTGTCGAATCCGTTGACTGGTAGTGCCTATCTACTCGAACTGTTCGAGACGCCTCCTCTTCGATCCCAGTGGGACACATTTGATGCGAGTCATCGACGCATGTATCAGTCGTTTTACGACGGCATGTCTCGCCTCGGCCGTGGGCTCTCAGTACAAGCACTGGCATCGGGAGAACCGGGCCAGAAGCTGCTATCCATCCGCCTCGGTCAATCTGGTTCCCCGCCTTTGCTGCGCTTGTCCTTAGCAACAACGGAACGTCGCCACGAGAGCGCGCTTTTCGATGCAAGCACAGCACGACATGCTTCGTTGCTCGCATTCCTAGATAGACATCCATTGGTGCGCCGCATCAGTCTACCTGGCATTGTTGTTCAGTCAGAGCGAGGATCGCCGCGTATGCGACCAGAATCTGCTGAATTGCCAGTTAGAGACGCCACGAGGTCGTACCCGAAGCTTGGCATCATAGACGGCGGCGTCGGTGAATCACTTTCAGACTGGGTTACAGGAAAATGGGATCTCATGGCTGATGGCGACGGTGATCCTCGGCACGGAACATTTATTGGAGGTCTGGCTGTAGCAGGCCTGGGTCTAAATGGCCCCAACTGCTGCCCAGAAGCCGACGGCGCCGAATTGGTAGACATTGCGGTCTTTCCCGATACCGACCAACCGGGAGTCTTTCAAAGCTACTATCCCGACGGCGTGCCACAGTTTTTTGATGAAGTTGAGTCGGCTGTTGCTGACGCGCGTGCCAGATACGGTGTTCGTGTGTACAACATGAGCTTGAACGTGGTGCAGCCCGCACGACCTGACAGATATAGCCCGTACGCCAGCCGATTAGATCAGATCGCCGACGCGCAAGATGTGCTGTTGTTCGTTTCCGCTGGCAACTTGGATGGCAGAGACTTACGAGCCGAATGGTCTTCCGACCCAGCAACTTCACTTGCCGGCCTCGCGGCGGCTAGGAATGATGGCCTGTTCATGCCGGCAGAGAGCGTCCGGAGCGTAACCGTAGCTGCAGTGAATCCGCCGGGCCACGAAACTGCAATCGCGCATGCACCCAGTCGTTACAGTCGCCGAGGGCCAGGACTCCGAGCAGGAGGAAAGCCGGATCTAGCCCATATCGGAGGATGGGGTAGCGCGCATCCAACATTGGGACACGGCCTGTTCTCTATTACCCCTCATGGTGCGCTCACTGATGGCTGCGGAACCAGTTATGCCACGCCATTGGTGGCAAAAACGGCATCGGTACTCGATCACCTGATCGAAGGAGAGGTGTCGAGGGAGACGCTGATCGGCCTGTTGGTACATCACGCCAAGATCCCAAGAACTCTTGAAGAGCGAACCCTGACGCAAATCGCTCGACATCTTGTCGGCTTCGGCGTCCCTCCCTCCGCACATGAAATCCTTGAGAAGGACGATCACGAAATAACACTCGTAATCGCATCGCGAATCCGACGTAATCAGCAGGCTGTATTCAGATTTCCGTGGCCTGCATCCCTCGTCGGCGACGGTGGGAAGTGTAGAGGTCGTGCCAAATTAACTCTTGTTGCATCGCCACCGATCGATCCAAGATTTGGCGCGGAATTTGTCCGTGTAAACATCGAAGCAGCTTTACAACAAGAGCAATCTAACGGACGTTGGAAAGGGCGCCTTGACGCAGTTTATCTTCCCGGCGGAGTTGACGCTCCCATAGTCGAAGCTGAACTGATCGAACACGGTATGAAATGGAGCCCCGTAAAAATGTACGAGAAGACGTTTCCAAGGGGAGTAGGCCCATCGTCGAACTGGCGTTTAGCCATTGAGTATTTGACGAGATCTGGCGAAGAGATGCCCGACGATGGCGTGCCTTTCACAGCAATTTTGACAATTTCAGATCCTAAGGGTGAGCAGCCCGTATTCAACGAGATGCGCCAAACCCTGACAGCACAGGGGATCCAAATAGCAGATATTCGCACAGCAGCGCGGATCACTCCACGTGTCTAGTGCAGCCCACGGCAACTCCATGAGCTGTCGGAATGGATGGGGCGGCAGTAGCCGCCCCTTCGCCCATCAATCACCCCGCCACACCCCGATTAGCCTCGATCACCGTCAGCGCAGCCATATTCACGATCCGCCGCACGGTGGCGCTGGAAGTCAGAATGTTCACGGGAGCATTGACGCCCAGCAGGAACGGCCCCACCGCCACATTGCTCCCCGCCTCGGTCTTCAGCAGGTTGTACGCGATATTCCCCGCATCCACATTCGGACAGACCAGCAAATTCGCCGCCCCCTTCAACGGCGACATCGGCAACAGCTTCGCCCGCAGCCCTTCGTCGAGCGCACAGTCGCCATGCATCTCGCCGTCTGCCTCGATATCCGGCGCCTGCTCGCGCACGATCTCCAGCGCCCGGCGCATCTTCACGCCCGACGCCGCGCTCCCCGACCCGAAATTCGACCGCGACAGCAGCGCAACCTTCGGCGTCAGGTTCAGCCATTCCATCTGCCGCGCCGCCGCGATCGTGAATTCCGCGATCTGCTCCGCATCGGGGTTGTCGTTCACGTGCGTATCCACCAGCGCGACCGTCCGCTGATCGAGCAGCAGGATGTTCATCGCCGCGTAAGTCGACGCACCGGGCTTCTTGCCGATCACTTCGTCCACGAACCGCAGGTGATTGTGATACTCGCCCACCGTCCCGCAGATCATCCCGTCCGCGTCGCCGAGCTGCACCATCATCGCGCCGATCAGCGTCAGGCGGCGGCGCATTTCCACGCGCGCCATTTCCTTCGAAATACCGTCGCGGCAGCGCAGTTCCCAATACTTCGTCCAGTACTGCGGGAAGCGCTCGTCATACTCCGGATTGGTCACTTCGACATCCTGACCGAGTCGCAGGCGCAGGCCGAATCGCTCGATACGCGCCAGCAGCACCTCCGGACGCCCCACCAGAATCGGCCGCGCGAGCTTCTCGTCGACGATCACCTGCACCGCGCGCAACACACGCTCGTCCTCGCCTTCGGTGAACACGATCCGCGCCTTGCCGCCGTCACGCACCAGCTTGCGTGCCGTCGCGAACAGCGGCTTCATGAACGCGCCCGAGTGGTAGACGAACTGCTGCAGTTGCTCGACGTACGCATCGAGATTCGCGAGCGGGCGCGTCGCCACGCCGCCTTCCATCGCCGCCTTGGCCACGGCCGGTGCGATCCGCACGATCAGGCGCGGGTCGAACGGCTTCGGAATCAGGTATTGCGCGCCGAACGACACGTCGTACGCCCCGTAGGCCGCCGCGACGACTTCGTTCTGCTCTTCTTCGGCCAGCCCCGCGATCGCGTGAACCGCGGCGATTTCCATCTCGCGCGTGATCGTCGTCGCGCCCACATCCAGCGCGCCCCGGAAAATGTACGGGAAGCACAGGACGTTGTTGACCTGGTTCGGGTAGTCCGAGCGGCCCGTCGCGATGACGACATCGTCGCGCGTCTCGTGCGCCAGTTCCGGGAAGATTTCCGGCGTCGGGTTGGCCAGCGCGAGAATCAGCGGACGCGCCGCCATCGCCTTCAGCATCTCCGCCGTGAGGATGCCGCCGACCGACAGCCCCAGGAACACATCCGCGCCGCCGATCACTTCGGCGAGCTTGCGCGCATCGGTTTCCTGCGCGAAGCGCGACTTGGCCGGGTCCATCAGCGTGGTACGGCCGCGATAGACGACGCCTTCGATGTCGGTCACCCACACGTTTTCCACCGGCAGCCCGAGGTCGACCAGCAGGTCCAGGCACGCCAGCGCGGCCGCACCGGCGCCCGACGTCACGACCTTCACTTCCTTGATGGACTTCCCGACGACCTTCAGCCCGTTGATGAACGCGGCGGAAACGGTGATGGCCGTGCCGTGCTGATCGTCGTGGAAGACGGGAATCTTCATGCGATCGCGCAGCTTCTGCTCGACCGTGAAGCATTCCGGCGCCTTGATGTCCTCGAGGTTGATACCGCCGAACGTCGGTTCGAGGCCGGCAATGATGTCGACCAGCTTGTCCGGGTCGGTCTCGTTGATCTCGATGTCGAACACGTCGATGCCGGCGAACTTCTTGAACAGGACGGCCTTGCCCTCCATCACCGGCTTCGACGCGAGCGGGCCGATGTTGCCGAGGCCGAGCACGGCGGTGCCGTTCGTGATCACGCCGACCAGGTTGCCGCGGCTCGTGAAGCGGTGCGCCTGCAGCGGATCGGCGGCGATCGACTCGCACACGCTCGCCACGCCGGGCGTATAGGCCAGCGCCAGATCGCGCTGGGTCACCAGCGGCTTGCTCGCCACGACCGAGATTTTCCCGGGGGTCGGAAACTCGTGATAGTCGAACGCGGCCTGCTGCTGTGTCTCTGTCTGTTTCATGTTTTGGGTCCCGGCGTGGGCGCCAGGCCAGTCCCGGCGCGATCCATGAAGGTGATTCTAGGGATCCGCCATAACGTGATGATTCTGTTTTAATATCGGTCCATCACTTTTTCATGATGAATACATGACCAGTCAATGAATTTTGACGCAAACGACGTGGTCAGGCGGCTCGGCGCTCGTCTGAAGATTCGGCATCTGGTGCTGTTGCTGCAGATCCAGCAGCACGGATCGCTGACGCGCGTCGCCGAGCACATGGCCAGCAGCCAGCCGGCCGTGACGAACGCGCTGTCCGAGCTCGAGAGCATGTTCGGCACGCCGCTGTTCGAGCGCTCGTCTCGCGGCATGCGGCCCACCGCGCTCGGCGCGGTCGTGCTCGAGCGGGCGAAGGCGATGATCAAGGATCTCGACCACCTCGCCCGCGAGATGGAGGCCGTCGCCGCCGGGCATGCAGCCCATCTGCATATCGGCGTGATTCCGTTCATCTCCGGGCAGATGCTGTCGGCCGCACTGAAGCGGCTGCAGGCGCGGATGGAGCGGCGGCTGACCGTGACGATTCACGAAGGCACCAGCGATCAACTGTTGCTGCAGCTCAGGGACCACAGCGTCGACATCGTGATCGGGCGCGCGTCGTCGGCGATCGATCTGGGCCAGGTGTCGTTCGAAGTGCTGTATCAGCAGCAGCCGCGCATGATCGCGAGCCGTCGTCTTGCGGCCAAGCTCGCGCGCACGCCGCTGGATTGGCACAAGCTGCACGCGCTCGACTGGATTCTCGGCGCGCCGCATACGCCGATGCGCGAACAGGTGACCGACCTGTTCCTGTCGGCCGGCATCGCGCCGCCCGTGCCGATCGTCGAAAGCTATTCGTCGAAGCTGATCGGCGAAATGATCGCGTCGAGCGACGAAGCCGTGTCGATCGTGCCGGCCGACATCGCGGAAGAACTGGTGCGGATCGCCGGCGTGGCGATCGTGCCTTACTCGCTCGTGTGGACGCTTCCGCCGATTGCGCTGTTTACGCGCTCCGCCGATTCCCGTTCGCCCGCACGCGATCTGCTCGTCGAGGCGCTGCGCGCGGTGTGCAAGGAGACGTACGGGGACATGCAGCGATAACGCGTTACTTGGTGGCAGCAAGGCGGCGCAGGATTTCCGGACGCTCAGAGGCCAGCACGTGGTCCCCGCCCTCGCCGTTGTCGTAGCGCTTGCTCGTGCGGTAAGAAAAGCGCTTCGCGTATTGATTGGCGACAGGATCGAACACCCATGCGTCGACTTGGAAGAAGTGCTTGTCGAAATGCACTTCGCCCTCTTGCCACTCGGCGTCCGCGCGAACAAACAGCGGATACGGCGACACGTCCGGCAGCTTCCACATCGCGCGGTCGGCCATCTCCGTCTGGGTGACTTTCGGCATCAGGTTCTCGATCTTGCCGTTCGCGCCGATGCGCAAGATCGCCACGCGCTCCAGCATCCCGCTGCCGCCGCCCGAGAACATTCCCGAGAAGAACACCCACGAGCCGCCCGATGCGATCGGCAGCCGCTCGGACTTCGGATCCAGGCCGAACTGGTACAGCTCCTTCGAAGAATGGGGAAGCGGCGCCGGCGGCATCTCGAAGCACGGGGCGTGGTCGGGGAGTATGCAGAGCTTGACGCCGGACAGCGGGAGACCGTCGCTGTCGAGCTTGCCTTCCGTCAGTGTGAAGCGCGGGAATGCGGATTCGGCGGGGGCTGCCTGAACGTCGGCGATGCCGACGACTGCAAAGCTCAAGATCACCGCGAGCGTCTTACCGGTCCTGCGCATACATCACCTTCTCTTTGATTTTTTGAATGACGCGGATTGTCGAGGATTCGACAGGCTTGTGCCGAAAATCATTGCTGGTTTCACTTCGATTGACGAGACGCTTGCGAGAAATCCGTCAGTGATCCAGTCGACAGTTGATCAGCCGGCTTCTCGTACAGCGACCAGTCACGGCCGTCCGACTTCAACCCGACGCGGACAAAGCCAAGCGATTCATAGTAGGCGCAAAGCTTCGTGTTTTCCGCTGCACAGTCGAGACGGACGAAACGCCGGTTCAAACGGCTCGTCTCGTGAGCGCACCAGTCGAGCATGAAGTCGCCAATGCCGTGCCCGTTGAAACCCTGCCGTACACATAGCCCATGCACGTAACCGGCGATCGGTTCTTGAGGCCCCCAGTGCGGGTCATCGTCGAGGCTGAGCGAGAACGTCCCGACCAACGTGCCATCCTGTTCGACGACATACACCGCTTTCTCGGCGACGTTGTTCCTTACCCACCGCTCGGAGAAGCCGTCACCCTCCTTTCCCCACACATAATCGCCATGCGCGACTTTCTTTGCATGCGCATCGTTCCGGATCTGCGTAAGCGCCGGTACGTCATCTGCCGTGACTCTGCGGACGCATTTCGAATTCATCGCTCGTCTTTCCGTTGAGTCTTCGCGGTGTGGCACGACAGCCGCCATCTCGCCAGCCAGCATTCGCAATAGCAAACGTGACGATCTTAAGAAGTCGTACCCTGGAACCATCGCGAACACGGGTCCGTATAAATCAGCACGGTCGCAATCGCATTGGCGAAAAAAGACACTTCGATCAGGGTCACCCTGAACGGGGGTGCCATCACGATGAAGGCTAGCGTCGTGACAATCGTGAGTACCAGTTCCAGCGTTCGCGCCAGTTTTTGTCGTTGGCAGAGGCCGATGATCAGGCTGGCGTTCAGGAGCAGCCAGAACGCCTGGACCACGGCGATCAAGGCAACGCCCTGACGCATAAGCGTCGCCTTTTCCGCAGGCACTTCGCCAAGTTGATCGAAACCCAGCATCTGAAACCAGACAGCAAATCCGACTTCGATGAGCCAGACAATTGCGAAGAGCGCGACGGCATGACGGATCTGCGGCGGCGCGTCCATGTGAAACGCCGGCATGGCCTTCAGTTTGCTGATTGGCATCGTCTTTTCGGGAGGCCGATGGCCCCCGCCCCGGGATGTGCTTCTATTGTCTGCACCGCACGTCGACATCAAGCCACTGCATGTTTCGGCTGAGTGTAGCTTACTCGCTGTCCGACTCGAAACGATCGTCCGATAGAAGCTGAAGCGTCCGATCATTCGCAACAATTAGACTCACCGCCCTTGATGCTCCGCGAGCGTGACAACGCACAGCGCATGATCAGCGATCTGATCGCGACCGTAGATTTGCTCGCATCTCGACAAGCCCGCATAGAGATGCTCGATCGTCGGCATGTCGACCCTCACCGCTCGCAATCTGTCATATCCCCTAATACACTGGTTGCGATCCAACTCGTATGTCGACGGCGAGTGTTTCAGAACAGGAAACACCGGAAAGGCCCTCGGTAATTGCTGCGGTGCGATCGGCGAACTTGGCAGGATCGACGACGTACTCGCAACGAGGAAATCGTCAAAGCGAATCAACGCGGATACCGCCGCCTGCGTGCAATATTCGTAGGCGGCCTCGGGCGATTCGTCGGGGGATGGAGCCGGAAAACTAAAAATCATCCCAAGACCAAAACGAAATGGTGGCTCGCCGAAGAAGGGGCGTTGAGCAAAGGGAAACTGCGCAGACGCATCAACCGTGTGCATCACCAGAATCCAAAGCAACAGGTATTTTCGCAAGAGCAAGTGTTCCGATTCGAAATGCGCTGTCGAGTCAGTCGGGCGTAGACTCGATCCCGAGTGCAAGCGTGACTGGCGGCCCCCTAACCGAGGGATAAGTAAATCCCAGCGCCAGCCACGAGGACGAACAAAAGTGCAATGACCAGGCAAACAACTCGCCGGCCTCCGCGCAGGCGAGCCGCCCCGAAATACAATCCAGCCATGCCGACACAAAGCGTCACGGGCCAGTATTCAACACCCGCGGCAAGCACCACCATGTAGAAAGGCCAATCGATGGTCATTTCGCTCATCGCGACACGCTCTCTTGTGTGTTTGGTGCGTCACCCCTCCGCCTCATGACACACCACTTCGATATTGTGCCCATCCGGTCCGATGACGAATGCCGCGTAGTAGTTCGCGTGATAATGCGGCCGCAGCCCGGGCGCGCCGTTGTCCTTCCCGCCCGCCTCCAGCGCCGCTTGGTAGAACGCATCGACTTGCTGCCGATTGTCGGCCACGAACGCGATGTGGAGATGCGCCGGTTTCTCGTCCGACTGGAACAGACACAGCGAAGCCTTGGCGGGCGTACTGATCTCGATGCCGTAAGAAGGCTCGCCCTCGCCCACCGTCACGGCACCGATCGGTGTAAGCGCCTTGAGGAAAAATGCCTTGCTGGCGGCAAAGTCGCTGACGCCGAATTTGACGTGGTCAAACATGAGATCCCCTCGGATAGATGGGCTGGCCTGCACCCGGGTGTGATGTCGAGACCACCGCGATGTTGCCACATACTGCCGGCGGCAGTACACCTCTTCCCTCACCCGCTCACCCCATACCGGGCCGTCACGCCGCGCTACATGACATTGTCGAGATCCGATGGATACCTGACGATCGCATGTCGGCCACCTTGCTCGCCTGAAAGAATTCGAAAAACCAGTGAGCACCGCCACGCCAGGCTTCGTCCAATGCGCATCCGGCTTGCGATCATTCGATCGCCGCCAGCACCGGCTCAAAAAAATTGGCCCGCGCCGGAAAGCGCGGGCCGAGCGGAAGTCACCAAACACCTTGGGGGGGACAAGGCGAGACCAGTCTAGCCCGAGCCATCGGAAAGAAGATTTCATGCGGGATTACAGCTATTACTTCATATGACGAAGCAACGGCTGGTGTCGTCGGCGCCAGTTTGCGACCCGTCATTCCTGAGCCGGCGTTGCCGTGCGACCGGCTTGCCCATCGTCGGCGCCGTGCACTGCATCGTAGGGTTTGCTATCGTCCGATAACCTGATGCTCCAACCCTCCTCACCCACATCGAAGAAGGCAGCCCAATGATCGACCACGTCTACCTCTCCGTCACCGACATCGACAAGTCGCTGGCCTTCTACGCCGAAGCGTTGAAACCGCTCGGCTGGCGCATCTTCGGCAACTACGACTCCGCGTCGGGCCCCGAGGGCGTCCCCGATCTCTACGGCATCGGCGACGACGTGTACGGCAAGGGCAACGCTGTCGGATCAAGTATCTGGCTGCGCCAGCGCAAACCCGGCGAGACGGGGCTGTACCTCGGGATCGTTTGCGATTCCAACGAACTGGTCGATGCCGCCTACGCAGCCGCGATTCAGGCCGGCGGCATCGACGAGGGGAAACCGGCGGATCGCACCTACTTCGCTCGCGGCTACTACGCGGCGAACGTCGCCGACTTCGACGGTAATCGCCTCGAGTTCGTCCACAAGGCATGGAACCCGAAGCGACACGCATAGCACCAACGGCGGCGCCAGTCGTACGCGCGCGGGCTCAAGTCAGCATGCGCCACCCAGATGCTGCGTGAACCATTCCGCCGCCGCCCGACTGGTTGCGTCGAAGTGCTCGATATACGGCGTGAAATGGCCGCCCTTGATCTGGAGCAATCGCTTCGGTTCCAGCGCGTTTTCCCACGCCTTGAGGCAAAGGTCGGTCGGCGTCAGCACGTCCTGGTCGGCGACGATCATCAGCAGTGGCGTCGGCGAGATGCGCTCGACGTACTGGCCCGGTTCGTTCTCGCGAGACATCTCTGCACTGCGTAACGTCACTTCATTTCGCCAGCTCGGCGCAAACTGCGCGGCCGATTCGGTGAAGAACCGGTACGCATCCGCGCCGGCCATCGCACAAGCAGCCGAGGGGTCGGCGCTGACGGCCGGCAACATGGCCGGCGCGCCGCCCGCGAAGCGCTGCCCGCGGTCGTCATCGAAGCGTGCCAGCATTGCCGGTACGAGATCGGAACGCGTGCGGCGCAAGCCCGACTGATACCCGCTGATCGTCGGCACCTGCGACACCACGCATTTCACGCGCCGGTCGATCGCGGCGACTTCGAGCACGTGGCCGCCGCTGTAGCTGGTGCCCCAGATGCCGATGCGTTCGGCATCAACCTCTGCGCGCGTCAGCAGATAGCTGATCGCATCGCGATAGCCGCGCTTCTGTTGCACGGGATCGATTTCCTGACGGGGCAGCCCGTCGCTTGCGCCGAAGTTCTTGTGATCGTAGAGCAGCACGGCCAAACCATTCGCGGCGAACACCTCCGCGTAGCGGTCCAGATACTGTTCCTTCACGGCCGAGAAGCCGTGCGCCATCACGATGGCGGGATGCGTTGCGCGGTCGGCGGAGCGCTGCGCCGGCTCGTAGAACCAGCCCCGCAGCGTCGTGGATTCGGACGGGAATTCGATGTCGTGGCGCGTCATGTCGGCTTGCCTCATTCGGTCGGTGGATTCGATGACCGACACGATAGGCCCGCACGCCAAATCCCGCGTGTTGCGGTAAGACGTTTGCTACGCGGAATCGGACAGTTTCGCGTAAGCGCTCGGCGTCATGCCGGTGAAGCGGCGAAACACGGTCGAGAATGCGCTCGTCGTTTCGTACCCCAGTTCGGCCGCGACGGCGATCACGGAGCAACCCGATGCCAGCAACGGGCGTGCGGCTGAAATCCGGGCCTGCTGTCGCCACTGGCTGAACGACAAGCCGGTTTCGGCCTGGAACAGCCGCGCCAAGGTTCGGCTCGACGCACCGACTTCATCGGCCCATTCCGTCAGCGTTCGTTGATCGGCCGGATCCGACAGGATTGCATCGCAAACGCGTGCAAGCCGCCGGTCCCGGCCAGAGGGAAGCCTCAACGGCTGCTCGGGCGACCATTCGATTTCAGCGAGCATGAGCTGGATGACGAGATCGTCGCGTCCGGCGGGATGCGCGTCGATCGAGAGAGACGACGCGCGCACGATCAGTTCACGCAGCAGCGGCGACACCTCTACCAGTCTCGGTTGATTCGGATAAGCCGACGGGTACGCATGCGGGTCGACGTACGCCGTTCGCATTTCGAGGAGACCGTGTGCGCGCATCGCATGCGGAAGGTCGGGCGGAATCCAGAGCGCGCGATGCGGCGGGATCATCCACAGCGACTGGCACGTGAAGATTTCGGCAATGCCCGTCGTCGTGTAGACGAGTTGTGCACGCGGATGCTGGTGCTCTGCGACGACGAAACCGTCGGGAAATGCTTTCGGCATGACCGCTGCGATACCCGGTGCGTTCTGGTAATCGCGCGGGTCGGTGCTCTTTTGAACGGACACGATGCCGGCACGCTTCGGGTTGGCTGTCACGTAGCGCTCGATCGCGCCACCGTGGCCGCTGCCTTCGTCCTTCATCGCTCGTCCTTTCACTTGTGCGGGATGGTCAGGTGATGCGATCCCGGCGAATCGGACAGATGATACGAGAATGCATGCTGCATGGCATTCCGGTGGCTCGCCCCGATGATCGCAGCACGCGACTGAATCACACCGGAACCCGCAGGATCGGAACAAACCGGCCCGGTATGACGGTCGACTCTTTCTCGGCAATCTTCTCTGCGCCGAGCGACATATAGAACGGCACGGCGTTGGGATCGGCCTCGATCACGAAGCTTCTGATTCCCCTCGCGGCGGCGTCTTTCCTGAGTTCGGACCATAGCGCACGCGCGACGCCCTGCCCCATATGATCCGGATGAACGAATAGCCATCCGCGCGTAAGCTCATCGGAATCGGTCGAAGCCCTGACCCAGAACCCGATGATCCGTTCTTCTGTTTCGGCCACGTACGCCATCGAGCTTTCGATCATCTCGGGTGTCACCGTGAGATCGGCTTGCCAAAGATTCAGCCAGTCTTTGGGGTAGCCCCAGTGCGCTTTCGACAGAAATGCCAGCGCCGTGAGTGCGTCCGCATCGTCGGGCCGGCCGGCCCGAATGACAAATTGGCGGTGCATCTGGTCTCCTTTCCCGGTCAGCACGTCCCGCATCGACGACACATGGCCCGATCGTACGCTCGCACAAGGCAATCGGATCAAGGAACGACATGATGACCGTTTTGTGCTGAACGGGTGGCCAGAATGGGATACCTGCGGGTGCTTTGCATCGGATTGCTTGCGGGGACATTGAGTGGCGTGATCGGCACCGGCGATACGCGACCCTGCCCCTTAACCTGTCGCTGCGAGGTCCGCGAAACTGGTCATCCTTGCCTCACAGGCACGGACCAGCGCCAGATCGTGACTTGAAAAGAAGACGGCGGTGTCCGCTGCCAGCGTCCTGAACAGGTCGACCAGAACGGCACGCGCAGCGGCATCGAGCCCGTTCCCCGGCTCATCCGCGATGACGATAGCCGGTTTGCCAAGCGTCGTCGCCGTCAGGAAGAACTTTTTACGCGTACCGAGCGACATCTGCTCGAAACGCTTCTCCAGGTGCGGTACGAGCCCGAACCGGTTCGCGAGATCGAGCGTGCGGGTATCGACGCTCGTCTTCTTGGCGGACGCCACGAGTTCGAGAAACGCCTGGCCGGTCTGGAACGGATACGCCATGCAATCGTCCGGCACGTACGCCAGGACGGACTTCGCATCGAGCGGCGCAGTGCGCAACGAATGGCCGTCGAGCCATACCTCGCCCTCGTCGGCGTCGATCGTTCCGGCGAGAATTCCGAGCAGGGTGGATTTGCCGCTGCCGTTTTCATCGCACAGCGCCACGCATCCGGCACCGGACGCGTAATTGAGCCCCTGGAAGATGACGCGCTTGTCGTAGCGTTTGCCGAGATTGTCGAATCGGAGCATGGATGAGTGGATCAAACGAAAATTTTCCAGGTGACGGTCACCCACGCCGCGATCACGACGATGCCGAGCAACACGGACTGACGCGACGCATAGCGTTGCGGCAGATACAGCCATGCCGCGAGCACCGCGCCCGCGCACAGGAGCGCCGCCGCCGACCACCACGTCAGGAGGCGATGGGCCACCAGCAGCAGCGGCACGACGGCAGCAAACGGCAGCGCAAGCGCAACGACCGTCAGCCAGTCGGCCCGCACCTTGGCGACAGCCGCAACCGGCAGAGATTGCATGAAGTGGGCGGCCCTCGCGTGCGCCGCTCGCAAATCGCGATAGGCGGTTGCCGCAATCAGTCCAATCGCCCCCTCCGAAATCAACGTCAGGGGGACGGCACGCGTATCGAAATGCCAGATTCCGATCAGCAGACAAGTCGCAGCCGTGACCAGGCCCATCATTACGCACCGCCCGAGGGTCGCGGCGAGACGATCGCGAAGAATACCGATCTGCAGCCTCGTCACCGGCGAAAAGCCATGCCACACATGGCTGCGTACGGAGCCCGTGACGCGGCGCGAGAAAGCTCGCGACGTCTCGGGCCGCGAGGCCCGCACGGGGGCGGTATGGGCGATGGCGAACGTGGCGGGCAGCAACGGCATGATCAGCAACACCATGCGTAACGCCCCCTCGGCCTCAAGGCCCGCGACGAGGAAACCATTGGCAACGACCAGCGCAATCGCGTTGCGCACGCCACGCGACAGCGCCGTCAATTGCCATCCCAACGTAATCAGGAACAGATCCAGAACGAACAGATAGTTGCTCGCCTTCTGCGGCAGAAAAGCCAGCGCGACCGCGGCTGCAACGACGGGCAGCAACAGCGGCGTACTCGCGACGAGCACGACGATCGCGTCAACGATGCGGCGCCGGCTGTCGGGAACAGGCAAAGACTTGAGGAAACGGCCGAACGGACCGCCGGTGACGGCCGTACGTTGCGCGAGAATCCATAACACGCCTACGGCCTCGAGCAGATGCACCCAGGCGAGTCGCCATTCGACGCCATGTGACGGTGCGAGCGCTTCGAGCACCGGGGCGCCGAGCATCCGGGTTTGCGCAAATACCGGCATTGCCGGCAGCACCAGCATGACTGTCAGGAGAAGCGCCTGCCAATGCCTGCGCAGCATGCGGGACGTCGCGAGCCCATACCACCTCAGACGGCACGACAACATGACCTCTCCCTTTCCCGGCACACCCTGTTCCGCACCGAATCGAATGCCGAATCGGCAACACGATGCAACGGCACCCGCTCGACCGTCATGTGACGGCCACGAAGACAACGAACGGCTGCGCACCTCGTACCGACAGTGACATCGGTGCGCAGCGTCGCCCGAAACATGCGTCAAAGAATCCGATTCAACGCTTCCGAGAACCGCTTCACCGCGCCATCGACATCATGCAGCTTGTCGAGGCCGAACAACCCGAGCCGGAAGGTCTTGAAGTCCTCCGGCTCGTCGCATTGCAGCGGCACACCGGCCGCGATCTGCAAGCCGACATCCGCGAACTTCTTCCCGGTTCGAATCCCGTCGTCGTCCGTGTAGCTGACCACGACACCCGGCGCCTCGAACCCTGCCGCCGCCACGCTCCTGAACCCCTTCTCGGCCAGCAGCGCACGAATGCGCTCGCCAAGCTCGAGCTGCTCGGCCTTCACCTTATCGAAACCATAAGCCTCGGTTTCCTTCATCACGTCGCGCATCGTCGTGAGGCTGTCGGTCGGCATCGTCGCGTGATACGCGAACCCGCCGCCCTCGTAGGCTTCCATGATCTGCAGCCACTTGCGCAGATCGCATGCGAAGCTGGTGCTGGTCGTCGAATCGATGCGCTCGCGCGCAAGCGGGCTCAACATCACCATCGCGCAACACGGCGACGCACTCCAGCCCTTTTGCGGCGCGCTGATCAGGATATCGACGCCGCTGGCCTGCATGTCGACCCACACGGTGCCCGACGCGATGCAATCCAGCACGAACATGCCGCCGACCGCATGCACGGCGTCGGCCACCGCGCGCAGGTACGCATCGGGCAGCATGATTCCGGACGCGGTTTCGACGTGCGGCGCGAATACGAAATCGGGTTTGTTTGCGTGGATCGCGGCGACCACTTCGTCGATCGGCGCCGGCGCATACGCAGCCTGCCGCCCCGCTTCGACCGGGCGCGCCTTCAGCACCGTCGTTTCGGACGGAATGCTGCCCATGTCGAAGATCTGCGACCAGCGAAAGCTGAACCAGCCGTTGCGGACGACGAGGCATTTCTTGTTCGTCGCGAACTGTCGCGCCACGGCTTCCATGCCGAACGTCCCGCTGCCCGGCACGATCGCGACCGACTTCGCGTTGTAGACTTTTTTCAGCGTGGCGGAGATGTCGCGCATGACGCCCTGGAAGCGCTGCGACATATGGTTGACCGAGCGATCGGTGTACACCACCGAATATTCGAGGAGGCCCTCGCGGTCAACATCGGGAAGTAAACCTGGCATGCTCGCCTCCGGTGAAAGATGAACGATGGAATCAGGGCGCGCAGCGCCTGCGACTCGATACTGCTCTGCACCAATGCAAATGCGTCACTCCTCGACGAAAGCAGATTCTAACGAACGCCGCCGGCCGATTGGGGCATATTTTGTCCGCCATCCGGTTCGATGCGCGCCAACGCTGCCCCGTGCAGCGCACGTAGCCCTGTTCCGAGTAAGGGTTAACGACGCGTGCGGCGGGCAGCCCATAACATGTCGATCAGACTCCTCACGACGGAATCCTCGATGACCTCCTCTTCAGCTTCGTCACTGCAGTCGCCCACCGACCCCGCACTCGCCGAGCGCATCGACGCGGTCCTGTCCCGCCAGCTCGATGCGCAGCGCCTCGTCGGCGCGGTCGTCCTCGTCGCCCGCGACGGCGAACTCGTCTACCGTCGCGCGGCCGGGTTCGCGGACCGCGAGTCGCGTACGCCGATGCGCGAGGACACGCAATTCCGGCTCGCGTCGGTCACGAAGCCGATCGTCTCGGCGGCCGCGATGGCGCTCGTCGCGCAGCGCAAGCTGTCGCTCGACGAAGACATCACGCGCTGGCTGCCCGAATTCCGCCCGGCGCTACCCGACGGCCGCGTGCCGACGATCACGGTGCGTCAGTTGCTCGTGCATACCGCCGGCCTCGACTATCGATTCAACGAGACCGATGCGAACGGCACCTATGCGCGTGCAGGCGTGTCCGACGGGCTCGATGGCGCGTCGATCACGCTCGCCGAAAACCTGCGTCGGATCGCGAGCGTGCCGCTGCTGTTCGCGCCCGGCACCAACTGGAACTATTCGCTGTCGATCGACGTCATCGGCGCGCTGATCGAGGCCGTCTGCGGCGTGCCGCTCGCCGACGCGATCGATGCACTCGTGCTGCGCCCGCTCGGGGCGCGCGACACGGGCTTCGTCGCACGCGATCCCGCACGGCTCGCCACGCCCTACGTCAACGATACGCCGCAGCCGCACCGGCTCGCCGAGAACGAAACCGTGCCCATCGACGAAGGGTTCGTCGGTGTCACGTACTCGCCGTCGCGCGCGCTCGATGCGCAGGCGTTCGCATCGGGCGGTGCCGGAATGGTCGGCACGGCCGGCGACGTGCTGACGGTGCTGGACACGCTGCGCGCAGGCGGCGGCGCCATCCTGCCGGCCGACCTGGTCGACGAGATGGGCCGCGTGCAGACGGGCGACTTCGAATTGCCGGACCTGCCCGGCGCGGGCTTCGGAATCGGGTTCTCGGTGTTGCGCGACCCGCAGGCGGCTGCGTCGCCGGAGTCCGTCGGCACGTGGCGCTGGGGCGGCGTCTACGGGCATTCGTGGTTCGTCGATCGCGCCCGTGGGCTGACCGTCGTGTCACTGTCGAATACGCTCTACGAAGGAATGAACGGCCAGTACACGCTCGATCTGCGCGATGCCGTCTACGGCGTCGGATAGCCCGCGAAACGAAAAAAGGCCCGACACAGTCGGGCCAACGGGTTTGAGACACAAGGAGAATCCCGCCCACTCGCTTCCGGGCGGTTACGCCGCGCTACACGACGTTCTTTTCGACGATCGGCCGGTTTTCCAGCACACGCGCCCAGCCGAGCGACGACAGGTCGAGCGTGTCGTAACGCCCGTCCAGAATGAGTTCACTGACGCCGCGCCCGGTTGCCGGCCCTTGCTGCAGCCCGTGGCCGCTGTAGCCGTTCGCGAACACGACGTTGTCGAGTTCCGGGTGATAGCCGATGATCGCGTTGTGATCGAACACGTTGTACTCGTAGTATCCGGACCAGCAATTCTCGACACGCAGCGCCTCGAATTCCGGCACGCGATTCGCGAGCGTCGGCCAGATCACCTCGTCGAACAGGTCGTGGTCGACTTCGTCGAGCGGCAGGTCGTCCGGGTCGCGATCGGGGCTCGGCGACGTGCCGCAGATATACGTGCGCCCTTCCGGCCGGAAATACACGCCGGTCGGATCGATCAGCAGCGGGCAGTCGGTGAGCTTCGCCGGCGACGACACGTTGAAGATGCTGCGGCGCCGCGCAAACACGGGAATGTCGATGCCCATCATCGACGACAGCGTGCGCGTCCAGGCGCCGGCCGCGTTGACGAGCGTGTCGCATGCATGGCGCTCGCCGTCGCCCGTCACGATATGCGTGATCCTGCGGCCGTTGCGCACCACGTCCTTCACGTCGGCCGGCACGTAGCGCGCGCCGAGCGCCTGCGCCTTCTTGCGCAGCGCCTGCACGAGCCCGTAGCCGTCGAACCAGCCTTCACCGCTCACGCCGTACGCGCCCGACACGAGATCGTCGACGTTCAGCCACGGAAACTTCGCGCGCAGCGCATCGGCGTCCATTAGCCGGATATCGGCGCCGAGGCTCGTCTGCAACGCATGATTCTCGCGCAGCGTCGCATCGCCGGCCGGCGTCGCGAGGAACAGGTAACCGCCTTCGTGCAGGTCGATCGACGGCTTGTTGCCGTCCACTTCGAGCCGCTCGCCGATCGTGCGCAGGAAGTCGATGCCGAACAGCGACATCTCGATCGACAGCGGCGTCGAGAACTGCTGGCGAATCGACGCGGCCGACAGCGCCGACGACGAGCGCGCATAGGTCGGGTCGCGTTCGATGACGGTCACGGCGACCGTGGGATCGGTGGCACGCAGGAAATAAGCGATCGAGCTGCCGATCACACCACCGCCGACGATGACGACTTGAGAACTCACGACTGACTCCGGTTGCACATGAAAGGCGCGGCCTGTCGACCGCGCCCGTGGGTTGTTCGCGCCGCGTCGTGCGCGGCGTCGCGTGGGCAGGCTTCCCCGACGATCGCTTCGGCTATTTCAGCACGTCCGGCATCGCCGCGAAAGTCCGCTCGCGCGTGTTGCGTTCAGTCCGCCGACTTCGTCGTGACGGGCTGCCATGCGGCGTTCTTCACTTCATACAGCGTCGAGCTCGGGTTCTTCAGGTCGCCCGTGTTCGTGAACGCGATCGTGCCCGTGATGCCGTCGTAGCGCGTGCCCTTCAGCGCGCCGTTGAAATCGGCCGGCTTCGTCGAATTCGCCTTCTGCATCGCGTTGATCGCGATCCACGTCGCGTCGTACGCGAACGGCGCGTACGCGAGCATGTCGACCCCGTACTTCTGCTTGAATTTCGTTTCGAACTGCTTGCCTTTCGCGAGACGCGACAGCGGCTGCCCGTATTCCCACACCGACGCGCCTTCCGCCGCATTGCCGGCGAGCTTGATGAAGTTCGCGTTCATCACGCCGCCGCCTGCCAGGAACTGCGCGCGGATGCCGAGCTGGCGCATGCGCTTCACGAGCATCGCGGCCTGCGCGTCGAGACCGCCGAAGAACACGAGATCGGCGTTGGTGCTCTTGATCTTCGTGAGCTGCGCGCTGAAATCGACGGCCTTGTCGTTCGTGAATTCGCGCGCGACGATCGTGCCGCCGTTCGCCTTCACGGCCTGCTCGAATTCGTCGGCTTCGCCCTGGCCGAACGCGGTACGGTCGTCGATGATCGCGATGCGCTTCGCCTTCGTCACGCTCGCGGCGTACGTACCGGCGTTGCCCGCGTTCTGCGTGTCGGTCGCGATCACGCGGTACACGGTGCCGAGCCCGGCGCGCGTGATGTCGGGATTCGTCGCCGACGGCGTGATCATCGGAATGCCGGCCTTCGCGTAGATCTTCGACGCGGGCAGCGTCGTGCCCGAATTGAAATGGCCGATCACGACGGCGACCTGCGCATCGGCGAGCTGCTGCGCGGCCTGCACGCCGGTGCGCGGATCGCTCTGGTCGTCCTGCGACGCGATCACGAACTTCACCGGCTTGCCGCCGACCGTCGTGTGCGCGGCATTCGCTTCGTCGACCGCCATGCGTACGCCGTTCTCGATGTCCTTGCCGTATGCGGCACCGCCGCCCGTCAACGGGCCGGCCACGCCGACTTTCACGACCGTTTCCTGCGCATGGGCCGCGCCCGTCTGGAATGCGAGGAGCGCGGCAGTCAATGCGACGCCGGAAAGCGAACGAATGCGGAACGTCATGGCAATCCTTCTTCTGTGGGTCGGGGTGCAACGCGCGCTTGCCGCGCGTCGGCGACCTCTTGCGCGCCGGTGACGTCTTGCGCGGCCGGGGCGCCATTCGATGCGCCCGACCGGCCGGCCGATCACCGCGATTCCGTCTCCGAAGAACCTTTCATCGCGAAAGAGGTGAATGGATTGTGGGTAGCCAATACCCGTGCAGCAAACGAAATATCGGAACTATGTTGTGAGGATTTGTCATCAAGTTCCGTGTTCGCGGGCGGCCCACGGCTACCCAGCGGCGGGCCGTGGGTCGAAAGCTTGAATGGGAAACGGCGGCGGCGCCCCCGGGTAAAGGCCGGCCGTGGTCATGCCGATCGCGCATCATCGCTGCGACGACGGCCCGGCCGGCCTTCGCGATGTACCCGCGCAGGCGCCGCGTCGTCGGTCAATGCCGATCGGTGCCCGTGTGCTTGCGCACCGCATCGGCCGCCTCGCCGGCCTTTTCCTGGATCTTGCCGGCCTGCTGTTCGGCGATGCCTTCCGCTTCCGCCTTGCGGTCGCCCGTCACCTTGCCGAGTGCTTCCTTGACCGAACCCTTGACCTGTTTGAGCTTGCCTTCGATGCGATTCCTGTCCATGGTCGTCTCCTGCGATGGTTGGGGAGAGCCGGCGATGTGGCGGCCTGCGCCGCACCGCCGAGTGGACAGGATCGCAAGCGAATGCCGCAGGCGGTAGATGCGGATGCACCAATGTGCGTGGTGCATTCGTACCGTCGGCGTCAGTCCTTGCCCTTCGCGCCGCCCTTGTCGGCCCCCTTCTCGCCGCCCTTGTCGCCGCGCGCACCGTTCACCTCGGCCGCACCGACGATCCCGCGCTCGCGCGCCCACACGATCGCCTCGCCGCGGCTGTGCACGTCGAGCTTCGCGTAGATCGTCGCGACGTGGTTGCGCACGGTGTTCGGCGCGAGGCCGAGGCGGCCCGCGATCTCCTTGTCGGCGAGGCCGTGGCACAGCAGGTCGAACACGTCGCGCTCGCGTGCGGTCAGGTCGGACAGCTGCGCGCCCGCGTCCGGCGCATTCGCGCGCCGCACGTTCGCGAGCTTCTCGATCAGCGTGCGGCTGAACCACGACGCATCCTGCATCGCCGTCTCGATCGCATAGACGAGTTCCATCTCGGTACGCTTGCGATCGCTGATGTCGAGCAGCGCGACGAGCAGGCAGTCGCGGCCGTGAATCGCGACGGGGTCGGCCGACACGACGCAATCGCGTACGTCGCCATCGCGCGTGCGGATCTGCACGTCCGCGTTGCGCACGCTGCCGTCGCGTGCGAGCCGGCCTTCGATGCGCGGCCACGCACCGTGCTCGGCCCACAGCCCGATCTCGTCCGCCGACTTGCCGAGCAGGTCGTCCTGCGCATGGCCCGTCATCGCGGCGAACGCACCGTTCACGTCGAGCAGTTCGAAGCGGTCGGCCGTGACGATCGCGGTCGCGACCGGCGCCATCCGGAAGGCCGTCGCGAAGCGTTCCTCGCTTTGCTTCAGCGCGCGCTCGGCCTGCTTGCGCGGCTCGAGATCCATGAACGTGAACAGCATGCATGCCTCGTCGTTCATGTCGATCGGCTGCCCGGCGACGACCACGGCCTTCGTGCTGCCGTCCGCGACTTTCAGCACGGCTTCCATCTGCGGGATCGTCGCGCCTTCGCCGAGCCGCTCGATCGCGAGGTCGCGCCGCTCGGCCTGTTCGAGCACATCGATTTCGTACACCGAGCGGCCGAGCACGTCGTCGCGCGCATGGCCCGTCAGGTCGAGAAAGCCCTGGTTGACCTTCACGTAGCGCAAGTCGTCGAGCCGGCAGATCACGGCCGGCGCCGGGTTCGCGTTGAAGGTGCGCTCGAAGCGCTCCTCGGCGCTCGCCCATTCGGTCGCGTCGTGCAGCACGAGCGCGAGGCAATCGGGTTCGCCCGCCGCGTTCGTCAGCACGAGGCTGCGGATGCGGTGAACCCAGCTCACGGTTTCGTCGGCGGCCGATTCGACTTCGACCGTCACGTCGCTGAACTCCTCGCCGGCGATCACGCGATCCATCGGATAGTGGCCGTCGCGCACCGGATGGTTGTTCCGGTAGCGCAGCCGGAAGCGCTCGCGGTATTCGGTGACGTCCGCGCCGAGCGCCTCCAGCTCGGTCACGCCGTGCATCGCGAGCGCGGCCTCGTTCGCCCAGACGATCCGCTGGTCGGGCTCGACCAGGATCACGCCCTCGGTGAGCCCCGCGATGATCTGATGCAGTTGGCGCCGGTCGGTATGCGTCTTCAGCGCCTGTTCGTTTACTTGTTCGTTCATCGAATCGTGTCCCTGTCGTCAACATGACCGCCGGCCGCTCGCCCGTTGCACCGGCCACACCCCGCCGGTGCGTGCCGCGATGATCGCGTACCACGCAAGGGCGCGACAGACGCGGATGCACTACCCCCGATAGTACATTCGCACGCCGCGCTGGCATCGTGCGGTGCCCCGCCGAGCGGCGCAGCGCGGCCTGCGCGCCGGTCGCCCCGCGTTGCCCGGGTCATGATGCATTTCCCGTTCCCGCCCGACCGTTCCGTCCCCGTGCAAACGCACTAGGCGATCCGGTGAATTTGCGCGATGTCCGCTCGCGTTCGCGTCGGTACGCTGGTACTGCATCGGCGCTCATGCGCTGCCTTTTCATACCGCAGAGGAGGACAACCGGATGAAGCAGCATCAGACACCCGATCCGACGCGGCCCGAGCCGGCCCCGGACAACCCGCCCGAGCCGCCGCCCGGCACCGATCCGCCGGTGCCGCTGCCGCCCGACGTGCCGCGCCCGGACATGCCGCCGCGCGAACCCGGCTACGACACGCCGATCGCCCGGTAGCGCGGCACGATCCATGCTCGACGACTGATCCATTCATCACGCCAATCGAAGGAGAACGCCAATGAACAAGACCTCGCACCTTTCGACGCTGCTCGCCGCCAGCGCGGCCTTCCTGCTTTCCGCCGCACCGCTCACGAACGCGCACGCACAGGCCTCGTCGACCGACAGCGGCATGACGGCCGAATCCAACCAGCCCGTCACCGACACCTGGATCACGACCAAGGTGAAGGGTGAACTCGCGACCACCGACGGCGTGAAGAGCGTCGACGTCAGCGTGAAGACGGTCGACGGCGTCGTCACGCTCACGGGCGTGCTGCCGACGAAGATCGCTGTAAAGAAGGCGATCGCCGTGACGCGCGCCGTAAAGGGCGTGAAGCACGTCGACGCATCCGGCCTGAAGGCGAAGGCCTGAGCTACCCCGCGGCCGACCGCCGCACTTTTCTCCCCTTACGAAAGGAGCAGACCATGAACGAGGACAAGATCAAGGGCCAGTGGAAGCAGATCACCGGCAAGCTGAAGGCCAAGTGGGGCAAGCTGACCGACGACGATCTCGCGGTCGCCGAAGGCAATCGCGACTATCTGGCCGGGAAGATCCAGGAGCGTTACGGCATCGCCCGCGACGCAGCCGAGAAGCAGTTGAAGGAATTCGATCGCGAGCTGTAACGCAACCGGCCATCTCAACCCGCCGCGGCGCTCCTGGCGTCGCGGCCATCAGGACCACGACATGGGCAAATACCTGATCGCCTGGCTGCTCGGCGTGCCGTTCGGGCTGCTGGTGCTGTTCTATCTGATCACGCACGTCTTCTGACGGCGAGGCGCACGGCACACGCCCGCCGCCCTCGCTTCCCCCATCTTCCCGACTCCGCGATCGACCGCGACACGGCGAACCGCCGCTGCGCGCGAACGCACGCGCGTTGCACCGCATCGCGTCCATCCAACGCAAATCGGGCAGGACGCATGCACACCCTGCCCGATCCGCTTGGCCCATCTTCGGCGGTGCAAGTCGCACCGCCCTCCCGACGTTACTTCGCCGCGTTCGCCGTCATCTTGAAGATGCCTTGCGCGTTGCCTGCATCGAAACGCAGGTCGGTCACCCAGCGGCGCGCCGCCTGGTCGAACGTGCGCTTGCGCGTGATGAACTCGTAGAACGAGCCCGGCACGTTGCGCTTCACCGTGCCGCCGTCGCGCGTGCGGAACTCGCGCTCGACGGTGTCGGCGCGATACGCGGTCTGGAACACGCGGCCCGAGCGCGAACGCTCGACTTCCGGCTTCATCGGACGGCCCTTCGCCTTCTCGTCGTCGGACAGCTTGAAGACATCGGCGACGCGGTCGGTCGCGTGGTTGAACGCGTTGCCTTCGGTCGAGATCCACGCCATTTCCGCCGATTCCATCAGCAGCGTTTCGTAGTCGAGTTCGTTCGGCAGGTCATGCTGGCGCGCGAACGCGCCGACGATTTCCGGCAGCAGCGCGTGCGCGGCGTCCAGCGGCAGCCAGCCTTCGCGCTCGACTTCCCACAGCAGCGCGACGGCCGCCGGCGACAGCGGATCGCGCGACGAGCTGACGACGTTCGTCACGGCCTGCTGGAATTCCTTCGAGAAACGTTCCGGATGCAGTTCGCTGACGAAGAACTGCGCGATTTCGTCCGGTGCGTCTTCATGCGCATACGCGCGGCCCGTCATGCCGAGCTTGTCGAGCGGGTAACGGCCGTTCAGGCGGAAGCCGAGCGGACGCAGGATGCGCGTGAACGCGGCCTCGCCCGGCGGCAGCGCGCCCGTGTGCGGCCAGCGCACCGTGCGCAGCGCGCCGTGGTCGAAATAGACCGAGCCACCGTTTTCGATCGCTTCGGCCGTGTACGCGCGGCCGTTCGCCGAACGCTCGAGCAGCCCTTCGAACAGCGCCATGTTCATCGCTTGCGCGATTTCCGCGCGCGTCACGACGCCGTCTTCCCATTCTTCGAGGATGGCCGGCATGTTCAGGGTCGAGAACAGGGCGTCGGTCTTCGCCTGTCCCAGCAGCTTCGTCAGCAAGCTCTCGATATTCGGATTGCGCATCAGGATTCTCGTCTCGGGGGACCGCCGGCAAACGTGCCGGCAACTCGTCGGCCGGCCGCCCCACGGGCGCCTGACCTTGCGTGGGGAGCATTATTCAAAGGGTTGCAGCCGGGCGTAAAGCGAGATTAAATTGACATGTGATGAGTTTTTGGAATTATTGGCCGCTCCCCTGCTCCGCCTTCCGCCTTGTGCCGTGCGGGCCTGATCGTCAGACGAATCGAACATCATGCGTAAATTCAAGATCCCCAACATGGGTGCGCTCGTGGCCTTCGAAGCCGCCGCCCGCCACGAGAGCTTCACGCATGCGGCCAAGGAGCTGTTCCTGACCGAAAGCGCGGTATCGCGGCAGATCGCGACGCTCGAAGCGAGCCTCGGCGTGCGGCTGTTCGCCCGCGTGAAGCAGCGTGTCGTGCTGACGCGCGCCGGCAAGCTGTACGGCACGCAGGTGCGGCGTGCGCTGGAAACGCTCGACCGCGACACGCTGTCGATCATCGCGCACGGCAGCGGCGGCGGCTACCTGGAGCTCGCGGTGCTGCCGACCTTCGCGTCGCACTGGCTGATCCCGCGCATCAAGAGCTTCTACGACCGCACGCCCGACGTGCGCGTGAACATGGGCAGCCGCACCGACCTGTTCTCGTTCGAGGACACGCACTTCGAGGCTGCGATCCACTACGGCAAGCCGACCTGGCCCGGTACGTCGTCCGACTACCTGTTCGGCGAGGAAGTCGTGCCGATCTGCTCGCCCGCGCTGCTCGACGGGCCCGTCGAGCGCGTCGAGGATCTGCTCGCGTATCCGCTGCTGCACTCGACGACGCGCCCGGGCGCGTGGGCGCAGTGGTTCGAGACGCACGGCGTCGAGGACATCCGCACGATGCAGGGCGTGCGCTACGAACTGCACACGATGCTGATCAGCGCGGCCGCGGCGGGGCTCGGGATCGCGCTCGTGCCGAAGTTCTTCGTCGAGGAACAGCTGCAGCAGCTCGGCCTGATCGTGCCGTGCGACGCGGCGACGGTCGGCGATTCCGCGTACTACCTCGTGTATCCGACGGAACTCAGCCACAGCAAGCCGCTGGAGCTGTTCCGCGGCTGGCTGCTCGAACAGGCGAGCGCGTATGCGGCGCCGGAGGGCGCGGAGGACGATGTCGATCTGGAGGATGACGAGGACGTCGAGTAACGGCGCGGTCGAGCCAGCCTCATGGCGCGGTGGCCTCGCACGCATGTCGCGTCGGCGGGCGGGCCTTCACGACCTTCACCAGCCGCGCGTGATCGGGCTCCTCCAGCCCCGGGCACACGGTTTCCAGATCGCGAATCACGAGCGTCGCGCGCCCGTCGAAGCGACACACGCCTTCGGGTTGCGCGGCGGGCAGCCGCAGACTGCGCCGAGCGTCGCGCTGGTTCGTGAACCGGATCACCCCCGCGCGTTGCGAACGGTCCGGCAGGCGCCGCGCCGATGCGTCGTCCTCCTCGAACCACACGTCCTCTCCGCTCTCTTCGTCGCCGTAATCCACTACGTAACGGCCCGACAACGTGATCGCACGGCCGACGTACACCGAATGGCATTCGGGTTCGGCGTCGGCCGGAATCGTCTGCGCGTGCGCCGCGGCCGCGCCGCAAGCCAGCCACAAGACGGTGCACAGCACGCGGGCGCGGCCGGTCAGGCTCGACACATCAATCGATTGGCGGATCATGGGCAGTGAGGGGCGGGTCATCGTGACGAAGCCCCGCATTGTCACCCGGCGCATGCCGCACGTGCATTACATGTGCCACTTCACCGTGGCGGTCAGCGTGCGCGGATCGCCGGGCATGTTGTAGAGGTCCGCATTGCCGTGCGCGGCGATGAAGTAGCGGCGATTGAACAGGTTGTCGAGCGTGAGCGTCACGTCGACCTTCTTGCTGCGATACCCGGCACCCAGGTTGAACACCGTGAACGACGGCAGCGTGACGAGATCGCTCGCCGACGCGTAGCGCGCCGACTGGAACTGCATGCCGGCCGCCGCGTAGAAACCATACGGCAACTCACGCTTGAGCCACAGGTTCGCACTGTGGCGCGGCATCAGCCCCGGCGTGTTGCTCGACACCGCGAGGCCGGCCGCCGTCGATTGCGCGGAACCGTCGACCGTGCCGTTCAGGTACGCATACCCCGCATACACCGACCACTTCGGCGCGATCTCGCCGGTAAAGCCAAGTTCCATCCCGCGCACGTGCTGCGTGCCGATCGGCAGCGCATAGCCGGGGTTCGCCGGATCGCCGATCTGCTGGTTGGTCTGGCGCATGTCGAACAGCGCGACGCTGGCCGTCGCCTTGCCGCCGAGGTCGAAGCGCGAGCCGACTTCATACGCGGTGGTCTTCTGCGGCGCGAGCGCGGCGCCGTTCGCGTACGCGCCGGAGCTGATCAGCGTATCGGCGAGCGGCGAGAACGACTGGCTGAACGAACCGTACAGCGTCAGCCAGTCGAGCGGTTCGTAGATCAGCCCGACGCGCGGGCTCCACGCGTGATCGGTACGGTCGAGGTTGACGTTCGACGACGTGTAGTCGTGGCGGATCTGGTTCAGGTAGTCGAAGCGCAGGCCGGCGAGCACTTTCCAGTGTTCGGTCAGCGAGATCAGGTCCTGCGCGTAGACGCCCGCGAGCCCGACCACCGTCGACGCGTTCGTCTTGGCCCGCGCGCCGGTCGGCACGCCGGGCAGCACCACCTGCTGCGGATTGAACAAATCGTAGGTCGCGACCTTCGTCACGCTGTAGATCGTGTCGAACTTCTGCTGCTGCGACAGTTCGAGCCCGTACAGCAGCTCGTGGTGCATGCCGAACAGCGAGGTCTTCTGCGTCAGTTCGAACAGCCCGTCGATGCCGTGATCGGTGCGCTGGCGCGTCGACTGGTCGAGCGTCACGACCGGATGCGCGGCGGTCTTGATCGGCTCGTAGTTCACGTAGTTCTTCCGCTCGAGCGAGAAGTCGTACGCGCGGATCGCGCCGTGGAACGACAGCGAATCGTCGAAGCGGTGATCGAGCGACACCGTCGCGCTCTTCGCGGAGACGTCGTTGTACGAACTGTTCACCCCGTCGGCCGAACCGTAGTACGTGTTGATCGGCACGTCGACCGGCCGGCCGCGATAGGCGGGCAGACCCTGGTCGGACGTGCGGCGGTCGTGCAGGTAGTCGAATTCGACGTTCAGCACCGTGTTGCTGTCGAGCTTGAACTGCGCGGACGGCGCGATCGCCTGGCGGTTCAGCTGGAACTGGTCGCGGAAGCTGTTCGAGTTCTCGGCCGCGCCGGTGATGCGGAAGCGCGCCGCGTCGTTCGCGTTCCAGCCGAGGTCGAATTCGCCGCGCCGCTCGCCGCGCGTGCCGAGCGTCACGCCCACGTCGTTCACCGGGTTCGCCTGCGGCCGCTTCAGTACGCGATTCACGATGCCGCCCGCCGAGCCGCGCCCGTACAGCACAGCCGCCGGCCCCTTCAGCACCTCGACGCGATCGACGTTCGACAGGTCGCGGTAGTACAGCGCGTCGTCGCGAATGCCGTCGACATACTGGTCCGTGATGCTGTTGAAGCCGCGGATCGTGATCTGGTCGCGCTGGCCGTCGCCGACCGAGAAGCCGACGCCTGGCACGTTGCGCAGCGCGTCCTGCAGCGACGTCGCGTTCTGATCCTCGATCACCGCGTGCGGCACGACGTTCACGGTCTGCGGCACGTCCATCAGCGACATGTCGGTCTTGGTCGCCGCGCGCGAATGACCGCCGTCGTACGACGCATGCTCGGCGGCCGCGTTGACGGAAATCGCGGGCAGGGTTGCCGCGGTATCGCTTGCCTGCGCGCAGGCGGCGCGTGTGCCGGCCAGCGACGAGGCGATCAGAAGGACGTGGCACGCGCTCTTGTTGAATTTCATCGTTGAAGTAAAGGCAGAGAGAAAACGGCGAGCGCAAACGCGGGCGGCGACGCAGGTTCATCAGCCGGCGAATCGACACGCGGACGCGTGTCTACGCACAACGGACGGCGCAGAGAGAATCGCCCCGTCGCACCGGCCGGCATGCCCGGCACGAAAACGCCATTGCGACGCGTCACGGCTCGTAACGGAGCGAAATATTAAACGAGAATGATTCGCGTTATTAGTCAATTTCCAACATGTCGCCTTCGTGCAACGAACATCCGGCTGACACTGTGGATTCCTGACGAAATACTTTCAGTTTTGCGCATTGACGCGCGGACTTCGTAAAGAAATCGAAAGAAATTGAGCGGACGCGGTGCGTTGTGACCCCAGGGATCGAAGGGCTGCTTGGGATGCGTCGTTCGAGGACACGCACTTCGGGCCGCGATCCACGACGGCAAGCCGACCTGGCGAGCGCGTATGCGGCGCCGGAGGGCGATGCGAACGACGCCGATGAGGAAGACGACGAGGACGTCGAATGATGCGAGCCATCGCGACATCTCGCCGGTGCGTCGACGGGCCGTCGCGGCCCGTCGACGCCCGGTCTTACTTCAGGCGGCAGTCGCGGACGGTCGCGATCCCCGATGCAAAATCGCCCACGCAATGCAGCGTGACGCGCTTGCCGACCAGCCGCTGCGCCTTCTGCTCGGCCGCCGCATCGACAAACGACGCGCGCACCGCCTGATCGGCATCCGCGTCTTCGCCGATATTCGCCAGCGTCTTGCCCGTAAAGCCCTGCTCGAGACTGAGCAGCGTGCCCGTCAGCGCGACCGGCTGGTCGAAATACTTGTCGCCGCCCGAACCCGTATAAGCCTCGATCATCTGCGCGGCCGATACCTTGAGCTCGCCTTTCGCGGCCATGGCGCCCGAAGCGATCGTCAGCGCGAGCGCGGCAAGTGCGATTCGTTTCATTGTCTGGATTCTCCGTGGTTGAACAGTGTTTCGAAAAAGATGGCGCTAGCGCGCCGGAGGAACACGACGGCCCTGCACGCACGCGCCCCGTGTCCGCCCCATGGGCAACACGACGGCGCACGACGCGCACGGCATGACGGCTATTTGCGTGGGGCTGCTTCGATCAGTGCGACGGCACGGTGGTCATACACGTCGGGCGTCGCCTTCGCGCCGCGCACGACGGCTTCGCGCACGGTGCCGGTGGCGTCATCCTTGCCCGCGCCGATCAGCGCGGGCGCATCCGGATCCGCGCCGGCATCGAGAAGCGCCTTCACGCAGTCAGGGTTGTGCACGATCGCCGCGCGCAGCAGCGGCGTCTCGCCCCAACGGGCGCGTTGCTCGCCCCGTTGCGGCTCGATCGGCGTGCCGGGTTCATGCAGGATCGCGATGCGCTCGGCCGCGGTCGGGTCGGGCTGCCCGTCCAGTTCGTAGCGTCGCTCGCACACGAAGCTGAGCGGCGACTGTCCGGTCTTCGCATGCGCGTACGGATTGGCGCCGGCGTCAACCAGCAGCTTGAGCACGTCGAGATCGGATGCCGAGCGTCCGGTCAGCACCGTGTATCCGTTCGGGTCGACGGCGCGGGCATCGGCGCCGGACTTCAGCAGCATCCGGATGAGCTCGGGCGAAGGGGTGTACGCATTCGCGGCCATCACCAGCGGCGGCTCGCCGCTCGGCGCGATCGCGTTGACGTTCGCGCCCGCGCCGATCAGCAGGCGGATCGTTTCGAGCTGGCCGGGCTTGAGTTCGCCGAGCGTCGCGTTGCTGATCGCGTACGTCAGCAGCGTCCAGCCCTTGGGCGACATCGGCATGTTGATCGCAACGCCGGACGTGATGAACAATGCAACGACGTCCGGCACCTGGCTGACGACGGCCAGCCCCATCGGCGTGAGTTCGGCATCCGGCATCGCATAGCGCTGCTTCGCCGTCTTGTCATACGGATGCGCGCCCTGCTTGAGCAGCGCGCTGACGCGCGCCAGGTTCCGCGGGGTTTTATCCACCGCGTAGTCGCCCATGGCGACCATCAGCTTCCATTCCTTGCCTTCCAGCGCGTAGCTCGCACCGGACAACGCCATTCCGACGCACAGGCACGCCATCCCCCGCGCCAGCACGGCAGCGGTTCTTTTCGTTCTTGCCCGCATGAACGCTCTCAGTATCGTTGTGTATTCGTGGCGCTGTCGCGCGCCGACATGATCGACGAAACACCGCACACGCGCAACGTTCGCGCGATAATTTCCAAAGCCGGGACGGGAAAGCAACCAGGACGACGAGGATGGGAAGAGACTCGTGTGGGCCGCTGCAAAAGTCCGGCGCGCGCCGGACCGGGCAACCCCGACCCGGCGCTCCGGGCAGCCGACCTCGCATCGGCATCGCGGCGGACCTACTTTCGTTCTTCACTACGTCTGCTCTCAGGCTCACTTCATTTTTTTTCTTCGCCGCGCCGCGCCATTATCCGCTCAATCCGGTCAGAGTGAAACGTTTGCGAGCGCACCAGGCACGTTATACCGGTCATTCGGCAACAGTCTTTCTGAATGCTTACGACTCGCGCGATGCGATTCGGCAATTCTTGCATTCGCGACGGCGTTCCTTTTTAATGGAACTGGTTCCATTGATTGATTCGGCCAGGTTCCCGCGTGACGCATCGCCGTGTGCGCGTCATCATGCCGATTCAGGATCGAGGATCATTCAGCTCAGGATTCGCATCGCCCGTCCTTCCAGGACACCCCGTCAAACGAGACCGTCATGCCCGATTCCGCCTCCCTGCAGCAGCTGTTTCCCGCCTATCAGGACATCCCCGCCGAGTTCCGGCTCACTGCACCGATCCACCAGCGCGTGTCGCTCGTCGACGGCGAATTGCGACCGTGGGACGGTGCGACCAAGACCGTGCTGTCGCCCGTGTGCGTGCGGCAGGCGGACGGCAGCGTCGAGCAGGTCGAGATCGGCAGCTACCCGGTGATGGGCGAAACGGAAAGCGACGCGGCGCTCGATGCCGCGGTGCGCGCGTACGATGCCGGCCGCGGCGAGTGGCCGACGATGAAGGTCGAGCAGCGCATCGCATGCATGCAGGACTTCATCAAGCGGATGGTCGCGCAGCGCGAACTCGTCGTGAACCTGATCATGTGGGAGATCGGCAAGAGCCTCGCCGATTCGCAGAAGGAGTTCGATCGCACCGTCACGTACATGACGCAGACGATCGATGCGCTGAAGGAACTCGACAACGCGAACTCGCGCTTCGTGATCGCGGAAGGCACGATCGGCCAGATCCGCCGCACGCCGCTCGGCGTCGTGCTGTGCATGGGTCCGTACAACTATCCGCTGAACGAAACTTTCGCGACGCTGATCCCCGCGCTGCTGATGGGCAACACCGTGGTGTTCAAGCCGCCGCAGTACGGCACGCTGCTGTTCGAGCCGCTGCTCGAGGCGTTCCGCGACGCGTTCCCGAAGGGCGTGATCAACACGATCTATGCACCGGGCGCGGTGGTCGTGCCGCACATGCTCGCGTCGGGCAAGATCAACGTGCTCGCGCTGATCGGGTCGAGCAAGGTGGCCGATCACCTGAAGAAGCAGCACCCGAAGTCGCACCGGCTGCGCGCGATCCTCGGCCTCGACGCGAAGAACGCGGCGATCGTGCTGCCCGACGCCGATCTCGATCTCACCGTGAAGGAGTGTCTGCTCGGTGCGCTGTCGTTCAACGGCCAGCGCTGCACCGCGCTGAAGATGCTGCTCGTGCATCGCTCGATCGTCGACGAATTCCTGAAGCGCTTCACCGCCGCGCTCGAACAGCTGAAGATCGGCATGCCGTGGGAGAAAGGCGTCAGCATCACGCCGCTGCCGGGCATGCATCGCACGGCCTACATGACGGATGCGATCGACGATGCCGAGGCCAAGGGCGCGCAGGTCGTCAATCATTCGGGCGGCGAGTTCAGCAAGACGCTGTTCTACCCGGCTGTCGTGTATCCGGTGTCGGAAGGGATGAAGCTGTATCGCGAGGAGCAGTTCGGGCCGATCATTCCGGTCGCGCCGTTCGACGACGTCGAGACCGCGCTCGACTACGTGACGACGTCGGATCACGGCCAGCAGGTCAGCATCTTCGGTTCCGATCCGGCGCAGATCGGCGCGCTCGTCGATCCGCTCGTGAACCAGGTGTGCCGCGTGAACATCAACTGCCAGTGCCAGCGCGGGCCCGACGTGTTCCCGTTCGCGGGCCGCAAGGATTCGGCGGAAGGCACGCTGTCGGTGAGCGACGCGCTGCGCGCGTTCTCGATCCGCTCGATGGTCGCCGCGAAGCAGACCGACAGCAGCAAGCAGTTGCTCGATTCGATCGTGTCGGATCACCACTCGAAGTTCATCAACACGGGCTTCATTTTCTGACGCCAGGTTGATCGATGCCGGCGCCTCCGTCGCACGTCGGTGCGGCGGAGGGTTTCACACACGCATCGCGCGGCTAGACGTTCGTCACCAGCAGCCGAACGCCCGCCACGCCGAACACCACGGCCAGACACGCCTCCATCGCACGCCGGCCGCGCACGTACAGCCGGCGCGCGCCGTCCATCGAGAACACGAGCGCATAGCCGCCGAACACCAGGCTGCCGATCACCAGACAGCCCGGCACGATGGCGCCGTGCGACGCACCCGCGCCGTTCGACGACAGCGCGACGATCGATACCCACACGAGGATCGCCTTCGGATTGGTCAGGTGCAGCATCGCGCCGCGCACGTAGAAGCGCGACAGCCGCTGCTCGCGTGCCGCGTTCGCCGCTGCCGGCGGCGGGCCCGACAGCGCCGTGCGCCCCGACTTGAACGCGAGCCACAGCAGGTACAGCCCGCCGAAGACCTTGATCGCGACCAGCAGCTTCGACCACGCGAGCAGCGCGGCCGAGACGCCGAGCGCCGCGATCGTCGCCCAGAACATCGCCCCCGAAATCACGCCGAGCGCGAACGCGAACGCCGCCTTGCGGCCCTGGTTCGCGGCGACCGACATGATCGCGAGATTGCTCGGCCCGGGGCTGGCCGTGCCGATGAAATAGGCGGTATAGGCAAGCAGCAGGTTGGCGGAGAAGAAGGCATGGACGCTCATGGCGAACCTCGCGGGGATGATCCGGAGATTGTTGGCAAACCCGCGCCGTCTGCCCATGGACAGTTGGTCGGCAATTCGCTGGGCCAGTTTCGCAGCCATACACCCGGGTCGTCCCTCACGTAAACGTCTCGGTTTTGAAACACCCGGTGCATTCGCGGCCGGTTTCCGCCGTACGACGAATGGCGCCCGCTTTCCGGCATTCAGCACCGGCGAACGCACGTCGGGCGCGGCCGGGACGTGCGAAACGCATCGTCCCGGCCGTCCGTCGGCAGAGTCGGGCGACGGGTTTCATTCGCGCGTTACGTTACATCCCTGAAGCATTTCGCTTCGTCGATCGGTCCTGCCTCTCCGGCGCACGTCGCGCCGCGCGTATGGATGCCTTCCTCGACCGCCGCCGCGATCCAGTACCGGCGGGACTCGCCGACGTCGTCTTAACGCGGCTCAACATTGCTCAACAATCGTCTGGCGACGCTGGTACGGAACCTGCATTCCGTTCGGGTGAGCACCGCGCCGATCAAAGCGCGGACACACATCCACCCACGGGCGCGTCCACGGATGCGCCCGAACGATCCGCACACGCACGAGGCTCTTCATGGATGCGCAGCCCAACTCGTCCGATACGTCGTTCCAGCTCTTCCTCGCGAAGGTGCTCGAACAGCCGCTGCCCGACTGGACCGAAAAACAGCAGATGGAACTCGAGATGGCGCGCACGCTGTCGACGCAAATGGTCACGCTCGCCGAAGACATGCGCGGCCGCACGCCGGATCTCGCGCGCTGCCTCGTGCTGCTCCGCTACGCGAAGGTGCTCGACTTCATGCTGACGTCGCTCGCCGCGCACCGCGACATTCATCCGCAGACACTGCGCACGCTGTTCCGGCTCGCGAACCTGAAGGTGGACGACTCCTATCCGGCTTGAACCGGCACATCGCATCGGCTGCCACGGACGGCCATCACGGCAGGCACAGCCGCGCCCGATTCCGTCCATCGACATGCCCCTCGTGAACGCGGCCGACTTCGACCGGATCCGTACGACGGCCACACGGGCATCGTGCTGACCGCACTGGCCGACGGCACCTGGTCGTACGGCCCCGCGAACGTCGCGCCGGCCCCGGATCAATCGGACCGGAACAGCCGGGCGTTCCGCTTCCGAACCCACAACGGCTGATCCCGCCCATCAGCGCCGCGCGCCGCCCCCTCCGCGCAAACGGATGTACAATCGCGCGCCATGAACGCACTTCGCCGCTTCCTGCTTCGGCCCGGCGTCGCGCGACAGCTGCTGTGGGGGCTCCTCCTCGTGACGCTGCTGTCCCGCGCGCTGATGTCGGGCGCCGTGATGCTCGATCCGGACGGTCCGGATGCGGGCTCGGTGGTGCTGTGTTCGGGGCGCGGCCCGCTGATCGTCAGCGTCGCCGCGCTGGCCGCCCGCTTCGATGCGAGCGCACCGATCACGCCGGCCAACGATGCGCTGGCGCTCGTCGATGCGCTCAAGCATGACGCGCATGGCGGCAAGACGGCGTCCTCCGGCGACGGCGACAACCTGTGCGCGTTCGGTGCCGCGCTGTTCACCGCGCTCGCGTCGTTCGTGCTGCTGGTGCTGCTGTTTCCCGCCGCCGCACCACGACGGTTTCGCGTTCACTTCGACAGCCTTCCTTACGTGCGATCGAGATTCGACGATCGCCCGCCTTCCCGCGCCCCTCCTCTGTTCTGCTGAACGTTCCGCCCTGTGGCGCGTGCACGTCGACGTGCATGCGCGTTCACGCCGTTCGTTTCACACGACCTGATTCACGCGTTCATCCGCAGGCCCGCACCGCGCGGGCGACGCCGCGTTGCGCCTCGTTGGCGCAGGACGCCGCGCCGCCCGTTGCGTCGATGCGCGCATGCGGCCGCGACGCACGTTGACGGCAGCCGGCCCGCGCCGGCCGTGCCGCTCGACGAACCCGAGGACCTGACACCATGTCGACCACCGTCGATCGGGCAATCGCGCCCACCCGTTCCGCAAGCGCCGGTTACCGGACGCTCTGGCGCTGGCACTTCTATGCCGGCCTGTTCGTGATGCCGTTCCTCGTGATCCTCGCGATCACGGGCACGCTTTATTGCTTCCAGCCGCAGATCGAGCCGTTGCTGTATCCGCACCGGCTGGTCGTCGAGTCGCGCGCGGCGCCGCGGCTCGACGCCGACACGCTGCTCGCACGCGCACGCACCGCGATGCCGGCCGGCGCAACGCCGGTGTCCGCGCAGGTGAGCACCGCACCGGATCGCAGCGCCGAGTATGTCTTTCGCCTGCGCGACGGCAGCCGCGAGAGCGTGTACGTGAACCCGTACGACGGCAGCGTGCTCGGCACGCTGAGCGTCGACAACCGCTTCATGCAGGTCGACCGGATGCTGCATCGCAAGCTGCTGCTCGGCAAGACGGGCGAGTTGCTGATGGAGCTCGCCGCGTGCTGGACCTTCGTGATGATCGGCACCGGCATCGCGCTGTGGTGGCCGCGCGGCGCTGCACGCGTCGGGCGCGCACTGCGGCCCGACCTGTCGCTGCGCGGCCGGCCGCTGTGGAAGAGCTTCCATGCGACGGCCGGCATCTGGCTCGCAGCCGGCACGGTCGCGTTCATCCTGACGGGGCTGCCGTGGTCGGGCTCGTGGGGCAAGAACTTCAAGGCACTCGCGGCGACCGTGAACCTTGGCGCGCCGGAAGGCGCATGGGGCGGCTCGCCGGTGCGCTCGACGCGACCGGGCGCCGCAACGACGCCCGAGCCGACACCGGCGCAGGCCGCCGCACCGTCCGGCCATCATCACGATTCCGGCGACTCGATGCCGGGGATGGTGATGGACGACCTGCCGTTGCCGCGAACGCCGTGGGCGGTCGGCAACGTGCGCGTACCGCATTCGCCGTCGGTGCCGACGCCCGCACCGCTGCCGCTGGCCCGCGCGATCGCGATCGTCGCCGGGCTCGGCGTGACGAGCGGCTACACGCTCGCGCTGCCGTCCGGCGCGGACGGCGTGTTCACCGCGTCGTACTTCCCGGCCGACCCGAAGGCGGAGCGCACCATCTACCTCGACCAGTACAGCGGCGCCGTATTGAAGGACATCCGCTATGACGACTACGGCGCGGTATCGCAGGCCGTATCGTACGGCACTTCGCTGCACATGGGCCGTTACTTTGGACTCGCAAACCAGATCATTTGCGCGGTGTTGTCGCTCGGGCTGGCCGCGATGGCCGTCACCGGCACCGTGATGTGGTGGAAGCGCCGCCCGGCCGGCACGCTGGGCGCCCCGTCGCGCGAGCGCGGCACGCCGCCGATGCGCGGCTGGATCGCGGGGCTCGTGTTGCTCGGCATCGTCTTCCCGCTGATGGGGCTGACGATCGTCGCGGTCTGGTTGCTCGACCGGCTGCTGTTCGGCCGCGCACCGCGCGCCGCAGTGTGATCGCCCCAGCGCTTCCCCCATTCGAAGGAACCCGAAACAATGAAGTTCAGATTGATGCTGCCCGCCGCCGTGCTCGCGGCCTTCTCACCGGCCGGGCAGGCACAGGAAAGCGGTGTCGACCGCATCGGCGCCACGCTCGCCCCGATCCGCGTCAATGCGCAAAAGGCGCCCGCGCTCTCGCAACCGCTCGACACCGGCAGCCATCTCGGGCTGTCGCCGCTCGAGACACCCGCGAGCGTCGAACAGATCAACCGCGCGACACTCGACACGCGCGGCGACAGTTCGATCATCGACGCGGTGAGCCGCGCCGCCGGCATCAGCGCGTCGCCGCACCCCGGCAACGGCAACTCGGAGCTCGCGGCGCGCGGCTTCGTCGGCGCATCGTCGGTCACGCAGCTCTATGACGGCGTGCGCCCGTACGGCGCGATCGGCGTCACGTTCCCGTTCGACACGTGGTCGGTCGACCATATCGACGTGCTGCGCGGCCCTGCTTCGGTGATCTACGGCGAAGGCGCGATCGGCGGCATCGTCAACATCGTGCCGAAGAAGCCGACGCGCACGCCGATCCGCAACGAACTGCAGGTCGGCGGCGGCACCGAGGGTACGGCGCGCGCCGCGTTCGGCAGCGGCGGCGCGATCAACGACAAGCTGTCGTACCGCTTCGACATCAGCGGCAACCGCTCGTCGAACTGGGTCGACCGCGGCGATTCGCGCAACCTGTCCGTCTCCGGCGCGCTGCGCTACGACGTCACGCCCGACCTGTACGTAACGGCGTCGTACGCGCAGGGCTTCATGCATCCGATGCAGTATTTCGGTGTGCCGCTCGTGAACGGCACGCGCGATCGCGCGCTCGACAGGAAGCACTACAACGTCGGCGACAGCGACATCGCGTTCCGCGACAGCTGGGCCACCGTATCGGCGAACTGGCAGCCGAGCGACAGCCTGAACGTGACGACCACGTTGTACCGGATGAAGAGCAATCGTCACTGGAAGGACGCCGAGTACTACACGTACCTGCCGTCGAGCGCACAAGTCCGGCGCAGCAGCTACACGGAAATCTTCCACGACCAGCAGCAGTACGGCAACGTGACGACGGCCACCGTGAGCGGCGCGCTGCTCGGCATGCGCAACACGTTCTCGACCGGCTTCGAGTTCAACCATACGACGTTCCAGCACGACAACAACTCGCCGTATTCGGGCACGTCGACGGTCGATCCGTTCGACTTCGCCCCGGGCAGTTTCATCAACGCGGCCGGCACCGTTCCGAAGTATCGCAGCCAGTCGAACCAGTACGCGCTGTTCGCGGAGAACCGGCTCGAGATCACGCCGCGCTGGTCGGTGATCGGCGGGTTGCGCTACGACCATGCGAGCGTGAACCGCGACGACCTCGTGAACGGCGGCGCATTCACGAAGGTGTTCGCGAACACGGGCTGGCGCATCGGCACCGTGTACGACGTCCGGCCCGGTCTCGCCGTGTACGGCCAGTATTCGGTCGCGGCCGATCCGGTCAGCTCGCTGCTGTCGCTGAATGCGTCGAAGGCGAACTTCACGCTCGCGACCGGCAAGCAGATCGAGATCGGCGTGAAGCAGTCGTTCCTCGATGGCAAGGCGGAATGGACGCTCGCCGCGTACCGGATCGTGAAGAGCAACCTGCTGACGGCCGATCCGGTGAACCCGAACCAGTCGATCCAGGTCGGCCAGCAGTCGTCGCGCGGGCTCGAGGCGACGGTCGGCGCGGAGATCGCGAAGGACTGGCGCGTCGACGCGAACGTGTCGATCCTGCGCGCGAAGTACGACGATTTCCAGCAGTCGTCGGGCGGCACGACGGTATCGCGCGCGGGCAACGTGCCGGTATCGGTGCCGCAGCGGCTCGCGAACCTGTGGGTGAGCTGGCGCTTCGCGCCGGACTGGACGGGCATCGCGGGCGTCAAGTACGTCGGCAAGCGCTTCGCCGATACCGCGAACCAGCTCGTGATGCCGTCGTACACGACCGTCGACCTCGGCCTTGCGTGGAAGCCGCGCAAGGACACGACGATCACCGCACGCGCGTACAACGTCTTCAACCGCCGCTACGTGCAGTCCGCGTATTACAACGAAACGCAGTATCTGCTCGGCAACGACCGGCGGTTCGAGGTGCTGGCGAACTACCGGTTCTGACGGCGCATGCCTGGCTGCGCGGCCGGCCGGTCGCCGGCCGCACCGCCGCAGGCACGCACGCGCAGATCACGCACGCGTGCCCGCCGCACGCCCCGCCATCCACTTCCGGTAACGCCGCGTCTGGCACTGCGCGGCCAGCTGCTGCCGCACCAGCGCGCGCAGCGGCGACACCTGCGGATGCGTGCGCCGCCCTTCGCTGAGCCGCGTGAGCTGGAACTTGACGACGGCCATGTTGGCTAGCGCACCCAGCGCCTTGTTCTTCCAGCGGATCGGCTGCAGCACCGGCGCGCTGTCCTTGCCCGCGCGCCAGTCGCGCGGCAGGTTCGGGTCGATCGACAGCGCGGTCGCGATGCCGACCATCGCCACGCCGCTGTTCACCACCTGCTCGGCCACCGCACGACGGCGAATGCCGCCCGTGACCATCAGCGGCATCCGCGCGACGGCCGTGATGTCACGCGCGAATTCGAGGAAATACGCTTCGCGCGCCAGCGTGCGCCCGTCGCGTGCCTCACCCTGCATCGCCGGCACTTCATAGCTGCCGCCCGACAGCTCGACGAGATCGACGTCGAGCGGATTCAGCAGCTCGACCACGCGCTTCGCGTCGTCCGCGCTGAAACCGCCGCGCTGGAAATCGGCCGAGTTCAGCTTCACGGCAACGACGAAATCCGGCGACACCGTCGCGCGCACGGCCTTCACGATGTCGAGCAGCAGGCGCGCGCGATTCTCGATGCTGCCGCCCCACTGGTCCTGCCGGCGGTTCGTCAGCGGCGACAGGAACTGGCTCAGCAGATAGCCGTGCGCCGCGTGCACCTGCACGCCAGTGAAGCCGCTTTGCTCCGCGAGCTGCGCGGCGCGCACGAAGCGCTGCTGCACATCGCGGATATCGGCTTCCGTCATTTCCTTCGGCACCGGGAACTGCTTCGACAACGCACCGAGCGCGAGCGGCACGGCCGACGGCGCGAGCGTCGTCTGGCCAAGCGCCGCCTGCATCTGGCGCCCCGGATGATTGATCTGCATCCACACGTGCGCGCCGCCCGAGCGCGCGATCTGCGCCCAGCGGCGGAAGCGGTCCAGATGCGCGTCGCTTTCGAGCACGACGCCGTTCGGCCCCGTCATCGCGCGGCCGTCCACCATCACGTTGCCGGTCAGGATCAGGCCGACCTGGCCGTCGGCCCACGCCTGGTACAGGCGCAGCAACGCGTCGGACGGCGCGTGGTCCGCATCGGCCATGTTCTCTTCCATCGCGGCCTTGGCCAGACGGTTCGGAATCACCGCCCCGTTGGGCAGTGTCAGCGGTGTAAACAGGTTCATGGAGGGCACCCTCGATTGACGATGCTCAACGATAACTTTAAAGTCAACTTTAAGGTCAAGCCCTTTTGGAGTACACACCATGAAAATCGGCGAACTGGCGAAGGCGAGCGGCCTCGCGGCGTCGCGCATCCGTTTCTACGAAGCAAGCGGCCTGCTCGAGCCGGCCCGCCGCCAGGCGAACGGCTATCGGGAATACGGGTCGGAAGCGTTGACGCGGCTGGCGATCATCGACCGTGCGCAACGCGCGGGCTTCACGCTCGACGAAATCCGCGCGGTGCTGCCGCCCGACCTCGGCGCGTGGCCGCGCGACGAACTGCTGGTCGCGCTGCGGCACAAGGTCGACGAGATCGCGCTGCTCGAACAGCGGCTCGCGCAGAACCGGCGACACCTCGAGACGCTGATCGACGAAATCGAGAACAAGCCCGAAGGCGAGGATTGCGCGGGCGCCGCGCAACGGATGCTCGACCGGCTCAGCGAGCAAGCCAGCCAGCCGCTGGAGTCCGCACCTGTGGTGCGACCGGCGCGCAAGCGCGCGTGACCGACTACACAGCGTCACCCATCGATCAACCCGCGCTGCGGCGAGACGCGTCGGCGCATGCGCGCCGGCTTCCGCCGAGCACCCTCACGACCGTATCCGCATGACGATCCCCCGTATCAAAGGATTCCTCATCGCCGCGCTGCTGACGCTCGGCATCGGCAGTGCTTTCGCGTCGACGTGCGACGACGCACATTCGTCGATCCGTTGCCCCGACACCTCCGACCTGCCGGCCGACATCGCCGCGCAACTGCCTGCCGGTTATGAAGCGCTGGATGCCGCATCGGGGCGCCTGACCGACGGCACGCGCAACGGTTACGTCGTCGTCGCGCATCAGCCCGGCGATTCGATGAGTTCGCCGTCGCTGCGTCCGCTGCTGATCTTCCTGCAGGGTGCGAACGGCCGCTACCGGCTCGCGGCCCGCAACGACACCGTGATCATGAAAGCCGACGAAGGCGGCACGGGCGACCCGTATCTCGATGGCGTCGCCGAGAACGCGCTCACGGTCGAGCCTCGCACGTTCACCGTCGAACAGGGCGTATTCGCGGGGCACAACCACTGGCGCGATCGCGTAACGTTTCGCTACGACGTTGCGCACCACACGTGGGTGTTCCATCGCGAAGTGTTCCGGAACTGGCGATTCAACTACGAGCAGGACGGCGATGCGCTGAAGGCCGACCCGGTGCGCGTCACGCGTGCGAATGCGGCAAAGGCCGTTTCGTTCGAAGCGTGGCGGCCGAGCTACTGGTGCGATTCCGCCGAACGACGAGAAAGCGATCCGGCTTGCCGCAAGCATTGACGGGGATGCTTCTGCAGCTGCGAGGAATTGCTTACGTCGCAGGTAATCGACGCGCGCCGCCCGCGCCGCGATCATGGCTCCAACGACTCACGAACCGCATCGCACCAAGGAGCCTGCCATGACCGCCTACGCCATCGCCCACCTGCACGACGTCGACCTGTGCGACGACATCGTCGAATACCTCGAACGCATCGACGGCACGCTCGCGCCGTATGACGGTCATTTCGTGATTCACGGCGCACGGCCGGAAGTACGCGAAGCCGTGTGGCGCGGCGACCTGATCGCGATCGCGTTTCCCGATCTCGACACGGCGCGTGCGTGGTACGACTCGGATGCGTACCGGCAGATCCAGCCGCTGCGCGCACGACACGCGAGCGGCCCGCTGATCCTGATCGACGGCGTCGACGAACGGCACAAGGCGACCGACATCCTGCGCTGAATCATGACGCCGGCGATGCCGGCAACGCCTTACGACGCCTTCCGCTCCATCGGCTCGCCGACAACGAAGCCGCCGCCCTGGAACCGCTGCGCGGGATCGTCGTACTCGGCGGTCGGCGCCGTCACCGGGAACAGCCCGGCGAACTGCTCGGAGCTGTCGCGCGGGCGGAAGCCGAGGAAGCCGGCCTTCGTGTTGTCCCACCACTTCACCGGGTTGTCCGACGCGCCGTACACGATCGCGTGCCCGACGCGGTTCGTCAGCAGCGAGCAGCGCACGAGCTCGATGAAGTCGCGATAGCTGAGGAACGTGACGAGCATGCGCGGATTCTTCGGCACTTCAAACGACGAGCCGATCCGCAGGCACACCGTCTCGATCCCGAAGCGGTCGAAGTAATAGCGCGACAGCGATTCGCCGAAGCACTTCGTCACGCCGTACAGGCTGTCGGGGCGCAGCGGCGCATCGGCGTCGAGCACTTCCGTGACCGGATGGAAACCGATCGCATGGTTCGAGCTCGCGAACACGACGCGCTTCACGCCATGCTTGCGCGCGGCTTCGTACAGGTTGTACGTGCCGGTGATGTTCGCACCGACCAGATCGTCGAACGGCGCGTCGACCGAAATGCCGCCGAGGTGGACGATCGCGTCCACGCCTTCGACGAGTTGCATCACGGCCGGGCGATCGGCCAGGTCGACCACGCGGATTTCTTCATGCGCGGCCGCATCGTCCAGCGCGGCGATGTCGCTGACCCGCACGATGTCGGCCCAGTCGGCGAGCGCGCCGCGCAACTGGCGGCCGAGGTTGCCGGCCGCGCCCGTCAGCAGCAGGCGCCCGAACGGTTTACGCGCGGCGGTGGATGTGGCGTTCATCGAATCTCCTTGAATCTGACCAAATAGGAAAACGTTTTCCAACTATACGCGGTGGCGGCGCCGAACGTCAATGGTCGAACCTGCTCGCAGTCATCCGCATTTTCCCGATATCGACGGGTGGCCGCGGGCCGGCTTTTTCTGCCACAATCCGGCGTAATCGAACGAAAACGTTACCCTGCGAATGAAAAAAGTTTCCCCGACGATCCGCGACGTGGCCGCGGAAGCCGGCGTGTCGGTCGCGACGGTATCGAAGTACGTGAACGGCACGCAGCGCTTCTCGCCGACCGTCGAGGCGCGGCTCAAGGAATCGATCGAGCGTCTCGGCTACCGGTCGAACCCGCTCGCGCGCTCGATGATCACCGGCCGCACGCGCACGATCGGCCTCGTGATCCTCGACATCAGCAACCCGCACTTCACGAACGTCGTGAAAGGCGCGAACCGCGTCGCGCTGCAGCATGACTACACGCTGCTGCTCGTCGATACCGAAGAGAGCCAGGCGCGCGAACGTTCGCTGATCGAAGCGCTCGCGCAGCGCGTCGACGGGCTGATCGTCAGCACGCGGATGCCCGACGACGAAGCCGGCTGGATGCTCGACCTCAACAAGCCGCTCGTGCTGCTGCGTCGCAGCCCCGGCCTGCCGATTCCGAGCGTCGGCATCGACAACCGGCTGTCGACCTACATGCTCGCGCGTCACCTGCTCAATCTCGGCCACACGCGCATCGCCTATCTCGGCTTCGGCACCGCGCGCGTGAACGACGAGCGGATCCAGGGCGCGCGCGACTGCCTCGCCGAAGCGGGGCTCACGCTCGACGTGCACGATGCGCACGCGCCGACCGCCGAAGCCGGCGAGCGCGCGTGTTCGCGCGTGATGCTCGGGCCGCAGCGCCCGCAAGCGGTGATCTGCTACAACGACCTGATCGCGCTCGGCTTCATGAAGGAAGCCGCGTCGCTCGGCTTCCGGTTGCCGCAGGACGTATCGGTCGCGGGCATCGACAACGTGCCGTACGGCGAATACGCGGCGCCCGCGCTGACGACCGTCGACATCCAGAGCGAGAACATGGGCGAGCTTGCGATGCAGAAGCTGATCGACGCGCTCGCGGGCCGCACCGATGCGAGCTATTCGACGTTCGAGCCGCGGCTGATCATGCGTGCTTCGACGGCGTCGGCCGGCTGACCACGCGCACGCCACGCACGCCAAAAGAAAACGCGCCGCCCGAGGGCGGCGCGTTCGTTTGCCGGGATGCAATTACGCGATCACGCGTCGAGTTTCGCGGGCTTCATCTTCGGCGTGAGCACGTGCATCACGGCCAGCGCGATCAGGTAGGCCGACGCGCCGATCGCGAACAGCACCCAGTAGTGGCCGGTGCGCTGCAGCACCTGGCCGATCACTTCCGAGAACAGCACGCCGCCGATCGAGCCGGCCATCCCGCCGATGCCGACCACCGACGCGACCGCACGGCGCGGGAACAGGTCGGACGCCGTCGTGAACAGGTTCGCCGACCAGCCCTGGTGCGCGGCGGCGGCAAGGCCGACGATCAGCACCGCGACCCACAGGCTCTGCACCTGCGACACGAATGCGATCGGCAGCACGCAGCATGCGCAGATCAGCATCGCCGTCTTGCGCGCGCCGTTCACGCTCCAGCCCGCGCGCAGCAGCATCGACGACAGCCAGCCGCCGCCGATGCTGCCGACCGTCGTCAGCGCGTAGATGCAGACGAGCGGCAGGCCGATGTGCTGCATGTCCATCCCGCGCGATTCGTTGAGCCACTTCGGCAGCCAGAACAGGTAGAACCACCACACCGGATCGGTCAGGAACTTGCCGATCAGGAACGCCCACGTCTCGCGCTTGCGAATCAGTTCGCCCCAGCGCGGCGCGCCGGCGTTCGCATTCGCCGCGTCGAGCGCTTCGGCTTCGTCGCGCGGCTCGTCGTACTCCGCGGCGAGCGCGCGCGTGTCGGCCTGGCGATAGAGCACGAGCCACACCGCGAGCCACACGAGGCCGATCGCGCCGATGATCACGAACGCCGCGCGCCATCCGTAGGCCACCGCGATCGCCGGGATGATCGCCGGGGCGAACACCGCGCCGATGTTCGCGCCCGAGTTGAAGATGCCGGTGGCGAGCGCGCGTTCGCGGCGCGGGAACCATTCGGCCGTCGTCTTGATCGCGGCCGGGAAGTTGCCGCCCTCGCCGATCCCGAGCAGCGCACGCACGAACGCGAAGCCCGTCACCGAGCCGACCGCCGCATGCAGCATCGCGGCGATGCTCCACACCAGCATCGCCACCGCGTACGACACGCGCGTGCCGAGCCAGTCGACGATGCGCCCGAAGCCGAGCAGGCCCAGCGCATAGAACGCGGAAAACGCCATCACGATGCGGCCGTACTGCACCTGGCTCCAGCCGATGTCGTGCTGGAGCATCGGCGCGAGCAGGCCGAGGATCTGCCGATCCATGTAGTTGATGACGGTCGCGAAAAACAGCAGCGCACAGACGGTCCAGCGGTAGCGGCTGGCGGCTGCGCGCACGGCGCCGACGACGGCAGATTGCATGAATGTCTCCGATGCGCGGTCGCGCCCGTCGCGCCGCACGGTGTTCGTTGACCGGCGACCGGCGCCGGGGTGGACGGCCCGCGCGCTAACGCACCGGCCCTTTCACCAACTCATCTGGAAAACGTTTTTCAAAGAATAGGACGTCTGCCGGCACCCTGTCAGTCGGGGATTTCGATGAGTCATCTCAAATTGATCGCGGCAAAAGAGACGACTGTTCCGCAGATTGGCATTAACCGTTTTTCCCCTGATTTTCCCGACACACGCGCAGGAGGACGGCCGCCGATACACATGTCCGATTTCAGCCAGAATCGATCGCGGGGATGGTTTACAGTCGTCGCATGCGACTCGATCCCGACACCTGCTACGACGCCCTGCTTTCGCGGAACCGCCGCTTCGACGGCTGGTTCTTCGTCGGCGTGGCGACGACCGGTGTGTATTGCCGCCCCGTCTGCCCGGTGAAGCCGCCGAAAGCGCAGAACTGCAGCTACTACCCGACCGCCGCGGCCGCCGAGAAAGCCGGGTTCCGGCCCTGCATGCGCTGCCGCCCCGAGCTCGCGCCCGGCCACGGGCTGCTCGACCTGTCCGGCAATCTCGCCGACGCCGCCGCGACGCTGATCGAGGACGGTTTCCTGAACGCGCATTCCGTCGACGCGCTCGCGCGGCGCGTCGGCGTGACCGAGCGCCATCTGCGGCGGATCTTCGGTGCGCAGTTCGGCGTGTCGCCGGTCGAATTCGCGCAGACGCACCGGCTGCTGATGGCCAAGCGGCTGCTGACCGATACCGCGCTGCCGGTGGCCGTCGTCGCGTCGACGGCCGGATTCGGCAGCGTGCGGCGCTTCAACGACCTGTTCCGCCAGCGCTATGGCCTCAACCCGCTGCGGCTGCGCAAAGGCGCCGGGGCCTCTGCCGACGGCGACATGACGTTCCCGCTGCCGTACCGCCCGCCGTTCGCGTGGGACGACCTGATGCGTTTTCTCGCGCAACGGCAGATCGACGGCGTCGAGCGGATCGGCACGCAAGGTTATGTGCGTGTCGTCGAATTGCCGAACCGGAACGGCGGCAGCCGCGTGACGGGCTGGCTGTCCGTCGCCCACGTGCCGCAGCGCTTCGCGCTGGCCGTCACCGTGTCGCGCGCGCTAACGCCGGTCGTCCCGGCCGTACTTGCGCGCGTACGGCGGCTGTTCGATCTCGACAGCCGCCCCGACGTGATCGACGCGCATCTCGGCGAACTCGCGAGCGGCTCGCCGGGCCTGCGCGTCCCCGGCGCATTCGACGGCCTCGAGATCGCGATTCGCGCGATCGCGGGCGAGCGGCTCGAGGCTGCGGATGCCGGCCTGCCTGCGCTGGCACGCATTGCAGAGCGCTTCGGCACTTCGGTGGAAGGCGCGCCGCCGGGCCTCACGCACGCGTTGCCGTCCGCCGCGACGCTGGCCGCCCTGCCGCCTTCGGCCCTCGAAACAATCGGCATCGAGCGCGACGCGGCACGCGCGATCGTGTCGCTCGCACGCGCAGTCGACGACGGCTCGCTCGCGCTCGAACCGATGGCGCCGCTCGATGCGACGCTCGCCGCGCTACGTGTCATGCCGGGCTTCGACGAACGCGCGGTGCAGTACGTCGCGATGCGCGCGATGGCCTGGCCGAATGCGTTCCCCGCTGACGAGACGTGGCTTTCCGCACGCAGCGAACGCGCGACCATGCCATCATCTGCGCCGCATGCGGCGCGCTGGGCGCCGTGGCGCGCGTACGCCGCACTGCATGTGTGGCGCCTTCATGGAGATGTAGTGCGATGACACCGGCCCACCTGATTCCGAGCCCGCTGGGCGACATTGCCGTGCGCATCGAGGACGATGCGCTGACGGGCCTGTACTTCGTCGGCCAGAAATACTTTCCGTCGGTTTCGATCATGACCGAAGCGGATGCGCACGCGATGTCGCCGATCGCGCGCAGGGTCGCCGAAGAAATCGCCGAATACTTCACCGGTACGCGCGAAACGTTCTCGGTGCCGATCCACCTGCGCGGCACCGCGTTTCAGCGACGCGTGTGGAAGGAACTGCTCGCGATTCCGTTCGGCGAACTCGTGTCGTACGGCGACATCACCGAACGCGTCGGACTGCCGATGAGCGGCGCGCGCGCCGTGGGCGGTGCGGTGGGACGCAATCCGGTTTCGATCATCGTGCCGTGCCATCGCGTGGTCGGCGCCTCGGGCAGCCTGACCGGTTATGCGGGCGGCATCGACCGCAAGCGCGCGCTGCTGTCGCTCGAAGGCGCCGGCTTCTCACGCAGCGCTCATCATCCGGTGCAGCAGGCGCTCGCGTTCTGATCGACGGCGCACATCACGCGCTCAACACGGGCCGCCGCGCCTCGCGCTTCGCATACGCACCGGGCGTCATGCGGAACTTCGCCTGGAACAGCGCGATAAACGACGACGTCGAGTCGTAGCCCAGTTGCGCGGCCACCGCACCGATCGGCTCGCCCGCATCGAGCAGCGGCAACGACGCGAGCAGCCGCACGGCCTGTCGCCATTCGGTGAACGACAGCCCCGTGTCCTGCCGGAACAATCGCGACAGCGTGCGCCGCGTCGCGCCGACCTGATGGCCCCATTCGTCGAGACTGCGCGCATCGCCCGGCGCGGCATGCAACGCACGCGCGATTTTCAGCAGGCGCGGATCGCGCGGCAGCGGCACCGTCAGCGGCGCCGGCTGCATGCGCGCGATCCGGTCGGCGATCAGGCACACGAGCGCGCCGTCCGGCCCCGTCTCGTCGTAGTTCACCGGCAACTCGCCCGTCGCGATCACCAGCTCGCGCAACAGCGGCGTCATGCAGAGGATCGTGCAGTCGTCGTTCACGTCGTCGCGTGCGATCGCTGCATCGAGATACAGGCTGTGGAACGCGACACAATCGCGCGTCGACACCGCATGCGGCACGTGCGGCGGAATCCACATCGCGTAGTGCGGCGGCAGCAGTTGACGGCCCGACGGCGTCGACACCTCGAGCACGCCGCTCGTCGCATACATCAGCTGGGCCCACGGATGACTGTGCGCGTCGACGCTCACGTTGCCGGGGATCCCGAACGCACGCACGTACAGCGGCCTCGGCAGGCGCGCCATCGGCGGCACCGCGTAAGGGTCACCCGATTGTCCCGCCAGCAACATAAGACGTCCTCCGAGGGTCATTGCACGAACGAACGCGATGCTACCGTGGCGGCTCTTCTTTCACACGGCTTCCGTTCATGAGCGCACACACCCGCACCACCCGCAAGACCGTCACCGCGATCCGTTCGACCAAAGGCATCGGCAGCCTCGTGTCGCTGACCGCGTATTCCGCGCCGATGGCGAAGCTCGTCGATGAAGTGGCCGACGTGATCATCGTCGGCGACTCCGTCGGCATGGTGCTGTACGGGATGCCCGATACGCTGCGCGTCACGCTCGACATGATGATTGCACACGGCGCGGCCGTCGTGCGCGGCGCCGCGCACGCGTGCGTCGTCGTCGACCTGCCGTTCTCGACGTTCCAGGAATCGCCTGCACAGGCCTATCGTTCGGCTGCGCGCCTGCTCGCCGAAACCGGTGCGCAGGCCGTGAAGCTCGAAGGCGGCTGCGAGATGACCGACACGATCCGCTTCCTGACCGACCGCGGCATTCCGGTCATGGCGCATGTCGGCCTCATGCCGCAGCAGGCCAACGCGACGGGTGGCTTCCGCGCGCAGGGCATGGACGCGCGCTCGGCCGCGCAAGTGTTCGACGCCGCGTGCGCGGCCGAGCAGGCCGGCGCGTTCGGCGTGGTGATCGAGGGCACCGCCGAAGCGCTCGCGCGCCACCTGACCGACACGCTGACGATCCCGACGATCGGCATCGGCGCATCGCCCGCCTGTGACGGACAAGTGCTCGTGACCGAGGACATGATCGGCGCGTTCGATGCGTACACGCCGCGCTTCGTGAAGCGCTACGCCGACGCGAATGCGGTGATGCGCGACGCGATCCGGCAATACGCGCACGACGTGCGGGAGCGTGTGTTTCCGGAGCCTGCGCATTGCTTCGGGTACGGCAAGCCGCTGCAACTCGCGGATGCAGCCGCTGCTGCGTGACGCGTGACGCGCGACGAACGATGCGGTTGCGTCACGTACGCTTGCGCATCGCATGTGCGACGCGCGCGTTCGCTTCGAATTTCGCGCGATGCGTCGAGAAAAACGTCCGCACGTTGCGGACGTTCGACGCGCCGGTGAACAGCCGCCGCGCGAATTCGTCGTATTCGGCGACGTCGGCCAGATCGGCCACCACCACGAAATCGGGCCCCGGCGACACGCGGTAGCACTGCGTGACGGCCGGCTCCGCGCAGACGTAGGCTTCGAACGCGTCGTAGTCCTCGGCCGTCTGCCGGTCGAGGCTGATCTCGATCAGCGCGGTGACGGCCGTGCCGATCGCGACCGGGTCGAGCACCGCGACCTGCCGGCGGATCACGCCGGCCTCCGTCAGCCGCCGTACGCGGCGCATGCAGGTGGGCGGCGACGACAGCGCACGCTCGGCCAGTTGCAGGTTCGACACCGACGCATCGTCCTGCAGGATCGCGAGGATGCGCAGGTCGAGATCGTCGAGGGTGATGCCGGCCATCGGCGGCTCCTTCCGGTCAGGATGTGAAATTTAATTTCAACATAATAGACGATCATCCTTCCGTTTCATCATTCGTCGAATTTTGAAATTTAATTCCATTTAGCTGGTTCTACCATCGCTCTCACTGATCCAGACAGGACATTTAGGGAGCGCGATATGTGTGGAATTGTCGGGGCGGTCGCCCAGCGGGACATCCTGCCGAACCTGGTCGACGGCCTGAAGCGGCTCGAATACCGCGGCTACGACTCGTGCGGCGTCGTCGTCTACCGTGACCGCGCGCTGGCCCGCGCCCGCAGCGTCGATCGGGTGGCCAACCTGCAGCGTGAGATCGCCGAGCAGGCGCTGTCGGGTTACGCGGGTATCGCCCATACGCGCTGGGCCACGCACGGCGCACCCGTCACGCTCAACGCGCATCCGCACTTCTCGCCGAGCGACGCGAACGCGCGCATCGCGCTGTCGCACAACGGGATCATCGAGAACTGCGATCAACTGCGTGCGGAACTGCAGGCGCACGGTTATGTGTTCGCGAGCCAGACCGATAGCGAAGCCATTGCGCATCTGATCGACCACCTGTACGACGGCGACCTGTTCGACGCGGTCCGGCGTGCGGTCGCGCGACTGCGCGGCAGCTATGCGATCGCGGTGATGTGCCGCGACGAGCCGCACCGGATCGTCGGCGCGCGCGACGGGATGCCGCTCGTCGTCGGCGTCGGCGAAGGCGAGAATTTTCTGGCGTCCGACGCGATTGCGCTGTCGGGCATCACCGACCGCATCGCGTATCTGGAGAACGGCGACGTCGCCGACATTCAACTGCATCGCTACTGGATCGTCGACGCGGCCGGCCAGCGCGTCGAGCGCGCGGTGCAACGCGTCGCCGCGCACAGCGGCGCGGCCGATCTCGGATCGTATCGCTACTACATGCAGAAGGAGATCTTCGAACAGCCGCAGGCCGTGGCCGATACGCTGCTCGACGTCTCGTCGATCATGCCCGAACTGTTCGGCGACGGTGCATGGCGTGTGTTCAACGACGTCGATTCGGTGCTGCTGCTCGCGTGCGGCGGCAGTTATCATGCGGCGCTGACCGCGAAGTACTGGATCGAGAGCATCGCGAAGCTGCCGGCGAGTGTTGAAATTGCCAGTGAGTTTCGTTACCGCGACGGCGTGCCGAATCCGCGCACGCTGGTCGTCGCGGTGTCGCAGAGCGGTGAAACGGCCGATGTGCTCGGTGCCGTGCATGTCGCGAAACTCAGCGGCATGATGCACACGCTCGCGATCTGCAACGTCGCGACGAGTGCGCTGATGCGCGAATGTGCGCTGCAGTTCGTCACGCGTGCGGGGATCGAGATCGGCGTCGCTTCGACGAAGGCATTCACGACGCAGCTCGTTGCGTTGTTCCTGCTGACGTTGTCACTCGCGCAGGTGCGCGGACGGTTGAGCGACGACGAGGAGAAGGAGCATTTGCGCGCGCTGCGGCACCTGCCCGATGCGATGTCGAAAGTGCTCGCGCTGGAGCCGCAGATCATGGCGTGGTCGGAGTTGCTCGCGCGACGCGACAACATGCTGTTTCTCGGGCGCGGGATGCATTATCCGATCGCGCTCGAAGGCGCGCTGAAGATGAAGGAGATTTCCTATATTCATGCGGAGGCTTATCCGGCGGGGGAACTGAAGCATGGGCCGCTGGCGCTCGTCAGCAATGAAATGCCGGTGATCGCGGTTGCGCCGAATGACATGCTGCTTGAAAAGCTCAGGTCGAACATGCATGAGGTCAGTGCGCGGAACGGGCGGCTGTTCGTGTTCGCGGATGTCGACTGTGGGTTGGTGCCGAGTACGGGGATCGAGGTGATTCGGCTCAATGAATACTACGGGCCGCTTTCGCCCATTTTGCATACGGTGCCGATGCAACTGCTCGCGTATCACGCTGCGTTGGCGCGGGGGACGGATATTGATAAGCCTAGGAATCTGGCTAAGTCGGTGACGGTGGAGTGAGGGGATCGCCCTTTTCAGCCGATACTGTTCGCGAGAAATGAAAGCGTCCCGATGCTTAACTTCGTGGTGACCCGCCCCCGATTACCGCCTACCAACCGGGCTAGCGCGCGCCCGGGTATAGCCTCGAATGAATCGCGCAATCTGTGTTCTGACCTGTATCGGCTCCATCCGCGCGGACCTTTAGCAGTCCCGTCACGAATGTCGCCAGTCCGTTCGGGCTCCCCGAGCAAAGGTTCTGTGAGGGTCGCTGCTGCTTAGGGCATGGCAGCGCGGCCTCTAATGATAAGCACCGCTGCCTGTCCACTATGTGGTCCAAAGGTCATCCGGTCCCAAATAAGTTACGAGCACTTTTCCCGCCTCGCTCGATACCGAGACGCGTGCAACTCCTTTGCGTATTACGTTTAAGGGTGCTCTGAGAGTGCCTATAAGTAAGCCTGTTGCGTCTAGGACGACGGGACTATCGTCGAGATGAAAAAGTCGAACCGGTGTCTCAGGAGGCGGCGGCACATTGTGCCAGGCGACTGGCACCAGATACTTCCGCTCTGACCATATACTTTCGCCACGCGGGGCAAATCCGAGAACGAACTCATTCCACATCGATACAGTCTCTGCAGATGGCCAATTCGGTGTGGTACTCCAAGCGGCCACGGCATCCGATGCAAGCCATCCTCTCAGCTCGGCGGCATTGAGGAAGGTCGCACTGGTGTCGGTGACCGCTTTGATAGCGACCACCTGCGAGCGCCGTAGGCGTGTTTGTTCTCGAAAGATTATTTAGGCATCTTAAATCAGCGCGAGCCTCTGCAACTCTCGCCTAACTAACGGTGACAACCGTCTAAATCGCTCGGGCGATAGCGCCCTCAGTCTTTTCTTGACAATTACAGAGTTCAGGTCTCTGCCATCTAAAACGTCCGTCACCTCTCTCGCCGCAATTCTTGACATTCCCAAGTCCATGCACCCAATCATCGTGCCAGAGCACGCCCCGAGCTCCAAGAAAAGCGGAATAGGAGGTATATCTTGCAAATCCAAACCCTTCTCCGTTAAAGCGGCCAAGCGAAGTAGGTCGATATAACAAGCAACGAATTTCACATATTTGAACCTCAACTGCTCCTCGATTTGCTTCATCACACTCTTAATTGTTTCGCCCGCGGGCACAAGCCCGTCGTACCCTTCCTCTTTCGCCTTTTCCCGGGCCCTTTTAAGCTGGAAATCAATCATCTCGTACAAAGAACGACCTCTCATCCACGACAAAGCGAACCAGCTGTAGTAACGGTGAGCACGATTCGAAATGCCTTCGAGATTCGTATGAATTAGAGAAAGAATGAACATGAAGCGGGTCTTCACCTCGCTGTATTTGTGCTGAGGATGAAGAGGAACGTGCTCCTCGAGCTGTCCTGCACGAACCGCAAACCGAAGCACGTCATACATTTGCTGCTGACGTAGTGGCGAAATCATCCCATGGCGTTTTAGCACTTCCGGAGGAAGGGTCACCTTATCCAACTGTCCTTCTACTGCCGCAATCGTCTGTACAGCATCAGCGTGAAGACCGTTTGGCGCAACACGCCGAATCGTCTCCTCCAGTGCACCAGTCTTGATGTCAGTAACCAAACGAGAAAACACGCTTTCGGCGAATGCCGTCTGGCGTACGCCGGACCGGTGATTAGCGTTCTGTGCGAATTTCAGGAGAATCTTCTGCTCCGTAGTCAGTGCCGTTGTAAACGCGGCAGTAATTTCTGTCGACGGAGGTTCGTGGGCCGGCCTATTCTTCCATGTGTCATAGCTAACCAAGAAGACGTTCCCGTGAGTATCCTTCTTGAGCCGCCCGGCACGCCCCGCCAAATTCCAAAAGTCGTCCGGATTCATCGGCGTGTGGTTACCCTTCTCCGGCTTGTACAAGAAAATGTTGCGCGCAGGAAGGTTGACTCCCTGTAGGAGGGTCGAAGTGCAGACCAATGTATGCAGCAGGCCTTCTACGAAATACTCTTCTATGGCCTTTGTGAGGTTTGTCGGCATATTGCCGAAATGAAACCCTACACCGCGTTCCACACAGTTTGCCAGAGTAAATTCCGGGTGGACGTGTTTCCGAATGAATCCGGCCAACTCGAGCAAACGGGCGTTCGGCTCATGCTTACTAGCGTTTGCCAGTTCGTTTGCGATACTCTCCGCGGGATGCTTGGAAGAAGCGTAAACGAGGCTCTGCCCCTCCGTTCCGAGCTGAAGTATCGCATCGATGAAGCGGCCGATTTCAGTACTCGAAGGCCCGGCCAGCAACCTCCCGATAGTGAGCCGCCCGCCTTCAGGCCGCTGAAGCGTCAGCACCATGTGCTCGTCACGCTTGGCCTCTTCGAAATTGACGAAAATCAAATTCTGCCGCACCGGCCTCAGATTCGTTCCAACGTCCACCACGCCGTGAACGCCAAGCAACCTACCGATGGTAGCTGCGCTCTGCGTACCAGGGGTGATGAAGAGTAACCTGGAATGCGGCATTCTTGACGCGACGTCTTCGAGGCAATCCAGCAAGAGCATCCCTCTCGCACCGTCCGCGATTTGCTGAGCTTCGTCGACAATGAGCATGTCGAGTGACAAATCACTCTGGTCGAGAGCGGTTCGCAGACGCTCTTGCGTAAAAACAAAGACCCGCGATTGATGCGACGCAAGTTCGGGCCTTGCTCGAGGTACGCTGCTGATAACCGGTGGAGTCGGCAATTGTTCTAGTAACCGGGCGAGGTTACCTTGCACTTCGTGTATCAATGAGCGAGAGGGAACGATGTACGCAATGTCGAGTACAGCGTCTGACTTTTCAAGCGTTTCTTTGATGAAAGCTTGGACGATGTATGATTTCCCTGCGGAAGTCGGCGCCCTAACACTGACGTGCTGCCGTTGCTGCAATTCATTCCAGACATTACGCTGAAAGTCGGTGAACAATTCCGGTTTTCCCGACACAAGCACCGTATTACCTTCTCGTCTCGCCAGTTCCGACAGCGCCAGTTGCCAAGGCAGTTGGCACCCCTCCCCCACTTCCGATGCGATGAATTCCCCCGCCGGAAAATTTCCGACGCTCGCCATAATATGACGACACACGATGCGCTCTTCGTCGGTGATAGGCGCTGTCGCGAGGCAATACGCAATATTCTGCGCTAGCATGAAGTGAGAATCACGGCTACTCTGAGCGAAGATTAGAGCCGAACGAAGGAGCTTCGTGGCCAGCGCCGGACTGAGTCGGCGAGTCCCATTCAATAACGAGCTCAGACTGTCTCGCTGCAGAACATCATATGCCGCACCAAACTCTCTGCTTGACGAGACCGCGTCTGCCAATTTTGTTCTGAAATCAGCCACCCAGCACCTCGTCGAACTTGTCGCGAAATTCCTGTACATTCGGCATAGGCAAAATGAACAGGTCGACTGTGTCGAGTTCCACACCAGCCTGTGCAAGATGTTTCTTTGCGAGGCGCAGTGCCGGCGACAGTTTGCTGTTGTAGTCGTCTAGGAACGCCCTCTCCGCGTCAGCAGCTGTAAGCTTGTCTAACGTCGCATATCCTTTCGACGTATATGCAAGCAAGATGGCAAACCTTTCTTGACGGCGCGTGCCCTCTTCCGTAGCGAATGGATGGAGATAGCGTATAAGTTCCTCCTTATACTCCTCCGGAAAACCATCGAGGTCGACGTGGTCAGTCGTCAACAGAAGCTCGTGCGTCTTCCTGCCCTCGACATCCGCGACGAAAGAGCCGACTGACTCAGCAGCGGCCCTGAGTGCTCCGTGAATCGACGCATGGACCTTAGATTCGCCAAATATGACAACAAGCTGATTGCTTTTGCTGTCCCACTTTGCGTGAACTCCGTCAGCTCCGTGCACCGGCATCTGCGTGTTTGTCTTCAACCTCATCTTCGATAGAATGATGGGCGCCCCAAGGAAGTGCTCGATGAACGCGAACAGCAATAGCTCCCCGCCTTCGCCAGAGTCTCTCTTTCCCGCCGTGGCTTTGATGAACAGTCGCCGCGCTTTGTCTACTAACATTTGCGTCTCGAAGGTTTCCAATCCCCCTGCTCTATCCTTCGCCAACGCCCTTGCCCGCTCTCGCTTTGTGGTGCAAAAAGCCGGAATCTCTAGTTTCAAGGCCTCAATGAGTGCATCTATCGCTGGCTTTCCACGCTCAAACGCTGGATACAGAAAGTACGCCGAGACGGACGGCTCTAACGTACCACCCGTCGATATCTGGCGTATTCGATTCACGACAATGTGCTTGCCGATGAGAGGTTTGAAGTACTTCTCGATGCTCGAATTCACTGCGTTGTTGGCTTCCACGTTGAAGGCACGGACAACTGGTTGGTCGAAGTATCGGCCATTAGCAACTTGCACGCGAGGCATGCTAGCCGCACCATTATCGGTCATTTTCGCGTAATTCTCCGTTCCTCCCGGAAATAGACGGGGAGGGCACCGTCAAGCTATGCACCTTCCGCATTTTGACTCATCGAACGACATGAGGGCGTGCTGACGGCTAGGCTCAGACGTTGATTCGCTGCGCGTTGACGCTTCGCAATCGGCATCGCACGTCCAAGACGAAAACTATATTGCTTAACGTGTCTACGGCCCATGCCGCAGAAAATTGAGGGCGTCCTGTCAGTTCTGACAGTGGGGATGGTTACGGTGGGAATTTTGCAACGAACTTTTTGACCTGAACTTCTGCTTCTGACAGCTCGGCATGATGCAAGTGGTTGCGATACCATTGGCAACGATTTATTGAAAAGATGCAGAGTAAACGTTCTCTTATCGCTACGAGATTCCCCTCCTGCCTGCCGCCAGCAATTTCCCGAGCTATTCTTGACTCGGCGTCAAGGACGCTCTAAATGGTTACGGATAAATGCTCGATACTTTTCCACCGTGTCTATCTGAATTTTGAACGTCTCTGCCAAGCCGTCGGGTCCTTTTCGAAACGAGTTGCGCCCAAACCCGTCGTATCCAATTGCTCTGCTTGCCCCGTCGGCAAGCAAATTACACCAGCACCTAATAAATTTAGTCAACTCCTCGAGCTGGTCTCGCTGGAGACAACGCATAGTCAATTGGCCGTGGAAGACCTTGTTTCGAACGTCCAATGCGTCTGCAAGGATGGGGCGAAGTCCATCGTATTGCTGCCCCACCATTTTTTCGATTGAGACTGCGGAAAGTTCATTAATGCCTCGCTCGAACCCTTCGAAGTACGCTTTCCTACTCGCGCCCAACGCTTGCCTGAGTTCTTCCACATTTTCAGGACCGAAAGCGCGAGCCTGATAGACGAGATATGTGAAGAGTTTCCGCATTTGCCGCTCCATCTTGACGATGGACAGCGAGAATGCATCTACCCCGCTGGTTGCGAGTTGGCTCTTTGCCACCAAGTCTACGACTGCGAATTCATTGGCAAAGCTCATGGCAGCCCCTTTTTCTGGTCATCTCCGACGCCCGCCGGAGATGGTGCCACTCCTTACTCATACCGCCGGCGACTGCAAACGCTTTGAGTGCCAACTGAGGAGGCCACGCAAACATGTCACTCCGCTTTCGCTGGGGCTCCCTCGTCACCGAAATTGCCGGTTCACGCCCGTCATCGAGACGCGATAGGTGTACATCCTCTTACTCACACCGTACTCCGCGGTGACCTCTTCGTCGGACAACCCTTGGCGCCGGATATGAACCAGGGCGTCGCGGGGAAGCAGGAGCACACCAGCCAGCCAGTCTGCCTCCTCCTCCTGCTCCTTGTCATACGCTTTCAACAGCATCAAGCCTTCGGACGAGATGTTCATCTCCTCCGGCTCATGGCTACGAATGCGATGAGCGAGCTCGTGCATCAGGTCGCTCGCTTGCCGCGCGGGCGAATGTGACGAATTCAGAATAACGAGTGTTTTTTCGCCGACGACAAGCGTCACTGCGGACCAGCAGCTCGGCGTGCCGTCATTGCGCAGGAGCACCGCCCTAACTTCAGGCGCCAACCCAGGGACGTCACCGGGCGTCCAAACGCGTATTCCAAGATGAGCCGCCAATTGCCGAGCGCTCAAGGGCGCGGTCGAAGGCAAATCAAGCTCGCGGCGAGTGTCGGCTGAAAACCGCTCGCACCAGGCTTTGTATCCACGCTGCACAGTATGCTCAGACCTCTTCCTTCAGAAGCGCCTCCTGAGCGAGAACAATCATCTCACTCAACGCCTTGGCACTTTCCGGGCGTATCGCCACTTCTTTTTTGAAATGAACCTGAGCTCGCGGCGCCGATGAGGATGCCTGCACCAAGCCAAGGAAGGTTGCAGGGTCCTCGCCAAGCCACGCACAAATCTTCCCGAAGGTTTCCAAGTCAGGGACCTTCTTATTCTCAACCCGGGAAAGGGTGGCTGGGCTGATGCCGACTTCCTTGGCCGCCTCTCGGATACCACGACCATCTCTGCGCCGCAGGATGTGCAGGGCTAGCACTTCCATCTTCACGTGTTCCATTTTTCTCCTGTCTTATATATGCAACAGATACCGTTTGACTCAAGAAACGCGTCGTGCCAGACTGTCTCACATGTAAGACGGAGTCTGGCACCGGGCCGGCCGAACGTCAACATCGCCCTTCGGCGCCCGTCATTCCGACGCAACGGAGTTTGAAATGTCTGCAAACGAGCAACGCATTGAAGAAACCATCATCGTCGGAGCGGTTGGCCGCGACGGCGAAGAAATTATCGACGTTGAAATTTTCGTCCGGGAAAAGAAGCCGATTCCCCACGGGCACAAGTACAAGATTCGAATCGACAAGACTTACTACGTCGTCGACGTCCCGCACATGACCGGCGAGCAGATTCTGGGACTCGCCGGCAAGTCGAGCGCCGGCTATCTTCTGTCGGAAAAGGTTCACGGGCAGATGCGTCCGGTTGCACCGGAGCAAACGGTCGACTTCACCGCCCACGGCGTGGAGCGTTTCGCGACCATCCCGAAAGAGGTACAAGAGGGGGAAGGTCTGGTCCGCGCGGACTTCACGGTGATGGAGGAAGACACGGAGTTCCTGAACAGCAAGGGTTACGCGTGGGAAGCCGTCGCGTCAGACGCCAAGCGCATCGTGGTGCGCGGTTTCGAGCCGCCGCCGGGATTCACCCCGGCGAAAGTCGACATGTTCGTGATTCTGCCCCAAGGCTATCCGGATACGCAGATTGACATGGTGTACTTCTATCCGGCGCTGGCGAGGAATGACGGCAAGCAAATCCGTTTTCTGGTCACGAACGTCTTCGAAGGCAAGACGTGGCAGGGCTGGTCGCGCCACCGTACGACAAACAGTCAGTGGCGCCAAGGCATCGACAACGTCGGAACACACCTGATGCTGGTCGACAATTTCCTGCGTGCGGAGCTGTCGAAATGACAACAAATGACCGGCTCTCGGTGCAGGCCATGTCCGGCAAGCATCGTGCGCAGTTGCTTCGACACCTCTTTCCCGGCGATGGCAAGGAGGCAGTCGCCATCGCACTGTGCGGTTGGGCCTCGGGCGTGGGGCGCAGCCAGCTACTTGTACATGAAGTTGTAGAGGTCCCGTACGAAGCTTGCCGCATACGCGAACCGGACGCAGTTGTCTGGTCTGTCGAAACGGTGCTTCCTGCACTGAATCGAGCGATGAAGAGGCACCTGACGGTGGTCAAATTCCACAGCCACCCGAGCGGTTATCCGGAGTTCTCGCGATACGACGACGAGTCCGACCAGGCGTTCTTCTCGGCGGTCGACAATATCCTCGATAACGTCGAGACCCGCGCAAGCGTCGTGATGCTTCCTGATGGGAAGTTTTTCGGCCGCCATGTCCGTGACGGTATCCTCGGCGGGCCCATCGACCTGTTTCGTATTGCCGGGGACGATTTCGAGTTCCACCACCGCAGCGAATACGGCGGCCAGGAGGCGGAACCGCCCGAGCACGCGCTACGCCTTATCCAGACCTTTGGCGAAGGAACGTATCGCACGTTGCGGCAACTGCGCATCGGTGTGGTTGGCGCCTCCGGCACTGGCAGCATCGTCCTTGAGCAGCTCGCGCGCAACTGCGTAGGCGAACTGGTTCCGGTCGACCCGGACCACCTCGAAAGGAAGAACCTCAATCGCGTCCTGAACGCGCGTGGTTCAGATGCAGATAAAAAACGCCTGAAAGTCGAGCGGGCTCAGGAAGCAATCCTGGACATGGACCTTGGCACAAGGGTATGCCCGCTGCCCAATGACATTACTGACCGAGAAACAATTCTTTCACTCGGCGAATGCGACGTTTTGTTCGGCTGCTTGGATTCGGTAGATGGTCGACATCTCCTCAACAAAATCGCGTCACATTTCCTGATTCCGCTTATCGATATTGGAGTCCGGATCGATGCGGATGGCAAGGGCAACGTCGACCACGTGACCGGAGCTGTCCACACGGTGCAGCCGGGCGGCTCAAGCCTCATGAGTCGGGGTGTTTATTCGCAGGCAGACCTCGACGCGGCCTTCATGAAAAAGCACGAGCCCGGACGATATAAAGAAATGCGGAAGGCAGATTACGTAAAAGGTATGGACGTCGACCGCCCAGCCGTCATCTCTCTCAACATGTTGGTCGCGGCGTATGCTGTCAACGAACTGCTGGCTAGGTTAATGCCTTTCCGAGTCGAGCCTAACGCGGAATTCGCTCAGTGGCGCATCAGTCTGTCCGACCCGCTCGCGACCAACTATCGAGACGATGGAGAGGCATGCGCAGCGTTCGCAAAACGCATTGGCTTCGGCACAACAGAACCTCTCCTCGGAATCATGGACCTTTAAATAATGCCCCAAGTGCTCTCACGGTTGTGGAACCGCGCCCTTGCCTACGTTGATGGCCTGCTCGGTCGATACACGGTTGTCGTCGTTGATGACCTGCCCGATTCTCTTCGGGCAGGTAAGCTATACGCTGTCGGAGAACGTGGCCAATATTGGCTTGCGGCCCTCAGGTGTCCATGTGGATGCGGCGATACCATCCAACTCTCCATGATTGAGGGACAACGACCGAGGTGGACGATGACCCTGAAAAACACTCGTCTCCCGAGTCTTTCGCCGTCCGTTGACCGCACGGTAGGCTGCCGCTCCCATTTCTGGCTGAAGCACGGCGTGATTCGCTGGTGCGACTTACGGTAATGAGGGTTGCCGCCACCACAAAGTTGCGTCCGGACAGTCGCCGACCGCCACGAAACACACGCATCGAAGCGACACGTCTTCGCAAACGGAAATACTGAACGCTCGCGGCCTAGAGCCTAGTTGCAACGTAGACATCAATCTCCACATCTGACAACTCTGGCGCCGGCTTTCCACGTTGCATGCAGCCTTTCGCCCGCGGTCTCGTTCTATCTACCGAACCTTCACCGTATCGAGCAAGCGCGCCCTACATCAGTTGCAGCTCCCAGTCCAGGTGACGAGGTCAGATTTGCACGAAGAATCCGGCCGCCACAAGAAACTCGACTGTCTGCTCAAGCGACAACTGCAATGCGACCGAGACCCTGTATGTGTATTCCGCCTCACTGTCCAGGTACACCCGCCCACGCATCAAGCTTTGCATCGCAGTGTGAGGCTTACGTACGCCGGCTTGTTCAGCGGCGAGATAGATTTGCATTTCGTCGCCAAGGCTGCGCGACCAGAACAACCCTCGAGTAGCTAAAGCAGCTGGACTCTGCGGATGTGTCGGCGCTAGTCGCTCATGCTCAGGAAGCACGTCTTTCAGAATCTCGAATTCTTGGCCAGAATTCCGGCGGAGATAGCCGTGCCTTGCAAGCAAGGACATAAAGTCCCACACCGCGACCGGGAGCGACATCGACGCGGACGGCAGCACGTCATAGCGCTGGGTCAGCCATTCTGCTACGCAGTCAACCGTCAATTCGGACGCGGCGCGCTTGCCCCGTTGGCGATAGATGAATCTTCGGAAGACATCGGCCTGCCAAATCCGCGCATGCGCCTTCACGGCAGAGGCCCAGCGCACCTTGCTGCCAAACAGCAGCGGCCAATCCTGTTCCGCTAGGCCGAGCTTCCCAGCGAGGAACTCCGTCTTGCCTGCGTCCGGTGCTTGCCGAAACAGCTTGTTCGCCCGCTCAATCTTCCTCCGGGCTGCGTCTCGCTGCGCCGCCGCCGCGGCGCGCTCACGTCTGGCCAAGGCCCGCTCCCGTGCGTATTCAGCCTCAATCTCAGCGCCCTCTTCTTCGAGCCGTGCTTCTTCTTCACGGCACCGTGCGTCGAACACAGCCTGGGCTTCGGCCCAACCGGGGTAGAAAAGCCATCGCTTGCCTGCAACCGTATCAACGATGCGACGCGTGAGCGCGTCGATGGTGACATCGCGTGAGACATCCGACAGGTCGATTTCGAGGGCGGGAATCGCGAGGCGGGCGAGATGCGCGAGCTTGTTGCCGTCGGGTTCGTGGGTCACGACGACTTCGACGATCAGCAGTTGGTCTCCGCAATCGGCCACGAAGTCCGGCCGAATGCCGTCCATCCACTTCTCGGCTTCACCCGCCGCAGCCCAGCGGACGACGTGCTCATCGCATACCATGATACCTTTTTCAAGCGCTCCCTCATCCACACAGACCAGCGCGGGCGCACGTAGACGCCGATGCTCGAGCAGAATCTGTTTAGCCAGCATGTGAAGTGCCGTTTCGAAACCCTTCGCACAATCCGAGCCCGGCAGGTGCGAAAAATACCAAGCTTTCACTTCACCTTGCTTTAGAATCACCGGGCTTCGGCAGGCGGCGCAGCGAAACGGTCCTTTCGCATGCTTCGGCAGGTCACGTGCGGCGACAAGATGCCCCAAGGGGCTCACAGCAAACGGGATAGTCAAACCGGCTTTCATCGAGCAAAAGTGCAAAGCAGGAGTGGCTACTATAGCAACACGAGAGGGATACCACGTTCGAACGTAGTTCCCACCTTGTCATCCTAGTCGCATACCTATTAGTTCCTGCAGAAACTCTTTCGATTCCCTCGGGACACTTTCATTTTTGGCGAACAGATACGGCGACGACACAAATGCACCCGCAAACAGCCGCCCTCCGGTTCATTTCCGAAGACGGCTTAACCCGCCCGAACGAAATGATGTTCCACCCTCGTACGGAGCACACCATCCAGCGCCGCAAGCCGCTCACGCAACCGCACCGCTTGCCCTTCCGTCATTTCACCGAGCACGATCTTCTGCTCGAGAACGTCGCCACAGCGCGTGATGGCCCACCGATCGACTGTCGCCGTTTCCCCTTCGAGTACGGCCGCCGCGGTCGAGACGATGCCCGGATTCCGTCTCGATATGAGATGAACCGTATGCGTCAACGTGAAACCGGGAAGGAACTGCGACCAGTCTTCACAGACAGTCGGGCGGGAAGCGGAGGAAACTTGGCTCATGGTTGCTCCGGATGAGTGATTATCGAACCGGTGCCAGCCATGCTGCTCCCGTTTCGTTGCCGTCAATCGGCCGCATCGCCTCTAAGGCGTCCACCTTGCCCGGGAGGGCAGGTTGGCGTCGGAAAATCCGACTCTGGATGCTTGATTTCTAACGTTCGACATTCCGAACGTTGATTCATTATATCGAAAAATCGGCAGCTGACAAGCCGTCCGGTGAAAGCCACATTTCAGCGGGAAGGCTTCATCGATCCGGCCCTCATACGAGACGGGGAGTACGTCGGCGTTCAAGTCCGCAGACGATGAGCGGAGGCCGCCGGACCGGGGTGAGCGATAGAGGAAAACGCCGGATGGTCCGGCGCGAGACAAGGCAGCCCGAACGCATCACCCTCCCGCCCTCACGCGATGTACTTGTTCTTGATTCGAATATCGCGCCCCTGAAACGGCCCTGTATCGTGATCGTGCATATGCACGATCACCTGTGCCGGATCGAACAACCTCGATACCTCACGAAAATCCTGATTCACGCGCTTCATACCCTCGAACATCTCAGCATGCAGCGCGGCATCGTCAAGCTGCACCGGCACACTACCCGACGCGCGTTCAAGATGAACGTGCAGGAAACTCGTCAGGTGCGCATCCTCGGTGGTCGCGAGCTGGAACGTGCTGATTGCATCGTGCAGCGCCGGAGAAGCGGACAGAACCTGCTCGATATCGGACGGGAACACCTTCGCGCCATAAAAAGGCACGCTCGAATCGTTGCGCCCGTACACAAACAGGAACGGGAAATGGCTGGTCCGCGACGCGAATTCCGTCAGGCGCATGCCATGTGCCGACAGACGCTTGTTCAGCTCGCGGAATCGATATGTCCCGCCTGAATCGCGAATGTTGTAGCGGATCTTCGGCGCCGCACCGGACTGGCGCCCGATGGTCACCAGCAGTTCTCCGTCGGCATTCGTTTCGATCACGTAGTCGAGCGCGTTGTACTGGAAGATCATCGGCGGCGTATCGCGACCGAACAGTTCGCGGCATAACTCGGGGCGGCTCAGCAACGCGCGCCGCAAGCCGATCGTCGTCGGAGTCTCGACGCCGATGTTGATCTCGAGATCCGACGCGCCATACGAGGAAATGACCGTGCTCGCCTTGCGCAGCAGATGATCGCGCAACGCTTCCGACAAGCCCTCGCCACCAACGATGAAATCGATGTGATAAGGCGTCAGGTCGAGATCGCATTCGTCGACCACCGAGCGGATAAACGGCGGATAGCCGAATATCAGGTACTGATATTTCGGCCCGAACAGCTTCAGCGTGTTGATCAGCTTGGCCTTGTCCGGTCCGATCGACTTCATGATGCCGACGTCGACCAGCGACATCGACACGTTCATGCCCGTTGCCCACGGCCCAAGCGCAAAGCAGTTCAGCAGCATCTTGCCGGAATCGCGAAACACCAGCTGATAGTTCAGTTGCAGGATGCGCTTGACGTCGCTGCGTTCGGCCGCGCTGCGCACCCAGTTGTTCGGTTGACCGGTGGACCCCGACGATTCGTCGATGACGACGCCCGACTTCGGAATGGCTCCGCCATAGCAGCGCTGCTCGATCGAGTAGCGCTTGATGTAGTTCTCCTTGGTCATCGCGGGCAAGTCGGATAACCGCCATCTTCCGCGGGGCTTGTAACCCTCGGCCTTCAGGAACTCGACGTATGCCGGACATGCCGTGCTCGCCTTGAGGAACGCCACGCGGGCGCGCATGCGGCCGACATAGGCCAGATACGGTTGAAACACAGGTGCGTTGAGGAACACGTAAAGGCGTCCATCGACACTGATCACCCGACGAAGAAACCACAGCGTCCAGAGAATGGTTTCGAGAAACAGACGATGGAGCGTATTCATGCGGATCTCGGAGAATGGGACGAAACCGGCGCATCGACGAGGATGTCGGCGAGCGCCCTGCGCTGGCTTTGCGGCGGCGTACGCGAGTAGCCGACCTTGAAGACAAGCCATGCGCGGTCAACACCGGTGTGTGCACTGAACCACGCGGCGGCGTCGGGGTTCGTGACCAGGTTGCCGTACGGATGCAGGTACAGCCCGAGGCTCGTCAGGGCGAGCCAGAAACGCAGCAGGAATCGGCCCGACTCGATCGCATTCTCCGGGTTGAAGAAGTCGCCGCTCAGCACGCCGATCGCGGGTACGTGGCCCAGTTGCGCGCGATACCGGTGCTTGAAGTAAAAGCGCGTCGGCTTGAACGTCAGGATTTTCGACAGATGCGCGGAAAGCCAGAACTCCGCGCGCGACAGGTTCATGCAGCGCCAGTCGAGACCATCGCGATGCCGTGCCGCCGAGCGTTCGGTGAAGCGAAACCACTCCGTGATTTCGTCGTGGTAATCCGCAACGTTCATGTCGTGGAACACGGCGTCGATGTTCGCGGCGATGATCGGCTCGATCCGTTCGGCTCCCGATACATGGGTATATCGATGCCCCCATTCGTCGGCCAATGCCGTCAGTTGCGTGACAGCAGCGTCCGGCACCGGTGTCGGGTCCATCGAAATGCGCGACGTGCGGCGCGCCATCATCAGCGCGGACGGGTCGTCGCGCGACGATCCGACGTTGGCAACGAGCCGCAACGCAGCGAACGGAATCAGTTCCGGCAGGGTTGGCCGGGACATGACGGCCGCCAGTTCCCGTACCGGGCGATGCAACTGCCATTCGACACGCAAGCCGCGTGGTGCCGCGAGCAGATCGATCGCTTCGATGAACATGCCCATCGCGGACAACAGGAACGCCCCGGTCGTATCTTCCTTCGGCAACGTACGCGTGCCATCGACGAACAGCTCGGCGCAATCGTCCGAGATCAGTTGCACGCGCCATGGTTGAACGTTGTGCGGCGAAGGTGCATGCCGGGCAACGGACAGGATCGCGTGCCAGACAGAAAAGGCTTCAGTGGAAATCCCCGGCATCTCTCGTGGCTTCCTTGTTGTTGTTCGGCAAATTGCCGTTGTGGCGCGAGAATCCGGCCCCTCTCAAGACCGGACGAAGCAGTGCGCATCTTACATGAGGGCGAGGACCTATTCATATACGCCGGCGGCCGACCTTACTTCTACCGGTCATCCCGACGATACTCGCGCGGCGCCCTCCCCACCAGCTTGCGGAAATCGCGCGTGAGGGGCGCCTCATCGAAATTCCCGAACGTCGCATGAGCCCGTTCTGCCAGACCGCCCGGCTCTTGCGGACGATATCGACGGATCGCCCACTTCGGCGTCACACCTGCATACGATGCATGTGCCCCTGTCGCGCTTGCGCCGCCAGGCACGACAACCGTGCAGCCTAAAACCAAACACTAAACCGCGTCCCCGCCTTCAGCACATCGACCGTCAGCCTCCATTGATGGGCCTCGGCAATCTCCCTGCAGATCGCCAGCCCGAGGCCCGCACCGTCATACCGCGAATCGGGCGCCCGCCAGTACCGGTCGAAAAGCAGCGGGAGATGTTCCCGCCGAATACCCGGCCCTTCATCTTCAATATGAATCACCGAATCAAGGACGGTCAGCACGACGACACCGCCCGACGGCGACGCATTGATCGCGTTCTCGAGGATATTCTTGAGCAGGATGAAAAGCGCCCCGCTGTCCGCCCGCATGGGCGCCGTGGCGTCGCGCGCTTCGATATGAAGCGTCACCTGTTTCGCATCGGCCTTGCCGGCCAGCAGGCTCACGACGTCCTGCACGACTTCGACGCCGTTCACGTCGCCGAAGCTGAAGTTCTGCGCTTCGCTGACTTCGGCGAGATGCAGCAATTGCTTGACCTGCCTCGCCATCAAATCGATCTCGCGAAGCAGCAGCGCCTTCTGTCTGATGTCGGGCTGCAACTCGATCTGGCCTCTGACGAGCGTGAGCGGTGTCTGCAACTCGTGCGCGGCGTCGGCCAGAAATTGCTGCTGAACCGCGAAGCCGTTTTCGAGCCGGGTCAGCGCATCGTTGAACGCATCGATCAGCGGCTTGATCTCGCTGGGAATGCCGGCCGACGACAGCCGCGTCTTCAGGTTGCGTGGCTCGATTTCCCGCGCGGCACGCGATACCTCCCGCAACGGCTTCAGCACATGGCTGATCGTCAACGGCAGCGTCAGTCCGAAAATGACGGTCGCGATGACCAGCACATAAGCGATGGTCTTCGGTATCGGATCGATCCGCGTCCTGACGAGCGCATCGACGAGTTCCCTGCTGTACGCCACCTGCACGAAATAGACGACGCTGCCGTTCAGCGCGCGCTGCGTCGCGACCGCGAACGCCTTGCCGTCGATCGTGGCGGGCAGTACCTTGCCGGCCACCGTCGCGAGGTCGTCCGTCAGCCACGGTCGATCTTCGCTCGAAGGCACCGACGCCAGCAACACCTTCCCCGTCGCATCGAGCACGCGATACTTCACGTCGGCCGGCAAGAGCCGGAACATCACCGCCGGATGCTCGCCCAATCGCACGGATGCCGGGCGCCCGGCCGCATCGAAACGCATCCCGGCCACGATATGACGGATGCTCTCCATCTGCTGGCGCCGTCCCAGGAGCTCGGGATATCGATCGAGAAAATAGACGGAAAGCGCAGATATCAGCGCCAGGCTGATGGCGAACGCGACGAGGTTGGTCACCCACAGGCGCGTCGACAGGCGTAGAACCCAATGACGGAACATGGCGATTTCTACCCGTGAGTGGCAACTGGCGAAACGCGGCGAAGCATCGTCACGCGTCCCGCAGCGCGAAGCCGGCGCCACGGATATTGGTGAGCCGCGTCGTTGCGCCGATCGCCGTCAGTTTCTTGCGCAAGCGGTGCACGGTCACCTCGAGCGCGTTCGGCGTGACGGCCTCCGCGAGCCCCCATGCGGCATGCTCGAGTATCGAATGCCGGACGGTCCGGCCGGCCGCTTCGATCAGGCAGAGCATGACCTGCAGTTCGGCCGGCGCCAGCAGTACCGTCCGGTCGCCACAGCGCATCGCGCGCTGCGGCGGGTCCACGGTCACATCCGCGAACGATGCGACGAGCGTCGTGAGCAGCGCCGGGCGCCGCATCAGCGTGCGTACGCGGGCGACGAGTTCGCTCATCTCGAACGGCTTGGTCACATAGTCGTCGGCGCCGCTTTCGAGTCCGTCGATGCGGTCATGCAACGCGTCGCGCGCCGTCAGCATCAGGCAAGGCATCATGCGCCCCGCCGCGCGCAGCGTCCTCAGGAACGCCAGACCGTCTCCGTCGGGCAATCCGCGGTCGATGATCAGCAGCGCGTAATCGGCCTGGTCGACACCGTAGGCGGCTTCCCGGACATTGCCGAACCGGTCGGATTCGATTCCCGCCGCGGCCAAGGCCTGGCCCAACAACCCGGCCAGGCGCTCGTGATCCTCGACAATCGCCACTCTTGGCATACTCGCACTCACTTGAATCGATACATGTAGCCGATTCTGGCCTCGGGAACGAACCGTCTTCCGACGATCGGACTGTCGGTGATGGCGTCGCCGAGACGCGACACGCCGAGGTCCACGGAAATCGTCTGCTGCTTCGTCAACTGATAGTCGATACGGGTGCCGGCCGACACGTTCACTGTCGACCCCGCGTTGTAGGCCGCGCGCCACGCACGCGCCTCCGATGGTCGCACGCCGTAATAGTAGTCGACGTATTTGTCGCTCAGCCATTCCACGCCGACATGTGGCGCGATCGAGAACTGGCCGAGCGCAAACGCCTTCTCGAAGCCGATTTTTGCGCGCTCGCCCTTGTTTCCGCCGAGCAGGAAGCTGCCCGACAACGTGCCGAAGCCGGTGCTCCATGACAGTGCAGGGCCGTACCATAACGCGCCCTTGCGATTTTCCATGCCGTTCAGGATCGGTGCGTCCGAGCCCTTGTAGCCGTCGAAGAGCGAGAACTGGCCACGCAGCGCGACACTGACGCCGCTCCAGCTCCCGATTTTCAGATCGACCGTGGTACCGATGGCCCGCACCCATTTGTTGTCGAAATAGAGCAGTGGCAAAGGCAATACACGGCTGCTGTCTCCCTTGTAAGGCGACGGCTCGACGCCGACACCGGCACCCAATCCCCAATGCGTGACGTTCGTCGCGTTGTTGAGGATGGTCAGCCCTGAATTGTCGGTATCGGGCAGGATCGTGCCGTCGTCGGCCCAGGCCGAAGCAGACGACAACGCGAATGAAGCGGCAAGCAGCAGTAACGGACGTTCGCGGCGGAAGGCAGTTTTCACTATCATTTTCCTGGAGTCGACAATCGAAACGGGGGCTACTGTAGGACCAGTCGACTTACCGCTCACTTACCAGGAAAAATATCGTCCAAGGACAGAACCGCCTTTGGTTATCGCATCGTCGCGGCGGCGCTTCCCTCTGCTCGACGGGAAGCGCAAAGCTGCATGACCCGCCCGGCGAAACCCGCTACTTCGACAACCGCAACTTCTTCGACACCACGACGCCGCTCGACGGACTCACTAGCCGGATGTCGTGAAGATCCATGTGCAACGTGGAGATCCTCGTCGAAATGTCCGTCGGCTCCTCGATACTCGGGTCGGCATGTTCGGTTTGTTCGGTCAGGTAAGGCCGCACCAGGCGTCCGGAAAAAACGAGTGCGAAGTCGCCATGCGTTTGCGCGTACTCGGCGGGCGAAAGCCGCATGCGGCTCCGAACGGTGGTTTTTTTGCCTTGTCCGGCCTCGAGTTCGATGATGTCGACGTGCTGGACGTACCCTTTTGCCTTCGCTTCCGGTGCAATCACGAGCCCGCGTCCTCGCGGCCCCGTCGTCACCTTGTGGAGCAGGATGCCTGCCCGGCCGTCGCGCTCCGCATCGAACAGGTCGATATCCAGCGTCAGCAGCTGCCGCCGCGACCGGTATCTCAGCCCGTACCGCACCGGCACCACGAACGTCACGTCACGATCCAGGCCGACGGCCGCCAGGTCGGGATTCGTCGGGCCGTGCCGGCCGGCGGCACCGGCGACCGCGCCGCGAACGCGATCGCCCAACGAAGGTGAGAGCGTGCTGACGTGCACCTTCTGCAGCGCGTCCCGAATGGCAACCGGATCGTCGCCGGCAATCGGACGTGCCGGGGACGTGTCGTGATCGACAGCTGACGCGACGTGCGTCGTGCCGTCGACGGCCTCCCCCTCCGCACGCGCCGCGACGGGCGCCAGCATCGTCGTCACGGCGACGATGCACGCGAAGCGCGAACAACGCGATTTGAATTTCCGGTGAAACACGACGAACCCCCGATTGCTTGCGGATCGATCAACGACGAGCACTATAGGGTGGAATGACCGGCAACGCACCCGCCGCTTGAAATTCGCCGATGCCGGCACGCCTCGTCACAGGTTCCGTGTCGGCCCGGCGGCACGTCAATGGCCAACACAACACTACCGTGTTGCCTCGGCGACAACAACCGACGGAAAGCGAGCAGCGGCGCCCATCGGATTCGATCCGCGGGCGGCACATCGCGCGCCAGTGCGCAAGCCCGCTCGCACCGCTTTCAATGGCGTGACGTACCGCTGCTCATTTTGAGTCGAGACAATTCTGAATTCTCAAATTTCAATTCAATCATGTCCTAGCCAAAAAAGCCCTACGCCAACGATATTGGAAAACGAGGCATGACAAATACCAATTCAGAATATTCGACTCGATATATTCTCATTTAAATAAAAAATCCACCCTAAGCAAACAATCACTAATCATTGTTTCAGAATGAATTTTTCAACATCTCAAAATAAAAATATCGACTTAAGATAGAAATAGCTTGCTATTCTTCGCACCGAAAATCCGAGTGCCGTTGCCTAGTCATCCTGAGAGGCGGATTCGAACCTATTCGAATCCGGAACAAAAAATAACGAGATTGTCGTTATGTCGATAGCAGCAACCTTGAGAAACTTTGCGTCGGGTCTGGTCGACCTGAACAAGCGTCCAGTCTCCCTTCATTTCGGGCAGGCGCAACGCGCGGTCGGCCATCTGCTGGCGCTCCATCACGCCGATATCCGCGAGGGACTGATGTCGGGGATCGAAGGGCAACTGACCTGCGTGTCGACCTACGATCATCTGCCACCTGCGCTGTTTCTCGGCTTGCCCGTATCGGTCCGGCTGACGACCGACCGCGGCAACATCCGGGCCATCAATGCGATCGTGCACGAAGTGCGAACCGGTCAATCCGATGGCGAACTGACCGTCTATCAGCTGCATGTGTGCGACGCGCTGTCGCTGATGGACCGTCGCACGAACGCCCGCCTGTTCCGCTCGCGCAGCGTGCCGGAGATTCTGGTGACGCTGATGAACGAGTGGAAACAGCGTAGCTCCGCACTCGCGCGAGCGTTCGATTTCGACCTGTCGATGTTGCAGGCCGATCGGTATCCGGCACGCGAGCTGACGCGGCAGGTCAACGAATCCGACGCACGCTTCATCCGGCGGCTGCTGCGCCGGGAAGGCATCACGGTCTTTGCGAAGGCCGCCCCGGTCGACGGGAGACGCGGCGTGACCGATGAGCGGCCGATTCACACGCTCGTGTTCTGCGACGATCCGCACCGTCTGCCGGACGCGCCGGCCGGTACCGTACGCCTCCACCCGCGCGACGCCGGCGTCGAGCAACGTGACACCGTCACCCTCTTCGCGTACGACCAGCGTCTGTCGCCCGGCAAGGTCCGCCGCCCGTCGTGGGATTACAAGACCGCTCGTGTGGACGACTTCGAGGCCGTCACAGACATCGGCCAGGGCGAGTCGGGGAACGATCTTGCGCGCCTGCTGACCGATATCGCGATCGACATCCCGCACGTCGGCGACTCGTGGCGCGATCACGCGCGCATCGCGCACGACCGGATGCTGGCCCATCAGTTCGAAGCCGCGCGCTTCGACGGTATCGGCACCGTGCGCGACATGCTGGTGGGACACGGGTTCACGCTGGCGGGCGACCCCGAGCTGGATATGAAGTCGATCGATCGTCGTCGATTCGTCGTCACGTCGATTCGACACGTCATCTGGAACAACCTGCCGAAAGACCTGTCGGGCCGCACAAGCGGGCTGTTCACGGCAAGCCACAACCTCACGCCAACCGCCCCGCCGCCCGATGCATCGGGATCAACGGACACGCGCTACGAGAACAGCTTCACGTGCGTGCAACGCGGCGTGCCGCTGAAGCCCGCCTACGATCCGGCGATCGACGTGCCGCCGGTTCACCTGATGACCGGCACGATCGTCGGCACGCAGGGCGAAGAGGTGTTCTGCGACAAGGCCGGCCGCGTGCGTGTGCGGATTCACGGGCTGGATCCGGCGGACCATGCTCACGCGCAAGGCGCCGGAACAAACGGCCTGGCCGGCGACAGCGCACCGATCCGCGTCGCGGCGAGTCTCGCGGGCGAATGCTTCGGTGCGCTGTTCCTGCCGCGTGTCGGCATGGAGGTCTTGCTGGGGAATCTGTCGGGCGATCCCGACCGTCTGGTGATCATCGGGGTGTTGAGCAACGGCGCGAACCCGCCCGCGACTTTCAGCGATACCGGCGCGCTTCCTGGCAATCGCTACGTGTCCGGGATCAAGACGCGGGAAATCAAGGGGCGGCGTCATAACCAGCTTCGTCTGGACGATACGCCGTCGCAAATCTCCGCGCAGTTGGCAAGCGAACATGCGCATACGCAGTTGAATCTCGGCTACCTGACGCAGCCGCGCAAGGACGGACACGGGAACGATCGGGGCGAAGGCGCGGAGTTGCGCACCGACGCCGCTGCGGCGTTGCGCGCCGCCCAAGGCATGCTGTTGACGACCTATGCGCGTTCGCATGCAACCGGGGGTCAGCTCGATCGCGATGAATTGATCCGCTTGCTCGATCAATGCACGGAACTCTTCAAGTCGCTCGGCGATTATGCCGGCCAGCACGGCGGGCAGTCCGCCGACACGGCCGGCCAGGACAACATCGCCAACGCATTCCGTCACTGGAAACCCGGCGAATCGGAATCCGGCGCCACCGGCGACGCATCCGCGTTCATGGCGTTCGGCGCGCAAGCAGGATCGCTGAACGTCACGCCGAAAACGCACGTCACGTATGCAGGCGAGAACATCGATCAGATCGCGCAGCAACACATGCAAATCACGAGCGGCGAGCGAATCAATCTGCATGCCGGGCGTGGCGTCGCGATGTTCGCGCACGGCAAAGGTGTATCGGCGATCGCACATCAGGGGAAAGTGGTCCTTCAATCGCAGAACGACGACACGCAAATCGAATCCGGCAAAAACATCCAGTTGACCGCGGCCAACGGCAGGCTTGCCGGCACGGCAAGCGACGAAGTCGTATTCGTCACGTCCGGCGGTGCGTATCTCAAGCTGCATGGCAGCGATATCGAACTGGGATGCCCCGGCAAGTTCACCGTGAAATCGGACGGTCATGCATGGGGCGGCCCCGCGAGCATGAGCGTCGACCTGCCGGCATTCGATCAACGCACGCTCGGCCGCGTCCCGAAGCTGATCCGTCCAACGGACGGTAACGCGGCACCGGGATTCGAAGGACAGATTCAAACAGCATCGGGAACGCTGTCGAGTTTGACGACCGACACGGCCGGGGAATTGCCGGCGATCGATACCGATCGGTTCGAGAGGCTGGCGGTGCAGTTCACCAAGAAGAATGTTTAACGCAAGCGCAGGAGTCCGGATGATTGATTCATCTCTCGATCCTCGGCCGGAAGAGGAAGCACGCACCAACGAGCACGCCGCGAAGGCCGACGTGCCCGACGCGGCTGCGCCGCGCCCGGAGCCACCTCAGATCGTCGTCGGTAGAAGCGACGGAGTCTCGATGTGGACGAAAGACACCCGGCTGATCTGCATCAAGCAAATGCCGTTGCCCGGTATCGTCATCTTCGTCCATGGCGTGAACTCCGAAGGCGAATGGTTCGAAGCCGCCGAGCAGGGGCTGTGCGACGGTCTGAACCGACGGCTCGGGCGGCTGGACGATCAGTTGCAATATCACGGCATCGATGCCGGGCAATTGGTGCCCGCGAAGTACACGGAAAGCGTGACGCCGGATGGGTTTTTGAATCCGACGCTTTGGTCCGGCAACTACATCAAATCTGACCCGTCCTTCTCGCCCGTCATTCATTTCCGGTGGGGCTATCGGGCAACCGCCGCAGAGTTGAAAGAGTATGGCGACAAGATCTTTCTGAATGAGAAGGACTATTGGGGCGGCGGCCCATTCACGAACGGCTGCGCGAGCCTGCCCGATCTCTGGCACGGCGGCCTCGACGACCGCGCGGCCGCGTGGTTGACCGTCCAGGGAATCAACCCGACCAACCGGCCGCTGTATCGCGCGCCACCCCGCGCATATGGCGTGCTCGCGGCGTTGCGACTTGCGAGACTGATCGAGTCGATTCGCCGCATGCAGGCCGACGTGCCAATTACCGTCGTATGCCATAGCCAGGGCAACATCGTGGGCCTGACGGCGGCGTTCTTCGGCGATGCACTGCCCGATGTCGAAGATCCGTGGGGACGTAGCGGGCATTGCGTGGCGGATGCCTACGTACTGGCGAATGCGCCGTACAGCTTTGCGCGCGCAGACGGCCCCAATCCATCCGATACGTTCATGGATACCTGGTCGCAACGCGCGACCAGGGACGGTGGCGGCCGTCGCGGACGGCAGACCTACGCCGCGCGCACGAAAACGTTCGGCAAGTTTCTGTCGATCATCGGCACGCGCAAAGCCTACGAACTGCCCGCCGGCAAGATCGATGAAGATATGGCCAACGAGCGGGTATCGCCGACCAGCAAGCGGTCTTATGCGGCACAAGAGGATCGGGCTCGCCATGGCCTGAACGAATCGACATATGGTCGCGTCACCGCGTATTGCTGTCCACACGACCAGGTGATTTCGGCGGTCACGGTTCAAGGCATCGGCTGGCGTGGCATCGACAAGAACGAACTGCACGATATCAACGTCCCCGGCGTGCTGACGCAGCGCGTCTTTGCCTCCGGCTTCCAGGTTGGCGTGCAGGAGCGCTATCGGTATCTGGAAGACGACTGGCGGCATCGGCAAAAGGGAAAGACTTCGGGATTCTGGTATCCGCCTTCGCCGCCGGCCAAGTTCAATCTCATCGGCGCACTCAAAGGGAACGAAAGTGTCTGGGGCGTGGCGGCTACGCTTGCAACCGCGCCGCTGATGTTCGTCGTGACCGGGTTCAGCTCGGCGTTGAACATGTTCCGCGTGAATGCCGATCCGCCGGAGGGCTGGAGCGTGGTGGCGGACGCGCCGGCACTCGACGAACCGTTCCCGCCGCAAGCGTTGCGGTTCGGCAAGCCCATCGAAACGACGGACGGCAATGCGAAGAGCGACTTCAACGAAGGCAACGATCCGCCGGCCGCATGGCGAGACGCAAGCAAGACAGACGCCGACAAGCGCGCTGATGATCCCTACGATCAGTACGAGGCGAAGAACGCGGACAGTGTCGCGCAAGGGACGGCAGAGAGCGAAGCCGGACAGCGTTACGAGGACCGTGCTCTGATGCGGATGGAGGCGCGGCGCACGCTGAATACGGAATGGCTCGATGGCGATGGCCACGTGATCGGCGAGGACGGCAAGAGCGAAATGCCGGAGGGCTACAAGGAATGGCGCGACAAGCAGATTGTCGATTGGCTCGATCGTGGCTCGACCAATAGCCCGACAAATCACTCCACGACGATGACCAATCCGGATCACGCTAAAAAGGCGCTTGCGTACGACGTGGCGATCGGGGTTTGCTATCTGACGCCTGAGCAAATGAAAGCACTACGGATTGAAGCCGATTGGCGGATGGGAGACGGTATTCCCAACGCTAGCCTAAACAAGAAGTACACACAGTACTTTATGCGCGGAGAGCTTGACGGGCTTCCGATGCATGAATGGGTACATGCGGAGAGCAGTGAAGGCAACATGCCGGACACGATCACGGATGAACGAGAAGGTCAGTTCTATCTGAAGGTCGGGGGAGCGATATGAAGGCACTGATCGCTACATGGCCGCGACGTGCCGCCGTTGCGGTCGCAGCATGGATGATCTCGGCCGTGCTCATAGCGTCGTTGATGGCGCACGTAGAACAACCGGACCCGATACAACTGGAAATAGGAGATTTGATGAAACGATTTGTAGTCGTGCCCAGCCTGGCTGCACTCATGGTGCTCCTGTTCACCACGGCCACGGTACGGCCAGCGCACGCGGCCCCCGCGACGGAACCCTTAACGCATGCGGGGCCGTCCGCGGAAGAGGCGGCGAAGCCGTTCGTCGCGCAGGTCGTGGGTTTGATCTGGTTGAATCCGTTGCAACGCATGGACTACCCGACAGAATGGCAATTGTTGTGGACACAAGGACTCGCGTCTCCGAACAAGAACGACGACATGGTGCGCACAGATCCGAAGTCCTTTACAACGCTCCAGTCGGTAGCGGGTATTGCATACGGCAACGAAGGCGCAGAAACATTCAGAGGTTTCTATAGCAAGTACATGACCAAGTTCCCACTGCTGCTTCACTCACGCTACGCGAGCAACGCGAAATACTTCTACACGGTCAAACCCGACGATAAAAAGAACTGGCGTGAGTTGGCTGGCATCCGTGTCGAGCTTGCAGTTCCGGAGCGGCTCGACGCAGCCGAATCGCAAAGCTACTTGCAGGACTCCATTCGAAGGACGTTTTCGATCGGGAATCGGTATTTTCCAACGATGTGGAGCCGCAACACGCTCCCCGACGTACAAGCCACACAAGGCGGCGCGAACGCCGGATTCACTTCATTGAACAACGCACTGGACTACTTGCAGGCGAACCCCGACAAAAGCGTCTGGGTAGTGAACTGGGACGCACCCAACTTCCCGCCCACGGATGCACAGATCAATGAGAACCTTGTCACGCTGTTCCTCGCCGGTCCGACGTTCAACACCGAGCGCGAACCGCTTGCATGGATCGGCAAGGCCGCCACTGGCAACACACAAGAGTTTTCATCGAAGGTCGGCACAAAACGAATCGTGCAGACGTGGAAAGCGACGATCGATCAGGCAGCGCGCAATGCCGGCGTCGCAGTCCCGGACCTCAACTACATCGTTCACGACGCAGGCATAGGTAGTGACGCATCGTCATCACGCATTGGCGCGCTCGCGCAGACTTTGACTGAAATTCTGCCGGATTACGAACACCGGAAGCAGGCATTCAACACGGCCGCACTGCTCGGCGACATGGGAACCGGCAGTGCATTGACGGATGTCGCGCTCGCAATCGGCCGGATCAATCACCTCGGCGGCAACGCACTCGTCGCCGGCACGACCGATCCGGATCACCCGGTCGCGGTCGTCGTCCTTCCTCCGTCGAAGCTCACGCCGATCGATCCCGACAAGGACTGGTTCCGCGCACGCGGCGGCAACAACGCCTACCTGCCGTGGTGGGGCCGCCGACACGATACAAATTACGGCATGCAAGGTTATTCGTGGTGATGCACACCGGCTTGGCGGCGCGCTGCATGTGAACGTAACCGCCGCGTCTAGTAACAGGAGTCGAGTGCAGCCTTTTACTATCGCGCCCGGTTTGGTGGCGCTCATGGTGTTTCCTTTCGTCACCACCATGATTCCAGATTAACAATGACGATATGAAAATAGCGGAATGGTATGAATAGCATGCCCCGGACATTAAAATCCAAATATTTGAAAAAGATAAAATTGATCGTGGCGCTGCCGATAAGTGCGTTGCTAGCCGGTTGCCCGCCGATGATTGTGCCGCATTTTTCAACGAAATCTTACGAGAAAATTTATAGCTTTCCGGCTGAACCACGTCCGTGGTTGACGCTGGAAAGCGAGGGTATCAGCCTTTATTTGTATAATAGTTGCCATGATCGGATCAGCGACTGTAAATGGCAAAATCTGGTCGCCTTGAAGAGCGGAACAAAACCCGATTGGAAAGCCCTTCTGGATGCACGTCCGATTAGTTGGACAGTCTACGGTACGGATTTACCCATGCGCCGCCCGATCTCCGCCTATGTACCCGGCACCAAATATCGTTTCATGGGTGCATTCAATAACTACCCAGAAATCGTGTTTGCAATTCCCGATGACCTTGTTGCCGATAAATGGCGCGATCCGGTCGGGGCACGGCGTTACAGCCAGATTGAAGATTACAACTCTCTCGCCAGCCCTGTGGCTATAGATATTCAGTTGGTCGTTTACGATGACGAACATCAATGGATTTTTGCCAGACAACCGAAGCCGAATTCGGAAAGAAAGGGTTACCCGACCGACCTATTTGTTCCTAGTGACCTATTTCGATTTTCGGGGGACGATGACATGCGGCTACATCAGTCGATGGCCTTGTATTATGTTTCACCAAAAACAGCGCCGACCGGCTATCGCGTTGTATCAGGCAAGGCGGCGGAATATTGGGGTGGAAAGTTCAACATCAAGTATAGAGCCAATCAAATCGCGGTAGATGATGTTACATTTCCCTCTGTGCCCCTCACACTTGACGCCTTAACCGTCGATGACAAAAGCGTCGCCGTAAAGCCCACGCTGTTATGTCACTACAGCTATACCCAATTTAATCTGGGTTGGATGGATGCGGCCCAACACCGCGGACCATCGGAGGAAGATCGGAAGAATTGCGAGCCAATTCAATAGTCGGGATGCTGCCCAATAATTATTGGGTCGGATCGTCTGCGTTTCGCAATCGGCCGGATCAATCACTTCGGCGGCAACGCACTCGTCGCCGGCACGACCGATCCGGATCACCCGGTCGCGGTCGTCGTCCTTCCTCCGTCGAAGCTCACGCCGATCGATCCCGACAAGGACTGGTTCCGCGCACGCGGCGGAAGCAATGCCTACCTGCCGTGGTGGGGCCGCCGACACGATACAAATTACGGCATGCAAGGTTATTCCTGGTGACACACACCGGCTCGAGACGTCACGTGCAAACGCAACCGCTCGCGCCAATCATTCAGAGGACAGCTCATATGCGGGGAATTATTCGGGTAGACGACACACATACCCACGGCGGCCGGGTCGAAACCGGAGCCGAAAAGAGCGAGGTGATGGGGCGTGCGGTCGCCCGCATCGGCGATACGTGCTCGTGTCCGATTCACGGGACTTGCACGATTACCGAAGGCGACTCAAGCTTCATCGTTGACGGCCGCCCCGCCGCGTTCAATCATCACAAGACTTCGTGCGGCGCAGAGTTGGTTTCGTCGCTTCAGCATTCCGGACGGATCTGAATGCCGAAGACCCAACGCATGACCGCCGAACAATTCCGCTTGCTGCGGATGCAGGATACGCGGATCAAGCCTTTGAACCAGTGGGCCTTGCACGAGATTTTCGTGAAGGGCCGATCACAACGGGCGCTGGCCGCCGAACTCGGCATGTCCCGCTCCGCGATGTCGCAACTTGTGCGAAAAGCCTGGCAACGCTATCTGGAACTGCCGGGCAACGACACGCGACTCACGACTCTCACGGTCACGATCCCGTCGAAGTACGAGCATGCGCTGCTGGCGTGGGTGCGGGATGCACACCGGTCAGCGCCCCAACCCGGCCCCGATACGGCGACGTGATCGGCCCGGCGAATCCACATGGAGAAACAAATTCCTCCATTCGACACACCAAGAAAACGTTATTCCACATCCAGCTGAATCCCCAGCCAACTTTGGATCCTTTTTCCCTTCTGTCCCCCGTATCATTTCCGTCACTACGCAATCAGCAAGAGACGGACATGAGCGACACCAACACGCTGCACTACCTCGACTACGCTGCCACGACGCCCGCCGATCCGCGCGTGATCGAAGCAATGACGGCCTGCCTCGGCTTCGACGGCATCTTCGGCAACCCCGCATCGAGCTCGCACGCCGCCGGCCGGCAGGCGAAAGACAAGGTCGAGCACGCCCGTGCACAGGTCGCCGCGCTGATCGGTGCGGATGCCGACGAGATCGTCTGGACGTCGGGCGCCACCGAATCGAACAACCTCGCGCTGAAAGGCTATGCGGAAAACGCGACCGGCAAGCGCCACCTGATCACGAGCCGCATCGAGCACAAGGCCATTCTCGACACGATGGCCAACCTGGCGAAGCATGGCTCACAGGTCACGTTCCTGACGCCGACGCGCGACGGCGAGATCACCGCCGACGCGGTGGCTGCCGCGATCGGCCCCGAGACGGGCCTCGTATCGCTGATGCTCGTGAACAACGAGATCGGCACGCTGACCGACATCGGCGCGATCGCGCGCATCGTGCACGCGGCCGGCGCGCTGCTCCACGTCGACGCCGCCCAGGCGCTCGGCAAGACGCCGATCGACGTGCGCGCGCTCGGCATCGACCTGATGTCGATGTCGGCACACAAGGTTTACGGGCCCAAGGGAATCGGCGCGCTGTTCGTCCGCCGCGAGATCGCCGATCGCATCGCACCGCAGATTCACGGCGGCGGTCACGAGCGCGGGTTGCGCTCGGGCACGCTCGCGACGCATCAGATCGTGGGGATGGGCGTCGCGTGCGAGCTCGCCGCTGAAAAGCTCGACGGCGAAGCCGCACGGATCGCCGCGCTCGGTGCACGCCTGACCGACGCACTGTCCGCGCTCGGCGACGTCACGCAGAACGCAGCCGCCGCGCGCCGCATCCCGCACACGCTGAGCCTGACGGTGAACGCACCGGGCTTCTTCCCGTTCATGCTCGGCGAAGCGCTCGCCGTGTCGTCGACGTCCGCATGCAACTCGACCAGCGGCGCACCGTCGCACGTGCTGACCGCGATCGGCCTCGATGCGGAAACGGCCGGCCGCACCGTGCGCGTGAGCTTCGGCCGCTTCACGACGGAGCAGGACGTCGACTTCGCGATCGCGTGTTTCCGCAAGGCGATCGAGCAATGCCGCGCGACGGCGTCGAACGGGTTCTCCGCGTCGCGCCAGATCACGCCGGCCGACCTGAAGGCGATCCGCAATGCGGGTTTCCGCTCGGTCATCTGCAACCGGCCCGACGGCGAAGGCGCGGATCAACCGGCGTTCGACGAGATCGCCGCCGCGGCCCGCGAACTGGGCCTCGAAGCACGCTACCTGCCGGTCGAGCGCGACCGCATCGGCGACGCGGAGATCGACGCATTCGGCGCACTGGTCGACACGCTGCAGAAGCCGGTGCTCGCGTACTGCCGCAGCGGCAGCCGCTCCGGCCTGTTGTGGAATCGCCTGTCCGCGCGACGCACGGCCTGAGCCGGCACACCTTCCCCGCTACACCGTGCCATCCGCGTTCACGCATGCAGCCGAGGCTTCGCTGCGTGAACGCGCGGTGATGCCGGTCAACGCAGCATCACGTCACCTCATCGCCATTTACCGGCGTATAGATCGCCAGCTTCAGCGCGGGATCGTCGTTCGACTGGAACGTCGCGTACTCGTAGCGCCGCGTGCCGCGTTGCGCATGCACGAGCACCTTCTCGCCGGACACGCCGCTGCGCACGTCATGCGCATCCCACCCTTGCGCGAACTCGACGCTGCTCGCGCGCAAGCGCGCCACCAGCTCGATGAATGCCGGATCGTTCGCGAACAGATCATGGCTCGCGCGAAACAGCGCGATCATCCGGCGAGCCTCGTCGGCCCAGCTCGCGGCGAAGAGCGCCCGCGCGTGCGGCTCGACGAACATGAAGACCAGGATGTTGCGGTCGGCTTCCGCCAGCCGGTCGAAGCCGAGCAGGTCGGCCGCGGCGGCATTCCACGCGAGGAGATCCCAGCGCCGCCCGGTGACGTAGGCCGGCTGTCGAAGCTGCGCGACGAGCCGCGCGACGCTCGGCGGCACGCGCTCCGGCACGAACGCATGCGACACGTCACGCCGCGCGAGTGTGCGCAGATGGGCGGCCTCGGCGTGGTCCAGCCGCAATGCGCGCGCCAGCGCGTCGAGCGTCGCATCCGACGGGCTGACGTCGCGCCCCTGCTCGAGCCGCACATACCAGTCGACGCCGATCCCGGCCAGTTCCGCGACTTCCTCGCGCCGCAGGCCGGGCGTCCGTCGGCGCGGGCCGTCGTGCAGGCCGACGTCGTCCGGTCGCAGCTTCTTGCGCCGCGAGCGCAGGAAATCGCCGAACGGGGTGCGCGTGGTGACGGTCATCGGGTTCGCTCCGTGCAGGGTGGTATCGGCCAATCCTGGGTTCGTGCCGGGCCTTGTTGCGGATTCTAAGCCTGCCAGAATCGACGTGTCCCGCCCCCTCAGGAAGCGTCATGAAAGCTGCGATTCTGAAGTCGCTCGGCCAGCCGCTCGCGATCGAAACGATGCCGGCCCCCGTGCTCGGCACCGGCGAAGTCGTCGTGGATGTCGTCGCGACGCCGGTTCTGTCCTATGCGCAGGAAGTGTTCAGCGGCGAGCGCCGCTATCCGCTCGAGCTGCCGATCGTGCCCGGCTGCGGCGCAATCGGCAGGGTCCGGCAAACCGGCCCCGACGCGACGCAGTTGCAGCCGGGCGACTGGGTATTCTGCGATCCGACGGTGCGCTCACGCGACGATGCGCGGATGCCCGACATCGTGCTGCAGGGCTGGAGCGCGCGCGGCGACGGCGGCAAGCAGTTGCAGCGCTACTTCCACGACGGCCCGTTCGCCGAACGGCTGCGCGTGCCGACCGAGAACGCGGTGCGCATCGGCGACATCGCACCCGCCGACGCCGCACGCTGGTGCGCGCTCAATACGCTGCTCGTGCCGTACGGCGGGCTGCTCGCATCGGACTTGCGGGCCGGCGAGATCCTGCTCGTCAGCGGCGCCACCGGCAACTTCGGCAGCGCATGCGTCGCGGTGGCGCTCGCGATGGGCACGCGATGCGTGGTCGCGCCTGGCCGCAATGCGCGTGCGCTCGCGGATCTCGAACGCCGCTTCGGTGAACGCATACGCACGGTCGAGCTGACCGGCGACGAAGCCACGGATCGCACCCGCATGCAGCAGGCGGCGCCGGGACCGATCGACTGCGTGATCGACCTGATGCCGCCGTCGGTACCCGCAACGACGGTGCGGGCTGCCGTGATGGCCGTGCGCCCGTATGGGCGCGTGGTGCTGATGGGCGGCGTGGGCATGCTCGGCGGAGCCGGGCTCGAACTGCCGTATCCGTGGATCATGCGCAACGACATCACGCTGCGCGGCAAGTGGATGTACCCGACCGAAGCCGTGACGATGATAACGGGGCTCGTCCGCAGCGGGTTGCTCGATCTCGGGCATTTCGACGTGACCGTGTTCGCGCTCGACGAGGCGAACGAGGCGGTCGCTCATGCGGCGGCGAACGGCGGGCCGTTCAGGATGACGGTGATTGCGCCTTAGTCAGCCTCGTGCTCCATACGCATCCAGCGCCCTCGGCGTGCCAGCGCGCGAGTTCCCACGCGAGATGCACGCCGCCCCGCGCGATGCCCGGCTCGCGGGATTGGCGAAGCAAGCGCGGCCGGAAACGCCAGGACTCCGCACCCGACAGCCGCTACTTCGGATACTCCAGTTGCAGCGCGACCCAGCCTGACGTCGCGTCGCCGTAGCGTGCCGCGATGTCGCCGAGCACGCCGGGCAGCGCCGCTTCGCCACGGCGGCCGGCCGGCATCGCCACATGCTCGTGCCGGACGTTCGCCGGCTGCGCCAGCAATCGCAGCCCGTGCCTCGACTCGACCACCCGCGCGTCCGCCGTCGCGACGACGTCGCTGCGCCAGGTCCGCGCCCACGCGTCGGCGGTCAACGCAACCGGAAGCTCGTCAAAGCCGTTCTCGACCGGAAGGTCGAACGTCTCATGCCGCCAGAACGCGAGGCGGTTCATCAGCGCGATCGCCACCGCACGCGCGGTCAACGCGTACCGGCTGCCGTCGTGAACGTCGCTCCATTCCTGCGCGCCGACGCGCCGCGCGGTTTCAGCCGCCGCCGTCGGTCCGGCCAGCGCACTCACCAAGGCCAGCGAAGCGGGAATCGACGCCGATACGCCGGTCGTCGTCATGACGTCGCCGTCCATCACATAGCGGCGATCGTCGACCCACGTCGTCCCGGCAAAGCGGCGACGCAGGCGGTCGCGCGAATACCAGTGGGACGTCGCCGTGCGATGCCGCAGCAGGCCCGCGTTCGCGAGGACTTCCGCACCGTCGCAGATCGCCACCATCGTCGCGCCGGCAGCGGCCTGCCTGCGCAACCACGCCAGCAACGCCGGCCGGTCGGCTCGATGCAGCGCGGGAACGATCACGACATCGGCGCCGGCGGGAACGGTCGCGTCGAACCGGTCGAACGTGGTATCGGCCAGCATGCGCAGCGCGGGCATCAGCTCGACCTCGCCTTCGTCGGCCGACACGGCGACGACATCGGCTGCGCCGGAGGTCTTCAGGATCGCGTACGGGACGATGAAATCCGTCGTCTCCGTGCCGGCGTTGTCCGCAACGATCGCAACGAGCGGCCGCGTGCGGCCTGCCTTCGGCACGCCGACCGTCAGCGCGCGTGCGACCGGCAGCGCGTCCTCCGCCATCGCCGGCGCCGGCTGCGCCGCCCACGCGCCCAGCAGCCCGCACACGAACAACACCGCCCCGCCTGTCTTCCGTACCCGCATCGTCTCCCCGCATCCGTCGATTGCACGTCCGGAAAATTACAAGGATCATGCTCGCGGTCACAAGGACAACTCCACCGCACTTTCCGCCATGTCCCAGTCAACCTGCCCGGCACGCGACATCGTTGTCGTCGGCTTCGAAGGCGTCCAGTCGCTCGACATCACGGGCCCGATGGAAGTATTCGCGGTCGCGAACCGTCACCTGCCCGACCATGCCGTGCCGTACCGGCTCACGCTCGCGTCGCAACACGGCGACGACATCGTCACGCATGCGGGCCTGCGCCTCGCCGGTACGGCCGCGCTCGCGAGCCTGCCGGGACGGATCGACACGCTCATCGTCGCCGGCGGCCATGAAGCCGCGCTGCGGCACGCCGCATCGGAGGCAGGCGTGCTACCGTGGCTGCGCACGCGGATCGCGGGCACGCGGCGGATCGCGAGCATCTGCACGGGTGCGTTCGTGCTCGCCGCGGGCGGATGGCTGGACGGCAAGCGTGCGACCACGCACTGGAACCAGTGCGCGACGCTCCAGGCACTCTGTCCCGACGCGCGGATCGAGCCGGACGCGATCTACGTGAGCGATCCGCCGTTCCATACGTCGGCCGGCGTGACGGCCGGCATCGATCTGTGCCTGGCACTCGTCGAGGCGGACTGCGGTGCACCGACCGCACTCGCGGTCGCACGCGAACTCGTGCTATTCATGCATCGCCCCGGCGGACAGGCGCAATTCAGCGTCGGGCTCGACATCCAGGCAAGTGCAACGCCGCGCATGCGCGCGCTGCTCGCCGACATCGCCGACGATCCGGTCGGCGACCTCGGCATCGCCGCGCTGGCCGCCCGCGTGAACATGAGCGAACGCACGTTTGCGCGCCATTTCCTCAAGGAGACCGGACTGTCGCCCGCGCAATACGTGCTCGCAGCGCGCGTCGAGCGAGCGAAGGCCCTGCTGGAGCGGGCCGACTGGCCGCTCGAACGGATCGCCGAACGCGCGGGATTCGGCAGTGTGGACGCGTTGCAGCGTGCGTTCGCAAAACGCGTCGGCACGTCGCCGCGCGACTATCGCGCGCGCTTCGGGCCGCGACGCGACAAGCGGCAGACGGAATAGGACACCCGCGGCTCCGCCGGCATGCGGGATGAAAGCCGAGCGTTCCAGCACCCGCGCCGCCGACCACTCGGCGGCCGGTGCGACGAATATCGCACCGGCCGCCGCGCTGCCTGCTACGTCACTCGTCCTGCTGTTCCTGCTGCGCCTGCACCTGCCGCTGCTGGATGAACTGCCGCACATCGCTCATCGTCACGCGGCCGGTGTGCTTCGCATCGATCTCGTCGAAGTGCTTCGATACGAAGCCGAGCCCGCTGCTCTGCGCCTGCGCCTTCGTCACGGCCGCGCCGTTGCTCAGCACGGTATTGCCGCCGAGCCGTGCATCGACGCGCTGCTGCGCCTGCTGCTGCAGCGTCGCGCCGGTCGACGGCAGCACCGGCGCCGCCCGCGTGGCCGGAAAGAACGGACCGTCGACACCGCGCCCGCCGTGCGGCAGCTTCACCGGCGCCACCGCTTGCGGCGGCAACGCGTAGGCACTGCTCATCACGGCTCCGAGCACGATCAACGGGGACATACGCCGCATCAATTTGATTAGGGACATGATCACTCGCATTCAATGGATGAATAGAGGGTTCCTTTGACAAGGAGTCCGTCGCTCAAGGAGCCGCCGCCAGCGTCGTCGCGGCCGTCGCACCCGGCACGCTGCCGGTCGGCACGCTGGGCGGGTTCTCGTCCGGCCACGGCGGCGGCAGCATGTGCAGCGTCAGCGCCGTCGGAATCCGCGCGCCCTTGTAGAACGTCTTCAGGTCACGCTTCATCTCCGGGCGGGCGACGTCGTCCAGGTAGGTCATGTGGCCGCCCTGGAAGAAGTTCACCTGCAGCTTCGGATGCAGGCCCTTCACCGTCTGCAGCCGCGCGAGTTGCTTCTCGGTGTTGAAGAACGGCGTCGCGAGGTCGTGATAACCGTTCTCCGCGAGCACGCGAAGCTTCGGATTGAGCTGCAGCGCGCCAAGCAGATCGGGGATCGTGTCGGGCATCGGCTGGCCGTCGTGCGAGAAGTCCCAGACGCCGATGATGTTGTCGTTCAGCGGCAGGTACGTCGCGTTCGGTGCGGAATAGCCGAGGTAATCCGGCATCTGCGTCGCGAGCGCGTTCGTGAACGGCTGCGAAATCAGGATGTCGGACGGATCGCCGTCGTTCTGCAGCCGCGGATCGGAATTCGGCAACGACACGCGTCCGTCGTACCGGCCGATCGTCGTGCCGGGCAGCAGGCTCGTGCCGAACGGATTCGCGTTGAAGTAGCCGCGCAGCGCCTGTTGCGTCAGGCTCGACGGAATCGACCACAGCTTCAGCGTCGCATCGCTCGGGAACACCGGCGTGCCGAGCGCATCCGGAATGCCGAGCTGGCTCAACACCCACGACTGCGAGTACTTCTGCAGCTGGTTGTAGATCAGCGTCGTGAACAGTTCCGTCTGCAGTGCGTACAAGCCCGGGTTCACCGGCGCCGGCGAGACCTGGTGGAAGTACGCCGCGACCGCCGCATAGCCGGGCAGGTAGCCGGCCACCGTATCGGTTTCGAGCAGCAGCCCTTCCGTCGACTGCGTGATCGCCACCGCTTCCACCGCATCGGCGAAGTAGTTCAGGATTGCGGACTGCAGCACGATGCCCGTCAGGTGCACGCCGGCCGATTCGAGCGCGAGCGCCAGCATGTCGGTACGCGGCGTGCCGTACGATTCGCCGTACAGATAGATCGGCGACGTGCCGCGGCTGTTGACGTTCAGGTAGCGCTGGATGAAATCGCGCATGATGTTCACGTCCGCATCGGAACCCCAGTACTTCTGGTTGGTGTTCGGCAACACGGCTTCCGACAGCCCCGTTCCGGGCGGGTCGATGAATACGAGGTCGGTGGTGTCGATCAGGCTTTCCGCGTTGTCGACGAGCGGATAGTTCGGCCAGTTGGCGCCGAACAGCGGATCGGGCGTGGCCACCCGCGTCGGCGCGAACGAGCCGAGCCGCAGCCAGATCGACGACGAGCCGGGGCCGCCGTTATAGACGAACGTGACAGGGCGCGGCTTGCCGTTCGTACTCGGCGCGGTGTACGCGACATACGACATCGACGCTTCTGCATTGCCGTTCGCATCCTGCGCGGTCAGGTGGCCGGTGGTCGTCGTGTAGTTGACCGTCGTGCCGCCGGCTTTCCACTGGTAATGCATGACGGCCGCTTTCTCGGAGACCTGCGACGCGGCGAGACCGTCGGTCGCGTTCATCGAGTAGGCGACCTGGTCGACGTACGGCTGGTTGGCCGCCGGCGCCTGGTTGCCGGCCGCTTGCGCGCTGGCCTGCTGGCTGGCCGTGGCCTGCGCGAGGCTCGACGCGCCGACGGACGACGAATCGTCGCCGCCGCACGCCGCGAGCGCCAGCGTCATGACGGTCAATGCACCTAGCCCGGCCAGCCGGCCGTGACGAACACGGCGGCTAACGGTACTGCTCCTGTCTGGTTTCATCTCTTTCCTTTGGCTTCGGATACCGCGTCACAAACGCCGCCAACGCCTGCGAAACGCGCAGGCCGACCCGCCACTCGCGTTGCACGGTCGGCAGTCGGCGGTTGGGGATGGGACTTCTCAGAGACTGAACTTGATACAGACACAGCAAACTGCTGGCGAGAATGGTGCTCGGACGCGCCCCCTGCAGTTTGGAACGACTTTTATATGACCAAAATTTACGACATGACAAAAATAGGCGGTGCTGCGCCGCGTTGTCAAAGATCATTCCGATATTAAAAATCCCGCAATGATGCGAAGGGCCGCCAGTGTCTGGCATTTGAAAGAAAACGGGATCATTCGCACAAGGTGCGCTTTATCGGCAATGCCGCGTCAAATATTTTACTTTTCGCGCATGACGCAGAAGCCTTTCCTGCATTCAGGCCGCGACGGACAAGCCTTCAGATCGACAGGATTTTTCTTTCATTTTTATTATTCAGGTTCGATTAAGACCGAACGGCGGCATTCACGCATCGCACCAGGATTCGATTAACTTCAAGCTTTCTTTAATCGTTATACCGGTACGCACCGCATCATCCACAAAATACCGATTTCATTAATTAGAATCACCTTTGGCGGAATTATTTACCCGGTATCCGGCCGGTATTTTCCGGGCAGATGACGACGTGCAGCATGGCCGCACGTCGTCAGTTATCGCGCGCCGATCGGCGATTACTTCCCGCCGCCCGGCAGCGCGATATCGATCAGCACCGGATCGTGATCCGACGAACGATACGCATCCGGCGCGTAGAACGTCTTCTGCTGTTCGGCCGACTTGTACGCGAGCGTGTACTGCAGCGCGAGCGGCTCGTCCGCGTTGATGTGCCATTCGTGCACGGCCTTCACGTGCGACGCGAGCGGCAGCGTCGCGAGCGCGTGGTCGAGATAGCCGGCTTCGCCGTTGTACACGTAGCTGTATGCATTCGCGCCGATCCAGCGCGCGACGAGGTTGCGGTAGCCGCGCGATTCGAGCGTGCGGATCGGGTCTTCGTACGTGTAGCTGTTGAAGTCGCCGATCAGCAGCACGCCCTGGCCCGCGACACCCGTCGGGTTGCCGGCCAGCCAGTCGGCCACCTTCGCCGCCGCACGCGTGCGCGTCGGGTTCCAGCAGCCCTGGCCGTCGCCCTGGTCGAGATCGTCGTTCGCGGCATCCGGGCAGTTCTTCGACTTCAGGTGGTTCACGGCCACCGTCAACGACTGCTTGTTGCCGTTGACCAGCCGGAACGACTGCGCGAGCGGCTGGCGGTTCTTGTCGTCGATCGCGAGCGTCGCCGCGCGGCCGACCGGTTCGACCTTGCGGCTGTCGTAGATCATCGCGACCGCGATCGCATCGCCGCCTAGACGCGACGAACCCGGATCGACGACGCGCCAGTGGTTGCCGAGCTTCGCCGCGAGCTGGCGCACCGCGCTCAGTTCGCCGTAGCCGTTGTTCTGGACTTCCATCAGGCCGATCACGTCGGCGTCGATCGCCTTCAGCGCGCTGACGATCTTCGCTTCCTGACGCTGGAATTCCTGGTAGTTCTTCGCGCCGCGGTTGTTCGGATCGTCGAAGCCGCCGCCGAGACCGTTGCCGTTGAAGTAGTTCAGCACGTTGAACGACGCGACGCGCAGGTTCGATTTCGGATCGCGTGCGGGCGCGCCGGTGCGCGGGTTCAGACGCGTGTCGAACGCCGGCACGGCCGCGCCGGGCAGCGGCTGCACGCGCCATGCGCCGTAGCGCACTTCGAGCACGCCTTCGACATCGCGCACGGTGTAGCCCGCGCGCAGCGTGTTCGCGGCCGACAGGCCGGGTGCCGGATACGGCACGGTCGCGGGGTTCTGCTTGTTCGAGCCGTCGTCGAGGATCAGGCGATTGCGGGCGTTCGCGTCGATCTGCGCCTGCGCCTGGGCGGGCGGCACGACGCTCGTCGGCGTGCGCAGGCGGCCGTTGCTGAGCATCACGCTGCCGTAGCGGCCGAGCTCGTAGTTGTCCGTGACGTTCAGCGTCTGCGGCAGGCGCACGAGCATTCCCTCGTACGCGGCGAACGTGGCCGGGCTGTCGACCGGCAGCGTGAGCGTCGCGGGCGTGACCGACTGGCCATTCGCGCATACCGCGATCGCGCCCGACAGCGTCAGTTGCGTCTGCCCGTATTTCTCCTCGACCTTGCCCGTCACGTGCACGAGATCGCCGGCCTTCGCGCGCGCTTTCGGCGCATAGACGAACAGGCCTTCGGACACGCCCGGCTGGTTGCGGCGCTGCGCGTCGGCCTGCTGGACGAAGAAGCCGCCGAAGCCGTCCGTGCCGCCGAAATCGGCGGTAACGACGGCTTCGATCGACACGTTCTGGCCGGCGAGCGGCGACGGCGCGCCCGGCCCCTGGATGTCGGCGATCGGCGTCGTGCTGCGGCCGCAGTTCGGGCTGACGGGGGCGGCAGTGGCGGCGAATACCGGCGCGGCGAGCGTCGGGAGCAACAATAGCGGGGCAAACAGACGGATTGTCGAGCGCATGACGGGGAATCCCGGTTGTGAGGGTGGCGAAAGCTTAGCGGCGCTCAATGACAGTTTTTGGTAATGAAGAGACAGGCCGATGTAATCGTCGTTATCACGCTGCGGTCGCCACCGCTCGCACGTTCGGGCCTGAAAATGCGGGGAAATCGTCTGACGACAACTGCTTCGTGCCCGCGACGATCCCCCCGCGTGTGTTCGCGCTTGCACCGCCCGGCTAGACCGTCCCCGGGAACGCGCTGGACACGAGCACGGCCGCCACCATCAGCACACCGCCGAGCACGACCGCCTCGATCCGCAACACGGCGCCGAACCGTTGCAAAGAAACCGCCGGCATCGCGGCAGCCGGATCCTTCAGCGCGGCCAACAGCTTCGGCATCCCGAAGAAACGGTTATGCCCGCCGAGCGCCGCCGCGATCAGCACGAGCGCGAGCTTCAGCAGCAGGATCTGTCCGTACGTCGACGCGAGCAGGTTGACGGGCGTATCGACGCCGCGCCAGCCGTTGTAAGCGCCGGTCGCGAACAGCACGACCAGCGCATGGGTCGACGCGTCGGACAACGACTGCACGAACGATGCGCCCGTCGTGCGCTCGCTCGCAGGCATGCCGATGAGCCGCGGCATCACGCCGAACGCCGTCACGAGCACGAGCCCGACCCATGCGCTGATCGCCAGCAGATGCAGCCAGTCGATCCATACCGGCACGCTGAACAATCCCGCATCCACCGGATGTCCGCCGTTGCTGCGCGCAAGCGCGACGCAGGCGAGCGCCGCCCACATCGCGAGCGGAAAGCGCGCGTCGTCCGCGCGCCTGACGAACGACAGCAGCACGACGACGAGCATGAACACGGCACCGGCCAGCCACGCATGGCCAAACCCCGTGCCCACGAGCATCGCGCAGACGGCCGGCCCCGCTTCGAGCAACGACACTTCGCTCATCAGCGCGCAGTGCGCCCAGAACGCGGTGATGCTCGCGAGCAGCGACGCGACCGACGCGATGCGCAGCGTCGCGACGAGCCGCCGTGCGACGCCGTGCTGCCATGCCGACGCGCCGCGCGCGAGCCAGTGGCGGCCGAGCAGCGCGCCGACGACGACGGCGAACCCGGCGTTCTGGAGCGCCACCGCCACGAGACGCAGCAGGCCGACGATGCCGTCGTTCATCCCTTCACCCGGAACGTATAGGTGCCCTTCGTACGATGTGCGTCGGCCGTCATCGCCGCCCATTGCACCGTGTAGGGGCCGGGCGCGAGCTTCGGCAGCGCGACCGTCATCACGCGCGGGTTCGACGCATCGACCTTCGCCTTGTCCTGCGTGACGGCGTTGCCGTTCGCGTCCGACACCTTCACCGAGCTGAAGGCCGGTTCGAGATCTTCGTTGAAGGTAAGCCGCACGGTGTCGGGCGCCACGTCGACCGTGCCGCCCGTCGCCGGTGCGGCGCTTTCCAGCTTGCCGTGCGCCGAGGCCGCGGCCGGCGCGGCCGCGAGGATCGCGCCGGCCGCGGCGAAGCCGGCCAGCCGCTTGAGCGTCGTGATCGTCATGTTCGCGCTCCGCATCACGGCTTCTTCAGTTCGACGACGGTCAGCGCACCGTTCACGTCCTCGGCGACGAAGTCGATCTTGTCGCCGGCCTTGACCTGCGACAGCATCGCCGGATCCTTCACCTTGAACGCCATCGTCATCCCGTCCATCCCGAGGTTCTCCAGCGGGCCGTGCTTGATCGTCAGCTTGCCGGCCGCCGTATCGACCTTGCGGATTTCGCCGTGCGACATGGGCTGCGCCGCGTCGGCGCCCTGCTTCGCGCCGTCGCTCATGTCCATGCCGGCCATGTCGCCGGCCGCGTACGACGCGGCGGAAAATACCAGCGCACAACCCATTGCCATCAAAACCAGTCCCTTCTTCATCGTGTCGACTCCCGTGTGAGTGAATGAAACCGGCGGCCGCATCGGTACGGCCGCCGCCTGCTGCGGATCAGCCGTCCGGCAATTCGCCGGTGTATTCGTAGGCGACGGTGCCCTTCGGATGCCGGAACCAGCCCGGATCGCGATAGTCGTTGCGGCCGAGCCCCTGCCGCACCTTGCAGACCGTGAACATGCCGCCCATCTCCAGCGGCCCGAACGGGCCCGTGCCCGTCATCATCGGCAGCGTGTTGTCGGGCAGCGGCATCTCCATGCCGCCCATCGCGCCGCCCGTGCTGCCCATCGCCATGTAGTCGGGCACGAGCTTGCCGATTCGTTTCGCGAGATCCTTCTGCGGCACGCCGATCAGGTTCGGCACCTGGTGGCCCATCGCATTCATCGTGTGGTGCGACTTGTGGCAATGGAACGCCCAGTCGCCGGGGCGGTCGGCGGTGAACTCGATCGCGCGCATCTGCCCTACCGCGACATCGGCCGTCACCTCCGGCCAGCGCGCCGCCGGCGGAATCCAGCCGCCATCGGTGCCCGCGACTTCGAAGCTGTAGCCATGCAGGTGGATCGGATGGTTCGTCATCGTCAGGTTGCCGAAACGAATCCGCACGCGGTCGCCGGCTCGCACCGGCAGCGGATCGATGCCCGGGAACACGCGCGAGTTGAACGTCCACATGTTGAAGTCGGTCATCTCGTTCACGCGCGGCGTATAGCTGCCGGGGTCGATGTCGTACGCGGCGAGCAGGAACACGAAATCGCGATCGACCGGCATCGTGCCGCGATCCTTCGGATGCACGATGAACATGCCCATCATCCCCATCGCCATCTGCACCATCTCGTCGGCGTGCGGGTGATACATGAACGTGCCGTGCGATTCGAGCTGAAACTCGTAGACGAAGGTCTTGCCCGGTGGAATGTGCGGTTGCGTGAGGCCGCCGACGCCGTCCATCCCGTTCGGCAGCCGCAGCCCGTGCCAGTGGATCGTGGTGTGCTCGGGCAGCCGGTTGGTCACGAAGATGCGGACCTTGTCGCCCTCGACGGCCTCGATCGTCGGGCCCGGCGACTGGCCGTTGTAGCCCCACAGGTTCGCGTTCATGCCGGGCGCCATCTCGCGCACGACGGGCTCGGCCGTCAGGTGGAATTCCTTCCAGCCGTTCTTCATCCGCCACGGCAGCGACCAGCCGTTCAGCGTCGCGACGGGCGTGTACGGGCGGCCGTTCGGCGGCACGAGCGGCGGCTGCGTGCCGGTCTTCGCCATCGTGGGCGCTTCGGGCAGCGACGCGGCGCCGGCCTTGCTGACCATCGCCGCACCGAGCAGCGCGGCGCCCGAGCCGCTGAGAAATTGTCGACGGGACACCATGTCAATGACCTTCCGGATGCGGTTGCGCCGCGGGGGTGGAGGCCGGCTGCGGCGCAGCGTCGGCCTTGGGAGTGGATTCGGATGCCGATTCGGCGGAATTCGCCGCGCGCGGCGCAACACCTGATGACGGCAGCCGGCCGCCGACCGCGATCTGCAGATCGGTTTCGGCGAGCCAGTAGTCCTTCAGCGCATCGATGTAGCCGTTGACCGCGCCGACCTGTTCGCGCGCATCGGCCAGCAGTTCGAACACGCTTGCGAGCATCCCGTTGTAGCGCAGCAGCAGTTCGTCGGAGATCGTCTTGCGCAGCGGCACGACCTCGTCTCGGTAGTGCGTTGCGACGTCGTAGCTCGTCACGTACGCCGCATACGATTCGCGCACTTCGGAGCGCGCGTCGATGGCCGTCTTCGCGAGCCGGTTCGCCGACTGCATGTAGATGGCCTCGGCGCGCGCGACCTTTGCACCGCCCCAGTCGAACAGCGGAATCTCGACGCTGATCTCGTAGCCGTGCTCGTGGCCCTTGCCGGTCTCGTAGTTGTTCACGTAGCCGAGATCGACCGCGTTGACGAAGCGTGTCGCCTTGCTCAGGCCGAGCGACGACGCGACGCCCTGCGTCTGCAGCTTCGCGGCCTGGATGTCGAAGCGGTTGGTCATCGCGAAGCGTTCGAGATCGGGCAGGTCCGGGCGCGTTTTCGGCAGGTCGGGCAGGCGCTCAGGCAGCGCGTACTGCGTGTGTGCACCCCACAGCCCCATCGCACGCGTCAGCTTCTCGCGGGCGGCCACGGCCTGCTGGCGCGCCTTCGCGTGCTGCGCGACCGCGTCGGCATGGAACGCCTGTTCGCGCGCGTAGTCGAGGCGGCTGAAGTTGCCGGCCTGCCGCATGCGCTGTGCGAGTTCGGCGGCCGCGCTCGCGGCGTCGCGCACCTGTCGCGCATAGTTCGCGGCCTGCTCCGCGGCAACGGCTTCCACGTAGGCGCGGCGCGCGTCGGCCGCCGCCTTCAGCATCGCGTCGGCCGTCTCGAGCTTGGTCTGCTCGAAGCGGCGACGTTCGATAGTCGTCGCGAGCGGCATCGTCAACAATGCGAACACGTTCGCCGAGAACGTGCGGCCGAGCGTCAGCTCGCCGTCGCCGGCACGCGTGCGGCTGAACGCGAAGCGCGGGTTCGGCAGCCGGCCGGCCTGCACGAGGTCGGCCTCCGACAGCCCGAGTTCGGCGTACGACGCCTGCAGACCGCGGTTGTTCAACAGCGCGACCTGCACCGCGTCGTCCATCGACAGCGGTTTCGCCAGCAGTTCCTTCGTCCGTTTGTCGACGGCTTCGCGGTCGGCGTCGGTCCTGACCATCACCGCGTCTTTCCCGATGCGCTCCGATGCGGCGGACGACACGGCGTCGAAACCGCCGTCCTTCGAAAACGTCGTACAGCCCGCGAGGAACGCCAGCGTGACCGCGGCCGCGCCGATCCTCGGCGATATCGCCAGGTTCGTCATTGCGCGGCCCCTCCGTGCGTCGAATGCGCGCCGCCATGACGCGCCGCGTTGCCGGGTTTCGCAGGCCGCTCCATCACGTCCCGGTTCAGTTGTTTCCAGCCCGGGCCTTCGTCGTCGCGATACGGCCGGTAGCCGTCGAACGCGGACGGCACGGTAACGTCCGGCACCGACGCGGCTGCGTCCGCCGGATCGGGTAACGGGGTTTGCGCAGCCGCGAGCGACGGCACGAAAGCCGCCGCGCTCAACAGCGCCGCAGTGATCAGTCGCATGAAAATATCTCGTCGTGAATCGCCCGGCGGACCTGGTGCGGCCGCCGGCGTGGATGGCAGGTCGTGGCCGGTCGGCCACGGGTAGCAACTAGACGGGCATCCGGCGAGGCGGCCGGTCGATGCCGCCGGTCAGGAACGACACGGCGACGACCGAAGGCGGCTGCGAGATGATCGCGACGCTGACGTCCGCCGCGGCGGGCACCACGGGCGCGCCCGACATGCCCGTACCGAAGCAGCACGACACGCACGCCGGGCATGACGATGCATGCCGCGCGTGGCCATCGTGATCGTGATGGCCTGCCTGCGCGGCCGGCATTGCGTTCGGGGCCTCCTCTACCGGCACGGCGCCAGCGCCAGCGCCCGCGCACGGCATCGACGCAGCCGCGAACGACTGGATCGGCAGGCTCAGCGCCAGCAGCACGACGAGGAGGAATTTGCGCCAGAACGACATGGATGCGGAATCAAGCAGACAACGACCGGTTGGGCCGGCGCGGCGCCGTGACGGCGCGCGCCGGGGGACAAGACGGTCGCAGCTTATCGCCGCCGCGGTGACGACGACATGGCCGAAACATGACCGGAATTTCATGAAACGCGGGTGCCGCGACGCATTGGCGCTGCATGACAATCCCGTCATTCGGCGGTCATCCTTCGCGCACGCGCGGCGCCGTAAGCTCAGGCGTTACACTGACCGGCTGGAATCACGGACAGCCTGCCTCACCATGCGGATACTGATAGTCGAAGACGAACCCAAGATGGCGTCGTACCTCCGGAAGGGGCTGATGGAGGCGAGCTATACGGTCGACATCGCGGAAACCGGCAAGGACGGGCTGTTCCTCGCGCTGCACGAGGATTTCGACCTTGTCGTGCTCGACGTGATGCTGCCGGAGCTGGACGGCTTCGAGGTGCTCAAGCGGCTGCGCGCGCAGAAGCAGACGCCCGTGCTGCTGCTCACGGCCCGCGAGGCGATCGAGGACAAGGTGACCGGGCTCGAACTCGGCGCCGACGACTACCTGCTCAAGCCGTTCGCGTATGCCGAATTCCTGGCGCGCATCCGCTCGCTGCTGCGGCGCGCGCCGCGCAACGTGCGCGACATCCTGCAGGTGGCCGATCTCGAGGTCGACCTGCTCAAGCGCCGCGTGCGGCGCGCCGATACCCGTATCGACCTGACCGCGCAGGAATTCGCACTGCTGCAGCTGCTCGCGGAGCGCGAAGGCGAAGTGCTGACGCGCACGTTCATCACGTCGCAGATCTGGGACATGAATTTCGACAGCGACACGAACGTCGTCGACGCGGCGATCAAGCGCCTGCGCGCGAAGATCGACAACGCCTACGAGAAGAAGCTGATCCACACGATCCGCGGGATGGGCTACGTGCTCGAGGATCGTTCGTGACCGTGAACGCGAGCCCGGCTTCGTATTCGCTGCTGCGGCGCCTGACGGTCGCGTTCGCCGCCGTCGCCGCGCTCGTGTTCGCGCTGACCGGCGCGTATCTGTACCGTTCGCTGTCCGCCGAACTCACGCGGCGCGACGATATCGAGATCTCCGGCAAGCTCAACCAGTTCCTGCAGCTCGCACGCGCCAGCGGATCGACGGCCGCGCTGCGCGCCGATCCGGCCGTGTTTCATGAAGTGCTGCTGTCGCATCCCGGTGTCTATCTCGGCATCTACGACGCGCGGAACCGCCAGCTCGTCGAGCATGCCGACGAAGCCGGCAACACGCTGGCGTCGCTCATCGCGGCACCGCATCCTGCCGGTGGAACGTCCGGCCCGTTCACCTGCTCGCCGTCCGGCATCGGCACGTCGCGCTGCGTGTACGCCCGAGCAACGCTACCGTCCGGCGAAGCGATCCAGGTCGCGCTCGCGCGTACGGCAACCGATCGCCAGTCGCTGCTCGAAAGCTATCGCGTCGACATCTGGCTCGCGGCAGCCGTCGGCGCGCTGCTGGTCGGCGCACTCGGCTACGCAGTCGCGTCGCGCGGCCTGCGCCCGGTCGAGAGCCTCGGCCGGCAGACGTCGCGCATCGAGGCGCACAACCTGAACGCGCGCCTCGACGCGCGCGGCGGCCCGGTGGAATTGCACGAGCTCGCGACATCGGTCAACCGGATGCTCGACCGCCTCGAACGCGCGTTCGTTCGGCTGTCGCAGTTCTCTTCCGATCTCGCGCACGACATGCGCACGCCGCTCGCGAACGTGATCAGTTCGTCGCAGATCACGCTGTCGCGTGCCCGCACGACCGAGGAATACGAAGCGCTGATCGATTCGAACATCGAGGAATGCGAACGGCTGCAGCGGATGATCGAGAACATGCTGTTTCTCGCGCGCACCGACAACGCGCGTCAGCACCTGAAGACCGCCGAACTCGACGCGGGCAGCGAACTGCGTCGGCTCGCGTCGTATTTCCAGGCACTGGCCGACGAGGCCGGCGTGCGCATCGACGTGCGCGGGGAAGCGCCGGTCGTCGCGGATGCGACGCTGTTCCGGCGCGCGGTGAGCAACCTCGCGTCGAACGCGCTCGAACATGCGGAAGCCGCATCGACGATCGAGCTGGCCGTCTCGACGCAGCAGAATTACGCGGTCGTCGAAGTCACGAATCGCGGCGCCGCGATTCCGCCCGAGCAGGTCGAACGGATCTTCGAACGCTTCTACCGCATCGATTCGTCGCGGCACGGCGCGGCGCGCAACGCCGGGCTCGGGCTCGCGATCGTGAAGTCGATCATGGAGCTGCATCGCGGCAAGGTCGAGGTCGCGAGCCGCGACGGGCGCACGACGTTCGCGCTCTACTTTCCGCGCGGCGCGGAGCGTTGAACCGCTCCTCGACTTCCGGCTAGCGATCCCGTTCGGTCGCGAACGACCTGCGAATGCAGGCGAGCAGCGCGACGGTCGCCGCACTGAACACGGCCCCTGCGTAGAACGTGGCGGCGGCGCCTGCCCAGTCCCACAAGGCGCCCGCGACGACGCTCGACACGAGCGTCACGGCGCCGCTGAGCAGGTTGAACACGCCGAACGCCGTCCCTCGCAATTCGGCCGGCGCGGCATGCGCAACCATCGTCGCGAGCAGCCCCTGCGTCATCCCCATATGGACCCCCCACAACGCGACGCCGACGAGCACGGTGCCCCAGTGCGTGCCGTGTGCAAGCACGATATCGGCGGCGATCAGCATGACGAGCCCGGCCACCATCAGCTTCGTGTGGCTCGTCGTGTCGGCGAGCTTGCCGAACGGGTAAGCCGACACCGCGTACACGACGTTCATCGCCACCATCACGAGCGGCACGAGCGCAACGGGCACGCCGCTGCCCATCGCGCGCAGCACCAGGAACGCCTCGCTGAAGCGGGCCAGCGCGAACACGGCACCGATCGCGACGACCCACCAGTAGCGGGCGCCGAGCTGCGCGACGACCTCGCGGCGGATCGGGTTGACGCGCGTCTCGCCCGGCGCGCGCGCCGGCTCGTCGATACCCAACGCGAGCAGCGCCACGGCCAGCACGCCGGGGATCACGGCCAGCCAGAACGCGAGGCGGAAATCGTCGCGCCAGGCCAGCATGATGACGACGGCCAGCAACGGCCCGAGGAATGCGCCCACCGTGTCGAGCGACTGCCGCAGCCCGTAGGCGGCGCCGCGCAAGTGGACCGGCGTGACGTCGGCCACCAGCGCGTCGCGCGGCGCGCCGCGGATCCCCTTGCCGATCCGGTCGACGATCCGCGCCGTCACCACGACGCCGATCGTCGGCGCGATCGCGAACAGCGGCTTGCTCAGCGCACCGAGCCCGTAGCCGGCAACCGCCAGCCACTTGCGATTGCGCAGGTAGTCGCTCAGCGTGCCGGAGAACACCTTGACGACCGGCGACGTCGCCTCGGCGATCCCTTCGATCAGGCCGATCGTCGTCGCGCTCGCGCCGAGCCCCGCCATCAGGAACATCGGCAACAGGCTGTGGATGATCTCCGACGACACGTCCATCAACAGGCTCACGCAGCCCAGCACCCAGACGCTGCGCGGAATCTGGCGAAGAATGCCGGTCGACGATTCGGTCTGCATGGACGGCTCCCGGTCAGGAATCCTGACGCTGAATGCCTGTGATGCTACCGCAGGCCCGTGACCCGCACGCAGGCTTCGGTGGTCGTGCGTCCGGTCTAGTCGGTCGTCTCGCGCCGAATCTTCGCCTGCCGGCGCGTACGGTCGTTCAGTATCTGGTGCCGGCGATGGTCGGTCATCTTCTTCCAGTCGCGCGCCTCGTCGCGCGTGCGCAGGCAGCCGACACAAAAACCCGTCCGGCCGTCGAACGCGCACAGCTCGATACACGGCGATTTCACGGCCACGATCAGGCGGCCTTCGCGGGCGTCATCACTTCGACGGTCACGTGAGACATGCCGTCGAAGCCCGCGACGAGCGCATGGTAGAAACGCGCATCGCGCGCGGCATCGCCGGTTTCGACCGACACGATCGCGCTCATGTGGCCGGGGCCGACGCGCCACACGTGGAGATCGTTGACCTTGTCGCCGAGCGCCTCGATCGCGCGACGGACGTTGTCCGTCAGCTTGCGATCGACGTTGACGTCGAGCAGGATGCCGCCCGTGTCGCGCATCAGCCCATAGGCCCAGTTGGCAATCACCAGCGCGCCGACGATGCCCGCCAGCGGATCCATCCAGACCCAGCCGAACGCCCGCGCGAGCAGCAGGCCGACGATTGCGAGCACCGACACGGCCGCGTCGGCGATCACGTGAATGTAGGCCGACCGGATGTTGTGGTCGCGATGCGCCGCCGAATGCGAACCGTGCTCGTGGTGCGCGTCTTCGTGGTCGTGGTCGTGGTCGTGGTCATGCGCATGATGATGGCCGTGACCGTGATGGTGATCGCCGCTCAGCAGCCACACGCTGGCCAGGTTGACTGCGAGCCCCAGCACCGCGATCGGAATCGCTTCGCCGAAGTGAATGGCTACCGGAGACAGAAAACGCGCGATCGCCTCATAGCCGATCAGCAGCGCGATCATCGCGAGCACGATCGCGCTCGTGAACCCGGCCAGGTCGCCGAGCTTGCCGGTGCCGAACACGAAGCGCGGATCGTCCGCATGCCGGCGCGCGTAGGTATAGGCCAGCGCCGCGATCAGCATCGCGCCCGCGTGCGTCGACATGTGCAGCCCGTCCGCGACCAGCGCCAGCGACCCGAACAGCGTGCCGCCGACGATTTCGGCGATCATCATTGCCGTGCACAACCCGATGACCGCCCAGGTCTTCCGCTCGTTCCGCGCGTGCGCGGCGCCCAGAAACGCATGGCTATGCCAGCTGTCGGCGGCCCTGCCGTCGAATTCGTTCATGATCCGATCCGGTTACTTGAAATAGCTGTGGACGACATCGATCAGCTGCTCGGTCGCGCTGCCCTCGTGCGCGTCCGGCGTATCCGCATCGACCAGATGCGACCGGATGTGGTCCTCCAGCACGACGGCCAGCAGGCCGTTCATCGCGCCACGACAGCTCGTGATCTGCTGCAGCACGTCGTTGCAGCCGCGCTCTTCCTCCAGCGCGCGCTCGATCGCTTCGACCTGGCCCTTGATCCGACGCACGCGGTTCAGCAGCTTCTGTTTTTCGCGAACGGTATGACTCATCGATGGCTCCTGTATAGGGTAGGGGAGTATATCTCCAGGAGGGTTTCCCTATAGGGTAGAGGGGTATATTTTTTCGAGATGAAGGCTTGTCGAAAGAAATCCGCTCGGCTAGACTGCCCTTCGTCTTTGGGGAGTAGCCTGCTTTCCGTCCCCCGGAAAGCGAACGCGTCAACACACTCGGCCTGTGGCCGTGGCGCGTTCGGCCTGATCGGCTTGGCGAGACCATGGGCGCATCGCGTCGTTCCTGGTCGGACGTCGGCGGATGCGCCATGGTTCGTCAGCGTCCGACCACGGAGTCCCCATGTTCCCCACCGCCTTCTCTCCGCGCTCCCCCGCCCGCCGGGCACGTGCCTGCGGAGGTGCCGCATGACCTTCATGTTCCTCGAACTGGCGTTCATGCTGATCGTCATCCTCATCGCGGCCGAGGTCTTCACCAATGCGCTCGAACATCTTGGCGAACGCCTGAAGATTTCTGAGGGCGTCACCGGTTCGCTGTTCGCGGCCGTCGGCACGGCGCTGCCCGAAACGATGGTGCCGCTGCTCGCCCTGGCCGGCGGCACGGCGAACCAGGCCGTGAACGAGGAAATCGGCGTCGGCGCGATTCTCGGCGCACCGCTGATGCTCGCGACGCTCACCACGTTCCTGATGACGCTCGCCGTGATCCGCTCGCGCGGGCTGCGCGGCACGATCACGCCTGAACGCACGGGCTTCGTGCGCGACATGAACACCTTCCTCGTCGCGTTCTCGCTGGCCACCGCCGCGATGTTCGTCCCGCATCACAACTGGGCCGTGCGCGCCCTGCTCGCCGCGATGCTGGTCGGGCTCTACGTGATGTACGTCGTGATGACGTTCCGTGCGTCGACCCGGCTCGTCGATGCCGGGCACGGCACCGAAGCGCCGCATGCGATGTTCCTGTCGCGTCTCGGCCTGCCAACCAATCTCACGACGATCGTGCTGCAGTTGCTGATCGGCCTCGTGCTGCTGGTCGGCGGAGCGAAGGGCTTCATTCACGGCGTGGAAGGCGTATCGCACGCGCTCGGCATCTCGGCGCTGCTGCTGTCGCTGATCATTGTGCCGATCGCGACGGAGTTGCCGGAGAAGGTCAACAGCGTGCTATGGATCCGCCGCAAGAAGGATACGCTCGCGTTCGGCAACATCACCGGCGCGATGGTGTTCCAGGGCACGCTGCTGCCGGCGATCGGCATCATGCTGACGCCGTGGGAGCCGCGCCCCGAAGTGCTGACCGGCGTGATCATCACGCTCGCGGCGGCCGCGTGGCTGCGCTTCAATGCGCGCACCCGCGGGCTCGCGATCTGGGCGTTGCTCGCGAACGGCGCGGGTTATGCGGGGTATCTGGTCCTGACGCTGGGGCGCTGAGCTGGCTCACCCGGCACACGCCCGCCGGCGCGGCGCGACCGATGTCCCGCCGCGCCGCGTGCCCGCGAGCGATTCAGATGCGCGTCTGGTTCACACGCTGCGACAGTTGTTCGGCGCTTTCCTTGCGCTCGCTGTACCGGTCCGTCAGGTACGCGCCGACGTCGCGCGTCAGCAGCGTGAATTTGACCAGCTCCTCCATGACGTCGACGACCCGGTCGAAATACGCGGACGGCTTCATCCGGTCGTCGTCGCCGAATTCCATGAACGCCTTCGCGACGGACGACTGGTTCGGAATGGTCAGCATGCGCATCCAGCGCCCGAGCACGCGCATCTGGTTGACCGCGTTGAACGATTGCGAGCCGCCGCTGACCTGCATGACCGCGAGCGTCTTGCCCTGCGTCGGCCGTACCGCGCCGACCGACAACGGAATCCAGTCGATCTGCGATTTCATCACGCCGGTCATCGCGCCGTGCCGTTCGGGGGAGCACCACACCATGCCCTCCGACCATTGCACGAGTTCGCGCAACTCCGCCACTTTCGGATGGTGCTCGGGGGCATCGTCGGGCAACGGCAATCCGGACGGATTGAAGATCCGGACGTCGGCGCCCATGGCCGTCAGCAACCGCGCCGCCTCCTCGACCAGCAGCCGGCTGAACGAACGCACGCGCAATGATCCGTAGAGCAGCACGATGCGAGGCGGATGCGTGGACGGAAGCGCGGGCTGCAGCCGGCTCGCGTCCGGTACGCGAAAGAGCGTGGCATCGAGTTGCGGCAGGTCGTTCAGGCGGTCAGACACGCTTGCCCTCCGCATCGATCACGATTTCGCCGTCTTCCTTCGCAAACGGCCCCTTCTGCGGATCGGGCAGGATATCGAGCACCTGCTCGGACGGGCGGCACAGCCGCGTGCCGAGCGGGGTGACGACGATCGGGCGATTGATCAGGAGCGGGTGGGCGACCATGAAGCCGATCAGATCGGCGTCGCTCCATCTCGGATTGTCGAGATCGAGCGCTTCATAGGGTGTCCCCTTGCGACGCAGCACGTCGCGAACGGGAATGCCCATCGCCGCGATCAGCGCGCGCAGTTCCGCTTCGCCCAGCGGCGCTTCCAGATAAAGCACGACGCGCGGCTCGACGCCGCTGTTGCGGATCATCGCCAGCGTGTTGCGCGACGTGCCGCAATCGGGGTTGTGATAGATCGTGATGTCGGTCATTTCCGGATTCCTGAATGATGTCACGCGCGCTCGTACCAGCCCTTCGAACGGTTGACGACGCGCACGACGAGCAGCATGACCGGCACCTCGATGAGCACGCCGACGACGGTCGCGAGCGCTGCGCCGGAGTGAAAGCCGAACAGGCTGATGGCCGCCGCCACGGCCAGTTCGAAAAAGTTGGATGCGCCGATCAACGCCGACGGGCACGCGATGCAGTGCTTCTCGCCGACGACGCGATTGAGCCCGTAGGCGAGCGCCGCGTTGAAGAACACCTGGATCAGGATCGGCACCGCGAGCAGCGCGATCACCAGCGGTTGCTTGAGGATCGCCTCGCCCTGGAACGCGAACAGCAGCACCAGCGTGGCCAGCAGTGCGGCGATGGACCAGGGGCCGATCTTCGCCATCGCGCGGTCGAACGCCGCCTGCCCGTTGGCGAGCAACAGCCTGCGCCACGCTTGCGCGAGGATCACCGGGATGACGATGTAGAGCACGACCGACGTGAGCAGCGTCGCCCACGGCACCGTGATGGCGGACATCCCCAGCAACAGCCCGACCAGCGGCGCGAACGCGATCACCATGATGCTGTCGTTCAGCGCGACCTGCGACAGCGTGAACAGCGGATCGCCGCCCGTCAGCCGGCTCCACACAAACACCATCGCCGTGCACGGCGCGGCAGCCAGCAGGATCAGGCCGGCGATATAGCTGTCGATCTGGTCGGCCGGCAGCATCGGCGCGAATAGCTGCCGGATGAACAGCCAGCCGAGCAACGCCATCGAAAACGGCTTGACGAGCCAGTTCACGACGAGCGTGACGCCGATCCCCCGCACGTGCTGCCGAACCTCATGCAACGCACCGAAGTCGACCTTGACGAGCATCGGCACGATCATCATCCAGATCAACAGCCCGACGGGCAGGTTGACCTGGGCGTATTCCATGCGGCCGATGCGCTGGAAAAGCCCCGGCTGCGCCAGGCCCAGCGCGATGCCGAGCACGATGCAAAGCGTCACCCAGACGGTCAGGTAGCGCTCGAAGAATCCGATGGCGGGCTTGACCGCCACCGCCTGCGACGCGGCCGCGTTCGAGCCGGTCATGTGCGATCCCCGCAGCAGGCGGGCGCCGCCGGCACGCCGCAGGCCGCGCCGGCGCAGCAGTTCTCGGTCAGGAACCCGACGAGGCCGCTCATCGATTCGAAATTCGCCGCGTAATAGATGAACCTGCCGTCCTGGCGCGCGGTGACCAGATCCGCATGCGACAGATCCTTCAGATGGAACGACAGGCTCGAGGGCGACAGCCCGATCTGCTGCGCGATCGCGCCGGCCGGCAGTCCTTGCGGCCCGGCAACGACCAGCGCGCGAAAGATGGCCAGGCGCGCTTCATGAGCAAGCGCGCCCAGGGCGCGCACGACGAGATTGGAGTCCATGGCGCGAAGGATAGCGCCATCATTTCGACATTTCAAGTATTGTTGAAATAATGGTGCATCGCTATGCCAGTAGTCCGTCCACCTCCAGCACGGCCCGCACCGCCGGCCGCGCCCGCACGCGCTCGTACCACGCACGCAGGTGCCCGTACCGGCTCAGGTCGATATCCGCGTGGTACACCGAGCGCATCCAGTCGGCCTTGCCCCAGCCCGTGAGTGCGAAGAGGTACGCATCGGCGACCGTGAACGTGTCGCCCGTCAGGAACGTCCGGCCGTCGAGCTGGCGGTCGATCCAGGCAAAGCGGCTGTCGAGCTTCGTTCTCGCCGGATCGACGTACTTCCCCGCCTGCACGGCATACAGCAGCGGGATGAAACCCTTGTGGATCTCGGTGCCGAGGAAGTTGAGCCATTCCATCAGCCGGTAGCGCGCGAGCGTGCCGTAGGCCGGCGCGAGCGCGGCTTCCGGGCGCTGGTCCGCAAGATACTGCGCGATCACCGGCCCTTCGCGCAGCACCGCGCCGTCGTCGAGTTCGAGCAGCGGCACGTAGCCGAGTTCGGTCACGTCGTAGTAGTTGCGGCCGTCTTCGACGACATGCTTGCGCGCGTCGACCTTGACGATCTCTGCGTCGATGCCGCCTTCGCGCAGCACGATGCAGATCGCCTGCGAACAGCTGCCGGGAGCGTGATAGAGCTTCATGCGTTTCCTTGGTGAGTTGTCCATGTATCGATTCGCCGCGACGCGGGCGCTAATATCTCGCATCGGCACACGGCTGAGAAGACGGCAGTCGTTTGTGCCGAAGTCACAAAAAATTTACCGACCAGGATCGAGCACGATGAAAACGAGTGCGACAGGATGTTCCGTCGAAGAAGCGATGCGCCTGCTCGGCGGCCGCTGGCGGCTGCTGCTGGTGTCGTATCTGCTCGACGGGCCGCGGCGCTTCAGCGACCTGCGCCGCGACATGCCGGGCATCTCGCAGCGCATGTTGACGCTCGACCTGCGCGCGCTGGAAGACGCGGGGCTCGTATTGCGAACCGTGTATCCGGAAGTGCCGGTGCGGGTCGAGTACGAGCTGACCGCCGACGGCGATCGGCTGCGGCCCGTCGTCGAAGTGATGCGCGAATTCGGGCTGTGGCTGAAGGCGCGCGATGCCGATGCGTCGTGCTACACCGACGTGACACCGGGAGCGGCAGCCGCAATCGAAACGGCCCTCCATTCAAGCCGATAACCCCTACTCTCTTACGCAGGAATCCACATTCATGGAACTTCACGCCACCGTCGGCGCGGCGACGTCCGATCTCGACGACGACGAAAGCTTCGCCAACATCTACTGTCACGATGCGGAGCAGGACTATTGCTTCGCGCTGTCGCGCTTTCCGGACGATGCACTGATCGAAGTGATGGTCCGCGACCAGGTCAACCTGCGCGTCAAGGATCTGTCGGTGCGGCTGACCGACGATACGATCGACGTCGAGATCGAACCCGCCCTCGCCGCGCGGCTCGACGGCCAGACGCGCTACGTGATCCGGCTTGCGCCCGGCCAGTACGATCCGGTCACGCTACGTGCAGCGCTGAAGGAAATCTTCGTCGGCAAGAGCGGGTTTCGCGACGACAGCACGCCGCGCTGACCGACCACCTGCTCATGACGCACGCCGTGCAATTCCACCCGCTTCCCCGCCTCGCTGCGCTGCTGCTCGCCGCGAGCGCATCGATCGCGCCCGCCGCGCACGCGGCCAAGCCGTTGCTCACGTTCAAGATCGACGACACCGTCACGGCCCGTGTCGAGCGCGCCGACAGCGCACACGTCACGGTCCGCCTCCTGCCGAGCGGGAAAACGCAGACGCTCGACGTGACGGCCGCCGACGAGGAAGGCCACTATCACCTCGCGACCGACGACTACAACTTCGACGGCCACCGCGATCTCGCCATGCACGCGACGCTCGGCATGGTCAACGACAGCTTCGGCATCTACCTGTACGACGCCGCGCGCCAGCAGTTCGAACCGCTGCGCATGCCGGCGAGCAACATGCCGCACGGCAACTGCGACGACCTGGTCAACGTGGCGGCGAAGCCGAAGGAGCGCACGCTGTACAGCGCGTGCCGCGGCGGCCCGATCTGGTACACCGATGCGTATCGCTTCGACGCCGGCGGCAAGATGTACCTGTACCAGTCCAGCGAGGCGATACCGGACGACCTGCGCGACCTGCTCGACGGCGATTCCGGCCCGTCGTCGATGCTGCTGACCTACGACGCGCAAGGCAGGCGCGTGTCGCGCCGCCCCGACGCGTACGGCGGCGGCACCGTCACGTTCAAGGTGCGCCCGGCACGCCTGCCGCTGCACGACGCGATGACCGATGCGCCCACGCGCCGCTACGTCGTCGCGGGTGACACGGTCGAACTGATCGACACGAGCGCCGATTTCCAATGGCTGAAGGTGCGGTATCGCAATCCGCACGCCGGTGTCGTGCAAGGCTGGGTCAGTGCGAAGGAAGCGATGGCCAACTGATGCACGACGCGGCTCGCGTGCCGCTTCTCCCACATATTGAACGCTCAATGTCCCATTAATAGGGATGCCTGCTCAAATGTTGACGCACCTCACCCACGGCTCTAACGTTCGCCCCAACGCCCTTCGATTCGGCCGCCCTGCTCGCAGGCGCCGGCCGGGCACAGAACACAGGAGACAACCGTGGCCCAATCCGCGTCACGCACCCACGCGAACCCGCCCGAGCGCTCGACCGCGCATGGCGGTACCGCACCCGATTCCGCCGCCCGCCCGGCCGCGACCACGCAGCCGAGCCGCAAGCGCCTGCTGATCCTTGCGCTGCTGTTCGTCACGGTCGTGATCAACTATCTCGACCGCAGCAACCTGTCGATCGCCGCGCCCGCGCTGTTCAAGGAACTGAACATCGATCCCGTTCGCGCGGGCCTCGTGTTCTCCGCATTCGGCTGGACCTATGCGCTGATGCAGATCCCGGGCGGCTGGCTCGTCGACAAGGTGTCGCCGCGCGTGCTGTATGCGGGCGCACTCGCACTGTGGTCGGCCGCGACGCTGCTGCTCGGCTTCGCGGGATCGTTCGTCGGGCTGATCGTGCTGCGTCTCGCGGTCGGCGCGCTGGAAGCGCCGGCCTACCCGATCAACAACCGCGTGGTCACGACGTGGTTCCCGACCCGCGAACGCGCAAGCGCGATCGGCGGCTACACGTCGGGCCAGTTCGTCGGCCTCGCGTTCCTCACACCGGTGCTCGCGTGGCTGCAGGTGCATCTCGGCTGGCACATGGTGTTCGTCGCGACGGGCCTCGCCGGCATCGCGTGGGCCGCGGTCTGGTATGCGGTATATCGCGAGCCGCGCGCGTTTCGCGGTGTCAATGCGGCCGAGATCGCGCTGATCCGCGACGGCGGCGGCCTCGTCGATCTCGAGGACCGCGTCGCGGCGCGCAGCGAACGCGCGCCGTCGACGTGGCGCGACCTCGGCGTCGTGCTCGGCCGGCGCAAGCTGTGGGGCATCTACCTCGGCCAGTTCGCGCTGAACTCGACGCTGTGGTTCTTCCTCACGTGGTTCCCGACCTACCTCGTCAAGTATCGCGGGATGGATTTCATCAAGTCGGGCTTCCTCGCGTCGCTGCCGTTCCTCGCCGCGTTCGTCGGCGTGCTGTGCTCGGGCGTGCTGTCGGACTGGCTGATGCGCCGCGGCGCCTCGCAGGGCTTCGCGCGCAAGCTGCCGATCATCTCGGGGCTGCTGATCTCGACCTGCATCATCGGCGCAAACTACGTGACGTCCACCGGCTGGGTGATCGCATTCATGACGATCGCGTTCTTCGGCAACGGCTTCGCGTCGATCACATGGTCGCTCGTGTCGGGGCTCGCGCCCGCGCGACTGCTCGGCCTCACCGGCGGTGTGTTCAACCTGATCGGCAACCTGTCCGCGATCGCGACGCCGATCGTGATCGGGCTGCTGGTCGACGGCGCGGACTTCTCGCGCGCCATCACGTACATCGCCGCGATGGCGCTCGCGGGCAGCCTGTCGTACGGGTTGCTCGTCGGCAAGGTCGAACGCATCGACGCATGAGCGCCGCAGGGGCGGCACGCGCGTGCCGCCCCTGCTCGGCGACTGCCCGCGTGCCGCGTCAGAACCGCGTGAACCCGTCGCGCGAAAGGTCGTGCGGATTGCCGGCCACGTAGTCGAGCGCACACGCGTCGGTATCGATGCCGACGGTCAGCAGCGTTTCCCAGCGCTCGGTGTCAGGCATCGACGGATCCGGGTGGAAGCACACGACGGCCGCGTCGCCGGCCGCACCGCACATCGCCGCCGCGCGTTCGCGCACATCGGCGCTCGTCATGCCCGTCACGACATCGTTCAGGTGCGCGAAACGCTCGCGCGTGGTCGAGCTGTCTGGCATGCATTCGCCGCCGCTCAACGCATGATCGAGGAAGTGGTTCGTATGCAGCAGCCAGCCGTCCGGGCGCGGCACGACCACGCCGACACCCGACGGGCTCAACTCGATGCTCGCCGCGCGCGGGTGCGCGTCGTGCCGCGTGAACACGGTCAGCACGGTCGATGCGCTCACGCGCGCGGTGCGCGCGAGTTCGATCGCCTCCTGCACCGTCGTCGCGTCTTCGAGCAGGCGCCGTGCGATCGCGTGCACCGGCACGCCCGCGCTGTCGTTGTCGCTCGCGTGATGCAGGATGTTGAAATGCAGCCCGAGCCCCGCGCCGTTCACGCCGAGCTTCGCGAGCATCCCGAATTCGGTGAACAGCTTGACGGTGCGGCCCTGCGGCGTCGCGAACTGTATCAGCAGCCCCTGCGGCGCGAGGCTGTCGTGCCAGTCCCACGTCTGCAGCGTGCGCGGTGCGTGCGGGCCGGCCGGCGCGTAGACGGTCGTCGAGCATTCGCCTTCGGCCGATGCGGGCGCAGTCGCCAGAATCTCGGTGCGCGCGTTCAGGCACGCGAGCTGCCAGCGCGGCAGGTCGACGCCGTCGGCGATCGCCTCGACTTCGGCGGCCAGGCGCGGGCACCATGCGTCGAGCGCGGCCAGGCTCGCTTCGCCGATCTCCCGCGCGCGCTGCGGATCGATGCCGAGCTTCGGGAAGAACGCGAGATAGCGCGCGACCGTCTCGCGGATCGCCGGCGCGAAGCGCGCGCCGATCAGGCGGCCGCGCTCGCGCGGATCGGTGATGTCGGTCGCGAATGTGTGCAGCTTCAAGATCAAACCTCCTGGGTCGAATGAGATCCGGGCCCGCACGGCCCGGACCATGTTTCGTTATGCGAATGAATCGGAACGTGCCGGTCGTCAGAACGCGTAGATGAACTGCATCCCGGCGAGGTCGTTGCTGCGCGCGTACGTGCCGTTGCTCTTCAGGAACACCGGATGGTTCGCCGCGTCGTGGCGGTATTCGACCTTCACGGTAATCTGCTGCGTGGGATAGAACAGCAGGTCGGCCGTGATCGCGTAGCGTTGCGCGCCCTTGCATTCGGTGCCGTTCGTCGCCGAACCCTGGAAGCACGACGGATCGATGCCGAAGCCGCTCGTGCCGTTCACCGACGGGTTGCCGCCCGCGAGCCCGTACTGGATGTTCGTGCCGCCGCCACCGTTCGACGTGTTGTTCAGGTAGTCGAAGCGCAGCGTCGCGCCCATGCGGCCGACCCACGACGTCGTCCACTTCGTATGGCCAAGCAGCGACATCCCGTACCAGCGCGCGGTGCCGCCGTTCCAGGCGCCCTTCTGCAGCTCGCCGTAGTCGACCTGCGCGTTAACCTGCGTCTTGTCGTGCGTATAGGTCATGTCGGCTTCCACGTACTTGTAGAGGCCGGTCGGAGACGAACCGTTGCACTGGTAGCCGTAGCCGCCCGCCATCGCGCAAGGCGAGAACAGCGACTGCCGGCCGAGCATCCCGGAAATGCCGAAGTCGAACGCCGTCGACGTCGCGTTGTCGAAGCGCGCGGTGATCGTCGGCGTCCAGTTGGTCTTCGTCGTGTTGTTTGCCGCGTTCGCGATCGCGCTGGCCGTGCGCAGCACCTCGTTGCCGATCACGACCTGCCAGAAGTGCGTCATCGCCGCATTGGAGCCTTTCAGCCCGATGCCGATCAGGTTGCCCGGCTCGCTGAAGTCGTACAGCAGCCCGTGCGTGAGCGTGAGCATCTGGTTCGACGGCTGCACCTCGTAGCCCGCGAGGCTCGGCATCATGCCGATCTCGAAGGTACGCGTCGTGCTGAGCGGCACGGTGACCACTGCCTGCGTGACGATGTTGTTGCCGACGCCGCCGTGCGAATTACTGAACACGTTGCCGAAGCCGCGGTTCGGCTGGATCACGATCTCCGCCGACGGCGCCATCGGGCCCACGCCGAAGGTCTTCTTGATGTCGAGGTACACGTCGCCGATCGTGCTGTTGTAGTAGTCGTACGCGCCCGGGTCGTGATTCAGGAACTGGAAGCCGGACGTGCGCTGCGCGCGGTTGAACAGGTACACGGGATCGACGTAGCCGGTGATACTCAGGCCCGCGAGCGGGCCGGTCGTCGCGGCTTCCTGCAGCGAGTCGACCTTCAGCGACGCGTTTGCGATCTGTTCGCGCATCTGCTGCAGGTCGTCGTTCGTGAAGGCGGGCGCCGCATCGGCTGCGGGCGCGACGGCTGCCGCCGAATTGATCGTGCCGATGTTCGCGCCGCCGGATGCGGCCTGGGCAGGCGTTGCGGCGCCGGCGGGCTTCGCGGCCAGCATGCTCGCGCGCAGTTCGTTCACCTGCTGCTGCAGCGCGGCGACCTGCGCCTGCAGCGCCTTCATCTTGCCGGCGTCGGTTGCCTGCGGTGACGTATGCGCGAATGTCGAAGCCGCTTCGAACGCCAGCAGGCACAGCGCCGTCATGTGTGTGATTTTCATGTTGTCGGTGGTCGTGGGGACGCGCGCGCCCCCGCCCGCCGCGATCAGCGGCGGGGCGCGCGAAAGGTATACGGGAGTGGGGAGAAGCGGCGGCCGGCTTACTCGGTCTTCAGCTTCGTCCAGAGACGGTTCTGCAGACGCATCAGCTCAGGCGGAACCGGCTTGCTGACGCTCAGCTTGCGGATCACGTCGGCGGGCGGGAACACGGCCGGATCGCCCGTCACTTCGGCGCGCACGAGGTGCCGCGACGACGGCACGGCCGACGGATACGACGTGTCGTTGGTCAGGTTCGCGCTCTCCTTCTCCGACAGCACGAAGTTCACGAACTTCAGCGCGGCGTCCGGATGCGGCGCATCCTTCGGAATCGCCATCATGTCGAACCACATCGCGCTGCCCTCGGTCGGGATCACGTACTTGATGTGATACGGCTTCTTCGCGGCAGCCGCCGCGATCCGCGCGGAGTTCACGTCGCCCGACCAGCCGAGCGCGAGGCAGATGTCGCCGCCCGCGAGATCGTTGATGTAGCTGCTCGAGTTGAACTGCGTGATATATGGCCGCACCGTCTTCAGCAGCTCGTACGCGGCCTGGTAGTCGGCCGGGTTCGTCGTGTTCGGATCCTTCTTCAGGTACATGAACGCCATGCCGAACGCATCGACCGGCGAATCGAGCACCGACACGCCGCAGTGCTTCAGCTTCTGCGCGTACTTCGGGTCGAACAGCAGCGCCCAGCTGTCGAGCGGCGCGTCGTTGCCGAGCGCGGCCTTCACCTTCTCGACGTTCATCCCGAGCCCGTCGGTGCCCCAGGTCCACGGAATGCCAAACTGGTTGCCCGGATCGTCCTTCGCGAGCACCTTCATGATTTCCGGATCGAGCAGCCCGTAGTTCGGCACCTGGCTCTTGTCGATCCTGCGATAGAGGCCGGCCTGCAGCTGCCGTGCCCAGAAGATGTCGGACGGCACGACGACGTCGTAGCCCGACGTGCCCGACAGCAGCTTCGCCTGCAGCGTCTCGTTCGAATCGAACTCCTGGTACACGACCTTGATGCCGGTCGCCTTCTCGAAGTTCGCGATGGTCGCCTTGCCGATCGAGTTGCCCCAGTTGTACACGTTGACGACGTCCGCCGCGTGCGCGGGCATGCCCGCGCACGCGAACCCGCCCAGCGCGAGCGCCGCGCATGCCGTCCTCAGATGGTGTTTCCAGTCCCGTGCCATGCTTTCCTCCGTCGATATCATGATCCGTTCGCGATGAACGGGGTGTGCTTCGGTCCGGGAAAATGTAGCCAGAGGAAATTGGCCGGTCTGCCCTGCCAATAGGGGGACACGCCGCACAATCGGCGCATCCGGTTCCGGCCGGATGCGCCGACCCGCGAGGACGGAAGCCATCCGAAAGCATCCGTCACCGCTTCGTCAGCCGGGATGCCCGGTCAGGACGCCTGCAACCCCGTGCGCGCACCGAAATCGTCGCCGACGTGCGTGATGCGGCCGCCCATCATCGTCAGCCCGACGTCGATGCGGCCGATGTCGTACTGGCCGACCTCGAACAGGTCGTGCTCGAGCACGACGAGATCCGCGCGCTTGCCGGGCGTGAGCGACCCGACCTCGTGCTCCATCCCGAGCTGGTACGCACCGTGGATCGTGTACGCGGCGATCAGCTGCGGAATGCTCAGGCGCTCGGCGATGTCCGGGAACACCGCCGCGTCGGGTTCGCCCGCGAGCTGGCGCGTGTGGCCCGATTCGATGTGTTCGAGCGGCTTGTGCTGGCAGCGGCACTGGCACGCGAGGCCGTCCATGCCGATCGACACCGTCACGCCTTCGTCGAGGAACGTGCGGAACTTGTACATGTTGCTCCAGCGTTCGTGGCCGTAGTGGTCGCGCAATTGCTCGGTGTACGCGTCGACCACGCCCCACTGCAGCTGCGTGTTCGCCATCACGCCCGCGCGGCGGAAGCGCGGGATGTCGTCCGGATGCGTGAGGAACGCGTGCGTGATCACGTGGCGGCGGTCGCGCGGCGGGTTCGAGCGGTTGACCGCGTCGAAGCCGTCGAGCGCCATCCGCACCGCTGCGTCGCCGACGCAGTGCACCATCACGTTCGCATTCGCGCGATCGGCTTCGACCAGATAGCGGTTGAACGTGTCGGCCGGCATCGTCGGCGCGCCGCAGGTGTCGGGGCGGTCCGCGTACGGTTCGAGCAGGTATGCGGTGTGGTTCGCCTCGGTGCCGTCGAGGAACAGCTTCAGCGCGCGCGCCTTCACGAGCGGCGAATCGTACTGCTCGCGATACCGGATCAGCGTGCCGACCGGGTCGTCGATCTCGCCGATCACCGCGACGCTGCCGACCACGCGCAACTTCAGGTCGCCCGCACGCTCCATCGTCTGCAGCGTCTCGTACAGCAGCGACTGGTCGCCGCTCGCGTCGAAGAAGCCGGCGTCGAACACGGTCGTCACGCCGGCCGCGCACAGCTTCTTCTGCCACGGCGGAATCGACTTCAGGTACAGGTCGATGCCGGTCGGCAGCAGGCCGGCCGCGCTGATCCGCTGCAACAGCAACGAATACGCGGCGCCGTCGACGATCAGGCCGGTCGGCTCGCCCGTCGCCGCGTCCTTCTCGAACCAGCTTGCGCCTTCCTGCACGGGCGGCGTCGACGCGTCGATGCCGGCGATCTCCAGCGCCTTCGAGTTCACCCACATCGAATGGAAATCGGTCGACAGCAGGCACACGGGGCGATCCGCGCAGATCGCGTCGAGCGTCTCCTTGCGCAGCATCGCCGGCGGGATCGTCGCCTGCACCCAGCCCATCCCGGTGATCGCCGGCTCGTCCGGATGCGTGTCGACGTAGGCGCGCAACGCGCCGAGCACCTTCTGCGGATCCTCGTAGTTCACGAACGCCTGGAACGCGAACGCGGTCGTCTCGAAGTGCCAGTGCGACTCGACGAAGCCCGGCAGCACGAGCCGGCCGGCCGCGTCGACGACCTGCGTGTCCGCGCCGACGTATGCCTGCACGGCCGCCGTGTCGCCGACGTGGACGATCCGGCCGTCGCGCACGGCGACGGCCTGCGCCCACGGCTTGTGCGGATCGACGGTGTAGACCTTCGCGTTGGTCAGAACGAAATCCGCCGGTGTCGCGGCGGCCTGCGTCGGTTGAATCTGCATTGCCTGTCCTTTGTGATCATCAGGTTTTCGAAGCGCTTTCACTATAGGCAGACGATTGGCACCGGTATGCCCCCCCGCCAAGGGGGCTTTCGCGAATTCCGGCCGCCGAATGCACGGTCTTGTCATCGTTTTGGGGACAACGCGCGAAATCCGCGGGGTTGATCCGGTGGATTCCCGGCTGACGCGGGCGCGGCGTTCGCGTAACGTCCTACTGTCCCCTGACCGCTCCCGCCCGACCATGCGACTTCTCCAGCCCGACCCGGCCGCCCGCGGCCATTTCCTGATCGGCGTGCGCCCCGACTCGCTCGGCGCGACGCTGCGCGCGGTCGGCACGCAGGATTTCGTCGGCGCGGTCACGGAGTTCGTCAACGACAGCATCGACGCCGACGCCGTGCACCTCGAGCGCTGGCGAGCGGACACGGGCAGCACGTCGGGCTTCGTCGTCGAATGGCTCGGCAGCGGCAGCCTGCGCTTCGCGGCCGATACGCTGCGCGTGATGGACATCTACTATCAGGATTACTGCCAGAGCGACCCGCTGGTCGCGCCGCTGCGCGGCAAGGCCGGCACGCTGCTCGTGCAGCGGCACGTCGACGGCATCGCGCAGGGCGAGTTCCGCCGGCGGATCTTCGACGAACCGGGCATCGCGCAGGAATGCATCCTGGTGCACGGCAACGCGCACCTGCAGTACGCACTCGGCCTCGCGCGCTCCGGCGGGCGCGCCGCGTTCACGACGGACGAGCTGTTCCACTTCCGCCAGATGGTCGACCTGCTGTTCCCGATGTTCGAGCTGCATGCGCGCACCTGCGCGGCACGGCGCGTGGCGGCGGTGTCGGTGAACGTCGAATCGCAGGCGAGCTTCGACGCACGCCTCGAACGCCAGGACGTGCAGCTGTCGCGCCGCGAGCACGAGATCTGCCGGCTGATGCTGTGCGGGCGCTCGGTGCCCGAGGCCGCGCAGCAGCTAGACGTGAAGCTGTCGACGGCCGAGTCGTACGTGAAGCGCGCGTTCGCGAAGCTCGGCGTGCGCACGCGTCGCGAGCTGTTCGACTGGGTGCTCGTCGACGGCTGAGCGCGCTGCCTGCGTGCTTACGCGGCGAGCGCCGCCGCCTTGATGTTGAATGCGCGCAGCAAGTCCTCGCAGAACGCGTCGACGATCGGCTTGTCGCTCGTGCTGCGCTTCATCGCGAGATGCAGCGGCACGTCGAAGCTGAACGTCGCGCGGCCGACGGCCTTCACGAGCCCGCGCTGCTCGAACGGCTCCGCATAGTGCGCGGGCAGGTAGCCGAGATGGCCGCCCGACAGGATCAGGATCGTCGCGGCCTCGATGCTGTCCGCGCTCGCGGTCACGCGCCGTTCGGGCAGCGGGTACTGCTCCTCGGGCACCGGGTAGGTGCGCCACACCCAGTCGTGAAGCTGCAGGTCGTCCGCCGTCACGGGCCGCGACGCATGGAACAGCGGATGCCCGCGCCCGCAGTAGATCACCTGCTGCTCGGTGAACAGCGGCGTGTAGAGCAGGCCCGGCACGCGATGCCAGAAATAGCCGATCGCGAGATCGAGCTGGTTGTTGACGAGGCTTTCCTCGAGCTCCTGCGGCGACGCGACCTTCATCGAGAACGTGACGGCCTGGTCGCGCTTGCGGAACGCGCCGATCGCATCGGCCACGCGCGCATTCTCGACAAGCGGCGCCTGGCCGATCAACCCGATCGACAGCGTGCCGACCAGCTTGCGGTCGATGTCGCGCACGCGCGCGACGAATTCGGAGGTCGCCGCGACGAGCGTGCGCGCGGTGGCCGCGAAGCGTTCGCCCTTCGACGTCAGGCGAAACCCGCCGCGGCCGCGATCGCACAGCTTGAAGCCGACGCGCGCCTCGAGCGCCGACAGCTGCGTGCTGATGGTCGACTGCCGCACGCCGAGCGATGCCTCGGCGGCCGTGATGCCGCGTGCGTCGACGACGGCCAGAAAGACCCGGATGAGCCGGAGATCGAGATCTGAAGTATTCGAGAACATGCTTCAAGCCGCTGCGCGTGTGCGCGTTGCCCGGCCGGCCCGACGCGCTTCTCGCGCCCCGCCCGCCGACTTCGCCGATGAACCGAACCCGACACGCGCCGCCATCGGCAGCGGCACGCGTCGCAACCCCGTCACTTCGATGCCGCCGCGAGCGAGCGCTCCATGCCGAACACGGCCGGCCGCAACCGCCCGTAGCAGAGGAACGCCACCGCGCACAGCACGATCGCCGCGATCAGCGCCGACTGCGTGCCGACACGCTCGATCAGCGAACCGCCCGCGACCGAGCCGACGCCATAGCCGAGCGCGACGCAGCCCGGCGACAGCGCGGCCGACCTGCCGATCAGGTCGTACTGCGGAATCGTCGCGTAGATCAGCAGCGCGCCGCCGGTCCAGCAGCCGATGAACACGACCGCGCCGAGCGTGAACGTCGCGACCGACGCCGGCATCGCGAGCAGCACGGCCGCGACCGCGCAGCCGCCGAGGTTCACGAGCGTCCAGCGGCGCAGGCCGGCGCCCGCGCCGAGCGTCGGCATCGCCGCGCAGATCACGAGGCTCGCGACGTTCGCGATGCCGAGCACGAGCGACACCGACTTGCCGCTCAGGCCGGCATCCATGCCGATCTTCTCGAGGAAGGTCCACACGACGCCGACGCCGCCGTACAGCGCGAGCTGCGCGCACAGCACGAGCATCGCACCGTTGCGGTCGATCCTGCCGGCGACACCGATCGGCGTCGGCGCGGCCATCGTCTCGCCGCGGCGGAACAGCGGCGTCGCGAGCACGAACATGCCGAGTACGCACGCGACGAAGCCGAACACGCCGCGCGCGCCCCACGTGCCGCTCAGCGTCGGGAAGATCGTGGCGAGCAGCGCCATGCTCCACATCACCTGCCCCATCAGCATGATCCCGAGATTGCGTTCCGGCGCGCGCGAATACGACAGGTAGCGCAGCGCGATCCCGTTCAGCCCGCCCGAGCCGACGCCCGCGATGAACTGCAACGTCGAATAGGCGACGAGCCCGTGCGTCGCGAGCGTGCCGAAGTTCGCGCCGGCCGCGAGCGTCACCGCGCCCGCGAGCACGAGCCGCACCGGCTGGCGGCCGAGCACGAACGCGACGAGCAGCGTGCCCGTCGATTCGCCGAGCACCTCGACGAAGCACGACAGCCCGAGCGCCGCCTCGCCGAAGCCCCAATGGCGCTCGACCTGCCCGACGATCGCGGGCAGGCCGAGAAAGACCGTCGGCCCGAGGATGCCGAGCAGCAGCATCACGACGACGAACAGCGCGTTTTCCTGGCGCGCCTCATCCTGCAGATTCACAACGTTCATGCGATGTCTCTCTCCGTGTCCGCGGCGCGGACCGTCTCCTCGCGGGAGCTTGGTATGGCGGCAGCCCGGCCCGGACCGCCGTGTCGCTTACATCGGGAAGCCCATCGCCTTGAGGCCGCTGATCCACGCGCGCTTCCAGCCGCCTTCGGCATCCGCGCCGTCGAACGCATGGAACGTGATCTTCGCGGCGACCCAGCGCATCGGCTCCGGCGGGATGTAGCTCGGGCTCTGGTTCGCGATGTCGAGCTTGCGTTCGGGGCTGTCCCGGTCGAACAGGATGTTCAGCCCCATGAACGCGCCGAACCGGCTCGCCGCGACGCCGAAGCCCGTATAGCCGGCGACGAATACGGCCTTGTCGCCGAGATAGCGCTTCGCGAACACCGAGCCGCGCGAACAGTAGTCGATCGGGCCGCCCCACGCATGCGAGAAGCGCACGTCGCTCAGTTGCGGGAACGTGCGGTAGAACGCTTCCGCGAGCCGGTAGTACGTTTCGCGCCGGCTGTCCTGGCGCGGTTCCGGGTCGCCGTCGAAGTGATAGCTGACGAGGCCGCCGAAGATGATGTTGTTGTGCTTCGTCAGCCGGAAATAGTTGAGCTGCGTACGCGTGTCGTACACGCCCTGGCGATTCTTCCAGCCGATCCGCGCGAGCTGCTCGTCGGTCAGCGGCTCGGTGGCGAGCACGTGATCGCGCACCTGCATCACGCGGCGGTTGATGTCGGGAATCCCGACCTTCGCGGTGCCGCTGCCGAACACGACGCGCGGCGCGCGCACGCTGCCCTTCGGCGTCTTCACGAACACCGTACTGCCTTCGTCCGTCACGGTCGTGAGCGGCGTGTGCTCGTACAGCTTCACGCCGAGCGACAGCGCCGCGCGCTTCAGCCCCCACGCGAGCTTCGCCGGATGCACGATGCCGCTGCGATTGCGCGACCACAGCGCGCCCGCGAACAGCGGCGAATTCAGTTGTTCGAGCGTTTCGTCGCGGTTCAACAGCACGACGTCGTGGCCATACTCGCGATGCAGGTCGTAGTCGCCCTTCAGGTGGGCGAGGTGCTCGGGATCGACCGCGACCGTCATCTCGCCGTTCCATTCGATGTCGGCGTCGATGTCGTAGCGCTTCAGCGTTTCCTCGAAGCCGTCGAGGTTGTGATGACCGAACGTCTCGAGCTCCGCGATGTCGTTCGGGAACACGCGCACCGCGTTCGGCAGCCCGTGCATCACCGACGTCGAGATGATCCCGCCCGCGCGGCCCGATGCGCCGTGCGCGACCTTGCCGGCCTCGATCAGCACCACGTTCAGGTGCGGCATCTGTTCCTTCGCTTGCACGGCCGACCACAGCCCCGTGAAGCCGCCGCCGACGATCAGCAGGTCGGCCGTCACGTCGCCGACGAGTTCCGGCTCGGTGGCCGGCGCGGCCGGGTTGTCGAGCCAGTACGGGAACAGCTTCGTGTTCGCGAGCGCCGCCTCGACGCCCAGCGCGACCGGCGCGATCGGCGCGCCACGCAGCGCGTTCGCCTGCACCGGCGCGGTCTGTTTTGCTTCGTTGACTTCCATTTCCATGATCCCAGCCCATCACATGCGGAAAACGAAACCGCCGCCGGGTTCGCGTCACACGGACGACGACACCACGGCGGCGGCTTCGGACATCACGACTTCTCGAGCAGCACGTAGAACTTCTTCGCGTCCTCGATCGTCTCCCAGCGGCCCGCGAAGCCGGCCGGCAGCAGGTAGCCCTGGCCCGGCGTGAATTCCTTGCGGTTGCCTTCGACGTCGGTCAGCGCGATCCGGCCCTCGACGAGCCACACCGCTTCGTCGGCCGCCGTTTCCGGAAACTCCACCGCGCCGGCTTTCCCTTCCCACCAGCCGATGATGTAGTTGCCGCTCTTGCCTTCGGCCGCGCGCCAGTCGCTTTCGTCCATCCCGAAGTCGAGCTTCGTGAATTCGCCGATGCCTGCGCCGAGCGGCAGGATGTCCTTGATCAGTTTGGTCATGTGAATCTTTCGTCTCTTGATTGAAAAAAGCAGAGACAAAGTTACTCATTTACACTGCCCCGGTATGCCCCCCTCCGGGGGGGACAAGCGGTGTTTTCCGGGGCAAACAGGTCGGCAGGACAACCGACGGTGTTTCCCCCTACTGACGTTTCCGGTTGCGAACGCTACAATCGCGCCGCCTTTCACCCGGGGAACCGCATGCTGCTCAACGTGAACCCCTTCCATCGCGACAACGACCGCTTCAACGTGTCGTTCAAGGCGCTGGGCGAGCTGATCGAAACGGTCGGCACGCCTCACTTCGTGCCGCGCCTCACGCAACTGCTCAATGAAGTCGTGCCGCTCGACGTCGCACACGTCGAGCGCTCGCGCGTCGACGGCACGATGCCCACCGGCTACCGATGCGAATGGATCGGCAGCAGCGGCATCGGCACCGCATCCAGCGAAATCTCCGACGTGATGACGCTCTACTACGAGCGCTTTCTCGACAGCGACCCGCTGTTCGCCGGCCTGCGCGGCAAGACCGGCACGATGCTCGTCGTGCGCGACATCGCGGCGATCCCGCCCGGCGAATTCCGCCAGCGGCTGTTCGACGACGTGCATATCGGCCACGAATGCGTGCTGGCACGCGGCACGCGCTATTCGCAGCACTCGATCGCGCTCGAGCGCGGCCGCGACCGGCCGCCGTTCACGCTCGCCGAGATGAACCGCTTCCGCAGCATCAGCGACGTGCTGTTCCCGCTGCTCGAACTGCATGCGTCGACCACCGCCGTGCGGCGCGTCGCGCATCCGACACCGGAAGTCCATCCGCTCGCGCAGTTCGATGCGCGCATCGCGGCCGACGGCGTGAAGCTGTCGAAGCGCGAATACGAAACCTGCAAGCACCTGCTCTCCGGCAAGACCGTGCCCGAAACCGCCGGGATCCTCGGCGTGCGCGTCGCGTCGGCCGAGTCGTACGTGAAGCGCGCGTTCGCGAAGCTCGGCGTGCGGACCAAACGCGAACTCGCCGCGTGGGGTTCGGCGGCCGCTGCGTTCCCTTTCGCCGGACCGCACGACGGCACCACGCCGCCCGCCATCTCCGGCTGACCCGCTCGTCACCCGCCTCCAACGCGTGGCCGCCTTCGGTTGCGCCGCGTCGATGCGGCGGCGCCACTTGCATCGAGACCCGTCGATGTAAACGTTGCGACTTCAAAATCTTCGCGCGGGCGTTCTCCTCTACCATCGGCCGATCGCTTTACCTCGGAAAAAGGAGACGGCTCCATGCCTCGCGAACTCAATCAACCGATGGGCGGCAACGAGATGCCGCGCTTTGGCGGCATCGCCACGATGATGCGGCTGCCGCAGGCCGCGACGACCGACGGCCTCGACGTATGTTTCGTCGGCGTGCCGCTCGACCTCGGCACGTCGAACCGCTCGGGCTCGCGCTTCGGCCCTCGCCAGATCCGCACCGAATCCGTGCTGCTGCGCCCGTACAACATGGCCACGCGCGCCGCCCCGTTCGATTCGCTGCAGGTGGCCGATATCGGCGACGTCGCGACCAACCCGTACGACCTGAAGGACTCGGTGCGCCGCATCGAAGAGGCCTACGACGAGATCGTCGCGAACGGCTGCCGGCCGATCACGCTCGGCGGCGATCACACGATCGCGTGGCCGATCCTGCGCGCGCTGCACAAGAAGTACGGCAAGGTGGCGGTCGTGCACATCGACGCGCACGCGGACGTGAACGACACGATGTTCGGCGAGAAGATCGCGCACGGCACGCCGTTTCGCCGCGCGGTGGAAGACGGCCTGCTGCAATGCGACAAGGTCACGCAGATCGGCCTGCGCGGCACCGGCTACCATGCGGACGACTTCGACTGGTGCCGCCAGCAGGGCTTCACCGTCGTGCAGGCGGAAGAATGCTGGAACAAGTCGCTCGTGCCGCTGATGGCGCAGGTGCGCGAACGCGTCGGCGATACGCCGGTCTACCTGAGCTTCGACATCGACGGCCTCGACCCGTCGTTCGCGCCCGGCACCGGCACGCCGGAAATCGGCGGCCTCACCGTGCAGCAGGGCCTGGAAATCATTCGCGGGATGAAGGGCCTGAACATCGTCGGTGCGGACCTCGTCGAAGTGTCGCCGCCGTACGATCCGGCCGGCACGACCGCGCTCACGGGCGCGAACCTCGCGTTCGAGATGCTCTGCGTGATGCCGGGCGTCGCCTACCGCTAACCCGATCGACAGGATGACCCTCATGTCCACCGCCGAGCTTTCCCGCGCCACCACCAGCTTCGTCCTGCCCGCCGCCCGCATTGCCGGCCAGCCGGTGCGCACGCATTCCCACACGGCCGGCGCGCCGATCTTCAACGCATCGACCGGTGCCGCGATCGGCTGGCAGGAATTCGCGACGCCCGCGCACGTCGACGCCGCGGTGCGCGCCGCGCGCGACGCGTTCGCCGGCTGGCGCGACACGTCGCCCGCCGAGCGCGGCCGCGTACTCGCGACGATCGCCGAGCGCGTCGAAGCGGCGCGCGAACGCCTGGCCGCGTTGCAGATGCAGGTGAGCGGCAAGCCGCCGTTCGAGGCCGACGCCGATGTCGGCGACGTCGTCGCGACGTTCGCGTACTACGCGAAGCTGTGCGAAGACCCGGCGCTGTTCGCGGCCGAGCCCGTCGCGCTGCCGAGCGACGCCGTCACGGCCGAACGCTTTTACGACGCGGTCGGCGTTGCCGCGCTGGTGATGCCGTGGAATTTCCCGATGGTCACGACCGCGTGGAAGCTCGCGCCCGCACTCGCGGCCGGCTGCGCGGTCGTGCTGAAGCCGTCCGAACTCACGTCGCCGACCGAGCACGCGCTGCTCGACCTCATCGTCGAGGCCGGCGTGCCGGCCGGCGTCGTCAACGTCGTGAACGGCGGCGCCGAGGTCGGCGCGGCGCTGACCGCGCATCCGCTGATCGACAAGATCTCGTTTACCGGCAGCACGGCGGCCGGCCGCAAGGTGATGCAGGCAGCAGCCGTCGACATGAAGCGCGTGACGCTCGAACTCGGCGGCAAGTCGTCGCTGATCGTGCGCGAGGATGCCGATCTCGACGTCGCGGTATCGCTCGCGGTCGCCGGTGCATTCACGAACGCGGGCCAGATGTGCTCGGCCACTGCCCGCATCCTCGTGCACGACAGCCGCTACCGCAGCTTCATGACGGCGTTCGAGACGGCCGTGCGCGCACTCGTCGTCGCGCCGCCAGACGCCGAACAGGTCGCGATGGGGCCGCTGATCTCGGCCGCGCAGCGTGCGCGCGTCGAAGCGATGCTCCAGCAGGGCATCGATGCAGGCGCACGCGTCGCATTCAGCGGACGGGTCGCGGATGCCGGCGCTGACGGTTTCTTCATGGCGCCCGTCGTGATCGCCGAGCCGGCCGCCGACAACCCGCTGTGGACCGACGAAGTGTTCGGCCCCGTTGCGTGCGTGAAATCGTTCCGCACCGACGACGAAGCGATCGCGCTCGCGAACGACACGCGCTACGGGCTCGTCGCGACCGTCGTCACGCGCGATGCCGAGATTGCGAAGCGGTTCCAGCAGCGCGTGCGCGCGGGACTCGTATGGATCAATGCGCCGCAACTGATCTACCCGCACGTGTGCTGGGGCGGCTTCGGGCTCAGCGGAATCGGCCGCGAACTCGGCGTCACGGGGCTGCGCAGCTATCAGGAGTTGCGCCACTCGATGCGCGCGATCGACTGACCAGGGCGGCCGCTCAGGCCGTTGGCGACATCGCGGCGCGGGCCGCGATGTCGCCTTTTTTGTATCCGCGGTCCGTCAACACCCTGGCGGCCGCGTCGAGCGGGTGTTTCAGCCGCGCGCCGCGACCGGGCGCGACCGACCGGATGAACCGGTTCGGGGTGGCCGACGGCGCCCTGGGCCAGCGGGCGCTATGCCAGCACGATGTTCTTGATGACCTTCCTGATGCTCTTGTAGCTGTCGACCGATTCCGCCTTCTGGTCGGTCACCAGCGTGCCGATGCGCGCCGGCTCGCAGAAGCCGATCCGGCTGTTCGTACCGAGCTTGCTGAAATCGGCGAGGATCGCGACCTCCGCCGCGTTGCTGACCATTGCGCGCGCCACCTCGGTTTCCATCCGGTCGTAGTTCGTCGCGCCGCGTACAGGGTCGACGCCCACCGGCGACAGCAACGCGAGATCGGCGCGATAGCGGAAGATCTCGGCAACCGTGCCGTCGCCGACCGTCGCGGCCGCGCGGCTGCCGATCATCCCGCCGAGCAGGATCGTTTCGTTCTTCCCCTGCTCCGCGTCGCTCGAACGCATCTTCAGCGCGACGTCGATCGAATTCGTGATGATCGTGAGGCCCGACAGCTTCGCCAGTTCCTCGGCCAGCAGCGTGGTGGTCGTGCCGGCGTCGATGAACAGCGTCTGCGAGCCCGTGACGAGCCGGGCCGCCGCGCGGGCGATGGCCAGCTTCGCCTTCACGTGCGTCTGCGCACGCTCGGCGATCGGCGCTTCGTCGCCGACCTGCACCGCACCGCCGTGCACGCGCTTCAGTTCACCGAGCGCCTCGAGGTCGACGAGATCGCGGCGCACGGTTTCGCGCGACACGTTCAGGTCGGCCATGATCCGGTCGGTGGAAACGCGCTGCATCTTCGATAGCAGAAGCCGGATCCTCTGGTATCGCTCTTCTTGCCACATGGAATGTCCTCGGAAATGTCCGTCAATCTTATTCGAACGGCCGTCTACGCGGCGCTTTCTTCCAGCTCCTTGATGCCGACGAGGGTCTGCAGGGATTGACGGACCACCTGGAATTCCCGGCTCGTCATCTTCGAAAACACGACGTGGATGCGGTCGTCGCCGGGCGTCGCGTCGTCCTGCTCGATGATGAACTGGACGATGCGCGCCTGGTCGATGCCGGGCATCGCCTGCAGCGACGTCAGCTTCACGGCGCCACGACGCGCGAGGATGCGCACGCCCCAGCGCTGCCGCGCGGCGAAAAAGCGCTTCTCGATCGGCTTCAGCCCGGCCAGGATCGCCAGCACGATCGCCGTCGCGGCGATCGAAGCCACGTACATGCCGCCGCCCACCGCCAGCCCGACCGCCGCGACGACCCACAGGCTCGCCGCCGTCGTGAGCCCGCGGATGATCTCGCCGCGCAACATGATCGACCCCGCGCCGAGAAAGCCGATACCCGACACGACCTGCGCGGCGACGCGCGACGGGTCGAGCGACACGTTCTTCGCCTCCTGGATATCGGCGAAGCCGAACGCCGACACGATCATCACGAGCGCGGCGCCCACGGCCACCAGCATGTGCGTGCGCAGCCCGGCCGCCCATGACAGGCGCTCGCGCTCGATGCCGACGATGCTGCCGAGCAAGGCCGCCAGCAACAGGCGGGAGATGATTTCCAGCTGACTGATCATTCGAGGCCTCCTTCCTTGCAAATTCACTTGATGAAGCACGGACCGTGCGGACCGCTGCCCGACTTTTCCCGACTTCGCCCAACCGCCTTCGCATGCGACAAGTTGTATTTTTGTGCGATGTTGCGATTTTGTGCGTTCTAATATACGGTACGCAAAACGACAAAGCCAGACCCAAGTTCGTTTGTTTCATCCGATCCACACGATCAATCGTCAGACCAATCAGGTAACACGATCCGGAACACTTGCTTAGGAGACCATCATGATCAGGAAGGTATGGATGCTGGCAACCACGCTGCTTGCGGCACTGGCGACGGCCCCCGTTCACGCATCGGAAGGCGACGTCTGCAAGAAGGTGACGCTCGGCGATGTCGGCTGGAGCGACATCGCGGCCACCACCGGCGTCGCGATGATGCTGCTGGACGGGCTCGGCTACGAGGCGACCAAGACGATCGCGTCGCCGCCGATCGTGCTGGCCGGTGTGAAGAAGGCGCAAATCGACGCGTTCCTCGGCTACTGGGATCCGAGCATGACGCCGACCGTGAAGCCGTTCGTCGATGCGGGCGCCGTGCACCTGCTGCCGCAACCGAACCTGATCGGCGCGCGCTACACGCTGGCCGTGCCGCAGTACGCGTCGGACAAGGGCCTCAAGCGCTTTGCCGACATCGCCAGGTTCCGCGACCAGCTCGACGGCAAGATCTACGGGATCGGCGCCGGCAACAACGGCAACGCGCTGATCCAGCGGATGATCGACAAGAACGAATTCGGGCTCGGCGGCTTCAAGCTGGTGGAATCGAGCGAGGCCGGGATGCTCGTCCAGGTCACGCGCGCGGTGCAGGAGCACCGGATGATCGTCTTCCTTGCATGGGAGCCGCATCCGATGAACATCAACTACAAGATCACGTATCTCGACGGCGGCGACACCGTGTTCGGCCCGAACTACGGATCGGCGAAGGTCTACACGCTCGTCACGCCCGGCTATCTCGAACGCTGCCCGAACGTCGGCAGGCTGCTGACCAACCTGACATTCACGACGGAAGAGGAGAACCAGCTGATGGTGCCGATCATGAATCACGCCGATCCGATCGCCGTTGCGAAGGAATGGGCGAAGAAGAACCCCGGCGTGCTGTCGAAGTGGCTCGACGGCGTCACGACCATCGACGGAAAGAACGCGAAGGACGCGATTGAGAAGCTCGTCGGCGCGTAAGCACGCAATACAGGGAACCATCCATGCACAAGAATCTCGCGCTGTTCGACCTCGACCACACGCTGCTGCCGCTCGACAGCGACCAGGCGTGGAGCCGCTTCATCACGCGGGTCGGCGGGCAGGAGGACGACACGCATACGGCGCTGATCGACGAGCACTACGGCCACTATGCAGCCGGCACGCTCGACATGGACGCGTATCTCGCCGTGACGCTCGCGCCGCTCACGCGCTACCCGCGCGAGCAGCTCGAACGCTGGCATGCGCAGTTCATGGACGAGGTGATCCGGCCGGCGATTGCACCGGAGGCACGCGCGCTGGTCGATCGGCATCGCGAGAACGGCGATCTTTGCTGCATCGTGACGGCGACCAACGTCTTCGTCACGCGGCCGATCGCGGCCGAGTTCGGGATCGAGCACCTGCTCGGCATCGAGCTCGATACCGACGACGGCACGCCGGGCGGGCAGTTCACCGGGCGCAGCATCGGCGTGCCGAGTTTCCGCGAAGGCAAGATCGTGCGCACGGCGGCATGGTTGAGATCGCTCGGCTACCTGCCGTCCGATTTCGAACGGACCTACTTCTACAGCGATTCGATCAACGACGTGCCGCTGCTCGACTACGTCACGCATCCGGTCGCGACCAATCCCGATTCGAAGCTTTCCCAGGTTGCCGGCAAACGCGGCTGGCCTGTCATGAAGTTGTTCTGATTCGGGCGATATTCTCTGCTGTCCATTTTCATGTCTGGAGGGGAAATGAAATACGGAGCACGCAGCAACCATCCCGATCAATCAGGAATCCGATTCGAATCGGATCGCAAGCCTGTCGTACCGCCTCGTCATGCGGAAAGCCGCATTCCGCACTGGCGTGCCGTTTTCACGATCGCGCTCCTGTGCACGCTGGCCGCCTGCGGCGACGGTGACTCGGGCCCGGCCGGCAAGGCCGCCGCCGCACGCGCATCGGCACCGGGATTGGCCTCCGCGCCGGTCCTGCACTGCGCAAGCGCGTGCCACTGACCGGCACCGGCCCCACTCGTCATCCAGGACAGAGAGCGATCATGCAAAACAAACCCACGACACGACGTCAATTCCTCGCCGATGCGCTGAAACTCGCCGGCGCCACCGCGGTGACGGGCATGCTGCCCGAAAGCATCCTGCGCGCGCAGTCGATTCCGGCCGCAACCGTCACCGGTACGCTTCAGGATGTACAGCACGTCGTCATCCTGATGCAGGAAAACCGGTCGTTCGACCATTATCTCGGCACGCTGCGCGGCGCGCGCGGCTTCGGCGATCCACGGCCGGTCGTGATTTCCAGCGGCTATCCGGTCTGGCGCCAGCCGTCGCTGCTGTCGTACGTGTTTCCGTTCAACCCGTCGCCGCCCGTTTCCGGCGTCGCGAACGGCGATACGTACTACGGCGACCTCGATCACAGCTGGAACGGCACGCACAGCGCATGGAACAACGGCCGCTACGACAACTGGGTCGCCGCGAAAACGAGCGGCACGATGTACTACTTCACGCAGAACGACATTCCGTTCTACTACGCGCTGGCCAGCGCGTTCACCGTGTGCGATGCCTACCACTGCTCGATGCTCGGCCCGACGGACCCGAACCGCCTGTATCTGTGGACCGGCTGCTGCGGCAACGTCGCCGGCTATTCGCCGTACACGACGAACACGATGACCGGCACCGGCTGGACCACGATGCCGGAACGCCTGAACACGGCCGGCGTCACGTGGAAGTTCTACCAGGACAAGGGCAACGGGCTGGATTCCGGCCACGGCTACGGCGAGTACAACGGTTCGAGCAAGGATCTCTGGTGGAACGGCAACTACGGCGACAACGTCATCCTGAACTTCAAGCAGTACCAGAACCTCGGCGCCAATGACCCGCTCGCACCGGCGCTCGACGGCACGCAGATCGACCCGACCGGTGGCGGCACGGAATACGACACGAACCTGTTCAGTCAGTTGCGCGCCGACGTCGCGAACGGCACGCTGCCGCAGGTGTCGTGGATCGCTGCGCCGTATGCGTATTGCGAACACCCGTCGTGGGCCGCGAGCGGCGGCGAATGGTATGTGAGCAACGTGCTCAATGCGCTGACGTCGAATCCGGCGGTATGGGCCAGCACCGTGCTGCTCGTGATGTACGACGAAAACGACGGCCTGTTCGACCATGTGCCGCCGGCCGTCCCGTCGAGCGCCGCCGCCGGCACTGGTCGGTCGACGGTTTCGACCGCCGCGGAATTCGTCGCCGGCGGCGGCGCCGCATCGGACGGCTCCGCAAGCGGCGACGTGCCGATCGGGCTCGGCCCGCGCGTGCCGATGTTCGTGATCTCGCCGTGGTCGAAGGGCGGCAAGGTCAACTCGCAGGTCTTCGATCACACGTCGGTGATCCGCTTCCTGGAAGCGCGCTTCGGGCTGCAGGAGACCAACATCACGCCGTGGCGTCGCACGGTGTGCGGCGATCTCACGTCGGCGTTCGATTTCGCGAATCCCGACCAGACGATTCCGGCGATCCCGGCCGCGGCCAGCCACATGGACCCGAACGGCTCGACGGTGCTGATTCCCCCGGCCACCACCACCGCGGTCCCCGCGCAAACGGCCGGCCGCAACACCGCGTGCCGGCTGCCGTACGAGTTCTTCGTCCAGGGCCAGGTCAACCGCGCCGGCAAGACACTCGCGCTGACGATGACCAACACAGGTGCGGCCGGCGTGCACCTGCAGGCGTGGGTCGACGGCACGAGCACGACGCCGCGGCAGTACACGATCGGCGCCGGCACGGGCGCGTGCCTCACGGATTCGCTCGCCCTGAATTCGGGCGGCGGCTACGACTACTCGATCTACGGCCCGAACGGGTTCCTGCAAACGTTCCGCGGCACCATCGGCGCATCGGGCAACACGGGATCGACCGGCGAAGTGCGCCTCTGCTATGACGTGCAGAACGGCAACGTGCAGATCACGCTCGACAACTCGGCCGGCTCGAATGCGACGACGTTCCAGCTCGTCGACAACGCGTACGGGATGAACGGCGCGCAATCGGTCAGCGTGCCGGCCGGTGCGACGCGGGCCGTCACGTGGTACGGCGACGCCGGCTGGTACGACGCGAGCATCCGCGACGCGAACGATCCGAATTTCCTGCGTCGTATCGCGGGCTGCGTGCAGGCGCAATCGGGCACGTTGCTGACGGACTCGGCGATCGGCAATACGAACGGGAAATTCGTCGCGGCGCTGGCGTCGCAGGGGTCGTCGTACGGCACGCTACGGTTCGACTACGTCGTGCCGCCGTGGCGCCACAGCCCGAAGAACTGGGTCGGCATCTATCCGCGCGGCGCGCAGCCGACCAAGGGCGGCTACAAGTCGTGGGCGTACCTCCCCAAGAGCACCGGCTCGTTACTGTTCTCGTCGACCGCGAACAGCACGCTCGCGTCGGGCCAGTACGATGCATGGCTGCTGTTCGACGACGGCTACACGCCGCTCGCCGGCCCCATCGCGATCAGCATCTGAGGTCACCGCGGTTAAGTCGTCGTTTCGACGTCCCGGCCGGCGCGCATGCATGACGCGCGCCGCCGGACGCCACGCTCGAACGAGCAACCAACAATGATTCGGGTTCCTGTCGTCTTTCATCCACCGGCGATCGACGGCCGAAGCGGATCGGAGACGCGACGCACGGCGCCCGCCGTCATCGCACCGGTACCCGCACCGCGGCGACACCGAAATCCAGCATAATCGGGCGGTTGAACGCGCACCGCAGCCGGCGCGTGCGGGTCGCAAACGTGTGCGACGCCGCCCGGTGTACAGCTGGCCCCTGATCGGCGGCCGGGCACTCAGCCGGTCCGTGCCGGTTTCGCGTGCAGCGAATTGTGCAGATGCAGAGAACGAAGAACGGAAGAGGACGCAATTGGCCGCGTATCAGTATCAGTGCGCCGACGATCGCGTCACCGACGAGACCACACCCTCCGCCGAAGACAGGACACCGACATATGGACCGATCCGAGCACATCAGCATCGAACCGGCGATCTCGCTTGCCGCCGACGAACTGGACCGCTGCGACTTCTCGTTCGACATCGCATGGGAGCTGAATGCGCCGTATCAGGATTTGCTCGACCTTCGTGCACTGCCCGCGCGCCGCAAGGACTACGGGTTCGATCCGGCCGGCTGGGCAGACGAAGCGGCGGGCAGGACGGCGCTCTTTCGCGCGACCGTGGGCGGGCAGTTCGCCGGCTTCGTCGCGGTCGCCGAGAGCTGGAACGGCATGGCCGAAATCGCGGAGCTGGCCGTCGACCGGGAACATCGGCGCGTCGGTATCGGGCAATTCCTGCTGGCGGCAGCGGAAGCGTGGGCGCGCAACCACGGATTCGGCTTCATGCGGCTGGAAACGCAGGCGAACAATGTCGCGGCCTGCTCCACCTATGCGCGTGCAGGCTTCGCCCTCGGCGGGCACGACCGCTTCCTGTACGCCGACGGCGAAAACGCCGGGGAAGTCGCGCTGTTCTGGTACAAGGACCTGCGCGACGGGCAGACCGCACGGAGCCGCACGGTCGACCCTGCATCGGTGCGGCCGGTGCGCTGACGCACAACCGCCCGGCGCGTCATTGCCGCATCACTTCCGCGTCGCGACGATGAACAGCCGTGGGAACGGCAACAGCACGGTACCGTCGTCGAGTGCCGGATAGCCGTCTGGCCCGGCGATCGCGTCGCGATAGCGCTCGAGGAACGCGCGCTGTTCGGCGTCGTCGAGCGCGGCGAGGAACGGCCGCAGCGCACTCCCCTTGAACCATTCGACAACCGCGTCCGCCCCGCCGCGCAGCGGATGGTAGTAGGTCGTGCGCCACACGTCCACGCGCGAACACAGCGGCGACAGCAGCGCGTGGTAGTACCGCGCATCGAACCGCTCGGTGCGCGCCGCCCCTTGCAGCTTGTCGGCCCACGGCCCGGCTGCGGCGACCTCGCGCATCAGCCGGTGCGCGGGCTCGTCGAGGTTGTCCGGCATCTGCACCGCGAGATGGCCGCCCGGCGCGAGCCGGCCGACGAGCGCCGGGAACAGCGTGTCGTGGGCGGGCACCCATTGCAGCACCGCGTTCGACAGGATCAGGTCATAGCCGCCCGGGTCGTCCCACGTCGTGACATCGGCAATGTCGAAACGCAGCGCCGGCAGCCGCTTGCGCGCGGCCGCGATCATGTCCGCCGATGCGTCGATCCCGTGGATCGTCGCTTCCGGCGCGCGTGCCATCAGCGCCTCGGTCGAATTGCCGGGCCCGCAGCCGATGTCGATCGCAGTATGGATCGGCGTCTTGGGCACGGCGGCCAGCAGGTCGCGCACCGGCCGCGTGCGTTCGTCCTCGAACCGCACGTACTGGTTCGCGTATTGATCGAGTGGGGTCGTCACGAAGGTTCTCCTTGTCGGCAGCGGCGGCAAGCGTGCCGGGAGGGAGGCAGGCAGCCGCCGATGCAGCGCATTCTGCGACCGCGCTCGGCCTTCAGTAAAATGAATTTAATATCGTGATTGATTCAAGATTCTGATGAAGATCGATACGCTCGGTGTCCAGGCTTTCGTCGCGATCGCGGACGGCGGCAGCTTCAGGCAAGCGGCCGACACGCTGCACGTCACGCAAACGGCGATCACGCAGCGGCTGCGCAAGCTCGAATCCTATCTCGGCGTCGCGCTGGTCGAGCGCACCACGCGCCGCACCACGCTGACCGAGATCGGCCGGCGCTTCCTGCCGCAAGCGCGCCGGCTGCTGAACGAATTGTCCGACGCGCTGACCGAAATCCGCGAGACGGGCCTGAGCCAGCGCGGCGACGTCACGATCGCGTGCGTGCCGACGGTCGGCGTGCAGTACCTGCCGCGCATCCTGCGCGCCTTCTCCGGGCACCGGCCGCACGATCGCGTGAAGATCCTCGATCACGCGTCGGCGTCGGTACTGCAGGCCGTGCTGCGCCGCGAAGCCGAATTCGGCATCAGCATCGCCGGCGATCAGCACCCCGAACTCGTCAGCGTGCCGCTCACCCACGACCCCTACCTGCTCGTGTGCCGCGACGATCATCCGCTCGCGAAGCGGCGGCGCATTCGCTGGGCGGCGCTGCAGCCGCATCCGCTGATCTTCGCCGGCGAAGTGAGCGGCAATCGCGGGCTGCTCGAAGGTGCATTGAAGACGAGCGGCGTGTCGCTGCATTCGTTCTACGAAGTGCAGCGCAGCTCGACGGCGCTCGGGCTCGTCGCCGAAGGGCTCGGCGCGGCCGTCGTGCCGAAGCTCGCGATCCAGAAGAATGCCTATCCGATGATCCGCACGATCGAGCTCGTCGAGCCGTCGGTGTCGCGCACGCTCGTGCTCGTCACGCGCAAGAGCGCGCAGCTGTCGCCGGCCGCCCGCGCACTGTACGACATGATCGTCGCACGGGCGGCACCCACGCGGTCATCCTCGAGCGTGCCGGTTGGGTAGCAGCGGGACATCGCCGCGTGTCGGCAGGTGTCAGGAGCCTGCGTCATTGCCGGCGAATCGCGTTTACAGCACCTTCACCATGAACACGCGCGACGCGCCTTCCGGCTCGCACGGCACTTCGCCGAATGCTTCGTAGCCTTGTTTCCGGTAGAAGTCCGGCGCCTGGAACGAGATCGTGTATAGCACCGCACGCGCGCACCCGCGTCGTTTCGCTTCCGCTTCGGCCTCGCGCAGCAGCCGGCTGCCGAGGCCGCCGCCGCGCAGCGACTCGGGCAGGTAGAACAGGTCGATGAAGAAGAGACCGAGCGACGTGCGCCCCGTCAAGCCGCCCATGATCTCGCCGGTCGCGAGATCGGTGACGTACACGTCGAGCGCGGCCGCATCCGAGCGCCCCGTCATCGCGTGGTTGAATTCGCCGAGCTTGCGGCTGATGAGATCTCGTGCGGCCGGCTGCTCGGTGTCGGTCAGTCGGAGGGTAACGTCGGGATGGGCGGTCATCGGGCAAATGCGTGCGTGAACGGGCCGCCGGGCATGCAGCACCGCGGCGGGCATCGCACGACTATAGCGCGTCGCCCGCTGCGTGGCGACCGCGCCATTGCCGCGCGATACCGCTCCCGGCCACACGCTCACGCCATCGCGAACGCCGCCTTCAGGTCGGCCATCCGGCGCCGCTCGCGGGCGATCATCATCCGGTTCACCACGATCACGCCGATCGTCACGGCCGTGATGAACAGCGTCGCCAGCGCATTCATCTCCGGGTTCAGCCCCAGCCGCACGCGCGAGAACACCACCAGCGGCAGCGTCGTCGAGCCCGGCCCCGACAGGAACGCCGACAGCACCAGGTCGTCGATCGACAGCGTGAACGACAGCAGCCACCCCGACAGCAGCGCCTGCGAGATCAGCGGCAGCGTCACCACGAAGAACACCTTCAGCGGCGTCGCGCCCAGATCCAGCGCAGCCTCCTCCAGCGACTTGTTCATCTCCTTCACGCGCGACTGCACGATGATCGCCACGTACGACACGCACAGCATCACGTGACCGATCCAGATCGTCAGCATCCCGCGACCTTTCGGCCAGCCGAACATCTGCTCCAGCGCCACGAACAGCAGCAGCAGCGAGATGCCCTGGATCACCTCCGGAATCACCAGCGGCGCGTTGATCATCCCCGTGTACAGCGTGAAGCCCTTGAAGCGGCCGAAGCGCGCGAGCACGAAGCCCGCCCACGTGCCGATCACGACCGACGCGGTCGCCGTCAGCAGGCCGATCTTCAGCGACAGCCACGCGGCCGTCAGCAGCTCGTCGTCCTCCAGCAGCGCCGCGTACCACTTCAGCGAGAAGCCCGACCATACCGTCACCAGCTTCGACTCGTTGAACGAGTACACGACGAGACTGATGATCGGGATGTACAGGAACAGGAAGCCGAAGGCGAGGACGCCCGTCGACAGCGGTTTGCTCGGCTTGATCATTTCGCTTCCTCCAGTTCCTTGACCTGGTAGTACTGGAACAGCGCCATCGGCACCAGCAACAGCAGCACCATCGCGACCGTCACCGCCGACGCCATCGGCCAGTCCATGTTGTTGAAGAACTCATCCCACATCACGCGGCCGATCATCAGCGTGTCGGCACCGCCGAGCAGCTCCGGAATCACGTATTCGCCCACCGCCGGGATGAACACCAGCAGGCTGCCGGCGATGATCCCGTTCTTCGACAGCGGCAGCGTGATCCGCGTGAACGCGACCCACGGCTTCGCGCCCAGGTCATACGCGGCTTCGAGCAGCGTCAGGTCCATCTTCACGAGGTGCGCGTACAGCGGCATCACCATGAACGGCAGGTACGAATAGACCATCCCGATGTAGACGCCCGCATCGCTGTGATACAGCCGCAGCGGCGTGTGGATGATGCCGAGCGCGATCAGCGTGTGGTTCAGCAGGCCGTCGTCCTTCAGGATGCCGATCCAGGCGTACACGCGGATCAGGAACGACGTCCAGAACGGCAGCATCACGGCCATCATCAGCACGTTGCGGCGGTTCGGCTCCGAGCGCGCGATGTAGTACGCCATCGGATAACCGATCAGCAGGCACAGCACGGTCGACACGGCTGCCATCTTCAGCGAGCTGAGGTAGGTCGCGATATACAGGTCGTCCTGCAGCAGGAACGCGTAGTGCGACAGCTGCAGCGCGAAGTGCACGACGCCGTCCTTGAACTCGACGAGCGACGTGTACGGCGGGATGCCCATCACCTGGTCGGCGAAGCTGATCTTCAGCACCAGCACGAACGGCAGCGCGAAGAACACCGCGAGCCACAGGAACGGCACGCCGATCGCGACGCTGCGCCCCGACGGCAAGAAGCGCGACAGCGCGGCGAAGCGGCCCGGGCGGGCGCGGGCCGCGCCAGCGCTCGCGGCGCCGGTCGACACCGGCGTGGAGGGCGTGGAAGCAGAGGTTCTCATCGCGTCGTCCTCATTGCGTCAGCACGACGCCGCTGGCCGGCGACCACGACACGAACACGTCGTCGTTCCACGCCGGTGCGTTGTCGCTCATCAGGTGCGAGCTCGACAGGTTCGACACGACCGTCTTGCCGCTCGGCAAGCGCACGTGGTACAGCGAGTAGCTGCCCATGTACGCGATGTCGGTCACGACGCCGCGCGCCCAGTTGTGCTTCGAACCGGGCTTCTCGCGCGACACGTGGATGCGCTCCGGGCGCACCGAGATGCCGACCGGCATTCCGAGCGGGCCCGTGATGCCGTGGCTCACGTACATGCGCGTTTCGAGGTCGTCGCTCTCGACGAAGATGTGATCGGGCTCATCCTCGACCACGCGGCCTTCGAACAGGTTGGTCGAGCCGATGAATTCGGCGGAGAAGCGGCTGTTCGGAAACTCGTACACCTCGCCCGGCGCGCCGATCTGCACGATCTTGCCTTCGCTCATCACCGCGAGGCGGCTGGCCATCGTCATTGCCTCTTCCTGGTCGTGCGTGACCATCACGCAAGTCACGTCGACCTTCTCGATGATGTTCACGAGTTCGAGCTGGGTCTTCTGGCGGATCTTCTTGTCGAGCGCGGACATCGGCTCGTCGAGCAGCAGCAGCTTCGGGCGCTTGACCAGCGAGCGCGCCAGCGCGACGCGCTGCTGCTGGCCGCCGGAGAGCTGGTGCGGCTTGCGCTGCGCGTACTTGCTCATCTGCACGAGCGCGAGCGCATCGGCCACGCGCTCCTTGATCTCGTGCTTCGGCGTGCCCTCCTGCTTCAGGCCGAACGCGACGTTCGATTCGACCGTCATGTGCGGGAACAGCGCGTACGACTGGAACATCATGTTCACGGGGCGGCGGTACGGCGGCAGCGACGCGAGGTCCTCGCCGTCGACGAAGATCCTGCCGGAGGTCGCCGTCTCCAGCCCGGCGAGCATGCGCAGCAGCGTCGACTTGCCGCAGCCCGAGCTGCCGAGCAGGGCGAACAGTTCGTTCTTCGCGATCGTCAGGTTCACGTTGTCGACGGCCGTGCTGTCGCCGAACTTCTTCACGACGTTCTCGATGCGGACGAACGCGTCGTTCGGCTTGAGCATTTCTGCCGTTGAACGATTCAATGCATCAGGTGTACTGAATGAATCACGTTTCATGATGGTCCGTGTTGAGCAGGTAAGCGAATCTCAGGCGTCAGGCGCGGCCGGAATCGGCCGATGCACCGGCTATCGTGAACATTTCATCGGTTTTCATCGGGCTTTCCGCACGTTTCCGTCGTCTCCAGGGCGAATTTTTAAACCCGTCAAAAACTTTTTGGATCGCGGATTTCCGTTCCGGACATTGAACGGGATCGATGTTTGGGGAGGCAGGAAAAAGAGGGGCACGACACGGCGCCGCGCGGCAGCGCGGGCACCCGGCGGCACACGTGCCGCCGGGCGAAACGGAGGGTGGGGAAAACGAGCAGCCGGGGCGGCTGTCGCGCGCGGCCTGAGCGCCGAACGGAATGGCGGAAACGCGCGCCGGCCGGCAGCCGGCGCCCGTCGGGCGGAACCTGCACGACACCGCTGCTGCGGCGCCGCGCCGGCGTCAAAACGGCTTGGTCGGCAGGTACTTGCCGTCGAGCGTGATCACCGCGCGCGAACCGCCCTCGGGATCGTCGACCTTCTTCACGTCGAGCCGGAAGTTGATCGCGCTGATGATGCCGTCGCCGAACTTCTCGTGGACGAGCGCCTTCAGCGTCGTGCCGTACACCTGCAGCATTTCGTAGAAGCGGTAGATCGTCGGGTCGGTCGGCACGCGATCGTCGATGCTGCCGCGCAGCGGGATCGTCTGCAGCAGCAGTACCGCATCGTCGTCGAGGCCGAGCTTGTCGGCGACGACGCGCGCCGCATCGGCCGGCAGCGCATGCTGGCCGAGCAGCGCTGCCGTGACGAACGCTTCGCTCAGGCCCGTGCCTTCGGTGAGCTGCGCGAACGACAGGTTCTTGCGCGCCTTCGCGAGGACGACGGTTTCCGCAAGCGCGTGGCGGGCAGTCTGGCTGTGCTGGGACTGGATCATGGCAATTCCTCGTGGTGGGGTGGGAGCAATCCGGATTCAGGCCGCGACGGCGAGCGTCGCGGGGGTCGCGCGGACACCGGGGTGGTCCGCGAGGGACACGAACCGGCCGGTCGCGCCGTCGTAGGCGTCGATGCAGCCCGATTCGATGTCGTAGACCCAGCCGTGCAGTGCGAGACGCCCTTCTTCGAGCGCGAGCCGCACGGCGGGGTGCGTCTTCAGGTTGGCGAGTTGCGCGACGACGTTCTCGCGCACCATCGAGTCGATCCGCTCGCGTTCGCTGCGATGCGTGCGCGCCTCGTTCACGACGCGTGCCGAATCGGCATAGCGCAGCCAGTGGCCGACGGCCGGCATGTGGTCCATGCATTGGCAGGTCGCGATCGCCGTCATCGCGCCGCAGTCGGAATGGCCGCAGATCACGACGTCGGTCACGCGCAACGCGGCGACCGCATATTCGACCGACGCCGACACGCCGCCCGGCTCGGGGCCGTAAGACGGCACGATGTTGCCGGCGTTGCGGATCACGAACAGGTCGCCCGGTTCGCGCTGCGTGACGAGTTCCGGCACGAGCCGGCTGTCCGAGCACGAGATGAACAGCGCGCGCGGGTTCTGGCTGCGTGCGAGGTCGCGGAACAGCGCGGCGCGTTCCGGATAGGCGTCGCGCTGGAACTTCAGGAAGCCTTCGATGATGTCCTTCATCGCGTGTTCTCCGGTGCAGGTGGAATCGATGAAGGGCAGGTTACGCCGGACTTCCAATAACGTAAAAGACCGATTTATGATCTAGCCGATAAGCACGACTTATAGGATCCGCCATGCTGCTGCGCCATATCAACTACTTCCTGGCCGTCGCCGAGCACCGCAGCTTCACGCGTGCGGCCGCCGCGCTGCACGTGTCGCAGCCCGCGCTGTCGCAGCAGATCCGCCAGCTCGAGGAGACGCTCGGCGCGCAGCTGTTCGACCGCACCGGGCGCGTCACGCGGCTGACGGACGCCGGCGACGTGTATTTCCGCTATGCGCGGCAAGCGCTGCACGATCTCGCGGAAGGCCGGCGCGCGATTCACGACGTGCAGGACCTGAGCCGCGGCTCGCTGCGAATCGCGGTCACGCCGACTTTCACGAGCTATCTCGTCGGGCCGCTCGTCGAGGCGTTTCATGGGCGTTATCCGGACGTGACGCTGTCGGTGCGCGAGATGTCACAGGAGCGTATCGAGACGCTGCTCGTCGACGACGAGCTCGATGTCGGCATTGCGTTCGCGGACGTGCAGTCGGCGGATATCGAAGTGGAGACACTGCTGGTCGAGACGCTCGCGCTCGTCGTGAACCGTCGGCATGCACTCGCGGGCAAACGCAGGGCCGGCCTGCGCGCGCTGCACGACGCGCCGCTCGTACTGCTCACCGCGGAGTTCGCGACGCGCGCGCAGATCGACCGTTATTTCCGCGTGCACGATGTGCAGCCGCGCGTGCTGATGGAAGCGAATTCGCTGGGGGCGGTGATCGAGATCGTGCGCCGCACGCACCTCGCGACGCTGCTGCCCGCGACGATCGCGACCGGGCACGACGATCTCGTCGCCGTCGCGCTCGATCCGGCCGTCCTGCGGCGCACGGCTGTGCTGCTGCAGCGCAAGGGCGCTTACCGCAGCGCGGCCGCGCGTGCGTTCGTCGAGCTGGCGCTCGCGCAGGCGGCGCGGCCGGTCGAGCGTTCACGATGACATGGACCATCGCGCGCGCCCCGCTCGGCCGCTGACGACCGTCTGGCCGGCTGCACGTGTCGCGCGGGGCACCACGTCCAGCCGGTGCTGACGTCGCCGAAATCGTGTGATTTATCCTGTAAAATCGCGAATCGAGAGAATTTGTACGATAAAACCGGCGATCGAATCGCCTGCCCGCTCATCGTTCTCGATTCAAGAGGGCCACGACGATGAATTCCCAAGAACTGGTTCGCGCGATCGGCGGCGGCCTGTTTCAGCAAGCTCGCCTGCTCAAGCTCGACACGCCGCTGGGCCAGAATGTTCTGCTTCCGCAGACGGTTCACGGTGTATCCCGGCTGGGCCGCGATTACACGTTGACGGTCGACGCCGTGTCGACCCGCGACAATATCGAGCTGAAAAAGCTGATCGCACAGCCGGTCACGCTGTGGATCGAACAGCAAGGCGACGCCTATCTGCCATGGCACGGCTACGTGCAGACCGCGCGCCGGCTCGGCTTCGACGGCGGCGTCACCGCGTACCAGATCCGTTTCATGCCGTGGCTCGGCTTCCTCCGGTACCGCCGCGACCAGCGCATCTGGCAGGATCGCACCGCCGACGAAATCCTGACCGACGTTTTCAACCAGCATCCGCAAGCCGCCGGCATGTTCCGGTTCGCGCTTTCCGCGCCGCTGCGGAACCGGTCGTTCTGCATGCAGTTCGAGGACGACTGGCATTTCGTCCATCGCCTGCTCGAGGACGAAGGCCTGTTCGGCTATTTCGAACAGGCCGCCGATGGCTCGCACCACACGCTGGTGATCACCGATTCGCTCCGTTCGCTGCCCACCGCCGCGCCGGCACGCGTGCCGTTCCAGCGCACGGCCTCGGACGACGAGACCCAGGCGCTCCTCCAGTGGTCGGGCTCGCGCACGTTGCAGAGCAGCCACTACACGACGCGCACGTTCGACTACAAGTCACCCGGCACGGCACTCAATCCGAAGGGCACCGACGTACCGACCCGGCCCGATCAGGGCGACCTGCCGAACCAGGCCGAGGTCTACATGTATACGGGCGCCTATACGTACGGCGCCCAGGGTGACGGCAACCGCCAGTCGACCATCCGGATGGAAGAATGGGAGTCGCGCGCAAAGCGCTTCCACGGCATCGGCGGGATGCGCGGCATCGACGCGGGCCGCGTGTTCGAGCTGACCGACCATGCGGCCCACCCGCCGGCCGAACAGGACGGTAACCGGTTCGCCGTCGTCGAGACGGTGTGGTGGATCAGAAACAACATTCCGGCCATGCCGTCGCATTTCCCGCACGGCCTGGCCGCCCGGTTCGATGCAATGAAGGCGCAACTCGGCGACGCTGCCGGCGCGATGACCGTGCGCCATGCCGATGGCAGCGAAGGCTTCTATCTCGTCGAAATCGAGGCACAGCGCCAGACGGTACCGTTCCGCAGCCCGTTCGAGCACCCGAAGCCCGAGATGCATCTGCAGACCGCGACCGTCGCGGGGCCGAGGGGCGAGGAAGTCCACACCGACGAACTGAACCGGATCAAGGTCCGGTTCCACTGGGATCGCCAGAATGAAGGCGACGAGCGCGCATCGTGCTGGCTGCGCGTCGCGTCGTCGGACACGGGTGGCGGGTACGGCAGCGTGCATGTGCCGCGCATCGGCGAGGAAGTGGTCGTCGACTGGATGTCCGGCGACTGCGACCGGCCGATCGTCACCGCGCGGCTCTACAACGGCGCGACCAAACCGCAATGGCACACCGACGGGCTGCTGTCCGGATTCCGCTCGAAGGAATACGCGGGCGGCGGCTACAACCAGCTCGTGATGGACGACGCGACCGGGCAAAACCGCACGCAACTGTACAGCAGCACGGCGAACAGTCTGCTGCATATCGGTTATCTGATCGAGCAGTCCGGCAACACGCGCGGCACGTACGTCGGCAGCGGCTTCGACCTGCGAACCGACGCCTACGGTGCCGTACGCGCGAACCAGGGCCTGTACGTCACGACGCATCCGAAGGGCATGTCGAGCCAGCCGCTCGACGTGCGCGAGACACAGCAGCAGCTCGTCGGCGCCGAGGGCCTGCTCGAATCGCTGTCCGACGTGAGCGAGACGCACCAGGCCGACACGCTGAGCCCCGGTCGCGACGCGCTGAAGACGTTCACCGACGCGACCCAGCAGAGCATGCCCGGTGCCGCGTCGGGCGGACGCACGTCGGGCGGCGGGACCGGCAACGCGAATGCGTTCGCGCAGCCCGTGATGCTGTTCGGCAGCCCGGCCGGCATCGGGCTGGCGAGCCAGCAATCGGTGCAGATGGTTGCCGACCGGCACGTCAACATCGTCAGCGGCCAGACGACCCATCTCGTGACCGGGAAGTCGCTGATCGCCAGCGCGATCGCGTCGGTCAGCCTGTTCGCGCAGAACGCCGGGATGAAACTGTTCGCCGGCAAGGGCAAGGTCGAGGTCCGCGCACACGACGACGACGTCCAGATCACCGCGCAGAAGACCGTGAAGATCGTCGCCGCCACGGCGCAGATCGACGTCGCGGCCAAGCAGCCGATCCTGCTGACCTCCGGCGGTGCGTATATCCGCATCGGCAACGGCAACATCGAGATCCACGCGCCCGGCAAGGTGGATTTCAAGGGCGGAAACCACAGCTTCTCGGGCCCGGCCAGCACCGACTACCCGTTGCCGCGCCTGCCCGAAGGCGTGTGTTCGGAATGCCGACGCAGCGCCGCAAAAATGAAATCCGCATTGACGCCCCGTACATGACATCCGCCGCCTCGATGAAGCCGTTTCACGACCTGACGCGTGCGCTTCCGCTGCCGGCTCGGTGGCCGCGCACGACCGTCGCGCAACGGCATGACGATCTGCGCGACTGGCATCGCACGCGGCAAGCCGCGGAAACCCGCGCGCTGCGCCTGCTGGCGCTCGTCGACGGCGCGCTGGACGATACGATGCTCGATGCGGCACGAGCACGCGGCATCGCGTGGCAGTCGCTGTATCCGGACACGATGCTCGAAGCGTCGCGGCCCGAAATCGGCCCGTTCCTGCTCGACCTGACGGCGGACGACGACGCGTCGCGCGCGACGATGTTCGACCTGCTGAATGCCAGGAGCGATTCGGATCTCGTCGTGTGGCTCGCGACCGGTCATGCATTGCCCGCGCTCGCCGCGTATCTGCATCCGCTTGCCGAAGCGACGTTGCCGGACACGCGTCAGGCGCTGCTGCGCTACTACGATCCGTCGATTCTCGAAAACCTCGTGCCGATCCTGACGCCTGCGCAACGGCGCGAGCTGCTGGCGACGTTCGTCGAACTGCGTTATCGATTCGATCCGTGGGAGAGCATCGTCGGCGAGGAAAAGGGACCACTGCCCACCGCTGCCGCGACGCCGATTGTGTTCACGGAAGCGCAGTACGATGCGCTCGCGCGCGAGGGATTTGCGGAGACGCTTTATTTCCAGTTGCGTGACGAATTCCTGCCGCCGATGTCGGCGGTGCCGGACCGCTGGGGCATTCGCTATGTGAAGGATCTGGTCGCGCGAGCGCGGAGCCGGCATGGACTCGTGAACGAGAACGATCTCGCGTATTTCGCGCTGATCGGGATGAACGTGCATCCGGCGTTCGATGCGCATCCGGCGATCGCCGAGAAAATCGCCGCGCGCGGAGAAGCGCCTCCGCCAATGTCGTCAACGCTCGCGGATGTCGACGCGGACGTGTGGGCGGCGCTGCTCGATGCGCATCCGCTCGCCGGATATGCCGGCGAGTCGTTGGATGCCCAAGCAGTAGCGACCGATGCATCGCCTGACTCGGGTTGAGCGACAGGAGATGAGGATGTTGCACGAATTGACGTACGGGATGCGGCGGGCCGTTGCGGTCGGCGTGGTAGCCGCTGGCGGTTTGTGGACTGCGTTGGCGCATGCGGGAAGCGACGGACCGTATCGCGTCGTAGGTTTCAATTACACCGACCGAGGCGTCTATAGCTTCGTCGTCGACGGGTTTGGTGCCGGCAGCGTTCGCGCCCGTCAATTCGGTGGCGGCGGTGGTACCGCCTGCTGCATGGAAGTACCGCCCAGCAAGAAGACCTGGCACATCAAGGTCACATACGACCTGACGCCGGAAGAAGATGCAAAGAACCTGTCGCCGGAAGTCTACGAGACGGACATCGCCGTCCCGAAGCTGCCGAACAAGCGCGACGGCTACATCGAGTTTCATTTTCTGCCCGACCGCAAGATCGACGCCAAGTGGGTCGAGTATCGGACAGATCAGCGCAACCCTAACAGACCGAGCAACGCGTCGTCCGCGACGAACTGAGTGACAGGAACATCGACATGCTGAATTTTCTTCGCCGCCTCATTCGCAACCCGATCGTGATTGCAGTGGTGCTGCTTGGCGGGGCTTGGTGGGTGCATGCGCAGACCGCGAGCTACGGCCCGTACCACGTCATCGGATACAACTACACCGACAGAAGCATCTACAGTTTTTCGATCGACGAATTCGGGGCCGGCGGCTCTACCGCTCGTAAACGCGGCGGCGGTGGAAAGTCCGTATGCTGCATGGACATACCGCGCGGCAAAAAGACCTGGCACATCAAGATCAAGTACGAGCTGACCCAGGAGCAGTACAAGAACAATTTGCCGTTCGACATCTACGAAACGGATATTCCAGTACCCACCTTACCGAACAAATCCCAGGGATATATCGAATTTCACTTCCTTCCCGATCGAAAAATAGAAGCGCAGTGGGTTGACTATCCGACCGATCCTCAGATCCCCAACACGAACTAGATTCGCGAGGGAAACATGCCTAACGACACAATAGCTGCCCAAGGGGCCCAGCCCGCTTCATCGGAAAAGGGGTCCGGTGCCGCACGTGCCGCACGCGCCGCGAGCGTCAGCGCACAGCGCCCATCCGAAACACCCACTCCCTGCTTTCGGTGCCATCAAGAGATCTATCAGAGCTTTTTCTTCGACGGCTTCGCGCAAAGTCTTCAAGATGAAGATCGCCTTTCAAACATTGCTCGCCTCTTCAAAGCTCATGAGGAAACTGACAACAGCCTCGGAATCTATGCAATGTACTACGAAGGAATGGGTCGCGATCTGTCGAATCAAACAGTCGGCGTGGTCGGAAAAGCGGCAAGTGATACGGCATCCGCTCTCGTCAAAGAGGCTGAAGGGAAATTCGTAAAAGATCCGGCGAAAAAGGTCGCAAGCGGCATTGGAAAGGCTACCCTTGATGGTCCTGCCGGCAAGACACTCGTAGCTCGCGGTTATTCCGCCATCGTCGAAGGTATCAATAAAGCCCCCGAAACCATCAAGCAAAACCTAAAGGAGTCGGTGACCCTCAAGAAGGTCGGCATGGATCTTCTCCCTGCAGGCGTTGGCATCCTTGCGGATTCAGTTCAACCGGTACGTGACAACGAGTATGCGTCGGGCTATATGGGAACAGGCTTCAATGTCCGTTTCATGCAGGCGATCGCAGACTTCAAGGCCAACGTTGAACGTGCCCAGAAGGATCCACGCGAAATCAAGCGCATTCGAGTTGCGGTTTTCGGGTATGACCGTGGCGGCATTCTTGCCCGAAAATTTGCGAATGAACTGATCGGGAAGATATGCAAACAGGAAGGCGGCAAGATAACGTACAAGGGAATACCCGTCGAGTTCGACTTCATGGGTCTCTTCGATTGCGTCGCGACTTCCTATGCCGATTCGATTTTCACCAAGGTGGTCGCCCCTGTCCTGGGAGTCGTGCCCGCTGAAGGAAAAGCCATTAGCTTCTCCATCAAGGGGCTGGGAATGTTCCTCAGTCTTTCCAAACAGACGCTTGGAGAATATGACCTCCAGAAGGAATTCAAGGCGATTGTTCACCACGTTGCCGCGACAGAACTACGGTTTTACAAGAACCTGGATTCCCCGAGGAAATCACCTGACCACGCGAACCTGCTCGAAATCGTTTACCCGGGCAGTCAGTCCGATGTAGGAGGAGGATTTAAAGAAGGAGAAGATCAAAAGTCGGCTGAACTGGCTCGTGTGTCTGCCCGAAACATGCTCGATCGAGCTTGGGCGGCGGGCGTGCCGTTAAAGCCGCTTTCGCAACTTCGCCAAACGAATCCAGGCGTAGCACGTGAGTTCGATTTCCAGAAGACCGTCAATGTCAACGGCAAGAACCTGACCGTCAACGACCTCTTCGCGGCCTACACCGCGATGCTGCCGAAATCGAACGGCCCACTCGAAACGCATTTCCTCGAGCACCAGAAGCTGTTCGTGTCATGGGCACGTTACGTCCACGATCGTACAGCGCATGAGAGTACGGGGAACAGCCTGTTCATCAACACCGTGGACGCCGACGTCTACAACGCGGTATTCCCCCACGGCGGCGGCTTGCCCAACTACGAAGGCCGGGACTGGTACTACAAGAGCCAGGATCCGAACTCAAAGGTTCCGCAGTTCACCTTCGGCGAGCGCCGGACAGTCGACGACATCTCCGACAAGACCGTGCGCGCACTGGCCACCGCATGGGTACATCCGCCAAAGCTGACGCCGGAAGTGATCGCGTTCTTCGACAACTTCGTGCATAACACGATCACGCGACTCAACAACGTGGCACTCGGCGACGGCGTGTTCATGACGCTTCGCGAAATCGAAGAGAAAGGCTGGATGGCTCGCCAGACCGACGCCGCCAAGGACTACATCAAGAAAGTCCTCGGCAACATCTCCAAGAACATCAAGGACGCCCAAGACGAATACGTCCGGCAAGTCACGTCCGGCCAGATTCCTCACGGCGCGTCGATCGGCGATCTCTCCGGCGACTGAGCATCACCCTTCGGTTCGGTCAGCAAACCACCCGGCCGCACGCGGCCGGGCAACTCACGCTCCCGCGTCGGGCGTCAGTTGTACCCCAGAATCGCTACCGCCGCGACATCCGGCCGGTCGAGCGTATTCCCGACGAGCGACGTCATCGGTTCCTGCAGCACGGCCTGATACGACGTCACGCGCGCCGCTTCCGGCACACCGGCATCGTCCGGTGCCGGCTCGTCGAACGCCGCGTCGAAACCGCTGTAAAAGCCCGCTTGATTCTGCGAAAAAGTCATCTCCACTCCTTTCCTTGATTATGTTTTTGAGGGTCTAACCGACCTGCTTCAACACTGCCGCCTGCACGGGCGCACCGTCATGCGCGGCTTCCGATCGCGCGAGCTGCGCGCGCGTGCGCCGCGTGATGTGAATCACCGCGAACACGACAGGCGCGATCAGCAAACCTTCCGCCAGTTCCGGATCGACCGGCAGGTTCATCACGTGCAGCGCCTTGAACGCCGCCGTCGCGAGCGACAGCACGTAGTACGAAATAGCCGCCACCGACAGCCCTTCGACCGCGTGCTGCAGATGAAGCTGGTTGCGCGCGGTACGCTCCATCCCGGCCAGCAGGCGCGTCACGTCCTTTTCCTGCGCGAGGTTCACGCGCGTGCGCAGCAAGTCGACCGCGCGGGCGATCCGCGCGGCGATCTGCTCGTGGCGCGCCCATACGCTGCGACACGTTTCCATCGCCGGTGCAAAGCGCCGCTCCATGAATTCGGCGATCGTCGGCATCCCTTCGATCCGCTCCTCGCGCAACTCGTGGATGCGCGCCAGCACGAGCTTTTCGTACGCGCGCGACGCACTGAAGCGCGCACCGGCCCCTGCCAGCGACTCGACCCGCACCGCGAGATGCGTGAGCTTGACGAGCAGCGCCGTGTCGTCGCCGTCGGCGCTGCTCGCGTCCATCCGCTGCATCAATGCGTGCAGCGCCGCGTGGATCTCGTCGAGCTCGCGGCTCATCCGGCGCGCGACCGGCAGCGCGAGCAGCGCCATCATCCGGTACGTCTCGATTTCATACAGGCGCTGCAGCAGGCGACCGCCCTGCTCCTCGCGGAAATCCTCGTCGACGACGAGAAAACGCATGAAACCGTCGTCACGTACATGCCAGTCGCAGAACACCTTGCCGCCGCCGAGCACGCTGCTGCCGACGAGCGCGGGCCCATCGATCCAGCGGCGCAGGTCGCCGCACACGAGCCGCGCGGCCTCGCCCGACAGCAGTTCCATCCGCACCGCGACGAAGCGGATGCCGGCCAGCCGCGCGAACCACGCGGGCGGAATGCCCTCGATCGCGAGATCGTCGAAATAGCCGGTATCGCGGCGCGGCGCGACGAACGTGAAGGTCGAGAATTCGGTATGGCGCTCCCACTTCAGGTGCCAGCCGCACGGCGACTGCACCGCGTAGTGCGTCGCGCCTTCGTGCGGCGCGGCAATGCCGGTATCGCGGCACAGCGCGTGCAGCAGCGTTTCGTGGATATCGGGCTGGCCGTCCGCATAGATCGCGTAATGCGTGAGCGACACGGCTTCGGCGAGCCGCAGGAACGGCCGGGCATGCAATTCCGCGGCCAGTGCGGCGCGCAACGGATGGTCGATCATCGATACACCACGCTTCCTTGTTCAGTGCTGCACGCCGGACCGGCCGACCTGAACGCCGCGCCGCCCTCGGGCGAACGCCAGCGTGATCGCACTATGGCAGACACACAGCAACAATAAAAACGCATAATGCTGATCGTTACGTTCAGTTTTCCTGATACCGATGAAGATGCTCGATCACGACGTGCTGGCCACCGTCGTCGCCGTCGCGGAGACCGGCAACATGACCCGCGCGGCCGAGGCCGTGAACCGCTCGCAGTCGGCTGTGAGCATGCAGATCAAGAGCCTGGAAGACGCGATCGGCCGGCCGCTGTTCATGCGCAAGCCGCGCAGCATCGTGCTGACGCGCGAGGGCGAGGTGCTGCTGGGATTCGCCAGACGAATGCTGGCGCTGCGCGACGAGGCATGGGCGGCCGTGGTACGGCCGGAGGTGACCGGCAAGGTCGTGATCGGCGTGCCGGACGACTATGCGTCGTCGCTGCTGCCTTCCGTCCTGAAGAAATTCTCGGCGACCTACCCGAAGGTCGAGATCCAGGTGATGGGGCTGCCGAGCAGCGCGCTCGCGCCGCTGATCAAGGACGGCACCGTCGATCTCGTGTGCGGCACCCGCATCAAGGGGCTGACCGGCGACTTCATCCGCCACGAGCCGATGGCGTGGGCCGCGATGACGAACGGGCCGCGTGTCTGGGAAGAACGGCCGCTGCCGATCGCGGTGTTCATGCCGGGCAGCGTCGCGCGCGAGAACGCGATCCGCAGCCTCGAACGCGCGAAGGTGCCGTACCGCACGTCCTATGAAAGCCCGAGCCTGCTCGGGCTGCTCAGCATGGTCGAAGCCGGCCTCGCGGTCGCGCCGCTCGCGCGCTGCGCGATTCCCGCGCAACTGTCGATGCTCGGCCGCTCGCACGGGCTGCCCGACCTTCCGCCGCTCGAACTGATCCTCGCACGCAGCACGAAATCGAAGCGGCCGCCGTGCGACTTTCTCGCGGAACAGCTGATGGAAGACCTGCAGCGGCAAACCGGGCAGGCCGGCGACGCCTGATCAGCGCGTCGCGCCGAACCCGGCCGCGGCCAGCGCCGCGTTGACGTTCGCGGCGACCGCATCGACGAGCGCCTCGAGCGTGTCGCCGCGTACGTGCCGGTATTCCGGCGCGATGTGCTCGGCCCGTTGCCAGCCCCACTGCGGACCCGACGCGACCGACAGCGTCGCACCGAACCGGTGGCCATGGCGGCGGCCGAAGATGCTCACGCGCCGCTCGGCCACATATTCCTGTTCGGGCAGGTAAAGCCGGATCTCGACTGCGACCTGGACGGGATCGTTGACGCGCGCGGCCGGGCTGACGGCCGCACCGAATACCTTGCCGATCCGCCAGGTCACGCAGGTCTCCCAGGCCGCGAGCGGCCCGCCGATCGCATCGACCCGCTCCGTGTCGACCGACCACTGATGCCTTGCAGGCAAGGCGATCGACTGATGCAGCAACAATTCGGCCACGCGTACCGTCGTCAGAAGCTGACGCGCGAGCTGCTGGCCCGACGGCAGCGACGCCGTCCGCGCGCGGCGGCTTGCCGGCCGCGCGACATGCACTTCTTCCGGGACGTACATGGACACTCCGTATTCAGGGGGTCGCGCCGCGTACGACGCGGCGCACGAACCATCTGCGAACGAGCAATGATCGTTCCCGGTTTCACCGGGCCCGCGGCCCGACACGCAACCGGCGCGCGACCGGCCCGATCACCGCATCGGCCTGCTGCGCGATCAGCATGTGCAGCGTGAAGTCCAGGTCTTCCGGCGCGATCTCGAAGTGAACGTGGATCACGTCGCGCACCGCGCGGGCGCTGACGACATACACGCCGAGCGGCGAATGCAGCAGCGCCGCGAGCCGCGCGCGCGCGTGTTCGCCGGAGTCGGCCGTCAGCGTGACGGGCAACTGCAGGCGCGGGCGCGGCGGCGGGAAAGGAATGACGTTGGTGCGTGCACCGGCGCGCAACTGGCGGCCGGCGACATCGAAGGCGGGAACGGGATGAATGAAGGTCATGGAGCGGACGGAAGCCGTCTCGGCTGTTCGACACGTCCCCAGCTTAGAAGAGACCGCATAAACGTCGTGCAAAAAAATGCCGCGCCGACGCAAAAAACGGCATGCGGGACACCATGCGCCGCACGGATCCGGCCCCGAATGAACCGGCCCGCCCTGCGTGCCGCGCCGCCGCCCCGCTACACGAACGCCTCGAGCGACGCGCGCCGCTGCTCGTCGACCATCGATTCGATCAGCGACACGAGATCGTCGGTCAGCGGATCGCAGATGCCGGGCGAACGATGCAGTTCGAGATCGGCCGCAGGCAGTGGCGGAAAGCCGTCCGCTTCGTCGAGCACGCGCCAGTTCTCGGGCAGCGTGCAGCGGTCGATCATTGTCACGGCCGCGCCGTGGTTCACCGCGATCTTGATGCCGGTCGGGCTCTGGCTCGTATAGACGACGTGGCACGACCGCTCGGACGTCGCGAGCGCCTGCAGCCCGCGCTGCCGGTAGCAGCACGTCTCGGGAAACAGCGCGAGCGGCACCGATGCGTGCGCACCGAGCGCGAAATCCCGGTGCGCGGCCCACACGACCTCATGGCGGCCGAGCAGCCGCCCGCCCGCATTCGGCCCGTGCCGCACGACGAGCGCGACGTCGAGTTCGCCGGCCTGCAGCCGTTCGAGCAGCTCGAGCGACATGCGGCAATGCACGTGCAGGCGCGCGCCCGGCCGCATCGCATAGAACGACTTCAGCAGGTCGGGCAGCCACAGCTCCGCGTAGTCCTCCGGCAACCCGAAGCGCACGACGCCGCGGTCGCTGCTCGCCTGTTTCAGCGCGAGGATCGCGTCGTTCTGGACCTGGATGATCCGCCGCGCGTGGATCAGGAAATTCTCGCCGTCTCGCGTCAGCTCGAGCCGCCGGCTGTTGCGCATGAACAGGTGGGTGTCGAGCCGCTCCTCGAGCGTGCGGATGCGCAGGCTGATCGTCGACTGCGTGCGATGCAGTTGCCGGGCAGCCGCGGTGAAGCCGCCGCTTTCGACGACCGCGACGAATGCGCGGATCAGTTCCGGATCGAGGGAACTGAGCTTCGACCAATCGGGCTTCTGAATCGCAGCCATCGAAATTACTCGCTTTCGAAAATGGAAGGGAAGACGAAAGATAGGGCTCGGAGTACGCCGATTGTTGTCCAGATGCACGCGGCCCTCCAACCCCTGCCCGGGTATGACAAACCCGGAGCCGGAACGCGAACGCCCATCCGCCGATCCCGCCGCGCCTGCCGTCACGACGGCGGCCACGGCCCGCCCGGCGGGCGTTTGCGCGCCAGGCTCGGGGCAATCCCGGAGACGACGAAAACTCATACCTCGATCAGAAAACATCGATTCACCCGCCGCGTCGCGGCCCACCACAATCGCCTCACACCCAACTTCATCGAGGAGACACCGCAGTGACCGCATCCCAATCCAGGCAGCTTTACATCGGCGAAGGTTTCGAAGGCCCCGGCGTCAACCTCGCGCACATCAACGTGCTGGTCGGCCCGCGCAACGGCCCGGCCGGGCAGGCGTTCGCGACCGCGCTCGCGACGCCGTCGGCCGGCCATGCGCCGTTCGTCGTGATCGCGCAACCGGGCGTGCCGACCAAGCCGCTCACGCTGTACGTGAACAAGGCGCAGATCGCCGGCGACTTCCACGGCAATGCCACGTGGGGCGCGTCGCAGGCCGGCATCGCGAAGGCCGTCGCCGAAGCGCTCGAGAACGGCACGCTGCCGCCCGAAGCGGAGAACGACTGGGTCGTCGTGTCGGCGAACTGGGTCAACCCGCAGACCGACGACCTCGACGCCGTATTCGAGAACAACTACCGAGCGTGCCGCAACGCGATCGTCGCCGCGATGGAAGGGCTGCCGCGTCGCGACGCGGTGTTCGCCGCCGCACGCGACGTGTCGAACCCGTTCTACACGCCGAAGAAGAACTGACAGACAACGAGCGGCCGGCAAGGCCGCACCAGGAGGAAGCATGGAATACGTCCGCCTCGGCCAGTCCGGCCTGAAGGTGTCCCGCCTGTGTCTCGGCACGATGAACATGGGCACGCCCGAATGGAAGCCGTGGATCTTCGACGAAGCGCAGAGCGAGCCGATCGTGCGCCGCGCGCTCGACGCCGGCGTCAACTTCATCGATCTCGCCGACTTCTATTCGACGGGCGTCGGAGAAGAAGTGGTCGGCCGCATCCTGAAGCGCAACGCGCGCCGCGAAGAGCTCGTCGTGACGACCAAGGTCGGCTACGACATGGGCAGCTATCCGAACGCGGGCGGCCATTCGCGCAAGCACGTGCTCGACGGTATCGACGGCTCGCTTAAGCGCCTCGGAATGGATTACGTCGACATCTTCATGCTGCATTTCTTCGACGTGAACACGCCCGTCGAGGAAACGATGAGCGCGCTGCACGATATCGTGCGTGCGGGCAAGGCGCGCTACATCGGCGTCTCGACGATGTACACGTGGCAGTTCGCGAAGATCATGCAGGCATGCGAACGAAACGGCTGGGACAAGCCGATCAACATGCAGCTTCAGCTCAACCTCGCGTATCGCGAGGAAGAGCGCGAGATGGTGCCGTACTGCATCGACCAGGGCGTCGGCGTGTCGGTATTCAGCCCGCTCGCGCGCGGCCTGCTCACCTGCGAGCCGCGATCGACGCGCAACCAGACCGACTTCTTCACCGCGCAGATGTACGGCGATGCATCTTCGCTCGCGATCGCCGCGTCGGTCGCGTCGGTCGCGAGGCGGCGCGGCGTGCCGCCCGCGCAGATCGCGCAGGCGTGGGTGCTGAGCCGCCCCGGCATCGCGAGCATGCTGGTCGGCGCGGATTCCGTCGCGCAGTTCGACAGCGCGCTCGGCGCGCTCGAAACGAAGCTCACCGAAGAAGAGCTGCACGAACTGGAGCGCAACTACACGCCGTGCGACCTGATCAACGACTACACGGCCGGCAAGCGCATCGCACGCGAGTCGCGCCCGGCGCGCGGCAGTTTCGCCGCTGGCTGAAGCACTGAGGGAACGAAACACGATGAACGAATTTCTGAGAACCGGCCATTACATCGGCGGCGAATGGCATGAACCGCACGGCGCGAGCGACGCGACCTATCCGGTGCTGAACCCGGCGACCGGCGAGACGATCGCAAAGGTCGCGAAAGGCGGCGCCGACGACACCCAGCGCGCAATCGACGCCGCCGCGCGCGCGTTTCCCGCATGGCGCGCGCTGACCGCGAAGGAACGCGGCGCCCGCGTGAAGCGCTGGGGCGAGCTGATGCTCGAACACCGCGATGCGCTCGCCGAGCTGCTGACCCGCGAGCAAGGCAAGCCGCTCGCGGAAGCACGCGGCGAAGTGGCCTACGCGGCGAGTTTTCTCGAATGGTTCGCGGAAGAAGCGAAGCGCATGTATGGTGACGTGATTCCGAGTCCGAAGCCGAATGCGCAGATCGTCGTCACGCGCGAGCCGGTCGGCGTCGTCGCGGCGATCACGCCGTGGAATTTCCCGCTCGCGATGATCACGCGCAAGGCCGGCCCCGCACTCGCGGCCGGCTGCACGATGGTGCTCAAGCCGTCCGAGGAGACTCCGTTGTCGGCGTTCGCGCTCGCGGTGCTGGCCGAGCGTGCGGGCGTGCCGGCCGGCGTGTTCAACGTCGTGTCGGGAGATGCGGTCGCGATCGGCGAGACGCTGACGGGTTCGTCCGTCGTGCGCAAGCTGTCGTTCACAGGCTCGACGCGCGTCGGCAAGCTGCTCGCGAAGCAATCGGCCGACACGCTGAAGAAGCTGTCGCTCGAACTCGGCGGCAATGCGCCGTTCATCGTGTTCGACGATGCCGATCTCGATGCGGCAGTCGAAGGCGCGATCGCGTCGAAGTTCCGCAATACCGGGCAGACCTGCGTATGCGTGAACCGTTTCCTCGTGCAGGACGGCGTGTACGACGCGTTCACGCGCAAGCTCGCGGATGCCGTGCGCACGCTGCGCGTCGGCAATGCGCTCGCCGGTGAAGTCGACCAGGGACCGCTGATCAACGAAGCGGCGCTCGACAAGGTCGAGCGGCACGTGGCCGACGCGATCGCGAAGGGTGCGCACGCGCTGACGGGCGGCCGGCGTCACGCGCTCGGCGGCACGTTCTACGAGCCGACCGTGCTGGCAGGCATGACGTTCGACATGCTGATCGCCGAGGAGGAAACCTTCGGGCCCGTCGCCGGCTGCTTCCGCTTCGCGACCGAGGACGAAGCCGTCGCGGCGGCCAACGACACGCCGTTCGGGCTGTCCGCGTACTTCTACACGCGCGACCTCGGCCGCGCATGGCGCGTGTCGGGCGCACTGGAAAGCGGGATGGTCGGCGTCAACGACGGGATCATCTCGACCGAAGTCGCGCCGTTCGGCGGCGTGAAGCAATCGGGGCTCGGCCGCGAAGGCTCGAAGTACGGCCTCGACGAATACGTGGAACTCAAGTACACGCTGATGGCCGGCCTCGGCCGCTGACCGCTCCCCGCGGTCGATCCGCGCCGCGCGCCGCCCGGCCGCGCGGCGCCTCGCACGGCTCACGCGGCGTCGGCCGACGCCCGTGCGCCGCATGCATAACAATCCAGGAGGCAGCTTGACCCAAGCCAACGTTCAATCCGGCACCGCGCGCGCGTTGCCGCTGTCGCGCGGCGCCGATGCGCCGCACCACCCCGTCGCGCTCGACGACGTGCCGCTCAACCGTTTCCACGTGAAGATCGCCGGCCTGACGTTCGGCGCGCATTTCACCGAGGGCTACACGCTCGGCACGATCGGCTATGCACTGGCCGCGCTCGGCAAGCAGATGCCGATCGACGCGTTCTGGATGGGGATGATCGGCAGCTCGGCGCTGATCGGCATCTTCTTCGGCAGCCTCGTGTTCGGCTGGCTGTCCGACCGGATGGGCCGGCAGAAGATCTTCCTGACGAGCTTCGTGATCATCACGGCGGCCGCGTTCGCACAGTGCTTCGTGAGCTCGCCGCTCGAACTGTGCGTGCTGCGCGTGCTGATCGGCTTCGGGATGGGCGGCGACTTCACGGTCGGCCATGCGATTCTCGCCGAATTCTCGCCGCGCAAGCATCGCGGCGCACTGCTCGGTTCGTTCAGCGTGATCTGGACGATCGGCTATGTGGCCGCGAACGTGCTGGGCCTCACGTACAGCGACGTCACACCCGATGCATGGCGCTGGCTGCTCGCGTCGGCCGCATTGCCCGCGCTGATCGTGCTGGTGCTGCGGATCGGCACGCCCGAATCGCCGCGCTGGCTGCTCGGCAAGGGCCGCGTGCAGGAAGCACGCGCGATCGTCGCGAAGCATTTCGGGCCGCACGTGATGCTCGACGGCTCGGCAGAGCCGCACGCGAACACGGGCTTCGCGCGACTGTTCCGGCGCGACCTGATCCGTCGAACCCTCTTCAACTGCGCGTTCTTCGTGTGCCTCGTGATTCCGTACTTCGCGATCTACACGTTCCTGCCGACGATCCTGACGACGATCGGCCTCGCCGAAGGCTTCGGCGCGGACCTGCTGCTGAACGGCTTCCTCGTGCTGGGCGCGCTGATCGGCATCTGGCTGACGATCCGGCTGTCGCGACGCGGATTCCTGATCGGCTCGTTCGCGGTGACGTGCGCATCGCTCGTCGCGCTCGCGGTGCTGCCGTCGTCGGCAGCGCTCGCAATGATCGTCGCATTCGCGGTCTTCACGCTGACGATGTCGGCGTTCAGCAATCTCGTCGGCGTATTCCCGCCCGAGTGCTTCCCGACGGAAGTGCGCGCATGCGGCGTCGGCCTCGCGATCGCGTGCAGCCGGCTCGGCTCGGCGATCGGCACGTTCCTGCTGCCGGTCGGCATCGCGACGCTCGGGTTCCACGCGACGATGTTCGCGCTGGCCGGCGTGCTGCTGGTGGGGATGATCGTATCGATCGCGTGGGCGCCGGAGACGAAGCATCTGACGCTGGAGGAGGCGTCGGGGCATTGAGGGTGGGGGCGGGGTTCATGCCCGCCGGCTTCACCGCGAGCGACGCGTTCGCATCGGTAGGCTGGCGGTGCGCGGCGACAATAGCCGAACGCGATACGCACGAACCCGGCCACGGCCGGGTTCGTGCCTTTCGGACACGATGGGCTTCGCGGTGGCTCAGAACAGAATCGATGCGTAGTCCCGCGCGCCATGCAGGACATGAAGAATGTCGATCCGCACCGGCGGATCGCCGACGACTCGATAGAAGATCTGATAGTTGCCGTACACGCGGTGCCGCACACCGTGACGCTCGAAGCGCGGCACCAGCGGAAAAGCCAGCGGCATCGCGGCGAGGCTCAGGCACTTGTCGCGGATTTCCCGTACGAACGTCATGGCGCGTTGCGGATTGTCGCGTGCGATGCAATCGGCGATCGCTTCGAGTTCGGCAATCGCAAAATCGGACACTCGCACGGTTGTCACGCCTGGCGATCCGCCTGGGCCCGATACTTCGCCTCGAGACGATCGAAGACCTCTGCCGCATCGGCGCCGCGTCCTGCTTCCGCATCCGACAGGCTGCGCGCGATCACCGCATCCAGCGCATTCAGTTGTGCCTCGCGATCCTGGATCAGCCGCACGCCTTCCCGAAGCACTTCGCTCTTGGACCCGTAACGCCCTGACTCGACCAGCTTCGCGACGTAAGCCTCCAGTTGCTGCCCCAGTTCCGCACTGATCATGTCGACCTCCCGACCGCAATGAATTCGATGCACGAAGCGTAGCGTGGCTATTAACTATTATCAAGAAGACGATCTCCGGATGGATCGGTACGCATGCGGTTACCGCCGATCGGATGGATGGAATGGAACGGGACGCTGATCGGTCGCGCAGTGGCGCGGGCATTCGTCCGGCTTTCGCGCAAGGGCAGGCTTGCGGAACCCTCACCGTGCGAACGCCGATCATGATTGAAAAGATCGTCGCGGCTCAACCCGGCCTGACGGTCTATCCCGCCGATGCCGACGTGTTCGCCGAGTCTGCTGTCGCGCGCGACGGGCGCGGATGGGTTCTGTCGTTTTACGAACCGAACAGCCGCGTGGCGCTGCCGACGTTCGAGGGGGCATCAAGCTGAGCACGGACACGAATATTCCGCCTCGCACTGGCCGTTCGGCGGACTCTCCGAACTGCATCCGCGACGATATGCTGGGGACTTTCCGCTCTCCCACCACAGCCATGCCCGCCCAGCGTGTCGACCTAAGCCATGTCCTGCCTTACGAGACGATGTACTTCGACGATCGGCTCGCGGTCGATCGAAACGATCTCGATATCGCTGCATTGCTCGGCGTGGACGGCGACGTTTCCGACGATCTGCTGGTTTCGTTGTGCGGGGCACCTGCAGGGTCGGACATTCAGGCATATCTCGACAGCACGAACAGGTTGACGTTCAGCGTCACGCACCCTGAGTTGATACTGTCCGAGAATCGCGTCGCCGTGCTTAACACCCGGGACAAGTTCATACTCGAACTGGGAACCATCGATCTTGTCGATGATGCTGTCACCGGGCTCGGTGCAGTAATGCTATGGCGGATCGTCAGAGCATGCGATAGGTTGGGGATTGCCCGAATCATTGCCTTTGCGATAGGCGGTCGCAAAGCCGCACCTGAACCCGGCGGGCCGCGGCTCCACGGGTACTACGCATGGCCCAGGTTCGGCTTCGATGCCCCCATTCCAAATCGGCAGGGTGACGAGGCTGGACTGTTCCAGTATTTCCCGGGATATCCGGTCGGTCTGGCGGACTATTCACTTCGTTCACTACGCGCACTCTACGCGACACGATTCGGGCGAGACTTCTGGCGAGTCGTCGGGTCACATCGCTGGATGACATTCGAAGTTGCACCGCATGGCCATTCAGTGCTGGCGTTGCAGAATTACTTGATCGAGAAAGGAATTTACGAATGACCGAAAAGCACCGTCCGATCGCCGGCTTCCGGATCGCGAAGCCGGTAGCCCGGCGCAGTCGCACGATGAATGAGAATCGCCCTGTTCGTCTCGCGGAAATCCGGCTGCTCATGGGCGAACTCGTCGCGAGCGTATGTCATCACGGTCAAGCGCAGGGGGCGCTTTCGCCCGCGGTCGAATACAGCGCGCAACCGGCTGGCAAGCCGGCATTACCGCCGCACAAAAAAGTCTTCACCGAGGGGCGCATCGATCGTTCGAAGAGCAAACTGCAGGTCATAACGATGGCCGACGCACAAGCGCGTTGTCGCCGCGAAACACTGATGCACTTCGGGCTAGACCCCAATCTGTAACCCGAGGCGACGGAAAGCGACGGCTCGGCTCGATTCGACGTCGATAGGGCCGCTCTCCAGCTCGTAACGATCTTTTACACTGACAGAGGCCGGAAGCAATACACGACAGATGCGGACAGAATCGATCGGCTCCATGGAACGATCAGTCACGTACCGCACTGTCTACGCCCCTACCCCCGCCTCACCACCTGCCCCCTCAACCACGCGGCAAACGCGACCACATGCTCGACCGCGACACTCTCCGGCTCGACATCGAGCCAATACCCGAACGGCCCGATCGGCTGCACCGGCGACAACCGCACGAGGCTGCCCTCGCCGATCTCCTCCTCGATCATGTTCAGGTCGACCACCGCGAGCCCTGCGCCCTTGCGCGCCGCGCGGATCGCCTGCTCGAGCGTGGAAAACTCGATGCCGTCGCCGATCCGCTCGACCGGCACGCCCGCCTGCTCGCACCAGTCGGCCCACAGCGTCAGGCGCTTGCCTTCATGCAGCACATGCAGAGACGGCAGCCGGCCGAGCAGCACATCGAGCGCGTCGCCGCGATAGCGCGGCGCGCCGACGAGCGCATGCCGCTCCATCATCAGCAGTTCCGACTGCATCCCCGCACGTGCCGCGCGCCCGAAGCGGATATGGCAATGACAATCGTCGGCCGGCTCGGTGCGGATCGACAGCTCGACGTCGGGCACGGCCTCCGCGAGCGTGCCGAGCCGCGGTGAGAACCACTGCGTCGCGAAGGTCGGCGGCAGCGACACCGTCAGGCGCCGCTTCGCCCCCGGCCGCGTCGCCGCGATTTCGTCGACGCCGCGCTCGATCGTGTCGAACGCCTGCCCGACGAACGGCAGCAACCGCTGGCCCGCATCGGTCAGGCGCACGCCCTTGTGATCGCGCTCGAACAGCCGCGCGCCGAGCGCCTCCTCGAGCAGCCGGATCTGCCGGCTCACCGCGCCTTGCGTCACGCACAGCGAAACCGCCGCGCGATTGAAGCTCAGGTGACGCGCGGTCTCCTCGAAAAATCGCAGCGCGATCAACGATGGCAGGCGTCGCATGATGTGTGTCCCCTTCTTTCGTCTCGTTCGTATCGTTCGCTTTGTTGCCGGGCGCCGCCGCCGGCCATCCTGCGGGCAGCTTTATCGCAGAAAAGCGCGCCGGCCGTCATGCCGTGAAAACCCGAGGTCCGGCGCCCTCCCCCGCGTCATTCATCATCCCCGCGGCGCCAGGCTCCCGCCTACAATGAGCATCCCGCACCAGACTCGACACCGCCCCGTGAGACGCAAGATGCCGGCGCTGAATGCGCTGAAAGCCTTCGAGATGGCCGGCCGCACCGGCAGCTTCACGCGCGCGGCCGAACTGCTCAACGTGACGCAGAGCGCGGTGAGCCGTCAGGTCCGCCAGCTCGAAGGCCAACTCGGCGAAACGCTGCTCGAGCGCCGCCATCACCAGCTCGAACTGACCGCGGCCGGCCGCGTGCTGCTGCGCGCGCTGCAGCAGTCGTTCGACAAGATCGAGCTGACCGTGCGCAGCCTGCAGGAAAAAACCCACCTGAACCGCCTGCGTGCGAACGTGCCGCCGACCTTCGCCGCGCGCTGGCTGATGCCGCGCCTCGGCCGGCTGCGCGACGCGCATCCCGAATTCGAGCTGAGCCTCACGACGCGGATCCACGACAGCCTCGGCGAATCCCGCGTGCTCGACTGCGCGATCCGGTTCGGCGACGGCGAATGGGACGGCTTCGACAACGCGCTGCTGATGCAGGAGCAGCATATCGCGGTCTGCGCGCCCGCGCTGGTTGCGCGGCTGCGGCAGGACGGCGCGCCGATCGACCTGAACCGCTTCACGCTGCTGCACGTGCTCGCGACCGACGACCAGCGCTACCTGACCTGGCACCACTGGCTGAAGGCGGCCGGCATCGCCGACGTCGACACGCGCGGCGGCTACGAATTCGACCTGCTCGACCATGCGATCCGCGCGGCGATCGACGGTCTCGGCATCACGATCGCCGACCGCCACATGGTTGCGCGCGAGCTCGCCACCGGGCAACTGATGCAAGTGCTCAACGTGCACGTCGACGGCCATCAGTCGTACTGGTTCGTCACGCGTCCCGAGCAGACGAACCTGCCGCACATCGTCCAGTTCCGCGACTGGCTCCAGCAGGAAGTTTGGCTCGCGAAACGCCACCTCGAACCGTCGTCGCCGCTGCCGCAGGTGCCGCTGACCTAGCACGCGAGCCGAGCCGCTCCTCCCGGCCCCGATCAGCCTGCTACCGCCAATCGCGGGCAACACCTTACCCGCTCCGGCGCCCGTCCGCACTCGGACCCGTCGGAAAATACCCGAAGGCCGGCGCCTGCGCCGCGTGCGTCGTCGGCCGCAATCGCGTTGCCGGACGGGAGAATCCGGTCGATTCACCGAGTAACGTGCGTTTTTCTCATGCCCGACACGAAAATAAGTCGTTTGTCGTGCACTAAATGCATGAACAGAATGACTCCGTCCCGTACCGCGCGTGTCGCCATCCGAAGCGATCCGCCTGCATTCATCGGAGGAGTCACTTCATGCGCACCGAACGCAACTACGTGAACGGCCGTTTCGTCGCCCCCCAAAGCGACGCGTTCATCGTCGTCCACAATCCCGCCACCGAGGCGCCGTTCGCGCGCGTGCCGGCCGCCACGCCGGCAGACGCACTCGCTGCCGTCGAGGCCGCGGCGGCCGCGCAGAAGGCATGGCGCAAGCTGCCGAGCGCCGAGCGCGCGACCTGTCTGCACCGCCTCGCCGACGCGCTGACCGCCCGCGCGGCCGACATCGGCGCGGCGCTCGCGCAGGAATCCGGCAAGAGCGTCGAGGACGCGTCGAACGAAGCCGTCTATGCCGGCCAGATCACGCGCTACCACGCCGAGTGGGCGCGCCGGATCGAGGGCGAGATCATCCCGAGCGACACGCCCGACGAGAACCTGTTCCTGCAGCGCGAGCCGATCGGCGTCGTCGCGTGCCTCATCCCGTTCAACTATCCCGTCTACACGCTGCTGCGCAAGGTTGCGCCCGCGCTGATCGCCGGCAACACCGTGGTCGTGCGGCCGAGCAACCACACGCCGGTGTCCGCGTTCGAGATCGCCAAGGCCGTCGACGATGCGGGCTTCCCGTCGGGTGTCGTCAACATCCTGACGATGGATCACGCGACGGCCGAGGCGCTGTGCACGCATCCGGCGGTCGGCATGATCACGTTGACCGGCAGCGTGAACGCGGGCCGCAAGGTGCTCGACTACTGCAAGGCGAACATCGCGAAGCCATCGCTCGAACTCGGCGGCAAGACGCCCGCGATCATCGAGCCCGATGCCGATCTCGAACGCGCGGCCGCCGCGCTCGTCGCGTCGAAGACGACCCATAGCGGCCAGCTGTGCACGGCGATCGAGCGCGTGTACGTGCACGACAGCGTGCACGACCGCTTCGTCGCGTTGCTGAAGGAAAAGATGGCGGCCGTGCGCAGCGGCGACCGCTCGGAAGACGCGACGCGGATGGGTCCGCTCGTCAGCGCGTCGGCGCGCGCACACATCCACGGCATGGTCGAACGCGCGGTCGCGGCCGGTGCGACGCTCGAAACCGGCGGGAAGATCCCCGACGGCCGCGGCTTCTTTTACCCGGCCACGCTGCTGACGAACTGCCGGCAGGACATGGAGATCGTTCAGGAGGAAACCTTCGGCCCGATCATGCCCGTGCTGCGCTACCGGACCATCGACGAAGCCATCGGCTTCGCGAACGACCACCAGTTCGGGCTGTCGTCGGTGCTCTACACCGAGAACTACCGCACCGCGATGACCGTCGCAAACGCGATCGAGGCTGGCGAGCTGTACGTGAACCGCACGCCGGCCGACCCGTACCAGGGCTTCCACGCCGGCTGGAAGCGCTCTGGCCTCGGCGGCGACGACGGCAAGCACGGGATGCTCGAATTCACGCAGACGCGCCTCGTCGTCATGAAGTACTGACGCAAAGCCGACGCACCATTTCCGGCGCGCGCGTCACGACACCACGCCGCGCGCGCCACCCCTGACCCGACGAACCCACACAAAACAAATCTGCAGGCTTCCTGACGAAGGAAGTCTGATGGAGGAAGACATCATGCCGACCCAACCGTCGACACCAGCCGCATCGCTCGCGTTGCACGACAACGCGCACGCGACGCAGCCCGCCCGCGCGCAACGCTACCTGCAACTGCTGCTGCTCGTGATCGCCGCGGGCGCGATCTACCCGATGCTGTACCTGCGTCAGGTGTACCAGCCGACGATGCTGCAGTTCTTCCGGATCGACGACGTGCAGCTCGGCTACCTGTACTCGTCGCTGGGCACGATCTTTCTCGTCAGCTATCTGCCGAGCGGCTGGCTCGCCGACCGCCTGTCGCCGCGCTGGCTGATCTGCTTCTCGCTGCTCGCGACGGGTGCGCTCGGGCTCGTCTACGCGACCGGGCCGTCGTTCAACACGCTCGTGCTGATCTTCGGCGGCTGGGGGCTGACCACCGGCCTCACGTTCTGGGCGGCCGTGATCAAGCGCGTGAACATGATCGCCGGCTCCGACGAACAGGGCCGCTTCTTCGGGCTGCTCGACGGCGGTCGCGGGCTCGTCGAGGCACTGCTCGCGACGATCGCGATCACGCTGTTCGCGTACGTGACGCAAACGCATGGCGGCACCGATGCAGCCGGCTTCAAGCTCGTCGTGCACCTGTACGCGTTCTGCTGCATCGCGCTCGGCATCCTGCTGGCACTGGTGAAGGATCCGTCGCGCACCGGCGACCGTGCAGCGGCCACGAAGCGCGCGAAGGGCAATGTCCTGAGCGATCTGAAGACGCTCGCGGCGATTCCCGAACTGTGGCTCGTCGCGGCGATCGTGTTCTGCGGCTACCAGGTGTTCTGGGCGACCTACAGCTTCTCGGCGTACCTGCACGAAGGCAATTTCGGACTCAGCGCGACGGCGGCCGGTTTCATCACGACGCTCAAGCTGTGGATGCGGCCGGTCGGCGGCATCGGCGGCGGCTTCCTCGGCGACCGTGTGTCAAAGGTGTCCGTGCTGTTCTGGGCGCTCGTGCTCGCCGCGCTGTCGCTGGTCGGGCTGATCGCAGCGCCCGCGCATAGCCCGCAGGCAATGCTCGTCGTGCTCGTGCTGTTCATCGGCATCCTGACTTATGCGATCCGCGGCCTGTACTGGTCGCTGCTCGACGACTGCAAGGTGCCGACGCACTGCGCGGGTCTCGCAATCGGCCTGATCTCGGTGCTCGGCTATTCGCCCGACGTGTTCGTGCCGCTGATCAACGGCTACGTGACGCAGACGTACCCGGGCGCGCACGGCTACCAGCTCTATTTCGGCTATATCGCGGCGATCGCGCTCTGCGGCGCGGGCGCCGCCGCGTACCTCAAAACCCGCCTCGACCGCATCCAGGAGTCCGCATGAAGATCGTTTCGCTCGAAACCCATATCGTCGCCGTGCCGCCGCCGCATGTCGGCGGGATGTACTGGATCTTCGTGAAGCTGAAGACCGACGACGGCATCGAAGGCGTCGGCGAGATCTATTCGGCGACGTTCGGCCCGAAGGCAATGGCGCCGATCATCGACGACGTGTTCGACCGCTACCTGCTGAACCACGACCCGCACCACGTCGAGCGGCTGTTCCGCCAGGCGTATTCGAGCGGCTTCACGCAACGGCCCGACCTGACGATGATGGGCGTCGTCAGCGGCCTCGAGATGGCGTGCTGGGACATCATCGGCAAGGCCGCCGGCAAGCCCGTGTACGAACTGCTCGGCGGGAAGGTCCACGAGCGGCTGCGCTCGTACACGTACCTGTATCCGAAGAACGCGAAGGGCGAGTACGACTACGACGACCCCGACCTCGCGGCCGAATGCGCGGCCGAGAACGTGAAGCTCGGCTTCACGGCCGTCAAGTTCGATCCGGCCGGCCCGTACACGGCCTACTCGGGCCACCAGTTGTCGCTCGACGTGCTCGACCGCTGCGAGTTGTTCTGCCGGCGCGTGCGCGAAGCCGTCGGCAGCAAGGCCGACCTGCTGTTCGGCACGCACGGGCAGATGGTGCCGTCGTCGGCGATCCGGCTCGCGAAGCGGCTCGAGAAGTACGATCCGCTGTGGTTCGAGGAACCCGTGCCGCCGGGGCAGGAAGACGCCATCGCCGAAGTCGCGAAGCACACGTCGATCCCGATCGCGACCGGTGAGCGCCTGACGACCAAGTACGAATTCCACAAGCTGCTGCAGGCTGGCGGCGCATCGATCCTGCAACTGAACGTCGCGCGCGTGGGCGGCCTGCTCGAAGCGAAGAAGATCGCAACGCTCGCGGAAGTGCACTACGCGCAGATCGCACCGCACCTGTACAACGGGCCGGTGGGTGCGGCCGCCAGCATCCAGCTCGCGACCTGCACGCCGAACTTCCTGATCCAGGAAAGCATCATGACGTGGGGCGGGTTTCATTCCGAAGTCGTGAAGACGCCGATCCGCTGGGAAGACGGCTACATCGTCCCGTCGAACGAGCCGGGCCTCGGCATCGAGCTCGACATGGAGGTCGTGCGCCGGCATACGCCGTACACGGGCGAGCGGCTGCACCTGCAGATGGGCGAGCAACCCGTCGACGTGAAGGATCTCGCGCCCGCGAAGGGCTGAGCGCACAGGACACGACATGAGCTACGACTACATCATCGTCGGCGCGGGCTCGGCCGGCTGCATCCTCGCGAACCGCCTCAGCGAATCGGGCCGGCACTCGGTGCTGCTGCTCGAAGCGGGCGAACGCGACGCGTCGTTCTGGTTCAAGGTGCCGGTCGGCTTCACGAAGACCTACTACAACCGCCGCTACAACTGGATGTACTACAGCGAGCCCGAGGCGCAACTCGCCGACCGCAAGCTGTACTGCCCGCGCGGCAAGGTCGTCGGCGGGTCGGGGTCGATCAACGCGATGGTCTATGTGCGCGGCCAGCGCAGCGACTACGACGACTGGGCGAACGCCGGCAATCCCGGCTGGGCGTATGACGACGTGCTGCCGTATTTCCGCAAGCTCGAAACGCACGCGGCCGGCGCGACCGACCCGCAGCATCACGGCTCGACAGGGCCGATCCACATCACGTCGATGAAGGCCGACGTGCATCCGATCGTCCACGAATTCCTGAAGGGCTGCAGTCAACTGAACCTGCCGAGCACCGACGATTTCAACGGCGCGCGGTTCGAAGGCGCCGGCATCTACGACCTGAACACGAAGAACGGCGAGCGCTGCTCCAGCAGCTTCGCGTACTTGCGTCCCGCGCTGGGCCGCTCGAACCTCACGCTGCGCTCGGGCGTGCTCGTGCGGCGCGTGACGTTCGACGGCACGCGTGCGGCGGGCGTGGTCGTCGCGGGCGAGCATGGCGACGAAACGCTCGTCGCCGCACGCGAGGTGATCCTCGCGGCGGGCGCGGTCGATACGCCGAAGCTGCTGCAGCTGTCGGGCGTCGGCGATCCGGCATTGCTCGCGCGTCACCGCGTGCCGCTCGTGCATGCGCTGCCGGCCGTCGGACGCAACCTGCAGGACCACCTGTGCGTGAGCTTCTACTTCAAGGCGAACCGGCCGACGCTGAACGACGAGATGGGTACGCTCATCGGCAAGATGAAGATCGGCTTGCGCTACCTGCTGACGAAGCGCGGCCCGCTCGCGATGAGCGTGAACCAGGCCGGCGGCTTTTTCCGCGGCTCGAGCGATACGCAGGAACCGAACCTCCAGCTCTACTTCAACCCGCTGTCGTACCGGATTCCGAAGAGCGACCGCGCGAGCATCAAGCCCGAGCCATACTCCGGATTCCTGATCGCGTTCAATCCGTGCCGGCCGACGAGCCGCGGCACGATCGAGATCGCGTCGAACCGCGCGGAAGATGCCGCGAAGATCCACATCAACGCGCTCACGACGCAGAAGGACCTCGACGAGGCCGTGCAGGGCAGCAAGGTGATCCGTGCGCTGATGCGCGCGCCGGCGCTGAAGTCGATGACCGTCGAGGAAATCTCGCCGGGGCCGCAGGTCGATTCGGACGAAGCGATACTCCAGTATTTCCGCGAGCAGTCAGGCTCGATCTACCACCTGTGCGGCTCTTGCGCGATGGGGCCGGACGCGGCGACGTCGGTGGTCGATGCATCGCTGCGCGTGCACGGGCTGCAGGCGCTGCGGATCGTCGATGCATCGGTGTTCCCGAACATCACGTCGGGCAACATCAACGCACCGACGATGATGGTCGCGGAGAAAGGCGCGGACCTGATTCTGGCGGATGCGCAACGCACGGAAACCACCGGTGCGCCGACGCGTGCCCGCGAAACCGTCCCGCACTGACGCGCCGGCCCATGCATCGTCCGGTCGGAACAACGTCCGCCGGCACACGGGAAAACACTGCCACGAACACACCGCGCGGCCCGCGCGCACAGGCTCGAAACGTGCATTCGGTTATGACGAAAGTCCCCGAGAAACGGGGGTCGCCGTGTCGACCGTCGACCGCCGATCGCCGTACACGAGCGAGGGTTTGTCTGGTTGGCTTCCGATCGTGACGCGAAGCGATCCCGGACAACGCGCACGGCGGCCTGCCGTCGGTGTGTCCCGGGAGAAACCACAGGCCCGATCGTGGAGACGCGCCGTGAAACGCATGCCATTTCGCTGCATCCATGCCATCAGCTATGCAAGCGTGCTGCTCTTTCAGGCCCAGGCGCAGGCGCAGTCGCTGGACGCCCAGTCGACCCAGGAGAACATTTCCGCACTGCGCCATGAAGTCGATCATCATCTGCAGGAACTGAGCGCGCTCAAGCGCAAGCTGGCCGACGAAGAAGCCAATCTCTCGCGCCTGAGCCGGGCGCTGGACAACCGGGAACTCGCGGCCCGGCGCGGTACGGGCACCGGGGACGCCGGCGGCTCCGGCGACGCGGCGCCGCAGGCCGATACCGGCGCCCCGGGCGGCGCAGCCGGCACGGCAGGCAACGCCCCAGGCAACGTGCAATCCGCGGCCGGGCCCGCCGCGCCACCGAACCGGCCGGTCGGCCAGGCGCCGGTGGCGGAAACCGCACCGCCGCCCGTCGCGCCCATCTTCGACCAGCCCGGCGTGCTGACGCCGAAGCACAAGTTCGTCGTCGAGCCGTCGCTCCAGTTCAACTATTCGTCGTCGAACCGCGTCGCACTCGTCGGCTACACGATCATCCCCGCGCTGCTGATCGGCCTGGTCGACGTGCGGGAAGTCAAGACGACCACGCTGACCGGCGCGGTCGCGGTACGCTACGGGATCACCAACCGGATGGAAGTCGAAGTCCGCGTCCCCTATGTGTACTCGACGAACGACACGATCAGCCGCGAGATCTTCACCGGTTCCGCGCAGGACAACGCGTTCAACAGCCACGGCAAGGGCCTCGGCGACGTCGAGATGACGCTGCGCTATCAGTTCAATACCGGTGGCCCCGACAAGTTCTATTACATCGGCTGGCTGCGCTTCAAGACCGCCACCGGCAAGAGTCCGTTCGACGTCGTCACCGACTGCGTCACGCGCTGCGTCGGCAATGCCACCGGCACCGGCCTGCCGCTCGAGCAGCCGACGGGCTCGGGCTTCTATGCGGTCCAGCCGGGCCTCACGTGGCTCTTTCCATCCGACCCGGTCGTGTTCTTCGGCAACCTGAGCTATCTGCACAGCTTCAGCCGCGACAATCTCAGCCTCACGATTCGCGACGGGCAGAAAGACTTCATCGGAAAACTGCAGCCCGGCGACATCTGGGGTTTCAATATCGGCATGGGCCTCGCGCTGAACGAGAAAGCGGCGGTGAGCCTCGGCTACGACCAAAGCATCGTGCTGCCCACGAAACAGAACGGCCAGACGATTCCAAGCTCGGTACGCGTGATCCTCGGCTCACTGCTCCTCGGTTACTCGTACCGGCTGTCGCCGAAGACCACGCTGAATCTTTCGATCGGCGCCGGCCTCACGCGCGACACGCCGGACGTGGTCATGACGCTGCGCGTGCCGATTGCATTCTGATCGCCGATGTGCGCCGACGGCGGGCCATTACCCGCGCGTCTGCCACTCGCCGAGCCTCATCGTCCCGGCAACGCGCCGAGCAGCGCATTGTTCAGCGTCGACATCACGTTCAGGTTCTTGAACGTCGCCAGTGTGTTGACGGTCGTGTTGATCGTCGTCAGCGCCTGGATTTGCTGGTTGCTCAACGTGTTCTGGATCACCGCGCCGGTCAGCGCAGGCAGCGCGGCGGGCTGCGCGGCGTTGCCGGCGCCAACCTGGATCAGTGCGCCCGCGTTCGCGGCCGCCAGCGCCTGCGCCTGTTGCGCGGTGATATGACTGATGTCCGGGATGTTGAAGCTGGTCGTCGTGACCAGAATGCCGTTCACGAACGCGACCCGCGACACGCCGAACGAAATCTTCAGGCCGCTCGGCATATCGAAGCCGCCGCGCATCCCATCGAGGCGTACGTCGCTGAGCGCGATCGCACCGGTTGCCGGCCAGTTCCGTCGTTGCGCGCCGCCCGACTCCGATTCCGAGGCCGGCGGCCCGGCCGCGCACTCCGCCATCGCGAGCGGCCCGGCACGCAGGATCGGCGCGCCCCCGGCCCCCGACTCCGCAGCCGCCGTATCGACGCCCGCGTTCGTGGCGGCTGCCGGCACGAGACTGCTCGCCTGCGCGACAGGCTCGACGGTCGCGGCCGGCAGGCCGTCCTGCATCGCCGCCGCACTCACGGACGTCGCCGCGCCGCATACCAGCGCGGCGATGCCGGCGATCTTCCTGGTCTCGGATCTCATGACGATCCTCAAAAGTCGCTCGGGCCGTGCTTCGGCATCACGACGTTGTACAGGCCGTCGCGAGCGATGCCGGTGTAGAGTGGCGCGCCGGGCGCGACGCGCCAGTCACGCGGGTCGTTGAACACCGCCAGCCCGGGCCGGTTGTGGATCACGAAAATCACATGGTCTTCCCACTTCTGCTCGAAACTCGCCAGCGACATCGGCCGCGTGCCGGTGGCCGGATCGCCGACGAGCACTCGCCCGTCACGCAGCCCCTTCACGACCACGAAATGGTGATAGCCGTGCTCGGTGATCAACACGATCGCCGGCGTGTGCGTCCTGGCAAGCGTCTGCAACGGCAACTCGAAGCCGTCCGCGACGAAGCCGTGCGCTTCGAGAAAGCGCCGGATGTCGAGCAGCGAGAAGCCCTGCTGGCGGATCTTCTCCTGATTGCCGTTCTCCCACATCTGGGCGAAGGCGGTCTGCTCGGTCATCGGATAGTCGTACTGATAAGTCAGCAGCGTCGCGACGGCCGCCGACCCGCAGCTGAAATCGAACTGCTGCTTGACGGTGCGCTTGAACCGCGCTTCCTTGAGACTCGTGACGTGCATCGCATAACCGGCGCCCGCCGGATCGACGATCGTCATCTCGTCCGCCGATGCAACCGGGCCGGACAGCGCGTACGCGAGCGCCACGGCGCACGCGGCAGCAACCTGTCTCATCGCTCAATTCCCGAAGCGCACGTTGAGCACCGTCGCGTTCTGAATCAGCACGTTCGCGCCGGTATTCTGGATGACCGTCGGCAGACCGCTCGCATTGGCGAACGAGCCGTCGGCGATCGAATTCGAGCCGGTCGACACCCGGTTCGCGACGTTATCGGCCACCGCGCCGGTCAGATAATTCTGGCCGATCAGCGCATCGCCGCCCCGATGCTCGTCGAGCTGGTCCGGCGTCATCGCGACGCCGAAGCTGGCCGCTTGCGCGGTCGCGGCGCCAGTCGCGGAGAGAGTCGCTGTCGCCTGGGGTGCGACGGCCGCGGCCGGATCGGCCTGATCCGCGCGTGCGGCGGGTGGGGAAGGAGCGGCTCCCGGCGCAACGCCGACTGCTGCCTCGACCGCAACGGTTCGCGCCTCGTCAGCCGTGGCATGGGCCGTCAGCCCCGGCAGCAGTGCTGCGGGCAATATCACCTGCGAAAGTGCCGTTCGGATTCGCATGGCTGTCTCCTTGGTCCCTGCGCGTGCCGGTACGAACCCGGCGCACGGGGAGCGGAATCCGCGTGACCGTCGATCGACGGAAATCGGCCCGGCCGGCGCCAACGAGAGCGAGACGGCCATTCGGCCGTCCCGCCCTTGCCGGCACGTCAGTCCATCTGCGATCGAACGCGAGCCGCGAAAGCGCCTGCGCCCACGTCGATGCATCCGGCCCGCCGGGACCCACCGGCCGTTCTAACGTCCTACCGACAGGTTCGCCTGCACGGTCACAGCCTGCTGAACGAGCGACGCCATGCCGCTGTTCTGGTTGGCGACCATGATGCCCGCCGCGGTCTGGCCAACGCTCGCCATTGCGTTGGACATGTTGAATGTCCCCGCATTGACCGCATTGGCTCCGCCTGCGCCACCCGCGCCGCCGACCGCGCCGTTACCGACGCCGCCGCTGCCGGTGCCGCCTGCGCCGCCCGCGCCGCCCATCGCGCCCACCGCGCCGCTACCCGCGGTGGCGCTGCCGTTGCTGGCCGTCGTCGTCGCGCCACCGTTCGTCGCACCGCCGCCCGCGCCCGCGCCGCCGGCTCCGCCGTTGCCGGCCGTAGCTGCCGCCGCGCCGCCGTTGCCGCCCGCCGCCGCACCCGAGCCGCCGGTACCCGAGCCCGATCCGCCCGAAGCCGTCGACGTACCCGCCGACCCTGCGCCGCCCATGCCGCTACCCGAGCCGCTGCCGGTGCCCGTACCCGTGCCGGTGCCGCTGCCGGCCGATGCCGACGCGCTTCCGCTGCCATGATTCTTGGCCCACGCGGAACCGGCACCGGCCGTGCCGGTGCCACCGCCCCAGCCTGTGCCGGCGCCCGTGCCGGAGCCGCCTACGCCGACCGAAGCCGCGATGGCGCCGCCGCCCTTGCCGGAGCCATAGCCGCCGCTCGCCGTGGCATTGCCGCCAGTCCCGCCGCTGGCGTCGGGCGAACCGCCGGTGCCGCCGCCGCCGCCGTTGCCGGTGCCGGCCGTCGCGCTGCCATTGCTGGCGTTGCCTGCCGTGGCGCTGCCGTTATGCGCGCTGCCGCCTTTCCCGCCGGCGCCACCTGCGCCGCCGCCGCCGCCGTTACCACCCGCGCCGCCGTAGCCGTAGCCGTTGCCGCCCTTGCCACCGCTTCCGCCGGCCGCGCTGCCCGAATTGGTCGCGCTGTTGCCAATGCCCCAGACCTGGACATTGCTCACGTACCCGTCGAGTTTGCTGATCGCGACGATCTTGGTACTGTTGTACGAATCCTGATAGACACTCGCGCCAGGCGAGACTTCATTTGCATTGGACCCGGTGGTGCTGGTCTGGCTCGAGCTGACCGAATTGCTGAGCGTGTTCGATCCGTCATCCGCTTTCTGGCTGCAGGTCGAACTGGCATTGCTGCTGCATGGATTCGCCATCGCGTAGCCACTGCATCCCAAGGCGAGAAGCGCAGCGGACGCCAATAAAGTTTTACGCATGAAATCCTCCTGAAGTAACGAGGAACGGCTTGGCCGACCGCACCAATCCGGACGACACCACGCATCGGCGATGCCACTCCTTCAAGCGGCCCGAATACAAAGAGACCGTTGGATTTTTCACGCGACATGGCCTGCCTCGCCCGACTCCGGCACGCCATTCATGATTCAACTTTGAAACGTGCCGATCGGCACGGTACCGCGGCATCCGTGGTGCGCGACTGCTTTTCCCCTTTGCATTCATGTGCTTGCCGATCAAGCCGGAGCGGGCACGGCACGTGCGCCATGTTTCATTTTTGAGACTGCCGCCGGGGCGCATCCGGGTATGCCTGCCGCGCAGGATATTCGATCTCGATCGCAAACCCGCGCGGCGGCAGGGACGCGTGCGAATTCATTCCGCCAAGGCGTTAAAAACCCGGATAAAGCGCCATTCGGAAATGTTTCGAATGTGATAGGACGCTCTTTCTTCGGCTCCCGTCCGCTCGAAACGGCGCCCCGCGCTGCGTTGCGCCGTTCTCGCGCCGGCTCAGTTCACGCTCGTGCGCTTCTCCACGAACCGCCGCACGTACTCGTCCGCCGGCCGCGACAGAATGTCGTCCGGCGTGCCGACCTGCACCAGCGTGCCGTCGCGCAGGATCGCGATCCGGTCGCCGATGCGCAATGCCTCGTCGAGATCGTGCGTGATGAACACGATCGTCTTCGCGAGCGTCGCCTGCAGTTCGAGCAGTTGATCCTGCATCTCGGTGCGGATCAGCGGATCGAGCGCCGAAAACGCCTCGTCCATCAGCAGCACGTCGGTGTCGGCCGCGAGCGCGCGCGCCAGCCCGACGCGCTGGCGCATCCCGCCCGACAGTTCGTCCGGGTAATGATCGCCGTAGCCGTCGAGCCCGACCTTCGTCAGCCAGTTGCGCGCCGCGTCGGCCGCATCATGCCGCTTCTCGCCGCGCGTGCGCAGCGCATACGCGGCGTTGTCGAGCACGGTCTGGTGCGGCAACAGCCCGAAGTTCTGGAACACCATGCTGACCTTGAAGCGGCGCAGTTCGCGCAGCCCGTGCGCGTCGAGCTTGATCACGTCGCTGCCGTCGATCACGATCTCGCCGGCCGTCGGCTCGATCAGCCGGTTGAAGTGCCGCACGAGCGTCGATTTCCCGGAACCCGACAGCCCCATGATCACGAAGATTTCGCCCGACTCGATGCCGAGGCTCACGTCGTTGAGCCCGACGCTGCAGCCCGTTTCGGCCAGCACCTCGGCCTTGCGCCTGCCGGACCGCAGCAGGTCGAGCACGCGCGCATGCGCGGCCTGCGGCCCGAACAGCTTGTACACGTGTTTGACGTCGATGGTCGCCATGTCTGCCTCCGTTCCTATGCGCGCGACGATTGCGTCGCCTGATTCGAATCGACGCCCGCCGGCGACGCCTTGCGCGGCAGCCGGTACGGCACGCGCGACGCACCCTTCTGCCGGCGCTGCTGCGCGAGCCGTCGCCGCGCGCGCCGTTCCTGGCCGAAGCCCTGGCTGATCCGGTCGATCACGATCGCGAGGATCACGATCGCAAGGCCGGCCTGCGTGCCCTTGCCGACGTCGAGCGTCTGGATGCCGGCGAGCACGTCCTCGCCGAGCCCGCGCGAGCCGATCATCGACGCGATCACGACCATCGACAGCGCCATCATCGTCGTCTGGTTGATGCCGGCCATGATGCTCGCCCGCGCGAGCGGTAGTTGCACGTTGACGAGCAACTGCCAGCGCGTCGTGCCGAACGCGCGCGCGGCTTCCGTCACGTCCGGATCGACCTGGCGGATGCCGAGATCGGTCAGGCGAATCAGCGGCGGCAATGCGTAGATGATCGTCGCGAGGATCGCGGGCACCTTGCCGAGGCCGAACAGCATCAGCACCGGGATCAGGTACACGAAGCTCGGCAGCGTCTGCATCACGTCGAGCACCGGCAGCAGCATCCGCCGCAACCACGCGCTGCGCGACGCCAGAATACCGACCGGCACGCCGATCGCGACCGACAGCACCGTCGCGACGAGCATCAGCGCAAGGGTCTGCATCAGCTTGTCCCACAGGCCGAAGCAGCCGATCGCGTAGAGCAGCAGCATGAAGAGGGCGCCGAGACCGATGCGGCGCGTCGCATTCCACGCGATCGCGCCGACGACCAGCAGCACGAGCCACGGCGGCGCCACGCGCAGCACGCCTTCGAGCGGCACGAGCAGGTAGCGCAGTACCAGGATGCTGAAGTGATGGAAGCCGTCGCCGTATTGCGCGACGAAAGTCTCGAGCGCGCCGTTGACCCAGTCGGCGATCGACAGGTGCAGGAAGAAGCCGTTCATGATGATTCTCCGTCGCGCCGCGAAGGCGCGTGACGGCGGCGGCGGGCGCGGGCCCGCCGCCGCGCGCAGGTTACGCGCCCTTCAGGCTGCCGGCGATCTTCTGCGCAACGTCGGCCGGCACCCACTGCTTCCACATGTCCGGGCGGGTCTTCAGGAACTGCGTGGCCATCGCCGCGCCGTCGATCTTCTTCGTCGTCATCTCGAGGATCGTCTGGTTCAGGAAGTTCATCGGAAAGCGCACCTTGCCGAATACGCCGACGAGATCGGGGTTCGCATCGGCGAACGGCTTCGACACGCCGACCGTCAGCCGCGACACCATGTACGACGACGCGCACTGGTGCGTGCTGCTCTCGTCGCGCAACGTCTTCCAGCATGCTTCCTTGTAGGCCGGCATCTTCAGCGCCGTGAACTTGTATTTCGCCATCAGCGCGGCCGGGCCCCAGTAATAGAACACGATCGGCGCGCCGCGCTGGTACGCGGACACGATCGCCGCATCCAGCGCCGCCCCCGTGCCCGGATGGAAATTCGTGTACGACTGGTCGAGCTTCAGCACGCGCAGCAGGCGCGTGTTCACGCGTTCGCAATCCCAGCCCGTCGGGCAGTTCAGGAAGCGGCCCTTGTCCGGTTCCTCCTCGTCGGCGAACACCTGCTTGTACTTCGGCAGGTCGTCGATCGACGCGAGCCCCGGCGCGACCGGCTTGATGTTGCGCGCCGGATCGCCCTTCACCACGTAGTCGGGCACGAACCAGCCTTCGGTCGTGCCGCCCGGCAGCGTGTCGCCGATCAGCTTCACGGCGCCCGACGAGACGGCCTTCTCGGTGATCTCGCTGCGGCCCGTCCACTGCTCGGCCCAGATCTGCAGGTCGTTGCGCGCGAGCGCCGTTTCGGTCGCGGCCGTGCTGCCCGGCACGACGTCGGTCTTGCAGCCGTAGCCCTTCTCCATGATCTGCCGCAGCACTTCGGTCGCGAACGACCCGCTTTCCCACGTGATGCCCGCGAAGTGGACCGTCTTGCCGTCGGCGCACGCGCCGGCGGCCGCGTGGGCCGCCGGCGCGGACAGGATCGCCGCGGCGGCGAGAAGGACCGTTTTCAGTCGTCGAATCTGCATGGTGGGTCGTCTCCGAATCGAATCTGTTGTTTGTGCGTCGCGGCATGCGCGGCGACCGGCGAATCGTGAACGCATCCACGTCCGATCAGCCTGCATGTTTGAGCGGTCAATTTGTTTAGGGAAACGAGTAATTCCGATCATTGCGATCGGCGGCGCCAATCGATCTTTGGATGCGCTGTCAGGCCCGCCGGACGGGCTTCCCGGGGGGATTCACGCAGCTGGATACGGTCTGGCGCGAGCGGCCTCGCGACCGCGTTCCGCCGTTGCCGGGCCCGTGTTGAACGGCGGTGCCGCGGCCGCCGTTTCGACAGTCGAAACGGCCCGTCGCGCCTCCATTGGCGAACCCGATCCCATCCATCGAAATTACTCGCTTCCGGATCCGTTTTGGCTTCGGAAGAATGCGCGGTGTCATCGGAGGAGACACGGCCCGACGCCGCCGGTTGCCGCGCCGCACGCGCTGCGCCGGACCGCCCCGGATGACGGGGCGCGCCTCGCCGGACGCGCTCACGACAACCGATACAAGCTGGATATCCCGGAGATCTCATCAATGAAAAAGACCCTGACGGCGCTCGCCGTAACGGCAACCTTCGCGGCCCCCGTGTTCGCGCAGAGCAGCGTCACGCTGTACGGCGTGATCGACGAAGGCCTGAACTACACGAACAACGTCGGCACCGGCCACGTCTACGAGATGGCCAGCGGCTACGCGCAGGGCAGCCGCTGGGGCCTGAAGGGCAGCGAGGATCTCGGCGGCGGCATGAAGGCGATCTTCCAGCTCGAAAACGGCTTCGACGTGAACACCGGCCGCCTCAACCAGGGCGGCCGCATGTTCGGCCGCCAGGCCTACGTCGGCCTGAGCCAGACGCAGTACGGCACGCTGACGTTCGGCCGCCAGTACGACTCCGTCGTCGACTATCTCGCGCCGACCACCGCCAACGGCAACTGGGGCGGCTACCTGCTCGCGCACCCGTTCGACAACGACAACACCGACAACTCGTTCCGCCTCGACAACACGGTGAAGTACGCGAGTCCGAACTTCGGCGGCTTCCAGTTCGGCGGTGCGTACAGCTTCAGCAACAGCACGAACTTCTCGGACAACCGCGCGTACAGCTTCGGCGCGCAGTACCAGAACAACGGGCTCCTGATCGGCGCGGCCTACCTGCAGGCGAACCGTCCGGGCAACGGCTCGGCCGGCGCGATCACCGCGAACGACGCGAGCTACATCGCCGAGCGCATGCGCGTGTTCGGCGCGGGCATCAACTACACGTTCGGGCCCGCGACGGTCGGCTTCGCGTACACGAATTCGAACTACAAGAACCCGACCGGCAACGGCTATCTCGGCACGCCGGGCGCGATCATCGCGCCGGGGGCGACGGTCAGCGCGATCAAGTACCAGAACTTCGAAGTGAACGGCTCGTACCAGATCACGCCGGCGTTCATGGTCGGCGCGCAGTATGTGCTGTCGCTCGAGAAGTACGACGCGTCGACCGGCGACGCGAAGCCGAAGATCCACTCGGTCGGGCTGATGGCCGACTACAACCTGTCGAAGCGCACCGACGTGTACGTGCAGGCCGCGTACCAGCACATCGCCGGCGACAAGACGAACTCGATCCTCGACAACGCGTTCATCCCCGGTACCGACGCGCCGTCGTCGACGTCGAACCAGGTGGCCGTGCGCGTCGCGCTGCGCCACAAGTTCTGATGTAACCCGGTTCTCCGTTCTTCACGCGACACCCGCGCGGGTCTGCCCGAGGTGTCTTTGCCCGCCCGCAAGCGCAAGCCTGCCGGCGGGTTTTTTCATGGGTCGTCGCAACGCGCGACCGGCCGATGTCGCCGGCATCGGTGGAAAAGGTGCGCTTGTCCCGTCAACCGTGACAGGTCAACGAACGACCATCCGTCGATACACTGTGCGCTTCCGCGACGGCCGCCATCCCCACGATCCTCGATGCCGGCCGCCGCCTTCATTGCGCGCGGCCTACCGCTATCGGCCCGCACCGCGCGCTTGCCGCCCATCTCCGAAGGAGTGTCACTTGAAGCACTCGCGCCGCGCGCTGTTCGCCGTCGCCGCCGGCCTCGCGGCCGCTGCGTCCTCCCACGCCCATCCCGTCTGCACCGTCGTCGCCGACGCCGCCACCGGCCGGGTGCTCGTACAGCAAGGCGATTGCGCGACCCGCGTGACGCCGGCATCGACGTTCAAGGTCGCGATCAGCCTGATGGGCTTCGACGCCGGCGTGCTGAAGGACGAGCACGCACCCACGCTCGACTTCCACACCGGCTACCCCGACTGGGGCGGTGCGCCGTGGCGCGAACCGACCGACCCGGCACGCTGGATGAAACTGTCGATCTTCTGGTATTCGGAGCAGGTCGCGCAGGCGCTCGGACAGGCACGCTTCCAGCAGTACACGAGCGCGTTCGGCTACGGCAACGAAGACGCGACCAGTCCAACGGGCGAACTGAACGGCGTGATGGGCGCGTGGGTCAACGCGTCGCTGCGCATCTCGCCGCTCGAACAGGTCGACTTCATGCGCAAGGTCGCGAACCGGACACTGCCCGTCAGCGCGCACGCGTACGACATGACCGAGCGCATCACGCTGATCGACACGCAGCCCGGCGGCTGGATCGTGCATGGCAAGACGGGTACCGGGTCGCCGGGGCGCAAGTACGATGCGTCGCACGCGTACGGCTGGTTCGTCGGCTGGGCGGCCAAGGGGCCGCGCAAGGTCGCGTTCGCGTACCTGATCCAGGACGACGAGCGGCAGACGCCGAACGCCGGCCTGCGCGCACGCGATACGTTCCTGGCGACGCTGCCGGCCCTCGCCGAAACGGGCAGGCCGCAATGAGCACCGGCCCGCGCAACGCGCGGATCGACCTGCTGCGCGGCGTGTCGATCGTGCTCGTCCTGCTGCATCACTTCAACATCCCCTACTCGCTGCGCGACACGTCGCTCGCACGCGTATTCGGCTGGGATACCGTGCATGCGATCGCGCGCAACGGCAACTACGGCGTGACGATGTTCTTCGTGATCTCCGGCTACCTGATCACGTCGAATGCGCGCCGCCGCTGGGGCAGCCTCGGCGCGGTCGACGTGCGTGCGTTCTACGTGTCGCGTGTCGCGCGCATCGTCCCGTGCCTGCTCCTGCTGCTCGCGCTCGTCAACGGCCTCGCGGCGGCCGGCGTGCCGATCTTCCAGAACCATGCGCCGGAGGGCATCGCCGTGTCGTTCTGGCTCGTGAATCTCGCATCGCTGACGTTCTGGATGAACGTGCTGATCGGCACGTACGGGTGGGTCAACTACGCGCTCGGCGTGCTGTGGTCGCTGTCGGTTGAAGAGGTGTTCTACCTGTCGTTTCCGCTGCTATGCATCGCATTGCGCCGCGACGCGCGGCTGGCCGCGTTCTGGGTGCTCATCGCCGCGATCGGGCCCGTGTACCGCTTCACGCACACCGGCGACGAAGGCGGGTTCCTCTATGCGTACTTCGCGTCGTTCGACGGGATCGCGATCGGCTGCTGCACCGCGTTGCTGGCCGAACGCGCACGTTGGCAGAGGCTTGCGGCAGCGCCCGTGCAATGGCTTACGGCAACGTTGATGGTCGTGCTTTATCTCGCATGGCCGATCGCCGAAAGCCACGTACTCGGCGTCACCGCGATGGCGCTCGGCACGGCCGTGCTGCTGATCGGCGCGCATGCGGAACGCACGCCCGCGCACGGCCGCGTGCTCGCGCCGCTGCGCTGGAGCGGCCGGCTCAGCTACGAGCTGTATCTGTTCCACCTGATCGTGCTCGGCGCGCTGCGTACGTTCTGGCCGCCTTCGAGCATGCACGGCGACGGCAAGCTGGCGTTGCTCGTCGCGTATCTGGTGCTGTCGGCCGGATTGAGCGCCGCCATCGCGCGCGGCTATGCGACGCCGCTCGATCGCTTCTTCAAGCGCGTCGCGACGCGGCCCGCGATACGCGTGGCGGACGACGCGCGCGTGTAGCGGCCGTCGGCAGACTCATGTCCGGCGGGCTACGCGCGACGCTAGGTCCCCGCCCGGTAGATTGACGTGCAGTGCCGCTGCCAGGAGGCACGAGTCCTCGTGAGACTCGTCGGAGAAGATCTCGCGAATGGAGATTCGAAGGATTCGTACGACTGATGAAAGCATTTGGCAGGGCGCTGCATCGGTGCGCCCTGCGCGCGGCGGCGTCACCCGGCGTGTTCGGCGGCAGCGCTGCGCACGGTCACGATGCGCGCAGGCGGAATATTTGCCCAGACGATCCGGCTGCCACCGGCAACAAATGCCGAATCGCCGAGCGGATGGCGGCCGGGCGGCCGCAGGTCGTACGTGAACTGGATCATCACGCCGTCGGCCGACAGCACGCGATGGCATTGATCGACGATCGCCGCCACGGCCTCGCGCGGCAGCGTGCGCAGCGGCAGGCACGACACGATCGCATCGACGCGCGCATCGGGCGGCAGCAGCCGCTCGAGCTGCCGCGCGTCGCCCGAGACGATCGAGATGCCGGGAAAGCGCCGTCGCAGATGCTGCACGAACGCCGGCGAGCGTTCGACCACGACGAGGCGCCGTGGCGCGACGCCGCGTTCGAGCAACGCCGCGGTGATCGCGCCGGTGCCGCCGCCGAGCTCGACGACCAGCCCGTCGCCGTCCGGCACCGCATCGGCCATCTCGCGCGCCAGATGCCGCGAACTCGGGCACAACGCACCCACCGCAGCCGGACGGCCGACCCACTCGCGCACGAACAGTGCCGAGACCCGCCATGCGTTCGGCCACATCATGGGCAGACCTTGAGCAGTTGCGCCGCCGGCTTCGACGTGCCGGCGGCTTCGTGGAACAGGGCTACGGCGACACGGGGCTTGGGCATGCGCATCCTCCTGGACGAATCGGTCCGCCGCAGGAAGCGCGACGATCAAATCGATTCTAGGAAACGCAAACTTAAGGCGACGTGAAGATTGACCCTGATTTGACTGATCAATTCGTGCCCGATCAACCGACAGACACCGGGCCAGCGCGGCCCCGACGCGCCCCCGTCCCTCCTCACCGCAGGTTGGTTCTCGCGAGCTCGACGATTTCATCGCCGCGCCCGCTGAGGATCGCGCGCAGCATGAACAGGCTGAAGCCCTTCGCGTGCGCGAGTTCGATCTTCGGCGGCATCGCGAGTTCGTACTTCGACGTGACGACGTCGACGACGGCCGGCCCGTCATGCGCGAACGCCATGCGCAGCGCTTCCTCGACGTTCTCCGAATGCTCGACGCGTACGCTGAAGATGCCGGCCCCCTTCGCGATTGCCGCGAAATCGGTCGGGCTCAGGTCGACGTTCGTATCGAGATAGCCGGCCGCCTTCAGTTCCATCGACACGAAGCCCAGCAGGCTGTTGTTGTACACGACGATCTTGATCGGCAGGTTGAGCTGACGCGCGCTCAGCAGATCGCCGAGCAGCATCGACAGCCCGCCGTCGCCGGACAGCGATACGACCTGCCGCCCCGGATGCGCGCCTTGCGCGCCGAGCGCCTGCGGCATCGCGTTCGCCATCGACCCGTGATTGAACGAGCCGTGCAGTTGCCGCTTGCCGTTCATCGTCAGGTAGCGCGCGGCCCACAGCGTCGGCGTGCCGACGTCTGCCGTGAAGATCGCGTCGTCGGCCGCGACTTCGTCGACGATCTTCGTCAGGTATTGCGGATGGATCGCGCGGCCCGGCGGCTCGGCCACCGCGAGATCGTCGAGCCCCTTGCGCGCGGCCGCGTAGTGCTTCAGCGCGTTCTCGAGGAAGCGCCGCTGCGTCTTGCGCGTCAGGCGCGGCAGCAGCGCCGCGATCGTTTCCTTCACCGTGCCGACGAGACCGAGCGCAAGCGGCGCGCGATGGCCGAGCTGCGAGCCCTTCCAGTCGATCTGCGCGACCTTGGCGTTCGTCGGATAGAACGGCCGATACGGGAAATCCGTGCCGAGCATCAGCAGCGTGTCGCACGATTCCATCGCGTGATAGCCCGAGCTGAAACCGATCAGCCCCGTCATCCCGACGTCGAACGGATTGTCCCATTCGACGAACTGCTTGCCGCGCAGCGCATGCACGACCGGTGCGCCGAGCGCGTCGGCCAGCGCGACCACTTCGTCGTGCGCGCCCTGCGTGCCGCTGCCGCACAGCAGCGTGACCGCGTCGGACGCGTTGAGCAGCGCCGCGAGCCGGTCGAGATCGGCATCGGCCGGCAGGATCGACGGCGGCGCGGAATCGCTCCATGCCGGCGCTTCTTCCGGGCCGTCGCCGAGCGCGATGTCGCCCGGCAGCACGATCACCGCGACGCCGCGCTCCTCGATCGCGGTGCGCATCGCGCGAGCGAGCACGCGCGGAAATTGCGACGCGTTCGTCACGAGTTCGGCGAAGTGGCTGCACTCGCGGAACAGTTCCTGCGGATGAGTTTCCTGGAAGTAGCCGAGGCCGATCTCGGTCGACGGGATGTGCGCGGCGATCGCGAGCACCGGCTGGTGATTGCGGTGGCAGTCGTACAGCCCGTTGATCAGGTGCAGGTTGCCGGGGCCGCAACTGCCCGCGCACACCGCGAGCCGACCGGTCGACGCCGCATCGGCGCCGGCCGCGAACGCAGCGCTCTCCTCGTGCCGCGTATGCATCCAGCGGATCGAGCCGATCTGGCTCAGGCTGAACGACAGGCCGTTCAGGCTGTCGCCCGTCACGCCCCAGATGCGCTCGACGCCTGCTGCCGCGAGCGTTTTCGCGAGATATTCCGCCATCGTCTGTCTTGCCATGATGCCCTCACAGTTGGGTTGTCGCGACATGCGGCATCTGCCCCGCATGGGCGCATGATAGTCAAGGACGCGAAATGACGTCTGAACGGTGCAATCGCGAATTGTTCCGCGCGGAACACCCACGCGAAATCGGCCTTTTCGTCGCGCTACAGCGGCAGCGCATGCGTCGACAGGATCTCCTTGAGCACCATGAACGAGCGCACCTGCCGTACGCCCGGCAGGTAAAGCAGCTGCTCGGCGTGCAGCCGGTTGAAGCTGTCGTTGTCGCGCGTGCGCACCAGCATGAAGTAGTCGAATTCGCCGGTCACGACGTGGCACTCGACGCATCCCGACACCTTCTGCGCCGCCTTCTCGAACGCGGCGAACGCTTCCGGCGTCGAGCGATCGAGCACGAAGCCGATCACCACCAGCATCCCGGCACCGAGCGGCTTCGGATCGAGCAACGCGACGATGCCGCGGATCAGCCCCATTTCCTTCAGCCGCTCGACACGCCGCAGGCAGGCCGGCGCGCTCAGCTTCACCTTCGCCGCGAGGCTCACGTTCGAGATCGACGCGTCCTGCTGCAGCTGCCGCAGGATCGCGCGGTCGATGCGATCGAGCGCCGGTGCGGCGTCGGCCGCCGTTGCGCTGCTGCGATCTAATTTCATTGCGTCAATCTCCATTTCAGCGAACCAAAATTGTTTATCTCTCACACTTATCGTCGATAACGTAGGTCACGGCAATTTATTTCGCAAGCTCATTTCCCGAGCTTCTGCCTATCATTTTTCTCATCGGGGCACGGCCTGCCGGCCCGCCCGATCGATCCGATGTCCCGCCCAGTCCATTGCTTCCGGAGCCCGCCGATGAACCTGCAACGCTTCCCCCGTTATCCGCTGACGTTCGGCCCGACGCCCATCCAGCCGCTCAAGCGCTTGAGCGCGCATCTCGGCGGCAAGGTCGAGCTGTATGCGAAGCGCGAGGACTGCAACAGCGGCCTCGCATTCGGCGGCAACAAGACGCGCAAGCTCGAATACCTCGTCCCCGATGCGCTCGCGCAGGGTGCGGACACGCTCGTGTCGATCGGCGGCGTGCAGTCGAACCAAACGCGCCAGGTCGCGGCCGTCGCCGCGCATCTCGGGATGAAGTGCGTGCTCGTGCAGGAGCACTGGGTCAACTATGAAGATCCGGTGTACGACCGGGTCGGCAACATCCAGCTATCGCGGATGATGGGCGCCGACGTGCGGCTCGTGCCGGACGGCTTCGACATCGGCATTCGCCGCAGCTGGGAAGAGGCGATGGAGAGCGTGCGACAGGCCGGCGGCAAGCCGTATCCGATTCCGGCCGGCTGTTCCGAGCATCCGCTCGGCGGGCTCGGGTTCGTCGGCTTCGCGGAAGAAGTGCGTGCGCAGGAAGCGGCACTCGGGTTCAAGTTCGATTACGTCGTCGTCTGCTCGGTGACGGGCAGCACGCAGGCGGGGATGGTCGTCGGCTTCGCGGCCGACGGGCGCGCAGATCGCGTGATCGGCATCGATGCATCGGCGAAGCCCGAGCAGACGCGCGAACAGATCACGCGGATTGCGCGGCATACGGCCGAGCTGGTCGGCCTCGGCCGCGATATCGTCGAACAGGACGTCGTGCTGGATACGCGATATGGCGGGCCCGAATATGGGCTGCCGAGCGACGGCACGCTCGAAGCGATTCGACTGTGCGCGCGGCTGGAAGGGATGCTGACCGATCCCGTCTACGAAGGGAAGTCGATGCACGGAATGATCGACAAGGTGCGGCTCGGGGAATTCGAGCCGGGGTCGAAGGTGCTGTATGCGCATCTCGGCGGGGTGCCGGCGTTGAGTGCGTATAGCGACACCTTCCGCGAGGGTTGATGCAGCGCCGCTACGTCGACCGACCGGCGCGCGCTTCGCAATCCGACCGGCGGCGCTATTGATAGGAAAAGGTGAACGTCGTGGCCGCGTTCACCGTCCCCGCCGTAAGAAGCCCGGTTCTGACGTACCGCACAGCCAGCGGGATGGACAGCGCGTTGTCCCTGCCCCTGCCCACGAACCATTGATTGGTGTTGCCTTTCGCGCTCGAATCCGGGCCGAACGAAATCTTGCTCGCGTCGTTCGCCCGGTAAAGCCGGAGACCGACACCGCGCGCCGTCGAGCCGGGCGACAAGCTCAGGACATCCGTGGTATTGACCGGATTCGCGACGTCGGTCATCGTCACATAGACGTCGACCGTGCCCCGACAACTGACCTGCAACGATGTCGTGCCCACCACGTCCGAGACGTCGCCGACCGCAGCCAACTTGCCGGCATAAACTCGCGACAGCGAAATGTTGCTGGTCGCGGCCGACGTCAGCGAACAGCCGCTCGCCGTTACATTTAGCGTAAAAGGGTCGAGCGAAATGGTGCGGGTGTCGGAATATCCGTTCGAGCCGGAGATTCTGAATCTGAACATCGGACGCGGCTTCGACGTATGTGAGCCTGTCACTATCTGACCCGAAAATACAAGCGCGACGCGAAAAACGGTATACCACTTGTAATTGCTCGCGGGGACCTTGGCAACCTCGATTTCCCCGGGTCCGAGCACCGTCCATCCGCCCGTGCTTTGTTGCTGAACGCCTGCCATGACGGCAAAGCCGACACCGGGAACACCCGTTTCATAAACAGGATGAGTTTGCCCATCCACACGATACGTGACACCCGGAACCGGTGTCCCCAATGCGGTTGCCGTAATGGTCATCTCCGCTTTGCAATCGTTATAAATCACGCTCGTCTTCTCCGATGTCAACGCGTTCGGACCAACCAGTGTCCCCGGTACGTATGCGTCTCGCGAGGCCGTGATGTTCGCCGGAACCTTCACCGAAGTGCTTGACGAAAATACGCCCAACTCACACGCCAGCGCGTTCGTTTGCGGAGCCAGCAGACAGGCCACCCCCCAAAAAAAGCTCTTCACCAGCAACCGGATACGACACATCCTCGCTCCGTAGAAGTTTTTGAAATAAATGAAATTCACTTATTTTCTCTTTGACGTCAAAAATTATGGATAAGCAAAGCATTAATTTTGTTAATCACGACCATGATGCAAAATCAGACCTATCTCGATCCACCTCAAAAATATAGGGCGAGTACGGCAATCACGTTCGAGTTTGATCGCATCGGGCCGCCCTGAAAAGTTGCGCCAACCGAGATCGAGCATCACGACGGCCCGGGAGAGACACGGCGGCGCCTTTCGGTATTGCAGCCGTGCCTATCCACCGGCCGGTTCAATACCTGTCACGGGACTGAACCGTGCAGTGTCTTTATCTCGATGTCGCCGTGGTATATCGGCCATCGGGTTACATCGGAGGGGCGTGTCTTCCGCCACCATTTGTAGAGACCGCGCCTGAAGCGGGCGTAACGGTCGTGCGAAAACGTGTTCGATACGCCCATGACGGACGCGACGCGTTTGCCGTTTCGAAAGACATCCGTCAGCGCGTCGCCACCGCGAACGTCGGGCCGAGATCGCAGCACCTATCGGATCGCCTGCCCCCGGTTCGCCGAGCGCAATTGTCAGACTCGGCGTACCCGGCGCACCACGCACGTCGACCCGGCATTTCCCGTCGTTCAACAACAGCGCAAAGGGCGGCGATCCGTCGCTGACGCCCTGCTGCAACCATACGATGCGTTCCAGCTGCCTCGAATCGAACCGGTCGTCCGCAGGAATCACCGTCGACCAGCACACCTCGTAATCGTGGCCGCATTTACACCGCGCGGTCGCGTCGACACGGATCGATTGCCAGATCGACGACGGGTTTTACCCTGCCATTTCAAAAAACAAAAAACGACTGATGACGAATAACCACACAATCGTCATAAACCGTCAAATATAGTATTAACGCAATACGATACTGATCCAAATGACACTCGGACTCGCCGCACCCTTCTCCAGAGTTTTTCGGACCAAATCAACGCGATTCCGTATACTGCCATCGTAAAAAGTCATTCATAATAGGACACGTACTAAATATATTGAGATCTTCACGTGTTTTGTCCTATTTCTCAACCAGACCACGTCCGCTACCTAACGAGTCGATCGATGTCAAGCAATTGCATGTACCTATCGTCAGGCACGCCGTCCGCGCACTCGTGCTTCATCGCTGTTGGACAGTGCCGCGCATGACCTCGGCCGCGGCACTCGCACGACATGCCGCACGCGGAGAACGGCTGCACGGCAGGAATCACGGGAGCCGGTCTCGCGGCATCCATTCTTGATACCGGCCGTGGCAGGCTTATCCGCTTTGAGCTGGTTCGGGCAGATGCGTCGCACGATCGTCAGGATCCGTGCGGCATGGTTCGCGTGAGCCTGGCACCAGTCTTCTCCAGCGGCCGTGCCCAGCACCCGGCGCATGCTGTTTCGACGCGCCAATGCGCCAGAACGGTTCGTGCAAGGCGTGCTGGCCGATCCCGTTCACGAACGGCAATCGGTGCACGGGGTGATCGACAAGGGACGGTGCTGGGATTTCGAAGCGGGGTCGAAGGTACTGTATGCGCATCTCGGCGGAGTGCCGGCGTTGAGTGCGTATAGCGGGATTTTTGGGGAGGGGTGACGAGGCGGCCGCATGCGCGAGGCGGGCCATACCGGCGCGCATCGCGCCGCCGCCCCCGCATGGCTTCAAGCATCGTCAGTCGCGCAATCCGGCAACGGTGCGGATGAAATCGGTGAATCCACGGCGATACCGTTCCGCGCGCAGGTAGCACGCTTCTTCGACAGCGTCGCGCGGTACGTCCTTCAGCGCACCGATCGCCGCCACGCAATCGCTCGGGGCCGGCATCGGGTCGCGCGGCCCGGGCAATCCGCGATCGTCGAGAAAATCGGCGCATTTGCGCTGATAGCAGAACAGCAGCACCGGCACGCCGTACGCATGCGCCGTGATCGCCCCATGCAGCTTCGACGTCACGACGCACGATGCCGACGCCAGCACGTCGACGATCGACTCGACCGAATCGCCGTAGCGAACATCATCGATTTCCATTGTCCGCGACGAATGGCGACTGCGTATCGCGTCAGCCACCCGCGCGCTGGCATCGTCCAGCGCAACGAAGCGAACACGGTCGAAACGGCCGCTTCGATCCGCGTCGCGCAGAATGGCCGCCGCATGCTCGACATAGCCCATCAAATGCACCGCGACAACCAGCGTGCGCGCCCCGTCGGCGCGCGCGGGCCGATAAAGCGCCGGCAATGCGAATGCGAGATCGCCAAGCCGCTCGGCGGGCCGCCGCACGAAGGCGCCGTTCAGTTCCTCCAGCGAGGCTGCGTCGCGCACCGCGAGCGCGCCGAGCCGCGCCGTCAGGGCGAGGAATTGCATGCGGCGCCCGCCGTCGTCGAACGGGCCCACGGAAACGCCGAGTGCGGCGACCGGCTTGCGCATCAGCGCGCCGCCGAAGACGATCAGGCGCGCGAATGCCAGCGATGCATGGGCGCCGAACAGTGAGCCGCCACCGAATGCGGCGACGTCAGCCCGCACCAGCGCCGCGCAGTAGGTCGCAAAACGCGCGATCGTGCCGATCCTGCCACTGCACCCGAAGCTGCGCGAGAACGGCTTCCATCGCCATGCCGCGCTCAGTTCGGGCCGAACCGGCGCGCCGACGAGCATGGGGCGTACATTGCCCGCGCGCCGGGCCAGCCGCTGCAGCACGTAGCCGAACAGGTCGTCGCCGAAATTGTGGCGGCCGTAAAAGCCGAAGAACGCGATGCGCACCGCGCGTCGCCTCGTCGGCCGGGCGCACACGTCCCGATGCGTGATGTCGGTCGACTCGCTCATGGCGTCTCCTCCCGCCATCCGCGGCGCACGGGCACGCGTGGCACGCGGCGCCCGTGTGCGGCCTCGTACAGCGCATCGAACTCCCGCACGAAGCGCACGGCGCCGAATCGGGCGAACGCGCGTTCACGGGCCGCATCACCCATGCGTCGCCGCAGCGCCGCATCGTGCAGCAGCCGCTCCGTGTAATGCCGCAATTCGTCATCGTCGTTGACGAGAAAACCGGTCACGCCGTGCTCGACGATGTCGCGATTGCCGACGATGCGGCTCGCCACGGCCGGCAACCCCATGGCCTGCGCTTCGATCAGCGCGATCGGCATGCCTTCCCACAGCGACGGCAACACGTAGACGTCGCTGCGCGCCAGCGCATCGCGCATCGCATCCGGGCCGATCCAGCCGGACTGCTCGACGGGCGTATCGGCAAGCCACGCGCGAACCTGATCGGGCGCACCGTCGCCAAGCCATACGCAGCGCACGTCGCAGCGGCCGGCAAGCGACTGTGCGAGCCGCGCGAACCGCCAGGGCGCCTTCTGATAAACGACGCGGCCGGACGTGCAGACCACCGCGGCCGCGCGCGCCGGCGCGTCGCCGGTCTCGACGAAGCGGCTCAGGTCGATTGCATTGTCGACCACGAACACGCGCTTGCGCGACAGCAGCATCGCCGCATAGTGCGCCTCGCTGCGCGAACAGGCGACCAGCGGGCCGCCGATCGCGTGCAGAACCCGTTCGATGCCGATCAGCACTTGCGCCCGCCGCCGCGAAATGTCGCGGCGCAGGAACGCGAAGCCGTGCGGCGAGTACAGGGTTCGCTTGGCGCAGCCGAGCAGGCGCGCAGCCATTCGGCCGAGCGCGCCGGCCTTCGACGAATGAAGATGGATCACGTCGGCGCGCAGGCGCAGCAAGCAGACGGCGACCCGGAACAGCGCGAGCACGTCGCGCGGCCCGATCGAGGTCGACATCGGCAGCACGCGACGTTCGACGCGGGCATCGAACCACGTGTCAAGCACGTCCGGCGACGGCGTATCCGGCCGAATCGAATGCACGACGATCACCTGATCACCGGCCGCGGCCTGCGCATTCGCGAGCAGCGCGACGCAGTGGAGCACGCCACCGCCGAGCGCCTCCGTCATGTGTACGATTTTTCGGGGAGAAGCTTTCATGGTCTGGTTTTCTGTTTATCGATAGATCGCATCGAGCGCGGGCAGCGCGCGATACGGCAGGAACGGAGAGGCGCCGCGACCGGCCTCGTCGAGCATGTTGTTGAACCGCCCCGCCAGCGCGACGAGGCCGATGAGGAAAAGGCACACGGCAAGGGCATGCGACATGCGGCCGCTCGCGGGCCGGTACTGGCGCAGCATCACCACGGCCATCAGGAACGTGAGCAGCAGCTGGAAGCGGATGCCGGCATAGCTGACCCGCGTGAGGCCATAGAACGCCGCCTCCAGCACGGCAAGCAGCCAGAAGCCGGTGCGCGGCACCGAGAAGTCGGCGCGGAAGCGCCACAACGTGACGAGCATGGCTGTCTGCAACAGCACGAACAGCAAGCCCGACGACGCATTCGGCGCGGCCATGCCCGAATACAGATCGGTCTTGTCGCCGAGATAGACCGGCATCGCGACGGCCGCCACGCACGCGCACAGCACGCCGAACGCGAGTGCCGGACCCTGCCCACGGCGCGTCGCGGCGGGAAACAGGACGAAGAGCAGGATCGACGAGTAATGCATGCCGGTTCCGAGCACCGTGAAGGCGAGGTAGCGCCACGGCCGCTCGTGCGCCGGCACGCGCGTCGCCAGCAGGAACAGCGACGCCGCGAGCCCGAACCGCATCACGTTCATCGACAGCTCGTAGAACATGCCGGGTACGATCAGCAGCCCGCCGAACCACGCGCCGTATCGCGCGCCGCCGAGCGCCCACATCAGGGTCAAAGCGATCAGCAGCGAGATGCCGTTGACGACGAAGCGCGGGTCGGGCCAGATGGACCAGAGCAGCGTGGTCAGCGCGTGGAAGAGCGGCTCCGATCCGTAGCCGCTCCCCGTGTCCAGCCCGGAAAACGCGGCGTAATACGCGGCGGTGTCGGTACCGGCATGCCCGCGCAACACGACGAGCGCGATCATCGGCAACGCGGCCGCCAGCAGTACCGCCCGGCTCGTGCCGCCATAAGTTGCGCACAGTGCGACGCCGAAATAGAAGATCGCGAGCGGAACGATGTAGTGGATCATCGGGCGCTCCGCACCCACGACGCGCGACCGTTCATGCGAACCGCCCCGACAGCGCGCATCGCCGCAGATACTTGGCGAAGCTCAGCGCCGCATGGACGCACCATTCGCCGACGCCGATCGCGCCGACGCGACGGAAGTGCCGGTAGTTGTGCTGCTCGCCCTGCTGGATCTTCCACAACTGGCCGCTCAGCCCACCGACGCCGAACTGCGCCTTGTAGACATGCGACAGCGGCATGTCGAACAGATAGGCGGCACCGCGCTCGACCAGTACGAGCTGCAGCAGCATGAAATAGTCTTCGGCGTGACGCTTGCGCTCGTCGAAGCGGGCCGCGACATCGGCGCGCACCATCACGCTCGACGGCGTGAAGCGATTCGAGAACAGTACGGCGCGACGCGACACCGGCACGGGCGGACGATGCGCCGCACGATCGGCCGGCAACGCGGCCCCCTCCGGCAGCTGCTGCACCGGATGGCCCGTGATGGCCGCTTCGGGCCGGGCTTCCATCCAGCCGCACTGGCGCGCGATCTTGTCGCGATGCCACGTATCGTCCGCGTCGAGGAACGCGACGAAGCGCTGCGTCGCGAACAACCAGCCGACGTTGCGCGCCACGCCCGGGCCACCGTTGCGCGACAACGCGATCACGCGAATCCAGTCGCCGCCGTATCGCGTTCGCAGGCTTTCGATGCATGCGAGCGTGTCGTCGGGGCTCGCATCGTCGACCAGGATCAGCTCGGCGGGGCGCCACGTCTGCGCGTAAACCGACGCAACCGCCCGCTCGAGCGTCGCGACGCTGCGATGACACGGCACGATCACGCTGACCGGCGCGACCGGCGGACGATCGGCCTCGGCCCGTGCTGCAGCTGCGGCCGACACGCCGTGCGTCGCCGCCCGTGCATCGGCGCATCCGTCAGGAACGTGCCCGGATGACACCGCTGCCACGCAACGCCGCCCCGTCGCCCATGCCAGCGCACACCAGAGCACCTCGCCCGCAATCGCCGCAGCCACCGCGCCGGGCAATCCCCAGCCCGGCATCAAGCCCACGCCGAGCCCGATGCCGACGGCGAGCGCGACGAACGCGCACCGATTCCGGAGCACGATAAAATCGCGTGTCGTCATCACCGACGATGCGCTGGTTGTCACGAACCGCAGCGGCGCGCAGACTGCCATCCATTGCACGAGCGGAACCGCGTCGCGATAGCGCTCGCCGAACGCGAACGGCACGACGGCCGGCGCAACCACGGCGAGCGCCACACCCACTGCCAGGCCCGCCAGCACCATCCAGCGATTGCCGACATGAAACGCATGCCGCAGGCGCGCCGGGTCCGTCACCGCCCATCGATGCAGACGCGGCATCAGCAGCTTCTGGAACAACACGGCCGGCAACAGGTAGACCGCGGCGAGCGTCGTGACGACGACGTTGTACGTGCCCGCATCGCGCGGCCCGAGCATGACGGCCGCCACGATCAGGCCGCCCTGCGCATAGGCGAAATAAAGCAGGCTCGCGACGCCGAACGGAAGTGCCTGCCGCGCAACCTGTGCGACACCGGGCACCGGTTCGGCCGGGCCGCCCGCGTCCGTCCCGTTGCCATGGCCATCGAGTACGGCATGCCCGTTGCGCAGCACGCGCATCGACCGCCACGCGCCGACCGTCATGCCGACGGCAATCGCGCCGAATGCGATGGCGACGAACGTCGTGCCGGCATGCAGCCGGACGGCCAGCACCGCGACGACGAACCGTGCCGCATGCTGAGCGAGCTGCCATGCGCTCACCCGTGCAAATCGGCCTTCGAGCTGGTAACGCGCGCCACACAGCTCGACGGCGCTCTGGCCCAGCAACGCCGGCAGCATCCAAAGCAACAGGTGCGCCGTGTCGTGCTCGCGCACGCCGACGCTCGCCCATGCAGTGACGGCCGCGGCGGTGACCACCGCACTGATGCAGATGAAGTGCAGCGACGCCGGCACCCAGCGCGCCGCGCGCGCCCCTTCAACCCCGTAGGCACGCAGCCAGAACGCAGGTATGCCGAACCCGATCGCCGGCGCGGCGATCGTCACGACGGCCAGCGCCGTCGAAAAATGGCCATAGGCCTCGACATCCCACGCGCGGGCAAGCACGGCCTGCACCGCGAATGCCAGCACCGCCGCACCACCCGCGCTCAGCACCAGCAGTACGAGCGCCGTCGCATCGCGTCTCGTCGCACGCGTCATGACCGAACCTCCTGCCCAGGTTCGCCGGCACGCGTCTTCGTCGCGCCATATCGATAGGTCGCGTACTTCATGCCGTAGCGGAACCGACCGGCATGCGGATCGATACCGTTGTGGATCACGCCGTCGAGCTCGACGCCGACCTGGCGCAGACGGCGCGCCGCTTCCTGCAGTTCGCCGCGCTCGGTGCGCCCGGCTCGCGCCACCACGTAGACATTGCCTGCCGCAAACGGCGCCAGCAGCGTCGCGTCGGTGACCAGCAACAGCGGCGGACTGTCGATCACGACGACGTCGTAACGGCTCGCCAGCTCGGCCATGACGGCCGACAGCGTCCCGGCGTTGAGCAGGTCCGCGGCATTGCGGCGGCCCACACCGGACGCCAGGAAATCGACATTGGCATGACGCGTGGCGCGAATCGCGCCATCGACCGACGCGTCGCCCGCGAGCACGTCGGCGAAACCGGCCGGCGCGGTGCCGAACATCGCGTCGAGCCGGCCGCGGCGCAAGTCGCCGTCGACCAGCAGCACACGCTGGCCGACCGCCGCGAGCACCAGCGCGAGATTGGCCGACACGAACGACTTGCCGACGCCGGGCGTCGGGCCCGTGACCAGCACGACGTTGTTGCCCGACGTGCGCATCGAGAACCGCAACGTCGCACGCAGGCTGCGCAGGGCCTCGATCGCCGGATCGTCTGGATCGCTGCTCGCGAGCGGACCCGAGCCAGCGCCGCGCCTGCCGATCACGCGCGGCACGGCGGCAGCCACCCGCAGGCCGGTCGCGTCCTCGAGTTCCGCCGGATCGGACGGTGCCCGGCAAAGCAGCCCGCGTCCGTAGGCGGCCGCCATCGCCAGCAGCGCGCCGAGCAGGCATGCGCCCGCGATCCCGAGCACCCGCCGGAAGCGGATCGGCCGCTGAGGTTCCTCGGCCAGATCGAGCACGCGCACGTTGCCGATACGGCTCGCGCGCAGCAGCTTCAGTTGCTCGATGTTGTCGAGCAGGCCGACGTAAAGCTGGCTGTTCACCTTCACGTCGCGCTCCAGCCGCACGAGCTCGCCTTGCCGCTTCGGCAACTGTGCGATCCGGGTGCCGATTTCGTTTGCCTGCGCATCGAGCACGGCAATCTGCCGGTCGAGCGACACGACCGATTCGTGCTCCGCCGTGAAGCGGCCCAACAGTTCGGCGCGCTTCTGGCGCAACTGCACGCGTTGCGTCTCGTTGTCGGCCGCCGCCTGCAGGATCGCCTGCGCGTCGCCTGCAACGTCGACCGATCCGAGCTTGCTGCGCAAGGCAGCCAGCCGTGCCTCGGAATCGTCGAGCGTGCGGCGCAGCTCCGGAAGCTGCCGCTCGAGAAAATCGAGCGATCGCGCGGCCTCGGCCGCCTTGCGCGCAGCATTCTGCTCGACGTAGAACCCGGCAATTTCGTTGAGCGTCGCCGTGATCCGGTGTGCGTCGGTACCTCGCAGCCGGACACTCAGCACGTTCGAATCCTTGCCCGCTTCGGCCACGCCGAGTGCGTCCTGCAACCGGACGATCGCGTCGAGGCGCGCATGCCGGACCAGTGCGAAGCGCGTACCCGGCGCCGCCTGCAGCGCATCGATCTTCAACGCGACCGGCCCGCTCGCGCCGTCGAACTGCATGCGCCGCCCGACCTCGCCGGTCGCGGGCCCGGCAAGCCCCGGCCCCGACAGCACATAGCGCCCGCCGGGCAGCACGACGAGCGCGTACCGTTCTCCTTCGAATCGTGCCGGCACGTCGAACACGTCGATCGCCGCCTGCGCGTCGCCCCACGCATAGCCGCCCCATCCGGACGCGTCCGGCGATTCACCCGCGCCCTTCATTCGTGCGAGCGCACCGCCGATCAGCGGAAAACGCACCGGCCGCGCATCGATGAACAGGCGCTGCCGGTCGACGGCGCGCGCGACGACAAAGCGCGATCCGAGCACACGTTTTTCGGTCTCGGCGGACGTCTTGACGCCGAACATCGACGACAGGTCGCCGAACGCGGAACGTGCCATCGAATCCGTGCTGCTGTCCTCGACCTGCACGAGGATGTCGGCCTGATAAACCGGCGCCGACAGCATCGCCCACGCGACGCCCGCGATCGCGAACGTCGCGAAGACCACCGCCATCGTCCGGCGCTGGATCAAGAACGTGTCGAGCAATGCGGCGAAATCGAATGTGCCTTCCTGGGCTGAGGTTCTCGTCATTGCCAGCCTCCCGATCGACGCCGGCCCGCGTAGCCGAGGTGGGCGATCCAGTCGGACAGGCCGGTCGCGAGCAGTGCGTAGCACGCGTCGAAGCGCTCGCGCGGTTCGCCGACCGGATCGAACACGTCGACCTGGTCGAACGCGCGCACGAGAAACACCTTGCCGCGCGTGAACTGATGCCGTGCTTCGAGTTCGCGCCGTTGCGCCACGGTCATCACGAGAATCAGGTCGGCCGCCCGGCACATCGCGTCCGACAGGCGCGCCGCGCGATGGCCGGACAGATCGATGCCGTGCGATCGCAGCACCGCGACGGCTTCCGGTGCTGCGGGTTCGCCGACCGGCGCATCGAGGCCGGCCGACATCACCGTCACCTCGGGCAGCAATCGGGCGAACAGGCCGGCGGCCATCGGGCTGCGGCACAGATTGCCGCTGCAAACGAAGAGAACGCGGGAGATCATGAATTCGGAATACATAAGAGGTATCGGGACAGGCGCGCGGCGGCGCCATGCATCACTTCGTCACCAGCCCGGCCGTCAGGCCGGCGTTGATGGCCGGCAGCAGCAGGTTCAGCACGCGGCTCGCGCGCACCAGGCCGTTCGCGTCGACATAGACGACGTCCTTCGGCTGCAGGTCGAACTCCTTCGCGACGAGCATCGAGACCGGCGACGTGCCGTCGAGGTGGAACACCTGCGGCTGCTCGTCGAGCGAGCCGCGGATCACGTACATCTGTGCGGCATCGGCCGAACCGGAATTCAGGCCACCGGCCTGCACCAATGCATCGGCCAGCGTGATGCGCCCGTTGCGATCGGGCGTCGCGGCCACCGGCTTGCCGACCTCGCCGATCACATAGATGAGGCTGTCGTTGCGCGACGCGACGCGCAGCAGATCGCCCGGCTTCAGCGCAACGCGCGCCGCGCCGCTTTGCGCGGTCGTTCGTTGCGTCAGGTCGAGCGTGTACGCCGTGCCGTCGCGAACCAGTTCGATCCGGCTGCGATCGGCCGAATCGCTCAATCCGCCCGCACGACCGATCGCCTCGTAAAGCGTCGTCGGAACATCGTTCAGCGGCAGGACGCCCGGATTGCGCACCTCGCCTTCGACCAGCACCTGCCGCGACCTGAACGACGCAACTCCGAGCGTGATCTGGGGATCGCGGAAGTAGCGGGACAACGCCGCCGCGAGACGGTCGCGCGCCTGTTCCGGCCGCAACCCGGCGACCTCGATCCGGCCCGCGTACGGAAAGGACAGCGCGCCGTCCTGATCGACGACGAAGCCGGCGGCCGGATCGGCGTCGCGCGTGGCACCCGGTTGCTGCGGCCCCTGCGCGGCGGCCAGCTCCGGGTGGTTCCAGACGACGATCCGCAGCACGTCGCCGGGACCGATCGTGTACGGCGCCGGCGTTCCGGCGAGCGCGCGCGACACGTCGAGCGACGTCTGCGCGGCGTGGCCGCGCATCTGTCGGACGCGACCGAGATCGAGTTCGACGATCGGGATATGCCGATCGGCTCGCACGCCGTCGCTGTCCGCATCGACATAGACAGCCTGCGGATTCCGCGCATCTGCCGGTGCAGCCATTCGCATGCCCGGCGCATAGGCGCACCCGGTCAGTACGGCGCACATCAGCCATGCAGTTGCGTGGCGCGGCTTCGGCAGAAAACGGCAAGCGGACGCGACGCGCGCCTGCCGTGAAGTGTGTTCGTCAATACGCATTGCTGTGTGCCTTCCCGTGAAACAGCGTCGCCAGCACGATGCGCACGTCGAACGCAAGGGACCAGTTCCGCAGGTAGTACAAGTCGTGCTCGATTCGCCGCTGCATTTTTTCGATACGGTCGGTCTCGCCTCGCAGCCCGTTGACTTGCGCCCAGCCGGTAATGCCGGGCTTGACCCGGTAGCGCTGGATATAGCCATCGACGAGCTCCTGGTAGACGAGGTCGTGTTCCACCGCATGCGGCCTCGGCCCGACCACCGACATGTCGCCCATCAGCACGTTGAAGAACTGCGGCAGCTCGTCGAGGCTCGTGCGCCGCAACAGCGCGCCGACGCGCGTGATGCGCGGATCGCCTCGTGTCGCCTGCCGGACTTCGCCCGATGCGGATGCGTCGTGCTCGCGCATCGTCCTGAACTTGTAGATCGTGAATACGCGCCCGTAAGCGCCCTTGCGTCGCTGCCGGAACAACACCGGCCCCCGGGACGACAGCTTCACGGCGATCGCGATCGCCGCCAGCAGCGGCGCGATCGCGATCAGCGCGAGACCGGCGAACATGCGATCGAAAATTGCCTTGCCGACACGTGCCCGTGCCGACAGCGGCGATGCCACGAGATCGAGCGAATAGCCGGAACGTGTCGCGCGAGGGCGCAGTGGCGTCACCTCCGTCAGGTCGGGCATGAACCGGATGTCGACAAGGTCCTTGTCGAACGCGCGAACGATCGCGCCGACGCGATCGGCCTCCGACAACGGCAGCACGATCCGGATTTCCCCGGCATCGACTCGACGCACGCACTCGACGAAAGTGCCGAGATCGCGAAACACGTGCGCATCGTCGACGTCAGCCGCCGGCGGTTCAGATATGTCGAGAATCGCTGCCACCTGAAGCGGCAAGTCAGCCACATGATCATCTCGATCTCGACCTGCAAGCGCGAGACAGCGAGCGCGATGCCCGACAAGCGCGACGGGCCGGCATCGAGCCGCCCGTCGCGTCGTACCGATACCGAGCCACCAGCACACCGCTCGCGACGCCGACAGCATCACCGTCGCCAATGCGAACCAGCCGATCACCCACTCCAATGAACGTGCGTACGCAGGATTGAACGCAACCGCCGTCACCGCACCGACACACAATGCGACTGCAACGCTGCCTGGCATCCACCAGATGCGGCGCCACGACGTTCGCTGTTCCGCGCTGTCATACGTACCGACCGAGGGGAACAGAACCAGCGCGCACGAAATCGACAGCGCAATCACGACTGCATCGGACACGGACTGCTGCGATCCGTCGAACCAGCGCTTCGCCATCCAGGCGGTGGCGGCGAGCAGGACGATGTCCGCGAGACGTAGCCAGGGGCTCTTTCCCTGAACGACGGGGGCGTTTCTAATAGGGTTGAACGAGCGCATAAACCTGATCGATCACTCACCGCAAGCCAATGACGACGGGACGGCAGCGCGCGCTCGACGCGCACACTTTCCACCGGCCCGATCCATGACTGAACAGGTTCGCGATTTCTTCCATTATTTAGATATACGAAATACATGTCGTGGAGACGGGCTTCGATCAATGTCACAAACCATTAAATTTCACGAACCGGCCGCGATGTTCGAGCGCTCGCCGAAGCATGCTGCGCTCGGCTTATCGCCGCTCCACCACTTACCGACATGAGTCAGGTATCGATACTGCCATCCCGATTTGCCGTTTTAAATCGGTCAAGTACTAAATAAATTGGCGTCCCGATGAGTCTTGTCCCATTCATCGACAGGACTCCGTCACCTACTCAAGGAATCAAGAATGGTCAAGTGACGGCAACGCGTATCGCCCTGCCTTCGCGTCAGTCGAAAAGCGCGAGGCACGCCTGTTCTACCGGCCGACGAATGCCGTGCGATGCCTCCGATCGATGCATCGATACGATTGGTCAAACGCGCATCCGCGAAAATCAGGCAAGACAGAGTAATTTCGCAAATGCGCTAGTACTAGTTCGATTTTCACGTGCGCGTCGCTTTCGTATTATTCCCGGCATCAATAACGGACCATCGCAGAAGGCTGAGACTGGTCCACGCATCTGAATCCGGGGTGAGGTATTTACATCAACTGTCGCACTCGGCCACCGATGATCGTCCGCATGTCGGTGACCGCCTCCGGCCTGCCGCCAACACCGTGTCCCGAACCGCGAACGGCACCCTGCGGTGCGCACGCGCCACCCGTCGCGAACCGAAAAATCGGATACTTCGTCGCGGCCCTGCTTTTCCCCGGTCTCGCCTATGCACAGGTCCCCAATGCCGGGCAGTCGATGCGCGATATCGAAACCGTCCGGCCGTCGCTGCCCGCCACGCCCCGCCCCGAAATCGACATCACGCCGGCCGAGGCAACGCCCGCGCCCGTGGACGATGCCGGCCCGCGCGTCACCGTTCATGCATTCGACATCGAAGGCAATACACGCTTCACCACATCGCAGCTGACGCTTCCGCTCGCCGACCTCGTCGGCCGCGACCTCGGTTTCGGTGAGTTGCAGCAGGCCGCCGCACGCGTCACCGCCTACTATCGTTCGCGCGGCTACGTACTCGCCCGCGCCTATCTGCCACGTCAGGACATCGAAGACGGTGTCATCCGGATTGCGGTCGTCGAAGGGCACTACGGACAACTCGAACTGCACAACCGCACGCGCGTGATCGATCGCGCGCTGCGCCAGCCGCTCGCGTCGCTGCGGTCCGGCGACATCGTGCACGCCGATGATCTCGAACGCAGCCTCACGCTGCTCGACGAGATGCCGGGCGTCTCCGCCAAGGGTACGTTGCGGCCGGGCACCGAGCCGGGCACGACGGATCTCGTGATCGACGCCGAACGTGGCCCGTTCGCGAGCGGTTCGATCGAAGTCGACAACTTCGGCGATCCCGTTACCGGCCGCTATCGAGCAAGCGCCAGCGTCGACGTCAACGCGCCGCTGCGCGTGGGCGACCGGCTCTCGCTGCGCGGCCTGACGAGCAACACATCCCAGCGCTACTTCCGCACCGCATACCAGGTGCCGGTGGGCCCGGCATCGACACGCATCGGCGTCGCGTATTCCACGATGCCCTACCGGCTCGGCGGCACGTTCAAGGATCTCGACTACCACGGCAACGCGAGCGTGCGCAGCGCATTCGTCACGCAGCCGCTGGTGCGCAGCCGCCGCGCGAGCGTCAGCGCACAGGTCACCTACGAGAACAAGCAGCTTCGCGACGAATACGGTTTCTACAACCTCGTCAGCGACAAGCACGTCGATCTCTGGTCGTTCGGCATCAACGGCTATGGCCAGGACGGCTGGTTCGGCGGCGGCCGCAGCAGCGTCTCGGTGACGCTCGGCACCGGCCGCCTGCGCGGCAACGACGCGCTCGGCATGAACGACTTGAACCGAACGCATGATCGCTTCACCAAGCTCACGGTCAACGCAATGCGGCTGCAGGCGCTCGGCGCGCGACTGCAGCTCCTGACGCAATTCGGTGCACAACTCGCATCTCGCAACCTGGACGGCTCCGAGAAATTCAGCCTCGGCGGGCCCTACGGCGTGCGCGGGTATGCGCTTGGCGCCGGTAGCGGCGATCAGGGCTGGCAAGCGAGCGCGGAGCTGCGCTATCAGGCGGCGCCCGGCATCCAGGTCAGCACATTCGTCGACACCGGCCGCATCCAGGTCAACAAGCAACCGTGGAACGGCAACCGCAACACGCTGCAGCTGTCGTCGGCCGGCGCCGGCGCCAGCTGGTTCGGTTCGAGCCGGCAAGTCAGCGTGACCGCCGCACTTCCGTTCGGCCGGGCCGAGAACGTCGCGAACGTCACGCGCTCGCCAAGCGTCTGGCTACAGGCCACGCAATATTTCTGAGCAGCAGCAAGCGCCCGGCCCGCTTCCGCTTCCAGACGCGAATCGGGTCAGGCATCGAGCGGATGGCAATGCCATCCGCGCAACGACGGGTCGGCGACTTTTTCCGATCCGGAACGGCGATTTGTTTAGGTATACAGATCGTACCAAAGCCAATTCAACGGCACTCATCAAGAGGACATCAACAACATGAACAAGACCTACGCACTGGTCTGGAACCAGACCCATCGATGCTGGAGCGCCGTCGGGGAAACCGCGCGTCGGCGCGGCAAGTCCGGCGGCGGCAAGCGCCTTGCTGCCGCAGCCGTCTCGCTGCTCGGCTTCGCCGCGCTGCCCGCCTTTGCACTGCCCACCGGCGAAGCAATCACCTCCGGCAAGGCTGACATCGTCCGTGGCGACGACGGCAAGTCGATGTCCATCAACCAGCACTCCGACAAACTCGTCACCAACTGGCAGGACTTCAGCGTCGCCGGCGGCGAACGCGTGTCGTTCCAGCAGCCGGGCAGCCAGTCGATCGCACTGAACCGTGTGATCGGCAACAACGGCAGCCAGATTCACGGCCAGATCGACGCCAACGGCAAGGTCTTCCTCGTCAACCCGAACGGCGTGCTGTTCGGCTCCGGTGCGCAGATCAACGTCGGCGGCCTCGTTGCGTCGACGCAGAACATCGCCGATGCCGACTTCCTCGCCGGCAACTATCGCTTCGCCGGCAACTCGAATGCATCGATCGTCAACGACGGCAAGATCACCGCAGCCGATGGCGGCAGCGTCGCGCTGCTCGGTGCGCGCGTGTCGAACAACGGCGTAATCCAGGCGAAGATGGGGCGTGTCGCGCTCGGCGCCGGCAATGCATTCAACGTGACCTTCGACGGCAACGGCCTGCTCAACCTGCAGGTCGAAGGCGGCGCCGTCGACGCACAAGCGAGCAACGGCGGTCTGCTGAACGCCGACGGCGGCGAAGTGCTGATGACTGCGCGCGCAGCTGGCGATCTGCTGAGCGCGGTCGTCAACAACGCGGGAACGATCGAAGCGAAGGGACTCTCCGGCAACGGCGGCAAAATCACGCTCGACGGGGGGACGGTCCATGTTGCCGGCAAGCTCGACGCCAGCGCAACGGCCGGACGCGGCGGCGAGGTCCTGACGCGCGGCGAGCAGGTGACGATTGCCTCCACCACACGCGTCGACACGCTCGGCTTGAACGGCCAGACCGGGTCGTGGAAGATCGAAGCGGCAAACGCCGGCGTGGACGACGTCGGGCTTGACGAGAACGGCGGCCGCACCATCGGTACAGGCACGCTTGCACGGAACCTCGACTTGACCAACATCGAACTGGTCAATACGAAAGGCGACCTGAGCGTCGCCGGCCCCGTATCGTGGACCAGCAACAACGCGCTGACGCTGACCTCGCGCAAGGGCAATGTCGATCTTCAGAAGAAAGTATCGGCGACCGGCGCGAATGCGCGCCTCTTCGTCAATGCCGCCGACAAGATCCGCATCAACGACGCGCTGAAACTCACTGGCCGCAACGCGCACCTTGAACTCAACTCGACGAACGGCCATACGCTCGCGAACGACGCCGCCGTGACCTTGTCCGGCGACAACGCGTCGTTCCGCTCGAACGGCGACGACTACAAGGTACTGCACACCCTCGCCGATCTGCGCAACGTCGACGCGAACCTCAAGGGCCGCTACGTGATGGGCAACGCGATCGACGGCGCGAACGCGCGCTTCCGCAGCCTCGCCGGCGGCGGCGCGTTCTCCGGCACGTTCGACGGCCTCGGCAATACGATCAGCCGCCTGATCATCTCGAACCCGGGCCAAACCACCGTCGGCCTGTTCGAACAGAACGCGGGCCGCATCGCGAACCTCAACCTGCTTAACATCGCGACGACCGCGAACGGTCTGCCCTACGGTTCGCCGACGTTCGTCGGCACGCTGGCCGGCATGAACACCGGCGTGATCTCGAACGTGAAGGCCAGCAACGTCGTCGTCACGACGCAGGGGCGCACGATCGTCGGCGGGCTCGTCGGTGCGAACTACGGCACGATTGAACATGCGCAAGTATCCGGGCGCATCGACGGCGGTCGCGATGCCCTGTCGATCGGCGGTCTGGCCGGCGAAAACCGTTCGCTGCTGGCGCGGCCGCCGATTCCGGCGGCGACGATCCGCGACAGCCACGCCGACGTGCGCGTGACGGCGGCACTCGACGGAGCGACGGGCGGCCTCGTCGGCATGAACACGGGGCTCATCGAAGCGTCGTCGAGCACGGGCAGCGTCATCGGCATGGGCGACAAGGCGATGGTCGGTGGCCTGGTCGGGATTAATGAACGTGGCGGCGTCGTCAAGGATTCCTCGTCGTCCGCGGCCGTCACCGCGCGCCAGAACGCCGTTGCCGGCGGCCTGGTCGGCGCCAATGCCGGCACCATCCTGGCGTCTCGCGCCAACGGCAAGGTCACGGTCGGCGATCGCGGCATCGCGGGCGGCTTCGTCGGCGTGAACTCCGGCGAGATCGAACGGTCCGCCGCGAACGGCGACGTTGTCGCGACGGCCTCCGGCATGGTCGGCGGTTTTGCAGGCTCGAACCTCGGCCGTATCAAGACTTCGCACGCCAACGGCAACGTGGCGGCCGGCAACTCGACCTGGGCAGCAGGCGGCTTCGCCGGCTACAACGAAGGCGACATCGACGCGTCGACCGCCAACGGCAGCGTCATCGCCGGTATGGACAGCACGGCGGGCGGCTTCGTCGGCCGCAACGACGCGGCCGGCCGAATCCATGCATCGAGCGCTCACGGAAACGTCAAGGCTGCGGGCAAATCGACGATCGGCGGCTTCGCGGGCAGGAACGACGGCTTCGTCGAGACGTCGCTGGCTGCCGGCACCGCGACCGGCGAGCACGCAAGCACGGTTGGCGGTTTTGCCGGGATCAATACGGGCGCCATCGCGACATCCGATGCATCCGGAGACGTGATCGCCGGCAACGCAAGCTCTGCAGGCGGCTTCGCCGGCGTCAATACCGGCCGCATCGAATCGTCGAGCGCGTCCGGCAACGTGACCGCCGGCGCCTCGAGCACGGCCGGCGGGCTCGTCGGTGCCAACCGTGGCATCGTCCAAACGGCCAGGGCACTCGGCAACGTATCGGCCGGGATGGCCTCCACGGCCGGCGGCCTCATCGGCAGCAACACGGGCACCGTGCTCGACACGCGCGCCGATGGTGCCGTGAAGGCCGGCGACCTGTCGAAGGCAGGCGGCCTGATCGGCGCCAACGATTCCGGACGCATCGAGCAGTCGCGCGCGTCGGGTCATGTCGAAGCCGGTGCGAACAGCCACGTCGGCGGGTTGGTCGGCAGCCTCATCGGCCAGGTCTCTCAGTCGCACGCAACCGGCTCGGCGAAGGGTGGAGACTTCAGCTACGTCGGCGGCCTCGTCGGCAGCAACGGTGGCGTCGTCACGTCGTCGTCGTCGAGCGGCACGGTTTCCGGCGGCAGGTATGCACGACTCGGCGGCCTCGCCGGCGGAAACTTCGGCTTCATCGAGGGCTCGTCGACCACCAGCCGTATCGACGTCAAGGCGGGCTACAACCAGCTCCACGGCCCGCTGGTCGGCGTCAACTACGGGTACGTGGCGCCCTGAGCGCCATCCGCATGGCGTTCGGTGTCGTCAGTTCGAACCGATGCCCGAACGCCATGACGCGTCGCAAGCAGGATGAGCGCGCGTGGCCGGCAGCCTCCGGGCTGCCGGCCCATGGACCGGCCAACCGGGAATACCGGGCGAGCCGGTCTTTTGGATTTTCAGTACGAACAGCAAGATGACACGCGAATTCGGTTCACACGGGGACACCGATTCGGACAATCCGGTAACGACGGCAACGGCCTGCCTGTTATGTATCGCATCTGCCTCGCTTTCCGGTAATCGGATTTAGTACTTGTCCCACTTCAATCTTCCCTGTCCCAATGGACAATCGTAGACCTGCAAGAGCAGACCACGCTGGTGCCCGTTAAGCATTGGCTCCAGATCCAGTGCTTGTCTCGCTCGACAGCACGGAAGAATTCCGGCGCCTCCAATTCCTCCTACAAGACGATGAAGATTAAATACTCGATATTGTTATTAGCACTACTGCCGATTCATGCCGTTGCCGCATGCACAGCCAACACGAAAGACGGGCGGGATTATTTCGTCGTCTCCGTTCGCGGATTCAATCCCCCGCCTTTCAGTCCCGGTGACATCCCGATCGGTGGGATCATCTATCAAGCCGAAGGATCAGGACTCACCTTCACCAATGCGGCTGACCCTTGGGGTCCTAAATCGACCTGCTCCACCAGTACCTATACGTACATCGCCGGCATTGGGGTGCCTGATGCCAACAAGATTTATCCAACTTCCGTGCCGAACGTCGGATTGCGAGTCGTATCCCCCACCGGGCAAGTGGCGCCTTTCATCGAACAAGGGTCGAACACTCTGGTCAAGCCTTGGAACATATACTATGCACCCACGATCCAGCTGATCAAGACCGGAAACGTAACGGAAAGCGGCGTATTGAGCGGTGCCTATGCGAACTACCGGGCGAACAACGGCTCGGGTCAGGTGCTGGTGGAATATCGCTTCGCCAAACCCGTCCTCGTCACCCCCAAGGTTCCGAGCTGCACGGTCACGACGCCACGCATCCAGGTACCGATGGGTGAGACGATGGCATCGACCGTTTTCACCGGCGTCGGCTCGACCGCGCCGTCCCGATCGTTCGAGATCGACGTATCCTGCTCGGGCGGCGATACGGGAACGTCTGCCAAGGTGTATGTCACGCTGACCGATGCGACGAATCCCGGCAATACGTCAACAACGCTATCGCTGTCGCGGGACTCGACCGCCACCGGCGTAGGCATTCAGCTCCTGAAAGACGACGACGTGCTCGGATACGGTCCGGATTCCGCCGCGATCGGCAACACCAATCAATGGCTGGGTGGGCGAGTCGCGCAAGGCGCGTCAGGCATGAGCATCCCGCTGCGCGCCCGCTACGTGCAAACCAGCCCACGCATTACGTCGGGAACGGCAAACGCCAATGCAACGTTCACGATGAGTTATCAATGATGTCACTGCCACACGAAGATTGACTGGCTCGTATCCCGTTACCCGAGACGTCCTGCGCAAGGCATCGATTGAAGATCGAGATATCCATCGCGGCACATTCGAACCCGGATTGAACGATGATCGAAGCTGGCGCACCCCGCCTTCGATGCGCCGCTCATGGCCCACAATATCGGGTGCTGATTCAGACTGACCCGAGCGGTCGTCGAACACTCCGACAGCCGCTCCTGTGTCGTCTCGTGCTACTGGTAGCTCATGGTGAACGTCGCTGCCGCATTGGCCAATCCCCCCTTCAGCGGGCCGGTCCCTCTCAGATAGCGCGCTTTCAACGGAATGGACACGCTGGTATTGCCGTACTGCCCGACGAACCACTGATTAGGATTGCCAGACGCGGGGGAATCCGGTCCGAAGCTGACAATGGTATCGTTCGCTCGACGGATTTCCACTCCGACTCCAGCCGCGGCATTGGAACCGGACGAGGCCAGTGTCAGCAGGCCGCTGCGGTTACCTGGCCTCGCAGCATCGGTCAGCGTGATATACATCCTGGTCGATGTCCCCGCCGTCCCGTTCGAGCACCTCAGATTGATCGAGAACGACTGGTAGTCGGACGCGCCACCTGTCTCAAGCGCCTTGGTCGAAATCGAACCCAGCGGCACGCCGATCACCTTGTTCTGTACCGTACAGGTCGGCACGGAAGGGACAATCGGCAAACCGCCCGTCAAGAAAAGACGGCGCACCACGGATCCGTGGTCCGGGTAGTATGTTTGTCCGATCTCGCCGGACAGGGACCCTGCCGCCGTGATAGGGCCAGTCTTGACAAGCTCGATGGTAAAGCCGCTCGAACTCGACAAAGGCCCCCCTGTGGAAGGCATATAGTCCTGGTTCGGCCACCATTGGTTTGGATTGATCCCCCCCTTTATACGATAACCGACGCCTGCCACGGGAGTCGCATAGGTATGGTAGTTCGCGTTATAGGCACCGATGCCTCTATATATCCGGTTCCCAATAGGGAGTTTGATGCCGTTGGCATCTGGGCAGTATGCTGTGCCGGACTTCCCACTTCCTGTTCCCTTGCCAGTGTACAAGACGGTGCCGTCCGGCACTTCGGGATCGAAAGCAGCGGGCTGAAACGCAGGAAACTCGACCTTCTGATACGGAACCTTTTGTTCACTGGGGTAATCCTCCTGCACATAGCATTCCGCAAGAGCCGATACAGGAATCGACGTCGCGACGGCGACAGCACACATAACAAGTAATTTCATAAACACCTCCGGTACGTAGCCTGCAGGACGGACCGCACGACGCAATCTCGTTGCGCACATTCGCTTCCGGCGCGGAATAGCTTCCAACTCTCATTCGCTCGGTGATGTGCGCGCCACGCATCCATTTCCGCATATAACAGGCATGAGCCCACGTTATCGATTTGCCACGCGATCAATCCGACGCGCGGCTCGCAGAACGAGCGGTTCCGCCACCTCATGTGGCACTCATCGACCTGCCATCTTGCAACTCATCGCCACGCGCTCATAGGCAACGGCCTTCTTCCGCTCCGGCAACGCATAGCCGCCTTCGCACGAGCCCTCGCTCCAGCGAATCGACAGACGCCCCTGTTCCTTGATGCCGAACACAAGCACGCGCGACTCGTTGTCGACCATGCCGAGTACCTTGTCGTTCTCGTCATAGGCGGTCGCGCCGAACGGCACCTTGCCGCCACTTGCCGTCGTCACGTCGAACTGAACCCGTCGCCCCGTTTCCGCGGCGAACTTCGCCTTGACGATTGCACCGCGCGTCGGCACCACCGACTTCGCGTTGTCGGTCAGGTCGGTATCGAAGCCGAGGCTCTCGGTATCGATGTTGAGCCAGTTGTAGCGATACGGCTGCGCATACGGCAGGATCGCGTAACCGCGGCGGTCGGTGCTGATGCTCGTCGACGACGTGAAACGCGCGCCGCGCACGCCCGGCACCTCGGCGATCGCAAAGGTCTCGCCGACGGTCTGCCCCAGCGTGATGCCGCCGCCATGTGCGACAACCGACCCAGCCACGCCGACATCGACGTGCTTCCCATGGCCCGACTGGTTGTAGTTCGTCGTCAACTTGGCCAACGGCGTGTCCCAGCCGAGGCCCACGCCACCCGAACCACCGTTGTGCTTGCGGTAGTCGCCCTGCACCGAATAGTTGACGGTATTCGAGTCGTTCAGGAAGCCGCTCAGGCCGACTTGCGAACTCATGTCGCCGTTCGTCGACGCGACCGTGTTCGCGAACAGGCGATGCGATCGGGTGCTGCCGCCGAGCGGAATGCTGACCGACGCGGTGAACTGGGTATCGGAACGGCCAAACGGCCCCGAATCCCGCGTGTGCGCCACCGCGACGCTGTAGCTCAGATTTTTCAGCGCACCGCTATAGCCGAGCTGGATGTTGCGGCTCGAACCGCCCTGGTTCCAGTAGCTCGTATCGCCGACACTCGCGTACACGGACCCGCGCGTGCCTAGCGACTGGTTGATGTTCAGGTCGACGCGACTCTTCTGGCGGCGATACCCGCTGCCCCACTGGCGATCGAGATCGTCGACGTGCTGGCTCAACGTCCGATAGCCGTCGGTCGAGTAGCGATAGCCGACCATCGTGAACGTCGTGTCGGTTGCCGCCAGCGTCTTCGAGTACAGGAACCGGAAACTCTGCCCGCTCGCCTTGCGGCCCGGCGCATTCGACTGGCTGTGCGTGATGTCGAACGACACACCGCCCAATCGCGAGTTGTAGCCGACGCCAAGTGCGACCGCCGCGTATCGCTCGGCGCCGATGAAGCCGCCGTAGCCGGTCAGGTTGTCGGACACGCCGTAGACCAGCGTGCCCTGCGCGAACTTCGGCCGCGACTGCCCGTACCCGCGATACTGCCCGGCCGAGAATGCATAGCGCATCGTGCCGCGACGGATCATGACCGGCAGGTAGGAATACGATTGCCGATACGTGCGCACGCTACCGTCGGATTCGATGATACGGATCTCGAGGTCGCCGTTCGAGCCGCTCGGGTAGATATCGCGGAACTCGAACGCGCCCGGCGTCACCGACGTCGAATAGATCACGTAGCCGTTCTGGCGAACCTCGACCACCGCGTTGCTCTGCGCGATGCCGCGCACGACCGGCGCATAGCCGACTTCGTTGTCCGGCAGCATCCCGGTATCGGAGCTGACCTGCACGCCGAGAAAGCGCACGCTGTCGAAGATCTCGCCGGACGAATACACTTCGCCCGCGGAGAGCCGCCCCTTGATACGCTGAAGGTCGCGCTCGACGTAGGTTCGGTTCGCTGCGAAATCCGACGGGCTACCGCGCCGCCACGACACCGCCGATTCGTTGCGCAAACGCCATGCACCAATGTTCAGCCCGTTGCGCAGCCCGAGGTAGGCGTAGTCGCTTCGGTAGCCCGAATCGGTGTTGTGACTGAAGTTGGCCTGATAATTCGAATAGGCGGCAGTAATGCCTTCGTCCCACAGCGACGAATCGACGTAGCCGCGCGTTTGCCCAGGCGCATAGATCTGCGGCACGCTGACGTCGAGCGTCAGGGTCCCGACGTCGAAACTCGTCGACGCGCCGTCCACCAGCGCACCAAAGTCGATCTGCGCGTCATCCGCCAGCCCCTGCTCCAGCCGGTGTTCTCGCTCGAGACGCCTCACATCGACGCCGAGCGATTTCAACAATCCGTAGGTGATGACGGGCCGGACTTCGCCCGATGCATCGGACTTGAACAGGATCGACTCGCGCTTCGCACGTTGCTGGTTCAGCGACACATCGACATCGTAGATGCCCGGTGCAACCGAACTGCCTTTTTCGAAATACGAAAGCTCGACGGGCCCGTCCCCCTTCTTGAGGAACATCTCGTTGAACTCGGCGGCCTGCGCCGCAACGGGCGCAAACGCGGCGCCAAGCGCCATCAGACAGGACGCGCGCTGGCATGCCTCTACGATTTTCTTGACAGTAGTGTTCATGTCCGACTACGCGCCTCTCATACAATATTTGTTAGTACAACGTATCTATCAAGACTTGCAGAATCGATTTGACCCGCACACCGTCGCGTTACTTCGTCACGTCGGATTGCGTATCGACCGTTGCGCCGAAGTCGTTGATCGAACTGAATTCAATTTTGGTATTCGCCGGCAGTGCGTTTCCTGAAAAATTCTTGACAGCGAGGCGCTTCGACGACTTGGGCTCGATCATTTCGGTCACGACTGGGTACGTGCTCCCGCCGGCCTTGAGACTCGCGTGGCCGAGCGATACGAAGTACGGCGTGTCATTGACGACTTCCAGTGCCGGCTTGCCATGACTTTCGCTCCAACGCCACTTCAGCTGACCCGGGGCATCTTCGGGCTTGCCGGATAGATCGGCAGGCCGGTAAAAGAGCTTGATCCGCTGCCGAACCGCGATTTGCAGGGAGTTGTCGCCCTTGGATTTTTGCGGGATCTCCTGCACGCTGAGCCAGAACACCGATTCACGATCGGCGGCCAACCCTTCACCCGCATGGAAGATCCGGAGGATTTGCTGCTTGTCACCGCCGAGGCGGCTCAGCGACGGCGTGATCGCAAAGGGCAGGTCGCCTTTGTTGCCGTCCGGCAATTCAAGCCACGACTGGATCATCACGTCGTCTTTCGACTGATTCTTGACGATGACCGACGTCTCCTTGCTTTGCGCCGGATAAACGATGCGCGTGCCGGACAACGAAACGCCGGCATGCGACGGAATGGACACGAACAACATCGAGCCGGCCGCGACCAGCCCGGCAATGAGCTTTTTCTTCATGACGGAATTGAATCTGGAGGCGGCGGCGACACGGCACGACGTGCCATGCCACCGCTCGATTGGGGGATTTACTCGTACGACAGCGTGAACGGCAGCGTGCCGTTGGCCGTACCGGCGTCGATCTTCTCGCCGTTCGCGACGTAACCGGCACGCATGTTCAGTGCGGCGGTGTAAACCGGCGCTTCGTCCGTACCGCCCTTGACCAGCGGCGCGTTGACCGTTTCGTTCGCCGCCAGGTTCACCAGCTTGTTGTTGCTATCGTACACACCGATACCGACACCCGTTGCCGTGCCCGAGATCTTCAGCAGATTGTTGTTCTTGCCGTCGATGCCCGAGCCCGACTGCGGATCGAACTTCATCTTGACGAGCGTCAGGTCGGTCGCCGTGTTGCCGCAGTCGAGATTCAGGTTGATCGACGTGCCGCCGGCGATGCCGTGGCCTGCCGTGCCGCCGATGGAATCCGCGGCGACCGTGCCGAGGTTGACCGCGATGTCCTGGCTACCCTTGCCGCCCGTCACGTTCGTGCCCGAGCCGCCGGTGATCGAGCACGATGCCGCGGTGATGTTGCCCGTGAAGTTGATGGTGCCGTCGGCCGCCATGGCCGAACCAGCTGCGAACATACCTGCGACTGCTGCGAATGCGAGAATCTTCTTGTTGAGAGCCACGATTTTCTCCAAATGAAACGTGATTGATTAACTCCTTACAGAGCGGGATCAATGATGCCAATCAATAAGAAATCCGTATCTAGTCCGCGACCGATATAAACCCCCAAATATCTAGTACGAGTACGAAATTAATGTTTTTGGCCGCCCGCGCAACGGAATGTAAAATAGTTCTAAAGATTCAAGACGCTTGCCGAACGCCTATGCACCGAGAGTCACGAGCGTGAGTCGAGCGCAGGGGGATTCGCCGAAGACGCGCGATAGGGTGCGAATAAACGTTCCGGCACGGTACGACGCCGCTTTCCGGCTCCGAAATAGCACCGAAAATCAGCGTGGCCGCCGATTTCGGCCGCGCGCCACGTCGGCCACCAATGAACAAGCGGGATCAACTGAAGATACGAAAACAGGCCGACGTCATAAAACCGCCAGTCTTCTTTCAAGAGGAATATAACGACCGGTGCCCGAACAGGGTCTTGCAACGCTGTCCTGATCGAAATACAAGTCTGTAGAACACATCCTCGTATTGAACCTCGCACGGTCGCCAAGCCGACGTTTTTCAGGTGCCGGCCAATCTCGACAGTGCGGCCTCGACGACGCCCCTCGCTTCCGGCCAGTCGAGCAAGAGCGCGTTCACGCCGCCTTCGGCGAGCCGGCGCTCGCCGCGCGCACACGCATCACCTGCCTCAACCATGCCCGCCAGCGCGAAACCGCCGCGCATCGAATGGAGTTCGCGCCCGAGGCAATCGACATCGCCGCGCGCCAGCGCATCTTCGACCACTGCCAAGGAGTGCCGCGTCGCGCTACGCAGCTTGTCGCGTATTTCGTCCGTCATCGCCGGTGGCTGGAGGACTTCGGAATCGGCGGAATACGTGTTCACGGAATTGCCACGCATCCCGTGCCGCCGCAAGACCGCCTCGAGCGCATCGATCGACAGCGGCTTGAGCACCACCTCGACCGCGCCCACCTCCGTGCACCTCCGGCGGTCTTCGTCGGTCGCATGCGCGGTCATCGCGATCACCGGCACCTTCGCACCCTGTTCGCGCAAGAAGTTTGCGAGCGCGAACCCGTCGAGCTCCGGCATGCCGAGATCGGTCAGCACGACGTCGAACGGATGTGAAAAATACGCACGCATCGCCTCGATGCCGTTTGCGACGATCGTCGCGTCGTAGTGCAGCGCATCGAGTTGATCTCGCAGCAACGCGCGGCTCGCCGGATGATCTTCCGCCACGAGTACACGCAACGGCGCTTCGTCCTCGTGCGGCCAGGCCGGCGCGACCGGCACCTCGGCATCCGGTTCCTCGAACGCCAGCCGCCAGTCGGCAGGCGCGGCGGGCAGCGGCAACATGGCCGTGATCGCCGTGCCTTCGCCCGCCCGGCTGTCGACTGCCAGATCGCCGTGCATCAGCCGGGCAATCCGGCGGCACAGCGGCAATCCGAGCCCGGTACCGCCGAAGCGGCGATAGATCGACGCATCCGTCTGGATGTAGACGTCGAATAGAGACGGCAAGCGGTCGGCAGGAATGCCCATGCCCGTGTCCCGCACCGCGATCTCGAGCCGCTGCGCGGTTCCCGCCGCCGGCGCCAGCCGCGCGCCGATGCTGACGCTACCACGTTCCGTAAACTTGATTGCATTGCTGACGAGATTCGATACGAGCTGGCGCAGCCGGGTCGGATCGCCGATATAGCCGTCGGCCAGCTCCGGCGCGATCCGGCAGTCGAGCGCCAGGTGCTTCGCCTCCGCGAGCGGACGGAAGATCGCCGCGACGTCGTGCAACACCGCGCGCAGATCGAACGGCATGGCCTCCAGCACCATCTGGTTAGATTCGGCCTTCGACAGGTCGAGCACGTCGTTGATCACGCGCAGCAGCGCATCCGATGACGACATCACCGTCTGCAGGCGCCGCCGCTCGTCCGCCGGCAACGCCGCGCGCGCCATCAATTCGAGATTGCCGACGATTGCATTCAGCGGCGTACGAATCTCGTGGCTCATTGTCGCGAGGAAGGTCGACTTCGCCTTGTTCGCGTCGTCCGCAGCTTCCCGCGCCTCGCGCAGCTTGTCCTCGGCCTGCTTGCGCGCGGTGATGTCGGTGAGCGTGCAGAGCAGCACGTCGACGCCGCGATAGCGCGTACGGACGATATGCGCGGCGAGATAGGTCGTCCGGCCGTGGGCGAGGTCGACCGGCAACTCGTGCACGACGACGCGCGGCGCCCGCCCGCCCGCGATACTGGCGTGGTAAGCCTGCCAGATGCGCTTGCCGAGCGACGGCGCCGTTCCGGCGTCACCATAGGCCTCGGCGGCGTCATTGCGCACCATCGTGTCACCATTGGCCAGCGACAGCAGCATGAGTCCGGCTGGCGCCGTGCGGATCAGCGTGCGGTTGAGGGCCTCGCTCTCGATCAGGCGAATCGCACGGCGGTTGGCGGGGCGCAACGCACGCCGATCGAACGTAACGATCGAGATCCATAGCAGTGCAATGGTCAGCAGTGCGGTGGCGACCGTCAGGCCGGCCGGTATCGCGACGGCGCCCATGACGCTGCGCCACGAGAAGGTCGCCATCAGCACCAGATCGGAATTCGGCAAGCGGTCGCTGATGACGAAACGGGTGCCGACGCGATGCACGAACACCCGCTCGCGTTGCGGATCGTTCGCATGGTCGAGCGCGCGGGGAATCATGTCGCTGCTGCGCTGCGCGCCAGCCAGAAGTTGTGCGCGCGTATCGATCAGTGCATAGTCCTCGTCGCCTGAAAGCGGCGCGAGGATGCTATCGACCTGGGAACGCACGGCGACGACGCTCCAGGCAAACGGCTGCCCGTCGGTGTCATACAGCCGGCGGACGAAGCGCATGATCGGATGCCCGAGCAGCGGATCGAAACGCCGCTCGATCAGGACCGCGTCGTTGTGCGGGATGGCTACATCGGACGGTATCAGCTGCCGTGCCAGCCCCTTCACCTGGAACCCATCCGGCAACGCGGCCGCCTGCGTGGCGGCCCCGACCCCGCCCACGGCCACGAAATTCCCGTCGATACCGATCAGGTAAATGTTGAACCCCGGGAGAACCGGGGTCACCTTGGGCGCCACTTCCAACTGCGGCATGATCAGGCCGAGATAGCGCGAATACCGGCTCTCCCGATCATCCTGCGTGATGTCGGCCAGTCCGATCAGCGCGATCTGGCCCGATCGGCGCCAGATTATCCTGCCGCGGCCCTCAGTGAATTCTCGCAAAACGTCTCGCGATGCCTGCTTGTCGAACCTCCAGAGGTTCATCGCGTTGTTCGCCTGTTGCCCCGACAGCAGGTACGTCGCCTGCAGCTCGGCAGATAGCCGCGCCTCACGCCGCAGAAACGCCCCTGAAGCCTGCGTGAAGTAATCGAGCACTTCGAGCCGCACGACGAGCGCCGCGCACACGAGGATAAACGCCGTAATCGCCGCGCCGCTGCCGTACAGCAATGCGTGCTGCTGGCGCCGCACGCGCCCCGGGTCGAATGGCTTGCGGCCCGCCGCGGCGGCATGCGCAAGCAGCGTTTTCAGTTTCGTGGGCATGCTTGTTCTTGGAGTCTCTCCCCGGCGCGCGCCGCGATCGCCCGACTAGGCATCGGTCCCGGGCAATTCGGGCAACTGCCCCTCGCTTGCATAGCGGATCAGGTCGGCATCGCGGACGATGCCGAGTTTCTTCATCGCGCTCGACTTCTGCGAACTGATCGTCTGCTTGCTGCGATGAAGCTGGACCGCGATCTCGCCGACCGTCAGGCCGGCCCCGTACAGCCGCACGACTTCGATCTCGCGGGCGGTCAGCGTGCGGATACCCGCGGACGGCTGGCACTCCTCCAGCAGCTTCTTGACGAACGGAGACAGATAGTTCGCTCCGACGAACGCCGCATGCACCGCGCCGACCAGATGCGAAATCGCGTCGGACTTGCTCAGGATGCACCCGACGCCCTGCTTCTGGATCGCAAGCAGCACGCTCGGGTTGTCGATCATCGTGATCGTCACGAGGCGCAGCGCCGGGTAGCGACGCTGGAGAAACGACAGCAGCGACAAGCCGTCGCCGTACTTGCCGCCGGGCATCACGTAATCGACCACGAGCACGTCGCTCTGCTGCTCGTCGAGCATCGCCACGAGGTCGGTCGAATTCGAGACGGCGCCGAGCAGCTTGATCGTGCTGGCGCCCTCGAGCGCCTGAGACATCCCGAGTGCAGACGAAGGATGATCGTCCGCCACCATGACCCGCACAAAAAATTCATCCATCTCCATTCTTCTCCCGAAACACGTGGCCCTACGTGCCATGTTGTGCGACGCGCCATGATTCGAATCGGTCTCGCAACACGGTCGCGTTGCAACGTTCGGCGAACCGGGCGGTGCGCAGCGTAATTTTAAGATAATAGACGGGTTCCGCATCGCGGCGGTGCGATGCGGCATGGCGGCCTGCGCCCGCACCCGATCCGATGCAGTCGCAGCCTCGCCGGGCACGGCGTTGCAGCACGAACCTGCATGGATCCGACGCCCACACGCGTTCGATCGGCGGCGCCCCCACGCCGTCGATCCATCGCGTTCCGCACGGCGGCCGGAGCCGCCCTCTAGCGTTTGACCGCGGAGGTGTCGGATTCGCCCGATCCGTCATCCGCGGCGTGCTGCCACTCGGTGATGATCCGCCGCTTCTGCGATGGCGACATCATCATGAATTCGTTCAGCTGCATGAGAAAATCCCGTCTGGATTTCTCCGGCAGCGTCGCAAATCCGAGCAGCAGCCTGAACACCTTTCCCATATAGCGCACGGCCTTACCCTTCCTTCTTCAGTCGAAATCACGCGGCACCGAAGCGATGCGGCGTGCCTGCCTTCCCCGTTCCGACGCAGCCGGTGTACAGCGCGCCGACGTTGTTTCTCTTTTTATCGTCCCGGCCAGTGCGCCGCGGCGGCGGCCGTGACCGCCGCCCCCGGCGGCTCGTCCGCCGCACCGGCGGGAGATGCGATTCCGCGCCGCCGCGCGATGCGTGCCAGGCCGCGGCGCAGATCGGCCAGCGTCACCGGCTTGGTCAGCACGCATTCGACGTTCGACGCCGCGTAACGCCGGGCGTCGTCGGGCGCGAGATGCGACGCGACGACGATCATGTCGCACGGCAGCGCACGGGTGTGGACAGCTTCCGCCAGCTCGAGCGCCGACATGTCGTGCAGGTCGGCACCGAGCAGCAGCACATCCCACGCGCCGCCAGCGAGCGTATCGAGCGCCGCGCGGCCGGACGACACGCACCGGACCACGCAGCCGAGCACATCGAGTTGCTCGCGGAAAATCGATCCGTTGACTGACGCGTCGTCGGCAATCAGCACGCGTGGCACACGTGCGCTGATTGCCGCCAGCGCCGGCCGAACGGCATCGGCCGCGCGGCCCCGCCCGCGCAGCAATTCGGCCGGGGCGACGCGGGCCTGCTCGATCGCCAAGCGCAGCCCGTTCAGCGAATAGCTCGACACGCGGATCGTACGGCCCACGACGTCCGGCCGTAGCGGGCCGTCCGGCGTGGCGAGCACGACCGGCGTACCGCCGCCGATGCTGTCGAGCTCCTCGCGCCGCCATTGGTCTGAATCGCCGAAGAGCACGATCGCGTGAGCACGCGCGAGGCACCCGGCGGCAATCCCGATCGGACTCGGATGCATCGCGACATCGAAACCCCATGCACGCAGATGCGGAAACGCGAACGCGCGCCATGCGTCCTCCGGCGACACGACGATCAGCGTCCGGCCGGCGCCCGCCCCTGCGCCGACGGGACATTTCGGTGCAATGCCCATGTGCAGCGGCAGGCGAACGGTGAACAGGCTGCCGATCCCCGGCGCACTGTCGACCGTGATCGTCCCGCCCATCGCCGCGGCCAGCCGATCGCACAATGCGAGCCCGAGCCCCGTGCCGCCGTACCGCCGCGTGATCGACGCGTCGACCTGCGAAAACGGCTTGAACAGCCTGGCCTGTTGCGTACGATCGATCCCGATGCCCGTGTCCTCGATGCCGATCGCGAGCTCGGGCGCACCGCGCGGGCTTCGCGCCACCGCCACGCGCGCGACGATGCGCCCTTCGCTCGTGAACTTGATTGCGTTGCTCAACAGGTTGCCGACCACCTGCGCGAGCCGCGTCGGGTCGCCGCGCATGCGCTGTGCGCCGCTCGCGTCGATATCGGCAAACAGCGGCAACCCTTTCGCCTTCGCAACCGGCGCGAATGCCGCAAGCTCGCGCTCGATCACCGCAATCACGTCGAACTCGATCGACTCGACCGACATCGCACCGGCTTCGATCTTCGAGAAATCGAGGATGTCGCTGACGATCGCGAGCAGCCCTTCGGCCGACACGCGCAGCGTCTGCACGCGGCTCTGCTGTGACGCATCGAGCGCCGTGCGTTCCAGCAGTTCGAGATTGCCAAGGATCACGTTCAGCGGCGTGCGGATCTCGTGACTCGTCGCGGCAAGAAACGACGACTTGGCCGCATTCGCGGAATCGGCCGCGCGCACCGCTTCCTCGAGTTGATGCACGAGACGGCGCTGCGCGCTCGTGTCGGCGAACGCCGCGATCAGCACGTCCTCGCCCTGGTAACGCGCACTGTGCGCGATGACCTCGAGATGGAGCGGCGCATCGCCGTGTGCATCGAGCGCGAGCTCGGTCATCATCGTCCGGCCGGCTCCGCCGTTCGCGACGAACGCGTCGTACTTCTCCAGCACCTGCGCGGAAAGCGCGTGATGATCGCCGCCGTGCGGCAGCAACATCTGCGTCAGCGCGTCGCTCGCAAGCATCACGCGCCGGTCGGACAACGACACGAGAACGATGCCGACGGGCGCCATCGCGATCACGCTGCGGCACAACGCCTCGCTGTCGAACACGCGCGCCGAGCGCGCGTAGACCGGCACGAGCACGCGCCGGTGGAACCGGACGAGCAGCAGCCACATCACGGCGATCGCGAAAAGCGTCGTCGCCGCGAGCGCACCGGCCTGCACGCCGATGCCGGCTGCCACGTCGGCCCACGACAGCGCATAGGCGATCGTCCAGCCCGTGGCCGCGAGCCTGCTGCGGAACACAATCGCGCCGTCGCGAAAGAGCGGCTCGCCGGACGCTTGGTCGCCCAGTGCGACGTCAAGACTCAACAGGCGCTCGGTCAACGCGTGCGTGCGCTCGACACCGGGATCGATCGCAATGAGCCGATTGTCCGCGGACATGATGAAGAACGCGCCGGCCGGCGTGCGCTCGGGCAGCCATGACAGCAGGTAGTCGGGCGCGTATTCGGTGACCAGTACCGCGAACGGCTGGCCGCCGGATCGCGCCTCGGCGGCCAGCCGGATGCGCACCTGCCCCGTGACCGGATTGAGATAGGGCGGCAGCCAGCGGACGTTCGGCCGCCCATCGTTCGGAGCGGGCGGCCGAACGTCGAAATCCACGTGCAGCGCATCGAACACCTTCGCACGCGCATCGGCCGACGCGAGCGCCGGGTTGTCGCGCGACAGGTGCGGCACCAGCCCGAACATCCCGGTTCGCGTGCTGTAGTGGTAGCCCTCGAGCGTGCGCCCGCGATTGATCGAGCTCGCCGCGCAGATGCGCGACAGCAGGAACGACAGTGCAAGGTAACGCGCGACCTCGTCACGTTGCGCGGTTGCGCCCGGCACGCCGACCACGAGCGATGGAAACGGGGTGATCGCAAGCTGCTGACCGTTATCGAAGAACGCCTTTGTGACGTCCGCCGGCGCCGCGCCGAGCTCGCGCCAGATCAATTGCGTATTCGTGACGCCGTTGCGGAACGACGTCTCGGCCACCTGCACCTGGTCGGCGGTTTCCTCGACACCGTTCAGGAAATTGCGCCGCTCGCCGTCCAGATAACCGTAAACGATCGAAGTGATCCCGAGCCCGCAGGCGATCAGGATCAGGATCGTGACGACGATGCCGCCCCCGAACATCGAGATGCTCTGGTAGCGGCGAATGGATTGAAGCGTGCTGTATGGCATGGCTCGGCGTGACGGCGCCCGAGGGTACGGACATGCGGCAGATTCCCTGCCGGACCGGGCATCACGATGGGTACATTTGGGGTAGCGATGTCCCGATCATGCCAAACGACACTGCGAAAATCAGTCGTGCATTATCCTTTTAGTACACGTCCGATTTGATTGACCGATGATTTTGAACTTGAACGAAAGTTCATCGCGAAATCGCGTAGGGGAACTTATCCGATCGGACAAGTTGCGTCGTCGCTCCGCGGCTGGCGGCCGCGCAAATGAAATACCGCCGGCAAGCCGGCGGCAAAAGGCGCACCCACGGTAGACGCAGCGCGCCTGAGGCACTCGATACGACGCGTTCGGCACGAAACCCCGTCCCGCCGCGCCGGAAACGCCCGCTCAGTTCTGCGTGAGCGGATTCAGCGTCGTGCACAGGAAGCCCGTGCAGTTCTTCGGCGTGACATAGTACGACGCCATCACCGGCGAGGACACGCCGAGCGCGATATCGCTCAGATACGCGGTGCCCTGTGCGCCGAACGTGTTCGCCTGCTGGACGAAGCTCGCGCCGGTCGACTGGATCGTGGCCGACTGGTACGTGAAGGTCGGCGACTGCGTCTGGTCCTTCACGTAGACCCACGAGATCGTCGAGCCGAACACCATTCCGCCCTTCGCGCGATAGCCCTTCGCGCCTTCGCTGTTGGCCTGCGCGATGAAATCGCTGACGTTCGTCGTCGGCGCCAGCGCATCGTATGTATAGGTCGCGCTCGATGCGTTGTTCTTCATGTACACGTTCGCCTGCACTGCACCCACCGCCATCGGGCCGAGGAACCAGTAGCCCGACTGGCCCTGGCCGTTCGCCTGCGTGAGGAACGCGTTGGCATCGGCCGGCAGGCCGGTCGTCGTGTACGTGTAGGTGGCCGACGAGCCGCCATCCTTGCGATAGAGATCGCCGTACGTGAGCGGCCCTTCGTAGCGGTAGCCGCTCGCCCCTTGCGCGTTGGCCGCGTTGACGAAGGACGCCATGTCGGCCGGCGCCGTCTGCAGCTGGTACGTGTAGGTCTGCGCGGTGCCGTCGTTCACGAAAATCGATTGTGTCCCGCCGTTGCCCGCGTTGTAAAAGTAGTCACCCAGATAGCGGTAGCCCTTCGCGCCTTCGTTGTTGACCAGCGTCAGGAAGCTCGCCTTGTCGGCCGCGACAGGCTGCGCTTCGTAGCGCCACGTCAGCGTGCTGCCGCCCGAGCCGCCCGAACCGCCATTGCCGCCGCTTCCCGCACCGCCCGAACCCGATCCGCCCGTGCCGCCGCTGCCACCGTTGTTGCTCGTGCCCGATCCGCCGGCGGGCGAGGAATTGTCGTCGCCGCCGCCGCAAGCGGTCAGCGCGAGGCAGGTCAATGCGATCAGTGCAACGGCTTTCATCGGAATCACCTTCTGAATGAACAGCACGAACGAAGCCAGTACGCGCGAATCGCGCCACACGTACGGACAGTCACGAATCAGGATTCAGGAATCGGCCGGCGGCACACCACCGGCCCGGGAACATCAGTTGACCTGCAGCTGGCCGCCGCGGCCCAGCCCGCCCTTGACGTCCTGCGCCTTGTAGCTGCGCAGTGCGACGACCATCTTGTTGTACGCGTCGATGAACGCCACGACCGTCGCCTTGCCTTCCGGCGTCGACGAGAAGCCCGCGAGCGCACCGCCCACGCCGCCGCCGAAGCCGCCCAGCGCCGCGCCGTAGTTGGTCGCCGTCGAGCTGCCTTCCGACGCCGCGATCTGCACCGCCGAGCGCACGTCGAACAACGTCAGCGTCACGACCGACGCCTTCGTCTGCAGGTGCCCGGCCACCGCCGCCACCGCACTGTTGCCGATCAGCCCGCCGATCATGCTGCCGATGCCGCCGATCGGCGAATCGTTGATGACGATCTGCGGTTCCATGTAGTAGTCGGCCGCGACGCGCTGGCCCTTCTGCTGCTTCGAGCCCGCGCGGTATTCGCCCGAGTTGCGCTGCAGCTGCGTGATGCGCGACAGGCGCGCGTCGCTCTTCTGGTTGCCGATCGACGTGATCACGAAGCAGTTCGACTGCTGGACCGCCAGGCGCAGCAGCGGATCGATCGTCGTCATCTTGGTCGCGCTGCCGAACGGGCCCCACCAGTCGGCGTTGCGGCCGTCGTCGACGGCGATCGTGCCGAGCGGCGACGCGCAGCGCTGCAGCCCCGAATCGGCGCCGGCGCTCGCACCGCCTGCCGCGGCACCCGTCACGCCGGCGTTCTGGCCGCCGGGCGTCACCACGCCGCCGCACCCCGCGACGGACGCACCAAGCGCTGCAACCAGCGCACCTTGAGTGAGACGTTGGGAAAGGTTGGTCTTCATGTCGTTGTCGATCGATTAGAGTCGTTGTCCGGCTTATGTGTCCGTGCGAACTTCGATAAGCCCCCCGGCGTGGCGCGCGATGGTGGTCTCCCCGCGGCTGCCCCCGTTGCTTTGCCCCGGTCAGTAGTACCAGTACGTCTGCTGCCAGACGCCGTAGTACGGATAGCCCGAGTACCAGTAGCCGTAATAGACGTCACGCCATTGCGTGCGCCATTTCCAGTCTTCTTCGTCTTCCTTCTTGGCCTTGCGCGCGAGATCGAGCAGCTTTTTCGATTCCTTGTCGCCGCGGGCGGCCGCGATCGACAGCCACTTCTCCGCTTCGCGCGCATCGGAGCCCATTTCCTCGAGGCCGAACAGGTAGAAACTGCCGAGCGCCTTCTGCGCCTGCAGGTCGCCGCGCTCGGCAGCCTCGCGCATCCACTTGAGTGCCTGGTAGCTGTCCTGGCGCACGCCGTCGCCGCGGAAATAACGCAGGCCGAGGTCGTAGGCGGCCTTCGGCTGGGTCTTCGCGGTCTGCTTCAGCGCGGCGATGCGCGGATCTTCACGGTCCTCCGCGTCGTCCCTTTTTTGATAGGAGACCTGATCTTTAGGGCGATCGGAACAACCTGTGTCGTCGCAGATCCGTACCGTGTTGCTGGTAACCGACGGATCCTGCGCGCACGCGGCCAACAGCAACAGCAGCCCCGGTGCGAGTAAACGGCGATACATTGGTACTTTCCTCAAGTTTTATTGGCGCCGCAATTCTTCGAGCTATCCCACCCCGCGAGCTCGTACCCGGTTGCGTGCGGCGCAGCGGATACAATTCCATCCGCCAACGCCGACACGCGCCCTAGGCTCTCTCAGGCTCTCTTTGAATCGTTCCGTCACTGCTTCATCGCTGCCGCTTTTCGCTGTATGGACTGGCGTCAGCTTCAACCCCCAAACATGACGCGACAAACAATAGTGACGTGGTGAGCAATAATAATGGAGAAAAATGGCATGTCAAGGTCCTTCGCGTTTTCAAAGTTTGCGTAGCGCGTCAGGTTTGATATGCTCACCCTCATCAAAACCCCTGGAGACCCCATCGCGATGTCCACCACCGAGCAGGCCAATGTCGATCTCATGACCGCCAACAAGGTGCGCGACCTACTGAACCGGAACGGTATTCCGCCGCGAAGTCACAACACGACGATCGCGAACGTGCTCGGCCTGAGCTTCTCGGTCGTCACGCGCAAGATGAAAGGCCTGATCCCGTGGAATCTGTCGCAGTTGCAGGACATCGCGACCCATTTCGGCGTGCCGCCCGCAATCCTGCTCGACGACAAGGGCACGCAGCCGGCCGCCGCCGAGATGATCGACGCGACGTTCGTGGTCGAATCGAAGCGCTTCCGCTGCCGCGCCGCGATCTCGACGAAGGCCAGCAGCCAGATCGAGACGGATTTCGTCGCGCTGCAGTGGCAGGGCGAATGGATCATCACCGAACGTCAGCACGCGCGCGAAGGCCGCACCTATCCGGTCGACGTGATCGAGCTGCGCTCGGCGCAGCCGAACGTGTATGCGGCGCGGATCGCGGTGGTCGACGATTCGCAGGATGTCGCCGAGACGGTGTGCGAATACTTCATCGAGAAAGGCGTGAATGCGATTCCGTACTTCGACGGCGCGACGTTCCGCAAGGCGCTGGAAGTCGAGGATTTCGACGGCTACATCCTTGACTGGATGCTCGGCGACCAGACGGCCGCCGAACTCGTGCGCGGCATCCGTTCGAGCGAGAACAGCGGCGCGCCGATCTTCCTGCTGACCGGCAAGATCTCGACCGGCGAAGCCAGCGAGGACGAGATCGCGCACATCGTGTCGCACTACAACGCGCGCTGCGAGGAAAAGCCGGTGCGCCTGCCGATCCTGTTCGCCGAAGTGGCGCGCGAACTGAAGATCACGCTGCCGGCCGCGGCCGCCGCGAACTGAGACAGAACGACAAACCACCACACGAACCACAGGACCGAGGGAAAGCCATGCGTGTTTCAACCATCTGGATCAAGAGCCTGCTGACGGCGTGCCTGCTCGGCATGGCTGCCGCGGCATGGGCCGCTTCTTCGTTCACGTTCACCGTCGACGGCAAGATCGGCAAGAGCAACCAGCAGGGGAAGACGACCTACGTCTTTTCCGAGCAGGAACTGATGGCGCTGCCGCAGCATACGATCGTCACGTCGACGAGCTGGACGCCGAAGGCGGCCTTCACCGGCCCGCGCCTGTCCGACGTGCTGAAGACGGTCGGCGCGCACGGCACGCAGATCGAATTCCGCTGCATCGACGAATACACGTTCACGATTCCCGTGTCGGACGCCGACAAGTACGGCGTGATCCTCGCGCGGACGATGAACGGCAAGGTGCTCGGCAACGACAACTACGGCCCGCTGTGGATCATGTATCCGCGCGACCAGTATCCCGACGAACTGAAGACGCCGCTCGGCGAAGCCAAGTTCGCGTGGCAGATCATCGGCCTGACCGTGAAGTGACATGACGCGGCGGCGGTGGAAAAACAGAAAGATCATCCTGATCCTCGGCTCGCTGTGGATCATGGGGTTCGCCGCGTGGGCGTTCCTGCTGTGGGATCTCCTCGCCACCTCGGTCAACGAGGGCGTGCTCGAAGGGCCGCGCGAAGGCGTGTTCTGGACCGCCGCGCAATACCGTAACGTCTATACGCGCTTCGACCGCCAGCTGATCCTCTATGCGACGCACGAGGACGACGACTTCGACCACGTGCAGATGCAACTCGACAGCCTGTCGGTGTCGTTCGGGTTCCTGCAGCGGCCGTCCGAGGTGTCCCAGTACTGGCTGCGCATCCCGCGTGCTCGCAACGAGATCGACGCGCTCGGCGAATTCATGACGCGCCTGAAGCGCGAGGTGCCGCTGCTGCGTGATTCACCGCAGCAGGCACGGCAGGTGATCGACGAAGTCAATGCGTACTGGCCGAAGGTCAACGGCCTCGCGAACTACTTCCGCGCGATCGAGATGGCGCAGCGCGATTTCACGTTCCATCAGCTGAAGGAGAAGCAGCGCGCGATCCTGACCCTCGGTATCGTGCTCGGCGTGATCCTGTGCGCGCTGTTCCTGCTGCTGTTCTATACGATGCGCACGCGCGACGACCTGCTCGAACGGCAAAATGCAGCGCTCGACGCGGAGCGCAAGGCGTCCGATCGCGCGTTCGAAATGATCGAGGCAAAGAACGCGTTCCTCGGGATGGTCAGCCACGAGCTGCGCACGCCGCTGCAGGCGATCTGCGGGTCGATCGAGATCCTGCTCGCACGCCCGCAGTCGGACGCAAACCTGAAGACGATCCGGAGGCTGCAGAATTCCGCGTTGTCGCTGGAAGCGCTCGTCAAGGATCTCACCGACTACATCAAGCTGCGCTCGACGAAGCGGCTCGCCGAGCTGGATACCGTCGGCATCGCGCCGCTGCTCGCCGAAGTGCTCGAGCCGCTGCGCGAGAAGATCGCCGCCAAGCGGATCGCGGTCGCGCAACAGGTCGAGCCGGCCGGCCTCGCGATCCGATCCGATCGCAAGCTGCTGCGGCAGGTGCTGTCGAACCTGATCGAGAACTCGGTCAAGTACACGGTCGGCGGATCGATCAAGGTGTCGATCACGGTCGTCGACGCGCCGGCCGGCCAGCAGGTGAAGATCGCCGTGCGCGACACCGGCGCCGGCATCGCGAAGCAACACCTGTCGAAGATCTTCGAGCCGTTCTATCGCGCGAACGACGCGGTCGGGCTGCACGTGGACGGAATCGGCATGGGGCTCGCGGTCGTACGCGAAATCGTGACGACGCTGCGCGGGCATGTGGACGTGCGCAGCGTGGTCGGCGAAGGCAGCGAATTCGTCGTGACGCTGCCGGCCGAAGTGCCGGTGATCGATACGGCCGGCCACGTGGCCGGCGACGCACCCGCCCTGCCGCCCGCGATCGCGCTCCGCGACCGGCGCGCGCTGGTGGTCGACGACAACGACAACGCGCGCGAAACCCTCGGTGCGATGCTGTCGGCGCTCGGCATCGAGGCCGATCTGTGCGGCACCGGACAGGAAGGCGTCATGCGCTTCGGCACGGGCCGCTACGACATCGTCGTGCTCGATCTCGAACTGCCCGACCTGAGCGGCTTCGAGGTTGCGCGGCGCATTCGCGCGGTCGCGGAGCCCGACGACGACGGCCGGCATCCAGCCATCCTCGGCGTCAGCGCGTATGAATCGGCTGCGCTGCGTGAAAACAAGCAGGTATTCGACGAATTCCTGCCGAAACCCGTCCATCTGCGCGAACTCGGCGCGCTCGTCGAGAAGCTGCTCGCCTGAGCACGCGCATCGGCCGTTCCCGCCTACTCGCCGATCAGATGCAGCACAATGTCGCGCCGGTGCGCCGCGCGGCGATGCTCGAACAGGTAGATCCCCTGCCACGTGCCGAGCACCATGCGCCCGTGCTCGACCGGAATCGACAACTGCACCTGCGTGAGTGCCGTGCGCAGGTGCGCGGGCATGTCGTCGGCGCCTTCGGTGTCGTGCTCGTAGCGCGTGTCGTCCTCGGGCGCGAGCGTCGCGAAGTAGCGTTCGATGTCGCGCTGCACCGACGGATCGGCATTCTCCTGGATCAGCAGCGACGCCGACGTGTGGCGGCAGAACACGGTCAGCAGGCCGGTGCGGATCGCCTGCTGGTCGACGAACGCGCGCACCTGCGGCGTGAATTCGACGAGGCCGCTGCCGCGCGTGTCGACGCCGATGTGCGTGAGGGCCTGTTGCATCACCGTGACCTCAGGCCAGCGCGGCGAAGCCGTCGGCTTCGATCTGTTTCGCGTCGGCGGGGCGCACGACGCGCGCGACTTCGACACCGTCGCGCAGGAAGACGAGCGTCGGCCACAGCTTCACGCCGAACGAGCGGCCGAGCGGGCGGCCCGGGCCATCCTCGATCTTCAGGTGTCGCACGGCAGGATGCGCGGAGAACGACGCGACGATCGCGGGCTGCGCGCCTGCACAGATCCCGCACCAGTTCGCGCCGAATTCGATGACGGTGGCGCCGCCCAGTGCGTCGACTTCCGCGCGCGTCGGCGCGTTGGCGGTGTAGCGTTGCTCGGTGTCCATCAGGCCCTCGTGTGCGTTGGCGGAACGGGGCCGCGCCCCGCGCGCGTGGTGCGGCGGTCGCGGCCTGCGACTTCCTACTCTAGCGGAAAAGCTCGCGCGATGCCGGCCGCGCCCCTTCCGGAATGACACGACAAGATTCGGAGCGCTGCGCCGCCGCGACAGGATCAGCATGCGGACTGATCCGTCACCGAGGGCACCCGCCATGAATGCGCCGCATTGCGTCACCGAACCGAACATCCTCTATTTCGGCACGCCCGTCGTGCTGGTCAGCACGCTGAACGAAAACGGCACGGCCAATCTCGCACCGATCTCGTCCGCGTTCTGGCTCGGCTGGCGCGGCGTGATCGGCATCGCCGCGAGTTCGCAGACCACCCGCAACCTGCTGCGCACCGGCGAATGCGTGCTGAACCTGCCGTCGTCGGCGCAGGCGGACGCGGTCGACAGGATCGCGCGCACGACGGGCACGTATCCGGTGCCCGACGGCAAGCGCGCGAAAGGCTACGTATTCGAACCCGACAAGTTCGGCACGGCCGGGCTGACCGAAGCCGCGTCGCAAACCGTCGCGCCGCCGCGCGCGCTCGAATGCCCGGTGCACATGGAGGCGGTCGTCGCAGCCGCACACGGGATTGGCGAGGAGGCGCCGGACCTGCGCGGTTATATCCGCATCTTCGAGTTGCGCATCCAGCGCGTGCACGTGCATCCCGACCTGCTGATGGACGGCCACACGGACCGCATCGATCCGGACAAATGGTCGCCGCTGATCATGAGCTTCCAGAAGTTCTACGGGCTGGCGCCGCAGCAGGTACATACGTCGCGGCTCGCCGAGATTCCGGAGCGCGCGTATCGCAGCCCCGACATCGAGCGTTCGCGTGAAGCGGGCGTGTTGACTGGAACCGGACGGTAACGAAGCGCCCAGGGAAATGCCAGGGAACCCGGCGCTTCGTCGCGCCTCCACCGGCGGTGTCGATGCGGCTCACCGCCTCATGCTGTCGGCCCTGCGCATCGCCGTGCCGAGCGCGCAGATCGACGCCGCGATCGCCGATCTCTCGACCGAACCGATCGGCACCGCGTTCGCGTGCGTGTCTGCGTGCGTGTCGGCGCGCTGCCATGGGTCATCGATGCGCACAACCTCGCGTATGCGGTGCGGCTGTTCACGGGCGAGCGAGGAAGGTGTGCCGCGTGGTCCGATCAGCGAGCCTATTCAGCCTCTCGGCTCGCCATGCCTTTCATCCACGCCTCGAACGCGGACACCGCGGCATCGTCGGCACGATCGGCGTTCGTCACCAGCATGTAGTCGTCGGCACGCCATACAGGCGACGCGATCGGGCACACGAGGCGCCCCTCGGCGAGATCGCGCCCGATCAGCGGCAGGGATGCCAGGGCCACGCCGAGCCCCTCGATGGCCGCGCCGAGCTGCAGATTCACATGATCGAATTCGACATGGCGCGCGGCCCGCAGATCGGATGCACCGGCTTCCCGCAACCAGTGCGACCAGGCAGAGCGCGTCGTGGCCGAATGCAGCAGGACGTGATGACGCAGGTCGGCCACGCTCTGTATCGGATGCTGGCGCAGCAATGCGGGGTTGCAGGCCGGCACGCGCAGGTCGGGCATCAACGGGCGCGATACGACGCCCGCACCTTGCTCGGGACCGGAACGCACACCGATGTCGAAGGCGTCGGCGACATAGCGCAACTTGCGCGATGTCGTCGACACCCTGACGTCGATTTCGGGGTACCGCGAATGGAAATCGGCGAGCCGCGGCAGCAGCCAGCAAAGCGCAAAGCTCATCGGCACATTCACCCGCACGACGCCCGAGATCCGGTGCGCGAACGTATCGTGGCGCAGCCGCACCACCGCGGTACCGAGACGCTCGAACGCGTGGCTGACGTCATTCAGCAACGCGGCCCCTTCGTCGGTCAGCACGACACCGCGCGGACGACGGTCGAACAATGGCAGGCCGAACCAGTCCTCCAGCAACCTGATCTGCTTGCCTACGGCCCAATGGGTGACATGCAGCTCCACCGCAGCCCTTGCGAAGCTGCCGTGCCGCGCGACCGCGTCGAAAGCGCGCAGCGCGTTGAGCGGGGGCAACTCGCCCCAGTGCTTCGCAGCGTCCCGGTTTCCGCTCATGACGTGACTTTTTCTCTCCAGTGACGCAATTTTAGCTCAATTGAAAATGCTGTCGCCTCGACCATAAAATTGCCCTATCGAGCGCGAAAGCGATGCCACCAGCGGCTTCCGCTGACCGCTCGCACGGAGCGAATAACGATGCACCTGCCGGTTTTTTCCCCTCCCGCGATACAGGAGACTGCACCACCCCGACGGCGCGTGCTATGGCTATCCTGCGTTGCGCACGCCATGCACGACGGCTATACGGACATGATCTACGCGTTGCTACCGGTGTGGCAGTCGGAATTCGGGCTCGACTTTGCGGCCCTGGCGATCCTGCGCGGCATCTATGCCGGCACGATGGCGACGCTGCAGTTGTCTGCGGGGCGTCTCGCGCAACACCTGGGCAGCCGCACGACCCTCGCAATCGGCACGCTGCTCGCCGCGCTCGGCTATGCGATCGCGGGCATGTCGGGTGGCCTGCTCGGTCTGGGCGTGGCGCTGGCGATTTCGGGCGGCGGCTCCAGCACGCAGCATCCCGTCGCATCGGGCGCCGTCTCCCGCATCTACGGACGCGACGCGAGAGGCCCATTGAGCATCTACAACTTTTCCGGCGACCTGGGGAAATCCGCGCTGCCGGCCGCCATTTCGCTGCTCGTGACCATGATGCCGTGGCGTCACGCGCTATGGATCGTCGCCGGATTGGGTTGCGTCGTGGCCGCCGTCATCGCGCTCTGGTTTCCCGCCGTGCCGCGTGGCGCCGGAAAGTCGGAGGCCAAGGAGCACGCGTCCGCTCGACGCAGTGGTACCGGCGCAAGCGGATTCCCCACGTTGTTTTCCATCGGCGTGCTCGACACGGCGGTACGCATGGGACTGCTTACCTTCCTGCCTTTCCTGCTCAAGGCAAAAGGCGTCTCGCCTCAACTGCTGGGAACAGCCCTTGCGCTCGTTTTCATAGGCGGCGCGGCCGGCAAATTCATGTGCGGCTGGCTGGGCGCACGCATGGGTGTGGTCGGTACGGTGCTGCTCACGGAGGGCGGTACGGCCGCGTGCATCGTCGCGGTGATGTATCTCCCGTTGGCACTGACCATGGTGCTGCTGCCGATTCTGGGTATGATGCTCAACGGCACGTCGTCGGTGCTGTACGGAACCGTTCCGGAGATGTCCGCGCCCGAGCGCACCGAGCGCGCATTCGCGATTTTCTACACGGGGACGATCGCATCGGGCGCGCTATCGCCGGTGCTCTACGGTTTCCTGGGCGACTGGATCGGTGTGCATGGCGCCACGTATGCGACCGCGTTGACCGCCCTCGCGATTTTTCCGCTCGCCCTCGCGCTGCGCCCGCATCTGGCGGATGACTCGACAGGATGAACACCATGACGAAGTCTGACTACCCGACCGTCGGCCTTGTCGGCCCGGGCGCAATCGGAACGACCGTCGCCGCGGCCCTTCACGAAGCCGGCCGCACGCCGGTGATCTGCGGCCGCTCGGCGCACGAGCAGTTGAAATTGCGCTTCGATGGCGGCGAGATCGTCGTGCCCGGACCCGTACTGACCGACCCGCAAGCGGTCAAGGAAAAGGTCGATCTCGTATTCGTCGCGGTCAAGTCGACGCAGGTGGCGAGCGCGGCCCCTTGGGTCTCCGCGCTATGCGATGCGAATACCGTCGTCTGCGTGCTGCAAAACGGCGTCGAGCAACAAGCCGCGTTCGCGCCGTATGCGGCCGGCGCCACGGTCGTGCCATCGGTCGTCTGGTTTCCGGCGCAGCGCGAATCGGGCGCATCGGTGTGGCTGCGGGCCAAGCCCCGGCTCACCCTGCCCGATACGCCGGCGAGCAACGTGGTGGTCTCGGCTTTGCACGGCACGCGCTGCGCGCCGGAGGTTGCGGAGGATTTCATCTCGCTCGCCTGGCGAAAGCTCCTGCAGAACGCGGTGGCGGGACTCATGGTGCTGACCGGTCGCCGCGCCGGCATGTACTCGCGAAGCGACATTACCGAACTGTCGCTCGCCTATCTGCGGGAATGTCTCGAGGTCGCGCGGGCGGAGGGCGCGAAGCTGGGCGATGAAGTGCCGCAGGAGATCATCGACGGATTCCATGGCTTTCCGCCCGATTTGGGTACGTCCATTCTTGCCGATCGGCAAGGCAACCAACCGCTCGAATGGGACTGCCGGAACGGCGTCGTGCAGCGATACGGACGATCTCACGGCATTCCGACGCCGATCAGCGATCTGGTCGTTCCGCTTCTCGCCGCCGCCAGCGATGGGCCGGGCTAGCAGCCGGGAAACCCAGGCGGATCGAATCGCCCGCGGAGTCGCCGCGCCCCGGCAACCGAGGACAACACAATCATCCTCATGACATCCGTCACTTCACAACCTGTTCGTGCTGCTTCGTGGCAAGCCGGCAAGCAGGCACCGGTGTTCCCGGGATCGTCGACGAACCGGATGGTCGGACCACGTGCAAATCGCTCGGTTACGTCGAAAAGTGCAGCGTCGCCGATCGGATAACATACGGCCGGCCACCTTCCCATGATCAAACCGACGGAGTGTTTTCAGTGATTCAACCGACCCAAGTATTCAAGGACAACCTCGCGCAACTGCCGGCCATCGACGGCGTCGCGCGCATCGATCTCGTCGGCGCGAACGGCGACGTGGTCGCGACCATCGAGAACCAGCCGGGCAAGCAGGGCTCGCTCGCGGTGTACAACTACCTGAAGCAGGCATTCGGCACGCTCGACGCGAACGCCGCCGAGCACGGCCTCGCGATATTCGCCGAGCATACGGCCGACGCGCGCAACCGTCCGGGCGCGCACCCGAACGTCGATCGTCTGCTGGCGATCGTCGCCGGCGGCGAAGCGCTGCGGATCGACGTCGTCGCGAAAGGCTGAGTCGTCGGCGGCACGCGCGCGGAAAGCCGCGATCGTCGCATCCGTATTTCTCGCTCCGGAGACTGCCCACGTGCCGCGTTTCATTGCCCTGCCCTTGGTCCACCGTTTCGCTACTGCCGCCGCGATCGCGGCCGTTGCCTGTACCGCATTCGGCGGCACGGCATCGGCCGATCCGCTGCGGACGGCCTCCGAGATCGCCGGTGCATCGCTGGTGCCGCTCGGTGTGCTGCCGCATTCGCCGGAGAACGGAGCGCTCGATCCGTTTTGCACGCAATATCGCGCGAAGACGACCACCGCGGCCGGCCGTGAAGTCGCGAAGCGCGACTGGATCGTGACGTCCGAGGCGTCGCTCGGGCGCTACACGGTCGTCACGTTCTCGAGCGGCTTCAGCGCCGGCACGAGCGCGATCTGCTTCGCGCGCAACGGCAACATCGGCGTGTTCGACGGCACGACGCTCGTCGCACTCGGCTATACCGCGCGCAAGGCCGGCTGGCAGCTCGGCTCGGCCGATCGGCTGGAGAGCGGCGCACTGCTGATCTGGGGCGGCGACGGCCCGGCGCCGCCGGTCGGCGAACTGCATGAAGACAACGGCGGCCTGCGGCTGACCCGTGTCGCCGCCGAAAGCACGCACTGCAACGGCCGCGCGGTCGTGCCGAACGTGTACGGCAAGCCGCTCGACGCGGCGCGCAGGATCCTGATCGCGCATGGCTGGCAACCGCTGCGCCCGCGCGAACAGCCGGACGCAATGGACGGCGCGGCGACGCTCGCGAAGCACGGCATCATCGAAGCCGAAGCGTGTTCGGGCACCGGAATGGGGTATTGCGCGCTGCGCTACCGGAATGCGGCTGGCGTGCTCGGCGTGACGACGGTCGGCGGCGAGCCGGACAAACCTTCGGCGAACACCGTGATCGACTATCAGGTGGCGTGTCGCAAGCAGTGAGCGGTGTGCCGATCGCGCGTGCGCAATGCATGCGGCGCGATACGATCCGCACCGTCCGGCCATCGTCCGTTCGTTCGATTGACCGGCCGCGCGCGCACTCCTAAACTGACCTCCCTTACGTCGCACCGACAAAAGGGACTGCCATGATCGACCTCTCCACACTCGCGCTGTTCTCCAGCGCGTGTCTCGCGCTGACGGCCACGCCCGGCCCCGACATGCTGCTGATCGCGTCCCGCAGCGTGAGCCAGGGCCGGCGCGCCGGCTTCGCGACGCTCGCGGGCATCCAGGCCGGTACCTACTGCCACGCGCTCGCGGCCGCGCTCGGGCTGTCGCAGCTCTTCGTCGCGGTGCCGCTCGCGTATGACGCCGTGCGCTTCGCGGGCGCCGCGTACCTACTGTATCTCGCGTGGAAAACGTTCCGGTCGGATACGACCGCGCTGTCGCCCGTCGCGTCGCCACGCCGCCACTCGACCGCCGCGATCTTCCGTCAGGGCCTGACGACGAACCTGCTGAACCCGAAGATGGCGCTGTTCGTGCTCGCGTTGTTCCCGCAGTTCGTGCGGCCCGAGCACGGTTCGATCGCCGTGCAGATTCTCGTGCTCGCGACGGTGCTGAACCTGATCGGGATCGTCGTGAACGGCGCGGTGATTCTCTCCGCGAGCCGGCTGAGCCAGCGGATCGGCGCGCGCCGCCGGCCGTCGAAGCTGCCGCAGTACCTGCTCGGGTCGGTGTTCGTGGGGCTGGCCGCGCGGCTTGCGGTGGCGGGGCGTCCGTAGTCGCGAACGAATCACGCAATCGCACCGGTGCAATCGAATAAGCGAGGTATGAAATGACACCGTATGACACCCCGCGCGAGCGTGCATTGGCCGACCCCGAGGTACGTGCCGAATACGAACGCCTGAACCGCGAGGAATTCGTGCCGCTCGATGCAATGCTTGCTGCGCGACGAGCGGCCGGTGCGACGCAAGCCGATACCGCCGAAGGCTCGAAAACGAGCACGCCCACCGTGAAGTGACGCCGGCTTGCGTCATTGCCCGATTCAGGTGCTGCCTGGATTGTCACCTTCGGACACGTTTTCAACACGCTCGCGCGTATCCGCCACCACCCGCAATGCGCCGCTATCGAGCAGGCTCGCCGGCGTCACCGTGCGGCGGCGCCACGGAATCCGGCCGAAGTACCAGATCTTCCAGAAACCGAGCGGATGATCGGGATTCCGGCGCAGCAGCATGTCGAAGGTCTCGACGTCGCCGAGCACGATCCGTGTCGCATCGCGCACGACTTCGCGCACGAACCGCGAGCAGAACTGCCGGCGCGACGCGAGATTGAAACCCGTGTCGTACACCACGCCGATCCGGCGCATCGCCGCGTCGACGAGCCGGCGCCGCTGCGCGGCATCGAGCGGCTGCTTGAGTCGCGCGATCACGCATGCGCCGCGATCGGAGCGCGCGAGAAACCGCGACATCGTCGTCACGCGCGACAGCGGAAACGTGCTCTCCGCGATCAGCACCTCGCCGCCGCGCGCGCCGACGACGATCCCGACGTGATTCGTCCACGAGCGCGTCGCGCTCGCCACTTCGAGAAACGGCCGCGCGGTCACGCGAATGAACACGATGTCGCCGATCTCCGGCTCGACCGGCAACGGCACGTCATGCGTTTCGGGAGAACCCACGTAGAAGGGATGCCGCCGGCCTGCGCCGGGCGAGCGGATCATGAGCGGCTGGCAGCCGGTATCGACGACCATACGGACCTCGCACGAGTAGTGATGGCGCGAGCATGTCAGCAGTGGTCGTGCGCCGCACCCGCTTCATGTGCGAGGGTGGGGTTTCGCGCCGCCCGGTGGCGGATTTCGATACCGGCGTGACGCGCGCAGGCGCCGCGGCCTTCAGCGCGTCGCGCCCAGCGCCACGCGCAGCCGCTCCATCAGCTGCGTGTAATGCCGCAGCACGTCGTCCTTCGGCACGACGTTCGCGGTCGCGAAACGATCGGCCCACACCGGCTTCCACTCATACGAACCGTGCACGCTGCGATCGCCGTCGGGCGCCTGGATCAGCGAACGGATCCGCGCGTCACGGCCCGGGCCTGTATGCACGTCGAACAGCGCGTGAATGTACGTGTGATACGCGTCGTATACGTCGTCGTCGAACAGGTAGCGGTAGATGTGGAACGTGCGGTCGAGGTCGCGTTTCGCGCGGATCACGTCGTCCGGCGAGATGTCCTTCCAGTAGCCGATCCACGTATAGAAGCACAGCAGCGCATTGAGCTGCGGCGCGACGGCGTCGTACAGCGCCAGCCGCTTCTCGATCAGCCGCTGGTTGGTCCACTGCACGAGTTCGAGCCGCTTCAGCCGGCGCGCGACGAGCCAGCCGAGACACGCGACCGACAGCGGCGTCAGCACGCCGAGCACGAGCTTGACGATTTCCAGCGAATTCCACGGGGTGTTGATTGGCTGCATGAATGGCCCGACAAGAAGAAACGCCTTCACTTCAACGCATGACCCGGCGCGCAACGCCACGCGCGCGATCGCGTCGACATTGACCGTTAGTTGCTTGCGCATCGAACGTCGCACGATCGCCCGGCAAAGCGTGTGACGTGACCGACCTCGCCAGTTTATCCGGCGATTGTCACCGCGCGATGACCATTCGTCGACGCGTCGCCGCCTACCCGCATCGCACTATGTCGGCAGCGCCGACGTGAGCTTGACCTTCTGCATCGGAATGTCGGTCTTCACGCTGAGCACGCCGGGAATGCGCGTCAGGTATTCCATCTGGAAGCGCCGGTAGTCGTCGATGTCGGCCGCGACGACGCGCAGCAGGAAATCGCAATCGCCGGCCATCAGGTGGCATTCGACGACTTCCGGCATCTGCTGGACGGCCTCCGAGAAACGGTTCACCGATTCCGCGTCCTGCCCCTTCAGCCACACGCGCGTGAAGATCGTCAGCCCCTTGCCGACCTTCGCGGGATTCAGCACGGCCACATATTTCTCGATCACGCCCGCTTCCTCGAGGAGCCGCACGCGCCGCAGGCACGGCGACGGCGACAGCCCGACCTCGTGCGCGAGTTCCACGTTCTGCATCCGGCCGTCGCGCTGCAGCGCGCTCAGGATCCGGCGGTCGATTGCGTCAAGTTTCATTTGGCATCCGATTCCAAAAAATTCACGTATTACGCGTTCAATGCCAAATTCTGAGAAAAATCTGGCGACAACGCAACCCGATTCGAGTCAAAAAAGCAGACAATCCCTCCCCCGAAGGAGGAGTAATGAGCAGTAGCGTTTCAACGTCGTCCGGGCTTCGCGACAAGCCCGCCTATGTCGCCGAGATGGGTCGCGGTTTGCGCGCGGCGCTGCCCGTCATGCTGGGTTTCGTGCCGTTCGCGCTCGTGCTGGGCGCGCAGGCCGCGCAGAAAGGGCTGAGCCTGTTCGAGGTGCCGATGATGACGGGCCTGAACTTCGGCGGCGGCTCGGAATTCGCGGCGATCCATCTGTGGACGTCGCCGCCGCACATCGCGCTGATCGTCGCGATGTCGTTCCTCGTGAATTCGCGCCACATACTGATGGGCGCCGCATTCGAGCCATATATCCGGCGCCTGCCGCGCCGTCGCGCGTTCGTCGCGCTGTTCTTCATGTGCGACGAGAGCTGGGCGATGTCGCTCGCCGACGCGAGGGCCCGCTCGGCCACGCACATCAGCGTGCCCTATTACGCGGGCATCTGCATGGGGCTCTACCTGACGTGGATCTCGATGACGACGCTCGGCGCGGCAGTCGGCCCGACGATCGGCAACGTCGAGCAGTACGGCTTCGACATGGCGTTCACGGCCGTGTTTCTGGTGCTGCTGCGCGGCATGTGGAAAGGGATGCGCGCGAGCCGCCCGTGGTTCGTGAGCCTCGTCGTCGCGGCAGCGACGCATCTCGCCGTGCCCGGCGCATGGTACGTCGCGGCCGGCGCGTGCGCGGGGCTGATCGCAGCGCTGCTGTGGGAGCCGCGGGATGCCTGAGCTTCCGGATTTCAGCACCGTCGCGACGATCGTGCTGATGGCGTCGACGACCTATCTGTCGCGCATCCTCGGCTACGTGCTGCTGCGCAACCGCACGCTGAGCCCGCGGATGGCGTCGGTGATGGAGAACGTGCCGGGCTGCGTGCTGATCTCGGTGATCGCGCCGGCTTTCGTGTCGACGCGCCCCGCCGACCTGCTCGCGCTCGCGATCACCCTCGTCGCGGCGACGCGCCTGTCGATCCTGCCGACCGTCATCGTCGGCGTCGTGTCCGCCGGCCTGCTGCGCTACCTGCTCGGCTGAGCGTTTCCGGCCGCCGCCTCGACGGCACATTCAACGACGAACGGGCGCACGCTGCGCCCGTTTTCACGTCCGCGCCAGACTGCGACGCATGCGTGACACGACGATCCTCACGCCGGAGTGCTAGCCTTGTGGCTTGCGCCGCGCAGGCAGCGGCGCTGCACGCCCCCTCTCATCGCCCATCTCCGCGAGGATCGTCCCGATGCAAGAAACCCGCCCGCTGTTCGACCGCGTCCTGCTCACCAACGACGACGGATTCGACGCCCCCGGCCTGGAAGTACTCGAACAGGTCGCCACGCAACTGGCACGCGAAGTGTGGATCGTCGCGCCGGCGGAAGACCAGAGCGGCACGTCGCACTCGCTGAGCCTGCACGAACCGCTGCGCGTGCATCGCAAGGGCGAGCGCCGCTTCGCGGTGCGCGGCACGCCCGGCGACTGCGTCGCGATCGCGGTCAGCCACCTGATGAAGGATGCGCGGCCCGACGTTGTGCTGTCCGGCGTGAACCGCGGCGCGAACCTCGGCACCGAAACGGTGTTTTCCGGCACGGTCGGCGCCGCGATGACGAGCATGCTGGTCGGCGTGCCGGCCATCGCGCTGAGCCAGGCATTCATCGATCGCAACGCGGTGCCGTGGAGCACCGCGCTCGCGCATGCGCCGGACGTCATTCGCCGGCTCGTCGCCGCCGGCTGGGACAGCGACGCCTGCCTCAACGTGAATTTCCCGCCGCGACCGGCCGACGACGTGCGCGGCCTGAAGGTGACGAATCAGGGCGCCGGCACGCTGCAGGGCGTCGAGATCGTGTCGGGACGCGATCCGCGCGAGATCGACTATCACTGGCTGAAGCTCGCGCGTGCCCCGCGCGACGACGATGCAGATTCGGAAACGGTCGCACTCGGCGAAGGCCATATCGCGGTCACGCCGCTGAAGTTCGAGCGCACGCACGACCAGGCGCTCGCGCGGCTGCGGTCGAATCTCGGCTGATCGTCCGCGCCTTCCGACAACCGCGGCGGTCGCGCACGCGCCGCCGTGTCCCCCTTCACGTCAGGTTCAAGCCGCCGTCGAGCATCACGATCTCGCCCGTCACGTAATCGGACGCGACGAGCATCGCGACCGTCTGCGCGATGTCGTCCGGCGTCGCCGCGCGACGCATCGGCGCCCGCTCGCGCCATAGCTGCTGCGCGTCCGTCCAGTCGGCGGTCAGCGGCGTATCGACGAGCCCCGGCGCCACGGCATTGACGCGAATCGCCGGCGCGAGCGTGCGTGCCAGCAGCCGTGTCGTGTGATTGAGCGCGGCCTTCGCGGCCGCGTACGGGATCGACGCGCCCTTCGGCCGCACGCCCGCGTGCGAACTGATGTTCACGACACACCCGGCGCGCCCGTGCGATGCCGCCTCGCGCAGCGCGGCCTCCGCTTCGGCCACCAGCCGAAACGGCGCGATCACGTTGATCTCGTGCATCTCGCGCCACACGTCGGGCGTGGCCGCCGCGAGGTCGTCATGCGGAATCACGCGGCTGACGCCCGCGTTGTTGACCAGCACGTCGAGCCGCCCGTGCACGGCGAGCGCATCTCGGATCAATCGCACGCGCTCCGTATCGTCCGCGAGATCGGCCTGCACGTAGGCGCCGCCGAGTTCGCGCGCCATCGCACGCCCGGTGTCGGCCGAACTGCGCGAGTGCAGGATCACCGCGTAGCCGTCCGCCGCCAGGCGGCGCGCGACGGCTGCGCCGATTCCCGACGTCGAGCCGGTGACGAGTGCGACCGGCCGCTGCACGCGCGACGCGCGCGGCTCGACGGCGGCTTCGGTGTCGGGGGCCGTTTCGGCAATCGGGGCAGACATCGGCGGAAGCGGCGCGTCCATGGCGTGGATCCCGTTCAGTGGCGTTCCCGCATCATAAGCGCGACGGGGTCGCGAGAAGCAAATTCATGCCTTGGGTCGCTGCCACCGATGCATCAGCCAGAACACAAAGCCCGCCACTGCCCCCAGGCCCACGAACGCCAGGAACCCCAAAGCGGCCGACAAGCCTTCCTTGAAAACATCGTCATTCCAGATGGCGGTGTAAATGAAATAGGTGGCAATCCACGTCAGCAGCCCCGTGATGCTGCCGCACAGGCACGATGAAATCATCGACACGCGCCAGTATTTCGTGACGAGCAGATATTGCGGAATCGCAAACGCTGCCGTGCCGAGGTACGCGATCGGTACGGAATACTTGAGCGACCCGGGACCGTCGGCCAAATACGACCATACCAGGCCGGGCACGAGGGCCGCGAGCGCAAAAGCGAGAAAAGGTATCTGACGCATCGAAGCAGGCAGCCGCTAGCTGCAGCCGTTCCATTGAAATCAAGCTCGTTCGGCGCACGAATCCGGAGATGGCGTGCAATCGGCCGTCACGGCCGCTTCGGCAACTCGACATACTCCTCGAGCTCGCCCGCGATATAAAGCCGCTTGCCGATTCGCGGGTATTCGCAGACGTCGTGTTCGAGCCGCTGCCCGCCGACGAGCAGTTCCAGCGGTGCCTCGCCGGTGTTCTGCACCGTATGCGCTTCGCCGCCGCGCGGAAAGCCGATGAAATCGCCGGGCCCGATTTCACTCGCGCGTTCGCCGATCGTGACCGAGCCCGTGCCGGACAGCACGTACACGAACTCTTCTTCGTACAGGTGACGGTGATATTCGGCCGATTCGTGACCGGGCATCAGCGTGAGCAGGTGAACGCCGAATTGCGTCAGGCCGGTCAGGTCGCTGAGTTGTCGCTTGAGTCGGACGGCATTGGGATTGAGCGAATGCACCGCGCGCGTCGGTTCCATCTTCGCGATATCGGCGGCCTTCAGCAGTTCCCGGGGAAAGGGAGTCGACATGGGGATCTCGCAAGCGTGAATGCTTCTGTTGGACGCGGTGCCGGCGCGGCCCGCGCAGCGGCTATTGTCCGACATTTTCACGCGTGCAAGGGTGCGCACGGCCGCTGCGCTTCGTCGAATGCCTGAATGTTGCGTCCGCAACCGTTACGGCCGCGGACGGCGGGTGACGCTCAACCCACGTGCACGCCGCGCAGCTTCGTCAGCAACGCGACGAGCCGATCGATGTGCGCATCCTCGGTGCGCCACGACGACACGCTGATCCGGAATGCCGGCCGCCCCTGCCATACGGTTGCGCCGAACCACACGTCGCCCGATGCCTGCGCGGCGTCGAGGATCGCCGCCGTTTCCTCGTCGGTGCCGGCGCGCACGAGCACCTGGTTCAGCACGACGCGGTTCAGCACGTCGTAGCCGGCCGCACGCAAGCCGTCCGCGATCCGCGCCGCCTGCGCGCAATGCCGCTCGACCATCGTCGCCAGGCCGGCGCGGCCGAGCGAGCGCAGCGCGGCCCATACCGGAATACCGCGCGCACGCCGCGAGAATTCGAGGTTCAGGTTCTTCTGCGCATCCTGCGCGCCGCTCAGGTACACGGCGTCGCTGTTCATCGCAGTCGCGAGCGCGGCCGCGTCGCGGCAGATCACCATCGCGCCGTCGTACGGCGTGTTGAGCCACTTGTGGCCGTCGGTCGTCCAGCTGTCTGCGCCGTCGATGCCGTCCGTCAGCGCGCGTTTCGACGATGCGCGCGCCCACAGGCCGAACGCGCCGTCCACGTGCACCCATGCGCCGGCCGCCTTCGCGGGCGGGATCAGCGCCGCGAACGGATCGAATTCGCCGGTGTTCACTTCGCCGGCCTGCACGCAGAGGATCGTCATGTCGTCGAGCGGCGGCAACTGCGCGGGGTCGATACGGCCGTGCGCATCGACCGGCGCCACGACGATGCGCTTCATCCCGAAGCCGAGCACGCGCAGCGCCTTCTTCACCGTGATGTGCGCGAGCGCGGAGATCACGACCTTCACTTCGGGCGCGCCGATCAGGCCGTCCTCGTCGATATCCCAGCCCTTGCGCGCGAGCAGTGCGCGTCGCGCGGCCACCAGCGCGACGAGCGTGCAGGCCGTCGCGCTCGTGCCGAAGCCGACCGCACTGCCTTCCGGCAACCCGAGCGCATCGACGACCCAGCGCGCGGCCTGGCGCTCGAGCGTCGCGGCCACCGGCGAATTCGCATACGACGACGCGCACTGGTCCCATGCGAGCATCAATCGCTCGGCCGCCGCCGCGGCCGGCAGCGTCGCGCCGATCACGAAGCCGAAGTAGTTCGGGCCGTTCGATGCGACCGTCGCGGGCGTGCCGTGCTCGTCGAGCAGGCGCAGCACGTCGTCGGCCGGGCGGCCCACATCGGGCAACGGTTCGTCGAACGCGGCGAGGCCGGCCAGCGCGGCTGCGTCGGGAAACGCGCGCCGTTCGTTCGTTGCAGCCAGATACGCGTGCGCGCGCCGGTCGGCGTCGGCCAGCAGTGCCAGTTCGTCCATGTCGGGTGCCTCGGTGAGAGTCAGAGTTGCGAGAGATAGCGGCCGAGCTGCTGCAGCGCGCCGTCGATCCGCTTGTAGTACGTGAACTTGCCGACGCGGGTCGCCCGCACGAGCCCGGCATCCGCGAGGATGCGCATGTGGCGCGTGGTCGTGGCCGGTGCGATGCCGAGCTTCTCGGTGATGTATGTGCAGCACACGCCGAGCGCGTCGAAGTCGCCGTGCGGCTGCGGCGGGAAATGCTCGCGCGGCTGTTTAAGCCAGCGCAGCACGGCCAGACGGCTTTCGTTGGCCAAGGCGCTGATGCGGGTGACGTCGTCCATGGGATGCGGTTTCGTTTGACGTTTTGAATATTAGCTAAATGACGAAATGTGGGCAAATGGTTTGGCGAGGGATTTCAGCCGGTGATGCGATCGCAGCGAGATCGTCGCGGCAACGCGTGGCGACGTGTTACGCCGCCGTCAGCGCCTGCGCCAGCCTGTCGATCAACGCACGCACGCGCCGCGGCTGCGCGGTGCTGCCCGGATAGACGATCTGCAAGTCGACTTCGCCCGGCGAGAAGTCGCGAAGCACTTCGACGAGCGCGCCAGACGCCAGATCCTGCTCGACATCGACCAGCGACTTCAGCGCAATGCCATGCCCCGCGACGCACCACGCACGCACGAGCGCGCCGTCGTTGGCCACGCGGCGGCCGCGCACCATCACGCGCTTCGGTTCGCCACCGATGCTGAACGGCCATTCGGCATACAGGTCCGGCCCGAAGCGCATCACGATGCAGTCGTGAGCGGCAAGATCGTCAGGATGCGTGGGCGTGCCGTGCGCGGCCAGATACGCGGGAGACGCACACACCACGCGCCGCGCGCGGCCGAGCGAACGACTGCGCAGCGAACTGTCCGCGAGCGTGCCGCGGCGGATCGCGAAATCGAGCCCCTGCCCGACGAGATCGACGTAGCCGTCGCCGAGATGCAGATCGACCGTGACGCCCGGATGCTCGACGAGGAACGCATCGACGACGGGCACCACGCGCTCGCGCCCGAGATCGGCCGGCGCGCTCAACCGCACGGGCCCCGACAGCGTCTGCACGCCCAGCCGCACGCGGCTTTCGAGTTCGTCGGCCTCGGCCAGCAGGCGCCGCGCGCCGTCAACGAGCGTGCGGCCCTCGTCGGTCAGGCTGATCGCACGCGTCGTGCGCGTGAGCAGCGCCGCGCCGTAGTGGCGCTCGAGCGCCGTCAGCCGCTCGGACACCGTGGCCGGCGACAGCCCGACCTCGCGTCCCGCCGCGGCGAGCCCGCCCTTCTCCACGATGCGCAGGAACAGCGCGAGGTTGTCGAGCAGCATTGTTCGCCTCTTCCGAAGGATATTTTCGCTATCTTCAGGATTATCAGGAAAAGTCGCAAACGGTACAGTGGTCGCCTGACGATCGACATGCGGCCTCGCCCCGCTCACACGACACAAGGAAACGCACATGGAATACCGTACGCTCGGCCGTTCCGGCCTCAAGGTTCCCGTCCTGAGCTTCGGCGCAGGCACCTTCGGCGGCAGCGGCCCGCTGTTCGGCGCATGGGGCAACACGGGCGCGGACGAAGCGCGCCGCCTCGTCGACATCTGCCTCGAAGCCGGCGTCAACCTGTTCGACACGGCCGACGTGTATTCGGACGGCGAATCCGAGCGTGTGCTCGGCGCCGCGATCAAGGGGCGCCGCGACCAGGTGCTGATCTCGACGAAGACGGGCCTGCCGACCGGCAGCGGCCCGAACGACGCGGGCACGTCGCGCGCGAGACTGGTACGCGCCGTCGACGACGCGCTGCGCCGCCTCGACACCGACTACATCGACCTGCTGCAGTTGCACGCGTTCGATGCGGGCACGCCGGTCGAGGAAGTGATGTCGACGCTCGACGATCTCGTGCGCGCGGGCAAGCTGCGCTATCTCGGCGTGTCGAACTTTGCCGGCTGGCAGATCATGAAGTCGCTCGCGGCGGCCGACCGGCACGGCTGGTCGCGCTATGTCGCCAACCAGGTCTACTACTCGCTCGTCGGCCGCGACTACGAATGGGACCTGATGCCGCTCGGCGCCGACCAGGGCCTCGGGGCGCTCGTGTGGAGCCCGCTCGGCTGGGGCCGGCTCACCGGCAAGATCCGCCGCAATGCGCCGCTGCCCGAAGGCAGCCGCCTGCATGAAACGGCCAGCTACGGGCCGCCGGTCGACGACGAACGCCTGTACGACGTGGTCGATCTACTCGACGCGATCGCGGAAGAAACCGGCAAGACGGTGCCGCAGATCGCGCTGAACTGGCTGCTGCAGCGGCCGACCGTGTCGTCGGTGATCATCGGCGCGCGCAACGAGGAACAGTTGCGGCAGAACCTCGGCGCGGTCGGCTGGGCGCTGACCGATGCGCAGGTCGCGAAGCTCGATGCGGCGAGTGCAGTGGAAGCGCCTTATCCGTACTTCCCGTACCGCCGGCAAGAGGCGTTCGCGCGGTTGAATCCGCCGATGCGCGGGTAAGGGGCGGCGGTGACGCGGCGGTGCGACCCTGTCGGTCGCGCCGATGCTCGATGCGTGGCCGTGGCACCAGAAAGCAAGGTCGTCATGGGCCTACCCGTCGCGTCGCGAACTTCCTATCGTAGAGGCCTGCGACGTGCCCGCCGAACGGGCAACGCGCCCCCTCTTTGAAAGGTTCGCAAATATGAGCGCCAGCGACACCAGCCCGACCGTACGCGCAGTCCGGGAAGACGACTACGACCAATGGCTGCCGCTGTGGGACGGCTACAACCGCTTCTACGGCCGCTTCGACGACACCGCGCTGCCGCTGCACGTCACGCAGCTCACGTGGTCGCGCTTCTTCGACGGGTACGAACCGGTGCATGCGTTCGTCGCCGAGCGCAACGGCCGGCTCGTCGGGCTCGTGCATTTTCTGTATCACCGCAGCACAACGCACGCCGGGCCGTCCTGCTATCTACAGGATCTCTTCACGCTCGACAGCGAACGCGGCAAGGGCGTCGGCCGCGCACTGATCGAAGCCGTGTACGACGCCGCGCGCCGGCATCGCGCCGAACGCGTGTACTGGCAAACGCACGAGACGAATCACACGGCGCAGCGGCTCTACGACACGGTCGCGGAGAAAACGGGTGGCGTTGTTTACCGGAAGGCGCTGACGCGCTGAGTGCGTCGGAGCGAACACCCACCCCAGCGGCCATGCATTGATCCACAGAAACAGCGGCACACGCGCCCACTGTTTCAACGCACTGGATACTGGAACTCGAGCAAGCGCCGGCCGCTTGGATTAATCCGCACAATCGAGCGGGATGCTCGATCACAGTCGTGGTCGCTTCGACGGCCTGGTAGCCCCCAGGACACAGAATCTCTATTCACGTCCGTTTTTGTATCTCTTGGGCTACAAATGACGACATTGGCAGATGTAGGAGAGATGCTGAGAGATGCTCGCCATGCAGCGGGGCTTTCTCAGAAAGAGCTGGCCGAGCACGCCGATATCGCGCGGACGACGCTCGCACATATGGAGACACTCGCGCAAGGCGACATGAGCGTATCTGCGCTCGTTCGCCTCCTGGAGGCCGCCGGCTATGACCTGCGCATCGTGAAGCGCGGCCATGGGCGCACGCTCGATGACGTGCTGGCAGAGCAGCGCACGATGGGAGATGCGTGATCAACGCGCGCTGCATGTCGTCGAGATCCATGAGCACGTTGTACGCCATCACGAAATCGAAGCTGGCCGCATCGAACGGCAGCGCCGCCGCGTCGGCCAGTTGATAGTGATGCGCGGAATCCGATTTCCCTCGTGAGACAGTTGACTGATTCGCTCAATCCCATGGATTCAGGATGGCAACACCGGTTTCAACAAAATCGGCAACGTTGCGCGTCACGACCGTCATGCCATGCACGATCGCCGTCGCAGCAATGAGCGCGTCCCGCTCGGACCGCCGGTCCGGCACATGGAGCCGTGCGCATCGTTGGGCGACAGCAGTATCGACCGGTAACACGCGACCCGCGAACTCGGGCAGGACGTGCCCGTCAAGCCATGCCCTGAGTAGCGCCCCCTGTTCCGCGTCTCTGCGCTCGATCTGCAAAACACCTGTCTCCAGTTCCATGATCGTGATGGCCGAGACAAACAGCGCCGACGCATCGACGGTCGAACACCAGGCCGCCACGTTCCTGTCCGCCTTGCCCGCCCGCACTTTCCGGAGTTCCGAAACCACATGGGTATCGAGAACGAACATCATCAGAAATCGACCGCCTTGGTCTTGACGCTTGCGCGCGGCGGATCGAATTCGATGTCCTCGACACCTGGCATGGCGAGCGAGTCGGCAATGTTGCGCCGCTGCCGGGTGAGACGCTGGTATTCCTCGAAACTCAGCAGCACATGGGCAGGCTTGCCGCGGTCGGTGATGAACACGGGGCCGTTCTTTGTCGCCTTCTTTGCCTTGGTCACGTCCTGGTTGAGTTCACGACTCGAGAGCGTGGTAATGGTCACGATGAACTCCTGGAATCCATATATGTAGGTACGTTACTACACTGCATGGATCCATGTCATTCCTCTCCCTGCACGGCGGATTCCTCGCGATACCTGTAGCGACGTCCTACAGTTACGAGAAACAACCCGCACCGCCGCGCCTCGCCCCCGCTCGACGATGCGCACCCGATTCCGAGGAAAGTCCATGCCGAGCATCCTGGCCGCTCCCGCCAATCTCCCCCCGAGCCCCGTCGCGGCGGAAACGCGCATGGTGCACGATGTGGCGACGCTGCAGCTGTCCGACTACCGTTCGGCAGATGGTGCATCGTGGGTCATTTCGACCATCACGCCGGCGGCGGACAGCGGCGAGAGCGTCACCGGCACGACGTATTTCGACACCGCGAAAGGCCGGACCGTCACCGTGCCCGACGCACGTCGCCGCTATGCGAACCGCGGCACGTGGCAGGTCGTCGCGAGTTCGAGCCCGTCGGTGCCCGCGACAGGCCGCTACGACTGGCTGACGCTCGCCTGGCTGCCGATCAACCGGCGGCCGCTGCCGCAAACGCCCGAGCACCTGTATTCGCCGTTCATTCGCGGCGGCACGATCGTCTATCGGTGGAATCCGGCGGCCGAAGGCGGCGAGCAGTTCGGCAACGTGCGGATGATCTTTCCGGAATGGACGCAGCAGGTGGCCGATGCGCTGCGGTCCATGCAGAACGGCGCGTCAAGCACACCGCCTGCGCTCGAACGCCTGAAAACGGACAGCAACCCGATGACCGCCGTGCTCGACTTCGGCACTGCGCTGCAGGAAGAACCGGTGGAACGGATCGTCGCGCAACTGCCTGCGTTGCTGCGGGTGAAGGATCGGCACGAACTGTCGGCGATCGTGTACCTGTGCCTGTCCACGCCGCACGCGGAAGACCGGCCACACTTCGTCGAAACGATCAACCGGGCCATCGCGGACACCGATGACCGCGCACGCCTGTTGGCCATCGCATACGGCGCGTTCGCCGCGGGGCGGACACAACCGGTTCCGTTCCGCGACAGTACGCTGAGGGCGCTCATCGACGACGTGTTCGGCGCGCTGAAACGGCGGACGACGGCGCTCGACGTGCCCGTCGGGGAAGGGACGCAGTGGTATGAGTTCTTTACGGCGTATCGGTTGGGTGAAGCGGTACCGGACAACGGCCGGTAATCACCCGCCAAGAGATGCCGCCGCGAAAGCAATAACAAATCTCCAACGCCGTCCATCGCTCGCCGCACATTATCCCGGCCATTCTCCGGTGCAAACGCACCGCGCCGGTCGAACACCGAATCGATTCTCGATCTATTCGACGAATTGAACCGGATCGCGCCGTGTTAGATTCCCGCTCGGCCATAGCGCCCATTCAAATAACCTCAATCAAAAGACCAAATCATGAAATCTCTTATCCGTCATGCCGCCCTGGCATTCGTGACGATCGGCTTCCTGTCGGGCTGCGCCAGCAGCGTGACGCGCGACGCCAGCGGTCCGGCAGGGGCCGCCGTGACCGCATCGACGACCCCATTCGGCAAGAAACCCGTGATCGTGAAGGTCACGCTCGACAATGCCGCGCAGGAAGCGTTGAAAGACAACCTGAAGTTCGACGCGAAGAAACTGCAGGAGAAAATCGAACACGCACTGGACGCACGCCAGTTGCTGGCCAAAGCGGATGCAACCGACGCGATGCACCTGAACGTCGAAGTCACCGGCATTCGCGTGCGCTCGAGTTTCTCGGCCGTCATGTTCGGCTTCATGGCCGGCAGCGATTACGTCGACGGCACCGTCACGCTCACCGATGCCGACAATCATCCGGTCGACCACTTCAAGGTGTCGGCGTCGTATGCGCTCGGCGGTATCGCCGGCATCGACAGCATGCGCATGGACTGGCTGTACGAGAAATTCACCGAGAAGACGCTCGCGACGCTCGATCCGGCGACCGCGGGAACGCAGACCGACGCGGCAGCGGCAGCGTCGAAGAAGCTGTAAGACCCGACGCCCGACGGATCGCGGATGCGCGGCCCGTCGGGCCATGGCGGCAGCCCCTGTGCCGCCGCCAACGGACGACCTCTCCGGTCGCAAACCGGGTGTCAGGCAATGCGCGAGTGAATGCCCTGTGCTCGCATCTGGCAGCGTTCCTATTCCGTTGAACCAGCCGATATGCATCGGATGCGGCCGCGCCCACCGACCGCCACAAGGCATTCACGCCCGCCCGCACGACACCAAAAAAAGCGGCCACTCGCGACAGGAGCGGCCGTCAAGGAGAGATCCCTGTTCGGGATGCCGGAGGACACCACATCTCACCGGTATGCGTATTGTTGATGAGCGGAAATCCGCTGACCATCAGACTGGTCTGATTCGCTCGGCGTCTGCATGAAAATCGCGCAGTCCTGACCCATGCGCATGCGTCGAATCCGCAATACGCCGTTACGTTCTCGAATGGAACCCCCATACGTGGCAACCGGTCGAAACGCCGACATCGCCGTCGACGGTTTCATCGCCGCGGCGGACAATCACTTCTCCTCCCACGCCCGTCCACGTCCAACCGTTCCTTTTCATGCTGAGCATCGGTCCCTTCTCGATCCGCGTCGTCGCGGTAGCCGCCGCCGCGCTGCTGGCGTGGCTCGTCGCGCGTTTCATCCAGCGCCGCCCGCCTGACGGGCATCACAAGACGGCGTCGAGCCTGATCCTCGACGTGCTGCTGCTCGGGCTGGTTGCCGCGCGCGTCGGCTATATCGCGCAGTGGTGGAGCGACTATGCGGCATCGCCGCGCTCGATCATCGCGCTCGGCGACGGCGGCTTCGACTGGCGCATCGGCCTGGCGGCCGCCCTGGTGTTCGCGGGCTGGCGCTTGCGCCGCTTGCCCGCGCTGCGGCGACCGGTGCTGGCCGGCATCGTCGCAGGCCTCGGTGCGTGGGGCGTCGCGCAAGGCACGCTGGCGACGTTGCAGCAGAGTGCACCGCCGCTGGCCTCGATGCAGCTTCAAACACTCGATGCAGCGCCCGTGCTGCCGGCGAGCTTCGTCGGCAAGCCAGTCGTCGTGAACCTGTGGGCGACATGGTGCCCGCCATGCCAGCGCGAGATGCCGATTCTCGAACAGGCGCAGCGTGACCATCCTGGCATCACGGTGCTGATGATCAACCAGGGCGAAAGTGCGCAAGTCGTGCGTGCGTTCCTCGAACAAAAGGGCCTGCGCTTCGATCACGTGCTGCTCGATCCGTCGCTGCACGCGATGCATGCCTATGGATCGCGCGGACTGCCGACCACGCTGTTCTTCAACGCGAAAGGCGAACTCGTCGAATCGCACATGGGCGAGCTGACCGCCGCGCGGCTGAAGGACGCCGTCGCGCAACGCTTCGGGCAGTAATGCTGGCCGGCGGATGAGATGCGGCGCGAGGCCGCATCGTCACATCCGCGCGTCGGCCGCGGCCAGCCGGGCCGGCGCCGGAATCAGACACGTCTTATAGGCTCTGCGAAACGCCGTCCGTAAACTGCGGCGCATGATTTCGCCGATCCAATCCTCCTTCGACACGGTGCGCGCTGCCGTCACGCAGTGCGCGCGCCGCCCTTCGTTCCTCCGCAAGCTCGACGTCGCCGTGCTCGCATTGATCGTCGCGAGCGTGCTCGTCGTCATGGCCGACAGCGTGAAGGAACTGCACGCGCAATACGGCCACACGCTCTACGCGGCCGAATGGGCGTTCACGCTGCTGTTCTCGGCCGAGTACCTGCTGCGCCTCTGCACCGCGAAGAAGCCGGCCGCGTACGCGCGCAGTTTCTTCGGGATCGTCGATCTCGTGTCGGTGCTGCCGACCTATCTCGCGTTCTTCTTCCCCGGCCTGCACGCGCTGATCGACGTGCGGCTGCTGCGTTTGCTGCGCGTGTTCCGCATCCTCGGGCTGTCGATCTATCTCGAGGAAGGCCAGATGCTGATCCGTGCGCTCACGCGCGCGCGGCGCAAGATCTTCGTGTTCATCGGCGGGATGTTCGTGCTCGTCGTGATTCTCGGCACCGTGATCTTTCTCGTCGAAGGGCCCGAGCATGGGATCACGAGCATTCCGGTGGGCGTCTACTGGGCGGCCGTGACGATGAGCACGACCGGCTACGGCGACCTCACGCCCGTCACGCCCCTCGGCCGGCTGATCACGTCGTGCGCGATCCTGCTCGGCTACGGGATCATCGCGTTCCCGACGGGGATCATGGGCGCGGAACTGGTGGCGTCGGCGCTGGAGCGCAAGCAGTCGACCGTTGATGGCGAGACGCGATGCTGCCCGCATTGCGGCGGATCGCTCGTCAACCCGCCTGCCCGCTCAAAGTCTGAACGAACGCAGCCAACCCCGTCAGCATGATCTGCACGCCCACGCATAGCAGCAGGAACGCGGACACGCGCATCGCGACCTTCGTCCCCTCGCTGCCGAGATAGCGCGCGAGCGTCGTCGCGCGGCTGTAGATCTGCCAGATCGCGAACGCGACCAGCGCCGCGACCGCAACCGATACCACGCCCGACAACAGATAGTCGCTCGCCGTATGCGCACGGTTCGCATGCAGCGCGATGCCGGCCGCGATCGAGCCGGGGCCGATCGTCAGCGGCACCGTCAGCGGGAAAAACGCACGCGACATCAACTTCTGCAGATCGTCGCCATGCACGGCGACGTCGCCGCCGGCCGGTACGTCCGGCGCGTTCAGCATCGACCAGCCGGCCACGGCGACCGCGAAGCCGCCGCCGATCCGCAACGCCTCCATCGAGATTCCGAAGAAGTTCAGCACCGGCGCGCCGATGAAGAAGATCACGAGCAGCGTGAAGAACACGTTCGTCGCGAGCTGCTTCGACAGCGTCGCGCGCTCGGCTTCGGTCAGCGATTGCGTACGTTCGAGAAACACGAACGCCATGCCGAACGGGTTAATGATGCCGATCAGGCCCGTGAAGCCGAACAGGATTTCTGGGATCAGGCGGTCGATCTGCATCGCGATCATGTGCTCCGGTAGCGAACGGGAATAAAAAAAGGCGACCAGTCGAGAGGACCGGCCGCCAAGAGGAGATATCTCCATGATCCGGCACACGGGTGTGTGCCGGGCCGCAGAAACTCGATTGTCACGGAAACGAAAAGCACTGGGAATCGGTCGAGTCCGATTCTGTGTTCACATTACGCATCGATCGCGGTGATGCTGGTCGATGCATGCATGGCGACCCGACGCATGCCTCAAAAAAAGATGCGGCCAGACGAAACGAGCGGCCGCTCAAGAGCGGAGAACTTTCCGCGTATCGATCCGGTATCGCCTGCAATCGATCGGTACGTCAGTGCCCGATCAACCGCGTGTGACCCGGCAGGTCGACCGTGAGGTCCGTGCCGCCCGCTGCCGGCCGGGGCGTGTCGCGCGTCGCCGCGAGCCATTGCGTGAACTCGGCGGCAGTCATGCCGACGGCCCGGGCCGAACTCGATACCGGCGCGGCTGCCGGCGCTTCTGCCACCCGTGCGGCCTGCTCCCGCGATGCATGCGTCGTCACCCCACGAGACGCCGTGGCTGCGTTCGGCACGGCATGCGCATTCGATGCCACATCCTTCGCCTTCTTGCCGCGCAACGTGGCGGCAGGCTTCGCCGCCGAACGCGCCGCGACGGCGACCGGCTTCCTGCTGGCCGACGATGCGCGTTCGGCACGCGGCGCCGCTGCTTCCGCGACGACGGCATCCGATGCGATGACCATCGCAACGGCTACCGGCGCGCTCGCCGGTGCTGCACGGCCGGCGTGCCGTGCGTGCGATTCGGCGGATGCCGCTTCCGCCGCGACCGTCGCCGCGTGGGCCACCTGTTCATTCGCCGGCGACGCACGATCGGCCTGCACGATCGCCACTTCCGCCGGCCGGCCGGTAGCCTTCGCGACCTGCGTGGCAGCGACCGCAGCCGCCGGCGCCACCGAGATCGACGCCTCGTACACCGCGCCGTGTCCCGCCGCATGCTGACGCTCGTCGACCAGATGCGTCGCGAGGATGCATGCGGCGCCGAACAGCGCGCAGGCCATCAGCGTCAGCCGCCAGCCACGGCGCATCGGGTGCGGCCTGACCCACGCTTTGTTGTCCGAACCGAAATCCTCCGCACGCACGGCCTTTGCTGCCTTGTGCGCCTTCGTTGCGCGTGACGCCGTCGCAACCTGCCCTGTCGACGGCGCCGCCGCATGACTCGCGCCCTTCAGATCGAACACGATCGGCTGCGGCCGCCGGCTCGCCACGAACGGCCGGCGTCGCCGGCCGTACGGCGGCGGCACATCCGAGAACGGATGCGCGAGCGGAATCGCGTAATGCCCGGTGATGTCCTGCATGCTCATGATGTCGACGACGCATTGCGCGACATCCGCCGCGGCAATCCGTGCTCCCGTAGTTGAACGAATGGCTCCGAGTATCGCCGTCGCACCGGTTGCGGTAAATCGGACTGTGTTACTTCAGTCCGATACGGCAGTCAGCCTGGTCCTACTGCCGCTCTGGGGTCGGAGCGAACGATACGTCCCTGCACATGCCACGCATCGTTCCGCTGCGGACGTGTCCGTCAGAACCGCCCGCGCAACCCGATGAACACTTCGTTCGACGACAGCTTCGCCTTCAGTTGCTCGTCGCGCGCGTTGATGCGGTTCGCGAACGTGTTGAAGCCGGTCTCGACGTTGCCCATGTCGACATAGCGATACCCGAGGTCGATCGAGAAGCGCTTGTTGATCGCGTAGCTCACACCGGCGCCGGCCGAGTAGGCAAGGTTCGTCTGCGTCTTCGACGCGAAGCGGCGCGACGCGTTGGTCTGCCAGCCGTCGGCCGACACGATCGCGACACCGACGCCGAGCGTGCCGTACACGGAGAAACCGCGGCCGAGGTCGAAGTCCTTGTAGCCGTTCAGCATCAGGCGCTGCGCCGACACGTGGAACGCGTTCGCGTTCGCGTCGAACGGCGCCCAGTAGCTGGTGAAGTTGTTGTTGCGCTTGAACACGTATTCGCCTTCCGCGCGCCAGCCGTTGCCGAACTGGTAGCCGAGGCCGAGCGAGCCGGTGACGTTCGAACCCGTCTCCGGGCCGCCGACGCGGCTCGCGACACGCGGGCTCGTCAGCTCCATGTTCACCGCGTTGTCGAACGCGCCGATGATGCGGCCGGTCGCGTAGTAGCCGGCGTCGCCGAGGTCGGCGGCCTTCTTCGTTTCCGGTGCGGTGACGGTGTCGGCGAAGGCCGTACCCGAGAACAGCAGGGCGAGCGTGGACGGCAGGGCAAAGCGCTTGATCATGATTCGTTCGATTCCTTGACGATGAATGGCATGTCGGAGAAGCCGTCATCGTAGGAATCGAACAACGATCGTTGAACCCGGTCGCGTACGGGGCGCGCCTCCGTAGCGCTACGGAGGCGACCCACCCGCGAGCGCCGCGTAATCGCGCACGAGTTCGACCAGCGACGCGACCTGCAGCTTGTCGAACACGTTCGCGCGATAGGTTTCGACCGTGCGCGGCGACAGCCCGAGCTCGCGTGCGATCTCCTTGTTGCTCCAGCCGCGCACGATCCCTTCCAGCACCTCGCGTTCGCGTGTACTCAATGTCGCGACACGGGTCGTGCGCGTCTGGCCGGCATCGTCCTGCCCGCGTTGCGCGGCCTGGCGGCGCAGCGCCTGCTGCACCGCGTCGATCAGCTCGTCGTCGTCCACCGGCTTGCGCAGGAAATCGAGCGCGCCGCGCTTGAACGCACGCCGGCATGCGTCGACGTTGCCGTGGCCCGTCATCACGATCACCGGCAGGTCGCGCCGTGCGCGCAGCTCGTCGAGCGCGTCGAGGCCGCTCATCCCCGGCATCCGGATGTCGAGCAGCACGCAGCCGAGCGCCGGATCGTCGGCGTCGGCAAGAAAGGCCGATGCGTCCGGATAGCAGCGCGTCGCGACGCTTACCGTGCGCAGCAGCAGCGCGAGACCGTCGCGCACGGCTTCGTCGTCATCGACGATCGCGACGACCGATGCGTCGCTCAGTGAATGAGGCTGAAGCGAATCGTTCACGCGGCCTCCCCTGCCAGCGGCAACAGTAATGCAGCCTCGACACCGCCCGACGGCAAATTTCGCACGGTCAGCGTACCGTCCTGGCGCTGCGCGAGCGTGTCGCACAGCGGCAGCCCGAGACCGAGCCCGCGGGCGCGCGTCGTGAAGAACGGTTCGAACAGGCGCGGCAGCGCGTCGTCCGGCACGCCGGGGCCGTTGTCGACGACACTGAAGCGGTAATGCCTGCCGACGCGCGCGCCGCTGATGCGGATCTCGCCGCGTGCTACGCCCGCACCGGCGCCGGCCAGCGCGTCGCGCGCGTTCTGGATCAGGTTGTGCAGGATCTGCTCGACCGCGATCGGCTCGGCGAACGGCCGCTCGCCCGCCGCCGCGTTGTGCCAGCCCAGCGCGATGTGCTCGCGTGCGCAGTCGTCTCGGTACAGGAACAGCAGCGTATCGATGACCGCATCGGGATCGATCGCGCGGCGCTCGCCGCCGTGTGCGGTCGTCACGGCTTCGCGCAAGCGCTCCAGGATCGCCGCCGCGCGCTTGGCCTGCGCGACGCTCGTCTGCAGCGCGCGGCGCACGCTGTCGCGCTCGTCGGGTTGATCAAGCAGGCGTTCGGCCGCACGCGTGTGGCTGATGATCGCCGTCAGCGGCTGGTTCAGCTCGTGCGCGAGGCCGGCGGCCATTTCACCGAAGGTGTCGAGCCGGCCGAAGCGGTCGAGGCGCGCACGCGCATCCTCGCGGCGCCGCGCCTCGCGCAACCGCCATGCGCCGAGCAGGCCCGCCGCGAGCAGCGCCGCCACCGCATTCCACAGCGCAATCGGCAGCCACGGCAGATCGGCGGCCGTCAGCGTGCGCGTCGTGCGCAGCACGAACGCCTGCGGCTGCGCGGGCAGGTGTTTCTCGAGATGCATCGTCCACAACGGTGTCGCACCGCCATTCACGCGTTGCAGCAGCTCGACGCGCCGGTCGCGCAATTCCAGCGCCGCAGACGAAATCGCCGTGGACCAATCGCCCGGCTGCAGCATCTGCCGAGGATCGACGCGCACGGCCCAGCCGGTCCCCGCGATCAGCCAGTACGCGGCGGGGCCGTCGAACGCGAGCGTGAACGGCTTGCCGGGCCGCTGCTGCGGCAGCGCGGCGGGCGCGGGACCGCCGTCGGTCTGCCAGCCCGCGCCCGGCCGCCAGTACGCGAGCCCGTCGAGCTGCGGCATCCGCTCGCGCAGGTTGTCGAGCATGTGCGCGGGCGGCGCAGCGAGCGACGATGCGCCGAGCGTCGCGAGGATCGCCTCGTGCTGCGCGGCTTTCTGCGCGAGCAGGCGGATCGTGATGCTCGAATCCTGGAAGAAGCGGTTGTACGCGTCGGACACGGCGCGCGAGATGACGAACGCGGTGCCGGCGAGGCTCAGTGCGAGCCACGCGGCCAGTGCAGCGATTCGGAAAGACGGTTTCATGTTCGATGGCAAGCCGGAAAGCACGCCGGTGCACGACGCGAAACGATTGCCGCACGCGGCGCCGGGTTGCCGTCATTGTCGGCAAATCGAGACGGCCCGTGGTCCGAATCCGGTTATGCCGGATGTCAGCCCAGTCCCAAACCGCGGCGGCATCGATTGCACCGCCTGCAATTTCAGACTGGGCTGATTTTCTTCAGACTCCGAACCGACCAGAATCGGCTTGCTTGTTCTCCGTTGCCTCCTGGAGTACAGGCTCCATAGTCGATACTTTTCCCGCCCTCCCCGGCGGGACTTTTTTGGACGGCGTCACGCCGCTAGCTGCCCGGAACCTGTCCGGCCATGATCCCGCCTCTTTTCGTCCGACCGCGTACGCACGCCGCATCCGCGCCGCACCGGCATCGCCCGCCCGCATCGTGACCGACGCTCCTTCCACCTCCATCGCGATCCTGACGATCGACCATCCGAGCCGCGGCACGTTCGACGACCGGCTGCGTCGCGCCGGTTACGGCTATGATCGCCTGCGCATCGACGACATCCTGCGCCGCGCCGGCTACCGGCCGTCGCGCTTCGAGTATCTGCCCGACCTGCTCGCGGCCTGCGACACGCGCGCGTTCGATCTCTTCATCGTGCAGTGCGAGACGGCCTGCCGGCGCACGACGGACGCGATCCGTGCGCTGCGCGCGCGTTTCGCCGGCACCGTGGCGATCGTGTCGATCAGCCAGCGCGACGCAGAGCTCGCGCGTTCCGCGTGTTTCGTCGCCGGCGCGAACGAGCATCATCCATACGCCGTGCCGCCGGACACGCTGATCGCCAGCATCGCGACCTGGCTGCGCTGGTCGCATCATCGCGCGACCCATCATCGCCACTGGCGCATCGGCGCGTTCGAATTCGATACGGCCACGCGCAGCGTGAACGTCGCCGGCCGCGAGCACGTGCTGACAGAGAAGCATTTCCAGATCGCGACCGCGTTCTTCCTGAACATGGGGCGCGCGCTCGACCGCGCGCATGTGAGCCAGCTCGTGTGGGGGTCGCTCGTCGCCGCGTCCAGCCGGCGGCTCGACACGCACGTCGCGTATCTGCGCGACCGTCTCGAACTCGACGGCCGGCACGGCGTGAAGATGATGACGATGTACGGCTTCGGCTATCGGCTCGTCACGTGCGAGCCGGGGATGCCGGCCGCCGACGACGAAGCGGCGCCGCGACGATAGCCGGTCCGGCGGCGCAGCCGCCGTGCCGCCGGCCAGCCCGCCGGCACCCGGCAACCCTGACAGGCGCCCATTGCGCACTGATCGGACTCCATTATCATGGGGGCACCCTGGCCGACCGCCCCGCTCCCGATGGACCACCGCGCCGCACCCGATCATTCCCGCTCCGCCGCGGCGCACGCGTCCGCCGCGCCGACCCGCGTCGGTCGCCGCCAGCGCGCGCTGCTCTATGCCGGCGGCGCGGCCGTGACGGTCGCGATCCTGCTCGCGAGCGGGTTGATGCTGTACACAATGGCGCGCGAGGCGATCCAGGCGCGCTATACGACGTTCGCGGTGCGCCAGTTCCTCGTCCAGATCGAATTCAAGATGCGCACGACGGGCATGGACACGCTCGTCACGCACGACGAAGCCGTGTGGAATTCCCGCGCAACCGATCCGGCACGCGTGGCCGCGCTTGCGGCTGGCCACGGCCGGTTGGTCATCCAGGGCAGCCCGACTTTCCCGCCGACGCTCGTGCTGGCCGACCTGTCGCTCGCGCACCCGGCCGACAGCTACGCACACGATCTCGCGATGGCGAGCGACATGAGCTATCGCGTCGGCGCGTACGTCGCGAAGCACGATGCCGACCGCGCGATTGCCGGCTACGCGTATCGCCCCGACCGGAGCTTCGCCGTCGTGATTCCGGAGCCGGTGCCGCCCGATCCGCTCACCGCGTCGCCCGCCACCGATGCGGCCACGCTCGTCGCCAAGGTCGCCGCCGGCGTCGGCACGCCGCCGCCCGGGCAATACGAATGGCATCCGCCCGTCTACGACCCCGTGCAGCGACGCGACGTGTTCCGGATCGCCGGCGCCGTGTACGAAAGGCAATCGCCGCGCGCCGTGTTCCTGTCGACGCTGCCGGTCGACGTGCTGCGCACGCGTCTGTCCGCGGGCGATACGACCGACGCGGCGATCGTCGTCGATGCGCACGGCCGCACGTTGCTGCGCGCGGGCACCGCGGCCGACGACGACCGCACGCGCGCCACGATCGAACGCCTCGATACGCAGACGCGCGAGGCAGCGCGCCGCGGCGGCCCGCGCACGGCCTTCGGCGACGGCCTGTTTTCGCTGAGCCAGCCTATTCCCGAAACCGACTGGACGCTCGTGCAGGCATTCACGCTGCGCTCGCTGCTCGCGACGATCGGCCTGCGTGCCGGCTGGTACGTCGCGATCATGCTCGCGGTGATCGCGCTCGTCTGGTGGCTGCTCGTGCGCTTCGACCGCCGCGTGCTGAAACCCGACGATGCACGCACGCGCCGCGTGATCGACAGCGAGAACCTCAACCGGACGATCGTCGAAGCCGCGCCGTCCGGCATCGCGCTGCTGTCGCTCGCGGACAGCACGGTGCTGCTGCAGAACGACACGATGCGCGACTACGATGCGCGCCGTGCGGGCGAACCTTCGTTGCCGGCAAGGCTGCTCGAACGCTTCGACCGCTCACCTGCCGCCGCCGCATGGCAACCCGATCTGCACGTGACGCTGCCCACCGCCGGCGGCGAAACCGTCGACCTGCTCGTCAATCTGGTCCGCACGCGCTTTCGCGATACGGACGTCGTGCTGTGCAACTTCTCCGACATCACGTCGCAGAAGAACATCGAGCGCCGGCTCGACGAAGCGGCGCGAGCGGCCGACGCCGCGAACAACGCGAAATCCGCGTTCCTCGCGACGATGAGCCACGAGATCCGCACGCCGCTGAACGCGATCCTCGGCAACCTCGAACTGATCGGCCGCGAGCCGCTGGCCGACACGCAGCGTGAACGGCTGCACACGGTGGAAGGCGCGTCGTCGGTGCTGCTCGACCTGATCAACGACATCCTCGACCTGTCGAAGATCGAGGCCGGCCAGATGACGATCGAGGCAATCCCGTTCGACCTCGCGGAAACGATCCGGCAGACCGGCGCGATGTTCGAGCCGCTCGCGACAGCGAAGGGACTACAGTTCGACGTGTTCGTCGACGATGCGTTGCCCGCGCGCTATCTCGGCGACCCGACGCGGATCCGCCAGATCGCCGCGAACCTCGTCGGCAACGCGATCAAGTTCACCAACCACGGCGAAATCACGCTCGAGGTGTACCTGCGCGACGACACGGACCCGGCTTCGCCGATCGCGATCGGCGTCAGCGACACGGGCATCGGGATGACGGACGCGCAGCGCGCGGGGCTGTTCCGCCCGTTCACGCAGGCCGATACGTCGATCACGCGCCGCTATGGCGGCACGGGGCTCGGGCTCGCGCTGACGAAACAGCTCACGCAGATGATGCATGGCACGGTCGACGTGAAGAGCGAGCCCGACAAGGGCAGTACCTTCGTCGTCACGCTGCCGCTGCGTCCGGCCACCGACGCGCAGGTCGCCGAACACGACGCTGCGCAGGCCGACGATGCCGCGCTGCCGGCCGTCACCGCGCGCGTGCTCGTCGTCGACGATCATCCGGTGAACCGCACGCTGCTGCAGGGCCAGCTCGTCACGCTCGGCTATGCGGCGGATGCGGCGGAGGAAGGCGCGGCGGCGCTGCGGCGCTGTGCCGATGGGCGCTACGACCTCGTGATGACCGACCTGAACATGCCGGGCATGGACGGCTACACGCTCGCGCGCGTGCTGCGTTCGCAGTATCCGGAGATGCCGGTGGTGGCCGTCACCGCGCATGCGAGCGCGGCCGAGCATGCGCGCTGCGCGGAAGCGGGCATCGTCGCAGTGCTCGTGAAGCCGGTACTGCTCGATACGATCGACCGCACCGTGCGGCGGTATGCGCATGCGGTCGCCGCGCAGGCACCGGCCCGGCGCGCGCTCGTCGATCTGGCGGAAGGGCCGTTGCCGCCGGACGTTCACACGTTGCTGGAAACGAGCCTCGTGAAATCGCTCGCGGGGATTCGCGATGCACGGGCACGCGATGACGTCGCCGCGCTGCGGCACGAACTCCATTCGCTGCGTGGTGCGTTTGCGACGATTCACGAGCATGGCGTCGCGGATGCGGTCGGTGAACTGCAGGCCCTTGTACACGACAACGACATGACGTCGTTCGATACGCGGCTCGCGGATGTGGAAACGCTGGCGCGGGAAGCGCTTCAACGGCGCGCGACGCAAGCGCCGCCCGTCTGAATACGGCTCGGTCAGCCCAATCGACGATCTGAAACAGCCGTGCGAAAGCGCGATCGAAGCGCGCCCGTGGAGCTTGCCGCCCGGCTTACTTCTTCGCCACCGGCACGAGATCGAAGTGATCGGCCTGGTACTGGAACAGCAGGCAGTCCTCGCCCTTCTCGCAACCACTGTAATGCGGCATGTCGGCGGGCAAATTGTAGAAGGAACCCGCCGGGTACTCGGTACGCTTGCCGTCGATGATCGCGTAGAACGTGCCCTTCAGCACGACCGTCGGCAGGTTCTGCGTATGCAGGTGATACGGATTGTCCTTGCCGGCCGGGAAAATCACGAATGCGTCGTACGGACCGTGTCCGGTGATGCTGCCCCGCAGGTCGGCGACCTTGATGCCGCCGGTGCCCGGCAACTCGCGCCATTTCAGGTCGGAGACGGGAAAGGATACGAGCGGCTGCGGAGCCGCCTTGGCCCTTTCCGAGGCATGCGTTGCGGTGGCAAACGGCGCGGCAAGCGCAAACACGGCAGTGGCAGCGGCGAGATACTTATGGATTGATTTCATTTGCATTCCTTAAATTGTGGGAGCGCGATCGCGCAATGGACCGACCGCCCGATCAGCGAACGTGCAAGGCCAGGATCGCGTCGGTCGACATCACCGCGCCGAACGTATCGGCGACGGTGACCAGCGACGCCGCGTGCAGCTCGGCATGATCGACGGTTCCGCCGGCCGGCGAATCGATATCGCGCGTCGCCGCCGCATCGGACGCGACGATCACCTCGAACCCGGCTGGCGCCGCATCACGCGCAGCGCCGGCGACGCACGCGTGCGTCATCAGGCCGGCGATGATCACGGTCCCGATGCCGTCGGCCTTCAGTCGTCGTTCGATGTCGGTACCCTGAAACACGCTGACGTTGGACTTCTGCACGATGCGATGATGCGGCTCGGGTCGAAGCGCATCGTGGAATTCGACGGTCGGCGAATCTTCGGCGAATACCGGCGCACCGGCCGGGTTCACGTGCTGCACGTGATACACCGGCATTGCGTGACGATCTGCCATGCCGACGAGTCGCTTCGCGTTGCTCAGCGCCGCCATGCCGTCGGGAATCGGCATGCGGCCGCTGAAATACTCGTTCTGGAAGTCGATGACGAGCAGCGCCGTGCCGGTGCGGGACAGCTCGGTCGGCTGCGAAGCGCCGACGATGGCGAGGATGGTGGGGTGAGACATGTTGTACTCCGGTTCGTCAGTGGATGAGGCGAGTTTAGGGAGCGGGCTGGTATCCGGCTACCGCGCGAGCGCACATGACCTGTGCGCGCGGCGCACAGTTCCGGACGGCGTGACCGCGCGATCGAATCGAGTATCGATCACGGGTGAAGGAGACTGAATAGGACCGGTCCTATTCGTTCGTCGACGCGAGCCGGCCGGTGCTTCCGTATCCGCTGCTCGGGATAAGATGTGCGCCAGCGATCTTCGTCGGGCCGACGGACAAACCGGACATGCGTAGGAAGCCGTTCCATGGATCAACTGCTGGCAATGCGCGTATACCGCACGCTGGTCGAGACGCGCAGCTTCTCGATCGCGGGCGATCGGCTGGACATGACGCACTCCACGGTGTCGCGCCAGTTGCGACAGCTTGAGGCCCGGCTCGGCGTACAGCTCGTCCAGCGCAGCACGCGCCATTTCTCGCTGACGGAAGACGGCGAGCGGTACTACGCGTCGTGTGTCGACATTCTCGATCGCGTCGATGCCGCAGCCGACGCGCTATCGATCGAACGGGCGGAGCCGAGCGGGCTGTTGCGCGTGTCGATGCCGATGGCGATCGGCACGTTCGAAATGGGCGCGTGGCTGCCGGCGTTTCGGGCGCGCTATCCGAAGGTCCAACTGGATATTTCGTGCAGCGACCGCTTCGTCAATCTCATCGCGGACGGCTTCGACGTGGCATTGCGGATCACCGGGACGCTGTCGGATTCGGAACTGGTCGCGAGGACGCTGACGCGTTCGGACGAGATCCTCGTCGCCGCGCCTGCCTATGTCGCGCGGCGCGGCCTGCCGAGGTCGCCGGTCGACCTCGCCGGCCACGACCTGCTGATGCATCGCAAGCCGCAGGGCGACGGCGACTGGACGTTGACGGCCGACGACGGCGACGGCGACACGACGAGCATCGCAGGGCAAGCCGCGCTGCGGATCGACGCCATTACCGCCGTTCACGCGGCCGCGGTTGCGGGGCTCGGCATTGCCGCGTTCACGCATCTCACGGTGGCGCGCGATATTGCCGAGGGCCGGCTCGTGCGTATCCTGCCCGGCTACCGGCTCGGGCGACTGAACTACTACGCGGTCTATCCACGACACCGGCACACGCCGTCACGCGTGCGCGCGTTCGTCGAGCACATGAAAAGCTACTACGAATCGGGGGCCGAGGGCTCGGGCGCGGCGCACGCCGCGGAAACGGAAGCGGCAGCGAGGTGATCGCACGCATGTAGGACTGGGCCCACACAGCTGCTATCTCGAATCAGCCAAGGACGACTGATTAGGACAAGGCTGATCCCTACCATCGGTTTGTGAACTGACAAACTGAAAGGAGTAGGGATATGAACAAGACCTATCGCAGCGTTTGGAATGCCGTGACGAACACGTGGACGGCAGCGGCCGAGACGGCGAAGTCGCATTCGAAGGGTTCGTCGCGCGCGGCACGGCAAGCGGTGATCGCGATCGCGCTGGGTGGTGCGGCGATCGGCGGCGCGGCGGCGGCAGAAGTGTGTACGACCGAAGACGGGACGAGCGGCACGGTCGATGCAGCGGGCGTGTGCCAAGTGGCAGGCGGCGGTTCGATCGGCACGATGGGGGCAATCGGTGTCATGGCCGGCGGATGGAGCAACGGCAACGGCATTTCGATTTCGACTGCCCCCGGACAGACCGCTAGCGCCGTCAACGCCAACGATATCGCCATTGGCAACAGCTCCTCGGCTGCCGGCGGAAATTCCAGTGTTCTGGGTAACAATGCCACATCACTAAATAGCGCCGGTGTAGCGATCGGTGCGAACACCACGGTTTCCGCGAGTTACGGCGTGGCCATCGGCGGGGCAACTCAAGCCGGTCGCGGTGCGGCCGTGACAGGTACCAACTCCGTTGCAATCGGCGTGCTTTCCAGCGCCGGCGCGGCCAATGCCGTGGCATTGGGTGCCGGTTCCGTCGCGACCGAACAGTACACCGTGTCCGTCGGTGCCGTCTCGAATGCAGACGGAACGAAAATTACGCGCCGGATCGTCAACATGGCCGATGGCATCAACGACACGGATGCCGTGAACGTCGGTCAGATGAATGCCGCGCTGTCGACGAAGGTCAACGACACGTACATCAAGATCGATACGAGTAACAGCACGGTTGCCGCGCAGGCCGGCACCGCCGCGCTTGCCATCGGCACGAACACGAACGCCGTGGGTACTTACGCGACGGCCATTGGCAACAGTGCAGTGGCCAGCGGCAACAACAGCACGGCGCTCGGGTTCCAGTCGAGCAGCGCGGGCGGCGCCGCTGTCGCGATCGGCTCGAGTTCGAATGCAAGCGGCTCGCACGGCGTGGCAATGGGCGTCAATGCACAGGCGACCCACACCGACTCAGTAGCACTCGGTGCCACGTCGACCACGGACCGCGACAACAGCGTGTCGGTCGGTTCGTCGACGCTTCGACGACAGATCACCAACGTCGCCTCTGGTACCGCAGACACCGATGCCGTGAACGTCGGCCAGATGAATGCTGGCCTGTCGACGACGAACGCTTCGATCGCAGCGACGAATGCGGCACTGTCGACGACCAACACCACGCTCGCCGCGACCAACGCGTCGCTTTCGACGGCCAATACCCAGATCACCGCGCTGAACAACGACATGACGGCTGCCAAGACCGGCATCTCGACCAACACGTCCGACATCACGAAGCTCAACGACAAGCTGGGCGAGTTGTCGAGCGGCACGATCGGTCTCGTTCAGCAAGCCGGCGCAGGGAGCGACCTGACAGTCGGCGCGAATACCGACGGCGCCGCAGTGAACTTCGCCAGCAACACGAGCAACCGCCGGCTGACCGGCATCGCTGACGGCACGCTCGATTCGGACGCCGTGAACCTCGGCCAGATGAACACCGGCCTGTCGACCACGAACGCCGCGATCACGAGCCTCAACGGCCGCGTGACGACCAACGAAGGTGCAATCACCGCCATCGACGGACGCGTGACCAACAACGAGACCGCAATCACCGATCTCGGCAGCCGCATGACGAGCAACGAAACCGCGATCACGAACCTCGACGGACGTGTCACGAACACCGAAACGTCGATCACCCACCTCGACGGCCGCACGACGGCCAACGAAGGCGCGATCACGAGCATCGACAACCGCGTGACGGTGAACGAAGGGGCGATCACGAAGCTGGCCGACCAGATCGGCAGCGGTACGCTCGGTCTCGTCCAGCAAGCCAACGCGGGTGACGATCTGACGGTCGGCGCGAACACCGACGGCGCCGCGGTGAACTTCGCCGGCAAGACGAGCAATCGCAAGCTGACGGGCATCGAAGCCGGCACGGACGATGCCGACGCCGTGAACGTCGGCCAGATGAACGCCGGCCTCGCGACGACGAACGCCGCCATTGCCGCAACGAACGCCGCGTTGTCGACGACCAACACGCAGGTGGCCGCGCTCGACGGCGACATGACGATCGCGAAGGGCAACATCGCCACGCATACGACCGAGATCAAGTCGATCAACGATCAGTTGAGCGAGTTGTCGGGCGGCACGATCGGCCTCGTCCAGCAATCGGCGGCCGGCGCGGATCTGACGGTCGGCGCGAACACCGACGGCGCGGCTGTGAACTTCGCCAGCAACACGAGCAACCGCCGGCTGGCCGGCGTCGCTGACGGCATGCTGGATTCGGACGCCGTGAACGTCGGCCAGATGAATGCCGGCTTCGCGACGACGAACGCCGCGATCTCGGGCCTCGACGGCCGCGTCTCGACGAACGAAACGGCGATCACGAATCTCGACGGCCGCATGACGACCAGCGAGACCACGATCACGAACATCGACAACCGCGTGACGGCGAACGAAGGCTCGATCACCAGCCTCGACAACCGCGTGACGGTGAACGAAGGTGCGATCACGAAGCTGGCCGACCAGATCGGCAGCGGATCGCTCGGCCTCGTTCAGCAGGCCAACGCGGGCGACGACCTGACGGTCGGCGCGAACACGGATGGCGCGACGGTGAACTTCGCCAGCAAGACGAGCGACCGCAAGCTGTCGGGCGTCGCTGCCGGCACGCTGGATTCGGACGCGGTGAACCTCGGCCAGATGAACGCCGAATTCACCAAGACCCACGATGCGATCGCGGGCCTGGATGGCCGCGTGACGGACAACGAGACCGCGATCACCAACCTCGACGGCCGCACGACGAACAACGAGACCGCGATCACCGCCATCGACGGCCGCGTGACGAACGTCGACAACCGCGTGACGGTGAACGAAGGTGCAATCACGAAGCTGGCCGACCAGATCGGCAGCGGCTCGGTCGGCCTCGTCCAGCAGGATGCGTCGGGCGCGATCACGGTCGCGGCGGCGACGGGCGGCAAGTCCGTGAACTTCGGCGGCAGCGGCGGCGCACGCGTACTGTCCGGCGTCGCGAACGGCGTGGACGACGACGACGTCGTGACGGTGTCGCAGTTGCGCGCAACCGGCCTGATCGACTACACGGGCAAGGAAGTCGGCGCGGTTACGTACGACTCCGGCCTCAATTTCGACACGGTGACGTTCGCCGGCACGTTCGGCACGAAGCTGCAGCGTGTCGCCGCGGGCGAGATCAGCGCGACGAGCATGGACGCGATCAACGGCAGCCAGCTGTTCGACCTGCAGGAGCAGTTCGCGAAGCAGTACGGCGACCTGAGCGGCCAGCTCGGCGACCTGTCGAGCCGCTTCGGCGACCTGTCCGACCGCCTCGGCGATCTCGAAGCGAACCCCGGCACGGGCGGCCCGGGTACGGGCGACGGCTCGACCGTCGTCGGCGAAGGCGCGGTGGCATCCGGCGAGAACAGCTCGGCGATTGGCGACAGCGCGCTCGCATCGGGTGAAAACGCATCGGCCGTCGGTCAGGGCGCGGTGGCATCGGGCAACAACGGTTCGGCTATCGGCCAGGGTTCGGTCGCATCCGGCGACAACGGCTCGGCCCTCGGTCAAGGCGCGGTAGCTTCGGGCGAAAACGGCACGGCGCTCGGCCAAGGCTCGGCGGCGTCGGGCAGCAACAGCTCGGCCGTCGGCCAGGGCGCGGTCGCATCGGGCGAGAACAGCACATCGCTCGGCCAGGGCGCATCGGCCACGGGCAGCGGCTCGGTCGCGATCGGCCAGGGTTCCGTGGCAACGGAAGCCAACACGGTGTCGTTCGGTAACGGCACGGAAGAAGGCAACCGCCGCCTCGTCAACATCGCGGACGGTATCAACGCCAGCGATGCCGCGACGAAGGGCCAGCTCGACCGTGCGATGGAATCCGTCGACGCCCGCTTCAACGACACGAACCGCGCGATCAACGACGTCGCGAAGAACGCGTACGCCGGTATCGCCGCCGCGATGGCGATGCCGAACATGACGCCGTCGGCGCCGGGCAAGACGGTCGTGGCCGTCGGCACCGCGAACTTCAAGAGCGGCTCGGCCGTCGCCGCCGGCGCGACCTACCGTTCGCGCAACGGCAAGTGGCTGGTGAACGGCGCGGCGTCGCTCACGTCGGTCGGCGATGCCGGTGTGCGTGCCCAGGTCGGCTATGAGTTCTGACCCGATCGCGCCGCCTCGCGCGGCGCATCGCTCCGAAGCGGGGGGAGCGATCCCCCCGCCGTTCGGCCGACGGCCGGTGCCGATTCCGCCAGGAGTCGCCACCGGCCGTCGGCGCGTCCGCATCGAGAGCGGGGCTTTTGGTTGCGCACCCCGCAGCGGCCCGTATGCGCCGAATCCCTTTCTTTCAACCGAGTGATACGCACGCGCCGCCATGCGCGGCAAAGCGCGTGAGACCAACATGAACAGAACCTTCCCCATTCGCATCGTGATCGCCGACGATCATCCGGCCGTCGTCGTCGGCGCCCGCTACGAACTGTCGGCCACGAACACCGTCTCGGTCGTCGCGACTGCGCACAATTCGACGGAGCTGATGAATGCACTGTCGAACCATCCATGCGACGTGCTGGTGTCCGACTATGCGATGCCCGGCACCGAATACGGCGACGGCCTCGCGATGTTCACGACCCTGCTCAAGCGGTTTCCAGGCCTGAAGATCGTCGTGATGACGATGATGGAGAACGCGGTGGCGTTGCGCGCGCTGATCGATATCGGCATCGCGTGCATCGTCAGCAAGTCGGACATGCCCAATCACCTGACGATGGCGATTCACGCGGCCTATACGAGCGGCCGCTACCTGTCGCCGTCGATGGACCGGATCCTGCGCAACACGGGCAGCATCGGCGGCAAGGCGCCCGCGCTGTCGGTGCGCGAGGTTGAGGTGATTCGCCTCTTTGCGTCGGGGCTGTCGGTCAACGAGATCGCGGAAAAGCTGAACCGCAGCAAGAAGACGATCAGCACGCAGAAAAGCTCGGCGATGCAGAAGCTCGGCATCGAGCGCGATGTCGACCTGGTGCGCTACGCGATCGCGTGCGGGCTCGTGACCGACTACGGCTATGCGCCGCCCGTGCGCAACGACGAAGCCAGCGCATAACGCTGCAGCCACGACCTGAAACAAAAAGCCCCGGCAACCTTGCGGTGCCGGGGCTTCGGTGCGCCGGTATGAGCCGGCGCGCTCACCTTCCTTCATCGCCGCCATCCTATGCGGCGGGCATCGTTGCATCCGCCGTCAGGCCGGATCGACGCTGCCTTCTTCCTTGGCGTCGCCGCCGCGCCCTTCGCTGGCCGATGCGGCGACGATCCCGTGCTCGATCGCGTAGCGCAGCAGATCGATGTCCTTCTCGATCCCGAGCTTTTCCATCGCGCGCGCCTTCTGCGTGCTGATCGTCTTTTTGCTGCGGCTGAGCTTGTCGGCGATCTCGTTGACCGTGAGGCCCGACGCATAAAGCCGCACGACTTCGAGTTCGCGGTCGCTGAGTTCGCGCTTCTGGTCGGCGGCCCGCGCGCTCGAATGCGACGTGAGCGTACGCACGACCTTCTCGACCGACGGCGAGAAATACGTGCCGCCCGTAGCAGCCGCGTGAATCGCGGGAATCAGGTGGTCGATCGTGTCGGACTTGCTGACGATGCACTCGATGCCAAGCCGCGTCAGCGCGCCGATCACGGCCGGATTGTCGAGCATGGTCAGCACGACCAGCTTCACGGCAGGGTGATTGCGCTGGAGATAGGAGAACAGCGTGATGCCGTCGCCGTGCGCGCTGCCCGGCATCGCATAGTCGGACACCACGACGTCGCACACGCCGGCCTCGACGAGCCGGATCAGCTCGGTCGAATTGACGGCCTTGCCGGTCAACTGGATCGTCGGCACCGACGACAGGCCGTGCTCGACGCCGACCAGCATCGCCGGGTGGTCGTCGGCCAGTACCACGCGTATCAGATAGCTTCCCATAGTCGTCCAGATTTGCGCGGCAATCGTCGCGGCCGGTTCGCCGCCCGGTGGGCGGCGACGGCGCGCATCGCGGCGTCGTGGATCGTAATTGGGCGCTATCTTCGCACGAAAACGGGCGCATCAGCCATCGGCGCGGCCGGCGGCGGCCAGCGGATGGTGCGTCGCCATAAAAAAACCGCCGACTCATGACGAGCCGGCGGTTCCGGGTACAGGGCGGGCGGATGGAGCGTCCCTCGATCGGCTCAGTGCCGACCGGATCCCCGCGCGTACCGGTGAAGCGTGATCCAGTACGCGTTATTTCGCATCGATCCGGATCTCGACACGGCGGTTCTGCGCACGGCCTTCGGCCGTCGCGTTGGACGCGACCGGATCGGCGGCGCCGAGGCCTTCGGAGACGAACGACTGCGCCTTCAGGCCATTGCTGCGCAGGTAGTTCATCACGTTGCGGGCCCGCGAAGCCGACAGCGCGAGGTTGTGCGTGTTGCTGCCCGTCGAATCGGTGAAGCCGGTGATCGCGACGCGGCGGAAGTCGACGCCGCTGTTGATCTGCACGAAGCGGTCGAGCTGGCTGCGCGCTTCGGGCGTGAGCGCCGCGCTGTCGAGCGCGAAGTTCGCGTCACCCTGCAGCAGCACCTGGCGCTGCGGCACCGGCTGCGGCGCCGGTTGCGGGGCGGGGGCCGGCGGTGCGGCCTGCACGACCGGCTGCGGCTTGCCGCACATGAACGTGATCTCGCGCGGGTCCTTCATCGGCGCACGGCTGTACACGCGGTCGATCATCTCGAGCGGCGTGAAGCCCTTGCCCTGGCAGAACTCTTCCGCCGCGCGGGCGCAGGCGTTCGCGCTGCCGAGCAGCCCGTCGCAGCTCACGCGGAACACGTTGTCCGGCTTGCCGGGAATCGACACCGCGCGGATGTCGTAGGTGAGGCCCGATTGCGTCGTACACGCACCGAGCGCCATCGCGATCGCGCCAATCGATGCGGCGCGCAACAACAAGGTTTTCATGGTCATGGTGAAACGTCCGCCGCGAGGGCGGACGCCTGAATAGTTGAATGGAGTCAGTCGGACGATGCACGCGGGCGGGGCTCGCGCCCCGCCCCGCGGCTTACCACTGATACGAAGCGCCCACGCCGACGGTGTTGCCGCCGCTCGACATGCCCACGCCGGCCTTCATCTTCAGGTTCTGCGTGATGCGGGCTTCGCCGCCGAACGCCACTGCCTGATAGCCCTTGTAGGTCGCGCCGCCGATACCGAACGAAATCGTCTTGCCCGGATCGACGCCCGGAATCATCGTCAGCGCGGTGGCTGCGGCGATACCGGAGTACGCGTTGCGCGACAGGTCGTTGACCTGGCCTTGCAAGCCGCCCATGGCGCGATCGAGCTGCCCCTTCGTCGCGGCGTCGGTCTCGTTGATACCGTCGCGGATGTTCGTGATCCGGCGGTTGCCGTCATCCGTACCGTTACCGAACGACACCGTGTTCGCTTCCGTTGCCACCGAGCCTGCGCCCAGCGCCACCGCGTTCGAACCGGACGCGTTCGCGCCTTCGCCGATCGCGGTCGACTTGGAGCCCGACGCATTGGCATTGCTGCCGATCGACGTGGCGCCTTCCGCCGTGCTCTTCGAACCCGAGCCGATCGCAGTACCGTTGCTCTGCGACACGTTCGCGTTCGAGCCGATCACAGTGGCGTTGTTCGCGCCCGTGCTGACGATCGCGCCCGAGCCCGCAGCCGTGTTGCCCGTACCGGTGCCGGCGTTCGCTGCCGTCGTGCCGTCCGAACCCACGTCGGTGCCGGCGAAGTAGTCGTTGCCGGGGCCGCCAGGACCCGGATTCGGGTTGCTCGGGTTCTGCTCCAGCGCACCGACGCGGTCGTCGATGCCGCCGATGCGGTCGCTCAGCTCACTCAGCTGGCCAAAGTTCACGGCGTCGTACTTGCTTGCGCCGTCCGCGACGTTGGTCAGACGCACCGGCGCCGCACCCGAACCGCCCAGCGTGACCGAACCGAAGTTCGGCGTGCCATCGCCGTTCAGGTCGTAGCGCACCGCGAGCGAATCGGTCGCACCGTACTGCGCCGCGGCCTGGACTGCTTCGGCCACGGTCTTGTACTTGTTGCCGTTCACCTCGATCGACGTATCCGCGAGCTTGCCGTCCGCATCGACCGTGGTCCCGCCGCCGATCACGTCCGCCACGCTCTGCGCGGTGCCGTGCAGTTGCGAGCCGTTGATCGCGTCGTTGCTCGTCGCGCTCACCGCACCCGCACCCACGCCGGTCAGCACGCGGTCGCCCGCCATGCCCGCGAAGTTCACGGTCGTGCCGTCCGTGTCCTTCGCGACCGTGATGTCGCGCGTGTCCTCGTCCTGCTGGACGAGGCCGATCGAGCCGTGGACGAGGCTGCTCGAGATGTTCTCGATCGCATCGCCGACGTTGTTGTACGTCTTGTCGTTCACGGTGTACGTCGGGTTCGTCACGTTGCCGTTCGCGTCGACGGTCGAACCGCCGCCCAGTGCATCGGCCACGCTCTTCGATGCGCCGTACAGCTGCGAACCGTTCACGGCGTCCATGCTGGTCGCGTTCACCGCGCCCGCCTTGACGTTCGTGAGCGTCGTGCCGTTCGCGCCCTTCAGCGAGATCTGGTCGAAGTTCGCCGAACCGTCCGCGTGCTTGTCGTACGTCACGGCGAGCGACGTCAGGCCCGCCCCCGGGTTCGTCGGATCGACCGGCGCGACCAGGCCAGCGTTCTGCAACTGACCGAGGTTCACTGCGTCATGCGAATCCACACCGTCCGCGACGTTCTTCAATGCCACCGGAGCCGTCGCGCCCGCGCCGCCCAGCGTCACCGAACCGAGGTTCGGCGTGCCGTCCGCGTTGCGGTCGTACGTCACCGCCGCGATCGACTGGCCCGTCACCGGATCGACCAGCCCCGAATCGGCGAGCTGTTTGTTGATCACCGTGATGTTGGTCGTGTTCGTCGTCGTACGGCCGTCGAGGTTCGACAATGCGTCGCCCACGTTGCTGTAGTCCTTCGACTTCGTCGCATCCGTCGGGTCGGCCAGCGAGTACGTCGGGTTCGTCACCTTGCCGTCCGCGCCGACGGTCGAGCCGCCGCCCAGCGAATCGGCCACGCTCTGCGCCGTGCCGTGCAGCTGCGCACCGTTGATCGCGTCCGTGCTGGTGGCCGTGACCGCACCTGCCTTCACGTTCGTGATCGTCGTGCCGTTCGCGCCCTTCAGCGTGACGACGTCCTTCGTTGCGCTGTCGTATGCCACCGCCAGCGACGTCAGGTTTCCCGAACCGTCCTGACCCACCAGGCCTGCGTCCTGCAGCTGGCCGAGGTTGATCGCGTCGTGACGCTCCGTGCCGTCGGCGACGTTCTTCAGTGCGACCGGCGTCGTGGCGCCCGTGCCGCCCAGCGTCACGCTGTCCTTCGCCGCGCTGTCGTACGTCACCGCCGCGATCGGCTTGCCCGTCGACGGATCGATCAGGCCCGCGTCCTTCAGCTGCGACACGTTCACTGCGTCCATGTCGGCAACACCGGCCTTCACGTTCGACAGTGTCGTGCCGTCCGTACCTGCCAGCGTGGCCTTGTCGTGGTTGATCGTGCCGTCCGCGTTCTTGTCGTACGTCACTGCAGCCGACGTCAGGTTGCCCGAGCCGTCGTCGCCCACCAGGCCCGCGTTCTTCAGCTGACCGAGGTTCAGCGCATCGCCGTCGTCCTTCGCGTCGGCGACGTTCTTCAGTGCGACCGGCGTCGTGGCGCCCGCGCCGCCCAGCGTCACGCTGTCCTTCGCCGCGCTGTCGTACGTCACCGCCGCGATCGGCTTGCCCGTCGACGGATCGATCAGGCCTGCGTCCTTCAGCTGGCTCACGTTCACTGCGTCCATGTCAGCAACACCGGCCTTCACGTTCGACAGCGTCGTGCCGTTCGTGCCCGCCAGCGTCACGGTGTCCTTCGCCGCGCTGTCATAAGTCACGGCAAGCGATGTCAGGCCCTTGCTCGGGTCCGTCGGATCGACCGGCGTAACAAGGCCCGCATCCTGCAACTGGCCAAGGTTGATCGCGTCGTGACGATCCGTACCGTCGGCGACGTTCTTCAGTGCGACCGGCGTCGTTGCGCCCGCGCCGCCCAGCGTCACGGTGTCCTTCGCCGGGCTGTCATACGTCACTGCGGCGATCGACTTGCCATCGTCTCCGATCAGGCCCGAATCCTTCAGCTGGCTCACGTTCACCGCGTCCATGTCCGCAACACCGGCCTTCACGTTCGACAGCGTCGTGCCGTTCGTGCCCGCCAGCGTGGCCTGCTCATGGTTGATCGTGCCGTCCGCGTTCTTGTCGTACGTCATCGCTGCCGACGTCAGCTTGCCCGTGCCGTCATCGCCTACCAGGCCCGCGTTCTTCAGCTGACCGAGGTTCAGTGCATCGCCGTCGTCCTTCGCGTCGGCCACGTTCTTCAGTGCGACCGGCGTCGTGGCGCCTGCACCGCCCAGCGTCACGGCATCCTTCGCCGCGCCGTCGTACACCACGGCCAGCGGATTGTTGCCGCTGTTCTTGTCGAGCGCACCGAGGGCGTCGCCCACGCTGTGGTAGTCCTGGCCGCCGACCGAGTAGGTCGGGTCCGTGATCGAACCATCCGCGCCGACGCCCGCGCCGCCGCCGATCTTGTCCGCGACGCTCTTCGACACCGTGAACAGCTGCGAACCGTTGATCGCGTCGTTGCTCGTCGCGTTGACGGCGCCGGCTGCGAGGTTGTGGATGCCAACCGGCGTACCGGCGTTACCCAGCGTCACGCTATTCTTCGCCGCGCTGTCGTACACGACGGCCAGCGATTCACCCGTGACCGGATCGATCACGCCGCCTTGCTCCAGCGAGTCCTTCAGGTTGCCGAGGTTCTGGTTCGTCGCGAACAGCTGCGAACCGTTCACCGCGTCCTTGCTCGTCGCCGACAAAACGCCATCCGCCACGTTGTGCAGCGCCACCGGCGCGGTCGCACCCGTGCCGCCCAGCGTCACGCTGTCCTTCGATGCGCCGTCGTACGTCACCGCGAGCGACGTCAGGTTGCCCGTGCCGTCGTCACCCACCAGGCCGGCATTCTTCAACTGGCCGAGGTTCAGCGCGTCGCCGTCGTCCTTCGCGTCGGCCACGTTCTTCAGTGCGACCGGCGTGGTTGCACCTGCTCCGCCCAGCGTGACGGTATCCTTCGCCGCGCTGTCGTACGTCACCGCCGCGACCGGCTTGCCCGTCGACGGGTCGATCAGGCCCGCATCCTTCAGTTGCGACACGTTCACCGCGTCCATGTCGGCAACGCCTGCCTTCACGTTCGACAACGTCGTGCCGTTCGTGCCGGCCAGCGTCGCCTTGTCGTGGTTGATCGTGCCATCCGCGTTGCGGTCGTACGTCACCGCTGCCGACGTCAGCTTGCCCGCACCGTCCTCGCCAACCAGACCGGCGTCTTTCAGCTGACCCAGGTTCAGCGCGTCGCCATCGTCCGTCGCGTCCGCGACGTTCTTCAGTTGCGTCGGACCCGTGCCGTTACCCAGCGTCACCGAACCGTAGTTCGGCGTGCCGTCCGCGTTGCGGTCGTACGTGACCGCGGCGATTGCCTTGCCGTCGTCGCCGATCAGGCCCGAGCCCTTCAGTTGCGACACGTTCACCGCGTCCATGTCGGCGACACCCGCCTTCACGTTCGACAGCGTCGTGCCGGCCGTGCCTGCGAGCGTGGCCTTGTCGTGGTTGATCGTGCCGTCCGCGTTCTTGTCGTACGTCACTGCAGCCGACGTCAGGTTGCCCGAGCCGTCGTCGCCGACCAGGCCCGCGTTCTTCAGCTGGCCGAGATTCAGCGCATCGCCATCATCCTTCGCGTCGGCGACGTTCTTCAGTGCGACCGGCGTCGTGGCGCCCGCGCCGCCCAGCGTCACGCTGTCCTTCGCCGCGCTGTCGTATGCCACCGCGTTCGGATCGCCAGGGGTGCGCGACGCGAGCGCGTCCAGCGCGTCGCCCACGTTGTGGTAGTCGCTACCGTCGACCTTGTACGTCGGCTTCGTGATGCTGCCGTCCGCGCCGATCGTCGTGCCGCCGCCGAGCGAATCCGTCACGCCCTTCAGCTGGCTAACGTTCACTGCATCGGTCGCCTGCGTACCGGCCGCGACGTTGACGATCTGGCGTTCCGCGCCCGCACGGCCGATCGACAGCGCGTTCGCACGATCCGAGAACGCATTCGCGCCGAGCGCGATGCTGTTGGCCGCGCCTGCGGTCGCGTTCGCGCCGAATGCCATTGCGCCTTCGACGCTGCGCGCGACGTTCGCACCCGTACCGATCGCGATTGCGTTGGTCGAGCCGGCACGCACGTTCGCCGCATTACCGACCGCGATCGAACCGTCGCCGATTGCCTGGGCACCGTTGTTGCCGACGGCCAGCGCGTATTCGCCGTTCGCCTGCGCGTTCGCCCCCAGCGCAACGGCCTGCTTGCCGTTCGTCTGGACGTTCGAACCCACCGCCACCGAGTAGTCCTGGCCAGCACCGGTCTGCGCGAAGCTGCCGATTGCGACCGAGTTGTCGGAACCCGCCCCGCTTTGGAGACCAACGGCCACCGCATTCGCGCCGCTTGCCGCCGTCGACGAGCCGATCGCGGCCGCCGTTGCCTGGGTCGGATCCGCACCATTCAGCGACGCGACGTTGTTGCCCTTCAGGCCTTCGATCGCGACGAGCGGGTCGCTCACATCCATCGGCTGCATCGAACGCGAATTCACTTCGTCGATCGCAGCCTGCGTTTTCTTGTCGATTTCCGACGAGAAGGTATCGATCGCCTGCTGCGTCTTCGAGGTCACCGACGTCGACAGGTTGTTCAGCGCCGCATAGAGCTGGCCGCCGTTGACCGCGTCGGTGCTCTGGAATGCGACGTCACCATCCGCCACGTTGACGATCTTGCGTTCGCGGCCCACGTCGCCTACCGACACGACGTTGTTCTGGTTCGCGACCGAGTTGTAGCCGATCGCGACCGAACCGGCGCCGGTCACGCGCGCACCGCTGCCGAGCGCCAGCGAGTTGGCGCTGGTCGCCCGTGCGTCGGAACCGATGGCGACAGCCAGCGCGCCGCTTGCGACCGCAGGCGTGCCCGTGACCGGGTCGGCGTTGACCTTGACGAAGCGGAGGTTGCCGCCGGACATCTCGTCGCGGAGGTCGGACAGGCCCGTGTTCAATTGCTTGACGTTGACCGCGTCCAGATCGTCGACGCCGGTCGCGACGTTCTTGATCTGCGTCGGACCTGCGCCGTGACCCAGCGTCACCGTACCGTAGTTCGGCGTGCCGTCCGCGTTACGGTCGTACGTCACCGCGGCGATCGACTTGCCGTCGTCGCCGATCAGGCCCGAACCCTTCAGCTGCGACACGTTCACTGCGTCCATGTCCGCCGCACCGGCCTTCACGTTCGACAGCGTCGTGCCGTCCGCGCCCTTCAGCGTCACAGTGTCCTTCGCGTTGCTGTCGTACACCACGGCCAGCGATTCGCCCGTCGTCGGGTCGATCGCGCCGCCTTGCTCCAGCGAATCCTTCAGCTTGCCCAGGTTCTCGTTCGTCGCGAACAGTTGCGAGCCGTTCACCGCGTCCTTGCTCGTCGCCGAGAGGACACCGTCCGCCACGTTGTGGAGTGCGACCGGCGTCGTCGAACCGACGCCGCCCAGCGTCACGCTGTCCTTCGCGGCGCTGTCGTACGTCACTGCGGCGATTGCCTTGCCATCGTCGCCAATCAGGCCCGAGTCCTTCAGCTGCGAAACGTTCACTGCGTCCATGTCAGCAACGCCTGCCTTCACGTTCGACAACGTCGTGCCGTCCGTGCCGGCCAGCGTGACCTTGTCCTTCGTCGCGCCGTCATACGTCACGGCGGCGATTGCCTTGCCGTCGTCGCCGATCAGACCCGAGTCTTTCAGTTGCGAGACGTTGACCGCGTCCATATCGGCAACGCCCGCCTTCACGTTCGACAACGTCGTGCCGTCCGCGCCTGCCAGCGTGACCTTGTCCTTCGACGCATCGTCATACGTCACGGCGAGCGACGTCAGCTTGCCGGCGCCGTCATCGCCGACCAGGCCTGCATTCTTCAACTGACCGAGGTTCAGGGCGTCGTGGTCATCCGTCGCATCAGCAACGTTCTTGATTTGCGTCGGGCCTTCACCATGACCCAGCGTCACCGAGCCATAGTTCGGCGTGCCGTCCGCCTTCCGGTCGTACGTCACCGCGGCGATCGACTTGCCGTCGTCTCCGATCAGACCCGAACCCTTCAGTTGAGAAACGTTCACCGCGTCCATGTCGGCCGCACCGGCCTTCACATTCGACAGCGTCGTGCCGTCCGCGCCGGCCAGCGTCGCCTTGCCCTTCGTCGCATCGTCGTACGTCACTGCAAGCGACGTCAGCTTGCCTGTGCCGTCATCGCCAACCAAGCCTGTATCCTTCAACTGGCCGAGGTTCAGTGCGTCATGGTCATCCGTCGCGTCAGCAACGTTCTTGATTTGCGTCGGACCCTCACCATGACCCAGCGTCACCGAACCATAGTTCGGCGTGCCGTCCGCCTTACGGTCGTACGTCACCGCGGCGATTGCCTTGCCGTCGTCGCCGATCAGACCCGAACCCTTCAGTTGCGAGACGTTCACCGCGTCCGTATCTTGTGTGCCTGCGGCTACGTTGGTGATTTGACGTTGCTGCGCGGCGGACCCTACCGATACGGTATTTGCCCGATCCGCCATTGCCCCGTCACCCAGTGCGACGCTCTGGTTCGCTTGCGCGGTTGCACCGCGGCCGATGGCCGTCGCGCCGACCGCCTGCCCCGTCACCGCAGCGCCCTCACCGAGTGCCATTTCTCCGAAGCCGCCCGTCGTGCGTGCGTTTGCGCCGATTGCGATGTTGGTATCGCCGCCCGAGCCCGCACCATACGAGTTGGCGGCAAATGCGCCGTCGCCGATCGCGATGGAGCGAGAACCCGTCGCGTTCGCCGCCGTCGTGCCGCGCACGGCGACGTACGGGTTTGCGCCCGTCGAAACGTTCGCAATCGCCGTATTCAATTGGTTGAGGTTGACAGCATCCGTGCCCTGCGTGCCGGCGGCCACGTTGGTGATCTGGCGCTGAAGTGTCGAGGAACCGACGGAAACAGAATTGTCACGATTCGCAATCGACTGGTTGCCCAACGCGACGGAATTCGCATTGGCTGCGTTCGCATTAGTCCCGAGCGCCACCGAGTCCCTACCGGCCGAGTTCGCATTCGCGCCAAGCGAAACCGCGTGATAGCCGGTCGCACGCGCGCCCGTGCCCATTGCGGTGCTGGTTTCACCTGCACCGGTGGCCCCGTACCCGACCACCACGCTGTTGATAGCGGTGGCGGATGCCTCGAGACCCATCGCAACCGAATTTCGGCCACTCGCCATTGCATTCGTGCCCACCGAAACAGCGGACGCACCGGCAGCCGAGCTGTTGTAGCCCACGGCAACACCCATGCTGCCGCCCATCGCACTGGCATTGCTCCCGAGCACGGTCGCGCCCGAGCCGCTGTGCTGGGCATTCGTCCCGATGACGATCGAGTTGGTCCCGCCTGCTACGGCACCATTGCCGATTGCGATCGACGAGTTCGCCCCCGCGACACCGCCCGTAATGACGCGCGCGTTCGCCCCTACTGCAATCGAGCTTATGGTATCGACCTGCGAAGCAGACCCAAGCGCGAGCGAACCATTACCAGCCGCCACCGCGGCACGGCCCAGCGCCGTCGCGTTGTTGCCCGTTGCCTGCGCGCCCACACCGACCGCGACCGTCTCGTTGGCCGTTGCATTCGCGAGCGTGCCGAGCGCCACCGCATTCTGTCCGGTCGCAACGGTATTCCCGCCAAGCGCCACGGCCGAAACGCCGCCAGCGTTGGCATTCGCACCGACCGCCGTCGCGCTGTTGCCCGCACGCGCTGCCGTCGCGGCAGCATACGTACCGGTATTGGTCACCACGTACGGATTCGCTGTAGTCTTCGCCGCAGCAATCGCCGAATTCAACTGATTCAGGTTAACGGCGTCCGTCCCTGTCGTACCTGCGGCAAGGTTCTTGACCTGATGGTTCGTCATGTTGACGTTATTGTCGAAGTCGGCCGGACCACTGACGTGCACACCGTTCTGGCCGTACAAGACCAGATGGCCGTCAGTGCTACCCATGACGGACGCCGTGGGCGTAGTGCCGGTAGCACCGTTCGTATTGGCGTTGTTACCCAGGATAAAGGAAGGCGCATGCCCTTGATACGAAGGCAGACTCGTATTGATGGGTGCACAGTTGGCATTTACTGTGTTGGTCAGTGCGCCAAAGGTCTGCCCGTATCGCACCCCGTTCGCCGCGGTCGTGTTCGAACACAGGTTGAGCCCGCCACCGGTCATGGCCTGCGCATTCGCATCAGCCGCCATCGTACCGCCGCCCACGCCGGCCATGACCGCCACCGCGGCCGTCACCGACGACCGCATCGCGGAATTCGACTTCGATTTCGTGCGCATGCGCGCCGTTTCGGGCGCTGCCGCCCATGTACCTGTCGTCGCGTTCCAAACGGTGCGATAACTCTTGTTCATGTTGATAGCCTCTGTAGAAAAAAGGGAGAAGGACGCTCCACGTCCACAGATGCCAATGTATTGATCGGCTGTCATTTGGTTAATCAGACGGCCGGACGTGCGATCACTTATTTCGTAGGCCCAGTCCTAACATAACGATGCTTGACAATCAGTCGTGTCACACGCGACCCGACGCTCCGTTCTCTTGATCGATTCCGTTTGACACGAGCGCATCGCCGGCCTTATATACGCAGCGCGCAACCGATTGCACGAATAGGACTGGTCCTATCCATCGCGCGCGAGTGTTTCGGACTGCCCTACATACAGACCCGCCTGCTATCCCGATAATTTTCCCGTTCCCCGAGCCGGCGGCGCATCGCGCTGCCTTCATGCGGCTCGCGGATATCGTTCGCGTTCCGGCCTCGCCGCGGCGCGTCTCCTGATTTGCGCATTGATTCACCGGTCTTCGTCTCATGCCCATCCGCCACCTCTTCGCGTCCCACACGGACGCCAGCGCGCCGTTCGCGTCGATCGACGACGACGCGCGCGACCTGAGCCTGCTGAACCGCTATCAGCGTTTCACGCTGTACGGCGGCGCGGTCGTGCTGTCGCTCGTGATCCTGATCACGGCCGGCATCCTGCTGGTCGGCTCGGTGCGCGACTACATCGCGGAGCGGCGCGACCTGTTCATCACGCACAAGGCGCTCGTGCAACTCGAAATGGACGCGAAGCAGGCGTCGATGCGCCGTGCGGTGATCAACGCCGAACTGCTGTGGAACGGCCATCCGCCGCATGCGTGGGAAGCGTCCGACGCACTGCGCAAGGACGGCCACGTGCTGCTCGCGCCGATGCGCGGCGTGAGCGAGATCTTCGTGGCGGCGTCGCCCGAAGCGCTGGCCGACAACGAAACCGATCGCTACGTGCAGTTGATGGAGCGACAAACGATTTCCGTCGCGGCCGCCGAGCGCCAGACCGGGCGCGCGGTGCGCGGCTATGCGTACAGCCCCGATCGCAACGTGATCGCGATCACGCCGCCGCCGTCGATGCCGTATCACGACGTGCTCGCGCGCATCGGCGTGCCGGACACGCATGCGCTGATCCAGTACCTCGCATTCGACGTCGCCGACTGGTCCGATCCCGCCATCGCGCGCTACTGGCGCCTGTCGCGCCGGATCGCGTGGCAGGCGCCGGCGATCGATCCGTTGACCGGCAAGACGGTGTTCCGTCTCGTCGAACCCGCGTTCGACGGGCAGCAGCATTTCATGACGTTCGTCAGCGACTTCGACGTCGACGTGATCGCCGACCGGATGAAGCACGCGCCCGACGACGCGGTCGCGATGCTGATCGACGAAAACGGCCGCGTGCTGCTGGACGTCGATCGCACCGACAACGCGGAGGACGGCGCCGCGCTGATGAAGCACGCGCTCGCCGAAGGGTCGTGGCGCCGCGGCCTCGTGGATTTCGAAGAAAGCTACCGGCACGGCGTGTTCACGATCACCGACAGGATCTCGGATACCGGCTACGCGATCGTCTATGCGTATTCATGGCACACGATCGCCTATGCGATCTGGTCGACGATGCTGCGCGAATTCGGCACGACCGCGACCATCCTCATCGTGCTATGGACGCTCGTGATCGCGTTCGACCTGCGGGTGTTCGCGCCGCTGTTCCGCCGCTCGCGCCGCGTGTTCGAAAGCGAGCGGATGAGCCGCACGATCGTCGCGACCGCGCCGTTCGGCATCGGCCTCGTGTCGCCCGATACGCACCAGGTGCTGCTGCGCAACCGGATGCTCGAACTGTACGACCGCGAAGCCGGCGATCCGCCGCTGCACGAGCGGCTGCTGGCGCGCTACCGCGAGCACGCGGACGCCTCGCCCGTGCAGCTCGACGTCGAACTGCCTGTGACGCTCGCCGACGGCCGCACGCGCGACCTGCTCGTCAACTTCGTGAGCGTCCGCTACAAGGGCAAGGACGCGCTGCTGTGCAGCTTCTCCGACATCACGACGCGCGCCGACGCCGAGCGCGCGCTCGACAGCGCGAACCGCGCGAAGTCGACGTTCCTGGCCACGATCAGCCACGAAATTCGCACGCCGTTGAACGCGATGCTCGGCAATCTCGAACTCCTCGACAAGGCGCCCGATCCGAGCCGGCAGAAACCGCGCCTGCACGCGGTCACGTCGGCCGCGCGGATGCTGCTCGACATGCTGAACAACGTGCTCGACATGACGAAGATCGAAGCCGACCGGATGACGCTCGAGGCGACCGGCTTCCGGATCGACGAGCTGATGCGCGACGTCGCGGACCTGTTCGAGCCGGTGGCCGGCGCGAAGGGCATCGCGCTGCGCATCGACGTCGATCCAGCGGTCACGCATACGTATCTCGGCGATCCGATGCGCGTGCGGCAGATCGTCGTGAACCTGGTCAGCAACGCGATCAAGTTCACCGATCGCGGCGCGGTGGCGTTGTCGGTCTCGGCACCGAGCGGCGACGCGACGCCCGTGACGATCCGCGTCAGCGATTCGGGCATCGGCATGACGGCCGATCAACTCGCGCACGTGTTCGAGCCGTTCGCGCAGGCCGACGAGTCGATCGCGCGTCGTTTCGGCGGCACGGGTATCGGCCTTGCGCTGAGCTACAAGCTCGCGGAATCGATGGGCGGGCGCATCGAGGCGAACAGCGTGCCGGGCGTGGGCTCGACCTTCGTCGTCACGTTGCCGCTGCCGCTCGACCGACAGCCGGGCGCCGCGCAGGCGCTGTCGGGCGAGGATGCACCGAACGTACGTGTGCTGTTCGTCGACGACAACCCCGTCAATCGTTCGCTCGTCCACGATCAGCTGGACGTACTCGGCTATCAGGCCGATATCGCGTCGAATGTCGCGGAAGCGCTCGACCTCGTGGATCGCCACGACTACGCGGTCGTGCTCACCGATCTCAACATGCCGGGCCTCGACGGCTACGCGTTCGCCCGCGTGCTGCGCGAACGCGGCCGCGTGCAGCCGATCCTGGCGGTGACCGCGCATGCCGAACCGGACGAGTTGCGGCTGGCGTGGGAAGCGGGTATCGACGAGATCGTCACGAAGCCGACGTCGCTGAAATCGCTTGAACAGGCGATCGCGAAGTACGCAGGGACGTGGCGGCGGCCGGTATATGCGCCCGCGTTGCCGCGCCCGGCAGGGCCGTTGCCAAAGGACTTGCATACGGTCCTCGCCGACGCGACGCGTCGCTCGAATGCCGCCATTGCACGTGCACTCCAGGATGGCGACCTGAAGGCCGCGCGTTCGGAGATTCATAGCATGCGCGGTGCGTTCGCGATGATCGGGGAACGGGAGATCTCCGGGCTGTGCGCGTCGATCGAAGCGCTGGCGCTGGCGGGTGATGCAGCGGCGTTCGCGCGGGAGTTCGAGCGCTATCGGCGGGAGGCGAATGAGATCCTTGAACGACGTTCGGCGGCTGAGTCGAAGCAATCGAATGACACGTTTTCTAACACATCGGTGATCAAGCGCTGAATCGATCAGCCCACGCGATTACCCGGGAATCGTTATGTGGCAAGCATTCGACGAACTGGCCTGATGGCCAATCGCGATGAATTCGTACATGACCGTGTCCTGACGCCAGTCGATCTCCGCTAGAGTGGTCACACGTTCTCGCGAGGAATCTCGCGTCATTTCGATATGCCAATCATGTACCGGAGTGACGACGGGAATCCGCTGCGTAAACGAGCGCGGCCCGCTGGTGAGAACAGCACCAACGAGCCGCTGACCACAACCAACTCAACAAAGGAGTTGACCATGGCTGGCGCGAATCATAACGCACCGACGTATTTCCGCGATTGTTTTGTCTCCCCGCAACCGTCTTTTCAATCTGACCGCGTTGTTCCGCACATCAGGCTGACCGACATGGCGCCGCCCGTCGTGTATCTGTGGACGAAGCTGTCCGACCGATGGATCGAGGCGGCCGGCTTCGATCCCGAGCAGCGTCTGAAAATCGAGGTGTCCCACAAGCGGCTGGTGATCACGCCGATCGACGTTGCGGATGACACTTCGCTCGAGAAGGCAGGATTCCCCGATATCGATTGCGGCACCGGGCAGCGGCGGCAACTTTCGGTGATGGCGGAGGAGGCGTAATGAACCACGACGCATCGAATCAACACACCGACAACGTGCCGGACGATTTCGACTACTACGATGTCGGCGAACTGGCGGCCAAGTCCGTACTCGTGCTGAAGCTCAACGCGTTGATCGCGTCGCGTGGCCTGACTGAAGAGGAGGCTGCGGCCCTTGCAGAAATGGCACGGCCGGTGGTCACGCCCGAGCAGCGCGAGCGACTCCGGAACGTGACGCTGGATCAACTGATGCTGACGCTGGCGTCGTTCGGCCAGCATGTGGAAATCGTGGTGCGGCCGGCAGGGAAATCGGGGCCCGCGGGGATCACGGCTTCGGTCTGACGGCCTGCGAGGCAGGCTTAAAGAAATGTGTGGCGGCCGGAAGCGCCTCGGCGCTCGCATGAGGCAGCGTTAGGAGTAGGTGCTATCAAACACATAGCATGACGACGGCCGGGCCCAGCGGCCGCCGCCGAAGCGGCTCCGGCGCCACACCCGTTCAATTTAACGTGAACGATTGTTACAACCAATCGGACTGGGCTGATTCTTCTCCCCACGGTGGTGTCCCCTAGCCGCGGTTGATTACCCTCACCTCTGGAGCATCAGCGTGATTGCCAAACGGGAAAGTCTTGACTCTCACTTGAACGACTCTACAATGAGAATATTGAAATTCTCATTTGAGAGGAATGTCGCCATGACACGGAATCAATCCGCGGGCCGGCAATCAGCTACTCGTCCGGCCGCCGCGAAAGCGGCCAAGCCGACCGCCGGCTCTAAGCAAGTGAGCGCTCACGGCCACGATATCGAGATGTTCCTCGGCCAGTTCGATGCCCTTGAGCAACGCCGGCACATTCGTGAGGGGATGGAGGCCAGCATTATCGACCGTGTCGCGAAGACTCTCTTGAATGTGCCAGTCCAAACGCTGCTCGCTGGACTCGGCCTCCCGAGTTCCACGATCCTGCGCAAGATCGCGCGCGAGGAACGTCTATCTCCAGCAGAATCCGATCGTGTCGCACGCGTACTCTACGTCTTTCGGCTCGCGATGGACGTATTCGAGAATGAAACGCTTGCTGCTGAATGGATGCAACTGCCACATGCAGAGCTCGCCGGCCTGCGGCCGCTCGAAGTCCTGGATTCCCAACCTGGATATGATCGTGTACGGGATCTGTTGATGCGCGTCATTTACGGAATTGGCGCATGAAACTGTATCGGCTCGCCAAAGAGCGGCGCGGCTACTACCGAGCCGATGACTTGAGCGGCAATGGCGCCGCATTGGCCGGGGGACGTTGGAACCCACGCGGAATGCGCGTTGTGTACACATGTCTTCATGCCTCAACCGCGTTGCTCGAAGCGCTTGTGCACATGGCCGGCTTGATGCCGGCCGGCGGGTATCGCTTGGTGGCATTGGAGTTACCAGACGCCATTTATGACGACGCGTTCACTCCGACACCGCCGGATGGCTGGACCGACTTGACGCGCGATCCCGAAACCACGGTGACGCTGGGCCAGCAATGGCTGGAAGCCGGCAAACAACTGGCTATGCGTGTGCCGTCGGTGGTGTGTCCGACTGATTTCAATCTATTGTTGAACCCGTTGCATCCGGACATGAAAGCCGTCAAGGTAGTCGGCACTGTGCCCTTCACACTCGACCCGAGACTGTTCGGCCACGCCCCGAAATAAAATCGGCCCGTACTCGATTCGAGCAACGGGCCGATGTTCATGAGGCATGCCTGACCCGCAAGCCGCTCACTGCTGAATCGTCGCCTGCCCGGCCAGCTTGTCCACCAGCGCCGTCATCGCGCGCTGCTGCGCCTGCGCTTCCAGCTGCTGGCGCAGCACGTTCTTCGCCGCCTCGAAGGTCGGCACGACCGTCGCGCGCTTCTCGTCGAGTTTCACGATTGCGAACGCATTGCCGACCCGAATCGGACCTGCGACAGCCCCTGGCTTCAGCGACGTAATCGCCTGCGCAAGCGGCAACGGCAAACCGCCCGTCTTCCCTTCAGCCACCGGCGTACGCAACTCGACCCACTGCGCAACACCACCGTTCTGCGTCGTGTTGTACTTCTTCGCCACCGCGTCGAACGCGGCGCCCTGCTTCAGCTCCGCGACCAGCGCGTTAACCTCGGCCGGATCGGCCACCGCGATTACATCGGCGCGATATTCAAACTGCGCGGCATTCGCAACGACGTCGTCGTAACGCGCTTTCACCTGCGCATCGGTCACCGCTTGCGGGTGCAGGTTGTCGCGCAGGTAGAGATCCGCCGCCGCGACCGTGCGCGCACGCATCACGACGCGGTTCACTTCACCGCGGCTGCCGTAGTTGGCCTTTTCCGCCGCCTGCTCGACCAGTTGCTGGGCGATCAGCTCGCGCCTGGCCTGCTCGCGCAGCGCCGGCGTATCGGCCTGACCCCATTGATGGATCAGGACGTCCACATCGCTGCGCGCGATAGGCGTGTCGTTGACGACCGCTTCGACGCCCGACGGCAGCGGCGTTTCGGTTTTCGTGCCTGCGGCGCGCGCGACGGGGGCACCGCAGGCGCACGCGAGTGCGATCAGGGTGGAAACAATGGAAATGTGATGCTTCTTCATGACGATTCCTTCATCGATGGAGGGAGATGCCGCGCGTGTCGGCGGCAACGGAGAAGGCGGCGGGATCGCCGCAGGCAGCCGATCGCGTCGGCGCCGGCAAGGCCGTGCGCATGTGATCGCGCAACGGTATGCGGGGAAGACGGGCCGGCCGCGCCGGCCGCGTCGAGAATCGGAATGGCGTCGTTGGCCGCGACGCATGAAACACGGATGAATGCCCTGCGCTCGCATGAGGCAGCGTTCTCCCAACCTGCGACCCTCAAAGGTGCAGATACGGCCGAGCCCACCGGCCGCCGCAAGGCATTCACGCGTGTTTGCGCGACCCGTGCCGCGCGATTCGCGCTCGCGGGACAGGTAAAAAAAGACGCCGCCCGGACCGGGCAGCGCGTCAACCGAAGCGGGTACTTCGGACACAAGGTGTCGAACGGAAACCATGCAAACGCCCGACCGCTACATTGTCGAAGCGCGCACGGTATCCGCACAATCAGCCTGGTCCTATTCCGCGCAAACGCGTGTGCGTGGCCGTCGTGTTCCGCATCCATCGGCATCACACCTGGATCGTCGACGTCTCGCGCGCATTCATCGTCACGGCCAGCGGCGGAAATGCAGCGACGCTGCGCATCGCGCCATAGAACTTGTTCATCGCGATGTCGATCCCGTAGTTCGGCAGTGTGCGGCCGAGCCCGTGCGAGAACAGCGTCTCCGGTTGCAGCGGAAAACAATGGTCGAGCAGGAAGCGCGCACCGGCCGGCGAGATCGTGTACGCGCAAATCCCGTAGAACTCGAGCAGGTCCATCACGAGCACGGGGCCGCGGTCGGTGCGGAAATCGTCGACGGCCTGCGCGAGCGCCGCTTCGTCGAAATGCATCGTCACCGGCGCGCGGCTGTTGAAGATCGCACCGCGCAGGATCGAGTCGAAGTTGTAGCCCCACGCGACGAAGTCGTGGCGATCCGCGTGTGCCGCGAGGAATTGCATCGCCGTCTCGTCGAAGTCCGGGCGGAAGATCGCGTCGTCCTCGACGATCGTGACGAGTTCGGTGCCAGCGGCGATGTCGGTCCACAGGCGATGCGTGGTCATCGCAATGCCGATCGCGCCGCGCGTGTACGGCAGCGCCGGTGCGAACAGGCCGCTTCGTTCGATATCGTCATCCGACAGCGCCCGGCCGTCGATCGCATCGACGAATTCGAATGCGAGTGCCGGGTTGTTCGTGCGAAACGCATCGCGGCGGCCACGCTCGCCTCGCAGCGAAATCACGCGAAGTTTCCTGCAGACGGTCGGCACATCGATCACGGGAGCGCTTGCGGGTGCCATGGTCGTATCGGTTCGGTCGGTAACGGGCATCGACATCGTCACCACCCCGTCACAATCGAAATACCGAACACGATGCCGACGACGATACCGATCGTCCGCCCCTGCAACATCGGCTTCAATGCCGCCGGCTCGTAGAACGGATCGACGACCTCCGTACGATTGCGCCACGCAGCGACGGCCGGTGGCACCAGCAACGCCATCGTCATCAGCAACGCGGTCGCGATCGTCACGACCATGCCGTTCGACGACCAGCGCGTGCCGAACTCGACCACCACGTGAATCAGCCCGACGGTTGCCGCACTCGCAACCATCCCGATCACGGTGCCTTTCACCAGAAAATCTGCCGCGCTCATCGTCAGTACTCCCTGTCTGATAGTTGCCGAACGATGTCGGCCGGAATACTGCGTATTAAAAAGATCGTCGGACGCTATCTCTATCGGACAGGTCTTATTGGCGAGCCGCAAACGTAAAAATAGGACTGGGACTACAAGCGGATCGAGTCGCGACGCCAACGATCCATTCGCTTTCGTACAGCATCGGTAATTCGGACTCGTCCTATTTAGCAATCGGACACGTCTGCATAAAGTTGAGGTCAAGACGACGCCATACCGTTTTGTGCCCACAGGCACGAGCCACCATGCGCGTCAGAACCGACCCCACAAGAGCCCGCCGCCACGATGCGCGGGCTGACTTCCGGAGCGACCCGACATGCAGATCACGACGACCCACGACACGCCTTCCTTCGACGACACCGCTTTGCAGGACCACGGCATCGACAACACGATGCTCGCCACGCTGGTCGATGCGTCGTCGCTCGATGTGGATGACGAAGCCGTCGCCACCGCGACCCAAACGCTGATCGATCGCGGCGAAACCTACCGCGCCGCCAAGCTCGCCGCCGCGCATTGGGAACTGCGGCCCGATTCACCTGCGGCTGCATTCAACTGCGGCTATGCAATGCAAATGGCCGGGCGCCACGCGGACGCTATCGCGCCGTATCGCCGCACGCTCGAACTCGCGCCGTCGTGGCCGTCGCTCAAGAACAACCTCGCGCTGGCGATCCGCCTCACGGGCGGCGACCCCGAAGTGGAATTCGCGCTCATCGAAGGTGCGCTCGACGACAACCCCGACGACGAGCGCGCGTGGACCAACGCCGTCATCACCCGCATCGACCGTTTCGATCTCGACGGCGCATTGCGGGCCGCCACGCGAGCGGTCGCGCTCGCACCGGACAACGCGCTCGCCGTGAACAACACGGCCACCGCATTGAAGGAAGCGCAGCAGTGGGGCGACGCCGAACGCTACGCGGCGCATGCGGTCGGACTCGCACCGCACAACCCGACCTACCGTCACAACCTGTCGCTGCTCCAGCTCGCGCGCGGCGATTTCGCCTCGGGATGGCGGAATTACGAATCGCGCTGGGAGGGTTCGGGTGAGCTGCGCGGCAACCTGCCGGTTTTTCCCGCCCCGCGCTGGCGCGATGACTCGCTGAAAGGCAAGACGCTGCTCGTGTGGGGCGAACAGGGCCTGGGCGACGCGCTGCAGTTCTGCCGCTACGTACCGCTGCTCGCGGAACGCGTGCATCGCGAAGGCGGGCGGATCGTGTGGAATGCCTTCCCGACGCTCGGTGCGCTGTTCGAGCGCAGTCTCGCGCAACATGTCGACATGTTCGACACCAGCACGCAAATCGGAGATCTCCCCGCGTTCGATTTCGAGCTGCCACTGATGAGCATTCCGGGCATGCTCGGCCTCGATCACGACGCGATCGCCACGACGACGCCTTACCTCCACGCCGATGCCGGCGCGATCGACGCATGGCGCACCGCGCTCGCCGGCGAGAAGCGGCTGAAAGTCGGCCTCGCATGGACGGGCAGCCTCACGCACCAGCGCAACCGCTTTCGCCGTGTCGGCCTCGAACGATTCGCGGAAGCCTTCGGCAGCTTGCAGCAGGATGTCGCGTTCTACTCGCTGCAGCCCGGTGCGCAGCACGACGTCGAAGCCGCGCGGTCGAACGGCTTCGTCGTGAACGATTTAACGCGCGAATGGCGGACGCTCGACGACACCGCCGCATTCGTCGGCGCGCTCGATCTCGTGATTACCGTCTGCACGTCGATGTCGCACCTGTGCGGCGCACTCGGCCAGTTCACATGGGTGCTGCTCGATACGAATCCGCATTGGGTGTGGCAGCACGACCGGCGCGACAGCCCGTTCTATCCGAGCGCGTCGCTGTACCGTCAGAAGACGTTCGCCGACTGGAACCCGGTGCTGGACGAAGCTGCCGCCGATCTTCGCGATCTCGTCGGCTGACCGGAGGGAGGCGCCCGTCATGGACTACAACATCTGCATCGTCCGCCCGCCCGGCTACGCGCACTCGGGCGCATTCACCGAACTCGCCGAAGTGATCGCCTACGGGCTCGAAGATCTCGGTCACGTCGTGCATTTCAGCGAGAACGACATGAGGTCCGACGCGCGTAACTTCCTGATCGGCTGCCATCTCGCCGATCCGGCCGCGACCGAGTACGTGCCGGACGACACGATCGTCGTCAACACCGAGCAGATTCACGTCGACGAACAGCCGTGGAACACGAACATCTATCGCTGGACGTCGAAATACGAAACCTGGGACTACAGCGCGCGCAACATCGCGAAGCTGAAGACGCTCGGCATCGACCATGCGCGCTATCTGACGCTCGGTTTTCATCCGAAGCTGCGCCGCATTCCGAGCGACGTCGAGCAGGATATCGACGTGCTGTTCTACGGCACGATCGGGCCGCGTCGTGCGGCGGTGCTCGAAGCGCTTCAGGCACGCGGACTGAATGTCGGGATCGTCAGCGGCGGCATCTATGGCGCCGAGCGCGATGCGTTCATCGCGCGGGCGAAAGTCGTGCTGAACCTGCATCACTACGCGTCGCACATCTTCGAGGTCGTGCGCGCGTTCTACCTGATGACGAACGGCAAGGCGATCGTCGGTGAGGTCTCGCCGACGACGTCGGTCGATTCCGACTATGTAACCGGATTCCGCGCGGCGCCGTATGACGCGCTGGTCGATACGTGCGTCGAGCTGGTGCACGATATCGCGCAACGCCGCCGTCTGGAGGCCACCGCGCTGGACACGATCATGCGGCTGCCGCAGGCGAAATCGCTCGCGCCGCTGCTGTCGTGGGAACCAGTGGCGGCGTAACGGCGCGGTGGCAAGCCCTCCCGCCGTCACGCCTGCTTCTTCCCCTTCAACACGAACGCCGCCGCCGTACACCCGATCATTGCGATTCCGGCGATCAGGAATGTATCGCTGTATGCCATCAACAGCGCCTCGCGCATCACGCGCTGGTTCACGAGTCCGAGCGCCAGCTCGTGCACGCCGGAGATCGACCCGCCGGGCAGCACGTCCGCGCGCGGCGCATGCACGCGTGCGAGCAGCCGCGCGAGCATTGCCATGCGTTCCTGGAACGCCTCGGAAAACGGCGTGACGGCCTCGCCGATGCGCATCGCGTGCAGCTTCTGTCGCTCGACGACGATCTGGCTCATCACCGCGATTCCGATCGCGCCGCCGACGTTGCGGACCATGTTGAACACGCCCGACGCGGAGCCGAGCTGCGCCTTCTCGATCCCGTCGACGGCCATCACGGCCAGCGCGATCACGACGAACGACTGCCCGATTCCGCGCACGATCAGCGACGGGACGATCACGTTCGATGCCGCATCGGCGTCGAGGTGGATGTTCATCAGGCAGCCGGCCGCGACCAGCACGAAGCCGAGCACGATCGTCGTGCGCGGGCTGGTGCGACGCATCAGCGGCGGCGTCAGGAACGACATCGCGAACTGCACGAGCCCGTACGGAATCATCGCGAGGCCGATGTCGCGCGCGCTGTAGCCATGCAGCTCGGCAAAGTAGTTCGGCACGAGGAACACCACGCCGAACACCACCGCGCCGAACAGGAACTGCATCAGGCTCGCGATCCCGAAGTTGTACTGGCCGAGCAGGCGCAGGTTGATGAATGGCTCCTTGCGCCGCAGCTCGATCGCGACGAACGCGGCCAGCCCCGCCGCCGCGACGATCGACAGCTCGACGATCAGGTCCGATGCGAACCAGTCCTTGCGCCCGCCCTCCTCCAGCACGATCTGCAGCGCGCTCAAACCCACCGCCATCGTCGCGATGCCGAACCAGTCGGCCCGCCTGAGCATCCCGAACTGAACGGGCACGGGCCGGATCGCCCAGCCGATCGCTGCGACCAGCGCGATCGCCGGCGGAATCTGCAGGTAGAAGATCCAGCGCCACGAATACATGTCGGTCAGCCAACCGCCGATCGACGGGCCGGCCGCCTGCGCAACGTTGTTCGCAATCGCGAACAGGGCCATCCCGAGCGGGTGCTTCGACGACGGCAATTCAGTGACGATCAGCTGGAACGACAGCGGGATCAGCACGCCGCCGAACGCGCCCTGCAGCGCACGCGCGACGATCATCGTCGAGATGCTCGGCGCGACCGAGCACGCGAGCGAAAACGCGAGGAAGCCGGTCGCGCCGACCAGCAGTACGCGCCGCGCGGAAAACACCTGCACGAGCCAGCCGGTGAGCGGAATCACGACGATCTCGGCGACCAGGTATGCAGTGGTGATCCACGAGCCTTCCTCGAAGCTCGCGCCGAGCGAGCCGCGGATGTCGGGCAACGATGCGTTGGTCACGTGCACGTTCATCCCGGCCATGAAGCAGCCGAACACGCCGCCGAGCACGGCGACCCACGCGCGCAGCGAAACGGCGTCTTCGTGCGCAGCCTGTGCGGTCGCCGCGGTCACGAGCCGGCCCCCTGCGTGCCGCGCGTGTCGACGCGCGCGATCACCGACATGCCGGGCCGCAGCACGACGCCGGCCGGCGGCGCATCGACGCGGATCTTCACCGGGATGCGCTGTACGATCTTCGTGAAGTTGCCGGTCGCGTTGTCTGGCGGCAGCAGCGCGAACTGCGCGCCGGAGCCTGGTGCCAGGCCGATCACGCGGCCATGCAGCGTGCGGCCCGAATAGGTGTCGACGTCGATCTCGACGGGCTGGCCGTCGTGCATCGCGCCGAGCTGCGTTTCCTTGAAGTTCGCGACGACGTACACGTCGCTCAGCGGCACCACCGCGAGCAGCGGCATCCCGACTTCGACGTACTGGCCCGCGCGCACCGCGCGCTGGCCGACACTGCCGTCGCGCGTCGCACGGATCACCGTGTGGTCGAGATCGAGCTGCGCGAGCGCAAGCTTCGCCTGGACGGCCGCGAGCCTCGCACGTGCCTGCGCGATCGCGGCCGTGCTCTGTTCGCGGCGGCGCTGCAGCACGGTCTGCTGGTCGGTCTGCACCCGCACGGCCGCGCCGGCGCGGGCCAGCTCGGCGCGCGCCTTCAGCGCGTCCGCGAAGGCCTGCTCCCAGCGCTGTCCGCTCGCAGCCGATTCGGCGAGCAGTTGCCGGTAGCGCGTCGCATCGGCGTCGCGCCGCGCGGCCTCGGCACGTGCGGCGGCCGCGTCGGCGTCGGCCTGCGCGATCTGGCTGCGCTGCTGGCCGATCTGAGCGTCGAGCGTCGCGGCCGCTGCCTGCTCGGCCTGCAGCGTCGCATCGGCCGCCGCGACGGCAGCCTGCGCCTCGTCGACTTTCGCGCGATAGTCGCGATCGTCGAGCCGCACGAGCACGTCGCCGCGCTTCACCGGCTGGTTGTCGTCGACGGCGACCTGCGCGACGTAACCCGATACGCGCGAACTGACGGTCACGACGTCGGCGCGGACATACGCGTCGTCGGTGCCCTCGATGAAACGGCCGACGGTCCACCAGTGCGAGCCGAACACGGCAAACGCGATGACGGCGAGCACGACGCCCGCGGCAATCAGTTGGCGCCGGGAGAACCGGGCGGTTTTGGCTTTTTCGGGTACGGCAGTCGTGCTCATGATCGGAATGAAGAGTGGGCTTGCAAGAGAACGGACAGGGGCGCAGCGAGCGCAGCCGGCTACGGTTGCCAGCCACCTCCGAGCGCCTTGAATACGGCGACCTGGTCGAGCGCGACCTGCTGCGTCGATTCGGCCAGCGCCGCATCGACCGCGACGAGGCTGCGCTGCGCGTCGAGCACGCCGAGGAAATCGAGTGCGCCGGCCTCGTAGTTCAGCTCGGCGAGACGATAGGCGCGCGCATGCTCGCCACGTGCGGTTTCGAGCGCGGCGCGGCGGCGCCACGCGGCGCCGTACTGCGCGAGCGCCTGTTCGGTTTCCTTCAGCGCGCGCAACACCTGCGCATCGAATTGCACGCGGGCGAGTGTGTCGTCGGCGCGCGCCTGCGCGAGCCGTGCGCGGCTCGCCGCCAGGTTCGGAAACCGCCACGTAATCAGCGGCCCGACGCCCCATGCGATCGCGTACTTGTCGCCGAGCGTCGACGGATCGCCGCCGGTCGACAGCCAGTTCACCGAGCCGCCGAGCGAAATCGACGGATACAGCTCGGCCGTCGCCACGCCGATCCGCGCATTCGCGGCAGCCAGCTGGCGTTCGCTCTCGCGCAGGTCGGGGCGGCGGCGCAGCAGTGACGCGCCGTCGCCGACCGGGAACGGCCGTGCGAGCACCGGTGCGGTGCGGCAATGCGCGGCTGCGTCGGGCAGCGCGCCGGGCGCACGACCCGTCAGCACCGCAAGTTCGTACAGCGCCGCGCGACGCGAGCCGACGAGCGCGGGCAGGTCGGCTCGCGTGTCGTCCGCGAATGCGCGCGAACGCGCCACTTCGAGATCGGACACGAGCCCGTGCGCGCGCTGCTTCGCCGTCAGCGCAGCCAGCCGGTCCGCGATCCCGACCGACTGCTCGGCCACGTCGATCCGCTCGCCATACGCACAGACCTGCGCATACGCGGCCGTCGTCTCGGCGGCCACCACGACGCGCATCGCGTCAGACGCGGCCTGCACCGCGTCGGCGTCCGCGCGCGCGGCGTCGACCAGACTGCGCACGCGCCCCCACAGATCGACCTCCCACGACAGCGAGAACGACGGCGCGAAGCCCCAGCGCGTACGCGCGTCGGTGCCCTTGGCCGCCGCGACGATCTGATCGGGCGCGTGTTTGCCGTAGTCACCGCCGAACCCGGCCGTCGTGTCGGGCAGCCGTGCGGCGCCGGCCTCGTCGAACACCGCACGCGCACGCTCGACCCGAGCGACGGCTGCCGCGAGATCGCGGTTCCGGGCGAGCGCATCGCGCACGAGGCCGTCGAGCACGGGATCGTCGTAGAGCCGCCACCAGCGCGCCGGCGGTTCACCGGCCGCCGCGACCGGCACGTCGGCCACCGCGTCGAACGGCCCGGTGCGCACCGCGTCAAGTGCGGGTGGACGGTACGGCTCGCCGACCGAACACGCGGCCAGCATCGCCGCGCTCAGCAGCGTAACGACGACGGACGAACGAAGGGAAACCGGGGGCAATAACGAGGCGCGCATCGTGCAATGGCAATCGAACAAAAACGATGGGCCTATGGTAATTTCGACCCGGTCGGTCGATCTCGCGCGCAAAGCGCATTCGTCGTCGAGAAAAGGACACGTGAATCAATTCTTCAGCGCGCTCGAGCGCAAGGACAAGCACAAGCAGATCGCCGCCGTCGCGTCGGACGCGGCGGCCGGCATCGCCTATCCGCCGCATTCGCATCGGCACGGCCAGCTGATTCACGCGATTTCCGGCGTGATGCTCGTGCATGCGGACGCCGGCAGCTGGGTCGTGCCGACGGGCCGAGCGGTCTGGGTGCCGGGTGGCACGCAGCACGAGATTCGCATGGCCGGTGACGTACAGATGCGCACGGTGTTCGTTGCGCAGGAAGTGCGGCCGAGCCTGCCGCGTGAATGCCGCGTGATTGAAGTCGGTACGCTGCTGCGCGAACTGATCGTGACCGCCTGCGACCTACCGGCCGACTATGACCTCGCGCACCGCGCGGGCCGCGTGCTCGCACTGATCCTCGATGAAATCGAAATCGCGCCGCTGCTGTCGCTGCATGTGCCGATGCCGCGCCATGCGGCGCTCGCCGCGCTGTGTACGCAACTGATCAGCGCACCATCGACGGCCGTCACGCTGCAGTCGTGGGCGCGGAGCGCGCACATGAACGAGCGCACGCTCGCGCGCATCTTCAAACGGGAAACGGGGATGACGCACGGCGCGTGGTGCCGCCATGCCCGGCTGCTGCTGAGCCTGCCGCGCCTCGCGGCCGGCACGCCGATCCTCGAACTCGCGCTCGAACACGGCTACGACAGCCCGAGCGCATTCGCGGCGATGTTCCGCAAGGCACTCGGCGTCCCGCCGAGCGAATACTTCAGGCGGCGCTGAGCCGCACTGTCCGTTTTGCGACGATCGATTGCTGGCGGACGCGCGCGGCGCGCCGGGTCGTTCGCTACAGTCGCGGCATCGCCCGACATGCGCGCCACGCCGATGGATCTGATTCAAAGCATGCAGGTTTTCGTCACGCTCGCCGACGCGGGGACCTTCACCGAGACCGGCAAGCGGCTCCACCTCACGACCGCGTACGTGAGCCGCACGATCGCGTCGCTCGAAACGCACCTCGGCATCCGGCTGCTGAACCGCACGACGCGCTCGATGTGCCTGACCGAAGCCGGCGAACGCTACCTCGCACGGGCGCGCGACATCGTGCTCGCCGTCGCCGCGAGCGAACGTGAGGCCCGCGGCGCGCAACGGCATCCGCACGGCCGGCTGCGCGCGCACTGCAGCGCGAGTATCGCGAACCACTTCGTGATGCCGCTCATCGCGCGCTTTCAGGCGTGCTATCCGGACGTCTGCGTCGACCTGACGCTCGCACCGCAAGTGCCGGACCTGATCCGCGGCAGTTACGACGTCGCGGTGATCGCGATGCCGAGCCTGCCGAGTTCCGACCAGGTCGCGATCGACGTCGGCAGGATCCGCAGCGTGCTGTGCGCATCGCCCGCGTATGTCGCACGCCACGGAACGCCGGACTCGCCGCGCGCCCTCGCACGGCATCGCTGCGTGCAACTGGTCGCGCCCGCCTACCCGGCGCGTGAATGGACGCTGACGAACGGCTCGGCTTCGGAAACGATCGCGTTCGAACCGGCCATGACGGCCGACATTGCGGCATCGCTGGCGATCGCGGTAACGGAAGGGGCAGGTATCGGCCTGCTGCCGGATTTCGTGGTGGACGACGCGCTGCGTTCGGGTGCGCTTCTGCGCGTGCTGCCCGACTATCGCGCAGACGACGTGAGAGTGTTTCTGGTGTATCCGTCGCGCCAGCTCGTCGATGCGAAAACGCGCGCGTGGGTAGACTTCATGAAGAAAGCGCTGCACGACGCACTTGCCGGGTCGTGCAGCAGCAACAAAACTGCCAGCGAAGCAGCCGCACCGGAGCCCCCCGGCGCGGCCATCACCGCGCCCCTTACGCGACAGCCTTCACCGCACGCTCGACGTCAAAGAACGTCGCCTGCGCCGCTTCGTCGGCGCGCGCATACGCGCGATTGACACCGCTGATCACCGCGCGGATCGACGCGGTCGTCAGGTTCGCATCGATGCCGACGCCGAACGCGCTGCCGCGCACGCCGGAACCGGCCAGCTCGGCAATTGCGATCGCCTTCGCATCGGCGCCCTGCGACAACGCACGTTCCTCGTAGTGCTGGATCCGCAGCGGCGTACGCAGCGCATGCATCAACGCGTCGAGCGGGCCGTTGCCTTCGCCGCGCAGCACGCGGCGCTCGCCGTGCACGTCGGCGGTCAGCACGATCGTCTCGCGGCCGTCGCGCTCGGTCAGCTCATGGCCGACATAACGCAGCGGCACATCGCCTTCCACGTATTCCTGCTGGAACAGCGACCAGATCTGCGCGCTCGTCACCTCGTGGCCGCTGTCGTCGGTCAGGCGCTGCACGGCCGCGCTGAAGTCGACCTGCAAACGGCGCGGCAACGCGACGCCATAGCCCTGTTCGAGCAGGTACGCGATACCGCCCTTGCCCGACTGGCTGTTCACACGAATGATCGAATCGTACGTGCGACCGAGATCGCTCGGATCGATCGGCAGATACGGCATTTCCCACACGGCGTCGGGACGCTGCACCGCGAAGCCCTTCTTGATCGCGTCCTGGTGCGAGCCGGAGAACGCGGTGAACACGAGGTCGCCGACATACGGATGGCGCGGGTGGATCGGCAACTGCGTGCATTCCTCGGACGTGCGCGCGACTTCGTTGATCTGCGAAAAATCGAGGCCCGGATCGACACCCTGCGTGTACAGGTTCAGCGCGAGCGTGACGAGATCGACGTTGCCGGTGCGTTCGCCGTTGCCGAACAGGCAGCCTTCGATGCGGTCGGCGCCGGCCATCACCGCGAGCTCGGCCGCCGCGACCGCGGTGCCGCGGTCGTTGTGCGGATGCACGGACAGGATCAGCGCGTCACGGCGCGCGAGGTTGCGGTGCATCCACTCGATCTGGTCCGCGTAGAAGTTCGGCGTGCCGACTTCGACGGTCGCCGGCAGGTTCACGATCGCCTTGTGCGCGGGTGTCGGCTGCCATACGTCGAACACGGCGTCGCAGACTTCCTTCGCGAAGTCGAGCTCGGTCGCCGTGAAGGTTTCGGGGCTGTATTGCAGCGTGAAGTGCGTGTCGGTCGCCGCGTCGGCGAAGCGCTTGATCGTGCGCGCCGCGTTAACCGCGAGCTGCTTCACGCCGTCGCGCTCGAGGCCGAACACGATCTTGCGGAATTCCGGCGCCGTTGCGTTGTACAGGTGCACGATCGCGCGCTTCGCGCCGCGCAGCGACTCGAACGTGCACTCGATCAGGTCGTCGCGCGCCTGCGTGAGCACCTCGATCGTCACGTCGTCGGGAATGTGGCCACCTTCGATCAGCTCGCGCACGAAGTTGAAATCGGTCTCGGACGCCGACGGAAACGCGACCTCGATCTCCTTGAAGCCGATTGCGACCAGCGTCTTGAACATCCGCATCTTGCGCGCGGCGTCCATCGGCTCGAACAGCGCCTGGTTGCCGTCGCGCAGGTCGGTGCTCATCCAGATCGGCGCCTGCGTGATCGTGCGCGACGGCCACGTGCGGTTCGGCAGGTTGACGGGCGTAAACGGTCGGTACTTCGTCGCGGGGTTCTTCAGCATCATGGTGTTCGGTCCTCGGTCGGTTGGTCGGGAAACCGCGTCGCGGCGGCCTTCAGCGGGAGAGGCCGGCTGCGCGCGCAGCGGTGACAGCGATGAAACGGCACAACGGCAAAGCGGTACGGCGAACGACAGCCTTGGCGGTTGAGCGACCGGGACGGAGCGGAGCGATACGGAAAAAAGACGAACTCAGGCGCCGGTCGATAACCGGGGCCAGGTCGGTGATACGGGGGAAATCTGGCGCTTCAGGAAAGAAGCAGATGGAAAGCGCGCAGCCGCAGACCCAGCCCGGAGAAACGGGCTAGTAGTCGTAGCGAGAAGAGGGGCTGGGCGGCTTGCATGGCCGGAATCAAATCACAGGGCGGCCGGGGCTGTCAACCGGGCGCGCGGAAATCGCGCGGCTTTTTGTGCGCAGAATCAGTCCTGTCCGATAGGCGGCGGCCTGCCCCGTCGATATGCTTCTCAGGTGCGGCGCCGGTGAGGTCCTATTCATGTTCGGAGTGAGTCGGTCCATCCACTTCATCGGTCGCCGCACCCCCTCCTCCTGTAATCGGGCTTCGGCGTGGGCGTTCGACGGTGGCCGGTGGGCGCGGCCACGACCGAGATGCTGATGTTGAAACGACAACGCTGCCATATGCGAACGCCGAGCGTCTGCTCCGAAGCCCGATTGCCTGCTGTACCTCCCCGCCTCTCTTCTCTCCGGTACGGCCGCGCATCGTTCAAGAAAGCGATACGTGCATCGATATAATTTCCCGAATACGTCGAAATTGGGTTCATTAACTTCATTTTACTAAATCGATTAATCTTGATTTTCGATTTACTGAACAATAACCATTCCCGATCGAATATTTTTTTATTTATTTTTCGCCATGCTTTGTACGTCGCGTTTCAAACAGCAAACGTTTGCGCGACAAGGCTGAAGCCTTATCCAACAATCCTCAGGAGGCAAGCATGGCCGATTCTCAAACGTCGTCCAACCGTGCCGGCGAGTTCTCGATTCCGCCGAATACCAATTTCCGCGCGATTTTCTTCGCGAATGCCGCCGAGCAGCAGCACATCAAGCTGTTTATCGGCGACAGCCAGGAACCCGCCGCGTATCACAAGCTGACGACGCGCGACGGCCCGCGCGAAGCCACGCTCAATTCCGGCAACGGCAAGCTCCGCTTCGAAGTGTCGGTCAACGGCAAGCCGTCGGCCACCGACGCGCGCCTCGCGCCGATCAACGGCAAGAAGTCGGACGGCTCGCCGTACACGGTCAACTTCGGGATCGTCGTGTCGGAAGACGGCCACGACAGCGACTACAACGACGGCATCGTCGTGCTCCAGTGGCCGATCGGCTGACCAGACGATCGACATCTCTATCGACGACAACCCGAAACGAGCCGCGTGCACGTGATCGTGACGGCGAACGGCAAGCCGTCGCGGCTCGGCTCGCGGCAGGTCGACATCTTCAAGAAGTCGTACTTCGGGATCGTCGGGTCGGAAGACGGCGCCGATGACGACTACAACGGCGGCATCGTGTTCCTGAACTGGCCGCTCGGTTGAGCGACGGCCAGTCACGCAGCATCGCAATGGCGACGGGGCCAACCACACATTGCGAATCGTTCGAGCAGTCCCACGCTTTGCTCCGCGCGCGGCACGGTGCCGCCCGTTCACCGGCCGCGCACGCGAGACCTTCCATCCAGACGAGGACGACATGTCACAACCGTTTACCCATGACGATCTGTATGCGCTGCTGCAACTCGCAGGCAACGACGCCACCGCCGTACAAGCCAACGGCGACCAGGCCGTGCTCGACCGCATGCGCCAGTTCATGACCGCGCAGCTGGTCGAAAAACTGCCGCAGTACGACGTGTTCGTCGATATCGCGACGATCCCGTACAGCTTCGACGTCGGCAGCTGGCAGAACAAGGTGAAAGCCGATGCGGCCGGACAAGTCGTCGCCTGCACGGTGACGTGGGCCGGCGCGCCGGGCGTGTTGCCCGGTGCCGCGGCGAAGTTCGGCGTCGGCGCGGTGGTCAATTACTTCTCGAAAGCCCCGCTTCCGCCCGCGCAGCCGGACCCCACGACGACCGGCGGCGGCGAACGCGACGGCATCTTCAACCTGCCGCCGAACATCGCTTTCGGCGTGACCGCGCTGGTCAACTCGTCGGCGCAGCAGACGATCGAGGTGTTCGTCGACGACAACGCGAAGCCGGCCGCGACGTTCCAGGGCGCCGGCACGCAGGACGCGAACCTGAACACGCAGATCGTGAACTCGGGCAAGGGTAAGGTGCGCGTGGTCGTGACGGCGAACGGCAAGCCGTCGAAGATCGGCTCGCGTCAGGTCGACATCTTCAAGAAGACCTACTTCGGGCTCGTCGGGTCGGAAGATGGCGGCGACGGCGATTACAACGACGGTATCGCTATTTTGAACTGGCCGCTGGGTTAAACCGCAGCAGCCTGTCGATCATCGCCACGCCGACCGGCGTGGCGATGTGCTTTTGTGCATCCGCCAGATCATCGCTGCCGCGCAAGAACGATCAAATGCTCCGTCCGCCGATACCATATAGTCCACCCGACACACTCATTGGCACGCCATGAACCCGGTTGGACAAGCACTCTGGTTTATCGAAACCAAACTGGATAAAGACCTGACGCTCGACACGATTTCTGCGAACTGCGACATGTCGCGCTTCGGCTTCTCGCGCCTGTTCTCGATGAATACCGGCTGGCCGGTGATGCGCTACGTCCGGTCGCGGCGGCTCACGCGTGCGGCACATGCGCTGGCGCAAGGCGCGCCGGACATCCTGCACGTGGCGCTCGATGCCGGCTATGGCTCCCATGAGGCGTTTACGCGCGCCTTCCGCGATCTCTTCGGCATGACGCCCGAGGACGTGCGGGCACGGCGCACTCTCGACGGGTTGTCTCTTGTGGAGCCGCTTCGCATGAAAGAGCTGAAGATCATCGACGTGACGCCATCGCGCTTCGAAACCGCCGGAACGCGGCTGATCGCGGGCATGAGCGATCGCTATACGTTCGAAACCAACGAAGGGATCCCGGCGCTGTGGCAAGCGTTCATCCCATACCTCGGTACCTTCGCCGGCCAGGTCGGCGACGCGACGTATGGCGTGTGCTGCAACCCCGACGCGGACGGCAGCTTCGAATACATCGCGGGTGTGGAAGTCACGAGCCGCGACCGGCTGCCCGCGCCGTTTCGCTCGGTCGAACTGGCGCCGCAGCGGTACGCAGTGTTCGAACACGTCGGGCATATCTCCACGCTGCATCAAACCTTCTACAGCATCTGGAACGGCTGGCTGCCGACGTCGGGATTCAAGGCAGTGGATGCGCCGGAGTTCGAGCGCTACAGCGGCGACTACGATCCGGTGACGGGTGCCGGCGTGCTGGAGATCTGGTTACCGGTCGAACAGGCTGCGTGAACGACGTGTGCGGATCGGCCGCGATAACTCGCGCCGCGGCCGATCGATCGACATACCGTTACCCTTTGACTCACCAAGCCCACCGCACGCCCGCATTGCCGGTGATCGTGCGCTGGTGCTCGCCGCCGAGGTTCGTCAGGTAGCTGACCGTCGCATACACGCTGCCGCGCTTCGTCAGCTGCGCGACGAGCCCCGCGCCGATCTGGCCGGCCGTCTGCCCGACCTGCGTGCCGATCGTCGTCGAACCGCCGAACGTCGCCTTGTCGTCGGTGCCGAACGAACGCAGCACGTTTACGCGCAGATACGGCTTCCAGCTCACGCCGTTCGAATCGAACGCGTATTGCAGCCGCGTACCGATTCGGCCGAGGAACGTATTGCCGTTGTTCCACGTGACGTCCGACACGCCGTCGTTGACTCGGGCCAACGACAGCCATTGCCACAGCAACTGCGCCTGCGGCTCCAGCGTCAGTCCATAGCCGAGCGAAATCGGCAAGCCCGCTTCGATCGAGCCGGTGACCACGTTGCCGTCCGTCGAACCACTCACATTGTTGTTCGAATGCGTGCGTACGGTCAGCGCGCTCCCCATCACTACTGCGTCCGTATACCAGCCGCCCGGGCCAATGTGTGTCCAGTAGCCGCCGAGGTTGTACGCATTCACCTGCAGCGAACCCACGCCCAGATCCTGCTGCGCGAGCGCAAAGCCGTTCACGTTCCCAACCGCGCGCGAGAATCCGAGGAAGAAGCCGTAGTGGTTACGGTGTCCGCTCGGCCGGTTGTCCGCATAGAGATCCTGCCCGACCTGCATCCCCCATACCGTTCCGTCATAGGACGGCGTCACATCGCCATTCTGCTTGATATTGCTGTAGCCGCCCCATACTCGTGACCACGATACCGGCACCGAGCCGTTTTCGGCCAGCAGTCCCTGTTCGCCCTGGCGATCATGGAAGGTATCGATCTGCAGCAAGCCAAGCTGGCGCGCGACAGCCGGTACTTCCGAGTACAGCGGGACTTCGGGACGGTAAACAGGTTCCGGCTTGGCGTCGGGCGCCGCGTTCTTGACAGCCTCGACGATCGATTCCGGCGTACCGTCGGCAACACTGAATGGCGGTTGCTGCGTTGGCTGATCCGGCCGTGGAGGAACCGTGCTGCGCAGATACCAGTCCTCCCCCGTCAAGGCGGTAACCCCGCCTTTCACCAGATAATAGGAGTAAGCGCCGGCGCTGACCGTACCGCCCGACAACGTAAACGCGTTACCCGTATTCGCAAAGTTCACGGCGTAAACCAGCCGAATACCGTCGGACGTGGTCAACGCGCCGGCACCACCGACGTTCGTTACGTTCAGTGTCGTCTTGCCGCTTGCCGTCGCCGCTGCCGGCACACCGCCGATCATCAGCGTGTCCGATGGCGCACCGTCGCCGGCAAGCTTCGTATTCATGTTGACCGCTCCATTCTGCCCGACATAATTGCCCGACACGGCCAATCCGTTACCAACAACGCGCCCACGGAGCTCCACAACTCCCGCATTCGTCAGGTTTCCGAATATCCGGAAGTCTCCCGGCAAACCACTGGCCAGACTGGGCAGCGCATTCGCGACTGAAATCGTGCCATTGTTCGTCACGTTACCCGTCACACTGCCATACCCGCCAAGCGTCGCACCGGGCGCGATGGTCACGGGGCCACCGCCCCGCAGTCCCGCCGCCGCATCGAGATCACCGACAATGAGGGTGCCGGCAGCCACGTTCGTTCCACCCGAATACGTGCTGTGTACGCCATTCAATGTCAGCGTGCCGCCTCCCAGTTTGGTGAGTCCGCCCGAACCCGTGATGTCCTGCATGATTGTCGTGTTGAACCCCTGCGTATCGATCGCGCCGTTGTTCAGCGTGGTCGAGATCGCGCGGCTCGACGCGAGGTTGAACGCGCTGCCGAACTGCAGCGTGCCGCCGTTGAAAGTCAGTCTTCCGGACGAAGCGCCGAGCGCGTTGTCCGCCGCGACCGACAGCGTGCCTTGCGTGATCGTCGTGCCGCCGGAATACGTATTGCCGCCCGCCGCGGACGGCGTGAGCGTCAACGTACCCGAACCGGTTTTCTCCACCGCGCCCGAGCCGTTGATCGTGCCCGTGTACGTGCCGGCGATGTCCTGCTGGAAGCGCACGAGCCCGTTGTCGGTGACCGACAGCGGCAGGTTCGACGCATTCGCCTGCAGTGTCGCACCAGGGTTGACCGTCGAGACGACCGACGCCGTCGTCGTGCCGAGCGTGCCGGTGAGGTTCAGCGTGCCGCTCTGCACGAGCGCGGTCGAGAACGTGCCGGTACCGGCCCACGTCCAGTCGGTGCCGGCCATCGTCAGGCTCTGGAAGTTCGTGAATGCGTTCGACGCGGTGCCGGTACCCTGCAGCGTCACCGTGTTGGTGCCGCCGCCACCGTTCGCAGTGCCGACCATCTGCGAGCCCGTCTGCAGGATCAGCGTCACGTTGCCGTTGCCGCCCTGGATCGCGGTGCCGCCACCGCCCTGGATCAACCCCGCGTTGGTGATCGTCGTCGCGCCGTTGGTCGAACGTATGCCGATCCCGTTGTTGCTGATGATCTTGCCGCCGGCCTGGTTCATGATCGTCGCAGTGAACGAGCTGCCGAGCGTGTTCGACACGACTGCATCGACGCTGCCGCCGCTCGTCGCGGTGCCGGTCGTCTGGATCGTGCCGCTGTTGACCAGCGTGTCGTTGTTGCCCTGCATGTAGACGGCCGGCGCGTCGCGGCCGTTCGACGTCAGCGTGCCGCTGTTGGTGATCGTGCCGTTGCCGCCGAGCAGCGACGCGGCGCGCGCGTTGTTGCCGGACGTCGTCACGGCGCCCGTGTTGACGATCTGGTTGCCTGCCGCGCCGGGATTGCTCTGCCCCCACGCGGCCGTCATCCCATACGCATTGTTGCCGGTGGTTGTAATCGTGCCGTTGTTGACAAGCGTGTTGTTGTTGCCGTTCGCGGCCATCCCGTCGTTGAAGGCTCCCGTCGTCGAAATCACGCCGGTCGCGCCGTTGGTGAGCGTGTTGCCGTTGTTCACGCCGAGCAGCACCGCGCCGCGATTTGCGACGCCCGTGCCGTTGCCGGACATCGACAGGTTGCCGTTGTTGGTAATCGCGCTCGACGTGTCAACGGAGAACGGTGTAGGCGTGGACGTCAGCACGTAGCTGCCCGTCACAGTCGAATCGAGATTGATCGTCACGTTGGTACTGCCGGCCGCAGCCACGACCGATGGCGCATTCGCGCCGGTACACGTGACCATCGTGCCGCTGCCCGGCGCAGTGGCCGAGCATGCCGCATAGGCACCCACCGGCATCGCACCGGTCAGGATCGCCATCCCACCCAAACCCAGGTTCCGCGCCTTTCTTCTCATTTTTCCGCTCGCAATTATTGGTGACGTTATTGCTGCAAATCGGTGCGTGCAACGGGTTATATCACCTGTCTTGAAATAATCGCAAGATCCGATGGCGTGATATCGGTAATCACACCGTGATTTATTTCGGATCGGGAAATAACTAGAGTAGTCGCGATGTTGCGTTGCGGCAAAGCATTGCGCAACGACGATGGCGGCCGGGAAAGAGTAAACCCGGTTGAATTTTCCGGCATTCGCGCGGCCGTTGAACGTTGTAGCGACAAGAAGCGAATCAATCGGAAAATATGACACAACGTCGCAGTGGATTGACCATGCATTGAACGTGGACAATTTGGCCATGTTGCTTCGCACGATGCCATGCCGTCCGCATCCGGGGCGACCGCTCGGCCAGACGCCTTTATCGATTCGATCGTCGAGCCGGCCAGCCTGTATTTCGGATAGCTCGACGACCGTCGCTGGAGCCGTCATTCGACCGGCTCCGGCGATGATCAGGATCGAGCCGGTTTATCCGCGTTGGCGCGCGCCCTTCGCCATGCTGGAGAAAACGCCGTCCCGGTAAATCCATGCATGGACGAGGGCTGCCGACAGATGGGCCACCACGACCACGAACAGCAGCCGTGCCAGCAGGCCGTGCGCATCGCGCAACCATGCAAAGAGCGTCGGGCTGACCGGTACGATCGCGGGCAAGTTGACGCCCTTGAACAGGACGATCGGGAAACCGCCCGCCGACAGCAACGCCCAGCCGATCAGCGGCATTGCCAGCATCAACGCATACAACGCCCAATGCGATGCCTTGGCCGCCAGTACCTGCCAGGACGGCAGGCTCTCCGGCAATGCGGGCGGCCGGCTGCGCAGCCGGTTTGCGAGGCGAAGCAGCGCCAGCACCAGGATCGCGATACCCAACGGCCGATGCAGGTCGATCAGCCAGATCCGATGATGTAGCGACGTCATCATGCCCGCGCCGATGAACAACATGGCCAGGATCATCACGGCCATCAGCCAGTGCAGGCCTCGGGCCAGCGCGTTGAAATGACGCGGCGCGCCGCCGCTCGTAGTCTTCTGCGTATTCATTTGGCCTCCTGCTTGCCGACCGCCTCGGTCGCCTTGCCGTAGCCGATTTCCCGTTCGCGGCGATTGTACGAATGCGCGTACGCACCCGAGCGCGCGTTCAGGATCGGATCGTTCGTGACCTCGACGCCCGCGGGCACGATCGACGGATCGAAGTTGATATCGCGGCATGCGCCCTCTGCCTGCTCGACGACACGCGTCACTTCCAGCGTGCCGGCGACAATTTGCTTGCGATCGGCCGGCCACGGCTGCGACGCGTCGTCGACCACATCGCCCGGTTCTGCCAGTTGCAGCACGTAGTCCCAATAGAGCGGCTTCTGCGCGAGCCGCGCGCGCACGCCTTCGAACAGGAAGTCGTGGTCGGCCTTCTGCAGCTGCACCTCGCTCATCGACATGAACGGATCATGCGGGCGCATCATCCAGCGCACCGGCTGCCGGTGACCGTCGGCGGCCACGAAATAGAACGCATTGACGCTGTAGAACGTCGCGCCGGCGAAGCTGCCGGGTGCCGGCTCCTGCGCCGCCCATTTCATGAACTTCTCCGCCTCCGGGTACGCTTTCAGGAACGCGGCCAGCCGCGCCGGGTCGGGTTGGCCGGTGGCCGGATCGGGCGCCGTCGCCTGTTGCATGGCCAGAAAGCCCTCCGGTTCGTGTGTCGCGAAGTACGGCTGGTTGTTCATCGCCATGCGCCATTGCTGCTTGTCGTCGGTCGTCAGCCGCAGGGCCATGCTCAGCGTCGTCGTGGAGCCGTCCGCCGCATGCGGACTGCCGGTACCGATCGAGAGCCGGCCGACGACAGGAATGTTCGCCTGCGTGAAAACGCGTGCGGTCGACAACGGCACCCCCGCACTGTTGGGACGGAAGGTGCCGGCAAAGCAGATGCCCTTGCCGTGCGCGCGGCGAAAGCCGGGCGGGAATGGCTGCGGCGTCTCCGACACCAGCGATGCGCTGGTCGTGCGCGAGCCGATCCAGCCCGCCGCCCATGCAAGGGCAGACGTCAATGCGCCGGCAACGACGGCGATCGCCGCCAGCGCCCCCCAGGTGCGTTTCGATGTGAGATCCAGTTTTGACATAGATGGCTTTTCATCCGGTTGTGTCGTCGTGCGTTTCGCGCCGTGTTTTGCGTAGAGCGACCGTGATGCATGACGCGCGTGGCGCCTCACCGGGCACCATCCGACGTCCATGGTCAGGTCGATTGCGGAGCGAACGCGGCAGCGATGACCATCGGTGGAAATCGCCACACGCGTTGCATACGAAAATCTTAGCGACGGAGCAAAAGCGGGACCATCAGACCGGGCTGAAATCGCAGGCGGGACGTAAGACCAGTCCGACTGTGCGGGCGTCGCCGTTGCGCGCATGCCGCGACGATGGAGCGCCGGTGGGCCCACGCAACGATGCCGGCCATGGCGACTGGCATCAACGGACGGTCGGCGGCTGGCGGTCAGCCGTCAGACAACGGGGAAAGCATCGACATCGCAACAGGCTGTGGCACAACCACCGACGCGAGCTGCGTGCGCGCATCACGGGCCACACCGTTGAACGCCACGCGCTGCGCCCCCTTCAGCTTCGCCGCTTCGGCTGCGTGCACCAGTTCGATCGGATCGACAAGGCGCGCATGCCTGCGCACCTCGAAGTGCAGATGCGGGCCGGTCGCGGTTCCCGTGCTGCCGACGGCCCCGACGCGCTGGCCGCGCACGACCTGCACACCGACTCGCAACGTCGGCTCGAACGCCGACAAATGCGCGTAGTACGACGCATAGCCGCCGTCGTGGCGAATCACCACGTACTTGCCGTAGCCGTTCAGCTCGGTGCCGATGAACGTCACGACGCCGCGCTCCGACGCATGCACCGCACGGCCAGCCGGCGCCGCGAGATCGACGCCCGAATGCACGTGGCGCGCGCCGCTCACCGGATGCACGCGCGTGCCGAACGGCGAGCTGATCCGCGTCGCGGCGACCGGCATCGCAAACCGGGTGCCGGCGAGCGGCATGCCGTCGAGGTCGTAGTAGGCGCCCGGCGAGCCCGCTTGCGGCGCAAACCACACGGCCGTCACATGCTGCCCGCAAAAACGGATGTCGAGCGCCGTCACGCGCACGCGGCCCGGCCGCATCGCGCTGCTATCCGGTTCGAATGCGACGCGGAAGGTATCGCCGACCACACCGCGCTGCTTCGGATCGACGCGCCCCGCGAGCATGCGGACGATCTGCGCGGCGACCCCGGCCGGCAGTTCGGCGCGCGTCAGCGACGCGTGCAGGCTACCGGTGATCGTGCCGGCGCGCGTGCCGCGATCCGGCTCGGCAAGCGTGAACGGATCGGCCGATGCCAGATCGACGGCGCCGCGCTCGAACGCCGGTTGTGTGCCCATCGCGGGCAACGCCGACGCCAGCCCGTAATCGAACCGCGATGCATAGCCGCGTTCGACCGCACCGCGCGCCGCATCGCACAGCACGCGATATGCGACGCATGCGCCGAAGCGGGCGACCGGGTCATCGCGACCGTCATCCGTCGACATGCTCGAACCATGCGATGCATACGCGACATCGAGCGGCGCGGCCGTCGACGCGCGCAAGCCGCCCCACGTCGTCCGCGCGGCATTGAAAAAAGGCACGTCGACAAGGTCTGCCGTTTCCGCCGCCACGGACGCGAACGGCACAGCGTCGTGAGACACCTGCGCGATCGCGGCCTGCGCGCCGGCCGCACAGGCCGCCGCGATGGCGCCGCGCAGAAATACGCGGCGAAACGGGAAACAGCGAACGCCGCGTCGAGCGGGTTGACCCTGTTCGCGTGCGAGACGGAAACGCAGGTCTAACCGCATGACGTCGTCACTCGCTATCTATCGATGAAAAACCAGGAAGGGACCGGGTATCGCGGAGGAACCTGCATCGCGATCCGGCGACATCAAGACGAGTGTATCGGCATGCTCAAAATGGCTGAATAGGACCAATCCTATTTTCTCGAATCATCACTTAGTACCAGTACTAAATCGACGTACTCCGATCCAGAGCATTCGCTTGAACCACCGCGCCGCGCGTACAGTCGAACGCTGCCGGCAGCCCGACGCTGCATCATCTTTCAACCCGGAATCCCGTCATGTTTCTCGATCAACTTCACCCGGAACGCTGGACGTTCCTGTGGAACGCGCTGTCCACCCTTTCCCTCAGGCTGTGCGCCGCGCTGGCGCTGCTCGTCGCCGGCTGGTGGCTGTCGAAACGCATCGGCAACTGGCTGAACCGGCTGCTCGCGAACAAGGAGCGCGTCGACGACACGCTGCGGCCCATCCTCTGCGACGTCGCCGTGTGGGGCATCCGCATCGTCGCGATCGTCGGTGCGCTGTCGCAGCTCGGTATCGAAACCGCGAGCCTCATCGCTGTGCTCGGCGCGGCCGGCCTCGCGATCGGCCTCGCGCTGCAGGGCACGATGCAGAACATCGCGGCCGGCATCATGCTTCTGCTGCTGCGGCCGTTCAAGGTCGGCGATTACATCGACGGCGGCTCAGGCGTCGCAGGCACCGTCGACGAGGTCGGGCTCTTCATGACGCGGCTCACGAAGCCGGACGGCATCTGCGAATACGTGCCGAACAGCGCGCTGTGGGGCAGCTCGCTGCGCAACTACACGCGCAATCCGACGCGCCGCCTCGATCTCGAAGTGGAAGTGTCGGTGCATGACGTTATCGATCGCGCGCTCGACGCGCTGCGGGCACTGGCCGTGGCCGATCCCGACGTATTGCAGGATCCCGCGCCGGACGTGATGGTGATGCGCTTCGACGACAGCACGGCCGTCGCGAACATGCGCGTGTGGACGCATACCGACAAGTTCTGGGCGATGCGCTGGCGCCTCGCGCGCCAGGTACGCAAGACGCTTGCCGATGCGAATTGCGCGCTGCCGATCCGCACGCGCGAGCTGCATATCGTGCACGACGCGGAGCGCCGCGCGGACGATGCGCGCATGCGGATTTCGTGAGGCAGCACGGCCTGGCCGCGACGTTACATCCTGACGATATCGAGCAGCGCCTTCTTGCCGCTCCTGTACGTGAACACCGAGATCGCGCCGTGCTTCAGGTCGCCCTGCGGCGTGAAGCTCGTTTCGCCGATCACGCCGCGATAGTCGGTGGCCGGCATCGCGGCCAGCACCTTCGCCGGGTTGGTCGAATTCGCGCGCTTCATCGCATCGACGATGATGTACACCGCGTCGTACGAGAACGGCGCATACACCTGCATCGGCTGGTGATAGCGCGCTTCGTAGCGCTTCGCGAACGCCGCGCCGCCCGGCATCTTCTCGAGCGCGATGCCGGCCTCGGAGCACACGACGTTGTCCGACGCCGGCCCCGCGAGCTTCGGCAGGTCGGTCGAGCACACGCCGTCGCCGGCGAGGACCTTCGCGCGCATGCCGAGCTGGCGCGCCTGCTTCGCGAGCGGGCCGCCTGTTGCGTCCATGCCGCCGTACATGATCGCGTCCGGGTTCTCGCCCTTGATCTTCGTGAGGATCGCACGGAAGTCGATCGCCTTGTCGTTGGTCGCGTCGCGCGACACGACCTTCATCCCGGCCGATTTCGCGGCCTTCTCGAACTCGGTCGCGAGCCCCTGCCCGTACGCGGTCGAATCGTCGACCACGGCGACCGTCTTGATGCCCATGTTCTTCGCCGCATACATCGCGAGCGCCGGCCCCTGCTGCGCATCGGTCGCGACGACGCGATACGTCGTCCTGAAGCCTTGCTGCGTGTACGTCGGGTTGGTCGCGGCCTGCGAAATCTGCACGACGCCGCCGTCGCGATACACACGCGACGCCGGGATCGACGTGCCCGAGTTGTGATGGCCGACGACGCCGACGACCTTGTCGTCGACGAGCCGCTGCGCGACCTGCGTCGCGGTGCGCGGATCGCCTGCGTCGTCCTGCGCGTCGAGCTGTAGCGTGACCTTCTTGCCGCCGATCGTCAGCCCCTTCGCGTTGATCTCCTCGACCGCGAGCCGCGCGCCGTTCTCGCTGTCCTTGCCGAGGTGCGCGATCGCGCCGGTCAGCGGCGCGACGTGCCCGACGCGCACGATGTCGTCCGCGTGTGCGGGCCCTGCGGACAGCGCGCACGTCAGTGCGGCCGCGGTGACAAGTGCTGTCTTGTGATGTCGATTCATGGTTGTCTCCATCCTTGTCGCGCTTCGTTCGTGTTCAGATCCGTCGTTCGTCGAAAGTCATGCCGCGCGCTCACGCACGCCCTTCGAATCCCAGCAGTACGTTCACCGCGTTGATGCCGATTTCGTCGACCATGTAGCCGCCTTCCATCACGAACAGGGTAGGCAGGTTCAGGCGCGCCAGCGCCTCGCCGATCCGCAGGTAGTCGGGCGAGCGCAGCTTGAAATGGCTGATCGGGTCGTGCTCGAACGTGTCGACGCCGAGCGACACGACGAGCAGGTCGGGCGCGTGCTGCACGATCGCGGCCGTGGCCTGGCCGAGCGCGGCCGAATACGTGTCCCACTGCGTGCCCTTCGGCAGCGGCAGGTTCAGGTTGAAGCCTTCGCCGGTCCCCGCGCCGCGTTCGTCCGCGTAGCCGGAGAAGTACGGGTACGACACTGCCGGCTCGCCGTGCAGCGATGCGAACAGCACGTCCGACCGCGCGTAGAAGATGTCCTGCGTGCCGTTGCCGTGATGGAAATCGACGTCGAGCACCGCGACGCGTGCCGCACCGCCGGCAATGCCGTGCTGCGCCGCGATCGCCGCGTTGTTCAGGTAGCAGTAGCCGCCCATGTACTCGCGGCCTGCGTGATGGCCGGGCGGGCGGCACAGCGCGAACGCCGCGCGCGCGCCGCCGCCCGACAGCAGGTCGGCGCCGGTGAGCGCCGAGTTCGCGCTCGCGCTCACCGCATCCCACGTGCCCGCGTTGATCGGCGCGCCGGCGTCCATCGCGAAGAAGCCGAGCTTGCCGTCGATGAAGCCGGGCAGCGTCACCGACGCCGGCATCGCGCGCACCGGCCACACGAGCGGCAGCGCCTGGCAGGTGCGGCCGGTCGCCGTCCATTCGTCCCACGCGCCCGCGAGGAAATCGACGTAGCGCGCGCTGTGCGCGCCGGCATAACTCGCGCGGTCGAACGCACGCGGCGCGATCACGTCGCCAAGGCCGGCCGCGCGGACTTGCGCAAGCACCGTTTCGGCGCGAAGGGGGTTTTCGAACGACTCGGTGATCGCGCCGTCCTTCAGTTCGACGCCGCGATGCAGGTGGTGATCGCTGCTGTAGACCGTGAGCATGGTTGACCGTTGCCGTGATGACGAGGGGAAAGGGGTGGCAACAGTCTATTGACGCTGGCCGGCAATAGCTTTGCTTTTCGCTTCTTCGTTTCGTACAATTTTGAGAAATCTGTCTACAGGATTCCGGATATGAGCAAAAATCGCGCTTCAGTTGAACTGGACGGCGTCGACCGCGCGATGCTCCGCCTGCTGCAGGAAGACGGCGCGCTGTCGAACGCGACGCTCGGCGAGAAGCTGTCGCTGAGCGTCACGCCGTGCTGGCGCCGCCGCAAGCGGCTCGAGGACGAGCACGTGATCACCGGCTACCAGGCGAACCTCGACCGCCGCGCGCTCGGCATGAACGTGTTCGCGTTCGTACAGGTGACGTTCAACATGCACTCGGATCAGGATTCGGATCACTTCGAGGACGTGATGCGGCGTCACGACGAAGTCACGTCGTGCCACAAGATCACCGGTGCGGCCGACTACATCCTGCAGGTCGTCGCGGCCGATCTCGACGCGTATGCGGAATTCGTCGAGCGCGTGCTGCGAAAGCAGGCCGGCGTGTCGTCGATCCAGTCGAGCCTCGCGTTGCGCGAGGTGAAGTTCTCGTCGCGCGTGCCGGTGCCGGACGCGTGAATGTTCAAGCGCCCGCGCACGGGCATCCGCCGTCGATCGTCACCCCATGGAGCGCTACCCGATGAAACGTTACGTCCCCTCCGCGTCGCTGGCCGCCGCGATCGCCTGCGCATTCGCATTGAGCGCGTGTGCGGCGCAATCCTCCGCGCCGGCCAATGCGTCGGCACCCGCCGATACGTCCGCGCAAGCAGCCCCGCCGATGGTCGGCGGCGATCGCGACGCACACGGCTGCATCGGCTCGGCCGGTTACACGTGGTGCGAGCGCACGCAGCAATGCGAGCGTCCGTGGGAACTCGCGAAGGCGCACGGCTTCGCGAATTCGGCGCAGGGCTACGAGCAGTTCTGCCGGAACGGCGCAGCGAAGTGATGTGACGTGATTTGATGTGAACGGGTCGCGGTGCAACGCCGCGATTCGATGCAGTACCGGCCCGGCGCGCGGCGTGCCCGACACCCGCATTTCGCCACTCCGACCCCGCCGATTTTCCTGCGTCGCATACCGTCATTCCGGAAACCCGGACACACGAAAAACCCCACAAAAACAGGGATATTCGTCGTCTGCGACACGTTGTCCGAGTTCGGTTATATTACGCGCCCCTTGCCACCCCGCCCCCGCACAAACGCGTCGCGCGCGGCCCCTTTTCATGCAGCCTGAAGCGCTTTCCGCCGAGGCTTGCCACAAGGGCCCGGGCGCGTTGCGCACTCTCGCGACGCAGGCGCTTGCCTGCCCGCTGAAGCCGATCCGAAGGTGTCCTTCCGAACGGCTTCGCGTGCGCAAATGCAACGGCGCGCAGCGCCGATCCGGAATTCCGGATTCGCGGTCCGGATCTCCGGACCCCTATGCCGGCGCAACGGAACCGCACGCCGGGCGGCATGGCAAACCGATGCATTCAAGTTGAAAAAGGGATCTGCTGTGATCAAAACGTTACGGGTAATACTGTCGGCGCTCGCGCTGTGCGTCGCGACATCGTCCGCGCACGCCGCCGATACGAAGAAGGTCGACGTCCTGCTGGTGGGCGGCGGCATCATGAGCTCGACGCTCGGCGTCTGGCTGCACGAGCTTCAACCTGACTGGTCGATGACGATGGTCGAGCGCCTCGACGGCGTCGCGCTGGAAAGCTCGAACGGCTGGAACAACGCCGGCACCGGCCACTCGGCGCTCGCCGAACTGAACTACACGCCGGAGAAGGCCGACGGCAAGGTCGACATCTCGAAAGCGATCGAGATCAACGAGTCGTTCCAGATCTCGCGCCAGTTCTGGGCGTGGCAGGTCAGGCAGGGCGTGCTGAAGAACCCGCACTCGTTCATCAACTCGACACCGCACATGAGCTTCGTGTGGGGCGACGACAACGTCCGCTTCCTGAAGAAGCGCTACGAAGCGCTGCAGGCGAGCCCGCTGTTCCGCGGGATGCAGTATTCGGAAGACTACGACCAGATCAAGCAGTGGGTGCCGCTGATGATGGAAGGCCGCGACCGCAACCAGAAGGTCGCGGCAACGTGGACGCCGATCGGCACCGACGTGAACTTCGGCGAGATCACGCGCCAGTTCGTCGGCTACCTGAAGACGCAGCCGAACTTCACGCTGTCGCTGTCGAGCGAAGTGCGCGAGATCACGCGCAACGCCGACGGCACGTGGCACGTGTCGTGGGTCAAGCTGCACTCGGACGAACCGCCGCAATCGGTCGACGCGAAGTTCGTGTTCATCGGCGCGGGCGGCGGTGCGCTGCACCTGCTGCAGGCGTCGGGCATCCCCGAAGCGAAGGACTACGGCGCATTCCCGGTCGGCGGCTCGTTCCTCGTGACCGACAACCCCGACGTCGTGAAGCAGCACCTCGCGAAGGCGTACGGCAAGGCGTCGGTCGGTTCGCCGCCGATGTCGGTGCCGCACCTCGACACGCGGATCATCGACGGCAAGAAGATCATCCTGTTCGGGCCGTTCGCGACGTTCTCGACCAAGTTCCTGAAGAACGGTTCGTACTTCGACCTCGCGAAGAGCACCAACCTGCATAACGTTGCGCCGATGATGCACGTGGGCGTCGACGAATTCCCGCTGGTCCAGTACCTCGCCGGCCAGCTGATGCTGTCCGACGACGACCGCTTCAACGCGCTGAAGGAATACTTCCCGAACGCGAAGAAGGAAGACTGGCGCCTGTGGCAAGCCGGCCAGCGCGTGCAGATCATCAAGCGCGACCCGGTCAAGGGCGGCGTGCTGAAGCTCGGCACCGAGATCGTCGCATCGCAGGACGGCAGCATCGCAGGCCTGCTCGGCGCGTCGCCGGGCGCATCGACGGCCGCGCCGATCATGCTGAACCTGATGAAGAAGGTGTTCAAGGACAAGGTCGCGACGCCCGAGTGGCAGCAGAAGCTCCGCCAGATCGTGCCGAGCTACGGCACGAAGCTGAACGACAGCCCGGCGAAGGTCGTCGAGGAATGGACCTACACGAGCGACGTGCTGCAACTGTCGCCGCCGCCGAAGATCGACCTCGGCATGCCGTCGCAGCCGGCCGGCAACGCGCCGGCCCGCCCGGCGAAGGCGTCGGCCGACATGGCGCTGTAACGCGTCCGGCCCCGTTTTGCCGCACCATACGGCCGCCCTCCGGGGCGGCCGTTTTTCTTGGCGGGCACGGGCGGATATCCCGTGCCGGTCGCCCGCTTCCGCTAGAATTGCGGCACGCGCGACCCTGTCGCCGCCCGATCCATCATCCGCATCGACGCAACCCAAGCGACGCCGGTGCGGCCCGCGCCCGAGCCGCGCGAGCGCCGCCCGCCGTTGCCGCGCCCGCCCGGGCGCGCCATCAACCGAATTCAGCTGGAGAAAGACCGTGTTTACCTGCCGAAACCAGAGCTGCGGCACGCAGTGGGAACAGTCCGACGTCGTCATCAAGGACGAAGGCCAGGGGCTGCTGTTCCGCTGCCCGCTGTGCGGCGCGCGCAACTACCTCGAACGCTTCGAAGACGACGAAGGCACGGTCGTCTACGAGCAGATGGAAGGCCGCCCCTACCTCGGAGACCTGTCTTGACGCAACCGACCGCCACGCCGTTCAGCGCGCTGCCGCTGACGCCCGCCACGCTCGCGAACCTCGCGCAGCTCGGCTATGTCGACATGACGCCGATCCAGGCCGCGAGCCTGCCGGTCGCGCTGGCCGGCCAGGACCTGATCGCACAGGCGAAGACGGGCAGCGGCAAGACCGCCGCGTTCTCGCTCGCGCTGCTCTCGCGCCTCGACACGCGCCGCTTCGACGTGCAGGCGATGATCCTGTGCCCGACGCGCGAGCTCGCCGACCAGGTCGCGCAGGAAGTGCGCCGCCTCGCCCGCGCGGAAGAAAACGTGAAGGTGCTGACGCTGTGCGGCGGCACGCCGATGCGCCCGCAGGCGCAGAGCCTCGAACACGGCGCGCACATCGTCGTCGGCACGCCGGGCCGCATCATGGATCACCTCGACCGCGGCAACCTGAAGCTCGACGCACTGAACACGCTGGTGCTCGACGAAGCCGACCGGATGCTCGACATGGGCTTCTTCGACGACATCGCGAAGGTCGCACGGATGTGCCCGACGACGCGCCAGACGCTGCTGTTCTCCGCGACCTATCCGGACGGCATCGCGAAGCTGAGCCAGCAGTTCCTGCGCAATCCGAAGGAAATCAAGCTCGTCGAGCGCCATGACGACAGCAAGATTCGCCAGCGCTTCTATGAAGTGACCGAGAACGAGCGGCTGCACGCGGTCGGCCAGTTGCTAAACCACTACCGGCCGGTGAGCACGATTGCGTTCTGCAACACGAAGCAGCAGTGCCGCGACCTGCTCGACGTGCTGCATGCGCAGGGCTTCCATGCGCTCGCGCTGCACGGCGAGCTCGACCAGCGCGAGCGCGACCAGGTGCTGATCCAGTTCGCGAACCGCAGCTGCTCGGTGCTGGTGGCGACCGACGTCGCCGCGCGCGGGCTCGACATCGCGCAGCTCGAAGCGGTGATCAACGTCGACGTGACGCCCGACCCCGAAGTGCACGTGCACCGCATCGGCCGCACGGGCCGCGCGGACCAGGACGGCTGGGCGCTGAGCCTCGCGAGCATGGACGAGATGGGCCGCGTAGGCGCCATCGAACAGGCGCAGAAGCGCGAAGTCGAATGGCATCCGCTCGCCGAACTGAAGCCGGCGGACGACAGCGTGCTGCTGCCGCCGATGGAAACGCTGCAGATCCTCGGCGGGCGCAAGGACAAGATCCGCCCGGGCGACGTGCTCGGCGCGCTGACCGGCGACGCCGGGTTCGACGGCAAGCAGATCGGCAAGATCAACGTGACTGAGTTCTCGACCTATGTCGCGATCGAGCGCGGCGTCGCCCACGACGCGCTGCGCAAGCTCAACGCCGGGAAGATCAAGGGCAAGCGGGTCAAGGTCCGGTTGATGGACGAGGAGTAAGCGGGCCGCAGTGCGGGCGGTCGAAGCACCGCCGCGCGCCGCCCCGTATGTCACCTGAGCTCGGGATAGCCGTGCGAGACGGCTCCCCGCTCGAACCGCGCAATCGCGTCGTAGTCGGCCGGCGACAGCCGTTCGAACCCCTTCAGCCTCAGCACGCGCGCACGTTCCGCATCGGCGGCCGCCGCGCGATCGAGCGCATCCTGCAACGCGCCGACCTGTGTTTCCGGCAGCGCGCGCGATGCGATGAACGGCAATCCCGGCGCGGAAGCCGTCGTGCCGATGATCCGGATGTCCTTCAGCAGCTCGGGCAACGCGTCGCGCACATAGGCAAACGTCACGCAGTCGATCGCCGCGCAGTCGGCTTCGCCCGACGCCAGCGCGCGCAGCACGTTCAGGTGCGAGCCGAACGGCGTGACCGATCCGAAAAACCGTCCGTCGTGCGCATGCGGTGCGACCGCATGCCGGAACACATTCATCCCGCTGTGTGAATCCGCGCCGTTGTATGCGGCGCGCAGCCCGCGACATGCGGCGAGCGTCGTCGCGCCGCCCGCATGCACACGTGCCGACACGACCAGCACGCTGCTGTAGTGCGCCCCGTCGCAGCCGTCCGCGTCGAAAACCGGCGTCGCGATCAATCGCACGACGTCGCGCAACCCGAGCATCCGGTACGGGTAGCCGCAAGTCTGTGACAGCAGCAGGTCGTCGCGCCGCCATAGCGCGTGCAGGTCGTCGAACGGCGCGTCGGGCCGTGCGACGTCGGCAGGGCCGCCCGCGTTCGCGAACGCATCGAGCGCGTCGCGCAACAGCGCGCGCCACAGTGCGGCGTGGCGCGGCGTCACGTTGTACATCGGCAGTACTGCGATCCATGGGTTCATGCGGGCATTTTACGCATCTGCGTCGGCCCCCGATGCTTATCGGCTTCGTCACGATAAGCAAATGCGAATCGATTGGTTGGCGTCGCCGCCCCGCCCCGGTACCGTTCGAAGGCCTGCCGGCACCGCCACGTGCGCGATGCCGGGCAGGCCGACCGTGATCCGCGAGACACCTGCGCACCCGGGCCGAGCGCACCGGTTCCATCGCTCGTTCCCCGCATTGCCCGATCCATCCGCCTCAACGCCATGGCCGAATACTTCGACGTCGATCATGCGCGCGCGATTGCCGCGCTCGACGCCCGCTTCACTGCCCGCACCGAGTGGCCGACCTGGCTGCTGGTCGGCGTCATCTACGGCGGCTGGCTCGCCGTGCTGCTGCTCGTGCGCGACGGGCACCTGTCGCTCGTGGCCGCGACGCCGCCGCTGATCCTGCTCGGCGCATGGCATCTGTCGCTGCAGCACGAACTGCTGCACGGCCATCCGACGCGTTCCGCGTTCGTGAACAAGCTGCTCGGCTATCCGCCGCTGACGGTCTGGTATCCGTACACGCTGTATCGCGATACGCACCTCGACCATCATCGCGACGAGGACCTGACCGTGCCGGGCGTCGATCCGGAAACGAACTACGTGACACGCGAACGCTGGGCGCGGCTGTCGCGCTGGTGCCGGGCGCTGACGGTCGCGCGCAAGACTTTCATCGGACGAATCGTCGTCGGGCCGCCGCTCTCCGTCGTTTCGACGGTCGCCGACGCGTTCGGCGCGTTTCGGCGCGGCGACTTCCGCTATCTGCCGATGTGGGCGATGCACGTTGCCTGCGTGGTTGCGCTGCTCGCGTGGCTGCAATGGGCGATTGGCGTGCCGTGGTGGTATTACCTGCTGGCCGTCACGTGGCCCGCGCTGTCGCTCGCGATGATCCGCTCGCTATACGAGCACCGCGCCGCGCCGCATCCGAAGGCGCGCATCACGATCAACGAAGCCGGCTTCACGATGCGGCTGCTGTACCTGAACAACAACTACCACCTCGTTCATCACGACCTGCCGAAGCTGCCGTGGTACGACCTGCCGCGCGCGTACCGGATGCGACGCGACGCGTATGCGCGCAAATGCGGCGGCTTCGTGATCCGCGGCGGGTATCGCGCGCTGCTCGCGCGCCATGCGTGGACGCCGACCGATCCGCCCGTGCATCCGTTCGACGAAGGCACGGCATCGCTGTCGACGGGCAGCGGCGTGAAGGTGGCCGTGGTCGACAAGGTGCTGCAGATCAGCACCTGACGGGCCGCGGGGCCACCGATTCGGCCGCTTCCGCGCTAATTCTTACGAAAAGCCGACAACGCCCGCGAATTGCCAATTGCACCGGCAATGCCCAGAATGACGGCTCATCCGGGGCTTCCAACAATCATCCGCCCCGGCTCAGCCTCGCGGCCGCGCGCCGCACGCCCCGACGACGATGCAACCGAACTCCCCGCCCGGCGCGATCCGCACGATCGGCAACGACTGGTCCGTTTCCGCGATCACCGCGGGCTTCCTCGCGGTCCTGATTTCCTACGCGGGCCCGCTCGCGATCTTCTTCCAGGCGTCGCAGGCCGCGCATGCGTCCAACGAAATGGTGTCGTCGTGGGTGTGGGCGATCTCGATCGGCGCGGGCGTCTCGGGCCTGTTCGCGAGCTGGAAGATGAAGGTGCCGGTCATCACCGCGTGGTCGGCGCCCGGCACCGCGCTGCTCGTCGGCCTGTTTCCGCAACTGACGCTCAACCAGGCCGTCGGCGCGTACATCACGGCTGCGCTCATCATCCTGCTGATCGGCGTGACCGGCTATTTCGACAGGCTCGTGCGCCACATTCCGCGCGGCATCGCGTGCGGGATGATGGCCGGCATCCTGCTGCCGTTCGGCATGCATGCGTTCTCCGCCGCGTCGGATCAGCCCGTGCTCGCGTTCGGGATGATCGCGGCCTACGTGATCTTCAGGCGCGTGCTGCCGCGCTACAGCATCGTGCTCGTGCTGCTGACGGGCGCCGCGCTCGCGACGCTGCTCGGGATGACGCATCTCGGCAACGTGTCGCCGAGCATCGCGCGGCCGATCTTCATCGCGCCCGAATGGACGCTCGGCACGACGCTCAGCCTCGCGCTGCCGCTCGTCGTCGTCAGCCTCACCGGCCAGTTCCTGCCGGGGATGACGATCCTGCGCGTGTCCGGCTATCACACCCCGGCGCGCCCGATCATCACCGCGACCAGCGTGATGTCGCTCGTCGTCGCGTGCTTCGGCGGAATCACGATCGTCGTTGCCGCGATCACCGCGGCGCTGTGCACCGGCAAGGACGCGCACGAGGATCCGGACCGGCGTTATATCGCGGGCATCGCGAACGGCGTGATCTACCTGATCGGCGGGCTGTTCGCGGGCACGATCGTCACGGTGTTCTTCGCGCTGCCGAAGGCATTCGTCGCGATCCTCGCGGGGCTCGCGCTGATCGGCGCGATCAGCGCGAACGTGCACGGGATCTTCGAGGACGAGAACCATCGCGAAGCGTCGGTGATCACATTCCTCGCGACCGCGTCGGGGATGACGTGGCTCGGGCTCGGGTCGGCGTTCTGGGGGATCGTGATCGGGTCGGTGGCGTATGGGGTGTTGAACAGGGTGCGGGGACGTCAGCGGAATTGATGCACACGCATGAGCCGTCCTCGAACACTCGCGGCAATCCCTTCCCGGGCACGGGTTCGTCGGCTCTCGCGATTCGGTTCATCGAGTGCGCGGGTCGTGTCAGGTCATGTCCTTTGCATTTCATGGATCGTCACGACGCCTGGCCAGCCAGGCACTACCTCGATGTGTTGCGAATAGCGCCGCTGGCCAACAGAAGCTGATCGACAAGCTCGAGTTTCAACGGCTTGTCCGCGTCGAGCTTCTTCTTTTCGATCACGTACTTCCACCCGTCGCCGTTGCCCGGGTTGCGGTAGAACGCCACGATCGCGACGTATTTCGTATCGGCCTGCATCGGCTGCGTAAGGCTTGCCGACGCCCCCGGATTCAACACCGCGGCAAGGTTGGCCTGCAGGTCCTGTGCAAGCACCGTCCGGTCATTCTTCAGCAGGTCCTCGTAGGACGCACCATCGAACATCTTGCGGTCCTTCAACTGATACACGCGCACCGCGACCGACGTCGCGCGGCCGGCGTCATCGGGGTTCAGTGCCTCTCGGGCGGACAGATCGACGTTGAGCACCTTGACCTGCTTGAAGAAAACAGCGTGATACGCGCTCGACGAGGCGTCCGAGACGGACTGCCAGGCGCCGCATGCGGACAGCACCAAGACGGACAGGAAGGTTGAAACAGCGAAACGGATGGACATCGATGCTCCTCAGCAATGCATGGTGTAGGTCATCAGCGTATAGAGGCCGAGCGTTGCCGGCCCGACGCAAAGCGCAAGCCGATCGCAGCAAAACGGATGCAACGGCTGATCCGAAAAATCAGAAGGTCATGCGTCATGTCTGATCAAGCATGCGACGCGGCAAGGTATGGATTCCGGATCGGCGCAGGAAAAGCCTCGTAGACACCGAGCGCAATATTGACGATCCGTTCCTCATCAGCGGGCAGCACGGTAGTCCAGCCGAGCCGAGGCGCCGGCCCGGCGTTTCCCTGACCGATCGCCGGTTCCGGCGCGTATCGCGACGACACATCCATACGCAGGTGTACGTCCGCCTTGACACCGACATATAACTGCACAAAGGCCATCAAATCGCGATGCAACCCTGCACCCGGCAATAGGTCCTGCGCCTGCCGAGCATCGGCCGGGCGTAACGTCACACGTACCGCCCGACTTCGATACGCCATCCGCTTTCCCAATACGTAACCTCCGCCCAACCCTTTACGTTGACTGGTTCCCGACTTCCCAACAGCAGGCCCGGCGCCGGTAAGCGGCCGCGGCCGCCCCGTCGACGTCACGACCGGCCAGAACTCGTCGACTCGAACCTCGACTCGCGGGATGGCCAGCGCAACGACGCCCGCCAGCCCCTCCGGCGTGCGAGTGCGCTGAATCAGGAGCCCCAGCAGTGCCAGCATCCGTGAATCAGGCAGGCCGGCGCGCTTCGGCTTGTCGCCCCAGCCGAACCCGGCCAGACACAACAGGTTGCGCGAATGCGCATCGATACCGCCGGGCCTGAAGTGCTCGGGATAGCGATACTTCCGCCAGGCGCGATACAGCAACGTGACGTACCGGTGATTGAACTGGTCGAGAAACGCCTCGACCGCCTCGTGCCCTTCCTCACGCAGCACGATCTCGTCGATCAGGTACGACGGCATCGCCGCATCGACGCCGTACAGCCCCATGAAAGTCGTGCGCACGGTCGGCGGTGAACCGGGCCCGAACGTGTCCGATCCGTCATCGAATTCGACCGACGCGACCTCACTCGCCGGAAAACCCATTCTCGGACGCGGCCGGAAGCGAACCGGTTCATGCCCGAGCGCATCCCGTGTACCGAACCCCGGCCGATCGGGAAAACGCACTTCGAGCAACCGGCAAAGCTGCATGAAGTTCATCCGTGGTGCGCGCGCCAGGAGCAAGGCGACCAGCGGATCCAGATTCGGGAAGTCGTGCAGTTTCATAGCGGCGCCCGCTCGGCCTTGCTGCGTGGCCATTCGATCCGAGCCTGCGACGGCAGGCTGACGATCTCGAGCTTCGTGAACAGGTTAATATCCGCGTAGAGCGCGAAGAAGCGATGCAGCAGTTCGCCGAACAGCATCACGTCACCGTCCCCGGCGAACGCATGGCTGTCGAGCGTGACCTCGATCAGCACGCCCCGCTCGACCGAGCCACCCGACACTTCCTCGATCAGTGCCTGTGACACCCACAGGATGCCCGCGAGCCGTCGACGGTTCAGCTCGTCGTCCGTCCAGTCGTATAGCGCGAGCGCCCCACGCAGCACTTCCGCGTTCATCATCGACAGGAAGTTCGGCGCCAGGTGCGACAGCACACGCCACTGGAACCGGTCTTCCGTCGGCGGATACAGCGGCAGCGTCGGCGAGACGAGATTGCGTACCCCGGTGATATTCTGTGAACTGGTCGAGAGTTCGTCGAGACTGGCTTCCCGCAGCCCCTTGCGCGGCAGCAACCCGTTCGTGCCCGTCACGCGCAACGACAGGCTTTCCTCGGGCAGCGCCTCCATGGTTTCCCATGCATGACCACCGAGCACCACCCACGTTTCGTGCAACCCCGCCACGCCCGAGCGCACGCGCGAATGGAAATACCGCTCCGGCGCCTCGTGGCGCAGCATGCCACCGCGATGGCGGAACGTCGCAAACGGTACGTATTCATATCGCTCGGCCGTCTCGTGGTCGAATGCCTCGATCGCGTCGACGGAATACGTTTCGACATGCTCGCCTTGATGCCCCGCCGGCACCACGCGATATTCGGTTTCGTGATGATCGATCTCGATCGGCTCCGCATCCAGCTCGAACAGGTTGATCACGGGCGAGCAGAATAGCCGCACGTTTTCTGCGCTGAAGCGCTGGTCCGACGGATAGGTCTGCGTCAGCACGATCTCCAGCTCGAACCGGGTGGTACGTTCGGGCAGCTTCGTGACGTCCAGTCCGCAAAGATCCACAAACAGGAATTTCTCGCGGAACGAGAAATATTCGAGCAGCAACTGATAGCCGGAGAACGCCGCATCGGCCTTCGGCCACAGTCGTTCCTCGGCCGAGAAGCCGGCCGGCTCGATCGTGACGCCGGCGAGCGGCATCGCCTCGCCGTCGCGGATCTCAGGAATGCGCAACTGAATCGTGTCGACCTGGCGCGTGAGCGCAAGGTGCATCGCGAACGCTGTCGGCAGATCCGCATTCAGGTACAGGCGCAACCGGGACAGATCCGTTTCCATCGGGCGTGCCGACCCGCCGAGCGAGAAGCCGAGCCGGATCACCGAACGGCCGTCGTGGCGCACGGTCGGCGCGGCATGCGTCACCGTGACCGGTTGCAGCGTGACCGCTTGCGTGGTCCTGTAGATGCATTGCACGGTCTTCGGCGACAAACCTTCCGAGCTGGCCGGCGACGGTACGGCGATCGGCGCGGAGCGAATAGATACGCCTGCCGGCACGACTTCGGTCTTCTGAAGCTTTTCCGATAGCGGGATGAGTTCCACGACCGACAACGACGGGATCATTCGCAAATAGTGCGGCCATAGCAGGCTGACCAGCCCTTCCGTCAGCTCCGGCAACTCGTCGTCGAGCTTCTGCCGAAGGCGCCCGGTCAGGAATGCGAAACCCTCGAACAGCCGCTCGACGTACGGATCGCGATCGCCGACACGGTCGAGGTTGAGCAGCCGAGCGCGATCAGGATGCGCCTTCGCGAATTCCTTGCCGGACTCGCGCAAATAGCGCATTTCGGCTTCGTAGTAGCGCAGGATGGGATCGTCGTTTGCCATGAATTCTCGTTACGAAAGAGTCAGCGCCCGAGCCGGGTCGAGCACGGTAAGTTCCGCCTGCAGTTCGCCGATGCGGCGCGCGAGCGTCGGTTTGTCGGCGTCCTTGCGGTTGCTCGTCGCTTTCAACGCTCGCACGAGTTGCTGCTTGACCTCGAACGCCAGAGCAGGCTCCCAGCGCATCACCGGCAGCGAGCGTGACGACGTGTCGAGTTCGACCAGCAACGCAAGGGCCGTATCAGGTCGTCCCGCGTGATCGGCCACGCGCGCCATCACCAGCCGCTGCAGGAAGCGGTGACGCTCGGTCTTCAGGCCGGGCAGCGCATCGAGCCACGCGAACGCGGCCTCGACGCCGTCGCGCGCGACCAGCTCGCGAGCCTGCGCCTCGATCTCCGGCCAGTCGCCCGCATCGCCTTCGCCGTCCGCGGATAACGGCAACGGCGCAACGGTCTCGCCCGCTTCGAGGTCGCGCACGACCGCGTGGCGGGCGATCCACTCGAGCGTCGCGTCGTCGGAGAATGGCGTGCCGTCGCTGAACGAAAGCCGCTCGATGCCCGGCAATCGCTCGAGGAACAACGCAAAGTCCGTGCGCAGCACTTCGCTCCATGCGTGGTAGGGCGCGCCGACGTGATCGAGCGCGGCGTGCTGGAAGTACTGCAGGTCGAACCACAGGTGATTCACGCCTTCCATGAACGCCCCTTCGACGCGCTCGAGCAGTTCGTGCCACTGCTTCTGCAGCACGAGCCGCTTCAGCTGCTGGCGCAACTCGGCACGTGGCGGCGTCAGACGCGTGTGCGACGCGGTATCCGACGGCGGCAGGTCGTGCAAGGTGTCCCACCGGACGCTGCGCGCGATACGCACCGACGGCAAATAGCCGTTTTCCTGATCGCGCAACCATGCCGACATCGCACGGGCATGATCGAGCAGGTCGCGCGCCGATGCGATCGATCCGCTCGATACGCTTGTCGAAGCGGGCGTCTGCGGCATCGCCATGTCCGGACTCACGTTGCGAACCGGTTCATTCTTGTTCCCGAAACGGGCAGCAAGCGGATGCAGGTTCGGACGGGCCGCGTCGGACCATGTACCTGTACGCGTGACGAGCACGTCGAGCGCCGCAATCGCGCGCTCGAGATCCGCGGGGGCGAAGTCTCCGCGGCTGTCCAGCGTTTCGATCATTCGCGCAGTCGACAGCATTTCCAGCGCTGCGCGCTTTGCCTCGGCCCGCGCAGGCAGCAAGGTCTCGCCGAACCAGTCGACCAGTGAAGCAGCCAGCTCGAGTCCGTCGGCGAACCCGGCGGGACCATCCTGACGCAACCGCGCAAACGCGTAGTAGCCGACCAGACGCAGATCCTTTCCGGTTTCCTTGAGAAGCTGTTCGCATGCGCGGGTAATCAGCCCGTCGTCGATTCCGGACAGCTTGGTTGCTTCGTCCTTCAGTTCGAAGAATGCATCCTCGTAGCCGGGATCGCGGCCGTGCGCGTGCTCCCCCGGTATCGGGGCAAGCCATGCCGCCCAGGTATTCCGGCGCGCTTCGTGCAGCGAATCGATGCGTGGAACGCCGATGAGTGTCTTTACGAAATTGGCTAGCGTCATAGCGGGTCTCAAAACGCAAATGCGTCGCCCAACAACTGGAGGGCGTGTGCGAACGGTTTGGAAGAAGCGTCGGCGGGCATCGAAGTTGCCAGCGACGACACCGTCATCCCCGGATGGGCCTTGGGCGACTTCATCCCCGACGTAGCCGGCTGCGCGTCCGATCGAGTCGATTCGGCTGCGGCAGTTCGACGAGACGCAGGCTCCGGCGTCGCCGGCATCGGTTCATCGTGCAACGACATCACACCCGGAAGTCCCGGCGGCAACGGTACGGCAGCGTGCTTTGCCGCGGCGATTGCCGCAGCCGGCAACGGAGGTGGGCTGGCCGTGGACACCTTCGCGCCGGATTTCGCGGCCGCGGTCACGAAAATCCGGGTCGGCAGCGCAAAGTTGCGCAACTGAAGTACGTCGAGCGGCCCGGCGCCCGCTTCGCTGCGCAACTGCACCTTCAGCGGAATGCCCTGGCTCGTGTCGGGCATCCAGGTCAGCACGTAACGCGCGCTGTCCTGCTGCGCGACCTTCGCACGCTCCAGTAACCGGATCAGGCCGAAGCGCCCCTGCGAGTCGAGCGCCGTGCGCAATCCGCCCTGCTCGGTCTGCCATTCGATATGCGAAAGGTTCTCGAGCGACTGACCCGGCCACTCGAACGGCACCCACTCCTGCTTCTGGTTGAAGTAGTGCAGCTCGCGCCCGGACAACACGAACTTCATGCCGGTGACACCGGGTGTCGGGACGGCCTGCATTTCGTACCGCACGCGCGCGTCCCCGGACGGGAACAGCACGGTCGAGACCCGCGTAAGCTTGTTCAGGCTGCTCAGGAAGACCGGATCGATCGTAAGCGCGCCCTGATCCGCGCCTTGCGCGACGACCCATCGATCGCCCTGTCGCTCGATCACGCCGGCGAGCTGTGTTGCAACGAACTGCGCGATTACGCCGTTGTCGGGACGCATGAAGCGCGCCATCTCGGCCAGCGACGCGTCGTTGTCGGCGTCCGAGAACGGATAGCGGCCGCCAAACGACTTGTTCCAGTCGGCCAGGATCGCCGTCCGCCAGATTTCGTTCAGGCTCGACGCGGCCGGCTGCACGACCACCTGCCACGCCTGATCGAACGGTGCGCGAAACAGCGCACCGAAGCCGGCCCACTGCTCGCCCAGGCTCGCGGCTACACGGCTCGCGTAGTCGCGGCTATCCGAGATATCGGACGTCTTGCCCTGCAGCACCGACTGAGCGGCGAGCCGCGCAATCGCGTCCGGATCGGCGCCGGAGACGATCTGCGATGCCTTCAGACGCATCGCCGTGACCCGCTCGAGGTAGCGTGCGAGACTGAGGTCGCCGGTCGCGGCCAGTTGCGTGGTGGCCTTGCCGTTGGCCGGCGCGCCGGACGCCAGATCGCTGCCGGTCAGGCGCAGGATCGGGCCGAAGGCTGCGGCAAGCGGCGCGAGCTGCGGCTGAGCCTGCTTCGACGGATCCTTTTCGTCGGCGCCGACCAGTTGTTGCGCCTTGTTGATCAGGCTCTCGGAGAGCGACTTTGCACTCGCGCCGGCGCCCGCCTGGTAGACGATCGCGTTCATCAGCGCGACGAGTGGCGAGCGTTGCGAATCGCCCAACAGCGTGAGCTGGTCGGCCGTGGCTGACAGTGTTGGTGCGGATTGCCAGCGCAAGCTGTTGAGGAACAGCGCCCATGCACGTGCGTAGTCGTCGAAGTAGCGCTGGCGTAATTCGGCTTTCAATGTCGGCGGAGGGGGGCTGCTGTCCTTGTTGTCGGATGCGCCACCGGCGTTTCCTTCGGGGCGCAACACCCAGTCGCCGGACACGTCGCGCTTGGCGCTTGCGTCGTCGATCGCCTTCGAGATGCGCTCCTCCCATGCCGCACGCGTGAAAACGCCGGGAACGGTCGTGGTCGTATTGAAGAGGCCGCGGCTCGTCGTGTCGCCGAGCAGCGTCGCTAGGGAGACCGGTGGGTACTTGGGCGTCGCCTCATCGACGATCTGCTGGTAGAGCGCGTCCGTGGAGTTCTGGATGCCCCGCACACCAATCACCGTTTGGCGGGCTGACGCAATCAGGTTGGCGTCCGGTGTGATGGCGAACGCGGAAGCATTGGATGCAGGGGCGCGGCCGAGATGGTTGGCGAAGAACGCGATAGCGTGCACACGCAGGTCCTCCCACGCGCCTGGCGACAACGACGAATTGGACGGGCGCGCAGGTGCGGCCGTCGCGGCAAGCTCAAGCGTCAGAAAGGCTGCCACGGCCCGCTGCGGTCGCGCGAGCATCAGGTAGGCCTTGAGTGTGTCGTAGGCGGCCTGGATCTGGGCGTCGCCACCATCGGCGATTTGAGCATCGGACAGGGATGCAAGCTGCTGCAGGCGCGCTTCGAGCTTCTGGCGAATCGGGGTGACGATGATGCGGTTCGCCGCGTCGGCGTAGCTCGGCCACAACGCGTCGAGCAGCGCGTTGTCGCGATTCAGGCCGAATCGCGATGACCATGGCGCGCCTTCGCGCTGATGGACTTCGAGTGTGTCGATCTGGCGGTCGAGGGTGTTGAGAGCCTGCAAGGCCTGCGTGCTGTCCTGAACCGTCGAGACATTCGCGACAGCGTCCGCGGCATTCCTGATCGTTGCGCGGTTGGCGAAACCGGACAGCATCGTGCCGGCGATCCAGCAGCCGATCAGGCCGGTTGTGAACCATGCGGCCGCCGTCGATAGTGAGAAGCCTACGCGGCGACCGTGGACCTTGCGACTGTGCTCGGCAACGGTTTGCCAGATCGTGCGGTGTGGTGGGTCGACGGGCGGGTCGTCATCGCTCGCGCTTGCCGCTGCCTGCGGCTGTGCCAGTTCCCGTTCCTTGAATAGCGGTGCGAATAGAAGGCCGTGGACCGCGTGCCGCCAGATGCGTGACTGGGAGGTTTGTAGCACCAGACCCGACAGCGCACTCCCAAGGTTCGAAATGTGCTGCGAAAGCTCGGCGGGATAACGGTCGCCTACGTCCTTCGTCAGGCGCACGACACCGGCATCAGCTAGGTTGTCGGTGAGCTCGCGGAGCGACGCGTCCATCGCATCCGAGCTGACGCGCGCGTTGGACCAGGTGAAGCCGATCGCCTCGTCCGGACTCGACGCCTCGCTGCCGAAATCCGTCACATTGAGCAGATAGGTCGGCGCGGCCCAGCATAGTGCACGTGCGTGGCGTGCGAGCCGTTGCGAGAGATTGTCGGTGTCGAACGGCGCTTCGATGGAGTTGCGATTACGTGTGATCGCGACGATTGCGTCGACCGGGCGACGACGGCGCAAGCGGCGGATCTGGTCGAGCCATGCGGTATCGAGTGTGCTGCTCGTCTGTTTTGCGCACAACAGTACCGTATCGCCGGATATTGCATAACCGGTGTCGATCAAGCCCGGCGCAAGACGCTTCACGAGCGGCTCATCACCGGCAATCAGCACCCACCGTGCGCGATAGCGCCAACGCAATCCGTGTCGGTCGCGCAGTGCATTCCGAAGCTCAGCAGCCCGGTCGGTCTGCCCTAGCGGTTGGCCTTGATCGTCGAGATCAACCGACGCCGCACGCTGACCAGCGTCGTATCGGGCGAACCAGCGGGAAGCTTTCAACGATGCGATCCAAAGCAGCACTCCCTCGAAGTACTTGACCAGCAGAGTCACCACCAGAAAGGCCGAAAACAGGGAAAGCTCGATAATGGTCCGCATGCCAGTGGACCAGCCATGCTGAGGCCCCTCCACCCACACTGCGATACCGAGTGCAAGAAATACGATGGCGACCGCAATGCCAATAAAGAGGGCCGCCGGTCGAGTCTTGGTGTCGTTCTTGTTGTCGTTCATGTCTGTTTTCTGCACACGAGGGCAATCAGGTCGTTTCCTTCGCCACACAGCACCATTTGCGAATCGCCCGTTATCCGGGCACTTTCTCCGGCAAGGGCAACGGCCAGCCACGGTCCCGCGCCCGAACAATCACCCACTGACTCCTCGACCACATTCCAATGCGTCTGGTCGCGAAACGGTGCGGTTTGCCGAACCGCGCCGACGCTCTCATGCGTCAGGCCGTGTGTCCATACCGTGTGTAAACGGTCGAGCGACGACTGCCCCCAGCGAGCACCCAGGCCGAGCGTTCGGGCGGACGAATCAAGCGCATCTTTGGCGGGACGATGCAACCGAAGTCCGACAGGATTTGCCTGTGGCTCAAGTCGTGGTCGCCCCATGAGCAGGGCCACGCCTACCTCCGCGACGCCATCAGACAGAACAGCACTGATTGCGTCGCGGAGCTCAACGGCGATAAGCAGGTGGGCCGTATTGACGTCTCGCCCATCAAGCCACGCGTCCGTTCGAAAGAGGGAGGATTGGTGCTCTCCCGGTCTCAGATCTACCTTCAAAGCAGGCACACGCTCCGAAATCAATTCCCGTATGCGGGTTTCGACGATCCCGAACTCCACTCTGGAGCGGTGCTGAAGCTCGACAAGCAGCGTTGTTCGCGGTGGAAGCGCCCTAAGTTGCGGCAGGAGACCGTCGATCAAGCGCTCGAGCAGCCACATACACACCGCTTGATGGCGAGCATGTTCAGCGAGTTCGTTGCCCGGATGAAAAGGCTGATCGGGAATGTCGAGCCAACGCGCATTGACTTCGCTATCCGCGACTGCGCCACTCGGCCGTAGCTTTGACAATTGGGTGCCTTTGAGGATGCCCCCAAGCGAGTTTTCCAAATCGTTCGCGGCGAAGCACCAGGTATGACCCAATATCGCCAGCGGTCTGGCCGCCAATGCATGGCAGCGCTGCTCGGCTTCGTCGCTGACGCGATTCGTCGCAAGCGCCTGATTGCGGCGGACGTAACCGTATCCGAGCCATGCGAACAGCAAAAATGCCCAAGCCAGAAAGGGGTAACCCACGGCACAGAACCAAAACCACAGCGTGTTGGTCGGACGACCCGCTGGCCAGAGCATGACCGTCAGGGTCGCTCCTGCTCCGACGACGAGCACCAGCAGGATCGGCCAGGCGATCGTGGAGACATAGGGCGGCGGAGGCACAGCCACCCGCGGTGGCACGCGATTGAAATCGACCGGCATTGCTTAGCGAACCCGTGCTCCGCCGGACGGCGCAATGAGTTCCGCGCCACACCGCGTGTGATCGCCGTCGCGCGATAGCGGCGTCGTGCCATCTCTCATCCTGCCGCTACCTTCGACGATTTCGTTATCGCCGTGGATCTGACATGAGACCTTGTCGCCGACGCGCGCGGCTCGACGACCTTTTACCTTGACGCGATCCGAGCCGGTCAGGATCTTGCCGCCGTGACTCGTTGTGTCACCTTCATATACGAGATTTTTCATCGATTCCAGAGTGTTTTCAAACCCGACACGAAGAAGGGAAAAGCATACAGTCAGTCATCCACACCATCGACAGGTGGATTCATTCTTAATCCACGAAATACTCGTTGATTTAGCCACTGACAAATTCCCGGCGTGCACATATGATTTGACACAAGGCTCCCACGCCTTTTTACATAAATTCCATTTGGAGAACCTTGATAAATTACGCAGTCGTATGCTACGACCGTGAATTCTACGTGTTTGAAATTCAAATTCCCCGCAGAAATATCGCTAATTCCGAAGAGATTCCTCGGGGGCTTAGTTTTTCCGGAAACTGCAGCTCGACACGACCCGGCACCCCATATCTGTACTGTACATATCCATTGTTTGGCGAAATATTTCCCGACGCGCACAACGAGACCACTTTCCCATCAAGCGGACAGATGAAATAGACTTCCTCGTGTGGCCGGCACAATGTAATTTCATCGGCATTTACCACTTGACATCAAAAAATTATACCAAGAAGACCAATTGACGCATGTAGTGATCGATAATTCAATTGAAATTCCCGCGACTATTTACTTCCTTTAAATTGCCGACGCGCTTACCACAGCCATCCGTGTCATTGCCCACAATTTCAGCAATCTCGCTTACCTGCTCATTAGCGAAACGAAGCATCGGACATCTTAAGCAAATATTGACTATAAAATTAAGACTCGACGATTCAATTACCTATGGAGCAGGCATTCACATCTTCACAACGAATCCATCGCTCGATAACATTCCCGCTCTTCTGACGATACCTTGACACCACGAACCCGTTCGACAAGCTAGATTCATTCACCAATACTGAATCACCTTGCACAAGATAGGCCCTAGTAACTGATGATTTCTCAGGCATCGCGTATAGATATGCCCTCTTTGAAATCACTGCATGTCCGACCCAGGCACCCGGCTCGACTGGTGCTACGTGGATAGATGTGCCATTCCGATCGCTAATCAGAGTCTTCTTCAGCTTGTCGGCGTTTTCGGTGTCTCCATCCCTCTGTAATTGGACAAGTAGTTTAAAATAAGCACTTCTGTTACCTACACTCGGTGGATCGCACGCAAGCAGATTGTCAAATGCGGTACCTTCCGCCAAATATGCCAAGATTGGCGGCTGTGAAATTTGGTATCCGGTTTTGTGTTTCGATGAGTAAGCGGCATAGATATCGGCTGCAATAGGTGGATGATCGAAGATCGGCTCAATGTTGACGGACCACTGGTGAGGTGGGCGCCACTCTCCACCACAGACTGCGTCTTGCGCCACATGGACAACGCAACCGTCCTTCATACGTACGAAGGCACACAGATACTCGGAATGCACCGACACCCCACTGGAATCAGCGAGATCTCCTTCAGCAGAAAAATTCACGATCGAGTACTGTTTGTCTGGAGACAGACTGTTTGAGCCGGGCTCGTAAAATTTCAATCCCTGATCGAAAGGGGTAAATATCGTGCCATCTGATCGCTTAAAGTGAAGATCTTGGTAGGCGTCGTGCCCGCGATTGGTATACTGCAAAACACTTGATTCACCCGACACACTTACCTGGGCCTGCACACAGGCAGGCAGTACTGCCGAGAACAAAAGCAGGGATCTGCGAATCATTTGAAGTCCTATAGCACCCTCGAGGGTGGTTATATCGCTCCACAGTGAAATTGAGTTTCCACGCAGATTGAGCGTCGTATTGTTTTGCACCCGAAAACCACCATTCAACTGTTTGGTAAACAACCAAAACCCTCGTCTTTAACTATCTCGCTCCATGGCGCCAGTATTTCTTAACGTCATAAGCTGTTCTGTATCGAAACTTTGACTCCGCGCCCTGAGCATACCCGTCAATTCCAGTCATGGCTTCATCTTGGGAAACACGCTCATTTTCAATTAGCATTCCATTTTTATCAAAAAAATAGGCATACACCTGATAGAGCCGACCATAAGTTCCATCGCCGCGGTTGTTTATATTCCACGCAACAATGGAGAATACATTGACGCGATCATCAAGAGACATAAAAAATATCGACTCGACTGTCGGCACCCCTCCCTCAACAGAATATCGCGCAAATTCGGCTTTCTCACATCCATGCTTTGTTGACCGATAAAAATCGAGAACAATCGGATATTCTGACATTCCATTTTCGATGGAAATCCTCGAATTACGCTCCAGTACCGAGGCATCAAAAACGCTGTTATTGACATTTATCTCCGGGCAATTCGAGGCGAGTTTAACCCCATATGCGCTGAACGGGAGAAGGAGCGACATTACGCTCGCCACCAACAGCTTAGAAAAAAACATTTTACGCCGCCTCCTTTTGTAGCCCAAGAATTGGCGCCACATTGTTGTAGGCAGCAAGGCGCTCTGAATACCCAATTTTGCCACCGTTCACAATCTTCGAGACCGCAAGGACATTCCCAGAATCTGCAACTCTGTTGACGTTTCTAGTAACAGCCCAGTAAACAAAGGCCGATTCTATCCCATACTCCAAATCGCTAAGAACAAGATCTGGGTTCTCCACGAAGTCACGTTGATCATCCGGGAAACGCCGATTATGCTCATCCGTAAGTACCATATAGTTGCTTTTAAATGTTGTTTGTATCAGCCCCCTGCCGCGATATTTATAACCATCGCCGGACTCTTCATTACCATTTTTATTTCGATCGCCATAAACATAGTTTGCGAGATTTTTTGGATTGTGCTCATATTTGCTTGTCTCGGTCCACAACTTATCCCGCATTCGTCCAAAATTGCAAACAATATCGCCAGATACTTCGCTATACTTTTCTTTTCCTTTTGGCGCAGAGTTGCAGCCAAAAATCTGCTTCATTCGCTTCGAAGAATACGAAAGTTCTTCTTCGACATTCTTAAAGGCGCTTTCGACGGCAATTTGAGAGAGAAAATGAGCAATCCTTTTTGGCGTAGTGACCCGATAGCCTTTTGCGTATTTATTGAGCGCGGGAAGGATCTGCCTATGGTAGTTTTTATTTCCATTTGGATCGACAGCCGCAAGCATTTCAAGTGTAATAAACTCCAATTCACACAAAAAATTCCCAACCAACCCAATTGCATTAAGATGAAAAACATCCTTGCCGGGAAAGCCCAGCGCCGCTGCTTTCACGTCATCCCACAATGCAAGTTTATCGATTCGCTTTCGCTCTTCCTCGTGTTGTGGCTTGGGCCCCGTCTGCTTCTCCAACTCGGCGATCAACTGCGTCCACTTCGACGGATTCGCCCATTCGCTTTCATGCTTCACGATCAACCGAGACGCCGCCTGCATCAGCCACGGATATCCGCCACGCTCGGTTTGCGACAGCGCGCATAGCTCGTCAACCGCTTGCCTGCCATCGCCTCTCGTGAACAATGCGTCGTATACCTTGACCATCAACGGACTGAGCTTCGAACGCGAAGCAAGCTCCGCAACTTCGGCACCGCGACTCCATTTAACCCATTCCTGGGTTGTCGCAAAAATCGTGTGCGTCGGATCATGGGCTTCCGCTACGCACTCGAAATCCACCCACTTCTGCGCGAACTCCCGTGTCACCCGGCCGCTCGGGTGGTTGAAATCGCACACCCAGCCGTCGATCGGCTGACCTTGCGCATTCACGCCCTCGACGTGCCACCAGTTCACCGGGTAGCCCGGATCCGGATTTGGGTGCTGCTGGGGAACGCGTCGATTCGAATCGCGCGCAAGTTCGGCGGTCGAATACAACTGGACGGTGTCTGTCTTTCTTGACTGCGGGTCAGCGCCGGGGACGAACGTGTCGCCCTGGGTACGTTGATACAGCACCGTGCCCGGCGCGATCCGCAGAAGCGTCGGCTCGGACGGCAGTCCCAGCGCCGTCCAGTCCTCCTTGCGCGGACCGTGCTGGTTGACCCACGCGCGCCCCCGCTCCAGGAACGACTGGATACCGTCGTCGCAGAACACCTCGATGTGCGCCATCCGGGTTCCGGACGTGCGTTCGTTCAATGAATCGTAGCGGCCGAGGTGGCCGATCAAATCGCCCGCCTTGATTGGAATTCCGGGGGGGTTGACTGGATTGACTTGGTCCGTCACTGCCACAACCCTATCGAACATCGAGTCCTCGGCGACCTCCTCGGCAACCGACCCACCGTTTTCCTCGCCGAGATAGATCCACTTCCCGATCACGCTCGACGGCTCGACGTATCCCCCTGCCGCTTGCGGATACGGCAACGCCCCATGAATATCAGTCAACTGCCCCCACGGCTTTCCGTGCTTCATCTCAATCTTCCCGATACTCACTTTGGCCCCCTGGGGCAGAACGCCAACGGGGACTCCGTTCGGAGTCTTGCGAATACGCAGCCCTTGTTGCGACGCATCGGGAACCTGCCCGTTACGACCCGGCAACGGCGGGTCCTGCGCGTACTGCGTGACCTGCCATTGCCGTGGCCAGTACGACGGCTTGCTGCGGTTCGGGAAGTTTGCGTAGTCTTCCCACGACATCAGATGCATATACAGGCTGTAAAACGTCAGCGTCGTGCCACGCGGGAACTCCATCGTGTGCTGCACCAACGCGAAAGCCGTGCTGTACGGTGCCTGAAGCGGCGACCCGCCCCCGGCTTCAGCGACTTCGCTGATCGGGTATGTCTTGTTGACGCGAAATGCGATCAGCGTGCCGTCAGCGATGCAGCGCAGCCCTGCATCAAGATCCAGCGCCTGCCCCGCACCAGCCTCCGTGATGTGGATCCCACCGTGCCACATCCCGGTGCGGCTAACGAGATACGTGCCTGAGGGCTCGCGCTCAGTCAGCAGCCGATATATCTCGTGCTCGTCCGTGAACTGTGCGGATGCTTCGGACTGGCCCCGTCCCTTTCGAAGGAAGGGAAACGCAAACGGCAACGGCTTCAGCTTGACCGGAGTCGGCGTTGGTGCTTGCGGCTGCGTCGGTGCGGATCGGTTTGCCATAGTCGTTCGTTATTCAGAAAATCCGAAGTTCGTTACTTTCTTCACATCGTTGAGCGGCGCCTGAGACCAAGTCGGGAACTTGAAGTTGCCGCCGTCTGCATCGTCGATTGTCAGGTTGCCTTTGAGCTGGATTTCTCCTGCAGGGCTGCCGACAATGATCTTGCCGCCTGAGAGCTTGACGTAGGCGCCGGCCCCGTCGCCGAGCGTGACGCCTTTGCGGCCCGTGATGACCACCTCGCCATCCGACGAGCTCACTGACATGTCCTGCATCGACAGCAGTTCCATACCGTCGGACTGCGCCTGGATCTGAACCTTGCCCTTCGCGGCAAAGATCCGAATCCCAAGCTTCGCCGCGAAAAGCGAAATTGCCTCGCCAGCCGCGATCGCGATTCGCTTCATGACGCCGATATCGAGCCCATCACCAGCCGTAACGAACATTTGGTTGCGAGCGGCAAGCTGCATCTGCTGTCCGCTGGCTAGTCCGATACCATCGGGCGCTGTTGCGACGAAAACCGGCTTCTGCAGTCGCCTCAGCTTCTGCTGAATCAGCACTCGCTGTTGATCGATGTCGGCCTGAAGCGCTTTCGCAGCATTTGCGGAGTCGTTGAGCGTCTTCAGAATCTGTTCGGCCTGCTCCAGCGTCGAGTCGGCATCCTGCATCGCAAGTTGCTGGCCGGCGGCACCAGGTTGCCCTTCCGCAGTAACCAACACGCCCTTTGCACCCCGGACAGTCGCCGGCCCGTCGGTGCGCAATTCAGCACCACGCCCGCGCTCCTCGCGCTCACCATCGACCATATGCCCGAGGTTGAGCTCACTTGTCTGAAACGGCGTCGCGAGATGAACGTGCTCGACTCCTTCCTTATCCTCCATCCGCATCTCGTTCTGCGCGGCGGTGCGGATCAGGTTCCGGGTATGGTTCTGACTGGTGACAAGATCCGGATGCAGACTGTCATGCATCGCTCCGATGATCACAGGCCGATCCGGATGACCTTGCGTGAAAACAACAGCCACTTCCGCCCCGTCAATCAGCGGAAAATGATGCCCATAGTCGTCACCGCTATACGGCTTCGCGAACCGCACCGGCCGGCTTGTCCCACCCGGGCTCCACTCATCGAGATCGAACGGCAGCTTGATCACATACCAGCCCTGTTCGGTCAGGTACGCGTACTTGTAATCACCGGGCGATGTAATACGCGCCGGCAGGATGCCGTCGATAGCCGGTCGCTTGATGGTATCGATCGACGTGCGCCAAACACGATCAGATGGAATCCCCTCGAAGGTCATCCAATACGACTGATCGCGACCACCCTGCGACTCCACGGCAGTAACGAAGATCCCATGCTTCGCGTCGGCCGGGTTCGGCTCGATCCGCATGACTTCACCGGCTTCGAGCCAGAATGGATTACCCGTGCCCTTGAACGTGATCTGCGCGGCGAGATGCGCCTCGTGACGTCGGCGAGCCGCCCCCTTACCCTGTTCCGGCGTCTCGTAATGCTCGCCCCAGCGGTAATCGACGCCGCTCGTCGTCGTGTCGTCGCGCGCGGCGTTTTCCTCGACCAGCAGCGACACACCGGCCTGCCGATGGTTGTAGTCGTGCAAACGCACGGCTTCAGGCACACGGAGAGTTCGCTTCTCGAGCGTCTTGATCGCGTCCGCGCCAGCACTCTCGAGCCCCGAGTCTCTCCGGTACAACACGGTGCGTTGCTTGCGCGCGTAGGCATCCAGATCATCGCCAAACACGATCACGGCGTGATCCTTCTTCTGCTCCCAGCGGAACCAGATTCCTTCTTCCGCGCAAAGGCGCTGAATGAAGGCGAATGTCGTTTCGTGATACTGGGTAACGTACTCGCGCCGCTCGTATTCGCCGCGCAACTGAAACAGGAAATCGACCCCGGCCCGGTAGCCGTAATGACGCAGCGTGTCGGTCACGATCTCCTCGACCGACTGCTTCTGGAACAGCCGGCTCGTCGCACCCCGGTTCAAGTCGGCGAGCTTCGGCTCGAGCCGCACGCGATAGTGGGTCTGATCAACCGAACTGCCGAACTCGTCGAACTGTGTGATGACGCCATGGATCGTATATACCGGCGACATCGTGCTGAATTGCCCGGCGTTCTCGCCGAACATCCTGCGCAGATAGTCCAGGTTGGGATCGACCGGCGCGATGATGAATTTCGCGGGACGGCCGATCACTTGATCCATCGGGATACCGGCCATCGGGCTCGTGAATTCGACGTCGTAGCGGTACAACTCGCTCACGGCGTCCCGGCCCGTGAACCGCAGCACGGACGTCGGCGCCGGGTGTGGCGCCAACTTCAATTCGTAAGCCTGCGACGGCAGTATCATTGACATGGATTTCTCTCAGGTGCACGAACATAACGGCGCCGCCGCGGCAGCCATCAGCGACCCGGCGGGTCATGCATGAAACGTCGGATCAGCCCTTCGCCTTCGGCATCTGCGACACGAGCGACAGGCCGATGTCCATGCCCTCGACCTGGAAGTGCGGGATGATGAAGAGCTTGATGCGGAAGAAGCCGGGGTTATCCTCGATGTCCTCGACCGTCACCTTCGCCTCGCGCAGCGGGTGCGACGCCTGCAGTTCGTCTCCCGGGTCCTTCATCTCGGTCACGAGCCCCTTGATCCAGTTGTTCAGCTCGAGCTCGAGCAGACGCCGGTCCTTGGTCGTGCCGATGTTCTCGCGCTGAATCAGCTTCAGGTAGTGCGCGATGCGCGACAGCAGGAAGATGTACGGCAAGCGCGCATTGATGCGGCTGTTGGCCGTCGCCTCCTTCGTCTCGTACAGAGCCGGCTTTTGCGTCGAGCTGGCCGAGAAGAAGCACGCGAAGTCGTGGTTCTTGTAGAACGACAGCGGAATGAAGCCGAGATTCGCGAACTCGAACTCGCGCGTTTCCGGGATCAGCACTTCGGTCGGAATCTTCGGCTGCACGCCGGTGCCGAGGTCATACAGGTGAACCGGCAGGTCTTCCACCTTGCCGCCCGCCTGCGGGCCGCGAATCTGCACGCACCAGCCGTTGCTGACGAAGCTGCGCACCATGTTGGCCGCGAACGCGAACGACGCGTTGACCCACAGATACTTGTCGTGGTCGGGGCCCTTCACCGCCTCTTCGTAGTTGAATGCACGCACCGGCGCCGTATCCTTGCCGTACGGCAAACGGCCGAGCACGCGCGGCATCGTCAGGCCGACGTAACGCGCATCGTCGGTGTCACGGAAACTCTTCCACTTGATGTACTCGGCACGATCGAAGTAGTTGCCGATATCCTGGATGGACGCCACTTCTTCCATCGAATTCTTGCCGAAGAATGCTGCGCCCACCGAGCCGATGAACGGCATGTGCGCCGCAGCCGCGACCTTCGAAATATTGCGCAGCAGCGCGACATCCACCGGCGAGTTCGCGAATTCGAAATCGCTGATCATCGCGCTGATCGGCTGGCCGCCCGGCGTGTCGTATTCCTCGATGTACGTGAGACGATACAGGCCGCTCTGAATCAGTTCAGGTGAATCCTCGAAGTCGCGCTGCAGCGCATCCTTCGATACATCCAGCACCTCGATGCGCGCGTTCTTGCGGAAGTCCGTGCGCGACACGAGCATCTTCAGGCCGCGCCAGCGACCTTCGAGCGCCTGAAAATCCGGTGCATGCATGACCGCGTCGAGCTGGCGGCTGATCTGCCGGTCGAGCTGCCCGATATAAAAATCAAGCAGCGACTTGTCGAGTCGGTCGACCGGCTTGCTTTCCTTCGCGATCAGGCTGAGCAACGCGTCCATGCCGCGTGCGACCCGTTCGTCGGCCGATGCCTCCGACAACGCGTCGTTGTCGCGGAACGCTTCCAGCGGCCGAGCCTCGGCGACCGGCTTCAGGTTGATCTTGTTGCACAGCGCGGCATAAACACTGTCGTTTTCGAGCGCGATGGTTTCCGTGGCGCCCTGGCGCGATTCATTCTGGTTCATGTTTCTCTCAGTCACGTTTGGTATGGCTGCGTGGTTGCGGGAGGCGGTGACGGCCGTCTTGGGCCGGCCGCGCTCACGCATGGCCTTCCTGCTGCAGGGTTGCCGTGGCGATTTGTCCCAGTTCACCGCGCAGCTTGTCGGACAGGCGCTTGTCCTTCAGGATCTTCTCGAACTCGCGGCGGAACATGCCGTTGTCGAGCAGATTCGACTTGAGGTCGCGCAACAGATTGCGCATCGCCAGCATCGCTTGCAGCTCGGGAATCTGACGAGCAACCTGCTCGGGCTCGAAATCCTTCATCGAGCGGAACGAAAGATTCGCCGGCAGTTCGGAGCCGTCGCCGGCCAGGGTGTTCTCCGCGGCGATCTTGAGATCCGGTGCATGGTCGGCCAGGACCGCGTCGAAGTTGTTCTTGTCGATATTGACCTTCTTGCGTTCGGCCAGCGGTGCCTGTTCGCGGCCCGCGCTGAAGTCGCCCGCGACGAGCAGCTTCAACGGCAGCTCGACCTTCTTCTGGGCCCCGCCCGTATGCAAATCCAGCGTAATCGAGACACGGCTCTTCGGAATTTCTCTCTGGAAGCTATCCATTTGTAGTCCTTATTTAGTGATGGTCAAGCATTGGGCGGGCACACGGCGTGTTCGGCACGATGGTCTCTTCGATATGTCACGCGTGGATGCAATGTCCAGCGTGTCCCTATCGATATTTCATCGCATGGTCTCCGTTCGCACGGCGAAATCGCATGTGACTTATACACGTCAAACTACGAATGAGTCAAAGCGCGTCGTTCAAAAACCACAACGATCAAATGCAAAAAATCGCAAACATCCCGAAACAATTTACAAATTCAAAATACGTCGACTATTTTCGATATAAGTTGTATTCGAGCCGAATGAAGCTATTCAAAGCGACCGGCATTCTCGCCGCATCCCTTTATTACACGGTTACCCGCGCCTTTCCCATTGGTCGCAAGCTATCTTTTCAGCGTCTCTCAAATTCGCCCGATAAATCATATATCCCAAAAATAATCACCCGACGAATTGTGAAATTTGTTCACATTTCATATATTTCCATTAGTAAACCAAACCATACGGGAATTATAAAAATTGGTTGCGCATCCAAAAAGATGTCATGTATAGATTACGCCCTTGAACCGAATAACGAACAAACAAATCACACGAGAGACCATGCGAATCACGAAGCCGCTATGGCACGAGGGCCTCATCCTGACCCAGCAGCATTTTCAGCAACAGGATAGATGGGCTGAATTTGCGCTACGTCAATACGCCAGCGCGGCTATCACACAGCCGTGGGGAACGCTTGCTGTCGAGGTCGATGAAGAAGCGCTGTCGGCAGGGCGCCTCAAACTCACCCGCTTGCGACTGTGTTTTCCGGACGGTACGCCGATCGATACGACCGTCGCCGATGCGCTGCCGTCTGCGCGCGATCTGACGCAAGGCGTGCCCGCGGACATGCAGAGCGTCGTCGTGTTCGCAGCGCTCGCGTTGCCGGATGCGAATGGCAGCAACTGCCGTTTCGACGAGACGTCGCTCGCCCGCCCGCGGCGCGCTTATCGAGAATTCGTCAAGGTCGCGGACCTGAATGGGACCGGCGAGGCCGAAATCGCCGTCGAACGGCATGCAGTACGGCTCGTGTTCGACTTCGAGTCGCACGCCGACGACACGGTCTGTGCGATCGCGCAACTGACACGCGGCTCCGGCGGCCAGTTCCAGGTCGATCAACAGTTCGTGCCGCCGTGCCTCACGCTCGGCAGCCATCCGCTGCACGTCGAGCGGATCAATCGTCTAACGGACATCCTGCACGCCCGGACCCTCGCGCTCGGTACGCGCCGTAGCGAGCGCATCGCCGAAGTCGCGGAATACGGCGTGGCCGACGTGCAGCTCTTCTGGCTGCTTCATTGCATCCACGCGGCATGGCCGCAGTTGCGATTGTTCTCCACGCACCCGAACCGTCCTCCGGAGCATCTGTACACGACGCTCGCGCAGCTGACGAGCGCACTGATGACGTTCTCGACCGAAGCGCGGCTCATCGACATTCCGGCGTACGACCATGTGCGAGCCGACGAGGTGTTCGCGAAACTGGAATCGCTGATCCGCAATCTGCTCGACGCCATCATTCCATCGCGGGTCGTGCCGATCGGTCTCACCCGCAAGGGGCCGACCACATGGACCGGCCAGTTCCTCGACGAACGGATCGTCGCGGATGCCGCCGACTGGTACCTGTCGGTCAACGCGTCGATGCCCGCGTTCGAGTTGATCGAGCAGTTTCCACGACTTTGCAAGATCGGTGCCCCCGACGACGTCGAGCACATCATCAATTCGGCTCTATTAGGCATCCCGCTCAAAGCCGTCCAGCGCGTGCCTGGCGCGATCCCGGTGCGTCTGGACAATCACTATTTCGCGCTGGACGCGTCCAGTGCCATCCACGCGAAGATGCTCTCCGCGCGAGCCTGCCAGATCTACCTGCCCGCGTCGGTGCCAGACGCCTCGCTCGAACTCTATGCCGTGTTGCGCTCATGAATGCACTGACTTCCCTCCGCAACGACACCGCCCTGATGCCAAACGCGACGGGCGCCAGCAGTTCACCCGGCGATGGGATGCGCGATCTGTTGCGCGACACCGCACTGCTTGTAACGACGCTCGCCTCGGGCGGACAGGCTCAAGACCCGGTCGCATTGCGGGCCCGGTGCAAGCAGCTTGTCGAGCGATTCTCGAGCGCGCTCCAGCAGCGGGGCTTTCCGGACGACGTGCGCAACGAGGCGGTGGTTGCGCAGTGCGGGCTGCTCGACGAGGTGGCGCTGCGACACCTGCCCGGCGAATCGCGTTCCGCATGGGAGCGCGAGCCGCTGCAGGTGGAACAATTCAACCTGCACGAAGCCGGTGAGCGTGTATTCGAGCGCCTGGACATGCGCATGCGCGAGCCTACGCCACCCGTCGCGTTGCTCGAGTGCTACTCGGCCATCCTCGGGATGGGATTCGTCGGCCGGTACGCCCGTGACGGTGACGCCAAGCGGACTGCGCTGATCGAGTCGTTGAATGCCAGGCTGGAAACGCTGCGCCCTGCCCCGGATCGGCCATTCATCGCGGATCGCATCGGCCGGCGCGCGTCCGACTGGTTCTACCGGCTGTCTCCATGGGCGATCGCCGGACTCGCGTGCGCGATCGCCGCGATCGTATGGGGCGTTTGGTCGGCCACGCTCGACGGGCAGCTCGCGCATCTCGTGGCGACAAAGGCCGTTCGCCCGTGAAATCCGACCTGCCTGTTCAGTCTGCAGAATCAAAGCGGTTGCCCGATCGTGGTCACGAAGGGCTCGGGTATCCGTCGCGGCTCATGGTCGCGTTCTCAACCGTGTTGGCGCTAGCCGTGATCTGGCTGGTACTTCCGCTCAGCGCCGGCGCCGCCTGGGCACTTTCGGCCTTTGTCGGGATTGTCGCGTTCGCGCTGACGGTGTGGTGTACGCACAAGCTTGTACGCGCGCGTCGCCAGAGCGCATATGTGCTGACCGCACTGGGTGCAGCAACGGCTGACATTCCGGTGAAGCTGCGCACACGCATGCCGCTCGTGCTGGTGACCGGCGACGGTTTGCCCGCGCTATTCGACCGTACGGGAGAAAGCCGGCACGTACACGTCGGCGACGGAGGCATCTGGCTGCGCGTCGATCGCCCTCAGGATCTGCCGCGCCTGGCCGTTGCAGTCAGGCAGTGGCGTGACGGGCGTGCTCCGGACGGCGTCGTGCTGTCCATCGCGCCTGCGCTGCACGCGGAAACCGACGCGTTGGTGCAGAACTTGCGCACCGTACGGCAGGCCGTCTCCGATGCCGCCCGCATACTGGGTACGCGAGTGCCCGGCTATGTAGCGGTCTACCAGCGGCTCACCACCGGCCCCGTCGCCCCTGCAACGCCGCTGTGGTACGGCGCGTCGTCGACCACTCGCCTGGCGGGCGGTGAATGTTTCGAACCCATGATTCGCGCAGCGGAACACGAGGTCCAGTGCGCGGCCGGCGATCGCGTCGCTGCAACACGCGCCGCCGCACTGGCCTCCATCGTCGGCTGGACGCAGCGCGTGGTTTTCGGCGCACTGTCGGACCGGCAACAGCCGGCGGCGCCATGGGCGCCGTTCGGCGCCGGGTGGATCGACTGTGGGCCGGCGAGTGCGCCTGTAAGCCTCTGGGAACGCGATGTCGAAATGCAGACGCGCGTGGCGCGTATAGCCTCCACCGCCTCACCGACGCCGTGGCCGCTCCCGCAGTCGCTGATCGAAGCGATGCCGCGACGATACTGGATGTCTCCGCGTCGGGCCGCCGCGGGCCACGCACTCGCGTTGCTTGCCTGCGCCGCTGCCGTCGCATTCTGGGGTGCAGCCAAGAACAACGAAGCGCTGCTGGATCGTATCGCCGCCGATCTCGGCCGCTATTCGGAGATCCCGGCAGAGCACGACGCGGCGAAGCGGGACGCACTGCAAGCGCTCGTGGCCGATCGCGATCAACTCGATCGCTACGCGCGCACCGGTATTCCGCCGCGCTTGTCGTTAGGCATGTATCGGGGCGCGCAGCTGATGCCTGTGCTGAACAAAGCGATCGCCTCTTACGAGCCGCCGCCGCCTCCCCCTGCTGTCGTCTCGCTCGACAGCATGTCGCTGTTCGACAGTGGCAAGGCACTGCTGAAGCCGGGGTCGAACCGTGCGATGGTCGGTGCGCTCGACATGATCAACGCGCATCCCGATAAACGCATCCTCGTCGCCGGCTACACCGACAACGTGGGCAATCCGGACAGCAACCTGAAGCTGTCGACCGCGCGCGCCGAAGCCGTGCGCGACTGGCTGGTGGACGCATCGGGTATTTCCGCGACACGGTTTGCGATTCAGGGCTACGGCATGGCGCGCCCGCTCTTGAGCAACGACACCCCGGAAGGCCGCGCGCGAAACCGCCGCGTGGAAATTACCCTGGTACCGGACACGGGAAAGTAGCGATCCTGGTTTAGCCCCCGAAGCAATCCGCTTCGGGATTCTTAAGCTCAGGGGCGTGCTCCTGGCGAGTTTAGTAGTACGTACAGTGCAATAAAAAGGAGTAAGGCAATGGCAATTCCGGCCTACATGTGGCTCAAGGACGATGGCGGCGCCGATATCAAGGGTTCGGTGACGGTTCAGGACCGCGAAGGCAGCGTCGAACTCGTAGCGTTCGACCACGGCGTGCATATCCCGACCGACGGCAACACCGGCAAGCTGACGGGCACGCGCGTCCACAAGCCGATCACGCTGACGAAGGAAACCGACGCGTCGACGCCGTACCTGTACAAGGCCGTGACGAGCGGCCAGACGCTCAAGTCGGTCGAGATCAAGTGGTACAAGATCGACGACGCGGGCAAGGAAAAGGAGTACTTCAATACGAAGCTCGACAACGTGAAGATCGTCGCCGTGAACCCGGTCATGCATGACATCAAGAACCCGGACTACGAAAAGCACAACCACCTCGAAAACGTGGAGCTTCGCTATGAAACGATCACCTGGTCATACAAGGACGGCAACATTATCCACAAGGACACCTGGAACGAGCGGTCCTGATCCTCATTGACGGTCGAACCGCCGGCTCCGCGAGCGGTTCTTTTGCCAGCCTGGCCGGTTCAGGCTGGCCCTTCTGTCCTGGCGACCGAGTCTGGCCAACGGCTGCGCGTCGCCTCTTCCCTCTTCAGGCATCGACATGACTCCGCGCGACACGACCCACCTGCTCCGTCGACTCAATCCGCACTGCGCGAAGGCGCTCGAAGCGGCCGTGAGCTTATGCCAGACGCGTCTCGCGGACGAAATCACCGTCGAGCACTGGCTGCTGAAACTGCTCGAGGCCGGTGACGGCGACATCCCCGCGATTCTGCGGCACTACGGCATCGACATCGACACCGTTTGGGATGCGCTGCTCGCGTCGATCGAGCATCTTCCACGCAATCTGCGGGGCAAGCCGGCGCTGTCTCCGCAACTGGCAGCCATGCTGCAGGACGCATGGGTACACGCAGCGTCCGAGACGGACGACGCGACGATCCGATCCAGTGACCTGCTGCAGGCGATCGTCGATCGGCCCCACGTATTGCGTGCACAAAACGCGTGGCCTCTACTGTCCGTCAGCAGCGCGCAGATTCAGCGCGTCCTGCCGCGCGTGGCCCATCGCTCTTGCGAGAGCCTGCGTCCGGAGGATATCGACGTCAGCGCAGATCATGTTCCAATCGGCCCGGGAGCCGACCGGACACCCGAATCCGCCGCGCCCGTCGCGGCAGCAACGCTCGCACCCCAGCGAACCACGGAAGGCGGCGCCCTCTCCCGTTTCACGATCGATCTGACCGACAAGGCTCGGCGCGGCGCCATCGATCCGGTGTTCGGCCGCGATCGCGAAATCCAGCAAATGGTCGACGTGCTCGCGCGTCGGCGCAAGAACAATCCGATCCTCGTCGGCGAACCGGGCGTAGGCAAGACCGCGCTTGTCGAAGGTCTCGCGCTGCGCGTCGCCGAGGAAAGCGTCCCGAACGTGATTCGTGACGTGCGCATCCTGACACTGGATCTGGGCCTGCTGCAGGCCGGCGCCGGCGTGAAAGGGGAATTCGAGCAACGCTTGAAGAACGTCATCGACGAGGTTCAGTCATCACCCGAGCCGATTCTCCTCTTCATCGACGAGGCTCACACATTGATCGGCGCGGGCAACGCCGCCGGCGGCGCCGATGCCGCGAACCTGCTCAAGCCGGCGCTCGCGCGCGGCGAATTGCGTACGATCGCGGCAACCACCTGGTCGGAGTACAAGGAATTCTTCGAGCGCGACGCCGCGCTCGAGCGCCGCTTCCAGATCATCAAGGTCGACGAACCCGACGACAATGCGGCGTGCCTGATGTTGCGGGGGCTGAAGAGCCGCTACGCGGAATATCACAACGTGCACATTCGGGATGACGCGCTCATCGCTGCAGTGAAACTCTCTCGACGCTATATCCCAGCGCGGCAACTGCCGGACAAGGCAGTCGACCTGATCGATACCGCTGCGGCGCGGGTACGAATGGGACTCGAATCGCCGCCCGCGGAACTGCAGCGCGCGCGCGCCGCAGTCTCCGCCATCGAACTCGAACTGGCGACGCTAGACGCGGATGCAAGGGCTGGTATCGATGACGTTGGGCCCCGGAGCGTGACGCTGGAGAACGCGCTTTCCGAGGCGCGGAACATCCTGACCGCCTTGCAGGCGCGCCATGTCGGCGAACTCGAGCTGGTCCGCCTCGTGCACCGGCATCGAGCCGACATCGCCGCAGGCGGCTCGGCGTCCAGCTATGGCCAGTTCGACGACATCAAACGCCTACTGGCCGGCCGGCAAGGCAAGACACCCTTGATCTCTGTCGATGTCGACGCAACGGCCATCGCGCGCGTCGTTGCGGAATGGACAGGTGTGCCGGTCGGCAATCTCGTCGAAGACGAACTGCTGAGCCTGCTGAATCTCGAACAGCAATTGGCCACGCGCGTGGTCGCACAGGACGATGCCCTGGCTGCGCTCGCGGAGAGCCTGCGCACCGCGAAGGCAGGCCTCAAGAATGAGCATGCGCCACTCGGCGTCTTTCTGCTCGCGGGACCATCGGGCGTCGGCAAGACCGAAACGGCGCTGGCCCTGGCCGACCTGCTGTTCGGCGGCGAGGCCGCGCTCACGACGATCAACATGTCGGAATATCAGGAAGCACACACGGTGTCGCAACTGAAAGGTTCGCCACCCGGCTATGTCGGCTACGGCCGCGGAGGCATCCTGACCGAAGCCGTGCGGCAGCGTCCGTACAGCGTCGTGCTGCTCGATGAAGTCGAAAAAGCTCACCGCGACGTGCTCGACCTGTTCTATCAGGTGTTCGACCGCGGCATGATGCGCGACGGCGAAGGACGCGAAATCGACTTCCGCAATTGCGTGATTCTGATGACATCCAATCTCGGCAGCGCACGGATTGACGAGATGACCGCCGACGATCCGCAGATTTCCCAGGCGACGTTGCTCGAGTCGATCCACCCGCAGCTTGTGGCGCATTTCCAGCCCGCCCTGCTCGCGCGCTTCCAGTCGCTGGTCTATCGGCCGCTCGATGCCGCCGCACTCGCGTCGATCGTGCGGCTCAAGCTGTCGAAGGTCGCCGACCGCCTGCGCCGGCAACACAGCGTCGAGCTGACGTGCGACGAGCCGTTGATCGACGCGATGGCTGAGCTTTGCCTCGCGCGCGAGTTCGGTGCACGCAACGTCGATGCGTTCCTCAATCAGCGGATTCTGCCGAATCTGTCGCGTGAACTGCTAGCGCGCATGGCCACCGGGGCCACACCCGAAAGGATCGTGCTGTCGAGCTCGGCCGAAGCGAGCGTGACGATCGATTTCATCGACCGTCCCATCGGGGCAGATCACTCGAACCAAACGTCTGCCACACCTCAATGATGGTGCCCAGACCCACTGCGCCTAAGTTCGACGTCAAGGACACCACATGGAAACGATTGCCTTGCTTTTGCTGCTCGCATGGCTGTATTGCACGTTCAATCTGATACAGATTCCCTGCACAATTTTCCGCATACGGCGTAAGCCTCAGAAAATCGGGTGCCTTCTGGCGTCGGGACGATTACTTCGCTATGCATTCATCTATGCCGTCACCGCTCCGCTTCCGCTCCTGGTTACAATCGTGCTCGCTGGGGCAGGCGTCAGTGGTAGCAAAGCTGGCGGCCTGGAATCAATCATGTGGTTTGCATGGGCTGCGCTCTGGCTCTTCTTGGCCGTGGCAGCGGCTGCGTTGCTGATCGCGTGCCTTCGGCCGCTGCTCTTCCGCGTTTTGGAGCGTCCAAACAGGATCGAGGGCGAAAATTGAACGGCATCGGAACTGCGACACAATGAACGCCGGCCCCTCGCTTTACGACATCCTGCTCGGCCAGATCGGCGGTGAGCCGCTCGATGCCTACGACGACCGGACACTCGAGTGCATGAGCGTCCAGAAAAATGTGCAGCGCATCCTGAACTCGCGTGCCGGAGCGCTGAAGCATCTACCGGACTATGGTCTGCCGGATCTGACGAACATCTACAAGGCATTGCCCGCGTCAGCCCACATGCTCAAGCAGCAGATGGAGGCGACGCTCTTGAAATATGAGCCTCGTATCCGCTCCATCGATGTCGCCATCCTCGAAAACGACGATCCTGGTGTGCTCGTGAGTTTTGAAATGACGTGCCATCTGCGGAAGGCCGGACTCGTGCGGTTCGGTACGTATTTCGAGGCGCCCGGGCGTATGTGGTTGAAACGCCGGATTACCGAACACGATTAAAGTGCTCCCGGAAGTCCGGACCGGGCTTCGCAACTTGCGAATCCCGGTCCATCGATATTAACGCCAGATGCCGGCCGCCTGCGTCACGCCGGCGCCGCATGCGCGCGCACAAGTACAGCAAGCGCTTCCTCCAGTGACGTCGTCCCGTAAGCCCGCTCCGACACGTCGGCCTCGACATCGATCTGCCCCGCGTTGTGCACGTCGTACAGATCGACGATCAGCTGCGCATGACGTTCGCTGAGCCCGGCGCGCAGCAGCGTCGCGTTCCACGTGTCGCGCGGCAGCTCGCGCGCGACGATCGGGCGCCCCGCCGCCGCACCCAACGTATCCGCGATCGCCGTCACGCTCACCCGCCGCGGCCCTTCGATGCTGACGATGCGCGGCCCGTTGCCGCCTTCCGGTGCATCGAGCAGCAGCCGCGCCGCGACGACGCCCACATCGGGCGCCCAGACCGTCGCAAAGACCTTGCCGACCGGATGGTGGAAGCTCGGCAGCACACCGGTGCCGAGCGCGACCGGCAGCACACGCGCCCAGTTTTGCAGATGCTCGGCCGACCGCAGCAGCGTCAGCTGCGTGGGGATCGTCGTCAGTCGCGCCTCGAAGTCATGGAACAGACGCGTGATACCCGTATTGCCTTCAAGCTCCGCGCCATAGTCCGATAGTGCGAGCAGCGCCGGCGGCGGGTTCGAGGCGATTGCAGCGGCCGCCGCATCGATCGTCCGCGTCATCGTCGCGGCCGGATCGGGGTCGGCGACCGGCACCGGGCATAGGATCTGCACGGCCTGCGCGCCGTCGATCGCCGCGGCGATCGCGTTCGCGTCCGTCAGGTCCGCGATCGCGACATCGCAGCCGAGCTGCACGAAACGTTCACGATGGCGCGCGTCGCGCAGCACCGCGCGCACGGAATGGCCTGCGTTGCGCAAGGCTGTCACGGTCGACAGGCCCACGTTGCCGGATGCTCCGAAGATCACGAACACGATCTGCTCCTGAGGGATGAAAGTGTTGTGATTGTCGGCATGCGCGGCCGGGAGGGCGCGCAGGGAGGGATGAATCGAGCAGGAAAGGATGACGGGATGCGAGGACGCATACGAGTCGTGCAATCCGCCTGTCAGTTATCAACACGCAGGCTTCTCACCCTCCTCACCGTCATAAGCAAGCCGCAACCCGCCCCGCGCGCCCGACCGCGCAACCTCCGTCGGCGTCGCGCCGAGCACGCGGTTCATCCAGTTCGCCATGTGGCTCTGATGCGCAAACCCGGCTTCCAGCGCGATCTGGCTGATGCTGAGCCGGCCTTCGAGCAGCAGCGCCTTCGCGCGCTCCACCCGGCGCCGCACGACGTACTGGTGCACGGGCATCCCGAGCGTTTCGCGGAACAGCACCTTGAAATGCGGCACGCTGATCGACACGAGCGCCGCGAGCTCGGCCAGCGTCATGCGCCGCTCGAGATTCGCTTCGACATAGTCGATCACGCGCGCCGCGGCCTTCGGCGCCAGCGTGCGCCGGCGTTCGCGAAATGCCGGCTGGCCGTCAACCAGCCGCGCGACGAGCGCCGTGCACAGGCTTTCCGCGTAGAGCGGATCCGACGCGTCTTCCGCTTCGAGTTCGGCGGCCATCGCCCACGCGATGTGCTGCAGCCGCGGGTCGCGCACCTGCAGCCGGCGGCGGATCTGCGCCTGTGACGGCTTCAGTTCGAGCTGCTCGACCGTACGCCGCACGAACGTGTCGCTGAGCGCGATATGCAGGATCCGGCAGTCGGCGCTGTCGGTCCACTGGCCGGGCAGGCCGGCCGGAATCACGTCGACGTCGCCGTGCGCCTGGATGCGCGACACGCGCTCGCCGTCGCACACGCAGTCCGCACGAACCGGCGAACCGATATGCATGCCGATCCGGTGATGCTCGGCCGCCGGGATCCGGTACGTGCCCGCGCGGATCTCCAGCAGCGACGCGCCAAAGCCCTGCCAGCCCAGCCCGCGGCTGGAGCGCAGGCTGACCGGAATGCCGTTGTCCGTCGGCGCGGCAAGAATCGGATCGCTCATCGCTTGTCTCCACCAGATCAGGTGACGAACGCGCATTGTGACGCGTTTTTAGCCGGCGTGCCGAGCCTGCGCGCCTGCCGCGGCATCGAGCAGAAAAAGATCATCCGTTTCTGCTCACGACGATCCTTGCGTGCGCGCCGGCGGGCGCCGCGACGCTTACGATCGCCCCATCCGACACCTACGGAGCCCGTCATGCCCTATTCCTGCCCGCTACGCGCGTCGTTCATCACGCGCTCGCCCTCCGCCGCCCGCCCGTCATCCGGCCCCCACTCCCGCAGCGGCCGCACCACCGTCGCCGCGTGGTGCTTGCGCGTCATCGGCTGGTACCGGCTCGAACGACTGCTCGCGTCGATTCCCGACAGCAACGACGACTTCGGGCTCGTCTGACCGGCCGGCCGCCGTATCCGCCTACTTGCGCCGCCGCTCGTGCAGCGCCACCGTCGCGCCGTCGATCACCGGCGCGCCCTGCTTGATCAGGAAATCGCGGAACAGGCCCGTCACCTGCGAGATCCGTCGGTCGGCGAGCGTGACCACGTACCATTCGCGCTCGATCGGGTTGCCGGGGAACGGCAATTGCCCGAGCAGCCCCGTGCGCAGTTCGAGTGCACACGCGTGCAACGACAGGAACGCGATGCCGAGCCCCGCTTCGGCCATCTGCTTGATGGCCTCGTTGCTCGACAGTTCGGAGCCCACATGGAACCGGTGGCCGGCGTTCTTGAACAGGCTCTCGACGGTCGAGCGCGTGCCCGCGCCGCGCTCGCGCACGAGCAGGTGCGCGGATTCGAGATCCTTCAACGCAACACGCTTGCGCTGCATCAGCGGATGGCCGGGCGCCGCGACGAACACCATCGGATGCTTCGCGAATTCGACCGCATGCGTACGCAGCTCCTTCGGTGCACTACCCATCACCGCGAGATCGATTTCATGCGTCGCGAGCATACGGATGATGTCGTCGCGGTTGCCGACCTTGAAGTACGTCTTCACGTGCGGGCGCGTCGCGGTGAATTTGACGAGCAGCGGCGGAATCAGGTATTCCGCCGTCGTGATCGCGCCGATCCGCAGCGTGCCGCCGAGGTCGCCCGTCAGCGCGGCCACTTCGTCGCCGGCCTCGCTCCACAGATGCAGGATCTCGCGCGCATAGCGCGACACGATCTCGCCGGCCGCTGTCAGCTGCACGCCGCGCCCCACCCGCTGCAGCAACGCGGCGCCCACGGCCTCCTCGAGCAGGCGAACCTGCAGCGACACGGCCGGCTGCGTCAGGTTCAGCTCCTCGGCCGCGCGCGACACGCTGCCGAGCCGCGCGATCATGTCCAGCGCCTTCAGCTGCCGGAATGTCGCGGTCTTTCCTATAAGTGAATACATATGAGTCGCTTATAAACATTAAATTGTTCGAGTGGGTTCGAAACTATATCGTCGGTTCTTGAGCAATGTCATCCGAATCGTCATTCAGCGGGAGCCCAACATGGACAACACCACGCCCAACCTTGCAACGGACCGCGCACCGCGCCTGCCGCGCATCGTGATCGTCGGCGGCGGCGCCGGCGGCCTGCAGCTCGCGACGCGCCTCGGCGACACGATCGGACGTCGCGGCCAGGCCGACATCGTGCTCGTCGACCGCTATCCGACGCACTTCTGGAAGCCGCTGTTGCACGAAGCCGCGTCGGGCCATCGCGATCCGGCGTCGCACACGATCGAATATGCGGCACAGGCGAAGCGCCACGGCTTCCGCTTCGTGCAGGGTGCGCTGCAGCGGGTCGACCGCGCGGCCCGCACCGCGACGATCGCGGCCGTGCACGACGCGGACGGCACCGAAGTCCTGCCGCAGCGCGAACTCGGCTATGACGATCTCGTGCTCGCCGTCGGAAGCGTGACGAACTTCTTCAACGTGCCGGGTGCTGCCCGCCATGCGCTGCCGCTCGAAAACCTCGACCAGGCCGAGGATTTCCGCCGCAAGTTCCTCGCGGCCTGCACGAAGGCGAATCACCTGGCCGAGCAGCAGCCGGCACGGCGCGCTGCGCCGATCTGCATCAACGTGATCGGCGCGGGCGCGACGGGCGTCGAGCTGGCGGCCGCGCTGCGGCACGCGGTCCAGCAACTGACGACGTATCGCTTCAAGGCGCTGGTGTCCGCACGCGACGTGCACATCCGGCTGATCGAAGGCGGCCCGCGCATCCTGCCGGCACTCGACGCGCGGCTGTCCGGCAAGATGCACGCGCAACTGCGCGCGCTGAACGTCGACGTGCTGACCGATACGCGTGTGGCGGAAGTCGGCGCGGATGCCGTAACAACCGCGGCGGGCGAGCGGCTCGCGAGCGATATCACGATCTGGGCAGCCGGCGTCGCGGGCCCCGCGCTCCTGCGGGATATCGGCGACCTCGCGCTCAACCGCTCGAACCAGGTGATCGTGACCGACACGCTGCAGACGCCCGACGATCCGCACGTCTATGCGTTCGGCGACTGTGCCGCGTGCCCGTCGACCGGTGCGAGCGGGTTCCTGCCGCCGCGCGCGCAAGTCGCGCACCAGCAGGCCGTGTACCTGGTCAACGCGTTCGCGCGGCGCATCGCCGGCAAGCCGGTGGCCGGCTTCACGTTCCACGATGCGGGCACTGTCGTGTCGCTCGGGCATGCGGGCGCCGTGTACCAGGCGGACATCAGCGTGCGTTCGCGCTCGCTGATCGTCGACGGGCTCGCCGCGATCGGGCTGTACAAGTTCCTGTATCGCAAGCACCTGTTCAGCGTGGTCGGCGTGAAGCGCGCGCTGTTCCAGTCGCTGAGCCACTGGCTGCAAAGCCGCAACCAGCCGTCGATCAAGCTGCACTGATCGACGACGCGCGCGCCATCGCATGACGGCATATCGGGCGGCTCTCGCTCGATATGCCGTTTCTTTATATGCATATGCCCGATGCGCTCAGACCGTGCGCCACGCCGGTGCATCACATCGAAGGCCGTCGATGCGACGCAATGTGCGCGGAAAACATCACCAGACACGCATCCCGCGCCCACTCTGGCTCGCAACCCGATTCATTAGCCAGATCGTATGAGTCGGATAAAAATATTAATTGGTCGTATTTTCGGGATCGACGCTAAGGTGTGTGGCATTCCCGTCGGCGAACGGATCATCACGTCTCTGAAGAGGAATCACCGTGGTTATCGAAGCCATCGTCACCCGTCTCGACGCAGCATTCGCACAGATCGAAGCAACACCGGATTCGCGCGAATCGCGCCATCAGCGCGACGCGATCATCCAGTGGCTCGACCGCGCATCGGAAGAAGGATATCGACTCGGTCTCGTCACGACGCTGCCGGCCGCACGGCTCAGCGACATGTTCGAAGGCCAGTTCGGCCGCGCGAACCTCGATCGCTTCTCGGTCGTCGTCACCGATTCCAATCAAAAGGAATCCGGATCAAATCAGCATCCTTTCGACGTCGCGCTGCAGGCGCTCGGCGTGCCGCCCGAGCGCGCGGTCGCGATCGCGAGCAGCGAGCCGGAGCGCCGCGAAGCCGAGCATTTCGGCCTGTCGCGCTGCGTAAACATCACCGACACCGTGCGCTCGATCGCATCGGCCGGGCTGCACTGAACGCCGGCACATTGGCCGGCGGCAGCCGGCCAGCATCGATCCGGCGGCAATCACGCATGCGGAGATCGTGATTCCGTTCGCGTCGATCATGAACCTGAAGGTCGGGCCGCCACCGACGGCTCGATCAGCATGACCTCGATCCGCTCCTTGCGCTTCCCGGTGTTCTTGCGTTTGAGCGTCAGCATGCCGATCTCGCCGGTCGTCGCTGGATGCGTGCCGCCGCACGCCATCGTCGCAAAGCCGTCGACCGTCCAGAAGCGGCGTTGCGCGCCGACATCGCTGAAGTCGGTCACGATGCGCAGGTCGCGCTTTGTCAGCTCGACCACAGCCGATTCGATCTCCGGAAACAGCGGCGACAGGCTCGTGTCGCTCGCGAAGTCGATACGCGCCTTGTCCTGCGCGATATGCGCGCCGATGCGCTCGATACCGGGCCTGAGCCGATAGACCAGTTGCAGTACCATTTCGGCTGCGAAGTGCAGGCGCATCAGCCGGTAACGGCGCACCCAGTCGATACGCCAGGTCACCGGATCCCCGACGCGCAGCGCGTGGCCATGCGTGAGCGTATAGACGATGTCGAGTCCCTGCTTCTCGGCCTGGATGACGGGATAGTCGCCCAGCGACCCCGTATCGCTTTCCTGGCCGCCTGAAAACGCGAAGAAGATGGTCGCGTCCACCCGTACGCGATCGCCGTCGACGTGCGTGACGACGGTATCCAGCGTGGTCCGGTAGGAATCGTCCCAGAATACTTTCCTTGTCATCGCCCGCCACGCCTGTCGCCGAGGAAAACTCCGAGCCTAGCCCGAGCGCGTCCGGGCGGCTTGTACGATCTTGCGCCCGGATGCCGTCGCGTCCTCGCCCGGCGCGATGCGCGGCGCCGTGGCGTCGTCCTCGCCCTTCCGCTCGACGCTCCATGTATGGATCGGCCGATGCCCCGGTCGCTCCCACTCGGGCGGCATCCACAGGTGTTTCAAACGCTGCAGCACCGGCCCGGGTGCGAACACGTCGCGCCACATGTCGACGAATTCGTGCACGTTCAGCACCAGGAAGTTGTACGAAAGAATCTGCTGCGTGATTCCGTAGTCGACCGGTTCCGTTTCCTCGATATACGTGCCGAACATCCGGTCGAAAATGATCAGCACACCGCCGTAATTCCTGTCGATATAACGCGGATTGCGGCCGTGATGCGCGCGATGGTTCGACGGTGTATCGAACACGTACTCGAACCAGCGCGGCAGCCGCCCGATCGCTTCGGTATGCACGAAGTACTGGTACGCGAGATCGACCGCGAGCAGGAACAGCACGACGGCCGGCGGAATGCCGAGCCACACGGGCGGCAGGTAGAACACGAACACGCCGACGAATGCATTCAGCAGCGACTGCCGCATCGCCGTCGTGAAGTTCATCACTTCGCCGCTGTGATGCGGCACGTGCGCAGCCCAGAACCAGCGCACGCGGTGCGACGTGCGATGAAACCAGTAGTAGCAGAATTCCACGAGGACGAAGATCGGCACGATCGTGTAGCCGTTCACCGGCACGTCGAACAGCCGGTGCCGGTAGACCCACGCGAAGATCGCGCCCGTGAACAGGAGCCCCATCACGGTCTCGGCCACCTGATAGCCGGCGCCGAGCGACAGGTTCGCGACGATCTCCTTCCAGCGAAACGGCTCACGGCGCCCGCGCCCGGTCATCACCGCGTATTCGACCGCGAACGCGATCAGGAACACGGGCGTCATGCCGATCAGCAGCACCTGCTTCCAGTCCACGTCGTTCCCCAGGAACGCATGGAGCCACGTCATCGACTCGGTCGGCATATCGGCAGTCTCGATCAGGAACTGCCGGGCAGTATGGTCGCGCACGGGTCAGCCCGCGTTGACACTTGCCGACGATTACTTGACACTTTCCGCCATGCCCGCCGCTTCTCCGCTCGCGACCCAGCGCGTCTACTACTCGAGCACCTACGTGCGGCTGCTGTTCGACTATCTGTCCGAGCAGGGCCAGGATGCGGTCGGCGTGCTCGGCGAGGCGCGGCCGCCCGAGGACGATCGCGGGCTGACGCTGTATGCGAGCGCACATTGGCGCGGGCTGCTCGAACGCGCGGTCCGGGCGCTCGACGATCCGCTGCTCGGCCTGCACGTCGGCCAGCGGATCACACCCGCGCATCTCGGTGCGCTCGGCTATGCGCTGCATGCATGCCGCGACGCCGGTGCCGCGCTCGCGCGCTGGCAGCAATACGAACACCTGATCGCGAACGTCGCGCGCATGGAAGTGCGGGTCGAGGCAACGTCGGTCGCGATCGAATGGCACGATGCGCCCGAACCGCTCGGACCGCTCGTCGACGAAGTCGCGCTGACCGCGATCGTCCAGTTCGCGCGCAACATCACCGGCACGCGCAACGGGCCCGACGAAGTCTGCTTCGTGCATCCGTCGCCCGGCGACGCACGGCCCTACCTCGACTACTTCGGCTGCCCGGTGCGGTTCGGTCAGCCGGTGAACCGCCTCGCCTTTCCGTTGCACCTGCTCACGCAGCCGCTGCAACAGCCGGACGACGCACTGCGGCACATGATGGAACGCCAGGCGAGCGCGCTGCTCGCCGAGCTGCGGCAGACCGATGACCTCGAACAGTCGGTGCGCGAAGCCGTCGCGCGCTGGTTGACGCAGGGCGAAGCCGGCATCGAGCAGATCGCATCGGACCTGCATGTGTCGTCGCGCACGCTGCATCGCCGCCTGGCCGAACTCGGGCTGAACTACCGGTTCCTGCGCGAGGACACACGGCGGCGGCTCGCGATCGATCACCTGAACGATCCGCGGCTGACGCTGGCGGAAGTCGCCTGGCTGCTCGGCTATTCGGAACACAGCGCATTCACACGCGCGTTCCGGCGCTGGACCGGCGAGTCGCCGCAGCAGTGGCGCAGCCGGCAGCCGGCGCGGCCGGCCGGCGTCGTGCGCGGCTGACGAACTCGCGCCGGCCGGCGCGGTCGAACGGGCATCGCCGGAGAATCCTCATGAAACGCGTTGCCACTGCTGCTGTCCTGACCCTGCTTGCCGCCGTCAGCTTACCGGCAACCGCCGGCGTACCGTCCGACGCCACCGCGCCGGTTCCCGTCCAGGCACATGCGAAAAACTGTGTCCCGTCGCGAGAAGCCGCGCAGGACGTCCGCTCGCCGTCGAAGGCCCCGCCGATCCGCGTCTGCGTCGGCGATTCCGATACGCAACTGAACCTGCCGTGGTTCCTGACCGATGTCCTCACCGCGGTCGATACGCACCAGTCGCCCGGCGCCCTGCTTCATCAGATGCGCAACGATTTCTGAATCGCGGCCGCGCCGACCGACGCCCCTGCATCGTTCGTTCCACGTCAAGCCTCTTCAGCGGCAGCCCATTCTTTCGCAATCCTTTCGGACATGCACGCCGGCGACACGTCGTCTGAAACGGCGTGTCGCGACAATGTTTCGTTTTGAGACACAATCACAAAACTGCACCAATTTTTAATCAATAATATTTCGTAATAGCGCGCCGCATCTTATACTTGCCGCGCACCATCCTCGTGCCAAGAGACGGTGTCTTTCGACCCGGCCGCACGACCATGCGGTCGGGGTTTTTTTCGGTGTGCTACGTCAATATAGATGTGCGGAAGGCACATGTTATCGACGCGCGCGGCCGGACTGCATGACCGATCGCGACGGAGCTGTGGCCGATGCCCATCACGATCGTTGACCCGGTTTGCATCGCGATATCGATGCGCAAGCCGGATCGCACGAACCGGGCATGACGCGTGCGCGCCGCACGCGCACCCCATCGGTTCGACTTGCCTCTCCATGCGTACAACATCAAAGGCAACGCGGGAATGCCGGCGCTCATACCAGTCTCGAAGTCCGTTTTCCAGCGCAGCGGCGCGTGGCCGCGAGCCGTCTTTTTCATCGCCGTAATCGTTTGCGTGCTCGTGCCTGCCGGCGCGATCGTGCTTGCCGATCGCTACGCCCGCGATGCCGTCACCATGCAGGAACGTGTCGCCGCGAACGACATCGTGGCCACGGTGGATCGCATCCTCGACGGCGCTCGCATGCGGCATGCGGACGAGCTGACCGCACTCGTCGGGAGCCCCTGCGCGACGATATTCCGGACGCTCGCCGAAGTGAGCACTCGCCTGCGCTACCTGCGCGCCGTCGCGCTGGTGAACGATGGCCGCGTCATGTGCTCGTCGGCGCTCGGTGCGATCGATCTGCCGCTCGACGCGTACACGCGCGAGCCCGAACCGGGCTCGACGATCGTCACGCTGCTGCGCCAGACGCCCTTTCAGCACGGTGTTCCCGTGCTGGCCATGTATCGCGCCACCGGGCATGGCGCGGGTGTCCTGTACCTGATCGAAGGCGACTACGTGGTCGACGCGCTCGCACCGAGCGCCCGCAACGGGACGGAAACCGCCACGCTGTCGATCGCCGGATCGGGCCGTCTCGACCAGCAAGGAAAGTTCACGCCGGAATCGGGCGCAGGCCCCGCCGGCGGCACCGCGATTGCGTCGCAACGCTGGCCGTTCACGGTGTCGGTCGCCGAGTCGGCTCGGTACGCTTCGCACGTCCAGGGCCACTACCGGTTGATCGCCGTGACGATCGTGCTGCTGGCCGACGGCCTCGTGATGGCCGCCTACCTGCTGGCAATGGCGCCGCGGCGGCTGTTGCTGAAAGCCGTTCGCCACGGACTCAGGCACAACGAGTTTCATGTCGTGTACCAGCCGATCGTCGATGTGCAGACGCGCAGGACCGTGGGTGTCGAGGCGCTGCTGCGCTGGCAGCATCCGAAGTGGGGGGCCATCAGCCCGGCCGTGTTCATCCCGCAGGTGGAAGCGAGCACGGTGCTGCCGAAGGTGACCGAATTCGTGTTGCGAACGGCCGTATCCGAACTGACCGCGCTGACGCCATCCGCGCCGCTGCGCATCGCGGTGAACGTCGCACCGCAGGATCTCGAGCGTACGCGGTTCGTAGCCGTCGTCGAGGAGGCGATCCGCGCGCTGCCGCCCGGCTTCACGCTGGTGCTCGAAGTCACCGAACGCATCCTGCTCGAAAAGAACGCGCGGACCACCGAAATATTCCATGCACTCCGATCGAAAGGCGCGAAGTTTGCGATCGACGATTTCGGCACGCATCACAGCAACCTCGACATGCTGTCGCGCTTCCCGTTCGACTACGTGAAGATCGATCGGCAATTCGTCGCGCAGTTGAACGGCGGCGGCGCAAGGCTGATCGAGGGAATCGCGGCCCTCGCGCATCACTACGACCTGAAGATCATCGCGGAAGGCGTGGAAACGGAAGCGCAGCATCGCGCGCTGCACGCGGTCGGGATTCAGTATGCGCAGGGCTATCTGTATCGGCGGCCGCAGCGCGCGGAGAACCTGAAACGCGATTTCGCGTGGGCGTCGGCATAGCGGCCTCGCGCCCGAAGCATACGGCCGGCGGTTACTGCGCGCCGTACTGACCGCCGAGCCGCACGCGGCCCAACTCGACCCAGCCTTCGAAGTCGTCGCCGGTCTTGCCGTTCACGTACATGATGTTGTACCAGCGCCCGTGCGACTTGTAGACGGTCACCGAATCGCCCGGCACGATGAAGGTCCGCTTCGTCATGCACTGCGCGTCGGGTGCCGAGTAGAAATACGCGCGCCCTGTGCCAATGACCGTGCCGGACGCCGGCGGCCGGAAGTTGTCGTCCGGGCCGCTCGTGGCGGCATTGAGCTGCCCGCAATCCACCGTGCTTTTTGCCTGCACGCCGTTCGCGCCCAGGCTCGCGCCGATCGCCAGCATCGCGATGCACGCGCACATCGAGATTTTCATCCGCATGGTTCGTCCTTCACGTCGTCGTATTCGAGGTTCGCCGGTTCGCGGCCGGCGCGGCATCGATTGTAGCGTCGCGTTAGGCACGCTCAATCGTGCACGATCGCTGCCGCCTCGATACCCGTCGCCTCCTGACGATGCCCGAGCCGCGCGGAAATCGCCCGACCGGCCTCCTTCAGCAGTGCGACGTAATGCGCTTTCGTGTCTGCACCGCAACGCATCGTCGGGAACGACAGCGACAGCCCCGCGATTACGCGATCGAAACGGTCGAACACGGGCACCGCGAGACACAGCAGGCCGTCTTCCTGTTCCTCGTTGTCCTCGCCGTAGCCCTGCTGCCGCACGTGCGGCAGGATGCTCATCACCGCGTCCGCCGACGCGAGCGTCTTCGCGGTCGACTTCCTGAACTCGATGCCGGCCAGCACCGCGCGCGCTTCGTCGGGCGTCATCCATGCGAGCAGCACCTTGCCGATCGCCGTGCTGTACAGCGGATTGCGCCGGCCGATCCGCGACTGCATGCGCAGCCCGTAATCGGCGTCGATCTTGTGGATGTAGATGATCGCGTCCTCGTCGAACGCGCCGAGGTGCACGGCTTCGCGCGTCAGTTGCCCGATGCGGCGCATCTCGAGATCGGCCTCGCGCACGAGGTCCACGCTTTCCAGCGCCTTGCTGCCCAGCTCGAACAGCCGGATCGTGAGCCGGTAGCGGTCGGTCTCGCCTTCCTGCGCAACGTAGCCGAGCGTCTTCAGCGTCTGCAGGAAGCGATGAACCGTGGTCTTCGACATGCCGAGATGCTGCGACAGTTCGCTGATGCCGATCTCGCGGCGATCGCCGAGCGCGGCGAGGATAGTAAAGACCTTGCCGACGGCCGCGACCGAATCGGCCTTTTCGGCGGCCCCTGCCGCCGAAGCGTCGGCTTCGGCTCCCTGGTTCGCCTGATCGCCTTTGCGCTGCCTGGGCGTTGCTGTCATGTCCGTGAATCCCTAAGTGCGAAGCGGGAAAGCATAACGCGTCGGCTACGCGGCACGGCCAGCGCGCGAGCCGGATTTCCATGGGGAAGGCGTACGCCGCCGACACCGTCGCCACCGATCGCCCTGATGAAGATTGAAGCACACATCCTCAAAATTCGGAACGTCGATCCGGATTCGTTATCTAGCTGTAACGATCGATAGATTACTGTCGTTTCAATGCCGTCACGGATTACGGGTATACGACCATCATTGGAATTCACAAAAACGGACCACCGTTCCGAATATTCTCCTATAGTCAGTCAGCAGACATCATTCGACAACGGGACGCGTCGACGTCCACGGAGGAGACGTGAAGCTGAAACAGGCCATCGACCGTATTCCGGGCGGGCTCATGCTGGTCCCGATGCTGCTCGGCGCGTGCGTGCACACGTTCGCACCGAACGCCGGGAAGTACTTCGGCTCGTTCACCAACGGCCTGATCGCGGGCACCGTGCCGATCCTCGCCGTGTGGTTCTTCTGCATGGGTGCGACGATCAACCTGCGCGCGACCGGTGTCGTGCTGCGCAAGTCGGGCACGCTGCTCGCGACGAAGATCGTGGTCGCTTGGCTCGCGACCCTGATCGCCGCGCGGTTCATCCCCGACGACGGCATCCGCACGGGCCTCTTCGCGGGCCTGTCGCTGCTCGCGATCACGACGTCGATGGACATGACCAACGGCGGCCTCTATGCGGCCGTGATGCAGCAGTACGGCAGCAAGGAAGAAGCCGGCGCATTCGTGCTGATGTCGATCGAATCGGGGCCGCTCGTCAGCATGCTGATCCTCGGCGCGGCCGGTGTCGCGGTGTTCGAGACGCGGCTGTTCGTCGGCGCAGTGCTGCCGTTCATGATCGGCTTCACGCTCGGCAACCTCGATGAAGACCTGCGCGAGCTGTTCGGGCGCTGCGTGCATCCGCTGATCCCGTTCTTCGGCTTCGCGCTCGGCAACGGCATCGATCTGAACGTGATCGCGAAGAGCGGGCTGCCGGGCATTGCGCTCGGGCTCGCGGTGATTGTCGTGACGGGAGTGCCGCTGATTCTCGCGGATAAGCTGCTGGGTGGCGGCAACGGTACCGCCGGGCTCGCCGCGTCGTCGACGGCCGGCGCCGCGGTTGCGAACCCGGCGATCATCGGCGAGATGATTCCGAAGTTCAAGCCGATGGTGCCGGCCGCGACGGCGATCGTCGCGACGGCCTGCCTCGTGACGGCGATTCTCGTGCCGATTCTGACGGCGATGTGGGCGAAGCGGGCGGCTAAAGCGTCAGGCGTGCCGGTAAGGGTGGCAGTACCGACGGGGCGTGGTGGGGCGATCGAGCATGAGGGGCATGTGTGACGAAACCGGTGCTGGTCCGTACGCACCATCGCGACGAATCGCCACCCGCCTCACCCCTGAATGCTGAGCGCCTTCTCCAGCGCGGCGATCAGCTTGAACGCATCGTCCCGCCCGATCAGAAAACCGCGGCTGGTGTACTCGCACCCGAACGCATAGAAGCTCGGCAGCAGTGTCACCATGTCTTTCTGCCGATCGAGATCGACTTCGCATTTCGTCAACGGGAAGAACGGGGGCGCCTCGGCCGGCATGTTGTACACGATGTTCTCCTAGTACATTTTGCGCGGCGGCAGCATGCGCTTCGCCCGCAGGCGCTGCCTGGCCACGGCGCTGGCCTTTTTCCGCTTGCGTTCCGTCGTCGGCTTTTCATAGCCGGTGCGACTGCGCAGCTCCCGGATCAGCCCGGTTTTCTCGATGTCGCGGCGGAATCGCCGCAGTGCGACATCGATCGGTTCGTTGACCTTCAGGGTAATGGTTGTCATCAGGGTCCTGTTCAGGAAAAGGGGGGAACGGAAAACTAGCCAAGCCGTGTCATGACGGCACTCGCGATCCCGTCCGATTCGAATTCCGAATATCCGGCTCCGATCGACAGTGCGCGTACCGCCGCGAACATCTGCAGTTCTTGCTGATGGCACTGCGCCGAATCGGCGATTCCGGCAGGCACGGTCGTGCCCGTCCAGGTCACCTCGCGCCGTCCGATCAATCCAAGCAGTTCATCGACGATCATTTCGCCCTCCGAATTCATCACGCGTTGCATGGCTTGACCGCGTCACATCAAAGCGAGACGGCGAAGAAATCCTGTTTCTCGCGATTGCCGTCGATGATGCCCTCGGCGAAGCGCAGCGAAGCACGACGCGCGTCGCCGGCATTGTCGAACGGGCGACGCTCACGCAGCATGAAAGTCTGGCTGCGGGTCAGCGTATCGTCGGTGCCGCGAAGGCAAATCTTGACCGCCGCATCGAAACCGGCGTCGTAGTTGTGCGGGCTGCCATTGGGTGCCGGCACGTGAGGGTAAATCAGCGGATAAATCTCGAATCCACGGTAGATATGCATGCTCATGACGAACTCCTGGCGTTCGGCCACGACGCATCGCATGGGCGAACACATCCGGCCTGCATCCCCTTGCGGGGCGGGCAGGTAGGGTGAAAGGGACAACGTTGCAGCGCAGAGGCGGGGCGATGCAGCAAGCGGGTATTAGGAGGGGCGAGCGGCCGGCGGGCAGGTGCCGGCTCGAATGAACCCATCATACGCGCATCGTTTGTCGGATGCCCAACTTATTCCGGGTTGCGCGCGACAATGCGCGCAGGGGTAGCCGGACGGCATGCGGTGCCGGCCACGACGCCGACGCTCGCCGCGCCACCCGATCGCGATTACAGGCCCTCGGTGCCGGAGAAGATGTTCCACGCGACGTCAGTCGACCCGCACGTGTTCGAGCGTCGGCCAATCGCTTCCTGCCACCTGTTGCCACGCACGCCCCGTCGGCACGGCCGCCATTCAAGCGCTAAAATCCGCCGCCTGAGCATCCACGACGAGCAAGCGTTTTGACGGCGTTCGAGCAGGGTTTCATCCTCACCCGCCATTGGCGGGACACCGCATCCGGCATCGAAATCGAGTTCTGGCTGGCAACCGAACACGGTCCGCGCCGCGTGCGCCTGCGCCCGCAGGAAGCCGTCGCGTTCATTCCCGCCGAGCAGCAGGCACTCGCCGAGCGCGCGCTGGCCGGCGAGCGCGAGGCCGAATTGCGCCCGCTCGCGCTGCGCGACTTCCGGCAGCGCCCCGTCGTCGGCCTCTATTGCAAGCGCTACCGCCATCTGTCCGGGCTCCAGAAGCGCCTGGCCGCCGCCGGCATCGATGTCTACGAAGCCGACGTGCAGCCGCCCGACCGCTACGCGATGGAGCGCTTCATCACGGCCTCCGTGCAGTTCCGCGGCCAGCCCGGCCGCGACGGCACGTTGACCGGTTGCGAGCTGAAGCCCGCCAACGACTACCGCCCGACGCTGCGCTGCGTGTCGCTCGACATCGAAACCAGCGTCCACGGCGAGCTGTATTCGATCGCACTCGAAGGCTGCGGGCAACGGCAGGTCTACATGCTCGGCCCGCCGAACGGCAACGAAAGCGGCGATGCAGGCGCGCTCGACTTCACCCTCGACTACTGCGACAGCCGGGCCGCGATACTCACGCGGCTCAACGACTGGTTCGAAACGCACGATCCCGACGCTGTGATCGGCTGGAACCTCGTGCAGTTCGACCTGCGCATCCTGCATGCGCATTCGGAGCAACTCGGCATCCCGCTGAAGCTCGGCCGCGGCGGCAGCGTGCTCGACTGGCGCGCGCACGGCCAGCAGCCCGACCATTTCTTCGCGGGCGCGGCCGGCCGGCTGATCCTCGACGGCATCGACATGCTGAAATCCGCGACGTGGACGTTCCCGTCGTTCAGCCTCGAATACGTGTCGCAGGCGCTGCTCGGCGAAGGCAAGTCGATCGACAACCCGTACCAGCGGATGGACGAGATCCAGCGCCGCTTCGATCACGACAAGCCCGCGCTCGCGCGCTACAACCTGAAGGACTGCGAACTCGTCACGCGCATCTTCGACAAGGCCGGCCTGCTGTCCTTCGCGCTCGAACGCGCGAGCGTCACGGGCCTCGCGGCCGATCGCACCGGCGGCTCGGTCGCTGCGTTCACGCACCTGTACCTGCCGCGCATGCACCGGCTCGGCTATGTCGCACCGAACCTCGGCGACGTGACCGGACAGAACAGCCCTGGCGGCTTCGTGATGGATTCGCGCCCCGGCCTGTACGACTCGGTGCTCGTATTCGACTACAAGAGCCTTTATCCGTCGATCATCCGCACCTTCCTGATCGATCCGGTCGGCCTGATCGAAGGGCTCGCCAACCCCGGCGACGACGCATCGGTGCCCGGCTTCCTCGGCGCGCGCTTCTCGCGCACCGCGCACTGCCTGCCCGACGTCGTGCGCCGCGTATGGGAAGGCCGCGACGACGCGAAGCGGCAACGCAACGCACCGCTGTCGCAGGCGCTGAAGATCATCATGAATTCGTTCTACGGCGTGCTCGGCTCGACGGGCTGCCGCTTCTTCGACCCGCGCCTCGCGTCGTCGATCACGATGCGCGGCCACGAGATCATGCATCGCACGCGCGAGCTGATCGAAGCCCAGGGGTACGAGGTGATCTACGGCGATACCGATTCGACGTTCGTGTGGCTCGGCCGCGCGCATGACGACGACGAAGCCGGCGCCAAGGGCCGCGCGCTCGTCGAGCACGTGAACCGCTGGTGGCAGGCGCATCTGCGCGACCACTTCGCGCTCGACAGCGCGCTGGAGCTGCAATACGAGCGGCATTACCGCCGCTTCCTGATGCCGACCGTGCGCGGCGCGGAAGAAGGCAGCAAAAAGCGTTACGCGGGCCTCGCAGCCGCGGCCGACGGCAGCGAGGACCTCGTGTTCAAGGGGCTCGAAACGGTTCGGACCGACTGGACGCCGCTCGCGCAGCAGTTCCAGCGCGAGCTGTACCGGCGCGTGTTCCGGCGCGAGCCGTACCAGGATTTCATTCGCGATTACGTGCAGCGCACGCTGGCCGGCGAATTCGACGACCAGCTCGTCTACCGCAAGCGCGTGCGCCGGCCGCTGCGCGAATACGAACGCAACGTGCCGCCGCACGTGCGTGCGGCGCGGATCGCCGACGAGTTCAATCTTGCGCAGGGCCGGCCGCTGCAGTATCAGCGCGGCGGCTGGATCAGCTACGTGATGACGACGGCCGGCCCCGAGCCGCTCGAAACGATGCGCTCGCCGATCGACTATGCGTTCTACCTGAGCCGCCAGCTTCAGCCGGTTGCCGATGCGATCCTGCCGTTTCTGCGGGACGATTTCGAGCGCGTGATCTCCGGGCAGGGGCAACTGTTCGGCGACTGATGCAACGGCGCCGCCCCATCCACTCTTGCTCGTTCTGTAACACTGCTGCCACGGATTCTCCATTTATCCGGGCGGTCCGGGTTCCTAAACTTGTGTCGTCGGTTCAGCCAGGCAAATGCGCGCCGAACCGTAACGAAACCATCTGAGGAAACCGTGAAATCCATCATCGTCACCATCGCCACCGCCGCCGCTACCGCCACCGTTCTCCTCGCCCCGGCCGTGTCGTACGCGCAGTCGTCGCACTCGACGCTCACGCGCGCCCAGGTGCGCCAGGAGCTGTTCGACCTCGAATCGGTCGGCTACGTGCCGATCGCCGCCGACGGCGAGAACTATCCGGGCGACATCGTCGCCGCGCAGGAACGCCTGGCCGCCAAGCGCCTCGCCGAACGCAAGAGCGCCGAAGCGGCCTACGGGTCGAACGGTGCACCGGGCGCGGAGTCGGGCGCGGCGGCCGTTGCGACAGTGAAGCAGTAACGCGCCGCCGGCCGCTGCGGAGGAAAGTGCCCTTGCGGGCCGCCCCGCGGCCCGTCCGGCTAAAATACCGGCCTGCTGCGCGTCCCGCCGCGGCTGGAGGAATTTCAATCATGACCGCACGTCGCGGTGCCGCGGTCGCCATCGCACCCGGACACGAGACAGCCAGCCTGTCGAAAGCCCAGAGCACGTTCAATGCGCTCGTCAAGCAGATCGAAAAGCGGCGCGAGCAGCTCGCCGCGTGGGACGCCGTGATGCCGGCCTTCCAGAAGAAATACGTCGACGGGCTGCTGCCGCTCGAACAGGCGTCGACGGCCTTGCGGATCAGGTTGCTCAATCTGCTCGACGACGCGTTCCTGCAGAAGGGCTTGAGCAAGGCCGAGCAGCGCACGCTGTCGGGGCTGATCGCCGATATGGCGCGCAACCTGCTGGACTTCAGCGACGACGCGGCGTTGAAGGTCATCTACAACCGGCACAGCGCATCGGGCGACGACGCCCCCTCAGCGGCCGACCGCGCACCGGCAACGCAGAAACCGGAGCCGATGCCTGCTGCTGAACCTGCGGACGACCTCGACGCGCTGTCGCCCGACGAACTCGCCGAGCGCATGCAAGCCGAACTCGACGAGCAGTTCGAGCGCGACATGGCCGCCCACGAGGCCCGCGAGGCGCAGCGCGCGAAGCGCAAGAAAGCGCCCCGGCAATCGGCCGCAACCGCGAAGCGCGAAGCCGAGCAGGCCGAATCGAGCAAGTCGATCCGCGAGATCTATCGCAAGCTCGCGAGCGCGCTACACCCCGATCGCGAAACCGATCCGCAAGAGCAGGAACGCAAGACCGTGCTGATGCAGCGGGTCAACCACGCGTATGCGAAGGGCAATCTGCTGCAATTGCTGGAACTGCAACTGGAAATCGAACAGATCGACCGGCGCGCGATCGACGGCCTGAGCGAAGCGCGACTGACGCGCTACAACGGCATCCTGGAGGAGCAGATCCGCGAGCTGGATCAGGAGATCGTGCACGTCGAGAACGATTTCAGGCGAACGTACGGCATCGCGTCGTCCACCAAGGTCGCGCCCGATACCGTGATGCGCATGCTCACGCGCGATATCGCCGGCATGCAGCGGAGCAACCAGGACCTGACCGTCGCGCTGCGCGAGTTCGAGGATCCGGACAACGTCCGCGACTGGCTGAAGGACATGAAGCGCCGGCCGGCCTCGTCGCGCTTCGACGACGATTCGTATTGACGAAACGGCGGCGCGCACCTGCACGCCGCCGCTTCGCAAGTCGGGTCGAACACGCCGCCGGAACGTGAAATCGGACCACTTCTGCATGCGCAACACCCTCATCGCCGCTGCATCGGCCGCCGGCCGTCACACAGCCGGATCTTCCACGTAGCCCTTGCGCAGTTTCTCCGCCACTAGCTTGTCCATCTCGCGCTGCGCACGCTCGACGGTTTCGAATTGCTTGAGGTTGGCTTGTCCGGCCGATCCGATCCGACCGTACGTCACGTTCAGCTCCGTGCCTTGCAGGCTGGCGCGCCAGAACTTGCTGGAGGTGCCTTGCTCGAATCGCAGCGATCGCACGCGTTCCGTCGGCACGCCGGCCCCCGCAGTCTCGCTCTGCACAGTTGCCGCTTCCGGCGTGGGCGCCTGAACAACCGGCATCGGCAACTCGATTTCCTGGTCGAGCGCTCGATCTTCGCCATCCGCTAGCATGGCCTCGATGCGTGCCAGCACCGCGGCCGGGTCATCCAGCCAGTCTTTCCCGGGGATGTCCAGCACGCGCCAGCCAAAGCCGCGCAGGATGCCGGGCCGGAATATGTAGCGCTCCGCCGTATCGGCTACGGCATGGGCTGGGTTGTCGAGCAGGATCGCAAGCGCGTAGCCGCGCTTCGACGAATCGACGATCGCCAGGTCGCAGCGGAATTGCGAACGGCCGACGTCGATATCGACCTGGTGACTGCGTGCGCGCAGGGCTTCGGCCAGTGCGTCGCGAATGGCGTCCGACGATGTCCGCCGCGCGAATGCATCGCGCGCGCCCTGATTCAACGCACCAAGCACCGCCTGCGCACGGTCGAACTGACCCGTGGCGCTCGCCTGCGCAAATTGCAGGAATGTCCGCAGCGCGGCCGCGCCGTCGTTGTGCACGTTGGTGATCGCCTCGGCGTGAATCGTCGAGACCACGGCCATCCGGTGCCGTGCGCGGCTGAAGATGACGTTCAGACGCTTCTCGCCGCCACGCTGGTTGATCGGCCCGAAATTCATCAGCATCCTGCCGTCGGGGCCTGGTGCATAGCAGATGCTGAGAATGATCACATCGCGCTCGTCACCCTGAACGTTTTCCAGGTTCTTGACGAACAGGCCATTGAACTGGTCATCGTCCTCGCGCACGTACTCGCGCTCGAGCCGCGCGGCGAAATCGGCGTCTTCGGCCGCCAGTGCCTCCAGCGCTGCTTCGATCGCGCTCTGCTGTGCCTCGGAAAACGCGACGATGCCGAGGCTCAGGCCCGTCTCCCGGCGCAGCATCTCGCGTACGAGCGACGCGATATAGCGCGCTTCAGGGGCGTTGCTGCGCTCGACGTACACGCCGTCGTCGAGCCGGTGGAAACTGATCGGCCGAGCGAGCAGCGCATCGGTGCCGACGATGCCGGCATCGTCCTGGCTCGATTGCACCGACCACCCGTCCTCGTCGGCGCGCTCCAGCACGCGATCGGGAATCGTAACGAGACGACCATCGTAGAACGCCGCATTGGAGAAGCTGATCAACGCTTCGTGCCGGCTGCGGTAATGCCATGCCAGCAGCGTCGCGGGCAGATTGCGCGCCGCCTGATTCAACAGGCTGTCGGAATCGAGATTGATGGCGATGCGCTCGCCCTCTTCCTCGACGACGATTTCGTCCTCGCCTTCCGTGCCCGCTGCCGTAAAAAAGCTCGTCGGCGGCAACTGCATCTCGTCGCCGACCACCACGACCTGTCGGGCACGGCTGAGCGCCGGCACGGATTCCTCGGTGGGAATCTGGCTGGCCTCGTCGAAGATCACCACGTCGAACAGGTCGGGCGACAGCGGTAGCGTGTCGGACACGGACAGCGGGCTCATCAGCCAGATCGGCTTCAGGTCGTTGACGACCATGCCCGTCTCGTCGTCGGCGAGGTCGCGGATCGACCGGTGGCGCATGCTCTTGCCGAATTCGTGTTCGAGCTCGCGCCGGCCAGTTGCGTAGCGCTTCTTGAAGGTCTTGCCGTCGGCATCGAGTTGCGTGGCCGACAGCGAGGACTGGCGCACGTGGTCGGCAAACTGCCGATGCAACGTTGCGCTCACCACCTGTGCATTCACGGTCAGCAATTCACGCTGGATCCGGGCGGCAGCGCGCGCCGCTTGCGCGAGCGCCGCGCCGCCGAATCGCGCGAGCACCGGATTCTCGCGCTCCAGGCGACGCAACGCCTCGTCGGCAATCAGCGCCTCCAGCTCCGCGGGCGCGAGGTCGACGGACTGCAGCGTCGCCGCATACGCGGGGTCAGCCGCGTGCACCGCACGCAACAGCGGCAGCAAGTCAGGCAAGTCGTCCAGCCCCTCCCGAAGATCGCGCAGCGCTTCGGCGACTTCGGCCAACGACACGCCATCGTCCATGACCAGGTTGTCGCGGATGCGACGCGCGAGCTTGTCGAGCGCCTCGCGTGCGCCGGCATCGATACGCGCGGCAGCAAGCGGATCGACCGCCTGACGCAGATGCGCGATCCGTTCACGCAGATCGCCGTCCGACGCCAGCCGCGCCTCCAGCTCGGCCAGCGCGCGCAGGAACGCCCCCATTTCGCTCACGCCATAGCGCTTGCGGCACTCGACATCGGCCGCGTCAAGTGCCGCAGCAGCAGCCTGCTCGGTGGCAAGCTGCTCCAGCACCTTGACATAGCCGGGATGCACCGCATGCTGCGCGAAGTCGTAGCGACGCCGAAGCTCGCCGCGCAACCGCCACCATGCCGGCTGCAACCATCGCGTCGCGGACACCTCGAACCGGCGCGCGAGCGCAAGCGCCGACGCGGTATCGCCCGGCGACAGCTTGTCCCGCCAGTGCAGGGTGGCGGCCTGTGCGGCGGTCAGCGCGTCTGTGTGCGCGGACAACGCGTCGCGGACTTCTCGCAATGCCGCCTGCGCCGGCGACGCCGGATCGAGCACGTCGAGATGCGCAGCGAGGCCCGTATCGATCAGCCACTGGCAATCGGCGGCGATCGCGCATGCACGCGACAACGCCATGTCATGTCCGATCGACGCCACCGTGCTGTCGAGCACCGGATCAAGTGCATCGAACAGCGCGTCGGTGTCCTGGCACAGCTGCTCGACCCGCCCGAATGCTCGCTCGTCGGCCAGCAGCACCGCCGACAGGCGCGCGAACGGTTGCGAAGCCAGGCTGTTCGCGCCGAATCGTTCGCGCATCGCACGATGCACGCGCTGGGTCAACTCGCCATGTCGATCCCATACGGCTAGCGCAGGCAAGCGTTCGCGCGACGCAAAGCCGACATCCGGCGCCGCCGGCAGCGCGACCAGCCGGCGCAGCAAGGTGCGCACATTGCCGCCCAGTGCGTCGGGCGCAGCCGCCATCGTCGCTTCGAATGCATCGATGCGCCGCTGCTGTACGTCGAGCGCATCGATCAACGCCGCCCGTCGTTCGTGCAGCGCTTCGCTGTCGTGCGGTTGAGCGATCCATCGCTCGTAGCAGGTCTTCAGATCGGCGATGAACGCCTTCTTGTCCGACTGCGAATCGTGGATGAGGCAGCACAGCGCGTCCAGCCCGCTCTGCTTGAGCCGGTGGAACACCACGTCCAGCGCCGCGCGCTTTTCGCATACGAACAGCACACGCTTGCCGCGCCCCGCGTAATCGGCGATGAGGTTGGTAATGGTCTGGGACTTGCCGGTGCCCGGCGGCCCCTGAATGATGAAGCTGCGCTGGCTGCGCGCCAGGCTCACCGACGCATTCTGGGTCGCATCGGAAGCCACCACGTTCCATTGCTCCCCTGCCGGCAGTGGCGCGGCCGCCGACGTTTCCACCTGGCGCGGCTCGATCGAGAACACCCGGTCGAACGCCGGATTCACATTGGTCTCGTCGAGCAGTTGCGCGTAGTCGCGCACCAGCGACATCTTCCTGTAATTGAAATTGGCCAGCGTGACCTGCGTCAGGTCAAAATCCCACGCGTAGCGATGCCCGTCGGATTCCTGCAGCACGTAACCCTGCCGATCGTCGACGGCCTCCGCCGCTGCGTCGGCCATCTGCGGCCGACGCAGGCTGGCGCCAGGCGTGGCGCCGGCCTCGAAACGCTGCGGCAGTTCGCTCGGTCGCACCCATTCCTCGAACAACGCGCGGCCGAGCGGTCGGTAATCGTCCTGCGCATAGCTGAACGACGGCAGCCGACTGCCGTGCGAACCGCTTGCACGTGCCGCGGGCTTCCGCCGTCGGTATTGCTGCATGCGCTGCTGTGCCTTCTGGCGCACCAGCCGCACGGACGCCTTGTCGACGAACCGAAGCTCGACCGACGGTTCCGACCTCCGGATCTGCGTCAGGATATCCGCGTGAATCTCGGCCAGCGTGACCTTGCCCAGGTCGACCGTCTCGGGCAACCGGATGTCGTAGAGCTGGCTCAGATGGTGCCGCAGCGCCGGATTGAATTCGGCGTCGCCGCCGGCGCACTGGATCACGTACTGATCGCGCACGCCCTTGCGCTTGACGAGTTCGACCGGCAACCAGAGCAGCGGCGACACGATACGCTCGTCGGCGGCTTCCTTCAGGTTGTGCCAGCGCAGGAACGCGATCACGAGACGCAGGTTGCTGAAGCCGAACTCGGCCCGTTCGCGGCGCGTATCGGCGATCAACCGATCCAGCGACGCGGGCAGGTACGGTTGATCGTCGAACCGCAGCCATTGCTGCAGCGGCACCGCCTTGCCGGCCACGAGGTCGGCAGCGAACGGTCCGCCCCACGTGCAGATGTGCTCAGGGCGTACGCTTTCGATCTGCAGCATCAGCGGCACGCTGGCCACGGTCAGGTTGACGGTCGCCGCAGTCGGGCGGAAATGCAGCAGCCGGTTGCGACGCGACAGATCGAACAAGCGGTCGCGAAGGTGCGTCAGCACTGCACCGCGGCGTGACGCCGCCCCTGTCGCCCCGGCCAGCGCACGCTCGACGTCCAGACCGAGCGGCTGCTCGCGCCAGGTGCGCAGGCGCATCGCAAGCGCGGCCACGTCGGTCGCGCGGTCATGACGGTTCACTTCCGTCATTTCGACGATCGCTGCCGCAACGATAGGATGCAGCCGTTCATGAAGCACGAACAGATTGCGCCGATGCTCGACGAACGCGCGCAGGTCACTTTCGGTTTCGAAGTTCAGCCCGCATGCAAGGCTGGCCAGCACCATTCCCAGCATGAACACGTCGGTGATCTCATCGTGATGACCGATAGATCGCTCCCAGCTCGCGTACCCGGGCAAATAGACGGGCCGCTCGACCGGTGCCGCTGCGTCAAGCTGCAACGCGAGATCGGTCTGGCTGTGATGGCCATCGGGCGTGTGATCCAGCTGTAGCGCGCCGACGATGTTCAGGCCCGACGCAGGGTGCGGCTGGACGCGATGCACAGCGCCAACGTCCATCTGCGGCGCTTCGCCGTCGGGGCGTCGCAGCGCCAGGCCGCCCCCTTCGTCGATCACGATGCTGTCCGTGTCGAGCGACGCCACCTTGCCCTGCGCGTGCAGTTCCGCCACCTGCGCGAATAGCGGCAACACCAGCACTAGCACGTCGTCAGTCGACAATGCCGCGCCGGCCTGCGCGGCAATCAGCGTACGCAGCGTGCGCGGCGCACCGTCGGTGATCCTGTCGTTCATGCGTCCTTCTCCTCGGCCAGTTGCCGCTTGTAGCGTTCGAGTTCGCGCTTGCCAAGGCCCGCGTCGCGCCGGAGGTTGAGCTGCAATGCGTCGAGACTGCCGAGCGCCCGAGCGACCCGCCCGGCGCGGAGCAACGCCACGTCGCGCTGATCGGGGTCCGCCAGTGCAAGATCCATCATCAGTGCGTTCAGGTAGCTGCGCACGCTGTCATCGACGCCTGCCGCGTCGAATGCGTCCGGGCCGGCGACGGGTTCGTCCTCACGCCAGTCCGGGAACAGCATGCGTACCTGGGCCAGCACTGCATCGCTGGCCAGCGACGCGTCATCGAGGTAATGCGCGAGGAATCCGCGCGTCAGTGCCAGCAGACGCGCCTGGCCCGGCAGGTCGAGCCGCTCCAGCGAAAGCGGGCCGTGCAGGCGCGTGTCGATCCAGCTGTCGAGGCTTACCTCGCCGTCCCACCACAACGCAAGCGCACGGGCACGGATGAAAGTCTCGGGGTGGCTCAATGCCGCGCTGGCACTCGATTCGTTCGATTCGATCTCGGCGGCTTGACGCAGATAAGCCGCGGCATCCACCGTACTGATGCCTGTCTGCACCTTCACGAGTGTCGAAACGGCAGGTGCCACCGCATCCGCAGCCAATGCGCCACCGCGATCGGCAAAGAGCTCGGTGTGCAACGCATAACGCCGAAACGTCTCGCGATGGCTGTCGGCTCCGCCCGGAGCGGCCACCGCGTCGTTCAGAATCCGGTCCGCCGTCAGGAACCGGCCGCCGTCGAGCGACCACAGCAGATAGTGCGCGAGCTCGTGCCCGAGGATCGCCAGCAGTTCCGGCGGTGCCAGCCGCTCCAGGACGGGGCCCTGCAACAGGATGTGGATCTCGCCCGGTACGAATACGAGCGACGCATTCATCTGGGTGCCCGGCGACTGATAGAGCGTGGCCGGCACGTCGACGATCCCGAGTCGCTCCATCGCCAGCGTCAGGGCGGCATGGACATCGCCATGCGCATCGGCGTCGAGCCGGTAGGTTTCGCGCAGCAATGATGCGCGTAGCGATTCGAGCTGTTCGGCATGCGTCGTGCGCTCGCTGGTCCAGCGCCAGACGTCCGGCTCGTGCCGACGCAAATAGTCGGCCACGGCTTCGTGGTACGCGAGCGGCGCCAGCGCGTGGCGATTCGGGGCGTGAGAGTCCATGCGAGGCACTCCGGTAGGGAAGTACCGATTCTACCGACGGAATACGTCGCCGCAACTGTCGAAAAGCGCCTTATCGAGGTCGCCGCCCAGAACGGTGCGCGCGGCCGATCGATCGACGGCGACGATCTCGTGCGCGGCGTTCCGTCACCGCACCTCGCCGATCCCGCCCATCAACGTCATCAGCTGTTCGCGCAGCCACTGGCTGCCCTGGTCCTGATCGGCGCTACGGTGCCAGTAGCAGAAGTAATCGAGCCCCGGCATCTCGAACGGCAGTTCGAGGATGCGCGCGGGATAGCGCTGCAGCAGCCGCAGCGGCGCCGTCAGCGCGAGATCGCCGCGCATCGCGATCAGCGGCGCGACCATGTAGTGCTGCACGCGCATCTGGATGTTGCGGCGCAGCCCGAGCCGCGTCAGCTCGGCGTCGACGTGCCCGCTGCCCTTGCGGCGGCTCGACACGTGGATGTGCCCCATCGACAGGTAGTCGTCCATGGTGAGCGTGTCGCCCTTGAACGGATGATCGTCGCGGATCATGCATGCATAGCGGTCCTGCACGAGCAGCGCCTGGTGCAGATGCGGATCGCCGATTAGCGGCGCGTCGATCGCGATGTCGACGGAACCGTTCGCGAGCGCGGTCGCGACTTCGCGGCGGTCCATCGTGTAGCTGCGCACGTGCATGCCGGGCGCCTGCGTCTGCAGTAGTTCGCCGAGCGCGGGCAGCAGCAGCGCTTCGGTCAGGTCGCTCATGCTGAGCCGGAACACGCGTTCGGACGACGCCGGATCGAACACGTCGCCTTCGTGTGCGCTCGAATCGAGCAGTTGCAGCGCCTCGCGCACGCGGCCCACGATGTTCTCGGCCATCGGCGTCGGCATCATCCCGGCCGGCGTGCTGACGAACAGCGGATCGTCCAGCGTCTTGCGCAACCGTGCCAGCGCATTGCTGACGGCCGGCTGCGTGAGGTTCAGCACCTCGGCCGCGCGCGTCAGGTTGCGCTTGTTGTAGATCGCCTCGAATACGACGAACAGGTTCAGATCAATCTTCGTAAGGCGCATCGCCGGATCTCCTTGCCGGCATCTTACGGCGTGCGCCATCCGTTCGTCCATGTCGCCCGGCGCGTCGTGCAGCCGGTCAACCGCGCAGCGGCGGCGTCAGGTACGGCGCGGTCGAACCGGGCTCGCCGTCCTTGATCTCCATCCGCGCAATGGCCTGCAGGTGCACCTCGTCCGGGCCGTCGGCGAAGCGCAGCGCGCGGCCCCAGGTCCACAGATCGGCGAGTGGCGTATCGGGGCTCAACCCCGCCGCGCCGAACACCTGCATCGCGCGGTCGCACACATCGGTATAGACGGTCGGCACGAGCGCCTTGATCATCGAGATCTCCTTGCGCGCGGCCTTCGCGCCGACCTTGTCGATCATCCACGCGGCCTTCAGCACCAGCAGGCGCGCCTGGTCGATCTCGATCCGCGAGCGCGCGATCCATTCGCCGACGGTGCCGTGCCGGTTCAGCGGCTTGCCGAACGCGACGCGCGACTGCGCGCGGTCGACCATCAGCTCCAGCGCCAGCTCGGCCGCGCCGATCGAGCGCATGCAGTGGTGGATACGGCCCGGCCCGAGGCGCGCCTGCGCGAGCGCGAAACCGCTGCCTTCCTCGCCGAGCAGGTTGCGCGCCGGCACGCGCACGTTGTCGAACGTGATCTCGCAGTGCCCTTCCGGTGCGTAGTGATTGACGACCGTGATGTTGCGCACGACCGTCACGCCCGGCGTGTCGCGCGGCACGAGGATCATGCTCTGCTGCTGGTGCGACTCGGCCTCGGGATCGGTCTTGCCCATCACGATGAAGATCTTGCAGTTCGGATGCGCGGCGTTCGTGATGAACCACTTGCGGCCGTTGATCACGTACTCGTCGCCGACGCGCTCGATGCGCGTCGTGATGTTCGTCGCATCCGACGACGCGACGTCGGGCTCCGTCATCGCGAACGCCGAGCGGATCTCGCCGCGCAACAGCGGCAGCAGCCACTGTTCACGCTGCTCGGGCGTCGCGAACATGTGCAGCAACTCCATGTTGCCGGTGTCCGGCGCGTTGCAGTTGAACACTTCCGATGCCCAGCTCACGCGCCCCATGATCTCGGCGAGCGGTGCGTATTCGAGGTTCGTCAGGCCCGTGCCGGGCTCGTCGTCCTTCAGGTGCGGCAGGAACAGGTTCCACAGCCCTTCCGCCTTCGCGCGCTCCTTCAGTTCCTCCATGAACGACACCGGGTACTGGCCCGCGTGCACTTCCTCGTTCCACTGGCGGATGCGCGGCACGATGTGCGCGTCCATGAATGCGCGCACGCGTTCGCGCAGTGCTTCCACTTTCGGGGTGTAGCCAAATTCCATGATCGACTCCTCGAGATTTTCGTGTTCCGTTCGGTCAGAAGGCCGAGACGCCGCCGTCGATGGCGACGGCCTGCCCGGTCAGATAAGTGTTTTCCTTCGCGCACAGCGTCAGCATCGTCGCGACGATTTCGTCGGGCCTGCCGAGCCGCTTCATCGGCGAGCCCTGCGCGAGAAAGTCCTGGCGGTCGCCGATATCGCTGTCGGTCACCATCGGCGTCGTGCTGTAGAACGGGCACACTGCGTTCACGCGGATGCCGTGGCGCGCATATTCGAGCGCGGCCGTTTTCGTGAGCCCGACCACCGCATGCTTCGACGCCGCATACGCGGCGAGCTTCGGCGCGCCGCCGAGCCCGGCCATCGAGGCGACGTTGAGGATCACGCCTGCGCGCTGCGTAAGCATCTGGCGGATCTGGTGCTTCATCCCGAAGAACACGCCCTTCGCGTTCACCGCGAAGCTCAGGTCGAGATCGGCTTCGTCGGTATCGATCAGCGCCTTCATCGGCGGTGCGATGCCCGCGTTGTTGATGCCGACATCGAGCCGCCCGAAGCGCGCGGCGGCTTCCTGCACCAGCGACGCCACGTCGGCTTCGATGCGCACGTCGCAGCGCTGCGCGACCACGTCGGCGCCGCCCGCGCGCAGCGGTGCGGCCACGCGTTCGAGCGCTTCGCCGTTCAGGTCGCCGAGCGCGAGCCGCGCGCCCATCGCGGCGAGTTCGCTCGCGAGCAGCGCGCCGAAGCCGCTCGCGGCGCCGGTGATCATCACGGCCTGGCCGGCGTAGCTGTCGATCTTCATCGCGCGCTCAGATCGTCAGGCCGCCGTCGACGACGATGCATTCGCCGTTCGTGTAGCTCGCCGCATCCGACACGAGATACAGCACAGTGCCGGCCATTTCGCGCGGCTCCGCATGGCGCTGCAGCGGGATCTTCGCCTTCCAGGTCTCGTAGATGTCCTTGTCGGCGAACAGCGCGCCCGCGAACTTCGTCTTCGTGAGCCCCGGAAGCAGCGCGTTCACGCGGATGCCGAGCGGCCCGCATTCCTTTGCGAACGCCTTCGTCATGTTGACGACGGCCGCCTTCGTGATCGAGTAGATGCCTTGCCGGTCGCCCGGTTGCAGCGCATTCACCGACGCCGTGTTGACGATCGCGCCGCCGCCGTGTTCCTTCATCAGCTTGCCGGCTTCGACCGACATGAAGAAGTAGCCGCGGATGTTCACGTCGACGGTCTTGTCGTACGCGGCGAGATCGGTGTCGAGGATGTGCCCGAAATACGGGTTCGCGGCCGCGTTGTTCACGAGGATGTCGAGCCGCCCGTGCTTGCCGCGGATATGCTCGAACGTCGCGGCGATATCCTCCAGGCGCCCGACGTGGCACGCCAGCGCCTCGGCGCGGCCGCCCGCCGCGACGATCGCGTCGGCCACGGCCCGGCAGTCGTCGAGCTTGCGGCTCGACACGATCACGTGCGCGCCCTGCTCCGCGAGCAGCTTCGCGATTTCCTCGCCGATGCCGCGGCTTGCGCCCGTCACCAGCGCGATCTTGCCCGTCAGGTCGAACAGGTTCGTTGCCATGTTGCTGTGCTCCTCCATTGATTGGATTGTCGTGTCGCCGCTCGGCGAGCGTTGCGATTCGTGCCGATATCAGCGATGCGCGTCGATCACGCCGACGGCCAGTTCGGCCAGCCGGCCGGCCATTTCGCCGACGCGCAGCGCCTGCTCGCTCGATGCGTTGCCCTGCAGCGCGCGCGCCTTCACGCCCTGCGCGATCGCCGCGAGCCGGAAGAAACTGAATGCGAGGTAGAAGTGCCAGTCGCGGATCGGCGCGATGCCGCGCAGCTCGCAATAGCGCGCGACGATCGCCGCTTCGTCAGGAATGCCGAGCGCTGCGCGATCCTGGCCCGCGAGCCCGCGCACCTGCCCGCCGGACGGCAGCCGCAGGCACATGCAGAAATACGCGAGATCGGCGAGCGGGTTGCCGAGCGTCGACAGTTCCCAGTCGAGCACGGCCTGCACGCGATAGCCGTCGCGCGCGAACATCAGGTTGTCGATCCGGAAATCGCCGTGCACCAGCGCCGGCCGGCCCGTGTCCTCGGGGCACGCTTTCGGCAGCCAGTCGATCAGCGTTTCCATCGCGTCGAGACGCCCGGTTTCGGCCGCGCGATACTGCTTAGTCCACACGCCGATCTGGCGTTCGAAGTAGTTGCCGGGGCGGCCGTAGTCGGCGAGGCCCACCGCATCGACATCGACGTCGTGCAGCGCGGCCATCGTCTGCAGCAGCGCGTCGTAGCACGTCGCGCGATCGGCCTGAGGCAGTTCCGGCAGCGCGGGATCCCAGAAGATCCGGCCGTCCTCGAAGCTCATCACGTAGAACAGGCTGCCGATCACGTCGCGGTCTTCGCAGAGGTGATACGGGCGCGCGACCGGCACCGCGGTGCCCGACAGCGCGGTCAGCACGCGGAATTCGCGGTCGACCGCATGCGCGGATTTCAGCAGTTCGCCCGGCGGCTGGCGGCGCAGCACGTAGCGGCCGCTCTTCGCGTTCAGCAGGAAAGTCGGGTTCGACTGGCCGCCGGCAAACTTCTCCGTGTCGACCGGGCCTTCGAAGCCCGGCACGTGCGTTTCCAGATAGCGCGTGAGGCGGGCTACGTCGAGTTGCTGGGAAGGGTTCGTCATCGTCGCGATCGTTCGTGGGTCAGCCGTAGGTCCGCCACGTGTGCCGTTCGGGATCCTCAAGGTGCGGGATGCCGTTGAACGACGCGAGGTGGAACGCATCGGCGTTGAAGAAAAACTGCGAAAGACTGCTGTTGCGGATCTGCAGGTTCAGCGCGATCGCGCTCGACGGCGGCGCAGCGAGCACCTGCTGGACGGTCACCGCGATCGGGCCGCCGGAGCTCACCGCGAGCACGCGCTGGCCGCCGCCGTGGCGGATCGCGGCGCGTGCATCGGCCACGCGCTGCTGGAAATGCGACCAGGTTTCGGGGGCCGCGTCGCCGAGCTTGTCCTCGGTCCAAAGCTGCAGCACCTGCCGGAGCGCGCGGAAGTGCTCCTTCATCGAACCGGCGGCAAGCCGTGCGATCTCCGGATAGTCGTGGGCGGCCGCCGCGAACAGCCCGTGGAAGTCGTATTCGTTCAGGCCCGGATGGCGGTCGACCGGCACGCCTTCGCGGCCCATCCCGTGAAGGATCGCGTCGACCGTCTGCGCGTGGCGGGTCATCGTGCCGCAGATCACGCGGTCGAACGCCAGGCCCTGCCGCGCGAAGTATTCGCCGAGCCAGGCGCCCTGCTGCTCGCCGGCGGAAGAAAGCCGGTCGTAGTCGTCGGTGCCGAATGATGCCTGCCCGTGCCGTACCAGAAAGAGTTCAGCCATCGCATGCCCGCCTGAGTGAAGGATTCAGCATAGCGAGCCGGCGCTCATTTTTAAAATTTATTTGATGAATGAACGGGTATTCACATCGCAAATTCCCGTGCCGCCGCCTTAGGAGGCGCCGTGGGATCGTCCGACTTATACTGCGCGATCCGCCCCCTTCATAGGAGTCCCGCCCATGTCGCATTCCCCGCCGAACGACCTGCCCCGCTACCGCCTGCTGACGGGCAAGGACGACGCCGCGTTTTGCCATCGTGTGTCGGACGCGCTGGCGCTCGGCTATCGCCTGTACGGATCGCCCGCCGCCACCTTCAACGGCGATCACGTCGTCGTCGCCCAGGCATTGCTCTGGCCGGACAGCGACGACACGAGCGCCGGCGCGTAATCCCGATCGCCCCTGCCGCGCATCGCCCGATCCGGCATCGGCACCCAGGGATTCATCGGCGCCGGCCGTGCGGCACGCGAATTGCGGTACCGGACACCGTGTCGAATAAATCCAGGAGGGATGCGATGCTCGGTACGATCCTCATCATCGTTCTGATTCTGCTGCTCATCGGGGCATTTCCTTCATGGCCGCATAGCCGAAGCTGGGGCTACTGGCCATCGGGGACCGTCGGGCTGATCGTCGTCATTGTCGTGATACTGGTGCTGCTCGACCGCATCTGAGTCCGGACGCGCGTGCCGCTGCATGGGCACGCGCGTTCCGATATCGCTATCGTGACTTCTTTACACGCGAAAGTAAGCCGTAAAGGAAAACGCGCCCGCGCGGCCCGTGCTTACTCCCGCGTCCAGCCGTTCTCGTAAAGCTTCCCGGCCAGCACGCCGAGGCGCGACGCGAGAACGCATGCGCTATTCCGAGCCGGTGCCGCATCTCGTGGATGCGCAGGCGCGCCCTCCGCCGGGCCGTCAATAGCGCGCAACGCGGCGCCTTGCGTGCTGATTCCGGCGCCCCTCCAGTCTCCGTTCGACGGATATGGCCATACGGTAGTATGGCGACCTGATGGAACCCCGATGGATCTGAACGAGTGGCCATGCCCGACTTTTCTTCATCTCCCGGCGCCGGCCAGGGCGCGCAAGCGCTCGTCCTCATCGCCGAGGATGAACCCGAGATCGCCGAGATCCTGACCGCCTACTTCGCGCGCAACGGCCTGCGCACCGTGCACGCCGCCGATGGCCGCCGCGCGCTCGAACTCCACCTGTCGCTGAAACCCGACCTCGTGCTGCTCGACGTGCAGATGCCGCACGTCGACGGCTGGAAGGTGCTCGCCGAAATCCGCCATCGCGGCGACACGCCGGTCATCATGCTGACGGCGCTCGACCAGGACATCGACAAGCTGACCGGGCTGCGCATCGGCGCCGACGACTATGTGGTCAAGCCGTTCAACCCGGCCGAAGTCGTCGCGCGCGCACAGGCCGTGCTGCGCCGGTCGATGGCCGGCTCGCGCCAGGAAGAACAGCGCGTGCTGCGCGCCGCGCCGTTCGAGATCGATCTCGAGCACCACGAAGCGACGGTCGAAGTCGACGGCACGCGCCACACGCTCGTGCTGACGCTCACCGAGTTCAAGCTGCTCGCGCAACTCGCGCGTGCGCCGCGCCGCGTGTTCAGCCGCGCCGAGCTGATGGCCACCTGCCTGCCGGAAGGCGATGCGCTGGAGCGCACCGTGGACAGCCACGTCAGCAAGCTGCGCAAGAAACTCGACGACCTCGGCGTCGCCGGCGTACCGGCGAGCGTGCGCGGCGTCGGCTACAAACTGTGGAGCGGCGATTGAAACTCGACGGCCTGAGCCGCCAGATCGCGCTCACGATGGGCGCGATCGCCTTCGGCATCACGGTGCTGATCGTCGTGACGGCCTATGCGTTCTACTACTTGCTGTACCAGTACTCGCCGCAGTCTTTCCAGGCGGTGAACTGGCTCCCGAGCGGGCCGGAGTGGGTGTGGATCATCTCGACCACGCTGGTCGGCCTGTTGATCGCCGTCGTCGTCGCGATCAACCTGTCGCGCCGCATCCTCGTGCCGCTCAATTCGGTGACGGACAGCATCCGACGCGTCGCGCGCGGCGATCTGGGCGCGCGGGCCGTTGCCGGTGACCGTTCGTTGAAGGAAGCGGCGCTGCTCGCCGACAACTTCAATGCGCTCGCGAGCGAACTGCAGCGCGTGACCGACGAGCAGACGTTCTGGAACGCGGCGATCGCGCATGAACTGCGCACGCCCGTGACCGTGCTGCGGGGGCGGCTGCAGGGGCTCGCCGAAGGCGTGTTCACGCCGAGCGAAGCGCTGTTCCGCAGCCTGCTCGCGCAGGTCGAAGGGTTGACGCGGCTGATCGAGGATCTGCGCGTGGTCAGCCTCGCCGACAGCGGCCACCTGAGCATCGAGATCCGCGACACCGACCTCGCCGCCGAGGTGCGCGCCGTGGTCGACGTGTTCGCGCACGCGCTGCAGGCCGCCGGCCAGCATCCGGAACTCGATCTCGACCCGCGGCGCATGCGCTGCGACCCGGTCCGCATCCGCCAAGCGTTGCTGGCACTGCTGGAAAACGCGCGCCGCCACGCGGTGCCCGGCGCGATCCGGATCCAGACGCGCATCGAGAACGGCATGTGCCGGCTGCGCGTCGAGGACGACGGCCCCGGCATCCCGGCCGATTTCGCGCCGCACGTGTTCCAGGCGTTCCGGCGCGTCGACGAGTCGCAACCCGGCGGCACCGGCCTCGGGCTCGCCGTCGTCGCGGCAATCGCGCATGCGCACCGCGGCGAAGCGCTGTGCGTGCCGACCGGCGCGGGCGGCACGCGGTTCGAGGTGCAGTGGCCCGACGATCTCGTGCCGGCGCCCGAAAGCGAGCGGTTCCCGGCGTAACCCGCCGTCGTTACGCCGCTACACCCTCACGCGCGCGGTTCGCGCCCGACCTGGTCGAGCGGCGGGCTGAACCCGAGCATCTCCCCCAGATGCCCTGCGGCGATAAGGTCCCACCGTCGCCCCACCACCACATTTTGTGCATCGCACGACCCACCGTGAGCAAAAAGTATCGGCTCACGAATCCTTTTGATGTGGTGATCGCGTCGCCCGAGTCACACCATTGTTCCTGCCGTCATCGACGGCATTCGAACAAGCAGAATCAAGGAGACACGGGTGAACAAGATGCGAATCATCGCAGCCGGCGTGCTGCTCGGCGCCTGTCTGCCGGGCATCGCGGCCGCGCAAACCTGCAAGGTGCCGACCCTTCGGGTGCTCGCGCAGAAGAGCCTCGGCCTGTCGGTGATGGAGAAGTCGCTGGCCGACTACGAGAAGAAGAGCGGCACCAAGGTCGAGATCAGCTACTTCGGCGAGAACGACCGCCGCGCGAAATCGCGGCTCGATGCGTCGACCGGCGCGGGTTCCTACCAGATCTACTACGTCGACGAGGCGAACGTCGCCGAATTCGCGTCGGCCAACTGGATCGTGCCGCTCCTCAAGTACTACCCGAAGGAATACGACTACGACGACTTCCTGCCCGGCCGCCGCGCGGTCGCGAGCTACAACGGCGTCGCGTACTTCGCGCCGCTGATCGGCGGCGGCGACTTCCTGTTCTACCGCCGCGACCTGCTCGACGCCGCGCACATCCCGGTGCCGAAGACGCTCGACGAGCTCGTCGCCGCGATCAGGAAGCTCAACGCGCCGCCGAAGCTGTACGGCTGGGTCGCGCGCGGCCAGCGCGGCTCGGGGATGAACGTGTGGCGCTGGTCGCCGTTCATGCTCGGCATGGGCGGCACGTGGACCGACAAGGGCGGCCAGCCCGCGTTCAACTCGCCGGCCGCCGTGAAGGCCACGCAGCTCTACAGCGACCTGTTCAAGTACGCGCCGCCGGGCTCGGCGACCTACGACTGGAGCAACGCGCTCGAAGCGTTCCGCTCGGGCAAGGTCGCGTTCATGATCGAATCGACGCCGTTCGCGGACTGGATGGAAGACTCGAGCAAGTCGAGCGTGGCCGGCAAGGTCGGCTACACGCGCCCGCCCGCACCGCTGCCGTCGGCCGCGTACGGCCACGGCTTCGCGATCTCGGCGGTCGGCGCGAAGGACGACTGCACGCGAATGGCCGCCGGCCGCTTCATCGCGTGGGCGACCAGCAAGGACCAGGAACAGGCGCGGCTGCGCAACGGCGTGTTCAGCGACTACAACCGCTCGAGCACGATCGGCAGCCCGTACTTCAAGCAGCACGTCGCGCCGCAGATCCAGGCCGGGCTGAACGACACCAACCCCGTCACACAGGTGACGATCTGGCGCACGCCGCAGTGGCCGGACATCGGCGACAACCTCGGCATCGCGCTCGAACAGGTGTTCACCGGCACGCAGACGGACCCGCGCGGCACGCTCGACGACGCCACCCAGTACGCGAAGGACGCGCTCGAACATGGCGCTCGCAAATGACGGCGCCGGCGGACGCGCGCTCGGCGTCCGCCCGGCCCCTTCCCCGCCTTCGGCCCGGCGCAGCAGCGCGCGCCGCGACCGCACGAGCCTGCCGTGGATATTCCTCGCGCCGACGCTCGCGCTGCTCGCGGTCCTGAGCCTCGTTCCAACCGTCGCCGCGATCAACCTCGCGCTGCGCAACCGCGTGCTGCGCTATCCGGACAGCGAATACGTCGGCCTGCGCAACTTCATCCGGCTCGCGTCGGACCGGCGCTTCCTGAACGCGATCGAGGTGTCGGTGCTGTGGGAAGTCGTCACGGTCGCGGGCGCGGTGCTGGTCGGCATCGCGCTCGCGGTGTTCCTGTTCGAGCGCGTGCACGGCCGCTGGCGCCGCTTCGCGTCGCTGGTGCTGATCATGCCGGTGCTGCTGCCGCGCGTGTCGGCCGCGTTCATCTGGAAGTTCATGTACGCGCCGCTCACCGGGATCCTGAGCTGGCTGCTCGGCACGCTCGGCGTCGAGCACACCGCGTTTCTCGCCGATCCGCATCTCGCGCTGTACGCGGTCGCGCTGGTCGACGTGTGGCAGTGGGGGCTGTTCTTCGCGGTCGTGATCCTGAAGCTGCTGGAGACGCTGCCGCCCGAGCCGCTCGAAGCCGCGCGGCTCGACTATGCGACGACGTGGCAGGTGCACGCGTACATCGCGCTGCCGATGCTGAAAGCGCCGCTCGTGAGCCTCGTGTTTATCAAGATGGTCGAGTCACTGCGTTCGTTCGACCTGATCTACGTGATGACGAAGGGCGGCCCCGGTATCGCGACCGAAACGCTCGATCTCTATGCGTACCAGCAGGGCATCGGCCTCGCCGGCAAGGTGTCCTATGCGTCCGGCATGGCCGTGCTGATGATGGTCGCGACCACGCTCGTCTTCACGCTCATCTGGAAGAGGGTCAACAAATGGGACGACTGATGGCCCGCCGCGGCCCCGCCGCCGTTTCCACCGTCGCGATCGCCGGCGCGATCCTGCTCGTCGCCGCGTTCCCGCTGTTCTGGGCCGTGCTCAATTCGCTCAAGCACCTGCTCGACATCGTCACGCCGACGCCGCGCTTCATCTTCACGCCGACGCTCGCGAACTACGAGCAGGTGCTGTCGAGCCCGGAAGTGCTGATCGGCCTCGGCAACAGCATCGCGATCGTCGGCGCGGCCGTGCTGATCGGCGCCGTGCTCGGCGTGCCGGCCGCGTATGCGATCGCCCGCTACCCGGTGCGCGGCAAGCGCGACATCCAGTTCTTCCTGCTGTCGCTGCGCTTCCTGCCGCCTGTCGCGGTCGCGCTGCCGCTGATCGCGATCTGGGTCGATCTCGGGTTGTACGACACGAAGCTGTCGATGATCGTCACGTACCTGCTCGTCACGCTGTCGACCATCACGTGGCTGTCGATCCCCGTGTTCCGCCGTCTGCCGCGCGAGATCGAGGAAGCCGCCGCGCTCGACGGCTACGGCCCGTACGCGGTGTTCTGGCACATCGCGCTGCCGGTGTGCGCGAGCACGCTGCTCGGCGGCATCGTGTTCAGCTTCGTGCTGGTCTGGAACGAACTGATGATCGCGCTCGCGCTGACGTCGTCGCGCAGCGCGACGCTGCCGGTGGTCGCGTCCGCGTTCACGTCGCTCGGCCAGGAAGTGCCGTGGGGCGTGATCAACGCATCGACGGTGCTGCTCGCGCTGCCGCCGCTCGTCTTCGTCGGCATGCTGAGCCGGCTGCTCAATTCGATGGTCAAGGGAAAATAAGGAGAACACGTTGAAAGCACTCGTCCTCGAACGCACGCGCGAACTTGCGCTGCGCGACATCGACCTGCCGCAAGCGGTCGGCCCCGGCGACGTCCGGATCAAGGTGCATACGGTCGGCGTCTGCGGCAGCGACGTGCATTACTACGTTCACGGCGGCATCGGCCCGTTCCGCGTCGACGCGCCGATGGTGCTCGGCCATGAAGCATCCGGCACTATCGTCGAGACCGGCGCCGGCGTCACGCACCTGCGCGTCGGCGACCGCGTATGCATGGAGCCCGGCGTGCCGCGCCTCGATTCGCCCGCGACGCTGCGCGGGCTCTACAACCTCGACCCCGACGTGCGCTTCTGGGCGACGCCGCCCATCCACGGCTGCCTGACGCCGTTCGTCGTGCATCCGGCTGCGTTCACGTACCGGCTGCCCGACAACGTGTCGTTCGCCGAAGGCGCGATCGTCGAGCCGCTGTCGATCGGCCTGCAGGCCGCGAAGAAGGCGGCGATGAAGCCGGGCGACCTCGCGGTCGTGATCGGCGCCGGCACGATCGGCGCGATGACGGCGCTCGCCGCGCTCGCGGGCGGCGCCGCGCGTGTGATCCTCGCCGACGTCGTGCCCGACAAGCTCGCGCTGTTCGCGGGCAACCCGGCCGTCACGACCGTCGACGTGCGTACGCGGCCGCTCGCCGACGCGGTGGCCGAAGCCTCCGCCGGCTGGGGCGCGGACGTCGTGTTCGAGGCGAGCGGCAGCTCGAACGCGTATGCGGGCCTCGTCGACCTGATGTGCCCGGGCGGCTGCGCGGTACTGATCGGCATGCCCGTCGCGCCGGTGCCGCTCGACGTGGTCGCGCTGCAGGCGAAGGAAGGCCGCATCGAATCGGTGTTCCGCTACGCGAACATCTTCCCGCGCGCGCTTGCGCTGATCGCATCCGGCGCGATCGACGTGAAGCCGTTCATCTCGCGCACGTTCCCGTTTTCCGAAGGCGTGCGCGCGTTCGAGGAAGCGGCGAGCGGGCACCCGCGCGACGTCAAGATTCAGATCGAAATGGATTGAGCGATGGCCCAGATCACCTGCAAGGCTTTGTCGAAGCACTACGACGGCGGCCCCGCCGTGCTTCACCCGCTCGACCTCGAGATCGCCGACGGCGAATTCATCGTGCTGCTCGGCCCGTCCGGCTGCGGCAAGTCGACGATGCTGAGAATGATCGCGGGCCTCGAGGCGATCACCGGCGGCGAGCTCGTGATCGGCGACGCGGTCGTCAACGACCTGCCGTCACGCGAGCGCAATGTCGCGATGGTGTTCCAGAACTACGCGCTATACCCGCACATGACGGTGTACGACAACATCGCGTTCGGCCTGCGGCGGCTGAAGGTGCCGGCCGACGAGATCGACCACCGCGTGCGCGACGTCGCGCGCATCCTGAGCCTAGATGCGCTGCTCGACCGCCGCCCGCGCGCGATGTCGGGCGGCCAGCAGCAGCGCGCGGCGATCGCACGCGCGATGATCAAGACGCCGGCCGTGTTCCTGTTCGACGAACCATTGTCGAACCTCGACGCGAAGCTGCGCACGCAGTTGCGCGGCGACATCAAGCGGCTGCACCGGCAGTTGAAGACGACCACGCTGTACGTCACGCACGACCAGCTCGAGGCGATGACGCTCGCCGACCGCGTCGTGCTGATGCGCGGCGGCCACATCGAGCAGATCGGCACGCCGGCCGAGCTGTACGGCCAACCGCATACCGTGTTCGCCGCCGGGTTCGTCGGTACGCCCGCGATGAACTTCGCGGACGGCACGATCGAGCGCGTCGGCGCGAACGTGCTGCTCGACTGCAACGGCGCGCGCTGGCCGCTCGCGTCGCCGCGCTTCGCGCGGCTGCAGGACGGCCAGCAGGTGAAGGCCGCGATCCGGCCGAACCACCTGCGGCTCGTCGCCGAAGGCGATCCGACCCCCGGCACGCTCGCGCTGACCGGCACCGTGGAACTCGTCGAGCTGCTCGGCGCCGAGGCGCTCGTCACGCTGGACTGGCGCGGCCAGCCGTGCGCGGCCCTCGTGCCGGCCCCGATGGCCCCGGCGCCGGGCGCCGTGGTAGCGTTTCGCTTCGACGAAGAAGCCCTGCACCTGTTCGACGCCGGCACCGAGCGCAACGTCGCGCTGCCGGACGCGAACCCGATCGCGCACGCGGTGCCGCCGGCGGCCGCGACGCGCGCCACGCCGCCTGCCGCGACGGGCTGGTCGATGTCCCGTTCGTAGCACGCCGGCACGCCTCGACGGAGCACACGATGAACCCGGATCTCGAGATCGTTCCCACCCACCGCGACGAGTCGTTCCGCGCGTGGGTCCACGACTACCCGCATTCGGTCGCGAAGTGGCACTTTCATCCCGAGTACGAGATTCATCTGATCCAGGCGTCGCGCGGCAAGGTGTTCGTCGGCGACCATATCGGCGATTTCGGCCCCGGCAACCTGATCGTCACGGGGCCGAACCTGCCGCACAACTGGGTCAGCGAGCTCGCCGACGGCGAACGCGTGCCGTCGCGCGACGTCGTGCTGCAGTTCTCGCGCGATGCGATCGAGAAGATGGTCGGCGCGTTCAGCGAGCTGCAGCCGGTGATCGACCTGATCGACGACGCGGCGCGCGGCGTGCAGTTTCCCGATCGCGTGGGCATCGAAGTCGCGCCGCTGATGCTCGAACTCGCGGATGCGCACGGCTGCCGGCGCGTCGAGATCCTGATGTCGCTGTTCGACCGGCTGTCGTCGTGCCGCGAGCGGCGCGTGCTCGCGGGCCCCGGCTACCGCAGCAACGCGCAGCACTACATGTCGTCGACCATCAACCAGGTGCTGTCGTACCTGCAGCAGAACCTGCCCGGCTTGCTGCGCGAGACCGACGTCGCCGCGTTCGCCGGCATGAGCGTCAGCACCTTCACGCGGTTCTTCCGGCGTCACACCGGCTCGTCGTTCGTGCGCTACCTGAACCGGCTGCGCATCAACGAAGCCTGCGAGCTGCTGATGTTTTCCGACCTGACGGTAACCGACATCTGCTACCGGGTTGGCTTCAACAACCTGTCGAACTTCAACCGTCAGTTTCTCGCGATGAAGCAGGTGCCGCCGTCGAGGTTCCGCGCGCTGCACCGGCTCAACGAACCGCATGGCCGCGACGACGCGCCGCCCCCGCGACGCGCGCCGCCGCGCGCCCCAGACAGGACGCTTCATACGTGACATTTCTCGGCATCGATCTCGGCACGTCCGAGGTCAAGGTTCTCCTCACCGATTCCCGCTCGGTGCCCCTCGCGACCGGCACGGCCACGCTGTCGATCAGCCGCCCGCATCCGCACTGGTCCGAACAGAGCCCGCAGGCATGGTGGCACGCGATGCTCGATGCGATTGCGTCGGTGCGCGCCGCGCATCCTGCCGGCTTCGCCGCGTTGCAAGGCATTGCGCTGTCCGGGCAGATGCACGGCGCGACGCTGATCGACCGCGCGGACCAGGTGCTGCGCCCCGCGATCCTGTGGAACGACACGCGCGCCGGCAACGAATGCGTCGAGCTCGAGGCGCTGGTGCCGGAATCGCGCGCGATCACCGGCAACATGGCGATGCCCGGTTTCACCGCGCCGAAGCTGCTGTGGCTCGCGAAATACGAGCCGGCCGTGTTCCGCGCGGTGCACAAGGTGCTGCTGCCGAAGGATTACCTGATCTGGCGCCTGTCCGGCGAATTCGTGTCCGACCTGTCCGATGCATCGGGCACGCTGTGGCTCGACTGCGCACGCCGCGACTGGTCCGATCGGATGCTCGCCGCGACCGAGCTGTCGCGCGCGCAGATGCCGCGCCTCGTCGAAGGCAATGCGCCCGCCGCACAGCTGCGCGATACGCTGCGGCGCGAATGGGGCATCGCGGGGCCCGTGACGATCGCCGGCGGCGCCGGCGACAACGCGGCGTCCGCGATCGGCATGGGCGTGACGGGCGCCGGCAGCGGCTTCCTGTCGCTCGGCACGTCGGGCGTGCTGTTCGCCGGCAACGACCGCTTCGCGCCGAACCCGGATGCCGCCGTGCATGCGTTCTGCCACTGCCTCGAAGGGCGCTGGCACCAGATGAGCGTGATCCTGTCGGCCGCCGCGAGCCTCGACTGGCTCGCGCGTGCGCACGGCACGACGCCCGGCGTGCTGGCCGTGCGCGCTGAACGCGCCGATCCGGCTCGCGCACCGCTGTTCCTGCCGTATCTCGGCGGCGAACGCACGCCGCACAACGATGCGCATGCTCGCGGCGTGTTCTTCGGACTGTCGAACGAACACAATGCCGACGACCTCGCGTATGCGGTCATGGAAGGTGTCGCGTTCGCGATGGCGGACGGCTACGACGCGCTGCGCGCGGCCGGCACCACGCTCGACGCGGTGTCGTTCATCGGCGGCGGATCGAAGAGCGCGTTCTGGGCGCGGCTGTGCGCGAACGCGACCGGGCTTGCGATGCAGCGCCATGCGGACGGTGCGGTCGGCGCGGCACTCGGCGCCGCGCGGCTTGCTCGACTGGCGGCGACGAACGACTCGCTCGAGGAAGTCTGTGTCGCACCGCCCGTGACGGAGACGGTCGCGCCCGATTCCGCGTCGATCGATCTGCTGGCCAGCCGGCTCGCACGGTATCGGCGGCTGTATCGCGCGCTGCGGGAGGAATTCGCGGCGGCCGATTGAGCGGGGGCGCAATCGCGCTTGACCCGGCCCTTGGGATCGCCTTTATGCTGACCGCAACGAATCGACAGCGAAGAGGTGACGAATGGGTAGGTCCACGCCCCGTTTGAACGCATCGGCGGCCGCCGCGCGGCTCGGCGTCTCGGTCAAGGCGCTGCGGCTTTACGAGCGGCACGGCCTCGTCACGCCCGGGCGTACGCCGGCCGGATACCGCGCGTACGGCCCGGACGATCTCGCCCGCGCGGCCGACATCGCGGCATTGCGCAAGCTCGGCCTCAGCCTCTCCCAGGTAGCGAACGTACTCGACGGCGACGCGCGCAGCCTCGACGACGCGCTGGCCGCCCACGAAACGGCGCTTGGCCACGGCATTCAGGATCTCGTGCGCAAGGTCGACCGCGTGCACGCGATCCGCGCCGGCCTCGCGCGCGGCCGGATGCCGGCCGACGGCGAGCTGACGCGGCTGCTCGACGAGCCGGTTGCCGGTGCCGCATTCAACCTGCCGTGGCCGTGGGGTGGCGAATGGTTCGAGTGTCGCGACATCCGGCCGCTGAACTACATCATCGGCTCGCTGGGGAGCGGCAAGACGCGGCTGGCGCTTCGGCTGGCCGACGCGCTGCCCGGTGCCGTGTTCGTGGGACTCGACCGGCTGGACGACGACTGTGCGGCCGCACGCGCGGCACTGCGCGCCGATCCTGCGCTGAAGTCGCGCGTCGACCGCACCTTGACCGCGCTCACCGGAAAAGGCTCAACGCCGTCGACCGCGCTGGTCGCGCTGCTCGCCAGTCTCGAAGCAGAAGGCCCGCGCGCGCGGGTCGTCGACATGATCGAACAGGATCTCGACCGGCCCACGCAGCTGGCCTTGATCGCTCATCTGCGTGAATGCGCGGCCGCCGGCATGCGCCCGCTGTTCCTGCTCACGCGCTCGTCGGCGATCCTCGATCTGGCGGCAGTCGGCCCCGACGAAACGCTCCTGCTCTGCCCGGCCAATCACAGCCCGCCGGCGCGCGTGGCGCCTTACCCCGGCGCACCCGGGTTCGAAGCCCTGGCGACCTGCCTGGCGTCGCCGGAGATCCGCGAGCGGCTCGCCCGCCGGCCGGCGGCGGCATAGCCCGCCGTCAGGATTCCTGCCGCTTCATCCTGCGCGCCATCGCCGGGCTCACCGCATGCACGGGATCGAAGCCGAAGAAGTCGAGCACGTGCCGCGCGACGTCGTCGCGATCGTTGTCCGCGCAGATCATGTGATAGCTGTTCTCCAGCACGATCCCGCGCGCGTCGGGCAGCTTCTCCAGCAGGAAATCGGCCGAGCGCAGGCTCGTCAGCTCGTCCTCGCGCGCATGCAGCACGAGCGTCGGGCACGGCGTGCCGGCCGCGGCGTCGCGCACCCAGTCGCGCATCCGGTCGACCTGCCGCACGCACGCGAGCGGCACCCACGCATAGTGGAAACGGTCCTGCCGCTCGAACTTCTTCTTCACGATCGCGCGGATCGTCGCGTTCTTGATGCCGAACGGATCGCCTTCCTCCACGCGCATCCGCTCCGCGACGCCCGGCACGCGGTACAGCACGTGCCGCAGCGACCGGTACCACGGCGTCGACCAGCCGTCGATGAACACCGGCGTGGCCAGCAACGCGAGCCGGCCGCGCGCATGCTGCACGCGGTGGCACAGCAGCAGCGCGACCAGCGAGCCCATGCACATGCCCGCGACATGCAGCGTGTCGTACTCGCGTTCCAGCGCGCGATACTGTTCGGTCACCGCGTCGAGCCACGCCTCCGCGCGCACGCCGACCAGATCCTCGGGGCGCGTGCCGTGGCCGGGCAGCGTGATCATGTGCGTGTCGGCGCCCGCGCGCCGCATCGCCTTGTGCAGCGAACCGAGATCGTATTGCGTGCCGCCGAGCCCGTGGATCAGCAGGACGCCCGTGCGGGCTGTCATGACACGTGCCCGCTCATTCGTCCGCCGGCCACACGCGCTCGATCTGCCAGACGCCCGCGACCACCGTCACGTCGACGTTCGAATCGAGCAGCGGCGCGCCGTGGTCGGTGATCGTCTGCGTGCCGCCGTCGCGCAGCACGATGCGCAGCGACAGCGATGCGCGATCCTCGCCCGCGATCTCCGCGTTCCAGTAGTCGTTCAGCGCTTCGCGGTCGCCCGGCTGCACGCGTTCGAGCACGAGCGGCACGCTCGCGATCTGCGATGCATCGACGCCGACGCCGAACACGCGCTCGACGTCGCCGCTCCAGTCGATCCGGCCCGACTCCGGATCGAGCACGTACGCGATCTGGCCGGCGCTCGCGAGCGCGAGCTCCATGTTGTTCTGCAGGACCGCCGCATGCTCGTGCACGCGTTCGCGCGTCGTCTTCAGCGTGCTGACCGTCAGCACCAGCAGCGACGCGACCGCCAGATAGAGCTGCGCTTCGAGCAGCGCACTGCCGTAGTGTTCGTGGAACGACGAGAACGGGCCGTCGCCCTGCGCGGTCTGCGCGATCACGATCAGCGCGAGCACCAGCACCGACGACGAGCCCGCGCGGCCGCCGAGCAGCAGCGTCACCGCGACGGTCAGGAACAGCGGGATGTAGGTGAGCGCGAAGCCGGCGCCCGTGCCGAATTTCCGCGACGTATCGCCATCGAAGATCACGAGCGCGACGAGCGCGAGCAACACGAACGCGACGATGCCGAGCATCAGGTCGAAGCGCTCGTGGTCGCCCGAGCGATGCGCGCGAAAGCGCGACCACGATGCGAGCACCGGCGTGACCAGCAGCACGCCGACGAAATCGGACGCGGCCCACACCGTCCACACGTCGAAGAACGGCGCGCCCTTGACCGTCGTGTACCACGCCGCGCCGCCGATCGCGCCGACGACGCCCGCGATCAGCCCGGCGAGAATGACCGAGCGCAGGAAATACAGCCCTTCGAGCGAGAAGCGCACGCGCTGCACGAGCCAGACCGCGAGCGCGGCCGCACCGACCTCGTCGATCGTGAACAGCACCGCGTTGACGAGGCTGCCGTGTTCGATCGCGGTCAGCGCGAGCTGGCCGACGAGGAACGCGCCGGCCAGCGTCAGCCAGTCGCGCCCCGGCCGCAGCATGAACGCGCCGACCGTGACGCCGGCCGGCAGCCAGATGTAGCCCGTCAGCCGGACGGGGCCGTTGAACTCGTGCGAGATGTAGCCGGTTGCGAGATACAGCGCCGCCCAGAGCAGCGCGGCGACGAGCCCCGGCCGCGATCGTTTGGTGTCCATCGAGAATCCCTGTTGATTACGCCGTGCGTGCGATGTGCGAATGATAGGCGGGCGAGCTGAACGGCGGAATACCGGAAGGCGGCAGCACGTTCGGGGCACCGGCGCCTCCCGCCAAGCTGGCGAGTGTGACCGGGAAAGTATCGGAAAAGTTCGTGGCTTGCCGGGCGCCATCGGGACACGTCGGCATGCCGTCTTGTCCGGATGGCCAAAATCGCCTGCGGCCGGCCATTCGCCCCTACGATGAAAGGCATCCGAAAGCGTTCGTTTCGGGTATCGTCCACCTCTCACACCCGCATTCCACATGACCGCACATGAAAACAGTCCCGGCCCGGCCGATCTCGGCCCCTTCGACGCGATGAGCCGATTTCGCGTCACGTACGACGGGCCCACGCTCGAGTCATCCGAGATGGATGTGCGCGAACTCGCGCCCGCGCTGCTCGCCTTCGGCGATTTGCTCGACGCGTCGACGCGCGCACTGTGCGGCGATCAGGTCCGGCCGCAGGTCAATGTGCGCGGCAGCTTCAAGACCGGCAGCTTCGGCATCGACTTCACGCTCGCGACCTCGCTGCTCGGCCGCATGCGCGACATGCTGAGCGGCAACGAAGGCACGGCGCTCGCCAATGCGATCACGATCCTGACCGCGCTCGGCATCGCCGCACCCAAGGCGAGGAAGGGGCTTTTCGCCGTCCTCAAATGGCTGCGCGGGCGCGAGATCACGAACGTGCGGATGCAGGACCACACCGCGGTTCTGGACGTCGACGGCGACGAACTCGAAATCGACCTGCCCGTGCTCACGCTGCTACGCGACGTCCGCGTTCGCCGTGCCACCGCGCAAGTGCTCGCGCCGCTCGCGCGCGAAGGCATCGAGATTTTTGCGGTCGGCACTGATACCGAGGTGTACGAGACGGTCATCCGCCACGAGATGGCATGGTTCCATGCGCCCGAGCCGACCGATGCGCTCCTGCTCGACGAGCATCGCAAGATGGCGTTCTCGATCGTGTCGCTCGCGTTCAAGGACGACAACAAGTGGCGGCTGTACGACGGCACGTCAACGATTCACGCGACGATCACCGATGCCGGCTTCCTGTCGCGCGTGAACAACAGCCAGATCAGTTTCAGCAAGGGGGACGTGCTCTTGTGCAATGTCCGTATGCAGCAGTGGCAAACTTCGGACGGCGCAAAAACCGAATACGAGGTTACGGATGTCCTCGAACATCGCCCGGCCGGCCTGCAGATTCCGTTGGCAGGCCTGTGATCCACGTAGCGGCCTCGCACCTGACGCAACTTCTCACCACTCATGAAACCGGCGATCCATCTGCGTGCTGCGTCCCAGGAGGACTTCCCTTTCCTGCTGACGCTCCGTCGACTGACGATGACCGAGCACCTGCAGCGCGTCGGCGCGCCGACGGACGACGCCGCGCACGACCAGCGCATCCGCGCGCACTTCGACGACGCGATGATCGTCTGTGAAGGCGCCGAAGCCATCGGCCTGCTGAAGGTGACGCGCGCCGCAGGCGAATGGCACGTCCACCAGATCCAGATCCTCCCCGCGCACCAGGGCCGCGGCATCGGCGAGGCCGTGCTGAACGCGTTGCTGACCGACGCCGCACGCGAGCACGTGCCGGTCTCGCTCAGCGTGCTGCACGGCAACCCGGCGCGCCGGCTCTGCGAGCGGCTCGGCTTCCGGCTCGCGTCGGAAACCGACACGAGCGCGAGCATGATCTGGCGCGCGTGACACGCGCCGTTGCGACGCCGTCGCATCGCGATTACTGCGTGATCTTCGCGTCCTTCAGCAGATTGCCGATCATCTGCGCGCTCGCCTTTTCCACCGCGATCGCCTGCAGCTGCTGCTGAAGCGCCGGCTTCGCGGCCTCGAAACCCGGCACCTGCGTCGGCCGCTTCGCATCCAGCTTCACGATCGCCCGCACGCCGTCGACCGGAATCGAATCCTTCGTCGCCGCGCCGACCGACAGTTTCTCGAGCGCCTGCGCGACCGGCAGCGGCAACCCGCCCGTCTTGCCTTCCGCCGCCGGCGTATTGAAGCTCACCCACGGCAGTTCGCCGCCGCTGTCGCGGCTCGGCGCCATGCTGTACTGCCGCGCGAGCCCGTCGAACGACTTGCCCGCTTTCAGCTCGCTCAGCACGGTCGCGGCCGTCACCGGGTCCTTGACGACGATCACGCGCGGCTTGTATTCGCTCTTGCCGAGCGTCGCGACGAGTGCGTCGTAGCGCGCCTTCACCTGTTCGTCAGTCACCGGTTCGGGCCTCACGTTGTCGCGCAGGTACAGCTGCACCTCGGCCGTCACCTTCGCCTGCTGCACCGCCGCCTTGACTTCGGGCTTGTCGCCGTAATTCGCCTTTTCGGCCGCCTGCTGCACCAGCATGCGCGTGATCAGCTGGTTCTTGATCGCCTGCCGGACTTCCGGCGAGTCGGGCTGCCCGGACGCGCGCAGCAGCGTATCGACGTCGGCCTGCGTGATCGGCGTGCCGTTGACGGTCGCCACGGTCGCTGCCGTCTGCGCGTGAACAGCGCCGCTCAATGCGCCGGCCAGCGCGGCAATCAGCAACAGGCGGTTCGGTGTCGTCTTCATCTTCATCGTTTTCGTCGCTTCGAGCGTAAGAAGCACGGCAGGGACAGCCGCGCCGGTTCATCGTGCACGCACACGCAGCGTCCGCATGTGCCGCTGCCATTGTGCACGGAACCGCATTTCCGCGTCGGGAGGTTGGGAAGCGCCGCGCAACGCGGCACGGCGCACAGTGTGCGCGCCGTTCATTGCATTCGTGTTGTGCGGCAATCCCGCGAAAACGCGCCGATTGCGTTCATCACTTCGCGAGTGCGACCGCTGCCCGAAGCGGCCGCACGTTCAGCCGCTCAAGGCGTCCACCGGTACACGGTGATGCTGTTGCCCTTCACGTTGTTCTTCATCACCACGTACTCGCCGTTCGACCGGCGGTACGCGCGGATGCTGTACATCGCGTCGATCGCGCTGCTGGTATCGACGGTCGCGGAGCTCGCATTGACCAGCGTGGTATCCAGGTTGCCGGTGGTGAGGTTGAACGCGTCGACGTTCGGCCACAGCGGCCCGCTGCTGCTGAACCAGTAGCCGACGAACAGATGGTTGCCGACCGCGTCGATCGATTTCGCGCCGCTGTGCGGCAGCGTGATCACCGGATCGGGCTTCGTCGTGTTGCCCGCGCTCCAGCCGTGATACACCTCGATGCGCGTGCCGATCGACGTCCAGTCGTTGCTGCCGACGGCCCCCTGCGCGAGCACCATCGTGTCGCTGTCCGCGAGATAGACGATGCGCGTCAGCGGCAGGATGCTGGCCGGAATGCGCGTCGCGTCGCCCGGCCCCCACGACGGCTTGCCGTTCGCGTCGAAGCCGGTCAGCGGGTAATGCGTGATCGCGCCGGTCTTGTCGAGGCCGGCCCACACGCTGCCCTTGCTGTCGAGGCTGAAGCCGCTCGTCACGCGCTGCGTCGTGTTGAACGCGGGGCCCGGAATCGAGCCGTCCGGAATCGCGATATAGCCGTTCGCCGCGTTGAAATGGAAGAAGTAGAACACCGGCGGATTCTGGCCTGCCGCAACGAGGATCCGGTTCGCGCCCACCGACGTGAGCAGCCCGAAGTGTTCGTCGCGCTGCGTATCGCTCATGTTGATGCGCGGGTCCGCCGGATACGCGAACGGGTCGACGGTGTTCGCGACGAACTTGCCGCCCGCGGTGCCGCTGTACACGTGTGTGCCGCCATAGAACAGCGCGCCGTCCGTGACCGGGTCCGGCGCGGCGATGCCTTCGAAGTTCAGCGACTGCAGCGTATAGCGCAGGCTTCCGGTGCTGCTGTACGCATGAATGTCGGTCGCGCCGTTGCGGCCGAGATCCCAGCTGCCGCCCCACGGATTGTTGAGCACGTAAAGGTTGCCGCCGGTGTCCTTGCCGATCCCGGCGATGCGCGTGAAGCGCTGCGCGCCGACCTGCCCCTTGATGCCCGTCGTCGTGTCGAGATAGCCGCCGCGCACGCCGAACGTGCCGGCCAGTGCAGGCCGGCCCGCCACCGTATAGCGCTTGATGTTCTGGTCGGGGCCTTCGTCGCCCACCAGCAGCTGCGCAGCAGCCGCATCGAAATACAGGGCCGACGGCTGCGAGCCGGCCGGCATCCGGATCGTGTTCAGCAGCGCGCCCGCCGGGCTGAAGCCGACGATCGCGCCCGCGCTCTTCTGCGCGACCCACACGTTGCCCGCACCGTCCACCGCGAGCGCGCCCGGCGCCGACACGTTGATGTCGCGCTGCCACACGCCGTCGGTGGTGAACACGCGTACGCGATTGCCGTAGAAGTCGCTGGCGTAGAGCAGCGAACCGGCCGTCGCGAGCCCGGTGACGACGTCGATGCGCGGCTGGTTGGTTGCCGCGCTGATCTGGATCACGCGGTCGCGGTACTTCGTCGCGCGGTTATAGCGCCCCACCGCGCCGCTGCCGTACGTCTTGCCGGGCTGCAGCGCGACGAACAGCGAGGTTGCATTGCCGGTGATCGCGCTGCCCTGGAATTCCGAATGCGTGCCGATCGAGCCGACGCTCTTGCCGTTCTGGTAGATCGCGACGCCGCCTTCATCCTCGTCCCACATCGACGCCGTGTAGATCACGCCTTCGGGCGCGACCCACATCGCGCGTGCGACGTTGCCGACGTGCGCCGCGAGCGTGCCGTACGTGTTCGCCAGCCAGTCGGTGGTATTGCCGGCGTGCGCGGCTGGCGCAATCGCGGCGATCGTTGCGGCGACAAGCGCAGCCTGGATTCGTTTTCCGGCGACCATGACGGATGCTCTCCTGAATGATGCAGACATTCACATGAGGGACCGGCCGGCCAGAAGGCTTGAAATTCGCAATTGCGTAAATTCTTCCCCTGAATCATCCGGCGCAGTCGGTATTACGTACGGCATGCCTTCGATAATGAGCAGGGCGAGAATAACGTCATATAAATCGAAAAAAATTGCGACCCGCTCACGCTTGCGGCAAGCGCGACTGCGCGACAGTGAATGTTCACTTACACGCCGGAACAGGAATGGAGAAAATCAGGCGTTCGCCTGCGGGAATACCGCCGCTTGTCCAGCGACGACAGATTGAAACGGCACACGCTTTTACCGGGAAACCGAAAAAAGCCGCCGAATGAGAGGAAAAGTCACTGCACAAGACAAATCGCCGGCCTGGATCCGTAGCGAATCCAGGCCGGCGATCGTCATCGACTACGGCAGAGGCAACGCGTCGCCGCGTTGCCGCGCATCATGCCGATGTCTCCCGTACTTTCACGTCGGCCACCGCGCCGCCGTCCGACTCGTTGTCGCCGCGCGGATCACCGAGCTGCCCTTCCCACTTCGCGACCACCGCAGCCGCGATCGAGTTGCCGACCGCGTTGGTGGCCGAGCGCCCCATGTCGAGGAACATGTCGACACCCATGATCAGCAGCAGCCCGGCTTCCGGCATGTTGAACTGGTTCAGCGTCGCCGCGATCACGACCAGCGACGCGCGCGGCACGCCGGCCATCCCCTTCGACGTCACCATCAACATCAGCAGCATCGTGATCTGCGTGCCGAGCGGCAGATGGATGCCGTACACCTGCGCGATGAACAGCACCGCGAACGTGCAGTACATCATCGAGCCGTCGAGGTTGAACGAGTAACCGATCGGCAGCACGAAACTCGAGATCTTGCGATTCACGCCGAAGCGGTCGAGCGCGTCCAGCAGCTTCGGATACGCGGCCTCCGAGCTCGCCGTCGCGAACGACAGCAGGAACGGCTCGCGAATCAGCCGGATCAGCGTGAACGCACGCTTGCCGAGGAACGTCACGCCGGCGAGCGTCAGCACGCCCCACAGCAGCGCGAGCGCCAGATAGAAGCTCGCCATGAACTTCGCGAACGTCAGCAGGATGCCGAGCCCCTCGGTCGTGATCGTCGACGCGAGCGCCGCGAACACCGCGATCGGCGCAAACCACATCACCGCGCCCGTCACCTTCAGCATCACCTGCGCGAGATCCTCGATCACGCCGGTCAGGCGCTTGCCTGCATCGCCGAGCGCGGACAGCGCGGTGCCGAAAAAGATCGAGAACACGACGATCTGCAGGATTTCGTTGTTCGCCATCGCCTCGGCGATCGATTTCGGCACCAGGTGGACCACGAAGTCCTTCAGCGTGAAGGCGCCCGTCTTCAGGTTGAGGGCCGCATCGGAAGGCGGCAGCGGCAGGCTCAGGTGGCTGCCCGGCTGCAGGATCGTCGCGGTCAGCAGACCGAGCAGCAGCGACGTGAACGATGCGATGAAGAACCAGCCGAACGCCTTGACGCCCACGCGGCCCACCGCGCTGCCGTCACCCATTTGCGCGATGCCGACGGTCAGCGTCGCGAATACCAGCGGCGCGATGATCATCTTGATCAATCGCAGGAATACATCAGACAGCAACGACACGTAACCGGCGACTTCCTTCGCCATTTTCGGATCGGGAAACGCGCTATGACATGCGTAACCCACGGCGATACCAAGCATCATCGCGACGACGATGTACTTGGTAATGTTGTGCTTCTTCTTCATTAGTAATCCAAATCACAAAGCGTATGTTTCTAACGGCTGGCAAATCATTCGCGTCCGGCTGCGAATCGGAACCCATGTCGCCGCGCAGGCGGCAAGTCCGCGTTTGGCGGTCGCCTCGGCGTACAGGGGGGGCATTCTAACGCAAATGGCGTCCATGCTTTCAAATCTGAAAGCGGCGGCGCTTGATTTGCGTCCAGATGTTGTCGGAAGGACGGGTTTTGTCGCGATCCGGCCCGCTATTTATGGGGCCGGATGCGTGGAGACGGCTGCGGATGAAGCGGGGCGGCGGCCGGGAGCAGATCCGGCGGCAACACACGGTCCAGCGATCGCGACACATTCTCACAAAGATGCGCAGACCTCGACACTACGATACGTAATCGATATGTAATATTTGGAAATGATTCGCGTTGACGCCATGTCCGGGCGTCGACGCGATCGCGGGCCGGCAACGCGGCACCGTGTCCGAGTCATTGCTCCCGACGGGTTGAGCCATTCATTTCATAAGCAGTCCTCTTGATGAATGATCGAGGAAAAGCGGCATCGTGATGAACATTCTGTATACCAACTTCCACGGCGACTACGGCGGCGGCCAGGATACCTACGTTCGCGATCTCGCCGCCGCGATGAGCCGGCGTCACCGCGTGACCGTCGCATCACCGGAGGGAAGCCGCCTGTCGCGCCTGTTGAAGGACAGCCCCGACGTGGCGATCTTCGACATGGAATTCAAGCCGCGCTGGAACCGGCTGTGCCAGGAAATCGTCCGGCTGCGCCGGCGGATCGTCGCCGAGCGCTTCGACGTCATCCATGTGAACGGGTCTGCCGATCACCGGCAGGTGATGCTCGCGCTGCTCGGGTGCCGATACCGGCCCGCGGTCGTGCTCACCAAGCACAACACCTATCGCGCCGACAGCTTCGGCAACCTGCTGCGCGCGCGGCTCGCCACCGACCACACCATCGCGGTCAGCGACTATGTCGCGAGCATGCTCGCGCTGCGCTCGCCCTACGGAAACGTGACGGTCGTGAAGCACGGCGTGCGCCGGTCTGCCGCCGAACGACTGGCCGGCGACGAAATCCGCCGCCGCAAGATCGCGCTGTTCGGGCCGTCCGGCGCGGACGCGATCGTGCTGGGCAGCAGCGCCGGCACCGCGCCGGAGAAAGGCTGGATGGACCTGATCGCGGCGCTGGGCCGCCTGCCCGAAAGCGAGCGCGAGCGGTTTCGCGTGCTGCTGGTCGGCGCCGAGCCGTGCCATGAGCAGCGAGAACAGATCGCGCGGCACGGCATGGCGTCGCGCACCGCGTTCACCGGGCGCCTCGACGACGTACGGGCGCCGTTCTCGATCATCGACGTGTCGTTCGTGCTGTCGTACCACGAGAGCCTGTCGTATGCGTGCCGCGAAGCGATGTCGCTCGGCTGCCCCGCGATCGTCACGCGCGTGGGCGGCCTGCCCGAGAACGTCGAGCCGGGCGTGGACGGTTGGGTCGTTCCGCCGCGCGAGCCCGAAGCGATCGAAGCCATCCTGCGCACGATCGTGCGCGAACCCGGCTGCGTCCGTTCGATGGGGCGCAGTGCGCGGCTGAAAGGCAAGCGCGAGTTCTCGTTCGACACCTTCGTCGACGCGACGTTGTCCGTCTATCAGAAATCGATTCGACACAACCCCTACCGTTGGGTGACATCCATGAGGTCCGTTTGATGGCAATGAATATCTGGAAGAAGTACTGGGAGTTGCGGACGCAGGAATGTCCGTGCGATGTGCACTTCGTCGAATGGCTGGAATCCGTCCGTCTCAGGGGCGTGCGCATCTATCACTTCGGCACCGGCGGTCATCACCATGTCGGCGTGGAATGCGCGCGGCCGCACCTGAACAACACCGTCTTCGGCGTGACGGCGTCGCCGAAGGAATACAAGTCGTATGTCGATCTCGTCACGCGGCAACCGGAGGTCAGCAAGACCTACCTCGCGTATTTCGGCGACATCTATACGAGCAATTCGGGCCTGCTGCCGGCGTTCGACGTCGTCACGCTGTTCCATCTGTGCGAGTTCCGCGACGAGTCGAACAGCCGCTACGGCGCGAAGACCGACGAAGAGGTGCTCGACCTGTTCGCACGCCATACCGCGGCCAACGGCCACCTGCTGTTCTACAAGGGCTCGTCGGCGTACCGGAAGGCCGAGCCGATCATCGCCCAATGGGCGGCGAACGCCGATTTCGTCGAGGTCGGCGACTTCAAGACCCTGCGGATCTTCCGCAAGGCCGCGTAACCCCGCGTTTCTCACGGCCCCCCGATGCTTCTGTCCGCCACGCGCCATCCGATCCTGATGTATCACCAGGTACGTCCGCTACCACCGCCGCCCGACCGCCTGCGCAGCCTGAGCGTCACGCCCGACGCGTTCCGCCGCCAGATGACGCTGTTCAAGCGGCTCGGCTACAGCGGACTGAGCGTGCGCGAACTGCAGCCGTATCTGCGTGGCGAGCGCAGCGGGAGGGTCTTCGGCATTTCGTTCGACGACGGCTTTCTCAACGTACTGACCCACGCGATGCCCGTGCTGGACGAACTCGGTTTCACCGCGACCTGCTATTTCGTCGCCGGCCGCTTCGGCGGCGAGAACGACTGGGATGCGGCAGCCGATACCGCGCGCTCACCGCTGATGACATGCAACGACATGCTCGTGTGGCGCGATCACGGCCATGAAATCGGCTCGCATACGCTCGATCATGTCGCGCTGTCGTATGTGTCGGCGCCCATAGCAGACTTTCAGCTAACCGAATCGAAGCGGAAACTCGAAATGCTGAGCGGCCATCGCGTCGAGTCGTTCTGCTATCCGTACGGCGATCTTGATGCGCGCGTGCGCGATCAGGTCATCGCTGCCGGTTACGGCAATGCGACGACGACCCGGCGCGGATGTGCCCGTGCGGCCGACGATCCGTTCCTGCTGCCGCGGATTCCGGTCGCGGGCGGAGTCGGGGCCGTGAGGCTGTGGTTCAAGTGTTTGAAGGCGCGGGCATGCGGGTAGCACGGCACCTTCGCCGGCACCCGCATCGATATGCGGCCCGTCCATGTGGAACGTTCACACGGACAAGCCTGCCTCCGGGTCAAACCCGCGAGCGAAAAACGTGCGCCTCGGATGGCGCACGCGCCTGCTGCTTCAAGTACGCGAGCGCGGCGTCGATCGACAGCACGTGCTGCTCCCCGTCCCTCATCCGCAGCGACACCTCGCCCGCCAGCGCTTCCTTCCGTCCGGCCACCGCGACGATCGGCGCGGCCAGTTCCCGCGCATCGAAGATCTTGCGCGGCAGGCGCTCGGAACGAAAATCCCGCAGCACCCGGCAGCCGACCGTTTCGAAAGCGAACGCCGTGTCGTCGGCAAACGCGCGATCGCCCTCTCCGATGTTCGCGACGACGATCTGGTCGGGCGCCAGCCACGTCGGCAACCAGCCCTCGTAATGCTCGAGCAGGATGCCGATGAACCGTTCGAGGCTCCCGAGCACCGCGTGATGCAGCATGACGGGCGTCGCGCGTGCACCGTCCTCCGCAACATAGGTTGCGCCGAGCCGCTCCGGCAACACGAAGTCGAGCTGGATCGTCCCGCACTGCCACTTCCGCCCCTGTCGGTCGAGCAGATGAAACTCGAGTTTGGGGCCGTAGAACGCCCCTTCTCCCGGCAGCAGCGTGAAATCCAGCCCTGCCGCTCGCGCGGCGGAGGCCAGCATCGCTTCCGCGCGATCCCACACCGCATCGTCGCCCGCGCGAACCGCCGGCCGCGTCGACAGCGCCACGTCGAATCCGTCGAACCCGAAATCCGCGTAGATCGTCTTCAGCAACACGCAGAATCGCGCGACTTCGACCTCGACCTGATCGGGCATGCACATCACGTGCGCATCGTCCTGCGTGAATGCACGCGCACGCATGAGCCCGTGCAGCGCGCCCGACGGCTCCGCACGGTGCACCGCGCCGAGTTCCGCGTAGCGGACCGGCAGCTCGCGATACGAACGAACGCCTTTCCTGAAGAGCTGCACATGGCCCGGACAGCTCATCGGCTTCAGGCAGTACGGCTTGCTGTCGCTCTCGAGCGAAAACATGTTCCGCCCGAACTTCTCCCAATGACCGCTCTGCTCCCACAGGTCGCGCGACACAATCTGAGGTGTCCTGACTTCGGCGAAGCCGGCTTGCCGCATCCGGACGCGAATGTATTCCTCGACGACCCGGTACAGGACCATGCCGCGCGGGTGCCAGAAAATGGCGCCCGGGCTTTCATCCTGCTGGTGAAACAGATCGAGTCTGCTGCCAAGCACTCGATGGTCGAACTCTTCCATCACGATCTCCGTTGACGTGGGTGCTGGACGAACGGAGCATGAAAAAAGCCCCGTCCGTTTCCGGCGGGGCTCCTGGGGATGATGTGACGCACTGGCCTACGACGTGCAACCTCCCCTCGGCCCGCCGTTGGCGGTCGTGGTGGTGGTCGTGGTGGTCGTGACGAAACGTGCGTTCATGGGGTGAATCTAGTCAACCTCGTGCGAGCTGTCAATCATCGGTTCGAATCGCGATACGTCGCGGGCGGGGCCGTGAGGCTCGGGTTCAAGTGCTGGAAGGCGCGGGTAGCGGCGTCCTGGTCGCGCGCATCGTCGCCGATGCATGCGCTGGAACGCGCTCGTCCGCCGACCTCTCGATACCCGTCCATGCCATGCGTGCACACGGACGGGCCCTCCCGTCACGCCAGGCCGGCGAGCAGGAACGCGCCGACGGGATCGTGAATCGTCCCGCCGGTCGCGTGTTCGCCGGACGCATCGGCCCGGCTGTCCGTTACCGGTCGTACTCGAAGGACTCGGTGAAGACCGTGTCGATCGAATCGGACCAGGTCAGGCTCACGAACGAGAAGTCCGTGGCGCCGGCCCAGCCGGCCACCGACGGGAACGCGGCGCCCTGATCGCCCGGCACGTTGAGCGTCACCGCCGCACCCGGCTGGACCGGCGGCGCAGAGGCAGTACCGTTGACGAACGTCGCGACTGTCTGCCCGGTCGCGGTTGCGCGAATCTGCACGTTGCCGCGCTTGACGAACGGCAGCCCCGCTTTCGACGTCCAGCCCAGCGGGAAGGTCGCGCCGCCCGCGAACGTGCCGGCGGCGCCCGGCGTCAGCTTGTCGCGCGTGGACTGCGCGAGATCGTGCCACGCGTACTGACGCAGCGCATCGGGCGACGGCGACGGCGTACGCACCCGCACCGTGTAGTGCCTGGCCGGCGTCGATGTGTTGCCGTTCTGGTAGACGTCGATCGTATAGGCGCTGAATGGCTTGATGTCGACCAGCTCGGCGGCGCTCAGCTGCGGCTTCGCCCACGCGGTGTTGTTGCGCGGCGCGTCGCCGGGCCACGTGAAGAGGCCCTGGTTCGCCGGGTCCTGCGCGACGCCGGCCAGGCGGAAGTTGTTGCGGCACTGCGCACTCTTCGCCAGTGCGGCGAGCTGCGCCGGCGTCTGCCCGCTTGCAATCTGCGCACGGATATTCAGCGTGTCGCAGGTGCCGCTCGACGGCTGGAGGAACACGCCGTTGCGCAAGCCGGGGCCGTTGACGATCGCGAAGTCCACCGCGGTACCAGCCGCGTCGACAGCGCCCACCTGCAGGTTCAGCGAATCGACGAACGCGTCGGTCCCCGTCGACGGATTGGCCGGATTCAACCAGTCCCACTTCTGCGCATTCGCGTTGACCTTGCTCAATACCGCGCGCTGATTGCCGACCACGCGCCAGCCGGTATCGCCGTTTGCGAGACTGCCCGGCCGCACCGCGAGCTGTACATGTTGCTGCATGCCGTCGCGAATGCCGTCGCTGCGCGTCCACGCGAGCTTGACCCACATCGTGTCGCTGGCGACGACGCGGATGACTTCCGGCAAGCTGAAGCTGGCGTTGTTCATCGCATCGTCGGCCACGATGCCCGGCGTGCCGCCGGCCGGCGCGCCGAACTCCTGGTCGACCGACATCCCGTTGTTCAGATACGCGGCAGGCACGCCTGCATTCAGCGCGCCGGACGCGACATCGTCGACGAAGATCTGGCCGCACGCCGATACGCTGCCACCCGTGCGCGCGGCGCCGGTCGAACCGGCGAAACACTGGTTGAGCGCACGCTGCAATGCCGCCAGATCGCTGGCGCTCGGCAGGTTCGACACCACCGCGCCATTGATCGTCGCGGCAGCCGGCAGGCTGGCCTTGTCGCTCGCCTGCGGCGCGACGCCGGGCGCGAGCTGAAGCTGCACCGGCGTATCGCTGGACGCGCCCGCCACCGAGCTGATCTGCACGCCGCCGTCCGGCAGCACGTTGATCTTCACCTGGTCCAGCAACCGGTCGAGCCCCGGCGCACCGGCTGTCAGCGGGCCGGAAATCAGGTCGACGCCCGTATTGCCGGTGGCGGCCAGCAGGTCGGCCAGCGCCGTCGAATAAGCCTGCACCGTGCCGGCAACAGCCTGGGCCGTGACCTTGCTTTTCAGCAAACCGGTGTCGGTCAGCAGCTTCGCCGGATTGTCGCCGACGATCGTGGCGGCGATCGCGTTCGTGATCGGCGTGATGTTGATCGTCTGCGTGCCGGCCGTGGCGCTGAGCGCGATCAGCGTGGCCTGCGAATCGGCGACGTTGCCGTATGCGGACAACGCAAAAGGCGCGCTCAGGCCGGACACTGCGCAATGAAACGCGCCGGTCGACGCATCGGCCGGGCAGTCGACCGTCTTGCCGGTCGCATCGACCAGTTTCACGGTGGCGGCCTGCATCGCCGCGCCGGCCGCCGCGACCCCGCTGACCGTCTGAGCCGCAGGTTGCCCGGGCGGCGGCGAAGAACTGTCGCTACCGCCACAAGCCGACAGGACGAGCGCTGCAATACCGGATACGACAGGCGTGAGTTTCATTGCGTTTCCCCCGACATCCTTCTGGTTAATGCGTGTCATATGCACCACTCATGCACGCTGGATGGCGAGGATTCTCGCAAAGCCGATTTTCGCGATCATCATTCAGGTGGATGAAAATCGGGAAATAACACGGGGTGAAACGCAAACAACCTGTGTTAGCCTGAAAAAAATACGGTATTCGAAGCAATATCGTCAGACAAAAACCACATACGAAGATCGCGAAGCGACGGGGGAAGCATGCAACGGGACCAACTCATCGGGGACCTCTATGAGGCCGCGCTGCAGCCGGACGGTTTTCTCGAAGTTTTTCATCGGGTCTCCGAATCACTCGGCGCAAACGTCTTTCACATGTTCAGTTGGGACGCCGCGCGCAATGCCCCGCAATTCTCGATCTATTCGCCACGCGCGGAGTTCGACGAGATCATCGCGCTTTACGACCAGTATTACGGTGCGCTCGATCCACGCCGCGGCTTCGTCGAGAACGCACCGCTTGGCGAATTCGTTTGCTGCCAGGATCACCTCACCGACCGCGACGTCGAACGCAGCGAGTTCTTCCAGGACTTTCAGATTCCGTCGGGATTTCGCTACCTGATGGGGATCCGCTTCGCGCGCCCCGGCAGCGACAACATTCTGCTCGGGTTACTGCGAGCGCGCGGCCGCGCGCCGTATTCGCCGGAAGAACGCACGGCCCTGACCGGTATGGCAGGGCATCTGCAACGCTCGATCAACCTGTGGCGAGACGCGCGCGTGCTGCATCGCGACGCCATGCTCGGCGTCGAACTGATGGAGGAGCTGGGTCTTTCCGTCTTTGCGCTGGACAGGCACGCGCGCGTCGTCTTCGTCAACCGGGCGGCAGAGTCGATGCTGCGCGCCACCACCTGCCTGAAGCTCGAGAACGGATACCTGAGCGCGACGAGCGCGCCGCAGAACGATGCACTCAAGGCGGCGTTGACGCGTGTCGCGAAGACCCGCAAGAGCGAGAGCCTTGCGCTTTCCGGCACGCTGGTGGCGGCGCATGAAGTTTTTCTCGGCATCGCGGCGCTGTCCGGACAAGCGCTCCATGCGACGTTCGGCGATGCGACGATGCTGATTACGGTCAGGCGACGCAGCGCCACCCCGCTCGTCGTCGCACAACAGTTGCGGCAGTCGTTCGGCTTGTCGAGCGCCGAAGCGGCGGTGGCCGAGGCGTTGATCAATGGCAAGACGCCTGATGAATGTGCTGCGAGCGCGGGTGTGTCGCTGGCGACGGTGCGTACTCAATTGCGGGCGATCTATGAAAAGACCCATTCGCGGAACCAGGCCGAAGCGGTCGGACGGATGCTTTGGGTGCTCCCGCAACAGAAGCGCACGGATTGATACGTCGAAGGGACGAGCGGTCGTCAAGATTTCGAATATCTTTTCCGAGAAAGCCCCATGCCACTCGTCTCGGAAAAGATGTTCGTGGCCGCGAAAATTCTCGCAAAAGTCGTCTTTGTGAACGTCGCGGCCCTGCCTCAGGCGGCCACGCTCATGGCATCAGTAGGCGATGTAAGGCGCGGACCCGCCTGCCGCCGAACGAGCCGCGCGCCGCCGAAGCTCGACGGCGATCGTCACGTCGCACTCGAGCGCCGGCAGAAACATGCGTGCGCCATGTCCTGGTCGACGCGGTTCAGAAGCGGTATCCGACCGAAAGGAACGTCACGATCGGGTTGACCCGGAACTTGGTGGTGCTCGTGACCGTGCCGACGGATGACCGGGTAGTCAGCGTGGCGCGCGTCGATACCCACGAATACGCTACCGACGCGTTGATCGACCAGTGAGAATCGATGTTGTAGGTCAGGCCGCCGTTGACGACGGGCGCAAAGGATTTCCTGAGTGACACGGATGTCGGCCCCTCGAGCGCCGTACCGACAGTTGGCGAAAAAAAGATCTGCCCGGTGGAAACGGGATTGCTGAGCTTGACGTTGCTGAACCACGTATAGGTGACACCGGCGCCCAGATACGGCCTGAACCGCGCATTCGGCTCGCCGAAGTAGTAGTTGAAGATGATCGCGGGACTCCAGGCCCGCGCGGTCCCCAGTTCGCCGAAACCGCTGAGCGTACCTGAGCCGCTCAAGTGCCATGTCGGCGGAAAACCCATGACCGTCGTCGCCGCGATGTGATCGGTCACGAAGTAGGTCGCGGTCAGTCCGAACGTATCGCCGCTTGCGATGTCCGCACCGCTGCCGGTCATCACTTGCGACTGGCCGAGCGCATTGACGGTCAGCGGATCCGCCGACCCCTGCGGCGCAAAGTGGGACCAGCCGGCATTGACTACCCACTGACCGGCTGATTGCGCATGCGCGCCAGAGATAGCCGCGACCAGTACGACGATTCCTGCGCTGATTCGTTTCATGATTGTCTCCAGATTTTGGTGTGGGTGTTCAAGAATCGTGAAACCTGCCTTCAGCCCCGTGCGCCAGGCGCGGCTCGCGGGCTGTTCCTGCGCGTATGAAGCACGACGCTCAAAGCGTCGGGTTCTTCCTCGTCAATCGAAATTTCATTTCTTTAACTTCGGATTCCAAAATTATTTGCCTACTTCAATCCCAATCCTTCCGAGAATCGACAATCACTGGTGTTCGGGTTCCACCGAAGTTGAAAAGGCAAACGGGAAGCGGCCCATCACCGTATTGGCCTTCGCTATCTGCGCGTGATCGCTCAGCGCCACATGCAAGGCGAGCCCGCGCGACGGGTCGTCCGCCATGCTCACTCGGGCATCCGCGACGCCGGCATCCTTCAGCGCAGCGATCAGCACGTCGAGCGTCTCCCGTCGTTTGAGTTCGGGCTTGAAGATCTTGCCGACCGCCGTGAGCGGCATCGCATCGATGATATGAATCCGCTTCGGTATCGCAGCACGCTCGCCGATCGAGCTGCGTATGAATGTGTCGAGCTCCGTCTCGGTTGCAGTCGCGCCGGCTTTCAACTGGACGTAGGCGACCGGCAGCTCGCCTGCATGCACGTCGGGACGTCCAATTGCCGCAGCGATCTGCACTGCCGGGTGGCGATGCAGCGGTTCTTCGATTGTCGCCGGATCGATGTTGTGACCGCCCCGGATGATGAGCTCCTTGCGGCGGCCCGTGAGCCAGAAGTAGCCTTGCGCATCGCGTCGCGCGAGATCCCCGGTGTTGAGCCACTGCCGGCCGTCGCCGAGATCGAGCCACAGGCTCTTGTTCTGGTCTTCCTGAAGATAGCCCGCGAAAACGTTCGGCCCGGAAATCGTCAGCAACCCGACTTCGTTCTCGACGCAATCGCGCACGTAGCGGCCGGCGTCGTCGAGTATCACCGCCTTCATCATCTGGCCGGGGATGCGCAAACCGATCGAACCGAGGCGCCGTTCGCCGCCAGGCGGATTGACGCTGCTTACGCACGCGCCTTCGGTAAGCCCGTAACCTTCGAGGATCCGGACCCCGGTGCGCTCCTGGAACGCGCGGAATACTTCCACGGGCATCGGTGCGGCACCGCAGAGCCCATACTCGAGCGAGTCGATATTCCAGCCGTCGACGGGCACGTCGAGCAACGCCGAATACAAGGTCGGCACCGCGCTGAAGAAATTGATCCTGTGGCGCTCGACGATTTCCCAGAATCGTTTGACGACGCCGTCGCCGCGATAGCCCTGTGGCGTACCCAGCACCACATGCGCGCCGCGCGAGAACGGCACCAGGCCGGTTGCCAGCACGGCATTGACATGGAACAGCGGGAGTCCGCAGAAAACGGCCTTCCCCGGACCCATCCCGGCACCGACGACCTGCCCGACGCTCCAGGCATTGGCCACCTCGTTGCCGTGCCGGCGAACCGCGATTTTCGGCAAACCCGTCGTGCCGCCCGTGCAGAAGTAGGACGATATGTCGTCGGCTTCGAAACGCCGTGGGATCAGCAGCGAATCGCCGGATTCACGCGACATCGCATCGTCGAAATCGTGGATCGCGATGTGGCGCGGAACGGCGCCGCGCACACCCGCGCGCCCGTGCAACCGTTTACATTCGCGACGCTGCATCACGCGCGCCGCCATTCGGCGCCATCCGTGCACGCGTCCGGCCAGGTCGATCAGGACGAGGCTTCGCAGCGACGGCACCTGGCTCAGGAAGGGCTGGATCTTCGACCAGATATCCGTTCCCGGAAAGGGTGCCAGCGTCACCAGCACTTTCGCGTTTGCGGCCTTGAGCAGCGATGCGATTGCCGGCCCCTCCAGCAACGGATTGATCGCGCATACGATCCCGGCCGCTTCGCCTCCCCAGATGACGAAATGCGTCTCCGGCAAGTTCGGCAGCACGTAGGCGACCACCGAGTGGCGATCGATGCCGAGGCGCGAAAACATGTTCGCAGTCCGGTTGATATCCCGCAGAAGCTCCGAATAGGTCCAGCGCAATGGCTTGCGATGATCGTCGGCACGCAGGAAAAACGACAAGGCCGGCGCGTTCGGGTCGATCGCCGCACCACGGCCGATCATCTCGTAGGTGCTGGCCGGGAGGTCGGCGGGCGGCCCCTGGTTTTCGATCCGCAGCACGTCCGCTTCGGTTGCGATGGCGTTCATGCGTGCTCGTCCACGATTCGGTTGCGTTGCACACCGAGGTCGATCGCCCCATCCTTGCTCCAGATGCGCGATTCGACCAGATCTCCGGCCTTCAGGTACTGCGGGCGCGCGGCCTGAACCTTCGCGAAGATCCGCCACTTCACGTGCTCGGGCAGCAACGCGGCAATCCGTTGTTTCGCCGGCGATGGAATGCTGAGTGCGCATCCGGACGGCGTGCCCGTTGCAAGCAAGTCGCCGGCGTTCAGATCCTGAACGCCCGAAAGCTCGGTGAGCGTTTCGGCCGGACCGTACACGAGATTCCCGGTCGAATCGCTCTGCCGCACTTCCCCGTTCACGGTCAATGTCAGTGTCAGCGCGCGCAGCCGCGCGATATCGCTTGCCTCCAGCAGGCACAGATACGGTCCCACCGGTCCGAACGTTCGATAGCTCTTCCCCTTGTAGAACTGCATTTGGGGAATCTGGATATCGCGTGCGGAATAGTCGTTGACGATCACGAGGCCGGCAACGTACTCGTGCAGGTTCGCCTCCGTGATGGCTTGCCGGGACGTGATGTCGCGGCGAAGCACGAGCCCCAGTTCGATCTCGTAGTCCAGGAATTGCACATGGTGCGGCCGGACGACGTCGGAATCGGCGGCGACGATGCAGCTGGTCGCCTTCGTGAAGATCATGTTGAATGACTTCGCGTCCGGATTCATGCCGGACTCGATCATGTGCTGGCGATAGTTGGCGCCCTGGCAAACGAACTGTTGATTGCGCGTAACCGGCGACAGCCACTCGACGTCCGACTCGGGAATCGTTTCTCCACCGAGCGCGGCGAGTTCATCGATCCGATGCGCTCGCACGAATTCGCCGGTCGTCGGGTAGTCGCCCGGTATCGGTGTGATCCGGCCATTCGTCACCACGCCCCATTGGGCGCGCCCCTGATGCCGGTAGTGCAAGACGTGCAATGCCATGAAGATGCCTCGAACAGGTCTGAGTGAAGATGAAGGTCACGCAAACAGCTTCGCGAGCGTGCGCAGCTTCGCGAACGTGACGTCCGGACTGGTCCGGAGGTTTCGGATGAGCGCTGCGATGCTTGCCGCGGTGATCTTCGGTTTGGTGAAGCTGCGCGGCATCCGTGGGCCCCACTGCGACATCGCTTCACGGCTGACTTCGTGGATGCCCGTCGCCACGTCCGCCGTGAACATGTCCCCATCGCAATAGTGTTCGTGCTTGTCGCCCCACGGGTCCTGCCAATAGTCGAAGACCTGGCTGCCGAGAATGTGGCGCCCCATCCCCCATGCGTGCGTCCATCCTTTTTCGCTCAGCACGCGCTGCCCGACCCCCACGGCATCCGCGTCAACCAGCTCGAATGCCGAGTGGCTGTACAGCGCCGCGAATCCCTGTGCCAATGCCAGGGTATGGTGATCCGCGGGTGTCGCCCCGCGATCGAGTCGCAGGAACGCGACGGCGGGCGATCCATCCGGCAACACCTGAACGTCGCTCGGGATGAAGCCGAAGTGAGACGTGTACCACGCGCAGGTCGCCTGGAAATCGGCGAGTTCGAGCACGACATGACCGAGGCGAATCACTTCCGGCGCCTCCAGCGGCGGACGCTGGGTATCGTTCACGCGAACGACGGTATCGGGCGAGTTGAACGGCAACGCCGACCGGTGCGGCAGGGCACCGGCCTGCGCTTGTCCCGCGATGGCGTCGACACGAAAACCCGATGGATCGACGAGCGTGACGCGATGCCCGCCGCCGGGCCACGATGACGGCTCCACGTTCGACGCGCCCGGTACATGGGCAAGCTTGCGCAGCGTGTCGATGTCGTCAACTTCGAGCCCGAAGCCGACGAAGCGGTTTTTTTCAGCACGCCGGACGACGTAGCAGAACGGTGTGCCAGCCGTGCCGCGGAGGAACAGATATTCGCCGTCACGGGATACCGTTCGCAGACCGAAATCGTTGAGAAATCGTTCGGCCCGTTCGAGATCGGGACGCTCGAACATCAAATAGGAAAGCGCCCGGGCCTTCGTCGTCGGCTGGGGATTTCGTGCGGGTTGTGCAGTCGTGAGCTTCATGGGGGGCCTCAGGAAGTCGGCTGGGCAATGTGACCGGATAGCGGCGACAAGGAAGTGCGCGCACCAAGCAATTGCAGGGATTCGAGAACGAGGCGGGTCGAGTCGGCCACCGGGCCCTCGTGCAGGACCGTTTTGTCCGGCCGAATCACGGCCGCCCAGCCAAACCGCACGACACCCGGCATGAACGTACCGTTCAGGTCCTCCCATCCGTCGTTCTCGATGCGATGAAGGCGCTGCCCACGGTGTACGACCTGCACCACGACACCACCCGCCGCAATCAGCGCGGCTCGCGCGTCGGCGTCGAGCTCGACGCCCGGATCCCGTCCGAATCCGATCAACGCGAGACCGCTACCGAACACGTCGTCGCTCAGGCGGATCGCCCCATCGTGCTTGCGCAGCCATCCCTGCGGAAGGGCTGCTCCGCGCACGAGCCGCGTGGACGAATGGCCGGGAACGAACAGACCGCACCGGAACGCATTCTTCGGCTTGATCCCGAGCTCGTCGAAATGATTCCGTAGCGGCGGAACGAACCGCGTCAATCGCATCAGACCATGCGTGAACAACGCGATCCCGGCATTGCGCGGCATCACGAGCTTCCCCATGAATTTCGCAACGCCGATCATCGCCTTGGCGTGAGGTCGGCGCTCCCGATCGTAGGAGTCGAGAATTTGCGGGGTTGCGTGGCCTTTGACGACCCACGCCAGTTTCCAGCCCAGATTCGCGGCATCACGCAGACCGGCGACGAGCCCCTGGCCGACGAACGGCGGCGTGATATGGGCGGCGTCGCCTGCAAGAAAAACGCGTCCCTTGCTGAATGTCGTGACGGTTCGGGCATGAAATCGGTACACGGCCTTGCGTTCGATCACCATGTCCTTGATGCCGCCCCACGGCGCGAGCAGTTCGCGGATGCGTTCGTCGGATTCCATCTCCTCTCGCGTCTCGTCGGGATGGAGCATGAACTCCCAACGCTCGCGCCCACCGGGGGCAGTCATATGAGGCGTCGGCCGCCGGTGGTCACAGATGAACTCGACATGGTCGATGGGTCGGCGCACGTTTCGCGCGTCGACGATCAACCAGTCTTCCGCGAACGTCTTGCCCTTGAAATCCTGTCCGATCAACTGGCGCACCATCGAGCTGGCACCGTCGGCACCGACGACGTAGCGGGCGCGCACGACGTGCCGCGCGCCCTGCCCGCTGTCGAGCGTGGCGGCGACGTGATCGGCGTTCTCGTCGAGCGAGACGAGCGTCACACCGAGCGCCATTCGGGCGGTGCGGTGCGCGGTCAGTCGCGCACGCAAGCATCGCTCGAGATCCGGTTGATAGAACGTCACGAGCTTCGGATGGCCATCGATGCTCCCGAGCGTATTGATGCGCCCGAACTCGCCGAACCAGGGCGAGCGCATCCGGACGTACGGAATCGCCACCGTATCGAGATCGGCTTCGTTCACCCCGACGTACTGCAGGATGCGAAGCGCGTCGTTGTCGAGCGCGATCGCACGCGGCGCCATGAAGATCTCCGCCGCCCTGTCGACGACAAGCACACGCACGCCGTCCCGGCCAAGAAGCGCGCCGACCGCCGCGCCGACGGGGCCGCAGCCCACGACAAGCACGTCTACATCCGACGGCAAGTCGCAGCCGCCGGCGCAGCCCGCGTTGTCGTTGCTTTCATGGGCGCCCGACTCGCACGCCAGTTTTGTCTCCGTCACCGTTCTGTCTCCAATTCTTGAGACTGGCCACTGCAGGCCGCCTTGGTGACATTAAAATCATCGTTGATGTTTTTGTCAATTATGACGTTCGAACGTATACTCAAACACCGAACCCGGGCGCACGCCGATGCCCAACGCTTCCTCCGGTCGCAGCAGAACACCTCCGCCGGCCGTCTCGAACCAGCAATCGCCGTCGAGCCCCGAGGTTCGCGAGCCTCGAGGCGCGCCCGGAAAGCGCGAGACACGGGCGCGCCTGCCGGATGCCGCCTTTGTGCTCATGGCGCAAAAGGGGATGGAAGGCGTCGCGATCAATGAAATTACGGAAGCCGCGGACGTTGGGGTCCGGCTCGTTCCATAACCACTTCGAATCGAAAGAAGCGATTCATGCTGCGGTTCTGGCGAGAACACTAGCGATCTACCGTCCACCTGTGATCGGTAGAACCTGCCGGGTATGGGATGCTGATCGGCACGACATGCGAAACAAAAAATTTTCGCAGATGGTGCGATGTCGGAGATCCATCGAGCGACTGACTCGCGATATTAATGCGGTTGCTCTAATGCATGCCCGAAGATACAAGGGCAAGCCCGCTGCCCCCGGTTCTTCAAAACAGACAGCATGCCCATCGAAAGATAATCGAAAGAAAAACAGCCCTGAAATAGCGCATCGAATTTCACAAAATCGAAATCATTATTTCACCATCAGCGACCTTGAAGACGCGGATCACTTCAAAAGCCGCCATGTGCGATGGAACCCCATTAAAAATGGCCGAAACACCGCCAATCGAGAATCAATTAAAACCATCACATAAATTATATAGATAGAAGAAAATTTACCTAGCCACGCCCCCCTCCGCACGTCACATTCCTTCAAAAAACCCCTCTATAATTTAGCAAACCAAAAATACGATTTAGAGGGCCACAAGATGAGCAGCACAACCAATCCGCCTTTCCGTTTCTCCTTACAAGATTATTCACCTGCCGAGCGACTCGATGCATGGCAGACCCAGTATTCGATTGCCGAGTTTTCTTTGACTGCGCCGATTGACCCGATAATCGATTACCAATTTATCGGCTACACGCTTGGCAACATTTCGGTCGGTAAGTGGACCTACCACCATCCGGGGAATGCGGCGGCGCCGCTTTCGTACGCGCTCAACCGTTCGGCGGCGTTCATCCGGCGGGACGGGATGGACAACTATTCGTTCAACCTGCGGGATGCGGGAAGCGTGCGCGGGGAGATGGATGGACGACCGGTGTTCGTCCAGCCCGGGGATATCCTCGTCGTCGACCAGGCTCGTCCCTATCACCGCGAAATCCAGGCGGGTGACGCAGTCACGCTGCTGGTCGCGCGCGACATGCTGCCGAACCTGCCGTCGAGCGTCCACGGCACCATCTTCAGCGGCGGAATCAGCCAGCTCCTCGACAGCTATCTGAGGAGCCTGCTCGACAAGATCGGCACGCTGTCGCAAGCGGAGGCGCTGCATGCCGAGCAGGCGACGCTGAGCCTGGTGAAGGCGATGCTCAGCCCGACCGCTCAGGAGATCTCGAATGCGCGCAACGAGTTGCTGTCGACCCTGTACGTGAAGATCAAGGAGTACATCCGGCAGAACCTCGAATCACCGGACCTGTCGCCGGATCGGATCTGCAAGGAAATCGGCATCTCGCGCTCGAGCCTGTACCGGCTGTTCGAGCAGGATGGCGGGGTCGCGAATTACATCCGCAAGCGCCGCCTGCTCGCGATTCACCGCGCGCTGATGTCGCCCGAAAGCGCGCGTCACCGGATCGGTGATCTGGCATACCGGTACGGATTCAACAGCAACACGCAGCTCAGTCGTGCGTTCAAGCTGGAATTCGGTCACGCGCCGAGCGAGACGCGTGTCGTCGCGGGAAGCGCGCAGCATCACCTGCAACGCACCGATACCGACTACAGCGGCTGGCTCACGCAGATTCGCTGAACCTCGCGGCGAACACAGCGTGCGACGGCCCGGTGTGCGATGCACCGGGCCGTCGCGCATCCTGCCAGACGATCAGGCGATCAGGCGAACGCCGCCACGGCGGCCGCCGTGTCCTCGAAGATCCGATAGTGGCGGATCACGTTGCCCTCGATGCGTGCAACGACGGCGAATTCGCTCTTGAAGGTTCGCCCTGTCTTGCGCACGCGATGCTGCATGTAGCCGTATGCGAACACGTAGTCGTCGGCTTCGGCCCATTTGCGGATCTCGAACTGCTCGGTCTCGAACAGCTCGCCCAGCGTGCCGAGCAGGCGTTGGACACCGGCCTTGCCGACGAAGCGCCCGTAGATCGGCAGGCTTTCGGGGCCCTGCGGCTCGAACACCGTCGCGTCGTCGATGACCTCGAGCGCGCCCGATACGTCACCGGCGCCAACCTTCGAGAAGAACTGTTGCAGCGGATTGAGTGCCATGCAAACCTCCATGAATGGTGAATGGCAAAGCGGGATTATCGAGACCGGCTCCCGCCGCGACGCCGGTATATCGTCGTGCGCCGCCTACGATTCGAGCAGCGCGATCTTGCCGTCGACATTCGCCCAGCAGGCCGCATCGACCGGCGGCAGCTGGCTGCGCGTGATGCTCGGCCAGGTCTTCGACAGTGTCATGTTCAACGCGACGAACGCGTACTGCGCCGCCGGCACCTCGTCGGCGGGAAAGATCGCGCCGACCGGGCATTCGGCACGACACACGCCACAGTCGATGCACTCGTCCGGGTCGATGACCAGAAAATTCGCGCCTTCGTGAAAGCAATCGACCGGACACACCTCGACGCAATCGGTGTAGCGGCATTTGATGCAGTTTTCCGTGATCACGTGTGCCATGCTCGGCTCCTGTCGAAAGGCCCGTGCGTCAGGAAGACGCCGGCACGGAGATGCACAGCGACGCGGAGGCGAACAGCCGCTCGATCCAGTCGCTCGTCTCCTCCGGGCTCGGCGTGCCGATGATCCCCGCGAGCGGGGTTTCGCGCGCCGAGTACGTGACATTCGATGCGAATGCGCGCCCCGTCTCGAGTTCGGCCCACGCGAGCACAGCGGGGCTCGTGCGGAACGGCTCGACGCCGGAGAACCCGTGGAAGCGGCCGCCTTGCACGTGATGGCCCGGAAACACGAACCAGCCATGCCAGAGCTGCTGCGCGAACGCGGTGCGCGCCGGCAGGCTTGCCGGTGCGCCGATCAGCAGCCGCAGTTCGACCGACGGCAGGTGGATGCCGGTGGCGAGCTCGAACGTCGCGACCACGTCCGCGCCGCCGACCCGGTTGCCGACTTCGAGGAACACCAGTTCGCCGTCGTGTTCGATCGCTTCGAGGTGGAAGCTGCCCGTATCGATGCGCACCGCAGCCAGCACGCGCTCGACCCAGCGCCGAGCCGTGTCGCTCAGCGCGAAATGGTACGAACCGAGCGGCTGACCCGCCGCGTAGCCGAGACAGGTGCCCACATAGCGGCTCGCGGTGATCGCGCGCGGCGTGCCGTCCGCGACAATGCCGTCGAAATGCAGAATCGGACCGTCGACGAATTCCTCCAGCTGGAAATCCCTGATATCCGGCGCGTGCGAATCGAGCGCGGCGACGCCCGTGCGCCCCGCCGCCAACGCATCGAACAGCGCGGCGGGCGTATCGAACACGACGACGTCGGCGCTCGACGCGCCGCTGTGCGGCTTCAGCACCGTCTTGCCGTGCCACGGCGTGTGCCCCTGCGCGTCGATCCACGCGCGCAACGGCAGGAAACGCGGCACGCGCACACCGGCATCGCGCACCGCCGCCTTCATTTTCACCTTGTCGCGCACCAGCATCACTTCTTCGACCGATTTGCCGGCGATGCCGAATCGCTCGCGCAGCTTCGCTGCGTCGATCAATTCGTACTCCGACAGGGAAATCACGATGTCGAATCGCTGCGGACGGGCTTCGAGCCAGGCACTCGCCTCATCGAACGCAGTGGCGGGGCCGGCCCGTTCGACACGCGAGCAGCGCAGCTCCGCCGGAATCGTGTCGAGAATGTCACGCTTGCCGAAATACGTGACGTCATGCAGATCGTGATCGATGCCACGCGCATAGTCGATGCGCGGATAGGGCACGCGGTGCAATACGAGAATGTTCATCGCGGTCTCCGGACCAATTGATTGACGGTGGCGTCACGCCGCCGCGCGCACTTCACAGGCCGCATCGAGCGCAGCCGGCCAGCTCGCGCGCAGCGTAGCGACGACGTCGCGAATATCGGCGTCGCCCGGTTCGAGCGTGATGCAGGCGAGCGCGACGAAATCGGCGTTGTCGCGTGCGATCGCGTGAACGAAGCGCCGGTCAGCGTGCAACCATTCGAAGCCCTGTGATTGCAGCGCGCCGTCGCGCAAGCCGAGTGTGCGCACGGTGTCGGCAATCGCGTCGCCGAGCGGGTCCGCGCCGGCCCGCACGTCCTGCGGCGAAAACTGCCGGTCGTATGCAACGCCCAGCATCACCGCGGCAGCGAAGCGCGCGGGCTCCGGCAGCGTCACGGGCGGCGCGACGCCCCAGACCGTGTCGATCCACGCGTGGAACAGATCGACGCCGTAGGCCCAGCGCGCGAGCCACCAGATCTTCATGCCTGCCGGACGCCGGTTCGGTTCCACGACGGCAGCCTGCAACCCGTCGTCGCTGAGCTTGATCTCGTTGTGAAACGGGCCGTCGCGTTGCCCGACCAGCAGATTGGCGAGGCGGCCCGCGCGCGTGAGCGTGTCGGCTTCGTGAGCGGCGAGCCGCGACGGCAGGATCTGCGCGACCTCGACCGGATAGCGGCCGGTCGCGCTGACCTTCTCGGTCGTGAACGCCAGCGCACCCAGGCCGTCGAACGAGAATTCCCGCGCGAACGGAATGAATGCTTCGCAGATCACGCCGCGCGACACATACGGCGCGACTTCGGCGAATGCGGCTTCCATGCTGTCGCCGTCGCGCACGACCACCACGCCGCGGTTGTTGCCCTCGCACGACGGCTTGACGACGAAGCCACCCGGATGCGCGGCACCGAAGCGCCGCAGATCGTCGACCGACGCTGCCTCCGCATAGTCCGGCACCATCACGCGCTGCGCTTCGAGCAGCGCACGCACGCGGTGCTCCGCGACCCGATACGCGTGCTTGCTGAACGCACCGGCCGCGAGCGACGCGGAATCGACCGCAAGGCCGAGCCGCTCCAGCAGCGCGGCGCCATGCTGGACCGCGTTGTCCGAGAACACGATACCGGCCCGCAGGTCGCCCGCGATGCCCGCGAGCCGCGCAACGGCGACATCGACGAAGCCGTCCGCGAGCGGGTCGAGATCGATCACGTCGTCGCAGATACGCCGGTCACGCTCGCTTGGGCCCGAACGGATCAGCACCTTCCGGGCGCCGTAGCGCTCCCGCGCGTAGCGCGCCAGGTGCGCGACGTCTTCCACCCGGCTCAGGTTGTAGTCGACGATCAACAACGTCGATGTGGAACGAGCAGTCATGATCAGGCTCCCAGCGCGGGTTCGGCGACCCGGTAGTGCACAGTAATGGCGTCCGCGGAAGCCGCGAGCAGCGTGTCGAGCTCGGCGTCGCGTTCCGCGCGGCTCATCGACCACAACAACTGACCGAGAAATACTTCGCGTGATGCCGGATCCACTTCGTCCCCGGACTTCAGCAGCACCTGCGTCACCACGGGCGCGCGCGGCAGCGGATTGAGCGAGATCGACTCGATCCGGCCCGGCGACGCGAAGTAGACGCGGAAGACCGTCGCGTTCGGGCCCGCCGCATGGCCGTCGATGCCATACGCGAGGTGCGCGAGCGACGCGCGCGCGGCATCGGCATCCAGCAGCAGTACCGCGAGCCACATGTCGAGCAGGTTCACTGCGCCATTGAGCGCCAACACGCTCGGCGAAATCAGGCTGCCGCCCACACGCGGATTGATCTCGATCAGGTCCCATCGCGTGCCGTCGAAACGGGCCTCGACATGGAAGCAGCCCCAGTCGAGCGCAAGGTGCGCGAACACCTTGCCGAGCCACGCGATGCCGGCCGCGCATTCGTGTGCGGCGATCGAGACGGGCGGGCTGGTGCAGCTGTCCTCCAGCACGGTGCCGTTCGCTTCGGTCAGTTCGCATTTCTCGTGGATCGCGACCACGTACTGACGTCCGTCGACCACCAGCACCTCGAAGCTGCACTCGGTTCCGCTCACGTACTCTTCCGCGATGAACCGAACGCCGTCGCCGAGCACCGACGCATAGACCGTGTCCGCCCGCGCTTCGGCCGCGATCGCCTCGAGCGTCGCCCAGCTCGTGTCGTGCGTGAGCCGGAAGGCACCGTACGACGCGATACCCTGCACCGGCTTCACGAAATAGTCGCCGCCCGTCGCCTGCAGCGCGCGCAGCACATCCGGCGTGAGCGCACGCGCGGTTCGGCTGGAGAGGCCGGCCGCATGCAGCGCGTTGCGGACATGAAGCTTGTCGCGCAGCGATTCGACGCGAGCGGGCGCCAGATCGGCGACACCGAGGCGCGCATTCGCATGGGCCATCAGCCCGCGGTAGCCTTCCCAAACCGAAATGCAGGCGCGCACCCGTACGCCGCGCGCCTGCAACGCGTCGAGCGTGCGGTCGACATCCTCCACCGCCAGCTCGTGCGCGTCGCCCGCATGAACGCCGGCCGCCAGCGCGCGCAGCGCGTCGAGGCGCCCCGCGTGCTCCGGCAGCGGCCGGGAAGTCAGGACGTACGCGTGCAATTGCCGCTGGCCGATCGCCGCGACCAGATCCTCGACGAACGAATAACCGCAGTGACTCAGAATCAGAACGCCATCAGCCAGCATGTCGGCTCTCCCGTCAGGCTGCCGCCTTCAGCGTCGACGCAATCTTGTCGTCGTACAGTTCCTTGAAGTACAGCGCGAGAACCGTCTGGTGTTCGCCCAGATAGCGCTTCAGCGCCGCGATGTCATCGTCGTCGCGCAACAGGTAGCGGATCGCCGCCCACACTTCGCCCGGATGGTCGTCGTTGATGTCGGTGTGCGAATGCGCGATTTGACCGCCGATGTTCTGCTCGCCGACCGAATCCTTCAGCGCCTCGATCTTGCGCGGCTCGAGTTTCACGTTCACGTACTCGACCAGATACGAGTACGCAACGACGCCGAGCGGGCCCTCGTGATCGAGCAGATACGAGAAGTAGCCGGTCAGCAGCTTCGTCGACAGGTACGGCTCCGTCGCGAGAAACACGTCGCGCGTGACGCCGGCGCGCTCGAGATCCTGGATGAACAGGTCGTCGTGCAGCATCTCCTCGCGCTCGTAGTTCGCCCAGATCTGCGCCGCTTCCGGGCTGCGCTTCGCGATCTCGGCGAGCGCCTTCGATTCGGACACGCGCAGCAGCCGGATGCGCCATGCCGTTTCGATCAGGTGGCGACGGTAGTACTCGCTGTCGACGGACTTGCCTTCGAGGTGCGCGGCGTACGGCACGGTGTCGTACCACGTGTCGATCTGACGGTCGATCAGCGCGTCGATCTCGCTGCGCAACTGCGCGCCTGCGGCTGCATTCAGGAACGGCGTACGGTGCTCGAGACCGGCGTTTTTCACACGATTACTCATAAGAAATCCTATATAAATGACGTGGAGACAGGCATGGAACGCAACGTTGATGGATTCAGCCGCCGGACGCGGCGACCTGGACGGTCGCCGCGCCGGTCAGCCGGCATTGACACGCGAGCCTGAAGCGCTCGTCCGGATATCCGAGCGTGCGGAGAAAGGCCGTCTCTTCCGCTTGCCGGCTGCCGAGATTGGGCAGGCCGTCCAGGACTTCGATGACACAGGCACCGCACGCACCTGCCCGGCAGCCGAACGGAATCGATTCCTGTCCGTGCAGCTCGAAGTCGAGCTCCGTCAGCGCGGCGCGATCCGGAAGCCATACTTCGATACCCTGCGGCAGCAACATCAGTCTGTGCATCGCTTCATCCTCCGTGTCCATCCGGACCGCCATCATCTGCGAACGCAGCAGCGGGCCCGGTGCACGTAATGTATGAAAAGCGCGGCCGCCACCGTTAGCGTTTTTGTCCCAACAAACCGACGATTCGTTTCAGTGCGTCCGCCCACGCCGAATGCCGTGCGGGATGGGACGCACTGTCAATCCATTGAGACGCGCCGGCTAACCGTCGCGCATCGCGTTCAGTACATTTCCCATCATCGTCGGCTTCGCAGCACGGCCTTGCGCCGGTATCCGCCATCAGCGGAGCCGTATGGTCCGCAATCCCTCCCATCCCGAGACTGGAGCGACAAGCATGTCCACGCAAGCGATTCAAGAAGCAACGCAGCACCTGATCCGCGCGGCACACGGCCCCGAAACGGCCGATGCTCCCCGCTGCAATACGCTCGACGCGCAGAAGCGCCTGAACGCGTTCTACCTGCGCGAACTCGCGCCGCCGAGCGCATACGACACGATTCCGCAACCGGCGGAATACGACGAGATCCTGGCGCTGGAAAGCGAGTGGAATCTCCACGAGGAATCGCGTCTCGACCTGTCCGGACTGCCCGAGAACGCCGAGCAACTCGAAGAGTGGTACTACACGCTGCGTCGCACGAATCGCGAAGCCGTCGCGCCGTTCTTCCGCTTTCTCGCCGAGGACGCATCGCTCGAGCAGCTCGCGTTCTACGTCTGCCTCGAAGCCCAGGTCGACGGACGCTTCGACGACACGATCGCGCTGTCGCAGATCGGCATGCTGGGCGACATGAAGCTCGCGGTCGCGGAGAACTTCTGGGACGAAATGGGGCTCGGCGAGCTGGAAGGCATGCACACGTTGCTGTTCGGCAAGGCCGAGCCGCATTTCCGGCAGTACCTGCAACGCTTCGATCCGTCGATCCTGTCGTCGGCCCTCGCGCTGAAGAACGGCAACCTGCTGTCGATGTACGCACTGCGTCGCTGGTACGTGGTCCGTCTGCTCGGCACGCTGACGCTGCTCGAGGACACGGTGCCGTACCGCTTCTCGAAGATGGTGAAGGGCATGCGCCGCCACCAGGTGCCCGAGGAAGTCATCGCCTACCACGTGCTGCACACGAAGATCGACGTGGTGCACGGCAATAGCCTGGTGAAGCGCGTACTGCTGCCGCTCGCGACGCAAAACCCGGCCGCGATCCGGGACATCTGCATCGGTTGCCTGATCCGCTTCAACGTCGAGAAGGACTACTACGAAGGCGCCGGCCAGGTGATGGAGAACATGCGCCAGTCGCTGCAGTGACGCGGCAGCGCGGGCTACCCCACGCGCCTTGCCGTTTCCCGGGGCGGTCCGCGCGACCAGCGCGTGCCGCCCCGCCTGCCTTCTTCATGCCGGTTCGCTACCCGTCACCATCATGAGCCTCGAACAACTGTCTTCGCTACCGCGCGGCCCGCAGACCCACACAGCACCCGCCCACGCCACGCTGACGCGCCCCGTCACGCTGCTGTTCGCGACGACGGCGGGATTCGCCGTCGCCAACGTCTACTACGCGCAGCCGTTGCTCGACACCCTCGCGCACCAGTTCGACATCTCGCGCGCTGCCATCGGCGGCGTCATGACGATCACGAGCATCTGCTACGGGCTCGGCCTCCTGCTACTCGTTCCGCTCGGCGATTTGTGGGATCGGCGCCGGATGATCCTGATCCAGTCGGTCGTCTGCGCGCTCGCGCTGCTGTCGATCGCCATCGCCACGCGCGCATCCGTGCTATTCGCGGGCATGGCGCTGATCGGTTTTCTGAGCGTCGTCACCCAGGTGCTCGTGTCGTTCGCGGCAGGGCTCGCCGAACCGGCGGAACGCGGCCAGGTCGTCGGCACGGTAACGAGCGGCATCGTGCTCGGCATCCTGCTCGCGCGCACGTTTTCGGGCGCGATCGCCGACCTCGCGGGATGGCGCGCGGTGTATTTCACGTCGGCCGGCGTCATGCTGCTGCTCGCCGTCGTCCTGTCGCGCGTCCTCCCGCACCATCGCCTTCCGGGGGTCGCCGAGCCGTATCCGCGCCTGATCGCGTCGGTATTCGTACTCTTCGCGCAGGAGCGCGTGCTGCGCGTGCGCGCCTGCATCGCCTTCCTGCATTTCGCGGCCGCGATGACACTGTGGACCCCGATGGTGCTGCCGCTCAGCGCGCCGCCGCTGTCGCTGTCACATACGGAGATCGGGCTGTTCGGGCTCGCGGGCGCGGCCGGCGCGCTCGGCGCCGCACGCGCCGGCCGTCTCGCCGATCGCGGCTTTGCGCAATGGACGTCCGGTATCGGGCTCGCGCTGATGCTCGTGTCATGGCTGCCCACGGCACTCATGATGCATTCGCTCTTGGCACTCGTCGTGGGCGTCGTTGCGTTCGACCTCGGCCTGCAAGCGGTGCACGTGACCAACCAGAGCCTGATCTACGGCGTGCGCCCCGACGCACGCAGCCGCCTGACGGCCGGCTACATGCTGCTCTACGCCGCCGGCTGCGCGTCCGGCTCGATCGCGTCGACCTACGTGTATGCGCGCTTCGGCTGGACCGGCGTCTGTACGCTCGGCGCCGCGTTCAGCGCGACCGCGCTGCTGTTCTGGTATGCGACGTTGCGCCCGCGCGCGTGATGTCCGTTTCGTTCCTCCACCCACTCCCACTGACAGCATGGACGCCAAACTCTCACACGACCTCGTCGGCATCGAAGCGGTTCTGCAGCGTACCCTCGATCACGCGCTCGACGTGCTGGACCGCATCGACGAGCGCCCGGCCGCGCTCGCGCCGCCCGCTGCCGTGCCGCACCCGCTACCGGCCCAGGGTCCCGGTTTCGACGCGGCACTCGACGATTTCCTGGCGCGCTGGGCGCCCGGTTTCTCCGGGAGCGCCGGCGCGCGCTACCTGGGCTTCGTGACCGGCGGCGCAACGCCCGCCGCGCTCGCCGGCGACTGGCTGACGAGCGTGTATGACCAGAACCCGACGGCGGGCATCGACAGCTCGGCGCCCGATCTCGAGCGCGAAACCGTCGCACGGCTGCGTGATCTGTTCGGATTGTCGGATGCCCAGCAGGGCGTGCTCGTCAGCGGCGCGACGATGTCGAACCTGGTCGGGCTCGCCATCGGCCGCGAATGGCTCGGCGAACGATGCCCGGAGCATGTCGACATCGCGGAGGATGGCGTGGGCATGCTGCCGCCGATCCGCGTGCTGTCCGGCACCCCGCACTCGAGCATCTACAAGGCGCTTTCCGTGCTCGGCATCGGGCGTCGCGCGGTACAGAAGATTCCGACGCTGAAGGAGCGCGAGGCGATCGACGTCGACGCGCTCGAAGCCGCGTTGCAGCGCTTCGAGGGCGAGCCGGTGATCGTCGTCGCGAACTCCGGCACCGTCAATACCGTCGACTACGACGCGTTGCAGGCGATCGGTGCGCTCCGTTCGCGCTATCCGTTCTGGCTGCACGTCGATGCGGCGTTCGGCGCGTTCGCCGCGCTGTCGCCCGATCATGCCGCGCTCGTGCGCGGCCTCGACGACGCCGATTCGATCTGCATCGACCTGCACAAGTGGCTGAACGTGCCGTACGACGCCGCGGTGCAATTCAGCCGCCGGCGCGACCTGCAGGTGCGAGTCTTCCAGAACAGCTCCGCGTACCTGGGCGTGCCGACCGACAACCCGGACTTCGTCCACCTGACGCCGGAGAATTCGCGCCGGCTACGCGCGCTGTCGACCTGGTTCGCGCTTGCCGCATACGGCCGTGACGGCCATGCGGAAATCGTCCGGCGCAACATCGCGCTCGCGCATCGGCTCGGCAGGCAGATTGCCGAACAGCCGGGCCTTGCGTTGCTCGCACCGACCCGCGTCAACGTCGTCTGCTTCACGCTCGCCGAGCAGCCTGACGAGGCACGCATCAACGCGTACATGCGCGCGGTGCGCGATCTCGGCGACGTATTCATCACGACGACAGTCCACGCCGGCACCTGGGGCTTGCGCGCCGCGTTCTGCAACTGGCGTACCGACGAGCGCGATGTCGACCGCGTGTTCGCGTCGCTGGTCAGCGCACTCGGAGCACTGCGATGAGCACCTCGATCGACGCCACGCGGGCGGAACGGTGGACCCTGCTGGCGATTGGCGTGGCCAGCCTCGCGCTCGTCGCGGGCGCACTGTGGATCCAGCTGGCGTGGCAGGAGGATCCATGTCCGCTGTGCATCATCCAGCGCTATCTGTTCCTGCTGATCGCCCTGTTCGCGTTCATGGCCGCGGCGGGCGGGCGCCGCGCCGCGTTGCTGCGCGTACTCTCGCTGGCCACGGCACTAGCCGGCGCGGCGGTCGCCATCCGGCACATATACGTGCAGGCTCACCCGGGGTTCAGTTGCGGCTTCGATGCATTGCAGCCGGTGGTCGACAGCCTGCCGCCGGCGCACTGGCTGCCGCTGGTCTTCAAGGTGGGCGGATTGTGCGAAACGCTGTATCCCCCGATTCTCGGGCTGTCGTTGCCGATGTGGGCGCTGGTGGGGTTTGCCGCGATTGCGGCAGCACTCGGCTGGCGGATACGCACGCAGGCGGTCATCCGCACCGCCTGACTCCTCCCTCTGACGTGTGGACGCGTGGTGTCGTCGAGCAACACCCGTGTCCGCACACCGCCGTCCAGGACACCATGACATTCAAAGTCGCGCTTACACAAAGCGGCCAGCAATTCCAGGTCGAGCCGGACGAAACCGTGCTGGCCGCCGCGCTGCGCCAGAACGTCCATCTGCCGTATGGCTGCAAGAACGGCGCATGCGGCTCGTGCAAGGGCCAGATCGTGTCGGGCCAGATCGAACAGGGCCCGCACGCCGCGTCGGCACTGTCCAACGACGAACGCACGCGCGGCCTCGCGCTGCTGTGCTGCTCGAAGGCCCAGTGCGATCTCGAAATCGACGTGCGTGAAATCGCCGGCGTCGACGGCGTGCAGGTCAAGAAGCTGCCGTGCCGGATCGCCGCGCTCGAGCGCAAGGCCGACGACGTGATGGTCGTGAAGCTGCAGCTGCCCGCCAACGAGCGCTTGCAGTACCTCGCGGGCCAGTACGTCGAGTTCATCCTGAAGGACGGCTCGCGCCGCAGCTACTCGATGGCGAACGCGCCGCACGAGGAAGGCCCGATCGAGCTGCACATCCGCCACATGCCGGGCGGCAAGTTCACCGACCACGTGTTCGGCGCGATGAAGGAGCGCGACATCCTGCGCTTCGAAGGCCCGCTCGGCACATTCTTCCTGCGCGAGGATTCCGACAAGCCGATCGTGCTGCTCGCGTCGGGCACGGGCTTCGCGCCGATCAAGGCGATCATCGAGCACGTGAAGCACTCGGGCATCACGCGCCCGATGACGCTCTACTGGGGCGCTCGCCGCAAGAAGGACATCTACCTCGCCGAACTCGCCGAGCAGTGGGCACGCGAGATTCCGAACTTCAAGTACGTGCCGGTGCTCTCCGAGCCGGATGCCGGCGATCAATGGACGGGCCGCACGGGCTTCGTCCATCGCGCGGTGATCGAGGACCTGCCCGATCTGTCGGGCCACCAGGTGTACGCGTGCGGCGCGCCGGTGATGGTCGAATCCGCGCAGCGCGATTTCATTCGGCACCATCGACTGGCGGACGGCGAGTTTCTGGCGGACGCGTTCACGACATCGATGCCGATGTGACTGCGATGTGTTTGAAGTATCGGTCAGCGTGGCGAACCGGATTGATGAAGAGGTGGGCAGCCGAGCGTTCGAAGTAATGTGGCGGTGCCAGCCGCCGATATGTCGCCTTTTATTCAAAGACAACATATTGAGACCGCGGACATCTTTTCTGAGAAACAACAAACAAGTAACCAAGCGAGCGAACCCCACCCCTCCCCCGTACCGGCATTCGTCAAACCAACTGTACCGGTACTGTACAGAGAACCGTCGCTAAACTGATCTCCATCCCAGCCTAGAACTGAACGGAGAATCCGCGATGGAATTCCTCACCCTCAGCGCGTTGCCTGCCGGCATGCTGTTCGCGCTCGTCACGTCGATCACCCCCGGCCCGAACAACACGATGCTGCTCGCGTCCGGCGTCAACTTCGGGTTCCGCCGCACGATGCCGCACCTGTTCGGCATCAGCATCGGCGTCGCGATCCTGATGCTGTGCGTCGGCTTCGGCCTCGGCGAAGCGTTCAAGCGCCTGCCGTTGCTGTACACGATCCTCGAAACCGCAAGCGTCGTGTACCTGCTGTACCTCGCGTGGCGCATCGGCACGTCGGGCGAAGTGAAGGCGCACGGCGCCAAGCCGCGGCCGATGACGTTCGTCGAAGCCGCCGCGTTCCAGTGGGTCAACCCGAAGGCGTGGATGATGGTGCTGACCGCCGCGACGACGGTCCGCCTGTCCGCCGACTACGGGATGAACGCCGCGTGGATGTCCGTCGTGTTCATCCTGATCGGCTTCCCGTGCATCTGCCTGTGGGCCGCGTTCGGCCTCGGCCTGCGCCGCTTCCTGTCGAATCCGCGCGCGCTGCGCATCTTCAACGTAACGATGGCCGTGCTGCTGATCCTGTCGCTGTACCCGCTCGTCGCCCATCTGCTGCCGCAGTAAGCGCTCACAAGCGCGCCCGTTGAGCTTCACGTGATGCAGGCGTACCCTTTCGGTACGGGCGCGTGCAACCGCTTCGGCGGTTGCACCGCTGCTCTGCATGGAGGTTGCTGATGAAGCCAATGCTGAGAGCGGGCGAGCACATCGAAGGCATGCACTGGATCGCCGAGTATCACCCGCTCACGCACGATATCCGCGTGCTGCGCGAGAACATCGAAGTCGGCACTTACTGCGCGCCGCCGACGCTGTTCGGCGACGAGGAGGAAATGGGCGCCGAGAACCACGACGATCATCGCCGCCGGGAGGCCGCGCTGCGCGCGTATCTGCGCAATTTCGTCAAGGAACACGACGCGGAAGAATAGCGGCCCGAACGACGCCGCTCACGTCGGACCGGCGCAACGCACCGGCCCGAACGTCGCTCAATGCCCGAGCGACTCGATCTTGCCTGCCGGCTGCGCGGCGCCATGCGGCCGCGCCATCTGCTTGATCAGCAATGCGATGCACGCGAGCACGCCCGCGACGGCGATCGTCGCGAACACGCCCGCGAACGTGAAGTGCCGGCGCGTCAGTTCCGCGACGAGGAACGACCCCGCGATCCCGCCGAAGCGGCCGACGCCGAGCATCCACGCGACACCCGTGCCGCGCCCTTCGGTCGGATAGAACGCGGCGGCCAGCGCCGGCATCGACGATTGCGCCGTATTCATCAGCACGCCGGCCACGAACACGACCAGCACGAGCAGCCCGACGTTGCCGGCCGCCTGCCCGATCGCATACACGCTCACCGCCGTCAGCGCGTAGCACACGGCGATCACGCGGTTCGCGTTGAAACGGTCCATCAGCACGCCGCACAGCACGGCGCCCACGCCGCCGAGCGGGAACAGCGCCGAGATCAGCGTCGCGCTCTTCGGCGTCAGCCCCGCATCCTTCAGCAGGATCGGCATCCAGTTGATCGACGCGTAGAAGATCACGAGGCCCATGAAGTACGCGAGCCACAGCATCACCGAGCCGACGATGTACGAGCGCGACAGCACGACGCCGAGGCCCTTGCTGCCGGTCTGCGGCGCGGCTTCGGTCATCGCGAACGAGCCGGCGTTCAGCGCGTCGCGCGAAATGCGCGCGAGCGTGGCGCGGATCTTGTCGACCTGCTGGCCGCTCGCGACCATGAAGCGTACCGATTCCGGCATCTTCAGCAGCAACAGCACGCCGAGCAGCAGCGGCGTCACGCCGCCGAGCACCAGCACGCTGCGCCAGCCGAAATGCGGAATCATCCACGCGGCCAGGAAACCGCCGAACGCCGCGCCAAGCGGAAAGCCGCAGAACATCAGGTTGATGACGGTCGCACGGCGCTTGTCCGGGCAGAACTCGCCCATCATCGTGACCGCGTTCGGCATGGCCGCGCCGAGCCCGACGCCGGTGATGAAGCGCAGGATCGTCAGGTGTCCGATGGTGTTCGAGAAGGCGGACATCAGGCATGCGACACCGAACAGGAACACCGAGCCGAGCAGCAGCGAACGGCGGCCGAGCCGGTCGGACAGCGGGCCCGACACGAGCGCGCCGCACGCGAGGCCGAACAGCGCGGCGCTGAGTACCGGCGCGAGATCGGGCTTGGTCAGGTTCCATTCGCCGAGCAGCGACGGCGCGATGAAGCCGATCGCGGCCGTATCGAAGCCGTCGAGCAGCACGATCACGAAACACATGAGGAACACGAGCCATTGAAAGCCGCCGAACGGCTGCTCGTTGATGAAGGTCTGGACATCGACCACGGGTGTGCGATTCATCGCTAGTCTCCTTGTCGGCCGAAACGGGCGCTTCCGCGCGGGTTCCGGTCGTATCCAACATTGATATATGCAACAAGCGCGGCCTCGTGGCCGCGCCCTTCCTTCGTTCACGCACCGATTCGCTGCCGGCGCGCTCGTTCATCGTCAACCGCCCGCCAGTATCAGCGGGCCGCGCGATCGGATCACCGCCGGCGCTTAACCGGCCGCATCCTGTTCCTTGAAAATCTTGTCCGCGAGATGGAATGCGGAATTCGCAGCCGGCACGCCGCAATAGATCGCGGTCTGCAGCAGCACTTCCTTGATCTCGTCGCGCGTCACGCCGTTGTTGCGCGCGGCGCGCAGGTGCAGCGCCAGTTCCTCGCCACGGTTCAGCGCGACCATCATCGCGATGGTCAGCAGGCTGCGCGTATGGCGCGGCAGGCCGTCGCGCGTCCAGATCTCGCCCCACGCATAGCGCGTGATCAGGTTCTGGAATTCATCGGTCACCTCGGTTCGGTTCTCGATCGAACGATCGACGTGCGCGTCGCCGAGCACCGCGCGGCGCACCTTCATCCCTGCTTCGTAACGTTCCTGGTCGTCCATCGCCATTGCCTCACGCGTTCAAGAAATCGAGCAGCGCACGGTTGAAGCCGTCGGTGCACTCGATGTTCGAAATGTGCGCGGCGTCGAATTCGACGTGCAGCGCGCCGGGAATCGCGGCAGCGAGCGCGCGGCCCTGGTCGGGCGGCGTCGACATGTCCTTCGCGCCGGTCACGACGAGCACCGGCAGCGTGATGCCCTTCACTTCCTCGCGCAAGTCGGCCGCATTCAGCGCGTCGCAGTTCGCCGCATAGCCGTCCTTGTCGGTATGCACGAACGTATCGCGGATCGCGTCGAACAGGCGCGGCTCGCGTTCGACGAACGCGTCCGTGAACCAGCGCGGCAGCACGGCGTCGGCGAGCGCAGCCATCCCTTCGGCGCGCGCCTTCTGCGCACGCGGCACCCACACTTCCGGCGAGCCGATCTTCGCGGCGGTATTCGACAGCACCGCACGTACGATGCGCGACGGGTAGCGCGCGGCGAGGGCCGCGCCCGTCAGCCCGCCCATCGAGATCCCGCAGAAATGCGCGCAATCGATGCCGACGTGGTCGAGCAGGCCGATCACGTCGCCCGCGAGCTGCTCGATCGTGTACGAACCGGCCGGCGCGTCGGAATGGCCGTGGCCGCGCGTGTCGTAGCGCAGGATGTTGAAGTGCTGCGTGAGCGGACGAATCTGCGGCGCCCACATCTGCAGGTCGGCGCCGAGCGAGTTCGAGAAGACGAGCCACGGCGCGTCGGCACGCGCGGCACGGTCGATCCGGTAATGCAGTTTCACGCCGTTGACAGTGGCGAAAGGCATCAATGTTCTCCTGGTTGGATCGTGCCCGCATGCAGCGCGAGCACGGCGTCGACGTAGGCCTGCGCCTCGCCGACGTAATGTGCGGGATCGAGCAGCCGCGCGAGTGCGTCGCGCGACAGGTGGGCCGACACGGTCGCATCGGCGGCGAGCACGTCGAACAGCGTCGCACCGGTGCGCACGGCTTCCTTCGACGCGTGCTCGACGACATGGTGCGCATCGAGCCGGCCGATGCGGTCGCCGAGCGCGAGCATCACGGCTTCGCCGAGAATCAGCCCATGCGTCAGGTCGAGGTTTGCGGCGAGGCGTTCGGTATTGACGTCGAGGCCCGCGACGATCTGGGCGATCTGCGCGAGCGCGCCGCCCGTCAGGCGTGCGAGGTCGGGCAGCGCATCCCATTCGGCCTGCCAGCCGCCGAGCGCGCGCTCGTGTTCCTGCACCATCCCCGCGAACACGGTCGCGACGAGGTTCGGCGCGCGCACCGCGGCGGTCAGCACGGCCGCGCAGCCGACCGGGTTGCGCTTGTGCGGCATCGTCGACGAACCGCCCTTGCCGGCAGCGGCCGGTTCGCCGAGCTCGCCGACTTCGGTCTGCATCTGCAGCGACACGTCGCGCGCGATCTTGCCGAGCGTACCCGTCAGCATGCCGAAGCAGGACGCGGCTTCCGCGATGCGGTCGCGCTGCGTGTGCCACGGCACCGCCGGCACCGCGAGCTTCAGGTCGGCCGCGAGCGCGGCCGTGACGCCCGCCGCCTGCTCGCGCAGGCTCGCGAGCGTGCCGGCCGCACCGCCGAACTGCAGCACCAGCGCACGCTCGCGCAATTCGGCGAAGCGCACGCGATGGCGCAGCAGCGCATCGAGCCATTGGGCAAATTTCAGGCCGAGCGTGATCGGCAGCGCCTGCTGCAACCACGTGCGGCCGATCATCGGCGTCGCGCGATGCGTGCGCGCGAGCGCCGCGAGCGACGCGCACGCTTCGTCGAGCATCGGCTCCAGCACGTCGAGCGTGTCGCGCAACTGCAGCACGGTCGCGGTATCGATGATGTCCTGGCTCGTCGCGCCCCAGTGCACGAACTTCGCGGCTTCGGGGTCGTCGGCCTTTACCTGCGCGGTGAGCTGCTTGACGAGCGGAATCGCGAGATTGCCGCCGAGCGCCGCGCCGTGCGCGAGCGCGTCGGCGTCGAGCCGGCCGGCGTCGCATGCACGCTCGATCGGCGCGACCGCGGCGGCGGGAATCACCTGCCGCGCGACGAGCGCGCGCGCGAGCGCGGCCTCGACGTCGAGCATCCGCTGGATCGTCGCGCGCGGCGACCAGATCCGGTTGAGCGGCTCGGTGCCGCAGATGAGGGAGGTCAGGCGGGCGCTGTCTTCGAGCATGGCATCAGATAGGGGAAACGGCGTGCGCCTATTGTCCACCCAAGCGCGCCGGCCTGCGCGCGAGCGCACGTGCCGGCACGCCTGCGGTTCAGGCAGCGGCCTTCTGCGTCGCGTCGATCAGCGGCACGCCGGTCAGCTTCTGCAGTTCGTCGAACGACAGGTCGGTGAAGATCTCGCTCACCGCGAGGCCGTCGGCCGTCACGTCGAGCACCGCGAGATCCGTATAGATGCGGCTCACGCATTGCACGCCAGTGACGGGGTACGAGCACTGCGCGACGATCTTGCTTTCGCCCTGCTTCGTCAGGTGCTCCATCATCACGAACACCTGCTTCGCGCCGATCGCGAGATCCATCGCGCCGCCGACCGCCGGAATCGCGTCGGGTGCGCCCGTATGCCAGTTCGCGAGGTCGCCGGTCGCCGACACCTGGAACGCGCCGAGCACGCAGTAGTCGAGATGGCCGCCGCGCATCATCGCGAACGAATCCGAGTGGTGGAAATACGCGCCGCCGGTGAGCAGCGTCACGTGCTGCTTGCCGGCATTGATCAGTTCGTCGTCTTCCTCGCCGGGCGCGGGCGCCGGGCCCATGCCGAGCAGGCCGTTCTCGCTGTGCAGGAAGATCTCCTTGCTCGGGTCGAGGTGGTTCGCCACCAGCGTCGGCACGCCGATGCCGAGGTTCACGTACGCGCCTTCGGGGATGTCCTGGGCGACGCGCTTGGCCATTTCATCGCGGGTCAGTCGTTTCATGTCGGGTCTCCTCAGGCGGTCAGGCGGCTTGCGATGCAGCGTGTTCGGCGGCCAGCTCGGCCGCGTGCGCGGCCTGCGGCACCTCGACGACGCGCTGGACGAAAATGCCCGGCGTCACGATGTGTTCCGGGTTCAGCGCGCCGAGCGGCACGACTTCCGACACCTGCACGATCGCGACCTTCGCGGCGCTGGCCATGATCGGCCCGAAGTTGCGCGCGGTCTTGCGATACACGAGGTTGCCCCAGCGATCGCCCTTGAATGCCTTCACGAGCGCGAAATCGGCGTGAATCGGCGTCTCGAACACATACTGCTTGCCGTCGATCACGCGCGTTTCCTTGCCTTCCGCAAGCTTGGTGCCGTAGCCCGTCGGCGTGAAGAAGCCGCCAATGCCGGCGCCCGCCGCGCGGATGCGCTCCGCGAGGTTGCCCTGGGGCACGAGCTCCAGCTCGATCTCGCCCGCGCGGTACAGCCCGTCGAACACCTGCGAATCGCTCTGGCGCGGGAACGAGCAGATGATCTTGCGCACCTGCTTCGCCTTCAGCAGCGCCGCGAGGCCCGTCTCGCCGTTGCCCGCGTTGTTGTTGACGATCGTCAGGTCGCGCGCGCCCTGTTCGATCAGCGCGTCGATCAGCTCGGACGGCATGCCGGCCGTGCCGAAGCCGCCGATCATGATTGTCGCGCCATCGTGAATGTCGGCAACCGCCGACTGAAGCGATTCGAAAATCTTGTTGACCATGTCTCTTCCTGATACGAACCCGCGGCTCGATGCGCGGCCTGTCGAGGGGACACGCGCGTGCCGCGTGCCGCGCCGGAGGCCTTCGTCGACCCTCGGCTTTTGTTCGCTATTCGAACCTAGATTCGATTAGCGAACGATGGGCCGATCATAGGGTCGCGCACAGCGCGTTGTCAAGGCGGGTTCCCTCGGGGGCCGTCGCATCGTCGAACGGCAAGCCGACATAGTTTTCGGCGAGCGACTGCGCGGCGGCGCGCGAGCGCGTCACGTATTTCAGCTCGGCAAACTTCAGCCGATTGACGAACGGCGAGTCATCCGGCGACGAATGCAGCATGTTCGTCATGAAGTATGAGAAGTGCTCGGCGCGCCACACGCGTTCGAGGCAGGTCGCCGAATAGGTGTCGAGCGGCGTCGCGTCGCCCGTCCGGTAGCGTGCGCCGAGCGCGCGGGACAGCGCGCGGACGTCGGCCACCGCAAGGTTCATCCCCTTCGCACCGGTCGGCGGCACGATGTGCGCGGCGTCGCCGGCGAGGAACAGGCGACCGTGCTGCATCGTCTCCGACACGAAGCTGCGCATCGGCGTCACGCTCTTCTGCGTGATCCGGCCCTCGGTCGGCGTCCAGCCGGTGTCGTTCGAGAAGCGCGTGTGCAGTTCGTCCCAGATCCGCGTGTCGGACCATTCGGCGAGGTCTTCGTCGGGCTTGCATTGCAGGTACAGGCGCGTGACCGTCGGCGAACGCATCGAGAACAGCGCGAAACCGTTGTCGTGGTGCGCGTAGACGAGTTCGTCGAGCGACGGCGCCGCGTCGGCGAGGATGCCGAGCCACGCGAACGGGTAGACGCGCTCGAACGTATTCAGCCGCTCGGCGGGAATCGTCTGCCGCGCGATGCCGTGGAAGCCGTCGCAGCCGGCGATGTAGTCGCAGTCGATACGGTCCGCACGGCCGTCCGCATGCTTGAACGTGACGAACGGGTGTTCGCTTTCAACGTCGTGCAGCGCAACGTCGCTGACTTCGAAATGCATCTGGTGGCCGTGCTCGACGCCGGCCGCGATCAGGTCGCGCACGACTTCGTGCTGGCTGTAGACGGTGATCGCGCGCCCGCCGGTCAGTTCGGACAGGTCGATACGGTGACGCTGGCCGTGGAACAGCAGCTCGATGCCGTGATGTTCGAGCCCTTCGCGGCGCATCCGGTCGCCGAGGCCGGCTTCGTTCAGCGTGTCGACCGTGCCCTGCTCCAGTACGCCGGCGCGGATGCGGTTCTCGCAGTATTCGCGCGAACGCGCTTCGACGAGGATGGAATCGACGCCTTGCAGGCGCAGCAGATGGGAAAGCAAAAGGCCGGACGGACCGGCGCCGATGATGGCGACTTGGGTGCGCATTGTTCGTCTCCAGAACTTTGGTTCGAGTAATGGAACACATTTGAGCGCTTTCCCGACTATGCGGCAACGCGATTCAGGAGATATGTTGTATACGTTTTGGAGATACCGGCCCCGGCGATGGAAGCGCTCGATCTGAACCTGATTCCCTACCTCGTCGCCCTCGACGACACGCGCAACGTGAGCCGTGCGGGCGACCTGCTCGGCGTGAGCCAGCCGCGTGTGAGCACGGCGCTCGGCCGGCTGCGCGAATACTTCGGCGATCCGTTGTTCGTGCGCACGTCGCGCGGGATGGAGCCGACGCCGCGCGCGCTCGCGCTGCTGCCGGCCGCCCGCGACGCGCTCGCGCAGATCGAGCGCGGCCTCGTCGCGCCGCACGACTTCGACCCAGCCGCGAGCACGCATACGTTCTCGATCGCGCTGTCGGACGTCGGCGAGATCGTGTTCCTGCCGAAGCTGCTGCAGGCGTTCGCGACGCGCGCGCCGCACGCGAACCTGCGCTCGGTCTCGCTCGCGCATGACGAAGTCGGGCGTGGGCTCGAAGCCGGTTCGATCGATCTCGCGGTGGGCTACTTCCCGGATCTCGACGGCAACAACTTCTTCCAGCAGCGGTTGTTCACGCACCGGTTCGTCTGCCTCATGCGGCGCGGCCATCCGTTCGAGCAGGCATCGCCGTTCACGGTCGAGCAGTTCCTCGCGTGCGGGCACGCGGTGGTGCGCGCCGAAGGCCGCAGCCAGGAGGTGCTCGAGAAATATCTCGCGAAGCAGCGCATGCAGCGCCGCGCGGTGCTCGAGACGCCGCACTTCATGAGCCTGCCGTTCATCCTGAGCCGTACCGACCTGATCGCGACGGTGCCGCACGCGATCGGCTATGCGTATGCGGCCGAGCACGCGTTCATCGTGCCGGTCGAGCCGCCGCTCGCACTGCCGCGCTTCGACCTGAAGCAGCACTGGCACCGCAAGTACCACAACGATCCGCGCACCGCGTGGCTGCGCGGCGTCGTCGCATCGCTGTTCAACGACGAGCAGGACGAATGGCCGAAGTGACGAAGCACGAGCGGCAGGCCGCACGCACGACCCGCGAAAGCATGAAACAATGGCCGGATATCGGCCGCCGCTGACGGCCTTCGATGGAGCCACTACATGGGTAAAGGAAAGAAAACCGCGCAGCCCGAGCCGACCGCGTCCCGGCCGAGCCGTGAAGAAGCGGAAGACGCCGTCCGCGTGCTGTTGCGCTGGGCCGGCGACGATCCCGCACGCGAAGGGCTGATCGATACGCCCGCCCGCGTCGTGCGCGCGTACGAGCAGTTCTTCGCCGGCTATGCGCTGGAGCCGCGCGACATCCTCGCGCGCACGTTCAGCGAAGTCGACGGTTACGACGAGATGATCGTGCTGAAGGACATCCGCTTCGAGAGCTACTGCGAGCACCACATGGTGCCGATCATCGGCCGCGCGCACGTCGCGTATCTGCCGAACCATCGCGTGGTCGGCATCTCGAAGCTCGCGCGCCTCGTCGACGCATTCGCGAAGCGCCTGCAGATCCAGGAAAAGATGACCGTGCAGATCGCCGACACGCTGTTCGACGTGCTGCAGCCGAAGGGCGTCGGCGTGATCCTCGAAGCCGCGCACCAGTGCATCTCGACGCGCGGCGTGCACAAGCCGGGCGTCGAGATGGTCACGTCGCGCATGCTCGGCACGTTCCGCACCGATCCGTCGACGCGGCGCGAATTCCTGTCGATCGTCGCCAATCCTTCTTCAGTCAACCTGACGAATACCTGATGGAGCAGACGAAGCAAACGGCGCACGCGCCCGTCGTGCTCGTGACCGGCGCCGCGCGCCGGGCCGGGCGCGCGTTCGCCGAGTATTTCGCGAAGCATGGCTATCGCACCGCGGTGCACTACGACCGTTCGGCCGATGCCGCGCAAGCGGCCGCCCGTTCGATCGCCGAGCGCGGGCACGATTCGGCGGCGCTGCGGGCCGACCTGTCGGATGCCGCACAGATCACCGCGCTGATCGACCAGGTGTATGCGCGCTTCGGGCGTCTTGACGTGCTGGTCAACAATGCGTCGGTGTTCTGGCAGGACCATTTCCCGAGCTTCGACCTCGCGGCGTTCGACCAGGCGTGGGCCGTCAACTGCCGAGCGCCGATCCTGCTCACGCGCGCGTTCTACGAACGGGCGCGTGCGGCCGGCACGCAGGGCGTCGTCGTGAACGTGGTCGACCAGAAGATCAAGGAAAACTTTCACCGCGACCACTTCAGCTACACGGTCGCCAAGGCCGCGCTCGGCAACCTCACGCAGATGCTCGCGCTGTCGTCCGCGCCGGTGCTGCGCGTGAATGCCGTGTTCCCCGGGCTGATGCTGCCGAGCGACGACCAGACGCAGGCCGACTTCGAACACGCGAGCCGCGCGTCGACACCGCTCGCGCGCATCGCCGGCCCAGACGACGTCGCGAGCGCGATTCTGCTGCTGACCGGCAATGCGTACAACGGCGTGGATTTCGTCGTCGATGCGGGGCAGAACCTGATCCGCGTCGACCAGGACGTGCTGTACAAGCACCGCTCGCCGGACGGCAAGCACTGACGCGCACGGCGCGCGCCCGTGCGAACGGGGTGCGCCGCCGCGCGCCGCGTTACGGCTTCTCGGCGCTCCCGCCTTCGCGAACCTTGCCCTGCGCGACGCTCGTGCCCGGCGGCACGCTGTGCGTGAGCCACACGTTGCCGCCGATCACCGAGCCGCGCCCGATCGTCACGCGGCCGAGAATCGTCGCGCCCGCGTAGATCACCACGTCGTCCTCGACGATCGGGTGGCGCGCATTGCCCTTGACCAGCGCGCCTTCGCCATCCGCCGGGAAACTCTTCGCACCGAGCGTGACGGCCTGGTACACGCGCACGCGCTCGCCGATGATCGCGGTTTCGCCGATCACGACACCGGTGCCGTGGTCGATGAAGAAGCTCGGGCCGATCTGCGCACCCGGGTGGATGTCGATGCCGGTGGCCGAGTGGGCGATTTCATTGATGAATCGCGCGAGCAGCGGCACACCGAGCCGGTGCAGCGCGTGGGCAAGGCGATGGTGCATCATCGCCAGCACGCCGGGGTAGCAGAGCAGGATCTCGGTGATGTGTTGCGCGGCCGGATCGCCCGCGTACGCGGCCTGGATATCGCTGACGAGCAGCGCGCGCACCGCCGGCAACTGCCGGCCGAATTCGCGCGCGATCTCGAACGCGCGTTCGTCGAGCTCGGCGAACGGCGTATCGGCATGCTCGGGCAGGAACGGCAGCGCACGGCGAATCTGCTCGGACAGGATGCGCAGCGTGCTTTCGAGCGTGTGGCCGACGTAGTAGTCGACGCTTTCGTCCGTCAGGTCCGGCGCGCCGTAGTGCGTCGGAAACATCGACGCGCGCAGGCCGGTCACAATCTTGCAGATCGCATCGCGCGACGGCAGTTCACGGATACCGCGCGGATGGCGCGTGCGATGGAGTTCCTCGCGCGACTCGCGCAAGCCGGCGACGATTTCTTCGAGGCCCCACTGACGGGCGGGTGATGTCGACATATGCCAATGCGGGCGGCCGCGCTTGGTCGCACGGCCGCTAATAAAGTGACGGGTTCCACAAGATTACCGCGTTTTTTGCTCGCGGGCGGTACACCGGGGATCGGCCGGACGGCCGGCGTGGCGCGAGCACGGCGGCGTCACATCGTGATACTGCTCGCGTCGATCCATCGCACGGCCCAGTCGCGCGCGTGCGCGATCGCGTCGCCTTCGTCGTTGAACTGGAGCTCGATCGGAAAAAAACGGTTCGCAACGAGCTCCCCGTCGCTCGATCGGGAGATCACGACGTAGGGCTTGAACGAACCATCGCTGGCGCGCGCGGGCGCGCAGTTCAACAGATAACCGCGGTGCGTGAAGGCAGTAGTCGCTTGCATGAATCCGCCACCTCTAGTCCCTTGCTTTGTTGTTCACTACCCGTCTTTAAGGGTGCTGCGGCGCCCCGGCGCGGGCAGAGGCGGCGAGACTGCATCCCCTGTCGCCGCTTCGCAGGAAAAGAATCATACTCTGTAGAAAACGCGTCTTCTAGCTGAAATAAATCATGACAAATCAGTGCGCGTCGCGCGACCGCGGCGATCGCCCGCGCGCCTTTTCCCGTCGTGCCCGGAACGGGATTTGCTTCGATCCGGAGCGTTTTCGCCGCCAGGAGAGCCGCGATGGAATCATCCGGTCAAACAGGTCGTGTGCATCCGCGCAGCGTCGAGCTCGACAACGACGACACGCACGACAGCACAGTCGACACCGACGGCAAGAACCGCGAGGCGTCGCACCTCGCCGGCGGCGGGCCGATCTCGCCCGACCAGATCACGCGCAGCAACGCGTCGCTCGTCAATGCGATGCCGGAAGCCGGCGACGGCTTCGCCGGCTTCGACAGCCGACCCGGCGGCAACCATCCGGCGTTCGCCCTGCGCGCGGGCTACATGGTGATCGAGAAAGGCTTCGACGCGCCGGCGCCGGGCAACGCGCTGTTCGGTCCCGTTCACAGGATGTACGGCAGCACGTACTGGCCCGGCCACGGACGGCGGCCGGAACGCATCATCGAGCTGACCGCCGTGCCGAGGTAGCCGGCGCGGCGTTTGAATCGATCGTTCGTTCGCGTGCCGGCACCGGCGGCAACCGATGCCGATGGATCGGCGTGCGCGATCGACCGATGCTCGAGTGAACGATTTCACGCATCGGCATCGGCGGCTTCATGCACGCCGCGAATCGTGCCGATGCACATGCGTTGATCGAAGTCATGCCGAAACGGCGCGATTGCGATTGAATGGCGATACGTGCGGTGCATCGATGCGCGTACCCATGCAACGCGTCATGCCGCTGCCTGCTCATGCGTTCCCGCCCGCCGACGCGAACGGCGACCACGACCGAGCCACGCACCGCACGTCGCGCGACGCAGCCACGCGCCCCGACGAGTACCTCACTGCAAAGTCCCCGCCGTTGGTTTACTCTGCCTCGCAGCATCGCGCATTGCCCAGCCTGATCGGCCATCCGGCCGACTTCGTTTCAACTCGCCACTCGGAGACACTATGTACAAGCGTATTCTGGTTGCCGTCGACGGCAGCGACACGTCCCGCCACGCGTTCGATGCCGCGCTGGCGCTCGCGAAAGCGCACGGCGCAGAACTGCAGCCGTTCTACGTCGTCGAGAACGCCGCGATCTACTACAACGTGCCCGGCTACGATCCGTCCGTGCTGCGCGATCAGCTCGTCGCGCAGGGCAACGAACTCGCGCAGGATTTCACGAAGCTGATGCAGGCCGCCGGCGTGAAAGGCGAAACGCGGCTGAACGAAGCGACGTCGATCAACGATGTGTCGTCGCTGATCCTCGACGGCGCGAAGGCGTTCGGCGCCGATCTCCTCGTGCTCGGCACGCACGGCCGCCGCGGGTTCCGCCGCCTCGTGCTCGGCAGCATCGCCGAGCAATGCGTGCGGCACGCCACGCTGCCCGTGCTGCTGATTCCGGCGGCCGCCAACGTCGACGAACCCGCCGCCTGACGGCATCCGGCATGCGCCGCCGGTCGCGACGTTTTGTCACCCGACAGCGGCAACTTGCGGTGGGACAATGATTCCGTCGATTCAACGCCGGAGTAAACGATCATGCTGACGCCCGTCGCCACACGTCCCGCCGCCACGCCTCATGCCGGTAGCTGGGCGCCTCGCCAGGCCGCGCACTGCTCGTCATGCGCAATGCGGCACCTGTGCATGCCGCAGGGCCTGGCACCCGAAGCACTCAACCGCCTCGAGTCGGTCATCTGCGCGGCTCGCCCCGTCAAGCGCGGCGAAGCGCTGTTCCGCGAAGGCGACGCATTCGACAACCTGTACGCCGTGCGCTCGGGTTCGCTGAAAACCGTCGCGACGCGCCATGACGGCCGCGAACAGGTCACGGGCCTGCATCTCGCCGGTGAAGCGCTCGGCCTCGACGGTATCTGCGACGACACCCACCCGCGCACCGCGGTCGCGCTGGAAGACAGCTCCGTCTGCGTGATCCCGTACAGCGCGCTGAAGACCCTGTGCTCCGAAGCCGGCTCGATGCAGCTGCGCATGCACAAGCTGATGAGCGAACAGATCGTGCGCGAAACGTCGCAAACGATGCTGCTCGGTTCGCTGAATGCCGAGGAGCGCGTCGCCGCTTTCCTGCTCGACGTGTCGTCGCGCTACCTGAAGCGCGGTTACTCGCCGTCGGAATTCAACCTGCGGATGACGCGCGAAGACATCGGCAGCTATCTCGGCATGACGCTCGAAACGGTCAGCCGCACGCTGTCGAAGTTCCAGAAGCGCGGCCTGATCGAAATGCAGGGCCGCCACGTGCAGATCGTCGACTTCGACGGCCTGCAGCACGTCTGATCCCGCGCGGCGCGCACGGCTCGCGCGCCGCCTGCATCGCACCCCGAATCAATCGAGAAACAGCGCGGCGCGCGCCTTCAGCGCCGCGCTGAAGTCGTCGAGCCAGCCGATCGACAGACGCCAGCTCTGCCAGTAGAGATCGATGTCGACGGTCCGCCCGCGCGACATGTCCACCAGCTCGCCCGCCGCCAGTTGGCGATCGACCATCCGGTCCGGGCACATCCCCCATCCCAATCCCGTTTCGCATGCGCGCAGATAACCCGCGACGTGCGGTATCCAGTGCTGCGGCGGATCGAGATCCGCGCGTGTCACGCGCCGGATGAAACGCGCCTGCAGCCCGTCCTTCGGATTGAACATCACGCACGGCGCGCGGCGCAGCGCGTCGCGCGTGATGCCCGCACCGAAATAGCGTTCGTAAAACACCGGCGAGCACACCGCGCGATAGCGGATGCGCCCGAGCCGCTCGGAGCGGCATCCCTGGATCGGCTCGGCCTGCGCGGTCACGGCGCCCTGCACGCTGCCGTCGCGAATGCGCGACGCCGTGTAATCCTGGTCGTCGATCACGAGGTCGAGCAACGTCTCGCGCTCCGTGCAGAACGGCCCGACCGCGTCGATGAACCACGTCGCGACGCTGTCGTCGTTGACGGCCACGCGCAACGTCGGCCACGCGCTCGCGATCTGGCCCGGCAGCGCCGGCATCCGGCCGCCCAGTTCGGCTTCGAGCAACTGCACGCGCTCGGTATGCCGGCACAGCAGCGCACCCGACGTCGTCGCGACGCACGGCTGCCCGCGCTTGACGAGCACGCTGCCGACGCGCTCCTCCAGCAGCTTCACGCGCTGCGACACGGCCGACGGCGTGACATTCAGCTCCTTGGCCGCCCGCTCGAACGAACCGTGCCGGATCACGGCCGCGAGGGCATCGAGCAACGCGTAGTCGAGCATTAGATTTCCTTAATCCGCATTAGGTGAATTAGCTTCTCTTATTCTCATGCTGACCGCAGACTAGCGCTACCCGATTCATTCGTCTACTGCTTCCACCGCTGCCCATCATCATGAACTGGCTCGCTTTTTCCCACGGCGCCGCCCTGTGCGGTTCGCTCATCGTCACCATCGGCGCACAGAACGCGTTCGTCCTCCGCCAAGGCATCATGCGCGCGCATGTCGGCAAGATCGTGCTGCTGTGCGCGGTGTCCGACATGATCCTGATCGGCGCGGGCGTCGGCGGCGCGTCGGTGCTCGTCGAACGCTATCCGACCTTCGTTCATGCGGTGCTGTACGTCGGCCTCGCGTATCTCGCCTGGTTCGGCATCAACGCGCTGCGCCGCGCGTTCAAGCCGGGTCACGCAACGCTCGACGTGCGCGGCGACGCGGTCGCGCCGCCATCGCAAGGCGCGCTCTCGATCGTGCTGATGACGCTCGCGTTCACCTGGCTCAATCCGCACGTGTATCTCGACACGTTCCTGCTGATCGGCACGGCCGGCGCACGCGAGCCGGAAGGCGCGCGGCTCGCGTTCGCGATCGGCGCGATGACGGTCAGCGTCGTGTGGTTCCTCGGGCTCGGCTACGGCGCGCGACTGCTGGCACCGTGGTTCCGCAAGGCCGTCGCGTGGCGCGTGCTGGATGGCGCGATCGGCAGCATGGTGCTGTTTCTCGCGGCCGTGCAGTTGCGCTGACCGAATTCATCTCGCACGGGCGGCCGACTGCCGCCCATCTCTCCTTCCGCGCCGGCGCAACGCCGGGGCAACCACCACCCCTCTTCGCGCTCCCCGCTGCAAAAAATCGCGCCCGATCGAACGCAGCCATACGAAACACTAACGTAACGGACGAAGCGTCCGCCATCTGCTGCAAGTCGCGCGCCATCGCGGCCACGCGCCGGCTGCACGAACCGAAGCGATCGGCGAGAATGTCCTGTGTCCCGCGACAACGGTGGATGCGCACCACGCACTTCGCCGTCCCGCCGCATTCGCAACGCCCCATCCCGCAGTTCAATCCCGTTACCCGCAGTTATCGGAGAGGAACATGGCACATCGCACCCTCGGCACATCGACCATCCAGGTTTCGCCGCTCGCGTTCGGCGGCAACGTCTTCGGCTGGACCGTCGACGAGAACGCGTCGTTTTCGCTGCTCGACGCACTCGCCGATACCGGCATCAACTTCATCGACACGGCCGACGTCTATTCGGCCTGGGTACCCGGCAACAGCGGCGGCGAATCGGAAACGATCATCGGCAAGTGGCTCAAGCGCTCCGGCAAGCGCGAGCAGGTCGTGATCGCGACCAAGGTCGGCCTGCTGGGCGCACGCGCGGGGCTGACGAAGGACAACATCCTGAAGGCCGTCGACGAGTCGCTCGGCCGCCTGCAGACCGACTACATCGACCTGTATTTCTCGCACCGCGATCTCGCCGACACGGCCCCACTCGAAGAAACGCTCGGCGCGTATCAGACGCTGATCGAAGCCGGCAAGGTGCGCATCATCGGCGCGTCGAACTACAGCGGCGCGCGCCTGCGCGAAGCCGCCGCCATCAGCCAGCGCGACGGGCTGCCCGCGTACCAGGTCATCCAGCCCGAGTACAACCTGGTCGACCGCGCCGGCTACGAGCGCGATCTCGAGCCGGTCGTGCGCGACCTGAAGCTCGGCGTCGTCAACTACTACGCGCTCGCGAGCGGCTTCCTGTCGGGCAAGTACCGCAGCGAGGCCGACCTGAAGAAGAGCGTGCGCGGCGATCGCGTCGCCGGCTATCTCAACGAACGCGGGCTGCGCATCCTGGCGGCACTCGACGCCGTGTCGGCGAAACACCGCACGCAGCCGGCCGCGATCGCGCTCGCGTGGCAGATCGCGCGGCCGACGATCACCGCGCCGATCGCCAGCGCGACGTCGCTCGCGCAGCTCGAGCTGCTCGGCGAAGCGATCCGCATTCAGCTCGATCAGGACGACATCCGCCAGATCGACGAGGCCAGCGCGACCTGACAATCGCGGCGGCGGCAGCAGGCCGGTCGGTGGAGTCGCGCAATCCGCGCGGTTTCGCGACCGGCCTGTGTCGTAAGTGCTTCGGTTTCGCCGTGTGTGCGGAGGCGGAAAGGTCGGAAATGACGGATGGATACAATGCGAGCATCCTTCGCGCCCGATCCCACCCACGCACACCGACCGCCGATGACCCGAATCACGCGCCGCGCCCGATTCTCCCGCCCGTTCTCCGCAACGGTTGCCGCACTGCTCGCCTGCGCGCCGGCCGCGTCCTTGGCAGGCTGGTACGAAATCGCGAACTACACCGGCACGATCGGCAATGCACCCATTCACGTGTCGCTGCAGACCTACGACGCAATCAACCGCCACGACGCGGGCCGCTGGCGCGTCGACGGCAGCTATTACTACGACGCGCATCGCAAGCCGATCCCGTTGCGGGGCCATCGCGAGCCCGACGGCCGCATGACGCTGTGCGAAGCCTCATCGCCCGCGTCGAACGCCGATTCGCCGGTCGTGCCGGCTGCATCGCCAGCACGGCCGCAGCCTTGCCCGATTGCGCTGACGGTCGCCGGTAAAACGGCAACCGGTACCTGGGACGACGGCCGCAACACGCTCCCGATCACGCTGAACGAAGTCGGGCGACTGAACGACAACGACCAGGATCACTTCCAGCTCGACGGCACCGTCGATATTCCGATGTGGTACCGCACGAAGACGCACATGCTGGTCGGCACCTATGCGCTGTCCGACAAGTGCGGTATCGCGATGCAGTCGCTGCGCGCCGTGAACATCGCGACAGGCCGCGTCGACCGCACGATCGCGCTGGGCTGCGACGCGGGGATGGTGATGACGTCGATCTACGCGAACGTCGCCAACGCACAGCGGGCCGGCTACGTGAGCGTCGAGTTCCGTGACGGCAAGATGGGTTACGAGCAGGACGTGTCGCTCGGGCTGCCATCGTCTTCGTCGAAGTAAACACGTATCGCCTATCCGAAAATCGTGCTGACGTTTTGACTCGCACGGCCGCTTCCGTTGACTCGGCCGGACATCGATCGCGCGTCCGCCCGCAGCGCCCCGCGGCAAGCGCGTCACACGCCGGCCCCGGGTCTTTCACGGATTGACCGCGCCATTCGGCGTGCCCGAGACTGCGCCGCTCAGGCGGCCATTGGGAGAACGTCATGCCGGACACCAGCACGGAGATCGCCACGGTCTCGACGCGCGCCGTACGCGGCGCCGAGCGCGTCGACTTCTGGGTCGACCATGTCGCGCGCACGCTCGTTCGTATCGAATGCAGCGGCAAGTCGTCCGAAGGGATCGACGCATCGATGCGCAAGCGCGATCTCGGGCTGTTCAGCGCATGCGACATCGTCGCGAACCGGCATGCGGTCGTGCGCACGCCGCACAACATTCACGCGGACCAGCGCGACGCCGTGTTCATCTGCCTGATGCACGAGGGGCGCGGCTATACGTTCCAGGACGTCGACTGCATGCAGCACGCGCCCGGCGACCTCGTGCTGTACGACACGTCGATGCCGTACGGTCACGGCTTTCCGGCCGACATGGCGATGACCGTGCTCGACGTGCCGCGCGACGTGTTCGAAGCACGCGTCGGCCCGTGGCGCTACCGCAGCCTCGTCAAGATCGATCGCGACGACGGCGTGACGTCGTGGGCCGTGCGGCAGGTGTACGCGCTGCTCGCCGCGCCGCAGGAACCGACGCCCGACGCGAGCGAACGACGCGCCGCCGCGATCCTCGATCTCGTGCAGTCGATGCTGCGGCTGCGTGACGGCGATGCGTCGCCGACGAAGTCGACGGTCCACACACTGTCGCGCGCGAAGGCGTTCATCGACAGCCATCTCGCCGACGACGATCTCGACAGCCAGTCGGTGAGCCGCGCGATCAACCTGTCGCCGCGCCAGCTCGCGCGCGTGTTCGAGATCGAGGGGATGCCGCTCACGCGCTACATCCTCGCGCGGCGGCTCGAACGCTGCCGCGCCGACTTGCGTGACCGGTCGCTCAAGCACCTGACGGTCAGCGAAATCGCGTTCCGCTGGGGCTTCAACAACAGCGCGCACTTCAGCCGCAGCTATCGCGCGCGGTTCGGCGAGACGCCGAGCGACACGCGCGTGCCGGCCGACACGCGCTAGGGCCTGTTCGCTCCGCCATCCGTCGCCGTGTCCCGGCGAGACAAGCACGGCGTCCGTCCCGGTCAAAAGGGGCCGCAACCCGCTCGCTAAGCTGGCTTCCTGTGCGGCGGCACTCGTTTCGCCGCCCGACAGCAAGGAGGAGAAGCGGGATGGAGACGTACGACCATATCGTCGTCGGTGGCGGTTCGGCCGGCTGTACGGTCGCACATCGGCTGGTGAAGGCCGGCAGGCGTGTACTGCTGCTCGAGGACGGTCCGAAGGACGACAGCCTGTTCGTCCGGATTCCGGCAACGTTCATCCGGGTGCTCGGCACGCAGCGCACGGTCACGTTCGAGAGCGAGCCGCAGCCCGGTGCGGCGGGCCGCAAGACCTACGTGCCGCAGGGCCGCACGCTCGGCGGCGGCAGTTCGGTCAACGCGATGCTGTACGTGCGCGGCACGCGCGACGACTATGACGACTGGGCCGCGCTCGGCTGCACGGGGTGGGGCTGGGACGACGTGCTGCCGGTGTTCAAGCGCGCCGAATCGCACTTGCGGCTGTCCGAGCCGTTCCACGGCACCGACGGGCCGTTGAAGGTCGGCGACACACGCTTCCGGCATCCGCTGAGCCTCGCGTTCGTGAAGGCCGCGCAGGAAACCGGCATTCCGTACAACGACGACTTCAACGGCGCCGCGCAGCACGGCGTCGGCTTCTATCACACGACGATCTTCGACGGGCAGCGCGGCAGCACCGCGGCCACCTATCTGGCCGACGCGATCGCCCATCCGAACCTGCGCGTGCTGACCGGCTGCCGCGTGACGCGCATCCGGTTCGACGGGCGGCGTGCAACGGGCGTCGACTGGCGCACCGAAAGCGGCGCAACGGGGTCGGCCGCCGCGCGCGCCGGCGTCGTGCTCGCGGCCGGCGCGCTGAGCACGCCGAAGCTGCTGATGCTGTCGGGCATCGGGCCGGGCGCGCACCTGCATGCGCACGGCATCGACGTGCTGCACGACAGCCGTGAAGTCGGCGCGAACTACCAGGACCATCTCGAGGTATCGATCTACGGCCGCAGCCAGACGCCGGTCAGCCTGCTCGGCGAGGATCGCGGGCTGAAGGCGCTGCGGCACGGGCTGCAGTGGATGCTGTGCCGCACGGGCCTGCTGACGTCGAACGTCGTCGAATCGGGCGCGTTCGTCGACACGACCGGCAGCGGCCGCCCGGACATCCAGTTCCACGTGCTGCCGACGCTCGTCGGCGACGTCGATCGCGCGCCGCTGCCCGGCCACGGCCTGTCGATCAACCCGTGCCTGCTCAGGCCGCGCTCGCGCGGCTCCGTGCAACTGCGCGGCAAGGACCCGGCCGCGCCGATCCGGTTCGACAGCGGCGCGCTGTCCGATCCGGCCGACGTCGACGGCCTCGTGCGCGGCGTCGCGCTCGCGCGGCAGATCATCCGCGCGCCTTCGCTCGCACGCATCGTCCGCGAAGCGGAGACGTTGACCGACGCGACACTCGCCGATTACGTGCGGCACCGCGCGAAAACCGTCTATCACCCGGCCGGCACGTGCCGCATGGGCAACGATGCGGACGCGGTCGTCACGCCGCGCCTCGACGTGCAAGGCGTCGACAGATTGCGGATCTGCGACGCATCGGTGATGCCGCGCATCGTGTCCGGCAACACGAACGCGCCGACGATCATGATCGCGGAGCGCTGCGCGGAGTTCATGCTGACGGAGTGACGCGGCGCACGTATTGCGGCCTGGTGCGTCATGGAAACGAAAGCGGCGCGTGACACACGCGCCGCCGGCCTGTCAGAAAACCTGTGTCAGCCCGCGCCCGCATGCGCCGCATCGCGCAGCGCCATCGGCGACGCACCGTAGCGCTCGCGAATCGCGCGGCTGAAGTGCGCCTGGCTCGAGAATCCCCAACGAAACGCGATCTCGCCAATGCTCGTCTTGCGCAGCCGCGCATCGGTCAGCTCGCGATGCGCATGCGACAGCCGCTCCGACCAGATGTGCTGCGTGATCGACTCGCCTTCGGCCGCGAAGAGCCTGCCCAGGTGCCGCAGCGACAGCCCGACCGCATCGGCGACGGCCTGCGGCGCGAGCTCCGGCTCGCCGAGATGCGTCGCAATGTACTGCTTCGCGGTCAGCAGGTACGACAGCGACGCGCGCGACGCACCCGCGCCGTTCACTTCCGTGTCGATGAGTTCCGCGATCAGCGTGCGCGTGTGTTCGGCAAACCGCGCGGCATCGCGCTCGACCGGATCCTTCATGAACCGCTCGACGCTCGCGCGCAACGTCGCGCCGAGCATCGCGCCCGCGCCCGGTTTCGGCGCGATCCGCAGCGGCAGCGCAGCCAGCTCCGCATCGAGCCGGTCGTCGAACGACGTGACCGGAATGTCGATCAGCAGCTGCCGCATCGGCGTCAGGAATCCGAACAGATAAGGCACGCGCGTGTCGTAGACGACCACATCCCCGGCCTCCGCGAGCAGGCACCGGTCGCGCTGGATGAAATACGCGCGTCCGCTCACGATCTGGCACGCAAACAGCGACTCCTTCGGCAGCTGGCGCACCAGTGCGGGGCCGCGTTCGATCACGTGATCCTGGCCGCTGATGTCGGCGATGCCGAGGCCCGGCAGCGCGATGTCGGTCTTCTCGACCTCGAGCCCGGCCGGCGACAGCGACGAGCAGCGCAGCCCGACCAGCGTCGCCGCATTGAACGCATCCCAGTACGCCATCCTGTCGCGCGCCGGCACGTCGGCCGTCGAGCCTCGCGTGCATGAAAGAACGGTCGAATTCGTCACGTCACCTCCTGCGGGCGCCTGTCGTGCGGATCGGCACGGATTGGGGGATGGTTCGTCTGGATTTTGGTGCGGTGCAATGTCCGGCGCGGTCAAGCAATTCGTCCAGCCCAGTCAAGAGCGGCGCGCACCGGCTGGCTAAAGTCGAGCCCACGACAACCCACACAAGGAGACAAGCCGTGGTCGACAAAGCCGTATCCGAATTCTGGCAAGACATCCCGGCGATTGCCAATCCGTTCAAGCCCGATGCGCTGCCCGAGGCGTACATCCCGAACGCGGCCACCGACGACGAGCGCTATTACGTTCCGTTCACCGAAACGGTTTCGTCGCGGCCGCTGTGGATCTCGCCGTCGCAGAACAAATGGTGCGACATCCTGATGGCGAAGGAAGCCGGGCTCGTGAACCGGCACTATCACCCGCACGAGGTGTTCGCGTACACGCTGTCGGGGAAATGGGGCTACCTGGAGCATGAATGGACCGCGACGCGCGGCGACTTCGTGTACGAGACGCCCGGCGAAGGCCACACGCTGGTCGCGTTCGATCACCCCGAGCCGATGCGCGCGTTCTTCATCGTCAAGGGGCCGCTGATCTGGCTCGACGAAGCAGGCAACCCCGACGGCTACTTCGACGTGCACTCGTACATCGCGATGTGCAAGGCACACTACGAGAAGGTCGGCCTCGGCGCGCAAGCGATCGAGAAGCTGTTCCGCTGACGCGCGACGAGGCCTCCCATGACATCCCCCTCCTCATCCGGATCCGCCTGGACGTACGAGAACAGGCTGCTGCTGATCCTGTTCATGACGTTCGGCTTCGTGTTCTTCGACCGCCTCGCGCTGTCGTTCCTGTTCCCGTTCATGTCGGCCGAGCTGCACCTGACGAACACGCAGCTCGGCATGGTGTCGTCCGCGCTCGCGCTCACGTGGGCGCTGTCGGGCGCCGCGACCGGCGCGTGGTCCGATGCGCGCGGCACGCGCAAGCCGCTGCTGATCGCGGCCGTGCTCGGGTTTTCCGTGTGCTCGGCATTGTCCGGGCTCGTCGGCGGCTTCGCGAGCCTGATCGCATTCCGCGCGCTGATGGGCATCGCCGAAGGCCCCGTGCTGCCGCTGTCGCAATCGCTGATGGTCGAAAGCTCGACACCGAGTCGTCGCGGATTGAACATGGGCCTGCTGCAGGGCTCGGCCGCCGGCCTGCTCGGCGCGATGATCGGGCCGCCGGTCGTGATCGGCATCGCGACCACGTACGGCTGGCGCGAGGCGTTCTACGTATCGTGCATCCCGGGCTTCCTGATCGCGTTCTGTATCTGGCGCTGGGTGCGCGAAGTGCCGCCCGGCGGCGTGCGGCACGCGCAGGCCGATACCGCCGCGGTACCGGCCGCAAGCGGCGGTGCCGAGGTCAACCGCTGGGCGCTGCTGAAGGAACGCAACATCCTGCTGTGCGTGCTGATCAGTTGCTTCTTCCTCACGTGGTTCGTCGTGATCATCTCGTTCGCACCGGTGTTCCTCGTGGAAAGCCGTCACCTGTCGCCGTCCGGCATGGGCGTCGTGATGACCTGCCTCGGTGCCGCGTGGGTGTTCTGGGGCTTCGCGGTGCCGGCGATCTCCGACCGGATCGGCCGCAAGCCGACGATGATCGTGTTCGCGCTGATCGCGGCCGTGTGCCCGGTCGTGCTGATCCACGTCGGCTCGGTCTGGGCGCTCGGCGCGCTCGTGTTCGCCACGTACACGGGACTCGGCTGCTTCACGCTGTTCATGGCGACGATCCCGGCCGAAACGGTGCCGCCGCGCGCGATCGCCAGCGCGCTCGGGCTGATCATGGGCGCGGGCGAGCTGATCGGCGGCTTCGTCGCGCCGACCGTCGCCGGCTTCGCGGCCGACAAGTACGGCCTGCAGTTCGCGATGTGGACGTCGACCGCCGGCGCGATCCTCGCGTGCGTGCTGTCGTTCGGCCTCGTCGAAACCGCGCCCGCCGTGCTGCGCAAGCGCGCGCTCGCCGGTGCTGCCGCCGGCCGCCTCGATACGCAAAACCTCGGAGGACGCTGACATGCGGGCACTTCAATGGCATGGCCCGCGCGACGTTCGCCTCGTGGACATCGACACGCCGCGCGTCGGTCCCGGCGACGTGCGCATCGCGGTCGCGTATTGCGGGATCTGCGGCAGCGACCTGCACGAATATGCAGACGGCCCGCATGCGATTCCGGTCGACACTCCGCACCCGCTGTCGCGCCGCACCGCGCCGCTGACGCTCGGCCACGAATTCTGCGGAACCGTCGTCGAAGTCGGCGAAGGCGTGACGACGCTGCGCGCGGGCGACCGCGTCGCGGTCGAGCCCGAATACCGCTGCAGCCAGTGCGCATACTGCCGCGCCGGATCGTACAACCTGTGCGTGTCGATGGGTTTCGCCGGACTGATGGGCGACGGCGGGATGGCCGACTTCGCGGTCGTGCCCGCTTACATGCTGCATCGCCTGCCCGACGGCGTGAGCCTCGAACAGGCGGCCGTGATGGAGCCCGCCGCCGTCGCGCTGCACGCGCTGCGGCGCGGCGAACTGCGGCTCGGCGAGACCTGCGCGGTGTTCGGGCTCGGCCCGATCGGCCTGCTGCTGATCATGCTCGCGAAGCTGCAGGGCGCGACGACGATCGTGGCGATCGACGTATCGCCCGAACGGCTCGCGGCCGCCACGCGCTTTGGCGCGACGCATGCGTTCGACGCGCGAGCGTTCGGTGCGATCGCGCTACAGGACGCGATCCGTGCGGCCACGGGCGGGCTCGGCGTCGATGCGGGGTTCGAAGCGGCCGGGTTGCCGGCCACGTTCGAATCGGCGATGCAGGCGCTGCGCAAGGGCGGCCGGCTCGTGATGGTCGGCCTGATGCCGCATGCGGGCTTCGACGCGTTCCGCGCGGTCAACGACGAGCTGACGTTCACGGCGAGCGTCGGCTACCGGCATGCCTACGAAGACCTGCTGCGGATCGTCGCGTCGGGCGCGCTCGACCTCACGTCGATCGTCACGCGCACCGTGTCGCTTGAAGACGCCGTCGCCGACGGCTTCGACGCGCTGCTCGCCGACCGCACGCAGATCAAGATCCTCGTTTCACCCGCGCAGCGGCCGGCCCGTCGCGCACCAACCACCGGGAGTGTCGAGCATGAGTCGTCAGTGGGCGTTTGAACGCAAGTCCGTCGTCGTGACGGGCGGCACGTCGGGCATCGGCGCGCGCACCGCGCTGCGGTTCGCGGAAGCGGGCGCGTCGGTCGTCGCGCTCGGGCTCGACGCCGCCGGCCCGCACGCGCCCGTACATGCGGGCATCCGCTGCGTGGAGCTTGACGTGACCGACAGCGACGCGCTGACGCGCACGATCGCGGCGCTGCCGCGGCTCGACGTGCTCGTCAACGGCGTCGGCATCAGCCGGCACGCGGACGAATACCGGATGGACCAGTTCGAACTCGTGCTGAACGTGAACCTGACGTCGGTGATGCGCGCGTCCGATGCCGCACGGCCGGCGCTGTCGGCACACGGCGGCAGCATCGTCAATGTCGCGTCTATGTACACGTACTTCGGCAGCAAGGACCGGCCCGCGTACAGCGCGAGCAAGGGCGGCATCGCGCAGCTCACGCGCTCGCTCGCACAGGCATGGGCCGATCGCGGCATCCGCGTGAACGCGGTCGCGCCCGGCTGGATCGACACGCCGCTCAGTACCGGGCTGATGGCCGACGCCCTGGCGTCGCGCCGCATCCTCGATCGCACGCCGCTCGGGCGCTGGGGCACGGCCGACGAGGTCGCGGACGTGATCCTGTTCCTGTGCTCGCCCGGCGCGTCGTTCGTGACGGGCGCGGTCGTGCCGGTGGACGGCGGGTACTCGACGGTCTAGCCCACGGCGCGCAGGGCATCGGCAGGTTCACGACACCCGCCGATGCCCGTTGCGCAGCTCGGTCCCTTTCTGCTGCCCCCTGATCCGGGATTCACTCGGATCGCATTTTTTCACATCAATCAGTAGTCCAATCAAAAATATCCGATCCGATCGGAAACATGTGAGGAGCACTTTTGATATGACGAAAAAGACCCTACTGGCACTTGCGGCGGCCGGCACGATTCCGGCTGCGGCGTTTGCACAGAGCAGCGTGACGATGTTCGGGCTGATGGATGCTGGCATCAGCTATGTCAGCAACCAGAGCGGCCACGGCGCCGCGAAATTCGACGACAACATCTTCTTTCCGAACCTGCTCGGCTTCGAGGGCAAGGAAGATCTCGGCGCGGGTACGCGCGCGATCTTCCGGCTCGTGAACCAGTACTCGCTCGGCAAAGGCTCGATCATCGGCGGCGGGTTGTTCGCGCGCACGGCCTACGTCGGGCTGCAGAACGACCGGTACGGCACGCTGACGCTCGGCAACCAGTACGAGTTCATGGTCGATTCGCTGGCGGCGAGCGGCAACGAGATCGCGCAGGATCTCGTCGGCTTGTACGGCTTCCGCAACGGACCGTTCGACAAGCTCGCGCTGCCGAACAACCCGACGGGCGCATTCGACTGGGACCGCGTCGCCGGCAGCAATCGCGTCGCGAATTCGATCAAGTACACGAGCCCGTCGCTGTCGGGCCTCACGTTCGGCGCGCTGTACGGCTTCGGGAACGTCGCCGGGTCGGTCGGCGCGAACGACACGGTCAGCGTCGGCGCGAGCTACGAAAACGGCCCGTTCGGCGCAGGTGCGGCCTATACGAACCAGAAATACGGCGCGGCCGGCGGACTGCCGCCCACCAGCGTGCGCAACTGGGGCGCGGGCGTGCACTACACGGTCGGCACGGTCACGGGGAAGGCGCTCTTCACGACCGTGCACAACGCGCGGAACGGCGCGGGCGCGTGGTCGGCCGAAGCCGGTGCGGCGTGGCGGCCGTCGCCGGTATGGGTAATCGGCGCGAGCTACACGTACATGTTGGGTAACGACACGCTCGACAACGCGCATGCACATCAATTCCTGGCCGCAGTCCAGTACTGGCTGTCGAAACGCACGATGGTGTACGTCGCCGGCGTGCATCAGCGCACCGGTCACGGCAGCAACGCGCAGATCAACGGCGTGATGGATGCCAACGGTGCATCAAGCGGCGTACTGCAGTCGATTGCGCGGATCGGGTTCAGTACGCGGTTCTGACGGTGAAAAGCAGGCGCCGGCCGCGGTATCGCGGCCGATGCCGGCCTCGATACGCGCGACGTGGCGCAGCGCCTTCGCGAGATCGTTGAAGCGGCGCATGCATCGGGAATAAATCCGGCGCGGCACCGGTACATCGGGTGTCGCCACGCCGTTCGCCGCACCGGACGCGCGGGTGCGCGGCACCCCACCCGAATCAGCGAGATCGCTCATGTCACAGCCCAACCACACCGCCTACGCACGCTTCGCGATCGCCATGCACTGGTCGATCGCGATTCTGATCCTGTTGAACCTGTCGATCGGGCTCTACATGGATACGTATCCGCACAACTCGTCGCAGTTCAACGGCATCCTGTTCTATCACGCGTCGATCGGCAGCCTGATCTTCATGCTGACCGTGCCGCGCCTCGTCTGGCGCGCGACGCACACGCCGCCGCCGCTGCCGGACAGCATCCCGGCCTGGCAGGCGCGGATCGCCGGCGCGTTGCACGGCGTGCTGTACCTGCTGCTGTTTCTCGTGCCGCTGACCGGCTACGTGCACCGCCTCGCAGGCGCGCACGCGGTCAGCTTCTTCGGCCTCACGGAACTGCCGGTGCTCGTCGGTCGCGACGAACCGTTGCGACTCCTGACGGATACGCTGCATCGCGCGCTGGTGCTGACGCTCGGCCTACTGCTGGCCCTGCACGTCGGCGCCGCGGTGAAACACAAGTTCGTCGATCGCGACGGCGTGGCAGAGCGGATGGGGATCTGAAGGAAACGGGAACACGCGCGGCACGCGGCGCGTCCTTCATCGGGACTCACCGCGAACCGCAGCGATTCCGGTGGACGATCTCGGGGTCGACGCTCGCATGCCCCGGCGAAATCCGCATCATCACCAGTTTCGCCTCGCCGCCCGGCGTCGACCACAGGCTCATCTGCGTCAGGTCCGTCCCGTTCGACGACTTCAGCCAGCGCACCATGCGGACCTGATCCGGGAAGCAGGTCGTCGCGCCTTCGTTGTCCTCGACGATGGTCCCGTACGCTTTCAGCGTCGCACGCATCGCGTCGACAGCCTGCGTTCGTGACACGGTGGCGTGCATCGCGTCAGCCGCATCGTCGTAGATCGCGTCGAACGCCTGTGTGTTGAAGCGCTGCACGACCAACGCTTCCGCCCGAAGCGCGGCCTGCCGATCGTCGGCGTAGTAGCCGAAATGAATGCGCGTGCCGAGCGCGAACAATGCGACGCCCGTCAGCGCGACCAGCGCCAGTGCGACCTTCCATGTACGGCTCACGGTTTTGGATCCCATGGTCGGTGACCTCTTACGCAGTATCGGCGACATCGTGCATGTCAAGCCGTCCAGCATCGGTTGTCAATCCGCGCGAATCCTCGATGCGTTGCCGGGCCTCGGCGACGATACGCAGCGATTCGCGGACGAATCCATCATCCGTCGTCGCTTCGAGAAGCAGCGCATCGGCGCGTTGACGCCGGTCTTGGCGGGGATTGTGCGGCAGGATGAACGTCATTCGAATTTTCCAAGGCGCGAAAAGCGAGAACCGCGTCCAGCGGCTTTTCGAACCGCTTCTGAAGCGCGCTCGCCCGGGCGAGCGGGCCGATTGTCGCCACTGGGTGCGCGGACCACAACACGCCGGCAGGGGAATTGACCATTGTTGACATGGGCTGCGACGCGCGAAGTCGTCGCGCGATGCACGGCATCAGCCATCTCACCACCATCCAACCCCAAATAAATCCCCTTGACGCCCTATCTTTCGATATATATCTTTAGATATGTTTTTCGACATATAGGACAGGATCATGCGACACAATCACTTCCGCGGCCATGACCGTTGCGACGGTCATGGTGCGCATGCCCGCCCCGACTGGTTCGCCGGTCTCTGGTACGCGATCGGCCGCCACCGCCGCGGCCACGACATGTTCGGTGGCGGCCCGTTCGGCGGCCGGGGCGGGCGCGGCGGCTTTGGCGATTTCGGCGACGACGGCATGCCGCGAGGCCGCCAGTTCAGCTCCGACGATCTCCAGTTGCTGCTGCTCGCGCTGGTCGCCGAGCAGCCGAGTCACGGCTACGAGCTGATCAAGGCGCTCGACACGCGTTCGAACGGTTTCTACAGCCCGAGCCCCGGCATGGTGTATCCGGCACTCACGTATCTGGAAGAAGTCGGCTTCGTCGCGTCGCAGGCGGAAGGCAACCGCAAGCGCTATGCGCTGACCGACGCCGGCCGCGCGCATCTCGATGCGCAGCGCGAACGCGTCGACACGCTGTTCGCCCGCCTCACGCACCTCGCCCGCAAGATGGAGTTCATGCGCCGCGCGTTCGCCGGGGAATCGGCAGGCAACGAAGCACCGGACGAATCGCAGGCCGGCTGGCTGCCGGAGTTCGTCGAGGCGCGCCTCGCGCTCAAGCGCGCGCTGCTGCACAAGAGCGCCGCCGATGCCGACGAACAACGCCGCATCGCGGCCATCATGCGCCGCGCGACGGCCGAAATCGAAGGCGGCTCCGGCGCGTGATCCGCGCCGCCCCGTCAAACCTCAAGGAGAACGGATCGATGCAGAACACATCCGAGCGCACCGTGACCCGCGTGCGCCATACCCTCAAGTTCCGCCTGCTGCAGGTCCTGCGCGTGCATGCCGTGACGCCGCACCTGCTGCGCGTCACGCTCGGCGGCCCCGATCTCGCGGATTTCGAATCCGCGTCGTTCGACGATCACGTGAAGGTGTTTTTCCCGCCGCCCGGCGCCGAACGGCCCGCGATGCCGACGCTCGGCGCGAACGGCCCCGAGTTTCCGGAAGGCGAACCGAAGCCGGTCGCGCGCGACTTCACGCCGCGCCGCTTCGACCGCGCTTCCTGCGAACTCGATCTGGAATTCGTGCTGAACCATCCGGGCCCCGCGTCGCAATGGGCGGCGCAGGCACGGGTCGGCCAATGGCTCGGCATCGGCGGCCCGCGCGGTTCGTTCGTCGTCCCGACCGGTTTCGACTGGCATCTGCTGATCGGCGACGATACGGCGCTGCCGGCCGTCGCGCGGCGTCTCGAGGAATTGCCGGCCGGTGCGCGTGCGGCCGTCGTGCTGGAAGTGGCCGATCGTGCCGCGCAGATCGCGTTCGACACGCGCGCCGACGTGCATGAAGTCTGGCGCTTCCGCGCCGAAGCCGACGCGGCAGAGGGCGATGCGCTGCTGAATGCCGTCCGCGACCTGCCGTTGCCGCCGTCCGGGGACGGCTACGTGTGGGCGGCCGGCGAAGCGCTGTCGATGCGTGCGGTCCGCCAGCACCTGACCGGCGAGCGCGGCGTCGACAAATCGCGCATTCGCGCGGCGGCCTACTGGAAGCGCGGCGCGGCGGCCGTGCACGAAACGCTGGAAGACTGACGGATACGGACGCCCGATATAGGCGTGCCCGGCAACGGGGCGCCCGGTCGACCGGCGGATGACACAATCGTGGCGTCCGCGCACCAGCGGGCTTGGCACCGGCATCGCGGCTGGTATATATCTGTGTGTGCGACGCCGCTGTCGGGCGACAGCCGCCGCAGCCCGCCCAGGAGCGCCCGGTCATGACAAAAGAAAGCCACGCTTCGCCTTTCCTTCGCAACCTTAAGATCGTCGGCTATTGCGGCCTCGCCGCGGTGGTGCTCGCGCTGTTCGTCGCGATGTGCGCGATCCTGAAGGAAAGCGCCCTCGATCGCGATGCCGCTCAGCACCCGGCCGATACGGCTGAACTGCACGATGCGGGCGGTGGCCCATCCGCATCGGCCGAATCGGCCAAGACACCCGGCTGACGGCGTCCTGCCCGATTGCCTTTCACTCAGGGCGCGTGCCGGCGCCCCATCACGACCGCGTGCACCGAATCGCCGATCCGTTCGAGCAGCGCGATCACGCGTTGCCCGCACAGGTGCGCGGCCAGTGCGCCGGCCGTGCCGACCAGCACGCCGCCCGCCATGTCGAACGGCCAGTGCACGCCCGCATAGATGCGCCCCCATGCAATCGCCACGGCCAGCGCGGCCATCACGAACCCGGTCACGCGAGTCGTGCCGCCGAGCATCAGGCCGACCGCCATGCTCCACGAGAACGTCATGTGATCGCTCGGAAACGAGCTGTCCGGCGCATGCGGAATCAGCTGCGCGCCGACGCCGGCCATGAACGGGCGCGGCGAGAACCAGAAATGCCCGATCACTTGCGCGAGCACGAGCGCCGCGCATACGCCGACGCCGGCTTCGATCGCCTGGCGCCGTGTCGGGCGCGCACCGAAGATCCAGGTCAGCAGCAGCATCGCCGGCAGTGCGTAGACGAGCCAGTCGGCGGCGAAGATGGCGAGACGGGCGACGCCCGGCTGCGGCGCAACCCCGGCGTTGATAGCGGAAAAGAGGGTGAGATTGAGGTTCTGCATGAATCCGGTTGCGTGGGGGCGTAAAAAATCGACCGGTTGCCCGGCCTGATACGAACGATGCTAGGGCGCGCCCGCTTAAGCGATGCTTAATACGGCGGCGGCGGCCGCCGCCGCGGCCGGCGAAGCCCGCTGCGGCGAACGCACTTAGAGCCTGCACCGCAACACAAGTTCACACAATTGTCATATTCCCGCGCGACCGTCTCCCGTAAAGGCTCACCTTTTTCACATCGTGGCGTCATCGACGCATGCGACCATCGGGCCGCCGGGCGCCCTCCCTGCCGTTTGCATCATTCATCTCAATATTTACGCCGCAAATTATTCGAAATCGGCAACAATTAATTCCATATGCGGCATCGCACAACGGCAACGCACAGGCATACGATTACGAGCACTCATCCACGAAGCGATCAACAACAAGGAGTCCGCATGAAAGCCAGCGATGTCCGATCGAAAGCGTTTGCGATGCCGTTGACCAGCCCTGCCTTCCCGATGGGCCCGTACCGTTTCGTCGATCGTGAGTTTCTGATCATCACGTATCGCACCGATCCGGACCGTCTCCGCGAAATTGTCCCCGAGCCGCTGCAGGTCACCGAGCCGCTCGTGCATTACGAATTCATTCGCATGGCCGATTCGACCGGCTTCGGCGACTACACCGAAAGCGGCCAGGTCATCCCCGTCGAATACAACGGCCAGCCGGGCGGCTATACGCTCGCGATGTATCTCGACGATCACCCGCCGATCGCCGGCGGCCGCGAGCTGTGGGGCTTCCCGAAGAAGCTCGCGTCGCCCACGCTGCACGTGAACACCGATCACATCCTCGGCACGCTCGACTACGGCAAGGTGCGCGTCGCCACCGGCACGATGGGCTACAAGCACAAGGAGCTCGACATCGACGAGCAGACGAAGCGTCTCGCCGGCCCCAATTTCCTGCTGAAGATCATCCCGCACGTCGACGGCACCGCGCGCGTGTGCGAACTGGTGCGCTATTACATGCAGGACATCAAGATGAAGGGCGCATGGACGGGCCCGGCGTCGCTCGAACTGGCTCCGCACGCACTGGCGCCGGTGGCCGACCTGCCCGTGCTCGAAATCGTCGAAGCCCGGCACCTGGTCGCAGATTTGACGTTGGGCCTCGGCGAAGTCGTCTACGATTACCTGGCTCAGTAACACGTCCGCAGTCCTTTCTCCCTGTCAATCCTTTCACCACGGGAATTCGAACATGAGCAACCTGAATGGCAAGACCGCAGTCGTCACGGGCGCCGCAAGCGGCATCGGCAAGGAAATCGCACTCGAGCTCGCCAAGGCGGGCGCGGCCGTCGCGATCGCCGACCTGAATCAGGACGGCGCGAACGCGGTCGCCGACGAGATCAACAAGGCAGGCGGCAAGGCGATCGGCGTCGCGATGGACGTAACGAACGAGGAAGCCGTGAACAGCGGCATCGACAAGGTTGCCGAAGCATTCGGCTCGGTCGACATCCTCGTGTCGAACGCCGGCATCCAGATCGTCAATCCGATCGAGAACTATTCGTTCTCCGACTGGAAGAAGATGCAGGCGATCCACGTCGACGGCGCATTCCTGACGACGAAGGCCGCGCTCAAGCACATGTACAAGGACGATCGCGGCGGCGTCGTGATCTACATGGGTTCGGTGCACTCGCACGAGGCGTCGCCGCTGAAGTCGGCATACGTGACGGCCAAGCACGGCCTGCTCGGCCTCGCCCGCGTGCTGGCGAAGGAAGGCGCGAAGCACAACGTGCGCTCGCACGTCGTGTGTCCGGGCTTCGTGCGCACGCCGCTGGTCGACAAGCAGATTCCGGAGCAGGCGAAGGAGCTCGGCATCAGCGAAGAGGAAGTGATCAAGAAAGTGATGCTCGGCAACACGGTCGACGGCGTGTTCACGACGGTGCAGGACGTCGCGCAGACGGTGCTGTTCCTGTCGGCGTTCCCGAGCGCCGCGCTCACGGGCCAGTCGTTCATCGTCAGCCACGGCTGGTTCATGCAATGAAGCCGCACGCCCGCACCGAAAAGCAGGCCGTCGATGCGGCGGACCTGCAACACGAAGCCGGCGCACCGGCCCCCGCGCGGTCGCTGCCGTACGAAACGATCGCGCTCGTCCTGCAGGGCGGCGGCGCGCTCGGCGCGTATCAGGCCGGCGTGTTCGAAGGGCTGCACGAGGCGGGCGTTCCGCTCGACTGGATCGCGGGCATCTCGATCGGCGCGCTCAACACCGCGCTGATCGCCGGCAATGCGCCCGAGCATCGCGTCGAGCGCCTGCGTGAATTCTGGGAAACGATCTGCCAGCCGGCGTTCTTTCCCGCGATTCCGGCCGCGTTCGAATTCGCGCTGTTCAACAGCATCGACCAGGTCCGCACGTTCTTCACCGCGTCGCAGGCAGCCAGCGCGATGATGCAAGGCCAGCAAGGATTCTTCGTGCCGCGCTTTCCGCCGCCGCTGCCGGGCGTGGCCGATCATCCGGAAAAGATCAGCTGGTACGACACGTCGCAACTGCGCGCGACGCTGCTGAAGCTGTGCGATTTCGACCGGATCAATTCGGGCGAGACGCGCGTGTCGGTCGGCGCAGTCAACGTCGGCACCGGCAACTTCGTGTACTTCGACAACTCGCGCATCCGTCTCGAGCCCGAGCATTTCATGGCGTCCGGTGCGTTGCCGCCCGCGTTCCCGCCCGTCGAGATCGACGGCGAGTATTACTGGGACGGCGGTGTCGTGTCGAATACGCCGCTGATGGAAGTGCTCCGCGCCCGGCCGCGCCGCGATACGCTCGCGTTCCAGGTCGATCTGTGGAGCGCGCGCGGGCCGCTGCCGCGCACGATGGCCGACGTGGCCGAGCGCACGAAGGACGTTCAGTATTCGAGCCGCACGCGTTTCGTCACCGACACGCTGCAGCGCGAACAGCGCTACCGCAACGTGCTGCGCCACGTGCTCGAACAGGTGCCGGAAGAGCAGCGCAAGAACGACCCGTGGTGCGTCGAGGCCGACGCGATGTCGAGCGGGAAGAAGTACAACATCCAGCACCTGATCTATCAGCAGAAGGCGTACGAGCACCACTACAAGGACTATCAGTTCGGTCTGTCGACGATGCGCGACCACTGGTCCGCGGGTCTCGACGACATCCGCAAGACGCTCGCAGTGAAGGACGGCCTCGCGCTGCCCAACAACGACGCGGGCTTCGTCACCCACGACATTCACCGCCGCCGGTAATGCCGTGTCCGGCGGCCCGGCGCGATGCATGCGCCGGGCCGTTCTCTTTTCCGATTCGACATGCCGATTTTCATTGCGCTATTCGCGCTCATCGCAATTGGATGGGGCGCGGTTCACCTGTTTCACGTCATCGCCGCGCAGTTCGGCCAGCCGGTCGCAATCGCGGCCGCCGTGCTCGCCGCCGCCATCGTGATCGCACTGGTCGCGTGGTGGATCAAGCGCCGCCGCGACATCGCACCGAATACGAAGGAAGACGGCTGGACGCACATCGTGCATCGCGCGTGGGGCGAGGTGCGGCTTTCCGCGACGCAAGGGCTGCTGTGGCTGTCGCATGACGGCGCCGACGGCCGCTATACGCTGTCGCAGCTCGACGGCTGCCAGGCCGCGCCGATCGGCGGCCGTTGGCATCTCGTCGTGCGCGTGCGCGACGCCGTACGCAGCGAATGGAAGCTGCCGATGACCGACAAGCGCGACGCGCAACGCTGGGCGCGCGTGCTCACGCTCGCGAAGGACAACCGGCTCTGAACAACGCGCGTCCGGCCCGCACGGGCCACCGCGCCGCGATCCGCTATCGCGCGCCGAGCAGCGCATCGAGCACGTGCTGCGTCGCCCGTTCGACCGGGCCGGCGCGATGGGCAATACCCAGCTCGCGCCACAACGCCGGGCGTAGCGGCCGCATGACGATGCGCGCATCCGGCAGCGGCGCACCGGCCTCGTGCGGCAGCAGCGTCGCACCGTAGCCTGCGGCGACCAGGCTCTTGATCGCATCGTTGTAGTTGAGCTCGATCCGCGGCTCGGGCCGGTGGCCGCCGAGCGCGAACCATTCCGTCGTGAGCCGTGACAGGCGCGTCGTCGCGTCGTTGAGAATCAGCGGACGCGCAGCCAGATAGGCCGGCGTCACGCGCGCCGGAAGCCGCCAGTCGGCGGGCAGGAAAGCCATCACCGGATCGCGCCGCCATGCGCGGATCGACAGCCCCGCGACCGGCGCCTGCGGCAGCGCGACCAGCCCGACGTCGAGCGTGCCCTGCGCAATGCGCGCCAGCGTGTCCTGCGACGTGAGCACCGCGATCTGCACATCGATATCCGGATGCTGTTCGCGCAGCCGCGCCACCGCCTGCGGCAGCAGGTGTGCGATCGCCCCGGTCGACGCGCCGAGGCGCACCCGTCCGGTCAACCCCTGCACCTGCCGCTGCACGTCGTCGAGCGTGGATTCGACCTCGGCCAGCAGGCGCCGCGCCCGTTCAACCAGCACTTCGCCGATCGTCGACGGCCGCACGTTTCCGCGCGTGCGGGACAGCAGCGGCGCGCCGACGCGGCTTTCCAGTTCGGCAATATGAAGACTGACGGTCGGCGGCGCGAGATGCAGCCATTGCGCCGCCGCGACAAAGGATCCGTGGTCCGCGATCGCGACCAGCGTACGCAGGCGGTCGAGACTGATCTCGCGCATCAAACACCTCTCGTTCAGGAAAGTTGAATCAGATGGTCAGTAAATTCAACTTTTCCTATTCTATGCGCCGGCGGACGATACGGCTTTCCCCCGACGACCGAACGCGAGGAACACGACCATCATGAGCTTCCCCACTGTCTTCATCGACGGCGACCAGGGCACGACCGGACTGCTGATTCACGAGCGCCTGCGCGACCGCACCGACGTGCGGCTGCTCACGCTTCCGGCTGCCGAACGCAAGGACCCCGCGCGGCGTGCCGACGCGCTCAACGCATGCGATATCGCGATCCTGTGCCTGCCCGATGCGGCCGCGCGCGAAGCGGTCGACTTCATCCGGAACCCGGCGGTGCGCGTGATCGATGCGAGTTCCGCTCACCGCACGCAGCCTGAATGGGTCTATGGCTTTCCCGAGATGGCCGACGGACACGCGCGGAACATCGCGCACGCAAAGCGCGTCACCAATCCGGGCTGCTACCCGACGGGTGCGATCGGCCTGCTTCGCCCTCTGCAACAGGCCGGCTTGCTGCCGCGCGACTACCCGGTGAGCATCCATGCGATCTCCGGCTACTCGGGGGGCGGAAGGGCGGCCGTCGACGCATTCGAATCGGCTGACGCCGACGCACGCGCGCTGCCGCTGCAGGTGTACGGCCTCGCACTCGAGCACAAGCATGCCCCCGAGATCGCGCTGCACGCCGGGCTCGCGCACCGCCCGTTCTTCGTGCCGGCCTACGGTGCCTATCGACAGGGCATCGTGCTCACCATACCGATCGAGCTGCGCCTGCTTCCGGCCGGCGTGACCGGTGAGCAGCTGCATGCCTGTCTCGCGCACCATTACGCCGGTGCGCGTCACGTCGACGTCACGCCGCTTGCCGACGCGCACGCGATCACACATCTCGATCCGCAAGCGCTGAACGGCACCAATGACCTGCGGCTCGGCGTGTTCGTCAACGAAGCGCGCGGCCAGGTGCTGCTGTCCGCCGTGTTCGACAATCTCGGCAAAGGCGCATCGGGCGCAGCCGTGCAGAATCTCGACCTGATGCTCGGTGCGCCCAGCGTGGCGTGAGTCTTCCGCAGGCATCGTCGAAGGCCGGTCCGGCAAGCGGATCGGCGGTCGCATCCAGCGCTGCGTCGATGCCTGCGCACGCCTCCCGCAAAAGCTCACCTTTAGCCGAATTCAGGCCGTATCGTCACCCGCTGCGGCATCCAGGGTGGCGAGCGTCTCCGCCAGAAAGTCCACGCACACGCGCACCTTCGCCGACGCCGCGACGCGTTCCGGATACACGGCCCAGATGTTCGCGGGCTGGATCGCGTCCGGCAGCACGCGGCACAGTTCACCGCGCTCGATCAGCGGCGCAGCCTCCCAGATCGAACGCAACACGATCCCGCGTCCGGCCAGTGCCCATTGCACGGCCACCTCGCCATGGTTCGTCGACAGCGCGCCGCCGACCTTCACCGTGACCGTCTCGCCGCGCACGTTCAGCCGCCATACACCGAACGGATGGTCGCGCTCCTTGATTGCAAGACAATCGTGCGAGGCAAGATCCGCGAGCGAGCGCGGCGTGCCGCGTCGTGCGAGATAGTCGGGCGACGCGCACAGCACACGATGGTTCGCGGCGAGGCGGCGTGCGATCAGATGATCGGCGATCTCGTCGCCGATGCGCACGTCGAGGTCGTAGCCTTCGCCCGCGACGTCGACGAGCCGGTCGAACAGATCGAGCCGCACGTTCAGTTGCGGGTAGCGCGCGCTGAAGTCGAGCAGCGCCGGCGCGACGACGTGCCGGCCGAAGCCGAAGCTGCTGGAGATGCGCAGCGTGCCGCGCGGCACCGTGCGGGTGGTCGACACGTCCTCGACGAGGTGATCGACGTCGTCGAGAATCTTCTCGGCACGCGCGAACACGCGTTCGCCGGCCTCCGTGACGGTGACGCGGCGCGTCGAACGATGCAGCAGGCGCGTCCCGAGCTGCGCCTCGAGCAGCGCGATGCGCTTGCTGACGTACGCGGGCGACACCGCGAGCTGCTCGGCGGCCGCGCTGAAGCTCGTCAGGCGGACGACCAGGCTGAACACGCGCAGGTCGTCGAGATTCGGCGATTTATTCACGATTCGTGGAAAGTCGATTAACCTTTCGTGCGATTTTAATCCAGATGGAAATAAATAGAATGGTGTGACAGGCCGTTGCCTCCCCGCAGCCGGCCAACCAGCCAAGGAGATTTGCATGACCGACAAGACCTACAGGATTGCCGTGATCCCCGGCGACGGGATCGGCCGCGAAGTGATGCCCGAGGGCCTGCGCGCACTCGCCGCCGTGACCGCGCGCTTCGGCATCCGCTTCGATTTCGTCGAGATCGACTGGGCGAGCTGCGACTACTACGCGCAGCACGGCAAGATGATGCCGGACGACTGGAAGGCGCAACTGTCGGGCATGGACGCGATCCTGTTCGGCGCGGTCGGCTGGCCCGCGACGGTGCCCGATCACATCTCGCTGTGGGGCTCGCTGCTGAAATTCCGCCGCGAATTCGACCAGTACATCAACCTGCGGCCCGCGCGCCTGTTCGACGGCGTGCCATCGCCGCTCGCCGGCCGCCGCGCGGGCGACATCGACTTCATGATCGTGCGCGAGAACACCGAGGGCGAATATTCGTCGGTGGGCGGCACGATGTTCGAAGGCACCGATCGCGAAGTCGTGATGCAACAGTCGATCTTCACGCGGCACGGCACCGAGCGCGTGCTGAAATTCGCGTTCGAGCTCGCACAGCGGCGCGCGAAGCGCGTCACCGTCGCGACGAAGAGCAACGGCATCGCGATCAGCATGCCGTGGTGGGATGCGCGTGCGGCCGACATGGCCGAACGCTATCCGGAGATCGCCGTCGACAAGCAGCACATCGACATCCTGTGCGCGCGCTTCGTGCTGCAGCCGGACCGCTTCGACGTCGTCGTCGCGTCGAACCTGTTCGGCGACATCCTGTCGGATCTCGGGCCGGCCTGCACGGGCACGATCGGCATCGCGCCGTCGGCGAACCTGAACCCCGACCGCACGTTCCCGTCGCTGTTCGAGCCTGTGCACGGTTCGGCACCCGACATCGCGGGGCAATACATCGCGAACCCGATCGCGATGATCTGGTCGGCGGCGATGATGGTCGACTTCCTCGGCAACGGCGCGGGCCGCGAACGTGAAGCGCACGACACGATGATCGCCGCGATCGAGGACGTGCTGCGCACGGGGCCGCATACGCGCGATCTCGGCGGCAACGCTGGCACGCAGGAAGTGGGCGAGGCAGTCACCGCGCGGATCGCGGGCTGAAGCGCGAGGGTGATGCTCGGCGCGCGCCGGGCATCACTTCATGAATCGGTCGGCGGTGAGCAACGCACGATGCGTTTGCGCACTCGTGCAGATTCCTCGGAAGCCTGCGTGGTGAAGTCGATCCGATCGGTGAGTTGCATGTCATGCGCGCACACACCGATCGTCGACGCTTCACCGATGCGATCGGTGAGATGCATCACACGATGAAGCACACCGCTGCACGTCAACATGCCTGCTTTACCCGTGCGATGCCGCGTCGATCTGCTCGAAGCACACAGTCCGACACGCCATTTCACCGCGTCCCGAAAAATCTCACCTCAGCGCAGCGACTCCCGAATTTCCTCACCATTGGACCGCGGTGATGCGTTCGCCGCGCCGCTGAATCGACGTGAACCTCACAGCCCGAGGTCGGACAGCCCCGGATGATCGTCCGGACGACGACCGAGCGGCCAGTGATAAAGACGGTCGGCCTCGCGAATCGGCAGATCATTGATGCTCGCGTGACGATGCGCCATCAGGCCGTTTTCGTCGAACTCCCAGTTCTCGTTGCCGTACGAGCGGAACCAGTTGCCCGCATCGTCATGCCATTCGTACGCAAAGCGCACCGCGATGCGATTGCCGTCGAACGCCCACAGCTCCTTGATCAGACGGTAGTCGAGCTCGCGCGCCCACTTGCGCTGCAGCAGCCCGACGATCTCGTCGCGGCCCGTCACGAACTCGGCACGATTGCGCCACCGGCTCTGCGGCGTATAGGCGAGCGACACGCGCTGCGGGTCGCGCGTGTTCCACCCGTCCTCGGCGGCGCGCACCTTCTGGCGCGCCGTTTCGAGCGTGAAGGGCGGAACGGGTGGGCGGACTTCGGGGGAATCGGACATGAGTTGCTCCTGTTCAGGTTCTGGCCGCGAATGAACGCGGCCGGTTCGGATTCGCTGCGTCGGCTACCGCGACACGGTATCGAGCAGCAGTTCGGCCGTCGCGCGCGCATCGCGCGCGGCGTTTGCATCGCCGCTGACAAGCGCCACGCCGATCGCGCCGTCGATCAGCACGAGCCACTGGCGTGCGATGCGCGCAAGCCCACGACGCTCGATGCCGGCTTCGTCGGCATACGCATCGAAGCGCTCGCGCACGAACGCCAGCAACCGTGCCTTGTGTTCGCGCGCGACGACACGCACGGGATCGTCGGCGTCGGGGATCTCGCCCGATGCGTTCAGGAACGCGCAGCCGTGAAAATCGGGCTGCCCGAACCAGTCGCGCAGCACGTCGAACATGCCGAGCAGCTGCGTGCGCGGCGCCTTGCCGCGCGCCAGCGTGGCGTCGACGAACCAGCGCATCCAGCGTTCGTCGCGACGTTCGAGCGCGGCGACCACCAGCGCCTCTTTCGATTCGAAGTGCGAATAAAAGCTCTTTCGTGCCGCACCGGAGCGCTTGACGATCGCATCGACACCCGTTGCATGGATGCCGCCCGAATAGATCAGCGCTTCGGCCGCGTCGAGCAGCCGGTCGCGAACGCCCGGTTCGCCGGAGGAGTCGTGAGGTGTATTCATGGGTTTACGGTAGAACGATCGTTCTCCGTCGTCAATACCCATGTGAAAAACCCTGTCGGCGAGAGGGCTGAAGCGCGGCCTGGCGGCGCACGTTTACGACATTTTTTCTTGAAGCCGATACGGGACGCTCACTACACTTCGGTCACCCTGTCTGTGCACAAGGACATCATGCAGCGACCGGAATCCGCGCGCCCCGCGCGCGCCTATGCGGCTTATGCGAAGCGGCTCGACGGCCGCGTCGTCGTGCGGCGCTTCGATCCGCGCAGCGATTCGTACGACGCACTGACCGCGCTGCTGCATCGCGCGTTCGCGCCGCTCGGCGCACTGGGCTTCAATTGCCCGGGCGTCGATCAGCCGGCGTCGGCGACGCGCGAACGCATGCTCACCGGCGAGTGCTTCGTCGCGCTCGGCAACGCGCATCTGGTCGCGACGATGACGCTGCAGTCGCACGATCCCGATTCCCGCTGCGATCCGTATCGCAGCCGGCGCGTCGCGACGCTCGGCCAGCTGGCCGTCGATCCCGTCTGGCAGGACCGCGGCATCGGTCGTTCACTGCTCGCGTTTGCACAACATCGGGCCGCCGCGCGCGGCGCGACGCACCTGGCGCTCGACGCGCCGCATGCGGCGGTCCGGCTCATCGATTTCTATCGCCGCGAAGGATTTCAGTCGGTCGACGTGATGCGTTTTCCGGGACACAACTACGACAGCGCGATCCTGTGCAAGGCCGTCAGCATCGCGAACGACCGCGTGCGCGCGGTCGGCACGGTGCAGATCGAGGTCGCACGGCAAGCCGGTGCGGCGTCATGAGACACGAGGTGCCGAAGCGCGACAACGACGGCGACCGCGCCCGGCTCGACGCCCGGCAGGCCCGCGTGCGTGCCGCACTGCGGCTGCGCGGCGTGATGAAGCTGACGATCGTCACGATTGCGGTCGCGCAGGCGCTGGCGTTCGCGTTCGAAAGCCTGCTGGTCGCGGCCGGATTCGCGCCGGACGCCGCGGCGGTGCTGCTGTTCCGCTTCGTGACGTGTGCGCTCGTCAGCTTCTGGCTGCAGGCCGATGCATTGCGTGCGTATCAGCACGCGGCGCAGCACGGGTTCATCACGATTCCCGGCACGCATGGCGATCCGGTCGACGTTGTGCCGCAGTGCCCGAAGCGCTGGCTCGTCGTGTTGAATCTTCAGCTCGAACCGCGATGGATGAAGGGTGAACGGAGCAAGTAGCGATCCGCGCACCGTTGGACGAAGTGCGTCATGCGCACGAGTGAGTCGCAACGAGGTTCGCGGGCTCACGGTTGATGTTCCGATTCAGCTCGGCGTCGCGTGCGGTGCGTCGCGAACGATCGCCTGGCCAGCGAAGTAGCGATGCATGTGGAAGAGCGTGGAAGGGTGCGGAAGGGACTATGCGAAGCAAAGGCAGACAGGTGAAGCGAACGTGCGATTGCAGTTCACCGATGCGGAATCGCGTCGCGATTCGGCGCGCAAACACAGCTCCCGAATAATCTCACCTCAAGCGTTGAATCACGCGCTTCGGTGCGACGGTACGCACGTAAACGAAAGCGGGGCAGGCGGCCAACGTGCCGCGCTGCCCCGTCTCGACACTCGACTCAGGCCGTCCAGTCGAGAATCACCTTGCCGCTTTCGCCGGACAGCATCGCGGCGAAGCCTTTCTCGTAATCGTCGGCCGCGAAGCGATGCGTGATGATCGGCGACAGGTCGAGACCGCTCTGCAGCATCGCGACCATCTTGTACCAGGTCTCGAACATCTCGCGGCCGTAGATGCCCTTGATCTCGAGCCCCTTGAAGATCACCTGGTTCCAGTCGATCGCCGTCTGCGCGGGCGGGATGCCGAGCAGCGCGACCTTGCCGCCGTGGTTCATCGCCTCGAGCATGCTCGTGAACGCGCTCGGTACGCCCGACATCTCGAGACCGACGTCGAAGCCTTCGGTCATGTGCAGGTCGGCCATCACGTCGCGCAGCGACTCGCGTGCGACGTTGACCGCGCGCGTCGCGCCCATCTTGCGCGCGAGCTCGAGCCGGTAGTCGTTGATGTCGGTGATCACGACGTTGCGCGCGCCGACGTGCTTCGCGATCGCGACGGCCATGATGCCGATCGGACCCGCGCCAGTGATCAGCACGTCCTCGCCGACGAGGTTGAACGACAGCGCCGTGTGCGTCGCGTTGCCGAACGGGTCGAAGATCGACGCGAGATCGTCGGAGATCTCCGGCGGAATCTTGAACGCGTTGAACGCCGGGATCGCCAGATACTCGGCGAACGCGCCTTCGCGGTTCACGCCGACGCCGACCGTGTTGCGGCATAGATGCCGGCGCCCCGCGCGGCAGTTGCGGCAGAAACCGCACGTGATGTGGCCTTCGCCGGACACGCGATCGCCGATCGCGAAGCCGCGCACTTCCTGCCCCATCTCGACGATCTCGCCGACATATTCGTGACCGACGTGCATCGGCACGGGAATCGTCTTCTGCGCCCAGTCGTCCCACTTCCAGATATGGATGTCGGTGCCGCAGATCGCCGTGCGGCGGATCTTGATCAGCACGTCGTTGTGGCCGACTTCGGGACGCTTCACGCGCGTGAGCGTCAGGCCGGGGCCGCGTTCGAGCTTTGCCAGTGCTTTCATGGTCGCGCCTCCGTCAGATGATGCCGAGCGACTTGCCGACGCGCACGAACGCGGCGACCGTCTGGTCGATCTGCTCGGGCGTATGCGCGGCGCTCATCTGCGTGCGGATGCGCGCGCGGCCGCGCGGCACGACGGGGAACGAGAAGCCGATCACGTAGACGCCTTCGCCGAGCAGCTTGTCGGCCATGTTCGTCGCGAGCTGCGCGTCGCCGAGCATCACCGGGATGATCGGGTGTGCGCCGGGCACGAGCGTGAAGCCGGCTTCGGTCATCTGCTGGCGGAACCGCGCGCCGTTCTCGCGCACGCGCTCGCGCAGCTTCGCGCCTTCGTCGCTGCCGAGCAGTTCCAGCACCTTCAGCGATGCCGCGGCGATGCTCGGTGTGAGCGTGTTCGAGAACAGATACGGGCGCGAGCGCTGGCGCAGCAGCTCGATCACCTCGCGACGCGCGGCGACATAGCCGCCCGATGCACCGCCGAGCGCCTTCCCGAGCGTGCCCGTGATGATGTCGACGCGGCCTTCGACGCCGCAGTACTCCGGCGTGCCGCGACCGTGCGTGCCGATGAAGCCGACCGCGTGCGAATCGTCGACCATCACGAGCGCGCCGTAGCGATCGGCGAGATCGCAGATGCCTTTCAGGTCGGCGATGATGCCGTCCATCGAGAACACGCCGTCGGTCGCGATCAGCTTGTGACGCGCGCCCGCCGCATCGGCTTCCTTGAGCTTCGCCTCGAGGTCGGCCAGGTCGTTGTTCTTGTAGCGGAAGCGCTTCGCCTTGCAGAGGCGAATGCCGTCGATGATGCTCGCGTGGTTCAGCTCGTCGCTGATGATCGCGTCGTTCTCGTCGAGCAGCGTCTCGAACAGCCCGCCGTTCGCGTCGAAGCAGCTCGAATAGAGGATGCTGTCCTCGGTGCCGAGAAACGCGGCCAGCGCGCTTTCCAGTTGCTTGTGGACGGTTTGCGTGCCGCAGATGAAGCGGACCGATGCCATGCCGAAGCCGTCCTGGTCGAGGCCGGCCTTCGCCGCCGCGATCAGGCGCGAATCGTTCGCCAGACCCAGATAGTTGTTCGCGCAGAAATTGAGCACGCCGGCACCGCCGGCGAGCCGCACGGCTGCCGCCTGGGGACTCGCGATCTCGCGCTCGGTCTTGTAAAAACCGTCCGCGCGGATCTGGTCGAGCGTCCCGCGCACCTGGGCGAGAAAGGCATCACGCATCGCAAAGCTCCTGACAGGGATTCGCATTCCGCGGCGCACCGCTCGTGGCGGCGGCGCAACGGCCTGCTACTGTTATAGTCGGTCGTTCGGTTGACCGCATTTATCCGATATTCCGAACTAGAATTCGAAATATCGAACAACTCTAAGCGAACGGAATCCAAATGGCAAGTTCCTCCGGGCCGCGGCGCACGCCTGCCGGCGCCGCGCCGCAGCCGCCGGCCATCACACCGCCGCGTGTGGGCGAGCAGATCCAGCGGCTGCGCAACGAGCGCAAGCTGACGCTCGACGACCTGTCGCGCGCGGCCGGCGTATCGAAATCGATGCTCTCCGAGATCGAACGCGACAAGGCCAACCCGACGATCGCCGTTGCGTGGCGGCTGACGAATGCGCTCGGCATCACGCTCGACGAGCTGTTTTCGCAGCCGAAGGCGCCCGAGACGATCCGGGTGGACGGCCCGCACGACATCCCGACGCTCGCCGGCCACGACGGCCGGTACCAGTTGCGCGTATGGGGCCCGATCGACCTCGCCGGCAAGTTCGAATGGTACGAACTGACGCTGCCGGGCGGCGGCGCACTGGTGTCGAACGCGCACGAACCCGGCACGCGCGAGCACCTCACCGTGCTGCAGGGCGCGATGGAAATCGAAGCCGCGGCGGCCAGCCGGCGCCTGAAGGTGGGCGACACCGCACGCTACCCGGCCGACGAGCCGCACGCGATCCGCAACCCCGGCAAGGCCGAAGCGCGGGCATTGCTGATCGTGATCCATCGCTGACGACGCGGATAGTCGGCCAAAAGGTCAATCGCAGGCCAGTTGCGGAAAATACTGTATGTTTGTACAGTATACGGACATTCCGCCATGCACGGGCTGGAGCCGGCGCACCGAGGCGCCCGCCCCGGTCGACAGGAGCCTGCAATGACAGAAGAACAAGATTTGGCCGCGCTCAGCTTCAAGGCTGCCGCGCATGATCTCGAGCTGATCGTCCGGCATATCGCCGGGCGCTACATCCGCCAGCGCGTGCCGCTCACGTGGCGCCTGCTGCACGCGATCGAAGCCGAGGCGCTCGCCGATCTCGGCTTTGCCAGCCGGCACGACGCCGGCATGCGTCAATTATTCGAACGGCCGTCGGACATGACGTTTCCCGAAACGGACGATCCGATCGACTTCGGGCGCTCGAATGCGCTGCCCGCCGTCTTTTCGTTCGCGGTCCTCGCGTACGAAGCCGCGGCAACGTCGCACGACACGGCACCACGCGAGCGCGCTCACCGTCAGTCCAAGGCGTGGGGCGACTGACGGCCACGCTCCGGCCGCGGCGCACGGCGGCCGGTTCAGTCCCTTGCTGCCCGACATGTTGCGGAAAGGGCTACCATATACGCAACTAACGGAATTAACACCATGTCCCTTCCCGCTTCTCCCGACACCGCTGCACGCCCGGAAGAAAAGGATCTGTTCGACCGCGGTGCATCCGACTGGATCCTCTCGCCAGAAACCGCGTTCGACGCGTGGCTCGCGATGCAGGACTATCGCCGTTCGTCAGCCGACGTCTATCGCGCGCAATGGGGCGCCTTTCTCGCGTGGATGCGTGCGCATCAGAAGAATCTGGCCACGGTCGACACGGCCACCATTGCAAACTTCGTCGGCGAATTGCCGATCAAGAAAACGCAGCGCATGCGCTATTTGCGGCTGATCGAGCGTGTGCTCGACCACATCCGGCGTACCGAATACGCATCGACCAACCCGGCCCGTTTCATTGCTCAGGATGGCGAAGCGAACTGGCGCCAGGCACGCGACAACGAACCAACCGGTTTCCTCACGCCGGCCGAACGCGCGACGTTGCTCGCCTATCTGTTTTCACCGATCGGTGTATCGGGTGCCGCTTACTGGAAAGAGCGGCGCGACCGCGCGCTCGTTGCCGCGTTCCTCGGTGCCGGCATCAAGACGGGCGAAGCACGTGCCCTCACGATTAGTTGCATCAATACGACCGGCACGTCGTTGCAGATCGAGTCGACGCATCCGGATTACGCGCGCGAAACCCATCTGGCCTCGTTTGCGATCGCGCTGCTCGAAGCATGGCTGACCGAGCGCAAGCGCCAGGAGATCCCGGGAGAACTCGTGTTCCCCGCATCGCATGCCGGACGGCCGATGCACAAGGCCACGATGCTGCGCGCGATCGACGCGATCGTCGAATCGGCCGGGCTCACGTCGTCGCGCACCGCGCGCGCGAGCCCGCAAACGCTGCGCAATACCTATGCGGCCGAGCTGTTCGAACACGACGTGCCGCCCGAGCGCGTCGGCAAATGGCTGGGCTTCATGCGGCCGATCTCGTCGAACCGCCTGCATCGCGCATGGAAGAACTGGCGCGATGGCTTGGCCGACCACAACGGTGACGCGACCGACACCGACGAAACTCACTGATAAGGAAGCGGCTGCTCACGCGACACGATCCGTGAGCAGCCTTGCGTGGCACAGCCTCACCGTTTCACAGCTCCCGAAAAACCTCACCTCAAGCATCCCGGATCGTCTCACCTGTGCACGCGCTGCCGATCTCCGGGTCAGGAATGCGCAAAGCGCGCGACGGCTTCGAACCGCGACGGCCACGCGCCCGACGCGTGTTCGCATTCCGGGCACGCCACTTCAAACCCTTCGTCACCGTGCGACAGTTCCGGCTCCCCATCGCAATGCGGGCACCGGGCCGGCACCGGAATATCGTGATCCAGCGTGGTACCGATCGCGGAAAACGCTTCCGCATCCAGTTGCCCGGCATCGGCCAGGCGCCGGATCAGTGCGGCGATTTCCGGATTCATCCCTCGGCTCGCACGTAACGAACTCACGTCGCGCGTCGCGCGTTCCAGTTCATCGCCCTGCGTGCGCAGCTGTTCTTCGAGCCGATCCGCGCGGGCCTTGGCCGAACTCAATTGCTGCAGGAAATCGAATTCCTTGCGCTGTACGTCGCGCAAGCCACTCTGGTAGGTCGACGCCATGCTGCGCAACGAATCCAGCTCGACCAGCATCGGCTTCACGCGGCGTTCGGCTTCGGCCACGGCGTCCTTGATTTGCTGCGCGTAGTGTTCCGTGCGCTGCTGCAATTCGGCTTGCAACGCATCGATGCGGTCGCGGAGCGTCGCGTTTTGCGCCTGCTCGGTGTCGATGCGGGCCGCTGCCGCGGCGAGTTCCTTCTCCAGTCGGGCGACTGTGGTGAGTAACGTCGCTTCGCTTGCCGAACCGTGCGTCGATTGCGACGCGAGTTGAACCTCGAGTTCGGTCACGCGGGCCTGCAGCTGTTCGTTTCGGGTTTCGCCGCGGGAGAGCGCCGCTTCGAGCGTTTCCTGGCGGACGGTTGCGTCGCGCAACCGCTGCTCGGCGTCGGCCACGCTGGCCCGAACCTGTTCGCGATCGCTATCGAGACTGTCGCGGGCTGCTTTCAGTGCTTCTTCATAGAGTGCGCCGAGCAATGCGCCGGCTTTTTCCTCGACGGCCTTCGGGATGGCTGCCCCGTCGAGCCGGATCTTGGACGCGGAACGGATGCGCTCCCAGAAATGGTCGATATCTTTCGGAATGTCGCTGGCGCTGCCGGTCTGGGTGAGATCGCGGACATTGGCGGCCGACGGGCGGATGCCGAGATCGAAGAACAAACGCTTGCAGGCATGCAGCGACAACTCCTGACGGCGTGCACCGCTGGCACGCAGCGATTCCAGTTCGTCGCGAATGACTTGGCGCATTTCGTCCAGGGTCATGACAGTGCTCACAGACATTGAAATGTGGCAATCATAACGAAATACGTATTTCCTGATACTTGTTTTGTGCAGACGTGGTGAATTTACGTCGCTTCGCACAGAAATCGGCTCTGTGAGCCGATCTGGTCGACTGTGCTCAAGGATTCCGTGAAACAAAGCGAAGAAAATCAGCCAAGTCTTTGTCTTACAAGCATTTTCCTGCAGACCCCGAATTTCGGCATTTGTTTCACATGACAGCGGATCCTGTTGCCTGTGGGTGTTCAGGGGTTGGGGTGTCTGTGGAAAACTCGTCAGCCGATGTCTTGAGAGTATTAGAAGTAAACACCCTTGAACCCTTAGTTAAAAACGTTAACGCCACGGCACAGCCTTACGTAGCAAGGCTTTCCGGCCGACAAGGTGAAGTTTTACGGGAGCCAAGGTGATCTTCTGCGGGAGCTGACGTGATGGGGTTCAGGGAGCAGCGTGAGCCGTTGCAGGAAAGGTCGTGAGCGGATTCGGGATCACAGTGAAACACGAGATTTCCCAAAGGTGAGGGTTTTCGGGGCCGCACAGCCACAGAACCCGCGCTGTGCCTGACTGCACAGTTTTCTGCCTGTGCAGACACAGGTGAGAACTTGCAGGACCTTCTTCGTGCCCCGATTCTGCCCATCTTTTGGGCAGTTTTGGCGAAAGGTGAGGTTTCACGGGACTCCGCGGGATTTTGCTGTGAGGATTTCCGGGAAACGATCGCCATTTTGCACAGCAAAAGTGCGCACAGGGGCCTGTGATGTCCTAAAGGTGAGGTTTTTCGGGAGGGAAATCCGGGTTTTCCTGTCCTGATCCCGCTAAGGTGAGCTTTTTCGGGGCATGGATCACAGGCCGTGCACGCGCCCATAGGTGAGGCTTTTCGGGAATGGAATTTGCCCGAAAAATGGTCAAAGGTGAGGTTTTTCGGGACCAGTGATCGGCCGGATTCGCCGAAAAGCCCGCCAGGACTGGAAGAAATCTCGTTTTTGCTGTGCCACTTTTTGGCACAGGTGAGATTTTTCGGGGGCCGACATACCGTTGTCGTCTGAAGGATTCCCGTCGAAAGGTGAGGCTTTTCGGGGGATGTCTGCGGTGCACAGCCAAATGCCTTCCGAGCATAAGTATCGGAACGCATTGAGGTTTTTGATACTGTGGCGGTTACGGTGAGGTTTTTCGGGAGCCATTTCCGTGCCCATTGCGGCACAGCATTTTTTTGGAAAGGTGAGCGTTTTCGGGAGGCTTCGCCAGCCAATCCCGCGCGTGCCGGGCATTCGTCGGCATCCGGACGAATGGACATGCTGTGCTCAAGGTGAGTATTTTCGGGACCTGATCCTATTGGTGCGCTGTACAATGCGCGCCCGGCCCTGCAAATCAGGTCCGGTCGGGCCGTACGGGCCGGTTTCAGCGGTGTCTTTTCGCAGGCCGGACCCGATTCCTGTCCCCCTGCGAACCGTGCCTGTACATGCATACAGGCCGCCGTGGGGCGATCGGGGACGCACAGCGACGGACAATCGCAACCCTGTGCAAAACGCACGGTCGTGCAGTCGCAAAATTACGACAAATCGAAAGGTGAGCCGATACGGGAGCGAATTCCGCACGTGTCGTGCACAGGTGAAATTCTGTGAATCCGCGCATCCCGCGGCACGTCTGGAAGAGTCCGGAACGCTGCAATGGCGGACCGGTGAGGGTTTTCGGGAGTGGTTGGGGTGAGCGCCGTTTTGTATGTGCGCTTCACCGGCTATGGTGAGCATGTCGTTCTGGACGCACATCACCGCAGGCGCTATCCTTCCGGGAAACTTCACCTCCGACCCGACGT